>CAVTTN010000003.1:0-15649 GCA_963737655.1 uncultured Planctomycetota bacterium | reverse complement strand
CTTGGCGACCCCGGAGAGCCTCGATCCGATCGATCCCCTCGGGAACCGAGCCTTCAGGGTGTCCGACCGGGTTTCCGGAGTCAAGCACCCGGTCGCCGGCCCCAGGGTCGATCGGTTTGCGAAGCTGGGCGATTTTCGGCCAGGGCCGGGTGGCATGCTCTGGCGCAGCCTGAGCATGGGGTGACGTCGATTCATGCTCAGGCTGCGCCAGAGCATGCCACCCGACGCCTTGCCCAGCGTCACAAACCTATCGACCCTGTCGCCGGCCCATGCCGGTAGCCGCGGGGCGTCGGGCCGCGAATCGAGCGGGGGCCGGGTAGTCTGGTCGATGGACTGACCCTGCCGACGGCAACCCACTCCTCTATATCCCCCGATTTTGCGACAGATCGCCGGGCCCGTCCTAGGGTCATCAGAGACGATCCGTCGGTCCGCCCCCCGGGGTGGTGATGGTCCGGCCTGCCGATCCATGCACCGAGGGGTCGAAGTGGACCCCCGAATCCCGACGGCGGGAAGGCTCGCTTCAGATTAGATTACGGAGCTAGTGGTTTATGTTGCTATTCCATCGCGATCGTCGGTCTGGCGTGGGACGTCGGACCAGTAGCCGCCGCCAATTCGTGGCCGCCCTCGAGGGGATGGAGGGGCGGCAGTTGATGACAGGGTCCGGGGCATTGATCTTCCTGTCGGGCACGACACTCGAGGTGATCGGGACCAGCCTGGGAGACACAGGGTCGGTCGGCCTCAATAAGGGATCGGTCGAGGTCCAGGTCTCGAACTCGGCGGGTAGCGACGACATCTTCTTCCCGGCCTCGCAAGTCGGCGAGATCGACTACTTCGGCGGCACCGGCTCGAACACGTTCGCCAATAACACGCCGATCACCGGCTATCTCTTCGGCGGGCCGGGCGACAACGTCCTGACCGGTGGGTCAGGCCAGGATTTCCTGATCGCCAACGGGGGCGGGACGAACGTCCTCAACGCCGGCACGGGTTCTGAAGTCCTCGAGCGCTTGGCCCCGGCAACAACACCCTGATCGGCGGCACCGGCAATGACACGATGATCACCTTTGCCGGGACCAACCACGTTGTCGGGGGGTCGGGTTCGGACTTCATCGTCGCGTTGGGCGGGCAGAACACCATCGATGGCGGAAGCGGGACTTCTTATGTGTACAGTTTCTCGAGCACGGATGTAGTCCACGCCAATTCGGGGATGACCGTCATCCGTATCGGTTACTGATCGTTCGGAGGGAGGCCGGTTGGTCGAATCGGCCTCCCATTGGCGACCATCGAAGGTCAGAAGCGCCGAGAACTGGCTTCAGGAAGCAAAGCGTCCCTCGCGCGGCGCGATCTCCCGCCCGAATCGTCTCCGAAAGGTTACCAACCCAACCAGTCCGAGAGTCGAAGTGCCAAGCAGGATCAGGCTGGAGGGCTCGGGCACCGCCGTTACTGAATAGATCCCGTTCGATCCATTGGCCTCATTGGAGAAGCCGCTAGCTGCTGGGCCTCCATTCGTGTTAACAGTTCCATTCAGGCTGGAAAAGCTCGAAGAATATTCGATCAGGATCTCCCCTCCGCCGCCCCCGCCTGAAGCTTCCACATAACCAGTGGCCTCCCGGACTGAGCCGCGGGGAACCGGCCCCCCCATGGACATCGAGAATAGCCCCGACCAGAGAAATACTCGAGGCGTGGATAAAAATCCCACCACCACTGCCGCCGCCGCCGCCGCCGAGGTTGATCCCGCTAGTCGCGTTGCTTCCGGCGGCCTGAATGGCGCCGCTGGTAAGATTGATGCTCTGGGTGGCACCGAGTTCGATCGCTCCGCCTCCGGCACCGGGGCCGTAGCCCGGGAATTCGACTACGAAGGATCCGCCGGAACTGCCACCCTGAAGAACCGACTGAAGGTCGGCCGTCGCGGCACCTCCCGGCCCGCCCTTGGCGACGTCGCTAATGTACACGTAATCGCCGCCCTGACCTCCCGCTCCGCCGAAGCCCCCGCCGCCCGCGCCGGACTCTCCTCTGGACCCAAATCGCCCCCCACCGCCAACCCCGGTATTGCTGGCCCCTGCCCCTGGAGTCATACCGAGAGGCGGAGACGTTGATGGATCCGGAGATATTCTCGGTTGACCGCGACAGAAGGGCCACCGGATTCCCTCCTATCGCCATCAGAGTGGCACCGCTAGAGATGGAGACCGAGTTGAAGTCGAAGACAGCGACGCCGTTGAAGACGACCCCGGTGTACACGTTGCCCCCGGCCAGCAGGGTGGGATTGGGGCCGGTCGTGTTGACGACATAGGTGCCCGGCGCGTTGAGCGAGAGGTTCCCCAGCGACTGGAATTGCATCGGGTCCAGCGGACCGGCGAGACTTGTGCTCGAGACCAGAAGCGCCCCGAAGATCAAACGCGCAATCCTTGCCGGCCGAAGTCCACTCGCCATTAGTCCGATCCTCATTTGAGAGACATCAACGCAAGTCATCACGCTCCGGAGATTCACCATTGACCGGCACACGTAGGGCAGGGCTGGTCCTGCCGTCCCCGGTTCGATCGGCAGGGCCAGCCCTGCCCTACAAAGCGGGATTGGGTGCAATGCAAGCGTGAACCGCCGTAGGAGCGAGGCTGGCAGGTGAGGCGTCATCTTAGCCCTGAATTCATCCGCATTCAATGATGAACGAAGTGAGAATCTTTGCGGCAACAATCTGAAGTGGGAAAAACACCACAAACGAGAACAACAAAGCAAGCCGGCCGCTTTTCAAGGATGAAAGAGGCCGAGCCCGATCTCCGATCGCTACCTCGGGAGCAACCGCTCTCTGCCGGCGGAGCGGCCGGATTCGGGTCGATCCAGCCGGCTCTCGGGAAGCGCCGGGGCGGATCGGGACGATCTCGGAGGAATCGTGCTCGGCAATAAAATGGAATTGGCCGCGATCTTTTCGCTTGACTTGCTCGGCGGCGGACTCAAGGATAAGGGCTGACCGGGCGAGCCACCGGAGATGGACGGCAAGTCGGGTTGGTGCTCCTTGGCGACGATCGGCGGAGGGGCTCGGGGACGACGTTCGAAAGGCCGTTCTGCTCGGAGAGGCGGCCCGGGTGGGTCTTGATGGCCCCACGGCGCACTCGGCGGTGCGTGGTGGGGTTTTTTCATCCCCGACCCCGGCCATCATCTCCGATCTCATACGGCGGCATGGATCCGTCTCCCCCCGAGACGACGAGCGCGACCGCTCCGGAGGGAAGCTCCTCCGGACACATTAGGGGTGGTTACCATGCAGCTCCGACTCGATCCCGAAGTCGCTCGCGAGCCCCGAGGCCTCCGCGAGCTCATCCCCGTCTACCTCCGTGCCGGGATCCTCCGGCGCGTCGAGGACTTCGGTGGGGGCATCCTCTTCATCGAGGTCCGGACCGACCAGATCTTCGCGAAGATCGACCCCCGGGGCCGGCTGGCCGGCGCCGTGGACGAGGCCTGAGGCCGATCCGGTCGAGATCGCGCCGGCGGACTCCATGGCGCGGTCGGAGACCGACCGCCGCCCCGGCCTCGGCCGGGAATCTTGGCGGGTCGCGACCATTCCTGGCCATTACAAGGTTAGGAGGTACAGCCATGAATCGCGGGACTCTCAGGCGCGTCGAGGGGGGAACTCCCGAGGACCTGCTCCGGGCCGCGGAGCTGGGGGCCCGGCTGGAATGCCGGCGCCGTCGGGTCAAGGGCCAGGACGACGAGGCGATCCGGGTCACCATCCTGGACCGGCTCCGCCGCGAGCTGGCCGCCGGGAGCTTCGGGACCTACGCCGACGAGTCGCTGGTGGCCACGGTCCAGCGGGCCATCGAGTCCGTCCTGGGCGAGCCGCCGAAGCCCCGGAGCAAGCCCGCCGCGGGCTGATCCGGAGGCCCCGGGAGCATTGATCAGAGGAGCGGCCGGAGCCCCCGATCCGCCCGGCCCCGGTTGACCCCGGCGAAGACCCGGGGCTCGACCTTCAGCAGCTTGATCAGTTGCGAGGGCGTGCAGCCCAGGACGTCCGCCGCGGCCTTGAGGTCGAGGTCCGCGACCTCCCAGGACGTCCATCGCCTCGGCGAGCATGGCGGGCACGTCCTCATGGTCGGGGTTCAGCGCGATCCGCCCCCCCCGGCATCGCGACCGCCAGAGCGGGCTGGGAGGCTCGAGCGGGTTGACCGGCCGGCGGACCGAGACGACCAGGGCCAGCCGGAGCCGCCGGAGCGCCTCCCGGCGGTTCTCCGACTGGCTCCGACGCTCGTTGGCCTCGGCGATCAGCCCGGTCGGCCGGTGCTTCAGGACGACCGCCGTCTCCACCTTGTTCCGGTTCTGACCCCCCGGGCCCGACCTCCGGAGGAACGACTGGTCGCACTCGGCCAGGAGCCGGTCGTCGTCGAGCGAGGCCGGATGATCGTGGGGACGGGGCCGGTCCATGGGACGATCTCGCCGATCGGTGGATCTCGGGAGAAACCCGGCCTGGCCGGCCCTCCCCGGGACGATCATAACCGGAACGGCCCGCGGGTCGCGTCCCCCTCGTAATTGGCTTCGTCTTTCCCGACGGGCCGGCGGCCCTCGGGTTCGCTCGGTGTCGGAGGGCCCGACGCAGGACCCGGCCGATCTCGCGATGACGCCGGGCTTTAGGGACGATTGGGTTCGTCTTTCCCGGGGGACGACCCCTTGACCGCGTGGGCGGCCGGACTATCCTTATCCTCAATCGCGGAGAGATCGTCCGGCGTCGTTGGAGGATCAGGCTCCATGGAGATCGACCCCCAGGCGCTGGCGTTCGACCTGTGCTACAAGCTGGTGATCGGCTGCGTGGTCCCCCGGCCGATCGCGGTGGTCTCGACGGTCTCGGTCGACGGGATTCCCGAACGTGGCGCCGTTCTCGTACTTCACGGTGGCCAGCCACACGCCCCTGAGCCTGGCGTTCACCGTGGGCGGCCTGAAGGGGGACGGGAGCGTCAAGGACACCCTCCGGAACGCCCGGTTCGTCGAGGACGGCGGCACCGGCGAGTTCGTGGTCAACGTGGCGGACGAGTCGTACGCCGACGGGATGGCCAAGACCGGCGAGTCGATCCCCTACGGCGAGTCCGAGTTCCACCACGCCGGCCTGACCCCCGCGCCGAGCCGGCTGGTCAAGGCCCCGAGGGTCGGCGAGGCGTCGGTCTCCTTCGAGTGCCGGACCACCCACGTCATCCCGATCGGGATCGCCAGCCTGGTCATCGGCGAGGTCCGGCATATCTACGTGAAGGACGACCTGCTCGACGACCGGATGCGGGTCAACGCCGACAAGCTCGCGGCGATCGGCCGGATGGCCGGCAACGACTACGTCCGGACCCGCGACCGGTTCGAGATCCGGACGGCCGGGCGGTGAGGGCTTCGGATCACGGGGCCGAGGGCAACGGGGCCGCCGGACTGCCGACCTCGGCCAGGAACGCGATCAGTTCGCGGATCGGCGACTCTTCCCGGAGCGCGGCCACGTCGTCGTCGTCCAGTGCCTGGAGAAGCTTCGAGAAGCCGGCCCCCTCGGGGCTACCCGGATCGAGCCGCTTGTAGGCTTCCTGGGGGCTCAACCGGCCGAGTTCCTGCACCGACCGCCGTCGTCCGCCTGGTCACCGAAGGCCCGGGCCAGCAAGGCGGACCTCGTGAAGAGCAGGGACTCGAGCGAGGGTACGGCCATGAGCAGGCAGAAGGGCGACATCCTCGCCGTAGACCCCGATCACCTCCTCGACCGTCTGGCGCTGCCTGGAGACGGCCGACGGGCTGGTCGTCTCGGCGTCAAGCACCAACGCCACCGGCTCGCCGACGACCGCCAGGAGCGTGCGGGCCGATGAGTACAGCGAGGAAGACGGAATGCTGACCTTGAAACGGAGGTCGATCGAACGGCCCTCTTGCTCCAGCAGTCGCTTGACCAGCCTCATATTGAACAGCGATTCCAGAAGCACGTGTGTCCTCATGGAAACTCCAGGTCGGTGATGTCCGTGTCGGGGACCGCGTTCCATGACGCAGCCCAGGTACTTGGCCTGGAGCAAGGGCACGATCTTTTGCCTCTTCAAGGGCGAAGTCGATCTTCTTCCTCGTACCAGAGCAGGATCGTCTGTCCCGGCGAGGTAGCTGGCCAGGATCGAGGCCGGGCTCGGTGTATCCCGAGGTGCTGAAGACCATGCCGATGGTGGCGACCGGGCGACGCATGAGCTGGTTGCGAAGCTTGGCGATGGGCTCGATCGAGACCGTCTCCTTCAGGTCCTTGCTCTCGACCAGGGCATGCAAGCCGGCGGCCACCACGAGCCCGTCGATTTGCTCGACGATCTGGCCCTGGAGGTCGACCCGATAAGGCCAGCGGACGACGGCCCATCGAGTTGGAAGACCCGGAGGACCAGGTATTCGAATGCCTTGCCCAGGTCCCAGTCCGGCGTGTCGCCCGACCTGGATCTTCCCCCAGAGGTCCCTCAGTCCCGCCCAATCCAGTTCCCGGATCTTCGCCTCGGCTTCGGAGTCCTTCACGACGAAACCCCTGGGCCATCACCTCCTTCGATCTGATGACCGAATCATCGTACCGCGATGAGCCCGTCGAAGTCTGCGCGATCGATACCGGCGGGGAGTCGAGGAGGAGGTCGAGTCACTTCGGATCTGATGCGTCACTGGAGCCCGAAGAGGGCCTTGACGGCGTGGAGCGAGCGGGTGGGGGTGCTCGGTCGGGCTCGGCGGAGGCGGCGGTCCGGAGGGCGGCTCGGGGGTGGTGGAGGAACTGGTTCTGGAGCCTCAGGAGGGCGTGGGCGATGTCGTCGCGCTGGGCCTGGGTGAGGTCGGGCTGGCGGGCGATCAGGGCCTCGAACTCGCGGAGCCGGGCGGCGTCGGCGTAGTCGCCGAGCTGGCGGAGGACGGCGCCGGCGTGGGTCCGGTGGCGGAGCGCGGCCAGGCAGGCTGCGGTCTCGCGCTCGATGATCGCCAGGGCCGGGTCGACCCCCTTCTGGCCGCCGCTGGCGGTTCTGCTCGGCCTGGGCCCGGAGGTCGTCGACGTTGTAGAGCATCACCTGTTCGAGGTCGCCGATCCTGGGGTCGAAGTCGCGCGGGATGGCGATGTCGAGGATCAGGGCCAGGCGGTTCTTGCGGGCCTTCTGGACCCGGGCGTAGGTGGCCAGGTCGACGATCGGCCGGTCGGCGGCGGTGGTGCTGACCACCACGTCGGCCTCGACCAGGGCCGATCGAGCCGCTCGAACGGGACGGCCTTGCCGCCCCATCGGCGCGGCGGCGGCCTCGGCCCGCTCGGGGTTGCGGTTGGTCACCAGGATCGAGCCGGGGCGGAGGGTCGAGAGGTGCTGCAAGGTCAGGTCGCCCATCTTCCCGGCGCCGATGACCAGCACGGTCTTGTCGCCGAACGTGTCGAAGACGTCCCGGGCGACGTCCACGGCCACGCTGGCGACCGAGAGCTTCCCCTTGTCCATCCCGGTCTGCTCGCGGACGAGCTTGCCGACCCGGAGGGCGTGCGGGAAGACCGCGTGGAGGATCGGCCCGACGGCCTTGCGGGCGACGGCCGCCTTGTAGGCGTCGCGGACCTGGCCGAGGATCTGCCCCTCGCCCAGGACCAGGCTCTCCAGGCTGGCGGCGACCTTGAACAGGTGCGAGACCGCCTCGGCCGTCGTGGTGGTCGACCAGGTGCGCGGCGAAGTCTCGGCGGGCCGGGCGTGGAAGTGGGCCAGGAAGTCGATCAGGGCGCCGGTCGTCGGGATCGCCGCGGCGTCGCCGGCGGCGTAGACCTCGACCCGGTTGCAGGTCGAGAGGACGACGAACTCGCCGCCGGGGAACGCCGAGGCCAGCGCGTCGAGCCCCTCGTCGCGCCGGGGCCCTTCGAACGCCAGGGCCTCGCGGACCGGGGCCGGGGCCGTCCGGTGGTCCACGCCCAGGGCCAGGAGCTTCACGACGCCCCCCCCCTTCGGAGGGACCGAGGACTCGGGAGGACTGAGGACTCGACCCGCGACGCCCCGCAGGGCAGGCCCTGGCCGGTCGGCAGGCAGCCCTGCCGAATGCGAGACCCGAGTCCTGAGTCCCAGTCCTGAGTCCTCTGATCCGGGGACGCCGTGCGAGGTGATGTGCAGCAGGTCGACGCCGACGGTGGCGAAGGCCAGGCAGAGGAAGGCGACGACGGTGAACAGCATCACCCGCCGCCCCCGCATCTCGGGCCGGAACCGGGCGTGGAGCAGGCCGGCGAAGACCAGCCAGACCAGCACGCCGCTGACCACCTTGGGGTCGGTCCAGCCCAGCCGCGAATGCCCGGCCTTCCGCAAGGCCACCTCCATCACCACGCCGACCAGCAGGCCCGGCCGTCAGGAACGGGAACGCCACCGTGATCGCCCCCCGGTTCAGCCGCTCGGACTCCTCCAGGCTCGGCAGCTTGAACCCGAACCGAGGGGGCCGCTTGTGCTTGAGCCGGTGCGACTGGGCCAGGTACATCAGCCCGGCGGCGAACGCCACGCACGAGGCCACCGCGCCGACCAGATAGAGCAGCCCGTGGGCCGAGCCCCAGAACCGGCTCGCCCCGCCCCAGCCCGACCCAGCCCAGTCCTCGCTCGGGGCCCAGACGCCCGCCACCACCACCAGGGCCAGGACCACCGGCAGGACGAACACCCCCACCGCCACCGGCTTCGGCGACCGGACGATCAGATAAAGCCCGACCGCCGCCAGGACCCACGACAGGACCAGCAGCGACTCGAAGACCGTCGAGACCGGGAGCTGATGCGTCCGGATCGGCGAGGTTGCCCAGGTACGCCGTCTGCACGACCCAGGCCAGGGTGGTCAAGGCCGAGCGTCGCGTACCATCGGGCCGGACCCCGGACGACGAACCGGGCCAGGTCGCAGGCCAGGGCCAGCCCGTAAGTCCCGCCGAAACAGAGGACGCTCAGTCGATCCACCGCCGGACCCCATGCCCCCTCGGCCGAACCCGCCGACGCACCGCCATTGTAGCCGCCCGGCCGGCGACGGCCCAGGGGGTGGCGTTGCCCGGCCCGGCCCGGAGGCCCGCCGCCGCCTCGTGGCCCGGTCGGGGCTCGACGGGACGCCTCGGCCGACGACCAGGCCGACCAGCTTCTCCTGGAGCCCGGCGACCTTGACCCGGGCCGTCACGTGGCGGGGGTCGAGCTTCATGCCGGCGTGGGCCTCGCGCAGGGCCTTCCGCAGCGGCTCCTCGATCACGGGAAAGTCCTCGGCCTTCCAGGCGTTCTTCGCCTGCTGTTCGAAGGCCGTGCTCAGCAGGAGGTGATGCTCGGCTTCGTCCGGGACCGGCTCACCAGCTCCCTCGCGACGGCGGCCAGGCATGCGGCCGTCCGGCGGGCGTCGTCCAGGCGTCTCGCCGCCCTCAGCCGGCGCCCTGGCCGGCCGCGACGTCGGTCAGCCTCCGGGACACGGCGGCGAGGAGGACTGGCCCGACGCCGAGCGACCCGAGCCTCAGCGGAGGACCCCGACGATCGCGGGCGTGGGCGATCGGGTCGCCCCCCGGCTCGGCCGCGCGAGGCGGGCAGGGGTCGACGCCCTTGAGGACCTGGACCGCCAGCCGTTCCTCGAGGTGCCAGGGAAGGCGTCGGCCGGCCGGGAGCCTCCCGATCGCGGGGCGGAGGATCGCCTCGGTCGCCTCGAAGTCGGCCGCGGGCTCCGCGCGGGCCAGGGCCCCCAGGGCCCCGATCCAGGGGTCGGCCCCCCCGGCGTCGCCCAGCCGGTCGAACATGCGGATGTTCGCCTCCAGGACCCTCCGCCACGCCTCGTCCCGGCCGCATTCTTCCAGCGACATCGCGATCGTCCCTGGGCGGAGTCGAGAAGCATGATGACCCCGAGGTCCGAGGGGGTGACCCCCTCGAGGATCTCCTCGGCCCGCTCGTACTCGGCCAACGCCGCGTCGGGCCGCCCTTCCATGCCGGAGAGGAACGCCTTATCCAGGAGTGTCAGGGCGGACTCGAGCTCGACCCGACGGCGGTCGGCGACCGTCCCTCCACCCCTCGAGCAGGGCCATGAATTCGTCGAGCAGCCGGCGAGATTCGTGGAACTTGCCCGTCGGAAGCAGGCCATCGAGGTCTGGCGGACCCGGCCGCGAATCACCGAGAGGCTCGTTTCGTCCGGCCTCGCTCCTGGCGCATCTTCGCCATCAGCTCGCTCATCACGCGGGCCGAGAATTCCAGGCGATCGTCCGCGGCCATCGGCAGCCGCGTCATCGGTCATCGCCAGCGCCCGACGAGGCGGCGGACCCTCCGGGACGCCGCCTCTTCATGCTCGACGGCGCGGGCCAGCGACGCCTCGGCGAGGAGGCGATGGGCCTCGGCGCTCCGCGAGAGCGCGAGCAGGCCCACCAGGCTCGAGGCCACGGTCAGGGCGAGGAGGGCCAGCAGCACCGCGAACGCCGGCCGTCGACGGCACCATCGGCCGGCATGCTCGAACCGGAGGCCGGCCGGGCCCGGATCGGGAACCCGTCCAGCCAGCGCCGGAGATCGTCCGCGAGCGCCCCCGCCGAGGCGTACCGCCGCCGGGGGTCCTTCCGGAGGCAGGTCAGGGCGATCGTCTCGAGGTCGCGCGGCAGGCCGGGGATCAGGGCCCTCGGCGGGGCGGGCTCGCTGGTCCTCGCCAGGTCGAAGGTCTCGATCGCCGAGGCCGCCTGGAACGGCGGTCGGCCCGTCAGGAGGCAGTACAGCGTGGCCCCCAGCGCGTAGACGTCGGAGGGCGGCCCGACCCCGGCGCGATCTCCGGCGATCTGCTCCGGAGACATGTACGATGGGGTCCCGCGGACCCCGATCGAGCCGCTGGCGGTCGCGCCCGGGTCGTCGCCGGCCTGGGCGATCCCGAAGTCGGTGACCATCGGTCGATCTGATCCCAGGGGTCGTCGGGCGGGCCGTCGAGGAGGATGTTCGAGGGCTTGAGGTCGAGGTGCAAGATCCCGGCCCGGTGGATCTGCTCGACCGCCTCGGCCACCGTCTCCAGGAGACCGGCCGCGACCCTCGGGGGCAACGGGTCGGTGGCCCGCCGGGAGAGGCTGCCCCCGGAGATCAGGTCGAGGACCAGGTAGAGGCACCCATCCTGCTCGCCCGCCTGGTGGAGCGAGACGACGTTGGGATGGCGGACCCGGACCACGGCCTGGGCCTCGCGGAGCCAGCGTTTGCGGTCCTCGGTCTCGGCGCCGAGGTCCCCGCTCACGACCTTGATCGCCACCCGACGGGCCAGTTGCGGCTCCCAGGCCTGGTAGACCACCCCCATCCCGCCCCGCCCCAGCTCGCGCCGATCACGAAGCCGGGGATCGCCGGCGACGGCCCCGAGCCCGCCAGCCACTCGGGGACGTCCCCGTGCGCAGTGGTCGGGTCGGCGGCCAGCCGCTCCAGGATACCCTGACAGGCCGGGCACGACTGGACGTGGGCGTCGATTGCCCCGAGGCGCGAGCCGCCCAGCGAATCATTACCCAGGCGGAGGAGCGACGCGAACGGGGGGCACGAGGACATGAGGGGATCTCGGTCGTCGATGGATGGTCCAATCCCGCCTCAGGCCGATTCGACTTCGACCTCATCCGCCGAAAGGGTTGACAGCCACCGCCGACCCTCCTCGCGGAGCATCCGCCCCACCCGCTTCTGGTCGGCGAACGCGGCGGCATAGCTGATCCCGGCGGCCTCCGAGGCCTCGCGGACCGACCGATCCTCGACGGCGACATCCCAGAAGACACGCCAGGCCCGAGCGTTAACCCGCCGGCGAACGGCCCTCTGGACCTCCTCGGCCCGGTCGAGCAACCGGGGGCGTCGCTCGGCCTCTTCGTCCCAGGTCGTCACGGCTGGGCATCCTCCACCGACCGCGATGCCTCGACCTTCCGCTCCCGGAGCAGTTCGAGCGCCCGCGACTCACAGAGCCGCCCGAGCCAGCCGCGGAACGCCTCCCCCGGGTCGAAGCGATAGGTCCGCATCCGCCGCGCCAGGTCGATCCAGACCCGCTGGCGAATCTCGTCGGTCGTCTCGGGGTCGAGCCGGAATCGACGGCAACACGATCGGATCATCGGATCATAACGCGCGACGAATTCGAAACCACGACCGCGGATCGCCCCGGTCGCCCAGGCGGTCCGGGAGCGTCGAATCGGTCGGGCCCGCGTCGGGACGGGTCATCGGTGGGATCTCGGGTCCTGGGCCCGATCCGGATACGGCCACGAGGCCTTCACGGATCGGCCTTGTCCCCTCTCATCGAGAGCGTCAAAGCATTAAATCCGATCAGACATGCCCGCGTCTACACCAAAGAGACCAGGTCGGTCTCGATGTTGTCGGACGATTCGAGGGACCGGCTCGTGACTCCCTGATCGATCCACCATCAACCATTGGCCATGAGCCATCGCGCATCCAGCGAGCGGTTTCCGGGCCGCGTCTGATCCGGGCTTCCGACGGCTCAGCCCGCGGCGGGTTTGCTCCGGGGCCTCCTGGGCTCGCCGAGCACGGACTCGATGGCCCTCTGGACCGTGGCGACCAGCGACTCGTCGGCGTAAGCCCCGAAGCTCCCGGCGGCCAGTTCCCGGCGGAGCCGGTCAAGGATGGTCGCGCGGATCGACGTGTCGTCCTGGCCCTTGAACCGACGCCGACGACATTCCAGTCGGGCCCCCAGCTCCGCCGCCTGGAGCAGATCCTCGGGAGTTCCCCCCTCGACGCTCCTGAGAGTCCCGCGATTCATCGCCGCGCCTCCCAACCCGCCCTGGCCAGGAATGGGTCCGGTCCGCCAGGACTCACGGCCGGAGCCGGCTCGGCCCAGGTCCGGAGGATTTCAGGACTGCTCCCCGGCGGCCAGCCGTCCCCAGGGGTCGATCCGGGCGAAGATCTGGTCGGTCCGGACCTCGATGAACAGGATGCCCCCGCCGAAGTCCTCGACGCGTCGGAGAATCCCGGCCCGAAGGTAAACGGGGATCAACTCGCGGAGTCCGCGGGGCTCGCGAGCGACTTCGGGATCGATTCGGAGCTGCATGCTACCCACCCCTTTTTTCCGGAGGAGCCTTCCTCGGAGCGATCGCGCTTTGTCTCGGGGGGAGACGAATCCGTCCGCGCTTTGAAGAGAGTTGGAGATGCTTGGTCGAAGCGAATGATGAAAAAACCCCACTACGCACCGCGAGTGCGCCGTGGGGCCAGCAAGACCCACCCAGGCCGCCCCTCGCGAGCGGCCCCTCGATCGTCATCCCGGCTCCGTCCGCGAATCGCCGCCGAGGAGCCCCGAGCCGACGCGCCGACCCAATCTTGGGAGGCTCGTCCAGTCAGTCCCTATCGTTCTCCCGGCGACCGTCGAAGTCAAGAAAAAAGCCTCGAACCGATCCCGTCTTTTTTCGCGAGGGCGTCGCGGCTCGATCGGCCGGTTCCACGGCAGAGGTCCAAACCCGATTTGACCGACCATCAGATCATGACGCTTAATCTTTCTCGTTCATGTTGCCATTACGCAACTTCGGACTGACGCCTAAACATTCGCACCCCTTTTCACATTGAATGAGGACGGGGCGAGGGGCTAACATGATGCCTTCCTCGCGGCAACTGTTATTGCGTGATGAGTTGCATGAAGCGTTCTCCGGAGAGGGATGGGATAATGGCTAACGGACCTCGCTGGGCAAGGATTGTGAGTCTGCTCCTCGGCGTCTTCTCGATCGCGAGCCCGAGCTTCGCCGGGCCGCTCGACCCGATGCAATTCCAGTCGCTGGGGAGCCTCTCGCTCAGCGGGCCCATTCCCTTTACCGTCAATTCGATCGGCCCCAATCCGACCTTGCTGGCCGGTGGCAACACGTACAACGGGGTCGTCTTCAACGGGATCGCGGTCTTCGACTTCGACTCGGTCTCGATCGCCAGCGGCGCCACGCTGATGTCGACGGGAGGGGCTCCGGTCGCCCTGCTCTCGAGAACGACCGAGTTGATCTCCGGGACGATCAACTTCTCGGCCCTGGGAACCAACGCGGGAGCCGGGGCCAGCAATACGGGGGTGGGTCAGAACGGGATTTCCTACGGGCAGCTCGGCGCCACGGGCTCCGGGTATTCGGCGCGGGTGGCGGGGGTTTCGGTGGCAGCGGCGGCACGGGCGCTGTTGGCTTGAATCCCAACTCTTCGACGCCCGTCCCGGGCGGGGCGGGGGGAAACGCCCTGGCCAACCTGGGGACTATCCTTCAGGGCGGCAGTGCCGGTGGAATCGTCGGGAGTGGCATGGGCGGAGGCGGAGGCGGGGCCATTGAACTCGGCGCCTCCCAGAGCCTCACGATCAGCGGCATGATCACCGCCTTTGGAGGAGACGCGCCGAGCGGGGGAGGCGGGAGCGGTGGTGGGATCTTCATCCACGCCCCGATCGTGGGGTTGTCAGGGACGCTCGACGTTCATGGGGGCATCGGGGCCCAGGGGATCGTCAGCTCTCATGGCGCTCCAGCTCCTCCGGTGGTGGCGGAGGTGGGGCGATCCTGGTCGAATACTCGTCGAGCTTGTCTAACTTTGCCACGGTCAACATGAACGGAGGCCTGGGAGGGTTCGTGAATGGCTCGGGCTCGGCGGGGTCCTCCGGAGTCTTCACGACGCTCGCGGTGCCCGAGCCCTCGAGCCTGATCCTGCTGGGCACCTCGACCCTCGGATTGATCGGCGTCGCGGCCGTCCATCGACGCAATCGCCGGAAGATCCGGCCAGGGGTGGAACGCCTCGCCTCGTGAGGCCGAGATCGCCCGCCGATCGGCCTCCCGTCGGTCCGTCAATAACCGATGTGGATGACGGTCGTCCCCTGGGTGGGGTGGATCACGTCGGTGCTCGAGAAGCTGTAGACGTACGCGGTGCCGGGCCCGCCGTCGATCGTGTTCTGGCCCCCCAGCGCCACGATAAAGCTCGACCCCGTCCCACCGACGACGTGGTTGGTCCCGGCGAAGGTGATCATCGTGTCCGACCCGCTCCCACCGTTCAGGGTGGTATTGCCGGTGCCGAACGTCTCGAGGACCTCGTTACCCGAGCCGGCATTCAGAACGTTCGTCCCGCCACCGCTCGCGATCAGATAGTCGGTGCCCGAACCGCCGGTCAGGACATTATCGCCCGAACCGCCGAAGAGGTAGCTCGTCAGCGACGTGTTGTTGCTGAACGTGTTCTTGCCGCCGCCGCCGAAGTACTCGATCAGGCCCACCTGCGAGGCGGGGAAGAACACGTCATCGTTGCCCGTCGAGTTCGAGAGCCGGACCTCGACCGAACCGTTGGTCAGGCCGACCGAGCCGGTGTCCCCCAGGTTGGTCCCGAAGACCTCGAGCGTCGTCCCGCTCAGGACGATCGACGCCCCGGACCCGGTCAGCAACTTCCGATCCTCGACCCTCTCGACGACCGCCACGAATCGCCGACGGCCGCCGTTGCCCGACGGCGATCCCGATGGAATAGCAACATGAAACATCATCTCCGTGATTGAATCTGGAACGGGCTTCCCACCGTCGGGAATCGAGGGGCCGCTTCGACCCCGCGGAGCATGGATCGGCCTGCCTGAGCGTCGCCGTTCCGGGCGGCTGACCTGCGGATCATCTCTGAGGACCCTAGGACGGGAACCGAGGTCTCGCGCGACATCCGTGCGAAATTCGGGGAAAATCGAAAGAAATGAGACATCGGCGAGTCGCCCCATCGTTCCCGAGGGTCGGCAACGGGTCCCTGACTCCGGCAACCCGGTCGGACACCCTGGAGGCTCGATCGGATCGAGGCTC
>CAVTTN010000002.1:4800000-7603827 GCA_963737655.1 uncultured Planctomycetota bacterium | reverse complement strand
CGGGGGGTTGCCGTGCGGTGTCGCTACCGGGTCTCGGTCCCCCCGAAGACCTGCTCGAGGGCGGACGCCGAGTGCGAGGGGATGAGGTGGCGGTAGCGCTCGACCATCTCGGCGGTCTGGTGGCCGAGCCAGGCGTTGATGAGCCGCTGGTCGACGCTGCGGGCCGCGCAGTTGCTGGCGAACGAGTGGCGGAAGACGTGGAAGCCGCGGATGACGGTCCACCGGCTCCCTCCGAGGGCCCTGTGGAAGTGGTCGTTCGCCTCGTCGACGGTCAGCGGGCCGGCGGCCCCCCGGCCGGGACGGCCCTGCGAGGTGCTCTCGCCCTTCGTGATCGTGAAGGCCCCGCCCGGGTGCCCGTCGAGCCAGGCACGCATGACCTTCTCGAAGAGCGGCGACATGGGGACGCGGCGGAAGGTCGTGCGGCCCTTGACCCGCTTCTTCTCCCGCACCGTGACGACGCGGGCGGCGAAGTCGAGGTCCTCGACCCGCGAGCGGAGCAGCTCGCTGCGGCGGGCCCCGGTGTGCGCGGCGAAGACGAACATCGGGTGGATGAAGGGGTGCCTGGCCGCCGCCTCGACGTGCCGGAGCACCTCGTCGACCTCCGCGAGGGTGAGGAACAGGGCGTCCCAGAGCTCGGCCTCCTCGTCGGGCTTGAGCCCCCCCGGGCGATCTTCCGCTCGATCTCCTCCCGGGTCTGGAACGGCGGCTTCTGGGCCGACTTGGGGTAGACCAGGCCCTTGCTCGGGAAGGGCCCCGAGACGAGCCCCATCCGGGCCGCCCACGACCAGATCCCCGAGAAGGTGCCGAGCTCCTTCTTCACGGTCGCCGGGCTGAGTTTCCGCCCGCGGCGGCCCTTGGCCCTGGCCCGGCGGTCGATGTGCGCCTGGAGGTCGGCGGCGTGGAGCGCCCCGACGGCGAACCCGCCCCCGAAGGTGCCGACCAGGTGCTTCGCGTGCGTCTCGAAGGTGTCGAGCGTCGTGTCCTCGTGGGCCTCGCCGTGGGCCCGCCGGTAGCCCGCGACGAGGTCGTCCAGGGTGACGACCTCCGGGGCCTTCGGCGGCGCCGCGAGCTTCCCGTCCGAGAGGAAGAAGGTCGGCACGTCGGCGCCCTCAGGCAACGCGAGCCGGCCCCGCTCGACGAGCTTGATATTCTCCTCGAGGCGTGCGGCGATCCGGTCGGCCTCCGCCCGGTCGCGGGTGTCGAGCCGCCGCTTGTAGCGCCTGCCGCCGAAGCGGAAGCCGACCTTGAACGTGCCGTACTTCGGGTCTTCCTCGAGCCAGGCCATGCGACTCGCCCCTCAATGCGAGTGCCGTCCAACCGCAGCGGTGCCCCCGTTTTGCCCCCGGTGAATGCTATGCGCAAAGGAAAGGGGTTACGCCTACTCGACGTAACCCCTTTCGCTTCAGTGCCGAAGAGAGGACTTGAACCTCCACGGGCATGGTTAGCCCACTAGGACCTGAACCTAGCGCGTCTGCCAATTCCGCCACTTCGGCTTGGGCATCGGTCGTGTTGAAAAGGTGCTGAAACTCCGAAATTCCGTCGTCTCGCGACCCTCTCGGACGCAACGTGGCCATTGTACCTGAATTGGGATCGCGCGGGCAACGTTTTCAGCAAATTTTCAGCAAGGGTCCGCTGCTGCTGGAGGGGTCGTCAGACAGCGAAGCGATCGTTATCCTTCCGTCGAATGACGTTACCGTCAGGGCTCTGAAGGTTCCAGGGGACGCGTCGCTCGGAGACACGGTGCCCTCTGAGCGGGACGATGTGATCGACGTGGTGACCCAACAATGCTAGCTCAGAATGAATGCATCCACGCAATCTGTCTATGATCCAGCCTTTGTCGCGTTCTCTGGTCTAAGAACGCCTTCCCTCTCGCGTTCCGTTGAATGTGATCGTGCTTGTCCTCGCGATCGTGACGTTCCTGAGTCTCAAGCACCCGCTCGTGGTGCTTGAACCGTCGTCTCGCCGTTCACCGAGCGGATCGCCATCAATCGGCGGCGTAATGCGTCTTGTAAGGCGCCCTTCGCCGTTTTCTTTTCGTGACTTCGATCCCAGGCCGCTTGTGTCCGCTCCGGGTTCCATTCTGGCTTCATGCGGTTGCAACAAGCGTTGCGGGTTCCGAACTGCTTGGTCACTCCGTTGCGAAGGTAAGGCGAGGACTCGTCAAACGACTTCGGCTCGCCGCATCTCGAACACTGCTTCACCTCCCTCCCGAGAAGCGGAGCTCGGTGGGCGGGCACCACCACGTGACGCTGTCGCTCCTGGCGCTCAGGTTCCTGGTCCTGGAGCGGCTGCGGGTAGGGGGGAAAACCCCGGCGGCGACGGTTTCGCAGGTGCGTGAGATCTTCACGCGGCTGTTGCAGTCGCCGGCGGCGAGCCCGGCGCGGATCTCGGAGGTCGTCGTCCGCGAGCTCTGGCGGAAGGAGGCGGCGCTGATCTACAAGTGGTGGAGGGCGACCGGCGCCTTCCCGCCGAGGCGCCCGCCTCCGTACACAATCTGAACAGTTGTGCCGCCGCTTAATCGGTGACAGTCTAACTCGTCGAGCGCTTTCTCACCGCACCAACTCGGCCCCCTACCTCGTCAAGTCCGTCGTGCACGACGGCCTCCGGTAGTCGCTCGCGGAGACCGGGTCGGGGCTGTGACGAGGAGCCACCCGATGATCCCTGTCTCGGCACCCTTTCCGTGCGGGCAACGCATCCTCGTAGGCGGTACCAGGACGGTTCGCATCGGTCCGGAGGACAGGACATTCAAACGGGAGAGACCTCGACCGCCAGGATCGAGATATCGTCTCGAGGTCTCTCGGAACCGAGCCATCGCGCGATCCCCGACAGGAGCGCAGCGATACCCTCCTGGAGCGTCTCGGACCGCACACGGGCGATCGATTCCAGGAGCCTGGAGTCGCCGAACTGACTCCCGGCGGGGTCCATGGCCTCGGGGACGCCGTCGGAGTAGAGGTAGAGGCGATCTCCCGCCCCAAGGCGGATCGACCGCTCCTCGTAGGCGTTATCGGCGAGGCCGATCGGGGACCCCGCACTCTCCAGGATCACCGGATCGGCGCCGGAGGGCAGGTGCACCGGGCCGGGATGCCCGGCGGAGACGTAGCGGAACTCCCCGTTCGTAAGATCCAGGATCCCGTACACCATCGTCGCGAACTGCTCGGTCGCCGTGTCGAACGGGAAGAGCCGGTTTAGCTCGGCGGCGACCTCGGCCGGCGGCGTGATGTCGAGCCGCCCCCGAGCCCCTCCGTCCCGCGTCAGGATCGAGGACGGCTCCGTCGGCGGCGAGAGGAGACGGCCCAGCGTCACCGACAGGAGGGCCGACGCGACACCATGACCGCTGACATCCAGGATGTAGAGGGCGACCATGCCTTCGCCGATCGGGATGATGTTCAGGCCGTCGCCGGCCAGCTCTTCGCAGGGACGGTAGACCCAGGCAAAGTCGGCGCCCGGGCCACGCGGCACCGAGCGGGGGAGGAACGTCTCCTGGATCTTCGCCGCCGCCTTCAGGTCGCGGGACATCCGGGTGTTGGCCTTGGCCAGTCGAGTGTTGCTCTCCTCCAGCTCGATCTGCAGGCGGCGGAGCTTGAGGTGCGTCTCGACGCGCGCGTGCAATTCCTCCATGTGGAATGGCTTGGTGATGTAATCAACCCCCCCGGTGGCGAAGGCCCTCACCTTGTCCATTTGATCGTCCAGGGCACTGATGAAGATGACGGGGATCCCGCGGAGCTGGGGGTCGGCCTTGAGGTGCTCGCACACCTCGTAGCCGTTCATCTCGGGCATGTTGATGTCGAGCAGGATCAGGTCCGGCGGGTCGCGCCGCGCCGCCAGCAGCGCGCAGCTTGCCGCCGGGGACCGGGCGGACCCGATACCCGCGGTCCTTGAGCATGCCGGCCAGCACCTGGAGATTGGCCGCGGTGTCGTCCACCGCCAGGATGCTGGCGGGCTGGCCGGGGCCGCTCATGGGCTTTTCCGGATTCAAAGGGGGGCCTCCGTGCCGAAGAGGTCGAGGAGTTTCTGGTACTCGAAGCCCTCGGCCAGGCGGCAGAGCCCCTGAGCTACTCGGGGGTCGCGGGCTTCCTGCTCATGGATCCTTGCGAGCAGCTGGTCCAGATCCGCCGTGATGACGGCCTCGCGCATCGGGTCGATCAGGTCTCGCGGCCAGCCCGCGAGCGACTCGCTCGTGAGCGCGTCGGCGCCCTCCTGCTCCGGGCTCCCGGTCTCCTCGGCGTACTGGTACTCCACCCCCACGTGCGCGCGCATCTTCTGGAATAACTCGGACTCACGGAACGGCTTACCGATGAAATCGTCGGCGCCGACCTCCATCAGCTCCTGGCGGTTGTCGTCCATCGCGCTGGCCGTCACGGCGATGATCCTGGTGGCCTCGCCGCCGGGCATGTCCCGGATCCGGCGGATCGCCTCGTGGCCGTCCATCACCGGCATGCGGAAATCCATCAGGATCAGGTGGGGGCGCCACCGCTCGAACTCGCGGACGGCTTCCGCGCCGTTGACCGCCAACCGGACCTCGAAGCCGACCGGGGTGAGGAGCTGAGCCAGCAGCTGGCGGTTGTCCTCGATGTCGTCGGCGATCAGCACCCGGCACGCCGCCTGGCCGGGCCGCAGCCCCATGACATGCCGGGGGTTGTCCCTCGCCTGGACTGCCTGGGCCTCGCCTTCCGTCAGTGGCAGGTGGACCGCGAAGATGCTGCCCCTGCCGACCTGGCTGCTGACCGTGATGTCTCCCCCCATCAGGCGGACGAACTCCCGGCTGATGGCCAGGCCCAGCCCGGTGCCGGTCCCCGTCTGCTGGCCGGACTTGGTCTGCTCGAAATGCCGGAACAGCTTGTCCTGGTCGTCCGGCGAGATGCCCGGGCCGGAATCCTCGACCTCGACCCGGAGGCAAGGCCCCGTCGCGGCGTCGCGGTCCGCGTGCACGCGCAGGGCGATGCCGCCCTCCTCGGTGAACTTGACGGCGTTGCCGATGACGTTGATGAACACCTGCCGCAACTTGTTGATGTCCGTTACGATGAACCGGGGGACGTCGCCTATCGTCTCCACGGACAACGACAGCTTCTTCTCGTCGGTGCGGATGCGGAACATCATCTCCAGGTCCGTGAGCAGGACGGGCAGGTCGATCGTGGAGGGGTTCAGGGTGGTGCGCCCCGCCTCGATCTTGGACATCTCCAGGATGTCGTTGATCAGGGCCAGGAGGTGCTCGCCGCTGCGATTGATGGTCCCCAGGTACTGGGATTGTCGCGGGGTGAGGTCCTGGTCCCGGAGCATCAGCTGGGAGAACCCGAGGATGGCGTTCATCGGGGTGCGGATCTCGTGCGACATGTTGGCCAGGAAGACGCTCTTGGCGCGGTTGGCCTGCTGCAACGACTGCTCGTATCGCTTGCGTTCCGTGACGTCGCGGGCGGCGGCGAACACCCCCTGCAGCTTCCGGTCGCGGTCGTGGAAGGTCGTCGCGTTGTAAGAGACCACGGTCTCCTCGCCGTTCCGGGCGCGCGCGGTGAGCTCGTAGTCGGTGACCTTGCCCTCGCCAAGCACCAGCTTGATGCCGGCCTCGGCCCGATCGGGGTCGGTGAAGTAGCCCTTGAACGGCGCGCCGATCAGCTCGTCGCGCGTGCAACCGGTGAGCGCCTCCATCTGCTTGTTCACGTCGGTGATGATGCCGCGCGGGTCGGTGGCGATCAGGGCGTCAATGTTCGATTCGATGAGCGACCGGGTGTAGAACTGCTGGTCGCGCACGCGCTGGTCCAGCAGCATCCGCTCGGCCTCCACCTGCTTGCGCGCGGTGTTGTCGGTGCCGATCAGCAGGTAGCCGATGATCTTCCCCTGGGCGTCGCGCAGCGCCGTGACCGACACGATGGCCGGGAAGCGGCTGCCGTCCTTGCGGATGTAGGTCAGCTCGTAGATGTCCTCGATCCCGCGCGAGGCCTTGAACACCAGGGCCTCGAAGCCCGGCGTGATCGCTGTCCCGAGCTCGGCGCTCAGGGCCTTGGCGCGCGCGATGACCTCCTGCGGGTCGGAGATGTCGGCCGGGGTGTTCTTGTTCATCACTTCGGCGGCGGTGTAGCCCAGCATGCGCTCGGCGCCGACGTTGAAGATCTGGATGACGCCCTTCTCGTCGGTGGCGATGCTCGAGAAGTTGGCGCTGTTGAAGATCGCGCTCTGCAGCGCCCCGGCTTCAAGGAGCGATTCCTCGGCCCGCTTGCGCGCCGTGACGTCCTCCATGGCCAGGACGAGCAGCTCGCCGTGGTGGCCCGCCTTGAGCTTGCGGGCGTTGAGCAGCATCACCCGGCGGCCGATGGCCGGGAAGGTGTGCTCCAGCTCGAAGTCGTCGAACACCGAGGCTCGTGGGGACGATGTCCTCGAGCAGCGTCCGGAGGTCGGGGATGTCCCACTGGCCGTTGCCCAGTTCGTAGATCAAGCGGCCCTCCGTCTCCGCGGGCGTGACGTGGAACGTCTGGTAGAAGGCGCGGTTGGCTGACTGGACGCGGAGAGTGGCGTCGAGGATCAGCAGGGGCTCGCGCACCGTGTCCACGATGTTCTGGGCGTAGTCCTGGATGTCCTCGACCAGCGGTTCTCGCGTCACGGAACCCTCCTCGTTGGCGCCCCGACTGCCGTCGCGGGAGTCGACCGGCCGGAGGAGGAGCCTCCGCCCGGCTTCGCGGGCGTCCGAGGCGGCCCTTCGGGGCTGACCCCATGTTACTACGGACCGGCGGGCCGTGCGCTACCCGACGTCGGGGAGGGCCTCGCAATGACCCACCCGATCTCTCGATCCGGCGGCATGGGAACCCTCGGGGCAGGCGACCTAACCGGGATTCTCGCCGCATCCCCGCCGGAGGGTGGCAGGGATGGCCCGGACGGCCGATGATCAGATCCGAGAAAAGGGAATGCCCGAGCCCGACGGAGCCCTGCATGAGAGAACGCACCCGCCCGCGCTTGTCGTTGAGACTTAACGGCCTGTCCGTGTGACAGGCCGCCGTCCGGTCCTGGATGCGCCTGCAGCGGAACGACGCCATGATCTGGGCGGCCACCATCGCCTTCTGCTCGGCCGAGCATTTCTTCCCCGAGGTCGCGGCGGGGCGGGCCACGATCGACGGCGGCGAGTACATCGCGGCATCGTGTCGACCCGGATGCCGAACCTGAGCAACCGCCGCGGATCGAACCGCTCCGACTCGGGGACGTAGAACCGGCGGAGGAGGGCGTCGATCTCGGCCTCCTTCCCGGCCTCCAGCCGCGGACGCCGGGCTTCGAGCCGCTCGGCGGACTCCGCCTCGATGCGCTCGATCCGCGCCTTGCGCTCGGCGAGCAGCCGCTCGAGCGGGGCCGGGTCGTCAGGCGGCTCGGCGACACGGGCCATGCCACCCTCGGTACCGAGCCACCCGGAATCGCGCCGGGCGAATCCCTCGGAAAGCGTGCGAATCTCCCCCCTCCAGGAGTCCGCGTCGCCACCGCCGTCGTCCCCGAGAGCGGCCGCGGGAGCTGGCCGCTGTCGATCGCCATCACCTCGTCGCCGCCGCCGGGGATGCGGGACTTGCCGCGTTCGAGCCTCTTGCAATAGATCGCCAGCCAGTCGCGGTCGCACCGGAGGACCTTCACCCGCTGCGCCGAGCGGTCGCGGGAGACGAGCAGGCCGGCCGAGAGCGGGTCGTGCCCCAGGGACGTCCTCACCACCTCGGCCGGGCCGTCGCGCCATTTCGGCATGTCGACCGGCGGCGTGGCGACCCACGCCCGCATGCCCTCGGTGCTGGGGTTGGAGGCGATCACGCCATCACCTCCGTCGCCTCGAGGGCCCGGATCAGCTCGGCCAGCCGACGTCGGATCTCGCTGCGTCTTGGCCATCGCGCCCCCCTGGATCTTGCGACGGCACAAGCTTGACGGGGGCACGCGGCGAGATTAGAGATGCACCTCGCGGAACGGACACCAGTTCACGTGTCGTGCAATGAATGGGGCAATGGTTTTCGTCCCTCGGTTGGGTTCCGAGCCCTGGATGAAGACGGGCCGAGATTCCAGGCAAGAGGACCGGATTCGGCATAACACGTCAATCAAACCGTGCCGAGATCGTGCGGACTACTGGGGAAGATCGGTCCGAGTTACAAGGAGTTCACGCCCGCTTTGCCTGTGAGTGCTCTGAGGGGAGCTCCCAATGTCCTCGTTGTCGTCCTCGACGATGTCGGGTTCGGACATCTCGGCTGCTAGATTGGGCCGATTGCGACACCGAACATCGACCGACTCGCGGCAAGCGGGCTGAGGTACAACAACTTCCACACCAAGGCGCTCGGCTCGCCGTCTCGCGGGGCCTTGCTCACAGGCCGCGATCACCACACCATCGGCCTCGCGGAAATCACCGAGGCCGCCACCGGGTTCCCGGGCAACATCGGGTCGATTCCGAGGAGCGCGCACGGGGAGAATCGCCGTGACCCTGAAGCAGAACGGCTACAACACGATGGCCCTCGGCAAGTGGCACCTCGCCCCGTACACCGACGACACGGCGGCCGGGCCTTTCGAGCAGTGGTCGCTAGCGCAGGACGCAGTCATGCCACCGCCCCACCCCGGCGTCCAGCCGTGGAACGCGCCGGCTGCCGGCCAGAAGCCGGTCTAGTGCCGGCTCCAGGAACTCTTCGCCGGCTTCGTCGATCAGGCCGACCACCACTCCGGCCGCATCTTCGCCGTGCTCGAAGAAATGGGCATCCGCGAAAATACGCTCATCGTTCTCGTTTCGGAAAACGGGGCGTCTCAAGAAGGGCTGCAGAACGGCACGCTGAACACCGACCGCTACCGGCACCACTTCCCGGAGACTGTCGAGGAGATGCTCAAGAAGCTCGGCGACGCGGGTGGCCCTCCGCGGACCCGCACTACCCGTTGGGCTGGGCGATGGTAGGCAATTCCAGAGCGCCAATCCAATGAAGTCGGCCCTTCACTTGGTAGACTCCAGGGACGACGGCGTGATCGGCGGAGAGGGCTCGACCGTCGAGGCCAATCGTCCCCACAGATCCGTGCGATGGGCCTTCGCCCATAGCCGTTTCTGGACGGCGAAGTACAGGACGGGCAAGAACACGTCGATCACTTCATCGGCGATCAGGAGGCCTCCCAGCACCGGCGCGGCCATCGGACGGATTACCTCCGCGCCCACTCCGGAGGCCCAGAGCATCGGCGCGATCGAGACGATCGCGGCCCCTTCGGTCAGGAGCTTGGGACGGAGCCGGTGGATGGCCCCTTCGAGGATCGCTTGACGCAGCTCGGCAATCGAGCCGATCCCATCGAGCCCGCCTCGCTCGTCGATCGCCTCGCGGAGGTAGACGAGCATCACCACTCCGGTCTCGACCGCCATCCCGAAGCAGGCGATGTAGCCGACTTGCACGGCCACGCTGAAGTGGAAGCCGAACAGCCACTGGAAAATCGCCCCGCCGGCCAGTGCCCCGAGTACGCTCGTCATCATCAGGGCGGCGTCGGTCCAGCTCTTGTGAGTCAAATAGAGAATCAACGCAATGACCGCGATCACGGCCGGGAAGACGATCCTCAGCGTCTTGTTCGCCCGAACCTGATGCTCAAACGTGCCGGACCACTCGATGTACATCCCGATGGGCAGCATCACCTTCTCGGCCACGGCCCTCCTCGCCTCCTCGACGAAGCCGACCTCGTCGCGATTCTGAACCCGGCACTGAACGTAGGCGCGAAGCAGGCCATTCTCGCTCTTGATCATCGACGGCCCCTCGACCACCCGCACCTCGGCGACCGCCGAGAGCGGGACCGGGCCGGTTTTCGACGGTTCTGGCGACGGCGAGGTCATCGAGCCCATCCCTCCTCCCGTCGCGCCGGCTGGCCCGGTGTCGGCGGCCATCCCGCGGGTCGAGACGAGGATATTCCTGAGGGCTTCGAGGTCGTCTCGGTAGTCGCGGGCATAGCGGACGCGGACGGGGTAGCGTTCGCGGCCCTCGACCGTCTGCGTGAGCGGGCGGCCTCCCATCGCGACCTCGACAACGTCTTGAATGTCGCCCACGTTGATCCCGTAGCGCGACGCCTTCTTGCGGTCGATGTGGATCTCCACGTACGGTTTGCCTGTAATCTGGTCGGCGAACACGTTGGCCGACCCGCGGACCCCTCGGAGGACCGCGGCCACTTCCTGACTGACCCGCTGGACCTCCGCCAGGTCCGGCCCGAACACCTTCGCCGCCACCGGCAGCCGGACGCCCGTGGAAAGCATCTCGATCCGGTTGGCGATGGGTTGGGTGAAACTGTTGCCCCAGCCGGGCATCTGAAGCGCCGTCTCCATCTCCTCCACGAGGTCCTGCTTCGTCTTCTTCCAGAGCAACAAACGGCCGGCGAACGGTGCCTCCAGGCTCGGGGCCAAGGCCCTCAACGCCTCGGGCGTCGGCTCTCTCCTGACGAGCTTCCGTTCCCGGCCGAGCCGCGACAATTCCACCAGCGCCGTCCACGTCGCGGTGCCGACCGCTCGGTCGAAGAGTTCCCATTGGAGCGTTCGGACTCGCTCTCCGAGTCTTCGGGCATGAGACGCGACGAGCCCGTCATGGACCCTCGAAAACAGCGATGGCCTCGCGAACCCCAGGACATCGCCGGCGGCCTCGCTCACTCGTTCCAGGGCGGACGGCGGAGGCGAAAGCAGGTCGGCGCGATTGCGCAGGACTCCCAGGGCGACGAGGCGGCGGGAGGCGTCGCGGGCCAGATCGGCCGAGTCGTCGGCGGAGACCTCTACCGCCAACCGCTCGCCAACAGTCGTTACCAGAGCGTCGATCACCGCCCGGCGCTCGTCGGCCGAGGGCTTGCGAACGACGGCCGAGGGTGCGACTCGCGACAGGAGGTCATCGACCGCGTCACCGACCAGGGCTCGGCCAAGCTCGGGGCGAAACTCCTTCAAACGAAGCACGGCAAGGTCGCGGAGCGTGCGATCGACGGTCTCGGCCACAGTCATCGCGGCCTCGTCCACCAGGCCCGCTCGATCTTCACCGGCGGCCGGTCGGCGGAGGAATCCATTCGATTCCAGGGCGGCCAGGACGTGTTGTGTCTGGCCTACCGCATCCTCGAATCGGAGCTTCCGTCTCGGCCAGACCTCCTGGTCTCGGAGATTCACGATGGTCTCGATCATGTCCAGGGGCGAGGGGTCCGTCGGCGTCTCGGCGCGGCCCGCCTTGCCGACGACCTGCCAGACCTCGGGAAAGTCGCGGAGGACGCCATCGCGCACCTTCAAATCATCGCCCGCCTGGGCCAGCGAGGCGCGAGGGACGGTCGTCGGCATGTCCATGATCGACCCTTCGTTCAGGTCGGGCATGAACTCTCGGCCCAGTCTCGTCGAGGCGACGTAGCCGAGGCCGAGGATGATCGCGAACAGCCAGCAGACCAGCGTGGTCCGGTCCATCAGCCACGACAGCATCGGCTTGAAGATCTCGATCATCGTGCGGACCAGCCAGTTCTCCTCCTCCGACTTGATCCGCCCTCTCAGGAAGATGGGGATCAGCGCGGGCACGAGGGTGATCGAGAGCAACGCGACGCCGACCAGCGCGAAGGTCTTCGTGAACGCCAGAGGGTGGAACATTTTCCCCTCCCGGCCCGTGAGGGCGAAGACCGGCAGGAACGAGAGGATCGTGATCAGGACCGAGAAGAAGATCGGCCGCCCCACCGTCCGGCACGCCTTGATGACGATCTCGGTCGTGTCGCCCGTCACGCGATTGCGGCCGAAATGGCGGGTCAAATGGTGGGCCGCGTTCTCCCCCATGACGACCGCCTGATCGATCAGGATGCCCACGCTGATCGAGATCCCCGCCAGGCTCATGATGTTCGACGACATCCCGAACAGCTTCATCATCAGGAAGCTGAACAGGATGGCCATCGGCAGGGTGACGGCGACCACGAACGCATTGCCCACGTGCCCCATGACCAGAAGGATCGCGATCGTGCAGACGATCAGCTCCTCCTTGACCGTCCCGCCGACGGTCTCCAGCGCCTTGTGGATCAAGGGGGTCCGATCGTAGAACGGGACGATCCGCACGCCCTGGGCGTTCAGGCTGACTTCCAGGGCCGTGATCTTCTCCTTGATCTTCCGGGTGACCTCCAGAGGGTTCTCGCCATATCGCATGAGGACCACCCCGCCGACGGCCTCCTTCCCGTCCTTCTCCAGGACGCTCCTCCGGAACCCGGGGCCGATCTGGACGGTGCCCAGATCGCCGACGCGGACCGGCGTTCCGTTCTTTCTCGAGGCGATGACCGTGTCGCGGATGTCGTCGAGGTTTTCGATCCAGCCGACCGAGCGGATCAGAAACTCGGCGTTCCCCTGGTGAATCACCCGGCCTCCGACCGAGGAATTCGAGCGCGCGACGGCCCGATCCACCTCGCCCAGGCTCACGCCGAACGCCCGGAGCTTGTTCGGGTCCAGGTCGATTTGATACTCCTTCGGGGCGCCGCCGACGGATGCGACCTCGGCCACTCCCGGGACGCTGTTGAGCTGGTAGCGGACGTACCAATCCTGGATCGACCGCAGCTCGCCGAGGTCCTTGCCGTCCCCTTCGACCGTGTACCAGAAGATCTGCCCGACCGCCGTGGCGTCGGGCGCGAGGTACGGAGTGACTCCCTGGGGTAGGAACGTGGAGGCGATGGAAAGCTTTTCCAGGACGCGTTCCCGGGCGAAGTAGTAATCGGTGGCATCATCGAAGATGATCGTGATCATCGAGAAATTGAACTCGCTGGACGACCGCACCACCTTCACCCCGGCCAGCCCCTGGAGGTTCACCGACATCGGATAGGTGATCTGGTCCTCGATCTCCTGGGGGCTGCGGCCCATCCAGTCGGTGAAGACGATCACCTGGTTCTCGGAGAGGTCGGGGATCGCGTCGACCGGGGTCGTCAACATGGCGCGGACGCCCGCCAAGCCCAGGGCCAGCGAGGCGAGGATGACGAGGTATCGATTGCGGATCGACCATTCAATGATGGACTCGATCACGGCGCGGCCTCCCTCCGATTCAAGGTTGAGGGGCGCCCGAGGACGAGGATGAGGACCGTGCCGGGACCACGCCCGACTTTTCCGGTGTTTCCGCCGGGTTCAAACGGCTCTCGGCGTCAATCAGGAACGCGCCGGCCGCCGCCACCCTGTCGCCGGGCGAGAGACCCTCGAGGACGGGGAAGCGATCGCCGATCCTGGAGCCGAGGACCACCACGCGACCTTCGAAAACGCCCGGCTCGGCCTCGACATAGACGATCTTGCGGCTCCCGGTGTCGATCACCGCCGATTCTGGCACGCTGAGCACCTCGTCCCTGGGGACGGGGGCGAGCCTGGCCAGATATTTGGCGGTCTCGGCCTCGATCCTCGGCGGGCAGGCGTCGCAGCACGTCCAGACCTTCCGCCCCTGGACCTCCATTGCGACGGGCTCGCCCATCGAACCCAGTTCCATGCCCGTGACAGGGCAGGTCTTCTGGTCCTTGGCAGTCATCCCGACGGGCCGCAACGTCGCCGACCGGCTCGCGGCCGAGGCGAGGCGGTCGCGGAACGCGGGGGTCTCGGCCACCGGGGTCTTGAGGGTGACCGTGGCGAACATGCCCGGCCGGAGCCGATGGCCGGGATTGTCCAGGCCGAACCGGACCTCCACGGTCCTCGTTTCCGGGTCCAGATGAGGCTGGACGAACTCGACCTTGCCGGGGAACGCGCGGCCGGGAAGCCCCTCGACGGTCGCCTCCACCGACTGCCCTTCGCGGACCAGGCCGATTTGATGTTCATAGACCTGGGCGAGTACCCAGACGTGATGCAAATCGGCGATCTCGAACATCGGGTCGCCTTCGCGGACCTCCTGGCCCTCGACCACGTTCTTCTTGACGAGGTGGCCGCCGATCGGCGAGAGGATCGGGACGCGGAAATCGTCGCGATCCTGGCGGAGGACCGCGTCAAGCTGGGCCGGGGTCATCCCCCATCGGAGAAGCTTCTCCTTCGACCGCCGGACCATGTCGCGGCGATCGCCCAGGATCGACTTCGCGGCCGACGTCTGCAAACCCGCGGATTCCCGAGAGGCACGGTCGGCCGTCCTCAGCTCGGCGATGGCCTGCGAAAGTTCGGGGCTGTAAAGCTCGGCCAGAGGCTGGCCGGCCTCGATGTCCATGCCGGTGAAGTTGGCGAAGAGCGCCTCGACCCGCGACTTGCCCGGGACCTTCGACACGACGTTCGCCAACCTCCTCTCGTCGTACGCTACGTAGCCGACGGTCGTGAGCGTCTGAGCGAGCGGGGAATAGCTTACTTCGGCGGTGCGGATGCCGGCCTGGGCGACTCGGGACGGGGCGATCTGGACGCGGGCCGTGACCCCCTTTGGCAACGTCGCCTTCTCGCCGTGTTTCCTCCGGGCCAGGGGCATCCCGCAGATCGGGCACTTGCCCGGCTCCTCCTGAACGACCGACGGATGCATCGGGCAGAAGAATTCGAGGCCCGAAGCCGCGATCGGGCGATCGGGGGCGGGCCTCATCCACTTGTCATAGCGGTTCCAGATCGTATCCCAGTAAGCAAACGCGAGCCCGGTGATCGCCATCAACGCGACGAACCGGAGCCGGAGCTCGACCACCTTCACGACCAGCCGGACCTTCTGCCAGCGAGTCCGGGGCGGCCCTTCGGCCATCGGCGGACCCGCGGTTCCATTCGAAGACATGAGTAAACTCCCCAAACCGCCGCGGGCCATGCCCGGACAGCTTGATCTCCGAAGCTCCGAACGTGCCAATAACGGATCGAACACGACGGTTCGGCGACCGACCCGCGCCCCGAGGCGCTCGAGGCACGGACGCCGAGGGGACAACAACGTCCCGACGTGTCGATACGCTTATCTAAGCAGGCGAGAGGTGAGGAGATAGACGGGGATCGTCGACGGGTCGTCGAGGCGAGGAGATCGGTGCGCGACCGAGGCGGCGGGGCGGTTCTCGGGTTCCGAGGCGACCATTCGGGCCGGCTGGCGATCGCTTCGGGTGGGTGACGGGCGGGATTCGGGCTTCGAGGCCGGTTCGGCGAGGCCGCGCGACCGGCATTCACAGGTCCGCACCGGGACCGACAGTCCCGCGACCGGGGCGACGGCCAGGGTCGCGTCGGGCGTGGTGGCGAGTGCCGCCGAAGGCCCGCAGCATCCGTCGCACTCGCCCGCTTCGGGTCGATTCGAGCAGCACGACGGGGCATCCGCAGACGCGTCCGGATTCGAGCACGCCGACGACTCGCCCCCCAACCACAACGCCACGACGATCGCCGCCAGGGCGATCCCGAGTCGTCGAAGGTGAGGGACGCGAGGAGTCATGAGCTTGGCCCCGGTTCAAACGCTGGCGGGCCCGTCCGCCGTGAAGCTGCTCCGGATTATAGACGGTTGCCGTGGACGGACAAGACCTACGTGGAATGCTCACGTCTTCGTCCAGCGTGCCTCGGTCGCACCCTGGGGCCGGGCGCAACCCTCAGAATCGGCCAATTCGCCGCAAACGGACGGTTTTGCGGAAGCCGGCCCTTCGCCGAGGCCGATATTCCTTCCTGGTCGAAGCAATCCGGCGCCGGTCGCGAGGAGGTGAACCAGGATGCGACGATGGTGCCTCGCCTCGCCGCTGGTCGTCCTGAGCGGGATCGCCGGATGCGCGCAGGCGCCTCCTCGGACCGATTCGATCGCGATCGACCCGACCGTCGTGGCCGCCGCGTTCCGTCCCCAGCCGCCGGAGGGCTCGATGGCCCTGGCGATCGGCCCCGGCTCGGCCGCGTCGGCCCCGGAACTGTCCGGGCCTCAGCCGGTGGATGCGTTCATCCGCCGGGCCCTGGCCGAGAATCGCACGGTCCAGGCCGCGTTCCATAACGTCCAGTCGCTCCGGTATCGCGTCCCGCAAGTCACCGCGCTCGACGACCCGATCGCCTCGAACACCGTGTTCCCGATCCCGAGCGTGGCCCCGCAGTATTCATTGATGGGTTACAACCCGTACAACCTCACGCTGGCCCAGCAATTCCCCTGGTTCGGGACGCTCCGGCTCCGCGGCGAAGTGGCCGAACGCGACGTCCAGGTGGCCCTGGCCGAGCTGGCCGCCGCCCAGTTGGATGCGGTCGCCGCGGTGAAGCGGGCGTATTTCGACCTGTTCGCGAGCCAGAGGACCGAGGAGTTCCTGGTCGAGAACCGCAAGCTCCTGGAAGACTTCAGGACGGTCGCGCGACGACGCCAGGAAACCGGCGGCTCTCCTCAAGACGTGCTCCGGGCCGAGTTGTTGCTCAGCGAGCTCGACCGCGAGCGCGCCTCGAATCAGCAGGGGATCGCCTCGGCCCGGGCCGCCCTCGCCCGCCAGGTCCACGCCGACCCGGAAGCCGACCTGCAAACTTTGCCCGAACTCTCGCTCGACGCCGTCCCGGCGGAGATCGAGCGGCTCCAGACCCTGGCGATCGCCGCGCGTCCCGAGCTCAAGGGGCGTCTCGCGGCCGTCGCCCGAGACGAGAAGGCCATCGAGCTGGCCCGGAAGCGGTTCTATCCCAGCCTGACCCTGGGATTGACCTACATGGACATGGAAAAGACCAACGCCGCGACGCCCGCCACCGCCAGCGGGGCCCCGAACGTCGGCCTGTTCGTCGCGTTCAACCTGCCGGTCTATCGCGCCAAGTATCAAGCGGGGGTCTGTGAGGCCACCGAGAGGGCCCTGGCCGATGCCAGGCTGTACGAGGCCCAGCGCGACGAGACCCGGAGCACGATCGCCGACTTCATGACCCAGGCCCGGGTCCAGCAGAACGTCCTGGGCCTGCTCCGCGATCAGATCCTCCCCCGGGCGCGTCAGACCCTGGAGAACGCCGGGGGCGACTACAGCCAGGGGAACGTGGATTTCGCGGCCCTGATCTCGGCTATGCGCGAGGTCCTCCAGGTCGAGCTCCAGGTCACGCAGGTCGAGGCGGAGCTGGGCAAGGCGCTGGCGTCTCTGGAGAGGGCCGTCGGCTGTCGGATCAACGAGCACCCGCCGGCCCCGGAGACTCCCGCGACGGCCAATCCGTCCCCACTTCCGCCGAAACCGCCAGGCCCCGGCCCCTTCCGACCCGCTCCGGGGTGATCGAGTCTCTCCAAGGCCCCGGGGACGGCTCACCTCACCCGTCCCTCACATGGACATGCCTGATCCGACGACTCCCGGAGCACCAAGGTTCGTCGGCGGGCGGAACGGCGAGCCGAAGTTCGGCGGCATGACACCCATCCCCGTCGTCGACGGCATGGGCCGACTGAGACCGCCCCCGAAGCCCGAGGCGCCGAGATTCGGGGGTCCAAACGGCCGCCTTGAGGAGCCAGTGACCATCGACCCGCTCATGGGGCGGAGGGTGAAGGGCGTCCGCCCGCCGGCCATGGACGCCGACGAACGCTCGGAGAAGGAAACCGCCCCGGCCCCTCCCATTCCCGAGGGCATCGCGGCGCCGAACCGGCCGGAAAACGGGGCCATCGTCCCCGGAGCCATGTTCGATCCTCCGCTTCCGGCCATCGCCCCGAATCCGCCGAGCCCGTCCCCCTGGGCTCTCGCCGAGCTGGGGCTGGAAACCAGGTTTGCCGCGAAGACGAGCATCGCCGGCAAGCAGGCCCGAATCAAACGCCTCATCGTCACACCTTTCCCGAGACAGATCGGCGTTGGGGCGAGGCGAGCCGACGATCGCCCCTCGCGAATCGAGACGCCTTCATTATTCTTCGGCAGTTCCGGGGCCATTCGCGCGTTCCTCCGAAGGCTCAATTGTGGAGAAGCCAGCGGATCACGGCGACGAACCCGATGAGAACCAGAAGCAAGGCTCCCAGAAGAGGAACCGCGACGGCCAGCAGGCATCCCCAGGAGAACGCAGGCGGGACGGGGACGAGCATTGGCACCGCCGCGGAAGTCGCCGTCGGCACGTCGCGTCTGCCTTCGGCCAGGAACGGTTCCAGGAGGGCGAGGTTCCTCGTGTTGGCCTTGAAGGCGAAGTCGAACAGGTCGCCCAGCACGGGGATGGCGCCGATTCCCACGTCGATCAGGACGTTCGCCACCATCCGGGCCGCCACCGAAGGCGGCACCCGGTAATGCCTCAAGGCGATCAGGACCAACCCCGCCTGAACCAGTCCCGTGGCCACGTCTCCGCCCAGCGGGAGCAGCCCGAGCAGGCCGTCGAGCCCAAACCGGGCGTTGGTCCCGGGCACGCGGAAGGCCCGGTCCATCAACCAGGCGACCCGGTTCAGGAGCGGAAGGAGGCGATCGGGGTAAGAGCGGCCGTTCCCGGGATCGTGGAGACTCAACAGAGGATTCCTCGTCATGATCTCGGGACATTCCAGGAGACTCGATCCAACCGACTCCAGTAACATCTCCGCGACGAATCCGCCGCGGTCGGTCTGGAATCGCTTGACGGGCGATTACGGCCCGGCGATCGTGGTTGCACGGGATGCGCCGAAGAGCATTCGAAATAAGGCGGGATCATGAGTAAATCGACAGGGACCGACCCGGCCGCGACGGGGCCTGAGGGCGGTCGGCGGCTTTTTTTGTGGGCTCGGAGGTCCGTGAGGCCCACGCTCGCCGAGGAGCCAATCCGCCGGAAGCGACGGCGGCTGATCCGGGCGGCGAAGGCCACGATCGTCGTCCTCGCCCTGTGGCTCCTGGCCGCCTATGTCGTTTTACCCGCCCTCTGGAGGCATTTCGAGCACCACCCGTCGATGGAAATGGCCCCCCGGACGACCCTGACCGCCCAGGGCATCCCGGGCGACCCGTTGAACGTCGGCCTGATCGGCTCCGAGGAGCAGATCGTCAGCGCGATGCTCGATGCGGGTTGGTCCCCGGCCGACCCGATCACGCTCCGGAGCAGCGCTCGAATTGCCAGCAGCGTGCTCCTGAATCGGCCGTATGTGGACGCCCCGGTCAGCAACCTCTTTCTCTTCGGCAGGAAGCAAGACCTCGCTTTCGAGAAGCCGGACGGGCGGAGCGCCCGTCACCGCCACCACGTCCGGTTCTGGAAGTCGGACGACCTCGGGGAGGACGGCCAACCTCTCTGGATTGGCGCCGTGACCTACGACGAGAGCGTGGGGCTGAGCCATCGAACCGGGCAGATCACCCACCACATCGGCCCGGACATCGACGCCGAGAGGGACGGCCTGATGGCCGACCTCCGCCAGGCCGGGCGGCTGACGGAACTCTACCAGGTCACCGGCGTGGGCGCGACCCTTCTCGGCCGCAATGGCGGCGGGGATCGCTACGACACCGACGGCGAGTTGACCGTCGGCCTGCTCGTGGCCGGAGCATCCAGGGATCGTCGCCCCACCCGGCTCAAGAATCCCATCGCCGTCCGCATCAAGCAGCAACTCTGGACGGCCATCCGGCCTCTCCTGCGATCGCTCCCGGGCCCGTCGGCCTCGGTCTCGAAGTGAATAGCCCAAGACAATTGGCAAATCCTCTAGACGGGAGCCTTGCCGGTTCGTTGGACGGCCCAGAAAGCCGGCTTTCGCCTTCCCGACGCTCCACGAGCGAGGCTAGGATGCTCAGACATGGACCGAACTCGGGCCCGTCCCTTGAATCCGGTGGACGATGTTGCTTTCCCATCCGACGATCCTGATCGTCGATGACGACGAGGACATTCGGGCAAACATGTCCGACATCCTCGGCGAGCTCGGTTACGACGTGACGACGGCCGGGGATGGCCCGGCCGCCCTGGCGTCCCTGGGACGTCGGCCGTTCGACGTGATCCTGCTCGACCTGCGGATGCCGGGCATGGACGGGCTGACGCTCTATCGCGAGGCCAAGAAGGTCCAACCCGGCGCGGCGGCGATCCTCGTGACCGCCTTCGCCTCGGGACTCGCCCGGGAGCAAGCGCGAGGCCTCGGGCTGATCGAGGTGCTCTCCAAGCCGGTCGATCTGCCCCGCCTGAAACGGCAGATCGATCTCGCCCTGGAGCAACCCTTGCTGCTCGTCGTGGACGACGATCGCGACCTGTGCGCGAGCCTCTGGGACGTCCTTCACGGCCAGGGTTACCGCGTGTGCCTCGCCCACGACGAGGCCGGCGCGGCCCGGAGCCTGGGGAACCGCTCGTTCCGCGTCGTTCTGATCGACCTGAAACTCCCCGACGGCGACGGGGCCGAGTTGGTCCGAAGAGTCCGGGCCCAGAATCCCGAGGCCCGGACCGTCCTGATCACCGGGCACCGGCCCGAGGCCGACCCCAGGCCCGATCGCCCGTTCCACGAGGATGCCGACGCGGTCCACTTCAAGCCGTTCGACATCCCCACGCTTCTCTCCACTCTCAAGCGGCTCCTGGAAGACGGTTCAAGGCCATCGGAGTAGACTTCGGCGAGACGACCGGGATCGGCGTCGAGCGTCATGAGCCGTGAGGAGGGGCCGTCGTCACGGTGGCGGACGGGCTCGGGGCGGGCCCTCCGTTGGTGGTGGGCCCGAGCAAGAGGCCCCGCAAGGCGTCCGGGTCGATCGGCTTGACCAGGTGGTGGTCAAATCCCGACTCCTTCGACCGCTGGCGGTCGGACTCCTGGCCCCAGCCGGTCAGGGCGATGATCTGGATGTCCCGGCCCCAGGGGCGCTGGCGGATCTGCCGGGCCACGTCGTAGCCGTTGAGCACGGGCAAGCCGATGTCCAGGAGGACCACGTCTGGCCGTTCCTCCTCGGCCACCTCCAGAGCCTCACCGCCGTCGTGGGCGGTGAAGGTGCGATGCCCGAGGAGGCGGAGAAGCCGGGCGAGGGTCCGGGCGGAGTCCAGGTTGTCATCGACGATGAGGATGCGAAGGCTCGGGCTGGGTCCGAGGGGCAGCGGCGAGGCCGGACGAGCCGCCGGGCGGGCGGTCGCCTCGGCTTCGATCGGCAGCCGAACCTGGAATTCGCTGCCGAGGCCGGGGCGGCCGTCGCTCCTGGCTTCGACCGACCCCCCGTGCATCTGCGTGAGCCTCTGGACCAGGGTCAGGCCGATCCCCAGCCCTCCCTGCGACTTCTCCAACGATTGGTCGACCTGCGCGAACATGTCGAACACTCGGGGAAGCATCTCGGCCGGGATGCCCACGCCGTTGTCGCGGATCGTCACGACGGCCTCGCCGCCCCGACGCTCGACGACCAGGGCGATCTGGCCGCCGGGCTCGGTGTACTTGGCCGCGTTGTTCAGGAGGTTGGAGATCACCTGGGCCAGGCGGGTCGGGTCGGCGTCCAGGACGATCGGGCGAGCCGGCATGGTCACGGAAAGCTCGTGGCCGGCGGACTCCACCAGCGGCCGACTGGTCTCGACGGCGACCTGGACGACCGCCGCGAGCTCGACCCGCTCCCTCCGGAGCTCCAGCTTGCCCCGGGTGATCCGCGAAACGTCCAGCAAGTCGTCGATCAGGCGGACCATGTGGGCCACCTGGCGTTCCATGAGCATCCGCGCCTCCTCGGCGGCCGAGCGATCGTCGCCGGCGAGGCGGAGGATCTGCAATCCGTTGCGGATCGGCGCCAGGGGGTTGCGGAGCTCGTGGGCGAGCGTGGCGAGGAACTCATCCTTGCGGCGATCGGCCTCGGAGAGGTCGGCCGCCAGCCTCCTCAGGCCCTCCTCCCATTCCTTCCTCTCGGTGATGTCCCGGGTCGAGCCCGCGACGGCACCGACCGAGCCGTCGTCCTTGAGAACGGGCACGAAGATGTACTCGTATTGCCGCTCGCCGTCGGGACCGGTGTAGGGGGTCTCTCCCCGGACCCGCGACTTCGTGCGGATCACCTGGCGAATCTCGTCCTGGAGCTGTTGGGCCAGCTCCTGCGGATAGTCCAGCTCGAAGAAGTTCTTCCCGATCGCTTCCGGCAGCGTCTTTCGCCAGAGGCTGAGGAGGGCGTCGTTGACATAGCTGAACCGGCCGTCCAGGTCGAAGACGTAATTGAAGTCGGCGGTGTTGGAGAGGGCCGTCTCGTAGACCCTCCGCTGTTGCTCGGACTCCAGGGTCAGGCGGATCAGGGCGGCCTCGGCCCGTTTCCTCTCGGTGACGTCCGTGCCGGTGGGCGCGAGGAAGAGGACCCGCCCCTCATCGTCCTTGATGGGCAGGAGGATCAGGTCCAGGACGCCCTGGCCGCCGTCGGCGACGAAGTACGGCATCTCGGCGCGAAAGGTGTGACCGAGGGCCGCCAGGGCCGACGCCTCGCGGATCGTCCGGGAGACGTCCGGCGACGGGCTCCACCACGGACATTCCCAGAACTTCCGGCCGATGACCTGCTCTCGGGTGAACCCGCACGCCTCCAGAGAAAGCCGGTTGGGCTCGAGGATCGTTCCGTCGACGGCCATGATCCCGGCGAACAGGGCGCCTTGCTCGAAGAACGCTCGGAATCTCAGGTTGGCCGAGGCCGCCTCCGACAGGAGTGCCCGCTCTCGCTCCTCGGCGCGGACCTTCTCGGTCACGTCGCGGAAGTAGATCGAGACGCCCTCGGCGGCGGGGTAGGTGTGGACCTCGTACCAGCGGTCGTGGTCGAGATAATAGGAGGTCAGCGAGCTCGACTCCCCCTGGTCCATCGCCCGGAGGTACGACGGCTCGAATTCGCTGCCGACCAGGCCGGGGAAGACTTCCCAGAGGGTCCGGCCGAGGAGCTCGCCGGCGCGGCGGTCGAGGACCTGCTCGGCCTGGCGATTCACATAGGTGAACTTCCAGGCGCGATCGACGGCGAAGAAGGCGTCGGTGATGCTTTCCAGGATCGCCCGGCTTCGCTCCTCGCCCAGCCTGCGCTCCGTCTCCGCCTGACGCCGGAGAGCGGCCAGGTCGATTTGCGAGGCGACCCGGGCGAGGAGCTCGCGAGCGTGGAACGGCTTGGTCAGGTAGTCGTCGGCCCCGGCTTCCAGGCCCTCGACCTCCTCCCCGGCCCGGGCCGAGAGGAGCAGGACCGGCACGTCTCGCGTGCCCGGGTCGGCCCGGAGCTCGCGGAGGAGGCCGAAGCCGTCCAGGCCCGGCATCATCACGTCGGAGAGGACCAGGTCGGGCCGGAGCGACCGGGCCGAGGCCAGGGCCGAGACGCCGTCGCCGACCGCCTCCACGGCGAAGCGAGTCGCCAGCAATCGGCGGACATACTCACGCATGTCCGCATTATCATCCGCCAGGAGGACGCGGGGCCGGGAGCCGGGGGGCGGCGACGACGCCCCGGGCGGCCGGTCGCCGCTCGGCACGATCGCCGGAGGGGCCGCCGCCCACGCCCCGGGCAGCCATCGCTGCGCCTCTTCCACGAAGGACGCCGCGCCCAGGGCCGTCGACGGCCCCTCCCGCCGGGCGCCGACCCGGTCGGCCGGCAGGTGGGACGAACCCAGGGGGATCGACACGGTGAACGTCGATCCCTGGCCGGGGCGGCTCTCGGCCCGGACGTCGCCTCCGTGGAACCGGGCGAGCTCCTTGACCAGCGCCAGGCCGATCCCCGAGCCTTCCTGGGTCCGGCCCCGAGAGGCCTCGACCCGGTGGAACCTCTCGAACAGCTTGGGCATCTCCTCGGCCGGGATGCCCACCCCGGTATCCTTCACCTCCAGCTCGGACCGGTCGCCTTCCTGGCGGAGACTCACCTCGATCCGGCCTTCCAGGGTGTATTTGAAGGCGTTGGAGACGAGGTTCAGGACGATCTTCTCCCACATGTCCCGATCCACGAACGCCGGCTCGGCCGCCGGCGGGCAATCGACGACCAGGGCCAGGCCGGCCCGGTCGCAGGCCGAGTGGAAGTTGCTGGCGAGGCTCGGCGGTGAAACCCGCCAGGTCCGTCGGCTCGAACTGGGCCCGGACTCGCCCGGCCTCGATCCTGGAGAAATCCAGCAAGCTATTGACCAGCTTCTGGAGCCGGAGCGCGTTGCGGTGGACGACCTCCAGGAGGTCCCGGTTGGCGGCGAGGACCTCGCCCGGCGGCTTGGCCAGGATGTCCTCGACGGGTCCCAGGAGCAGGGTCAAGGGCGTGCGGAACTCGTGGCTGACGTTGGAGAAGAACGCCGTCTTGGCCCGGTCGAGCTCGGCGAGTTCCTCGGCCCTCCGCCGTTCCTCGGCATAGGCGCGGGCGTTGGCCACGGTGTTGGCGATCTGGCCGGCCAGGAGGTCCAGGAAGCCTCGATAGCCGTCGTCCAGGGGGCGGCGCGGACTCACGCCCACCACGACGAACCCGGCGAGCTGCGATTGACCCGGCCGGGCCATCGGCAGGAGAACCGCCCGCCGGGACGGCTCGGGCCAGACCCCGCCAGGCCACGGGCCGAACCGCTCGGCCGACCCTTCGACGTCCGCCGACCGACCCGTCGCCACGACCCGGCCGAACGGCCACGGCGCGGTGTCGTCGTCCAGGTCCACGACCGTCGGACTCATCGGCGACCCCGCCTCCACCCCGGCCGAACCGGCCAGGGTCGCCCGCCGGCCCTCGGCATCGAGCAGGTAGAATAAGGTGAACGCCACGTCCTGAGGATTCGCGGCGAGGGTCCTGGCCGCCGTCCGGCACGCTTCGACGGCCGAACTCGTCTCGTCGCTCGTCCGGGCCGCCAGCTCGCGGAGTGTCCTCAGGCGACGCTCGCCGACGGTCCTCTCGGTGTCCTCGGTCACCACGCATAGCAACCCGCCGACCCCTCCGGCATCGTCGGGCACGGGGCTGTACGAGAAGGTGTGGTAAGTCTCCTCGCGGAACCCCTGCCTCTCCAGGAACAGGAGCAGCCCCTCGTCCCACGTGGCCTGGCCGGTCCGGACGACCTGATCGGCCCGGGGCCCGATGTCGTCCCAGATCTCCGACCAGACCTCGCGGGCCGGTCGGCCCAGGGCCCAGGGGTGCTTGGGCCCGAGGGTCATCCGGGCGTAGGCGTCGTTGTAGAAGAAGATCAGGTCCGGGCCCCAGCCCAACCACATGGCGTATCGCGAGTCCAGCATCACGCGGACCACCGTCCGCAACGCCCGAGGCCAGCCATCGATCGGCCCGAGGGGCGTCGCGGACCAGTCGAACGCCCGCGTGCGACCGCCCATCTCGCCTCCTTCGGCGAGGGACGCGAGGGGGTCGGGGATCGGAGACCTACGTTCGGTCGGGTCCATTCTGGGTCCGCTCGGCTCCGAGGGATCGCCGGGAGGGACTTCGAAGTCCTCGACCCAGGCTTCCATGTACCAATCCTCAGCAAGAACCGCGCCAGGTCCTGAGAGACCCTTGCGGCATCAACCCGACCCCGCTTGTTCCGAAGCGGTTCCCGGGTCCTTGAGTCTACCCGAAGACCGACAAGAAAGGATCATACTCCGACGAGACCTCCAGGGCCGTTTCCGTTTCCGGGAGCTTTCGCCCGGACGCAGCTTGCGTGAATCGGGTCCCAAAGACGGAACCCGTGCCCCATAAGACCCTTCGGAAGAATCTCCCGCCGAGAAGGAAACGGCCCCGACCGGAACGCCGGTCGATCCGACGGGGCCTCAAAACAGCGAAGGCCCCGGACCCGTCGCGATCAAGGGGGGGCCTCCGGTTCGCACCGACCGGCGCCGGGGCGATTTCGCCCCTTCGTCCGAACGCCCTCCAGCGCCGCCATGCTCGCGAACAGGAAGGCGAGACCGCGAAGCGATTCGTGCGGAACCGATTTCTTCGGGAAATCCTCCCGCCGCCACCAGGAGGGGAACGCGCGATTCACGAAGATCGTCATTCGGGAGCCGGCCGAGGTAGTCGCTTCCAGGATCTCGCTCCGGTCCCCTTCCTCCGGTTCGTAGAGCGTCGCGTAAGCCGCCTCCTGGACGCGATACCGGCCCTGGAAAAGGCGGCCCGTCCTCCGGGAGAAACTTGCCTCGATGGGTTCGAAGACGAGAAGCTTCGGCAGGAACCCGAGGAGCGAGAGCGAGATCGCGGCGAGCAGGAGCTAGACGGCGATCCGACGGCGTCGGTACATCGAACTCGCCCCCTTCCCCAAATCCGCCTCACGAACTGGCGTTCGGCGACTCGAGGCGACCGGGCCGCCTCACATTCTCCAGGACCGCCACAAGGCCGAATTCGATCCGGATTCGGGGTACGTTGCTCGATCACCAGCCCGAGGCGTGGGCGACCCGAGCGTGACCCGCTCTAGATCGCGGAGGGCTTCGTTTTTCTCGGACGGAGCGCGTCCCGGGCCGCCAGGAGGAGAAAGACGACGCTCATCCCGAGCAACGCTTCGAGGTGGAGGCCCTGGGGTTCAAATCGACCCATTCCCACCAGACCGGGAATCGGTCGTTCACGAAGATCCTCAGCGTCGAACCGACGGTTCCATCGTCATCGACCCGGAGCCGGACGCCGTCGGGGAGCAGGGCGTCCGCTCTTGCCGTGTAAATCGTCCCGCGGACGACGTATCGCATCTCGAACGTCCGATCCGGTCCGATCGCGGACGGCGACTCGCCGGCCCGGCCCCGAGTCACCCCCGCCCGGACTTCCTGGAACACCAGGAGCCACGGGATCAGACAAGTCATCGCGATGGACACTGCCGCGAGGACGCACCTGCCGGCAACCCGGAACCGGCGGTCTCGCCCGCCGATCCCGCTCTCCGCGATCGGCGTTTCCAGACCTCGAAGCATGGGTCTTCCTCGTCGAGGGCTGCCCGGCTCAGTCGCCTCAATCGTCGTGGTCATCCGCTCCCGGGGCCGTGGCCAGGCCGGCGAGGCCGCTGGTCCGCCTCATCCACGCGCTCGTCTGCCAGTTGTCCACCGGCGGGGTGTCCCGGACGATCGGCGGGACGTTCAGGCGGAAGTACCGGCCGAGCGCTTCGAGGAAGGGTTCATACGTGCTTCGCAGCTCCTCCAGCTTGGCACAGGCCGCCGGGTCGCCGCGAACTTCCCAGCCGGATTTTTCGAGCTCGGCCCGCAAGATCGCCGCCCGAGACGGATCAAGCCGAGGCGGATTGGGTTCCTGGGGCGGCACCTGGAAGATTTGAGCCAGGTCCACGGCGGCGTGCCGGGCCATCGCGAACGTGAGCCGGGCCTGATAGGTGTCCACGCCCGAGAATTCCGCGACCGCGATCGACGAGGCGTCGAGGATCATCGCCAGAGACGCCAGCCAGGACTGATTGTCGTGCTGCGATCGATAAAAACTGAGCAGTGGGAACGAAATGTGACTTTCGAGAAGCTCGGCCGCCCATCGCTCCCATTCCGAGAAGAGCCGATCGAGGGGGTCCGCCGACCGGCTCGGGCCGAGGCGGATCAGGAGCTGGTCGGCCGACGGCGGCGACCCGGCGCGGGCATCCATCAGCGAAATCGTCGCTTCTCGTTTCGAGAACGCCTGATACAGCACCGGCAAGTAGCTGATGACCACGGCCAGGAACGCGAACCCCAGCCCTGCTTCTGCAACGCACAGGCCCCGACCGACCGGGTCGATCGGCGTGAGGTCGCCAAACCCGAGCGTAAAGAACGTCACCCCGCTTAAATAGATCAGATCACCAAACGTCCCCACCTCGCGGGCCGGATTCAGCCTCGATCCCGCCGCCTGCTGCAACATGGCGAATGCGGCGATCAGGGCCACGGCCCAGATGGCGAAGAGGACGAGGATCGAAAGCGGCCCATAGAGGCTCAGGAAGCCCCCCTTCCGCTTCGGCGAGGGCATCGGGCCCGAAAGAACGACCCAGATTCGCCAACTTGTCTGGTAATAATAACGGGCGAATCGGATCGACCGGGAGATCCGCCGAGGCAAAAGCATCGCCTCGAACCCGTCGAGCAGGACGAAGGCGATGATCAGGGTCCCGCCAAGCCCAAGGGCCGCGCGGATCAATCCCGGACCCTCCCCAGGCCGAATTGATCGGCCGCCTTGACGGGCCGGTCGCCGTCGAAGGTCAGTTCCAGGAGCTTCTCGCTCTGGACCGCCCGCCCGGTCTCGTCGGTCAGGGTCGCCACGATCTTCTTGGTCGCCACGTCGAAGACCTCGCCCGTCGAGGGATAGGCAAGCTTGCCGTCGAGGCCGAACGTGACCCAGCCCGGCTCGTCCCGCAACTCCAGGCTGACCATCGGTTTCGGGGGCATGACGGTGTTGTCGAAGACGTGGATCCGCCGGTTCGTGGCGTCCGAGACCCAGATCTCGGTCTCATCCGGAGTGAGGCCAATCCCGTGACTCGGGCATCCATGACGCTTCACCGGGCCCGTCTTGAACCCCTTCACCTCGACCCGATGGATCTTCTTTCCCGTCTTCAGGTCGCCGATTTCGAAACCCAGCAAGCCATTAACGTTCACGAACACCAACGACTGCCGGCCATTGACCGTGAACGGCCGGATGCTGTCGGCGAACGGGCCGACGGTCCTCTCGGCGGTGTGCCCCCGGGTCTCGGCCACGGTCAGCAACGGCGAGCGGAGGCCGGCGAGGTAGACGTGCTTGCCGTCGAGGCCATAAACCGTGTTGTGCGACCCGGATTTGGGCGTAATCTTGGCGATCACCGCGCCCGAGGCCCCGTCCACGACGTTCCAGTGGTCCTTCTCGAACGAAGGGAGATACAGGTTGGAGCCGTCCGGGGCGATGGCCATCCGGTCGCAGCCGCCCTCATACTCCTTCTCCCAGAGGATCGACTCGCTGAGCAGGTCGAGGCAGGTCAGGGTATGAGTCGTCGCGACGTAAATCTTGTGGGTGTCGGCATTCGCGGCGACTCCCTTGACGTTCCGGGGCTTGCCCGCTGGGTCGGTGCCGCCGGTCGGGATGCGTTTCACGAACTTGTGGCCGTCGTCGATGTCGAACACGATCAGGCCGTGGCCGCCGTATTCCAGGTAGTCGCGAATCCCCGGAGTGGCGACGTAAAGCCGTTTTTTGACAGCCTTTGCACGCGGAGCCGCCGCCCCCAGCGCCCCGGCCGCCAGGCCCAGGACGATCCCCCCGAACTCGCGACGACTCGGCCGATCCAGCGCGCTCATGGGACGACCTCCCGAACCGATCCACTCGCCCGAGACCCGCCGAAGGTAATCGGCCCTTCCCCCGATCGCAACCCCCGCCTCGCTCTCTCCGGACGATGCGGGAACGGATCCTGAAACGCAGATTACGCAGATTACGCAGATTGAATTGGATTTCATTTATGCAATCTGAGCAATCTGCGTAATCCGCGTTTCCACACTCGAATTTCGGCTCCCTGAGAATCCCCCCTGCCCCGGTGCCCTGGCGGGCCGTCGATGGTAGGATTCGGGACGTTCCCGGCAGCCTCGACTCCGCCGGTCCGCTCTGGAGCCTTCTTCATGAAATTCCGACCACTCGGCCGGACGGGCCTGGAACTGTCGTGGTTGAGCTTCGGCGCCTCGTCGCTCGGCCAGGAGTTCCGCTCGATCGACCTCGGCGAGGCGATCCACTCGGTCCACGAGGCGCTGGACCTGGGGATGAACTTCATCGACACCTCGCCGTTCTACGGCCGGGGGATGAGCGAATGTCTCCTCGGGGTCGCGTTGAAGGGAATCCCTCGCGATCGGTATTACCTCGGCTCGAAGCTCGGCCGCTACAGCGGCAGCCATTTCGACTTCTCGGCCAAACGGGTCGTCGAGAGCGTCGATATCAGCCTCGAACGGATGAAGACCGACCATCTCGATGTCATGCTCTGCCACGACATCGAGTTCGTGGAGATGTCCCAGATCGTCGAGGAGACGCTGCCGGCGCTCCGCAAGGTCCAGGCCGAGGGGAAGGTGCGCTTCATCGGGATCAGCGGCTACCCGATGAACATCTTTCGCTACGTCCTCGATCGAGCCGACCTGGACGTCGTCCTGTCGTACAACCATTACACCTTGCAAAACACCATGTTCGCCGACCTCGTGCCGTTCCTCAAAGCCAAGAACGTGGGGATCATGAACGCGGCGCCGTTCTCGGCGAGGCTGCTGACGAACACCGAGCTTCCCCCGTGGCACAAGGCCACGCCCCAGGTCCGTGCGATCTGCAAGAAGGCGGCCGAGCACTGCGAATCGAAGGGCGTGGACATCGCCCAGCTCGCCTTGCAATACTCGGTCGCCAACGAGGACATGGCCACGTGCATCGTCGGGTCGGCGAACCCGAAGAACGTCCGAAAATGGGTCGAATGGGCCGACCAGCCGATCGACCCGACCTTGCTGGCCGAGGTCCTGGCGATCCTCGAACCGATTCACGACTGGTTCTACATCGAGGGTCGCCCCGAGAACAACGACCCGATCCCGGCGAGGTTCGCCGAAGGGACGCGCTCATGAAGGCCCTGCTCCTGGAGGCCCCGAAGGACTTCAAGAAGGTCGAGATCGACCCGCCGGGCGCGCCCGGCCCGGGCGAGGCCCTGGTGAAGGTCCATCGCGTGGGCATCTGCGGAAGTGACATCAGCGGCTATCTCGGCAAGATGCCGTTTTTCAGCTACCCGAGAATCCCCGGCCACGAGCTCGGGGTCGAGGTCGTGGCCGTCGGCGAGGGCGTGTCCAACGTCAAACCCGGCGACCGCTGCTCGGTCGAGCCCTACATCAACGACCCGACGAGCTACGCCAGCCGCAAGGGGCATCCCAACTGCTGCGAACGGCTGGAAGTGCTCGGGGTCCATCGCGACGGCGGCTTGAGGCCCGAATTCCTCCTGCCCGCCCGCAAGCTTCATCCCTCGACAAAGCTCTCGCTCGATCAGCTTGCGCTGGTGGAGACCCTGGCGATCGGCTGCCACGCCGTCAATCGCGGCGCCCTCCAGTCGGACGAATCGTGCCTGATCATCGGCGCCGGGCCGATCGGCCTGGCAGTCCTCGAATTCGTGACGCTCTCCGGCGCGAAGACCATCATGCTGGACACCAACGCCGCCCGCCTGGAGTTCTGCCGGTCGGTCATGGGCCTCGAATTCACCTTGCAGCCCTCGGATTCGCTCGAAACCGACCTCCGCGCCCTGACCGACGGCCACCTGCCCGACGTGGTGATCGACGCCACGGGCAACAGCACGTCGATGGGACTGGCCTTCTCCTACCTCGCCCCCGGCGGCCGATTGGTCTATGTCGGCCTCACCTCCGAGGAGGTCAAGTTCCGCCCGGCGGTCCTCCACAGGCCCGAGGGCACGCTCCTCGCCTCGAGAAACGCCCTGCCCGGCGACTTCACCCGGATTATCGGCCTGATCGAAAACGGACGAATCGACACCAAGCCCTGGATCACCCACCGGGCCCCGTTCGACGACCTCCCCGCCCTGTTCCCTTCCTACACGAAACCCGAAACCGGCGTGATCAAGGCGATCGTGGAGCTGGATTGACAGGACGACATGGAAATCGGAAGACTTTCCGCGGTTCACGTCCCGGCGCCGCAGGACGGTCCATCGTAGGGCAGGCCTCGGCCTGCCGTCTTCGCGGGTCGGCAGGCCGAGGCCTGCCCTACTGAGTGGAGCACCAGTCTCATGCCCGAATCCCCTTCCGGCCCGTCCCCCTGCTCCACGCTCGGCCTGAACCCCAGCTTCGGCTTCGGCGACCGGATCGGCCTGGCCACTCCGGGGCACGTCGAGGCCATGAGGCGGTCGGGAGGCGGGATCGACCCGATTTTCCCCCAGCAATCGATCCGAGAAATGGCCCGGACCGGACGCTCTCCGGCGAAGGTCATGGACGACGCGATTTGCTGGATGAAGCTCGCCGGATGGACCGGGCCGACCGGCGCGGACGCCGATCACCTGAAGACGCCCGCCGACGTGGATGCAACCGCCGCCGTCGGGTTCACGTTCTTCACGATCGACCCGTCGGACCACGTCGATGCCCACGCCGACGGTTACGATCGCGACACGCTCCGCCGTCGATTCGCCGAGATCGCCGAGGAAGTCGACTGGATCGACCGCTACAAGGGCGAGTCGATCACCCTGCCGACCGGGACGACCATCGCCCTCGACGAGGACGCCTGCCTCCGGGCGGCCGTGAAGTACGGCCGGGCCCTGAACCACGCGCTCTCGCTGGCCGAGCATATCGAGAACGTCCATCAGCAATGCGGGCGCGACTACGAGATCGAGCTCAGCGTGGATGAGACCGAGCAGCCGACGACCCTGGGCGAGCATTACATCATCGCCGACCAGTGCCTGGGCCGGGGGATGAAGCTCGTGAGCCTCGCCCCTCGCTACGTCGGCGACTTCGAGAAGGGCGTCGATTACAAGGGCGATGTGGCGGCCCTCGAACGCTCGTTGAACGATCACGCCGCCATCGCCGAGATCCTCGGCCCCTACAAGCTGAGCCTGCATTCCGGCTCGGACAAGCTCTCAATGTACCCGGCGTTGGCTCGGGCCACGAAGGGCCGATTCCACGTGAAGACGGCCGGGACGAGCTACCTCGAAGCCCTCCGCGTGGTCGCCCGGCACGACGAGCCCTTGTTCCGCCGAATCGTCGACTTCGCCCGCTCTCGATACGACCGGGACAAGGCCACGTATCACGTCTCGGCGACCCTGAAATCGGCCCCTCCGGAGGCGTCCGTGGAGACTATCGCGGAGCTGGAACGGCATTATCTCGAAAAATGGGAAGACGTGCCCGAGGGCAAGGGCTTCACCGCCCCCGGCCGCCAGATCCTCCACTGCACGTTCGGCTCGGTCCTGACCGACCCGACCCTCGGGCCCGCCGTCCGGGGCGTCCTCGAAGCGAACCCCGCCACGTATACCGAGGTCCTCGCCGACCACTTCGCCCGCCACCTGGACGCGCTCCGCCAGGGGCTTTGATCCGATCGAAGGAGAACTCTAACCGATGACGGCCGGCTACCTGGATCGCCTGTTCGGACTCGAAGGACAGGTCGCCGTCGTGATCGGCGGGACCGGGGTCCTCTGCGGTGCCCTGGCCGAAGGATTGGCCCTGGCCGGAGCGACCGTGGTCGTCGCCGGTCGCAGCCCCGAGAAGGGGGCCGAACGCGTTTGGAGCATCGAAAGCGGCGGCGGCAAGGCGGCTTTCGGCGCCGTGGACGTCACGCAACGGGCCTCGATCGAACGACTGCTGCAAACCACGATCGACACGTTCGGACGCGCGGACATGCTCATCAACGGCGCCGGAGTGAACAGCGCCAGCCCCTATTTCGAGGCGAAGGACGAGGACTGGGACCGCGTGATCCAGAGCAACCTGACCGCCGTCCACTGGGGCTGCCAGGTCTTCGGGCGGTTCATGGCCGACCACGGCGGAGGCGCAATCCTGAACGTGGCGAGCGTCTCGGCCCACCTGCCGCTGTCTCGCGTCTTCGCCTATTCGGCCTCGAAGGCGGCCGTGGTGAACCTCACCCAGAACGTGGCCCGCGAGCTCGCCCCGTCGAACGTGAGGGTCAACGCCCTCTGCCCCGGCTTCTTCCCGGCCGAGCAGAACCGCAAGATCCTCGACGCCGCCCGGGTCGAAAACATCATGAAGAACACGCCGATGGCCCGGTTCGGCGAGCCCCACGAACTCGTCGGCGCCACCCTGTTGTTGCTCTCCAGAACGGCCGGGAGCTTCATGACCGGCGCCACCTACTACGTGGACGGCGGCTTCACCGCGATGCGGTTCTGAGCCGGCCTCGATCCGAAGGGGACCAATCCGCCCATGCCGATCCGATCTTGCGTGACGATCAGCCTCGTCCCCGAGGCCCGGGGCGGCCCGTTCGTGTTCTGGGACGGCCTCGAAGCCGGCTGCGAGAAGGCCAGGGCGCTCGGGTTCGACGCCGTCGAGGTCTTCCCGCCGTCGGCCTCGGACGTGGACGCGAACGACCTGGGCCGGCTCCTGAATGACCTCGGCCTGGGGCTGGCCGCCGTCGGCACCGGTGCCGGCTGGGTCAAGCATCGCCTGACCTTGACCAGCCCCGACGCCTCGATCCGGGCCGGGGCCCTCGACTTCGTCAAGTCGATCATCGACCTGGGAGGCCCGTTCGGCGCGCCGGCGATCATCGGCTCGATGCAGGGCCGATCGGGCGACGGCCTCGATCGCGCGTCGGCGCTCGGCTTCCTCAAGGACGCGCTCGACACGCTCGGCGAACACGCCTCGCGCTTCGCCGTCCCCCTGCTCTACGAGCCCCTGAATCGTTACGAAACCGACCTGATCAACCTCGTGGCCGACGGCGTGACGCTCCTGGAACGTCTCTCATCCGGGAACGTGAAACTCCTGAACGACCTGTTCCACATGAACATCGAGGAAGTCGATATCGCCGGGGCGCTCCGCCTCGGCGGCCGGCACGTCGGCCACGTCCACTTCGTCGATTCGAACCGCCAGGCGGCCGGCTTCGGCCACCTCGATTTCGAGCCGATCGCCCAGGCCCTCCGCGACATCCACTTCGACGGCTTCGCCTCCGCCGAGGCCCTCCCCCGGCCCGACTCCGACTCCGCCGCCCTCCAGACCATCTCCTCGTTTCGCTCGCTTTTTGCCGGGAGGGAGGACTAACCGCCAAGACGCCAGGAACGCCAAGGGGAAGCGAAAGGAGGAGCGAGGGGATGAGTGAAGAACATAAGAGTACGTGAATGAAGCGAATTCCTGCACAAATATCAATATTCTATCACATTGTGTTATCATTATTATTTTAATAATTTAAACTTTACAAGTCTTCAAGCTTACCCTCATCCAAACTCTCCCGATTCTCTTCAAACTTTCCTCCCCTCTTCCCTTGGCGTTCCTGGCGTCTTGGCGGTTAGTCCGCTCCCGGAGAAACCCCGAATGCTCAAGCATCGACTGATCCATCCCGAGATCAACGCCATCGTCGGCCGGGCGGGGCATCACGCCAAGATCCTGATCGCCGACGGCAACTACCCGGCGTCGTCCAAGAAGGGCCCGAATGCCGAGGTCGTGAGCCTGAACCTGATGCCGGGCGTCGTCTCGTGCACCCAGGTCCTGGAGGCCCTGCTCTCGGCGGTCCCGATCGAGGCCGTTCATACGATGATGTATGAGACCACCGGCCCGTATGCCCTCGACGAGGACCCCGAGGTCTGGGACGAATACCGCCGGACCATCCGCCAGTCGGGGCTTGACCTGTCGCTCGAACCGATCGAAAAATGGGCCTTCTACGACGCCGTGGCCACCCCCGACCACGTCCTGACGATCCAGACCGCCGACCAGCAGCGCTTCGCCAACGTGATGCTCACCCTCGGCGTCCGGATGGATTGAATCGACATGCCCACGCATCGACCCGTGATCGACGCCCACCAGCACTTCTGGCAGTTGGCCCGCCCGTTCGATTACCGGTGGCTCGACGCCCCGCCCCATGCGCCGATCCGCCGCGATTTCCTGCCCGGAGACCTCGAACCGGAGATCAAGCTCGTCGGGGTCGATCGGACGGTGTTCGTCCAGACCCAGCACAACGTCGAGGAAAACCGCTGGGTGCTCGGCCTGGCCGAGGCGCACGACTGGATCGCCGGGGTCGTCGGCTGGGTCGACCTGGCGTCGCCGTCGTGCGAGGAGCAATTGCTCGAATTCCGGGATCATCCGAAGTTCGTCGGGGTCCGCCACGTCGTCCAGGACGAGCCCGACGACGATTGGATCGTCCGGCCCGACGTCCTTCGAGGCCTGAAGATCCTGGAACGCCATCGCGTCCCCTTCGACCTCCTCCTGCATGTCAAGCACCTCCGGCACGTCCCGACGCTGGCGAGGGCGCTGCCGGAACTGCCCATGGTCATCGACCACCTGGCCAAGCCGAGGATTCGCGAGCACGCCCTCGACGACTGGCTCCCGGGCTTCCGCCTCGCGTCCAGCTTCCCGAACGTCTGGTGCAAGATCTCGGGGATGGTCACCGAGGCGGACTGGGCGGAATGGACCGTCCAGGACCTGCGCCCTTATGTGCAGACCGCCCTGGAATGCTTCGGCCCGAATCGGTTGATGTTCGGCTCGGACTGGCCCGTCTGCGAGCTCGCGGCGTCGTATGAAGACGTCTTCGAGGCGGCCGTCGGCGCGCTCGGACCCCTGGGCGGAGGCGAAACCGAACGGATCTTCGGGGGGACGGCCGCCGCGTTCTACGGCCTCCCGTTCGACCTCATCGAGAGCCCGGAACCCCGATCATGACCGCGATCCTCGACGCCCCTCCGAAGCTCCTCGACGCCTCCGACGTCCGCGAGATCGTCGAGCGGGCCGCCGATTCGCTCGACCTGATCGGCAAGCGAGTCCTCCTGATCGTCCCCGACGACACCCGCTCCGGCCCCATCGGCCTGATGGTCCGCACCCTCGGCGAGGTCTTCGGCCCCGCCGTCCGCTCGCTCGACGTCCTCATCGCGCTCGGCACCCATCGCCCGATGCCGATGGAACAAATCTATGCACATCTGGGGATCGATGCGGCGATCCACGCGAGCGAATTGCCGAAGACGCAATTCTTCAACCACGCATGGGACGACCCGTCCCAGCTCCGGACCATCGGCACGATCGACCCCGAGACCCTCGCCGACCTCTCCGGCGGCCTCCTGGCCGAACGGATCGAGGTGAAGATCAACAAAATGATCTGCGAATATGATGAAGTTGTCATCGTTGGCCCGACGTTCCCCCACGAGGTCGTCGGCTTCTCGGGCGGGAACAAGTACTTCTTCCCGGGCGTCGCGGGGCCGGAGATCATCGCGGTCTTCCACTGGCTGGGCGCGCTGATCACCAACCGCAGGGTGATCGGCACGCATTACACGCCGGTCCGCGGGATCGTGGACCACTGCGCCGCCATGATCGACGTTTCCAAGCATTGTCTCTCGTTCGTGGTCAGCAAGTCCGGCCTCCACGGCCTCGAATTCGGCCGACCGGAGGACGCCTACGACCGCGCCGCCCGCATCTCGGCCTCGGTGAACGTGAGGCGCATGCCCCGCCCGTTCCACACCGTCCTGTCGATCTGCCCGCCGATGTACCCCGAGCTCTGGACGGCGGGCAAATGCATGTACAAGCTCGAACCCATCGTCGCGAAGGGCGGCCGGCTGATCATCGTCGCCCCCCACCTGGCCGAGGTCTCCCGGACCCACGGCCGGTGGATCGAGGAGATCGGCTATCACGTGTTGCCGTATTTCACCGAGCAATTCGATAAGTTTCAACATGTTCCCTGGGGCGTCCTCGCCCATTCCACCCACGTCAAGGGGTCGGGTACGTATGAAAACGGGATCGAGACTCCCGATGTGGATGTGATCCTCGCCTCGGCAATCCCGGAGGACCGCTGCCGGAGGATCAATCTGGGCTATCTCGATCCTCAATCGATCGATCTCGCCGCCTACCGCGACCGGGAGGAAGAGGGGATCCTCGTCGTCGATCGCGCCGGAGAGGTCCTCCATCGGCTCGAAGGCGACGATTGAGGGGTTCCCGGCGGGCCTCGGGCCGATCATAATGAAGGCCCCTGCCCGCTCTCCCTCGTCCCGGGGGGTCGTCCTCATGCTGAGCCTGTCGGCCGGAGCGCGTCGCCTCTGCCAGGGCCCGACCCGTCGCGAGTTCCTCCGCGTCGGCTCGGCCTCGCTGATCGGCCTCGGCCTGGCCGATGTCCTGAAGGCGGCAGGGGTTCGGGCGAAGGCGAAATCGCTGATCCTGTTCGCCCTGGAAGGCGGACCGGCCCACCAGGACCTCTGGGACCTCAAGCCCGACGCCCCCGAGAACGTCCGGGGCGAGTTCCGGCCGATCGCCACGTCCGTCCCCGGCCTGGACTTCTGCGAGCACCTGCCGATGCTCGCCAGGCAGGCCCATCACCTGGCCATCGTCCGATCGGTCCACCATACCATCGGCGACCACAACGCCGGCTATTACTTCGCCTTCACCGGCCGGGAGCCGCTGGCCAGCGGCCGATTGATCACCGCCCCCGCGCCCGACAATTTCCCCTCGATCGGCTCGGTCGTCGCCAAGCTCCGGCCGACGGGCCGCCCCCTTCCCGACTTCGTCCACGCCCCGGACTGGATGAGCAACAACGGAGCATTTCTCCCCGGCCAGGACGGCGGGTTCCTCGGAGCCAGGTTCGACCCATTCCTCGCGGGCGACCCCAGCCGCCCGGATTACCGAATCCCCGGGCTCGACTTGCCGCCGGGCCTGACCCTTCAACGGATCGACGAACGCCGAGGCTTGCTCGGCCGGATTGACCACGCCCTGGACGCGGCAGGACCCGCCGTCGATCGGCTGGAAAACCATTATCGCAAGGCATTTACGCTCATCGAAAGCCCCGAGGCCCGCAAGGCGTTCGACCTCTCCAAGGAGCCGGACGAGGTCCGCGAACGGTACGGCCTCGACCCCAGGAACCCCCGGACCAAGGAGGCCCGGCAGTTCGGTGGCCTGCCTCACCTGGGCCAATGTCTCCTCCTGGCCCGCAGGCTGATCGAGGCCGGGGTTCGCGTCGTGACGGTCTGCACCGGGGCCCGCTACGACCAAAGTTGGGACACCCACCGCGACCATTTCCCCTTGCTCAAACGCTCCATCTTGCCCATGTTCGACCGGGGATTCTCGGCCCTCCTCGAAGACCTCGACCGGCGCGGCCTCTTGAAAGAAACCCTGGTCGCGGCGATGGGAGAATTTGGGCGAACTCCCAAAGTGGGACAAATCACAAGTAGCGCGGGGGCCGACAAGGGGGGGCGCGACCACTGGCCGCACTGCTACTCGATCCTCCTGGCGGGCGGCGGCGTTCCAGGAGGCGTCGTGTTCGGTGCGAGCGACCGATTCGCCGCCTATCCTGCCCGCGATCCGGTGACCCCGCAGGACGTGGCGGCGACGATCTACGGCTTGATGGGGATCGGGCCCGAGACCTTGATCCGCGACCCGCTGGATCGTCCGTTCTCGGTCACAACGGGGACTCCAATCGCGGCCTTGATCGGCTGATTGGGCGCTTTTCCACAAGCCGCAAACTCGTTTCAGCCAGGGACTTTGGTCCGAAGCGTGCTGCCCCGCGCCGTTTTCCGAAGAATTTCGTTGACACCTCCGGCCGATCGGCGATATTTGTAGTCACCCGACTGATTTCGTCACACTCCGGGACGCCCGAAGAATGGCTCGCGAGGCCCCCCGGCCGCTGACGGCCGCCGAATGGAAAGTCATGAAGATCGTCTGGCGGCACAAGAGCTGCGCCGCCCGGGACGTGTACGAGGAGGCCGGGCGGGTCCACGGCTGGACCCCGACCACGACGAAGACCCTCCTGCGCCGGCTCGTGGACAAGGGGCACCTCACCGCCACGCCCGTGGGCACGAGCTACCTGTACAAACCCGCCCGCCCCGCCTGGCAGTCGGTCGCCGGAGCCGCCGACACCCTCCTGAATAACACCCTGGAAGGCATGGACGGAAAGCTGCTTCTTTACATGATGAAGAAGAGCAAACTTTCTCCCGAGGACCTGACCCAGCTCCGCGAAGTCCTGGACCAGCACGCCCGGGGCGAGGACGAGGAGCCAGGGCCGGAGGGTGAGGAGGCGCCATGACCGCCCTCGTCGAGACGCTCAACGCGTGGGGAGCGGTCTGGGCCTCGCTGGTCCTGCGATCGCTGGTCGAAGCGTCGCTCGTGCTGGCGGTCGTCCTGGCGATCTGGCTCCCTTTGCGTCGGAGAATGTCGGCGCAACTCGCGTACGGGCTGTTCCTTCTGGTGTTGCTGAAGCTGGCCCTGCCGATCCCCGTCCCCTGGAACACGATCACGTCCGCCTCGATTCGATCGGCCGCGGTCCGGGCCTCGAAATGGAGCCGGCCCGCTCCCCCGGTCGAGACCGTCCCCGAAGTCCTCCCCTCCGAGGACCCGGTGGTGATCGCCGTGCCCGAACCCGAGCCGATCGTGGCCGCCACGGCCGTGCCCGTCGAGGCCATTCGGCCCGCAGAGCCTGGAGGCGATCCCTCGCCTCGGCCCGACCTGGCCCAAACTCCGGCGCCTGGTATCCAACTGCCGGCCCTCTTCATGATCGGATGGGCGGCCGTTTGTTCGCTGCTGATCGGTCGATTCGCGAGATCGGTCCTCGCGCTCCGCCGTCTGCTTCGCGAGGCCATCCCCCTGGAAGACGCCTCCGAATGCCTCGCGATCGACCTCGAAGCCCTTCGAAAGGCTTCTGGCGTCAAGGGTTGCATCCGTTGGGCGGTTAGCCCCAGGATCACCTCCCCGGCCGTCGGCGGTTTGATCCGGCCCACCGTCGTGATCCCGCCCGACCTGGAAGACGACCTCACGCCGAAGCAAATGAGCTGGGTCCTCCTCCACGAGCTGGCGCACGTCCGTCGAGGGGATCTGTGGGTGCTCACGTTCCAGAGGCTCGTCGGCGCCGTGTTCTTCTTCCACCCGGCCGCGCTCCTGGCCAACTGGATCCTGGATGAACTGCGCGAGTTCGCGTGCGACGACATGGCCCTGGCCGCAAGTCATGTCCCTCGACACGATTGCGGCGAGGGGTTCCTGACCGTCGTGGGCCGGACGGTCGATTCGGCCATCCCCTCGGCGGCCGCGGCCCTGGGATTATTCGAATCACGAATGCTGATCCGTCGGCGGCTTCTCCGCATCCTGGACAACCGTCGGACGATCCACGATCGACTCTCGGGCCGGGCGCTGGCGGGCCTGCTCATCCTCGCACTGATCGTCCTGCCGTACGGACGCCCTCGCAAGGCCGTCGCCGAGTCTCAAACCCCCGCTCCGATTGGACTTACCACGGAAGACGAGCCTCGCCTCTTCTCGGCCGGTTCCACGTTCCTTCACGACGACCGGGTCGCCTCGGCCGGCTTCGCCCGCATGCCCGTCCTGGCGGTCGCCTATTCGCCCGATGGCCGCCTCCTGGCGACGGCCGGCGAGGATCATTCCATCATCATTCGGGACGCCAGGACCGGGACTCTCCAGGTCCGCATCCCGGGCGAGGACACCATCACGTCCCTGGCTTTTCTTCCCGACGGAAATCATGTTGTCTCTGGAGGTTACGATCGCTCCATCCGAATCTGGAGCAGCCTCGACGGCCGACCCGTCCGCACGCTGGAGGGCCATTCGAACTGGGTGTTCGCCGTGGCCGTGAGTCAGGACGGCAAGACGATCGCCTCGGCCGGCTCGGACCGGACGATCCGCCTCTGGGACTCCGCCACGGGGACGCCGCTGTCGATCCTCACCGGCCATACCTCGGCCGTCCGCTCGGTCGCGTTCGGGCCGGACGGATCAACCGTGGCCTCCGCCGGCGCCGACCGAGCGGTGATCCTATGGGATTGGCGTAAGTCCTGTGAGAAGATCAGGTTCCAGGGACACTCGGGCACCATTCGAGCGGTCCGCTTCGCCCCGGACGGCCGGACCCTGGCCTCGGCCGGCGAGGACGGCGAGGTCCGTCTCTGGGACCTCAGGACGGGACGAGAACGGGTGGCTCTCACGGGTCATCAGGATATGGTTCTGTCTCTTGCCTTCTCCCCGGGCGGCGAGACCCTGGCCAGCGGGAGCCTGGACGCGTCGATCAAGCTCTGGGACGTACGGACCGGCCGCGAACGAACCACGTTAACCGGCCACGGCGAAGGTGTTGCGTCGCTGAGCTTCGCGCCGGGGCACGCCAACTTGCATCCGCAGGTTATGATGGGACAGTCCGGCTCTGGGAGCCGGCCTCGCCGATCCTCTCGGCCGCCTCGATCCTGAACTTTCCCAACGAGGCCCGTTCGGTCGCCTTCTCGTCGGACGGTCGCCGCGTCTTCGTCGCCGGAAAGTGCGATTCCATCACGATTTACGATCCATCGACCGGCCTGGTCCTCGGCAAGCCGCTCGCCGTGGGAGGGCCGGTCATGGCGGTTTCTCCCGACGGCTCGACCCTGGCCGTCGGAGGCGAAAGCGGGACGGTGCGGCTCGTCCGGTCGGATGATGGACAGGTCGTTGCAAACCTTGAACGACACAGGGGTTCAGTCCGATCACTCGCATTCAGTTCGGATGGGCGCCTGCTCGCTTCGGGCGGGGCAGATGGCGAGGTGTTCGTCTGGGACTGGACGACGCCTGGTCGACCGCGAGAATCTTTCCGGCAATCCACGACCGTCGCCGCCGTCGCATTTTCACCAGACTCGACGCAACTGGCGATTGCCACAGGAGATCGGCCGGAGAACGAGGCAGGTTCCGTGGTACTCTACCGGCTCCAGACCGGCGAGCGGCTCGGTTCGTTCGTAAGCCGGGCCGGAGCCATCGCCAGCGTCTCCTACTCGCCCGACGGCCGGTCGATCGCCTCATGCGGCGGGGACGGACATATCCATCTATGGGACCCTGGGACATTCGTTGAGAAGAACGGGTGGAAAGCGGCCGACGCAACGTGCTCGGCATACAGTCCAAACGGCCGATTCCTTGTCGCAGGACAGGCTTGCGGCGATTTGCTTCTCTGGGAGGTGGCTTCGGGCCGGAAGCTCGCCACCCTCAAGGGGCACGGCGACCTCGTGGCCTCGGTGGCGTTCGCCCCGGATGGCCGGACCCTCGCCTCGGCGAGTCGCGATGGAACGGTTCGGCTCTGGAACCTGGGTGCTCGGCGGGAATCCCCTCGGGCGAGCCTCAAGGGCGACCTCGGATGCCTCGGCCCAACCGCATTTTCGCCGGATGGCACCATTCTTGCCGTCGGGGCCGTGGCCTATGACGCCCCGGGCGACATCGTCCTGTGGGACCTGGCGACCCGAAAAGTCCGCGCCACGCTCGTTGGGCACGCGCGGGGGGTCTCCTCGCTCGTCTTTTCACCCGACGGAAAGTCTTTGGCTTCTGGCAGTTGGGATCGAACGATCCGGCTCTGGAAAGTCGCCGATGGCGCTCCCGACGGGGAACTTGCGGCGACCGAAGGGGCGACGAGCCTTGCTTTTTCGCCCGATGGGACTCTCCTCGCCTCGGCCGGCGAAGATCGGGTCCTGTCGCTCTGGAAGATTGCCCAGCGAACCGAAATCGCCCATCTCCACCAGTTTCGCGGTTCGCTCCATGCTGTGGCTTTTAGCCCTGATGGGCGGCTGATAGCAACCGGTGGCGGGGGCCGGGATGGACGCAAGGATGCCTTTGGTGAAATTAAGGTTTTCGAAGTCGATTCCAGGACTGAGGTTGCGGATCTCGTGGGTCATGCGGGTTCGGTCCTGACGCTCGCCTTCTCGCCGGACGGACGCATCCTGGCCAGCGGAGGGCACGATGCGACGGCCCGGCTCTGGAACCTGGCTGAGGGGCGAGCGAAGCTGACCCTCGGCGGCTTTCCGGCCGCGGTCCGGGCCCTGGGAATTGCGGCAGATGGGAGAATCCTGGCGGTGGCGGGCCGTGGGGATGGTTGCGTTACCTTGTTCGACCTGGAAACCGGCGGGGAACGGGCAAGATTGGTGGGTCATTCACGCGCGGTCTTCGGATTGGCCTGTTCATCGGATGGATGGACGATCGCGACCGGGTCGCTCGACGGCACGGCCAAGCTCTGGGACGTGCCCGGCCTGGGGGGAATCTCAGGTCGGAAATCGTTACGGTGACAGGATTTTCGAGGGAGGAAAGCGGTCATGCGAACACGTCGCCTCGGGCTCGTTGCCGCCATCCTGGCCGTCTTGATCGCCCCGAAACCGGCCCGGTCGGCCGATGCCCGGAAGAAGGGCGTCGACCCGGCCCGAACGTCCCGCGACTCGGCCGAACTCACGGCCCTGATTGACCGCATGCTCTCGGCAAAATGGGCGGAATCCAAGCTCAGGCCGGTTGGCCCGGCCGATGATGCGGAGTATCTCCGACGCGTGAGCCTGGATCTCGTGGGCAAGATCCCCACGGCGGCCCAGGCCCGCGATTTCCTCGACGACCCCAGCCCCGATAAGCGGCGGATCCTCGTCGAGCGGCTCCTCGCGAGTCCGGCCTACTCGGCTCGCGCGGTCGAACTCTGGCGGCAGTTGCTCTTGCCCGAGGCCGACACCGATGGCCAGGCTCGCTTCGCCTCGTGGCCGTTCGAAGCCTGGTTGCGAAAGAAGGTGATCGAGGAGGCCGGTTACGACGACATCGTCAAGGAAGTCCTGACCGCAAAACTCGGTGGGCGAATAACTTCCGGAACTGATCGCCGGATCGAGGCGACTCCCGTCGCGTTCTACACCGCCAAGGAAGGGAAGCCGGAGAACCTCGCCGCCGGGGCCTCGCGCGTCTTCCTCGGCATCCGCCTCGAGTGCGCCCAATGCCACGACCATCCGTTCGCGAAGTGGAAACGTGAGGAGTTCTGGGGGTTTGCGGCGTTTTTCGCGGGGGTTCAGAGGCAAGGGACCGACGACAATCCCGGCGCGATTCGCGAGGTCTCCGGTCGGAAAGAATTGACGATCCCTGGAACCACGCGAATTGTGCAGGCCACCCATCTTGATGGCATCGAGCCCCTATGGCGGCCGCGGGTGGAGGGGCGGGACGTTCTGGCCGAGTGGATCACGTCGCCGACCAATCCGTATTTCGCCCGAGCCGCCGTAAACCGAGTCTGGGCCAGGTTTTTCGGCGTGGGTCTGGTCGATCCCGTCGATGACATGGGCGCCGATAACGAGGCCGCCCACCCGGAGCTTCTGGATTCCCTGGCTCGCCAGTTCGTCGCCCATGATTATGACCTGAAATACCTGATCCGCGCCATCACCGCAACCCGCGCCTACGGCCTGACCAGCCGGGTTGATCGGCCCGACCCATCTCCCCCGGCCCTGTTCTCGGCCATGACCGTCCGGGGCCTCTCGCCCGGCCAGCTTTTCGAGAGTCTGGCCCAGGCCACGGGCTATCGAAGCGGCGAGGGCGGGATGAGCTATGGAGGCGATGCCAGGGGGCGATTCCTGGAACTCTTCGCCAACCGCGACGAGAAGCCAACCGAGGCGCAAACGTCGATTCTCCAGGCCCTTACGCTCATGAACGGGCAGATCGTCGCCGGGGCGACTAACCCGGAGACGGGCGACACGCTCGCGGCGATCGCCGAGGCACCCTATCTTGACACGCCAGGTCGGATCGAGGCCCTTTACCTCGCCGCCCTGACTCGCCGGCCTTCCCCGGACGAGCTGCGTTTCCTGAGTGCGTACGTCGAGAAGGCTGGAACGCCGACCGAACTTTCGGCGGCGCTGGCGGACGTGTTCTGGGCCCTGCTGAATGGCCCGGAATTTAAGCATAATCATTGATCACTTCCAACGAGCCCCCGGAATTCTACGTCTCTTCCCCAGACGGTGCACTTCATGCACTCTACGAGGTTGTCATGGACCGATCGGACCGCCTGACTCGTCGGCAATGGCTGCGACTGGCCTCGGCCGGGGCGATCGGTGCCTCGGCTTCGGGGTGGATTGAGACCCTGGCGGCCCATGCGGCGGCCGACCCGAAACGGCGGAAGTCATGCATCCTCCTGTGGATGTCGGGCGGGCCGAGCCAGATCGACACGTTCGACCCCAAGCCGGGCCATGCCCATAATGGGCCATTCCAGCCCCTGGCCACGGCGGTTCCGGGGATCTCGATCGGGGAACACTTGCCGCAACTGGCGGCCCAGATGAAAGATCTGGCGATCGTCCGATCGATGAGCACGAAGGAAGGTGACCATGGCCGGGCCACGTTCAACCTTCGGACCGGCTATCAGCCGACCGGACCGATCCACTACCCGACATTTGGCTCTCTGGTGGCGAAGGAGTTTGCCGACGAATCGGCCGAGCTTCCCGGATTCGTCAGCGTTTCGCCGTTCCGGGCGTTCAACCCGGCTGCGTTCAGCTCGGGGTTCCTGGGTCCGCAATATGCGCCCTTGATCGTGGGAGAACGGGGGGTCCTGGGAGATTCGGAGGGTTCGAAGCTTTCATTGAGGGTGGAGGACCTCAACCCGCCTCCGGGAGTTACGGCGAACCGCGCGGACTCCCGGCTGAACCTGATGTCTTCGCTCTCAAAAGACTTCCTCGCGACCCATCCCGGGGCCGCCCCCTTGAGCCATCAGGACGCCTACCTCCGGGCCGTGAAGATGATGAGGTCGCCGGCCGCGAAGGCGTTCGAGCTGGAGGAGGAACCGGCGGCGGTCCGCGATGCGTACGGACGCAACTCTTTTGGTCAGGGGTGTTTGCTCGCCCGGAGGCTGGTCGAGCGAGGCGTTCCGTTCATCGAGGTCACGCTCTCGGCCGCCCAGGGCTCGACCGTATTCGGCTGGGACTCCCACCAGAAGAACTTCGACGCCGTGAAGGCCCTGTGCGGGACGCTCGACCCGGCCTGGGGAACCCTCATGAGCGACCTTCGGTCGCGAGGTCTCCTCGATTCGACCCTGATTGTGTGGATGGGAGAGTTCGGGCGGACCCCGAAGATCAACAAGGATGCCGGCCGCGACCACTTCCCCACGGCGTGGTCCACGGTCCTGGCGGGCGGGGGAATCCGGGGGGGCCAGGCGATCGGCAATACCGGGCCCGACGGCATGGCGGTCAAGGATCGGCCGGTGACGGTACCCGACTTCCTGGCCACGGTCTGTCGCGTCCTGGGGATCGACCCGGGCAAGCAGAACATCTCGGACGTGGGCCGCCCGATCCGCATCGTCGATCCCAAGGCCACGGCGATCCAGGAGGTCCTGGGATGAAACGCGGCATCGCATTCCTGACGCTACTGCTGACCTGCCCGGCATTTGCGGCGGACAAGCCAACGCCGAAGTCCCCGCCCGCGATGGCGCGACCCGCCTCGGGCGATTCGGTCCAGGACCTGATCTTCCTGGGCGACAACCGGCCCATCTTCCTCCGGCTGGAGGTCACGCTCGGCGATCGTCCGTTCCGGTCGGCCTGGATGGACTCGGTGAAGACTTTGCACGCCTATCTCGATCGCGACGGCGACGGGACGGTCACGAAAGAGGAGGCGGATCGGTCGGCACTCGCCACCATCGTCCGGGTCGCCAACGGCTCCGCCACCGCCCTGCCCCGGACCGAGCTCGACATGCATCCGAAGGACGGCAAGGTCTCGCTCGACGAGCTGGCGGAGGCACTGCGGACGGCCCTCGGTCCCTTCCGCGTGGAGGTCGGCAAGGTCTCGGGAGGCAAGACGGACGCCCTGTTCGATCAACTCGACGGGGACAAGGACGGAGTCCTGATCCCGGCGGAAATGAAGGACGGCGCCGGTCTCCTCAAGCTGGACCTCGATGACGACGAGTTGGTGGACGAGGCGGAGCTTGAGCCGTTCGCCGACCCGACCATGATGGGAGCCGAAGACCCCTCGACCCGCCGGGCCCGGTTCTCGGCGGTGCCTCCGGTCCTGGAGATCGACCGCGAGGATGCCACGCTCCGGCCCGTCCGGCTCTTGATGAAACGGTACGATCGAGGTGCTTCCGACGGCGCCGTGGCCGGCGATAATCGATTGGCCCGCAGCGAGTTCGGGATCGAACCGGCGCGGTTCCAGAAGGCCGACGCGGACGCCGACGGCCGGCTCGACATCGAGGAACTTCGCCGATTCCTCGCCGCCAGCGCGCCCGATCTGGTGCTCGCCGTGGCGCTCTCGGCCGACGCGGCCGGGGCGGCCACGGTCGCAGTCCGGGGGCCTTCGGGCTCGGGAGATACGTTGCCCGCCAAGGTGATCGTCAAGCAACTCGGCGGCGGAGACGTGGAGATCGCGGTCGATGAGGTCCGCCTGGAAGTGCACGTGGACGACGGCGCCCGGGCCGCCGAGGCCGCCCTCGCCTCGTTCGTCGCCGCGTTCGACCAGGCCGATTCCGATAATAATGGATATCTCGAAAAGAGCGAGATGATGAAGGACAAAGACCACCCTTCCTCGCTCGCCGGCCTGTTCGACGTCCTCGATCGCGACGCCGATGGCAAGGTGTATCTCAAGGAGCTGACGGGATTTGTGGAGAAGCAAACCGAGGCCGCGAGGAGCCGCCTGCTTCTGACCACGGCCGACCAGGGCCGGGCCATCTTCGCGATTCTTGACCTGAACCGCGACCGCCGGCTCGGCCTGCGCGAGCTTCGGGGGACCATCGATCGGGTCTCCTCGTGGGACCGGAACGGCGATGGCAAGGTCTCCTCGGACGAGATCCCGCACCACTTCGGCCTGACCCTGGGCCGGGGGTCTCTGGTGGGGATGGGCAATATTGCCGGGCCGGTGGTCGACCGGCCGATGGACGGGCCGAGGGCGGGCGGGGTCGGAAATGGCCCGAGCTGGTTCCGCCGGATGGACCGCAACCGCGACGGCGACCTTTCGAGCCGCGAATTCCTGGGCTCGAAGGCGCAATTCGAGGCGCTCGACGCGGACGGTGACGGGTTGATTGATGCCACGGAGGCCTCGGCCGCGACGACGGCCGCCCGGAAGGACGTCAAGAAATAGCTCGGCGGCCCCCACGACGGCGGACCGGACCGAACATCATCGCGGACCCGGCCCCCGAGCGATCGCCCGAAATCGGCGAGGCGGCGCCTCCATCGGCCTGCTCAAATGCGTTGATGCTCGCCGGACCGGGCACGGTGTCGAGTTTTTCGGACGCGCCCACCGGCCCGAGGCGCGATCGGGACGGTTTCGCAAGTCCCAATCCCCCAGGAACTTGCTTCTCGCGAATCGTGGAATTTATGAATGTAGAACCATCGGCGCGCACGAGTGACTGGCATGGCCGATTCGCTGGAAAAACCGCCCATTCCGACGATTTCGGAGGAAAAGTGTTGTCAACTGTAGTCAACTTTCCAACAATTCTGAATTGCTCGTATTTTTCCGGATTTATAGAACCTGACGCATTTCCGTTCGGGGGAAGGATCCGCACTTCTCATTCGGATCGGGATCAATAATTTCAATTAGGAGTACACAGTTTTGGCATCCAAGCTTGGGAGAAGCAGGAGTCGCCGGCTAGGGGGTCAGGAAGGGCCGTGAGCGATCCGTCGAGGAAGGCGCCATGAAGTGCTCGCATGAGAACTCCAACAAGCTCAACATCCGACCATAAAAACACGAGAAAAGGCGCTAAAATACCTGAAATCTGCCGCCTCTATTGCGTCTTCCTCCGTGCTTTTCGTGACCTCGGGGTGATCCTTGGTGGTTTTTCGGGTGGTCTTCTCCAAGACGCCCGCGAATCGTTTCACGCCAGCCCGAGCCGCCTCCGCCAGATCCATTCGGTGGTCAGGAGGCCGATCAGCAGGGCGAGGAGGGCGGGTCGGCTCCAGGCGGGGGCCTTGCGGACCTCGGGCGGGCCGACGACGGCCGGGATCTTGTTGAGGATTTGGGCGAGGGCCTTCGGCCCGTCCACGACCGAGCCGCCGGAGGCGTCCGCAATCCTGCGCAACAGGGCGTGGTCGGGCGTCGGGTCCTGCTGCTCGGTCGGGTCGTCGAGGACCTGGACCTCGAGCGCGGTGCTGTCGACCTGGGTTTGATTTTCATATGCCGTCAATTCGATCCGAATCGCGCCCGACGGCGAGACGCCCGGGGGGAGGCCCTTCGAATCGGCGATCGTCAGCTCGGCGGCGTACGATCGTTCGGGGGAGAGCTTCGAGAGGTCGAACTCCTCGCCCCAGGGCAGGAAGGCGGAGGCGGGGTCGGGCCTCGGCCTCCTCAGCGGTGAGAGGTCCGACGCCGTGTCGGCGGCCGTCCTTGGCTCGACCGAGACGGCCACTCGATACTCGGTCGTCGCCGCCGCGTTCTCGTCGAAGGCCCTGGCCGAGATGCGGATCGGCTCGCCGGGGCGGTAGAGCCTCTTGTCGGTCTCGGCCAGGAGGCGGCGGCGGCCGATCGAGGAGTTCTCGGTCAGCCAGTAGGCGACATTGCGCCAGAACTTCTTGTAATATCGGGAGTCGGCCCCCCCAGGACTGGAATTCGGAGGCCCATCGCCGGGTGATGGCCGGCGTCATCGCCATCGTCCGCCCTCGCCCGAACGGCTGGACGGCGAGAGCCGGAGAGCCGTCGTCGGTGGCGAGGATCTCGGCCGAGGGCTTCGCGCGACCCGGCCGATTCGCGCCGAGGAAGGGCGGGAGGGACTTCCGCGACGCGCGGTTCTCCGAATCGTCGGCCGCGATGTGCCAGATCGGGTGGAGGGGGCCGGAGTCGGCCGGGCTGAGAGTCGCCGTGGCCTCGCGCCAGTCTCGCGCGTTCGCGGGAAGGTCGATCGGCAGCATCCGGCCGACGGTCGTCTCCGCCCACCGGCCGGAGCCGAAGGAGAGCGGGCCGCCAATCATGCACAGCCCTGCACCTCGTTTCGCGACCCAATCGTCGATCCACTGCAAATGCAGGTCACTCAATGCCTCGCGAGGGACGTTGCTGAGGACGATGGCGTCGTAGGCGAACAGCTCGGACGGAGTCTCGGGAAGGCCCCGGCCACGCTCGTCGTTCCTCTGGAAGGCGGAGAAATCGCCACCGGGGCCCGAGGGGATCACGGCCGTGCATTCGATGTCCGGGTCTTCCATCAACGCCTCTTGAAGGGGCGAATATGCCCCCTTGACGACCTCCCGGCCGCCGATCCCGAGGAACCCGCCCTGCCTCGTCACGATCCGCTCGGTCGATCCCTCGACATAGAGGACGCGGATCTTCGTATGATCGATCGCCACGTCGGCCGTGAATCGATTGTTGTCCAGGCCGACCTCGCCGGGCTGCGGGTCGATCCAGGCGACGATCTTGCGGTCCTCCTCGCCGGAGGGGAACGTCATCGCATATCGCGAGAGGCCGTCGGCGAGGACCACGGGGGTCGGCGGGGCCAGGGGCGCGCCGGGCCGGCCGTCGGCACCGATCGCCGAGAGCTTCAATTCCACGCGCTTGCCCGCGTAACCGAAACTTCGGACGAAGACCTGAACACCCACGCGGGACGACTTGCGAACCAGGCCGGGCGCCACGAGGCAGACGATCGCGACGTCTCCGCCGCTCGTCGCCTCTCCGGCGGGGACGACATGAATCGGGATTTTCATGTGCCCAAACCCCCGGGCGACGGCCTCCGCCCGGGCGGGATCGCGGGCCCGGCCGTCCGAGAAGAGGACGACGGCCGAGGGCGGAGCCTGGCCGAAGCGGTCGGCCAGCGATTCGAGCGACGCGGTGAGCCGGGTATCGGGGTCGGTCGGGGCCGGCGGGGGCTCGTTGGAGGCCGGGGCCTCCGCGGCCACCGCCCCCGTCCTCGAGGGGCGGGCGACCGGCCCTCGCGGCCCGAGCAGGGCGGACCCATTCGAGATCGCCGAGAGTCGATCGCCGAAGCGGTACAGGTCCAGTCGCGGCCCCGAGGATTGGTCTCGCGAGGGGTCGGCCTCGCGGATCGTGGTGAGGACCTGGTCCCACCGCGTCCGTCCGGGCTCGCCCAGGGCCATGCTCTGCGAGGTGTCCAGCAGGTACGCGACCCGGGGCCGCTCGACCGTGCCGGGCGTTTCTTCCACGCGGACCGGGTTGGCCAGGATTGCGGCGACCAGGACCACGATCGCCGCGCGGAGCGTCCACAAGCCCCATCGCCTCGACGACGCCAGCGGCCGGCCAGCGATCCGGCCGAGCAGGATCAGGACGACCGCCGCCCCACCGGCCAGGGCCAGGAGCAGGCCGATGGGGACCGGCGATGACCACTGGACATAAGTTTTGATCATGATGGGGCGTGGGCAACTCGGGTTCGCGGGGTGGTCCGCCATCGTCCAGGGGATAGGCTCGGGGCCCGATCCGGGGGTGGGTGCCTTCCCTGCACCCTATTTGGAGAGGACTTCATAATAGCGATCGATCATTTCTCGGAACCTGGGCGGCGCGGCCTCGTCGCGAGCGGAGGCGAGGTCCTTGAGCATCATCTCCTGGATCTGGTCCTTCATCGCGGTCGAGACGGCCCGGAGCGCGTTGGTGTAGCCGCCCGGGGCCACTCGGCTGTCGATGCCGTCGGCCCAGCCCCAGCCGACATTTCGACCGTTCCAGCCACCGGCCTTGAGGGCCTCGGCCAGCTCGGCGGCCTCGGCGATCCCGGCCTTTTCGAGGTCCCGAATCAGCGCCGCGGCCTCGCGATGCCATGCGGTGATCTGAGCATCGGTGTGGAGATGGGCGAGCTTCGCGGCGAGCTCCGCCACCCGACGATCGAACTCGACCATCGCCGCGAGCCTTGGCGCCACGATCCCGCGATGGAGCAATTCCAGGGATTGACCGAGGACTTCCAGGGATCGTGCGATCGCCTTCGCCTCGGGCACGATTTCCTGGGGCTTCCCCCCGGAGCGGACTTCGGCCATCCTCCCGGTCCTCTCGACGACGTCATGGATCGTGCCTTGCTGGAGGATGTCGCGGACGACGTCGGCGGCCTTGCCTTCCCCCTTGCGGTCGATCCCCTTGAGCCATTCTTCCAGGGTCTTCGCGGCCTCGGCGAGCCGTTCGAGCCTCTCGGGGCCGTCGAGGTTGGTCCAGTCTCCCAGCCCTCCGCGACCCCGCCCGCCCGGCCCGGTCCCAGGCGACGAGGCTCGGCCCGGTTCCTTGCCTTCGCCCCTTCCCTCGGCCGGATTCCCCGAGTTTTCCGCCATTCGGGCGAGCTCTTCCTCTCGGGCGGCGAGCTCTTGGGCCAGGTCGCGGGCCATCGCGATCTCGTCGGCGACTTCCCGGGCGATCTCGCCCTTGACCTGCCGGGCCAGCTCGTGGAGCATCCCCGCCCCGGCCTTGGCCTCCTTCTCGGCCTCGCTCGTGTTGCCCCGGTTCAGGGCGCCCGACGCCTTCTCGGCCTTCTCGGCGGCCTGGCCCATCCGGGCCTTGGCCAGGTCGGACGCGGCCTCGATCCGCTTCAGCCGCTCTTCCAGGGCGCGGGCCTCGTCCGCGATTTCCTCCTGCTTGTCGGCGGTCTCGCGACGATCCCGACCGTTCGAAGTATCGCCGGGGTCGCTGCCTTTGCCGGGAGAGCCCTGGCCCTTCGACCCCTTCGCGTTCCCCTTCGCCGCCTCGCTCCGGGCCTCCTTCTCGGCGTCGCCATCCTTCGTCCCGGGCCGATTCTTCGTCGGTTCCGTCGTCTTGGCATCCCGGGGCTCGCCGGAGCCCTTCTGCTCCTTCGCCTTGCCCGGCGTGTCGGAGTCGGCCCGTTTCGCGATGGTCGCGTAGACGAAATCCTCTTCCTGCGCGAGCTGCTCGATTTCCTCGGCGACCTGCTCGGCCTCCTCGTCCTTGGTCTTCGGATTGCGGATCTTCTGGGCCTGTTTGCGATCAAAGCTCCTCATCGCCATCGCGGCGGCCGGGGTCTGGCCGATGAGCTCGACGAGCTCGCGACGGGCGGCGACGAGGTTCTTGAGCGCCTCGGACATGGCCCCGGGGGCCTCGGCATTCCGGCTCCGGTCCAGCGCGTCCACGGCGGCGACCATCGCCTCCTCCGCCCGATGCATCGAATCGACCCGGGCGTCGGCCAGCCTTTCGATGCCCTCGGTGAACTCGCGGGCCATCGCCAGTAGGGCCTCCTCGAACCCCGCGATCTTCAGCGGGTCCTCCGGCTCGACGCGATCGGTCGGCCGGTGCCTCGCCAGCCGGTTGGCCCGGTTGAGGTTGAATCGCTGTCGGCCGATCAGCTCCTCCAGGGCCACGAACTCATCGGGCTCCCCTTGCCCGTTCGACGGATCGGCAAGCTGATACTCGCGCTTGAATGGACGGATATCAATATAGCGGAGGTCGGTCTCGGTCCGCCTCGGGGCGTCGGGGAAGTTGTCCTCCGCGAAGGCGAAATAGGTCACGCTGTCCTGGGGCGATGCCGCGAGCGTCTCCATCAGGAGCGTCTCTTCGATGGTCGCGACGGTCTGCGGCCTCTTGCCGGGCCCGGCGGCGAACTCCTTCAGGAGCAACGTCTTCTCTTCCCCGTCGTTGAACCGGAACACGATCCCGGCCCTGGTCAGGCCGAAGTCGTCGCCGACCCTCACGCGGTGGGTCACCTCGGCGATCGGGTGGACCTCCAGCGCCTCCTCGGGCTCCTCGAACGCGACCCGGGCGCGCGGTCCTCGCGGACGTCGATCCGGTGCTCGGCCTCCGGTAATGCGCGTCCATCCACTCGCGTCGTCACCACCTTGTATCGAAGAGTCTTCTCAAGTTTCAGGTCGGCCACGAACCCCGAGCCGTCGTTCTTGAGCGGCACGACCACGAGAGAGGAGTTTCGATTCGCCGCGTCGAATAGCTCGATCGATGCCTCGCTCGGCGACGCGTCGAACGCGATCCGGAACCTCGCAAACGTGCCCTGGACCGCCTGGATGTCGCCCCCCGGGACCTTCGACGGCTCGAGCCCGGTATATTCCGGAGGGTTCAGAGTGACGTCAAACGCCCGGATTTCCAGGGGGCGGATCACGGAGACCTCATGCTCTTGACTCCGGGCCGGGCCGGCGACGATTCGATAGATCAGCGAATCCTTGACGTTTTCAAGCGTCATTTCGCGACGGTTCGCCGGGCCGCCCTCAGGCGGATCGAGCGTCACGACCTTCCACGGTGCGCCGGGCGAGGCCGCCGGCCTCGTCTCCAGGATCACCTTCTTCCTGGCGCGACCGCTGGATTCGACCGTGATGGTCACGTTTTCACCCTGGTCGATGCGAATATCGCCCGGGACGACCTTCAAGGTGGTGTAAGGCCGCTCAACCAGGAAGGTCCGGGCCGTCGCGATTCGCCATTCGGGGCCTCGGGCGCAGGCGATGGCGAGGATCAAGGCGGGGACCGCGGCGAGCGACGCGATGACGGCCGCCCTCCGCCTCGGGACGATTCGGGCGATCGGCAACGGCTCGAACCGGGCCTCGGTCTCCTCGGCCAGCGCGCCGACGAGGCTCGGCTTCACCCCGGCCGAGACGAGTCGGGCGTCGGGCATGCCGGCGAACTCGACGACCGTGCGGACCCTCTGGCCGAGCTGAGGGAATCGGCCCTCGATCTCGACGGCCGTCCTGGGCCTGGTCCACCATCGCCTTGGCGCGATCCACCCTCGCCAGAGGGCCGCCGCCACGGCGAGGCCGAGGATGGCGAGTCCGGCGGCACGATCGCGACGGGGCATCTCATGGTAGAAATCGCTCGCGGCGAGGAACGCCACGCCGAGGGTGGCCACCAGGGCCGTGAAGCCGAGGCCCACGGCCGCTTGAGAACGCCGAAGCGAGGCCCAGACTCCCTCGAATCGCCGGAGAATTCTCGGTTCGGAGGTCACGGGCGGTCCTTTCGAGGAGGAGTGGGTCTGCGCCCCTCGACGGAGAGGCGTTCCGGTTCGCTCATGTCCTTTTATGCGGACGTCCGATTGGCGAGCAGGCTTTCGAGCATCAACAGGCCGATGAGTCCCAGGGCGATCCACGGCCAGAGCTCGTCGGGCCGTAGGCGGTCGTCGGCCCGCGATCGGACCGCCCTGGGCGCCTCGACCCTGGGGTTCGCGTTGGCGAGCCGCAACCCGAATTTCGCCGCGAACTCGGCCGAGGAACACCGAGCCAGCTCCGACTCGGACGGATCGACGTTCACGACGCGCAGGCGGCCGTTTTCCTCGAAAATCCCGGGAATCTCCTTCGATCCGGCCATCGCCTCGCGAGTCGGGCCGCCGTCGGCCAGTCCGGCCGCCTGCGCGACGATCTGGTGGACCATGGGCAAGAACATCCGCCCTCGGGGCCAATCGCCCCAGGCGTGATCGCAGGCCGATGCGAACATTTCGATGCGCCCTTTCCCGACCGATCGCTCGATCAGGGCCGGGGCGCCGCCCCGGAATCGCGCGAGGACTCGGCTCGATGGCTCGGGGTCGACCTTCGTAATCGCCAGGAACGTCGGGCGGCGGAGGTCTCCGGATTCGGGGTCGGCGAACGGCCGGAAGATCGGGTGCGAATCATCCCACGATTCGAGGCGGAACGGCCGATCGGCCGCGTGTTCCGCCCCGAGGACTCGTCCGACGCCGAGGCCCGCGTCGATCCAGGATCGGGCCGATTCGGCCGTCACTCGGTCGCCGGTGAAGACGACGAGTCCACCTCCCCTCGCCACGAATTCGGCGAGTTGTCGCGCACGATCTGCGGGAAGATCGCCGACGTTCGCGAGGACCACGACGGCGATCGGATCGAGTTCGGGCAGCGGTGACTGCGCAGCGATGGTTGTCGTCAAGAATGGCGATTTCGCATACGTTTCGCCCTCGGGGGCGAGCCGGAGGGCGGCGCGGAGGAAGAAGGTTTCCGACTCGATGGGCGAGGCGCCGGGGTCGCCGTCGATCAGGAGGACCCTCGCGGGCCGTGACACGGGCATGGCGAAATAGCGGCGATCGTCGATCGGAAGATCATCGCTCGTGCCGATTTCGACATGTCCTCGCCACAAACCCGCGTCCAGGTCGGTGAGCGGGAATGCGAGGACCGCCGAGCCGTTGCCGTCCACGTCCACGGCCCGTTCGCGGTCGATCGGCTCGTTGCCGGGGCATTCGAGATGGAGCCTCACGGAGACCTTCTCGACGGGCATCGGCGATGCGTTGCGGACGGTGGCGGAGACGGTCGTCGAGTCGCGGGGGCGGATCGTCGGCGACGAGAGCGAGACGGCGACCACGGCGAGGTTCTTCGGGTATAGACGGCCGAAGTCGGTGAGATGCACGTCCAGGTCGCCCGGCATCGCCACCGATTCGCCCCGGTCGAGGCCCGATCGTTGCAAATCCGTGAGGATGTACAACTCCCTGGATTTCGCGCGCGATCGAATGCTCACGTCGCGGGCCCAGGCCATCGCGGGCGCGTAGTCGGTCCCGGCTGATCCGGGCTTCAGGGCGTCCGTCGCAGGGTCGGAGGGCTTCGCGATCGGCGAGATGGCGCGATCGAACGCGGCCAGTTCGAGTTGCGTGCCTTTTCCCGATCTCGCGACGATCTCGCGGAGTTCCCTGGCCGCGCGATCGGAGGGGGACGTGCCGCCCTTCAGCCCCATGCTGGCCGATCGATCGACGAGGACGACCACGAGGCGGCTCCCCTCGGATGGCTCGTGGGCGAGCAGGTAGGGACGGGCGAAGAGCAGCGCGATCAGGGCGACCGCCGCGAGCCTCATCGCGAGCAGGACGTACCGCTTGAGCCTCCGGCGCCGGGTCGTGTCGCGGAGGACGACCTTGAGGAACTGGAGGGTGCCCAGGTCCACGGGCCGGGCCTTGCGACGGAACAGGAGATGGATCAGGATCGGGATCGCCAGCGCGGCCAGGGCCGCGAGCATCCCCCCCTGGACGAAGCTCATCGGGCGTCACTCCTTCCCGGCCGGGCTCGGCCGGCTGAAGCCCGCATAGGTTCGCGTCATCACATTATCGCGGATTCTCGGGAACTCGACGACGACCGCCTCATCGAGCCTGACCCGGGACTCGGCCGCCGAGATCCGCTCGACCCCGAACGACCAGGCCGGCGCGAGTTCGCCCTCGCGCCTCGCCTCGATCACCAGGACGATCTCGGCGTTCTGGCCGTAGGCCATGAGGAAGATCGCCCCGTCGATCAGGCCGTTCCTGGGGTCGGAATACCGCAGCACCGGCTGGCTCAAAAGGCGCAATTCGTAGCGCTCGGGCTTGAGCCCGGGCTTGGGCTCGAACGTCTCGTCGGAGCGGAACCGGCGGGCGAGCTCGCGCATCTGGCGGAGCCGTTTCGGCGCGTCCGAAGCGGGAGGATCGGCCTTCGGGAACGGTTTGAGGCGGATCCCGGCTCGTCCGGCACCCACGGCAAATAGCGGATATCGGCGGGACCGGTCGCGCAGACCTTGCTTGAGGAGAGCGACGTGAACTCGTAGATCCAGTGCCAGAGGCCGCCCGATTCGCCCTCCAGGGAGAGCGTGAGCAGCGCCTCCGGTCGGCCGTCCTTCGGGCCGAAGGCCCAGACGGTTCCGTCGGAGAAGCTGCGAGTCGGGTCGTCGAACCGATAGATCGGCTCGCCGATCATCGGATATTTCGTCGCGAGGTCCGCGGACGCGACTTCGATTTCGCCGGCCATCGCGCGCATGAGCTTCGCCCTCGGCGGCTTCGGATCGTCGGCCCCGGAGAGGACGAGCAGCAGGAGCGGGGCGAATCGGATCGTCGGTCTCTTGCGCAAGGGTTTCGCTCCGAAATATCGAGTCTCGATCCGATCAGAGGGTCGCCGCGCGTTTCGCCAGGTAGTCGAGGATGGCCCGGTCGGGCGGGTCGGTGGTCAGGAGCTCGACGCGCTCGATGGCCCTCTTGCGACACTCGATCTCGAGGGCCTGGCTCCAGTCGTCCACGGCCTTGCGGTAGGCGTCGCGGACGCCCTCGGCCTGGGTGGTGATCGTCTCGCCGGTCTCCAGGTCCCGGAAGCGGATCAGGCCGTCGAGGGCGAGGCCGCGCTCGATCGGGTCGAGGACGTGGAAGACGATCACCTCGTGATTCAGGTAGCGGAGATGGTCCAGCCCGCCGCCGATCGCCTCGGGGTCGCCGAAGAGGTCGCTGAGGACGACGACCAGCCCGCGACGCCTGGCCAGCCCGGCGGCCTGGTGGAGCGCCTTTTCGGTGCCGGTGGCCTGGCGCAGAGGGGCCGAGGCGATCGTGGCCAGGATCTCGTCGAACTGATGGGCCTTCGCTTTCGGGGCGAGGTGGGCGACGACGGAATCGGCGAAGAGGGTCAGGCCCACGGCGTCCCTCTGCGAGAGGGCGAGGTGGGCGAGGGCCGCCGCGAGGGTCGCCGCGTACTGGAGCTTGCTCATCCCGGCGTGGGCGCAGCCCATCGAGGCGCTGATATCGACCATCAAGTAGAGGTTCAGGTTCGTGTCGGCGTCATATTCCTTGATGTACAGGCGGTCGTGGCGGGCGTAGAGCTTCCAGTTCAGGTGGCGGAGGTCGTCGCCGGGGGCGTACTCGCGGTGGCTGGAGAATTCGACGCTCATCCCGAGATACGGGCTGCGGTGGAGGCCGTGCATCGCCCCCTCGACGATCGAGCGGGCGCGGAGCTCCAGCGAGTCGAGTCGGGAGAAGAACGCCGGGTCGATCAGCTCGCGATCGTCGAACGGCATGGCCGGTTCAGCCCTCGGACTTCACGGTTTCGAGCAGGCGGCGGATGATGGTGTCGGCGTTCACGCCGTCGGCCCGGGCATGGAAGTTCAGGACCAGGCGATGCCTCAGGACCGGGCCGGCCTGCGCCCTCACGTCGTCGAAATCCACGTGATACCGGCCGGCGAGGACGGCCCTGGCCTTGGCCCCGAGGATCAGGTATTGCGAGGCACGGGGGCTGGCGCCGTAATGCATATACTTGTGGATCCCCTCGATCGGTTTCGACTCCCCGGGCCGCGAGGCCGCGACGAGCCGGACGGCGTATTTCAGGACGGAGTCGGCCACCGGGACGCCCCGGACGAGCTCCTGGAGCCGGAGCAATTCGTCGTGTTTCAGCGCGGAATGGGCCTCGGCGGCGTGGATCCCGGTCGTTTCGCGGACGATCCTGACCTCCTCGTCGATGCTCGGGTACTTGACTTCCAGGTTGAACATGAATCGATCGAGCTGGGCCTCGGGCAGAGGGTACGTGCCCTCCATCTCGATCGGGTTCTGGGTGGCGACCACGAAGAAAGGCGGCTTGAGCGGGTAGGTCCGGCGGCCGATCGAGACCTCGTTCTCCTGCATGGCCTGGAGCAGCGCGGCCTGGGTCTTGGGCGGGGTGCGGTTGATCTCGTCGGCCAGGAGGAAGTTGGCGAAGATCGGCCCCGGGAGGAATTCGAGCTTGCGGTGGCCGGTGGCGGGGTCCTCCTCGATGATGTCCATCCCGGTGATGTCGCTGGGCATGAGGTCGGGCGTGAACTGGATGCGGCGGAATTCCAGGTCGAGCGTCCGGGCCAGCGTGCGGGACATCAGCGTCTTGCCGACGCCGGGGACGCCGAGGAGCAGGATGTGGCCGCGGCAGAGGAGGCCGACGAGGAGGCCCTCGATGATGGATTCCTGGCCGACGACGACCCGGGCCATCTCCTCGCGGACGCGGCCCCGGGCCTCGCGCAGCCTCGCCACGACGGCGGCATCCTCGTTTGAAAGGGCTTCTTTGGCAGGGTTTCCGGGCTGGGCTCTGTCCATCGCGGGGCCTCGCTCGGGCGGAGACGATCGGGGGCGATCAGGGGACGTAGGTCAGGCAGAAGAACGGCTTGCTCGGGTCCTCGGACGACCTCAAGGGGACGTCCCAGACGACGGCGTTGTCCCGCGAGACCTTCAGGGGCCAGCAAGACATGGGAGCGCACGCATATTGCCACTCCAGCCCATCCTTCCCCTTACGCAGCTCGAGGAAGAGGAAGACCTCGGGGTCGGTCCCCTGGACGAAGGCGAAGAGGGCGCCGTCCTCGGGCACGACCCCGGGCTTGCCGTAGCGGGCCACGGGCGTGGTGAGGAGGCGGAGCGGCTCGAAGGTGCCGTGATTGCCGAAGTCGTCCACGGCCTTGAAGCTTTGGGCCAGGGCCCTCATCTGGCGGAGCCGGGCGGCGGGCGTCGCGGCCGGGGCGGGCGCGCCGGGGACGGGCTTGAAGACCACGCCCGGCCCCTCCGGCTTCCACGGCTCGGACCGGCCCCGGGCGGCGACGAACGGGTCGGTGGAAAGCGACGTGAACTCGTGAAGCCATCGACCTTCGGGCTGGAGGTCATTCCGGTGGAGGAACACCTGGGCGGCGGCCCCGGGTCGGTCCGTCTTCGGGTCGGTCCAGAGGAAGATGGCGCCTTCGAGGACGCCGTTGCCCTGATTGCCGAGGCGGAACGCCGGCTCGCTGACGAGCTTCAGCGGGCCGGATTCTCTCGTGAATTCGTAGACGGCCACCGAATCTTTCATGAATTTCAGGCGTTCGGCGGCCTCGTCGCGGGGCGAGGGGGCCGCCTGGGCGAGCACGGCGATCAGGATCGCGGACGAGGGCAGGACGCTCATCGAAGTCCGGCGGTGCCGCCTCCGAAATGGGTCGGGTTGCGACGGTTCAGGGCCAGAAGGGGTAGTTGTACAGAGGCTTCGAGGGATCGCCGGTGGAGCGCCTCGGAAGCTCCCAGACGGGCTTGCCGTCGCGACGGACCTTCACGGCCCAGCAACCCATCGAGGCGAGAGCATATTGCCATTCTGGCCCTTCCTTGCCTTTGCGGGCCTCGACGAAGAGGAAGACCTCGGGGTCGGTCCCATCGACGAGGGCGAAGAGGGCGCCGTCTTCCGGCTCCGCCCCGGTCTTGCCGAAGCGGGCGATCGGCGTGGTGAGCATCCGCAGGGAGAGCCAGCCCGAGCCCCCGAAATCGTCGTCCGCCTTGAACTCGTCGGCGATCGCGCGCATCTGGCGGAGCCGGGCGGCGGGGGTGTTCGCGGGCTTCGGCGCCCCGGGGACGGCCCGGAATTCCAGGCCCGGGACGGTCGGCGACCATCGCGTCTTGCCGCCGATCGTCGCCTCGATCGGCCCGGTGGCGAGCGACGTGAACTCGTGAATCCACTTGCCGTTGGGAACGTCCGGCTCGCTGAGGAGGAACGCTTCCATCGCGGCCTCGGGCCGGCCGACGTCGTCGAGCCAGAGGAAGATCGCGCCATCGACGAAGTTGCCTCGCTGACGGCCCACTCGGAAGGCCGGCTCCTCCTGGACTCCCAGGCTCCCGGGCGCGTCGTCCCGACGGAGCGTCAATTCATAAGACTTCATCGTACTCTTGAGAGACACCAGCCGCTCGGCGGGCGTCTGACGCTCGCCGGCCACGTCGTCGAGGGCGGGGAGGGCCAGGATCAGGGCGATGGCGAGCCTCATTGGGAGCCTCCGGCCGGGGGTTTCGCCTGGCTGACCCGGAGCTTCGCGGCCAGGGCCCCGTCGTCGGTCGGGCCGAGTGCGGGCGCCTTCTTCGCGACGGTCTTCGCCGGGTCCTTGGGCTTCGGATCGGGCCTCTCGCCGCCGGGGTCCGGCGGGAGGAAGAGGAGCTGGATTTCGCTGCCGTGGCCGTCGCCGTTGTCGTCGATCTGGGCGTGCTCGGTGGCGATCAGCTCGTCGTCGGCGAATCGCTTCATGACCTCGGAGACGGCCGCGAGGTAGAGTTCGAAGACGGAAATCGTGCCATCCCGGTCGCGATCCGCCTCGGGCGGTGGCTCGGCCAGGACGTCGGCCAGGGCGGCGCCGAATCGGGTCTCGTTGACTTCCAGGTCGGCCTCGGTGGCCGAGATCCCGACCCGACCCTTCTTCGACAGCGGTTTGAGGAAGTACCCGCTCGACGAGGTGGTCAGGAAGAAGACCTGTTCCGTCGCGGGGATGTCCTCGAACAGCTTCGCGAATTCGAGGGCCGAGACGTCGGGCCCCGGCAAGTTGAGGTGCGCGGTCCGGCCGTCGAAGTGCCCGTGGCCGAGGACGATGACCCAGAGGGCGTCCCCCGGCCGGGACGCCTTGCGAAGGGCCTCGGCGTCGGCCGCGAGCCCCTCGCGAGTCGACAGGCCGCGGCCGGTTCGGATCGCCGGGCCGTCGCCGTCCCTGGCGGCGACGCCGAACCGGACCCAGACGTTCTCGGAGGCGAACCCGCAACGATCGACGAGCGCCTTGGCGATCTTTTCGACGGCCGCGCCGTAGTGTTCGCGATGTTCCTCGTCGCCCGGGAGGCCGCAGAGGACCAGGGCCCGGCGGACCGGGACCCCGGCCTCGGGCCGCGGATCGTCGGGCGGGGTGAAGGCGGCCAGGGCGGCGAGGATGGCCATCGCCGGGGCTTTTCCGCCGAGCATGGGGACCTCCCGCGAGGGTGACGAGATGCCTCGTGTGACTACAAATATCGCCGAGCCCCGGGCGTTGTCAACGAAATTCTTCGGAACCCGGGCGGACCGGGAGCGCCGGGCCGTCTCCGTCCGTCTTTTCGGCCTTGCGGTACTCCTCGGGCGTGTCGGCATCGACCATCTCGGCGATGTAGTAGGCGTGGATGCCGTCGCGGCGCTGCCACTGGCCGGGCCCGACGCTCCAGACCTCCTGGCCCTTCAGGCGGACCTTGAGCGCGAGGTCGGAGAAGCGGGCGAGGGCGTATTGCCATGTGAGTACACCGCCCGATCCCTTCCGCGACTCGATCAGGAGGAAGACTTCGGGGTCGGTGCCGTGGGCCAGGCAGAACAGGGCCCCGTCCTTCGGGTCGGCATCGGTCGAGGGCTGGCGATAGAGGGGTCTGGGCATCAGGCGGAGTTCGTTCCTGCCGGCCTTTTCGTGGACGTTTTCGCCGGAGAACTCGCGGGCGAGGGCCTGCATCTGGCGGAGGCGGGCGGCGGCGGACCCGGCCGGCTCGGGTGCATCGGGGACGGGCCGGAAGGACAGGCCGGGCGCGTCGGCCTTCCACATCGGACGACCTCGCCAGGAGGCGTCGAGTCCCGTGGGCAGGAAGGAGTGGACCTCGTGCTGGATCGTCCTCTTGGTGTCGGGGACGCGATAGGTGAAGATCGTGGCCACGGCGGCGGGGCGGCCGTCGTCGGTGACCCAGAGGAAGACGGCGCCGTCATCGCCCCCTCGGACGGGCTGGGTCCAGCGGAGGATCGGGTCGGGCCGAGGTTTCGGCGGCCGGATGGCCGGATCTCTCGGCACGATCGCGTACTCCGAGGCTTGCTGGCGGAGGATCGGCAGCCAGCTTCCCGCGCCCTCGTCCCGGGCGGGGGCCTGGGCGGGGATCGCGAGGAGCAGGACCAGTGCGGATGGGAGAGTCATCGGTTTTCGCCCCTGGCGAAGCGATGGAACGGGTTCCCTGGCCTCCCGCAAAGAGGGTTCGCCCTCCCTACGGCTTCGTGAAGTCCTCGGGGGATTCGCTATTCTTGGAGACGGCCACGACCGTCTGATAGGGGCCGTCGTCCCGGCCGGTGGTGTAGGGGGCGGAGAAGACCTCCTTGCCCTTGACCCGGATTTTCAGCTCCAGGTCGGTGAGGCGGGCGAGGCCGAATCGCCACTGGCCGTCTCGGGCCTCGATCACCACGAACGCTTCGGGGTCGTTGCCCTGGACCAGGGCGAAGACGCCGCCGTCGGGGACCTCGGGGCCGGTCCCCTCATAGCGGTAGAGCGGCTTCGAGAGCGGGCGGAGCGGCCAGGTCGAGCCCTTGCGGTCGATCGTGTTGGCGGAGACGTCCCGGAGGAAGCCTTGCATCTGCCGGAGCCTCCCCGCCGGAGAACCGGCCGGGCTCGGGGCGTCGGGGACCGGGGCGAAGGTCAGCCCCGGGCCGCTGGTGTGCCACATCGCCTTGCCCTGCCAGGTCGCCTCCATCGGCCGGAGCGAGAGCGATTGATGCTCGTGGACGACCCAGCGCTCGCCGGTGTCGGCGCGGAAGGTGAAGACGGTCATGGCCACCACGGGCACTCCGCGATCGGTCCAGAGGCAGAGGACGCCGTCATCCCCGCCCCGGACGGGCTGGGTCCATCGCATCAACGGCTCGGCGACCATTTTCGTCCGGGTCTTCGGCCCATCGGCCGCATCGACGACGATCGAGTATTCCTCCGCCTGCTTCTTCAGGACCGGCAGCCACTTGTTGTGGGCGGGATCGGCGGCCTTCTCGGCCGGAGGGGCCTGGGCGAGGGCCAGCGGCGGGACGAGGGCGAGGAGCGCCAGAGAGGTCCACGATCGCGCGGTCCGGCTCATCAGCGGGGCCTCGAAATGGGAGATTTCGATCCGTTTGTTCGTTCGCGAGCCCTGGGCCGAGGGTCGAATTCGCCGGCGGCCCGAACGATTCAATGATCGCCGATGGATCATGACGACGATTGTAATCGCGCGGGGCGGACGCGATCAACGAAATCTTTCGAAGATCGTCGCGAGGGGTTCAGCCGTCGAGCTGGCGGTCCCACATCGAGACGGCCGCCCCGGTCGCCGGGCTATGGGAGCCGACGAACGGCGGCCATCGATCGTCCCACCGGACCTCGAACCGCCGGGTCGAGGGCCACCCGAACCCTCCCACGCGGAACCAGCCGGCCTTGATCAGGTCGGAACCGTCGTCGATCTCGATTTGGAAGACGACTTGAAGACCCCAGCTCTTCCACGAGAACGGGCCTCGGAACAGCATCTTCCTCCGGCGACGGACGATCCGATAGAGGTGGGTCTCGGCCCATCGATCGACGAACGCCGGCGCCCGGACCCAGGCGAATTCGACCCAGGCCGTCGCGAAGAGGATCAGGAGCGCGGAAGCCAGGGCGATTCCCAGCATCGGCGGGCCTCCTCGGGCCGGGAGGACGATCCCCCGCGCCCGGACCGGTTCATCGTCGATCCGCCGCCCCCGAGAGTCAAGCCGTCGAGCGAGTCCCACGGCGTGAGGATTGCAGGCAGGGCCCTTGGAACACGACTTCGAGAGAAAGGCCGACCGCCATGCCGCCGGACTGGTTGAGGATCGTGGCTTACGGGTTCGTGGGCCTCTCGGTGGTCTGTTCCCTGGTGATCCTGGGCGATCTGCTCGCCGGCCATCGCCGGCCGATGGCGATCATGAACGTGGTCTGGCCGATCACGGGCCTCTACTTCGGGCCGGTCGGGCTGTGGGCGTACTGGGTGATGGGACGGCCGAAGGCGACGGAAGGCGACGCGCCCAAAAAGCCGTTCTGGCAGACGGTGTTCGTCGCCACGAGCCATTGCGGGGCCGGCTGCACCCTGGGCGACACGATCGCCGAGACCGCGATCTTCCTGTCGGGAGTCACCTTGTTCGGCTCGAAGCTCCTGACCGCCTACCTCGGCGATTTCACCCTGGCGTACCTGATCGGCGTCCTCTTCCAGTTCTTCACGATCGCCCCGATGCGCAAGCTCGGGGTGGGCGAAGGGATCTGGGCGGCGATCAAGGCCGACACGATCTCGCTCGTGGCGTTCGAGGTCGGGATGTTCGGCTTCATGGCCCTGAACCGGCTGGTGTTCTTCGAAGTCCCGCCCGAGCCGAACACCGTCACGTACTGGTTCCTGATGCAACTGGCGATGATCGTCGGGTTCGCCACGAGCTACCCGGCGAACTGGTGGCTCGTGAACTCGGGGATCAAGGAAGCCATGTAGCGAAGCGGCCTCCGTGGGGTCTGCTCTTGCGGACCTCTTCGATTGGGGCGAAATCGTCGAGGGAATTGGAAATTGTCCGCAAGAGCGGACCCTGCGAGGTCAGTAGAGGACCCGGAACTCGGCCCGGATGAACGAGCTGGCCCAGTGGGGATCGGTCAGCGCGAAGGCCGCGGCGACCCCGAAATCGACCTTGTCGCACAGGACCATCCGCAGGCCCGGACCGAGGTTCGCATACGTCGATCCGCTCGACTTGCGGAACGGGCCGAGGACCGGGTCGGTGTACGCCCCGTCCTGGAACGACCAGCCGTTGAATTCGAAGGTGCCGATCAATGGCGAGTTCGGCGCGATCCGGCCGAGGACTCCGTTCAGGCTGGTGTGATAGTGGATCAAGGAACCGGCGTAATTCTGGTCCCCTCCCAGGGGAATCCACTCGGCGACCTGCCCCTGGAGGTACCAATCGGGCGCGAGCCGCAGCGCCATCAGCAGGGACGGCTCCAGCGAGACGTGGCCGTTTCCCAGCCCCTCGACGGCGTTCCCCGTCGGCAGGTAGGTGCGGAACTGGAAGGTGATCTGGAGCAGTTCGCAGTCGAAGAGGACCGATTTCGTCCCCAGGTTCATGTTCGCGAACCCGGCGTGATGGCCCGTGTAATAGGGGTTCGTGGAGAGGTACGGGACCTCGACGAAGAAGCTCGCGTTGCCGGCGGCGGCCTCGGTGTAGAGTGAGAGCTCGTCGTAGTTGAGGCTTCGCTCACCCTTGGGCGCGATCGTCGGCCCGTGATAGCCGGGCTTCGGGTGGGCGGGGAACGCCTTGGGCTGCTTCGGCCCCTTGCCGCCCTGCGGATAGGGGGAATTCAGCGATTCCCGGGCCCAGAAGTATTCGGAGCGGTCGGGGAACATCAGGTCGTTGTCGCGATCGTAGCGGAACCGGGTGATGGTCCGAGGGCGGGCGAAGTCCTGGAAGAACGCGGCGTTGGCCTGGGGCACCCAGCTCGGCTCGTAGCAGGGATCGGGGCAGCAGAGGCACTGATAAAGTTCGGCGGCGAACCGCCCGGCGAAGGTTTTCGCGACGATCGGCGGGCAATCCGCCCGCCCCGGGCTGCAGCGGCCGCCCCCTCCGCACGAGGCACACGTGCCGATCTCGGCCCGATCGGTGTCGAAGGTCCGTCCCGATCCGCCGCACGTCGGGCAGGCGGCTTCGAGGACCGATTCGTCACGTCCCTCACTCTTCGGAGGCGCGCCCGGCTCGGCTCCCGTCCGTTCCTCGGGCTCCTCCGCGATCGGCGCCGTCGGAGGAGGTGGAGGCGGATCAGGATCGACCGGCAGGACGACCTCGGCGAGCGTCCATCTCGGCCGAGGGGCGGCGATTCGATCGGTCCGGGGCCGTTCCTCGGAGGCGATGAACTCGTGGGGCGTTCGCAAAACGCGGTCCCTCTCGGCGGCCGATTCCGAGGGGACGGCCTTCGGGCGGATCGGCACCGAGGGCGACGGGGCCGGGGCCGAGGGGCGGGATCGACGGTCGAAGCTCGGGGACGGCCCGAGGGGTCGGGGGGAGGAAGAGGCGGCTCGTCGAGGATCGACGGCCCAGGCGGGGCGGACGGAGCGGGCGACGGCTTCGACGCGGGCGGAGCCGGCCGCGATTCGTTGCGGACGCGGACCCGCTCCGCCTCGGCGCCGACGGCCAGGGCCGGCGACGGCTCGGGGGCGAGCGACTCGGCCGGAGGCTCATCGAGGATCGGTCGATACGACGATCGCGAGGCGGCGGGCGTCGAGCACCCGCCGACCGCCAGCGCCACGAGGACCGCGAGGAGCGAGGCTCCTCGGGCCGTGGCCCGTCGTCGATGTTCGACCGGGGTCCGGTCCACGCGTTCGCCCTCCGTGGCGACGGCCCCGGCGGCGGCCCCCAGGCGGGGCCCGGCGGCGCGGGGCGGGCGGGTTATACGCCGATCCGCCGAAAAAGCCAAGAGGAACGGGTGACCTTGACCGACACGCCCTGCGACCGGCACGACCGGCAAATCCTCTCAAGGCCGTTCGGCCCTGACCCGATAGACGACAAGGCGGGCTCGCCGGGCGACCTCGCGTGCCACGGCCCGAACGTTTCGCGGAGGCGGACGCATGAGAAGCGGCAAGGCGATTGGCGCGGCGATGGTGGCGGCCTTCTTGTTCGCGGCCTCGGCCCGGGCGCAGATCCCGGGAATCCCCGGCGCCGCGGCCCCGGTGGGAGGCGCGGCGACCGCCGTCCCGGTCGCCGCCGCGCCGGTGGCCGCGGCCCCCAGGACGATCTTCGGCCTCTTCGGGATCACCAAGGCCAACTGCGCCGCCTGCAAGGACAAGATCTGCAAGTCGCAGCTCGGGGCCTTGCTCAACAACGGCATGGCGCCGATGAGGGCGCTCTCCGGCGGCCTGATCCCCCAGTGCTGCCCGACGGTGCCCAGCGCCGCCGACATCGCCGCCCTCTCGGCGGCCGGAGGCCCCAACGGCGCCGAGGCCGTCGCCGCCAAGATCAAGGCCGACGAGGCCGACGCCAAGGCCCGTCGCGCGGCGATCGCCTACCTCGGGACCGTCGATTGCCACTACTGGCCCGACGCCGAGGCCGCCCTGATCGCCGGCCTGCGGGCCGACCGCAACGAATGCGTCCGCTATGAGGCCGCCCTGGCCCTGGGCCGCGGCTGCTGCTGCACCAAGAAGACCATCGCCGCCCTGGAGATCGTCGTCGAGGGCTCGGAGGCCGACGACAATCCGTCGGAGACCTCGCCCCGGGTCCGCTCGGCGGCCTTCACGGCCCTGAACTCGTGCCTCTGCAAGGTGAAGCTGCCGCCGACCCCGCCGGCCCCGACCGAATCGCCCGCGGAAGTGCCCGACCCGATCGGGGCCCGAGGGGCGAAGACCTCGGCCTCGGTGATCCTCACGGCGTATTACTCGAAGCTCGAGGAGAGGACGCTGGCGGAGGTCGTGGCGTCGGCGAAGAAGACTGCCTCCGCCGCGGCGAAGCGAGGCCCGGCCCCGGAGCTGGCGGCGAGGATGAACACGGGCCAGAGGAGCGTCTACCACGCCCTGGCCCGGGCCCGGACCGCCGAGCCGGCGACGCCCCGGGCCTCCGCCCCGGCGACGGCGACGGCGACGGGGACGGGGACCGCGACTCCTCCCAATGCGCCGATCTTCCTGGAAGACGGATCGTCGGCCCCGAGCGGCGATCCCACGGTCCACCCGGCCGCTTCAAGGGGAGCGGCCAGCCCGGCGGCCCCCGCCGAGGACGAGACGGACGAGCCGCCGCTGCCCCCGACGGTCCGGCCGATCTCCTCCGGGCGTCCCCAGGCCCCGGCCCGGGCCCCGACGGCCCGCCTGGGCACCGGCCGTCGGAGCTTGACCCAAATCTTCCGAGACTCCGGGCCGGGCCGTTGACCGCGACCGTCCCGAGCCCTAATGTCTCTTGGGGAAGGATTTGGCTTCCGAGCCGCCGTGGGATACTCTTGAGGGCCGGCGGGGCCGCCCCGGCCCCGGGCCGATGTCGCCCAGGCCCGGCCCCGAGTCCGCAACCTGGTCCCGCCCCCCACCGAGGACGGCATGCCCTCCCCTCCCTCGCTGGACATTGATGCCCTGACCGCCCCGATCCCCGGCGACGAGCCGGCCGGATCGTCCGTCCCCTTCGCGCTCCGCGAGGCCCTGGACACCGCGAGGAAGGAGATCAACCCGGACGATTATCCGGCCGACGACCCGACCCGACCCACCGAGTACAAGAAGGCCGACTGGCCCGGGATCGTCCGCCAGACGACCAAGGCGCTGACCGAGACCTCCAAGGACCTCATGCTCGCCGCCCGGCTGACCGAGGCCGTCACCCGGGTGAACGGCTACGCCGGGGTCCGCGACGGCCTGGCGTTCCTCAAGGCCCTGGTCGAGAACGGCTGGGACCGGATCCGCCCGGAGATCGACGAGGACGGCGACGTGGAGCCCCGCGCCGCCGCCTTCAACTGGCTGGACGACCCGGACCGCGGGGCCCGCTTCCCCAACACGATCCGGGGCGTGCCGATCGTCTTCATCGAGGGCGAGCCGTTCAGTTTCCAGGACTGGCGGCAGATCCAGAGCGGCAAGGGCAAGGTCACCACCGAGCAATTCGACAAGGCGGTGTCGGAGACCCCCCGCGACCGCTTCCAGACGCTCGTGGACGACCTGGCCGAGGCCCGAGAGGTCGTGGCGGCCCTGCTGGCGCTCCTCAACGAGAAGATGGGCTACGTCGCACCCGGACTGACGAGCGTCCGGGGCGCCCTCGAGGAATGCTGGAACCTCAATTCGCAGATCCTCGACCGCAAGGGGCCGGCGCCGGTCGAGGCCGGCGGCGAGGAGGTCGGCGAGGGGGAGGGCGGCGGCGAGGCCGCCGAGGGGGGCGGCGGCGGCGGAGGCGGCGGCCGGATGACCAACCGGGTTCAGGTGTATCAGAGGCTGGCCGAGGCCGCCGCGGTCCTCGAGAAGATCGAGCCCACAGCCCGATCCCCTTCATGATCCAGAGGGCCTGCCAGCTCGGCGCGATGAGCTTCCCGCAACTCATGAGGGAGCTGATCAAGGAGGCCACGGTCCTTGAAGAGATGTCCAAGACTTTGGGGATCAAGGCCCTGGTCGAGGAGCCCGAGGCCTGACGTCCGGAAAATGGTCGCTCGCGAACATTTCGTTTGCCTTGTCGGCCCGGTTGGCTTAGAACGCAGGGGCCTGGAAGGATCGCGACCCATTGGTGGTCCGGCTGGCCATGCGAGCGCGGCCGCCGAATGAATTGGGGCCGCCGGGCAGGCGGCCCCGGACCGGGGACCTGACCGGGCGTCCCCGATACCCGTTCCATGTCACGTTTCCCGGGGAGGTTGCGATGTCGAGCATGCAGCACAAGCTGGACCGGGTCCGCCGGCCCCGCGTCCAGATTACCTACGACGTGGAGACCAACGGGGCCTTGCAGAAGGTCGAGCTCCCGTTCGTCGTCGGCGTCCTGGCCGACCTCTCCGGGCAGCCGAAGGACCCCCTCCGTCCGTTGAAGGAGCGCAAGGTCGTCTCGATCGACCGCGACAACTTCAACGACGTCCTGGCCAAGGCCGCTCCGAGGATCACCACTCGCGTCGATAACAAGATCCAGAACGACGACTCGAAGATCGGCGTCGAGCTCAACTTCAAGAGCATGGACGACTTCGAGCCGGCCAAGGTCGCCGCCCAGATCCCCGCCCTCAAGGAGCTGATGGACATGAGGTTCAACCTCCAGCAGCTCCTGTCCAAGATGGAAGGCAACGACAAGCTCGAAGAGAAGCTCGCCGAGATCCTCCAGAACACGGACAAGGCCAAGGAGCTGGCGAAGCAGATGGGCATCGAAACCGAAACCCCCGCGACGGAGGCCTGATCCCTCATGAGCACCGCCGAACAGACCGCAGGGGCCGCCGCCGCCGAGGCGCAGGACGCCGAAGCCCCCAATCTCCTGGATCAGGTCATCTCCGCCACCCGGCCCCAGTCCGAAGCCGAGGCCGAACGCGCCAAGGACTACTTCAAGCAGTTCCTCGGCGAGCTGGTCAAGCCCGGCCAGAAGGTCTCCAAGGACGTCGAGAGCTCGATCAAGCACTGGGTCTCCAAGATCGACCAGACCCTCTCGGCACAGCTCAACGAAGTCATGCACGACCCGGCGTTCCAGAAGCTGGAATCGACCTGGAGGGGCCTGCATTACCTCGTCCACCAGTCGGAGACCGGCGAGAGCCTCAAGATCCGCGTCCTGAACGTCTCCAAGAAGGAGCTGTTCAAGGACCTGGAGCGCGCCGCCGAGTTCGATCAGTCCAGCCTGTTCAAGAAGATCTACGAGGAGGAGTACGGCCAGCTCGGCGGCCAGCCGTACGGGATGCTCGTGGGCGACTACGAGTTCGGCCGCTCGGCCGAGGACATCAGCCTCCTGAAGATGATCTCCAACGTCGCGGCGGCCTCGCACGCGCCGTTCGTCTCGAACGTCTCGCCCAAGATGTTCAACATGGAGAGCTATACCGAGCTCTCCGCCCCGCGAGACCTCGCCAAGGTCTTCGACTCGGTCGAATACGCGGCGTGGAAGAGCTTCCGGGAGAGCGAGGACTCGCGGTACGTCTCCCTGGCGATGCCCCGGGTCCTGTCGCGGCTGCCCTACGGGCCCAACTTCAAGACGATCGAGGAGTTCAACTTCGAGGAGACGGTCGACGGCACCGACCACAACAGCTACGGCTGGATGGGCGCCGCCTGGGCCTACGCCACGAGGATGACCGACGCCTTCGCCCAGTACGGCTGGTTCGCCCGGAGCCGGGGCGTCGAGGGCGGCGGCAAGGTCGAGGGCCTGCCCGTCCACACCTTCCCGACCGACGACGGCGACGTGGCGATGAAGTGCCCGACCGAGATCGCCATCACCGACCGCCGCGAGTTCGAGCTCTCCAACCTCGGGTTCCTGCCCCTGGTCCACAGCAAGGGGAACGACTTCGCGGTGTTCATGGGCGCGCAGTCGTGCCAGAAGCCCAAGACGTACTTCGACCCGATCGCCAACTCGAACGCCGAGCTGTCGTCGAAGTTCAACCTGATCCTCAACACGTCGCGGTTCGCCCACTACCTGAAGGTGATGGCCCGGGACAAGATCGGCTCGTTCGCCGAGGTGTCCGACCTGTCGTACTGGCTGAACAACTGGATCAGCCAGTACTGCGTGGACCCCAACGGCGCGAGCGACGCGATCAAGGCGAGGAAGCCGCTGTCGGAGGCCACGGTCGAGGTCCGGGCCGTCGCCGGCAAGCCGGGGTTCTTCGAGGCGGTGGCGTACATGAAGCCGCACTACCAGCTCGAAGGGCTTTCGGCGTCGATGAGGCTCGTCGCCGAGGTGCCGAAGAAGGGCTGAGGCCCGACCGTCCCCAACCGGAGAGAGGCCGGGTCGATCGTCACGAAACGCCGCTCCAGCCGTCTAGAGAGCGGAGGGGGCAGGGCAACGCGACGGACGCCCGGCCCCTCCAGGACCCGCCCGCGGACCGAGTCGTCCGGGGCGGGCCCGCCGACCGAACCGGCCGAGAGCGGCGCCCCCGGCGTCGCCATCCATCTCGTCTCCGTCGCTCGGATGTCTCGCCGACCCGGCCGCCCCGGGCGAGGCATCCCTGGCACTCAATCAGACCCGCTCGGGGCGGTCGCGGCTGCCTTTCTCCAGGAGATCGTCGATCATGGCTTTCGACACGTTCTGCTATTTCACCGGCAAGTCCTCCAACGGCCTGGAAGTCAAGGGCGAGAGCACCGACGCGACCTACAGCAAGAAGTCGGCCTTTGAGATCTACTCCTTCTCCTGGGGGGCCAGCAACCCGGTCACCATCGGCTCCGGGACGACCGGCACCGGCGGCGGCAAGGTGTCGATTTCCTCGTTCAACGTGATGAAGAAGAGCGACTCGGCCTCGCCCAAGCTGTTCCTGGCCTGCGCCGGCGGCGACCACTTCCCCCAGGTGGACGTGGTCATGAGGAAGGCCGGCGGCAAGCCGGTGGAGTACCTGCTCTACACGTTCAAGGAAGTGTACATCGAGAGCATCCAGTGGAGCGGGTCCTCGGGCGGCGACGACACGCCGACCGAATCGCTGTCGATGGCCTTCGGCCAGGTGAACATCACCTACACCCAGCAGAAGGCCGACGGGACGCCGATCACGCCGGCGATCAACGCGGCCTACGACGTCCGCACCAACGCCCCGCCGGCGGCCTGACCGGCCGAGTGACCCCGTCTCGGACCCCGGGGCCGCTCGCCCCGGGGGCCCCTTGCCTCCCACCCGGCCGAACCCGCTCCGGACCGAGGGCCTTCCCGTGACCGCGACCGAATCGTTCAAGGCCGGCGACCTCAAGGCCGCCATCGAGGCCCAGACCGCCGAGGTCAAGGCCCACCCCACCGACCAGGACCGTCGCCTCTTCCTGTTCGAGCTCCTCGCCTTCTCCGGCGACCTCGACCGGGCCCGCAAGCAGCTCGACGCGATCCATTACGGAGACGCCGACCTCGACCTCGCCGCCCTCTCCTACCGCAAGCTCCTGGACAGCGAGGCGGCCCGTCGCAAGGTCTTCGAGGCGGCCGACAAGCCCAAGTTCATCGGGCCCGTCCCCCGCCACGCCGAGCTGCGGATCGAAGCCCTGGAGTGCCGCCGGCAGGGCCTGACCGCCGAGATGGCCGCCAAGCTCGTCGAGGCCGCCGAGGCCGACCCCGCCGTCTCCGGCACCCTCAACGGCAACCCCTTCGCCTCCTTCCGGGACTGCGACGACTTCTTCGGCAGCCTCCTGGAAGTGATGGCCCAGGGCGCGTATTTCTGGGTGCCCGTCGAGCAGGTCGTCTCACTCGGGATGGCCCCGCCCCGGTTCCCCCGCGACCTGATCTGGTTCCCCGCCAAGCTGGAGATGGAGGAGGAGGCCGGGGACGTGTTCCTCCCCAACCTCTACCCCGGCACGTTCTCCCACGCCGACGACGCCGCCAAGCTCGGCCGGCTGACCGACTGGATCGAGGCCGAGGGCGGCGCCGTCCACGGCGTGGGGGCCCGCCTGTTCCTCCTCGACGAGGACGCCATCGCGCTCCTGGACCTCCGCGAGCTCATCCCCACCACGCCCGAAGTCCAAGGGTAAGGCGGGCACGCCCCCCGCCCGCAGGCCCCTCCGAGGCCGGCCCCGCCCGCCTTTCCTCAAGCTCCGAGCCCGACCATGCCCAGGGATGAGCCGCAGAACGGGCTGATGCCCTCGATCCTCGATCGCCTGATCGACTCGGATTCCGAGGGGACGGCGTGGAACCGGGGCTACACCCTGGAGCAGGTCCGGGACGCGGTCCGTCGCGACCTGGAAGACCTGCTCAACACGCATCGGCCCAAGCACGACTTCGAGCCCGGCTTCGTCTTCACCCCCGATTCGGTCCTGACCTACGGGATGCCGGACCTCGCCTCGGTGGAGGCTCGTCGCGACCCGGCAGAAGCAGGATCTCTGCCGGCTCCTGGAGTCGATCATCCGCAAGTTCGAGCCGAGGCTCCGCGACGTGAAGGCGACGATGATCGAGGGGGGGAACATGACCCTCCGCCGGGTCCGGTTCCACATCGAGGCCCGGCTCGCCGTCGATCCCTGCCCCGAGGTCGCCTTCGACACGGTCCTGGAGCTGACGACCGGCCGGGCCACGATCGCCACGGCCGAGGAATGACGCGCCGATCGTCGGTCCGTGATAAGATGGAACGGCCTCGGGCACGGCAGGCCCCGATCCGGGACGGCTCTCGATGAGCGAAGCACTGTACGGATATTACGAGCGCGAGCTGATCTTCATCCGACAGCTCTCCCAGGAGTTTGCCCGGCAATACCCGGCCGCGGCCGGGCGGCTGCTCCTGGAGCCGAACCGGAGCATCGACCCCCACGTCGAGCGCCTGATCGAGTCATTCGCCCTGCTCGCCGGGCGGATCCACAAGAAGCTCGACGACGAGTTCCCCGAGCTGACCGACGCCCTCCTCGGCGTCCTCTATCCGCACTACCTCGCGCCGATCCCCTCGATGGCGATCGTCCAGTTCGACCTGGACTTCGACCGGGGCCAACTCCCCGACGGCTTCAAGATCCCCCGGGGGAGCCGGATCGCCAGCCCTCCGGTCCAGGACGTGCCGTGCAAGTTCCGGACGGGTCATGACGTGATACTGTGGCCGATCCAGGTGGCGTCGGCCCGCTACCTGACCCCGCCCTTCCCGCCGGGCCTGGACCCCCCGCCCCGGGCCGCCGCCGCGATCCGGCTCCAGCTCGACTGCAAGGCCGGGATGGGCTTCCACGAACTCAGCCTGGAGACCCTCCGCTTCTTCCTCCTGGGCGAAGGGGCGATGGCCGCCTCCCTGTATGAATCCCTGTTCAATTCGGTGATGTGCGTGACCCTGAAGGTCCGGGGCGTCGATGCGCCCCCGATCATCCTGGATGGCGACGAGGCATTTGGCCAGGTGGGGTTCGAGCGGGACGAGGGCCTGCTCCCCTACCCGTCCCACTCGTTCCTCGGCTACCGCCTGCTGACCGAGTTCTTCGCCTTCCCGTCCAAGTTCCAGTTCGCCGACCTGAAGGGCCTGGGACCGGCGTGCCGGTCGGGCCCCGGCAAGACGATGGACGTGATCATCTATCTGAACCGAGCCGCCTCGAACCTGGAGCAATCGGTCTCGGCCGAGACGTTCCGGCTCGGCTGCGCGCCGGTGGTGAACCTGTTCGAGAAGACGGCCGAGCCGATCCCGTTGACCCACGCGAAGCTGGAATACCGCGTTTTGCCGGAGGTCACCGCGCAGGCGGGGCACGAGGTCTACTCGATCGATCAGGTCATCGGGATCGATCCGGCGTCGCGGTCCCAGACCGAGTACCAGCCGTTCTACTCGTTCCGCCACGGCTCGGCCGACTCGGGCCGACGGGCCTACTGGATCGCCTCGAGGCGGCCGTCGTTCGACGAGTCCGACCGGGGGACCGAGGTGTATCTGACCCTGGTGGACCTGGGGTTCAATCCCAGGCTCCCCGCCGAGTCCACTCTGGTGGTCCGGACGACCTGCACCAACCGCGACCTGCCGGCGAGGCTGCAATCGGCCGGCGATCGGCTGTCGTTCTCCCTGGAGGAATCGGCCCCGCTGTCCCGCATCCGCTGCCTGAGGATGCCCACGATCACGCAACGGCCGCCGGCGCGGCGAGGGGCGTACTGGCGGCTGATCTCGCACCTGAGCCTCAACCACCTGAGCCTGTCCGACCCCGAGGCCGGCCGCCAGGCCTTCCAGGAGATCCTCCGGCTCTACGACTTCTCCGACCCCGAGCAGGGCGAACAGGGCGCGGCGGTCAGCCGGCAGTTGATCGACGGGATCGTCGGCCTCTCGACCCGCCCGGTCGTCGGCTGGACCGGCTCCGGCGCCGCCAGCGGATTTTGCCGGGGGGTGGAGGTCTCCGTCGAGCTCGACGAGCAGAAATACCTCGGCTCCGGGACCTACCTGTTCGCCAGCCTCCTGGAACGCTTCCTCGGGCTGTACACGACGATCAACTCCTTCACCCAGCTCGTCGCCCGGACGAGGCAGGGAGAGAGGCCATTCAAGACATGGGCGCCTCGGGCGGGCGAACAGCCCCTGATCTGACCGCCTCCTCCTCGGCATCGAGGCGGAAGAAGCCCACCGTCGAGCAACGGCTGTTCGACTCCGGCTCGCATTTCGACTTCTTCCAGGCCGTCCGGCTCCTCCAGTTGCTGGACCCGATGAAGGCCCCGGTCGGCCACGCGGGGCCTCCCAAATCGGAGGCCGCTCGGTTTCGCTCGATCCCCTCGCTGACGTTCCCGCCCAGCTCGATCTATACGATCGAACGGCCCACCAGCGAGAAGCCGTCGCCGATCGTCACCCAGGCGTTCCTCGGGCTGATCGGGCCGTCGGGCGTCCTCCCCCGGCACTTCACCGAGCTCGTGATCCGCCTGGAGCGCGAGAGCAAGTCGGCCGAGCGCCGGGCCTTGCGCGAATGGCTCGACCTGTTCAACCACCGGCTGACCTCGCTGTTCTATCGCGCCTTCGCCAAGTACCGGCCGGCGATCCAGTTCGAGAAGAGGACCGCCGGCCGCTCCGAGCCCGACGACATCGTCAAGGCGGTCCTCAGCCTCGTCGGCGTGGGGATGCCCTCGCTGAGGAACCGCCTCAAGGTCCTCGCGCCGAGGGACGATGCCGGTCGGCTCTCCTTCGAGACCCTCGCCCGGGTGGATGACCTCGCGCTGGTCTATTACTCGGGCCTCCTGTCCCACCGGCCGCGGTCGGCCGCCGGGCTGGAAGCCATCCTCAACGACTTCTTCGGCCTCCCGGTCGAGGTCCACCAGTTCCAGGGCCAGTGGCTGGCCCTCGAACCCGAGGTGCGCACCCGGGTCGGCGAGCCGACGATCTCGGCCCAGCTGGGCGTCGGGGCCGTGGCCGGGGATCGCGTGTGGGACGTCCAGGGCAAGGTCCGCCTGAGGCTCGGCCCCCTGAATTACGGCCAGTTCATCCGGCTGCTGCCCGATCCGACCCCCGTCCCCTACCGCAAGGGGTTCTTCCTGCTCTCCCACCTGACGAGGCTCTACGTCGGCCCCGAGCTGGATTTCGAGGTCCAACTGATCCTCCGGGCCGACGAGGTCCCCGAATGCCGCCTGCCCGAGGAGGGCGAGGCCGGGCCGATCCTCGGCTGGAACTCCTGGATCCACAGCCTCCCGATCGACGCCGACGCCGACGACGCCGTCTTCGACGGCCGGGACGTCGTCCTGCTCGACCCCGAGCCGACCGCCTCGGACGGGACGCCCGGATAGCTCGGGCCCGATCCGCCTCCGCGACGCAAGGAATGAAGGGATTCCGCGATGATCACCGATGCCCGTCTCGCGCCCGGACCGGGAGGCCACTGGCTCAAGGGGAATCTCGGCCAGTTCGTCTCCGGCCGCCTCACGTTCCTCACCGAATGCTTTCACAAATATGGAGACGTCTTCCAGATCCGCCTGGGGCCGAGGCGAATCCTGGTGGTGAGCCACCCCGACGCGATCGAAGAGGTGCTCGTCACCAAGAATAAGGATTTCATCAAGCATTTCGCATTGAAGAGGACGAAATCGACCCTCGGCCGGGGCCTCCTGACCAGCGAAGGGGACTTCTGGAGGCGGCAGAGGAAGCTCGCCCAGCCGGCGTTCGCCCGCGAGAAGGTCGCCGCCCAGGCCGCGATGATGGTCGAGTTCGCCGAGGCCATGATCGACGGCTGGGCCCCGACCAGCGCATCGACGCCCAGGAAGAGTTCATGAAACTGACCCTGGGGATCGCCGCCAAGGCCCTCTTCGGCGCCGAGGTCCGCGGCGAGAGCGCCGGGGCGAGCGAGGCGATGGAGACCGTCCTCCGCGCCTTCACCGCCAAGATCGGCCGGATCGTCCCGATCCCCGAATGGCTCCCCACGCCGGCCAACCGCCGCCTCCGAGAGGCCATCCGCCGGCTCGACTCGATCGTCTTCCGGATGATCGCCGAGAGGCGGAAGTCCGGCGAGGGCCGGGGCGACCTGCTGTCGATGCTCCTCCACGCCACCGATGAAGACGGCGGCATGTCCGACCGGCAATTGCGCGACGAGGTCATGACGCTCTTCATGGCCGGCCACGAGACGACGGCCAACACCCTGGCCTGGGTCGCCCACCGGCTCGCCGGCCACCCGGAGGTCGAGGCGAAGATGCTCGCCGAGATCGACTCGGTCCTCGGAGGCCGGGCCCCGACGATCGCCGACCTCCCCAGATTGCCCTATACCGAGAACGTGATCGCCGAGACCCTGCGGGTCGATTCGACCGTCTGGCTGATCGGCCGGGAGGCGATCGTGTCCACGACGGTCGCGGGCGTGAACGTGCCCAAGGGCTGGACGGTCTACATGTCGCAATGGCTCGTCCACCGCGACCCCCGATGGTTCGACGACCCCGATACGTTCCGCCCCGAGCGCTGGGAGGGCGGCCTCGCCCGGAAAATCCCGAGATATGCCTACTTCCCGTTCGGCGGAGGCCCGAGGGTCTGCATCGGCAAGGACTTCGCGTTGATGGAAATGGCCCTGGTCCTGGCCACCATCGCGAGGAAATACCGGCTGGAGCTCGCGCCGGACGCGAACGTGAGGGCGCTCCCCACGATGACGCTCCGCCCCGAGTTCGGCCTGCCGATGATCGTTCGGTCGAGGGCCGCCTTGGCCGAACCCTCGGCGGCCGGGCTGGCGGAGGGCGCCCGGGCCTGAGGCGATCGGGCGTCGGGGGGATCGGGGCCGGGGGCCGCTTGCGGAGACGGTCGGCGACGCCTAGAGTATCGCTCCGATCGACCGTCGCCGCTCCTCCTCCCGGAATGATCCCATGCCCCGATCGGTGCCGACCGGGCCGAGCTCGCCCAGTTGTCTCGCCGGGTGATGCGGAGGCAAGCCTCGCTGAGCCTCCGGGTCGCCTCGGTGTTCCTGGCGATGATCCTCGGCCTCCCCCTGGTCAATCGCTTCCTGCCGACGGTCGCCGATGCGTCGATCTTCGGCTTCCCGGCGAGCTGGTTGTTCCTCGGCGTCCTGTTCTATCCGATCACCGTCGCGCTTTCGGTCTATTTCGTCCGCGCATCGGACGCGATCGAGGACGCGATCCGGTCCGAAGCGGCGCCAAGCGGCGACGAGGTGGGCCGATGACGCCGTTTTCGTGGATTCCGGTCCTCGGCGTGTTCCTCATGACCGCCGCGACGATCGGCCTGGGCCTCTGGGCCACTCGCAAGGCGAAAACCGCTTCGGATTTCTTCGTCGCCGGCCGCTCGGTCAGCGTCTTCTGGAACGCCTCGGCGATCTCGGGCGAATACCTCTCCGCCGCCTCGTTCATGGGGATCGCCGGCCTCTTGATGAAGAATGGATATGACGCCCTGTGGTATCCGGCCTGCTACGCGGCGGGATACCTCTTCCTCCTCCTGTTCATCGCCGGGCCGCTCAGGAGGTTCGGGGCCTACACGATCCCCGACTTCGCCGAAGGCCGGTTCGACAGCCCCAATTTCCGCAAGGTGGCCGTGTCGTTCGTCCTCTGCATCGGCTTCTTCTACACGATGCCGCAGATGAAAGGCGCCGGGGTGACGATGGCGGCGATCCTGGGATGGCCGTTCTGGGCGGGGATCGTGGTGGTGGGCGTGGTGATCACGTTCAACGTGGCGTTCGGCGGGATGAAGGGGATCACATTCGTCCAGGCGTTCCAGTACTGGGCCAAGATCTTCGCGATCTCCGCGCCCGTGTTCGTGATCGCCAGCGTGTTCGGCCACTACCCGGGGAACCTGGCGAAGATCGCGGCCGACCCGACGGGCGTGCCGGTTGCGACCCAGGCGGTTCCCGTCGGAGGGCCGCACGTGGTGGCCGCCCCAGCCTCGCCCGCCCCGAAGGTCCCGGCAAATTCCCGGTGGATTCATCCGTTCGGGCCGATGTCCTCGAAACACGGACATCCGCTCTTGTATACCTACTCGCTGATCATCGCCCTGATCTGCGGGACGGCCGGCTTGCCGCACATCCTCGTGAGGTTCTACACGAATCCCGACGGCCGCGCCGCCAAGCGAACCACGCTCTGGGTGATGGTCATGCTCGGGGCGTTCTATGTCTTCCCGCCGATCTGGGGGACGCTGGGGAGGCTGGTCGAGCCCTCACTTTATGTCAACGGGACGACCGATCGCGTGGTGATCTCCTTGCCGATGAAGCTGACGAACCCGCTGGTCGGTCAGATCCTCAGCGCGATCACCAGCGCCGGGGCGTTCGCCGCGTTCATGTCCACGTTCTCGGGGCTTCTCGTGAGCATGTCGGTCGCTTTGGCCCACGACATCTATGGGAAGATCCTGAGGCCGGGGGCGAGCCCGGCGTCTCGGATGCTCGCGTTCAAGCTCTCGGCCGTGCTGATCGGCGCGGCGTCGATGGGCCTGGGGTTCCTGGTCGAGTCGTTCGACATCGCCATGATGGTCGGCTGGGCGTTCGCGATCGCCGCGGCCTCGTACTTCCCGCTGCTCTTGCTCGGCTCGTGGTGGCGAGGCTTGACGAAGTTCGGCGCGGGGGCGGGGATGCTGACCGGCGGAATCCTGTCGCTCGGGGCGATCGTCTGCTCGATGCTCCTCGACAAGAAGATCCTCACGATCGACCCGGGTCCCCTGGCGCGATCGCTGATGGAGCAGCCCGCGATCTGGGGCGTGCCGCTGTCGTTGGGGATCATGTTCCTCGGGTCGATGGCCACGAGGCAGAGCGTCCCGAGCGACGTCGACCTGAAGATGCTCCGACTCCACGCCCCCGAGGAGATGGGGTTCTCGAAAAATTACGTGGAGTAGGCCACATCAAATGCACCCTACGGCGCGTGGACGGCCACCGCGTCGCCGGAGGCCGGCCCGTGGGCGATCACCTTGTGCCAGGATCGCCAGGCTCGGTCGAGCTCCCGGCAATCGGCGAGGTTGTAGTGGGCCTTGGCGGCGCCGTCCCAGCCTTTTTTCATGCCGTCCTTGACGAACTGGAGGAACCTGGGACGCCCGCCCATCTCGACGAGGAACCGCGAGACCGAATAGCCCTGGCCGTAGAAGCCCATGAGGTCGCTCGGGTAATCTTCGATCACGAACAGTCGGCCGAGCGGGTAATCGCCCTTGCGGGCGAGGAGGTCGATCACGATCCGGTCGTGACGGCGAAACTCGCGATCGTCCTCGCTGAGGAGCGAACCGCCCTCATCCGCCCATCTCGGCATCGGCTCGCCGAGATACGCGGCGAAGACCGTGTGGGTGACCTCGTGGGGCAGGGCCGAGGCGAGGATGCGGTCAAGCCGTCCTTCGATCTCGATCTCCTGATCGGTCACCCGTCCGCGGGCGAAGCCGAAATTCGTGACGCCGCCGGCCTCTCCGCCGGTGATCTTCACGCGGATCGGGCATCGCGAGGCCCAGTCCGGCAGCTCGTGGCCCAGCCAGGCGATGGCCAGCGATTTCCGGCAGCTCTCGGCGCGGTCGCCGACGAGCTTCGCGGCCTCGGCCGACGGGGCCTCGACCCGGAAATTCGGGGTCTGGTACGACGCGCCCCGGGCCAGGCCGGGGAAGAGGGCCAGGACGGCCAACGCGAGGGCGCGCCGGCCTCGGCCCGGTCGATGGGGACGGCCTCCATGCCCTGACTCTCCTCGATGGGACCTGACGGGCGGACTGGCGGGGTCCGATCCGCCGGAGAGCCGGGCCATCCGGGGCCCGTCTCCAGCGAGGCGAGACTCTAGCAAATCCAATCGGCATTGTCGCCCCCGATTTCGAGTCCGCTTCGCCTCGCCCGGCGGGGCGGAATCACGCCTCGGAGGGGAGGATCCCGACGGATTCGATCGCCTCGATGACCCTCCCGGCTTTTTCGGGGTCGAGCGATCGATACGGGCTCGGGAGCATCCGGTCGAAGAGGCCGCGATGGCGTCCGGCGGCTTCGAGGCAGGCGAGCGTGGGTCCGAGGTTCATCGCCCGGCCGAGCCGGGTGAACTGGCTTTGCAGGCGGAAGGCCGCCGCCAGGTCGTTGCGTTCCATCGCGTCCCAGGTCGCCACGGCCACTTCGGGAAACACGTTGCCCAGGGCCGAGACGAAGCCGTCGGCGCCGAGGTCGATCGAGGTGGCGAGCAAATCGTTGCCATGGAGGTAGCGGAAATCCAGGGCCTCGCGGGCCTCCTTCGGCCAGTCGACGGTGCGGAAGAGGCTCGGGGAGACGTCCTTCACGCCGACGATCCTCGGGTGCTCGGCCAGTCGGCGAAGGTCGTCGAACGCGAGCTGATTGCAGACCCACGGGGCGTTGTAGATGACCAGCGGGCGAGTCAGGCCGTCGGCCAGGCTTCGGAAGTAGTCGCCGACCTCGGCCGGGCTCATCGGCTGATACCAGGGCGGGAGGGCGGCGTAATAGTCGAACGCGAGGTCGTCGAACGATCGGGCGCGGAAGAGGGTCCGCCTCGTGCCGAGGTCCGAGACGTTCAGGACGGTCGGGAGCCGCGACCGATTCGCGTCCAGGACCGTCTCGGCGACGAGGCGGGCGTCGGCCTCGGTGACCTGGTCGAACCTCGCGGTCGTGCCGAGGACCCACAGGCCGTGGACCCCGGCCTCGACCTGGAAATCCACGAACCGCGAGAGCGCCGGGACGTCGATCGATTCGTCGCGGGTGAACGGCGTGGGCAGAGGCGGGAACAGGCCCCGGAGGCGATGGGAGAGTCGCATCAGGATGTCTCGAAGCGGGTGAAGGAGGGCACGCGGACGCGTTCAGGCGGTCGTGGCATAAGGGGCCGGGTCGTCGAGTCCGAGGGCGGCGAAGGCGTCGAGCCTCAGCCGGCAGGAGTCGCACCGTCCGCAGGCCCGGCCTTGCGGGTCGGGGTCGTAGCAACTGTGGGTCGATCCGTAATCGACGCCGAGCTCGCGGCCCCTGCGGATGATCTCCACCTTGCTCATGCGGATCAACGGGGCGTGGATGCGAAATCGGCCCGAGCCCTCGACGCCGGCCTTCGTGGCCAGGTTCGCCATGGTCTCGAACGCGGCGAGGTACTCGGGCCGGCAGTCCGGATAGCCGGAATAATCGACGCAATTCACGCCGACGAACAGGTCGAACGCGCCGAGGGACTCGGCCCAGGCCAGGGCCAGGGCGAGGAAGACCGTGTTGCGGGCCGGGACATACGTGATCGGGATGCCCGAGGCCATGGCGCCGGCGTCGCGGTCCTTCGGGACGTCGATCTCGGCGGTCAGGGCGCTGCCGCCGAAGGCGCGGAGGTCGATCGTCTGCTCGACGTGGCGGGCCACGCCCATCGACCGGGCGACCCGTCGGGCGGCGTCGCGCTCCACGGCGTGCCTCTGGCCGTACAGGATCGTCAGGGCGAACGGTGTGAATCCCTCGGCGATCGCCTCGGCCAGGGCGGTGGCGGAATCGAGGCCGCCGCTGAGCAAGACCACCGCCTTCTTCGATTCGTCCATCGCGATCGCCTCCGGGCCGAGCGAAAACACCAGCCTACCCGGCCGGTGGCCGATCGGCCACCGATTGCGGACGTCTTCAGGTCGGGATAGGCTTCGACGGCCCCGTTTTCCTTCGCGAGAGGAGGTGGATTCGATGGACGCCGAGGCGATCCGGACCTTGCAGGCCCCGATCAAGGCGAAGTATCGCGACGACCCGGCCTCGGCCGTGGTCACGATGAGGGCCCGAGGCGAGCTCGGGGCCGAGGGGATCTCCTGCCGGGTCGAGACCGGCCGGGCCCTGATCGACGCCGGCCTGCATCCGGCGGCGGGCGGGGACGGCTCCTGGGCCTGCTCCGGCGAGATGCTCCTGGAAGCCCTGGCCGCCTGCTCGGGCGTGACGCTCCGGGCCGTGGCCACCGCCCTGGGGATCGCCGTGGAGGGCGGGAGCGTCTGGGCCGAAGGCGACCTGGACTTCCGGGGCACCCTGGGCGTGGAGAAAACCGCGCCGGTCGGGTTCCAGTCCATCCGGTTACGCTTCTCCCTGAAGACGGAGGCGACCGCCGACCAGCTCGCCACGCTGCTGAAGCTCACCGAGAGGTACTGCGTGGTCCTCCAGACCCTCCGCCAGCCGCCAGTGCTCTCGGCGACGATCGCGACCGACGGTTGAGGGCGGAGCGTGGGAATCCGGGACGAGCCGGGGAGGGGCATCTCGCGGACGAAGAGGCGGTCTCCAATTCGTCCGGGATTTTTGAGACGGATCGGGCGTGCTTTGGCCGATCCAAAGGCGAGGAATCGGCGAGGCCCGGAACGGCAGGGCCCTATCCTCCGCTCGACGATTGAACTATGGTGGATGGGGGTCCGCGAACGGGACCTCGCCGAGGCCGGGCCGGAACCCCGGTGAGAGGCGAGCCGCATGGGTGAATTCTTCGCGAAGCTGTTCGATCATTCCGATTTCGTGCCCCGACGGCACTGAGGCGGGTGGTCGGACGAGCTGGTCCAGCTCCACAACGCCTCCGACGCCGCCATCTGGATGGCCTACGTCGCCATCCCGATCCTCCTCGTCTCGTTCGCGAGAAAGAGGCAGGACTTGCCGTTTTCCTGGATGTTCGTCCTCTTCGGTGCGTTTATTATTGGGTGTGGATTCACGCATTTCATGGAAGTGGTCGTCTTCTACACGCCGCTGTACCGGCTGGCCGGTCTCCTCAAGGCGATCACGGCCGTGATCTCGGTGGCGACGGTGGTGGCGCTGGTCCCGGTGATCCCCAAGGCGTTGTCGCTCCGGGGCCCCGCGGAGCTTCGCCGAGAGATTGACGAGCGGCTGAAGGCCGAGGAGCGGCTCCAGATGTTCGCCCGAGAGCTGGAGCAGAGCAACCGCGAGCTTCGGGAGTTCGCCATGGTCGCCTCGCACGACCTCCAGGAACCCCTGAGGAAGATCCAGGCGTTCGGCGACCGGCTGACGTCCCGGTGCGGCCCGGCCCTGGGGGATGACGGGCGCGACTACCTCGCGCGGATGGTCAACGCGGCGGCCCGGATGAAGGTCCTGATCGAGGACCTGCTCGCCTATTCGCAGATCTCGACCAAGGCCCAGCCGTTCTCCTCGGTGAGCCTGGACGAGGTGGCGGCCGGGGTCGTCGAGGACCTGGAAGGGCGGATCGCGCAGACCGGCGGGCGGGTCGAGCTCGCCCCCCTGCCGACGATCCGCGCCGACCCGCTCCAGGTCCGCCAGTTGCTGCAGAACCTGATCGGCAACGGCCTGAAGTTCCACCGGCCGGGCGTCCCCCCGGTGATCCGGGTCTCGGCCCGGGTGATCGAGCCGCCGCCGGCCTCGGCCGAGGCGACATTGACCGAATCGGGGGTCTTCCGGCCCAGCCCCTCTGCGAGATCGTCGTGGAAGACAACGGGATCGGCTTCGACGAGAAGTACGCCGAGCGGATCTTCACCATGTTCCAGAGGCTCCACGGCCGGGGGGAATTCGAAGGCTCGGGCATGGGCCTGGCCATCTGCCGGAAGATCGTCGAGAGGCACCACGGGTCGCTCTCGGCCCGGAGCGTCCAGGGCTCCGGCTCGACGTTCCTGATCCGGCTCCCCCTGGAGCCCCCGACCGGGGGATCGCGCCCATGAGCCGGACCGAGCGCGTCGTGATCCTGATGGCCGACGACGACGAGGACGACCGCCTCCTGACTCGCGAGGCCCTTCGCGAGGTCCGCGTGGCCAATGAGCTGCGATTCGTCCACGATGGCGAGGAGCTCATGGAGTACCTCGAACGCCGAGGGCCGTTCTCCGCTCCGGCCGACTCGCCGAGGCCCGGCCTGATCCTGCTGGACCTGAACATGCCGAGGATGGGGGGCCGCGAAGCCCTGGGCCAGATCAAGACCAATCCCGAGCTCCGATCCATCCCGATCGTCGTCCTGACCACGACGGCGGGGGAAGCCGAAATCCTTCGGTCCTACGAGCTCGGGGCGAATTCCTTCATCACCAAGCCGGTCACGTTCGCCGGGCTGGTGGAGGTGATGCGAGACCTGGGGCGATACTGGCTGGAGATCGTGGAGTTGCCCGATGCGCCCCGCGACTGACCCGTCCGCGGAGCCTCTCCGCGTCCTGCTCGTGGACGACGACGAGGACGACTTCGTCCTGACCCGGGACCTCCTGGAGGAGATCCCCTGGGGCCGGTTCGCCCTGGACTGGGCCGCGTCGTACGACCGGGGCCTGGTGGCGATCCGGTCGGAGTCGCACGACGTCTACCTCGTCGATTACCACCTCGGGCCCACCAGCGGCCTGGACCTGATCCGCGAGGCCCGGGCCGGAGGCTGCCGCAAGCCCCTGATCCTCCTGACCGGCCAGGGGAACCGCTCGACCGACGTGGAAGCCATGAAGGCCGGCGCCGCCGATTACGTGCCCAAGGAACGGCTGGACGCGCTGGTCCTGGAACGCTCGATCCGGTTCGCCCTGGAACGAGCCCGCCATGAGGACGCGCTGCGACGGGTCCGCGACGAGCTGGAAATCCGCGTCCGAGAGCGGACGGCCGAGCTCGCGCACGCCAACGAGTTCCTTCGCGCCGAGATCGCCGAGCGCCGCCGGGCCGAGGAAGACCGCTCCCGACTCCTCGAACGCGAGCGGGCCGCCCGGGCCGAGGCCGAGGCCGCCAATCGCGCCAAGGACCATTTCCTCGCCATGCTCAGCCATGAACTGCGGACCCCGCTGAACCCCGTCTTGCTCGCCACGTCCACCCTGATCGACGATCCGTCCACCCCCGAGGCCCTCCTGCCGATCCTGGAGATGGTCCGCCGCAACATCGAGCTGGAATCCCGCCTGATCGACGACCTCCTGGACATCACCCGGATCGGCCAGGGGAAGCTCCGGCTCGCCCCGGAGTTCGTGGACGTCCACGCCCTGATCCATCGTGCGATCGACATCTGCCGGGCCGACGTGGATGCCGGCGGCCTGCGGCTCCTGGTGGAGCTCCAGGCGGAACACCACCACGCCGAGGCCGACCCGGCCCGGCTCCAGCAGGTCGTCTGGAACCTGGTGAAGAATGCCGTGAAGTTCACCCCGGCGGGCGGCTTCATCCGGGTCCGCTCCCGGAATGCGAGGCCCGACGGTCGCGACGCCCCCAGGCTGGTCGTCGAGGTGGAGGACTCCGGGATCGGCATCGATCCCGAGGCCCTCAGCCGGATCTTCGAGGCGTTCGTCCAGGTCCCCGGCCCCGAACGAGGGCCACGGGGGGGCGGCCTAGGCCTGGGCCTGGCGATCAGCCGATCGGTGATCGAGGCCCACGCCGGCCGGATCACCGCCCAGAGCGACGGACCGGGCAAAGGCACTCGCCTGGCCATCGAGATCCCCACCGTCCGCTCGGCCCGGATCAGCCCGGAAGCCGGTCCGCCCCCCGAGGCCGAGGGGTCCGCCTCCGGCCCCCTCCGCATCCTCCTGGTCGAGGACGACCCGGCCACGATCGCCGTCCTCGGCCGGCTCCTGAAATCCGACGGCCATCGCGTCGTCTCGGCCGAGGGGGTGGCGTCGGCCCTCTCCGCCTTCAGGCCCTCCGAATTCGACCTGATCCTGAGTGACCTCGGGCTGCCCGACGGCTCCGGAATCGAGCTCTTGAGCCGCCTCCCCGCCGGTCACGGAGTCCCCGCCGTCGCCCTGACCGGCTACGGCGCCGAGGCCGACGTCTCCGCGTGTCGAGACGCCGGGTTCGCCGCCCACCTGACCAAGCCCATCGACGCCCGAAGGCTCCGCGACGTCGTCCGCCGGGTGGGACGGGCGTAGGGACAAGGCGTGAGGGCGGGAAACCGGCGGCGGATCGGCCCTGTGGAAAACCCCGGTGATGGGAAGGGATCGAGTCGGTCCGACTTCAGTCGGGCCTACAAAACAAGACGCTTTTGTAGGCCCGACTGAAGTCGGACCGACTCGTTGGGCCTCCGCGAATCGGGTCTTCTACGGAACATGTCGGCTCAATTTTCCTATTGATCCGACCCCATTTTCCACTCAGGCGAACTTCGTGACCCCCGGCTTGGGGACGGCCCGCTTCGGGACGTCGCCCCAGGCGTATTCGCTCGGCCCGAGGTTCTCGATCGAGTTGAGGGCCATCTCCCACGTGACGTAGGAGCCGGTGTACGCCGCCATCCGGCCCATGATCGCCAGGAGGGTGCTCCTCGCGGCATACAGGCCGTTGTTGATCGGCTTGCCGGCGCGGATCGAGGCGAACATCTCGTCATGTTCGGCCTGGTACATGTCGGTCTTGGGCCCGCGATAGCGCCACTTCGCCTCGCCGTCGACCTTGTTGGCGAAGACGTCCACCCGGCCCTTGGGGCAGAGCACGAAGTCCTCGACCCGGGGGTCGGAATCGCGCCAGTGTCGGCAGTTGTGATAGCCCCGGGCGCCGTTGGCGTACTCGTACAGGACCGAGAAGTTGTCCCAGATGTCGCCGTACTTCTCGTCGGTGCGGACCGTCCGCCCGCCCGAGGCGATGCAGCGGACCGGGGCTCGTCCCCAGGGCCCAGGCCATCGTGTCGATCCCGTGGACGGCCTGCTCGACGATGTGGTCGCCCGAGAGCCAGCAGTGGTAGTACCAGTTCCTCATCTGGAGACTCCATCTCCGAGCCGACCTGCTCGCGGGTCCGCCTGGGCTCCCAGACCCCTCGCGAGTTGTACGTCGTCTCGACCGCCACGACCGGCCCGAGCGAGCCGTCCAGGACGCGCTTCATCGTCTCGCGGCGGGGCTGGTGATATCGCCAGCAGAGGCCCGAGACCAGCGCGAGGTTCTTCCCCTTCGCCTCCTCGATCAGGGCCAGGACCTTGCGGACGCCCGGCGCGTCGGTGGCCACGGGCTTCTCGACGAAGCTGTGGACGCCCTTCTTCACGGCGTAGTCCAGGTGGATGGGCCGGAAGTGCGGCGGGGTCGTCAGCAGGACGATATCGACGTTGTCGATCACGTTCTTGTAGGCGTCGAAGCCGACGAACTTGCGGTCGGCCGGGATCTCCACGCGATCGGCCACGCCCGAGGACTTCAGCGAGGAGAGGCTGCCCTCGATGGCATCGGGGAAGGCGTCGCCCATGGCGACGAGCTTGGTGGCCCGGTCGGCGGTCAGGGCTTGCTCGGCGGCTCCGGTGCCTCGCCCTCCGCAGCCGACCAGGCCGACGCGGAGGGTGTCGCTGCCGGCGGCATGGGCGACGGAGGCGAGGTCCGCGGCCGTCGCGACGGCCGCCGCGGCCCCGGTCTGCATCAAGAACGTCCGGCGGGTGGTCGAGGAGACACGCATCGAGGGCCTCGATCGGCGAGAAGGAGCGGGTGGGTCCGGGAGGCAAGGCCCTCATTGTGGCACGATCGCCACGGAGAGGCAACGGCCCAGGGCCCTTTCATTCTCCGAGCGCGTTCGGCCGGAAGCATCTGGGGTGGCATGGGTTCCGTCTTCGGAACCCGTGGCGTCCGTCCCACAGGTTCCGAAGACGGAACCCGTGCCACCCGAAACCCTTCGGAAGAATCTTCCACCGAAAAAGAAACGGCCCTGGGGGCGGGTCCGGCCTCGGTTGACACCGGCGGGGGGGTCGGCATATAGTCGCTCAGGGGATCTCCGCGCCCTCTGGCCCATCGTTCGCGCGGACCCCGTCGCCTCATCGCGAACTGCAAGGGATTGCACCAGGGAGACCGCTCCCTCGGCCCGAGAGAGTCGGCCGATGCCGGATTCGAAGACGAAGATCTCCGGGTTCGTGCCCGACGCCACCGGATCGTGGCGCCCGGCCGATCCCTCGCCGCTTCCGGCCGGCGACCCTCCCACGGTCCGGACCGGGGGCAAGGTCGAAGGGGATTCCGAGTCGTCGTTCGGCCGGAGGGCCGAGGCCCTCCCCCTGCCCCGTGCCGGAGACCGGATCGAGTCGTTCGAGCTGGTCCGGGCCATCGGCATCGGCGGGATGGGGGCCGTCTACCTGGCCGTCGACGGCCGCCTCCAGCGGGAGGTGGCCCTGAAGATCCTCCCGCCCGAGCAATCCTCCGACGGCGAGGTCGTCCAGCGGTTCTACCAGGAAGGCCGGGCCGCCGCCCGGCTCGATCACGAGAACATCGCCCGCGTCTTCACCATCGGCACGGACAAGGGCTATCACTTCATCGCCTTCGAGTACATCGAGGGGACCACTCTCCGGCAGAGAGTCGCCGAGAAGGGCCCGCTCCGCGTCGACGAGGCGATCAACTACACGCTCCAGGTCGCCGGGGCGCTGGTCCACGCCTCGGAACGGAGCGTGGTCCACCGCGACATCAAGCCCTCGAACATCATCGTGACGCCCCAGGGCCGCGCGAAGCTCGTCGATATGGGGCTCGCCCGCCGGTTCGAGCGAGGGACCGAGGACGACGGCCTGACCCAGAGCGGGATGACCCTCGGCACCTTCGACTACATCAGCCCCGAACAGGCCCGAGACCCCCGGGACGTGGACGTCCGGGGCGACCTGTACTCGCTCGGATGCACGCTCTTTCACATGCTGACGGGACGGCCGCCTTTCCCCGAAGGGACGGTCCTCCAGAAGCTCCTCCAGCACCAGGAGGAGCCGCCCCCGGACGTGCGATCGGTCAATCCGAGCGTGCCGGAGGACCTCGCCGCGATCCTCTTGAAGCTGATGGCCAAGGACCGCGACCGGCGGTATCAGACGCCCGAATTGCTCGTCCGCGACCTGCTGACGGTGGCCGGCTCGATGGGGTTGCGGTCGCTCAGCCCGGAGGGGCTGGTGTGGATGGCCCCGCCGAGTCCTCCGGCGTGGGAGAGGCACCTGGTGTGGGGCGTCCCGGCCGCGGCCCTGGCCCTGGTCGTGGGCTCGCTGGTGATCTGGGGGCAGCCGGGAGTCGAGCCGTTCGAGCCTCCGCCGGTGGAGCCCATGGTCGCGACCTCGCCGAAGCCGTCCACGCTCAAGCCGGCCGAGCCGAAGCCCTCGCCCGTCGTCGAGACGGTGCCGAAGGCCGCGACGGCGAAGGCCGCCGAGGCCGCCCCGCCTCGGCCCAGGGCCCGTCCGAGAGAGGTCGCGCTCAAGCCCACCGACGACCTCGCCGCCGCCCTGGCCCGAGAGCCGTCGGGCTCGACCCTGATCCTCACCGAGGACGGGCCTTACGAGCTCAAGGCCGCCCCGCCCCCGGCGACGGGCCGCCGGGACCTCACCATCCGCGCCGGGGCCGACGCCCGACCGACGATCCGAGGGGTCCGGGGCGGCTCGCCCTCCTCGACCGACTCGGCGATCCTCCGGTTCGGGCCGGGCGTCGTGGCGATCGAGGGCATCGAGTTCCGGGTCGGCGACGCCGACTCCCCGGCCTCGGCGATCCGCGCCGAGGGGACCGAATTGACCATCCGCCGCTGCCTGTTCCGCACGGCGCCTCTGCGGCTCGGCCCCAGCCGGCCGACGGCCGTGGAACTCGGGCCGGGCCCGGCCGACGCCCCGCCGACGACCTTGATGGTGGACGCCTCGCACGTCGATCGCGGGGCCGTCGGGGTCCGGGCCAAGGGGGCGGCCGACGTCCAGGTTCGCGACTCGACCTTCGGCGCCGACGGCCCGAGCTTCCTCATCGAAGGCCCGGGGGGCTCGCCCCGCCCACGATCGACCTGACGCTCAAGCACATCTCCGCGCGTCCGGGGCGAGGGCCGTTCCTCAAGGCCACCCGCGCGACGGTTCGAGCCAGGGTCGACGGATCGGTCGTGGCCACGGGGCTGGAGCGAGGTGCCACGCTCGTGGCGGTGGACGACCCCGATCGGCTGGACTGGCGAGGCCGGTCGAACCTCTACCACGGGATCGTGACCTATCTCCAGCCGTCTCGCGAAGGGCCCGACGACGCGACGATCCACGACTTCGCCTCGTGGAGCGACGACCCTCGGGGGCTCCGCGAGGTCGATTCGGTCGAGGCCGACGGACCGGTCTGGGCCTCGGCCGACCCGTTCGGCCTGATCGCCCGGGCCGACCCCTCGGCCTCCTTCGCCCTGGAAGCCGGGGAACGGCCCCTGCGAGACCAGGGCGCGCGGCGAGGCCCGTTCGGCCCGATCCTGATCGCCTCGGACGCCCTGGCGCTGGGCCCGAAGGCCGCGCCTGCCGGACCGGTCGGGCCGCCCCGACCGGCGATCCTCGGCGGTCCGCCCGCGAACCCGAACCGAGAGCCCGGCAAGACCGTCGCCGCCGGACCGCTCGTCTCGCTCCCCAGCGGGCCGATGCCGGCGGAGACCGCGGCCCCGAAGGCCGATCCCCCCAAGGCGATGGCCCGCGATGACGACCCCCCGGTCGAGCCCATGGCACCGATGGAACGCGACCCGGCCGAAGGCCCCCCGCCGGCCCTCGACGAGAAGCCCGGTCCGCCCCCCGTCGTCGCCGACCCCCCTGTTAAGGAACGAGCCAATCCGCCCGATCTCGAGGCCCTCCGGACGGCCGACGCCCTGATCGATGCCCTGAACCGGCCGGCGAGCAAGGGAGGCGTCCTGAAGATCGCCGGAGGGGCCGACCTGGCCGTCTCCTCGATCGAGATCCGAGGCCCCGGCCGATGGGTCCTCCAGGCCGAGCCGGGTGCGCCCTGGCCGGTCCTCCGCTTCAAGCCCGGGGCGCCCGACCCGGAACGCCCGGCCGAGCGCCCGAGCCTCTTCCGGGTCCGATCGGGAAGCCTGGAGCTTCGCGGGATCGACCTCGTCCTGGACGACGCCGACGCCCCGGCCGATGGCGCCTGGGCGCCTTCGCGGTCCGGGCCGGGGCCGAGCTGAACCTGGAGGGCTGCACGGTCACGATCCCCGGAAATCGGCCGAAATCCGCCGTCGCGTTCGTCCTGGCCAGCGACGAACCGGCCGACCGCGACCGCCTCGCCATGCCCCCGGGCTCGGCCCAGGTCCGCGCCACCGATTGCCTGCTTCGAGGCGGAGGGGACATCCTCGACGTCGCCGCCGGTCGGAGGTTGGATGTCGAGCTTTCGAACTGCGTGCTAGGGGCCGGAGGCAGCCTCGTCCACGGCCACGGCCTGCCCCGAGGGGCGACGACCGAACCACTGAAAGTCACCCTTCGCCAGGTCACCGCGAGGTTGGCCGGCGGCCTCGTCCAGCTCGAAAGCGCCCCCGGCGAGCCGGACCTGCCCACCTGCGAGGTCGTCGCCCGCGATACGATCCTCGCCACCAACTCCAAGGACGGCCCGCTCGTCCGGATCGACGGTCAAGACGGCCTCGAAGCCCTCCGGGAGCAGGTCAAGTGGGAGGGTCACGGCGTCGTCTATCACCAGATCGAGACCTATCGACGCGACCAGACCGCCCAGCCCGGCATGCTGCCGGTCCGGTTCGACCGCCCCTCCTGGCTCGTGGCCGTCGCCCCCGGAGAGGACGCCCCGATCCACGGAGACGCCCGCTTCCTCACGCCCTGGGAACCTAACCGCTCGCCCGCCAGCATGACCCGGGACGACGCCAAGCTCGACCTCGACGCCCCCGCCCCCGCCGCCGGACCCGACCTGTCGAGGATTCCCCCGCCGCCGGCCCGAAAGTAATCGGGGCCGGAATCACCGAAATCGTGTCAGATGGCTCCGTAGAAGACCCCGGTGACGGAAAGGGGTCGAGTAGGTCCGACTTCAGTCGGGCCTAAAAAACCCTTGTTTCGCAGGCCCGACTGAAGTCGGACCTACTCGTTCTCACTGGGGCTTTCTACCGAGCAGTCTCGGAGCATTTTTTCGCCGCGAAGAATTGATCCAACACCAATCCCGGCGCCGCCGCCACTTTCGTCCTCGCCGCCATGAACTGGGCGACGATCTCCTCGTCGAAGGGCACGGCCGACCCGGCCGGCGGAGGCTCGGGCGCCAGCCGGGCGACGATCTCCCGGACGAGGTCCGAGATCCCCTCGCCGGTCCGGGCCGAGACGGCCACCGCGCCCATCGACTCGGCCGACCAGGCCGGCGGCAGGTCGGCCTTGTTGGCGATTCGAAGCGCCGAGGGAAGCGCGGCGAGCGCGGCATGGTCTTCGACGGTCAGCGGTTCGGAACGGTCCAGGACGAGCAACGCCAGGTCGGCGCCGGCGAGCCGGCCCCTCGCCGCGGCGATCCCGAGCGACTCGACGGGATCTTCCGAGGGCCTCAACCCGGCCGTGTCGGCCAGCTCGACCGGCAGCCCCTCGAAGGCCGTCGCGATCGTGACCACGTCGCGAGTCGTCCCGGCCGTCGGCGACACGATCGCGCGCTCGTAGCCGGCCAGGGCGTTGAGCAAATGGCTCTTCCCCACGTTCGGCCGTCCCGAGAGCACCACCCGCCAGCCCTCCAGCAGGCGAATTCCGAACGACGCTCGATCGAGAAGTTGGTCGAGCCGCCTGAGGGCGGCGGGCGGGTCCGAGGCCGCGGACCGATCCACCTCGCGAAGCTCCTCCTCCAGCGCCCCGGAGGCCTGATCGAGCAGGACATCGGCCGCGCGAAGGGTCGGGCATCGGGCGAGCGCCTCCTCGGCCTTCTCGCGGATCGTCCGGCCCGGACCCGTCGAACGAACGACGACGGCCCCGGCCTCTTCCAGGGCGTCGAGCACCATTCGAACCGCCTCGGGGCCGCCGTGTCCCTGGATCTCGACGGCCGGCGGGTCGGTGCCGACGATCACCGCGACGACCTCATCGCCGAGGCCATGTCCCACCCGCCCGAGCCGGAGCCGGCCCGCCGGGGTCGATCCGAGCGAAGCCCCTCGCGACGGCCGGAACGCCCGGTCACTCACCTCGACGGAGCCGGGGCCCGAGACCTTCACCACCGAGATCGCCCCTCGGCCCGAGCCGGTCAGGACCACGGCGATCGGTCGGTCGCGGTCCGAGGGATTCACGGGCGGATCGCCTCCGCCAGGCCCATCAGGACGAGGTCCGGGACGATCTCCGCCGAGTCGCCCTCGACGGCCGGGGCCAGGATCGGGGCATCGCCGCCGGTCCACAGGTGGACCGGATCGGCCAGGTCGAGTTCTTGCCGGGCGAGGATCTCGCGGACGGCGCCGACGGTCCCCCAGAAGACCCCGGCGGCGATCGCCGGGGCCGTCGAATCCCCCCAGGACGCCGGGGGCCGGTCCACGACGACTTTCGGGAGTTGAGCGGTGCCGTCATGAAGACTTTTCGAGGCAAGGCCCAGCCCCGGGGCGATCACCCCGCCCTGCCAGAGGCCGGAGGCGTCGATCCGCTCGACCGTCACGGCCGTCCCGCACGACACGACCAGCACCGCCCGGCCCTCGGGCTTCCGCCGGATCGCGGCCAGGGCGGCCAGGGCGCGGTCGGCCCCCGCGGTCTCGGGATGGGCAAGGCGATGCCGGACCGGCACATCGGCCGCCGATCGGAAGACTCGAACGTCCTCAGGATCGCCCAGGAATCGCCGAAACCCGGCGGTCCGGGCCGAATTCACCGAGGCGATCGCCCAGGTCTCGGCGCCGGTCAGCCCCCACGACTCGGCGGCCACCTTCCAGGCCGACGGGTCATCCAGGGGGAGGCTCAATCGGTCCAGGAGCGTGCCCCGGGAGTCGATTCGCCCCCACTTCAGCCGGGAATTGCCGACATCGGCGAGCAGGGGCGGTTCGAGGCTCATGGAAACGGGCCTCAACGTCCCGGATCGAGGGCATGGTCTGGAGGGAGTCGAGACGTGGATGAGAACATGCCGACCAGGCCATGAGCCGACGATCCGGGACGACGCGGATCACGTCGTTCGCGCCGGCTCCGGGGCCGCCCCCTCGACCGGCATGGCGACCAGGATCTCGGCGATCCGATTCAGGAGCGTCGGCAAGCCCTGGCCGGTCACGGCCGAGATGCTCAGGGCGTCCCGGCAGAGTTCGTCGGTGATTTTCCGGGCCGACTCCTCCGCGCCCGTCACGTCCATCTTGGTCAGGACGAGCAGCTCGGGCTTGCGGGCCAGGGCCGGCGAATACTGCTCGATCTCCCCGCGGATCGTCCGGTAATTGGCCACGGGGTCGCTGCCGTCCATCGGCAGGGCATCGACGAGATGGACGAGCAGCCGGGTCCTCTCGACATGGCGGAGGAACTCGTGACCTAAGCCGTGGCCGAGATGCGCCCCCTCGATCAGCCCGGGGATGTCGGCGACCACGAACGCCCGGTCCCCGCCGAGGGCGACGGTCCCCAGATTCGGATATTTGGTCGTGAACGGATAATCCGCGATCTCGGGATGGGCCCGGGAGATCCTCGACAGCAACGTGGACTTGCCGGCATTGGGCAGGCCGAGGAGGCCGACGTCGGCGATGACCTTCAGCTCCATCTCGATCCAGCGTTCCTCGCCCTCGGCGCCTCGTTCGGCCTGCCTCGGGGTGCGGTTAGTGGACGACTTGAAGAAGGCGTTGCCGTGGCCACCCCGCCCCCCCGGGCCACGATCACCGATTCGCCGGCCGTCTTCAGGTCGCGGAGGACGTTCTTCCGCTCGCGATCGCGGATGATCGTGCCGACGGGGACCGCGATCACCAGGGCCTCGGCCGATCGCCCGGTGCGGTCCGATCCCTGGCCATGCTCGCCGCGTTCGGCCGTCCAGTGTCTCTGGCTGGAGAGGTGGGCGAGGTTGGTGAGGCCCTCGGCGGCCTCGACGATCACGTGGCCGCCGTGACCGCCGTCCCCGCCGTTGGGTCCGCCCTTGGGGACGTACTTCTCCTTGCGGAAGCTGACGACGCCGTTGCCGCCGTCCCCCCCTTCACGAAAATCGCCACCCGATCGACGAACATAAGGCCTTCCGGATCTCAACACCCGAGGGTGGCTGGCGCGGTCAAACCCCGGCGGAAGCCGGCTCGGCCGCGGCGACCGTCGCCTCGGGGGCGGTCAGCGGCAAAACGTTGATCCGCCGGCCGTTCTGGTCAAACTTCACGGTCCCCTCGATCAGGGAGAAGATCGTGTAATCGCGGCCCAGGCCCACGTTCTTGCCCGGCCTCCAGCGAGTGCCCACCTGCCGGCAGATGATCGAACCGGCGCGAGCATACTGCCCGCCGAACAGCTTGATCCCCCGCATCTTCGGGTTCGAATCGCGGCCGTTGCGGCTCGACCCCTGCCCCTTCTTGTGAGCCATGACTGATCCATCCTGCAAGAAAAAGCCGCCACCCGACCAGACGCGGACGCACCGCCTCCGATCAAGGCGGAAAGCTCCAATGTAGCCCATCGGCCCTTCAGGCCGCAAGAGCGGTTCCGGCGGCTCGAAGGGCCGTTTCCTTTGTCGGTGGACAATTCTTCCGAAGGGTTTTGGGTGACTTGGGTTCCGAAAACGGAACCCGTGAGGGCTGACCCACGGGTTCCGGGTGCGGACCCCGTGGCAGCCAAGATGCGTCCGACCGAAAACTCTCGGAAGAGGAAACGGCCTTGGGGTGCTCTGGGGAAAACCCCGATCGAGGGGGTCTATCGAGTAGGTCCGACTTCAGTCGGGCCTACAAAAAACCTTTTTTCGTAGGCCCGACTGAAGTCGGACCTACTCGATTCCGCTCGATCACCGCGGTTTTCTCCAAAGCAGCCCTGGGGCCTTTTCTCTCCTGGTCGTGGTTCGAGTCGGTCGTGCAGATCGACCGGCCCGTGACGTGCTGGACCCCTCGCGTCGGGCCGGCAAGAGGCGGGCAGGCTCGGGCCGTGACCGCCTGCGGGCGCGGCGGCGGAGGCACCGCTTCCTTCAACCGGCGACTTCGAGGGCGTCGAGCGCGGTCAGGAGGTCGGCCACGCTCTCGATCACGGCGTCAACCCCGGCGCGGCGGAATTCGGCGTCGGCGGCCTGGAGCCGGTCGATGAGAGCCTCGGGATCGCACCGGGCGACCTCCTCGCGAGACATCCCGAGGCTGTTCCCGGTCCGCGTGACGGCAACCGTCGCCGCGCCCGCGTTCCGACCGGCCTCGATGCCGACCGGCGTGTCGTCGACGACGACGACCTCGGACATCGGGTACACGTCGAGCCGCTCGGCGGCCCGGAAGACCATCCAGGGGGCCGGGCGACCTCGGGGGACGTCGTCGGCGCAGAGGATGACCTCGGGATCGAACCCGCCGGCCCGGGCCAGGGGGGCGACGACGTCCATCAGGGCCTTCGTGTATCCGGTGGTCGAGCCGACCCGGATGCCCCGGCGACGGAGTTCGGCGACGACCTCGGGCACCCCGGCGATCACGTCGCAGTGATCGGCCAGGACCCTTTCCTGAAGGGGGAGGAATTCCGCGTAGACGCGGTCGATGTCCTCGTCGGTCGGGCCCCGGCCGTGTCGCGAACGCCAGGCCGACTCGACTCGCGGCAACGCGAACAGAGCGGCGATGTGCTCGCGCTTCGCCCGGCCCATCGGGCCCCGGGCCTCGACGGCGGAGAGCTCGATCCCCCAGGGGCGGAAGGCCGCGACGACGGCCTCGACCGGGGCGCGACTGCCGTGGTCGATCGTCGTCCCGGCCCAGTCGAAGATCACGGCGCGGATGCGCCTCGGCGGTCCCGTCATGACCAGGCCCCCCAGGATCGCTCGGCGAGGCCGAACGCCATCGTCATCCCCGCGCCGCCGGTCCCGGTCCGGATGTGGACCCCCGGCATCGGCTCGGCCTCGAACGCGGGAAAATCCTCGTGCCTGGCATAAATCCCGTGCCACCGCCGGGCGATCGTCCAGTCGGGCAACCGGAACACGCGGCGCGCCTCTCGGAGGATCAGAGCGTCGATCTCGGCCTTGTCGAAGGGGGAGATCGCCTCGTCATATTCGTGGGAATCGCCGAGGATGACCTCGCCCGCGTCATCCTGCGAGGCCATCACGTGGATGCCGAGACGGTCCAGCTCCGGCGTCTCGGCCGCGATCCGGCCGCGGAGCGCGGGGAGGCCCGGGGCGACGCCGAAGTTGGCGTAGTGCCGGAGGGTCAGGCCGCTCGCCAGGTGCGGGCCGAGCCTCCAGCCGTCGGGCTGAGCCGCCGTCGCGAGCATCTGGAGCTTGCAGCGCCTCAGGCCGGAGGATCGCAGGACCTCGGGGAAGAGGGTCTCAAAATCCGATCCGCCGCAGATGAGCGTCCGGTGGAAGTCCCAGCCACGTCCGTCCGCGGCCCGGACCCAACCACAATCGATATCGGTGATCGCGGTGCCGAACTCGAACCGCACGCCGAACCGCCGGGCGAGCCAGTCGGTCAGGAGCCGGATCGCGGCCCGGGGGTTGACGGCCAGCTCGGTGGGGCTGAACAGGCCGCCGATCAGCCCGTCCGGGTTCGCGGCGTCCGTCCGTTGGCGGACCTCGTCGCGGGTCCAGAGCTCGCACGGGTAGCCGAGATCCGGGGCGGCGCGGGCGAACTCCCGGAGCACGGACCATTCGTCTTCGCGGTGCGCCAGGTGGATCGACCCGCAGGGGTTGACCCAGAGGCCGGACTCGCGGCCGAGTTCGAGCCAGATGGCGCAGCTTTCCGTCGCGATCGCGTGCCGGTCGCCCGCCGGCTGGCCGATCGGCCAGACCATGCCGAAGTTGCGGATCGACGCCCCGCTCGCCTCGCGATCGCGCTCGAAGACCGTGACCCGGTGCCCCCGACGCGCCGCCGAAAGGGCGTGCGCCAGGCCGACGATCCCCGCGCCGATGATGCCGACGTCCTCGGCCGGGCTCGGCGGCTCGACGGTCGCGCTCATGGCTCGCCCCGACTCTCGGCGACCGAGGCCGCGAGCGCCTCCTCGATCGTCGAGACGTAGGACTCGAAGTCCGGGGCGGAGAGTTCGGGGTCCTTCGCCTCGTCGTCCCATCTCCGCAGGGCGACGGCGTCGGCAAGGTGGGGCGACTCTTGGAACGCGCGAACCTCGACGGCCGACATCGGCCCTCCCTGGAGCCGCAGGCTGACCGCGGACGCCTCGCTGAGCCGCTGCTGGTATCCCGGCTCGACGGCGCAGAGGTAACGCTTGGCGTCGACGTGCCGGCGGATCGGCTCGATCACGTCGGGCCCGAACCAGGGGGAGAGCCATCGGGCGGCGATCGCCTCGTGGGTGTCATCGACGCCGCGATCGGGGGCGTCGTCCGGGAGGTCGTGGAGGAGGTGCCCGACGTCGTGGAGCAAGGCGGCCGTGATGAGGGCCGCGCCCGCGCCGTCGCGACGGGCCAGGGCGGCGGCCTGGAGGGCGTGCTCGAGCTGCGAGACGGATTCGCCGCCGTAGGCCGAATCGCCCCTCTCGGCGAAGAGCCCGCGGATCGCGTCGACGGCCCCGGGAGTCCTGGCGGTCACTCGAATCGTCCTCCACACGATCTTCGCAATGGGATGGTACCCTGGTCGGGCCGTTTCCGGGATCAGGCCGCGTGATTCCGACCAGGGCGAGGGGGCGATTCTCGCATGACCATCATCGACCGACAACCCGCCGCGGGGGGGCGGCCGTCCTCGACGGCCCTGGCCGCGTGGTCGGCGGTCGCGGCGTTCACGGCCTACTTCTGCACTTATGGATTCCGAAAGCCCTTCACCGCGGCGACTTTCTCCGGCGGCAGGGTCCTGGGGATCGACGAGAAGACGGTGCTCGTGGCGGCGCAGGTGCTCGGCTACGCCGCGTCGAAGTTCGTGGGCATCCGGGTGATCGCCGAGACCCCGCCGAGGCGGCGGACGGCCGGGATCGTCCTGCTGATCGCGGCGGCCGAGGCGGCTCTGGTCCTTTTCGGCGTCGCGCCGTCGCCGCTGCACGTCGCCGGCCTGTTCCTGAACGGCCTGGCGCTGGGGATGGTCTTCGGCCTGGTGCTCGGCTTCCTCGAAGGGCGCCGCGTCACGGAGGCCCTGACGGCCGGCCTCTGCGCCAGCTTCATCCTCGCCGACGGCGTGACCAAGTCCGTCGGCACGCTTCTGCTCGACCGGGGCGTGACCGAGCGCTGGATGCCCGCGGCGGCGGGCCTGATCTTCCTGCCGCCCCTCCTGGTGGCCACGTGGATGCTCGGGCGACATCCCCCCGCCCGACGACCGCGACGTCGCCCTCCGGAGCGACCGCCCGACGATGAGCAGGGCCGACCGCCGGGCCATGCTGCGACGCCACGGCGCCGGCCTGATCGCGATCGTCGCGGCCTACTTCCTGGTCACGATCGCCCGGAGCCTCCGGGCCGATTTCGCGCCGAGATCTGGCGAGGGCTCGGCATCGCGGTGGACCCGGCGCTGTTCTCGAGGTCGGAGGTCCTGGTGGCCGCGGTCGTCCTGCTCGTGAATGGCCTGGGCGTCCTGATCGTCGAGAATCGCCGGGCGTTCTTCGCGTCGATCGGGGTGGGGATCGCCGGGGCAATGCTGATGCTCATCGCCCTGGCCGGGCTGGGGAGCGGGCGGCTCGGCGGCTTCGCGTTCATGGTCCTGCTGGGCACGGGCCTCTACCTGCCTTACGTGGCCATCCACACGACGATCTTCGAGCGGCTGATCGCGATCGTGAGGGACCGGGGCAACCTCGGGTTCCTGATGTACGTGGCGGACTCGGCCGGATACTTCGGTTATGTCCTCCTGATGCTCGCCCGGGGTGCCCTGCCGTCGGGCGGCGGGTTCTTGCGGTTCTTCGAGGTGGCGTGCGCGATCATCGGCGTCCTCACCTGCGTCAGCCTGGGGCTCGGCGGGTTGTATTTCGCGCGACGGGGAATCCGGGCCGTCCCGGCGGGGGCGGTGCGATGAGGCGAACGACCCTCGCCGCCGTCTTCCGCGGGCCGGGCCTGTCGCTGGATCTCCGGGAGATCGCGATCCCGGAGGCCGGCGGTTCCGCGATGCTCGTCGAGGTCCTCGCGTGCACGCTCTGCGGCAGCGACCTCCACACCTTGCATGGCCGCCGGACCGTCGCGACGCCGACGATCCTCGGGCACGAGATCCTCGGCCGGGTGGCCTCGTTCGGGCCGGAGGCGCCACGGCGCGACGCGGCCGGCATCCCCCTCCGGGAGGGCGATCGCGTCACCTGGGGCGTGGTCGCGATCTGCGGAGGCTGCTTCTATTGTCGCCGCGACCTGCCGCAGAAGTGCGAGCGGCAGGTGAAGTACGGCCACGAGCCGCTCCGGCCCGGCCTGGAACTGGTGGGCGGGCTCGCCGGCCACTGCCTGCTCGTGCCGGGGACGACCGTGCTCCGGGTCCCGGACGACCTCCCCGACGCCGTGGCCTGCCCGGTGAATTGCGCGACCGCAACCGTGGCGGCCGCCCTGGAAGCGGCCGGACCGATCGCGGGTCGTCGCGTCCTGGTGATGGGCAGCGGGATGCTCGGGGTGACCGCGATGGCCTGGGCGCGGACGCTCGGCGCCGAAGCCGTGATCGCCTGCGACCTCGATCCGGATCGGCGGGCCCTGGCCGGGCGGTTCGGCGCGACGCACGCGGCCTCCCCGGATGACCTCGCCTCGATCGCCCTCGACAGCACGGGCGGTTACGGGTTCGACGTCGCATTGGAGATGACGGGGGCCGCGGAGTCGATCGAGGCGATCTTGCCCCTGGTCAGGCTCGGCGGAACGGTCGTCCTCGTCGGCTCGGTCTTCCCGACGCGCCCCGTGCCGATCGCGCCGGAGCAGATCGTCCGACGATGCCTGACCCTCCGAGGCGTCCACAACTACGCGCCGAGGCACCTGCGCGCCGCGTTGGACTTCCTCGCCGACCATCCCCCTTTCCCGTTCGAGGGCCTCGTCGCCGACTGGCAGCCGCTCGGAGCGATCGAGCAGTTGCTGGCGTCGCCCGGATCGCCGGACCGGCTCCGCCTGGGCATCCGGCCCGGTCCATGAGACAGACGAGCGGCGGACGCCCTCCGAGGGATCAATGCCCGCCGTCCGCGCCGCCTTCAAGGGCCGCGGCGGCCGAGCCGTCGCCGTCTGCCCATGATCCACGATGGGCGACCGCCAAATGCCGACGCTCTCGACGAATTCGGCGCGGGGAGGGCCGAGCCCGGAGCGAAGGACGCGAATCCTCTCCGTCCGTCGGCCCCGCCAGTTGTACGGAGCGCGGGATGCGGACAGCCGATCCGATCGCCTCCGCGCTCGCTCGGGCCCAGGCCGGCCCGGCAAGGGTCAAGGGTCGCCGAAGCCGGCCCGGGCACTCACCGGGCCGGGTGCGCAGGGCCGAGGAGGGCCTCCGCCTCCTTCCTCAGGATCAGGGCTTCCAGCCAGTTGTGGAGGTCGAGCCCCTCGGCGGCCGGACCCACGGGCATCGCGCCGTCACCGAACTGATCCAGCCATGTCGCGGCCCTGTCTCGCCACCGTTGCGCCTCCTCAAGGTGCCCGAGCCGCTGGTGCGCGAGCGAGAGCCACAGGAAGCTCACGACCTGAGCCCCCGGGCGATTGTTGACTTCGAGGCTCCTCTCCAGGAGCGGCACGGCCTTCTGGGGCTGGCCGGCCCGGTGGTACAACGCCGCCTGTTCGGTCAGGGACCAGTGAGCGTCGGGGGCGAGCTTCAACTCCTCCTCGCCCAGCGCCTGGACCTTCGCGATGTCGGCGACGGCGTCCGGGGCGAGCGTACAAGCCCGGGCCCGGTGATAGGGGCGTACCGAGGACGTGCCGGGGTACGGCGTCTCGAGACGCTCGCAGGTCTGGCGATAGCCGTCGCGATCCCCGGACAGAAGTTGCACCGCCGCGAGCTCGAACCACTCCTGAAGGAGGACGGGCGGGATGGTTTCGCCCAGCGCGGCGTAGCTCTCGGCGGCGGACTCCCACTCCCGGCGGGCGGCGTAGGACTGCGCGGATTCGACGGTCGCGACCTGGCCGCCGTCCGCCACGCGATCCAGGCTCGTCCACAGCAACTTCCACCGCCGACTCTCGTCCGCGCCCAGCCCGGCGAGGGCTTCCGGGTCGCGGACCGGGGCCAGGGTCGTGTCGTACCGCCACAATCGCATCTCGCGCGCCGTGATCCATCGGGAGTCGGCCTCGCCGACGGTGTATCCGGGAGCCCGGAGGTCGCGTTCGGTGCGAAGCCAGTCGAGGGCCTGTTTCCGCAGGGCCGCCCGGCCCGGGCCGTCGGGCGGGGAGTCCTCGCCGTTCCCGACTCCCGCCCGCACCGCGGCGCGGGCGGCCAGATAGACGGGACGGCTCGCGTTCGAGACGCGCACTCGCGAATCGAGGGCGAATGCGGCGGCGTAGAGGCGGACCGCGGCGGCGGGCCGGCGCCGGATGGTGCAGAGTTCCGCGAAATCCACGGCCTGGTTGGCGTCCACGGGCGGGACGCTCCCCTCCGCGATCTCACGCAGGCGGCGGTCGAGCGTGAGGAGGCGGTCGCAGCGGAAGATCACCCCTTTCGTCCAGCTCCGGTTCACGTCCTCCGCGGGGAGCAGCTCGAGCGCGCGTGAGGCCATCGCCCGGGCCTCCTCGAACTCGCCCAGCTCGATGAGGACCCATCCGAGCGTGCCGTAAGCAGTGCCCGACGCGGGGTTGCGCCGGATCGCCTCCCGGCAGTTGGCGACGGCGAGATCGAACCGGGCCTGTTCGCGGTTGATGACCGCCATGGTGTGGTACGGGATGTCGCGATCGGGGTAGAGCTCGATGAGGAACCGCTGGGTCTCCTCGGCCTCGGCGATTCGCCCGTAATCGAGCAGGAGGCGCCCCAGGCCCGTCAGGGCCGAGAACGACCGCGGCCGGATGGCCACCGCCGCCCGATAGTACCCGAGCGCGTCGTGGTCGTGCCGCTCCGCCAGCAGTCGGGCCAACTCGAACGTGATCCAGTAGTTGTTCCGGTTCGCCGCCTGCACCCGCCGGAGGAAACCGACATCGTCCGCCTTGACGCCGCCCAACCGCCTCCCGAGCGCGAGGTGGAGCTGGACCGACTGGCCGTCGAGCGGCGCGGTGCGGGCCAGTTCCTCGATGGCGGCCCTGTTCGACCGGGTCGATGGGTCGCGGACCCGCTTTCGCCAGGCCGTCTGGTCCGAATCCGCGAGGTTGGCGACCGCGGAGATCCACTTGACCCTCCGGATGTCACCCGCGTAGAGGGACCAGACGTCGAACGCTTCCACGATCGCCCGGCGGATGCCCGTCTCCCGGATCCGGCCGGCGGCCTGTTCGGGCGGGTCGCCGACGTTGCCCAGCGCCGCCCCTCGGAACGCTTCCTCGAACTCCTTGTCCGTCCCGGAACTGAAGACCGGCTCCTCGGGGTTGCGCTTCTTGTCCGGGATGAAATCGAATTCCTGGTTCCGCGTCTGGATCTCTTCCAACCGGTCCGCCAACTTCAGGCCCCGATCCGCGCGATCGAGCCGCCGGCGCAGTTCGACGGGGCCGCCATGACCCAGTCGCGTCCTCGCCAGCTCGACGGCGGCCCGCGCCTCCGGCCAGTCCGACCGCTCCAGGGCCTGTTCCGCCTTCACGAGGTCCTGTTGGACCTCCCTCGCCATCGCGGCCCTCTCGGCGAGGACCCACCATCCGCTCGCGAGGAACACGAGCGCGAAGAGGGTGCCGCCGACCAGGGCCGCCGCACGCCCGGGGTGACGGCGCGTCCACTTGGCGGCATACTCGAGGGCGCCGACGGGGCGGGCGGCGATCGGTTCGCCCTTCTGGAACCGCCCGAGGTCGTCCGCGAGCGCGAGGGCCGAGGCGTAGCGCCGGCCCGGGTCCTTGCTCAGGCATTTCAGGCAGATCGTCTCCAGGTCGCGGGGGACCCGCGCGTTCAGACTCGACGGCGACGCGGGTTCCTCGGCGATCACCTGGCGCTCGGTCTCGGCGGCGGTCTCCGCCTTGAACGGGGGCCGGCCGGTGAGCAGCTCGTACAATAACGCCCCCAGGGCATACACATCGACGCCCGGCCCGGCCCCTCCGGCCCGGCCCGACGCCTGCTCGGGGGCCATGTAGCTGGGCGTCCCGAGCCGCGTCCCCGTCCGGGTGAGGTCGGCCCCCGGCGCGAGCCGGCGGGCGAGGCCGAAGTCGGAGATCTTGGGCGAGCCGTCGTGCGTCAGGAGGACGTTGGAGGGCTTCAGGTCCCGATGGACGATCCCCCGCTCGTGGGCCGCCTGGACCGCGCCGGCCAGCAGGATCACCAGGGCCGCGGCCCGGCCCGCCGGCTGCGGCATCCCGGCGAGCCTCTCGGCGAGCGTCCCGCCCTCGACGAGTTCCATCGTGAAGTACGGGAGGCCGTCGAATTCGCCCGCCTCGTGGATCTGGACGACGTGCGGGTGGCCGAGCTCGGCCAGCGCCTCCGCCTCCCTCTGGAACCGGGCCCGCTCCTGGGGCGAGGCGTGGGCCCCGCCGAGCAGCACTTTGACGGCCACCGCCCGGTTCAGCCGGACGTGGCGGGCCCTGTAGACCACCCCCATGCCCCCTCGGCCGAGCAGGTCCGTCACCTCGTGGCCGGGGATCTGGGGACGGACGAGGCCGGGAGACGGCGACGAGGACCGGCCCGGGAACAGCGCGCCGAGCTCGCCCCGGACCCGGTCGATCCGGCCCAGCTCGCCGCGCACTTCGTCCAGCAATTCCGGGTGGTCGACGCAAACCTCCTCCGGCGAGAGGCCGGACTGGAGGGCATCTTCCAGGAGCTGGAAGACGAGGGATTTGTCGGACATGGTCTCGATCCCTCGCGTCGTTTCGCGGGAGCGGGAAGGGCTAGGAATCGCCCGCCTCGGGGGCATCCGGTCGGAGGTCATCGAGACCCTCCGTGAGCCGGATCAGGGCGCGGTTCAGGCGACGCTGGACGGTCTTCTCGGAAATCCCGAGGATCCTCGCGGCCTCGACTTGCGTCAAATCCTGGATCCTCACGAGGTCGAACGCCTCTCGCTCCCCTTCGGGCAGGTTGCCGATCGCTTCGAGCATCCGGCGACCTTCCGCCGTAAGTCCCGAGTCGCTCCCGGGCATCGCGGGCAAGAGGTCGTCGCGCAGTTCCACGGCGTACGGCTGCTCATCTAGGCAGCGGGCCAGGTCATTCAATTCCCACCGCATGTGTTGACCGGCCAGGGCGAAGAACTGGCGGACGCTCCCCGGATGGACCTCGCGGAGCGTCCTCATCAGCCGGACGACCACGGCGCCGAGCATCTCGTCGGCCTTCAGGTTCAGCGGCGGCCGGGTCAATCGCGGGTAGCTCCTGTAGAGCATGTTGGCGCACAGCAGCTCGAGCCGCCTGACGGCCCGATCCAGCAGGTCTCGGATGATGGGATCGGCGGGCGTGGCTTCGGCCAGCGCGTCCAGGTAGCGCTGCACGACGGCGGTGGTGTGGCCCTGGTTCACGAGGAGTCCCCGCCGGAGATCGTTGGCATCGAGGCCCTAATCTACCACGAGGGATGTCCGCCGCCCACGCCCAGTAGTACAGCCGAGGGAGCGGGCAAGGCCCCGAGCCGGTCAGGACGCATCCGAATCCGAGCTCGTACGTCCACGATGCGACGAGCGATGGGCCGGATCGCTCGACGACGACTTGCCGAAGTTCGTCCGCCGTCAATCCCTCGGTCGCGTTCCGCGTCGGAGCAAACGCCTTCATCGAAAGAGGTGGACCGATGACTGACATGGCGATGGTCGGGTTGATCGTGGGCTTCCTGATGGCCGGGGACCCTCAAGTCCCGGGGCAAGCCGGAAACGGAGGGGCGGTCGAACGGGCGAAGCAGGAGTCGGCGGCATACGTCCGGGCTTTCAACGGCCGCAAGCCGAAGGAGTTGGGCGAGACCTTCACCAGCGACGCGGACCTCGCGTTCCTCCAGGGGGCCGACGTCAAGACGCTCCAATATGGCCTCATCTCCGGCGCCGACCGGATCGCGGACTGTTTCGCGACGTTCTTCGAGGTGTACCCGGACGCCAGGCTGTCGCAGGTCGTCGTCTCGGCCCGGTTCATCCGCCCCGACCTGCTCCTCGCGGATGTCGACTTCGAGATCGTCGGCCTCCCGGGCGACGCCGGCCCGATCCGAGGGCGTTCGGTGGTCCTCCGCGTCAAGGAAGCCGACGCGTGGAAGATCGCGGCCGACCGCAACGTCTCGGGGACTCCCGCCTCGAAGTAGGGCCAGGGCCCATCCGCATCGACGAGCAGAGGGGCGCGAGTCATCGCGGAGTCTCGGGCACGTTCCACGCGCCGGGGCGTCCCGAAATCAGGGTTCGAGCATGGGTCGGTAGGGACCGGTTGGCGATGCCTCTTTCCACGGGAGGGCGCGACGATGGCGAAAGGGAGCAAGTTCCGGGGGAGCGGGGCCGGCGTCCCGACCGGCAGGCCGGGCGCGGACCCCGACGACCCGGCGTCCGAGGCCGCGACCGAGGGGGGCCTGGGCGAGGCCCTGATCGATCTCCTGAGCATCGTCTTCAGCCTCGAAGGCGAGATCGGGATCAGGCTCGGCCGCGTCGAGCCTCACCCCGACCCGAGCCTCGGCGAGGATTTCGAGCCGGAGCATCCCTTGGGTTCATCCCGACCCGAGGGCTTTCTGCGGGAGTTGCTCTGGTGGTCGTGGACGGGCGTCCTGCTGGGCCTGCTCGTCGGGGCGGCGTCCGCCTTCGCGTCAGGCGAGGCCCCGGTGGACGCCTCCGTGCCGCCGGCCGCCGCGCCGATCCGGGGTCTCGAAGGCTCGCTTCTCGGCGCCGCCCTCGGCGGGCTGACGGGCGTGCTCGTCGGCCTCGTCGTTTCCAGGGACGAGGCCGACCGCCAGCCGTCACCCGAGTGAACCGCGGAGATCCGCTCGGCGCCCCCGGACGACGGGTCGGAGATCGGCCTCGTCGCACCACGTCAACCGCGAGCAGGCCCGGGATGACCCGTGTTTTCTCGGCCTCCCTGACGACCTTCCGAACGATCCCGCCTCGATGGATACCCACCCGGAGGAGATGACCCATGAGCGCGAAAATCGACCAGTTCTGCAACGACCTGCGGGCCCGGCTCAGCACGGTGGAGGGGCGAGTCTATTCGCTCAAGGCGAGCATCCAGGCCTTGCCCAGGGATTCCGAGGAGTCCGTGCGAAAGAAGCTCGACCGAGTCCGTCACCAGTTTCAGGTCCGGAGGGAACACCTCGATCAGACTCACGCCGATTTCGACGCCTTGGCCCAGGAGGATCTGGCCGAGACCGAGGACGCGATCGGCCGGTGGAGTGCGAACCGGGAGTCGCGGAAGCTGGACACCCAGGCGGATCTGGCCGCGGAGTACGCCGCCGACTCGATCGACCTGGCCTGGGCCGCGATCAACGACGCCGAGGAGGCCATCCTCGCCGCCATGGTCGCCCGCCTCGACGCCGAGGCGGCGAAGTCCTCCGCACCGGCCCCTCGCTGAGCCCCTCCGCCCGGGAGCCTCGCGCCCGCTTTCGGCGACGATTTCCGGCCGGGCGGCCGCAATCCCTCGGCCCGTCTGCGGGGAGGTTCTCGGGCCGCCGAGACGTTGTCCGTGACGCGTCAAGATGGATGCCCGGTTCGCCGCGCGACCCGGGCACATCAACTCGGCGTCGTCAAAGCCTCGTCGGGCCCAGACGAGGGCATCCCCCGCCCGATTTTCGCGGCAACGACCGTTTGCCGATCCCTTGCCCCGCGCCCACCTTGAGGTCCACCCATGCGTCTTGCAACCGACTCGGTCCGCCGCTCACGACTTGCGGCCATGCTCCTGGTTGTGCCCTCCGCCGCCCTTGCCGGCGAGGCCGAAACCGTCGCGACGATCCGGGCAGGGACGGCCGAGCTGAGCTGCGTCGTCCCCTACCGAATCGGGAGGGTGCCCGTCGTGTTCGTCCATGGGATGCTCGGCAGTCCCGAGAACTGGTCGGCCATGATCGAGCCGTTCTCCGAGGACCCGGCCGTCCGCGACCGGTTCCAGCCGCTCGTTTTCCGCTACGACAGCCTGCAGCCGATCGAGGACTCGGGGCGGCACCTCGTCGAGGCGCTCCGCGAGGCTCGGCGCCGATTCGATCCCGAGGGCCGCGACGCCGGATTCGATCGGATGATCCTGGTCGGCTTCAGCATGGGCGGGCTCGTCGCGAAGGCGGCGATCCGCGGCCTCGACCCGGGCCTTCCGGGGCGCGAGGTCCCGACGCGGGCCGAGGCGGAGACGCCCTCTCGGCCGAGGATCGGCCGGTTCATCTTCGTCGCGACCCCGCATCGCGGCTCGCCCGTCGATCGCGGGGCCGTCTGGTTCGCCGGCAGCCGGGTCGCCCGCGTCCTCAGCCCGTCGGCGCCGGCCTGGGGGGCGAGGGTGTCGAGCATCGATCAGATCGGTCCGGGCACCCCTCTGCTCGCGGAGCTGGAACGGGCCCGGTCCGAGGGCGGCGTCCCGTTCCACTCGATCATCGCCACGCTCCAGGACCCGTCGGCCGTCGATGCGACCGACGGCCTCGTGCCGGTCTCCAGCGCTCGCTTGCCCGGCGCCCGCTCGGAGCTCGTGCTCCGGACTCATCACCTCTGCTTGCGGAATCCGGAGGTCATCGGGGAAGTCCGCAGGATCCTGATCGAGGACGCGAACGCCCCACTTCGGCCACAACCGGGCGGAGCGGCGGTCAGCGAGCGATGACGCGAATCGAGGGCCGATCGGCCGCCCCGCGCCTTCCGACACGAGACGGCCGGGCGGCCCCTCGGCCCTTACCAGGTCGAGACGCCCCGGGGAGATTTGCCCCTTGGTCCGGGGCCGCCGGTCCTCGGGCACCCCGGCTCGTCGAGCCGCATCATCGCCTGGGCGGGTGGAGGATGTTGGGAACGTCCTTGCCCCCGAAAAAGACCGCCAGGAAGCGAACGACCCCCGCCCCATCGTTCCGGCCCCGATGCCACTTCGACCTCGCCTGGGGGAAGCCCTGCCCCGCCCGGAATTCCTTCCGGGGCCCGTCCGCGAACTCCACGATCAGCGTCCCCTCGAGCACGTAGACGTACCCCTGGACCGGGTGGATCATCCATTCCGTCGTCGTGCCCGCCGGGATCGTCATGACGGCCGACGAGATCTCCGGGCTCGCGGTGTTCAGATAGACGATCGGCTCTCCCGCGTCGGTGACGGAATCCTTCGAGACCTCCTCCATCCCCGCCTTGCTCCCATCCGCCGCCGCCCTCAGAGGGTTGGCGATCAGCGACCCGCCCGCCGCGATCGCCGCGCCGAGCCGGAGGAGCCCCCGCCGGGACCTGGCTTCGGAGCTGTGGCGGGCCCCATCGAGGTTCGTCTGCTCGTGAATCATGATCGATCTCCCGGTGGAACGAGGTGGTCAGGAGAACTTGATCGCCCCCGCGCGGAACTTCGTCACCCCGAGAGTGCCCAGGACGAGGAACGCGACCATCGAGACGACCTGGGCGGCCAGGAAGGGCGGCTCATTCTGGTTCGGGGCCAGCGCGTGGAGGGGCGCCAGCTTCTGGAAGGACTGGACGATCAGGACGACGAAATTGAGGTAGAGGGTGAACACAGCTCCGATGATGGACACCGGACGCCAGAAGCCCGCGAGGCCTGCCGGATAGCGGGCGTAGATGACCGCGGCGAGCACCGCCAGGGACAGGATGCCGAAAGCGAGGCCCGGCGTCATGCCCCGGATCGGGAACCCGAATCCGGTCAGGCTCGTTGCGGCCGTCGCCGCCAGGAAGAACCGGGTCCAGCCGTCGAGCGGCCGGTTCGCGATCATCCCGAACAGCACGACGAAACCCGACTCGATCGCGGCCAGGCTGAGGACGACAGGGAAGGCCGTGAACGCCGGGAGGGCAGAGGTCGGGATCATCGCGTCAGGGCTCCGATCTGGGTCCGGAGGACAGAACAACCGTCCGAGGCCGCCTCATCGCCGGCGAGGCGGCCCCGGTGCGATCCGGGGTTTCCTTCGCGGTCCTTCTGGCCGATCGGCGAGTTGCCGGCTCCGCGGCGGGCCCAAGCCGTCATCCGCCGTGGCATCTTACTTCATCAACATGCCGAGAGGCAGGAGGGGCCCGATCGGCATCAGCTCGAAGGTCAGCAGGTCGGCCTGGCCGAGCGGTAGGCCCTTGAGGAGCCGGTCCGCCTCGGCGACCGAATCCACGCTCATCAGGAAGATGACGCCCGCCTCCTGGTCCCGCAACCAGAACTGCTCCATCTTGCCGTCGAGATAGAGCTGCAGAGTCGCGGGGACCTCCGCCGGCAGGTAGCGCTGACGCTGCTCCGGCGACAGGGGTTTCAACGTGCCGATGGCCATCACTTTCATGGGTCTCTCCGTCGGTTCGAACTGGGCTTCGCGAGAGCGACGAGCGATCGTCTTGCCCGCGTCCCTCGCCCCCGCAGGCAGGCGGTGTTAGGAATATACGGCACCACCTTCTCCGGGAAGGTGAGCGCTAGAGGACCGGGCTGAGCTGCACGGCGGCGGCCTTGACGACGGTCATGCTTGCACCCCCGATCGGGTGCGGAGAGGGCGTTGCGACGCGGTCATGCCAGGGCCGGCGAGCGCCTGGCGGATCGAGGCGACGTGGAGGGTGATCCCGATCGGCGCGAGCAGCGCCGGGATCCAGACGACCGGCCAGGACGCGATCGCGGTGAACGGCTCGCCCGACCAGTTCAGGTGGAGAGGGCCGGGGGCGGACGTGGCGACGGTCCCGATCGCGTTGAGGAGCATCGCCAGGCCGAACAGGTTCCAGGCGATCGTCAGCCTCGGGCCCACCCGGCCGATCGCGATGCCGGCCGCCATCACCGGGGCCGAGAGGCCGACGAGCGCGTCGAGGTTCCTCCCTTCGAAGGTGACCTGGACGGGGGCGATCCCCTCCTCGTGGAGCCTCCAGAAGGCGATCTCGACGCCCAGGCGGAAGGTCTGGAGGGCGACGGGCTGCCACGGCGGGACTTCCGCAAGCAGGCGCCGGAAGGGGCGGGTCAGGCCGAGCAGGACGGAGGCCAACAGGGCCGTCAGCGGCAGGAGGGGCCATCGCGGAGGGAGGGCCGTCCAGTCGCCGAGGGCTCCGCTCCGGGCGAGCGCGGCCGACGCCCCGAGCCAGACGATCATCCCGGCGGCGACCGAAGGGGCGAGCGCCGGGGGCAGTCCCGCCCTCCGGGCCGCCCGGGCGAGCCCGAGCGTGACGAGGGCCACCACGGCGGCCGTGATCCCGGTCAGCAACGCGACGGTCGAGAACGATCCGCTCATGAGGCACCTCGCCGGTGTGGGGGAGACGGGCCGGGCCCGCCGGTCACTCGAAGGCCGCCCGGTGCTTCTGGATGAACGCTTCGAGAGTCATCGGCGGGCGCCCGCCGAGCGTCTCGACGAGGTCATTGGTCCCCTCGAACACCCCGTTCTGGTGGTCGATCGCGACTTCCTTCAGGTGCTGCACGGTGAAGGAGTCGCCGGGTCGTTCCGATTTGCCCCCCAGCTCGCCGTAGAGGTTCCGCGACGACGCCCCCTCGGCCGCGTTCTGCCGGCCGGACTTGAGCATCCCGAGGAAGGCGTCGAAGGAGATCTGCTTATATTCGACGGGCTTCCCCAGCACACGGCCCAGGACCAGCGCGGTCTCCGCGTAGGTGTACTCGACGGGGCCGAAGAGCGGATAGATCTTGCCCTTGTGCGGCGCGGGGTCGTCGAGGATGCCGGCGATCACGCGCCCCTGGTCCTCGGCCGCGATCGGGGCGTGCTTGCCGGTGCCGAACGGCACGTGGAGCAGCCCGGCCTTGATCATCGGGGCGATGTAGAGCAGCCACTCGGCAAAGTAGGTCGGGCGGATGTGGGCGACCGTCAGCCCCGACCAGTCGAAGACCCGCTCGGCCAGCCAGTGATCGGTCGCCGCGTGGCTCTTCGCGTCCGGCCTGGCGCTCTTCTGAGACATGTTGACGATGCCGTCGATGCCCGCCTCCTTCGCCGCCTGGGCGAAGTAGGCCGTCGCCTGGAGGATGCCGGGGCGGATCGGGTAGACGAAGTAGGCCCGCTGCACGCCCTTCAGGGCGTCTCGGACCTGCTCGAAATCGAGGAGGTCGCCGAAGACCACCTCGACGCCCCGATCCTCGAGCGCCTTCGAGCGTTCGTCCCGCCCGTGGGCCAGAGCCCGGACCTCGTGGCCGCGGGCCAGCAGTTCGTCGACGGCCGCCCGGCCGGTGTCGCCCGTCGCGCCGGTGACCAAAACTTTGTCCCGACTCATTGGATTCGTCCCCGGGTGCCGGTTAGGATTACGGTTGACATCCAAAGAATAGGCACTGCGATTTTGGATGTCAAATAGCTTCTAAAATCGTATCGAGGATCAACGTCCATGAGGAAGTCGAGGGAGGAGGCGGCGAGGACCCGGGGGCGGATCGTGACGGCCGCGGCCGGGGAGTTCCGCAAGAACGGGATCGTGGCGACCGGGCTCAACGACCTGATGAAGGCCGCGGGCCTCACCCACGGCGGGTTCTACAAGCACTTCGCGTCGAAGGACCAGCTCGTCCGCGAGGCGTGCGAGGAGGCCATCCGAACGGCGATCTGCGAACGTCTGGGGGCTGCCGCCGAAGGGCCGGGGCCTGTGGCGGCCTACCTCTCGACCGTCCACCGCGACGATCCGGCCACGGGCTGCCCGCTCTCCGCGATCGGCAGCGAGCTCGCCCGGAGCGACGAAGCGACGCGTGCCGCGGCGACCGAGGGCTTCCTGGGGCTGGTCGAGATCATCGAGGGACAATTCGACCAGGTCCCTCGCGATGCCGCGAGACGTCGGGCCCTCGTCGCGGCCTCGACGATGATCGGCGCGCTGACCATGTCGCGGATCGTGTCCGATCCGGACTTGTCGTCAGAAATCCTCGAGGAGGCGAAGAAGAGCTTAGATAAGGCATGAGGGCCCGAGGACCTCGACCTTCGGAGGGGGTCCGTATGCCTCGCGTCGAGCCAGCGCGGCCGTGGTCCCGGCCCGACTCGATGCTGAGGAGGACGATCCGGTCATGAGGCAGCTCGCCCGGTGTTGAGAAGAGGGTCCGGGACGCCGATCGCTCGAAGGCCGAGCGATGTTTCTCGACGGAACGCGTCAAGGATGGTCGGGGATCTGGTCGAGGGGACGTGATTTTGACCGGGATGATCAACCGAGAGCATCTCGCCTCGATGTCGTCCGACGCGTCGTTCTTATCGAGTGGCGCGGGAGGCTCGCGACGAGGGAATGCAGACGCGGGGATGGGATCAGCCCGCCGAGGCGAAGTGGACGGGCCTCAACCAGGGCCAGATCCTCGGCTCGACCGGCGGTCCGTGGCGACGGAGACCACTTCCTGCGGGCGAGCGAATCCGCTAGAATCTCCCCTTGTCCCTGCCCGATGGTTGACAAGCAGGTTGACAGGCCCGACCGAGTCGCTCGGTTTCCAAGAGGTGCTCGACGTAAAATTCTAATCGGCAACGACTTTGAGATACCGGAGAGGTGACCGAGAGGCCGAAGGTGCGGCACTGGAAATGCCGTGTACGGTAACACGTACCGCGGGTTCGAATCCCGCCCTCTCCGCTGGTTCTTGATGTGACGGTCCTGGGCGCGATCGGCCCGAGACGTGGCGGCCTGGGATGGGATCGGGTCCGATCTCCACCGTTGGCCCCTCGTTCGCGAGGGGCGAATCGCCCGGGTCGCGGCGGCGCCGCCCGATGGTCCCGGGCGGGCCTTCGTGCTATGGTGATGGGGCTTGTCCGTCGTTCTTGATGGCTCGAGGAGAGTCCGGCGATGCCGCCCCATCGGCCGAATGAAGACCCGTTCGAGTCGTCCGCGGGGGGGAATTCCCGGGCCGAGACCGCGGTCTGGCCACCCCCGGCGCCTCGGCCCGAGGTGGGCGTGGGGGGCAAGCTTTCGGACGAGACGAGCCGGCTCTGCCAGACGAGGCTCCGCGCCTCGGCGGGGTTCTTCTTCCTGGTCCTGATCGTCTTTCTCGTCCGGCGACTCCTGTTCGGCGAGGGGTCGCACTGGCCGCTTCACGCCTCGGCCATCGCGCTGATGGCGGCGGTGTTCGCCCTGCTCTCGGCCCCCGTCGCGATCCCCCAGAAGGGCCTGAGGCCCCTGGAATACGCGATCTTCGGCGTGATGGGCCTGTTCCTGGCGATCCGGCAATACCTCGACACCGTCGGCGCCTCCAGGAACGACCCGGCGATGCTCCCCCTGATGGCCAAGACGACCATCATGGGCGGGATGCTCTTGATGTTCTCCTACGCCATGCTCGTGCCGAACACGTGGAGGAGGGCCGCCCGGGTGCTCCTGACGCTGGCGGCCCTGCCGATCTCGACGCAGATGGTCATTTATCTCGTTCATCCCGAGGTCTTCCGCCTGGCCCGCGCCGGCCTGAGCCTGGACATCCTGACCGAGAACCTCCTGTTCGGCCTCACCGGCGCGGCCCTCTCGATCTTCGGTGCTTATGTGATCAACGCCTTGCGGGTCGAGGCGTATGAGGCCCGGCAGCTCAACCAGTACAAGCTCGGGCGGAAGCTCGGCCAGGGCGGGATGGGCGAGGTCTACCTGGCCGAGCATCGGCTGTTGAAGCGCCCCTGCGCCGTGAAGCTGATCCGGCCCGAGAACGCCTCGGACACCCGCGCCCTCGCCCGGTTCGAGCGCGAGGTCCGCGCCACGGCCAAGCTCACCCACCCCAACACCATCGAGGTGTTCGACTTCGGCCGGTCGGATGACGGGACGTTCTTCTATGTCATGGAATACCTCCCCGGGATGAGCCTGGAAGACCTCGTGGCCGAGGCCGGGCCGATGCCCCCGGGGCGAGTCATCTACCTGCTCACCCAGGCCTGCGACGCCCTGGCCGAGGCGCATTCGGCCGGGATCATCCATCGCGACATCAAGCCCGCCAACCTGTTCGCCTCGACCCGGGGCGGCCGGGCCGACACGACCAAGGTGCTCGATTTCGGCCTCGTGAAGGACACCCTCGACGACGAGTCGCCCGCCCTGAGCCGGGAGGGGACCGTCCGCGGGACTCCTCATTTCATGTCGCCCGAGCAGGCCACGGCGAGCCCTTCGATCGACCGTCGCACCGACCTGTATTCGATGGGGGCCGTGGCCTATTTCCTCCTGACCGGCCGCCCTCCGTTCGATGCGGCGAGCGCGGCGATGGTCATGATCGCCCACGCGAGAGACCCCGTCGTCGCCCCCTCGGTCTTCCGGCCCGACATCCCGGCGGACCTCGAGGCCGTGATCCTCAAGTGCCTGGAAAAGAAGCCCGACGACCGCTTCCCCGACGCCCTTTCGCTGGCCGACGCCTTACTCTCCTGCGCCTCGGCCGGAGAATGGGACGCCAAGGCCGCCTCGCGATGGTGGAAGGCGCGCGCCCCGGAGCCGGCCCTGGCGTAGAGTCGGCGAAGTCCCGCGGTCGCGTCCAGCCCGACCTCTACCGTCCACCCGAGGCCCCTCGCGATCCAAGACGAGCGCCACGGGTTTCGATTCCTGACCTGCACTCACTGTCGAAAACCCGGTTCGCCCAGGGCCAACGAGTAGGTCCGACTTCAGTCGGGCCTATGAAACAAGACCTTTTTTGTAGGCTCGACTGAAGTCGGACCTACTGGATCCCTTTCGATCACCGGGGTTTTCTACCGAGCAATCCTGACCCGTTCGTCCCGGCGTTCAGGCCAGATTGAGTTGCCAGGAGACGCCGAAGCGGTCCTTCAGCCACGCGAACTTCTTGCTGAACCCGTAGTCGCCGGGCGGCATCAGCACGCCTCCCCCGTCGGAGAGCTTCGCGAAGAGGCCGTCGAGCTCCGCCTCCTCCTCGCATTCGACGAACAGGGACATCGACGGGGTGAAGGTGAAGGCGTGGGAAATCGGGCTGTCGATGGCCAGGAAGTCGCGCCCCAGGAGGCGGAAGGTGGCCACCTTGATGGTGCCTTCGGGCCCGGGTCCGTCCGGCCCGTAACGCTCCATGGTCGCGATCTCCGAGCCGGGGAAGAGCGACACATAGAACGCCATCGCCTCCTCGGCGGCGCCCTCGAACATCAGGTGGGTGGCGATCGATCGGGCCATCGGCGTCTCCTCCTTGGATGGTTTGATATGCTTTGACGTTCATCCGGCGGATCGGGCGTCCATTGAAGCCGGAATCGCCGGGGCTGTCCAGGGCGAGAGCGACGGGCCCGCCCATATCTCAATTTCGAACCTCCTTCCTCGCTGCCCCCTGGACTCGGCGGCCCGAGGGGATTCCAATGGGGCGTGAAGGGAGAAGCGGCCCCGATCCGACTGGCCTCGCGCCGGATCTCGGGTACACTCTTCCCGGATGGCCTGCCTCGGACCTTCCCGCCTCCTCGCCCTCTCGACCCACGGGCTTCATCATGAAATCGACGCTCGCCGCCTGCCTGATCGCGCTGACGATCCTCGCCGGCCCCGCCTCGGCCGTCAGCCCGGCCATCCGGGGCATGAAGCCGCTGGGGGGCCAGAGGGGTACCGACGTGAAGGTCACCGTGACCGGCCAGAGGCTCGGCGACGCGAAGGAGTTCCTCTTCTACGAGAAGGGGATCACGGTTTCGGACGTCCAGGCGGGCAAGGACAACGCGGTGACCGCCACCTTCCACGTCGCCGCCGACGCCCCGCTCGGCCTCCACGACTTCCGCCTGAGGACCGCCTCCGGGATCACGTCTCTGAGGACCTTCAGCGTCGGGGCCCTGAAGGACGTCGAGGAAGTCGAGCCCAACAACGACTTCGCCAAGCCCCAGCCGATCGACATGAACGTGACCGTCAACGGCGTGGCGGCCAACGAGGACATCGACTATTACGCGATCTCGGCGAAGAAGGGCGAGCGGATCACCGCCGAGATCGAGGGCATCCGCCTCGGCCTGACCCTGTTCGACCCCTACGTCGCGATCCTCGATTCCCGGAGGTTCGAGCTGGCCTCCTCCGACGACTCGGCGCTGATCTGGCAGGACGGCTTCGTCTCGCTCGTCGCCCCGGAAGATGGCACGTACATCGTCGCGGCCCGCGAGAGTGCCTTCGCCGGCAACGCCAATTGCCTGTATCGGCTCCACGTCGGCCATTTCCCCCGGCCCACGGCGATCGTCCCGGCCGGCGGGAAATTCGGCGAGACCCTGACGATCCGGTGGATCGGCGACGTGCTCGGCGACCGGACCACGACCGTCACCCTGCCCTCCTCGCCCGACCGCCTCTTCGGCCTGGTGGCCCAGGACGACCGGGGGACCGCCCCCTATCCCAACGCCTTCCGCCTGAGCCCGTTCGGCAACGCGATGGAGGCCGAGCCCAACGACTCGCCGGCCCAGGCCACCCCGTTCGAGGCCCCGAGGGCCCTGAACGGCGTGATCGGCGCCCCCGGGGACGTCGATCAGTACGTGTTCAAGGCCACCAAGGGGCAGACGTTCGACATCCGCATGTTCGCCCGCCAGATCCGCTCGCCGCTCGACTCGGTCCTGACCATCTCGGCGAAGGGGGGCGGCCGGATCGCGCGGAACGACGACACCGACGGCCCCGACAGCTATGCACGATTCACCGCACCCAAGGATGGAGAATACTTCATCTCCGTGGCCGATCACTTGAAGAACGGCGGACCCGATTATGCGTACCGGGTCGAGATCAGCCCCGTCCGCCCCAGGCTGATCCTGAGCCCGCCGAACGAATCGCTCCGACGGGGGACCGGCGTGATGGCCGTGGCCGTCCCGAAGGGGAACCGCCAGGCGATCCTGATCAATGCGAATCGGACCGACTTCGGCGGCGCCCTGAACATCGACCTGGCCGACCTCCCGCCCGGCGTGAAGGCCGAGATCGACCCGATGACCGCCGGCAATTCCACCTTGCCGGTGCTGTTCACCGCCGAGGCCGACGCCCCCCTCGGCGCGACCCTCGCGAGCGTCTCGGGCAAGCCGGTCGATTCCAAGGACGAGATCCCCGCCGAGTTCCTCAGCACGGCCGAGCTGGTCCTGGGGGCGAACAACGTCCCGTTCTGGACCCGGACGGTCGATTCCCTCGCCGTGGCCGTGACCGAGGAGGCGCCGTTCACCCTCGACATCGTCGAGCCCAGGGTGCCGATCGTCCGGGGAGGCACGATGGACCTCAAGGTGATCGCGAAGAGGAAGCCCGGCTTCACCGCGCCGATCGCCGTCGCCCTGCCCTGGAACCCGCCGGGGATCGCCTCCAAGGGAGGGATCACGATCCCCGAGGGCAAGGATGAGGCCGTGATCCCCCTGAACGCCAACGGAGGGGCCGAGTTGACCACCTGGCGGATCGTCGTGAACGGCACCTACACCGAACCCCCGCCTCCGCCCGCGCCCGGCCAGCCCCAGGGCAATAATCGCCGAGGCGGAGGCGCGGGACGGCTCACGGTGTCCTCCGGGTTCGCGAAGCTCAACGTCTCGCAGCCGTTCCTCGCGCTGAAGCTCGACGCCGTGAGCGTGGAGCAGGGCAAGGACGCGGTCCTGAGCGTGAAGATCACCAAGGCGGTCGATTTCCCCGGGGAGGCGAAGGTCACCCTGATCGGCCTGCCGAACAAGGTCACCACCGACCCGGCGACGATCACCAAGGACTCGACCGATCTGGTCTTCAAGCTGACCACCGACCCGACTTCGCCCGTGGGCGAGACCAAGAGCCTGTTCTGCCAGGTCGTGGTCACCCAGGACGGGGAGCCGATCGTCCACAACCTCGGCTCGGGCCGCCTCCGAATCGACGCCCCGCTCGCCCCGAGGAAGCCCAACCCGAACGCCAAGCCGGCCGTCGCCGAGAACGCCCCGAAGGCCGACGCCTCCAAGCCGCTGAGCCGCCTGGAAAAGCTGCGAATGGAGCTCAAGGAACGCACCAAGGCCGCGAACGAGGCCGCGAGCCCGGCGGAGAGCAACCCCGGGCCGTGAGGGAGTCCCTTCAGAACGATCCTCCCCGGAGGGCCGGCCTCGGCCCTCCGGGGAGAATCACCGCCCGTCGATCGATGCCGGATCAGGACGACGGGCCCGCCACGACCGGGATCGTCACGTTCGAGGCGTGTTTCGCCGAGCGAAAGACCTTGTGCGTGGCCTCGCGGAAGTCCTCGGGCTTGGCCTCAAAAATGTTCGGCACGAACGTTTGCGGGTTGCGGTCGATGACCGGGAACCAGGTGCTCTGGACCTGCACCTTGATCCGATGTCCTTTCTTGAACGTGTAATCCTGCGTGTGGAGGCTCCAGGAATACTCCTGGACCTCGCCCGGGGCCACGGGCTCGGGCTTGTCGAAGCCGTGGCGGTAGCGGCCCCGGAAGACCTCGGACGAGACCATGAGCTGGTAGCCGGCCAGGTCCCAGTCTTCGGTGTTCCGCTCGGGATACACGTCGATCAGCTTGACGATCCAGTCGGCGTCGGTGCCGGTGGTCGAGGCGAACAGGTGGGCGACCACGTCCCCGGCGATCGTGAGGTCTTCCTGGAGGACCGGCCCCTCGTAGCTCAAGACGTCCGCGCGGCCGTCCACGAACCGCTGGTCCTCGACGAGCCAGGTCGGCCACTTCGAGCCGCCGTCGAAATACGTCGCCTGGATCGGCCGATGGCGGTAAGGGACCGGGTGCGCGGGGTCCGACACGAAGGAATCCGCCGAGTCCTCGGTGCTCGTCGGCGCGTCGGACGAGAGGTGCTTGTCCGGCCCGAAATAGAGGCGGCGCTCGGCGGTCCGCTTCGTCGGGGGCCAGGCGTCCCATCGCCTCCAGCGGTTGGAGCCGGCCTCGAACGTGAGCGCCTCGGGCAGGTCGAGCGGGCCCTTGTCCTTCAGGAAGTGGGCGAACCAGCGCGCCTGGACGTCGTCGCGGAAATACTTCCCGGTGGCCTGATCGAACGCGATCGGCCCGAGCTTGTCGCCGGCGCCTCGCGACCATCCCCCGTGGTTCCACGGGCCGACCACCAGGAAATTGATGCCGTTCTTGTCGTGTTTTTCCAGCTCGTCATAGATGCGGATCGGGCCGAAGAAGTCTTCCTGGTCCCACCAGCCGGCCACGTTCAGGGTGGGCACCTTCACGTCACGGATGTGCGAGATCGGCGTCTGATTCTTCCAGAATGCATCGTAGTCGGGGTGGGCGACGTAGTCGTTCCACGTCGGGATCTTGGCCCGGAGGTGCTTGGCGTTGATGTTGGCCAGGGGGCCGAGCTCCAGATACCAGTCGAACGTGTCGTAGCGGTCGAACGCGAAGTGCTTGGTCTCCTTGCCGGCCTCCATCATGGCGGCGTATTCGAATCCGTAGCTCAATCGGAAGGCGCCGTTGTGGTGGAAGTCGTCGCCCAGCCACATGTCGGCCGGGCTGGCCTGGGGCGAGATGGCCTTGAGCGCCGGGTGGGGTTCGAGGCTGCCCATCAGGGTCGTCCATCCATCATAGGAAATGCCCATCATGCCGACTTTCCCGTTATTGTTCGGCACGTTCTTGAGCATCCATTCGATGGTGTCGTACGTGTCGGTGCCCTCGTCCAGGGCCTTCGGGTCGCCCGGGTCTCGGGCGGGCCTCATCATCACGAACGCGCCCTGGGAGCCGAATTTGCCGCGGATGTCCTGGAACGCGAAGATGTAGCCCTCCTGCACCAGGGCCGCCATGTACGAGGCGAGGTGGCGCTCGGCGTTGCCGATCCCGTAGGGCGTCCTCAGGAAGATGATGGGCAGGTCGCCCGCCTGGTCCTTCGGGCGGAAGATCCGGGTGTGGAGGCGGACTCCGTCCCGGGCCGGGACCATCGCCTCGGTCACGTCGAACCGAGGGTCGTCGGGCGGGGCGGCCTTCGCCCCGAGGGCGAGCAGGCCGAGGGCGACGACGCCGAGAAATCCACTTCGCCGAGGCATCAACATGATGGCAAATTCCCCAGTTTCCGATCGCGACGCGGGCGAGAGGCCGGACCATCGTACCCGATCGGCCCGTGCTTCGCTCGGGATCGCGGGCCGGGCCCGCCTGCCTTCGGCCCCGGGCGCCGTGGTATGATCCTTCGCCCGACTCGCCGACGATTCCCGCCGGACCGAGCTCGGCGCGAGCCGGATCGGGATCGACGATGGCCGAGGCGACGCTCACGGACGACCACGGACGACCCGGCCGCGCCGATCGACTCGCGGCGAGGGCGCCGGCGCGATCGCTCGACGCCTTCGGCGTGATGGTGATGATCCTGTGCTGCTCCCTCTGGGGAGGCAACGCGGTGGCCGTGAAGTTCGCCGTCCCGGCGCTGCCGCCGTTCGGCTGCGCGGGGTTCCGATTCCTGATCAGCCTGCCCATCCTGGCGATGGTCTGCCGCCTGGTGGGCCAGCCGATCCTCGTCCGCCGCGAGCTCTGGGGCCTCCTGGCGATCCACGGCCTGCTGACCGCCCTCCAGATCGGCACGTTCAACTGGGGGACCAGCCATAGCGCCGCGGGACGCTCGTCGATCTTCATCAATGTTCACCCGCTGATCGTCGCGCCCTGGCGTGGCTCCTCCTGGGCGAGAGGCTGGGGCCGCGATCGATCCTCGGCCTCGGGTGCGCGGCGGCGGGGGTGGCCCTGGTGCTCTCCTCGTCGTTCCGGGCCGGGAGCGGATTTTTGGGCGGGGACGTCGTCGTCCTGACCTCGGGGCTCATCTTCGCGATCCAGACCATCGCCCAGAAGAAGACGTTCCCGTTGATCCCGCCGGCCACCCTTTTGTTCAATCAATCGGTGGTGGCGATCCCGATCTTCTTCGCGTACAGCGGGCTTTTCGAGGGGTTCGGCACCTATCGAGCGACGCCCGGGTCGGTCGGCGGGGTGATCTTCCAGGGCGTGGCGGTCTCGGGGATCTGCTTCACGGTCTGGCTGCTCCTGCTGGGCAAGTACCCCGCCGGCCAACTGGCGACCGTCGCGTTCGTGACTCCGATGTTCGGCGTGGCATTCGGCCGTGCGTTCCAGGGCGAGCCTTTGACTCTGCCGCTGGTGCTTGGCGGGTCGCTGGTCGGGGTCGGGATCTATTTGACCGCCGGGGACCGTCCGGCCCGCGCCGAGCCGAGCCTGCCGGGCGAGGATGCGGCTTAGCTCGGTGAGAATGCGGAGGGCGGGCCTTGGCCCGCCGCCGGTTGGTGCATTTCATGCACCCTACATAACGGTGCATTTCATGCACCCTACATAACGGTGCATTTCATGCACCCTACATAACGGTGCATTTCATGCACCCTACTTGTAGACGGTGGCCCAGGCTTGGACCTTGTCCTTGGGCGGTTTCGGGGCGCCTCGGTGGAGGTCGAAGTTGACGAAGACTCCGGCGACGATGTCGGGCTTGCCGTCGCGGTTGAAGTCGGCGAGGTCGAGCGTCGCGTGGTGGCATTCCCCTCGTTCCAGGGGGTGCCGGCGGAACTCGCCGGGCTTGATTTGCTCCAGGAGGATCAGCGAGTCGAGGTCTTCGGGGACGCCGGTGGCCGTCGAGAGGACCTCCGGCAGGAAGCTGGCCGCGACGATGTCGAGGTCGCCGTCGCCGTCCAGGTCGGCCGCCTGGGCCCGGTGCGCCCGTAGAGCGCGGCGAGCCGATGGGCTCGAACCGGAGGTCGCCGCGGTTTTCCAGCCAGGTCACGCCGTTGTCCGGCCGGAGCATCACGGTATCGAAGGCGTCTCCGCTGGTCAGCAACACGTCCAGGTCCTTGTCGCCGTCGAGGTCCACCAGCTGCATCCCGCTCAGGCCGAACGCCGGGTGGGGCGCCGACCACAGGGCCTTCGCCTCGAACCGGCCGGGGCCTCGATTCAGGAACGCCACGATGGTCTCGTGCTCCTGGCTGATCGCCGCGACGAAATCCGGCTTGCCGTCGCCGTCGAGGTCGGCGATCGGCACGTGGATCGCCCCGTGGCGGGGATCGACGATCGTCTTCTCGAACTTCGGGACGCCGTCCTTGCCGGTCCGGTTCTCGAAGTAGAGGACGGCGCCGAGGTCTCGCCAGCCAAACTCGGCGACGACCAGGTCCTGGTCCCCGTCCCCGTCGAAATCGGCGGCCTGGATGTCGGCGACGCGGCCCAGACCCGAGGCGAGCGTGATCGCCGAATAGGCGCCGTCGGCCCCTTGCTTGAGCCACACCACGGCCCCCTTCCGGTCGTCGCTGGGCATGGGCGTGCCGAGCTCGGCGACGAGCAGGTCGAGCCGGTGGTCGCCGTCGAGGTCGGTCATCTCGACGTGCCCGGGATGCTTCACGGCCCGGCTGAGGACCCGGGGCGGCGCGGCGGGCTTGCCGTCCTTCGAGGGGAACGCCGACTCGGGATCGGCCGCGAGGATCGTCCCGGAATTCATCTCGCAGGCGACCACCGACCACGCCTCGCCGCCATCGAGCCGGAGCAGGTGGACGTTGGCGATCGCCGGGTCGGCCCCGGCGGCCGGATCGCCCAGCTCTCCCCGGCGAAACGCGACCTTCCACGGCCTGCGGTCCTCCTCCCGGGGGACCACGGGCAGGGCCTCGGGCGCACGCTCCTGGTAGAACCGGACGACGGCCTCTTTCGGCGGAGGGACGAGGTCCCGGCCGGACTTCTGGAAGAACGTATATCCCTGGGCGACCTGCTCGGGCCACGCGGCCTTGGGGAACGTGTCGGGCCGAGGGGCCTGGTGGCAATCGCCGCAGAACGCCGAGACCCGGGCCTCGTCGGCCGCCGAGTGGAGATATCCCGCCGAGACGTCGGGCATCGCCTTCGCCGAGGCGTCGGGCAGCAGGTCCCGGCCCACCCAGAGCCCGGCCCCCGCCAGGGCCACCGCCCCGACGAGCAGGGACGCCGCCCGGAGCCTTCCGCGAATCCTCGAACGAGTCGTCATGAGATTGGATCTCCCTCATGAAAAACGAGGGACGCGATCATGGATGAAGATTCCCCGGCGTCGCGATCGCGGGCCGCCCGGTCAGGACGACTCGAACAGGGCGACGCTCGCGGTGAATCCGTGGACGAAGTTCTTGCCGCCGACGGGCCCGAGCTCGCCCATCGCGAAGAACCCGGAGACGGGGATCGGGCCGAGCGCGTCCCGGATGGCGGTCACGTCGTGGTCGGGCGAGGGGAAGAGGCGGGTCCCCCGGCCGTTGCAGCTGAAGAGCAGGGCGCCGGCCACCCCGGGCCGCTCGCCCTCCTTCGCCAGGAGGGCGCGGAGGTCCTCGTCGGCCGTCTCGGCGTCCCGGACGTGGAACTGGACGGTCTGGCCCACCCGGACGAGCTCGGTGATGGCGATCCCCGCCTCGTCGCTCGCCCCCATCACGTTCCTCACGAGGAAGTCGCCGCGCCCGAACGAGTCCTGATATTCATTGATGACGCGGCCCACATGGAGGCCGCCCCGCATGAGGGCCTGGTCGGCCTCGTCGGCGGAGTGGTACGTCTCGCGGAGGACCTCGGTCGCGGGCCTCCGGCCGAGGGCCTGGATCAGGTTGCCGTCGGCGGCCGTGACGAGCAGAGGGCGGCCCACCGGGCGGCACCCCTGGCTGACGACCGTGCGGACCCGGGCCGAGGCCACGTCCAGGACGAGGCCGACGGCCCCGTCATCGAACACCAGGGACCCAAGGGCCAGGCGATTGCCGCCCGGGGCCTGGGCCGCGCTGGCCATCCCGCCGACGACCCGGAGGCCGGGCGCCGCCGATTCCAAAGTCAGGAACAGGCGGTCCGGCGGGAAGCTGAACGGATCGACCAGGAGCAGGACGACCCGCGATTCCGGGCCTCCGGAAAGGCCCTCGGGCAGCCCGGCGATGCCGTCCTCCGACCATTCCAGGCGGATCGGCCGGACCTCGGACCCCTCCGGCAGCCTCGCCGCCCAGAGGGAGACGGCCGTGGCCCCCTCGACCTCGCGCCCGTCGCCGACGATCGTCTCGCCCGTGCAGGCCAGGAAGTGCCGGGCCCCGAGGGCCTCGCCCCGGCACATCTCGGCCAGGTCGCCGAGCTTGTCGGCATGGTGGGCCGAGACGAACGCCACCGCGAGATCGGGCGCGCCCCCGCCCATCGCCTCCGCGGTCCGGCCCACGACGTCGGAGAACGCCGAGGCCGAATTCCTCGCGATCGACAGGGCCGAGGCACACTTCATCGCTTCTCTCCCGGGACCCAGGACGCAACGGGACCGGACCGGACCCGCCGGTCAGCCGTCATTGTAGCCCGGAACCCCCCGGGAGCCTAGCCGCCCAGGTCGAGGGCATCGACACAGGCCGGAAGGCCACGCATGCGTGCGTGGTATTACTCTGATCGCCGAGCCAAGGCATGTTCACAGGCCAGGAAGACACATTTTCTGGGTGGCATGCCCACGTCTTCGTGGGCATGTCTTCGATGGTTTAATGCGATAATCTGAAAATATGCAAAAGATTTCGTCAAGCAAGTTTTCGAGGATGTGTCGCGTGAACCGAAGACATGCCCACGAAGTCGTGGGCATGCCACCACAATTCATATTCCGAATTCTTGCGATTACCGAAATTCCACACATCAAGAACCCTTGCGCGATCCGAAGTTGACTACACTTTGCGTTGCAAACCTCGATCAAACCCTGGAAAAACCGCTGTTTGCGCGATGGCAGCCTCGCGTGCGCGCCGAAGGACCCACATGCTTGGACCCATCGTCCCCATCGTCGCAAGAGGAGACAAATCCACGACTTCCGCAACGCCCTCTCGCAAGGCTTCGGGGTCGAAACCCGGCCGAGATGGCGACTTTTCGATCGCGGGGCGAATCCGGTCCGGCCTCGGTTCGCGGAACCGCCCCACCGGAATCGGTGATCGCGGAGGGGCGGCGTCTCGATGGTCTTGAAGGATGGAAGGGGGAACTAATCAGTTGTCGCCCTTGGCGATCTTCGCCAGCTCGGCGCGAGTCAGGTAGCCGTCGTTGTTCGTATCGAGTCGTTCGAACACCTTGGGCCGGGGGAATTCGTCCTTGCTGAGCTTGCCGTCGCCGTCCTTGTCGAGGGCCTGGAACCGGGCGAGAGGCCCGGCCTGGGCGGCGGCGGCCTTGGCCTTGGCATTCGCCTTGGCCTTGGCCCTGGCCGGGGCGGGTTCGGTGGCCTTGGCCTCGTCCCCCTTGGCGGCCTCGGCCTCGGGCTTCTTGGCCTCGGGTTCGGGCTTCTTGGCCTCTTTCGCGGGTTTCGGGGCCTCGGCGGCGGGCTTGGGGGCGTTGGCGGCGGCGTATTTCATGGCCTCGTCTCGGGTGATCGAGCCGTCCTTGTCGGCGTCGATCCGGTCGAAGAGGGCGGGGGCGAGGGGGAACTCCTCGCGGCTGATCTTGCCGTCGTCGTCCTTGTCCACCTGCTGGAACCGGGCGGCCCCGGCGAGGCCGACGCCCGGGACGGCCCCCGCCCCGGCCTGGCCTTTCAGGGCGGCCAGCTTCTGGCCCAGGCCCCGCATCTCGTCGGCGTCGATCTTGCCGTCCTTGTTCTTGTCGCCCCGGCTCAGCAGGCGATCGAACGCGGCCCGGCCGGATTCGGGGATCTCCTCGCGCTCCAGGACGGTATCGCCGTTGGCATCGAGTCGGATGAACATGTCGCGGAAGTCCGGCAATCCCTTGGCCTGCTGGGCCGTCGCCGAGGAGGCGGCCAGGGCCAGGGACACGCCGGCAAATCCGAGGACCAGGGCACGAACGGCGGTCATCGTCGCGGCTCTCCTTTCCCGAATCGGCCCGGGGCACGATCGTTCTCGGCCCCGACGTCCATGGAACGCCGATCGGCCGGGAAAGTTCCGCGGAGGCGATCGAACGAGTCTCGCGGCTCGCCCGCAAACGCCCCAGAATCCCGCCCGGACGGGGGATGGGCCGGTCGAGGACGAGGAACCCGCCGCCGGAATTCCTGCTCCCGGATCGACCCGTCGATCGAGGGGAGAACCTCCGCTCTCATCGGTCGAAGGGACCCGGAGTTGCTCTGTAGAAGCCCCCCGGTGATGGAGCGGAAACGAGTCGGTCCGACTCCAGTCGGGCCTACAAAACAAGAACCTTTTTGTAGGCCCGACTGGAGTCGGACCGACTCGTTGGACCTCGGCGAACCGGGTTGGGAATGCCGTCTTCGACGCTCCGCGTCCTCTTCGCTAGTGGACATCCGCGGGCACGCGGAGCGTGCAAGACGGCATTCCCACGCGGAGCGTGGGAACGAGGGAAATCCGACATTACCACCAATCAAAACTCATGAGCCGACCCTTTTTGTAGGCCCGACTGGAGTCGGACCGACTCGTTGGACCTCGGCGAAACGGGTTTTCTGCGGAGCGACCCAAATTCCTATTCCGCCGGGACTTGCCTGGCGAGGAACCTGCGGAGCTCGTCGAAATCGACCGGCTTGGCCAGGATTCCGTCGACGTCCAGGGCGCGGAGCTCGGAGGTCCGGCCTCCCATGAGGTCTCCGGTGAGGACCAGGACCTTCACGCCGGCGGTCTCGGGGTCGTCGCGGAGCCGGCGGAGGACCTCGCCGCCATCCATCCCGGGGAGCATCAGGTCGAGGATCACCAGGACCGGCCTGGCGGCCCGGGCCGCCTCCAGGGCTTCCGGCCCGGTGCCGGCGACGGCGACCACGTGGCCATCCCTCTCGAGCAGCCGGGCCAGGGCCGACCGGCTGCTCGGGTCGTCCTCGACCAGGAGGATGCCCGCCGGTCGCGCGGCGATCGCGGGGACTTCCTGCGAGGACTCGGGGTCTTCGGGCAACGAGGGGGACGGGGGAATATGGTCGGGCGGGTAGATCGCCCGGAAGACGCTGCCCCGGCCCGGACAGCTCTCGACGGTCAGCCTGCCGCCGACGCCCTCGACCAGCCTCCGGCAGATGGCCAGGCCGAGCCCGGTGCCCTTGGTGCGATCGCGCTCGGGGTTGCGAAGCTGGGCGAACTCGTCGAAGATCCGGTCCAAACCTTCCTCGGGGATCCCGGGCCCGGTGTCGCGGACCTCCAGGACGAACTGGCCCTGGGCGTCGGCCCCGGCGGAGATGGCCACCTCGCCGGTTTCGGTGAACTTGACGGCGTTGCCCACGAGGTTGACCAGGACCCGCCCCAGCTTCACCCGGTCCCCCCGGATGATCCGGCCCGGCCGGTCGGTCGTCCAGGAGAACTCCAGGCCCCGGGCGCGGGCGGTGAGCTCCAGGGCGGCGAGGGTCGAGCCGAGCCAGGCATCCAGGTAGAAGTCGGCCACGTGGTACTCGACGACCCCCGAATCGAACCGGGTCAGGTCGAGCAGGTCGTTGATCAGCTCGATCAGGTTGGAGGCGACGGCGCGGATGTCCCCGGCGAGCATCCGCAGCTCGTCTCCGGCGTCGGGGCCGGAGCCGACGAGGAGGCCGAGCAGCTCGGCCTGGAGGCTCAGGGCATTGATCGGGGTCCGCAGGTCGTGGCTGACGGCCGAGAGGAACTGGGTCTTGCGTCGCGAGGCCTCCTCGGCGGCCTCCATCGCCTTGCTCCGCTCGGCCTCGGCCAGGGTGGATTCGGTCACGTCCACGATCAGGGCGATCGCCCCCCGGGGCTTCGCCGGGTCGGTGCCCAGGGGTTGGAATTGCCAGTCGAGATAGCGGGCCGAGCCGGGACGGGACGCGTCGGGCCACGAGACGCCCGACTCGGAGTGCGGCGAGTGGTCCCGGACGCACTGAACCAGGGCCTCGCGGAGCGCCGGGGCCTGGGCGAAGAGCTCGTCGGCCGGGACCCCGATGATATCCGTGCGAGACCGGCCGAGGAACCGCCGGGCCGGCCCGTTCCCCGCCCGGCAGACCGCCATCTTATCGAAGTACGCCACGCCCACCGGCAGGTGATCGAGCAGGGCGCGGAACTGCGAGGCCCTCTCCACCGACTCCTGCTCCAGGCGGAAGCGATCGGTGATGTCGGCGAACGTGGTGACCGCCCCCCCCGACGGCCCGGGGAACGGCGCGGTGGTGATCTCCAGGATGAACTCGCGGCCGTCCTTGCGGCGATAGCGGATCTTGTCGCGGACCCCCTCATGCCGATCCATCGTCCGGGCCAGGGGGCGTTCCTCGATCCCGAGGCGGCGGCCGTCGAGCCCCTCCAGCGGATACTTCTCGACGAACTCGCGATACGAATCGGCCCGGATCGGCTCGCCGGCCAGCCGATCGGCGGCGGCGTTGATCAGGGTCAGGCGACCCTCGGGGCCTTCGGTCAGGATCACCCCCACCGGGATGGTCCCCAGGACCGCCCGGAGCTTCCTCGCCAGGTCCCCTTCGGGCCCTCCGCCATCCCCGGGGCGGATCGTGGTCACGAACAGGTCGCCGCCGTCCCCGCTGGCCCGGTTCATGACCACCAGGGCATCCCGGTCCCCCGCGGCCGACCGAACCCGGCAGGTCACCGGCATCCCCAGGTCGTTGGGATGGATCGGCGAGAGGACTACCTCCGCCAGGGGCCGGCCGATCAGCGCGTCGGGTCGGAAGCCCAGGGCGATCTCGACGGCGCGATTGGCGAAGACGATCCGGTGGTCGGCGTCGGCGGCGACCACGGGATCGGCCAGCGTCTCCAGGACCCGTCGGAAGTCGAATTCCGTCAAAACGCCTCGCTCCCTCCCCCCGATCGGCCGCGTCTTGACCGTCTCCCGGCCGAATCTAAACCATCGCGATCGGAAAATCGACAGCGCCGGCCAAAGCCGTTCGTTTCGACCCCCGTCCCGCCCCCGTCGGGCCTCGTCCAAACCCTGTCCATACCAGAGTTTAGAACATGCGGCGATCGCTTGATTCCGACCGGCTGGCGCCTACAATTCTTCGAGTAAACCCGATATTGCGGAGAACCGGCATGCCCACCCCTCGCCCTCGGACGCCGGCCGACCCGGCAACCTCGGCCCGGATCGTCCTGACCCTCGCCGGCCAGCTCTACGAGGTCCGCCCGACGGCCGTTCCCGCCGAGATCGGCCGCCGGGCCTTCCGCCTCCTCAAGCCCGACGGCACCATCTACGACGTGATCCAGGGCCCGTTCGGCCCCGAATGCGATTGCCCGGATTATCTGTTCCGCCGGGACGGACTGGACCCCCGAGGCTGCAAGCACGTCCGGGCCCTGGTCGGGCTCGGGTTCCTCGCCGGCACCGAAAATCCCCGGGGACCGCTTCCTCTGGCCCCGGCCACTCTTTAGGATGGGCCGTCCCTTCCGTTCGGCCTGGCGAGGCCCGATCCCATGACCTCCGAAACCCCGGTGCTCCTTTCCGCCTGCCGGACCCCCATCGGCCGGTTCCTCGGCGGGCTGGCGGGCCAGACGGCCGTGGATCTCGGCGCGGTCGCGGCCCGGGAGGCGATCGCCCGGAGCGGCGTCCCGGCCGATCGGCTCGCCGAGGCGATCGTCGGCAACGTCCTGCCCGCCGGGCTCGGCCAGGCCCCGGCCCGCCAGGTGGCCCTGAAGGCCGGGATGCCTTCCTCGTCCTCGGCCCTGACGATCAACATGGTCTGCGGCTCGGGGCTTCGCGCCGTGATGCTCGCCGAGACGGCCGTCCGGGCCAACCAGGCGGAATTCGTGCTCGCCGGGGGGATGGAGAGCATGAGCAATGCGCCCCATCTGCTCCGGGGCGGACGATCGGGCTGGAAGCTCGGGGACGGCTCGCTCGTCGATTCGATGCTCCACGACGGCCTGACCTGCGCCATCGAGGGCTGGCCGATGGGCATGGCCGCCGAGAGGACGGCCGAAGTCGTGGGCCTGTCTCGGCTTGAGCTGGACGCCTTCGCCCACGAAAGCCAGAAACGCGCCGTCGAGGCCCAGAAATCCGCCGCGTTCGCCGCCGAGATCGTGCCGGTCCGCCTCCCCGGCAAGAAGGGCGAGACCCTCGTGTCGGCCGACGAGGGGCCGAGGCCCGAGACCTCGGCCGAAGGACTCGCGAGGCTGACCCCGGCCTTCCGGCCCGACGGCGTGGTCACGGCCGGCAACGCCTCCACCCTGAGCGACGGCGCCGCGATGGTCGTCGTGGCCTCGGAACGGGCCGCAAGGGCCGCCGGAAGTCGCCCGATGGCCCGGATCGTCGCCTCGGCCATCTCGGGGACCGACCCGCGCGACCTGTTCCTCGCCCCGATCGGCGCCATCCGGGCGGTGCTGGCCAAATCCGGCCTCTCCCCCCACGAGATCGACCTCTACGAGATCAACGAAGCCTTCGCCGCCCAGCTGCTCGGGTGCGCGCGGGGCCTCGAACTGAACTTATCGAACGTGAACGTCCACGGAGGGGCGATCGCCCTCGGCCACCCGATCGGCGCCAGCGGGGCGAGGGTCCTCGTGACCCTGGTCCACGCCCTCGATCTTCGGCAGAAACGGCTCGGACTGGCCGCGCTCTGCCTGGGAGGCGGCAACGCGGTGGCGATGGTCGTGGAGCGCCTCTGATCGGGTCGTCAAGCCAACGAATTCGAACAAATCCCCCCCGGAGCGGCCCGAATGACCGGCCCCGACGATCCTTTACCCATCCAGTTCTCCTACCGATATCGCCCCGGCGACCCAAAACCCCTGTTCGCCCCCAAGGACTGGGAAGAGGCCCGCGTCTTCCTCCAGGCCGGCAACGAGGCCATCGGCCGGTTCTATGACGCCTGCCGCCGAGGCCATTTCGAGAACGGCGAAGCCCCGCCGACGATCGACCTCAGCGAGCTCGAGGCGCTGGGAAAGCCCAAGGGGGCCGACGGCCTTCCGTTGCAATATCCGTTCGCCGTGGTCTTCGGGTGTTCCGACGCCCGCGTCCCCACGGAAATCCTCTTCGGCCAGGAGCTGAACGACGTCTTCAACATCCGGGTGGCCGGCAACGTGGTGACCCCCGGCGGCGAGGGGAGCCTGGTCTTCGCCCTGAATTCGTTCGTGGACGATGGCGGCGTCCTGCCCCGGACCCTCAAGATCATCGTCGCGCTGGGACACCGGGGCTGCGGGGCCGTGAAAGGGGCGGTCCGGGCGTATCTCGAATCGGGCGACGCCTCCGGCGCGTCGTTGCCGACCGACCCTCTCGGGCTGCTCCTCCGGGCGATCGCCAATCCGCCGCTGGCCCTCGCGGCCCCCGCCTTCGACGCCCTCCACGGCCCCGGGGCTTCCCGGGACCCCGCAAACTTCGCCAGGCTGACCGAGTTGACCGTCCACGTGAACGCGGCCTGGGTCGGCATGAGGCTCCGAGGCATCGTCGAGGCGGCCGGCGAGGACGTGGCGAACAAGGTCGGCGTGGTCTTCGGCGTGGCCGACCCGGACGATCAACGGGTCCGGTCCCACCCCTGCCAGGATTTCGCCGGCAACCGGCACCTCCTCGAAACCCCTCCGGCCGACCTCGAGGGCCTCGCCGAGTTCGCCCGGCAGATCGCCTCCGAAGTGTAGGGTGCATGCCATGCACCGTCGTCCGGCCCTTCGCATCCCCGCACCGAGAGGACGCCGTGGTCACGGACCGTCGCCAGCCCGCCGAGCCGGACCTCCGCTCGGCCTCGGCCTCGATCCTCGCCGAGGAGGAAGCGCTCCGGGAGGGCGGCGGCCCCGAGGCGATCGCCCGCCAGCACGCCAAGGGCCGGATGACGGCCCGGGAACGGATCGGCGCCCTGATCGACCCCGGCTCGGCCTTCCTCGAAATCGGACTCTGGGCCGCCTACGGGATGTACGAGGAATGGGGGCGGCACCTTCGGCCGGGGTCGTCGCGGGGATCGGCGTCGTCTCGGGCCGCCGGACGATGATCGTGGCCAACGACGCCACGGTGAAGGCCGGCGCCTTCTTCCCCATGACCATCAAGAAACTGCTCCGGGCCCAGGAAATCGCCGGCCAGAACCGTCTGCCGGTGGTCTACCTCGTCGATTCCTCGGGCGTGTTCCTGCCGATGCAGGACGAGGTGTTCCCCGACGCCGACGACTTCGGCCGGATCTTTCGCAATAATTCGGTCCTCTCGGCCGCCGGAATCCCCCAGATTGCCGCGATCATGGGGAATTGCGTCGCCGGGGGGGCCTATCTGCCGGTTTTGTGCGATACCGTGCTGATGACCGAAGGCTCCGGCCTCTACCTCGCCGGTCCGGCCCTGGTGAAGGCGGCGATCGGGCAAGACGTGACGAGCGAGGAGCTCGGCGGGGCCCGGATGCATTCGGCGGTCAGCGGGACCGTCGATTACCGCGAGCCCGACGACCCCTCGTGCCTCGATCACATCCGCCGGCTCGTGGCCCTGTTGCCGCCCGATCCACCGTCCGCGGCCCCCTCGAAGGTCGATCCGCCGGGCCGATCGGCCGACGACCTGTTTCGGATCGTCAAGACCGATCCCTCAGCCCAGTATGATGTTCGGGATTTGGTCGCCTGCCTCGTCGATGGCTCCCGGTTCGACGAATACCGCGCCGATTATGGCCGGACGCTGGTCTGCGGGTTCGCCGCCCTCGGAGGCATCGCCGTCGGGGTCGTGGCGAACCAAAGACAACGGATCAAACCCGAAGGCGGAGGGCCGTTCCAGTTCGGCGGGGTCATCTATGCCGATTCGGCCGACAAGGCGGCGCGTTTTGTGCTTGATTGCAATCAATCACGAGTACCCCTGCTCTTCCTCCAGGACGTCAACGGGTTCGACGTGGGCCGGGACGCCGAGAGGACCGGGATCATCCGCCGGGGGGCGAAGCTGGTGAATGCCGTGAGCAACAGCGTCGTGCCGAAAGTCACGTTGCTCGTGGGACATTCGTTCGGGGCGGGGCATTACGCCCTGTGCGGCCGGGCGTTCGACCCGAGGTTCCTGTTCGCCTGGCCGGGCGCCCGCTACGCCGTGATGGGCGGGAGCCAGGCGGCCAGGACGATGCTGGATGTGAACCTGGCGACGATGAAGAGGCAAGGCAAGACGCCCGATCCCTCCGAAATGGAGGCGATGGCCGCCCGCCTCCGGGCGCGGTACGATCGCGAGACCGACATCCGCTACGCCGCCTCCCGAGGCTGGATCGATGCCATCCTCGACCCGGCCGAGACCCGATCGGCCCTGATCGCCGCCTTCGACGTGGCGACCCGGCAACGGATCGTGCAGGGTTTTCCCCTCGGCGTGTTCCAGGTCTAACCGGACCCACCCTTCATGGCGACCGACCGCCCCACCCTCCGGATCGGCAACGGCGCGGGCTTCTGGGGCGACAACCTCGACGCCCCGGCCCTCCTGGTGGAGACGGGCCGGCTGGACGTCCTCACCCTGGAATATCTCGCCGAGCTCACCCTCGCCATTTTGGCCCATTCCCGGTCGAAAAATCCGAATACCGGGTTCGTCGGCGATTTCCCCGACCTTCTCGACCGGATCGGGCCTTTTTTGGCCGAAAGCGGCGGCCCCAAGATCGTCACGAACGCCGGAGGGCTCAACCCGATCGCCTGCGCCCGGAAGGCGGGAGCCGCGCTGGACCGGGCGGGCCTGGGAAAATGGCCGATCGGCGTGGTCGTGGGCGATGACGTCCTGGACAAGATCCCCGGATGGATCGTCGAGGGGGTGGACCTCGCCCATCTGGAGACCGGGGACTCGATCCTCGGCGTGACCGATCGGCTCGTCTCGGCGAACGCGTATCTCGGCGCCATTCCCATCGGTCTCTGCCTTTGGGGAGGGGCCCGCGTGGTGATCACCGGCCGGGTGGCCGACGCCTCGCTGACCGTCGGCCCGGCGATGGCGAGGTTCGGCTGGCAGCCCGACGAATGGGACCCGCTGGCGGGGGCCACCGTCGCCGGCCACCTGATCGAATGCGGAGCCCAGGCAACCGGCGGACTCTGGCACAAATGGGAAGAGATGGAGGATCTGGCCGGGGTCGGCTACCCGATCGCCGAGATCGAGAGTGACGGCTCGTCCGTGCTGACCAAGGCCGAGGGCTCCGGCGGCCTCGTCTCGGTCGCAAATCTTGCCGAGCAAATTGTTTACGAGATCGACGACCCGACCCGCTACCGGACGCCCGACCTCGACGTGGACCTGACCTCGGTCCGGCTCGCCCAGGACGGACCGGACCGCGTGAGGGTCACCGGGGCGGCCGGACAGGCCCCGTCGGGCAACTACAAGATCGCCGCGGTCTACCGCGATGGCTGGATGGCCTCGGCGATGGTGGCCGTCGTCGGCCGGAAGGCGGAGGCCAAGGCCCGAGCGGCGGGCCGGATCGTCCTGGATCGAGTCAAACGGGCCGGTTTCGTTCCGGCCGAATCCCTGGTCGAATGCCTGGGTGCCGGGGATGTGGCTCCCGGGGTGGTCCGGCCGGAGTCTCCTCCGTTCGAGGTGGTGTTGCGGGTCACCGTCCGGGACCCGAGGAAGGCGGCGGTTGAGCGGTTTTGCCGCGAGATCGCTCCCCTGGTCACGGCGGGGCCTCCCGGGATCGCCGGTTATGCCTCGGGGCGGCCGAGCCCTCGCCCGGCGTTCGGGTACTGGCCGACGGTGGTCGATCGCTCGCTCGTCCCGGCCCAGGCGCTCATGAAGACGGCCTCCGAGTGGGCCTCGGAGGCGATCTCATGACTCCGCAAGGACTTGTGAGGCTGGGAGACCTGGCCCACGCCCGATCCGGCGACAAGGGGAATCGTGCCAACATTGGCGTGGTGGCCGACGACCCGGCGATTTTCGCCCATCTCGGCCGGACTCTCACCGCCCAGGCCGTCGCGGAGTTCCTGGCCCCGATGGGGATCGGCGCCGTGGTCCGCCATGAGCTGCCCAACATCCTCGCGTACAATTTCGTGATCGAAGATGCCCTGGGCGGCGGCGCGAGTCGGTCGCTTCGGCTGGACACTCAGGGGAAGGCCCTGGGCACGGTCTTGCTCGAAATGCTCGTGCCTTGCCCGGAATCGGAAGGGAGTCCGGCGTCATGAGCGGCCCTCTGGTCCTCCGCAGCGATCGCGGCCCCGTGGCGGTTCTGACCTTGAACCGGCCCGAGAAGCGGAACGCACTTTCGCGGGAACTCGTGGCCTCTCTGGGAGATACGGTCGATGCCCTGGCCGCCGATCCCAAGGTCCGGGGCCTGGTCCTGGCGGCGGAGGGCCGGGCGTTCTGCTCGGGGATGGATTTGAAGGAGGCGGCGGTCCTGGGGGACTCGGCGGAGGAGGAACGGCGGGCCGTCGCCGACACCCTGGGGATCGCCGACTTGATCGACGCGCTCCACACCTTCCCCGGCCCGACGATCGCGGCCGTCCATGGCGACGCCCTGGCCGGAGGTGCCGGCCTGGCCCTGGCTTGCGACTTCGTGGTGATGGCCGAAGGGGCACGGATCGGCTTCCCCGAGGTCCGACGCGGCCTGGTCGCCGCGATCGTCCTCCACGACCTGATCCGCCAGGTCGGCGACCGCCGGGCCCGAGACCTGCTCGTCTCTGGCCGGAGCATCGACGCAACCGAGGCCGAGCGTTGGGGTTTGGTCAATCGCGTCGTCCCGGCCGAGTCCTGCCGGCCGGAGGCCGAGGCGCTGGCCGCGTCCCTGATCGAATGTGCTCCCCGGGCCATCCAATCCACCAAACGGCTGATCGACGAGGCCACGAGCCGACCCCGGGATCTCCGGGGGGCCGCGGCGATCAGCGCGGCGACGAGGGTCGGCGACGAGGCGGCCGAGGGGATGCGAGCCTTCCTCGAAAAACGGCCGCCTTCCTGGTCCCAGAGGCCCTGACCGGGCCGAACGAGAGGAGGCCGACGATGCGCCCTCCAGGCCGCCATCGACGCTTAATAAGGCACTCCAGCGGTGCGGCGGGCCTTCAGGGCCTCGGCGAACCATTCCAGCTCGTCCAGGAACCGGCCGATCCGTCGAGGGTGGGCCTCGTCCTTCGCCGAGCCGTCCTCCGCGAAGGCGTCCTGGACCCCGGGGATCGCATAAATCGACGGGATGCTCGGCGCCCCGATCTCCCCCAGGAACGCCCGCAGTTGCATGGCGGCGCGGACCCCTCCAAAGGGCCCGGCCGAGTAGCAGACGATCGCCGACGGCCTCCAGAAGTATTCTTCCAGGAAGTGGTCCATCAGGTTCGAGAGGGCCGGAGGGATGCTGTGGTTGTACTCGCCCGAGACCACCACAAAGGCATCGGCCGAGCGAATTTGCGTCGCGAGCCGCTCCAAAGCCTCGGCGCCTCGCCCGGGGGATATTCCTTGAACATCCGGTCGATCAGGGGGAGGCCGACCTCTTTCGGATCGATCAACGTCGATCGGTGGCCCCGGTCGCTCAGGCAGTTGGCGACGAATCGGGCCGCGCCGATGCCCCGGCGGGCGGTGCGGACCGATCCATAGAAGACGAGCACGTCGAGGGGCGTGGGCATGGCGAGCGTCCTCGGTCCATCCGGGCGTGAGGTTTCAGTGGATCATGTCCGAACCCCTTCCGCAATCGAAGAATCGGCCGATCGACTCCCCTGCTCTCCCGGAGCGAACGCCATGACTCGTCAAGACGACCAATCGCCGTGGGTCGCGGGCCGGACCGTGGGCGAGGTGCTCCGCCAGACCGCCCGAAATTACCCAGATCACCCCGCCGTCGTCTTTCCCGCCCTCGGCCTGCGGTGGTCCTGGGCCGAGCTTGACCGGAGGGTCGATCGCGCGGCCTCGGCGCTGGTGGAGATGGGGGTGGAGCCGGGCGAGCACGTCGGGATCTGGTCGATGAACGCGCCGGAATGGGTCGTCACCCAGTTCGCGGCGGCCCGGAGCGGCGCCGTCCTCGTCAATGTGAACCCGGCCTACCGGCTCCATGAGCTGGAGGAGTCGTTGAAGCAAGCCGATGTGGCGACGCTGGTTGTGGGCCTGCCGTTCAAGACGTCGGACTTCGTGGGGATGGTCCAGACGATCGCGCCGGAGGTCGTCGGGACGATGGCCGGGCACTGGCGGAGCGAGCGATTGCCCCTGTTGAGACGCCTGATCGCCATCGGTCCGAAGCCGGGCCCGGGGTGGATCTCGTGGAGCGACCTGGAAGGGGTCGAGCCGGCCGCCTCCTACCGGGACCGCGAGGCGAGCGTGAGGGCGGGCGACGTGTTCAACATCCAGTTCACCTCGGGGACGACCGGCCTGCCCAAGGGGGCGATGTTGACTCATCACAACATCCTCATGAATGCGTTCTACATCGGCCAACGAGTCCGATATACCGAGGAGGACCGGGTTTGCGTACCGGTGCCGTTCTACCACTGCTTCGGCTGCGTCCTGGGGACCACGGTTTGTGCCATTTATGGCTCGGCGCTGGTCGTCCCCGCGCCGACGTTCGACGCGAAGGCCACCCTGGCGGCGATCGCCTCGGAGCGGTGCACGTCGATCTATGGGGTGCCGACGATGTTCGTCTCGCAACTGGATTGCCCCGAGTTCCCGTCGCATGACCTCTCCAGCCTCCGCACCGGGATCATGGCCGGGAGCCCCTGCCCGTTGCCCTTGATGAAGGACGTTGTGGAGCGGATGGGCGCGAGGGAAATCACGATTGGGTATGGACTTACGGAAGCCTCGCCGATCATCACTCAGACCTGGGCCGACGACCCGATCGAGGTCCGCGTCGGGACGGTCGGCTCTCCGATCCCCGGCGCGGAGGTCCGCCTGGTCCACCCCACCACCGGGGAGCCGGTGCCCGAGGGGGAGCCGGGCGAGCTCCACGTGAGGGGGCATGGCGTGATGGCCGGTTACTACAAGAACCCCGAGGCCACCGCCCGCGCCGTGACGGCCGATGGATGGCTCGCGACCGGCGACCTGGCCCGCAGGCGGCTCGACGGCAATTATCGGATCGTGGGGCGGAGCAAGGAGTTAATCATCCGGGGCGGCGAGAACATCTATCCGCCGGAGATCGAGGAGTACCTCTGCCATCATCCGAAGGTGGCCGAGGTCGCGGTGGTGGGCCTGCCGGACAAGGTTTACGGCGAGGTCGTCTCGGCCTGGGTCGTGGCCAAATCGGGCGAAATCCTGAGCGGCGAGGACATCCAGGGGTTCTGCCGGGGGCAGATTTCCCACTTCAAGGTGCCGAAATACGTCGAGGTGATGGACGCCTTGCCCCGGACGGTCACCGGGAAGATCCGCAAGCACGTCCTCCGAGAACTGGGGATCGAACGCTTCGGGCTCGGCGACGCGGACGATCTGCCGACTGCGTAGGGTGCATGCAATGCACCAACCATGCGGCGGCTGACGGCCGCCCACCAAATCGCCTCCAATCTTCTTGGAGGTCGATCGTTTGAAGGCGGCCTTCGGCCGCCGCGTGGTTGGTGCATTGCATGCACCCTACTTGAGGTCTGGATTCGCGCAGATCGTCGAGGCTTCTCCCAGGATTCGGCAGTATCGTTCGCGGAGTCCGCCCATGATGGCTTCCCACGTCTGGCCTTCGGCGTAGAGCCGGGCCTGGTAGGCCATCCCCTTGCGAAGCTGGGCGTCGTCCACGAGGGTCTTGAGCGCGTCGGCGAACGCGGAGGGCGGCTCGTTCGGCTGGACGAGGAGGCCCGTCTCGCCCGATCTCACGGTGTCGCCGGGCCCTCCGGCCTTCACGGCGACGACCGGCAGGCCGCTGGACATCGCCTCAAGGATCACGTTCCCAAAGGTTTCGGTCAGGCTGGCGAAGGCGAAGACGTCGGCGGCGGCGTAATGGTCGGCCAGCTCGTCGCCGGACTTGTAGCCCACGAACCGGGCGAGCGGCCCCAGCCTCTTTTCCAGGCCGGGGCGGGCGGGGCCGTCGCCGACGACCAGGATTCGCGCCTCGGGGCGGTCCCGGGCGACGATTTCCAGCGCCTCGGCCAGGTACCCCACGTTCTTCTCGGCCGCGATCCGGCTTACATGGCCGATCACGACGTCGTCGGGCGTGAACCCCAGCGCCTCCCGGACGACCTGCCGACCGGGCCGATCGGGCCGGAACGTCCGGCCATCGACGCCTCGGGGCCAGAGCACCAGCCGCTTCAGCCCTCGGGCTTCCAGCTCCGCAATCGTCGTCCGCGACGGGACATAGGTCTCGATCGTCCGGTTGTGAAACCAGCGGAGATACCGCCAGATCGTCCCCCGGGCCCAGCCGACGCGGTAGTGGGCCGTGTACTGGTCGAAATTGGTGTGGAAGCTCGAAACCACGGGGAGCTTGCGACGGATCACGTGCCGGAGAGCGCTGAGGCCCAGGGTGGCCTCGGTGGCGATGTGGACGATGTCGGGCGCGAACTCGTCGATCGCCCGGCGGACCCCTCCGAACGGAGGCAGGGGCAGGACCAGCTCGCGATAGAACGGCAGGCTGACCGACCGGACGAGCTTGGCATGCTGGGCGTCGGCCGGCTCGCCATAGTTCGGGTGGACGAGCTGGACGATGTCCCCCGACTCCTTGAGCACGCGGACGAGCTGGCCGAGGGTCCGGGATACGCCATTAACCTGGGGAAAATACGTCTCGGTGACGAGCGTCACGCGCATGAAGGGCCTCGGACTCGCTCCGGCGGGTCGGTCTGGATCGGATTGGGTGAGTTCGGGCAAGTGCAGACGATACCAAACGGGGGGGCTGCGGTCAGCGGTCGGCGGTCCGCATTCGGCGATCCGCGATCGGCGGCTCGCGAGGAGCCCGGGTTCGCAGTCGCCGAGGGGGTTCAGGGCGGCGTTCCCACGCGGGGGCGTGGGAACGCAGGGTTTCGCGGTCCGCGGTCGGTTGACTGCGGACCCGGGATCGAGATCACCATCCCCCTTCCTGGCCGTCGTTGGAGTCGGGTTGGGCGTCTCCTCCCCATTCGCCTCCTCCTCCGGTGTCGGTGGGTTCGGGGCTCCCCCAGTCGGCCCCTCCTCCGGTGTCTGCCTGGGGTTCCGGAGTTCCCCATTCGGGTTCGGCGGTGGATTCGGCGGGTGCGGGGGGGTCGCTCCAGTCGCTTCCCCCTCCTGTGGGAGCGTCATTTCCGACCCATTCGTTCGCCGGTGCCTCGGGTTCGCCCCAGCTCGCCTCGGCCCCGGGCGAATCGGCCGGCTGCGGCTCGCCCCAGCTTCCGCCGCCTGCCGGTGTCTCGGGTTCGCCCCAACTTCCGCCGACTCCCCGGCTTGCGTCCTGGGCGCCGCTGGACGCCGAGGGGTCTGAGTGCGGAGGAGGACCGCCGGTGTCGGCGGGATAGCTGCCGTGAGATGGCGCGGAATGCGAGGGGCCCGCTTGGTCCTCGTGGCGGTGGGTCATGCGATCGTAGATGTAGTTCCCGGCGATCGCCCCGCCGAGTCCTCCGAGGGCCCCGCTGACGAATCCGCCTGCGCCGCCTCCCTGGGCCGGGGGCGGCGGAGCGTTGTAGCCCGGGGCGTAGCCCGGAGGAGGCGGTCCGTACCCCGGCTGACCGTAACCCGGTTGGCCAGGCCCGAATCCGGCCGGACGAACCGGAGCGGGCGGGTAGCCCGAAGCCTGGGGAGAGGCCGGAGGGCCGGGGGCGTAGCCCGGTCCGGGGGAAGGCTGGGCGGCATAGGAAGCTTGGGCAGGAGCGGCGGGTTTTCGGAACGCCCGGCTCAGGAGGAACAGCACGATCAGGGCCCCTCCGCCGATCCCGAGATAGAGCGGCAGGTTCTTCTCGAACGAGCTAGTCGCCAGGGGTTCCTGGTCCGACTCGGTCGCCGCGGGAGGGGCTGGGGGCGGGGTCTGGGCCTTCTGCGGGGGGATTGCGCCGGCCCGGGGCCGACGGTCAGGCCGTCCTTCGGCGGAGAGTCTTCGGTCTTCGGCGGGGCCTGCCTGGCCTTCGGGGATTCAGACTTCGCCATCGGGCCTTCGGCCTTGGACTTGGCTTTCGGGGCCTCGCCCAGGGCCGTGCTCGGTTTGTTTCCGTTGGGGGCCCCGATCTTCCGAAGGCCGGCCGAGACGTCCTTCAACCCCTGATCCGCCTTGCCGGCCTTGAGGTCGGCGGACAGGGTCTCGACCAGGTCGGCGACTTTTTCCTTGGTGAAGACCTGCTGGGCCGGGCCGATCGGGAGGATGGCGAGCTTCCGGTCGTCCCGGGCGATCAGGACGAAGACGCCCTGAATTCCGGCCGCCTGCGCCTCGGCCTCGGCGAGTTCCAGGGCGGTCCGGCCTCCGAGGGAGCCGACGGTCTCCACGACCACTTGCCAGCTCGTATCATGGTTGAGGCTCAGGAGTTCCTCGTCGGCGGCCACGATCGCCTCGGGGGAGAACATGCCGACCTTGTCCGTCACGCCCACCCGGTTGGTCGGGGCCCTGGAGGACACGGCGATCTGGCGGATTTCCTCGATCGCGGCGGCCAGGCCCTTGTCGTAGTCCTTGGCGCGGAAGGCCGGGTCGAGGACCGCCTTGATCCGGCCGATCGCCTCGGCGTTGAAGGCGAACTTCGCGCGGGGCGAGGGTTGGGCGAAGAACTTGTGGTCGGCCTTCGAGATGACCAGATACAGGCCGCGGATGTTCGCGGCGCGGGCCTGACTCAAGGCGAACGCCGCGACGTCGCCGCCGGGGACCGAATCGACCGTGCGGATGGTGACGGTCCATCCCGAGGCCCGACCGATGGCGGCCAGGGCCTCGTTGGCCGAGTCCACGGCGCCCGGGGTGAACATCTTGGCCTCGTCGAGCACTCCGTCGGCGGCGAGACTTCGGGACGCCCCCGGCCAGGCGGCCAGGGTCAGGACCAGGACGATGGGGAGGATGCGAATCATGACGGAACCTCGCCTCCAGGGTTTCGGGCCGAAGCCGAGCCAATCCGATCGACCCATCCTAGCCGACCGCCCCGATTTGGGCGACGACCCGCCGGGGCGAATTGGGGGAGCGGAGCCGGGAGGACGGGTCTCCGATCGATTTTCGTCCGATAAAATTGATCTGGCACCAATTTCCCTCCCCCAATTCCCCATTGGAGCCATGATTCGGCGACCCGGACCCGTGATTTGCTCGTAAGAAGATTATCCGGGCTGCGTCCCCCGCCCCGATCGCCTCAAGGCCCGCCGTGGGCCCTGCCGAGTTTGGTAAAGGGGATGTGCGAGATCATCGGCCGCGCCCGTCGTCGCGGGCGAGGACGTGGGCGATCGCGCTTCAACTTCCCCGGATGGACGGTGGGTCCTCATGGGCGTCCCCGACCTCCGCGAATATGTGTCGGCCGGCTCTCACGGGCTGGCCTTCCTCGCGTCGATCCCCGCGGCGGCCTATCTCTGGAGGCGGTGCGGGCCCGATCCCGCCCGTCGCCTGAGCGCGGCGGTCTATGGGTTCGGCCTGGCCTCGTGCTTCGCCGCGAGTGCCGCCTGCCACGCGACGGCCGCGATGGGCGAGCCGTCCCTGGCGTTGATCCGACTCGATCACATCGCGATCTTCCTGCTGATCGCCGGGACGTATACGCCGATCGCCCGGCACCTGATGCCGGTCCGCGCCGGGGCGATCGCCTTGACGCTGGCGTGGCTGGGCGCGGCGGTCTGGCTGTGCCTGATCACCACGCTCGGCCCCCTGCCGGCGCCGGTGGCCACCTCGATGTACCTGGCGATGGGCTGGGAAGGCGCCCTGTGCTACCTGGGGATGGCCTCCAGGATGAACCGGCGGAGCCTCCGCCCCCTTCCGGCCGGAGGCGTGCTGTACAGCGTGGGCGCGATCTTCCACGTGACCCACTGGCCCTCGCTCTGGGCGAACGTGATCGGCCCCCACGAGATCTTCCACGTCCTGGTGATCGCGGGGGCGGCGACGCATTACCTCTTCGTGCTCCGGCATCTGCCGGTCGTCGAACCTCGATCCGAGGCGCCCCCGGGGGACGTCGCCGATCGCCAGGCCCGGCGGACCGCGGCGTGATCAGGCGGTCGAAGCCCGGCCCAGGCCGGCCTCCAGGGCGTCGAGGCCGGCCTCCAGGTCGCGAAGGGCGTCCGGGTGGATGTCCCGCCGGCCGAATCGGTGGGCGTAGAAGGCATCGACGACCCGAGGGGGGACGGCGTCGAGCCCTCCGGGCGCCCGGTCGCGGTCGGCCAGGAAGAGCGAGGCCCTCCGGGCGAATTCGCGGGGGGTCTCGGCCTCCGGGCGCTCCAGGCCGTAGCCGGCCAGGGCGTGGACCATCCGGAGATAGAACGCCACGCCCGGATCGAGCGAGCCGGCGAGCCTCCGCCCCTTGCCCGACCGTCCTCGGGCCCGGGCGATCAGCCACATCAGCCCCCGGATCGCCCCGACGACCGCCATCATCGCCAGGATCAGGACGAGCGACCCTCTCAGGCTGAAGAAGTTGGTGTAGTCCTCGAAGTAGAAGAACGAGAGGGCCTGGCGGAGCATCCCGCCGATGATCTTGAAGCCCTCCATCGCGTACTGGCCGAGCTGGCGGAGCGGGCCGTAAATGTTCCTCTCCTGACGGTCGCGGTCGAAGCCGATGACGTCGAAGGCCCATCGGGCCCGGATCGAGTCCCAGAGGGACCGGAAGCGGGGGCCTCCTCCGGCGACCTTCGCCACGGCGTCGTCTCGCTGCCGGGCGGGGGTGGGGTCCAGGGTCTGCCAGCGAGGGCGGCCCTTGGCGTCCTTGCCGAGGTAGACCTCGACCCAGCTATGCGCGTGCTTCTCCCGGACGACCAGGACGTTGGCCAGGTCGTTCCAGTCCCCGCCCTTGAAGCCGTTGACCATCCGGGCCTTGATGCCGGCCGTCCGGCACATCAGCGTCAGGGCGCTGGCGAAGTAGACGCAGTGCCCCTCCCGGCGATTCTGGACGAAGTCGAGGACCGGGTCGATCGTCGGATCGACGATGTTGATCTTGAGGGTGTAGGTGAAGTCGCCGTCCCGGAGGAAGTGCTCCAGGGCCCGGGCCCTGGCCAGGTCGGGCTCGCGATCGGAGCCCTCCGCCGAGGCGATGATCGGATCGACGATCCGGTGGAGCGGCCCCTCGATCCCCTCGGGGACGGTCAGGAGCCCTTCGATCTGGTCGGATTCGGGCGGGGCCTCGCCGAACTGGGTCTGATCGGGCTGGACGGCCGAGCGGACGACGTAATCGAACGCGCCGGGCCGGCTGCCCCCCGGGTCGCCGAACTCGCCGCGGAACTCGCCGCGGAGGTCGCGGCGGAACAGGGTGCCGTCGAAGCGGTTCATGCCGATGTCGCCGATGGACTTCGAACCGACCCGGAGGATCGGCGCCAGGGCGAACAGGGCGTCGCTGTCGCTGGGTTCGAGCTTGATCCTCTGGCGATACTCCCGGGTCCCGGCCGGGATCTCGGGCCGGAGGTCGGTGCCGAGCATGGCCTGGAGGCGGGCGCGGTTCCAGGTCTTCCTCCCCGGGTCGTAGTGGACCATCGTCACGCCTCGCCAGAGGAGCTCCTCGGGCGGGGCGGCCGGCTTGTCCTCCTCGTCCCGGAGGCTCGATCGTCATGACGATGTTGTCGCTCTCGAGGATCTCGCCCATCTGGCCGAGGCTCACGCGGTCGCTGAAGCCGGTCAGGTGCCGGGTCGCCGGGGCGATCCCGGGCCTCAGGCCCGCCCGCGACTGCCACCGGGGCATCAGAAGGAAGATGATGCCGCCGAGGACCATCGTCAGGGCCGCCATCGCCAGGGTGGCCAGGATGAACGACGGCCGGAACAGACCGGGATACGGCTCCTCGGCCGAGGGGGCCGGCGAGATGATCGCCCCGGGCGAGGTCGCCTCGCGGAGCGCCTCCCTCCTCAGGTGGAACAGCCCGAACGTCCACAGGGTCGTGACCGTCCACGAGACCAGGAGCATCCCCACCTCGTCGCTCTGGCTCATGTACACGCCGATGACCACCTCCACCAGCCCGAGCAGGAACAGATACCAGTCGTCCTCCACGGTCTTCTGCAGGAAATACTTGATGAGCTGAAGATAGACCAGGAAGTGGCCCAGCGCCAGGAGCTGATAGGCGGTGTCCCGCGAGTATTCGATCAGGGCGACGCCGAACGAGACGATCCCCAGGAAGTTCGCCAGGTCGCGAGGCAGGGCGAACCCCCGGGAGCGATCGACCGACAGGAAGGCCACGACCCCGCCCACGGCGACGGCCACGGGGTAGAGCATCGCCAGGCGGTTGTCCCGGGCGATGTCCAGGCTCAGCAGGAGCGTGGCCTGGAAGAGCATGAAATACATGCTGGCCCGATACAGGCGTTCGAACCTCATGGGCGGGCCTCCGCAACCGGGGGCTGGGCGTACTCGCCGGCCGGTCGGCCGTCGAAGGCGATCAGGTCGTCGAGGTCCCCTCTCGAGGCGTCGAGCCGGAGGATCCGGCCGATCAGCCCCCGGGCCGAGGCACCGGCCAGCCTCGTGGTCTTCTCGGCCTCCTCGGCCAGGTTGACCGGACGGGTCGAGATCAGGACGATCATGGCCTCGCGCATGATCGCCGGAGGCAGGGCGTCCAGGAGGGCGGAGACCTGCCCCTCGGGCGACGGCCGGAGCACCGCCAGCCCCTCCAGGAGCTCGTGGAGGAGCTTGACCGACGCCGGCCCCTGGCGGACCTCGGGCGTCGGGCCGGTCCAGCCCAGGAGGAGCCTCCGGCCGGTGTGGCGGCAGGTTTCCAGGCAGACCGTCGCCGCGAACCGGATCGCCGCTTCCACCGTCTCGCGCTGCTCGGGGGTGGCCTTGGTCCGCGGGAGCCAGGGGTCGATCAGGATCGCCAGGTCCTGGTCGTTCTGCTGCTCGAACTCCTTGACCATCGGCTTGCCGATGCGGGCCGTGGTCCTCCAGTGAATCCATCGAGGGCTGTCGCCGGGTCGATACTCGCGGAGCCCGTGGTATTCCTGTTGCTGGGCGGATCGGTCGTGGCGGGTCCCTCGGCGGGTCTCGGTCGCCTCCCGATGGATCTGGCCCCATCGCCGGGCCAGGTGGCCGACCCGGGGATAGACGAGGATCTCCGCCGGCTCCTCCAGCAGGTCGCGCCTCTCGATCAGGCCGAACGGCGACCGCGTGACCAGCTCCAGGGTGCCGAACCGATAGCGGCCCCTCTCGGGCGAAGGCCCCCGCCACCGGACCCTCGCGCACTGCCCCGGCGCGACCCGGGAGAACCGGACCATCGGCGAGACCGGCGAACCCCCCGGCACGGACCGCTCCGACGGGGCCAGGACGTCCTCGATCGTCAGCGCCAGCGCCGCGTTGGCGCGGCGGCGATTCTCCAGGGAGTAATCCAGGGTCAGCGGCTCGCCCGAAAACACATAAGGAGGCGACCGCCGCCCGACTCTCACCCTCCGGAGCATCGACGCGCTGATCAGGAACGACGCCACCAACGGCCCCGCCGCCATCCCGGCCACCAGCAAGATCAAGTTCACTTGCTGATACAACCCGGCCGTCAGGAGCAGCAGCCAGACGGCCAGGTAGACCACCCCGGCGCGGGTCCAGCGCAGCCTCTGGTTGGGCTTGAGGCTCCACGAGGCCAGCTTCCACAGGGACCGCAAGGCGGGGGGCGTGGGCATCGCGGGGCGTGGCCTCGATAAGGGATGGACGCCAGGGCCGGGGGAATTCACGCGGTCTTCGGGCGAGACTCGCCGGTTGTTGGGAAGGGGTCGCGGGGCGGAAGCCGGACGACCCGTCGTCCTCCAGCCTCTTCCTGCCTCTTGAGATCGCGAACGATCGCCGAGAGGTCATAATCGAATCGACGGCAATATTCCTCGCGGACCGCCCGGACGGGACGTAAGACATCATCCTCGGACATCGTCGTCGTCTCCCGGGGGCAATTCATTCGGAGTGCCACACCTCCCGGTCGGTCCGGGTCCAGAAGCGAAGGTCCTCGCGAAACTCGGCGGGGAAGAACGCCTCCCGAGGCGGCCGGGGTTCGTTCTTCGGATCAAGGGGCCGGATCGAGATCGAATTCCCGCCGAAGGTCTTCGCCCTTCGCGCGGTCCAGGGCGTTCAGGAGCCGTTGGGCGTTCCGGGGCGAGCGCAACAGGTAGGCCGTCTCCATCAGGCCGCGAAGCTCCGAGGCCGCGACCAGGGCGACGTCCTCGGCTCCGGGACGGTGGATCACGATGGGTTCGCGGGTCGATGCGACCTCGTCGCAAAGGTCCGCGAGATGCTCCAGAGCGTGGACATAGGTGGTTTCCGCCGGCATCTCGCCCTCCTCGTCACCCTGGGTCCGCGTCGGTACATGATCCTCACGCCGGCACTCGCAGGCGGTCGGCCAGGTCGCGGATGATCGCCTCGGAGGCGCCGAATTCTCCGGCCTGGAGGAACGATTTGCCCACGACCCGGTGGGCCAGGACCGGCACGGCCAGCGATTTCACGTCGTCGGGCACTACGTAATCGCGGCCGGAGACCAGGGCCAGGCTCTGCGCGGCCCGATAGAGCGTCAGGGCGCCTCGGGTGCTCACGCCGACGTGCAATTCCTCGCTGTCCCGGGTGGCGTGGACCAGGTCGAGCAGGTAATCGGCGATCGCGTCCTCGACCCTCACGGCGCGGACCGCCCGTTGCAGGTCGAGCACTTCCTGGGAGGTCAGGACCGGGCTGAGGTGCTCGACCGGCTCCCCCCGGCGGTGGCTGGTGAGGATGTCTCGCTCCTCGGATCGCATCGGGTAGCCCATGCGGATGCGGATCATGAAGCGGTCGAGCTGGCTCTCGGGGAGGACGTAAGTCCCCTCGAATTCGTAGGGGTTCTGCGTGGCCAGGACCAGGAACGGCGGCTCCAGGACGTGGGTCTTCCCCTCGACGGAGACCTGGCCGTCGCTCATGGCTTCGAGCAGGGCGCTCTGGGTCCTCGGGGTGGTCCGGTTGATCTCGTCGGCGAGGATCACGTTGGCGAAGATCGGGCCCTTCTTGTACACGAACTCGCCGGTGGCGGTATTGTAGACGCTGGAGCCGAGGATGTCCGACGGCAGCAGGTCGGGCGTGAACTGGAGGCGGCGGAAGGTGCAATCGATGCTCGCGGCGATCGCGCGGGCCAGCAAGGTCTTGCCTACCCCGGGGACGTCCTCGATCAGGAGATGACCCTCGGCCAGCAGGGCGACGACGGCCAGGCGGATCACGTCGGGCTTCCCCAGGACGACCGTCCCGATATTCTGGAGGAGACGATTCAACGCGTCTCGCGTGGCCGTCGGGGACGGAGGGAGCTCGGCCGTCTGGGAAAGATTCATGCGCGACCCTTGGGCACCGGATTCGATGGGGGACGGGGCTCCCGAGCCGAAAGGACGCCGCCGACGGCGCGGAGCCGAAGCGGTTCGAGTATAGCCCGAGGGTCGGGCCTCCCATAGGGCGGACCCCCTCCGGTCCGAGGAATCGCCGGGCCGGTTATCCGGCGGTCCGGAGGTCGCGGCCTCGGCGAATTCCCCTGTCCCGATCGGTCCCGATCTGTTAGGAACGGTCGGCCGAGGAGGGCCCGTCATGGCGGAGACGAGCGGCACCGTCGGCCTGGTCCCGGGCGCGCTGGAAGGGGACGAGCCGGGCTCGACGGCGATCCTGGCCGGGTTGCTCGCCGATCGCGGGATCGTGGCGCGAGCGATCGTCGTGCCCGACCCGCCGTTCGGCGGTCGGTGGGGCCGGGCCTGGACCGCCCGCCGGTTCGCCCTCCGGGAGGCCGAGAGGCCCGGGCTCCTTCATGCCCTGGGGATCGCCTCGGCGGAGACGGCCCTGGAGCTGTCCGACCGCTGGGGGGTGCCCTATGTGGTCACGGTCGAGGAGTTCCTCCCCCCCGGGGCGAGCCTCCGCCTGGGCCGGGCCCTGTGCCGGGGGGTGATCGCCCCCGGCCCGGCATTGGCGGAGGACTTGATTCGCTCCCTGGGCCTGCCGGCGAGGGCCGTGGCGACGATCCCCCCGGGGATCGCCCGGTCCCCCGAGGACTCTCCGGCGAGGTCGAGGCTGACCGTCCCGGTGATCGGCGCCGACTGCGGCCCCGGCCCGGGCTCGGGCCTGGCGACGTTCCTCCAGGCCGCCCGGGCGATCCGCGACTCGGGGATCGACGCCGAGTTCGTTTTGGCCGTCCGGGGAGGGGGCGCCGGCCCCCGGAGGCTGGCCGAAGGGCTCGGGCTGGCCGACCGGATGACCTTCGCCGAGGGCCCGGACGCCTCCCGGATCGTCTGGGGCGTCCTGGACGTGTTCTGCCACCCGTCGCGAATCCCCGCCTCGGGCCGGAGCGTCGGCCGGGCGATGGCCCAAGGCGTCCCCACCATCGCCTCGGACGTCCCCGGCCTCCGCGACTGGTTCACGACCGGCGAGGAAGGCCGGCTCGTCCCTCCCGGAGACCCCGAGGCGCTCGCCCTGGCGATCCGGGAACTCCTGGCCGACCCGGACGCCGCGCTCGGCCTGGGCGCCCGCGGCCGAGGGCGGATCGATCGCGACTTCTCGCCCCGGGCCGAGGCCGCCGCCCTGGCCGAGCTCTACCGCAACGCGCTGGCCTCCGATTGCCCGGCCGTCCGGCCGAGGCTCCGGCCCGACCCCGCCAGGCGCCTCTCATAGACCTTCGCCCAGCACAGGAAATCATAGAATCCCAGGAGCGTGCAGAACGCCAGGCCCGGCATCCCGTCCAGGAACCCGAGCCGGAAGATGTACGCATAAATAAACCGAACAAGCGGCCGCATCGGCAGGCGTAAATAGACCCGTTTCAATCCCCGCTTGAACCGCTTCCCCCGGCCGATCCCGGCCGGCGCCGGCTCGCGGAGGAACCGTTCGTACATCTCCGCCTCCCACGAGGCGTAGCGGTCGTGCTTCTCGACCCAGACCGACAGCGACGGATAGGCGAAGTGGTCGAGCTCGTGGGCCAATCGCTTGACGGTGCCGTCGAGGATCACGTGTTCGTGAGCCTCGTTGTCGCCGGTCCGGGAGCCGGGCGTCACGGGCATTTTTTCGTACCGGCCCAGCCGGTGGCGGAAGAGGCGGAGGTTCCACGCCTCGGAGTAGCCGCAATGCCGGATCCGCCGGCCGAGGAAGTAGTATTTCATGTTCAGATAGAAGCCGTCCGCCTCGCCCGACGCGGTCCGCCGGGCGATCTCCTCGGCCAGCTCGGGCGGGACGACCTCGTCGGCGTCGACGATCAGCACCCATTCGTTCGCGAACGGGAGATGATCGAGCGCCCAGTTCTTCTTCTTGGGATAGACCCCGTTGAAGCGGAACGGGACGACCTTCGCGCCGAACGACTCGGCGACGGCCGCCGTGTCGTCGGTGCTGCCGCTATCGACGACGAACACCTCGTCGGCCCACGACAGGGCGGGAAGGCATCGGCGGAGGTTCTCGGCCTCGTTCTTCGCGGGGATCAGCACGCTGATCGGGGCGCGCCGGGTCGAGGAGGCGGAGGTCGATGTCGAGGTCGGCGAGGCGGCGAGGGTGGTCATCCTTGACGGCTCCATCGAAAAATGTTGAACGGAGGTCTCCGTCCTGAGCGTCCGACTTCCCCTCCAGACGTGCGGAAGAGAGGATTGGGTGGCATGCTTACGTCCTTGTCACGCGACACGAAGTTATACCCCCGCGCCGCGATTGTATTTTCAGGCGTTTCTTCGTATAAACGCTTGAAAGATCGTCGGTTGCGTCCGAAGGCCCTTGAAATTGTCGAACAATTCAGGGGGTATAACTTCGTGTCGCGTGACATCCTCGTCAGCATGTCCTCGGTCACGCTCGAACCAAACTCATGCTGACGAAGACGTAAGCATGCCACCCGACGAGGCAGGAGAGCCGGAGCCCTAGTGGGATTCCTCCGCTTCCCGGACGGCCTCGGGCCGGGGCCCCCGCCCCGGAGCCAGTCGTAGACCTCGGCGAGCCTCCGGGCGGCGTGGTCCCAGGTGAATCGGGATTCGACCAGGGCCCGGCCCCGTTTGGCCAGCTCGGCGCGTTCGGCGGGGTCCATCTCGAAGAGGTCGCGGAGGCCCAGGGCCACGTCCTCGGCGGTCGGCTCGACGACGATCCCGCCCCAGGCCGAGGCGAGCCTGGGGAAGTGGCAGGCCGAGGTGATCAGCACCGGTTTCCTCGCCGCCAGGGCCTCCAGGACGGCCATGCTGAACCCTTCGGAATAGCTGGGCAGGACGAACGCATCGGCGGCCCCCCAGACCGCCCGGGCCCGCTCGCCCGAGACGTGGCCGAGGTAGGTGACCCGGTCGCGAATCCCCAGGGCGTCGGCCTGCTCCAGGGTCGGCCCCAGGGCCCCCTGGTCCTGCCCGGCCATCACCAGATGGGCGTCGGGATGGTCCCGGGCGATCCCGGCCAGGGCCGGCATCAGCAAGTCCAGGCCCTTTTTCTTGTGGATTCGGGAGAAGAACAGCAGGATGGTCTTGCCGCGAAGTTCGGGACACTCGGCTTCGAGGACGCTTCGGGGCGGGAGGGCCTCGAAGGTCGAGAGGTCCACGCCGTTGGGCACTAGCGCCACCGGGGCCTTCGGCGCCAGGGCGCGGAGGTGGCCGACCTCGGGGATGGTCAGGGCGTGGAGGCAGGCGGCCCGTCGGAGGTTGGTCCCCTCGATCACGGCACGATACAGGGCCTTCTTCAGGGCCTTGTGGCGGATCGCCCAGGGATCGGCCATCCCGTGGGCGGCGATCAGGTACGGCACGCCGGCCTTGCGGGCGGTCCGGGCGCCCCGGCGGGTGTGGCCCTGCCAGAGGCCGTGGAGGTGGACCACCCCGGCCTCGCGGACCGAGGCCTCCAGGTCGGTCTCGGGCCCGAACAGATCGACTCCGGGAGGCAGCTCGGAATCCTCGAGCCTCGACGGCGACGGGGTGACGATCCCCACCGTCTCGCCCCGCGAGGCCAGGGCGCCGACCATCCCCAGGATGCTCGGCACCATCCCGCCGTCGCGGATCGGGTCCAGGCCGTTGCAGAGGTGGACGCAGCCACCGGAGGCGGGCCGCGACGGCCTCGCCGATTGCGGACGAATCGCCAGGACGCTCATCGTCGGGACCCTCCGGAAACCGTCTTCGGTTGGCCCGACCCCGCCGACCTGGCGAGGTCCAGGGCCTCCATCATCCCCTCCGCAAACCGATCCGGGCCCCACGAGGAGGCGATCTCCGCCGCCCTCCGGCCCATGGCCGCCCTCCGGGTCTCCGGCATCGTCGCGAGCCAGGTCAGGGCCCGGGCGATCGCCGATTCGTCGGTCGGGTCGAACGTCGTCCCCGACGTCCCGGGCGGGTCCGGCACGAGCGTTCGGGCACACCCGGCCCTCCGGCTGACCAGCAAGGGCAGCCCGCTCGCCGCCGCCTCGTTCACCACCAGGCCCCACGGCTCCAGGAGGCTCGGATGCACGAACCCCGAGGCGTACGCGTACCATCGCGAAAGCTCCGATTCCTGGAGGAACCCCGGGCGATGGACGGCCTCGTCCACCCCCGATTCTCGAACCGCCGCCGCCAGGTCCGCCTCGCCCGGCCCCCCTCCGCAGACCGCCAGGTCCCACGCCGTTTCCTCGCCAACCTCGCGACGATACGACGCAAAGGCCCGGACCAGGCCGACCAGGTTCTTTTCCGGGACCAACCGGCTGACCGCGAGAAAGTACCGACGGTTCGGCAAACCGCTCCGACCGGCGGGGGAACGCCGGTGGGCCTCGACCATCTCTAAATAGGCGTCATTATCGACGGCGTTGTACCCCAACGCAACCTTTTTGGCCGGAATTCCGAGCGAGGCGAGATACTCGCGATGGCTCGGCCCGCCGACCAGGGCCGCCGAGAACCGCCGGACCCGCCTCGCCTTGAGCGTCTCCTTCCACCAGAGCCGGGGATGGTCGATCTCCTGCGATTCGGACATCAGGATGGCGGGCCGACGACGACGCTCGGCCCATCGCAGGGCGGCCATCGACTCGGGCCGGCTGTACCCGCAGATGGCGACGGCGTCCGGGTCGTCGCGGTCCAGGGCCTCTGTGATCGCGGCCCGGCACTGGGCGGCCGGGACGTCCTCGATCGCGCGATCGGGAAACAGGGTCGCGCCGGAAAAGGACTCGTGACGACGGGCGACCGACCAGGGATAGAGCCTCTCGGAGCCGGCCATCTCGTGGGCCACGAGCGAGCCCCCGTCGCGGAGGAGCCGCGCCCCCAGGGCCCGGAGCCGGGCGAGGTGGTACGGGCCGAAATTCGTGAAGGCGATGGCGAGCTTGAGCCTCACGGGTCCATCCTCGGCGGGTCGGTCGATGCGGTCGTTTCAGGCGAGGCCGTCTCGGGGCGTCGCCAGGCGGAAATACATCCACAGGGCCGCCATCGGCGGCAGGACGCTGAAGCCGTACACGTAGTAAAACCAGACGAACGGATCGTCGTTCGCGGTCATCAGCCAGGCGTTGAAATAGGTCACCGACCACCAGACCTGGGCCCACGGGCAATCGGCGTGGAAGCGGTAATAGTCGTAGGCGGTCCGGACCATGAGGCCCAGGGCGGCCAGGACGATGGCCGTGGCGATCCCCCCGCCGTTGAGCTGGGTGGCGCCGAGGAGGCCGATGGCCGGGCCGGTGAAGTTGTCCTCCCGGGGCCTCTCCGAGCCCGCCTTCCACGCGGAGATCCACTCCTCCCGTCCGTACAGCGGCTTGTCGGGCCAGAGGGGGCGGGGGATGAACGTGCTGAAGATCCGCAGGTACGAGGCGCCATAGTCGTAGGGGGACTTCTCGGGGACCGTCGCCATCATCAGGAGGAACCCGCCCATCTCCTCGGTCTCCTTGCTGACCGGCTCGTCCCCGGCCGACTGCTCCCACGACCGATCGGCCATGTTCAGGCTCTCCAGGACCGAGGCGAGGCGGAACTCCGAGAGGTACTGGCCGAAGCCCGAGAGCGTCTGCTCGTAGCGGTCGGTCCCCCGCCAGCCGATGGCCAGGGCCACGGCCATCACGCAGGCCAGGCCCGTCCCGGCCAGGACCGGCAGCGACGGCCGCCGGTATCGAGGAAGATAGAACGCACTCACGCCCGCGAGGATGCCGAACAGCGCGTGGGACCGCTTCGCGTTGAACATCCAGATCAGGCTGTAGCCGGCCGTGATCGCCACCCCGGCCGCCGTCATCAGCGGTCGCGACTGCCCCTCCTGCCGCCCCGTGACCAGCAGCATCACGCCGCCGACCAGCATCATCATCGGGAACTGGACGAAGTAGCCGTCCTCCACGCCGATCGTCCCGGCCCTCAGGGTAATCACCGAGCAGACCAGGCCCCAGAGGACCAGGAACGGCGAGACCAGGCCCGCGAACCCCGGCGACCAGCCCCGGGGCGCCTTCGGCAGGAAGGCCGCCAGCCTCTTGCCCAGCCCGCTGTAATACGCGCCGAGGAACACCAGCAAGGCCCAGAACGCCCGGAAATTCGCGGCCGTGACGACCTCCTCGCCACGAGCCCGGAGCGCGTACTCGCGATAGGAGATCGCCTGGACCACGTAAAGCTGGAGGTAGCCGGCGAGGAACAGGTACACCGGCTCGAACGGGTCGAACCCCTTGCGAAGGACCTTCGAGGCGACCAGGCCGAGGATGACCGTCGCGGTCGCGAAGACGAAGACGCGATCCAGCTCCATCTCGGCCCTCCGCTCGTTCCGTCAAGGAGAGACAACCGCCCCGAAACCATTTCCATCAACCCCGAGACGCCGCGACCTCGGTCCGGGCCGTTCGGGGCGACCGCCCCGGCTCGGCCTGGCGGTCCCTCCAGGCCAGGATCGGCCGTTCGATGGCCCTCCACGACAGGGCGGCCATCGCCAGGGTCAGGCCCGAACCGGCGAGGATCGCCCAGCCCGGGGTGCCCGTCGGCCCGAACCGCAGCTGGAGGCCCGAGAACACGAGGTTGTGATAGAGGTAAAGCCCGTAGCTGATCCGGCCCAGCGCCACCAGCCGGGGATCTCGCAACAGGGCGAGCCGGGCCCGGCCGGTGTCGAGCAGGCAGAGGCCGACGACCCCTCCGAACAGGACGTTTCCGAGGAGGATTTCCACGCTCGCCCGGATCGGCTCGGCCCGTTCGGCGTCCGTCCCGGCCGCGAAGCCGAGGAAGAACGCCAGGGGGACCAGGATCATCATCGCGAAGCCCTTGCGGACGGCGTCCTCCCGGCCGGCAGCCCACGGGCGGGCCGAGAACGCCGCGGCCAGAAGCCCTCCCATCGCCAGGCCGTCGCATCGGCCCAGCAGGAGCTGCGGATCGAGATGGAACCAGCCTCGCGAGACCACCGCCACCGCCGCCGCCCCGAGGCAGAGCGGCACGAGCGCCTTGCGGCCCATCAGCAGCAGCAACGCCGGCCAGATCAGGTAGAATTGCTCCTCAACCGCCAGGCTCCACGTATGGGCGAACGCCCGGGGGAACGCCGGGCCGTCGGCCCCCCAGTATCTCGGCAGGAATTGCGTGTACGTCAGGTACAGGGTCAGGCCGGCGGTCGGCTGAGGACGCGGCAACAACGCATTCGCGGCCACGAACGCGATCAGGACGAGGTAATAGATCGGCCAGATCCTCAGAGACCGCCGGACGAAGAACGAGAGCAGGCCGGAGGCGCCCTCGTTCGACGATCGCAGCAAAATCGTCGTGATCAGGTAGCCGGAGACCACGAAAAACAGGTCCACGCCCATCCAGCCCCACCTCAGGAGGAAGGCCGATCGGCACGATTCGCTCGTCAGCGAGGCGTGGAAGGCGATCACCAGGACCGAGGCGATCGCGCGGAGGCCGTCGAGCTCGGGGATGCGTCGCAAGGGAGAATCCTTTCTCGATGGCGGGCCGGTCCGGGTCAGAGGGGCGAAACCTCGGCCACGACGGCCGAGACCGCCTCCTGATACCGCCCCCAGTCATGCAGTTCCGCCCGTTGCCGGGCCGATCGGGACATCGCGTCGCGAAGGTCGGGATCGAGGCCGAGCGCCTCCAGGGCCGTCGCGAGCGATTCGACGTCCGCCGAGGGGACGATCCGGCCGTCCTGCCCGTCCCGGACGACCGAGCCGGCTTCCCTGGTGGTCACCGTGGGCAGCCCGCAGGCCAGGGCTTCATAGGTCACGACCGCCGAACCCTCGAACAGCGACGGGAACACGAACACGTCGGCCCCGGCCATCACTCCCGGCATTTCCGAGTGCCCCACCCGGCCGAGAAACTCGACCTCCTCGCGATACGGTTCGAGGGGCGAGGGGTCGCGAGGCAAGGCGCCGACCAGGGCCAGACGCCAACCCGGCCGACGGGCCTTTCGCCAGGCTTCCAGGAGGTACTTGATCCCCTTCCTCTGGGTGATCCCCCCGGCGAACAGGAACGTGCAGGTATCGCGATGGGTCTTGCCCTCGATCGGCCGGAACCGCTCGAGATCGGCGGCATAGGGGACGACCGAAATCCTCGACCGGTCGATCCCCCGGGCTTCCAGGCGGTCGGCCAGGTGGCCCGACGGGACGAGGATGGCGTCGGCCTCGGCCTGCTCGCGGAGCCTCCGATCGTGGAGCCATCGCAGGTCGGCCGCCTCGACCGGCCCGCCTCCGAGATAGATCGGGAAGAAGTCGGGCGAGGCGACGCGCTCCCGGGCCAGGACGTCGAGCTCCTCGTGGACGTCGCCGTGGACGACGCTGAGGACCGACGCCATCCCGGCCGACCGGCAGAAGGGGATGGCGAACTCGGAGCCGACGTCGCTGAACAGGAGGGCGGACCTCGGCCGGGTCCTCCGCAGCTCGTCCCGGACGAGCCGATCGAACCGGCGGGTGCGCCACCGGGCCAGGGAATCGCGGAGCCTCGGCCCGAGCGGTTCTCGACGGCGAGGCAGGCGTCGAACGCGGGGAACGAGCGGACGCGATCGGGCGGGATGTCCGGGCGGGACCTCCGGGACAGCTTCGAGCCGATCGGGCCGAGCCGGTGCGCCACGGCCGAGACCGGCGAATCGGGCCGATCGTAGAAGGCCGTGACGAACTCGCCGAGCAGGCCCGAGCGCGACAGCCCCGCCACCGCCTCATACGCCGGGGGGCGGGCATCCGGGCAGGCGACGAGGACCGAGTCCCGAACTCCTCGGGAGGGGTCGCGGGGCGGGGGCGCGAGGGAGATAGTCACGCGATCATCCTTGATGCGTTGGCCGAGATGCGATCTGTCGGCGGTCATCCTAAGGAGGTGGGACTCTCGGAGTCAAGGGGCAGCCACCGCCTCCTCGCCCACGATCGGCCCGATCGGGCGCCCGGGGAGGTCGTCCGGCACGTCCAGGCCGAAGAGGCGGAGGACCGTCGGCGCCACGTCCTGAATCCCCATCCCGGCGATTCGCCCGAACGGCTCGACGCCCGGCCCGGCGGCGATCAGGAGGCCGTCGGGCGCGTGGTTGGCGTCGTCGGGCCCGGTGTCGTTCTCGAACGTGTGGATCGAGCCGCCGCCGACGAGGCCCACGGACCGCCATCGGAGGTCGCCAAAATACACGAGAAGGTCGGGAGGCGCGGCCCCCCGGACCTCTCGGTACAGGTCCTCGGGTCGCAACGCCGGGTGCCGATCGGTCGCCCCTGGGGATCGCCGATCGCTTCGAGCTTCTCGACGAGCTCCGAGCGGAGCGACTCGTAATCGGCCGGATCGACGGCCCCGTGAGGCTCCCGGCCCTTCACGTTCAGGAACACCCGGCCGTAGTAGCCGCCCGAACCCCAGGCCCGGGTCCTCGCCCAATCGACCTTCAGCCCTTCCAGCCGGGTCGGCGTCCTCGGGGCCTCCTGGAGGGCGAGATACCCCTCGCGGACCAGCCACTCGTTCAGGGCGATCCCGCCTTCCATGCACTGGCCGCCGTGGTCCGAGACGACCAGGACCGTGGTTTCTCCCGGGAAAAGCTCCAGCAGCTCGCCGATCTTGCGATCGAGGTGGACGTAATAATCCTCGATCACGGATTCGAACGGGTTCCCCGGGACGAAGCGATGGTGCCTGGGGTCCATGAACTGCCAGAAGGCGTGATGGACGCGGTCGGTGCCCATCTCGACCATCATGAAGAAGTCCCAGGGCTTGGTGGTCAGGAGCCGGCGGGCGAGGGCGAATCGCTTGTCGGTCATCCGAACGATGGCGTCGCGGATGCTGGCCTTGTCGTCGGTGCGGAAGTCGGCGACGTCGAATTCGTAGGGGTGGACCTCCGGCATCCGGGCGATCTCGGCCTTGAGGTCGGCCGGATAGGTGTACTGCGACTCGATCGACGGCGTGAGGAAGTCGGTCACGAGCAGGCCGCGGACCGGCCGGGGCGGATAGGTCTGGGGGACGCCGATCAGGATCGAGTCGTTGCCGGCGTCGCCGAGCCGGTCCCAGAGCAGGGGTTCGTTCACGGCCAGCGACGTGGCTGTGGCCATCCGCCCGTAGGAGCGATCGGCCCGGTTGCGGAAGCCGTAATAGCCGAGCCGGCCGGGGTCGTGGCCCGTCATCATCGACATCCACGCCGGGACGGTGATCGGCGGGTCGCAGCTCCGGAGCGTGCCCCAGGCCCCTCGCTCGCGGAGCCGCGAGAGGTTCGGCAGGCGATCGGCGAACCGATCGAACGCCAGGGACGGCTCGGCGAGTCGAGCCCCAGGATGGCGACCTTCGGCATGGCGACGACTCCGTTCGAGGGGCTCGGCGGGGCGGGCTCCGCCCACCCCCGAGGTCCGATCAGACGGTCTGATAGCCTTGCGCGTACTTCTCGCGGCGGGCGAGCTCCAGGTCGTGATCGACCATCATCTTGATCAGGCCGTGGATGTCCACCTCGGGCTCCCAGCCGAGCTTCTGGCGGGCCTTGCTGGGGTCGCCCAGGAGGACGTCCACCTCGGACGGCCGGGTGTATTTCTGGTCGAACTCGACGAAGTCGCGATAGTCCAGGTCGAGCTGCGCGAAGGTCCATTCCAGGAACTGGCGGACGGAATAGGTCTCGCCGGTGGCCACGATGTAGTCGTCGGGCTGGTCCTGCTGGAGCATCATCCACATGGCCCGGACGTAGTCGCCCGCGAAGCCCCAATCCCTCTGGGAGTCCAGGTTCCCCATCACGAGCTTGGCCTGGAGGCCCTCCTTGATCCGGGTGGCCCCGAGCGTGATCTTCCTCGTGACGAACGACTCGCCCCGCCTCGGGCTCTCGTGGTTGAAGAGGATGCCCGAGCAGGCGAACAGGCCGTAGGCCTCGCGATAGTTCACCGTCTGCCAGTGGCCGTACAGCTTGGCGCAGGCATAGGGGCTCCGCGGGTGGAACGGCGTGTCCATGGTCTGCGGGGGGGCGGCCGAGCCGAACATCTCGGAGGAGCTCGCCTGGTAGAACTTCACCGACTGGCTCCGGGCCAGTTGCCGGACCGCCTCCAAAACTCGGAGGGTCCCCAGGCCCACGACGTCCGCCGTGTACAGCGGCTGGTCGAACGACACGCGGACGTGGCTCTGCGCGCGAGGTTGTAGACCTCGTCGGGCCGGACCGTCTCCATGAGCATGGCGAGGCTGGAGGCGTCGGCGAGGTCGGCGTAATGGAGGTGGAAGCGGTTGCGGAGATCCGGGGCGGCCGTGATGTGGTCGATCCGGGACCGGTTCAGGGTGCTGGACCGGCGGACGAGGCCGTGGACCTCGTAATCGGGCTTGCCGAGCAGGAATTCGGCGAGGTACGAACCGTCCTGCCCCGTGATCCCGGTGATCAGGGCGTGCTTCATCGGATGCTCCTTCTCGGTCCGCCGCGACTCACCCCGCCGAGGGGAGCGTCTGATCGGGTCCGGGGGATGATGGGTTCAGGGGATGTAATACGCGGCCTGGTGGTCGGGGAGGATCGGTTCCAGGTGGTCGAGCAAGGCGGAGGCGAACTCCCGGAGGGCCTCGCCGTCGGGGTCCGAGTCGCCCCGGCCGAAGACCTCGACCGTGAGCCCGGAGCCCCGGGTGGTCCGCCCGTGGCTGCTCCGGCTGGTGATGGGCAGGGAGCGGACGTACCGCTCCACCCTGCCTTCGCCGAAAATGTAGTACCAAAAACCGACGTCCTGAACCATATCGCCTTGCGAATACGCCAGTTTCATGATCGGCCGGGCGGCCCCCCCGGGCCGATCCAGGTCCATCCGCCGCGTCCGGGCCTCCACCTTCGTCCAGCCGCCGGAGGGCAGGCAGATCTCCGGCGAATGCCGGAGGTTCAGGCCCGTCTCGGAGTAATTGATCCAGAGCTTCAGGGCAAGGCCGGGGTGACGGGTGTCCTCGTAGACCCGATTGATGTAATCGGTGGTCTGGGTCCGTTCGAGGATGTCGGGGTCCATCGCCTCGTCCCGGCCGACCCAGTCCCCCAGCCTCAGGGGGATGGCGTCGAGGTCGGCCTTGAGGCGGGGCCGCTCGGTCTCGTTGGCCTTCTCCAGCCCGGCGTGGGCCGTCAGGCCGACGGCCAGCAAGGCCAGGGCGACGGCCGATCGTCGATGGGTCATGATCGTCCTTCCTCGGTGTTCGGTCGGTCCGGGACACTCAGGCCGCGGCCATCGCGGGCCCGGCCGTCGGGGCGGCCGGCGGCTAGGCGACGGCCTTCAGCACGGCGCACTCCAGGGCGAGCAGGCCGAGGCCCACGCCCATCATCAGCAGGCCCTCGAACGTATGGAACTCGCCGCTGGCGTATTTCGGGTCGAAATGATACATGATCACTCCGGTGAGCATCACCCGCAAGACGTTCGCCGTCATGGCGATCGGCACCGAGGACAGCACGAGGACCGCGCGATACCAGGCCGGCCGGCCCGAGAGGTACGCCACGGCGGTCGTCAGGGCGAGGAAGCCGGTCATCTGCCTCATCCCGCTGCACGCCTCGGCCACGAACATGTGGACGTCGCCCGGCAGGGTCATCATGTTCCCCTCGCACAGGACGGGGATCCCCACGCCGTTGAGCAGCGCCGCGCCGAACTGGCTGACCAGCCTCTGCAACGGCGAGGCGAGCGTGGCGTACAGCGCCACCGGCAAGGGGACCATGAACACCAGGAAGGCCAGGGGGAAGCGATAGCGCTTCAACGCCTCGCCGCCGAGCAGCAACGAGACGACCCCGGCCAGGCCGAGCAGGAACCCCAGGTCGCCGACGATCCCCACCGGCACGAGGATCGTGGCCAGGTGGGCGAGGATCGAGGCCAGGATCAAGGAGACGCCCCAGGCCGCCCCGCCCCGGATCGGCACCGGGCCTTGCTTCGACGCCTCCCGGGCGAAGTAGGCGGCCAGGGCCGGGACGAGGAACCCGTGGCTGTAATTGGCGTCGGTGGACCAGGTGTTGACGAACTGGCGGAGGTTGGCCGCGTAGAGGAGGCCGAGCAGGCCGAGCGAGCCGGCCAATCCCCAGGGATCGAGCCTCGCCCGGGCCTCGGAGGCGGGGGAAGCGGTCGTCGGGGCGCTCTCGGGTGCCAGGGCCGCGGTGGTCGCCATCGCGTCGATCCTTCGAGTCGTGGCCTGTTCGGCCGGCTGGGCCCGCGTCCGTTCGGGGGCCTGAGGGGGAGTTGCGTCGATTCGAGGCGGAGGGCCTCAGCGGCGGTTCGGGGGATCGCCTCCGGGGCGACCGCCGGTCGGGGACGGTCGCGAGGATCCCATCCCGGCGCGAGAGGGCCTGGCTGGCGGCCCGGCCGATCTCGTCGTCGCCCCGGGTGCCCCGGGCGGCGGTCAGGGCGTCGCGAGTCCCGGAACGGTCGCCGGCCTTGTGCAGGATCTCCCCGAGGTTGTACAGCCATCGGCGGCGGGTCGGCTCGTTGGCCGCCTCGTCGATCGCCCGGCGATAGAGCGCCTCGGCCTCCTCGGCCCGCCCTCGGATCGCCAGGCCCTCGGCCACGGCCGCCCGGTGGACGGCCGCCGCCACCCCGGCCGGGGCCTCGCCCAGGCCGGTCAGGCGATCGAGGAGCCGGTCGGCGTCGTCGCTCCCCCTCTCCTTCAGGACGCGATACGCCGCCAGGAGCGTCCCGCCCTCGTCGGGAAGAGTCGCGTTGAGCCGATCGAACGGCAGGTCGCCGGGCGCGGCCATGTCGCGGACGACCCGTTCCTTCATCGCCTCATTGGGCAGGGCGAACCGGAGGTCATCGGGGCGATATCGCCCCTCGCCCGATCGCGACGGGTCGGCGCCGGCGGCCAGCTCCAGGGCCGAGCGATAGGCCCGCAACGCCGGGTCGATCTTGCCGGCCCGGGCGAGCTGGCGGGCCGTCCAGGTCCTGGAGAGCACGTCGCGAGACAGCCCGAGCGACGCCACGGCCGCCGAGGGGTCGCGGTCCCGACTCGCGAGGCGAGCCAGCGCCAGGCGGGACGAGGGGCTCCAGGGGGGACGCCGATCGGGCCGCGTCGAGGAGCTGGCGGGCGTCCTCCTCCCGGGTCGGGTCGCCGGGCGAGGCCGACAGCGACGCCGCCCGGAGCGAGAGGTGGGGCGCGGTCGTCCGCCACCAGGTCCTGGGCGCCCCGGAATCGGCCGAGGGCGGCTCGTCGGCCGGTCGGCCGGGTCGAAGGAGGCGATCGGCGACGGCCCCGGCGTCCTGGGCGTCTCGGCCCCAGGTCCAGGCGAGGAACGTCCCGGCCCCGGCCAGGGCGAGCGTCACGAACGAGAGCGGCAGCCACGCCAGCCAGAGGGGCAAGGACCACTGCCCCGGGGCGACCGCCTCCGTCGGCTCGGGGCGAACCTCTCGGCGCGGTCGGGGCTTCGCCGCCGCCGAGGGCTCGGCCCTCATCGCGTGAGCGGCGAGGATCACCCGGGCGCTGGGCCATTCCAGCTCGTCGGGCTGGGGCAACGGAGGCAAGCTCGGCGACGGCCTCGGACCCGGAGACGGCCGACGCCCCCCTCGCGGCTTCCTCGGAGGCGGAGGCGCCGCCGAGAGCAGGCCGAGGGCGGCCGTCGGGGCGGATTCGGCGGCCGGAGGCTCGGTCGAGGCCGTCTCGATCGATTCCGAGGGCGTCGCGGGAGCGGTCGGCTCGATCGGAGGCTCGGGGAGGGGCGCCGGGAAGGCGACGGCGACAGCCTCGGCGATCGGCGGCTCGACCGGGGTTTCCGCCTTTCCCTGGTCCGCAACCTCGTCGAGCGCCGGGGCCAGGGGTTCGGCCGGAGCGTCCGCGAGCGAAACGGCCCGGGGATCGCTCGGAGCCGCCTCGGCGGCCTCGTCTCCGGGAAACTCGTCGGCTTCGGCCGGTTCCTCGTCGTCGGGGCGGACGATTTTGAGCCGTTCGGACGGGTCTCGGGGCGGGACGATCTCCGTCGGAGCGACCGGGCGGACCCAGGCCGACGGCGGATCGACCGGGACGAGTCCCGGTCGGGGCGGCTCGGCCGGCTTGGGGTAGGACGGGCGGCGATCGGCGACCTTTCGCGACGGCTCGCGGGCCTTCATCGCGGCGCCGGCGGCCCTCCAGCGGGCCTCCCAGACCTTCTCGTCGCGGCGGGCCTTCTCCCAGCCGTCGCCGACCGAGGCGCCGAGCCTCTCGGTCTTGTCGGCGCCCCCCAGGGGAGTCACATTCGGCGGGACCGGCCGGGCCGATTCCTCGTCCCGGCGGTCGTCCAGCCTCTCGGGATCGGCCGAGGCGCCGCGAGGCAGGAAGCTCGAGGGCGGATCGACCGGGATGGGCGTGTCGAACGAGCCGAGGCCCTCGGTCTTCGCCCGAGCCGGGCGGAGGGTCAGCCAGTGCTCGCCGACCTGGAGCGCCACCCCGGGCGAGAGGGTGCGGAGGTGGTCCACCGGGCGGCCGTCGATGGCGACCCGGCCGGAGGGGCTGAGCGGCTGGACGTGCCAGGACTCGCCCGATCGCCTCAACAGGCATTCGACCTCGGCGAGCGCGGGCTCGCCCAACCGGACCTCGCACTGAGCGCCTCGGCCCACCCGGACCGAAGCCCCGGGCAGTTCCACCACCCGAGTCGCGGCCCGGCCCCGCGTCTGGATGTGAAGGAACGTCGTCTCCGGCATCGCCCGTCGGCCTCCTAGCCTGGCGCCCGACCAATCCCTTGGCGGAGCAGATTACCACGAGGCCCGCCCTCCGGGCGACCCTCTCCCCCGAAAAAAACTCACGCCCTCTCCACGAACAAATCGGTCCCTCCCGCCAGCCAGCGATTGGCCGTCCCGGCCACGGCGCTGGCGGCCACGGCGACGGCCAGGAGCTCCACGGTCCAGTGGATCGCCGAGAACGTGGCGAAGCACGCGAGCGTGCCGACCAGGGTGAACGCCAGGGTCCGGTCGGCCGAGCCCACCCGGCGGATCGCCCCCGGCAGCCGGACGACGCACCAGACCGCCGCGAGCCCCGCGATCGCCAGGCCCGCCACGCCCGCCTCGGCCCACCACTGGAGGAGGCTGCTCTCGGCCGTCCCGGGCGACTCGTCGCGGTCCTTGTAATAGGCGGCGATCGTCGGATAGGAGCCCAGGCCCGCGCCCACGACGGGGAAATCGCGGGCGATCTTGACCGCCTCCTTCACCCGGACCTCGGCGGCCAGGAGGTCGGCCCTCGTCGCGAGGACGTCCGAGCCTCGGGGACGGCCCCACGCCTCTCCCGAGGCCACGCCCAGGCCCAGCGCCAGGAGCATCACCGCCGAGACCCCGACGGCCGCCCAGCGGAGGCCCGAGGCCCTCGCCGTCGGCAGCCCGACCACCAGGATCCCCAGCCCGAACGGGACCGCCAGGATCGGACCGGCGAGATGGCCGATCAGCGCCGCCCCGACGAGCGACGACACGCCGAGGAGCGCGACCTGACCGCCCTTGCCCGAGTCCCGGAGCCGGGCGGCCAGCCCTTCGCGGCTCCCCCGGGGGGCCATCGCCTGGAGCATCAGGCCCAGCCCCAGCGGCAGGGCGAGCGAACCCAGGGCGAGATACGCCCCGGGACCCGCCACGAACGGCCCGAACTGGAACGGCCGGTCCGGGACCGCCGCCGACGCCGCCACCCCCTGCGACGAATCGCCGATCGGCCGGAGGAACGTGGTCGAGGGGGACGTCCTCAGGTCGTCCAGGGACGGGGCGCCGGGCCGTCCCGATCCCGCTTCCAGGACGCCGAACGGGGCGGAGACCCCGCCGAGCACCTGGACGACGCCGAAGGCCGTCCCCACCAGGAAGGCGCCGACGACACTCCCCCAGATCAGGGCCGACCGGCCCAGGCGATCGGCGAAATGCGAGGCGATCACGAACACGGCCAGGCAGCCCGAGGCGCCGACGAGCCAGCGGAGCGTGGCCGGACGGTCCAGGGTGGCGGGCGAGCGGTCGGCCACGGGCTCGGGAAGCGTGGCGTCGGGGTCGTCGGCCTGGGCGATGCCGGGCAGCATCGCCAGGGCGTGCGCCGATCTCGCCCGGGAGGAGAGGGCCGTCGCGAGCCGACCGGGCAAGGGGGCGAGCTGGACGCACGCCAGGCCCAGGGCGGCCCAACCGAGCAGCGCCATCGGGCTGCGAAGCATCGTCCATCGCCCGCTCAGGGCCATCCGCGAGAGCCACGCCACCAGGGCCAGGCTGACCGCGACGGCCAGGGCCGGGCCCGCCCACCAGATCGACCCGCCGAACGCCAGCGCCGTCCCGCCGACGATCAGGACGAGCAGGGCGCCGAGGGCCGAGTCCAGGAGCTTCGCCAGTCGTGGGAACCGGGTCATGGGGAGAGGTCTCCGGGTCGGTTCGGGTCTCACGGTCCGTCCGACCCGGCGACGGCCGGTTCCGGGCTGGCCGGCAGGCCGCGCGAGGCCGCGTCGGAGCGAGGCGTCGCGCGATTGGGCAGGGCCGGGGCGCCGTACTCGCTCGCCCAGTTGTCGATGTCCTCGCTCAGGCCGTTGAAGACGACACCGGCCACCGGCACCCTCGATTGCTCCAGCATCTCCTTGGCCCGCCGAAGCGGGCGGATCTCGTGGGCCCCGCACCGGACGACCAGGATCGCCGCATCGACGACCCGGCCGAGCATCCGGCAATCGGCCAGCCCCAGGACGGCCGGCCCGTCGAGGATCACCCGGTGATACTGCCCGGTGACCGCCTTGAGCAACTGCCGGAGCTCCAGGGTGCCGAGGACTTCCACCGGGACGCCCGTCGGATCGCCGGCCGGGAGGAAGTTCAGGTTCGGCACGTCGGTGCGAATCACGGCCTGGGGCCAGGGCATGTCCCCCCGGAGGACGTCCACCAGCCCGACGTTCGGCTCCTGGGCGTCAAAAACCTCGGCGAGGCTGGGGCGGCGGAGGTCCACGTCGATCAGGAGGACCCGTTCGCCCGCCCGGGCGCAGGTCGTGGCCAGGTTCAGCGCGGTCGTGCTCTTGCCCTCGCCGGCCTTGGCGCTGGTCACCAGGACCGAGACGACCGGGCCATTCGGGCCGGTCAGGCCGACGAGGCTGGCCCGGAGGTTGCGATACGCGTCGGCCTCGATCGAGAGCGGGTCGCCATGGGTCCAGAGATGTCCGGCCCTCTGCGTCCGGGCCAGGCGGCGAATCCTCGGGACGACGCCGACCAAAGGCAGGGACAGCCCCGCGACCAGGTGCTCGGGCACCTTGACCGAGCGGTCCAGGTACTCGCGGACGCACACCAATCCCACGCCCAGGGCCAGGCCGAAGAACGCCGAGAGCGCGATCAGCATCGGCCGGTTCGGCCGGACCGGGCCGCCGGGCTCGGTCGGCTTCAGGAGGATCTCCACCGGACGGCTCTTGGACTCGGCGACCATCTGGAACTGGGTCAGCCGCTTCTGCATGTCGGCCAGGCTGGCTTCCTTCTGGTCCCGCTCCCTCATCAAGGATTGATACTTCTGATAGGCCGGCATGTTCGCCTGGACCTGGTCCAGGAGGTCTTTCAGCTCGCGTTCGAGCTTGCGGATCTCCTCGGAGGAGTGGGCCAGGATCAGGGCCGAGCGATCGGGCAGGTCGGGCGAGACGTCGAGCTTCGTGAGCCTCTCCAGGTCGTCCAGGACCTTGTCGAGCGACTTCGTAAAGTACCGCGTGGCCGCGTCGCTCCCCGGGTTGCGGACCACCCGGAGGCTGTCTTCCAGGAGCCCCTCCAGCCGGTCCTTCTGCTCCAGGAGGGCCTCGATCTTCCTCGAGTACTTGCTGGGCGGCCCGGCCCCCTTGAGGCCCGGCCAGAGCTGGGCGATCCGCTCCTCGTGGCGGAGGTCGTCGAATCGGGCCTTCTTGGTCAGGATCAGCGACTTGATGGCCGCATAATCATCCTGGAGGATGTTGCGGCCTCCGGGGGCGAAGTGGGGCGTCTCGCGGATCTGGGCATCGATCTTCTCGTCGAGCTCGGCCAGCTCCTTGCGGTGCTGTTTGAGCCCCTCGGACGCCCAGGTCTTGGACTTGTCCAGCTCCCGGGAACTCTCGTCGAAGATCTTGTCGGCGAAGTAACCGAGGTGGAATTCCAGGAGCTTGGTGATCCTCGTGGGGTCGGCGCCTTCGAGCGCGACCTCGAAGATGTTCGTGCCGGTCTGGAGCCGTCGCGAGGTCATCCCGTTGAGGATCTCGGCGGCGGGGTCGCCCTCGTAGCCCTTGCCCAGGCCCAGGTCGCTCCGGGCCACGACCTCCTCGGCCATCGCCCGGCCGGTGAGTCGGGCGATCCGGTTCGGCACGTAGCGCTCCGACGACTCGCGATCGACGGGCGGGACCTGGCCGTTGGAGAGGATGATGGCCAGATGCGAATCGAACCTCGGCGGCTCGATCATGATCTGGGCCGTCGCCTTGTAGACGGCGGGCATCCGAACCACATAGGCCGCCCCGGCCGAGGTCACGACCACGGCGACGACCAGGACCAGCGGCCAGCGGCGGCGGACGGCCCGCGCGAAGTCCGCGGGGGACTTGCCGGGCAAGGTCATCGCCGGGAGAGGCGCCGGGGAGGCCGGGGCCAGCCGCGACGGGGCGCCGGGGCCCGGGTAGGGCTGGATGATTCGGTCCATGAATCGCGTCCCTTCCGTGATGTCGTCTCGTAACGGCGAGCCTCAGACCTCCGGCGATCAATCCATCCGATCCCGCGGCCTTACCGTGCCTCGCAAGCGGGGAGGGGCATTGGGCTACCCGTCCCCGATTGCGAGACGCCCTTATTCGTCGCCCACCAGCGATCGCCCGGCGATCGGTCCGGTCCGGCCCAGGGCGCCCCGAATCCAGGCGAGCGAGGTCCAGGGCGAGGACGTCCTCGCCAGGGCGACGGCCGGGACCGCGGACGAGGGGACCGAACCGAGCGTCTCGGACTCCCGGACCCGGTCGCCTCGCTCCGGGGTCCGGGCTCCTCGGGCCCGAGCAGGCGTTCGAGCCTCTGGACCGTCGCCAGCGAGAGCCTCTGGAGCGACCGGAACGCGATGTCGGCCGGGAGCGTCGAGTCATTGGACTGGTGGAGCGAGACGATCAGTTGGAGGTCTTGCCCGCTGGGGAGTCGGAAAGTGGCCGTCGGCCCCGACACCTCGTCGCTGGGAACGAGGGCCGAGCCCCTCGTCGCTGGCGAACTGAAGGATCGGCTTGCCGTGGCGGTAGCAGATCACCCGGAGCGCGTCGCTCCCCAGGTTGGTCGCGGCCGTCAGCAGGTTCCGCCAGATCGCCTCGGGGGTCTCGCAGAGCTCGATCCGCTGGATCGCTTCCCAGGTCTCCTTCGCGGCGTGCCTCTCCTGCTTCTTGCGAGTGGTCCGGGACCGGAGGTCCGACCAGAGGGTCTGCAGCTCGTCCCGGCGGCTCGTCAGGATCAGCAGGAAGGCCAGGCAGCCGGAGAGCCCGAGCAGCAGGGCGAGGAATTCGTTGTTGTAGGCCACGCCCAGGAGCACCCCTCCGCAGAGGAACGCCGTCAGGCAGTAGAGCAGCAACGCCGCCTGCCTCGGGTTCAGACCGAGGCCGATCAGGAGGTGATGGACGTGCCGGCGATCGGCCGAGCTGAGCGGCAGGTTGCGGACCCAGCGGCGGAAAATCGCCATCATCGTGTCGGAGATCGGCAAGCCCATCGCCAGGACCGGGAAGAGGATCGAAACGGCCGTCGTCCCCTTCAGCGAATCCTGGACGCCGATCACGCCGATCAGCAGGCCGATCAGGAGGCTGCCGGTGTCCCCGAGGAAGATGCAGGCCGGGTGCCAGTTGTACAGGAGGAAGCCGGCGAGGCTGCCGGCCAGGGCGGCGGCCAGGGCGGCCGAGCCGTAATTGCCCTGCTGGATCGCCACCAGCATCAGCGTCCCGCTGACGAGCAGGCCGACGCCCGAGGCCAGGCCGTCCATCCCGTCGATCAGGTTCCAGACGTTCATGCAGCCGAGGAACCAGATCATCGTGATCATCAGGCTGGGCATGTCGAGCGTGATCGTGAGCCCGCCGAGGCCGTAGGTCAGGGGGTAGCTCAGGGGGATCGGCACGCCGAGCAGGCTGATCCCCGCGATCCGAATCCCGCCGATGTAGAGGACCAGGACCGCGGCGGCCTGGCCCAGGAGCTTCATTCGCGGCTTCATCCCCCGGGTGTCGTCCACCACGCCGACGGCCAGGATGATCGCCGTGGCGGTGATCACGGCCCATTGCCGCGACCACCAGTCGGAGAAGACCGGCCATTCCCGGAGGTAGCCCCCGGCCACGACCGGCAGGATGCTCAGGGCGAGCCCGGCGGCCACCCCCAGCCCGCCCATCCGGGGGACGGCCCCCTTGTGGACCCGGCGGAACTGGTCGGGGCGGTCAATGGCCCCGGCCCAGGCGGCCACCCGGGTCACCAATGGGGTGGCGAGGATGCATCCCATGAAGGCTAGCGCGAAGATTAGCAGGAAGACGTTGGAAATCATCGGTGGAATCTTCCCCATCGATCAGGGAGCTAGAGGGGCTCGCGAGACGCCGCATCCTGCGACTGGTCACGGCGATCGTTGGAAGCGAGGAGCCGTCGGCTGCCCGCCCTCGCTTACGCACGGTCCCCCGTCGCGTGACGCGACGAGGACCGGCGAACGGGGCGGCCCCATACCCTCACAATGACCGGGGGGTTCTCCCGGCGGGCATCGTCTCGGGTCGTGGCGGCCGTGGTCGTCATGGTGAGTTTAGGTCGAGGATGTTCGGCGGGGGAGGCACCGCAGGGACGACCGCGCGTCATCCGGGCCCCGGGTTCTCGGGCCGCGACTCAGTATCGGTGAGGCCCGGGAAGCGGTCAAGGTCGATTCGCGGTAATCGCCGGCCGTTCATGGGAGTTTCACTCCGGTGTCGTCCGCAGGCAACATCCGGGCCCAGTCCCCGGAATCGCTCGGGCGTCGCCCCGCCTCCCGGGTTCGGGTAGACTGGGATTCGCGCCCGGGTCGGTCTCGCCCATTGCAACTTGCGTTCCATGCACATACCCCGCAACCTCGTCCTCGGCACCGCCGGGCACATCGACCACGGTAAATCGGCCCTGGTCCGGGCCTTGACCGGCGTGGACACCGACCGCCTCCCCGCCGAGAAGGCCCGGGGCATCACCATCGATCTGGGCTTCGCTGCCCTCTCCCTGGGCAGTCATCGCCTGGCGGTCGTGGACGTCCCGGGGCACGAGCGGTTCGTCCGCAACATGCTCGCCGGTGCCTCCGGCATGGACCTGGCCTTGCTGGTCGTCGCCGCCGACGACTCCATCATGCCCCAGACCCGCGAGCACCTGGAGATCCTCCGCCTCCTCGGGCTGGCCGGCGGCGTGATCGCCCTGACCAAGTGCGATTTGGCCGACCCCGATTGGCTGGGCCTCGTGGAAGACGACGTCCGCTCGCTCGTCTCCGGGACGTTCCTCGACGGCTCGGAGATCGTCCGCACCTCGGCAGCCACCGGGATGGGGCTCGACGCCCTGAAACGCGCCCTGGGAGCCGCCGCCGAGACCTGCCCGATTCGTCCCGATCCCGGCGGCTTCCGGATGGCCATCGATCGCGGCTTCACCCGGAGCGGTCACGGCGCCGTGGCGACCGGGACGATCGCCTCGGGCGAGGTCCGCGAGGGGGACGATCTCATGTTGATGCCGGAGGGGCGTCCGGTCCGCGTCCGGGGCCTCCATCGGCACGGAGCGAAGGTCGAGAGGGCCGGGCGAGGGGCGAGGGCGGCGATCAACCTCGGCGGGGTCCATCACGACGAGATCCGCCGGGGGCAGGAGCTGGCGACGCCCGGCTACCTCGTCGCCTCGCGAATCCTGACCGTCGAGCTTTCGGCCTCGCACGACGCACCCCGGGCGATCCGCCATCGAGGGCGGTATCGGCTCCATCTCGGGACGGCCGAGGTCGCCGCGTCGGTGTCCCTCCTGGGGCCGAATGCCCTGGGGCCGGGCGAGACGGTCCTCGCGCAGGTCTCGACGGCCGAGCCGGTGGCCGGGGTCTTCGGCCAGCCGTTCATCCTCCGCGAGGAAAGCCCGCCGGCCACGCTCGGAGGAGGCCGGGTATTGCAGCCGACCGCCGGCCGGGTCCGTCGCCGAGACCGGGCCGCGATCGATCGCCTGGAGAGGCTCCGATCGGCCGACCCGGCGACCCGGGCGGCGGCGGCGATCGCCTTCGCCGGGATCGGCCCTCCGGGATCGGCCCTGGACGTCTCGCGAGCGGCCGGGATCGTCGTGGACGATGTCCCGACCGTCCTGGATTCGCTCGCCCGGGGCGGACGGCTCGTCGAGATGCCGGTCGGCCCGAGACGGACCGCCCAGCTCGCGGCCGAGGCCGTGGATCGGCTGGAAGACCGCGTCCTTCGCGCCCTGGGACGGCTCCACGAGGCCCGCCCCCGCCAGACCACGATCCGCCGGTCTTCCCTGCCGGCCGAACTGCCCGACCTGGCCTCCGAAGCCTTGCTGAGCGGCGTGGTGGAGCGGCTGAAGGCGGCCGGGAAGGTCGTCGGCGACCGCCAGACGATCGCCCTCGCCGACTTCCAGCCGAAGCTCAGCCACACCGAACGGAAGCTCAAGGCCGACCTCCTCGACGCGATCCAGCAAGGCGGCTTCCGCCCGCCCGATGCCTCGGAACTCGCCGCCGGGGCGGGGCCGAGGGCCGGCGTGGTCCCGGAGCTGCTCGCCCTTTTGGTGGACGAGGGCCGGATCGTCGAGGTCGGCGGCGGGACGTTTTTCGACGTCGAGGCCGAATCGACCATGAAACGGCTGGTGGCCGATCGGCTCGCCGGAGACGCAACGATGACGATGGCCGACCTCCGCGACCTCCTGGGGACGACCCGCAAGTTCGCCGTCCCGATCGGCGAATACCTCGACCGGATCGGCCTGACCCGCCGGGACGGCGACGTCCGCCGGCTCGGGACGGCCCCGACGGAGGTCTCCGGATGACCGGCGACGGCGTCCGGGCCTTGCCGGCGATCCATCTGGTGATGGCCTCCGAGGAGATCCGAGGAGCGATCGAGGCCCGGGGGCGGCCCGCCTCGCTCCGGGCCGTCCGATCGGCCATCGGCCGGGCCCGCGAGGCGATCCAGGACGGCCGATCCCCCGCGATCGACGTCCGCTCGATCGCCCGGGACGCCCTGGCGATCCTCGATCGCGACGGCCCGAACCTCCGCCCGGTCCTCAACGCCTCGGGCATCCTCCTCCATACCGGGCTCGGCCGCGCGCCGCTCGGCCCCGAGGCGGTGGAGGCCGTGGCGAACGTCGCCCGGGGGTATTGCAACCTGGAATTCGACCTGGAGAGCGGCGAGCGAGGCTCCCGGGCCTCGTCGGTGGTCGGCCTCCTCCGCGAGTTGACCGGTGCCGAGGCCGCCGCGGTCGTCAATAACAACGCCGCCGCCACGATCCTGGCCCTCCGCGCCACGTCGTCCGGCCGCGAGGTGATCGTCTCGCGAGGTCAGCTCGTGGAGATCGGCGGATCGTTCCGCCTGCCCGAAATCCTGGCCGTTTCCGGCGCGATCCTCCGCGAGGTCGGCACGACGAACAAGACACGGCTCTCGGACTACGAGCGCGCGATCACCCCCGAAACCGCCGCGCTGATGAGGGTCCATCCGAGCAACTATCGCGTGGTCGGCTTCACCGAATCGGTGCCGATCGCCGAGCTTGCGCGATTGGCGAAATCCCGGGGAATCCTGGCGATCGACGACATCGGCTCCGGGGCGATCGACTCGGCCCTCCCGCCCGGAGTCCGCGACGAGCCGACGATCCGCGAAGGTCTCCAGGCCGGCGCGGACCTCGTGCTGTTCTCGGGAGACAAGCTCCTGGGCGGGCCGCAATCCGGGATCATCCTGGGGTCGAAGGCGACGGTCTCCCGGCTCACGGCGGACCCGTTGATGAGGGCCTTTCGCGTCGATAAGATGACCCTCGCGGCCCTCGAAGCCACGTTGCGCGTGATCCTCGATCGCGGGGGATCGGCCGTCCCGCTTTGGCGATTCCTGGCCACCCCGGCGGAGGCACTCCGGGGCCGCGCCGAGCGGTTGTCCGACGAATTCCGGGCCAATCCGGGCCTGGAGACCCGGGCCGTCGAGACTTCGGCCTACCTCGGAGGCGGGAGCGTGCCCACGGACCGGATCGCCTCGTGGGCGGTGCGGATCGGCCCTCCGTGGCCGGGTTCAATCGCCGACGAGGCGGCCCTGGCCCGCCGGTTGAGGACGGGTCGGCCGTCGGTGGTGCCTCGGATCGAGGCCGGCTCGGTCCTCCTGGACCTGCGGGCCATCCCCGACGACCAGGACGGGCGGATCCTCGAGGCGGTCCGCCGGGCGGTTGCCGGAGAGGGCGGCTGACGCTATGGTCGGACCTCGGAGATTCCCCCCCCGGAGCATCCGCCGATGATCGCAGCCATCCGTCCCGACGCGCCCAACCCGTCCGCCGGGCCGCCTCGCCTCTGCCGGTTCGGGATCGAGGAAACGATCCTCGCCGGCTTCTTCCTGGACGACTCGGTCATCTCGATCGACCAGGCCGCGGAGGCCTTCGCCGAGGCCACCGGCGAGGAGCTCCCGCTGGCGCCCGACGACGACCTGCTCGACCTCCTCCCGCCCGACGGCGGCTCGGCCGGGCCCACCCGGAGGCTCTGGGACTGGGTCGCCACCCTCGACCCCTCGGCCCGCGAGGACCTGTTGATCCCGACCCAGGACGTCCGCCTGCTCGTCCCGGTCCCCCGGCCCAGCAAGATCTTCCTCCTGGCCGGGAACTACGCCGAGCACGTCGTCGAGCGCGGCGGGACGGCGGCCGAGCGCGAGGAGACGTTTCCTTACGTCTTCATGAAACCGCCCTCGACCACCCTGACCAACCCCGGCGACCCGATCGTGATCCCCTCGGCCTCGCCCGACCACATCGACTGGGAATGCGAGCTCGCCGTGGTGATCGGCCGGACCTGCCGCGACGTCTCGGAGGCGGAGGCGTTGGGGTTCGTGGCCGGATTCACGGTCGTCAACGACATCACCGACCGCAAGTTCACGCCCAACCCCGGCCGGAAGCCCCGCGAGCGCGACAAGTTTTTTGACTGGCTCCACGGCAAGTGGCACGACACGTTCTGCCCGATGGGCCCGTGCGTGGTCTCGGCCGACGGGATCGACCCGCAGAACCTCCCCCTGCGGCTGACCGTCAACGGCGACGTGAAGCAATCGGCCTCGACCGCCCAGATGGTCTTCCCCGTGGCGGCGGTGATCGCGTTCCTCTCGAAGTTCGTCACGCTCGAACCCGGCGACGTCATCTCGACGGGGACGCCCAAGGGCGTGGGCTCGGCCTCCGGCACGTACCTCAAGCCCGGAGACGTGGTGGAGGCGTCGATCGAGGGGATCGGCGTGCTGAGCAATCCGGTCGAGGCGTCCCGGAGCTGAGGCGAGGCCGGGTTTCGAAAAAAACGCACTATTCTTGACGACGGCCCGGAACATCCCGCCTCGACCCGAGTTATTGAGGAGGCGGGGCGACGGTCCCGCCGGGGGTTGGAACGTGTTCTCGGATCAATTTTTGATCTCCTGAACCCATCAATCCGCCTCCTTGACATCGGCCCGCCGCCGGACCATCATCGGAACCCCAAGCGACCGGTCAGCCGGCCGGGAAGTCGGTCGCCGGGCCCGATGACTCCTCAGGCCCCGTGCTCGCCGCGACGCGAGCGAGTGGTTCGTCTGTCCTCCAAGGACGGGCTTCGCCGCGCCTCCTCGGAGGCCGCGGCCCGGAGTTTCCCCCCCAAGAGTGTCCGAGAGAGGATCGCGACTCATGAACAAGCCAACGATTCGGACGGCCCCGCCCTCGCGGGGCCGAGGGCCCCTGCGCGCCCGACCGCCCGCCGGGCCCGCCCCGGCGTCGAGGCGATGGAAGGCCGGACCCTGATGGCCATCGACGTGACCTCGGCCTTCGCCCTGGGCTTCGACACCATCACCGTGAACGTGGCCAAGGTGGACGCCGCCGGCAATACGTATATCGGCGGCTCGTTCTCCGGGACCAAGGTCAATTTCGCCCAGAACGGTGGGACCGCCACCGCCCTGACCGGCGGCAAGCTCAGCACCCCGTTCGTGGCCAAGTACTCGGCCGACGGCAGCCTGGTCTGGGCCGACCCGTTCCAGGCCAAGGACCCGTCGTCCACGGCCTCGGGCTCCGTCGCCGGGCAGGTCTCCGACCTGATCATCGATTCCTCCGGCGCGGTCACGGCCGTGGGGGCCGTCGATGGCGTGACGGACTTCGACCCCGGCGCCTCGACCCGGTTCGCCGGCAACTCGGTGGCCGACAGCGGCAGCGACGCCTTCATCGTCCGGCTGAAGCCCTCGGGCGACCTGGACAACGTCCGCGTCTTCGACGACGGCGGCGACGGCGCGTTCCTCCGGGCCGCGTTCGACTCGGCCGGCAACGTGGTCGTGACCGGGGCGTTCTCCGGCTCCGAGTTCACGATGACCACCGGCGACAAGGGCACCCGCCCCTCCACGCCGGCCGGGACGACCGACGCGATCGTCGTGAAGTTCGACCCGAGCTTCCACCAGCTTTGGTCGGCCCAGCTCGGCGTGTCGGCCGGAGTCAGGGCGTCGGGCACGGGCGTGGCCCTGGACGCCTCGGACAACGTGTACGTCGTCGGCGTGACCGACGAGGGCAACGCGGTGATCGTCCGCCTGAACGCTTTGGGATCGCCCACCGCCGCTCCGAAATTCATCGGCGCCTCCACCTCCCCGGGATCGTCGGCCCTGGCGATCGACGTCTCGACCGACTCGGCCGGCAACGCCTACGTCGCCGGGAACTTCCAGGGCTCGGCGGTCAACTTCAACCCCGGGGGCGACAGCCGGACGCTCGACAGCGCCGGAGGGACCACCGACGCCTTCATCGCCAAGTACGACTCGACCCTGAACAACGTCTGGGCCGATCGCTTCGGCTCGGCCGCCACCGACACGACGACCGGGGCTTCCGACACGGTCGTGGGCCTGGGGATCGACGCGTCCAACAACCTGTATTTCGCCGGCCAGTTCGTCGCCGCCGCCTCGTACGGCCAGAACGGCTCGGCCGCGATCGTCCTCCACCCGGCGAATGAGAAGACGGTCAACGGCGATCTCTACGTGGCCCAGGTCAACGCCGACACCGGCGCGTTCGTCGCCGGGAAAGCCTACGGAGGCGAGGGGGAAGACGCGCTCGCCAACTTCGCCGTGACCAAGGACGGCAAGGCCGAGTTCTCCGGCACCTACACGCCGAACCTGACCCTCGCCGGCAAGGTCCTCGGGCCGCTCGCCCCGGTGGACGTCTTCCTCGGGACGTTGACCCCGACCGGAGGAGGCGGCGGAACCACCGGAGGAGGCGGCGGAACCACCGGTGGAGGCGGCGGAACCACCGGTGGAGGCGGCGGAGCCACCGGTGGAGGCGGCGGAGCCACCGGTGGAGGCGGCGGAACGGTCCTGCCGGCGCCGGCCCCGCACGTCTCGGGCGTGGCCGGGATCGGCCGCTCGAAGGGGAAGATCAGCTCGATCACCCTGGCCTTCGACGAGGCCCTGAGCCAGACTTCGGCCGAGTCCCCGGGGTTCTACGGCCTGGCCCTCGGCGTGAAGAAGCGTCGCAAGCTGGTCTTCTCCAAGCACGTGAACCTCGGCGGGATCTCCTACGATTCGAACGCCCACACGGTCACTCTCAAGCTGAGGAAGCCGACCAAGGGCACCTTCCAGGTCGTCGCCCACGCCGGGATCACGGCGGCGAACGGCCAGGCGTCCTCGGGCGAGTTCTCGGCCATCGTGAAGTAGGAGTCGAGGCTCCATCCGGGTGCGGGGCGAGGCCCCGGGGGATTTTCCCTCGGGCCCTCGCCTCGTCTCGTCATGCGCCGAGCGGCCCTCAAAGGTGGCATCTCCTCCTGCAAAGGGTGCCGCTTCCGCCGGGATTTCTCGCGGCGAGTCCGTAGGAATTCCGATCACACGATGTGAATGCTGGACGCCGGGAGCCCGGCCCCTCGACAGTCGGACCTTTCGGGCCGGTTGCGAACCTCGATGGCGAGGCGGTCTCCCGCTCGGAGCATCCCAAGCCAGGGCCGAGCGGGACGACCCGCTCTAGAGACGCGGACAGAAGGGGGACAGGCACCCCGAGTACGAGGAGCCAGTCCCCGTTCTGTCCGCGTCTCTTGAAGCGGAACGATCCCGAACGAACCGGGCGACTTCGGGGCCGGGCCACTCCGGGCGATCCTCGATCGTCGTGACTCTTTCTGCGGCGGTGCCATCCCTTCCCTACGAAGGCGATCCGCCCGCTTGCGCTTCTTACTTTCGGGACGACCATGATCGACCGTGATATCCAGGGATGGGAGCGGGACAGCCGACGACGGGCCGGTCGCCCCTCGCGGGGAAGACGGATGGGCCGGCGACCGAGCATCGAGGCCTTCGAGGCCCGCTGCCTGATGGCCGCGGCGGCCTTCACGTCGGCCATCCCCATCGGCGGGCCGCTGATCAACATCGGCGAGGTCGCCGGCTACAAGGACGACGCCGCCAACGGCCACGGCAATCCCGTGGCGACGGACTCGTCGGGGAACCTCTACATCACGGGCCAGTTCCAGGGGACCGTGAAGTTCGGCACCGACGCCTCCGGGGCCGTCGTCCAGAGGGCCACCGTGGGCTCGGACCCCGAGATCTTCGTGGCCAAGTACGCCCCGAGCGGCACGCCGGTCTGGGTGGACGTCTTCCACGAGTCGGCCGATCCCTTCGGAGGCGGCGGCGGAGGGTTCGACATCGGCAATGCCCTGGCCGTCGATTCGGCCGGGGACGTGTTCGTCACCGGCACGTTCTCCGACCCCGTCAATTTCGACCCGACCGTCGGCAACAGCCAGGTCCTCACGCCCACGTCGGGCGGCGATGACCTCTTCCTCCTGAAGCTCAACGCCGACGGCACCTACGCCAACGCCGTCGATTTCGGCTCCAGCGGGTTCGACCAGGGGAGCACCATCGCCGTCGATCCCGCCGGCAAGAACGTCGTCGTCGGCGGGTCGTTCCAGAACACCATCGACTTCAAGCCCGGCACCGGCAGCATCGACGGCGAGTTGAGCACCGACTCGGACTCCGACACCGAGGCGTTCGTCGCCAAGTTCAACGGCAACCTGTCCTTCATCTACGCCAAGGACCTGACCGCCGGGGCCCAGCTCGCCAACGTCAACGGGGTGGCGATCGACTCGACCGGTGCGGTCTACGCGACCGGCTCCTATCTGCAGGGCGATTCGTTCGAGGTCAACCTCAACCCGGACGCGAATCAGGATCTACCGGCCGTCGATAACGGCGGGTATGACATCTTCCTGACGAAGCTGGACAACACCTCGATCGGCAACTTCGTCGATGCCCAGTCCTTCGGCGGGAGCGGCGACGACGTCGCCAGCGGGATCGCCATCGACAGCAAGAATAACGTCTACATCACCGGGACGTTCGAGGGGCATGGCGTCGATTTCAACCCCCGAGGCCACTCCTACACGCTCGACAGCGCGCAGGATGCACCCAACGCCTTCATCGCCAAGTTCAACCCCGACATCCGAATCGTGTGGGCCAACCGGTTCGGCAGCGGCAACACCGACCCGACCTACGGGACGAGCAATGACGGCCTCGGCCTCGCCATCGACGCCTCCAATAATGTCTACGCCGAGGGACAGTTCTCCGGCTCGGCCACCTACGGGCAGGACGCCAGCGGTGCGGTCGTCCTCAACCCGGTGAGTCAATCGACCAGCGCCCTGAACCTCTACGTGCTCCAGATCGACGGCAACTCCTCCAACGGGGCCCTGACCTCCGCCGTGGCGGCCGGCGGTCCCGACGGCAACACCCAGCCCAGCGGGATCGCCGTCAGCCCGAACGGGCATGTCGGGGTGGTCGGCGCCTACCAGGGTGCGACCACGTTCGGCAACCAGACGCTCCACAACGCGGGGACGTCCAGCGTCTTCGTGGCCGAGTTGAATCCGCCCGCACCGCCGCCCCCTCCGGCGCCCGCCCCGTCTCCGACACCCACTCCGACGCCCACCCCGACACCCACACCCACTCCGACGCCCACCCCGACACCCACCCCGAACCCGACGCCCACGCCGACACCTCCCCCGCCACCCCCGCCTCCGCCGCCGCCTCCGACGCCTCCTCAGGTGACGGGTATCGGGAACGTGACCCATTCCCGGCGCGGGATCACCTCGGTGTCCGTCAACTTCAACGAGTCGATGGACGCCGGCTCGGCCTCCAATACCTCGCTCTATTCTCTGGCCCTCGGGGTCCGGCGGAAGCGGACGGTGCAATTCAAGAAGCCGGTCTTCGTCTCGGGGGCGAACTACGATCCCGCCACGCACACGGTCACGATCCACCTCGTCAAGCCGGTCAAGGGGCAGGTGCAGGTGGCCGTCCAGGGCCGGATCGTCGCGGCCAATGGGGCGTCGGCCGACGTCGGCGCCCAATCGATCGTTTCTTGAACCGACCGAAGCCCCGGTCCCGGGGACACTCGCCCCGGGACCGGGCCGGACATCGCGAGACTCCGACATCCCTATCTCGCCCCGGGCGGCCCCTTCCGGTACGATGTCTGCCGAACATTCACCGGACCCCGCCGGGACGCACCCTCGATGCCCGAGTTCCGCAAGCTCCTCGTCGCCAATCGTGGGGAAATCGCCATCCGAGTCTTCCGGTCCGCCCACGAGCTGGGCCTGAGGACCGTGGCGATCTTTTCGCACGAGGACCGTTTCGCCACCCATCGCTCCAAGGCGGATGAGGCGTACCAGATCGGCCAGGCCGGCGAGCCGATCCGCTCTTATCTGAACATCCCGGCCATCGTCGAGCTGGCGAAGGCCAAGGACGTGGACGCGATCCACCCGGGCTATGGCTTCCTCTCCGAGAATTCGGGGTTCGCCCGCGCGTGCGAGGGGGCGGGGATCACGTTCGTCGGCCCTCGACCCGAGCTGCTCGACATGCTGGGCGACAAGGTCGCCGCCCGGAAGATCGCCGAGGAGGCCGGCGTGCCGATCGTCGGCGGCAGCCCCGAGCCGGTCGTCCCCGGGCCCGACGCCCGGGCCGTTGCCGAATCGCTGGGCTTCCCCATCATCGTCAAGGCGTCGATGGGCGGCGGGGGCCGAGGGATGAGGGTCGTGGAGAAGGTCGAGGACCTCGACTCCGCGCTCGATCAGGCCCGCCGCGAGGCCGATGCCGCGTTCGGCTGCCCCGACGTCTTCCTCGAAAAGTTCATCACCCGCGCCAAGCACATCGAAGTGCAGCTCCTCGGCGACAAGCACGGCGGGCTCGTCCACCTCTTCGAGCGGGATTGCTCGGTGCAGAGGCGGCACCAGAAGGTCGTCGAGATCGCCCCCTCGGTGAACCTCAACCCGGCGGCCAAGGCGGGCGTGTGCGACGCCGCCATCGCGATCGGCCGCAAGGTCGGCTACGAGAACGCCGGGACCGTCGAGTTCCTCGTCGATGCCGACTCCGGCAAGTTCTACTTCATCGAGGTCAACCCGCGAATCCAGGTCGAGCACACCGTCACCGAGATGGTCACCGGCGTGGACCTCGTGAAGAGCCAGATCCTGATCGCCCAGGGGTCCCCCCTGAGCGATCCCGAGATCGACCTGCCGAGCCAGGACGCCGTGAAGGTCAACGGCTACGCGTTCCAGTGCCGGATCACGACCGAGGACCCCGCGAACAAATTCACGCCCGATTATGGCCGGATCACCCACTACCGATCGGCCGGAGGGCTGGGAATCCGGCTCGACGGCGGACCCGGGATCACCGGCGGGATCGTCACGCCGTTCTATGACTCCTTGCTCGTGAAGGTCTCGGCCCAGGGCCGGCGGTTCATCGACGCCGTCTTGCGGATGGAGCGGGCCCTCCAGGAATTCCGCATCCGGGGCGTGAAGACGAACATCCCGTTCCTCCTGAACGTGGTCAATCACCCCGACTTCCGCGCCGGCCTCTGCACGACCCGGTTCATCGACCAGACGCCCGACCTGTTCCGGTTCCCGATCCGGCAGGACCGGGCCTCGAAGCTCCTCACCTACGCGGCGGAGGTGATCGTCAACGGCTTCCCCGGCCTGGCGAAGCCCGAATCGTACTCGGTCTCGGGCGAGCCCACCCCTCCGGCCTGCGACCTCGCCGCGCCGATCCATTCGGGGTCCCGGCAGAAGCTCGTCGAGCTGGGACCCGAGGGGTTCTCGAAGTGGGTCCGCGACCAGACGCCGCTGTTGCTGACCGACACCACGTTCCGGGACGCCCACCAGTCGCTCCTGGCCACCCGGCTGCGGACCCGCGACATGCTCCGCGCCGCCGACGCGTATGCGAGGCTCTGCCCCGGGCTGTTCTCCATCGAGATGTGGGGCGGCGCCACGTTCGACACGTCCATGAGGTTCCTCAAGGAAGACCCGTGGGAACGCCTGGCCCTCCTCCGCGAGAAGATCCCGAATATCCTGTTCCAGATGCTGCTCCGGGGGTCGAACGCCGTCGGCTACACGAGCTATCCGGACAACGTCGTCCGCGCGTTCGTGAAGGACTCGGCGGCCGCCGGGATCGACCTGTTCCGCGTGTTCGACTCGCTGAACTGGGTGCCGAACATGGCCGTGGCGCTCGACGCCGTCCGCGAGTCCGGCGCCCTCTGCGAGGCGGCGATCTGCTACACCGGCGACATCTCCGACCCGAAACGCACCAAGTATGACCTGAAATATTATGTCGAGATGGCGAAGGACCTCGAGAAGAGGGGCGCCAACCTGATCGCCATCAAGGACATGGCCGGCCTCTGCAAGCCGTTCGCCGCGGCGAGGCTGGTCAAGGCGCTCCGCGAGGCCGTCGGCGTGCCGATCCACTTCCACACCCACGACATCGGCGGGGCCCAGGCGGCCAGCGTGCTGGAAGCCTCGAACCAGGGCCTGGACGTCGCCGACGGCGCGATCGCGAGCATGTCGGGCCTGACCTCCCAGCCCAGCCTCAACGCGATCGTCGAATCCCTCCGGTTCACCGACCGCGAGACCGGCCTCGACCCGGCCGTGCTGATCGAATTGAGCCGCTACTGGGGCGAGGTCCGCGCCATGTACGCCCCCTTCGAATCCGGCCTGCAAGCGCCCTCGGCCGAGGTCTACGCTTACGAGATGCCCGGCGGCCAGTACACCAACCTGTTCCAGCAGGCCAAGGCTTTGGGCCTGGCGTCGCGGTGGCCGGAGGTTTGCAAGGCGTATTCCGACGTGAACATTCTGTTCGGCGACATCGTGAAGGTCACGCCGTCGTCCAAGGTCGTGGGCGACATGGCCTTGTTCCTCGTCGCGAACAACCTGGCGCCCGAGGACACGCTGGACCCGTCCCGGGAGCTCGCCTTCCCGGAAAGCGTCGTCGAGTTCTTCGAGGGCCGGCTCGGCCAGCCGCCGGGAGGGTTCCCGAAGCCCTTGCAGGAAAGGATCTTGAAGGGCCGGCCGGCGAAGACCGAGCGCCCGGGCGCGGACTTGCCCGACGCCGACCTCGTCGCGGCCCGGAAGAAGGCGAGCGAACTGCTCGGCGAGCCGGCCTCCGAACGCGACGCGCTGAGCCTGACGATCTACCCCCGCGTCTTCCCCGACCTGGCGGCCCACCTGAGGAAGTTCGGCGATACGTCGGTCTTGCCCACGCCGCTGTTCTTCTTCGGGCCCGAGGAGTTGACCGAGAACCTCGTCGAGATCGAGCCGGGCAAGACGCTGATCCTCAAGCTCCTGGCGGTGGGCGAACCGCAGGCCGACGGCCAGCGGACCGTCTTCTTCGAGCTCAACGGCCAGCCCCGAGAGGTCTCGGTCGTCGATCGATCGCTCGCCTCGGCCGTGATCGAGGCGCCGAAGGCCGACCCGAGCGACCCCCTCCAGGTCGGCTCGCCCCTGCCGGGATTGGTCGTGGGCGTGGCCGTCCAGGCCGGCGACGCCATCCGCAAGGGGCAGAAGCTGCTCTCGATCGAGGCCATGAAGATGGAAACCACCCTCTATGCCGAACGGCCCGGCCGGGTGGCCGAGGTCCTCGCGGCCGTGGGGCGGCAGGTCAAGACCGGCGACCTCCTGGTGAGGATGACCGCCTCCTGATCGGGCGGACCCGAGCATGCTCCGACGCGAGGACGGCGGAATCCTGGCCGATCACGCGGTCTTCCTGGACGAGGCCACGTCCACCAACGACGAGGCCAAGCTCCGGATCGACCTCGGCGCGCCGACTCCGCCGCCCCCGTGGTTCGTGGTCGCCCGCAAGCAAACGGCCGGTCGAGGCCGGGGGGATCATTCCTGGTTCTCGGATGAAGGCTCGATCACGCTCACGGCCGTCTTGCCCGATGCGGTGTCCTCGCTCCGGCCCGAGCATTGGCCCCGGGCCTCCCTGGCCACCGCCGTCGGCCTGATCCGGGGGCTCGAACGCTGGGGAATCCCCCGAGGCCGGCTGGCGATCCGCTGGCCGAACGACCTCGAATGCGACGGCCGGAAATTCGGCGGAATCCTCCCCGAGCGCCACGGGGATTGCCTGTTGATCGGCATCGGCCTGAACGTCTCGACGGACCTCGCCCGGGCCCCGGCCGAGGTCCAGGCGATGGCGACCACCTTGCAGGAGATCGCCGGCCGGACGTTGGCGACCATCGGGCTGGGGGACGCCCTTTACCGAGGATTCATTCAAGCCATCGAGCAACTCGCGAGCGACTCGCCCGAACTCGCCCAGGAATCGGCCGAACGCGACAGCCTGATCGGCCGATCGGTGCGGCTGTCCCTGCTCGGAGAGGTCATCTCGGGCCTCGGGGCGGGCATCGACCCGAGCGGGGGCCTGCGGATCGCCACCGAGGGCGGCATCCGCACCGTTCACGCCGGCCAGGTGCTGCGAGGCCCATCGGGCGGGTGAGATGCACCGCGATGTAGGGTGCATGAAATGCACCACTCACGCGGCGGCGGAAAGCCGCCCACCATCCCCGTGTTTCCGCGCCCACCCTTGGCGAACGGGAAGCCGGGAACGGCGGGCGGCCGATGGCCGCCGCGTGAGTGGTGCATTTCATGCACCCGACATGATGCCAATCAACCACCCGCCCGACGAGTTCACGCCTTCGCCAGGGCCGTCTTGGACTTCTGGGGGGCCGGCTGGGTCTTGTCCCGGCTCACCCAATCCACGAGGATCGGCGTGGCGATGTAGACCGTGCTGTAGGTTCCGCTGAGGAACCCGACCACGAGGCAGAACGAGAAGCCAGCCAGCCCCTCGCCGCCGAACAGCCACATGATCACCACGACGAGCCAGGCGGTCAAGGAGGTGAGGATCGTCCGGCTGAGGGTCTGGTTGATCGCGTCGTTGATCATCTGCGTGGTCAGGACCGGCGTCTTCCCCTTGATCTCGCGGATTCGGTCGAAGATGACGATCGTGTCATTGACCGAGAACCCGATCAGGGTGAGGAACGCGGCGATCATCGGCAGGTCGATCTTGTAGGGCGACAGCGCGACGGCCCCGAGCGTGATCAGGACGTCGTGGACCAGCGCGATCACCGCCGCCACGCCGTAGGTCACGGACTTGAAGCGGAACCAGAGGTAGGCGACCATGATCAGCCAGCTCGCGACGATGGCCATGATGGCGAGCGTCCGCGTATCCTTGGCGACGGCCCCTCCGAAGATCGAGACGCGCTCGAACAGTTGATTCGGGTCGTTGCGAAGGGCCACGGCCAGTTTCCCCAGGACGGTCCCGGGCTTGTCGGTGGCGCCGGTGGTCGCGGCGTCGAGGTCCGTGGTCAGGTAGACCTGCTTCTGATCCAGGGCGGCCTGGCCGTTGGGCAAAACGGGGCGATCGACGAGGACGCGGGTCTCCGGGTTCGCCACGCCGTCCTTGCGGAGGATGTCCAGCAGCTTGGCCTGGATCACCTCGGGCTCGGCCACCGGGCGGTTGAAGCTCAGCAGATAGCGACGGCCGCCGGGGAACCGCTCGGACGACTCGCCCACGGCGTCCTTCGGCGCGGCGGGGAGCGCCTCGGGCGCCGAGCTGGTCATCTCCAGGCGGGAGAGGATCGGCTCGAACTTCGCCAGGATCTTGGCCTGGACGTTGTTCTTGTCGGCCGATCCGGCGGCGGCGCCGTCCTCCTTGGCGTTCTCCTCCGTGGTGCGGATGTTGAACCGCAGGCCGGCCTCCTCGTCGCCGAGGTTCAGGGCCTCCACCGAGGTATCGGGCAGCGCCTGGGCGGCCAGCTCCCGGACGTACGCGGCCCTCTGACCCGGGGACTTCGACTTGACCTCCGGCGCGTTGGGATCGAGCTGGATCGTCACCAAAGTCCCGCCGGTGAAGTCGATGTTGAGCAAGCTGTTCCAGCGATAGGCCGCGATCCCCACCCCGATCAGGATCAGGACCAGGGAGACGGCCATGCAGATCTTCCTCGGGCCGACGAAGTCGATGTTCGTCTTATCGAGCATCTTGTACATCGTCAGGCGCTTCAGCCAGCCCTTGGAGTACCAGTAGTCGAAGATCACCCGAGAGACATAAACCGCCGTGAACAGGTTGATCAGAAGGCCGATGATCAAGGTCAGCGCGAACCCCTTGACCTCCTCGGTGCCGATCGCGAACAGGACCACGCCGGAGAGGATGGTGGTCACGTGCGAGTCGAGGATCGTCGTCCAGGCCCGGCTGAAGCCGTTGCGGATCTGCTGGGCCATGCTCGCCCCGCGTTCGGCCTCCTCGCGCATCCGCTCGAAGATCAGCACGTTCGCGTCGACGGCCATGCCGATCGTCAGCGCCAGCCCGGCCAGGCCCGGCAGGGTGATGCTCGAATTGGTGATCGCCATCGTGCCGACGAGCAACAGCATGTTCAGGATCAGCGCCACGACCGCCACCACGCCGGCGAAGCGGTAATAGAGGATCATGAAGATCGGCACGACGAACATCGAGATGGCGATCGCCCGGACGCCCTTCTCGATCGTGTCCTGCCCGAGGGTGGCGCCGACCTTCTCTTCCAGGAGAGGGGTCGGGTTGAGGGTGGCCGGCAGGCGGCCGGCGCGGAGGATCTCGATCAATCGCCCGACCTCGCGGACCGGCATCCCCTCGATCACGCCCTGGTCGTTGATCTCCGACTTGATGATCGGGGCCGACATCACCTGATTGTCCAGGAGGATGGCCAGGTGGTAGTAGAACCGGCTCTCTTCCTCGGGCAGGTGCTCGCGGGTCAACGTGCCGAATTTCCGGCCTCCGGCGGCGTTGAACAGGAATCCGACGGCCGGCTGGAGCCTCTGGTCGGTCGTGTTGAAGACGTTGGCGAGGTTCTCGCCGGTGACGTTCTGGCGGTCGAGGTGCAGGAGGATGAACCGCTCGACGAACCCCTTGCCCCGGGCCCTCTCGCGGACGATCGCGTCCCGGCTGCGGGTCGGGCTGATCCGGCTGGGGTTGTAATCGATCTCGTACTTGTCGATCGTCTTGAAATAGTCCGAGACCTTGCCGATGTTGATATATCGCGGCCGTTCGTTCGGGTCATTCTCCGAGGGCCGGATCGCCTTGGTCGGGTCGAGCGTCAGGCTGTTGACGTCGTTGGCGGCGATCGTGACGAAGATCTCCTTCGTCTGGCCGGCGGCGTCCTTGCCGACGAGCAGGACCTTGGTCGGCTCGGCGTAGCGGTTGCGGACCCAGGACTGCGCCGGGTCGGTCAGGACGTTCCCCTTGAGCGTCGGGTTCTGGCCGGTCACCAGCTCGCCGAGCTTGGCCCAGCGATAATCCTTCGGCGGGTTGTTCAGGCCGTTGGGGGCGAGCGCGGTCGATGGCGCCCTTGTCGTGCTTCTCGTTGGCGAGGATGCGGAATTCCAGGGAGCCCTCGGCGGTCATCGCCCTCTTGGTCTCGTCGACCCGGTCGGTCTCGTCCCGGGGCAGGATGATCTCGATCCGGTTGCTGCCGATCGGGCGGATCGGGATGTCGAAGACCCCGTTGGGGTTGACCCGCCGCTTGATCGCGGCGAGCAGGTCATCCATGCGGAAGTCGGTCTGCTGAGGCCCCGCCTTGACCTCATAGACCAGGATCGTCCCTCCCGAGAGGTCGATCCCGTACTTGAGCTTCTCTTTCGGAGGCCACGAGGCGACCAGCCCGGCCAGAGTGACGAGACCGATCAACAGGAACCGTTTGGCGTGCGTGTTCATGGCCATCCCTAGTGCCGCGAGCGATCGTGAAGACTCGGACCTTTCCGCGACGGGGCCGTCAGGACGACGACGGCTCCGACGCCTTCTCTTTTTCCTTCTCCGCCTGCGGCTCCACGACCCGGGAGATGCTCGCCTTGCTGAAGGTGAACTTGACCCCCTTGTCGTCATCGACCCGGACCACGACCTTGTCGTTGGCCGGGTCGACCGACACGACCGTTCCGTAAATCCCGGCCGAGGTCAACACCTTGTCGTTCTTCTTCAGGGCGTCGATCATCGATTTTCGCTGCTTCTCCTGCTTCTGCTGGGGGCGGATCAGCAGGAGATAGAACATCACGATAATCGGGGCGAACAGGAGGATCTGCGGAAGCCCGCCCTCGGCGGCCGGCGCCGGGACGGGGGCCGCCTTGGACCCGGTTTTCGTGGCCGGGCCGGCGGGCGCGGCGGCGACGGCCTCGCCGCCATCGGCCTTGGCCGGCGCCGGGGCGGCGGCCTTGGCCGGGGGCTCGGCGAACGCCTTCATCTCCCCGCCCGGGAAGGCCTGGACTGCCCCGTCTTTATTCGGGGCTTCTTGGGCGAGCAGGAACGACGCTGGGGCGATCGGCCAGGGCATGGGCGCGGGGTCCAGGGGGTCAGTCGGCGCGGAGGAAGATCAGGAAGGGCGGCCGAAGCCTCACTGTAACGTGGACGCCCCCAAGGCTTCAAGCGCCTCAAGACGATACGGGACGAACCGACCGGCCGATATCGCCTCGCGAATCTCACGCATCAGCCGGTGGAGGTATGTGATGTTATGCAGGGACGCCAGGATCGGGCCCAGCATCTCGCCGGCCAGGAACAGGTGGCGGATGTAGCCCCGGCTGAATTTCCTACAGGCCAGGCAGTCGCAACCGGCCTCGATCGGCCCCGGGTCGGCCTTGTGGGCGGCGTTCCTCATCTTGACCGAACCTTTGGCCGTCAAACACGTTGCGTTCCGGCCATTGCGGGTCGGCAGGACGCAATCGAACAGGTCGATCCCGGTCTCCACGGCGTCCAGGATGTCCTCGGGACGCCCCACGCCCATCAGGTATCGCGGTTTCTCCTCGGGAAGTCGAGGGGTGGTCACTCTCAGGGCCTCACGGACCTGCTCGCGGCTCTCCCCCACGCTGACCCCGCCCACGGCATAGCCCGGAAAGTCCATCTCCACCAGGAGTTCCGCGCACTCGGCCCGCAAATCCTCGTGGCTTCCCCCCTGGACGATCCCGAACAACGCCTGATCGGCCCGGGTGTGGGCGTCTCGGCAGCGGCGGGCCCATCGGACGGTCCTCGCCACCGCGTCGGCGATCGCCACCTTCGACGCCGGGAGGGCCGGGCACTGGTCGAGGCACATCGCCACGTCGGCCCCGAGCTGTTCCTGGATCGTCACGGCCGCTTCCGGGGTCAGGTCGAGCAACCGGCCATCGAGGTGCGAACGAAACGCGACGCCGCGTTCGGTCAGTTTCGAGCGGTCGGCCATGCTAAACGCCTGGAACCCGCCCGAATCGGTCAAAATCGGGCCATCCCAGGCCATGAAACGATGTAATCCGCCTAATTGAGCGACAACCTCCGCGCCGGGGCGGAGGGCGAGGTGGTAGGTGTTGGCCAGGATCATGGTCGAGCCGGCCTGGCGGACGAGGTCGGGCGTGAGGCCCTTGACCGTCGCCTGGGTGCCCACGGGCATGAAGGCCGGCGTCTCGACGAGGCCATGAGGCGTGATCAGCCGCCCTCGACGGGCCCGGGAGTGCGGGTCGCGGTCGAGGACGGCGAAGCCGAGAGGGTCCGAAGTCACTCGTTCTTGAGCTTCATGCCGAGGCTGGTGAGCTTCTCCCGGACCTCGTTCAAGGACGTCACGCCGAAGTTCTTGCATTCGAGGAGGTCATCGCCGGTGTGGGAGAGCAGGTCGCCGACGGTCTGGATCCCGAGCTTGGTCATGCACTTGCGCGCCGGACCGAGAGGTTGAGCTCGCTGATCCCCTTGGCGAGCAGGGCCTTCTCTTCCTGGCTGAGCTCCTCGATCGGCTCGATGTGGGCGGCGCCGGCCCGCTCGCCGGCCTCCAGGGCCATGCCCAGGCGGAGGCTCTTGCTGGTCATCATCTCCTTGATCTCGGAGAGCGAGGTCTCGCCGAAATTCTTGGAGGCGAGGAGGGCGGCCTCGGTCGTCCGGGTGAGGTCGCCGAGCGTTCGGATGTTCATCTTGCGCAAGCAGTTGCGGCTGCGGACCGAGAGTTCGAAGTCGGTCACGGGGATTTCGAGGAGCTGGCGGAGGCGGTCGTACCCGCGCTCGGCTTCCTCGTCATAGAACATGTCGCGGCTGGCCCGGCAGTCCTTGAAGAAGAGCCGGGCCCGGGGGTGGTTGGCGTCGAAGGCGAGCACCTGGCGGTAGCACTGCTCGGCGTCCCGAAACCGCATCTCGTCCTCGTACAGGACGCCCAGGTTGATCCAGGCGGCCAGGGGCACCGGAGGGCGGCGGAGGCACTGCTTGTAGAACTCGACGGCCGTCTCGTCGTTGCCGTAGAGGTCGTTGATGTAGGCGAGCTCGAACAGGGCGCCGGTATGGTCGCGCTCGGAGGCCAAGGTCTTTTCGAACTCGGAGGATGCGGCGATCAGCTCCCCCTCGGCGGCGAGCAGGGCGCCCTTCTGGTAATGGAACTCGGCCGTGCTGCCGGACGTGCCTTCGAGCTTCTCCAGGAGGTTGCGGGCGGCGAGGAGGTCGCCGGAGCGTCGGAGGGCGCCGACGCGGTGCAAATCGGAGCGCTTCGGGTCATAACCGGCCTTGGCGGCGGCGGCGAAGGCCTCGGAAGCCTCGGCCCACTTCATGAGGTTCTCGAGGGCGAGGCCGCGGAAGAACAGGGCGAGGCCGTGAGTGTCGCCGGCCTTGTTCAGGTGTTCCAGGGCCGCGTTGTACCGGCCGAGCATGACGTCGGCCACGCCCAGGCGGAGGTGGGTCTGGGGCTTCATCGCCCCCTTTTCGCGCTCGGTGATGGCGGCCACCGAATCGCGCAAGGTCTTATAGCGAGACGGGTCGCGGCCGAGGACCTCGCGGAGGTCGGCCACGGCGGAGGCGTCGAAGGGGTCGCGGTCCATGATCGCGCGGACGTCGGTGGTCATCACTTCGGGCATCGCTGATCCCTCGACGAACGGACAGGCAGGCGAGCAAACCAGACAGCCCGGCCCGGGGCGATCCGTCGGCCGTCGCGCAGGCGAAGCCGACCCACCGTCGGGCCGGGGGCAAGCGATTCATGATACTCAATGCCCGTGAGGATGCAACCCCGGCGGAACGAGTCGGGTGTCGCTCCCGAATCTGGAGTTTGTTCGGGTTCCCCCGGTTCTCGAACCGGGGCACCCCGGAAGTTCCAGATTCCAGAGCGAGACCCGAACGAGTCCGCGGGGCCTTCGTCGATCAATCCGATTGCCGCCGAGGGGGCGATCGACTTAGAATCCCCCGTCACCTCGACCCGTCCGACGGGGGCTCTCCATGTACCGCGTGACCCGCGAAATCGATTTCTGCTACGGCCATCGCCTGATCAACTACGATGGCAAGTGTCGCCACCTCCACGGGCATAACGGCCGGGCCATCATCACCCTGGAAGGCCCGGAGCTGGACGGTCGGGGGATGCTCATCGATTTCTCGGACATCAAGAACCAGGTCCAGAAGTGGATCGACGACAACCTCGACCACAACCTGATCCTCTGCCGCGAAGACCCGATCCTGCCCGTCCTCCAGTCTCGCGGCGAGCGCGTGTTCGTCATGGACCGCAACCCGACGGCCGAGAACATCGCCCGATTGATCTTCGAGAGGGCGAGGACCGCCGGATTGCCGGTCTCCGAGGTCACCCTCTGGGAAACCGACCGTTGCCACGCCTCGTACGAAGGCCGCTCCCACTGAGTTCCCGAGGGGAGGGAGTCAGGCACGATGAGGCTTGGGGTGCTTCGACGTCCTCGGCACCGTCGGCTTCTTCAGGGCCCAGCGGACGAACCTTTGGATCTTCGCCGAGGGCAGCGATCGGGGCGAGACGTAGGGGGCCGGGCTCGTCGCCGGGAAAAACCCGGAGGCGGGTTTCGGCGGGGTCAACAGGCTCAGGACCGGGTCGGCCCAGTCGATCTGCTGATGATGGGGCGGATCACCCGCCGAAACCTCGGCGAGGACCGCGCAAAACCCGACGACGCCGAACAGGACGACACGCGCGGACGAGCGGACCGTGACCATCGCAGGACCTCCCGGGACATCCTTGTCTTGGGACGGCGTGATGTATCAAGGTCCGTCCGCCGTGTCGATCGGAATCGTCCCGCCGCGAGGGCCGATCGCTCAATGGCCGCCGGGCCCATGGCCGTGGCCGTCGTCGATGACCTGCTTGACGACCGGCTTGAAGCTCTTGGGCTGATAGGGATACCGGATCTGCTCGACATACCACTTGCCGCCTCGGATGTCCGGCTCGCCCTTGAGGACGAGCAGGGCGAAGTCCTCGCCCGGCTTGTGGGGCTTGGCGTCCTTCGCGGCCTCGCCGTGGTCGTGATCGTGGTCGTGGTCGGCCCCTTCGCCGTCGCCGACCTTGAGGAGGACCGAGACGTAGCCGACCACGTCGGTGTACATCGCGCTCTCGACGCCCGAGATCCGGATCGGCTGGCCGGAGGCGGCCAGGTGCTCGTTCATCTGCTGGATGGCGATCACGACGTTGCGAATCCTCTCGGCCGAATCCATGAGCTTCTCGAGCTGCGCGTCGGCGGCGTCGGGGGTCAGGCCCTTCCTCATCTCGGGAGGGAGCATGAACCAGAGGGCATCCTTGACGTTCTTGCTGTTGAGGGTGACGGTGACCTTCCTGGCGAACCTCATCCCGTCGCTTCGCAAGATCCATTCCTGGGACGCGGCGTAGGCCAGCGAGGCGATCGGGAAGATGATGCCCAGGGCGATCCCGGCTCGGGCGAACGAGGCGCCGGTGAAGAGGTCCGGGTACTTGCGGATCTTCCTCAGGGCGAGCCGGCCGGTGAGGATCGCCAGGATGGCCGAGACGTAGTACAGGGCGGAGATCGGCGGGTCTTGCCACGTCCCGGCCAGGACGTTGAAGAACATCGTGATCCACCAGGTCGTGCTGGTGAACGTGAACAGGGCGAGGACGCCGAAAACCAAGCTGGCGACGGCCATCGGGCTGATGGCCCGGTAGCTCGGGATTTCGTTCTCGATGGCCGACGAGGGCTGGTCGAGCGGCTGGGCAGGGGTCTCGGTGGCCACGTCGCGGGCTCCTGAGGAGGGGCGGAGCGGTCTCGGGGATCGGGCCGGAAACGAAGCGAATGGGATGAGATCCGGCGAGGCCCGGCGCTTCCTCTTGAGGCTAATCCCGTTACCCTGAAATCGTCAAGCCTCGGCAAGGCCGGCCCCAGGTTTGATCGGTTGCTCAAGCGGGAGCCTCTGCCGCCCTCTCCCGCGAAGCGGGGGTATGTGTTTGGCGCCCCGAATCGCGGTTTTTGTAGGGTCCGCTCTTGCGGACCTCTTCGCGACGATGGGAAATCGAAGAGGTCCGCAAGAGCGGACCCTACAAAAACCGCCTTCTCACCCGCGAAACACGTATAGCGGGGGAGAGAGTAAGCTCCGCCTCAGAATGAAGTACCGATCGCCCCGGAAGGCCGGCCCTCAGAGCATCGCCAGGCGAACCGGGTTGCCCGGGAGCAAGCCGGCCAGGCCCAGGACGACCCAGAAGAGGCCGAGGACCCAGCCCGTCACGTTGGTCCACGACCAGGACTTGCCCCCGGCTCGCGACCTCCAGGCGGCCACCAGGACCGCCAGGATCGTCAGGCCCATCGCCCGGGTCCCCAGGGGCGTGGCGAGGGTCGCCAGTTGCACTTCCCCCTTGCTGAGCCCGGCGAGGTTGAAGATCCAGATCAGGGCCCCGCCGGTCATCCACATCATCTCCCCCACCCCGCCCTCGCCCGATTCGCGACGGAGGAGGACGACCGGGCCGACCAGCGCGAGGCAGCCGGCCAGCGTGTAGGCATTGGCCAGCAAATCGCCGGGAGGCCACGAGACCTTGCCCCGGGAGACCAGGAGCCAGAGCCCGAACGCCACGGCCGCGACCAGGAGCAAGGCGTTCAGGGCGTGCGACGACGACGGGGCGGACGCGGACGCAGAGGCGGTGGACGCCCGAGGAGCGGCTCGTTTTGCGGCCATCGGCGAAAGACCCGAGAGGTGGGTTCAAGGTCGGAAGGCCCGGGCGCGACCGCCCTCGGCAACGAAGGCGGACCCACCGCCATCATCGAACGGCGGGGCCGCGATTCTTCACCCAAAATCGACCGAAAACGCGGCTTTTCATGTCGAGCGCGTCAGGAGGCCGTCTCGTAGGGTCCGCAAGAGCGAACCTACGAAAACCACCGCTTTACGCGGGAACCATGTACCGGTTCTTGAACCGGTCTCGCCCGAAATCCTTCAGGTTCGAGGGCCAGGCCCCCGAGCCTCGGGAATCAGGGGGCCGGGACGGCTCGGACCGGGGAATCCGGCGATGAGGCGTTGCCGACCGAGGCCACGTCGTCCTCCCCCTGGGGATCGAGCACGACTTCTTCCCCCTCGGACAGGCCGGAGGTCACCGCCAGGAGGTCGCGCGTCCCCTGCTCGACCGTGATCTCTCGGCGTTCCAGGCCGTCGGGCCGGGCCACGTAGCAGTAATCCCGGCCGTCCTCGGAGACAACCGCCTCGGTCGGCACCGTCAGCGCGTGGTTCCGGCGGCCGGTCTCGATCTCCACCTCGGCATTCATCCCCGGGACCAGGCCGGTCGGCACGCTGTGGAGGCGAATCCTGCCGAGATAGTTGCGGACCTCGCCCGTGAGGATGTTCAGGCCCTCGAAGGTGGGCATCGGGTTGATCGCGACCACTTGCCCTTCCAGGGCGAACTCGGGCCGGCCCTCCAGGCGGACCCTCGCCGTCATCCCCTCGTGGACCCGATCGACCACCGATTCGTGGAGGACGACCTGGACCTCCATCGTCTCCATGTCGGGGAGATAGAACAGCGGCATTTTCTGATAGACCTGCGCCCCGGGCTCGATCTTCACCCGACCCTGGGTGTTGGCGTACACCACGAACCCCTCGTGGGGGGCCCGGATCGTGCAATAGGCCACCTGGGCCTGGAACCGGGCGAGCTGGAGCCGGGTCCTTCGCAGCCGCAGGTCCTGAAACAGCAGGGTCGTCTTGAGCGAGTCGAGGTTGGACTGGAGCGTGCGGAGCGTGGCGACCGAGCCGAAATTCTTGAGGACCTCCCGGCTGGTCCTCAGCCTCTCCAGGGTGATCTCGGCCTTGAGCCGGCTCTGCTTCTCCGTGGCGTACGCGCCCCCGGAGATGTAGCCGTTCTCCAGCATCGTCCTGGACCAGGCGATGCGGTCGTCCAGTCGCCGCAAGTCGGCCTCGGCCAGGATGATCTGGCTTTCCAGGGCTTCCATCTCCTGGGGCAGCTCGCCGTCTCGGTAGCCGATCAGGGAGACCTCGGCCGCCTTCACGTCGAGCTCGGCCTTGAGGTGGTCGGAGATGGCCTGCTGGAGCTTCAACTCCTGCTGGCGGACGAGCTCCTCGTAGTTCGACGAGTCGAGCCGGCACAGGACCTCATCCCTCTGGACCGTCGCCCCCTCGGGGACCACGTCGAGGATCGTGATCTGGCCGCCGCTGGAGAAGCTCCGCCCTTCGCTGGAGACCGAGAGGTTCTCCAGCTTGCAATCGATGATCGTCTTGCGTTCGGCCTCCAGCCTCCCGCCGGCCTTCAGGGTCACGAAGAGGTCGGTCCGTTGGACCGGCACCCGCGTCCGGGCCGCTCTCTGGGCCACTTCCGCCCGGAGCCGGTACGACCGCATCGCCAGCGACGCCCCGATCCCCAGCGCGATCACCACGATCAGGAGGACGGACCCTCGGACCCGGCCGGACGGACCTCGTCGCATGTCTTCCCCTCAACCAGCTCGGCGCAATCGTCGTGCTTCCCCGACTTGTTTCGGCCGGGGAGATTGTAAAACAACTCTCCAAGATCGGCAACCTCCGACGGGGTAAATCGCGGCGCCGAATCCGTCTCACTCGGGGGACCCTCGGCCGTGACGCTTCCGCAGAATCGTCCTCCAAGGAGCAAAGGGCCCGGCCCTCCGACGGTGGCGTCTCTTGTCGATCGACTTCGGATTCGCTACGCTATCGCCCCAACCGAGGGTCGATTCGGGACTTCGATCGGGGTCGGGGCGGCGGGATGGAACGGGTTTCGGTGGCGATCCTCGGCTTGGGGACGGTCGGCCAGGGGGTCTGCCGGCTGATCGACCACGCCTCGGAGCGAATCAGCCGGAGAGTCGGGGCCCGGGTCGAGGTCAAGGCCGCGCTGGTCCGCGACCTCTCGAAACGCCGGGACGTCCCCCTCGACGACGACCGGATCGTGACCGACCCTCGCGCCATCCTCGACGACCCCGAAATCCGAGTGGTCGTCGAGGCGATGGGCGGCACGGAGCCGACGTTGCAAGTCGTCCTCGACGCCCTGGCCGCCGGCAAGGACGTGGTGACCGCGAACAAGGCCCTCCTCGCCGAGCACGGCACCGAGGTGTTCGCCCAGGCCCGCAGGTGCGGCCGAGCCGTGGCCTTCGAAGGGAGCGTCGGCGGAGGCATCCCGATCGTCCAGGCCGTTTCCGTCGGGCTCGTCGGCAACGAGATCCAGACGCTCGCCGCCATCGTCAACGGCACGTGCAACTTCATCCTCTCCTCGATGGTGCTCTCGGGGATCTCGTATGAAGCGGCCCTGGCCGAGGCCCAGCATCTCGGATACGCCGAGGCCGACCCGTCGCTGGACGTGGACGGCACCGACACCGCCCACAAGCTCGCCGTCCTCGCCCAGATCGCCTTCGGCGCGACCGTGAAGACCGGGCAGATCCCTCGCCAGGGCATCGACCGGCTGCAATCGGCGGATTTGAGGTATTCGGGCGAGCTGGGGTACACGGTCAAATTGCTCGCCCTGGCGAAAATGGGCGAGGCCGGGCTGGAATTGCGGGTCGCGCCCACCCTGGTCCGTCAAGGGACGCCCCTGGCCGAGGTCCGCGGCCCGTATAACGCCATCCGAGTGGTCGGCGACGCCGTCGGCGACACGCTGTTTTACGGACGAGGCGCGGGCGCCCTGCCCACGGCGTCGGCGGTGGTGGGCGATCTGGTGGATGTCCTCGTGGGCCGGACCGCCCTGACCTTCCGGGCCCAGAAGCTCTGGCCCGAGGATGCGCCTCCTCTGGTCCTGGCCCCTCCCGATCGGGTCGAAAGCCGGTATTATCTGAGGTTCACGATCGCCGACCGGCCCGGGGTGCTCGGGGCGATCGCCCAGGTGCTCGGCCGCCACAAGCTCAGCATTGCCAGCGTGATCCAGCACGACCCGGGCGACGACGACCACCCCGATGCCCCCGTCCCCCTCGTGATGATGACCCACGCCGCCAGCGAGGCCAACACCTTCGCCGCACTCGCCGAGATCGATTGCCTCCCCGTCGTGAAGGCCCCCAGCGTGTGTCTAGGTCTCCTGTAGGGTGCATGAAATGCACCATCTTCGACCCATTCTCCGATACGATTAGGTCAGGTCGCCCGAAGCCCGAATCGCACCCCGATCCCCACCATGAAATACGTCCTCGTGATCCCCGATGGCGCCTCGGACGAGCCTCAGGACGCCCTGGGCGGCAAGACGCCTCTCCAGGCCGCCCGGACGCCCGCGATGGACCGGATTGCCCGCGGAGGGCTCCTCGGCCAATCGCGGAACGTCCCCGATCGGTTCGTCCCGGCGTCGGACGTGGCCACCCTCAGCCTCTTCGGCTACGACCCGGAGGCGTATTACACCGGCCGGGCCCCTCTCGAAGCCGCCGCGATGGGCGTTCCGCTCGGTCCCGACGACTGGGCGATCCGCTGCAACCTCATGACCATCGACGACGGCCGGATGACCGACTTCACCGCCGGCCACATCTCCAGCGACGAGGCCCGCGAACTCATCTCGGCCCTTCAAAACGAGTTGGGATCGGAAACCGTCGAGTTCCATCCCGGCGTGAGCTACCGCAACCTGATGGTCTTCCGGGGCCAGCCGGGCGAATCGCCGTTCGATTCCGAGACCCTGACGACCCCTCCTCACGACGTCCCCGACCGCCCGGCCCGCGATTCTCTGCCGAAAGGGGCCGGCGCCTCGCTCTTGATCGACCTCATGGAACGAGGCAAGCGGATCGTCCAGGACCATCCGGTCCTCCAATCGCGCCTGAAGGCCGGCAAGAGGCCCGCCAACGCCGTGTGGCTCTGGGGCCAGGGGCGAGCCCCGGCGCTCCCCAAATTCTTCGACCTTCACGGCTTGCGAGGCGCGATCATCTCGGCCGTGGACCTGGTCCGCGGGGTCGGAGTCCTCGCCGGCTGGGACCGGATCGACGTTCCCGGGGCGACCGGCTACCTCGACACCGATTACGCCGCCAAGGGCCGAGCGGCGATCGAGGCCATCGGGCGATACGACCTGGTCTGCGTCCACGTCGAGGCCCCCGACGAGGCCAGCCACGAGGGCCGGGCCGAGGCGAAAGTCGAGGCCCTGCAACGGATTGACGCCGACATCGTGGCCCCGTTGCTCGCGAAGCTGGAAACCCTCGGAGACGCGCGAATCCTCGTCTCGCCCGACCATTCCACCCTGCTCCGGACCCGGGCCCACGACCGCGCCCCGGTCCCCTGGGCAGTCTGGGGGTCGGGGATCTCGCCAATCGGGGCCGCCGGCTATGATGAAGTCTCGGCCCGGGAGGCCGGCGGGCCGCTTCTGGACGAGGGATGGCGGTTGATGGAGCGGTTCCTGGGATCGTCGGGCGATTGAGCGAATCTTCCGAGAAGCCAGGCACGATGGTGCATTGCATGCACCCTACGGGAGTGGAACCTTGTCTCTCCTGGTCCAGAAATTCGGCGGGACGAGCGTGGCGACGTCCGACAAGATCCTCGCCGCGGCGCGGAGGGCGATCCGCGCCCACCAACGAGGCGAGCGCGTCCTGGTCGTCGTGTCCGCTCGCGGACATACCACCGATGAATTGATCGACCTCGCCCGGGAGATCACCGAACGGCCCCCGGCCCGGGAGATGGACATGCTCCTCTCCACCGGAGAGCAGGTCAGCGTGGCCCTGATGGCGATGGCGATTCAGTCTTTAGGCGTTCCGGCCATTAGCTTTACGGGCGCCCAGATCGGCCTGGTGACCGACAGCTTCCACACCCGGGCCCGCATCCGCAACATCAACACCGAACGGATGGCCCAGGCGCTGGATTCGGGCCAGGTCGTCATCGTCGCCGGATTCCAGGGCGTGGACGAGAATTACAACATCACCACCCTGGGCCGAGGCGGCTCCGACACCACGGCCGTCGCGCTCGCCGCCGTCCTCGGCGCCGACGCCTGCGAGATCTATACCGACGTCGATGGCGTCTACACCACAGACCCCCGGATCGTCCCCGAGGCCCGCAAGGTCGACCGGATCAGCTACGACGAGATGCTCGAGCTCGCCAGCCTGGGCGCCGGGGTGATGCATTCCCGGTCGATCGAGTTCGCCAAGAAGTACGGCGTGCCGATCCACGTCCGCAGCTCGTTCACCGACACCCCCGGCACCTGGATCATCCCCGAGACCGACGCTCGCCGGCTCGGCTCCAGCGTCTCGGGCGCGGCCCTGGCCAAGGACGAGGCGAGGATCACCGTCCACGGCGTGCCCGACCGCCCCGGGGTGGTCCACACCCTGTTCCGCCGGATCGCCGAGGCGAACGTCGTCGTCGACATGATCGTGCAAAACGTCTCGACGGGCGGCCTGACCGACGTCAGCTTCACCGTGTCCGCCGCGGACCTCCCCGAGACCTTGATGGTCGCCGACGGCGCCGCAAGAACCATCGGCGCCGCAAGAATCTCGCACGACCCGGGTTGCGCCAAGGTCTCGATCGTCGGCCTCGGCATGAGGACCCATACCGGCGTGGCCACCGTGATGTTCGAGGCCCTGGCGAAGGCCGGCGTGAACATCCGGATGATCACCACGAGCGAGATCAAGGTCAGCGTCCTGGTGGATCGGGCCGAGGCGGTCGCCGCGCTCCGGGCCGTCCACAAGGCGTTCGGACTGGACGAGGCGCCGATCGAGCCGACCCGGCCGTTCTCCCCGTCCAAGGTCGCCAAACCCCCGGCGCCCAAGGCCGAGAACGGCTCCGGGCCGGCGACGGAGCCTCACGGGATGGAAGACCTGGTGATCTCGGGCGTGGAGCTGGACGAGGGGCAAGCGCGAATCACGGTCCTCGACGTCCTGGACCGGCCCGGCTCGGCCGCCGACCTGTTCCGCCGGATCGCCGAGGTGGAGGTGTTCGTCGATATGATCGTCCAGAGCGCCGGATCGGGAGGCAACACGCACCTCTCCTTTACTGTCCCCAGGGCCCATGCCGAGCGAGCCCGAGCCGCCGCCCTGGCCGTGGCCGGGTCGGCCGGGGTGCTCGTCCAGCCCGAGCTCGCCAAATTAAGTGTCCTCGGCGTCGGAGTGCGGACCCACACCGGCGCCGCCACCCGGATGTTCGGCGCCCTGGCCGAGCGAGGCATCAACATCGGCCTGATCAACACCAGCGAGGTCCGGATCAACGTCGCCACCGATCACGATCGAGGGCAAGAGGGCCTCGAATGCCTGAAGAAAGCCTTCGCCCTGTAGGGTGCATGCAATGCACCGTCATGTAGGGTGCATGAAATGCACCGTCATGTAGGGTGCATGAAATGCACCAACCAGGAGGCGGCCATCGGCCGCCAGCCGCTCTCCGCTCTCCGCTCTCCGAATCGGATCAAGACCCCAGGGACGTGGATGGCGGGCATCGCCCGCCGCATCTGTGGTGCATTTCATGCACCCTACATTGGTGCATTTGAAGCACCCAACGAGGACGCCGTGGCACGAGACAAGGTCGTTCTGGCCTACAGCGGGGGGCTCGATACCTCCGTCGCCGTCAAGTGGATCAACGAGACCTACGGCCTGGACGTGATCGCGTATACCTGCGACCTCGGCCAGGGCCAGGACATCAACGCCATCCGCGAGAAGGCCCTGCGGACCGGGGCCGTCGAGGCCATCGCCGAGGACGTCCGCAACCTCTTCGTCGATTATTTCGCCTTCCCCTCGCTGATGGCCGGCGCCCTCTATGAAGGGAAATATCCGCTCGCCACCGCGCTGGGCCGCCCGTTGATCGCCCAGTTGATGGTCCGGGTAGCGAAGGATCACGGGGCCGTCGCCGTGGCCCATGGATGCACCGGCAAGGGGAACGACCAGGTCCGCTTCGACGTCACCTTCCAGACCCTCGCCCCCCACCTCAGGATCATCGCCCCGGTCCGCGAGTGGAAATGGACCCGGACCGAGGAGCTGAAGTACGCCTCCGACCACGGGATCGAGGTCGAGGCCACCAAGGACAAGATTTTTAGCACCGACCAGAACCTCTGGGGCCGCTCGATCGAGGCCGGAATCCTCGAAGACCCGTGGGTCGAGCCCCCTCCGGCCACGTTCCAGTGGACCGTCGATCCGAAGGACGCCCCCGACGAGCCTGAAGAGGTCGAGATCACATTCGACCGCGGCCGACCCGTCGCCCTGAACGGCCGGGACACCGACGGCGTGGCCCTGATCGAGGAGCTCAACAAGATCGCCGGCCGCCACGGCGTCGGGCGCGTCGATCACATCGAGAACCGCCTCGTCGGCATCAAGTCGCGAGAGATTTATGAGGCCCCCGCCGCCCTGGTCCTCCACGAGGCCCACCGCGAGATCGAGTTCCTGACCCTCTCCAAGGACGCCCTCCGGTTCAAGACCCACGTCAGCCAGGCGTATTCCGACCTCATCTACAACGGCCTCTGGTTCAGCGCTTTGCATCAGGACTTGATGGCGTTCGTCGTCTCCAATCAGCAATACGTCTCGGGCATCGCTCGAATCAAACTGTTCAAGGGTCACGCGATGATCGTCGGCCGGAAGAGCGAGCACAGCCTCTACCGCCACGAACTCGCCACCTACGAGGAGGGCGACCAGTACGACTCCACGGCCGCCCAGGGTTTCATCAAGATCCACGGCCTGATGCAAACGACCCAGGCCAAGCACCAGATGCTCAAGGGCCCCGGCGGAGGCCGCCTCGAACTCCCCAGCATCATCCCGCCCGACTCCGGCCCCTCCCACGGATAAATCGCCGTCAAATCGCGGAACCGCCAAAAGTCGGCGGCCGACCCCGATTCATCACGAAGCCACCAAGGGCACGGAGGAAGACACAAAGACGACTGGAATTCGGCGACTTCTTTGTGTCTTCCTCCGTGCCCTTGGTGGCTTCGTGGTGAACCCACCGACCCCGGTTCCGCCCTGGGATATCATCCTCACCCGCCCCCTGCCCCGATCACCGAAACCCGCCCCGCCGCCCGCTCTCCCGCCAGCCAGCCGGTGCTCCAGGCGGCCTGGAAGTTATAACCGCCGATCAATCCGTCCAGGTCCAGCACCTCCCCCGCGAAGAACAGCCCCGGCCGAATCCGGCTCTCCAGCGTCGAGGGATCCACCTCCTCCAGGGCCACCCCTCCGCTCGTCACCTCCGCCTTGGCAAACCCGAGCGTCCCCGTGACCGGCAATTTCAAACCCTTCAAGCACGAAATCAGGCGTTTCCGCTCGTCGCGCGACAATTCCGGTCCAATCCGCCCCGAAGGCACCTCGGCCGCACTCAAGACCGACTCGGCCAGCCGCCTCGGCAAGACGTCCGGCAAGAGACCCACCACCTGGGAGCGCCCCGACCGGGCCTCCGCCTGCAACCGAGCCTCGATGGCCTCCGCCCGCTCTCCCGGGAGCAAATCCAGGACGAGCACGGGCCGATCCGTCCCATCGTGACGGGCCACCGCGCGGCTCACATCCAGGATCGCCGGCCCACTCAGGCCAAAGTGAGCAAAAAGCACCGCTTCGCGACGTTCCAGACGCGAAACGCCGCCGATCCGCACCTCGGCCTTCACATCTTGGAGGGCGATGCCCCGCAACTCCGAAACCCAGGCAGGTTCAACTCTTAGGGGGACGAGAGCCGGCCGAGGCTCGACGATCGAATGACCCAGCGATCGGGCGATCCCGAAGCCGTCCCCGGTCGTCCCGCACCCGGGGTACGACAGCCCTCCCATCGCCAGGACCACCGATCGGGCCCGGATCGAAGACTCGGCCGTCTGGACCAAATACCCATTTTCCCAGGGGGTTACGTCACCCACCGCGGAACCGGTGCGCACCCTCGCGCCCGACCGTTCGACCCGCTTCATCAACGCCGAGAGCACATCCGCCGCGCGGTCGGTGGCCGGGAACACCTTCCCGTTGGCCTCCACCTTGGTGGACAAACCTTCGTTTTCGAAGAGAGCGATCGTCGCCTCAACACTCAGCGCCTTCAAGGCAGGACCAAGGAACGATCCCTGAGGCCCGAACGCCGCGAGGATGCTCCGGGCGCCCCGGGCTTCCCGAGGATCGTACCCCGGATCGACGGGGCCGGAGATCCCCTTTAAATCGCGCAAACCCCTCGCATTCGTCAGGTTACAGCGAGTCCCGCCCGAGATCAGGATCTTGACTCCGGGGCGGCGGTTCTTCTCCAGGACGACCGTCGATCGCCCGAGCTCGGCGGATCGGATCGCCGCCAGGAGGCCCGCCGCCCCTCCTCCGAGGATCGCGACATCGAAGCATTCCAATTCCCGCTCCCCGGGCCCGCCGAGGCCCCGTCACGTCGCGTATGATGGAAGTGAAACCTCCCTCCGCTTCGCCCGACGACCCATCTCGCCCAGACGGGCTGAGTTTCCTCCCTTTCGAGGACGTCATGAAAGCAAACATACCCATTCCCCCGCCGCATCCCCCCCTATCCCATTCCGACCTTTTCGGCCACATCGCTTCCTGGACCGTTCGCGCCACCGGAGGCCGCTGGGGCTTCGTGTCGGCGGTCGGAATCGTCCTGATCTGGGCGGCGCTCGGTCCAGTCTTCCACTACTCCGACAACTGGCAGCTCGTCATCAACACGGGCACCACGATCGTCACGTTCCTGATGGTCTTCCTGATCCAGAATGCCCAGAATCGCGAGTCGAAGGCCGTCCACCTCAAGCTCGACGAGCTGATCCGGGCCGTGAAGACCGCCCGGAACGAGATGATCGACATCGAGAACCTCACCGAGGACCACCTCGACCAACTCGCCGACCGTTACCATAAATTGGCTGAGGCCCACAAGAAGCGTTGCGAGGACCGGGTCCGCCAGAAGGAAGCCGAACTCAAGGAGAAAGAGCGAGTGATCGCGGAGAAAGACCAGGTGATCGCGGCGGCCGCCGGTGCCACCGGCTAACCACCACGCACTCAACCACCCAACAGACTCAACGCTTGAAACAGACGTTCCCGGACCGCCGGCTCCGGAATCTCGATCGTCAGGCGCCGCAGCGGGTCGTCAATCTCGATCGTAATCCACCACGCGTCTCGGGGCAGGCGATCCGCGACCCGGTCGGCCCACTCGACCAGGCAGAGGCCGCCCGCCTCCCAGTAGTCGCCGGGCCCGAGAGCGTCGAACGCCTCCGGGCCCTCCAGCCGGTAGGAATCAAAATGCGCAATCGGCAAATCTCCTTCGTACTCCTGGATCAGGACATACGTGGGACTGGAAATGGCCCCAGGATCGACCCCTAGCCCCTCTGCGATCGCCCGAGAAAGCCGGGTCTTGCCCGCTCCGAGCGGCCCGACGAGCCCAATAGTGGTGTTCGGGACCATGACCGAAGCGATGGCGCGACCGACCCGATCCGTTTCCCATTCCTCGCTAACGTCCATCAAAATTCGATTTCCATCACGAACGATCGTCATCCGTCGCCCTCGGAGTCGCGAAAGTGGTCGAATCCGGCCCTGGTCCGGGCTTCGATGCGCCCATCGGGGAACCGTAGACGGATACCGGGTTCGGACGTGATGATGCCGATCCGAGAAAGCGGGCAAGGTGGGTTATCCAGGAGACTTGCCGCGTCTTTCTCGGCCAGGGTCAAGCACAGCTCGAAGTCTTCCCCGTCGTCCAGCGCATGATCCAGCGGCAACCGACCATCCACCTGGGACAGGATTTGCGCATCGCGATGAATGGGCAGGGAGGCCGTGTCCAGGATCGCCCCGAGTCCGCCGCTCTCGTCGAGGATATGGCCCAGGTCGGACGACAGGCCGTCCGAAAGATCAATCATGGCCCGAATTTCGGTCCGCTGATGGATGGCCAGGGCCTCCCGGACTCGCGGTTTGGGTCGCAAATGCCGTCCGAGCAAACTGCCGCCCAGTGGGCCGGTCACGAGAATAGCGTCTCCCGATTGCGCACCTAATCGCCGGACGGGGCCTCGTTCCGTCGCCTCCCCGAGCAAGGCAATGCTTACGACCAGGGGGCCTTCCCAGGCGTTCGTATCCCCACCCACCAGCAAGACGCCGAACCGCTCCAGTAAGGGGTTCATCCCCTCATGCAGCCTTCGGCCAATCTCCGAGGCTCGAGCACGAGGCAAGGCCACCGAAACCACAGCCGCAACCGGTTGGCCCGCCATCGCGGCCATGTCGGACAGGTTCACCGCAAGGGATTTGTAGCCAACCTGTTCGGGCGAATCCGTCGCAAGGCGAAAATGGCGGCCATCGAGCAACATATCGGAGGTGACGAGCACGTCGCGGCCATGCGCGAACCGCAGGGATGCGCAATCGTCGCCAATCCCGATCGGAGCGCGCTCCCCTCCGGCGGAATGACTCCGAATCCATTCGATCAGGTCAAATTCCCCCATGATCGGCCCTCCGAGCAGCCCGGAAGAGGCGAACGACCTGGGCGGAAGTTTCTGTCAACAAAGAGGATGCGTCGGCAATGGCCCGATCAAGCGAGATCGGCCCCGGACACAAACTGAACATGGCGTCCAGGCCGATCTCATGAGCGAGCTCGGCTCCGGCACCGATGGTCCCGGCCAGCGCGACGACCGGCACGCCTCGGCCGCGAGCGAGCCGAGCGACCCCCACGACGGTTTTTCCCGCCGCGCTGGAGGCATCGAGCGATCCTTCGCCGGTCACGACCAGGTCCGCCCCCTGTAGATGATCGTTCAGGCCAACGGCCTCGATCACCCGATCGATCCCGGGGGCCAGGGTGGCACCGGCAAACGCGATCAGGCCGGCCCCAAGCCCGCCGGCTGCCCCCGCTCCCGGGATTTCCTCGACACCCACACCGAGGTCTCGCCGGAGAATCCGGGCAAGATGGCGAAGGTTGGCATCGAGCCGTCCGACCATCGCCGGGTCGGCGCCCTTCTGAGGCCCGAATACTGCGGAGGCCCCTCGGGGTCCGCAAAGCGGATTATCGACGTCACAGGCAACGGCGATCTCAAGGCCCTGGAGCTGAGCCAGCCGGCCCGAACCCTCAATTCGATCGAGACTTCCGAGCAACCCGCCTCCCGGACCAATCTCGCATCCCTCGGCATCGAGCAAGTGAATGCCGAGAGCCTGGGCGAACCCGGCACCGCCGTCATTGGTGGCGCTCCCGCCAATCCCCAGGATGATCCGGTGGGCCCCCTGCTGGATGGCGGCAAGGACCAGCTCACCGGTCCCGCGAGTCGTCGTCCGGGACGGGTCGCGACGGTCGAGCGGCACGAGGGTCAGGCCGGAGGCGGCGGCCATCTCGATCACGGCCGTCTGGCCGTCACCGAGCATCCCGTACCTCGCGATGACTGGATCTCCAAGCGGCCCCGTGACTTCGGCTTCGAGGAAGTGGCCGCCGGTCGCGGCGACGAGGGCTTCGACCGTCCCTTCGCCGCCGTCGGCCATGGGCACGGCAACGACCTCGGCCGAGGGATCGGCCCGAAGCACCCCGTGGGCGATGGCCGAGGCGGCCTCGGCGGCCGAAAGGCTTCCTTTGAACTTGTCGGGGGCCACAACGACCTTCACCGGCGGCCTCGGGCGAGGTGGACTGGGCTGGGCCTGGGAAACCCAGGACCCAGCCTATCTCGTCTCGCCGCCGCTCGCCAGGGTCAAGGGGCCTGGGTCGTAGTGCTGGTGGAACCCAGGATCGGACCCACCCCATTCCCGCTCGGCACGGCGGTCAGGGGGGTGCCGTTGGCGGGGCGGGCAGCCGGAGGCGGAGTCACGCCTCCGGGGGCGGGGGCCTCGTCGGCGGCGCGAGCCACTCGACCGATCTGCCCGACGCTGAACCCCAGGACCAGCAGGATCAGCCCGATGATAAACGCGCAAGTCCTGATGTAGCCGAATACTGCGTTCTGGGAATTCGAGAAGAAGAAGAACGACGTCCCGGCCAGGACCGCCAGGATCGCCCCGACGGTGATGTAACCCAGAGACGTCCCGGGGGCGTTCGACGGCTTGTTGATCGCGGGCATCGGACCGGACCTCCGAAAGGGGTTGTCCCAATCATCGGGAGGGGTCCGATGCAAGGCCGATGCCAAGAAATCATTTCAAGCGGGCGTTCTGATACGGGGCGTCGGCCAGGCTCACGAGTTTGTTCAACAACTCGTTCCGCCGGACGATCCAGCACTGGAACGAGCCGGTCTGGGTGAGCTCCGGTTGCTTGAGGACGTACAAGACATTATCGGGCTGGATCGTCTCCAGGTTCCGGGTCCCCACGTTCATCCCGACGAGGATATCCCCCTTCTGGATCAGGGCCCGGGCGGCAGGGCTATTGGGCAGGACGGCCTGGACGTAAAGTCCTCCCCGGCATGTCGGTGCGACGTTTCGTACATAATCCTTCGCCACCGGGACCATCCTCACGCCCAGCGTCCTCCAGATCCTTTCCGACGTGTCGGTGCCGGGTCTTTGGGGGGCCTGGAGGGACTGGACCTCCAGGGCGAGGGTCTTCTCCTGCCCCCCCCGACGAACGACCAGGTCGCTCCGGGTCCCGGGGCGGACGTCGAGCAACCCACGTTCGATATCGATGGAATTGGTGACGGAAACGTCGCCAACCTTCACCACGACGTCGCCTTTCTGAACTCCGGCGGCCTCGGCGGGGCTGTTGGGAGGGATATCGGCCACGACGACCGTGCGACCGTTGGCCGTGCGGGCCTCTCCGGTGATCAGGCCGTGCCAGGAGCCGACGAGACGACGGGTGCTCATCATCTCGGCGGCGACCCGCTTGACGTCATCGATCGGCAAGGCGAAACCGATTCCCTGGGCCCCGGCCCGGACGGCCACGTTGATGCCGATCAGCTCGCCGTCAATGTTTACCAGGGGGCCGCCGGAGTTCCCCGGATTGATGCAAGCGTCAGTCTGGATGAGGTTTCGGTAAACCTGGTCGTCGGCCAGCGTCACGTTGCGTCCGACGAAGCTGATGATCCCGACCGAGACCGTGTTCTCGTAGCCGAAGGCGTTCCCGATGGTAATCACGGTCTCGCCGACCATCAGGTCGGACGAGGTCCCGATGGCCACGGCCGGCAGGGTGTGGTTGGCATCGACCTTGATCAGGGCGATGTCCATCGCCTCGTCCTGCTGGAGCAGCCGGGCGGGGAGGACCGTGCCATCGGCGAGGCGGACCTCGATCCCCTGGACTTTATCCACAACGTGTTGATTGGTCAGGATATAGCCCCGGCCGTCGATCAGGACGCCGGTCCCCATCCCGCTGACTCGGGGCTTCTGGTTTTCCTCGGTCGTGAACGGCCAGCGGCTGGAAGAAGCGGCCTTCTTCTCGCTGGAAATGCTCACGACCGACGGCTGGACCTTCTGGACGGCCTCCACGACCTCCGTCCGCCTCCTCCCGGAGCCGGCCCAAGCGTCGCTCGCTCCCAGGGGCAAGAGGAGCAAGATCGCCCTGGCAAAGGTCTTGCGTCGCGTCATGTGATCCCAGTTCACGGCGGAGTCCTCGTCCGGTTGTCTCGGAGCGCGGCCGCCCCGGAGTGCCGCCGACGGCCCGCCTCGCGATCCTTCGCCGCGACGGCCGTCCTCCCGACGAGTCTCTGAATCGGCTTGCCCCAAATTGGGCTTGATGCCCCGCTTCCAAAACCCCCCTAGCTTTCCGGTTCTTCCCTATTGACCGAAAATCTTGCCCAGATTCACGGCAAGATGGGGGAAAGAGACTCCCTGGGTGCGACTCATTGACGGGGCGATCTCTCGGGGTTAGGTTGAGTCGGCCGCAACCGGGGTGCCGCTCGCCTCGGCCGGCGGTCGAGGTCCCACGATGGCCGAGAAGTCCCCCCGCCGCAAGATGCTGGAAGCGAGCCTGGCCGAAGATCCGACCGACGCCTTCCTCCGCTACGGGCTGGCCCTGCAATGCCTCCGCGAGGGGGACACGGCCGAGGGTCGCCAGCGGCTCGAGGCCCTGATCGCCGACGGGCCCGACGACCAGATCGCGGCGTATCAGCAACTCGGGCAATCGTTTGCGGAAGAAGGCGACGCCCCCTCGGCCCGGGACGTCTTGACCCGGGGGATCGCGAAGCGCGGGCCCGGGGCGACTGGCACGCGGCCGGGGAGATGGACGGCCTGCTCGCCCAGCTCGGCTGATCGCCGCTCGCCTCGAGGCCGTGCTCATGCCCATTTCCCTGTTCACGTTCCCCAATCGCATCCTCTTCGGCGAGGGGGCCCGGACCCAGCTCCCGGCCGAGCTCGCGACCCTGGGCGTGACCCGTCCTTTGGTCGTGACCGACCCGGGCCTCGTTTCGGCCGGGATCGTCGCCGAGGTCACTTCGGGCCTAAGTTCCTTCGAGCTTTTTGCTTCCGTTCAGGCCAACCCGACCGAGGCGGACGTTGGTAGCGGTCTCGAACGGTATCGGACCGGCCAGTGTGACGGCCTGATCGGGCTGGGCGGGGGGAGCTCGATCGACGCCGCCAAGGCGATCCGGCTCCTCGCCGGGCTGGGCGGCTCGCTGTCGGATTACGAATTCACCTCGGGCGGATCGAGCCGAATTTCGTCGCAAATGCCCCCGATGATTGCAGTTCCGACGACCGCGGGGACCGGCAGCGAGGCGGGCCGGGGGACCTTGATCCAGGTTGCCGAGAGCGGGCGGAAGATCATCGCCCTGAGCCCGCATCTGCTTCCGAGTGTCGCCCTTTGCGACCCGGAATTGACCCTGGGATTGCCTCCCGGCTTGACCGCAGGGACCGGGATGGACGCCTTCACCCACGGCGTCGAGAGCTATCTCTCCACGACCGAACATCCGATGTGCGATGGGATTGCGCTCGAAGGGCTGAGGCAGGTGGCCCGCGGTCTGGAGACCTCCGTGAGGGATGGATCGGACCGAGCGGCCCGGCGGTCGCTGATGATGGGGGCGTTGCTGTGTGGAGTGGCGTTCCACAAGGGGCTCGGCGTGGTCCACTCGCTCTCCCACGCCCTGGGAGGCCGAGGCCGCGCCCACCACGGCACCCTGAACGCGGTGCTGCTGCCCCACGCCCTCCGGTTCAATCGCGAAGCCGCCGGGCCCCGGATGGCCGACCTCGCCGCGACCCTCGGCCTCGGCCGGGCCGGCGACGGTCCCGCGCACCTGATTACCCTGAGCGAACTCTTGCTCACGAGGCTCGGCTTACCGAACCGGCTCCGCGCCATCGACGGCCTCGAACGGTCGAGGATCGGCGAATATGCCGACCTGGCGATGCAAGACCATTGCCACAGGACCAACCCCAGGACGTGCTCGAAGGCGGACATGGAAACCCTCCTCGATCGAGCCTGGTAAGCGGGTGAATTTGGGTCGAGCTCGCCAAACCGTTCCGAGGGATACCATCGCGACCGTCGCGGGCGGCGATCGCCGAAAATCGAGCCTCCGGGCGGGTCGTGACAGGCTTGTGTCAATTCGCGGTCTGGCCGGGCGCCCGACAAGCCGTGTGTTTTGGGCCCCGTTGGGACTCAATCTCGCGATCGACCATCCTACGCAAGTGGTGAAATCGAAAATGGTTGCGCTCTAGCACGCCAAACATGGGTCGGGTGCGGATCTGTCGGTGCGCACGAGTCGTTGCGCGCTCGAAATGACTTGTTTTCCGCCATTTTCCGACGATTTGACAGGAAAGTGTCGTCAACTTTGCCGAATCGGGGCGGTCGGGAGATGGCGGAGAAAATGGTGCCAGATCTGCTCCGCAGAAACCCCCGGTGATGGAAACGGATCGAGTAGGTCCGACTTCAGTCGGGCCTACACGTGTGCAGAGTTTTGTCGGCCCGACTGAAGTCGGACCTACTCGATCGACCTCGTCGATCGGGGTCTGCTACGGAGGGTGTCAGATCGATTTTTCTATTCAAAAATCGATCTGACACCATTTTCCCGCGCCAGCTTCCCGCCGTCCTCCGACCCAATCGGTCCCATGCCCGGAGACATCAATCGCCGACGATGGATCCGGCCAGGACCTCGACGGGGTGGCGGGCCGTCTTACCGATCAACCCATGAATCTGGCTCCGACAGGAGAATCCGGGGGCGATGACGAGGGCGTCCGGGTCGGCCTCGATGGCCGGGATGAGGACCCGGCGGGCGAGGGCCTCGCTCAGCTCGTAGTGGCCTCGCTCGTAGCCGAAGGAGCCGGCCATCCCGCAGCAGCCGGAGTCGAGCTCCGTGAGCGAGAGGCCGGGGATCCGCCTGAGGGCGGCGACGGTGGCGGCCGTCCCCATCAGCGCCTTCTGCTGGCAGTGGCCGTGGAGCATCGCCCTGGCGACGGTCGGGCCGAGGGGCAGGTCGGGCGTCTCGGCGAGGAGGGCCTCGGCCATTCGCGAGGCGCCGGCGACGAGGTCGGCGTCGGGGCCGAGCTTCATGTCTCGATATTCGTCCATGAGCATCCCGATGCAGCTTGGTTCGAGCCCGAGGATCGGCGTCCCGGAGGTGGCGATCGGCGCGAGGCGGCGGACGTTCTCGCGGGCGAGGTCGCGGGCCAGCGGGAGCAGGCCCTTCGAGAACGCCGGGCGGCCGCAGCAGGCCAGGCCCGACAGCCGGACCGCGTAGCCCGCCGCCTCCAAAACGCGGACGGCCGCCATGCCGACGTTCGGGTCGTTATATGTGGTGAAACAGTCGTCCAGCACCACCACGTCGCCCCGGCGGCCGGCCCTCGGGTCGGCATGGTGGCGGCGGAAGAGCGAGCGGAAGCTCTTCGGGGCGTACTCGGGGAGGGTGCGGCGGCGGTCGATCCCGGCGATCCTGTCGAGGAGCCACTTCATCGGGGCGCTGCGGAGCGACCCGTTCGCCAGCGACGGCGCGAGCGAGCCGAGCCGGTTGAGCCGGTGGATGTGGCCCATCAGCAGGGAACCGATCGGCACGTGCCGGGATCGATATTTCTGGTGGAGATATTCCGCCTTGAGCTTGGCCATGTCCACGTTCGAGGGACATTCGGTCTTGCATGCCTTGCACTGGAGGCAGAGGTCGAGCGCGCGATCCACCGTCTCCTCGACGAGTCCTGGGGTGCCGAGCCCTCCGCTCATGACCAGTCGCAGGGCGTTGGCTCGGCCCCGGGTGGAGTGGTCCTCGTCGCGAGTGATCATGTAACTCGGGCACATGGTCCCGCCCGAAGGCTTCCGGCACGCGCCCACGCCCGAGCACATCTCCACGGCCCTGGCGAACCCGCCTTGCGACGAGAAATCGAGGAGGGTCTCGGGCTCGATGGCATGATAATCGGGGCCGAGCCGCAGGTGGTCGCCGGGGTCGGCCGAGGCGACGACCTTGCCGGGATTCATGCGGTTCTCGGGGTCGAAGGCGGCCTTGACCCGGCGGAAGGCGCGGTAGACCTCGGGGCCGAACAGCGACTCGTTCCAGAGGCTCCTGGCCAGGCCGTCGCCGTGCTCGCCGCTCATGGCGCCGCCGAACTCGGCGACGAGCCCGGATACGTCCCGGGCAATCGCGCGTAGATCTCGGACACCTTCGGGCGTTTTCACATTCAGGATCGGTCGGATGTGGAGGCAACCCACGTCGGCATGTCCGTAGCAGGCGCCGACGGCGCCCCGATCGGCCATGATGGCGACGAATCGCTCGTAGAACTCGGCCAGGCGATCGGGGGCGACGGCGGTATCCTCGACGAACGCCACCGGCTTGGCGTCGCCGACCATGCCCATCAGCAGGGAGAGCCCCGCCTTGCGGACCTTCCAGAAATCGTCCTTGGCCGAGGCCGAGAGGCTCTTGCGGACGCCCAGGACGCCCGGCCTGCCCTCGAACCGGCGGGCCAGGTCGTCGGCCCGCCCGGCGAGTTCGTCGGCCGAGTCGGCGAAGAACTGGGCGGCGAGGACCGCCCCGGGGCGCCCCTCGGCGAACGTGAGGTGCCGGGCCATCTCGGCGTTCCCCGCGGCGAGGTCGAGGATCATCCGATCGAGCATCTCGACCGAGACGGGCTGGCTGGCGAGGATCTCGCCCAGCCGATCCAGGGCCGCGGCGATCGTGGTGAACGAGAGGACGACCAATCCCTGGGCCTTCGGCGAGGGCATGACCTTCAATTCCGCCCCGGCCACGACGGCGAGCGTGCCCTCCGAGCCGACGATCAGGCGGGCGAGGTTGAACGCCCACGGCTCATCGACCCAGCCCTCGGCGCGGACGGGCAGGCCCGGCACGAACTCGTCGAGGTTGTAGCCGCTGACCCTCCGCAGGATCCGGGGAAACCTCGCGGCGATCGCGTCGCGATGCTCGGCCACCACGTCGCGGACGGCCCGATGGAGCCGGCCCGAGCGGTCGTCACGCATGCAGACTTCTTCCAGCCTCCCGGGCGTAACCGGCCCGAAGGTGGCGGTGGAACCGTCGTCGAGGATCACGTCGAGCGACCGGACGTGATCGACGGTCTTGCCGAACCGCAGGGAGCGGGCCCCGGCGGAGTTGTTGCCGATCATCCCGCCGATCGTGGCGCGATCGCTGGTGGACACGTCCGGCCCGAACATCAGCCCCAAGGGCGCAAATGCGCGTTCAGGGCATCAAGAATGGCTCCCGGCTCGGCGCGGACGGTCATCCGGTCGCGATCGACCACGCCGATCCGGTTCAGATATTTGGAGAAATCGAGGACGACGGCCGAGCCGACGACCTGGCCGGAGAGGCTGGTGGCCCCCCCTCGGGGGAGGACGGCGATCCCCTCGTCGGCGGCGAAGTTCACGGCGAGGGCGGCGTCGTCCACGGTCCGGGGGACGACCACCCCGAGGGGCGGAATCTGGTAGAGGCTGGCGTCGGTCGAATAAAGCATCCGCGAGCCGAGGTCGAAGCGGACCTCGGCGCGGGTTTCGGAACGGAGCCGGCCCGCCAGCCGGGCGAGCGAGGCGGACGGCGGGTTTTCGGGGTCGATCGCGGTGGCCATCGTGGCGTCTCGGCGGACTTCCTGGGGATCATCAGCGGGGCGGACCGCAGGGATTGTAGGATCGCGGGGCCTCAGCGGCCATGCCGACGGGCCCACTCGACGAGGCATCGCGAGACCTCGGTGTCTCGCCAGTCCCAGAGGCGTTCGTGGTGGGTGTCGATGTTGGTGGGCAGGAGGTTCCACGAGCTGGGGTACAGCGAGGCCCCGATGCCCTGGATCGCGATCGACCATCCCAGGGCGATTCCGAGCGGAATGAAGAGGGCGCGGGACCGCACTCGGAGCCGGTCCAGGCCGATCGCCAGGAGGATTCCGAACAGGGGCACGGCGTCGGTCCAGTACCTCGGCCCGAAGCAGAATCCGGCCCACCAGACGGCGTATTTCGAGAGCAGGAGGGCATAGACGCCCAGCGCCGCGAGGCTGGACGAGACGACCGGCGGCAGGTTCCGGCCCCGGAGCGGCCAGGGCGCGGCGACCAGGGCGAGGGCCGTCCACGGGCAGAAGACGAACAGCCCCCGGCTCGGGCTCAGGAAGGTTCCGAGCGATCCTTCGAGGAGGTTTCCGGACCACGGACCGGCAACACCGTGGGTCCTTGGGTGGAGCGCTTCGAGCTCGGACTGGCCTCCGAAGATCGTGCCGAAGAGGCCGAGATTATAGGCGAGGACCGCCGCGCCGATCGCGATCGGGGCGGGCAGGAACCACGCGAGCGCTCGCCGATCGCGGGCGATCATGGCAACGAGAATCGCCAGGAGGAAGACGAGGTCGATCGCCCGGCATGCGACCATCGTGCCGGCCGTCACTCCCGCCAGGGCGAGCCTGGGCCGCGAGGGGCGATCGGGGACGAGCAGCCAGAGCGTGAGGGTCAGCATCAAGGCCGCCGGCCCGTGCTGCCAGAGGGCCTGGGAGCCGATCGTCCAGAGGGGCGAGCCGAGGCCGACGGCGATGGTCGCGACGACCGCCGAGCCGCGAGACACCCCAAGCGCGAGCACCAGGCGATGGAACGCGACGACGGCGAGGGCGGCGAGGATCGCGGCGGCCCTCTTGGTGAACCGGCTCGACCACCACCAGGCGAAGAACGGGTTGCTGTCCCAGCCGGGGTCGAACCGATCGAAGTAGAGCGTTTGCGGGACCACGAACGGGACCGCCAGCAGCGCCGGGGCGACCGGGTATCGCGAGACGAGCCGGCCGCCCTTCCTCGTCACGTTGTCGGAGAGTCTCCCGTTCTCGACGAGGATTCTTGCATATCGGGACAGGTCGATCCCGCCGCCCCGGGCGATCGAGAGGGCCAGGAGCTTGGTCGGCTCGGTGTCGTGGGCGCCCAGCTCCCGGCCGTTGGCGAGGTAGGCCAGGCACGCGAGCGCCCCCAGGGCCAGCGAGAGGCCGAGTTCCCGGGGTCGCCGATGGGCTTCGGCCGCCGCCGTCACCGCTTCGGCTCGCGGATCTCGGCGATCCCGCAATCGACGAACTGGCCTCCGCCGGTCTGTCGGCAGTGGATCGCGATCGTGTTCTTCCCGGGCTTCAGCGAGGCGAGGGCCTCGGCCGAGATCGGGACCTCGTCATAATTGGTGATGTAGCCCTGGACCTTCGCCGCGAGGATTCCATTGAGGAAGACTTCCGCGTCCTCGTCGTGGAACAGCAGGAGGACCAGCGACTTCGGATCGACCTCGGGGAGCTCGAACGAGCGGCGGACCCAGGCGTCCGCGCCGCTCCACTCGGTTCGGACGACCGCGTTCGGGGTGATCCGGGTGCCGAACCCTCCGGCGCCGGATTTCCATCCCGAGTCGTCGAACCCGGGGCGCTCCCAGCCTTCGGCGGGTTTCGTGAACGCATATTTCCAGGAAACCGGCGAATCGCGGGAGGTGGGGACGATCGGGACCACCTGGGGGACTCGCGAGAGGTCGCCGCGATTGATCGCCGCGACCCTGGTCGGATCGACCTTGAGGACCTCGCGATCGTAGGTCAGGAGGCCATTGGCCTCGGTCTCGACGTCGGTGAGCTGGGTGTAAATCGCCGCGTTCAGGCCCTTCGCGTCGTTCAGCTCCCATGCCGAACGCATCAGGCGTTCATACTTTCGGGTCAATTCCGCCTGGCTCGACGTGCCCTGATAGCCCCAGATCTTGCCGGTCCAGGTGTGGCCGTCCACGCCGAGGGCCAGGCCGCCGAACTCGCCGAGGACGCCCGCCCGCTTCGGTTCGAGAGGGGCGCGAAGGGGTTCGGGTACGAGTGGAGGTCGTGGAGGTCGCCGACCCCGCGATCGGTCCAGCCGCTGGCGCTGTTGACCAGGCGGGTGGGGTCGTAAGCCTTCGTCCACTCGGCCACCTTCGCGGTGTCGAACTGGCCCCAGCCCTCATTGAAGACGACCCACATGATGATGCTGGGATGGTTGCGGAGGCCGTCGATCATGGCCTTGAGTTCGAGGGAATATTGCTCGGCCGAGGCCGGCGATCGCGTGATGTCGGGGTCGTTCGGGCCGATGGAGCGGTCGCCGCTGGGCATGTCCTGCCAGACGAGGAGGCCGAGCCGGTCGCACCAGTAGTACCAGCGGTCGGGTTCGACCTTCACGTGTTTGCGAGTGGCGTTGAAGCCGAGCTTTTTGGTGATCTTGACGTCATATTTGAGCGCCTCGTCGGTCGGCGCCGTGGAGATCCCGTCGGGCCAGAAGCCCTGGTCGAGCGGGCCCGCCATGAAGACCGGCTTGCCGTTCAGGGTGATCCGGTTCACGCCGTCCTGGCCCTTCGCGATGGCGATCTGGCGGAGGCCGACGTAGCTCTCGACCTCGTCCAGGGTCCGCCCACCCTTCAAGATCCGCACCTTCAGGCCGTAGAGGAACGGCGAGTCGGGCGACCAGAGCCTGGGATTCGGCGGGAGCTTGATCGGGGAGGACGTTTCGGACGTCGCGGCGATCGTCCGGCCATCGAGGAGCGTGGTCTCGACGGTCAGGCCGTCGGCGTTCCCTTCGATCTGGGGGATCACGCGGACCTCGCCCCCGTCGAGATCGGTCGTGATCCCGAGCGAGCCGATGTGGGTCTCGGGGACGGGTTCGAGCCAGACCGTCTGCCAGATGCCGGTGGTCGGCGTGTAGAAGATCCCGCCGGGGTTGCGGACCTGCTTGCCCCGGGGCTGGGTGCCGGCGTCGGTGGGGTCGAACACCCGGACGATCAACTCATTCTCCGTGCCCGGCTTGACGGCCCTGGAAATGTCCAGGGTGAATGCATCATAGCCGCCCTTGTGGGTGCCGAGGTCCCGGCCGTTGACCCAGACCTGGGCTTCCCAGTCGATCGCGCCGAAGTGGAGGAGCGTGTTGCGGCCGTTCCAGGAATCGGGGAGGCGGAACGTCCGGCGATACCAGAGGCGGTCGTGGTGCGTCATCACGCCGGAGAGGGCCGATTCGACGGGGAACGGCACGAGGATCTTGCCGGCGAGGGGCTTGCCGATCGGAGGGGCGTCGCCGTCCTTCCCGGCGCGAATTCCCAGACGCCGTTGAGGTTCATCCAGTCGGTTCGGACGAGCTGCGGGCGGGGGTATTCGGGCAGGACCCGGGCCGGATCGACGTCCTTCGCCCACCGGGTCTTCAGGGGACCTTCGGCCGGCTTCCAGTCGGCCGAGAGGGCCGGGGAGGCGATCAGGAGGGTGAGGAAAACCGGAGTCGTGCGCGTCATGGTTCGTCCCGGGATCGAGGAGGGAGGGGCCGACCGGGGTTCATTTCGAGAGCATCTTGATATACACGCCCCCGACGACCGAACGCGCCTGGAAGCCTCGCTGCTTTCCGCTGTCGGTCCAGTACCAGTCGGTCAGGGGGACGCGGGTCGGCGTCTCGTCGGCGAATTTGTACACGGGCCGGACCAGCGCCTCGAAGTCGCCTCGCGATTCGGCCATCGTGGCGGTCCAGACGATCCAGTCGAGCTTGGTGTAGGCGCTCCGGTTGTCGAGAGGGAGGCCGTACTTGTTCTGGTGCTTGAGGTAGAAGGCGATCTCCGTCTCCGCGACGTCCTTCGGGAACAGGTTGAGGCCGAGGAGCTTGTCCCACACGAGGTTGTACTTCTGGCTCCAGGTGCCGGGCTTGTCGAAGGCGAGCTTGTAGTGGTCGCCGTCCCTGGCCATCTCGACCCATCGGCCGGCCATGTCCTCGGCCAGCTTCCGATGCTCCTTGGCCTCGTCGGTCCTGCCCAGCTTGTCGCACATCTGGGCGTAGCCGCCGAGGGCGACGATCGCCTTGAGCGAGAGGTTCGTGTTGTGGGCGAGGTGGCCGGCGAAGTCGTCGGTGCAGAGTTGGTTCTCGGGGTCGAGGCCCTTGGTCTTCAGGTAATTGGCCCATTGGGTGAGCGTGGGCCAGTAGGCTTTCGCGTAGTCGGCGTTGCCCTCGGCCTTCGCGATCGCGGCCATCAGGATCAGCATGTTGCCGCATTCCTCGACCGGCATCTGGTCGGTCTCGGTCTTCTCGCCCCCTCCGTAAACCTGGCCGTTCGCGAGCGGATACTGGCCGAGGTCGTGGGGGGCGAACGGGAATTTCCAGCGGTCGCTGGCGGCGTAGTCGAGCAACGGGGTGGTCTGGGCCTTCAGCAATTCGGGATTGAGGAGGAGGAAGATCGGCGCGGCGGGATAGACCACGTCCACCGTGTCGATGCATCCGTTCGAGAAGTTCTCCTTGGACATCATCACGGGCTTGCCGTCGGGCCCTTCGGCGATGGTGTGGGCGGCGAACGCCTGGCGGTAGCTCAGGGCGGCGATCTGGGCGTAATCCTTGCCGCCCGCCTTTTCCAGGTCGCCCATGAGCCGTTCGTCGAAGGCGCGGGCCTTTCGCGAGACCTCCGCATAGTCCTTTTCGGCGGCGTGGAGCATGGCTTCCGGGGACGTGCCGCCCTTCCTCCAGTAGGGGCGCAAGTCTTTCTTCAGATATTGCAGGCTATAGACCTCGTCATACGCGAGGATGAGGTGCCACGATCGCGATTCGTCGTCCACCTTCTCCGCATCATAAGCGAATGCCAGGACCGGCCATTGCTCGTTCACGGCCCGGGGTTTCTTGTCGTCCTTCGCTTCAGGGAGCTTGCCCGAGGAGGCGAACCCGTTCCTCGCGACCTTGTCGGCGGCGATCGCGGTGGTCTGGCCCTCGGTCGTCGGCGCCGCGATCAGGAAGTGGCCCCAGTCGATCCTCAGATCGTCGCCCGATCGCGACAAAATGTTTTGATCGACCGTGCCCACGCGGAGGATCGCGAGGCCGTCATCGACGGTTTCCGACCACGTCACCTTCTGTTCCGGCTTATCGACGGCCCATTCGGCGGTGGCGTCGAAGTAGAGCTGAACTTCGTGCTCGTTGCCGTCGATCGCCTTGAAATCCCAGGTCAAGTAGGTGGCCGGACGGGCCAGGATGTCCATGTCCTTCGGCAGGAGCGGCGAGTTGAACGTCAACTTCACGCGGACGCCGGCGCCCTCGAAGGTGTAGACCGTGCGGAGGGGCCAGACCTCCAGGTTCTTCATCTCCATCGCGTCGGCCGCCTTCGGCTCGGGGCCGAGGACGCGATACGCCTTCCCATCGACGCGGACCATGCCCACCATCGCGTTGATGGCGCCCGTCCAGTGCCGGGACCAGTCGTCGGTCGGCCGATCGGCCATCGACCACACGCTGAAATACGGGTCGTGGGTGACGAGAGGGACCGCCGGCGGCCGGAACCGCTTCGTTTCCTGGGCCATCGCCGAGGGGACGATCAGGGCGAGCGCCACCAACGGCGCCACTCGACGGACATTCGCGAGGATCATGGAGAGGGTCCTGTCGGGGATTCCCGTCGTGGATCGGATCAAAGTTCGCCGTCGATCCCCTGGCGGTGGAAGAAATGCTCGACCTTGTCCTGATTTTCGAGGAGCCAGTCGATCGTCGGCTCGCCGCGCATGGCCTTCCTGATGACCTTGGCGGTGGCCTCGCGATGGATGCGGAAGAGGGCCTCGTGGTCCACGTCCTGATCGACGACCGAGGGGTCGAGCCAGACGGAATAGAGGATGCCGAGGTCGTCCACCTTGTCGCGGGGGATGTCGCCGGCGCGGACGGCGTCGAGCACCCCGTTGGCGATGGCGGCCTGGACGGTGCCCATCAGGATATTCGTGTATTCGCCGCTCTTGACCGTGACCTTGCTGACCATGACGGTCGCCGGGCGGACCTGGACGTCGCTGTTGAGGATCGCGAAGACGCGGGTATGGCCCTTCACCTGGCCGCCGATCAGGTTCGCCAGGGCGTGGCCGACGGGCCCGTCCAGCTCGCCGATGACGACCTCGGGCTCGGCGGCCAGGTAGTCCTCATCCCCCTCGACCAGGGCCTCGCCGGTCCTCATCACGATGCGGCTGCTCATGGAAGCGTCTCGGGCGGTGCGGATTTCGAGGTCCGGTCGATCCGCGTAGGATACGGCCCGAGGCCCGGGGAGGGAAGGCGCGACCGCCCGCCGTCGCGGGCGGGTCCCGGTTGGATCGGGCCGGACCTCGGGTTCCCCGGACGGTCGGCCGGCGGTATGGTGTCGGGCTGGGAGGGAGCCATGATCGAGGTCCGATTGTCCCTGCAGGCGGTCGCCACTCTCCGTTTCGAGATCAAGGGGTGGCGCGCGAAGGTCCCCGGGCAACGGTTGGCCGAGTATCGCGAGCTGGCCGCCGTCGGGTTGATGGAGCCTCTGCCCGGTTCGGAGACGGAGTATCGGTTCACCGAAGAGGGCCTCACGCGTCGCGAGGCGATTCTCCGGGAGGAGGAGGATCGGATCGAGAGCGAGCGATACTCGCCGCCCGATGATGATTTGATCCTCTCCGAGGCCGCCCGAGAATTGCTCGGTCGCCGGGTTTCCGGCGAATTTGTGCCTGTGGATGAGACGACGAGGCCCGCCGATCGCGAGCTTGCGGCGGCGGGGATCATGGAGCCTCTTTCGGGATTCGTGCTCGGTGCGGAGTCCTCGTTTCGGTTCACGTATCACGGCTGGAACCGCCGCCACGAATGGCTGTCTCGCCCCGACGGATCGCCCTGAGCAGGGCCCCGGCGCCCGGAAGGATCGGCAGCTCGCTCTCGGGCGCGTGCTCGACGGCGGCCTCGTGGGAGCCGAGGCGCCATCCGGTGTCCTCGTGGGCGATCGCGGCGCCAATCCGTTCCTTCAAAGGGGCCCGAGCCCAGATCGAGGACGCCTCGGGTCCGATCCCGTCGGCATTCCAGCTCGGGTTGAGGACCCCGGAATCGACGTTGATGCGTCCTCCGCTGGCGAGGCCGCCCGCGTCGGATTCCTGGGGATGGAAGGCACACCGGGCGATCCCGAGGCGGTGGTCGCTCGAACCGATCCGCTCGCTCGAGATGCCCAGTTCCTCCATGCGGACCGAGCAGTATTGATCCAGCCGGGCCGCCCATCGCTGGGCGTAGTGCCGTGCCCGGCCGGCAGGGTCGTTCGGCGGTCGAGTCGCGTCACTTGCCATCGGTCGAGATCGGCCTCACGCGCACCGTTCGGAACGCCACCGGGCCGTGGTCGGCCTGGAGGAGGATCGGGCCTTGGGGGATCTCGGGCCGGGTGTGGGCGTGGCCGGTGGGCGTGGGGACTTCCAGGTCTTCCTGGACCGTCTGGCCGTTCAGGACGACCTTTTCGAACCTCGCGTTGGCGATCTTCTTGCCGGAGGCGTCGAACCTCGGTGCGCGGAAGATCACATCCATCGTCTGCCATTCGCCGGGGGCCTTGCAGGCATTCACTTTGGGCGGGAAACCATTGTCGAGGTAGTGGTATTTGGGCAGGAGCTCGGCCCTCGGGTAGATCCCTCCGCAGTCGGTGGCCTTGGGGGACTTCACGCCGAAGCTGTCGAGGATCTGGACCTCGTACAGGCCCTCGAACTTGACCCCGGCGTTCGATCCCTTGGGGATGACGAATTCGATGTGGGCCTCGATGTCGCCGAAGCTCTCCTTCGTGACGAGGTTCGTGGTGCGGCCGGTCTTGCCGTTGACGAGGATGCCCTGGCCGGGTTCGGAGGCGAGCTTCCTCGGGTCCTTGGAGTCGATCAGGACGGTCCCGACGTCGGCCCAGTCGCCGGTCGGGGCCTTCCACGCCTTCAGCCCGTTGGGTCCGGCGAGGTCGATCCATCCCGAGTCGTCGATCGGTCCGGCCAGCAAGGCGGCGAGGAACGTGATCGCGGGGCCGGCGGTCATGGTCGGGCCTCTCTCGTCTCGGGGTGTTCGGAACGGAGGAGATGGGCCCGATCCTAGGCGAATCGCGGGCGATTGCAATCCTGAGGCGGGGGTTTCGCGGCGGGCGGCTGTCCGTGGTCAGCTTTCAGCGGTCTGTGCTCGGGTGGCATGCTTACGTCCGCGTAAGCAGGTCTTCCATTCGAGCCCGGACCGAAGCCATGCTTTCGCGGACGTAAGCATGGCACCCGAGGTCCCTGGATCGCAGGGATTGGAATCCGTTACGACCGCCGAACGCCGACCACTGACCATTCCGGGTTGCTCCCCTTTGCGCCCGGGATCTGTTAGAATCCGGACCTCGCCCGCCCGTCTTCACGATCGATGAGATTGCGCCATGATGCGACGACTCCTCTCCGCGCTGGCCTTGCTGGCCTGCCCCGTCGTGGCCTCGGCCGAGACTCCGAGGCTGAATGTGCTGTTCCTGGGCGACCGGGGCCACCACCTCCCGGCCGATCGGTTCGAGCAGCTCGCCCCGGTCCTGGCCAGCCGGGGGATCGACCTCACGTACACGGAAGACCTCGGCGCCCTGACCCCCGAGAACCTCAGGAAGTACGACGCCCTGGCCGTGTTCGCGAACATCGAGAAGGCGCCGAAGGCGGCCGAGAACGCCATCGTGCAGTACGTCGAGGACGGCGGCGGGTACGTGCCGATCCATTGCGCCTCGTTCTGCTTCCTCGATTCCCCCGAGCTGACCGCCCTGACCGGGGCCCGGTTCCAGAGGCACGGGACCGGCGAGTTCGATACGAAGGTCGTCGATCCGAATCATCCGATCATGAAGGGACTCGTCCCGTTCCATACCTGGGACGAGACTTATGTGCACAACATGCACAACCCCAAGGGCCGCACCGTCTTGCAGGTCCGGGCCGAAGGGGCCGGCGAGGAGCCGTGGACGTGGGTCCGGGCCGAGGGCAAGGGCCGCGTCTTCTACACCGCCTATGGCCACGACGAACGGACCTGGGGCCAGCCGGGGTTCCATAACCTGATCGAGCGGGGCATCCGCTGGGCCTCGAACAAGGGCCCGGTGTTCGATTCCCAGCCGAAGATCGCGGGGCATTCGAAGGATTTCGCCTACGACCAGGGCAAGAAGATCCCGAACTACCTGCCCGGGAAGAAGTGGGGCGCCCAGGGCGACCTGATCGGCCAGATGCAGAGGCCGATCGACCCGGGCGAGTCGATGGAGCACATGGCCTTGCCCGCCGGGTTCTCGCCGAAGCTGTTCGTGAGCGAGCCGAAGGTCGGCAAGCCGATCACGATGGCGTGGGACCACCGCGGGCGGCTGTGGGTCTCCGAGACCGTCGACTATCCCAACGAGCTGAAGCCCCGAGGGAAGGGCCGCGACCGGATCTCGATCCTCGAAGACACCGACGGCGACGGCCAGGCGGACAAGTCCACGGTCTTCGCCGAGAACCTGAGCATCCCCACCAGCCTCTGCTTCGCCCGCGGCGGGGTGATCGTCGCGCAAGCCCCCGATACCCTGTTCTTGAAGGACACCGACGGCGACGACAGGGCCGACGTCAAGGAGACGCTGTTCACCGGCTGGGGCACCAACGATACCCACGCCGGTCCCAGCAACCTCCGCTATGGGTTCGATAACTGGATTTACGGGATCGTCGGCTATTCGGGGTTCAACGGCACGGTGGGCGGAGAGCGTCACAGCTTCCGCCAGGGGTTCTTCCGGTTCCAGCCGGACGGCTCGAAGCTGGAGTTCCTCCGCAACACGAACAACAACTCGTGGGGCGTCGGGTTCAGCGAGGAAGGGCTGCTGTTCGGTTCGACCGCGAACGGGTGCCCGAGCGTGTTCATGCCGATCCCGAACCGCTATTACGAGAGTGTCCGCGGCATGTCGCCGACGGTCCTGGCGAACAACGCCGACACCAATCGCTTCTTCCCGGCGACGGAGAAGGTCCGGCAGGTGGACTGGCACGGCGGGTTCACCGCCGGGGCGGGCCACGCCCTGTACACGGCCCGGACCTATCCGCCGGTCTACTGGAACAAGACGGCGTTCGTCAGCGAGCCGACCGGCCACCTGATCGCGACGTTCACCCTGCACCCCCACGGCACCGAATTCACCTCGCACAACGCCTGGAACCTGCTCGCCAGCGACGACGAATGGACCGCGCCGATCCTCGCGGAAGTCGGCCCCGACGGCAACGTCTGGTTCATCGACTGGTACAACTTCATCGTCCAGCACAACCCGACGCCCCAGGGGTTCCAGACCGGCAAGGGGGGCGCGTACGAGACCGACCTCCGCGACAAGACCCACGGGCGGATCTACCGGATCGTCAGCGAGGGAGGCCAGGAATCGCCTCAGCCGAAGCTCGACCCGAACGATGGCCCGGGCCTCGTGGCGGCGCTCAAGAATCCGAACATGTTCTGGCGTCTGCATGCCCAGAGGCTGATCGTCGAGAGGGGCAAGGGCGACGTGGTGCCGGCCCTGCTGGCGCTGGTCGAGGATCGGTCGGTGGATGCGATCGGCCTGAACCCGGCGGCGATCCACGCGCTCCACGCCCTGGCGGGCCTGGACGCCCTGGCCAGGGACGACCAGCACTGGAGGACGATCAACGGGGCACTCAGCCATCCGTCGGCCGGGGTCCGTCGGGCGGCGATCCAGAGCCTGCCGAAGCGGGAGCACGTGGGCGAAATCCTGATCCACCACAAGCTCCTGACCGACCCCGATCCCCAGGTCCGTCTGGCCATGCTCCTGGCCCTTTCGGAGATGAGGCCGTCGGAAGCCCACGCGAAGGCGCTGGTCCAGGCGATGGTCGGCGGGGCGTTCGACGGGGACCGGGGCCTGGTCGATGCCGCCTCGGCCGCCGCCGCGACGAACGATCGGTTCTACCTCGCCGCGATCGCCGGGGAGACCTTCGCGAAGCCGCCGAGCCCGGCCGTGACGACGGTGACCCTCCGCGTGGCCGAGCACTACGCCCGAGGCGGCCCGGCCGACACCATCGGCGCCGTCTTCCTCGCCCTGGCGAAGGCCGACCCGAAGATCGCCGACGTGATCGTGGCCGGGGTCGCGAAGGGCTGGCCGAAGGACCTGAAGGCCGAGCTGGACGACGAGCGAGAGAAGGCCCTCGGAACCCTCCTGCCGAAGCTGGGTTCGCAGGGCAAGGGCCAATTGCTGACCCTCGCCTCGAAGTGGGGCAGCAAGGGGCTGGAGAAGTACACGGCCGAGATCGCCAAGGGCTTCCTCGCCACGGCCCAGGACGAGAACAAGCCCGAGCTCGAGCGGATCGAGGCGGCCCGAAGGCTGATCGAGTTCCGCGACGAGGACGCCGAGGCCGCGGGCGAACTGCTCGCGATGGTCTCGCCCCGGACCTCGCCGAGCCTGGCCGCGGGATTCGTCGGCGCGGTCTCCCTGAGCCGATCGCCGAAGGTCGGCGAGGCGCTCGTCGAGGCGGTCCCGGCGATGACTCCGGGCGTCCGGGCCGAGGCGAGCCGGGCCCTGATCGGCCGGGCCGACTGGACCCGGGCACTCCTGGACGGCATCGAGGCGGGCAAGCTCCGCATGAGCGACCTCTCGCTCGACCAGACCCAGGGCCTCGCCGCCCACCCCGATCAGGTCATCGCCAAGAGGGCCAAGACGCTGATGGCCTCCGGCGGAGGATTGCCCGATCCCGACCGCCAGAAGGTCATCGAGACGCTCGCCCCGCTCGTCCTCAAGAACGGCAACGCGACGAAGGGCAAGGAGCTGTTCAAGAAAGAATGCGCCAAGTGCCACACGCACTCCGGCGAGGGCGGGAAGGTCGGGCCCGACCTCACGGGGATGGCCGCCCATCCTCGCGAGGAATTGCTCGTGCACATCCTCGACCCGAGCCGGAGCGTCGAGGGGAATTTCGTGAGCTACACCGTCGCCGTGAACGACGGCCGGGTGCTCACGGGCCTGCTCGCCTCCGAGACCAAGACCGCGGTGGTCCTCCTGGACGCCGAGGGCAAGTCCAACACGATCTTGAGGCAGGACATCGACCAGATCCAGGCGTCGAAGAAGTCGCTGATGCCCGAGGGGTTCGAGAAGCAGGTGGGCACCGAGGGCGTGGCCGATGTTTTGGCCTTCCTCACCGCCCGGGGCAAATACCTCCCGCTGGACCTCCGCAAGGTGGCCACCAGCGTCTCGACCCGGGGCATGTTCTTCGCCTCGGAGAGCCCGATCGAGCGGCTGATCTTCCCCGACTGGTCGCCCAAGACGTTCCAGGGCGTCCCGTTCGGCCTGGTCGATCCCCAGGGCGAGCGCGTGCCGAACATGGTCATGCTCTACGGCCCTCACGGCACCCAGGCGCCGAAGATGCCGAAATCCGTGACCATCCCCTGTCACTCGACCGCCAGGGCGATCCACGTCCTGGGCGGGATCAGCGGCTGGGGCCACCCGGGCGGAGAGACCGGCAGCGTCTCGATGATCGTCCGCCTGCATTACGCCGACGGCACCACGGAGGACCACCCGTTGAAGAACGGCGTGGAGATCGCCGACTACATCGGGCCGATCGACGTCCCGGGCTCGAAGCTCGCGTTCAACCTCGGGGGCCGTCAGATTCGTTACCTCGCCATCAAGCCGGAGAGGCCCGACCAGACGATCGACTCGCTCGAGCTCGTCAAGGGTCGCGACAACACGGCGCCCATCGTGGCGGCGATCACCGTCGAGCCGTGAGGCGTCCTCGGGGGGCATGCTCGCGGGTTCGTGAGCATGCCCCTCGGATTCGGCGCCGAAATCGTCGAGGACGACGCCCTTTCCTCGGGCCGATCGGTTAGGATCGCGCCGGCGACGCCTCCCGATCCACCCTCCGAGGACCGACCCCGATGAATGCGCTCGTCCTGATCGCCTGCTCGGCCATCGCGCAGGCCCCCGCGGCCGAAGCCCCCGCGCCGAAGGTCCACAAGATCGCCGTGGGCGGCGAAGGGGGCTGGGATTACCTGACCGTCGATCCCGAGGCGAGGCGGCTGTACGTCTCCCGGGGGAACCGCGTCGTGGTGGTGGACCTGGAGACCGAGAAGGTCGTCGGCGAGCTGCCCGACACCCCGGGCATCCACGGGATCGCCGTCGTCCCCGAGCTCAACAAGGGCTTCACCAGCAACGGGTCGGACAGCACCGTCACCGTCTTCGACCTCAAGACGTTGAAGCCCACCGGCAAGATCAAGGCCAACGGCGTCCCCGACGCGATCCTGTACGACCCGGCCAGCAAGCGCGTCTTCACGTTCAACCACCGGACCGACGACACGACGGCCATCGACCCGGCCAGCGATACCGTCGTCGGGACGCTCGCGTTCGAGGGCGAGCCCGAAGGTGCCGTGGCCGACGGCCAGGGCCACATCTTCGTCAACCTGCGGAGCACGAGCGAGGTCGCCGAGTTCGACGCGAAGACCCTCAAAATCCTCCACCGATGGCCGCTCGCCCCCGGGACGAGGCCGACCGGCCTGGCCCTGGACGCGAAGAACCGCCGGCTCTTCAGCGCCTGCGGCAATCAAAAGATGATCGTCATGGACGCCGACAAGGGCACGGTGATCGGCTCGGCCGAGATCGGCAAGGGCTGCGACGGCGCCGGGTTCGACCCGGGCAAGGGCCTCGCCTACAGCTCGAACGGCGGCGACGGGACGGTCACCGTCGTGAAGGAGACGAAGCCGGGCGAGTTCTCGGCGGTCGCGACCATCCCCACCCAGGCCAGCGCCCGGACGATGACGCTCGACCCCAGGACGCACCGGCTCTACCTCTCGGCCGCCACCGCCGGCCCCGCCCCGGCCGCCGGCGCGGGCCAGGCCCAGACCAAGGGCCGCCGCAACTTCGTGCCCAATTCGTTCGCGATCATCGTCGTGGGCGATTGATCGGTCGGCAAGAACTCCCAGGCCCTCCCCGCGGTGATCCGAGGGGAGGGCCGAGGCCGGTTTCTCGCCGCCCCTGGCCCTCCGCCAGCCCGACCTTGCATCGATCGTAGCGGCCTGTTCTACTGGCGAGGGGAGGCAATCCGACCTTGGTGACCATCAAGTTCTCCGATCGCGAGGCCGAGAAACGGGCCTTGGCCTTCCTTCTGGGCCGCTTCTCGGGACGAGTCCTGAAGTCCGGGGAACATCTGGTGCCCGAAGCGGCCCTGGAAGCGTTGGCCGACGCCGGCATCCCCTTCACGTCCCAGAGTAAAGCGACCCGTGAAGACGGTATGCCGAGGCCGGCCCTACGAGACCCGTCGCGCGCAATCGGTTCGTAAACCGCCTTACGGATCGACCCGGAGCGTGGCGTTGAGTTGAAGGGGCGGCTCGTCGGCGAGGTCGGAGGTGACCTGGAACGTCCTTCGGAGGTCGCCTCGCATGGAGGTCTCCGTGGTGTGGTAGGTCACCGTCACGATGTGGAGAGGCTTGCTCGCGGCGTCGTCGGCGGTGATCGTGAAGCCGTCGCCGGAGCCTTCGAGATTCTTGATCGCGAATGGCTTCGTGCTCCGGATCAGGAAGCGGCCCTGGGCGGCCCCTCCGGAAGCCCGGCCCATCGCCAGGGTGCTGGGCGAGGCCGTGAGCGTCCCCTGGATCTGCGCCGTGACGAGCACCGGAACCATCGGGCTCTCGGGATCATTGGTGAGGATGCGGATGTCGTCGCGGAGATAGCCGGCCGAGGCCGTCGGCTTGAGCGTCACCGTGAGCTGATAGGCCACCCGCGAAGGGCTCCGCTCCAGCTCGTCGAGCCGAGCGTCGACCGACTTGAGAAGCGAGCCGGTCGCCGTCATCCTGGTGAACCGCCACTCGGGCGAGCCGAGCCGCTCGATGGTCATCGAGAGCCTGGGCGATTGGCCCTTGGCGAGCGAGCCGAAGTCGATCGTCCCGGGGTTCAGGACGATGTCCGGCAGGATGTTCGAGACCACCGCGACCTGCGCCTCGGCCGACTGCCCCGAGGCCGTCATGATCGTGATGATCAGCTTCGTGGCCTTCCGGCCGACGAAGTTCCTCGTGTCCATCTGCGCCTCGACCCTGGCCGACTGGCCCGGCGCGAGCTGAGTCGCCGACGCCCGGCCCGACGTGCAGCCGCACGAGGCCCGAACGTCCAGGATCGTCAGCGGCTCCTTCAGCCGGTTGGTCATCACGAAGTCGTGGCGAACCACGGCCCCGCGAGGCACCGGGCCGAAGTCGTGGCCGTGCTCGACGAACAGGTTGTCCGCCCAGCTCTGGGCCCGGGCCGTCTCCACGGTCCCGGCCGCCGCCGCGAGGAAAATGATCGCGGCCCCCATCGTTCGCTGACTCATCGCGGCCTCCTGCTCGCCTCGTTCGACAGGAATCCTCGGGGCGACCTCGCCCCGTCCATGAGGCTCTCTATCGTCCCCGAGCGGCTCGACCCTCAAGTTTACCAGCCGACGCCGCTTTCCTGGCTCGTCACAGATCACGCATCCAATGCATTCTACCGAGGTTCACATCCCCGGCTCGATGGCCTCCCCTGGCAACCTCGGGGCCTCGTGGCTATCCTTCAGGGGGCGGGTTCGCCGACGATTCTTCGGGCCGAGGGCGGGGGGCGGGCGTGGACTGGCATGCGACGACGATCCTCTCGGTCCGCCGAGGGGGCAAGGTGGCCGTGGGCGGCGATGGCCAGGTGACGCTGGGCACCACGGTCATGAAGGCCGACGCGGTGAAGGTCCGCAAGCTCCTGGATGGCCAGGTGCTCGTCGGCTTCGCCGGCAGCGCGGCCGATGGGTTCGCCCTCCTGGAGCGGTTCGAGGGGAAGCTCAAGGACTATCCGAACAACGTCCCGCGAGCCGCCACCGAGCTCGCCAAGCTCTGGCGGACCGATCGGGCCCTGAGGAGGCTGGAAGCGTTGCTGGTGGTGGCGGATTCGCGGCATAGCCTGCTGGTCAGCGGCACGGGCGACGTGATCCAGCCGACCGACGGCATCCTGACCGCCGGCTCCGGCGGCGGCTACGCCCTGGCGGCGGCCCGGGCCCTGATCGCCCACACCGAGCTTCCGGCCGGGGAGATCGTCCGCCAGTCGCTCCGCATCGCCGGGGAAATCGACATCTATACCAATGGAAATTTGACCGTGGAAGAACTGGATTCCCTGAAATGAGCGGGGAATCCGTCGTTCGACCCGCACCGGGCGAGGCTCCCTTGCGCGAATTGACCCCCCGCGAGATCGTGGCCGAGCTGGACCGGGACATCGTCGGCCAGAACGACGCCAAGAAGGCCGTGGCGATCGCCTTGCGCAACCGATGGCGCCGCAAACGCCTCCCGGACGAGCTCCGGTCTCAGGTGATCCCCAAAAATATCCTCATGATCGGCCCGACCGGCGTCGGCAAGACCGAGATCGCCCGGAGGCTGGCCAGGCTCGTCGGGGCCCCGTTCCTCAAGGTCGAGGCGACCAAATACACCGAGGTCGGCTACTACGGCCGGGACGTGGAGAGCATGGTCCGCGACCTGGTGGAAGCGGCGATTGTCTTGGTGAAGGCCGGCGAGCGCGAGCGGGTGGCCGCCGAGGCGAAATCGCGGGCCTCGGACCGCTTGCTCGACCTCCTCTTGCCGCCCTCCCCGCCGTCGTATGGGCCGTCCGACACGCCCGAGGCCGAGGAGGCCGCCGAGCGCCGCCTGCGCTCTCGCGAGAAGATGAAGACGCGGCTGGATTCGGGCGAGCTGGAGGATCGCGAGGTCGAGATCACCCTGCCGGGCAAGTCCGCGGCGCCGGTGTCGATCCTGGGCGCGGGGAACATGGAGCAGATGGAGATGGAGCTCCAGGGCGTCTTCGAGAAGCTCATGCCCCGGCCATCGCAGACCCGCCGACTCGCCGTGAAGGACGCCCGGCCGATCCTCGAAGCCCAGGAGGCCGAGGCCCTGATCGACCCCGAGAAGGTCCACCGCCAGGCCGTCTCGCTCGCCGAGGAATCGGGGATGATCTTCCTCGACGAGATCGACAAGATCGCCGGGGACGAGGGGGGCGGCGGCAAGGGGCCCGACGTCTCCCGGCAGGGCGTCCAGCGCGACCTGCTGCCGATCGTCGAGGGGACGACGGTCGCCACCAAATATGGACCTGTGAAGACCGATTACGTGCTGTTCCTGGCCGCCGGCGCGTTCCACCGGTCGAAGCCCAGCGACCTGATGCCCGAGCTCCAGGGCCGGTTCCCGATCCGGGTCGAGCTCAGCGACCTCACGCGAGACGATTTCGTGAGGATCTTGCGGGAGCCCCGGGCCTCCCTGATCCGGCAGTATGAGGCCTTGCTCGCGACCGACGGCGTGGAGCTTGCCTTCACCGACGACGCCATCGACGCGATGGCCGACCTGGCGTATCACGTCAACCGATCGACGCAGAACATCGGGGCCAGGCGCCTCCATACGATTCTGGAACGGGTCGTCGAGGGGATCAGCTTCGACGCCCCCGACGCCGCCTCGGGCCCGATCAAGATCGACGCGCAGTACGTCCGCGACCGGCTCGAGAGCCTGGCGAAGGACGAGGACCTCAGCCGGTACATCCTCTGATCCAACCGGCCGCGATCGGGCGGGCCGCGCGGATCGGTGCGGGATCGTCCAAATCCGCGCGGGATTTCTCGCGAACCCTGTCCGGCGTCGGTCCCGACGGCCATGAAGACGGTGGCCGGGGTCGCTGCCCGGCCGTTGCGGGGCGGCGCCGAGGAGGCTTCGGGGCCGGAGTGAATCCCTCGGCGACCTCCGGGTCGGAGGCGGAGGCCGATCGGTCGCGTCGGCCGCCGGGGAGACGGTTCGTCCTGATCGCCGAGGAGGGCGGCCTCTCGGCCCGGTCGCATCACCGTGATTCTGTTCCCAGAGACTCCTTGAACCGGGAGATGGCACCATGATTGCAAGGAATCGGTCCCGAGACGTCCGCCCCTTGCTCGTCCCCCTGGAGGGCCGCGCGCTGCTGAATGGGGCGATGCCCCATCCCCACGATGTCCCGGCCTCGGCCCTTGTCGTCCATCAGGAGGGGCACCGGGCGTCGAAGAAGCCCCAGGGGCCGATGGTCTCGGTGATCGGCTCGGCCTCGGCCGGCGGGTTCACGTTCACGAACTTCGACGCCCCGGGCGCCGGCACGGCCGCGGGCGAGGGGACCAATCAGAACGGGATCGCGAACTCGGGCCAGTCCGTCGGCTTCGCGATCAACGGCGGGAATTTCGCCAATTTCACGGTCAACCCGCTGAGGTCCCGGGCGGTCCGGAGCCTGAACCTGAACGGCTCGACGGCGGCGATGGCGTTCGGGACGAACTCCTCGGGCGTGGTCGTGGGCACCGACGGCAACGGCAACGCGTTCTTCCTGGGCGGGAAGGGGCTGAAGACCTTCATCCCGGGCGGGGGGACGTCGGCGACGGCCTTCGGCGTGAACGATCGCGGGCAGATCGTCGGCCAGGACACCACGGCCGACGCGACCCCGGGGTTCGCCCTGGTCAACGCGAAGGCGACCGTCACGATCAACGCCCCGTCGGGCCCGAACGTCGTGAACGCCCAGGGGATCAACAATCAAGGGCTGGTCGTCGGCTTCTATCAGGGGAACGATGGGCAGGTCCACGGCTTCCAGGCGAGCGTGAAGGGGAGCCGCGGAGGGGCCGTCACGGGCACCGCGATCGCCGACCCGACGATCCCGAACGTCCCGGGCGAGCCGGGGGCCACGTTCGTGTTCTCGCAGGTCCTGGGGATCAACGACCGGGGGATCGCCGTGGGCTATTACGGCGACTCGACGACGAGCCAGCACGGATTCCTCTACAACACCCATACCGGCGCGTACACGTTCCTCGACGACCCGAGCGAGGCGTTCAGCGGCGGGGTGGAGGTCACGCAGATCACCGGGATCACGAACTCCGGCGAGATCACCGGGTTCTACTCCGACGCCAACGGCGTGTTCCACGGGTTCGTGGCGACGGCCCCCCGGTCGTGAATCGGCCGGGTTCCGGGCCGGCGTTTGCTATACTGGGGGACCGAACCGGCCCGGTCTTCGCTTCGCTTTGAGGTCCCCCGCGATGTCCGACGATGACGCCTTGCCGCTGCTGACGATCTTCGAGGTCGAGACCGAGGAGGGCGTCAAGAACTTCGTCGGCTTCGTCGAGCCGGTCCGGGCCGGGGCCGAGGGGATCGACGACCGGGCGATCGTCGGCGAGTTCGAGGCGCCGTCGCCGGGGGAGTTCGACGTCGAGTCGTTCGAGCCCCACGAGGGGTTCATCGCGGCGTTCGTCGAGTACATGAACGGCGACCCGAGCCGGTCCGGGAAGGTCATCGAGCACGCGCGGACGATCCCCGGGAAATGGCTCTACATCGTCGATCCGAGGAACGCCACCGACCCGGAGCAAGACCCTCCGCCGTCGGACGTGGTCGGGGCGTTCGCCGTGGACGACTCGGGGCAAATCGTCCCGAATTCGTTCCAGTACAACGCCCATCACGCCTGGTTCTGCCCCGACGCCGGCCCGTCGGGGCTGTTCCACGACCGCGCGTTCTATGACTGGATTCACCAGTCGGGTGCATGAAAGGCACCAATCCGACGAACGCGGGCGAAGTCCGCAACCGTGACGGATTGGTGCCTTTCATGCAACCGACAGGGGTGTGGGCTTCCGTTACTTCTTGATCTCGGGCGGCAGCTTGACGTCGTCGGGGAGGGTGAAGGGGTCTTTCCCGGTGACGGCCCAGAAGACCCGGGCGGGGCCTCGGGGGTAGTCCTTGCCCGAGCTCCAGGTGTGGAAGATCTTGCCGTGGAGGGTCCGCACCTTGGCCAGGGTGGCCTTCTCGTCGGCCCCGGACTGCGTGAGGCTGCGGATCAGGCCGGAATCGACCTCGAATTCGTGGTCGTGCCAGTAGGACTTCTCGTCCTCCGGGAGCTTCCGGAACAGGGCATCGCTGACGAGGTACTCGACGCCGATCAGCTTCGCGTCGGGCCCCTTGCCGTCGTAGAGGAGGCACTGGGCGACGTCGTCGTTGACGGGCTTGCAGTAGTGGTAGGCGACGGCCGATCGCTCGGGGAGGTCCTTCTGGAGGTGGACCCCGGCGAAGGCCAGGGCGCAGTGGAGGACTTCCTCGACCGGGGCCTTCACGCTCGCGGCGGCCGGGGCGTGCGCGGGGGTGTCGGCGACCGCGGCGGGATGCTTCCAGGTTTCGGAGAGCAGGGCGCCCGCCGCCGCGCAGGCGAGGCAGGCGGCGGCCACCTGGCGGCGGGTCCAGGCCGGTCGGCGGTCCGACCCTCGGTGTGTCGTGTTCATGATGCCCGTCTCCGGGAGGTCTCGCGGGTTCGAGAGACCGGCCGCATTGCGGGTCCCTCGCCAGGACGGCGATGGTCGCGGATCGGGTCGGGGTTCGCAACCCTCTGGCCCCGAGGGCTCGGCGAATTCTCGGCCGGGGCGCGACGCCGCCCCGCGACGATCGCGAGCCGGGCGAGGGGGGATCGCCGGGCCGGTCGATCGTCGCGGGGCGAGTGTCCGCCGCGGTGGGCCTCCCCGGGTCAGAAGTAGATCTGGAATCGGGCCCAGAGCATGTCGTTGGTGAGCTGCCGCTTGCCGGGTGCGTAGAGGACCGGGTCGCCGAATTCGGCGTGCTGCCAGCCGACGTAGATCTTGACGTACTGGGTCAAGTACCAGTTCACGCCGGCATCGATCAGGTAGACCCGGTTGCTCCAGTTGTTCGGATCGGCGAGGCCGGCGGTGAAGACCTGATTGCCGAGGTCGAGGTAGCTGTACCGGCCGGCGAGTCTCGATGGCCCCGGTTCCGTGCTTGCCCTTGCGGATGTCGAAGGGATGGAGGGGCTTGACCTGGCCTCGGCCCGAGACGGTCTCGCCCGTGAGGAAGTAGCCGGCCTGGCCGTAGAAGCCCTGGACGCCGACGCGGGTCCGGTTGTTCAGCGAGGACGCCATCGCGTAATCCTGATAGCCCGCCTGGTACTCGCCGATCAGCGAGAGGTGGTTGTAATACCAGGCGACGTGGGGCGACCAGAATGCCCGGGGGCCGGACTCCCGCGCGTTGGCGTTGAAGGCCAGGAAGGCCGGGCCGACGACCGTGTTGCCGGAGGTGGCCACGTTGGTCCTCAAGACGGCCGGCAGGGGCGCGTTGATCTCGCTGCCGGCGTAGACCGAGGCCCCGATGTTGAAGTTCTCCAGGAGCGTGTTCTCTTCGTCGCCGAACGGCCGCCAGTTGACGAACGCGGCCATGGCCGCGGCGTCGCTGGTATTCACGTAGCCGTTGCGGGCCCCGTTGAAGATGCCGGCGGCGTAGTCCAGCCGCTTCTGGAAGAGCTGGCCCCAGGCCATGATCCCCAACTGGCGATTCAGGGCGAAGTTGTTGAAGAACAACGACCGCTCGGGGTTGATCAGGCCGTTGATCGGGCCGTTGTAGAACTCATAGGTGAAGGGCGTCTTGTAGCGGCCGATCTTGAACTGGAGCCGGTCGTCGTAGTGGATGTTCAGGAACGCGTCGAGCAAATTGACGGTGTCTGCGGAGAACTGCGGGACGAGGAAGTACTCGAAGGGCTTGGTCAGTCGGCCGGAGAAGATCCACCACTGCCGGGGCATGACGAAGGTGTCGTGGACCGGATTTTGCCCGCCCTGGGTGTAGCCGCGATAGTCGAGCTGGGTGAGGTCGTGGAACTGGAACTGGTACTCGTCGTCCTCGGTGGAGAACGCGAATCCGGGCCCGAACTTGGCCTTCATCGGGAGGTTCGGGGCCGGCGCCGGCATGTTGAACCGGGCGGTCGGCGGCGGCCCGGCCGGCGGAGGGCTGGCCGCCCCGCCCCGGATCGCCCCGGTGTTGCCGGCGGCGCCGGTGACTTCCGGCGGGTTGTTGGTGGCGGCCGGCGCACGGCCAGTCCGGGCGTCGTCGCGTTGCCCCCGGCCGCCGCTCCCGGCGCGGCGGGCGTCGCCGGCGCATTGACGCGGGTCGAAAGCTGCTGGACCATCGTTTCCAGTTGCCGGACCCGATCTTCCAGCTGGGCTTCCCGCGAGCCCGGAGGCGCCACGACCATCGGGGCGGGCGCGGCCGGAGGCGCGGCGGCGTCGGGCACCGGGGGAAGGCCTCCGGGAGGCGTGGCCCCGGGCTCTTGCGCCCAGGAGACGCCCACCCCTCCCGTCAGAGCCAGGACTGCGGCCAACCATGGCACGGCGGTCCGCCTCGTCGTCAATTTCATCGGACATCCCCCCATCCGATGCCGGCGATCGGCCATGACTACGCCATCTGGATTCCGGCACTCGCTTTCCTTGATCGGCCATCCGGCGCGTCGCCTGTAACGATTATGCGGATATTTCATCCGGCCGACCCGCTCGGGACGGTCACTCCAGGTTTATCCGGCCCGGTCCGCCGGAGAGGAACGGATTGGTTCGCATTTCCTCGCCAATCGTGGTGGCCGGTCCGTGGCCGGGGAAGACGATCGTCTCCTGGGGGAGGGTCAGGAGTTTCGTTCGGATGCCGCGGAGCAGGGTCGCGCCGCTTCCGCCCGGGAAATCGACCCGGCCGACCGACCCGGCGAACAGGACGTCTCCGCCCAGGACGAACGGCGGGGCCTCGCCGTCGGCGATGAAGACGACCGAGCCGGGGCTGTGGCCGGGGATCTCCCGGACCAGGAACGAGAAGCCGGCGACCTGGAGCCTCTCGCCGTCCTCGACCAGGCGGTCGGCCGCCGGGCTGGTCTGGGGCAGGCCGAACGGGGCGCTGAGGTTCGCCGCCGGATCGCCCAGGAGGGACGCCTCGTTCTTGCCGATGATCAGGGGGGCCTTGGGCACCACCTGCTTGAGCCGGGCATTGCCGGCGATGTGGTCGTAATGGCCGTGGGTGTTCAGGATCGCGACGACCCGCAGCGAGTGGCGGACGAGCGTGCCGAGGATCGCGCCCACGTCGAACCCCGGATCGACCACCACGGCCTCGGTCGAGTCCCTCCGCCAGACGATGAACGCGTTCTGTTCCAGGGGGGCCGAGACGACGGTCTCGACGCCGTAACTCGTGAGGCTCATGGGGAGAAAGCTCCTCGGGGACGGCCGCCAGGCTCGCCCTTGTAAAGATTGCCGCGCCGAACGCTCCGTCCGGTCCGATTGTAAGAACGTGGCGACGGCTCTGGGAAAAACGACAAAGTCCCGGTCCCGTCGCGACGGAATCGCCCCGAAACCGGCCGAAACGCGGCTGGCTCGACAGTTGCATGGTACGTTATTCGCGGCGGCCCCGATCACGCAAGAGCGGCGCCGTTGCCCCCCACTTCGAATCGAACCCTATCCGCCCGGAACCTCGCCGGGGGAAGGATCGCCATGGACGCGCCCGTTCGAGAAATCGCCCGGCCCCTTCTCCTCGCCCGGTTCGTCCGACTGGCGACCGTCGCCTCGGCCCTGGGGGCGCTCGGGCGCCCTGATGGCGTGTGCCGGGGGAGACGCCGACCCGCCCCGCCTGGCCTCCGCCGCCTCCGAGACCCGGCCGAGAGAGGTCGCCCGCCCCGCCCCGCCCGATCCCAACGACCCCATCGTCCGCGCCAAGGCCCTGATCGGCTCGTGCCGGCGGACCTATGCCAAGGTCGATGATTATACGTGCACCTTCTTCAAGAGGGAGCGGATCGACGGCAAGATGACGGGCCAGTTCGTCATGCACATGAAGGCCCGGACCCGGCCGATGAGCGTCTACTTCAAGTTCAACCGCCCGAACGCCGGACGAGAGGCCATTTACGTCGCCGGCAAGCACGGCGGCAAGGCCGTGGTCCATGACGTGGGACTCGGCAAGCTCCTGGCCGGGACGATGAAGCTCGACCCCCTGGGCGATACGGCGATGGAAGACTGCCGCCATCCGGTGACCGAGGCCGGGATCGGCCACCTGATCGAGACCATCGCCACGGCCTGGGACAAGGAACTCTCGCCGGCCGACTCCCGGGTGATCTTCTACCCCGACTCCCGGGTGGGCGATCGCTCCTGCCTCATGATCGAGTCGATCCACCCGAGGAAACGCGACGATTTCCTCTTCCACATGGTCAAGGTCTACATCGACAAGGAGCACGACCTGCCGATCCGCTTCGAGGCCTACGATTGGCCGGTCAACGGGGCGGAGCCGGTGCTCGTCGAGGAATACACGTATACGAAGCTGAAGGTCAACGTCGGGCTGACCGATCGCGACTTCGACCCGGCGAACAAGGGCTACTCCTTCGGCCGGTTCTGATCGCGGCCCGGGGCGGTTCGTCGTCTGCCCAGGGGGCCCGCCGCCCCCTGTTCGTTTTTCTTCGGCCTCGAAGGGCGCCCTGACATCGAGGGGGCCGGGATGATCGTCAGGGCCGAGATCCTCCTGGCCAGGGCGCCCGGGGGCGTCGTCGGCGCCATCGTCATCGGCCTGGGCATCGGCCTCGTGGCGGCGATCGCGATCCGCGTCTTCCGGCGGAACGCCCCCCCGATGGCCGGGGAGGTCGGACGGACCGGGACGACGGAACGCCGGTCCGGGATGGCCTGAGTGCGGTTTGCGATCGACCGTGATGGTTGACAATTCGTAGGGCAGGCCTCGGCCTGCCGTCGGTCTCGGCAGGCCGAGGCCTGCCCTACGAGGGGCGCAGAGGCCCGTTCGGAAGTCAGCCGTCACTTCCCAACGAAAGTCGCGCCAGAACCGCCGTCGGACACCGTAGAGCCGACTGAAGTCGGGCCTTCGGCGGCCCTCCGCTCGGCGACGACGCGTTCCGGTCAGCCTCCGATCCCGGCCCTCGGCTTCCCACCGAGGGGTGAGGCGGGTTCGTCGATGGCTTCGTCGGTTCGGCCTCGGGGCGCCGTCATCCCCGCCGGTCCTTGCGAATCAATCGGCGCATTCCTCACGATCGTCACCTGGAAGCGCCGATAACGAGGGCTGTCGCCGGTGTCATCCGGGCGTCGAAGCGGGCTTGGCATCGGGTGGGGGGTTCGCTAGAATCCGCCCGCCTCGGGGGAGGCGTCCCAGGAAGGGGCGCCGGCCAGATCGGCCGATCGGGGCGACGAGTTTCCGTCCGCCCCGAGAGGCTCCCGCTCGCTCCGGTCGAGACCGCATCGGCGCCGCGGGTCCGCAATGACGGCCCGGGTCCAGGCCAGGCCAGGCGGAATGCCTCGGCCCGAGGGCCGCCGTCCCCAGTCCATGGAAGGAGGCTCGATGAGCACGGTCCCGACCCCGAAGGCCCAGGTCCGGGTCCATATCCGCTGGATGATCCGCCGCGACATGCCCGAGGTCCTGGCGATCGAGCACTCCGGATTCGAGCATCCCTGGTGCGAGGAGGAATTCCTCCGGGTCCTCCGCCAGAGGAACTGCATCGGCATGGTCGCCGAGCAGGGGGAGCGGGTCGTCGGCTTCATGATCTACGAGCTGCACAAGAGCAAGCTCCAGGTCCTGAACTTCGCCGTCTCGCCGGACGTCCGCCGTCAGGGCGTCGGTCATCAGATGGTCGCCAAGCTCGTCGGCAAGCTCTCCAGCCACCGACGGACCCGCATCGTCCTGAATTGCCGGGAGACGGCCCTGTCCGCGCAGCTCTTCTTCCGGGTCGAGGGCTTCCGCGCCTCGGGAGTGGCCCGCGAATTCTACGAAGACACGGGCGAAGACGCCTACGTGATGCAATATCTCTACGACGAGTCGATCCTCGACGAGATGGCCGCCCTGCCCGTCAACCGGATCGCCCGCCAGCTCGAAGGCTGAGCGAGGGAGGCCGTCGATCCCCGACGACAGCGGATTGGAACCGAACGCCGCCGGGCCCGAAGACTGGGCCCGGCGGCGTTCGGTCGTTTGGCGGGGCTACGCCCCCCGAGGCCCTCGCTGAGCGGCCTTCGCGAACAACTCGCCCAGGGGGATTCGCAGACCCGGCAAGACGTCGCCGCCGTCGAGCGAATCGGACTCGGTCAGGACGACCGCGCGGGCCATCCCGGCGTGAACGGTCGCCTTCTTCTTGCGAGGGTCGACATTCCAGATCAGCCCGACGCCCGAATCGCGGCACTCGGCGAGTTTCCGCCTCATCTCGGCGGCCGTGTTGCTCCGGCTCAGCACCTCCACGACCAGATCCGGGGCGAGATCAGGCAAGGGCTCGTCGGGGTTGACCACCCGTCCATAGCGATCCCACGAGACGAAGGCGACGTCCGGGACGCGCAGCAGGCCAGGAAACAGCCGGACCGCGCCATCGGCCCCGACCACGATCCCGAGATCCAGGGCGTCGATATGATTGCCGATCCATTGACCGATCAAGAAGGCCAATCTCGCCTCGTCGAATCCCATCGCCTTCTCCACCAAGACGCCTTCGACGAGCTCGCAGAGGCGATCCTGGGTGTCCCGGATCCGGATCACGTCGGCCTCGGTCGCCGTCCCCGGCGCCGGGTCGAGCAGGATCCGAGAGGCCGGCACCCCGAGGCGCTTCAGCAGGTCGGCCACGGTCCGCGGCGGGGGGATCGGAGGGGATTTTCGGGTCGCGACAGTCATGCGAGGGGTTCCTCAACCATCGTGGGCCTTCTTCGGGCGGTTCGGACCTCTTCATTCCGTCTCGGGCCGTCCCTCCTCGGCTTCGGCGAAAAGTTGCCTCAAGGACAGGCGGAACCCGGGGAGGACGTCGCCGCCGTCGAGCCAGCCGTCTTCGGTCAGGATCTCCGGCTTGCCCTCGCCGGGAAAGATCGTCGCGGTCTTCTTGCGGGGGTCCACGTACCAGATCAATCGAACGCCGGCCTTGCGATACTCGGCGAGCTTCCGCTTCATCTCGGCCGCCCGATTGCTCGGGCTGAGGATCTCCACCGCCAGGTCCGGGACGAGGGAGGGGATCGGCTCCAACTTGCCCTTCGGCCGACGTTCCCAGGATGAGAAGGCGACGTCGGGGACGCGGATCAGGCCGGGAAAGAGGCGGGTCGCGGCGTCGGCACCCGCGACCTTCCCCCGGCGATTCCCTCGCAGATACGCGACCAGGTGGTAGATGAGCAGGACCGCCAACTCCGACTCCTCGTAGCCCATCGCCTTCTCCACCAGAACGCCCTCGACGAGCTCGCAGAGGCGATCCTGGGTGTCCCGGATCCGGATCACGTCGGCCTCGGTCGCCGTCCCCGGCGCCGGGTCGAGCAGGATCCGAGAGGCCGGCACCCCGAGGCGCTTCAGCAGGTCGGCCACGGTCCGCGGCGGGGGGATCGGAGGGGATTTTCGGGTCGCCACGCTCATTTTCGGGGCCTCGGTCCTGGCGCGGAGGGTTGGGTTCATTGTCCCTGGGCACGTCCCGACGAGCAAGGCGGGCGGCCTCTGGCTATAATGATCGGGTCGTCCTTCTCGCCCCCTCCTGCCCGGCCCGAAATGCCCATGTTCGACCCCTTCGACGAGGACCGCGGCGACGACCCGGGCGGCGAGGACCGGCTGGCCTCGCTGAATGCCTCGGTCGCCCGGATGTCCGACCTGATCGAGTCGCGAATCGCCCCGGCCCTGGAGCGGATCGCGGCGGCCCTGGAAGCCAGGCCGATCGGCGGGGCGTCGCCGACCGGCCTGGCCGCCTCGATCGCCGGCTTCCGCGAGGCGATGAGGAACGGCGACCTGGCCGGAGCCGGCCGGCTCCTGGAGGAGCTTCGGAGCGATCATCCCGAGGCCCCGGAGGCCGACCGCCTCGGCGGAGACCTCGCCGCCGCCCGGCGGGTGGCCGTCGAGGACAAGAGGCGTCGGCTCGACGCGGCGAGGACCGCCGGGGACGCTGAGGCGGCCCTGACCTTCCGCGACGAGCTGGCCGAGCTGATGGAGGCCGCCGAACGGATCGACCTGGACCGCGACCTCGGCCGGTGGGTCATGACGCTCCTGATGAAGCGGTTGAGACACGGGACCGTCGGGCCCGACGTGGCCCACCTGGCGGCCCGGGTCTCCAACAGCCTGGGCCACCTTCCCGAGGGGGCGAGCCTCCGGGCGTCCCTGCCCACGCTCCGCCGGAGCGCCGGCCTGTGCCCCCGGTGCGCGGGGCCGTATACCGGGGTCGAGGACGCCTGCCCGAAGTGCCAGGCCGAGACCCCTCGGATCGCCGAGGTGGCGGAAATGTCGCCCGAGCCGTCCCGGGAAACTTGACGTGACGGGGGTCGTCGGGAAGGATGAAGGGTGATCCCCTTCGCGAGCACTCCCCCGGAGGCCGGACCGGGCCCCGGAGCTGCGGGCCCTCCGGCCCGGATTTCGGAAAGGATCGGGCCGATGACCCGTCGCCAAGCCCTGGCCCTGGCCGCGACCGCCGCGATCGGCGTCCCCGCGACCGCCCAGTCGATCCCCCTGTCCCGCTCCTTGATCCCGTCGCGGACCGGCCTGAGCCGCCTCGGCCTGGAGAAGCACTGGACCTCGATCGTCCCCCTGGCCAACTCGGCCGAGCACGTCACGACGATCAACCTCGCCGACACCATGTTGTTCGCCCAGACCGACGCGGGCAACCTCTATGCCTACGACGCCGAGAGCGGCCGGTTCCTCTGGAGCGTGGACCTGGGCAACCGGAGCCTCGACAACCGGCCGGTCGCGGTCAACTCCGACCTGGCGTTCGCCGCCAACGGCCGGGAGCTCCATGCGATCCACCGGAGGACGGGCCGGGTCGTCTGGACCAAGACGATGGACGGCACGGCCGTGGGCACCCCGGTGGCCACGGAGGAGCGGGTCATGCTCGGCATGGCCAGCGGCTCCCTCGAGGCGTACAACGCCCGCGACCACACCAGGGACAACCCCCCGGGCCGATCCGCCGGGACGTTCGCCTGGGCGTTCCGAACCTTCGGCCCGCTGACGTCCCGGCCGGTCCCCACCGACAAGGTCACGGCCTTCGCCAGCCAGGACGGCCGGCTCTACGTCGCGCAGGACAACCCGCCGACGGTCCTGTTCCGCTACCTGACCGCCGGGCCGATCTCCGCCGGGCTGGCCACCCACGGGACGCGGACCTTGCTCGTCTCGTCCGAGGACGGCACGGTCTACGCCGTGGACCTCTACAACGGCGAGACGAAATGGTCGCTCCCGACCGGGGCCGCCCTGAAGCAGCGGCCTCTGGTCGCCGGCGACGTGGCCTATTCCATGAACACGGTCGGGTCGCTCACGGCCATCAACGTCCTGACCGGGCTGCCGAACTGGTCGTTGGCGACCCAGGGCGGGACGCTCATGGCCCTGGGCGGGTCGCGCATCTACATCTCCACGTTCGACAAGGACCTCATGATCGTGGACCGGGTCAGCGGCCGACTCGTGGCCGGGCCTCGCGAGACTCGCGACCGCGCCGGCGTGAGCCTCCGCGACTATGACCTGATCTACACCAATTTCGACAACGACCGGATGTACTTCGCCACCAAGGGCGGCTTCCTCCTGAGCCTCCGCGAGGCGGGATTCGCCACGCCGAGGTCGTTCCGCGACCCCAAGGCCAAGCCGTTCGGCTACCTCCCGCCCCAGGGTGAGCCGCCCGTCACGCCCCCGCCGGCCGAGGACCAACCGCCCGCCGAAGGGGGCGACCCGCCCAAGTGAGCCCGGCTCGCGAGAGGATCCCGGGTTTCGGGTGGCATGCTTACGTCTTCGTAAGCATGTCTTCGGTCCAACCATCCACCGAAGGCATGCTTACGTCTTCGTAAGCATGTCACCCGACATGGGCCTGGGCCCCTCGCGGGCGAGACGCCGTTCCGGGATTCGAAAGAGGGCGGCATGCCCACCTCCGTGTGGACACGCCGCCTCGTGACGTCTCGGTGCGGAGGTCGTCCGCCGGTTCGATCAGCCGGCCTTGGCCAGGCTCAGGCCGGTCTTGAGCTTGACCGGGCTGGCCTTCGCCGCGGCGTTGACGAACGCCTCGATCAATTGCATGTCGAGCGAGATGTTCCCCTCGTTCTGCGGGTGCCACTGGACGCCCACGCAGAACCAGTCCTCCCCCTTCCACTCGATCGCCTCGACCAGGCCATCGGGGGCGAGCGCCCGGCGCGGAAACCCGGGGCGACCTTGCGGATGCCCTGGTGGTGGTAGCTGTTCACGCAGATCTCGCCGTCCCCGTAGATGTCTTCCATCATCGTCCCCTTCTCCATGATGACGATGTGGCGATGGGCGCCGCCCTGCGGGTCTCGGTGAGGGATGCTCTTGGGCAGGTCCTCGGGCAGGTGGATGAAGATCCCGCCGCCGTAGACGACGTTGAGCTCCTGCATCCCCAGGCCGACTCCGAGCACGGGCATCTTCCTCTGCTGGACCAGCTTGCAGAGCAGCCGATCGCTGGTCTCGCGCCTCTCGGGCATGACCTTGATGGAGGGGTGGGGGGCGAGGCCCATCTTCTTGGGGTCGAGGTCGTCTCCCTCGGTCAGGATCACGCCGTCGAGCGTGTCGAGGATCGGGGCGAGGTCCTGCTCCTTGGTCAGGGGCGGCAGGATCACCGGGACCGCTCCGGCGGTCACCAGGCAATCGTAGTAGCCCGAGTGGAGGATGGTGTGGGGAGAACGACCCTTGGCGGGCGTGAACACGTCGGCGTTCAGGCCGATCAGCGGGCGATCCTTCGTCATGGCATCCCTTCCTTGCGGTGGCGAGAGCGAAATCCGTTCCTCAAGACCGCCCTCCCGAAAGGGGGGACCCCGGCCGCTCGAGGAGAGGCCGAGGCGCGAGGGGACGGCCGCCAGGGGCGACGAGGCCCAATCCGTGGGGCCCGCCGCGGTCGCAAGATCCCGAAGTCGTCTTCTACGAACGGAGGGTGTGTCGCGGTTCGAAGGCGGTTTGCGACTCGTTGAAGTCGGCTCCGAATTGCGAGGTCGAAGATAGCGACCCGATCGCCCCGACTCAAGCAAAATCCGAGAAAATGGCGGAAAAACAAGGGATTCCCGCTTCCGATCCGATGGGAAGCGGGGGTATCGGTCGATGCAAGACGAGCCGGGGAACGACCGTCCGACCCCGCGATCAATCCAGGGATTGCACCTGACCCTTGTCCGTCGGATGGACGGCCCCCACGAAGTCGTCCTCCAGGAATCGGACGATCATCTCCAGGTCATTCTTCGTGAGCTGGTCCGAACCGAACGCCGGCATCTGCTCGTGGGGCTTGAGGAAGCCGTAGAGCGACTTCGAGCCGGGGTGGGCGATCATCCGGGCCGTCCACTGGGGCGATCCCCAGGCGAACAGGCCCGGCGCCCGCAGCTCCTTGTCGTCGGTCCCGAGCTTGCCGACGGCGTGGCACCGGCAGCAGTTCTCGACGAAGATCTCATACCCCGGGTGGGCCTTGACCTTCGGGTCGGCCGCCCAGTCGTCCACCTCGACGTCGGCCGGAATCCGGGCGAAGGTGCCGACGAACTCGACGACCTTCTGCCGCTCGTCGGGCTCGAGGTCGTAGAGTTCCTTCCACTTCTTCATGCCGCTCAGGGGCTTCTCGGTCCCTTCCTTCGACCCCGGCGCCTTCGGCACCCGGGCGGCGTAACTCGGGTCGCTCGGGTTGTCCAGGAGGCCGCGGAGCCAGGCGCGCGAGCCGAAATGGGCGAGGTTCGGAGCCCGGAACGCGGCATCCTTGCCGGCCTGGGTCTCGTCGCCGTAACGGTGGCAGCCGAGGCACTTCTGCGCCAGGAGCTCGTGGCCCCGGGTCTTCGGATCGGTCTTGAGCAAGTCCGACGCCCCCGATGGCGGGATGCCCGCTCGCGGGCTCTCGGCCAGGGCCAGCGCCCTCTTCGCGTCCCGATCGGCCAGCGCGGCTCTCCTGGAACTTCGTGTCGCGGCGGTCCGACTCCATCGCCTCATACGTCAGGTAGCCGGCCCCGCCGACCAGTCCGAAGACGAACCCGCACGCCAGGAAATGGGCGAACCCCCGGGGCAGGAGCTTGTCGAGCAAGGGGAGGATCAGCAAGACCGCGGCGATCGCCCCGGGGACCACCATCGTCCCCACGAATTCATACTTTCCGGGGAACTTCTTGAGCATCTGGAAGAGCGAGAGGAAATACCACTCCGGCCGCGCCGGATATTCCAGGCTCGACGGGTCCGCCGGGGCGTCCAGGGGGGCGCCGTGCTCGCGGAGGACCAGGAACGAGAGGATCGCCATCACGATCGCGCCGGCCACGGTGTCCAAAAACACCTGCTTGGGCCAGAATTTGTCCTCTCCGACGGGGTTCTTCGGATGGGTGATGCCGTGCTTGCGGAACAGGGCGACGTGGCCGGCGAGGATCGCGATCAACAGCAGGGGGAGCACGCCGACGTGGAGGCCGTAGAACCGGGTGAGCGTCTGGTTGCCGTAGTCGTCGCCGCCGACCACCACGCGCTCGATCGCCGGGCCGATCCCGGGCGTCCCGCTGGCGATCTTGGTCGCCACCTTCGTGGCCCAGAAGCCTTTTTGGTCCCAGGGCAGGAGGTAGCCCGTGAGGCTGAACCCCAGGGTCACGGCCATCAGGAGCATCCCGAACCACCAGTTCACTTCCCTCGGCGCCCGATACGCCCCGGCCATGACGACCTGGATCATGTGGAGGATCAGCAGGACGACCATCGCCTGGGAGCCGAAGTGGTGGATGCCCCGGAGGAACCAGCCGAACGTCATCACGTGGCTGATGTAGTAGACGCTGCCCCAGGCCGTGGAGCTGGAGGGGCTGTACGCCGTCATCAGCAGGATGCCGGTGGCGAGCTGGATGAAGAACGTGATCGTCAGCGCCGAGCCGAACACGTATCGCCAGCGGGCCCCGCCGGGGATCGGCTCGTCGAGGGCTTCGTGGAGGAGGGCCTTGTACCCGGTCCGCGCGTCGAACCAGGCGGAGAGGTTCTTAAGCAAGGGGGATCTTCTCCTCGGTCTGGGACCGGAACCGCTCGAAGGTCACGCGGATCAGGGGGTCGGCGTCCTCGGAAAGCTCGACGGGCAGGCGGTCCATCGGGCGGGGCGGGACCCGGTTCTCGGGCGTCCCCTGGAGGGTGAAGGCGCTGTCGTGGCACGGGCAGCGGAAGCTCTTCTTGTCGGCCGTGACGTTCACGGCGCAGCCGAGGTGGGGGCACTCGGCCTGGAACGCGATGACCTTCTCGGGCGCCCCGTCCTTCTGGCGGACGAGCCAGACCAGGCCGATCGGCTCCTTGGGATACTTCACCCAGGCATCCTGCCGCTCGTCCACGATCGGGAAGGACTGGGGGACCTCGACCTCCAGCTCGCTGAGCTTGGCCAGCCGGAAGACCTTCGCGGCCGACCGCTTCCTCATCAGAGGGTCGAGCACATACGCCACGCCCGGGACGGCCAAAGCCAGGGTCAGGAGGCCGCCGAGGGCGATCGTTCCGAATCGGTAGAGGTCACGTCGGGTGGGCATGGCGGGCTCGGGGAGGGAAGAGTCGGCCGCCCCGGCGATCCGGGGGCCCGGGCGGTCGGTCCTCGGGGATGTCGTTCAGAGCGAGACGCGGACGGCCTCCAGGACGCGGGCCAGGGCCTCGGGCAAGGGGTCGGGCAGCGTGGCCCCGGCGGCGGCCTTGTGACCGCCTCCGCCGAACTGGGCCGCGAGCTTCGAGCAATCGAAACCCGCCCGGGAGCGGACGCTCAGCTTGATCCCGCCTCGTTTCTGCTCGATGAACAGGAGGCCGACCTCGACGCCTCGCAACGTCACGGTGAAATCGACGAGGTCCTCGGTGTCCGGCGGGATCGCCCCGGTCCTCTCGAAGTCCTCGCGGGTCACCGCGGCGTGGGCGACCCGGCCGTCGAGCTCCGTCTTCAGGGAGGCGAGCGTCTCGCCCATCATCTTCAGCCGGCCGAGCGTATTCCTCTCGAACAGGAGGCGATAGATCGTATCGATCTCCGCCCCGGCCTCGACCAGTTCGGCGGCCCCCCGCAGCGTCTCGGGACGGGTCGAGGGATGATGGAACCAGCCGGTATCCATCGCGATCGCGGTCAGGAGACCGGCGGCCATCGTCGCGGTGACCGGCGCCTTCAACGCATGGGCGGCGCGGAGGACCAGCGTCCCGGTCGCCTCGGCCGTCGTGTCCTTCAAGTAGATCGCGCCGAGGTCATCCTGGCTGACGTGATGATCGACGACCACGCGGGGCCCGGGGAAGGCCCGGACGAACTCCGCCATCTCGCCCAGTTGGCCCCAACTGGAAAGGTCGAGGATCACCAGGGCCTGGCGATCGGCGAGGGCCTCGGGCTGGACGGTCGTTCCGAAATGTTCGAAGGCCGAGCCGTCGGGGTCGAGGAAGTCGTAGCGAGGGGGCGTCAGGCTCGTGTTGACGATGCGGACGTCCTTGCCAAAATGCCGCAAGATCCCCGCCATGCCCACTTCCGAGCCCAGCGCGTCGCCGTCGGGGCGGACGTGGCTGGTCACGAGGAAGCGGTCGTGGGAGGCGATCAGGTCGGACAGCGGCGTCCAGTCGATGGTCATGGCGGATCCTGGCGGCGGGCGGTTCCTCGGTGGGAGCCGCCATTATAGGGACCGCCGATCCCCCTCGCAACCGACCGGCGGACCCTCCGCTCAGGTGGTGTATTCGTCCACCCGGAAGGCGTCGAGGTTCTCCCGGACCCAGGCGATCGTTCGATCTAACCCGTCTTCCAGAGAGAACTTCGGCTCCCAGCCCCAGAGTTCCTTGGCCAGGGCCGTCCCGGCCAGGAGGCGGCCGACCTCGCTGGCCGCCGGCCGGACTCGTTGCGCGTCGGTCTCGACCGCGATCGGTTGGCCGAGCCTCTGGGCGATCGTCTGGACGAGCTCGCCGATGGTGAGGTCCGAGCCTCGTCCGATGTTCACCACCCGGCCGATCGCGGCGTCGCAGGCGCCGATCTCGGCGAACCCGGCGGCCGTGTCCTCGACGTAAGTCAGGTCCCGGCGAGGATCGAGGCTGCCGAGCTTGACCTTCGACCGGGCCAGGGCCTGGCTGATGATCGTCGGGATGATCGCCCGGGCCGATTGCCTGGGGCCGAACGTGTTGAACGGCCTCAGCACCGCCACCGGCAGGCCGAACGAACGATGATAGCTCAGGCCCAGGGCGTCGCTGGCGATCTTGGACGCCGCATAGGGCGATTGACCCTGGAGCGGGTGGCTTTCGTCGATCGGGACATGGCGGGCCGTGCCGTAGACCTCGGACGTGGACGTGAGGATCAGGCGGTCCAGGGCGTCGCTATCTCTCGCGGCGTCCAGGACATGCGCCGTTCCGACCGCGTTGGTTTGGACCACGTCCAGCGGGTTCTGGTACGAATACGGGATCGCGATCAGGGCGCCGAGGTGGAACACCCATTCGCGGCCCGCGACGGCCTTTCGGACGGCCTCCGGGTCTTTCAGGTCGCCCCGATGCACCTCGATCGCCTCGCGGACGGCCCTGGGAAGCCGGTCGAGGTGGCCGCGATCGTCCCGGCCGTTGTAGCGGACGAAGGCCCGGACGGCGTGGCCGTCGCGGACGAGTCGTTCGGTCAGGTGGCTCCCGATGAACCCCCCTGCCCCGGTCACCAGCACGCTTCGGCCCATCGTCGCGGCCTCCCCACCAGACGGACCCCGCCCGGCACCGCCATCCTACGGTTTTTCCCCACCCCGACAACGCGAATCCCTTCGCCGATGAGAGCCGCTTCGCCGGTCAGACTTCCTTACCCCATTGATCCGGCTTGCCCTGATGTCTTAAAGGCCCCGGAACCCGTGGTCGATAGACTCCAATACAAACCCCGCGTTCGCCGAGGGGCCCCGATCCGACCTTTGGGACGGAATCCTCTTGCCATGCGATCTTTCCGTACGTTTCCTGGAGTTCCTCCGATGGCTCTTCGCTTGATCCTGGTGGGTTTGGTGGCGGGTCTGGCCCTGGATCTGCCGAGCACGGCCCGGAAAGTGGGGCTGATCGCGAGGAATGAGGCGACGGTGTCGCCCATGCCGAAGGGGGCGGATGCCTTCATCGTGGTGGCCGAACCCAGGGCCGACGACCTGGCCCGGTCGCCCGTGGCGATCGCCCCGGTCGCGCCGGAGAAGCCGGCCGCCCCGATCGTGACGGCCCCGCCGGCCCCTGCCCTCTCGCCCATGCCCATGCCCATGCCGATGCCCATGCCCATGCCCTCCGACGAAACGACCCCGGTCGTCTCCGAGCCGATGCCGATGCCCTCGCCGGCCCCCGAGGCCGCCGAGGCGCCGAAGGTCGCGACGGCCCCGGCTCCCGAGGCTCCTCCGATGGCCGCTCCTGCGCCGATCCCGCCGGCCCTGGGCGACGTTCCGGGGCTGGTCGGCCGGTTCGAGCCGGTCGAGCCGACGCTCCCCCCGTTGCCGGATTACCTGCCGGTGGCCGCTCCGGCCGACATCCGGGTCGCCGAGACGCCCGTGGCCTCGCCGCCGGCCGAGGCCCCGCCCGCCGCTCCGGCGGCCGAGCTGATCGCCGTCTCGCCCGGGACCGCCGACCCCGACGCCGCCTTCTCGGCCGTCGTGGACCAGACGGTCACCACCTTCGTGGCCGACCTCGCCCCGATCGCCGAGGAGAAGGTCCTCGTGGCCGAAGTCCCGGCGACCCTCGATGAAATGATCGCCAGCCTCTACCCGGGCCTGGATTTCGCGATGAAGGCCGAACTCGCCCCCGTGGCGATCGAGCCGACCGGCCCCTCGAAGTCCGAACGGCTGACCCAGGCCGTCCGCCTGACCAGCCAGGCCGTCCATGCCTGGGCCAGCCTGCTCCGCGACGGGACCGGAGCGGAGGTCATCCAGCGCTGAGGTCCGTCGAGGCGGCCTCCCAAGCCAAGGAACACAACGGCCGACGCGAGACGAAGGGCTTCCGGGCCCTTCGTCTTCGCGTCGGTCGTGTCGTTTGGCCGGGTGGCATGCTTTAGAGGACGCCCAGGGCGTCGAGTTCCGGGACTTCGGCCGGCTCGTCGTCGTCGAAGGGCAGGTCGTCGCGGATCACCCGGCGATAGCCGAGGCCGAAGGCCACGCGGAGCACTTCCCCATAGGTGGGGAAGGACTTCCCCGACTGGACCTTGAACCGTTGCATGGCGTTCATGAACTCGATTTCGTCGTCGGTGTATTGCTTCTCGAACGTGGTTGGGTCGATGCGTCTCCGGCGTTCCTTGCGAGCCCGCTTCTCGGGGACGACCGCCGGGACGAGGACCGGCGGGGGGGCTTCGACGGCCCTCCGATCGCGGTTCTCCCGACGCTCGTGGAACAGAGTATCCGGAGGATACGCGGAGAAATCGAATTTCGCGGCGTCGCGAGGCGTCTCCTCATTGGCGGCCATGAGTCCCGGCCCTCCGGTCCTGTCGGTGCTGGCGATCGAGCGTCCCCGCCAGAGACCTAGGACGCCCGGTCGGCGGTGTCAAACCCTCGGGGCGGGCTCGTGTGCCATAATGGAAGACGAAGAGCGGACATCGCGCGAATCCGACGGAGAAGCCCGGGGACGTCCCGGCTTGTCCGCCGCGTCGCGGTCCGTTAGAGTCGAATCCAACCCCTCGCGCCCCGAGCCGACCCATCGCGACCCGAGCCGGTCGTCCATCTCCTGGAGGTCCCGATCATGACCCGAACCGCGCGACCGAGGAAGGGGGCCGGCCTCCTAGCCGCCGGCGTGCTGCTGCTGATGTCCGCCGCCCTGGCCGGGGCGGCCGACGTGCCGCCTCTGGCCGATCAGCTCGTCGGCTTGGGCGAGCAGGCCAAGGCCGCCGGCCGCAAGTCCGACGCCGCCAAGTTCTTCGCCGAGGCCCTCAAGCGCGATCCGAAGAACCAGGCGGCCCGGAAGGGCCTGGACAGCGTCCGCACCATCCGCCTGACCCGCCAGGACCCGAACAAGCCGATCGACAGCCCGGCCCAGCCGCCCGCCCCGCCCGCCCCGGCCACCGGGGGCGACTCGCCGGCCGGCGCCGAGGACATCCCGGTCCTCCCCGCTCCCGGGGGAGCTGCCGAGGGAGAGGCCGTCCTCCCGGCTCCCGGGTCCAGCTCGACCATCGAACGGGCCGAGCAGCTCCAGCGCGTCCTGGTCCAGCAGTTGACCGCCGCCACGAATGAGCGGATCGCCCAGGCCCGCGACGAGGTCAACCGTGCCAACCCCGACGGCGCGCTGAACCTCCTCCGCCTCGGGATGACCGCGGTGTCCGGCGACAGCATGGTGCCCCCCTCGGTCCGAGACGCCCTGATCGGCCGCCTCCAGGCCGAGTACGCCGCCACCGTCAAGCGCGAGGAGGACATCCAGCTCAACCAGGCCGAGATGAACCGCCTCCAGCTGGTCGCCCAGCAACGGGCCCGCGTCCTGGAGCAGCTCGAGACCAACCAGGAGACGGTCAACGCCCTGATGACCCGGTTCGACACCCTGATGGCCCAGGGTCAGTACAACGTCCTGTTCAACGGCGGCACCGGCAACATCGCCAAGGCGATCGCCCCGTTCGCCGAGGCCCACCTCTACGCCCAGCAGGCCCGCGCCCTCGACCCCAACGATCCCACCCCGGCCGTCGGCCTCGACTACAGCCAGTTCATCGGCTCGCTCGCCAACGAGCTGTCGTTCGAGGAGCTGAAGGAGTACCGCTTCCTCCTGACGATGAACGACGTGACCCGGGCCTCCGTCCCGTTCCCCGACACGATCACCATCGAGTACCCCGACGCCGAGCACTGGCGGGAGATCTCCGAGAAGCGGATCAAGCGGTACGAGAGCGTGTCGCTCGACTCGCGGGACCCCAAGAGCCAGGCGATCCTCAACAAGCTCGACCAGCCCGTGTCGATGCCGTTCGGCAACGAGACGCCCCTTGAGGACGTGATCAAGTACATCAAGACGGCGACCTCCGGTCAGGACATGCCCCAGGGCATCCCGATCTACGTCGATCCGGTCGGCCTCCAGGAGGCCGAGAAGACGATGGCCTCGCCGATCACCCTGAACCTCGACGGCGTGGCGCTGAAGAAGTCGCTCAAGCTCCTGCTGAAGCAACTCGACCTGACGTATACCGTCAAGGACGGGCTGCTGACCATCACCTCCACGGCCTCCAAGGACCAGCCGACCGAGATCCGCGTCTACCCCGTGGCCGACCTCGCCATCATCCCGTTCTCCCTGATGGGCGGCGGCGGCGGCATGGGCGGCGGTATGGGCGGCATGGGCGGCGGTATGGGCGGCATGGGCGGCGGAATGGGCGGCGGTATGGGCGGCGGTATGGGCGGCATGGGCGGCGGAATGGGCGGCATGAGGTCCATGCCCCTGGCCCCGCCGGCCCAGGATCCGGTGCCTCCCCTCGGGCAAAAAAAAAGCAGGTGAGTGAGGCGCTCGCGCCTCGACCGGGCTCCTCGCCCGGATCGCCGACCAATCCTCCCCGGGGCCGGGGCGCGCAATCCAGGCGCCTCCGGCCCCTCGGCCGTTCCGGGCACCCCGAAAGCCGCGCCGGCCTCCGCCCTCGCCTCCGCGCCCAGCCCCGTGAGCGACTACGACGCCTATTACAAGAGGCAGGCCGACGTCCCCGAGATCCAGATCCTCGCCGACGTCCGCTTCCTCCTCCAGCTCTCGAAGTTCGACGACGTGGAGCGGGCGCTCACGGCGTACCTGAAGTACCACGGCAAGCACGCCGAGCCGTGGATGTACGAGACGCTCGGCACGTCCATGGAGAAATCCAGGCGCGACCCGGCCCAGATCAAGGCGGCCTTCGGGTGGGGTGCGGACCTCGCCCGGAGGCGGAAAGACCCGATCCTCCTGATCGCCGCGGCCGACCAGCTCGCGCTGAGGAAGTACGACGAGTTCGACCTCCCCGGCCGCCCCAGGCTCCGCCTGGCCGAGATCCTCGACCTGGCGATGGACGCCGCGCCGAACCGACCCGAGCCGATCCTGATGAGCATGGCCCAGGCCGAACGGCTCCGCGACGGCAAGAGGTTCGGCGACGCGATGGACCGCCTCCTGAGCCTCGGCTGGCCGGGCGTCGATGAGATCTGGAGGGTCGGCGCCCATCAGCGAGCCGTCGAGCTCGCCCGGGGACTCCGCGAGGACGACAAGACCTCGGAGGCCGACGCCCTCCTGGCCCGCCTGCCCGAGATCGAGGCCCGAGACGTGGTCCTCCGCCTGACCTGGTCGGGAAACGCCGGGTTCGACCTGGTCGTCGAGGACCCCGCCGCCTCCACCGCCGACCATTTCCATCCCCGGTCCGCCGGAGGAGGCACCCTGGTCAAGGAGGGCCGCGGCAAGGATCGCGAGACCGTTTACACCTGCCCTCGCAGCCTCAACGGCAACTTCACGGCGAGGGTCGAAGTCCTCTACAACGACCCGAAAACCCCGGTGGCCACCGCCGACGTGGAAATCATCACCCACGAGGGCACGCCCCAGGAAACGAAGGTCGTCAAGACGGTCCCGGTCGGCAAGCTCGCCCCGGTCGTCTTCCCCCTGACCGGAGGTCGGCGGATCAAGGTCCTGCCCTACGACTCCCTCCCCACCGTCCGCCTGACCCTCACCGGCAAGCCCCCGGAGGACGACCTCCCGGCCGACCCGAAAGCCAAGGCCACCCCCGAGAAGAAGGCGAGCACCCCGGCCCCGAAGCGCAAGAACTGAACCGAAGGATGGACCGGAGGCCCGATCATGGCGACCACCACCCGGACCGACGCGACGCTCGACCGCCCCCGGATCGTCCTGGAAGGCGTCCCGTGGAAGGTCTACGAGGCCCTCCGGCGCAACCCGGGCAACGACGGCCTCCGCATGGCCTACGACGACGGGAGGCTGGAGCTCATGTCGCCGACCTACAGCCACGAACGAGAGACTCGGGGCCTGGGCCTCGTGGTTCACGCCGTGACTCTCGTCCTGAACATCCCCTGCACGAGCGCCGGATCGACGACCTTCCGACGCAAGGGGATGGGTCGAAATCGCGGCAAGGGGAAGGAAGCCGACGACTGCTTCTATCTCGCGAACGAGCCGGCGGTCCGAGGGCGGAAGGATCTCGACCTCGACGCGGGCGACCCACCTCCGGATCTGGCCATCGAGGTGGACAACACCCGGGACTCGCGGTCCAAGCTCCCGATCGATGCCGGCCTCGGAGTCCCGGAGGTCTGGCGATTCGACGGCGGCGCGCTCTGGTTCGGGCGCCTCGGCCCGGACGGGGCCTACGAGAAGATCGAACGGAGCCTCGCGCTCCCCCTGCTCACCGCCGATGTGGTCGCGTCCTGGTTGGCGAGGAGCGAAGGGATGGACGACACCAGCCGCCTCCGTTCCTTGATGGAATGGGCCCGGGCCGAGTTGAACCCTTGAAGTGGCCGGCGAGGCTGGGTAAATTCGAGAGGAGGGGCGAGGATTCGCCCTCGACGTTCCAGGAGGGACGGCCATGAGGCTCCTCGCGATCTTCCCCCTCGCCCTGGCCGCCTCGATCCTTGCCCCGGCGTCGGTCCGGGCCGACGGAGAGGCCGAGGCGATCTCCGCGGCCATCCGCAAGGCCGCCCGTCGGGTCCTGCCCGCCGTGGTGACCGTCCGGGGGATCGGAGGCGTCCCGCCGCTGACCCCGGTCCCCGGCTTCCGCCGGCCCGGCGCCTTCCCGGGACGAGACGGCCCCCCCGAATGGGGCGGTTCGGGCGTGGTGGTCGATGCCGCGAAGGGCTACGTCCTCACGAACGATCACGTGATCCCCGACGTCCCCCGGATCGTCGTCACCCTGCCCGACGGCCGGGAACGCACCGCCCGGGAGGTCCGCCGCGACCCCCGGAGCGACCTGGCCCTGGTCGTGATCGACCCCAAGGGACTCGCCTCGGCCGAGTGGGGCGATTCCGACGCGCTCGACCTCGGCGACTGGGTCCTCGCCATCGGCCAGCCGTTCGGCCTGGCCGGTACGGTCAGCGCCGGGATCGTCAGCACGAACCGAAGGGAGTTCCCGGCGGCCGGCTACGACGACCTGATCCAGACCGGCGCGGCCATCAACCCCGGCTCCTCGGGCGGCCCGTTGATCGATTTGAAGGGTCGGATCGTCGGGATCAACGTCGCCATCAAGACCCTGGGCGGCGGTTATGAAGGCGTGGGTTTCGCGGTGCCGTCGTCCCGGGCGAAGCGGGTGGCGGCCGACCTGGCGGAATTCGGCCGGGTCCGGCGATCGTTCCTCGGGGTCGGTTGCGAGCCGATCGACCCGGACCTCGCCGCCGAGAAGAACCTCCTCGGGGGCGCCCGGATCACCTCGGTCTCGCCCGGCAGCCCGGCCGAGGCCGCGGGCCTGCGACCGGGAGACGTGATCCTCAAGATCGACGACCGCGACGTGACCGGGCCGGCCTCGGTGCGATCGGCCGTCGAGCTCCTGGAAGCCGGCCGGGAAGTCCGCGTGAAGCTCCTGCGCGACGGCCAGGCCGAGGAACGTTCGGCGAAGCTCGCCCCCCTGTCCGAGCCCTGATCCGAACCGGGATCGACGCCCGATCCCCCCCGCCGGCCCGGATGGACCCTCACCGAAGCGAATGATCCCAGGGACATGGAGGCCCGCCGCGATGAACCCGCGAATCCTGGTGGTGGACGACGAACCCCTGACCCGAGAGCACCTCCGCGTCCTCCTGGGCCTGGACGGCTTCGAGGTCGAGACGGCCGAGGACGGGCGATCGGCCCTCGACGCCGCCCGGTCGCGCCCCTTCAACCTTATGATCACCGACTTGAAGCTGCCGGACCTCAGCGGCCTGGAGCTCCTGGTCACGGCCCGCGCCGAGCGCCTGCCGTTCGGGATCATCGTCCTCACCGCGTTCGGCGATACCTCGATCGCCCTGGACGCCATGAAGGCCGGCGCCGACGACTTCGTCTCCAAGCCGATCGAACCCGACCACCTCCGGTTCCTCGTCCGCCGGATCCTGGAGAGGCGCCGGCTCGTCGACGAGCTGGAATCGCTCCGCAAGCGGCTCCGCGAGGATTACCGGGTCCACGAGATGGTCTCCAAGAGCCCGAAGATGCGGAGGGTGTTCGACCTGATCGAGCAGGTCGGCCCCCACGATTCGACGGTCCTGATCCACGGAGAGACCGGGACGGGCAAGGAGCTCGTCGCCCGGGCCATCCACGCCGCCGGCCCCCGTCGCAACGGCCCCTGGGTCGCCTTCAACTGCGCGGCGCTGACCGAATCCCTGGTCGAGTCCGAGCTGTTCGGCCACGAGCGGGGCGCCTTCACCGGCGCCGACCGCAAGAAGAAAGGCAAGTTCGAGCTGGCCGACGGCGGGACGCTGTTCCTGGACGAGATCGGCGACATCTCCCCGGCCATGCAGGTGAGGATGCTCCGCGTCCTCCAGACCGGCGGCTTCGAGCGGGTCGGCGGCGAGGAGACGACCCGCGTCGATTGCCGGGTGATCGCCGCGACGAACAAGAGGCTCGAAGACGAGGTGAAGGCCGGGCGGTTCCGCTCCGACCTGTTCTATCGCCTGAGCGTCGTGCGGATCGACCTGCCGCCGTTGCGCGACCGGCCCGAGGACGTCCCGTTGCTCGCGGCCCACTTCCTCGAACGGCTGACGACCAAGAGCACGCCTCCCGTGACGGACATCCACCACGAGGCCATGCAGGCGCTGCTCGACCACGCCTGGCCGGGCAACGTCCGCGAGCTGGAGAACGCCATCAAGGCCGCCGTGGCGATGGCCGACGGCACCATCCTCATGCGAGACGCCCTCCCGGCGACGGTCGCGCCGCCCCATGCCCGGAGAGGGGCCGGCTCGCCGATCGACATCGAACGCCCTTTGCCCGAGCTGACCGACGACCTCATCGGCCAGGTCGAACGCGAATACTTCGCCCAGCTCCTGGTGCGTTATCGAGGGAACGTCGCGAGGTGCGCGAAGCACTCCGGCCTCTCCCGGCGAAGCGTCACACAAAAATTGCAGAAATACGCGCTCGACCGTTCCCTGTTCAAGCTCACCGCCGACGACCACGAGTAGGGTGCATGAAATGCACCATCTTCGATCATTCTATGAATCGAAGATGGTGCATTTCATGCACCCTACAGGGCGATCCGGTCCCTCGCCTGCATCATCGCCGACACGAGTAGGATGCATGAAATGCACCAGCTTCGACCATTTTATGAATCGAAGATGGTGCATTTCATGCACCCTACAGGGCGATCCGGTTCTTCGCCTGCATCATCACCGAGAGCATCAACCGGCCGATGTCGTCGCGCCTTTCGGCGTACTTGGCCGATTCGTAGGCCCCTCCGTCATAGATCTTGGGGTCGAGGTACGGCATCGAGATCCTCAACGACGCCCCCTTGACGTTCGGGCAGGCCGAATCGGCCTCGGAGCAGACCATCAGCGCCGCGAACCCGGCTTTTGGGTTGCTCGGGTCGTCGTACCGCTTCGAGAACTCGATCGCCTCGGCGCCGGACGTCCCCCAGCGAATCCGCGATTTCGGATTCGCCGTCTTCGGCTCGCCGCGAGGGGCCTCCTCGCCGGTCGGATCCACCTCGACGCCGATCTCGCGGAGGGCCGCGATCGTCCGCGAATTAAAAGCGCTCGGGGCGGTCCCTCCGCTGTGAAACCGGACCTCGGGCAACCCGTAATAATCGGCCGCGATGTTCCCCATCGTCGCGCCGAGGATGCTCCGTCGCGAATTGCCGGTGCAGACCACGATCACGTCCAGCTTCGACCCGGGCCGATAGTTCTTGACGATCCAGTCGGCCAGCGTCGCCCCGGCCTCGCGATGCGGCTCGTCGATCAGGTCGAACGCCGTGGTCAGCACGTCGGCATGATTGCGGACCGCCGGGAGGAGCCGTGATCGGGACTCGGGCACGAGCGCCGCATCGAGTTTCGCGAGCCTCGGCCGCGTCGATCCGGCCGTCGGGCCCGGCGAGCTTGCCGAAGGCATCCGGCGTCATCAGGCCCTCCATCTCGGCCAGGGTGAGCGTTCGGTCCTTGTCCAGCCCCTTCGCGAGCCGGCCCTTGACCGAAGAATCGTGAGACGGGTCGATCGCCCAGGGCGTCCCCCGGGCCTGGACGAGCCACAAAGCACGGACGAGAGGGCCGGGGTCGGGCGCCTCGGGGGCGGCGAACAGGGCCGCCGCGAGTAAAATGCCTTGCATCGGTGGAGTCCTCGGTTACTTGATGGCCTTGATGTTCACGCTCATGAGATGCTCCGCGCCCGGAGGTGGGGTCGTCCCCGAGACCTCGATCATGGCTCGGGCTGCCTCCGGGTGCATTTCGACCTCGATCGACCCGAAGCCCGCCGCCTTCAAGCGGGCGAGGAAGTCGTCGAGCACCAGGGCCCCGCCGATGCATCCGACGATCGCCTCCAGGTCCGCCCGGACCGACGGCTCGGGCTCGACGGCCCAGGCCATGTCGGAGATCGCCATCCGGCCTCCGGGCTTCAGGACGCGGACGACCTCCCGGAAGGCGCGGTCCTTGTCCGGGACGAGGTTCAGGACGCAGTTGGACATGACCACATCCACCGATCCGTCGTCGATCGGCAGGGCCTCGATGTCCCCCTTGCGGAACTCGACGTTGTCGGCGCCCAGGGTCTCGGCGTTGGCCCTGGCCTTGGCGAGCATGGCGTCGGTCATGTCCACGCCCAGGGCCCGGCCCGAGGGCCCGACCTTCTTCGCGGCGAGCAGGACGTCGAACCCCGCCCCGCTGCCGAGGTCCAGCACGATCTCGCCCGGCTTCAGCTCGGCCAGGATCTGCGGGTTCCCGCACGAGAGGCCGAGGTTCGCCCCCTCGGGCAACGTCGCCAGCTCCTCGGCCGAGTAGCCGAACGCCAGGGCCAGCCCCTCGGCGTTCTCGGTGCATCCGCAGAGCGACCCGCACGTCGCCGAACCCTCGGCGACCTCGGCATATCGCGAGACCACCGCCAGCTTCAGGCCATCTCCGTCCATCGTCGTCCTCTTTCTATATGGGTCCAGGCGAATATAAGGGACGAGACAAGCGCCGGGGGGGACGTCCCCTCCGGCTCAGCAGCAGGTCAGGCGATCGAGACGGGCCCGGTCGGCGTCGGGGATCGGGCCGACGCCGACGCAGGCCAGGACGGCGTCGAGGATCGCCCGATGAAGGTCGTTCCTCGGCGGGGCGAGCCGGTAGTGGACCCAGAGGCCGTCCTTGCGGAAGGCGACCAGGCCCGATTTCCTGAGGGATGCCAGGTGGCGAGAGACCGTCGGCTGAGGGAGGCCCAGGGCCTCGTGCAAGTGGCAGACGCAGACCTCGCGACCGGCCAGGAGGTTCAGCAAACGAAGGCGGACGGGGTCCGACAGGGCCTTCATCAGACGCGCCGAGCCGTCGATCGTCTCCGCCGCCTGAATTCGCATGACCGAATATAGTCCGGGCGGGCCGCCGGGTCAAGGGGGTGGGTTCCCCGCCATGTCGGTCGGGGCAACGGGGACGGGCTGCGGGCGAGTCCACCCGGAGCCCGTCCCCTTCCCGGGGCGAGCCGTGAAGGAATCGGTCCTGAATCTCCGGGTGGCGGGTCGGCGATCAGGGCAACGGCACGTCCTTGAGCTCGAATTCCAGGGGGATGGTCAGCACCTTGCTGGGCGTCTCGTACACGAACCCGTAGCCGGCGAGCTTGCCGGGGACGTCCACGAAGAGGTACTCGAAGCCGAGCTTGCCGCCGTCGCTGGCGGTGTTGGAGAAGCCGCCGTTGTGCTCGAACCGGGTGCCGTCGGCCTTCTGGAGCCAGATCCGGTTGTTGAACAGGCCCTGGCGGTACGACTCGAACGCCGGGCCCTCGCCGGGCATGGCGAGCAGGACGTTGACCTTCCAGACCTGCTCATCGACCTCGGCCGATTCGAGGGTCACCGCGACGTCGCCTTGCGTGACCGTCGCGTTCTTCGCCGAGAGCGAGGGGAACTTGAACGTGCGGAGGCCGGCCGGGATGGTCACGTCGGCCTTGAATTTGAGGGACTTGATCGCCTGGGCCTTGCGGTCGGGCGCCATCATGTTCACGTTCACCTCGGCCACCGGGTTCTCGGGGCGGAGGACGACGTTGCCCGATTCGTCGGTCACCGTCGGCTTGACCTCGTTGCCCAGGTCATCCACGATCTTCAGGTCGGCGGCCTTCATCCCCAGGAGCATCGGGCGCAAGCGGGGCTCCCAGGCGATCTCGAACTGGGCATTCGCGGTGGCCGCGCCGGTCGAGTAATCGCGGGCCGAGGCGTATTGCTTGAGCTGCACGCGGAACGGGCCGGGATAGAGGACCATGGGCTCGGCCGGCGGCTTCGTCTCCTTCGCCGCGTCGGCGGCCTGGCCCTCCATCATCATCCCGCCGGTCATGATGCCGATGGAGCCGTCGCCGGTGTAGAAGTTCAGGGTGATCCCGGCCTGCTTGGCCACGAGGTCCAGGGCCTCGAAGAACGGCTTGTCGAGCACCTCCAGGTCGAAGGCGGGATTGGTGACCTCCTCGCCGTTGGCCTCGCGCAGGTCGCTGATGGCGTTGCCGGTCTGCGACTGGAGCTGCTTGATCGCCTCGGTCAGCCGGATGCCCTTGGCCTGGATCGTCACGCGGGAGGCCACCAGGCTGGCCTTCTCGGCGTCCTCGGCCAGGGCGGCCCTGACCTTTTCGAGCCGTTTGCCCACGTCCTCCGTGGGAACCTTCGCCCCCTCGGGCAGGAGCGGGATGACCTTCACGCCGAGGCCGACGAGGGCCTTTTCGGCGGCGTCCCGGGCGTCGGTGTCCTTGGCGCCGAGCTTCTCCACGAGCTGGTCGACGCGGTCCTTCAACGCCGAGCTCGCCCCCTGACCCAGGGCCGTCGAGGCCGGGGCGAGCAGGACGACGGCCAGGAGCATTCTTCGCATGGCGGGACCTCCCTTGCGTGAGCGAACGAATGGAGATTTCACCACAAAGCCACAAAGGGCACGATGACGGACACAGAGGAGAGATTCCGGCGTCTCGTTACGTCCTCGAGGCCCTCTTGGGAATCCGGCCCGCGATCACCCATGAACCAACCGACGGAGACCGTCTTTGAGGAGCGGCACGTTGAAGTTGATGAGTAGACCGAGCCAGATCGCCGAAAGTTTCAGGTAAGTCAGGAGCTGCGACTCATGGATCGGATGGATCGGCTCGACCGACTTGATCTCCACGATCAGGCATCCCCCCACGACGACATCGAGCCGATAGGCGCAATCCAGAGATATTCCCTTGTAATCGACGGGCAGCGAGACCTCTTTATCGAAGGGAATGCCGCGCAACGTCAACTCGCGGCAAAGACATTTCTGATACGCCGATTCCAGCAATCCGGGGCCAAGGGCCCGATGGACCTCGATCGCCGCCCCGACGACGGCGCGAGAGAGGGCGTTGGCCTCATCTTTGTGTCTTCCTTCGTGCCCTTCGTGGCTTCGTGGTGAACTCTCCAGCATCCCCCGCCTCTCCGTAAGAATTAATTTACACCAAGTCGGCACCGAGCCGCAACTCCCGCGTCTTGACGAAGGGCCCCGAGCGGTCGAGAATCGTGAGGATCGCACCCCGCGCCCTGCTTGTCAAAGGACCCCTCCGCATGCTCTCGCGTCGCGCCCTTCGCCTCGGGATCGCCTCGACGGCCCTGGTTTGCGTTTCGATCCGCCTGTTCGCGGGCGACTATGTGAGCCCCGCGCAGGCCCGGCTCCGGGCCGACGTCGCCTATCTCGCCGACGACGCCCGAGAAGGCCGAGGGCCCGGCACCAAGGGCCTCGACGCCGCCGCCGACTACATCGCCACCACCTTCAAGGAGGTCGGCCTCAAGACCGCCCCGGGCGCCGACGGCTATTTCCAGCACTTCGAGCTGCCCGGGGACCGCAAGCTCGGCGAGCCGAAGACCCTGGAGGTCGTCGCGAAGAAGGACAAGGAGGAGAAGCTCACCGCCCGACCCGGGGTGGACTTCACCCCGCTCGCCCTGGGCGGACCCGGCGAGTTCAAGGACCTGCCCGTGGTCTTCGCCGGCTACGGGATCACCGCGAAGGACGAGGAACGCAAGCTCGATTACGACGATTATGACGGGATCGACGTCAAGGGCAAGGCCGTCCTGATCATCCGCCGGAAGCCCCAGCAGGACAAGCCCGAGGGCCCGTTCCAGGGCAAGCAGAACACCACCTGGGCCACCTTCAGCCACAAGGCCGGCAACGCCTCGCGGCACGGGGCCAAGGCCGTCCTGCTCGTCAACGACGGCTTCAGCCTGAAGGACGCCAAGGACGAGCTGATCGGCTTCTCCGACGCCGGGGGCGGCGCCAGCGGCGATTTCGGCTTCTTCATGGTCACCCGCGAGTTCGCCGACAAGATCCTGAAGGCCGCCGGCCAGCCCGAAATCGCCGAGCTGGAAAAGCAGATCGATTCGGACCTGAAGCCCAGGAGCCGCGCCCTGGAAGGCGAGACGCTGTCGGCCCAGGTCGTCGTCGATCGCTCGCCGGTGAAGGTCAAGAACGTGATCGGCGTCCTCGAAGGCTCCGGCCCCCTGGCCGATGAGACGATCGTGATCGGGGGCCATTACGACCACGTCGGCAACGGCGGGTTCGGCTCGCTCGCCCCGGGCAATCACAGCATCCACAACGGCGCCGACGACAACGCCTCGGGCACCGCCACCGTCATGGAGATGGCCCGCCGCCTGGCCGCCCGCCGCGACCCCCTGCCCCGCCGGGTGGTCTTCATGGCCTTCTCGGCCGAGGAGCGCGGGCTGATCGGCTCCGCATACTACGCCAATCACCCGCTGTTCCCGCTGGATAAGACGGTGGCCATGATCAATTTCGACATGGTCGGCCGGCTGAACGACAAGAGCGAGCTGACCGTCTTCGGCAGCGGCACCAGCCCCGGCTGGGATGTCCTGGTGGAGTCCCTGGCGAAGGACCAGGGCCTGAACGCCAAGAACATCGTCGGGACCCAGGGCGAATTCTTCGCCAGCGACCACGCCTCGTTCTACATGAAGGACATCCCGGTCCTCTTCTTCTTCACCGGCACCCACGCCGACTATCACCGCCCGAGCGACGACACGGACAAGATCAACTTCCCGGGAATGGCCAGGGTGGCGGACCTCGGCGAGCTGCTCCTGCTCGACCTGATCCGCCGGCCGGAACGGCCGAAGTTCCAGAAGCTCGGCCGGGGACCGATCCTCGGCGGAGGGGCGAGCCGGAGCGGGTCGTCGGCCTACCTCGGCACCCGTCCGAACTACGCCGACAGCCCCGACGGCGGCGGCGTGAAGCTCGAAGGCGTGAACGACGACAGCCCCGCGGCCAAGGGCGGCCTGAAGGGCGGCGACGTGATCGTCAAGTTCGGCGGCAAGGACGTGAAGGACATCGACACGTACATGAACGCCCTGTCCAGCCACAAGCCGGGCGAGACGGTCGAGGTCGTCGTCAAGCGAGACGGCAAGGAAGAGACCCTCAAGGTCACCCTCGGCACCCGGCCGAGCTCGGGGTCGAGGAATTGATGGCGAGGCTCCGGGGGGCATGCCCTCGCCTTCGTGGGCATGCCCGCAAAAGGCGAAGGCAGGCCCACGAAGGCGTGGGCATGCCGATCCGGGACGCCCGGATCGGTCGGCGAGTCCCACTTTTCTCGGGGATCGTGATCCTTCTCGTCGGTTGCTCGCGACCGGCCGGCGATCGCCTGATCGTCGCGACCAACCGGCCCCGCCCGGAGTGCTCGACGATCGAAACGGCGGCCCGGGCTCGTGGCGTCGCGATCCGATGGATTCGCGTCGATCCGGGCGCCGATCCGTGCCGCGTCCTGGATCATCCGACGCGAATCGATGCCATCCTCGGCGGGCCGCTCGCCTCGTATCGCCTGGCGGACGACGCGGGCCGGCTTCCCGGAGGCTGGAAGGCCGTTGAGATCGAGGAATTCCCATCAATCGGGCAGCCCTCCACCGACTCGGCGGCGAGGAGGCTGCTGGACGCCCCGGACTTCGCCTCCGAGTATGCCGAGCTCGTCCGGGAGGCCGCGCGGTTTCGCTCGTCCGATCGCGGGCCCGAGGCCCGACCCCGAAGGCGATCGAAGGGGTGGGACTGGCCTCGGATTCGGAGGCTTCGCGGGCGTTCGTCTCGGCGGTGGCCGAATCCTATCGGATCGGCGCTCCTCCCGCGGCGAAGGTCCGGCCTCGGGCCGAGGTCCTGCTGGCGACCCTGCTCGAGACCTCGCTCGTGGACGCCGGCCCGGAGCTTCGCCAGGCCCGGATCGCCCTGGAATCGGTCCCGTCTTCCGGGCCGTCGCTCTCCCTGCTCGGCGAGCCTCCGCCGTGGCCGCCGGCCTCGATCGCGAGGATGAAGGCGAAGGCCGACGGCGAGGAGCTGCTGGCGATCCTGGCCCGGCAGGTGGCGCCGGAGCCGGAGAGCCGGGCCTGGCTGCTCTCGGCGTTCGAGGAGCCGCCCCGGCCCGTCGACCTCGCCCGGCTCGACGCGATCGCCTCGGCCGCCGGGGGCCGCCTGGTGGCCGAGCCGAGGTTCCGGGCCTGGCTCGGCTCGGAATGGCGGGCCTGGGCCCGCCAGCGAGATCGGCGAGTCGCCCGACGGCTCGACCTGGCGGAGACCTCGCCGTGATCCGCGTGGCGATCGAGGCCCTTTCTCGCGCGTTCGACGGCGTGGCGGCCGTCGATGGGGCGACCCTGGAGGTCCGTCCGGGCGAGCTGCTCGCCGTCCTCGGCCCCTCGGGCGCGGGCAAGACGGCCCTGGCCCGCCTGATCGCCGGCCTCGACTCGCCCGATTCCGGCGACGTCCTGTTCGACGGCCGGTCGATCCTCAAGCTGCCCCCCCACGAGCGAAAGGTCGGGCTGATCGCCTCGGACGACGCCCTCTGGCCCCATCTGACGGTGGCCGAGAACGTGGGCTACGGGCCGAGGGTCCGCGGCGCGTCGCGCAAGGAGCGTCGCGACCGGGTGGTCGAGGCCCTCGGCTCGGCCCGGATTGACAGCCTGGCCGAATCGCGTCCCGCCTCGCTCTCGCCCTCGCAGAAGGCCCGGGCGGCCCTGGCCCGGGCCCTGGTCTCCGACCCCGCGTTGCTCCTGCTCGACGACCCGACCGCCCGCCTCGACCCCCGGGGCCGCGCCGAGTATCGCGACGAGATCCGCAGGGTCCACGCCGAGGCCGAGACCACGACCCTCTTCCTCACGAGCGACCCTCGCGAGGCCCTGGCGCTGGGGGACCGGCTGGCGATCCTGGACCTCGGCCGGATCGTCCAGGTCGCCGCCCCTCACGAGGTCTACAACGCCCCGGCCGATGCCCTGGTCGCGCAGCTCCTCGGCCCGGTCAACCTGATCCAGGGTCAGGCGGAGGGGGAAGACGCCAGGGGCGGCCTGATCGTCCGAACGCCCCTCGGCCGGCTGATCGCGTCGCTCACGGGCGAGCCGCCCACTCCGGGTTCGCCGATCACCCTGGCGATCCGTCCCGAGGCGTTCGGCCTCGCCCCGCCCATCCCCGCCGACGCCAACCGCTTCCCCGCGACGATCGAACGCCAGGTCTTCCTCGGAACGACCCGCCAGGTCTTCCTCCGAGGCCCGAACGACTGGCCCATCACCGCCACCGCCCTGCAGAGCCAGTCTCAGGGCCTCCGCGAAGGCCAGAACCTCACCGTCTCCGTGCTTCCGTCGATGGTCGTCGTCCTGGCTGGGCGGAAAATGGTGGGGAGTTGAACCGCCAAGACGCCTGGGAGAAGTTGAACCGCCAAGACGCCAAGATCGCCAAGAGGAGAGGAGGAGAGAGGAGAGAGGGGAGGAGGAGAGAGCAGAGGAGAGTGAAAGAGAGGTGGGAGAAAAAAAGTGAAAGACTAAGCGTGAAGAGAAAATTCAATTTCATTGAATCTTAAATTAATTTATGTAATTATTTTGTCTTGTCTCCTCTCTCCCTCTGTCTTCCTCTCTCCCTCTGTCCTCCTCTTCCCTTGGCGATCTTGGCGTCTTGGCGGTTCAACCTCCGGGTCCTTGGCGGTTCAACCTCCGGGTCCCAGGCAAAGCCAGTAGCCATAGGCGACGGGCCCGGCGAAGAGGAGCGAGTCCATCACGTCGAGCACCCCGCCGAAGCCGGGCAGGGTGGTGGAGGCGTCCTTGCGGGCGCAATCGCGTTTCATCATCGATTCCATGAGGTCGCCGAGCTGGGCCGAGGCGCCGACGGCCACGCCGAAGCCGATCGCCGCCGGGAGGCGGAACGTGGGGACGTTCCCGAGCTTCGCCAGGCCGACCACGATCAGGGTGGCCAGGACCCCGAAGATCAGGCCGCCGATCGCCCCCTCCACGGTCTTCTTCGGGCTCAATCTCGGCCAGAGCTTGTGCCGGCCGGCGAGCCTCCCGAGCGTGTAGGCGCCGATGTCCGAGCCCTTCGCCGTGGCGATCAGCAGGGCCAGGGGGATCAGGCCGTCGTTGGGGCGGTCCGGGCTCTCCAGCCAGCGGAACTGGATGATGAAGCTGCCCAGGAGGCCGACATACGCCGTGGCGAGGACCGTCGCGGCGATCGAGGCCATCGTCCCGCCCGGGGCGCGGAACTGGAAGCTCTGGACGAGGAAGGCGAACATCACGATCGCCACGAACGCCCACAACGGCCAGGCGAAGACCTCGGCCGCCGTCGCCGCGTCGTGGGCCGGGACGTAGCCCGAGGCGGTCGTCCCGAGCTCTCGGGCGATGTGGGGCGCCCAGTTCGCCGCGATCAGCGCGAGCACCCCGCCCATCACCGTGTTGCCCGACGGCCTCGCCCCGGTCTCGCTCAGCAGCGAGACGACCTCCATCGCGCACAACGCCATGATGACCGTCGAGGCCACCAGCCACAGGGGGAACCACGGGGCGAACCGCTGGTCGAAGATCAGGACCGCGACCACCCCGGGGATCAGCAGGGCGCTGGTGGCGAGGCGAGATGCGAGCATCGCGAGGGCGGTTCCGTGGCGAGGTGCGCGAGGACGACCGGGAAAGCTTACACCATCGCTACCGGCTCGTCACCAACCCGCCGAACTTCCGGTCCCGCCTCGCGAAATCGGCGATCGCCGATTGGAGGTCGCCGGCGCGGAAGTCGGGCCAGAGGACGTCGGTGACCCAGAGCTCGGCGTAAGAGATCTGCCAGAGGAGATAGTTGCTCACGCGCATCTCCCCGGCCGTGCGGATCAGGAGGTCCGGGTCGGCCATCCCGGCCGTGTTCAAATAATTCGCGAACGTGGATTCATCGATCGAATCCGGGTCGAGCCGGCCTTCGCGGGCCTCCTTGGCGATCCTCTTCGCGGCGTCGGCGATCTCGGTCCGGCCCCCGTAATTGACGGCCAGGCAGAGCGTCATCCCGGTGTTGCCGGCGGTCTGCTCGGCCGTGCGGTCGAACTCGGCCAGGACGTCTTCCGGCAGCCCCTCGCGGCGGCCGATCATCGCCAGCCGGACGTTCTGATCCATCAATTCCGCCCGCTCGACCACGAGGAAATGCCGGAGCAATCGCATCAGGAACTTCAGCTCGCGAGGCGGCCTCTTCCAGTTCTCGACCGACAGGCAATAGAGCGTCAACTGGTCCAGGCCGAGGCGGCAGCCCTCCTCGACCACGGCCCGGACGCTCTGAATCCCCCGGCGATGGCCCAGGACGCGGGGCAATCCTCGCGACTGGGCCCACCGGCCGTTGCCGTCCATGATGATCGCGACGTGGCCGGGCACCTGCTCGGGCGAGAGGCCCAGCCGGTCGAGCGTCCGCAGTCCTTCGGGGGAGATCGACACGCTTCGGGCCTCTCTGGCCGGGATCTCGGGCGGAATCGACTCGGGATGGATCAATCGACCGACAGGGTCGCCGTCCGGTCCGGGCCGACGGAGACGATCCTCACCGGGACGCCCACTTGCTGGCTGAGGAACCGCACGTAGTCCCTCGCCTCGGCGGGCAGGTCGGACCAGGACCGGCAGCCGGTCACGTCCTGGGACCATCCGGGCAGGGTCTCGTACACCGGCCGGCAGCGTTCGAGGTCCGCGAGATGCGCCGGGAAGTGCTCGATGCGTTTCCCGTCCTCATCTTCATACGCCACGGCGACCTGGAGCGTCTCCAGGCCCGAGAGGACGTCCAGGAGCATCACCGCAATCTCGGTCGCCCCGCTCACCCTGGCCGAGTAGCGGACGGCCACGGCGTCGAACCAGCCGCAGCGGCGGGGGCGGCCGGTCACGGTGCCGTACTCGCGGCCGATCCGGCGGATTCGCTCGCCGATGGCGTTGTCCTGCTCGGTCGGGAACGGGCCTCCGCCGACCCGGGTCGTGTACGCCTTGACGATCCCGATCCAGCGATCGATCAGCCGGGTCGGCACGCCCGAGCCGGCGGCGATCCCGGCGGCGCTGCTGTTGGAGCTCGTCACATAAGGATAACTGCCGTGGTCCACGTCGAGCAAGGAGCCCTGCGCCCCTCGAACATCAGCCGTTTCCCCCGGCCGATCGCCTCGTGGAGCCAGGCGGTGGCGTCGCGGACGAACGGGCGGAGGCTCGTCGCGTGGTCGAGGTACTCCTCCGCCACCGATCCCGCGTCGATCGGCTCGAAGTCCGGGAGCATCGCGGAGAGGAGGCGGTTCTTGTAGGCGACGATCCGTCCCAGATGCTCGCGGAACCGCCCGGGATGGTACAGGTCGCCCATGCGGACGCCATGAACCCGGCCGACCTTGTCGCGATAGCACGGGCCGATCCCGCGGCGGGTCGTCCCCAGATGGTCGGCGGCCGACGACGACTCCTCGGTCAGCCGCTCCTCGGCCAGGTGATGCGGGAGGATCACGTGGGCGCGGTCGCTGACGATCAGTCGGCCGTCGAAATCGACGCCCTGGGCCGAGAGCGTGGCGATCTCCTTGAGCAACGCCGGGGGGTGGACCACCACGCCGTTGCCGATCACCGCCGCGATCCCCGGCCGGAGGATGCCCGTGGGGATCAGGGAGAGCTTGTACGTCACCCCGTCGGCCACGACCGTATGACCGGCGTTCGCCCCGCCCTGATAGCGGACGACCACGTCATGTCGGTCGCAGAGGAGGTCGACGATCTTCCCCTTGGCCTCATCGCCCCACTGAAGCCCCACGACGCACGTCGATGCCACGGCGGTCTCGCTTTCCCGATCCGAACCCATCCGACGAAACCTTTGCGGTGCAAAGAGACAAATTAACGAGGCGAGGAGGGCCGCGTCAATCGGGGGGCCCGGCTCCCTCGGACGGAATCGGGCCCCGACCTCGCCGGCGCGGCCCGGCCGTCGATCTGCGAAGACCCGGAGGCATGGGCGATCTGCGTCGAGTTTGAGCTTGCGAGTCCACAAATTGACATTTTCTAGATTTTTCCAATCTCAATTTTATCAAATATGTTAAATTATTTGTGACGAACAAGTTGACTACACATTTCGTCCCAAATGTGCAAAAAGGGCGGAAATCAGGCTGGTTTCGCGTGCGCAGTCACTCGTGCGCGAGCAAGACTCCTCATATTTTCGAATTTTATTTAGTTTTTCCCAATGTGTTTCTGATTCAATATTTACGGCGAACAAAATCTAAGGCGAATTGGCCCGAATCGGGCAGTATTCCACCAACATCTCGGCGGCCGCAATTCATCGGTGATCTCCGATAAGAGTGACGAGTGTCGTCAAAAGCAGCGGACATCGGAGATGGCCTGAGGCAGCCGCGGATTTGGCGGATGACGCAGATTATTCCGATTGGGCAAATTCGGAGCGGAGTCGTCAAATCTCCGATCTGAGTCGTCTGCGTCATCCGCGGTCGTCGAAGGCCGCCATCCGTTCATTGTCATGAGTTTAAAATGTTTTTATCATTTTTTCAAATTGCGTCAATCCGTTTGTGAAAATTCCGCCCGGGGTGACGGATTGGGTGATCGGCGAGGGCGGGAGTCGCGATGATCCGGGAAAGGGGTCTGGCGACGAGGGCCGTTCCCGGCCCGCCGGCCTTCCGGATTCCAGGATGGGGAGTTGGCTTCCCCGGTGGGAGGCCCGTTGATCGGCACGCTCGCCCGGATTAGCTTCGGGGCCTGGGCGACGAGGGGGTCGAGGCCATTGGGGGATTCGCGATGCTGTGGGCTGTCCGAGGGGGCGAGATGTCCCCCACGTTTCTGTGGGTCTTCTGCTCGCTGTTCCTCCTGACCTTCGTGGCATTGATCTGGGCGGGGATCGTCCAGGTCCGGGCCGCTCGCCGGGTCTCGATCGAGGTCGCCTCGATCCTGGGGTTCTCCCGCGAGGAGAAATGGACCGGCGATCAGCTCAAGCCCCTGGCCGAATTCTCCCTGTTTCGGACGAACGACAGGAAGTGGGCGGACAACCCGATGGAAGGGGCCCGCGACGGCCTCCAGATCCTCTTCATGAATTTCAGTCTTCAGGCCGGCAAGGCGGCCCGGTCCCAGCAGGTCATCGCCTTCCGCGATCCCCGGCCCGGATTGCCCGACTTCCTGCTCCAGCCGGAGAACCTGGGACGGAAGCTCGTCGCCGTGTTCGTCGGCCGGGACATCAATTTCGAGGATTCCGACTCCGGGGTGAAATTCTCGAAGTCCTACGACCTCCGGGGCGACGACGAGACGACGATCCGCCGGGCGTTCGGCGGCCCGGCCCTGGAATTCCTGGCCGAGAGGCCGGGCTGGTGGGCCGAGGCCCGCAACGGCCGTCTCGTCCTCTGGAGGCCGAACTGGGGGCCGAGTTTCTTCGGGATCCGCCCGGCCGAGGATTTCGTGGCCCTCCTGGACGAGGGCATCCGCCTCCGCCGGTTCCTCAGCGAGTCGCTCGGGGGATCGCGCGAGAACTGATCGACGGTCACTTCTGCTTCCGCACCCACGCCACATGGCGGGCGATCCCGGGATGGGCCAGGAGCAACTCCCGGGTGTGGTATTCCCGGGCGAGTTGCTTCTCGTCGGGGATCAGGTCATGAATCCCGTCGTGGCAGAGCTGGCAGAGCGATAATCCGGTCTGGCGCATCTCGGCCTTGGTGAAGGTCTTCTGGAACCTCGGCTTCTTGTGGACGGCCCGGGGGATCAGGTGGTGGAACGTCAGGGGGGCGACCCTCTCGCAGAGGTCGCATGCGTCGGCCGGGGGATCGGTCGGGGGCATCTCGCGGTCTCGATGGGGAGTCGGCCGTGGCGGTTTCCTCATTCTAGGCCGATCCGACGGGTTCGCCGAGGGTCGATCCGCTCGGGGGGGTTGCGCGGGTCGCGCCGAGGAGGGCGCCGGGGCCGGGCCGTCTCGGCGACCTGGGATGGCTGCGAGGCGGACGCCTGCCGATCTTGCTGGCAGGATCGGGCGGACCGTTCTTTCCCCCCTGGACGGAGTCCCGGAGGCCCGCGAGTTCATGACGAGACGGACGCTCGGATTCCTGGCGGGATGGGGCCTCGCGCTGGCGGTCCCGATGAGCCGCGCCAGGGCCCAGGTGACCCTGGCCGACGATATCATCGTCGCGGCCCAGGCCAAGGCGAATGAGCAAAAGGCGAAGCGATCGGCGCTGGGGATCAGCCCCGGATCGACGGCGAGTCCGTACCGCAAGAGCCCGGGATCGACCGAGTTGCTCCTGGGCGTGGACTCCCAGCGGAAGACGGCCCCCCTGCCCCAGTTGACTCGCCGCCCCGGCGACCCGACCGAGCGGCAGGCCCCGGGACGGGCCTCGGCCGGCGCCGAGCAAGGGCTGGCGCCGACGGTCCTGAGACTCGACCGAACCGCCCCCCTGGGCCCGGCCGATTCGCCGACCGCAACCCCTCGGACGTCGCCCGATGTGCGATCGGACCTGGGGGACGACCCCGGGCCTCCCGGCGGATTGACCCTGGACGAGGCCATCAACCGGCTGGTCACGAGCAATCGCGAGCTTCGGACCAAGTTCCTCGAACTGCCCCAGGCCGAGGCCGACGTCCTGAGCGCCGGCTTGCTGGAAAACCCGTTGCTGTTCTACTCGTCGGACAGCGTTCCCTACGGCAAGACCTATTCCGCGTCTCGCCCAGGCGACATCTCCCACGGGATCAGCCTGGTTTACCCGCTCGACCTGACCGGCAAGAGGCGGGCGAGGGTGGCCGTGGCCAGGCAAGAGAGGCTGGTGCTCGGGGCCCAGTATCAGGACGCCGTCCGCCTGGCGATCGACAACCTCGCCACGGCCTATGTGGATGCCCTGGCGGCCCGGCAGGCGGTCCGCTCGGCCGAGAGGGGGTTGGAGTCGATCCAACGCTTGTTGAACGACACCCAGGCCGAGAATGACAGGACGGCCGAGGGCCGCGACGCGGTGGATGACCTCATCATCGAACGAGACCTCGCCGCCCTCTCCCTGGGCGACGCCCGGGAACGGTTCCACAAGACCCGGGAGAGGCTGGCGATCCTTTTGGACCTGCCCCCGGCGGAGGTCGAGACCCTGGAACTGACCGGCTCGCTCCGGATCCTGGAGCCGGACGCGCCTCCGGTCGAGACCCTGATCGCTCTGGCCCTCTGCCGACGCCCCGATCTCCTGGCCAACAAGCTCGGGGTGGGGCGGGCGGCCCGGCAGCTCGACCAGGAGAAGGCCGAGCGGTTTTCCGACCCCTATTTCCTCTACACGCCCTACGAATTCCGGGATAACTCGTACCAGGGCCAGAGAAGCGTCACGGGCTGGGGGGCGGGGCTGTTTGTCTCGGTCCCCCTGTTCAACCGCAACCAGGGCAACCTCAAACGGGCCGAGATCAACATCGCCCAGGCCCGGAACGAGGCCACGGCCGTCGAGCGCGAGGTGATCGCCGAGGTCGAGCAGGCCGTCCGCGACTTCCGCAACACCCGCGAGGACGCATTGAGGCTGGAATCGCAGACGATCCCGGCGGTCCGCCGCAAGCGAGACCGCGCGGCCCAGAGGCTCCAGGCCGACGAGATCTCCGTGTCCGACTACTTCGCGGTCCTTCGGGACACGACCACGCTCGTCCGCTATTATCGAGACACCCTGACCCGGCACCGCCGCAATACTCTCAAAATCAACACGGCGGTGGGCTGCCGGGTCATGCCTTGACGCCTCCGCCCTCGCCCAGGAGCGAGTAAAACTCGGCGAAGAGGTAGGCGCTGTCGTGGGGGCCCGCCGACGCCTCCGGGTGGTACTGCACGGCCATCACCGGAAGTCGTTGGTGCCTCAAGCCTTCGAGCGTGCCGTCGTTCAGGTTCACGTGGCTGGCCTGGACCTCCGCCGGGAGACTGGACGGATCGACCGCGAACCCGTGGTTCTGGGTGGTGATCTCGACCTTGCCGGTCCTCTCGTCGCGGACCGGGTGGTTCGCCCCCCGATGGCCGAATTTCAGCTTGAACGTCTTGCCGCCCAGGGCCTGGCCGAGCAGTTGATGACCGAGGCAGATGCCGAAGATGGGCAATCCGCGGGACTCGCTCACGCCGATCAACTCGCGGAGGGTCCGCACCGCCCCGCCCAACGCCGAGGGATCGCCGGGGCCGTTGGAAAGGAACACGCCGTCGGGCGAGTGCTCCAGGATCGCCGAGGTCGGCGAGTTCCCCGGGACGACCGTGACGCGGCAGCCGCTCTCGACGAGGTGCCGGGGGATGTTCCACTTCATCCCGAAATCCAGGGCGACGACGTGCGGCCTCCGAACGCCCGCCACGTGTTCATGAGTCTTCTCGCCGAAGGCGCTCTCGAACCCCGGCTCCCAGGTCGAAGGGCCTTCGGGCATGACTTCCGAGGCCAGGTCGCGGCCGATCAGCCCCGGGCTGGACCTGGCCTTGCCCACCAGGGAGGCGTCGTCCAGGTCGGTCGAGGACAGGATGCCCTTCATCGCCCCGAGCTCGCGGGTCCGGCGGACCAGGGACCGGGTGTCGATCCCCTCGAGGCCCGGAATCCCGTTGCGGGCGAGGTAATCGTCGAGCGATCCGGCCGCCCGGTGGTTGCTCGTGACCCGGCTGAGCTCGCGGACCACGAACCCGCGGACCCACGGCCGGCCGCTCTCCACGTCCTCGGCGTTCACCCCGTAATTGCCGATCAGGGGATAGGTCATGGCCACAATCTGGCCGTGGTACGAGGGATCGGTGAGGATTTCTTGATACCCGGTCATGCTCGTATTGAACACGACCTCGCCATCCACTTCCCCGACGGCCCCGAACCCCCGGCCCGTGTAGACCGTCCCATCCTCCAGAGCAAGCTTGGCGACTCTCATGGCGATCGATTCATCTCCCGGTCGGGTCCGCGACGCGCATCCCGACCAGGATACCGCGGCTCGGGCGATCGGGGAAGGAGGGCGAGGGTCGCTCTCTCGCTCAGTCCTCCTCCGAATCCGGCGAGCGGCTGGTCAGGCCCTCTTCCGCCCGTTGTCTTCGTCTACTGGGGCCGGCGCATCCCGGGCCTGGGGTCGGGTCGGTCGTCGGGGTCGATGGGCGGGACGTCGGGGTCTTCTCGGTATTCGTCGCCCCAGGGGTCTTCCATCATGCTGGCGATGTCCCGGGCGAGCTTCTGCATGACCTTCTGGAAGCCGAGCTCGGCCGTGTCGCCGATTTCGGGGTAGAACGGGGCGGCCTCGGCCACGAACGCCGGGGGCGAGACCTTCGTGGTGGTGACCCCGGTGCGGTTGTCGGTGAAGCTAACCGTCACGTACATGCTGGCCTGGAGGTGCCGGGGCAGGTTGTTCGGGTTCTCGACGATGATATTCTTGTCGTCGTAGGTGATCACGCCGTCGAGCCGGCAATCGGCCTGCTCGGGCGTGTTGACGATCCGGTAGGGCGTCCTCGTCTGGATCTCCTGCTGGACGAGCTGGGTGAGCTGGAGGTTCAAATCGCGGCGGAACCGTTGCGACTTGAACATCGGCACGTAGATCGTTTTCAGCTCGCGATTATACGGCGTTCGGAGGGTGTAGCCGCAGCCGCCCGAGGCGGTCAGGCTCACGGCGACCAGCAGGAGACGGCGGAGGGTCTTCATGAGCGGTCGCCCCGGGTTCGGGATTGGTCCGAGGGATCGAGGCGACCGCTGATCCCGGTTCTCGCCGGCTGGTTCCATCGCCGAAGACTCCTCGATCGCCCAACGATCCGCGATCACGCCTGGTTCGGGTCAGTTCGGCCCGCCGCCGGTGGGCATGCCGCCACCTCCGCCCATCATGCCGCCGGGGTTGGTGGCCATGCTGCCGGAGCTGTTGCCGACCGACGAGGGGTCGGGCGCCCCGGGGAGGAGGAGGATCTTGCTGGGCAGGGCCTGCTTGCGCTTCATCTTCGCGAGTCCGGCCATCTCCACCTTGGACTTCTCGGCCCAGGGGCTCTTGGGCCAGCGGGAGCGGACCTCTCCGAAGTAGAACTCGGCGCCCGAGACGTAGCCGGTTTGCTTGTAGAACTGGCCGTTGCGGAAGGCGATCTCGGCCTGCTGGTCGGCGATCAGGTCGAGGTCGTGATAGAGCTTGTCGTTGGTGGAGGCCTGGCGCTCGGGGGAGTCGTTGAGGACCTGCTTGATGAGCTTCCTCGCCTGCTCCAGGCCCTCGGAGTCGTAGGCGGGGCCGAGGTAGTTCTTCATCTTGGCGTCGATGCTGCCGAGCTGGGCCTGGCGGAGGAGCTTGCTCTTGGGGTAGTCGGAGATCAGGAGGTCGTAGGTGCTGGAGGCGTCTTCCCAGGCCTCGACCTTCATGTGGTGTTCGGCGATCTTCATGGTGGCGACGTCGGCCAGGGGGCCGGTCGGGTCCTGGACCCGGACGTGCTCCAGGGCCTTGATGGCGTAGCCGTCCACGTCGATCAGCGGCATCCGGCCGTTGAAGTGGTCGAACCACGAGGGCGGGTGCTCGGGCTTGGCCTTCGGGTCGCCGGCGTCGAGCCAGGCGCAGGCGATGGCGAACTGCCGCTTCACGGCGATATCCAGGTGAGGGCTGCCGGGATAGGTGTTCATCAACTTCTGATACGAGGCGTCGGCCCGGACGAACTGGCCCTGCTGGTACTGGCACTCGGCCAGGTAGAACAGCGCCTTCTCGCCGACCGAGGACTGGCGGCGGCCGGACTTCACGTCGATCCCGTCGGCACCGTCCCCCTTCTTGGCCTTGGTGTCGGCGAACAGCCGATCGACCACCGTGCCCTTCTTCTCGATCTGGGCGCGGTCGATGGCGTCGAACTGTTTCTCGGCCTCGCTGAGCTTGCCCTGTTGATAGAGGGCGAAGGCGGCCTTGAAGTCGTCCTCGGCCTTCTTGTCCTCGGCGGTGTGCTCGCGCTTCTGGAAGGCGAGGAGGGGATCGACTCGCTCGGTCCCGGCGGCGGACATCGGCGCCTTGGGGTTGAGCCATCGGCCGACCAGGCCCTTGGCGTCGCCGTATTCGGCGTCGGTCAGGGGCTTGGCCAGGGTCTCGTCTCGGGTGGTCGACCATCGACGGAGGACGCCGGTGCCGCCCTGGCACCCCGCCGAGGCCGCCGCCACGGCGACGACCAGCCCGGCGATGGGGAGGCGACGGGCCCGGGGTTCGGGCGCGGTCGGGGGCCTCGGGTCGTTGTGGGGGGGCGTCGATTTCATCGGAATCCGTTCCGTGGGGGCCGAGGCTCGCATCCTGCGATCCCTCGCGATCGGCCAATCGGGCCCGATCGCGGGGCCCCGGTCGTCGGGCCTGGTCGGTCCGTCAGAGATAGGACAGCATCTTCGGTCGCCTTCCCATCAGGTGGCTCATCACGGCCCCGAGCGTCGCCCTCGCCGAGGCGATCGGCAGGCCCGGGGCCCTCCACGAGTCGCCCGGCTCGGCCAGGGCCTTCAGCGCCGCGATCGTCCGGCCGGAGACGGTGGCCACGTGGGGCTGACCCGGCCGGCACCCGGGGCAGAGCACCCCTCCGGTGGCCAGGCCGAACGCCACCGCGTCTCCGGTCGTCTCCACGGGCTCCCCGCAATGCACGCACGCCTCCAGGGCCGGCATCAGGCCCATTTCCCTCAGGAACGCCAGCTCGAACCGCAGGACCCTCCGGGGTCGCATGCTCGGCTCGCCCAGGTGGCGGAGGGTCACCTGGGCGGCGTCGAACAGGCGGGGATGCGGGTCGTGGGGGTCGGTCAGGTCGTGGAGGAGCTCGGCGATGTAGAAGCCGGCGTAGAGCGACGACACGTCGCGACGAAAGGACTCGAAACGCTCGATCAGCACGGCCTCGGTCAGGAGGTCGAGCGCATCGCTCGCTTTGTGGAGCAGCACGATATCGCAAACGCTGAGGAGGTCAAGCCCGGAACCGAAAGGCGACTTCAGCCGCCTCGCCCCCTTGGCCAGCGCCGAGACCTTGCCGAGCCTCACGGGTGAACAGCGTGAGCACCCGGCTCGTCTCGAAGACGTCCACCGAGCGGATCACCAGGGCCGGGGTGCGGATGGCCGGCATCGGGTCAGCCCGGAACCCGGGGATTCAACCGATCGACGAACGCCGCAAGCTCGGGCGAGGCGAGGCCCAGTTGGAGCGCCCGGGCCACGGCGGGCATGTCTCGCCGGAGGATCGCGGAGGCGTCGAGCCACAGGCCGGGGAAGACGTCGCTCCGGAGGAGGCCGTCGGGCCGGGCTCGATCCGGCGATACTCCCCCTCGTGGAGCGCGAACCACTCGAAGGCCTTCTCGCGGGTCTTCCAGACGAGGTATTCGCGGACCCCGTTGCGGCGATAGGCATTCTTCTTGGCGTGGAGATCGTAGCTCGCCGAACTCGAAGCCACCTCCGCCACGAACTCCGGGGCCCCTTCCAGGCGATCGTCCTCGCCGACCCTCGTCTGGCCGCCAAGATCGGGCCGGACGATCAGGAAGGCGTCGGGCTGCGGCATGTTGTCCAGGTCCAGCCGGATCGAGCCATTGTCCCCGCCCTCGACCCCGGGCGTCCCCATCTGATAAAGGCCAAGCCATGTGATGAGGTCGAAATGAGGGGCCGCGTGCCCCCCGTAGGACACGATCGTCATCATATAGACAACCCCTTCGATCAGCTCGGCCTTCTTGAGGTACGGCATCGCGGCGTAGCGACGCTCGAACTCGTCGCGAGTCAGCCGATCGCCGTTCTCCAGGGGAGGGACGGCTGCAACGTCGGGCTGGCACGGTTTCGACGGTTCTGCGATGACGCTCGCCATGATCGATCGACTCCTTGAAGCGGTTCCGGCGGTCAGATCGTCGGGGGCGTTTCCTCATGCCGATCGATCGCGAGGCGAGCGACGAACTCCGCATGCTCGGGCGAGGCGAGGCCCGCCTCCCAGGCCCGGAGGCTCGCGGCGCGGTCGTCGTCCATCAGGGCCGCGGGGTCGAGCCACAGGCCGGGGAAGACCTCGCCCCGATAGAGTCCGTCCGCCCCGATCGCAAGCTTTTCATAAACGCCGCCGCGGAGGAGGAACCAGTCGATCGCCCGGTCGCGGGTCCTCCAGACGACATATTCGGGCGTCCCGTGGGCGAGATAGACCCGGAGCTTCCCGTGGAGGTCGTAGCTCGCACTGCTGGATGCCACCTCGACGACCAGCTCGGGCGTCGTCACGAGGTAGTCGTCCCCGTCGATGCGGACCCGTCCGCCCCTATCCGGGAGGACGTCCAGGAACGCATCGGGCTGGGGCATATTCTGCCGGTCGAGGCGGATCGAAGAGTCGGCGCCACCGTCCACCCCGGGGGTATGGAGGAGGTAATACGAGAGCCAGGAAATCACCTGAGCATGGGGCTTGCCATGCTTCTGATGCCCCACGGGCGAGGCCATGAAGACGGTCCCCTCGATCAGTTCCGCCTTCTTCAGCGAAGGCATGGCGTCGAACCGCCGCTCGAACTCGCGGCGATCCAGGCGATCGCCGTTCTCCAGGAGGGGCAATTCGACCGATTCCGGGCGAAGCCCGGCGTGGTCGATCCCCGAAATCCCGACACCGGCGCTCGCCATGATCGGCCCTCCCGCTCACCCCATCCATTCTGACCGATCGAGGCGGAGCGGTCCAGCCGGGCGGTGCCGTCGGCCGGCGAGATCACCCCCCGCCGACGGCCTCCGCCGGTTGGAGGTCCAGCCGGAGCTTCTTGATCGAGTGGTCGGCGACTTCCAGGACCGTGAACTCGATGCCGTCGCGGCGGAACGAGGCGCCGGGCTCGGGCAGGCGGCCGAGGGCGTCGAAGGCGAGGCCGCCGACGGTCTGGAAATCGGCATCCGTCGGCAGATGCAGGTTCAATCGCTCGTTCAGGTCCTCGATCGACATCGAGGCGTCCACCTCGTAGACCGACCCGCCCAGGGGGACGACCGGATCGGCGGGCGTGGGCTCGTCGTGCTCGTCGTCGATCGGCCCGACGAGCTCTTCCAGGAGGTCTTCGAGGGTGACGAGGCCGGCGACGCCCCCGTATTCGTCCAGGACGATGGCGATCTGGACGCGGCGGGTGCGGAACTCCTCCAGGAGCTCGGCCGCGTTCTTAGTCTCGGGGACGAACATCGGCGGCCGGGCGAGTTTCTTCGGGGAGGCCGAGGCCGGATCGCCGTCGATCAGGCGAGGGAACAGGTCCTTGGCGTAGAGGACGCCCACGATGTCGTCGCGATGCTCGCCGAACAGGGGGACGCGGCTCCGGCCGGTGTCGGTGAAGACGCGGGCGGCCTCGAGGGCGGAGGTCGTCGCGGGGAGGCAGACCATGGAGGATCGGGGCGTCATCAGCTCGGAGACGTCGCGATGGGCGAGCTCGACGGCTCGCTCCACGAGGGCCCGGGTGGCCTCGGGGAGGTCGGCCTCCAGGTCCTGTTCGGGGAGGTCCGAGGCGGTGTGGAGCTCGACCTCGACGCTCTGGGGCCGCAGCGCGGTCCCCCGGCGGAATCGCCGATACGCCTGGGCCTCGGCCCATCGGGCGGGGGCGGTCAAGGGGGTCATGGCCCGGCGGATCAGGTCGGCCAGGGGCCAGAGGCGATCGAGGACGGCCTCGGCGTGGACCCGGCCGAAGACCCCGGCGATCACGTGGCCGATCCCGCCCAGGGTCAAGGCGATCGCCACGACGGCCTCGCCCGCGAGCTTCGGCGCGGCCCTGGCCACGCTCGCTCCCAGGAGGGCCGCCAGGGCCAGCCCGCTGAGGACGGCCAGCGCCTCGGCCCCTCGCTCGGCCTTCTCGTCGAAGTGGGCGACCTCGGCGGCGCGCTCGGGGTGGCCCCGGGCCGCGCAGACTTCTTCCAGGCGGCTCCGTGAATACGTCCGCAACGCCCGGGTCAGGGAGACCGAGATCAGGTGGGCCGCCAGAGCGACCAATCCCGCCACCAGGGCGAGTGCCGTCGATAGGCCGCTCACCGTCCCGACCCCGACGACGGGGCCGCGCCGAACGTGTTGGCGATCCCTTCCCGGGCGAGGACTTCCGCCTCCCTCCGCCTCATGGCCCGCGACGACTCCTCGTCCCGGTCGTCGAACCCGCACAGGTGCAGCAGGCCGTGGACGAGATACAACGCCAGCTCGTCGCGAGGGTCGACGCCCGATTCCCTCGCCGTCGTCGCCGCCATCTCGGCCGAGATGACGAGCTCGGCGTGGAGCTCGGGGTCGCCCGGTTCGGAGAGACGGAACGTGATCACGTCGGTGGGCCAGTCATGATCGAGGTGGCGGCCGTTGAGGGCCCGGATCGCCGGATCGTCCACCAGCGCGATGGAGATCGCGGCCGAGTCCACGCCCTCGCCCCGCAAGACGCGGGCCGCCAGGGCCTCCAGCGCGGGGGCGTCGATCGGAAGATGTCCTTGCGCGTCGGTAATCTCGATATCCACGATGGGGCCGTTGGCGGGGGGGAAGCGACGTTCGAGGCGATGGGGCGATGCTACAAGAGCACCCTAGGCGGTGCGTTGCTCGGGGTACTTGACCCGGCCATGATAGATGCCGATCAGCGACTTGATCAGGCTCTCGCGGATCTCGGCGATCTCGCGGAGGGTCAGCCCGCACTCGTCGAACTGGCCGTCGTCGAGCCGTTTCTGGATCATCTCGGCCACCAGGCCGTCGATCCTCGCGGGAGTGGGTTCGGAGAGGGTCCGGCTGGCGCTCTCGACGCAGTCGGAGATCATCAGGATGCCCGCCTCGCGGCTCTGGGGCTTGGGGCCGGGGTAGCGGAAGGCGCTCTCCTGGACCGCCCCGGCGTCCGGGTCGCACGTCGATCGCCGGGTGGCCTCGCGATAGAAGTATTCGACGAGAGTCGTCCCGTGATGCTGCTCGATCAGGTCGAGGATGGGTTCGGGCAGGTGGTGCTGACGCCCCAGGTCCACGCCATCCTTGACGTGGCCGACGATGATCAGGGTGCTCATCGCCGGGGCGAGGTTCGCGTGACGATTGGCCGCCCCGGCGAGGTTCTCGACGAAATAATGCGGCTTGAGCATCTTGCCGATGTCGTGGAAATAGGCCCCGATGCGGACGAGCAGCGCATTGGCGCCGATCCGCTCGGCGGCGGCCTCGGCGATCGTGCCCACGGTCACCGAATGGTTGTGGGTGCCCGGGGCCCGGCGGACGAGTTCCTGGAGCAAGGGGTGGGTGATGTCCCCGAGCTCCAGCAGGCTGATGCCGGTGACGATCCCGAACGCCTTCTCGATGAACGGCAGGCTCCCTCCGAGGAAGAAGCCGGCGATCACGCCCCAGCAGCCTCGCCAGAATGCCTCGGAGGCGACCAGGCCGATCGGCTGGTCCTGGAACAACCCGGTGGCCCAGGTCAGGACGAAGTAGCCCAGGCCCGCCACGAAGCCGACCTGGATCGGCTTGGTCCGGGTGCGGACCTCGCCGAGCAGGAGCACCCCGGCCGCGGTCCCGCCCATCAGGACCAGGAAATGGGCGAGCCCGGCGTCGAGGGCCAGGCTGGTCATCAGGCAGAGGGCGAAGCTGACCATCAGGGCGAAATGAGGGTTGTAAGCGATGGCGAGGATCATCGCCGTGAGCGCCACGGGGATCAGCTCGGCGTCCCAGGGCTGGGCGGCCAGCATCCGGGCGACCCCGAGGGCGGCGACGACCAGCCCGCAAAGCTCGGCGACCTTCCTCGGGCTCTCGGCCACCTTCGGCTCGTTGCGGACGACGTAGTAGCCGATCAGGGCGAAGAGGGCCGCGACGACCACGACCACCGAACCGGCCCGGCGGAGGCGGTCGGTCGGGCGGAGCGAGGCCACGGCGGTGTCGTGTTCGAGCCGGAGCAGGGCGAGGTGGTCGTCGGTGATCTTCTCGTCCTGGGCGACGAGGACGTCGCCGGCGTGGTAGGTCTTGTAGGCGTCCTGGACCAACGACCGGGCCGCCTCGCGGTCGCGGACCGTCGCCGCTTCCTCGTACTTGAGCGTGGGCGTGCCCTTCAGCCGCTCGGAGACCAGCGCGAAGACCTGGGCCCCGAGCCGGGGATTGGTCTCGAAGGCGGCGATGAATTCCCTGGCGACCAGGCCGTCGAGCTTCTTGATCCGCTCGGGGACGAGGCGGTCCTTGGGGACCTCGTGGGCGGCGCCCGGGGCGCCGACGGGCCGGACCATGAGCGTCAACTGGGCATCCTCGCCGGCCGGCAGGGCCTGGGGGCCGAGGACGCCGTCCCGGAGCAACGGGGCGAAGGCGGCGGCGATCCGGCGATGGAGGGCCTCGCGACGCGCCGGGGTGTCGGCGGCCGACTTCAGCTCGGCGAACCCGGGGGCGTCGAGGTCCCACGAACCGGCGATCTCGGGGGGGAGATCCTCGCGGGTCGGCGCCTTGGCCACGGCGTCCACCAGGTCCTCGAACTGCTCGGCGAGCTCGCGGATCGGGGCCGGGTCGTGGGTCATCCTCGGGGCGACCTTGGCCTCGGCGGCCTGGCGGTCGGCGTTGGTCTTGAGCGGGTCCTTGCGGCGGAACTCCGGGACGTTCACGCGGAGCTGGCGGTCGGCGCGGAGGCCGACCCGGTAGGTGAACGGCGGCCCCGAGCCGTGGACGATGGCCGCGGCGGCGAGCGTGGAGGCGACGACGAGGCCCAGGCCGATCAGGCGGGCCCGCTTCTGGGCCAGGCGCCCCTGGCGGATATCGATCGGGCGGGCCGGACGTAACTGGGCCCGGGAGGGTCGAGGCCGACGTTTACCGATGCTCATGGCTGGGTGGGATTCTCGGCCGGGGACGTCGCCGGCCGGGGCCGGGGGCGTCGGAGTGGTCCTCGCCGACGTCGGCGAGGATCGGGCCCGAGGGGTCGTCCCCCTCGCGCCTCCGCCTCACTCCGGGGCGGGCACGCCGGGCAGGCCGGTGGGGGCGAGGTCCGCGCCGAACGGGTTCGGCGCGATCGTCCCCACGGCGGCCGTCTCGGTCGCTTCGTAGGCGTTGACGATCGCCTGCACCAGGGGGTGCCGGACGATGTCCGACTTGCTCAGCTCCACGATCCCGACGCCCGGGACCGCCCGGAGGCGCTCCACCGCGTCGGCCAGGCCGCTGGTGACACCCGAGGGGAGGTCCACCTGCGTCGTGTCGCCCGTGACGACGATCCGCGCATTCTGGCCCATCCGGGTCAGGAACATCTTCATCTGAGGGACCGTGGCGTTCTGGCCCTCGTCCAGGATGATGAAGGCGTCGTTGAGGGTCCGGCCCCTCATGTACGCCAGGGGGGCGATCTCGATCAGGTCATTGCCCATGTACCGGCGGATCTGGTCGTACTGCATCAGGTCGTGCAGGGCGTCCAGCAACGGCCGCAGATACGGGTTGATCTTCGCCTCCAGGTCCCCGGGGAGGAAGCCGAGGTGCTCGCCGGCCTCGACGGCCGGGCGGACCAGGATGATCTTCTTGATCTGGCCGCGACGGAGCATCGCCACGGCCACGGCCACGGCCAGGTACGTCTTGCCCGTCCCGGCCGGGCCGATGCAGAAGACCAGCTCGTTCTCCCGCAGCGACCGAAGGTAGCGGGCCTGGCCGTCGGTCCGAGGGCGGACCGACCGCTTGCCATCGCCCACGTCCGCGTCGGTCGAGTCCGACTCGGGCTCCCGGCCGACGACCGAATCGATCAGCTCGGCCACGTCGCCCGGCGACAGGGCCCTCTGGCGGCGGTAGAGCCGGCGCATCTCCTCGAACACCCGGCGGGCCTGATCGACCCGCTCGGCGTCCCCCTCGACCCGGACCTCGCCGTGACGGGCCAGGACCTTCACGCGGAGGGCGTCGCGGACCTGGCGGAGGAGCTGGTCGCGGCTGCCGAAGACCGCGAGCTCTTCGTCGTGATTGTCCAGACTGATCGTGACTTCCGGCATCGATGGCCCTTCGCCGAACCCGGGACTGCGCCTCCGGAGGGCACGGTCACCCCGGCCCAACGGATCTCCCAGGACGAACGCATCGGCTCGATTATCGGCGAAGCCGTCCGAAAACGCAACGCCGGTCGAGAGCGTTCGAACGGCCGAACTTCTCAGCCCTGGTATCCCTGACCCGATGGGGACGGGCATGCTCTGCAGAAAACCCAGCGGATGTTGAGGAATCGAGCAGGTCCGACTTCAGTCGGGCCTACGAAACTCGAGACTCGGGTCGGCCCGACAGAAGTCGGACCGACTCGATTCCTCTCTCCCATCAAGGTTTTCGACGGCGCGGGACAGCGAGACTTACTTCTCCCCTCTCTTGTGGGAGAGGAGCCAGGAATAGAGCTCGGGATTGTTGTACGTCTCGGTCCAGGAGTCGTGGTTGGCCTCGGGATAGATGGTGAACTTCACGTCCGCACCGTCGGATTTCAGGGCCTTGACCAGCTCTTCCGAGCGGGCGATCGGCACGGTGGGGTCTTTCGCCCCGTGGAAGAACCAGGAGGGAATCCCCTTGATCTTCGCCGCCGTGGACCGGGCCGCATCCGCCCCGCCCCGGGTGGCCCCGCAGATCGGCGCGATCGCCGCGAAGCGGTCGGGATAGGCCGAGGCCAGGGCGATCGTCCCTCCGCCTCCCATGCTCATCCCCGTGATGTACACGCGGTCCTTGTCCACCCGATAGTGGGCCATCACGTCGTCGAGCAGACCGGCCAGGGCCTCCGGGTTCCAGCCCATCCCGGGGCTCTGCGGGGAGACGACGATGAAGGGGAACTCCTTGCCCTGGGCGATCAATTTCGGAGGGCCGTGCTTCTTCACCTTCGCCAGGGGGGACCCCGACTCCCCGGCGCCGTGGAGGAAGAGCATCAGCGGGTACGGCTTGTCCGTCTTCTCGTAATCGGTCGGCAGGTAGAGGAGATAGTTGTACTTGATCTTGGTGACGATCTCCTTCTCGAAGCTCTTCTCCTGCTGGGGGTCGTCGGCGCGGGCCGAAGGCAGGCAGGCCGCGAGTCCGAGGCCGACGGCGGCCCCGAGAGCCAGGCGCTTCATGATCGCTCTCCCATCAAGGTGCGAGGACGGAGGTGAGGGGGGCGCGCGGAGATCGTCGCCCACGGAGAAGAAGCGTCGCCGGGGCCGACTTCGGGCGGTCGAACTCCCGGCTCAGCCCAGATCGGCGGCGCCAAACAGGTCCACCGGGCGGAATTCCAGACCCGGGAGGATCGGGCAGCGATACGAGGCGTCGCTCGCCACGGTCGCCTCTTCCCAGACGTCCCCGGCGCGCCGCAGAGCGTGCAGGATGCGCGTGACCGGGTTCAAGATCCAGTACTCGCGGACCCCGGCCCGCAAATATTCCTCGCGCTTCTCGACGTAATCCCGCTCCTCGCCCCCCTCGCTCACGATCTCGACCACCAGGTCGGGCACCCATCGCGTCCAGATCTTCGGGCCGTCGTCGGGCGGAGGTTGCAAATAGATGGCGAAATCCGGATGGCGATCGGATCGCATCCCGGGGAGCCGAATCCGGCAACCGCTTCCGGTGGCCCTATAGTTGATCCAACCGGGATGATCGCGATTGTAGAAGGTAAACATATCCGATGTAAGGGTCACGATCCGCCCGTGATGAATCCCGGGAACTTCGGTCACGACGATCACTCCCCGGGCCAGCTCGTACAGCCCATCCTCGAAATTGCAGAGGATGAAGTCCTGGAACGCCATCCGGCGGCCGTGGTCGGAGGGGCGGAGCGTCCGGGGGCCTTCGATCGCGGGGAGGTCGGCGAGCGGGACGGGCGTGGCGATCGGCTCGGCGGCGACGGTGGCCATCGGCGGTCCCTCCTCCGGGGCGGTTCGATCCACGACCCCGATTTTATCGGACGCGAACCAGTCTGGCCACGCCTTGGAAGAGGCCGCGGAGGACCGCCCAGGCCATCACGAACGGCGTGCTCGGGTGCTTCAAGATCGTCGGGATGTTCTTCTCGAACAGGAAATGGCCCGAGAACATGAACGCATATCCGCCCAGGAACAACCCCAACGACCATAGGGGCCGGAACGGCAGGAGGAGGAGGGCCGCCCCCACCATCGGCCAGCCCACGCCGACGTGGAGGACGTGGTTGACCGGGTGGGTATGGTCCTGGCGATATTTCGAGACGAGGCGATCGAACCGCGAGGTCGGGACGCTGGTCATCGGCGGGACTCCGTTCCGTACCGTTTCCGAACAGGATCGGCGCGAGAGATTATCCGCGACCGGCCCGAGCGGCCAGACGAGTTCCGGTCGTCTCAGCCCGCCGGCTTGGTGATCCCCTGGTGGACCCTGGGATCTTTGTACGTGTCCATCGCCTTGTGCATGACCTTGCCCCACATGGTGGGGAAGTCGAAGTGCGGGGAGTTGTCCATGTCGTGGCAGCCGGTGCAGCCGTCCCCCTTCTGGAACCGCTCGGCCGACCGGGCGATGCTCTTGCGGATGTCCACGTCGTCGGGGGCGGCGGCGTGGGCCGAGCCGGGGCCGTGGCAGTTCTCGCACTGGTTGCCCCGGAGGTCCGGCACCGATTTCGGGTCGGTGAACCCTCCCGCGAACTCGAATCCCGTGGTGTGGCAGCGGACGCAATCGGCGTCGGCCTCGCGGTTCCGTTTCGGGTCGGTCAGGGGCTCGTAGGCGTGGGCGTGCTTGGTCGTCAACCAGCGTTGATAGGTGTTGGGATGGCACTGGGCGCAGGTCTTCGCGCCGACATAGGTGGCTTCCACCCCGGAGACGCCCGACGAGTACTTCCTCTTGGGATACCTCGAGACGATCTCGGCCGACCTCAGGTCCGTCACGAAGTCCTCGTCGATCAGCTTCTTCATCTCCTTGCCGCGACCCTTGAACTTGTCGAGCTCCGGCCCGAGCATGATCCTCTTGTAGAGCTTCGGCGCCTTCGGGTCCTTCGGCAGGCCGATCATCCCGACGTACTGGCCCTTCTTGCCCACGGTGACCAGCCACGTCTTGCCGCCGTTGAGCGATTCGGGCTGGGACTCGGGATCGACGAACTCGGACGTGGAGACCACGACGTCAAACCCGGGGAATTGCGTCGCCAGGGCCTTCGCCATCGCCGGAGGGCCCTGGACGAGCAACACCTGGAAGTCGGTCCCCTTCTCCAGGTCGGCCAGGACGGGAGGGAGGGACTCGGCCGGGGGCTTCACGGTGAGCATCTGGTCCTTGGCGTCGTCGCGAAGGGCCGCGAACGCCTCGGGGGCGAGGACTCCGGTCACGCCGACCTTCCTCGGCCCGAGCGGGATCGTCACCGACGGCCGAATCCGGTTCTCGAAGCCGAACCCGGCGATCGGCGTCACGTTGGCGGCGACGAACTTCGGGGGGTCGGGGTAGTCGGCCGGGACGTTCACGAGGGTCATCAGCGCATCGGTCGAGCCCAGCCTCAGGTCGTCGGCCGAGAGCCCACGGCCGAGTACTTGAGCATCGTGAGCGCCTTCAGCGCGGTGACGAAGCGGATCTTGGTCTCTTCGAGGCCGCCGTGAGTGCCGGGGTCATTGAGGAGTCCGCCCAGGTCGATCAGGCCCAGGGGCCATTTCCCCTCGGTGCGGACCTGGTCGGCGAACGCCATCCGGCGGATCAGGCCGCCCTTCTGGCCCTCGGTGCAGCCGCAGGGCTCCATGTAGCCGTCCATCTCGCCGGAGATCATCAGGACGGCGGCGAGGTCCGCGGGCCAGTCGCCCAGGAACCATTTCGGGGCGGATTTCGGCCCGGCCGGGGCCTTCGGCGCCTCCTCCGGCCCCTTCGAGGCGACCGCGCCGGCCGGGGGTGCGGGCTTGCCGTTGTTGCAGCCGACGACGACGACGGCGCCGATCGACAGGCCGACCGCGAGGACGGCGGCCCACGGGGGGGTTCGGCTCATGGTCATCCTTTCCCTCTCCTGAGTCCGTGAGCGCCGGGGACGCTCCCCCGGCCGGCGGCCCCGCCTTCGGGCACCGCCTCCGTCTCCGTGTTCGTCTTCGCTCGATCCGGCGCCGATTTGGCCGATCAGTCCGCCCCGACGACCGTCACATCCACGGGGATCGTGATCCGGGACGCCTGGGGATGGTCCGACTTGAGGACGATCTTGCCGTCGGTGATCCCCGGGGGCGTTCCCGGCGGGACCGTGACGGTCATCTTCAACTGGCGGACCTTGACGGACGTTCCGGCTTTATCATCGGCCGAGACGAGGGTGACCTTCAGGTTCTCCGGCTTCTCGGCGACCTCGAACTTGGTCGATTCCGAGGCGTTGCGGACCAGGATCATCACGGCCGACTCGCCGCCCTTGATCCCCTGGACGTTCCTCATCGTCACGACCTCGGGGAACACGCTGACGGCCCCGGTCCTCTTGCCCGCGGCCACCAGGCGGACCTCCGGGACCAGCGGGTGGTCGGTCTCGACGATGACCTCCTCGCTGAAGACGCCCAGGTCGCTCGTCGGCAGGAGCTCGACGTCGATCCGGTAGCCGCCCTTGATCGCCTCGAACGACGATCGGTCCTCGTCGGGCATCGGGCGGAAGGTCGCCTTCAGGAGTTCCGGCCGGCTGGTCCTCAGGGACTTGATCTTGAAGTCCGGCCGGTCGGCCGAGCCTAGCGCGGCCCGTTCCTTCTTGGACTGGTCGTTGGGGACCTGGCCGAAGTCGATCAGGCGATTGTCGGGCATGACCTTCATCGCCGGCTGGACCTTGCCGGCGATCGCCAGCTTGAGCTCCTTGCGCTCCGGGTCGTTGCGGACGTAGATCGTGGCGTCCTTGGTATACGAGCCGTCGAATTCGCGGGTGTTCCACTCCAGGCGGATCTTGGTGTCCGCCTTGGGCTTGAGGATGAACGAATCCTGAGAGTCGGAGAAGTTGGCGATCGTGCAGGAGCAGCTTGACGGCCCCTTGATCAGCTCGACCTCCCCTTCCCCTTCGTTCTTGAGGATCCAGACATGCTCCCCCTTGGTCTTCTGGGCCATCAGGCCGAAGTCGAAGGAGGTGGCCTGGTCCAGGACGAGCCGGCCCGGCGGCCCTTTCTTCACGCTCGACCCGGGGAACACGTCGATCCGCTCCCCTTCGGAGGAGACCTCCCGGGGGAGCATCGGGACGACCACGACCGCGGCGACCGACAAGGCGACCACGACCACGCCCAGCACCAGCCAGCGCGTCATCACGGAGACTCCTGGAAACGGCCCGGCGGCGGTCTCGCGAACTAAAGGATGGGAAGAAAGGATGGGCGCTCGACCCGGGGGCCTCACGACTCATCTTAAGTCCGGCCTCGGGCGCGGGTCAAGGAGGAGACGGGACTGGGTATCGCTCTGGAATCTGGAACTTCTGGGGTGCCCCCGGTTCTCGAACCGGGGGCACCCGAAAAAACTCCGGATTCGGGAGCTACACCCACGGGACTCCTCGGCCCTGAGGCCGGGATTGCGCCCGATTGACAAGGCGCCTCGGATCGCCTAGAACGGAGAGCCGCACCCGGAGCCGGGGCGTCGGCGGGACGGCCCGAGGTGCATCGGAAGCGTCGGCGCACGACGCCTCCGGGACTGGCCTCGGACGGTGGAGAGCCTGGACAGAAACAGGCGACTGCGATGGCGAAACGGCTTTACGTCGGGAATCTCTCCTATCAGGTCTCCTCCGAAGACCTGCAAGCGTTGTTCGAGCAGTACGGCCCGGTCCGCTCGGCGCAGGTGCTGAGCGACCGCGAGACGGGCCGGAGCCGCGGATTCGGCTTCGTCGAGATGGACAACGACAACGAGGCCGAAGCGGCCATCGAGGCCCTCGACGGCCAGGACCACGAAGGTCGTCGGCTGACGGTCAACGAAGCCAAGCCCCGGACCGAGGGCGGCCGCGGCGGAGGCGGCGGCTACGGCGGAGGCCGGGGCTACGGCGGGGGCAGCGGCGGGGGTGGATACAGCGGCGGGGGCGGAGGCGGCTATGGCGGCGGCAGCGGCGGAGGCTACGGAGGTGGCGGCCGCGGTGGCTATGGCGGCGGCGGAGGCGGCCGGGACTACTGACGCGGCCCGGCCCCTCGACTCATCCTCTCGCCCGTCCTAGAATGCGGAACACGGACCCCGGACCGGCTCTCCCCGGGCGGCCGGGGTCGTCCCGGCACGCCGACGCTCTCCCCTCCAGGATCTCATCGCCGATGCCCATGCCGGATGACGACCGCCAGGCCCTCCTCTCTCGGATCGAGGAGGTGCTCAATGCCGAGGTCCGCGACGGCCTCCACGCCGACGGCGGAGGGGTCGAGGTCGTGGGCGTCGATGACGATCGGATCGTCCAGGTCCGCCTGCTCGGGGCCTGCCAGGGTTGCTCCTCCTCGGTCTACACCCTGACGATGGGGATCGAAAAAGTCCTGAAGGCCCGGGTGCCGGAGGTCCGGTTCCTGGAGGCGGTTCCTTGACCCAATCCGGGCTGGCCGCCCCTCCGTGGATCGAGCCCCGGGCCGCCTACGTCCACATCCCGTTCTGCGCCCACAAGTGCGGGTATTGCGATTTCGCCTCGGTCGCCGGGATGGACGACCTGGCCGACCGCTATCTGGAGGCCCTCGGCCGCGAAATGGCCCGGATGGGCGAGCCTCATCCCGTCGAGACGATCTTCGTCGGCGGAGGAACGCCGACCCGACTCTCGCCCGATCAGCTCGCCCGCCTGATGGCGCAAATCGCCCGATGGTATCCGCTCGAACCCGGAGGGGAGTGGACCGTCGAGGCCAACCCGGGGACGCTCTCGGCCGAGAAGGTCCGCATCCTGGCCGACGGCGGGGCGAATCGGATCAGCCTCGGGGCCCAGTCGTTCCGCCCCGAGCTGCTCAAGGCCCTCGAACGCAACCACGACCCCGAGGACGTCCCAAGGGCCGTGGACCTGGTCGCCCCCCGGTTCGAATCCTGGTCCCTCGACCTGATTTTCGGGGTCCCGGGCTCGACTCCCGAGATGTGGGAGGACGACCTCGACCGCGCCCTTTCGCTCGGCCCCTCGCACCTCTCCTGCTACGGCCTGGTCTATGAGAAGGGCACGCCGTTGTGGAAGCAATGGAACGCGGGGCAGGTCGTGGAGGTCGGCGAGGAGGACGAACGCGCGATGTTCGGCCGGACGATGGAGAGGCTCGAATCGGAGGGCCTCCCCCAGTACGAGATCTCCAACTACGCCCGGCCCGGCCAAGAGTCCCGCCACAACCTCGTCTACTGGGCCAACGACGCCTATTTCGGCGTCGGCGTGGGCGCGGCCCGATATGAACAGGGGCGAAGATCGGTCAACACCCGCGACCTGATGGCCTATCTCAAGAGGATCGAGGCCGGCGACGACCCCACCGGGCCGACCGAGACGCTCGACCCCGAGGGCCGCGCCCGGGAAACGGCCGTCCTGATGCTCCGAAGGACGCAACTCGGCCTCGACCGCCAGGATTTCCGGGAACGGACCGGGTTCGATCTCGACACCCTGGCCGGAACGGCCCTGAAGAAGCACAGGTCCGGCGGCCTCCTCGACGACGACGGCCGAACACTCCGCCTCACGAAAGAAGGCATCTTCCTGGCCGACTCCGTGATGAGCGATTTCCTGTAATCCTGCGTTTTTCGCTCCCTACAGCGGCTTCTCGAGATCCTTCCTCATCTCCGAGGCGGTCTGATAGCGCATCTCGGGCCTCTTGGCCATCGCCTTCAAGACGACGTCCTGGAGGGCGTCGGGCAATTCGGGCTGGAACTTCTTGGGGGGGAGCGGGTCGGCCTGGCGGATCTGCGAGACCCGCTCGACCAGCGTCCGCCCTTCGAACGGAGGACGCCCGGCGAGCAGGGTGTACAGCGTCGCGCCGAGGCTGTAGAGGTCGCTCCGGGTGTCCACCGAGACGTCTTCCCGGGTCCTCTCGGGCGACATGTAGACGATCTCGCCGACGAGCTCGCCGGGCCGGGTGATCTGCCGGGCCATCAGCCCCTCCATCGCCTTGGCGAGCATCAGGTCGCCGAGCTTGGCGGTGTAATCGGGCTTTCGGATCATAATATTGGCCGGCATCACGTTGCGATGGATGATGTGCTGGGCGTGGGCGGCCTCCAGCCCCCGGGCCACGTCCAGGCCCACCGATCGGGCCTTCCGCCAGTCGAGCATCCCCTCGGTCCCCACCCTCTCGATAATCCTCGTCAGCGGTTCCCCCTCGACGAACTCCATCGCCGTGAAGCAGATCGATCCCTGCTTGCCGGCGCCGAGGACCGCGACGAGGTTCGGGTGCTTCAGCCCGACGACGGTCTTCATCGCGCGGATGAATCGCTGGAGCTCTTCCTCGTCGTCGGCATATTCGGGGTTCAGGACCTTCAAGGCCACGGTCCGGCCGTCCCGGGTGTCCTCGGCCCGGTAAATCGAGCCGGTCCGCCCCCGGGCGACGAGCTCCCCGACCTCGTAATGCGAGATCGTCTGGCCCGAGACGTCCGCCGCCCCGGTCGATTTCGGCTTCGGCCGCTGGGCGGCGACGAGTTCCGCCGCGTCGGCGATCCCCATCAGGTGGAGCTTCATCTCGGTCGAGCCGACGCGGATGACGTCGCCGTGACGAACCGGTTGCTCGCGGACCTTCTGCCCGTTGACGAACGTCCCGCCGACGCTCTCGTCATCCACCAGGGTACAGGACCCGTCGAGAACTCGCAGCTCGCAATGGATTCGCGAGACCTGAAGGTCCTTGAATTTGGTGTCGGACTTCTCCCCCCGGCCGATCACCAGGGTCTGCCCATCGTAGAGGTCGATGGTCCGGCCCGACTCGGGCCCGGTCACGAGGCGAAGGTGGCCGATCATCGACGTGGCGACTCCCGAACCGAGCGGACGCCCTCCGAAGGCGCCTTCCCCTTTGTGGGGCGCGCGGCTTCGGACGTTCCCAGGGAGTCAGGCTATCGCGTCGGGGCCTCGCTCGCCAACGAAATCGTGGAGGGTTCACGCCCTCCGCAACTGGTCGGCTCGGGCGGCGAGCTTGATGGTGGCGGATTGGAACAGGCCTCGCGCGTTGGCCCCGGCGGTCCGGTAGGACTCGAAGAAGCCTTCGGCCTGGGTCCAGGAAACGACTTCCATGACCTGCTTCGTCATCAGGCCGAGCATCTCGTCGATGGTCGGGGCGGCGGAGGGGATCGGCGGCCCCTGGGCGATGACCTTGGCGTCGGCGGTCTCCTCTTCCCAGGGGGCGGCGGTTCGGGGCGCTTCCTGGACGACCGGGAGAGGGTCGCTGGTGTCGTCCCAGGGCGCGGGATCGGCCTCTTTTCCGCCTCGTGACCTGGGGTCGTCCTGGGTCGAGCCGAGGTCTCTCGGCGTGTGCTCGTTCGGGTCTTTCGGGAGGCTGGCGGGATAGGTCTTGCCGTCGGCCCCCAGGCGGGTCGAGCCGAGGGGAATCTGGCCCGCTTCCACCAGTTGCCGGCGGATCTTGGCCACCAGCTCCCGCCCCACGCTGAGCTCCTCGGCCAGGTGGCGGTCGGACCGCTCGTGATGGAGCCGGAGCCTGACCTCGATGGCCCGTCGCCTCTCGGCGCGGGTCAGGGGGAGGCCGTGGAAGAGGTTGGCGCCGGCCACGAAGTCGAGCGCCTCGGGGAACGTCCCGGCTCGCACCTCGGCCAGGATCGTCCTCTTGCCGAGAGAGACGGCCGCGGCGTGGCGGTGGAAGCCGTCGGCGACCAGGAGCCGCCCCTCGACGTCGAAGACGGTGATCGGCGGCATCCGGCCCCAGGCGTCCATGTAGCGATGGACGGTGTCGTCGTCGAGCCGGTCTCGGAGGTTCAGCGAGGGGTCCAGGACCAGGTCATCGAGCGTCAGATCGTGGATTTCCATCGCCGGCCCCCTTGACGTCGCCTCGTCGCGGCGGCCCTATCGTGGACCTCGCCGGGAGTTTCCATCGGCCACGGCCCCCCCGAAATTCGGCCCGACCGGAAGGGTTTCCGAGGAAGGCCCCGCGCATCGCTTCGGATCGTTATCCCAGGAACGCGAAGGAGGTCCGGCCATGACGGTTCTGGTGACGGGGGCGAGCGGCAACCTGGGGGCCTACCTGATCGACGCCCTCCGGCTCGCCGGGCATGGGGTCGTCGCCTGGAGCGGGTCCGTCGGCGGAGAGAGGTCGGGCGTCCGGCTCGTCCCGGTCGATTTCGAGGCGCCCGATTGGGCCGGGAGGCTCGACGAGGCCGATCCCGAGGCCATCCTCCACGCCGCCGCGATCGCCTCGGCCGAGTCGGTCCGCCGCGATCCCCCGAGGGCCCGAGCCATCAACGTCTCGGCCACCCAGGCGATCGCCCGATGGGCCTCGGACCGCGGCCGACGGCTCGTCTTCACCTCCACCGACCTGGTCTTCGACGGCTCGAAGCCCTGGAACCGCGAGGACGACCCGGCCGAGCCCGTCCTCGAATACGGCCGGACCAAGAAGACCGGCGAGGCGGCCATTCGGGAGGTCTCGGGCGGCCTGGTGGTCCGCCTCCCCCTGATGTTCGGCCCGAGCCGGTGCGGCCGTCCCGCGTTCTTCGATCGCGCGATCGCGGCCCTTGGTCGAGGCGAGCCGCAAACCTTCTTCGAGGACGAATTCCGGACCCCCCTGGATTATCCGACGGCCGCCGAAGGGCTGGTCCGGCTCCTGGAATCGGACGTGGCCGGGATCGTCCACCTCGCCGGGTCCGAGCGCGTGAGCCGGTTCGGCCTGATGGCCCGGATCGCCTCGGCTCTCGGCTTCGACCCGTCCCTCGTCAGGAAGAACCGCCAGAGCGACGCCCCGTCCCCCGAGCCCCGACCGGCCGACGTCTCGCTCGACACGTCCCGGCTCCGGGGCCTCCTCCCCGGCCTGCCCCGGCCGACGATCGAGGCGGCGATCGTGGCGATGGCCTCGCGATAAGTCCAGAGACGGCATGGGGGTTGCGAGGCGGAGGGCCTCAGCGGCCGGGACGTTGCCCGCCCGGCGCGGGGGTCATTCCACTGGATTCGAGGTGCGCGATGGGTTTGGGTTCGCTGTTCGGAGGCTTCGGCGGAGGCCGGGGCCCGGGGCCCGGCTACGGCTATCAAGGGCCCTACGGGGCCTATCCCGGCTGCGGATGCAGCAGCTTCCTGCTGATCATCGGCGGGATCTTCATCGTGATGGCCGGCCTGCTCCGCGGATGCAACATGTGATCGACATCGACCGACGCGCGGGCCTCGTCCCGCCAACGTCTCGGCCTTTTCCCGAGGGAGATTCCTCATGAGAGCGTTGACCGGGGGCATCATCACCGCCGGGGCCCTGATCGGCCTCGGCCTGGCCTCCATCGGGCTGGGCAATCGCTACGAGGGCCGCGTGGGCTCGTTCCTCTTCAACCAGCTCGACCGGCCGATGGAGCTGATCGTCGTCGTCCTCGTGCTCGCGGCGATCGTCGGCCTGGCGATCACGTTCGTCGGCCTGGCGTACCATCACGAGCGCCGGCATCATGAACGGACGAGCCTCGGGACCGCCCCGAAAGGCCCGACCGACACGTTCACCGCGTGAGTTCGTCGCCCGAAACCCGTCCTCGCCCCTCCGGGTATCCTAGGATGTCCGCAGAGACGACGGGGCGAGGAGGGTTGGGCGATGATCGGTCGATTCGCGGCGGTGGGTGCGGTCCTGTTCGGGGCGGTGGCGGCGTCGCCCGGCTCCGAGCCGTTGTCCTTCTATCGGGAGGTGGCGCCGATCCTCCAGACGCATTGCCAGGAATGCCATCGGCCGGGCCAGGTCGCGCCGTTCTCGCTCCTGACGTTCGACCAGGCCAGGAAACGAGCGGGCGACCTCGCCACGGTCACCAACTCTCGCCAGATGCCGCCGTGGCACGCCTCGACCGTCGAGGGCGGCCCGTTCAAGGACCCTCGCATCCTCTCCGAGAAGGAAATCGCCACGATCGCCGGATGGGTCGAGGCCGGTTGCCCGGAAGGGGACGCGAAGGACGCGCCCCCGCCCCGGGACTTCGGCTCCGACTGGGCCCTGGGCGAGCCCGACCTGGTCATCAAGATGCCCGAGCCCTACACCCTGGCCGCCACCGGCCGCGATGAGCTCCGCATCTTCGTGATCCCGACGGGATTGACCGAGGGCCGATGGATTCGCGCGGTCGATTTCCGGCCGGGGAACCCGAAGGTCGTCCATCACGTGATCGCCGCCTTCGACACCGGCGGACGCGCCAAGGCGTTCGACGAGGCCGACCCCGGGCCCGGCTATCAGAGCTTCGGCGGGTTCGGGTCGAGCAAGTCGGGCCTGCCGTTCTTCCCGTCGGGAGGCATCGGCGGATGGGCCCCGGGCAAGGCGCCCAAGGCCCTGCCCGACGGCGTGGGCCGCTGGCTCCCGGCCGGCTCGGACCTCCTCTTGCAGGTCCACTACCACCGGAGCGGCAAGGTCGAGACCGACTCCACCAGCATCGCCCTGTATTTCGCCAAGGGGCCGATCGACAAGCAGCTCCGGGGCGGCCTGGTCAGCCCGCCGAGGCCCCGAATCCTCGCCCGGCCCGAGCTCCACATCCCCGCCGGCGACGCGAATTACGAGGTCAAGGGCACGCTCACGCTGCCCGACGACGTCCACATGACCGCCGTGGTCCCGCACATGCACTGGCTCGGCAAGGACTTCCGCCTCGTCGCCACGTTGCCCGACGGCGCCAAACGCACGCTGATCCAGGTCGATCGGTGGGACTTCAACTGGCAGGACACCTACGATTTCGCCGAGCCGATCGCGCTGCCGAAGGGCACGAAGATTGACATGCTCGCGCACTTCGACAACTCGGACAAGAACCCGAACAACCCCAGCCACCCGCCCAGGGACGTCCGCTGGGGCGAGCAGACCGAGGACGAGATGGCCCTGGGATTCCTCCAGATGACCCGAGACGCCGAGCACCTCGGGGGCAAGCCGCCCGAAGGCCGGACCCGGCCGATCGGTCTGGGAGCGGGGCGATAAGGACTGCGTCGGCCCGGTCAGTCGTCCCCGATCGGCGAGCGCGTCCCCCTTATGAACCTCGCCGAGAGGCCGCCCACGATCCCGAAGACGATTGCGAACAGGGCGTGGCCGACACGGCGGAACGCCTCGACGCGATCGACGACCGAGGCCCGCGAGGGACTGGTGATCGTCAGGAGACCGTCCTCGACCGTGCAGGTCAGGCCGACTTGGGCCAGGATCAGTTGGAGGGCCTTGCGGGCGGGCATCCCCTTGGCCTCCAGGAAGACCGTCGAGTACATCGTCTGGCCCGCCTCCCGGAGGCCGGCCGGATCGACGTAGATCGGCAGCCCTTCGGGGAGGTTCTCGCCGCGGGTCGAGGCCCGGATGTAGTTCAGGACGTCATCCAGCCTCGTGGAATCCGGGAACGGCATGTCCAGGGGCCGTTTCAGGGCGGCCGAGGTGGCGTAGCTCGCCGGGTCGGTGAACGAGGAGAGATCGACCCAATCCATCGGCGATCCCGAGCCGTTTTCGGCCTGGAACGACCGGCGGACGGCGTCGAGGATCGAGGTCGTCGCCAGCCAGCCTCCGAGGCCCGGCGGCTCGCGACGGAGGGGACTTCGGGCCCCGCCCGACGTCCCGCCATTTTGGGAGACGAATTCCCTCTCGGCCTCGTCCAGCGTCCAGGAGCCGGACGAAAGCGCCAGGTATCCGCCGCCCATCACGACGAACCCGATCCAGGAGGCGCGTGACGCTCCCCGACGATTCACCGCGGCGAGGATCGACAGGCCGAAGAGGCCGAACACCAGCAGGAGCAAGCCCCTCGCGACGTTCGGCGTCGAGAACCGCAGGGCCGCCAGGCCGAGAGAAGCCCCGAGCACCAGACCCATGAGCGCCAGGACCGAGATGTTGAGGAATCGCACGGGCGAACCGCCCCTTTGAGGTGCCGAACGTGGGATCCGGGTGGAGAATTCGCAAAGGCTCGATCCGTCGGCGAGGCATCAACCCGCCCAGCCGGGCCCGAGACGCCCGGCCGAGGCCCGCCCAACGGAGCTCGAAAAAACGTGGCCCAGAGGCTCCGAGCGATCCACCCGGGCCGCGCTCAGACTGCCGGGACCTCGAGTTGGCGGCAGATGGCCTTCGCGGTGCACTCGTTGATCTCGCGATGACGAGGGACCGCGCTCTGCCTGCCGCTCGCGGGGTTGATCCAGACGGCATGGCCTCGGCCCTCTCTCAGGAGCCGACATCCGCAGGCGCGCAAGTGCCGGATCAGGTCCCGGCGCTCCATGAGGCCGCCTCGGTCGGCACCTCCTCCACGCCCGCGCTCGCGATCAAATGCAGATAGATCGGCTCTTCGATATCCATCTCGGGGTCGAAGGCCTGGGGATCGGGGATGGGGATGCCAGGCCCGACTCCATCGCCGCCTCGGCCACGTCGATCAAGGCGATGCCGAGCAGGTGGCGGGCCTCCGCCAGGCTGGAGGCGCAGGTAATCGCAGCCGGGAAGTCAAGGACCTGAGCATGAACGCCGCCCTCGACATACTTGAATCCCGCCTTGTACCGCACCATTCGTCGTCCCCGATCAGGTTCCCGCTTGTGGTCTGAATCAAGTCTACCCCGAACCGATGCCCCCTCCAAGAACCGAACCGCGGACCGGGTTTTGTTGAAATCTCGAAGCATCCTCGGGCCGCGATCTTTGCCAAGTCGGCCATCGATCCGCCCGCCTGGCGGACCTTGACAGCTCGAAATCGCGGAGGGCGGCCACGTCGATCTCGATCGGTCCGTCGCGGTCGAGGAACGGCACGGCGTAATACCCCTCCGGCAAGATGCCCCCATTCAACAGGCGGGCGATCGCCGCGGCCCAGGCCCCGTGGAATGCTCGCCACGGGTGGGTCCGTCTCAGAGGGGGCGGAAATGGCCGAGCAAGGGCATCGGGCCGTCTCCGAGGGTGCGGAGGACATCCCGAATTGTCGCCGAAAACGGCCGGGATCGCCACGACCGAAGTCCCCAAGTCGGCCGCAGTCGCGTAAGATCGTCCCGAAGGGGAGGGACGATGGATCTCGGTCGACTTGCGCGGACAGTTTGGACCGGGTGCGTGACGGTCTTGATCGTCGGGCCGGTCGCGGCCCTGGCGATCTCGGCGATGGTCGATCGCGGGCCGGACGGTTCCCCTCGACTGACCGCGTTTCCTCTCGCGTTGACGATCTCCGACCCCACGGCCCGGGAAGCGATCCGCAATAGCCTGATCCTGGCGGGCGGAGTGTCGGCCGGGTCGCTGCTCCTGGGCACGATCCTGGCGAGGATCGGCTCTCGGGGGCGATTCCCAGGGCTTCGACCGCTCCGCGGCCTGGCGGCGATCCCGGGGGGGATTCCTCCGGTGATCGCGGCCCTCGGCCTGCTTTGCTGGATCGCCGGTCGGCCGGTGTTCGACGTTCCGGCCGTCCCGTGGATCGCCCTGGCGTGGGCCGAGCTGGCCTGGGGCGTCCCCCGGGTGATGAGGGCGGCGTCTCGGGCCCTGGAACGGGTCGATCCGTCGTGGGATGACGCGGCGAGGCTGGCCGGTGCATCTCGGAGGCGGGCCTTTCGCGAGGGGACCTGGCCCCTGATCCGGCCCCGGGCGGCCCGAGCGGCGGCCGAGGTCTTCGTGATGACCCTGATGGAACCCGGCGCCCCTCTGATCCTCGGGGTCCGGCGGACCCTGGCATTTCGCGTGGTTCAGGCCGTCGCCGACGGCGACTCGCTGGCGATCGCCTCGGCCCTGGGTCTTCTCGGCGCGGGCCTGGCCGTGGTCGGCCGATGGCTGATCCGGGCCTGGGGCGGTCCCTCCTGGCCTCTTCCCGATCGGGTCGCTCGACGCCTCCCCCGGTCCTCGGGGTTTTCGTCCGTCGGGGCTGCTCTGATCTTCCTGGGATGGTCGGCCATCGGGCTCGTTCCGGTCGCGGGCCTGGTCTTCCGGGTTGGGGTTGGGCCGGGACCCCTCGGGGAGTCGGTCCGGGCCGCTTTACTCGATCCCGATTCGATCCCGGTCCTGCTCCATGGCGTGATTCTCGGGCTGGCGGTCGCGGCGGCCGGGCTCCTGCTTGCCTGGACCGTGGCGAGGGACGGCGAGCCGTCGAGGCTCCGAGGGCTGTCCGGTTGGCCCCGGGCGATTCCTCCCCTGGGGATCGGCCTGGGCGTCCTGGCGGTCCCGGGCCTGCTGGAATCCCTGGCGAGCGGTCGGAGCGGATCGCTGGCGGCGTCCGGCCTCCGGGAGCTCGCGAGATTTCTCGATCCCTATGCCTCGCCCTGGCCCCCCCTGCTCTGGGCGGTCACGATCGTGATGGTGCCGGACCTCGCGAGATCGGCGGCGGCGGGGCGGTCGGGGCCGCGTCGGGAGGAGATCGAGGCGGCGAGGACTCTGGGCGCGTCGGCCTGGACGGCCTGGTTCACCGTCTCCCGGCCGAGGTGGTGGGCCCTGGCCCGGGGCGTGGGGATGACCGTGGGGGCGTCGGCCGCCCTGCATTCGGCGGCGAGCCTGCCCCTGACCCCAACCGACGCCGCCCGGCCGATCGGCCCGGGATTGATCGCCCTGGCCGCCCGGCCCGAGGGACTTCGAGTCGCCCCGGTGGTCGCGCTCCTGGCCCTGGGCCTCCCCTCGCTCGCCTCGCTCGGGCGCCGCCCCTCGCCGGAGTCCTCGCGATGACCCGTCCTCCCGCCCACCGCCTCTGGACGGCCCGGGGCCGCGTCCTGGTCTCGGGTTCGCGGCCCCGGATCATGGGCATCGTCAACGTCACGCCCGACAGCTTCTCCGACGGCGGGCTCGCCCTCGACCCAGGCTCCGCCCTGGATCGAGCCCGGAAGCTCGCGGCCGAAGGGGCCGACATCCTGGACCTCGGGGGCGAGTCCAGCCGCCCCGGCGCCGAGGTCGTCCCCCTGGCCGAGGAGCTCCGGCGGGTCATCCCGGCGGTCGAGGCCATCGCCGGGGAGCTGGACGTCCCCCTTTCGATCGACACGGTCAAGCCGGAGGTCGCCCGCCAGGCGATCGCCCGGGGCGCCTCGATCCTCAACGACATCTCGGGCCTTTCCGACCCGGCGATGGTCCGCCTCGCGGCCGAGACCGGCGTCGGCGTGGTCGTGATGCACATGCTCGGCGATCCGAGGACGATGCAGGACGATCCTCGGTACGATGACGTGATCGAGGCCGTCCGCTCCTTCCTCGCCCGGAGGCTGGACGAGGCCGAGAAGGCGGGAATCCCCCGCGAGAGGATCGCGCTGGATCCCGGGATCGGCTTCGGCAAGACGTCCGAGCACAACCTGTTGCTCTTGCGGCACGTGGGACGATTTGCGACGTTGGGATGCGTCGTGCTGGTGGGCGTGTCGAGGAAGGGCTTCCTCGGCGAGATCACCGGGAGGCCGAGGAACGATCGGGCCGTGGCCACCGCCTCCGCCTCGCTCGCCGCGATCGTGGGCGGGGCGGCGGTCGCGAGGGTCCATGACGTCGCCGCGATGGCCGATACCTTGAAGGTCTGGGAAGCCGTCCACGGATGGGAGAGTCACCCATGAGCGAACCCGGGGCCGATCCCCTTCGCGACGAATGCCAGGCGCTGGCCGACCGGGCCAAGGCGGCGAGCCGGGCCCTGGCGATCGCCACCGGGGCGGCCAAGGATGCGTGGCTGAGGGACTCGGCCGGGTCCCTGATCGAGCGGTCCGCCGAGATCCTCGCCGCCAACGCCCGGGACGTGGCCGCCGGCCCGGGTCTCGGCCTGAACCCGGCGGCCATCGACCGCCTCCGGCTCGATCGGGCTCGCCTGGAGACGATCGCCGCGAGCCTCCTGGAGGTCGCCGCCCTGCCCGACCCGATCGGCGAGGTCGTGCGATCGGGGCGGAGGCCCAACGGGCTGGACGTCCTTCAGGTCCGCGTCCCCCTGGGCGTGGTGTTCATGATCTACGAGAGCCGGCCGAACGTGACCGTCGATGCCGCCGCCCTGTGCGTCAAGAGCGGCAACGCCGCGATCCTCCGGGGCGGCAAGGAGGCGATCGAAACCAACCGGGCGCTCCACCGGGTCCTGGCCGACGCCCTGCCCCGCGCCGGCCTGCCGGCCCATGCCCTCGGCCTCGTCGCCACGACCGATCGCGACGCCGTGGGCCATCTGCTCGCCATGCCCGACCGGATCGACCTGGCGATTCCCCGAGGCGGCGAAAGCCTGATCCGACGGGTCGCCAGCGAGGCGAAAATGCCGGTCCTGAAGCACTATTCGGGCAATTGCCACGTCTACATCGATCGCCGGGCCGACGAGGCGATGGCCATCCAGATCATCCTGAACGCCAAGGCCCAGCGCCCCGGGGTCTGCAACGCGGCCGAAACGCTCCTGATCCATCGCGAGATCGCGCCGAGGCTCCTGCCCCGACTGGCCGAGGCATTGCGAGCCGCGAACGTCGAGCTCCGCGGCGACCCCCGGGCCCGGGAGATCGTCCCGGACATGGTCCCCGCCTCGCCCGAGGACTGGGACACCGAGTATCTCGACCTGATCCTGGCCGTCGGCGTGGTGGACTCGCTCGATTCGGCGATCGCCCACATCGCCCGTCACGGATCGGGGCACACCGAGGCCATCGTGACCTCCGACCTCGTCGCGTCCCGCCGGTTCGTCGCCGAGGTCGATAGCTCGGCGGTCGTCGTCAACGCCTCGACCCGATTCAACGACGGAGGAGAGCTCGGCCTCGGGGCCGAGATCGGCATCTCCACCGACAAGGTCCACGCCCGGGGGCCTGCGGGCTCCGGGAACTCACCTCGACCAAGTGGATCATCCACGGAGACGGTCACATCCGAGGATGACTGAGCCCCGACGGCCCAAGACTTGCCAGTGCTGCCCAGGAGCGATCCGAGCGCATCTCCCGGGTGCCTCGATTCACTTTGGACAAAAGATAACCTAGGTGCTTGAAACGCGCACCAGGATCGCTTAAATTCACCTCCGAGCGATCACGCGGAGCGGATCGCCGCCTTCCAGTGGATGCGTTCGCATGACGTTCCCAGTCTATCTCGCTCGCAACTCGTATTGCGATCCGAGGGGCAACGTGGTGACGGTCCGGGAGCGCCGGCTCGTCCCCGAGAGTCCTCAGGATCCCGTGATCGCGGTCGTGGAGGCCCCTCCGGGGTCGCGGGTCCGTCGCCGGCGCGACGAGCACGGGGCCGACCAGTTGGTCGTGCCCCTGGGCCGTTCGCTCTGGGACCGCCTCTTCGGCCAGAGGATGATCATCCCGACGAAGTACCTGATCGGCGACGTGCGCCGGGGTGCCTACGGGCTGGCGCTGGTCCAGGAAGCCCGACGATCGGAGGCGATGACCGGATGATCGAGGTCGCTCCGGCCCCCCCGCGCACGGTAATCATCTCGAACGACGTCCTGGCGAGGATTTGCCCGGATGTCGTCGGCGACCTCTCCTCGCCGCCGATGTCTCCGGGCCTCGGATCGAGCCTGGCGGGCCGGGTCCGCCTGGCGATCGTCCGGGCCGAATACCGCCTGGCCTGCTCCCGGGCGTTGCGATGCCGGCTCGTGGCGATCCGCCTTCGCGCCCGGCTCGCCTGGGTCCGCTGGAGGTACAGGAACGTCCTTTCCTGATCACGGCCTCGGGCCTTCCTACTTCACCTCGCCCGACCACGTCGCCTTCAGGCATTCGGGCAGCACTCGCCCGCCCGACCAGTAGGCGTGGAACCCGCCGTCCTGGAAGAATTCGACCGAATAGCCCTTCTCCCGAAGCGCCGCGTTCATCTTCTGGTTCGCCTCCCACCAGTCGCCGAAACGGTTGATCAGGTCGTTCGAGCCGTCCTGGAGGACGACGCGGATCGGCTTCTTCTCGGCCTTGCGGACGAGATCGGGATAGACGTTCCCGCCCCGGATGTTCGTGAAGCTGCCGATCTGCGACAGGACCCGGCCGAACAGGTCCGGCCGTTCCCACGCCGCCGTGAAGGCGCAGATCCCGCCCGAGGACGCACCGCCGATCGCATGACCCGCCGCGTCGTCGCGGATCTTGAAGTCCGCCTTGAGCTTCGGGAAGACCTCCCGGTCGAGGAACGTGACGTACTTGTCGCTCAGGGTGTCATATTCCACGCTCCGGTTGCTCCGGCCGTCGTCGTTCACGCCCGGATTCAGGCCGACGACGATCGTGATCGGCATCGCTCCTTCGGCGATCAGGTTCTCCACCACGGTGCCGACGTGTTCCCCCTTGTACGCGTCGCCGTCCTGAAAAAACATCACGGCGGCGGGCGTCTTGCCATCATAAGCCGCAGGGACGTAGACCCAGCCGGTCCGATTGTTGCCGAAAACCTCGCTCCGAAACTTCAGGGGGCGATACTCGCCGTACTTTCGACCCGGAACTTCCTTCGACTCGGGCGGATAGGCCCACTTCGGCATCTCGACGGCCGCCCCGCCGAGCTTCTTGCCGTCTACCTCGAACCGGAAGGCGAATTTGGCCTCCTGAGGGACCGTTTCGACCAGGGCGAAGAGGCCGGAATCGCCCAGGGGGACCATGTCGCGACCCCGGCCCCGGTTGATCATCACGAAGTCGCCGCCGACTCTGGCCGTCTTCGCGCCCGGGGCGTCGATCACGAACGCGACGAGGTCATTTTCGACGTGATGAACCCCCCGTTTCAGGTCGCCTCGGGCCCATTCGGTCTCGCGAACCCGGGCGGCCAGGGACGCCGCGGCCTCGGCCGAGGGGGGGGTCTTCAGGGCGTCTCGAAGGTCGGCCGTCGAGATCGGGTCGGCCAGGGCGACGGCGAGCAGGACGAGGGTGGTCATGGGCGGAAACCCTTCGCGAGACGAGGGATTCAGGGATCGAGCTTCGGCCGGTCGAGGTGCCAGGCGGTGGAGTCCTGGAACGCGATCGCCAGGGCGAGCAGGCGATTCTCGGAGTAGGCCCGGCCGTCGATCTGGATCGCCGTGGGCAGGCCGTTGTCGTCCTTCCCCGACGGGAGGCAGATCGCGGGGGTCCCGCAGACGTTCCCCGGGCCTCCCAGGGACTTCGCGCCGAACCGACCGCCGAACGAGCCGTCGGCCGGGGTGGCGGTCCCTCCGGTCGGGACGGTGATCACGGCGTCGTACGGGGCGAACCATTGGTCGAGCGTCCTGGCCAGCTTCGCGCGGATTCGCTGGGCGCGGAGGTACTCGGTGGCGAGGATCGCCTGGTCGGCGAACCCTCCGACGCGGTCCTCCGGCGCGGTGAGCTTCGCGACCTCGTTGGAGGCGACCATCTCCTCGAACGCCGAGGCGCACTCGACGGAGATGATCGTCGAGGCCACGGCCGCGAACGGCCCCTCGGGGAGCTCGACCTCGTCCACGGTCCCGAGCTTGCGGAACGTCTCCAGGGCCTTCTCGAAGTTCCGCTTCACCTCGGGCTGGGCATTGGCCACGCCGTCCTTGAGGATCGCGAGCCGGAACGGCTGCCCGGGAGAATCGGCCGGCGGATAATGATAGGGCCGTTCGCTGGCCGAGGGGTCGTCGGGATCGGCCCCGGCGATCGCGTTGAGGATCAGCCCGCAATCGTTCGCCGAACGGGCCATCGGGCCGATCTTGTCGTGGGTCCAGGCCAGGGCCATCGCGCCGTGACGGGAGACCCGGCCATAGGTCGGCCTCAGCCCGGTCACGCCGCAATAGCTGCTCGGCGTGGTGATCGATCCCCAGGTCTCGGTGCCGATGGCGAACGGGACGAGCCCCGCCCCCACGGCCGATCCCGATCCCGACGAGCTCCCCCCGCTCCACTTCGAGAGGTCCCAGGGATTCAGGCCCGGGCCGGTCAGGCTCGCGTTGGGCTGGCGGTAGCCCATCCCCCCGGCGATCTCGACCATCGCCAGCTTCGCGCAAAGGATGGCGCCGGCCTCCCGGAGCTTCACCACGACGGTGGAATCGAAGTCGAAGACGCGATCCCGGTACGGGGCACAGCCCCAGGTCGTGCGGATTCCCCTGGTGGCGAGCAAATCCTTGCCGCCATAGGGAATCCCATGAAGGGGCCCGCGATCCTTGCCCTGCTTGAGCTCGCGGTCGGCCCTCTCGGCCTGCTCCAGGGCGAGATCGCGCGTCAACGTGACCACGCAATTGAACCTCGGGCCGATCTTCTCCAACCGATCGAGGAAAACCTTCGTGAGCTCGACCGAGGAGATCGCCCCCGAGCGGAGCTTGGCGCCAAGCTGGGGGATCGTGGCGAAGGCGAGGTCATCGGCCATCCGTCGGGTCTCTCCGAGGCGAGGGGATCGGGCGGCAGGGCCCTCGCTTCTATCATCCGGGACGGTCGCGAACAAGGTCGCCGAGCGAGAGGCCGGGCTTTTGCCCCGAATCACTGGATCTTCAAGAGTTCGACTTCAAAGACCAGGGTAGATTCCGGCGGGATCGTCGGCGGGCGGCCCATCGCGCCGTATCCCTCGTCCGGCGGGATCGTCAGGCGGCGGATGCCTCCGACCTTCATCCCGACGATCCCCTTGTCCCAGCCCGTGATGACCATCCCCCGGCCCAGGGTGAACTCGAACGGCGTCCCTCGGGTCCGCGAGGAGTCGAATTCCTTGCCGCTGAAGAGCTGGCCGACGTAGTGGACCGAGACCGTGTCGCCCGTCTTCGCCGCCGGGCCGGTCCCTTCCTTGAGGTCCTCGAACGTCGTGCCCGAGGGCTTCAGGGCCAGGATCACCAGGGCCGCCACGGCGATGACGAGCATCATCCCGCCGAGGGTCAGGCGCAACCTCCAGGGCTTTTCCATCGGGTCAGGCCCTCCTCGGGGCCGGGCAGTTCGGGTTGGGGCGGCGTCGATGGCGGACAGACAGGATACTCGGCGAGCCCCGGAAATGCCGAGGCCCCCCGGCCGAATGTCTCGGTCGAGGGGCCTCGGATCTCGGGATTCGGCGGCGGTCGCGGCTACTTCGCCGCCGGGAGCAGGGCCTGGGCCTTCTTCACGAGCTCGACGAACTCCTTGCGGTAGCCGCCCGGGTCGTCGGACTTGCTCGCCTCGGCCCATTCGATCACGGCGGGGATCGTGGTGTTCCCCTTGTAGGGGGAATTCCTCAGGATCATCCCGAAGGCGGCCACCGAGGCGGCGAACTTCGAGTCGGTCGAGGCCGCGGCGTAGTCCTTCGGCTCGTCCTTCACCGGGGTTTCGATCAGGGTGCTGACGTCGCCGTCCGGCGCCTTGTAGCGGAGCTTCAGGGTGAAGAGGTCGGGGCTTTCGGGGTCGCCGGCCTTGCCCCTGGCGTACTTCGAGGCCACGTCCTTCGCCGGGCCGTCCTTGCCGGGCGGGATCAGCTCATAGAGGGCGGTGACGGTATGGCCGGCGCCGATCTCCCCGGCGTCCTTCGAGTCGTCGGCGAAGTCCTGGGCGGCCAGGGCGCGGTTCTCGTAGCCGATCAGGCGGTACTGGCCCACCTTCGCGGCGTTGAAATCGACCTGGATCTTGACGTCCTTGGCGATCGTCACGAGGGTGCCGTCCATCTGCTCCACCAGGACCTTCCGGGCCTCGCCGAGGGTGTCGATGTAGGCGTAATTGCCGTTCCCCTTGTCGGCCAGGGTCTCCATCTTCTTGTCCTTGAGGTTCCCCATGCCGAACCCCAGGACGCTCAGCGCCACTCCGGTCTTGGCCTTGGCGCGGATCAGCTCTTCGAGGGCCGCGTCGCCGGTGATCCCGACGTTGAAGTCGCCGTCGGTGGCGAGGATCACGCGGTTCACCCCGCCCTTGATGAAGTTCCGCAGGGCCACGTCATACGCCAGGACGAGCCCGGCCCCGCCATTGGTCGAGCCTCCGGCCTCAAGCTGATCGATCGCCGAGACGATCTCGCCCTTGCGAATCCCCGAGGTCGAGGGCAGGGCCAGCCCCTCGCTCCCGGCGTAGACGACGATGGCCACGCGGTCATTCTCGCCGAGCCCCTCGGTGAGCATCCGCAGCGACGCCTTCACCAACGGCAGCTTGGCGGGCAGCTGCATCGAGCCGGAGACATCGACGAGGAACACGAGGTTGGACATCTTCCGCTTGGTGTCCACCTTGCCCTTCAGGCCGATCCGGGCGAGCTGATGCGTCGCGTCCCACGGGCAGCGGAAGACCTCGGTGTGGACCGAGAACGGCTCCTTGGCGTCGGCCCTGGGCGGGTCGTAGCGATAGGGGAAATAATTGAGCATTTCCTCGATCCGCACCGCGTCCTTGGGCGGGCGGGTGTTGTTGACGGTCAGATACCGGCGGATGTTCGCATAGGAGGCGGTATCGACGTCGATCGAGAACGTCGAGAGCGGCTCGGCGGCGGCGGAGAGGAACGGGTTGTCGATGATCTCGCCGAACTCCTCGGCCTGGACGTCGGGCTCGGGGGCCGGGGCGGCGGCGAGAGGGACCGGGGGAGGGACCTCCTGGGCGGGCTTCGCCTCGGGGGCGGGGGCCTGGGCGACGCTGGGATCGACGATCGGCACTCGATCTCGCTTTGCCCTCTCCCCGTCGATCTCGCCCAGGGCGAGTTGATCGACCCGGCCGCGTGCCTCCTGCTTCGAGGGAACGCCCTTCTGCTCCATCGGAGCGCGGCCGAGGCCCACGGGAGCCGACTGGGGCTTGCCGGCCGGGGCCTGGTCACCGGGCTTGCCGCCCTGGGGCTGTCCGGGCTTGACGGCCTGGGCCTGGTCGTCCATCTGGGCGAAGAGCTTGGTGTCGCCCGGCTTCCCGGTCTGCTTGTTCTGGGCGGGCATGTCGCCGAGCATCTTAAACCGTTGCGCGGGTTCGAGGCCCGCCGCGAGATTGGACTTGGGGGCATTCCCGGCGGCCTGGTCCTTCCCCGGCTGCGGAGCCAGGGCGAAGGTCCGGGCCTGGGCACCCTGTTTCTCGAAATCGGTCGCGTTCTCCCTCGGGATCCCCGCGGCCTCGGGCCCGGCCGAGGCCTTCTTCTTCGCCAGGGCCTCGACAGCGAAGGGGGAGTGCACACCAGCCGACCCCGGGACCATCGGGAGCACGTAATCCTTATTGAAGGGCTGCATACCCTGCGATGCGCCGCCCAATCCACCGTCGCCTGTATGTCCCACGACGAGCGGTGCCTTCGTCGCGGGTGCCCCGGACGCGGCCGACCCCGACGAGACGGTGCCGTTCCGCATGATCCCCGGGCCGACGACGGGGCTCTTGGTGACTTCGACCGTCCGCGACTGGGCCATCGCATCGACCGACGCGTTCGATGGCCCCTGAACCGACGGTTCGCCGAACAATTCCCGCTCTGGAGCCGGCCGCCTGCCCGCGACCGCCCCTCCCGCCGGGGCCGGGGCCGTCGGCGAGGACTGCATGCGGCCACCCTGGGCGATCGAACGACCGTAGCCCAGCCCACCGGCCACGCCTCGGCCCGTCACCGGGGCGGCCGGCGCCGAAGGAGCCACATAGAAATTGGAGGTCGTCTCCGACGCGTCTTTTTCCATCAAGGCATTCTTGCCCGAGGACCGATCATAAGCATCCTTCGACGACTTCGGCGCCTCCGGGACCGTGCCTCTCCCGCCGCCCGCGACGATCCCGTCGCTGAAGACCTCCACACCCTCCATTTCCGCCGCCTTGCGGTGGGCGTCTCGGAGGGCGAGGGTCATCGGCGTTTCCTTGGGTCCGCGATCGCGGAGGACCATCAGGGCCGCCGTCCCGCCGAAGCCGATCAGCAGGCTCGCGGCGATCCCGTAGCCCACGAACCGGGTCCAGCGATGGGGCGCCGGCGAGGGGTTCAGGCGGGTTTCGATCGCCTCTCGGTGTTCTGAGGCAAGCCCGGGGCTGGGCTCCTCGGAGAGGGTCTCGGACAGGAGGCGGGCGGTGGCCCGGAGCTCCTCCACGACCTGGCGGCCCTCGGCCGAGTCGGCCAGGATCGCCTCCAGGTCGGCTTTCTCGTCGTCCTCCAGCTCGCCCAGCGCGTAGGCCGTCAGCCGGGGATCATCGGCATCGAAAGGCATCGGCGGACCTCCTTCGCGAAGGGGTTAGACCCGGAGCCCGGCCGGCTGGGCGTCGGCCAGCCTGCGGCGGATGGTTTTGAGCCCGGTGTGGATCAGGAACCCGACGTTGGAGACGCTGTGGCCGCTGATCCGGCTGATCTCCCGGTAGGAGAAGCCGTTCTGGAACTTCAGGCGGATCACCTCGCGCTGGCTGGGCGGCAGTCCGTCCAGCTCCTTCATCACGAGGGCCGCCGTCTCTCGGGTTTCCAGCACGTCGGCCGGGTCGGGCTCGTGCCCTTCGCGGACCTGGGCATGCTCGTCGCTCAATCGGGTCATCCGCCCCTCCTTCCTGAGGACGTCCAGGGCACGATTGCGGCAGACCGTGAAGAGCCATTCCGCCAGGCGAGGCTCGATCTCGGCCCGGTCCTGGCGGCAGAGCTTCACGAACGCATCCTGGACCACGTCGCGGGCCCGGTCGGCGTCACCCAGGAGGCGGGCGGCGTAGAGCGTCAACGGCCCCTCGAACCGAGAGACCGCCGCGCGGACCCACTCCCTCGCCTCGGAATTCGCGTCGCCCTTCATCCCGCCTCCCGTCACGGAACGTCGGACCGGCCTCGCCCATCCCGATCACGCTCGGGAGGGCCGATTCTTAGGCCGCGAGGATGGTTTTTTGGGAAGGTGAGCGGGATTTACCACAGAGGCACGAAGGGCACGAAGGCAGACACAAAGAAGAGGGGACACCCCCTGGCCTCTTTGTGCCTGCCCTCGTGCCCTTCGTGCCTCTGTGGTGAGTTTCGCGTCCCAGACTTTCTTACTCGCCCACGAGCCACAACGGGCAATCGCGGCGGACGGCCTCGTTGGCGGCCAGGGCGAGGCGGGCGAAGGTGTGGACCTCCGGGGCGTCGGCGACCCAGCCGTCGTCGGGGTCCTGGTGGACTTCGAGGATCGCTTCCAACGCCGCGTCATCCAGGGGGAGTTCCCAGCGGTCGGCGAGCTCGGCCAGTTCCCGGCGGAGCCCCGGGAGGCTGGCGCACCGGAGATTCCCGGCCGAGAGCGGGAGGGTCACGGCGCGGACGTTCGCCGGGAGATACACCCCTCGGGCCCCGGCGCCCAGGGCGAGGAGGTTGGGGATCTCCTCGGCGCCGAGCTCGTCGGCGGCGAGTTGCTGGAAGTCGGCCCAGGTAGTGCCGGCCATCTCGCCGAACGGGCGGGAATCGCTCCCCTCCCAGTCCCCCTCGGCGCCAAAGGCCTGGTCCAGGACGCTCGCCACCTCGGTGGCGAAGCCCCCCTCGAACATCGATTTCGCCCCTCCGACCTTGCAATTCAGACCCATGACTAGCCTCCGTGTCCCTCCGGCATCCGCCCATCCGGGGCCTTCGCCGGGGGGACCCTCGCGAATGGAGCCGATCCACAGAAGATGTGAGCGGTGGCGACTTCCGGGGGCCCCGGGACGGCCTCACCCCGGGTGGGAGCGGGGACCGGCGGGACCGATGCTCGATCGGGAGACCGGACTTGCTGAAGGGGCTGGATTCGCCGGGCGGGCCGGCGTATCCTGCTGGCTCGGGCGGGTCGCGCGACCTCGCGACGTTTCCGCTCGTCCCGCATGGGAGAGTTTGCGTCCGGAACCGCCCTCCTGTCAAGTATCGATCCGGCCTCGTCCGCCGATCGAGGCTCCTCCGCCACGTCGAGCCGACGGGCTGGGCAAACTAGGCGATTCGAGACGAACCCGAAGCGAAGGGAGCGCCCGTGAGCCTCGCCGAGGACGCCCCCGAACTCGCGACCGACAAGGTTGGCCCCTCGAAGGAGGAATTGCCCAAGACGCTCGGCCCGACGGCCGCGCTCTGCGTGGTCGTCGGCTCGGTGATCGGCTCGGGGATCTTCCTCGTCCCGGCCTGGGTGGCCACGAACGTGCCGGACATGGCGGGAATCGTGACGCTCTGGGTCGTCGGCGGCCTGTTCAGCCTGGCCGGGGCCCTCACCCTGGCCGAGCTCGGCGCGATGCTGCCGAAGGCCGGCGGGCCGTACGTCTATCTCCGCGAGGCGTTCGGCGAGATCCCCGCCTTCCTCTTCGGCTGGGCCGAGCTCCTGGTGATCCGCGCCGGGTCGGTGGCCACGCTCGCCTCGGCGTTCGCGATCTACGCGGCCCAGCAGCAGCTCTTCCCGGGCCCGAACGGCCTCGACCACCGGATCTGGCTGACGGTCCTGGCCGTCCTGGCGATGGCGGCCGTGGCGGTCGTCAACGTCCTGGGGACTCACGCGAGCGGCTCGGTCCAGATCGTCGGGACCGTCCTGAAGCTCGGGGCCCTGGGGGCGATGATGATCGTCCCGTTCGCGATGGGCAAGGCCCACGTCGCGAACCTCTCCCCCATGTGGCCCTCCGCCGTGAACGGCAAGGCGATCGGCGGGTTCATGGTGGCGATGGTGGCCGTCTTGTGGACCTACGACGGCTGGGTGAACGCCGCGAGCATGGCCGAGGAAGTGCGCGACCCGGGCCGGACGATCCCCCGGGCCCTCCTGGGCGGGATGGCGATCCTGATCGCCGTCTATCTCGGCATGACGATCGTCTACCACATGGTCCTGCCGATGGAGACGATCGCCTCCGGGGCGAGCGCCTCGAAGGGGTCGGGCCGGGAGGTCGCCGCCGTCTTCTGCAAGACCCTGCTCGGGGATCGTGGCGCCCTGGCCATCGCCCTGGTGGTCGTCTGCTCGACGCTGATCTCCCTGAACGGCAACGCGCTGAGCGGCCCGAGGGCCTATTTCGCGATGGCCCGCGACGGCCTCTTGCCTCCGGCCCTGGGAAGAGTCCATCCGAGGTTCCGGACCCCGGCCAACGCCATCATCGTCCAGGCCGTGTGGTCGATCGCCCTGATGGTCCTGGCCACGGTGTTCCAACTCGCAAGACCCCCGGCGGAGGGGCAATTGCCAGGATTCATCCACGGGGCGTGGGTCGCGTTCCACGAGAAGCCGATTTATGATGTCCTCTACACCTACGTGATCTTCGGCGGGACGGTCTTCTACACCCTGGCGATTGCCAGCGTGTTCATCCTGAGATGGAAACGGCCCGAACTGAAGCGCCCCTACCGGACGTGGGGCTACCCGGTCACCCCGTTGCTGTACGTGGCGGCGTCCCTGTACCTGATCGGGAACATGCTGAAGGATTCGTTCGTCGAGTCCCTGGCCGGGCTGGGGATCATCGTCGCGGGTCTGCCCGCCTATCTTTTCTTCCGATGGCGATCCCATTCGTACGGTGAACGAGTGATCTGAGGAGACTGGCCGCGATGCCCGAATCGACCCGCCGCCGCGACTTCGTCCGCGCCCTGGCTCTTGGAGGCGCCTCCGCCGCCCTGCCGCTCTCCGCCCGAGGCCAGGAGCCGCCGAAGGACGACGCCCCGAAGCCCCGGACCGAGGCCGACGCGAGGATGGATCTCATCCTCGCAAGGTATGGGACGTCGCTCGACGAGGCCGGGAAGAAGGCCGTCCGCGCCGAGATCGAAATGATCGTCCGCCGCGCCGAATCCCTGCGGAAATTCCCGCTCACCAATGGCGACGAGCCGATGCCCGTCTTCGCCCCGTACCGGGCCCCGTTGTCATGATGGGATACCCCGTCGCGGCAATCCTCGGGCTGGCGCTCCTGGCCCAGGCCCCGAAGCCCGTCGATCCCCTCCCCGGGCCGATCGACGCCCATTCGGCCGCCGACTGGGACGCGAAGTTCCGGGCCACCGACGGCTGGATCGGCGGCGACGCCGCCTACTCCGTGCCGATCTCGCCCGATCGCACCGTCTGGCTGTTCGACGATTCGTTCGTCGGCAAGGTCCGCGACGGCAAACGGATCGACGCGGTGATGGTCAACAGCGCCGTGGCGATCCAGGACGGCCACGGCGAGGCGGCCAAGGTCCGGTTCGTCGTCCGCCGAGGGGCCGACGGCAAGCCGCGATCCCTCCTCACGCCCGACGACGGCAAGGGTTGGTACTGGCCCCAGGCCGCGACGTTCGCCCGAGGCAAGCTCCACCTCCTCCTCGCCCAGATCGAGGGGGCCGGCGACGGCGCGTTCGGATTTCGCCAGGTCGGAACCTGGCTGGCCACCGTCCCCAACCCGGCCGACGACCCTTTGGAATGGCGGTTCGAGCAGAAAAAACTGCCGTTCTTCGAGGCGTCCGAGAAGAAAATCGTCTGCTTCGGCGCCGCCACGCTCCTCGAAGGCGAAGACCTGTACATTTATGGGATCGACGAGGAAAGGGGCGTCGAGCGGCTGCCGAACAAGAGGATGATCGTCGCGAAGGTGAAGGCCGACGCCGTGGCCGACTTCCCCTCCTGGCGGTTCTTCCGCGAAGGCTCGTGGGTCGAGGATTTCCATCGGGCCGGGCCCCTCGCCGACCGGATGGCCAACGAGTCCTCGGTCTCCCGCCTCCCCGGCCGCGATCAATTCGTGACGGTCTACACCAAATTCGGCCTCTCCGACGAGATCGTCGCCCGGGTCGCCCCGAGCCCGGTCGGCCCCTGGTCCGAACCGACGACCCTCTATCGCTGCCCCGAGGCCAAGACCGACCGCAAGGCGTTCTGCTACGCCGCGAAGGCCCACCCCGAGGAATCCTCCGGCGACGAACTGCTGATCACCTACGCCACCAACTCGTTCGACTTCGCCCACGTCCTGAACGACGCCCGGCTCTACTGGCCGAGGTTTGTGAAAGTGACGTGGAAAGGGCGATAAATGGTCGCGGGCTTCACCCGCCGGGGCTTGGTGCATTTCATGCACCCTACATGTTCATGAAAATCGCTCTGTTCATCCATCGTTACGCGCCCTGCATCGGAGGGGCCGAGACCTTCGCCCGCGCGATGGTCCGCCGGTTCGTGGCTAGCGGACATTCGGCCGACGTCTTCACCGCGAACGCCCACGACCTCCGCCATTTCGCCAACCCGAAGGCCCGCAAGGTCGAGGCCCCCGCGGAATCCGCAGTCGATGGCGCGACGGTCCATCGATTCGCGGTCAAACACTTCCCGTTCCAGCGATACGTCGGCCGGTTGCTGAGCTACGTCCCCCACTGGCCCACGCAATGCCGGTGGGAGTCGTTCATGCCCGTCCTCCCGGCGATCGAGCACGTCCGAGGCGACTTCGACGCGGTGTTCGGCGTCGGTTTTCCCTTCACGATCTTCTCCCTCGGCGCCCTGAAGACCGCCCGAGCGGCGAAGGCCCCGTTGATCCTCACGCCCTTCCTCCACCTCTCCTCACCGGGCGATCGGGTGCATCGCAGCTATACCCGCCCCCATCAAATGCGCCTGCTCTCCCGGGCCGATCTGATCGTCACTCCCACATCTCTGGAAGCCCGAACGATCGAATCGTGGGGAATCCCCGCCGATCGCCTCCTGACCTTGCCGATGGCCATCGAGCCGGCCGAGGTCACGGGCGGAGATCGCGATCGTTTAAGAGATCGCCTGGGCATCGATCCCAATCAGACGTTGATCGGCCAGCTCGGCGCGCTCGACCCCGAGAAAGGGACCATCGACCTGGTCCGCGCCGTGGCGACGCTCAACGAAGCGAGACCCGCGAACGAATCGGTTCGCCTCGCGCTGGCCGGTGCGCCGTCCCCGGCCTTCGATGCCTTCCTCGCGACTCTTCCGCCCTCTTCGAGCGATTGGCTGACGGTCCTCGGCCCGATCCCGGCGGCCGAAGTCCCGGACTTCTACGCGGCCCTGGACATCTTCGCCATGCCCTCGCGAAACGATTCGTTCGGGATCGTCTACCTCGAAGCCTGGGCCAACGGCAAGCCGGTGGTCGCGGCGAGGGCCGGAGGCGTGGTCGAGGTCGTCCGCCACGAGGAGAACGGCCTGCTCGTGCCGTTCGGCGACGTCGGTGCCCTCGCCAACGCCCTCGATCGCCTCGTGACCGACCCCGGTCTCGCCTCTCGGCTCGCGGAAACCGGCCGATCGGCGGTCCTCCGCGACGATGCCTCGTGGGATGCCCGGTTCTCGACGCTCCTTGATCGCGTCACGAAGCTCCGCGCCGAATTGGGCCGGTCGTTAACGGACCAGCGAATCCCCTTCGAGCAATAGCATCGCAATCCTCGCCGGCTCCGGGGTGAACCTGGCCGTCGTGAGCTGGTGGAGCGTCGGCGAGCGGTCGAGCCGATCGACCGTCCCGATCGCTTCGAGGTCGTCGATCGCCGCCTTCGGGCCGATCACCAGGACCGGCGATTCCTGCCGGGTCATCAGGCAATCGAGGGCGAATTCGGGTTGCGAGTCGAACCGCTTCAAGGGATGGCGGAGGTAGAACAACACCTGCGGCTGCGGCACTTCGACCAGATAGATCGGCTCTCCCGGCGCGAGCCTCGCGTTGGTCCGCCCGGCCAGTTCCGCCTGCTCCCGGTAGCGGTCGAACCGGGGCATCACGATCGACTGGTTCAGGACCATCACGAGCCACGTCGCCGCGAACAGGGCCGCGAGCGCCGCATCGAGCCGGCCGCTCCTTCGGAGCCGGAAGGCCAGGGCCAATCCGACTCCGGACACCACCCCGAACCCGCCGACGGCCATCGTCACCGACTGCCCCTTCGTCGCCCCGATCGCCATCCCCGCGGCGCCCGCCATCGCGAGCAGGACGGCCGTGACGAACGCCGGGGATCGGCCCGTCTTCCTCGCCTCGACCACGTACCGGCACAGCCCATACGCCGCGACGATCGACGCCGGGGGGAGCATGGGGATCGGGTAATGCTTGTGCTTCCACGCCGACATCGAGATGATCGCCAGCCCCACGCCGAACCAGCAGGCCATCAGCCTCCAGAGGCTCCTCGGCCGCCCCTCGTCGCGGAACCCGGCGATCAGGCCGCCGATCACCGCGGGCGTCCAGGGCAGGAGGATCGACGGGATGATCCACCAGTAGAAGAGCGGATGTTTCTTGCCGTCATATTCGCCCGTGAAACGGTCGAGATTATGAGTCCGCCAGTCGGTCAAGACCGTCGGATCGGCCCGATAGGCCAGGATCGGCCAGACGAGGCAGCAGATCGTCATCAAGGTCAGGCCGACCGGATCGAACAGGAACCGCCAGACGGCCCGGCGCCTCTCGACGCACGCGAACACGAACGCCGCCCCGCCGATCAGGACCGGGCCGAATGGGCCCTTGATCAGGAAGGATGCCCCGGCGCCGAGGAAGAACCCCATGCGGCTGGCCCAGCTCGCGCGATCCCGGCCGATCGTCCCGGTGGCCAGGCCGAGCATCGACCCGGTGACCGCCGCGCAGAACGGCATGTCCGCCTCGGCGAGCCGTCCCTGGAAGAGCACATAAAAGCAAGTCAACTGGATCAAGCCCGCGACCCGCCCGACCCTCTCGCCGTGCCACCGGGTCGCCATCGCGGCGACGAACAGGGCGGCCAGGATCGTGCAAATCAGGGTCGGCAACCGGACGGCCCATTCCGCCTCGGTCCGCAAGAGGCCCATCGTCGCGGCGATCATCCAGTGGGTCAGCGGCGGCTTCTGCCACGACGGGACGCCGGCCATCCTCGGGACGATCCAGTCCCCCGAGCGGAGCATCTCCCGGGCGGGCTCGGCGAAGAAGGCCTCGTGGTAGGTCAGCACCCATCCTCGGCCGAAATCGACGAGAAACAGCGACGCCCCGAACGCGGCGATCAGGACCATCGATCGGGCCGAGAGCCGGGACGACTCGGGCGAAGACTCGGGGACGGCGTCCATGCCGGGGCCTCGGGGCAAGGAAAAAGAGAACGGCGATCGTTCGCGCGAGATCATAGGCCGATCGCCGCTTCGGGCAAGGGCAATCTCGGTCGTCCGTGGGCGGCGGCCGGCTACGGCCCCGCGATTGCCAGGGCGGCGCGGAGGTCGGCGGCGGCCCGGCGGGCGGAGTCGGCGGCCTGGACGCTCAGGACGAAGTAGCTGGCCAGCTCGAACGGGCCTCCGGTCGAGGAGGTCGAGACGGCCGCCACCTGCGAGCCGTCGGGCGCGATCGCCTCGACCTCGAAGGCGCCCCCGCCGTTGAACATCGGCTGGATCAGGTACGCGGCCATCCCCGCGTTGAACAACGGGCGGGTGCGGACCGCGTTGGTGACCGCCGAGCGGACCGTCGCCGTCCTCGGGCCCGGCTCGGAAACGATCGGGCGGAGCGTCCCGAGCTGGTCGCGCAGCTCCTCCTCGAAGGCCGAGACCACCCGATCGCGGAACCAGGCGCTCCGGCCGACCCATTTCCGATCGTCCACCATCCACGCCACCGGCTCGATGTAGAACGAATCGATGCCGTCGAGCCCTCCGAAGCCCGAGGGCGCGACGAGGCTCCGTTCCAGCCCCCCCTGCTCGTGGAACCTCGCGTCGGTGCGGATCAGCCCGGAATAATCGCTGAGGAACCCCGATTGCGACGGCCTCACGTGGGCACAACCGCCCGCGACCGACCCCATCCAGCCCAGGGCGGCGCCTCGAACGAGCATCCGGGCGATCGGGCGCATTCCATCCATGAAAGACCCCGGGTCCGGGACCGGAGCGGAGCATTGCGGGCGACTTCGACCTATCCCTCGGAGATCGGCGGCGCGCGATCCTTCGGCCAACCTCGTCGGCTCGGTCGGATGCCTCGCGGCGTCATCCGAGGCATCCTTGCCCCGACCCTCGCGACCGGCCCCCGCGACGGCTCACGCCATCGCCGGGGCCGCCTGGCTCGCGTCCGAGCCGGTCCAGACCACCGGATAACGATAGATCGCATAGGGCGGCTTGATCGTCCGATACCCCTGCCCCGGGTAGATCCCGTGCAACTGGACGAAGTCCGAAATCCAGTGCGTCCCGTCGAACATCGCCATGTGGCCGTGAGGATGCCCCGGGATCGGCTGGACGATCCCCACGTCTCCGGCCCGGTGATGATAGCCGGTGCCGGTGGAGACCTCCGCGAACCCCACGGCCGTCAGGCTCGACCCATAATCCTTCGCCGAGTTGTGGCGATGGAGCGTGACGCCCCCCGCCTCGATCGCCTCGCGAACATACTGCGCACAATGCCCCGTGCTGTGCGGCTCGGCGTTGTCCTGGAGGTACTGCACGGCCTTGGCGGCGTCCCACGGCATCGTCATCTCTCCCCATCGAGAAGGGACCATCCCTCGCCCGATCCTAGCGGTGACCTCGTCGGGCCCGCCAGGAAAAAACCCAGGCCGAGCCCCGGTTTTAGACGCCCCTCCCGCGGACGTTTCCGCAGATAGACGCCCGTTCAGAGACGCCGCTTGACACGACCTTCCGGGCGCGCTACGATGCCGCTCTTGCTCGAGGACTCGTCACCGCAAAAGGCGACCGAACATCATGGCCGACCCGATCTCCTACGAAGACTTCGCCAAGCTGGAATTGCGGGTCGCGAAGGTCCTGGAGGCCCGCCCTCACCCCAACGCGGACAAGCTCCTGCTCCTCCAGATCGACGTCGGCGGCGAGACCAAGCAGATCGTCGCCGGCATCCGCGCGTACTATCCGCCGGAGGCGCTCGTGGGCAAGCTGATCGTCGTCGTCAACAACCTCGCGCCGGCCATGCTCCGCGGAGAGACTTCCAACGGGATGCTCCTGGCGGCCACGTCGGGGGAGAAGGTCGTCCTGCTCACGCCCGACGACCCCGAATGCGTCCCCGGGGCCAAGATCAAGTAACTCTCGATCCGAGGGGCGGCCGATGGCGTTCGCGACGGTCAACTATCTGAGCCGGAGCCTGGGGAAGGCGTCCACCTTCAACATCGTCTTCCCCGACGACCCGGCGATCCCCAAGCCCTGGTCGGTCTTCTACCTCCTCCACGGCCTCTCCGACGACCAGACCATCTGGATGAGGCGGACGAGCGTGGAACGGTACGTCCAGGGCCTGCCCCTCTGCGTCGTCATGCCCGACGGCGGCCGGGGGTTCTACACCGACGCCCTCGAAGGGCTCGCCTACGAGAGCGACCTGGTGAAGGACGTCGTCGGCCTCGTCGATCGCACCTTCCCCGTGAAGGCCGAACGCGCCGGCCGATGCATCGGCGGCCTCTCGATGGGCGGATACGGCGCCGTGAAGGTCGGAATCAAGCATCACGACATGTTCGCCAGCGTGAATTCCCACTCCGGCGCCCTGGGCTTCACCCACGACGCGTTCTGGAAGAGAATATCCAACCCCGAATGGGTCAGGATCTTCGGCAAGGAGCCTTCCGGAAGCCCGAACGACCCGTTCTCGCTCGTCAAGACGATCGACCACGGCCTCCTGCCGGCCCTCCGGATCGACTGCGGGACCGAGGACTTCCTCCTGGACCAGAATCGCGCCTTCCACAAGCACCTGGACGACCTGCACATCGCCCACGACTACCAGGAATTCCCCGGTTCTCACGAATGGGGCTACTGGGACAAGCACGTCCAGGAAGCGATCGCCTTCCACGCGAAGAACTTGAAGCTGCGTCCGTGACGTGACGTGGCGCGAACGATCGGGTGAAAGAAGGTCCGGTACGGAGGGGGAACCTCGTGCTCCGCGAGCTGTCGGTGCAGAACCTGGCGCTCATCGAGGATGCTCGGGTCGAGCTTCAGCCGGGCTATTGCGTCTGGACCGGCGAGACCGGGGCGGGCAAGAGCCTCTTGCTGACGGCTTTGGGCCTGGTCCTGGGCGGCAAGGCCGCTGCGGACCTCGTTCGCAGCGGCAAGGCCGAGGCCCGCGCCGCCGCCGTCTTCGAGATCCTCGATGCGCGGCTCCGCGAGGACGTGGAGGCCATCCTCGGCGGCTCCCTGGACGGTGAGGAACTGATCCTCACTCGCCGGATCGCCGCCTCGGGCAAGAGCTCGGCCACGGTGAACGACCTGCCGGTGACCGCCGCCACGCTCCGCGTCCTGGGCGCGAAGCTGATCGACATCCACGGCCAGGACGAGGGCCGCGCCCTGCTCGACCCCGACCATCAGCGCGACCTGCTCGACGCCCACGGCGGCCTCGAGCGGCTGGTCGCCGCGTACCGGACGAAACGGGACGCCCACGACGCCCTCCGCCGCCGCCGGCTCGCCCTCCAGGAAGCCGCCGACCGCCGGGGCCGCGAGCGAGACCTCCTCCTGTTCGAGCATGAGGAGCTCGCCTCGGCCGAGCCCCGCCTCGGGGAACATGACGAGCTGACCCAGGAAGCCCACCTCCTGGCGAACGTCGAGCAAATCCGTTCGGCCTCGACCGAGGGGTATCGCCTGCTCTACGAGGCCGACCGCTCGGCCCACGAGCTGCTCGGCCGGGTCGCCCGCCAGCTCGGGACCCTGGCGGCCACCGTCCCCGAGATGGCCGACGCCGCCGCCGACCTGGAACGCCTGTCCGACGAGGTCCGCGAGGTCGCCTATTCGCTCCGGAACCTCGGCGACGACTGGCAGGACGACCCCGATCGGCTCGAAGAAGTCGAGGCGAGGCTGGCCCTCTACCGTCGCCTGGCCGCCCGGTTCCGCTGCTCGCCCGACGAGCTGGCCGTCCGCCGAGAGGCCGTGAGCCGCCAGCTCGAGGCGCTCGACCGCGACGAGGCGGACCTCGCCGGGCTCGATGGCCCGATCGCCTCGGCCTGGGCCGAGCTCCGGGACGCGGCGAAGGCGCTGACCACCGCCCGCCGCAAGGCCGGCAAGGAATTCGCCAGGGCCGTCCAGGCCCAGCTGAAGGGCCTCTGCCTGGCCGAGGCGAGGATCGCCGTCGAGGTCGAGCCGATCGACCTGCCCGACGACCCCCTCTCCCCGACCCCGGGCCAGGCCGGCGCCGACCGGGTGGAATTCGTCTTCTCGCCGAACCCCGGCGAGCCCCCGCGACCGCTTCGCAAGATCGCCTCGGGCGGCGAGCTGTCGAGGGTCACCCTCGCGGCCAAGACGGTCCTGGCCGAGGTGGATCGCATCCCCACGCTGGTTTTCGACGAGATCGACACCGGCGTGGGCGGCCGTCTCGGGGCCATGCTGGGCCGGACCCTGGCCGATCTCTCGCGGCATCGCCAGGTCCTGTGCATCACGCATCTTCCGCAGATGGCCAGCTTCGCCCGCCACCAATGGGTGATCCGCAAGCAGGTGACCCGGGGCAAGACGAGGACCACGATCGCCCGGCTGACCGACGACGACCGGGTGGGGGAGCTCGCCGCGATGCTCCGGGGGGATTCGGCGGCCGAGACGACCCGGACCGAAGTCCTGGCGATGCTCGCCGAGGCCCAGGCCGCGTCATGACCGCCGGCCGGTCCCGCGAGGTCTGCTTGACGATCGCGATCCTCGCCGCCCCGGCCTGGCTGATGGCCGATCGCCTGAGGGCCCCGGCCCTGATCCTCGACGATTTCGCCTACGTCGCCGAATCGAGGTCGCCCGGCGCCCTGAAGAGGAACCTGTTTCGGCCCCATAACGCCCACGTCGTCCCCCTGTTCCGCCTCGGCACGTTCGCCGTGGCCGGGCTCGCCGGGTCCCTGGAAAACCTGCCGGGGGCGCTGGTCCTGGCGACGATGGGGATGCTCGGCCTGGTCATGATCGCCGCCGGTCGGCTCGTCCGAGGAGAGACCGGAAGCCCGGCCGCCGGCCTGATCGCGATGGCCTGGCTGGGCGGATCGACGGCCCTGGAGCTTTCGAGCACGTGGTTTTCGGCCGGTCAGACGCTCTGGGCAGCCCTGGCCATCCTTGGGACCCTCCTGGCCGTCCGGTCCTGGCGGGACCGGGGCGGCCGGCTCCGAATGGTCGCCGCCTGCCTGGCCGCCCTGGCCGCGCCGAGCCTCTGGGCGGGCGGGTTCGTGGCCGTCCCGGCGGCCTGGGCGTTCCTCGGGGCGTCCCGGCGCGAGGGGCGTTCTCGGCCCACAATCATGGCGTCCGCCCTCTTCCTTACGCTGATTTTGAGCGTATGCGTATGGCTTACGCCCCATTTCCGCCGAAGCACCGCGAATGAAACGTCTGGAACGCGGAAAACACGCCTTTACGTCTTGCCAATCCGAGGGCTTTCCCACACCTCCCGGGCCATCCCCGAATGCCTGATCCTGAACAACCTCGGCCTGGACGCCGCCACCACGGTCGGTCAGGGGCTGGTCCTGAGCTCGGTTCTTGGCTTTGCCTGGCTTTTCTCGCGCAAGGCGGTCCCGAACTCTTTGGAAGCCTCGGGGGCGACGATCGTGGTCCTTGCCTATGGGATGGCCTTCACCTTCCGGGGCGAACTCGGGTTCGAAAGCCTCCGCGACCTCCAGTGGTACAATACGTTGCCCCATGTCGGCGCGGTCCTGTTCGCGATCGGTTGGTGGGACGGCCTTCGCAGGCTGCCCCGGTCGATCGTTCCGGGGATTTCGGCCCGAGATTCGCTGGCCGTCGTGGCTTTCGTGGCTTGCCTGCTCGCCGTCCAGGTTCCCAGGGCCGCCAGGCTCCGCGTGGCGGATCGAGGGTCGGGCCCTCCGGTGACCGAGGAGGCCCGGATCGCCGCGATTGGCCGGGTCTCGGCCGATTCGGCCCGTCAGAAGGAGGCCCTGGCCGGGCTCGATCGGGTGGAGGCGGTGGCCCGTCGGCAGGGGATCGGCCGAAAGGCGATCCGGGCCGCGTTCGGGAGGGTCGTCGTGCCGGGTTGGCCCCGGGAGGTCGCCGAGCTTGACGCCCTGGACCTGCTCCGCATCCCCGAGGGAGAAGGCGACGGCGGCGGACCCCCGGAACGGGTCCGCGACGCCCTGAGTGACGTGCTTCCCGCCTCGCTCCGACCTTGAATCGAGGCGGAGCCCCCGCGATCATGACGAGAGACCCGCGACCCGTCCCGGAGGCGAGCCCGCTCGTGGCGACGACCGAACCCAGCCCTCGCGTCCTCGATCGCCCGGCGGGCCGCCCGATCGTCGTGGCTTTGGCGGCGGTCGCCGTGTTCGCCCCGGCCTACCTTTTCGCCGATCCCCTGAGCACCTACCGGCTCCACAGCGACGATTTCGCGTATCTCGGCGCCTCGAGGAGCTTCTCCAAGGCCGTCTCGAACCTCTTCATCCCCCACAATACGCACGTGGTCCCGGCCTGGCGGATGCTGACCTGGGTCGTGATGGCGACGGCCGGGAGGCTGGGGAACTTGCAGACGGTCCTGGCGGGGTGCTCCTATGCGATCCTGGTCGCGGCCATCCTCCTGACCGCCCGGATCGTGACGAGGGAGACGCGATCGACGCTGGCCGGGCTGGTCTCGGCCTCGGCCGTGGGGACGACCTCGGTGCTGATGAGGGCGGCGACGTGGTATTCGGCCGGTCAAACGTTGTGGGCCGGGTTCGGCATCCTGGCGACCCTCTGGTACTTGCAGGGCTGGAGGCGGACGGGTCGGGCCCGCGACCTCGTCCTGGCGGCGATTTCGGCCTGGGTGGCGGGCGGGATGTGGACGATCGGCCACGTCGCCGGCCCGGCGGGAGCGGCGTACTTGCTCGCCGATGGGCGGAAGAAGGCGAGGATCGCCAGCCTGGTCCCCCTGGGGACCACGGCCTTCGCGGTCCTCGTGGCGGCCGTCGTGGGCGGGCCCCGGATGAACGCGAAGATCAGTTTCCACGGCCGGACGGCGAAGGACGCGGTCAATTTCGTGACCGGGGCCACTCACACGTTCCAGGCCATCCCCGAGACGCTCGTTTGCGGCAACCTCGGGCTCACGCCCGAGACCACGCCGATCCAGGGCATGGTGCTCTCGGCGGCGATCCTCGGCCTCTGGGTCTGGTCGTTGCGTCCGACCTGGCGGCCGTCTCCCCTGGAGGCGGCCGGCGGGACGATCTTGCTCGCTTCGTATTATGTCGAGTGGAGCTTCCGGGGCTACTTGCCGTTTTCGAGCCTTCGCGGCGTGGTGGTCCCGTGGTATGACACGATCCCGGACCTCGGGATGGTCCTGTTCCTCGCCGGGTGGTGGGGCCGGGCGTGGAACCCGCAGAGGCAGTCTCGGCCGTTGACCCGGCTCGGGGCCCTGACCTGGCTGGCGATCGAAATTGGCCTGCTGATCGTCCATCAGCCCAGGGTCGATTCGCTGTTTGCCTACGGCGTCCCGAAGATGAGCGCCGAGGAGGAGAAGGTCTATCTCGTCCCCTGGCTCCAGAGGCTCCGCCACGTCGCCCTGGCCGACGAGATCGCGCGATGGCAGAGGCGGCACCTCGTCCGGCTCGACCTGGCCGAGGGCGTGGCGAGGAAGCTCGGGATCGGCCGGAAGCTGATCCACGAGGCGTTCGGCCGGGTGGATGCCCCGGAATTGCCCGAGGTCTACGACGCCGCCGAGCTGCTCGACGTGCCCGAGATCGGCACCGAAACCGACCCGATCCGCGCCCGGGCCGCCCTGGCGCGGTTCTTCGTGATGGAACCCGAGCCGGTCCTGCCGGTCCCGGAGACGTTGCCGCCAAAGGCGCCGTGATGGCCTGCGAGGCGGCCCGACGATGCCGCCCGACTCCGTCGTCGGGTCGGCATCGGCCGGGGTCTCAGACGTTCTCGTGGCCCTTCCGCTTGCGGACCGCCCTGGCGGCGATCCCGGCCAGACCGAGGCCAACCAGGCCCACGCTGGCGGGCTCGGGGACGGACCGTGTAGCGGCCGTGGTGAAGCTGGTCATCACTTCGGGAGTCTTGGAATCCTCGTAGTTGAAACTCAGCGTCACCGCGGTGAAGGGGCGATCGTCGGTAAAGCTCATGAACGGGACGGAATTCGGCTGATCGCTCGGGCCGCCGGTGAAGGTGTCGGTGAAGACCCCGTCGCTGAACGTCGCCGTGGTCAGATAGTCCGCGTCCGAGCCCTCGCCCGTGTCGAACGCGAAGCCGATCTTGGTCGTGGCCGAGGCCAGAGTGAAGGTCAGCGTGGAGTGGAGTTCATCGACGAAGGGGGCCCCGAAGATCCAACCGAGGCCTTCGATGATGGAGTCCGTGTAAGCATTCTCGGCGTTGGCGCTGTCATGGAGGACATTGCCGTAGCTGTCCGTGAACGGGAAGGAATAGACGTTGCCGACGCTCGTGAGGTCGGTGGTCTGCCCGGCGAACGGGGTCGTGTCGTAGGTGATCGTGTCAGCGCGGGCCTGGCTCACTCCGGCGAGGAGGAATGAAGCGAGGACGACGCTCTTCCGAAGGCGCTTGGTGGTGGGTCGCATGGAGGGTTGCTCGGGTCTCAGTCGGGAAGGGAACTCGGGGAGTGGTTCCGAAACGAAGTCGTCTCGGAAACGGCCAGACGATGCCGCCCGACTCCGTCGTCGGGTCGGCATCGGGGGAGAATCAGGCACGGGCGGGGCGACGTCGCCGTTCGCGAACCATCCGGGAGATGAGGCCGGTCAAGCCTAGACCCACGAGCGTGAGGCTGGCCGGCTCGGGCACGGAGGACACTGGCGCGAAGCTCGTCAGGAGCAGTAGATCGCCAGATCCGCCGTTGGTTCCGATGATGAAGTTGTCGATGTCGTTTGGGGCCGCAGGATCGTAGCCGGTGGAGAAGATGGTGAAGTCGCCTCCGTTGCTGCCGGAGAAGAACGAGGAGCCGAAGGGATTGCCCGATGTCGGCTGACCGATCAATTCCTGGGTGAAGTCGAGTGTCCCTCCGTTCGTGTCGAACTCGAAGCCGCCAAAGAAGGCGCCGTTGAAGTCCGCGAACCCGAACGTGCCATTGCCCGAGCTCGCCCCCGCGATGGTGATCGAGAAATCCGTCACGAAGGGATTGGTGTCCTGGGTGGTGAAGCCGGGGTTGTTGAGCTGGCTCGGGTCGAGCGTGATCGTCGCCGAGCCCGTCGCGGTGCTGCCGAAGACCCCGACGTAGGTCAGTTCAAATGTCGCCAGGTCGGCCCGGGCCGACGCGGCCGTGAACACCAGGCCGAGCGCGATCGCCAGCCCTCGAAAGATTCGTCCAGGCATCGAAATCTCCTGCATCGGTAGGTGTGGCTTCATCGACGAAGGCGGAGTTCACGGTGGGGAGCGAAACGGGGCGGAGAAGGGGAAGGCCAGGTCGAGCCGGAACGTCGCTCGCCGGGGATGTTGCCGATTCTCGACACGTCACCGTGCCTTGCCGGGCGGACCCGGTTCGTCCCCTGGACCGTCGGCCGAAACACTGGGCCGTCGGTCCAGGGCCTCTCCCCTCTATAGGGGTCGGCGTGTCGAAAGTTAGCAGCACCGCGAGACGTTTTTTTTCGAATTCTCTGTGCCGGGGAGAAGGAACCCCTTTATCATGATCCAGCGTCGCCAGGTCGTGTACGAAATGTCCTCCTCGCCTCGACCCTCATGTACTTGCACGGTCCTGACACCAGCCTGGCATTGTTGAGTCGGCTCCGCGCGGCGCCGAGGATCCGGACGCCTGGGCGCGGTTCGTCCACCTGTACGGGCCTCATCTGGTGGACTGGTGCCGCAAGCACGGGCTCCAGGATGCCGATGCCCGCGACGTCACTCAGGAAGTCCTGGTCCAGCTCGCTCAGAGCATGGGCCGGTTCCGCAAGGATCCCGCGAAACGATTCCGAGGCTGGCTGAGGGCGGTGGTCCACTCGGCGCTGTCGGACTGGGTCGAGCAGAGGCGGACGGGGCAGGACGGAAGCGGCGATAGCGAGGTCATCCGACTCCTCCATGAACTGCCCGACCGCGACGAGTTAGCCGCCCGGATCGAGGCGGAATTCGACCGCGAATTGCTCGAAGTGGCGATGCTCCGGGTCCGGGAACGGGTGGAGCCGCGGACCTGGGAAGCCTTCCGCTTGCTCGCGATTGAGAGGCTCTCGGGCAAGGACGCGGCCGAGACGCTGGGGATGACGCCGGGTTCGACGTTCGCGGCCAAGAGCAAGGTCCAGCGCCTGGTCCGGGAGGAGATCGAGGCCCTCGATCGATCCGCATGAGGCTCTCTTCGTCGGCCGACGAGTGCCCGCCCCCCGAATCCTGGCTCCGTCTGCTCGGGGACGAGGTGACGGAGGCCGATCGCCAGGTGTTCGAAGGCCATCTGGACACCTGCGAGTCCTGCCGCCAGACCCTCGATTCCCTGGCCGGACCGCTGGACCTGGGACCGAAGCGCGAGGCGAGGCCCGACCTCTCGCCGATCCTCGATCCGATCGCCGGACGGGAGTTCGAGCACGACGAGGTCGAGACCCCGCCCGAGATCCCGGGGCTGTCGGCTTTCGAGGAAGTGGGCCGGGGCGGGATGGGGATCGTGTACCGGGCCTTGCAAGACGGCCTGAACCGAGCCGTGGCGGTGAAGGTGCTCTCGCGGTTCGGGCCCTCGACGCGGGAGCGTGTGGCCCGAGAGGCCCGCGCGATGGCCGCGTTAAAGCACGCCAACGCCGTGGCGGTCCACTGGACTGGCCGGTTCGAGGGCATCCCGTACCTCGTGATGGAATGGGTCGAGGGCGGCACCCTCCAGCAATGGGTCGATCGGGGGCCTCTGGAGTTCCGGGAGGCCGCGAGGATCGTGGCCGACCTGGCTGGGGCCGTGTCTCAAGCCCACGCGCTGGGGATCGTCCACCGCGACTTGAAGCCGTCGAACGTCCTGATCGAACCCGGCCCTCCTCGGGTGCCGAAGCTCGTCGATTTCGGCCTGGCGCTGGATGCCGACGGCTCGAGGCTCACGGGCAATGGACTGATCCTCGGGACGCCGAGCTCCATGGCCCCGGAGCAGACGGGGCTGGTCGCCGGGCTCGGCCCGGTCGGTCCCTCCGCCGACATCCACGGGCTGGGGGCAATCCTGTTCGCGTTGCTAACCGGCCGGCCTCCCTACCGCGGCGAATCGGTGTGGGAGACGCTGGGGAGGGCCGCGAGAGGCGACGCCCACCCCCTGAAGACGCTCCGCCCCGACGTTCCCCCCGGGCTGGAAGCGATCGTCTCACGATGCCTGCGAGTCAAGCCCGCCGAGCGGTACGCATCGGCGGCCGACCTGTCCGCCGACCTGGAATGCTTCCTCGACGGCACCCCTCTGCGAACCCGCCTGCCCGGCCCGGCAGCCCGCCTGGGGCGATGGCTGCGACGCGGACCAGCCCGGGCGGGCGTGGCCCTGGTCCTCCTGGGCAGCGGTCTGTCCGCCGCGATCCTCAGCGCTTGGCAGTCCCAGGATTCTCCGGCGGCGCCCGCCCGATCGGCGGATGACGTCTACCGGGAGTTGGGGACCCTGACCGAGCGGGTCAACACGTTTCAGCCCGACTTCGAGCATCCCCTGGTCCCGGAAGATCGGGCGTTCCTCGTCCTCGTGACGGACCGATTCCGCGGGGCAAAGCCCGGGCCCAACCCGTGGATGGCCCGAACCTTCGCCCGATCCACCGTCGGCGCGGCCGACAAGCTGTTCACCCTTGCCAAGCAATTGCACTTGCACAAATCCTTCTCCGACGCGAGGCTGGCGCTGGAGACCGCCCGCTCGATCCACCGTCATGGCGTGAGGCTCGACCCCGATTCGGACGAACGCGAGGGCAAGCTCCTCGAAGTGGAAGAGGCGCTGTTCTGGCTCCTGCACAACAAGAAGTTGGACGAGCCCGCCGAGGCGCTCGCCCGAGAGATGATGGCCTCGCTCCACGGCCAGTCGGACCTCTCGTTCGTCCGGGGGTACAAGCTTCTACTCGCGAAGCGATATCTCACACTCCTGCTTCCCCTCCGAGGGGCTTTCCGTGAAGCCGAGCAGGTCCACGCCGAGCTCGTCCCGATCCTCGCTCGCTTGCGGTCCCAGAGGAAGGACGACCGGGGCATCGTCTTCCATCAACTGGACGCCTTCTGGTATCGGGTCAAGAACCTCGAACAACTCGGCCGTCTGGAGGACACTCTCGAGGTACTCCAGGATTACGAGGAGGTGGCCCGATCGCTTGGCGAGGACGCTCTCGACGGAGACAACGAGCGGGCGGCGCTGAGCGGCCCGTTCGAAAAACGTGCGGAAGTCTCCCGAAAGCTCGGCCAGGAGCGGGACGCTCAAGAGTACGCCCTGCGATGGGCCGGGGTCGCGCGGCGAGCCGCCCAGAAATATCCCGATAAGGAGCCGCTGCTCGACGACAGCACGCGATCGGCCCTGGCCCTCGTGGATGCCTTCCCGGCCACCGGGCGCCCCGCCGAGGTCGCCGAGGCCATCCGGACGGCCACCGACCTGGAGACGCTCTGGGCCCGAGCCCGCCCTCCCCGATCGAACCGCAAAGCTTCGTTTGACTCGTTGATCGCCGCGCAACAGACCCGCTGACGGGCCGGACTCGCCGTCGGTCCTCGATCGGCGAGGAATCCGTGGTTCGAGGGACCGTCCCGGGCCGACGACTCCCTCATCCAACGCGGTCCGCGAACCGCCCTCAGCGCCTGGCGACGGAGACGAGGATCGCCAATGCGGCGAAGATCAGGAAGCTCAGGCCGAACGAGGCCAGGACCCTCATCAGCTTCCGCTTCGGCACCCAGGCTTCGGCGATCAATGGACAATCAGTCGGCGGATCCAGCTTCCACTGGATCAGCCAGTGAGAGAGCCCGAACAGGAAGATCGTCGCCAGGACGATCAGCGGCAAGACCCCGAAATTCGCCACGAAGCCGAAGACCAGGGCGCTGCCGGTGACCAGGGTGATCAGCGAGCGAATGCGGAACTGGAGCCAGGGGGAGCCCGAACCCGGCCACGCCTCCATCGGCGAATCGGGGAGCTCCGAGGTCATCCACCAGAGCAGGCCGGCGACGACCAGGGAATGGTTGATCTCTCCATTGCGGATGGACTCCGGGATGCGCCGGGCCGGCACCCGGACGACCTCGACTTCCTCGCCCTCGTCCAGCTTCGGGACGGCCCGTTGTTCGGCGTTGGCGATCACCACCGTGGTGGCCCGGGAGGTCAGGATCGACGGGTTGGACCACACGGTCCCCAGGACCCTCGGCTCGTCGCCGGCATAGCCGGTCTCTTCCAGAAGCTCGCGGGCCGCGGCGTCGAGCGGGTCTTCCCCCGGGTCGAGCAGCCCTCCGGGCGTCTCCAGGCTGTCCTGGCCCGAGCCGGCGCGGAACTGGCGGACCAAAACCAGCTCGCGACCCCTCGTCAGGGCGATCACGTTGACGACATCGGCCAGGTGGAGCACGAAGAAGTCGTGCGCCTTCCCCGAATTCCTCGACCGGAATCGCTCTCGGCGGAGCCGGAACAGCCAGTTTTCCTCCAGGGTGGCGTCGGCCTCGGGTTGGGGCGTCCAGGACGGTTCGTACACGATCATGGCGACGTCCGTTCCGTTCCGTGCGGTCAGTCGGTCAGTCAGTCAGGCGAAATGGGCTTCGAGGAACGCGGCGAGGCCGTCCTCGTCGTTCGTCCCGGTCACGATGTCGGCCACGTCCAGGACGGCCTTCGGCGCGTGGGCCATCGCCACGCCCAGGCCCGCCCCGGCGATCATCGGCAGGTCGTTCATGTCGTCGCCCACCGCGCAGATCTCCTCGGGAACGATCCCCCAGAGATCGGCCAGGTGCAGCACGGCCGACCACTTACTGGCGTCTCGATGGAGCAATTCGCACATCGTCCCCGAGTAGGCCGGGCTCTTCTGGACGAAGGTCCGCACGAGCCCGGGAAGCGTCGCATGCACGGCCTCCTCGAACGCGAGCATCGCCGGCCTCTCGCCGATGGCGCAGACGTGAAAATGACTCGATCCGGGACCGCCCCAGTCGGGATCGACCCTCGCGAATCGCCGGTTCAGATCGACGTATTCATCGAACAGGGGGCGGCCGGTCGTCTCGGTGGCCACGGCGAAATCGAACGCGCCGGGGCCGTCGTCCAGGAAGCTGACGGCCGGCTCGCCCCGGGCCCGGAACATCGCGGCAATCCGGCCGAACAGGGCCTCGTCGAAGTCGGCCCGCAGGAGGGTCTTGCCCTCGAGCGCCTCCTTCACCAGGGTCCCGGAGTTGCAGACGATCGGGGCGTCCAGGCCGAGCTCCTCGGCGACGGGCCGGGCGCGGCGGAACCGCCGGCCGGTGCAGAGGACCGGGACGATCCCGTGGCGGGTCACGTCGCGGACGGCCCGGGCCGTCCGGGGCCTCAGCCCGCCCCGGCCGTCCAGCAAGGTCCCGTCCACGTCCAGGGCCAGCAGGCGGATTCGATGCGAAGGAGAGGCCACGGCGGCTCCCGGGCAGGGCTCGATGCGAGGGCGGTCGAGAGCCTTCCATGGTAGGGATCGGCGTAATGGTCGCCAAGAGGGGGTCGGCCTCGCTTCAAGGGCCATTCCCAGGTCGTCCGCCGAGGCGAAATCCGGGGAGGGACGGGCTCCGGGGCGGCGCGGAGGGCCCCTTCCCCATTTTCGCCGACACGCGCCGGCCAGAGGGGAAAGGATACGGGGAACGGGGACGGGCCCGGGCCGGGTCCAGCCCGGGCCCGTCCCTTTTCCTCGGCTGGACGACCTGGGAATGACCCTTCCCCGCCTCCAGGGCCGCTGGCGGGGGGCGGTCGGGGTGGGTAAGATGAAGGGGAGACGGCCACGCCCCGTCGAGGTCGATCGGGCCTGGTCGGGGCGAGGTTCTCGCGATTTCGGGGAGGATCTCGACGATGGTCGGTCGGATTCGGAGCGGGTGGGCGGTCCTGGCGATCTCCTCCCTGGCGTGGGGGGTCGGCTGCGATGGGCCCGGGGCCGGCGGGGGGACTTCCACCGTGAATCTCCCTCCGCCTCCGGTTTCCGAGACCCGGACCGTCGGCGTGGTCCTGCCCGGCTCCGGGCCCGTGGAGCTGGAGATCTGGGAGCAGGACGCCCGCCGCCATGGGGTCCAGACCCAGAGCCTCGTCGAGATCTTCCGGCCCTCGCCGGACGACCCGCCGACCAAGGAAGCCGAGCTGATCCGCGACGCCGTGGCCCGAGGGATCTCGGCCCTGGTCGTCCTCCCCAACGGCGACCCGAGCGTCGTGACCGCCCTGAAGGAGGCCCGGGACGCCAACGTCCCGATCGTCCTGCTCGACCGCGACGCCAAGCTCGACGGCAAACCCGTACCCAAGGTCGCCTACACGACCGAGGAGGAAACGGCCCAGAAGCTCGTCGCTGCCGCCGTGGAGGACGCGCGATCGCTCGGCTTCCCGGCCGATGGCCCGGCCCAGATCCTGGTCAACGGCCCCCATGACGACCACGATCGCGAGCGGATCGCCGCCTTGCACAAGGCGTTCGAGGACAAGGGCGTCCGCGTCCTGCCCGACGTCGCGTTCTCCGGCCTGATCGAGGAGGGCCGGCAGGCGATGGCCCGGGCGCTCGAGAGCCATCCCGAGATCGCCATCGTCGTCGCCACCGAGAATCATTCGCTCGTCGGGGCCGCCAAGTTCCGCAACAAGCTCGACCACAAGAAGCGCCGGTTCGTCATCGCCGGCTATTCGCACGAGAAGATCACGTTCGACCTCGCCCGGTACAACGTCGCCGCCGGGGTCGTGGACCGGAACGTCCACGAGCCGGTCGTCCGCGCCTATGACGCGGCCCTGGCCCTGATCCGCGGCGAGACCGTGCCCGACCGCATCGAGGTCCACGTCCCGATGTACCGGGCCACCGGCCCCGAAAAGGACGACATGATCCCCCAGATCCTCGCCGATCCCACGCTCGACCCCGAGATGAAGAAGCTCTTCCGCACCAAGAAGGGCGAGCCGAAGAACAACGCGGAGAGGGGCGAGGAAGATCGTCACCCGACGAGCAAGAAGGGCCAGTAGGCCGGGATTCCGCCGGCCTGCTCACCCGTTGGTGGGCAGGCCAGCCGGGCGAGCCGTCCTCCTCATCGCCCGGATGCTTCCGGGGAAGAGGGCGGCCTGATCGAGCCGGCCGTCGGGGCCGATCGGCATCGGGAGGTAATCCGTCTCCCGGACGAGGTGGGGGTTGGCCCGCACGTCCTCGTCCAGGGCCGGCCCGACCCAGAGCGTCCCCAGCTCCAGGGTGTTCGGGATCAGGACGAGGCGGCTTTCGGCCGGGTCGGTCCGCCAGCAGGTGCTCAGGGCGGTCTCGATCACCGAAAGGTCGGTGGGCAGGGCCATCGGCACCCGGGCGCGTTCGAGGAAGCAGGCCGTCAGGACGTTGGTCCGGAAGGCGTTCGCGTCGATCTTCGCGACGAGCCGTTCCGTGGTCAGGTCCGCGAAGCCGATGCCCACCGCGTTGCCGTGGCTTTCCTCGGAGACGTCCAGGACGGCCAATCGCGTGATCACGGGCCGGTCGAAATCCGGCTGGGTCTCGATCATCAAGCGGCCGATCACGTTCGGGTCCATCCCGGCCCCGGAATAATTCTTGCCGAGCTCGCCGACGATCAGGACGTCGATCCGATCGAACGGCAGCCGGGCCATGAGCCCCGGGCCCGGTCGAGCAATCGCGGCTCGACGTCGAGGATCTCGTCGGGCGAGACGCCCACGATCTCCGCCGGGTGGTCGTCGGCGTTCTCCAGGATGGCGATCCCGAGGGCGAACGGCGTGTTCTTCACGAGGAACTCGCCGACCCGCGGCAGGACCTCGATCATCCCGCGGAGGCCCAGCTTGTGGACCTGTTCGGCGCCGGCCCGTTTGCCCAGGCCGATGGTCAGCATCTTCAAAAGGCCGCTCTCGAATCGGCCGCGGAAGTCGGTGTGCGGCTTCACCCGGCCGATCAACACGATCCCGTCGGCGGCATGGGCGTTGGCGTCGAAATGGATCGGCAGGCCGATCGGGCTGGTGCCGAGGACCACGGTGTCCATCGCCGTGCGGACCTCGACCCCCATCGCCTCGCTGGTGATCCCGTATTCGGCCAGGAGTTGGCGCTGGCCGTCGGCGGTGGCCCCTCCGTGGCTCCCCATCGCGGCGACGAGGAAGGGCCGGAAGCCGAGATCCCGGAGGGTCTCGACGGTCGTCCGGGCGATGGTGGCGATGTCGCCGATCCCTCGGCTGCCGACCCCGACGGCGATCGTCCCTCCGGGCTTCACCCGCTTCGAAAGGTCTCCCGAGAGGATCGCCGAGCGGACCGCGGCGGGGACGTCCTCGACCCGGGGTTGCGGCGCGGTCTGGCGGACCCGGGCGATCGGCGGAATCGTCATGGCAGGGCCTCGAGCGGTTGCCGTTGCGAGCGGAGGGGGCGATCCGCGATGATCCGGGGCATGATGAGCACGGCCATCCTCGTCCTGTCGCGATCCGGCCTCGACCTGGCGAGGACGCTCCGAAGCGTCCGCCCGGGCGCCACCATCTTCGGCCCGTCGTGCGTGGTCGGCTCGTGCCGAGGGCCCTCGCCCTCGCCGATCGTAACGGAAACGTTCCCCGCCGACGAGCCGGGCGTTCGGGGATGGCTCGGCCCCCTGCGGCTCGCCCTGCCCGGAATCTGGCGGGAACACCAGGAAATCCTCGCCGTGATGGCGCTGGGGATCGTGGTCCGCCTCGTGGCCCCTCTCCTGGCCGACAAGAGGACCGATCCGGCGGTGGTCGTGGTGGACGACGCGGGCCGGTTCGCCATCGCGGTCCTCGGCGGCCACGGACGAGGCGCCAACGATCTGGCCGAAGCGGTCGCCGCCGCCCTCGGCGCCGTGGCCGTCGTCACCACGGCCAGCGACGCCCACGCGCTGCCCGCCGTCGATCGAATCGGCCGGGACCTCGGCTGGACGATCGAACGGGCCGAGAACCTCACTCGGGTGGCCGCCTCGGTCGTCCGCCGGGAACCCGTGGCCGTGATCCAGGATTCGGGCGAGCCCGACTGGTGGCGGCCCTTCGGCCCCTGGCCGGCTCATTTCCGCCGGATCGACGACCCGGAGGCCCTCCATCGCGGGGGATTCTCGGCCGTCCTGGTCATCAGCGACCGCCTGGCCATCCCCGAATCGGTCCCCGCCGATCGCTCGATCGTCTATCGGCCGAGGTCGCTCGTGGCCGGGGTGGGCTGCAAGCGGGGCGTGCCGGCCGAGACGATCGGTTCTCACGTCGCGCAGGCATTTTCCGAATCCGGATGGAGCCTGAGCAGCCTCCGGGCCGTCGCCACGGTCTCGTTGAAGGCCGATGAGCCGGGATTGATCGCGTTTGCCGGATCGCGAAATGTCCCTCTGCTCGCCTATCTTCCCGAAATCCTCGCCGAGGTGACGGGGACCGTTTCGCCGAGCGAGGTGGTCCGGCGCAAGATCGGCATCCCGGGGGTTTCGGAGCCGGCGGCCCTGCTCGCGGCGGGGGCGTCGGAGCTGGTCGTCCCCAAGAAAAAGGGTCCGGGCGTGACCGTGGCCATCGCCCGGACCGTGTTCGGGGGATCAGGATCGGGCGAGGACGACGGGCTCCGCGGCGATCACCAGCCGTAAGTGCTCGGGGCGCCGAAGCCGGGGGCGTACATGCCGACCGGCGGGGTCGAGCCGAACGGGACGGCCCGGAACGGCACGGGGAACGTCTGGTAATAGCCGGTCCCGTAGATGTATCCCGGGGTCGCGAATCCCGGCCTCCACAGGCCCACTCCATAGCGGACGGGGGCCAACCCATAGGGCTGGTAGCCGTAGGCATAGCCCGGCCCCGGCGAGCTGAACGAGGTGTAGGTCCGGGGGACTCCGTAGCTGGAATAGCCCCAGGCCATCCCGTAGTTGCCCGGGGCCCCGTAGGCCGAATTGGGGCCGTAGTACGGAGACGCTCCCCCGCCGGCCACCTGAGCCCGGGCCGGGACGGCGGCCAGGATCGTCCCGAAGAGGACCGCCGCTCCCAGGAATCGCGTCATCGTTGGGCCCCCACCTGGTCGATCGACTCCGAACCGAAACGGGCCGATGGGCGTGATCGGCCCCTCGGCTCGTTCCATTGTACGATGCGGGACGAGTCGAGGCATCGGCCTCCGGGGATTTCGCCCCGCCGCCGAGATCGGCTCACCTCCGGCGGAAGGCCCGACGGACGTTCCCGAAGCCGCCGATCCCTCGGCCGTAGCCGTAGTTCCGGTAGCCGTAGTTCCGGTAGCCGTATCCCGGATTGCCGTAGGACCGATACCCCCCGAACGAGCTGTACGGGTAGCCGTAGCTCGACCCGTAATAGGACGTCCCGTACCCGTAGTTCAGCGGGGAGTAGCCGGAGTAGCCCGAGCCGTAGTACGTCGTCCCGCCCAGTCCGTAGCCGCCCAGTCCGTAGCCGCCCATGCCGTAGCCGTAGTTGCCGTAGCCGGCGTAGTTGCCGATGCCCAGCCCCGTCCCATATCCATACGGGTTGCCGATCGACAGCGAGAACTGCGCCCTGGCCGGGGTCGCGGCCATCCCGATCGTCAACGCCGCGGCGCCGATCAGACCTGCGATGCGTTTCATGAGGAGCACTCCTGGATGGGTTCGTCTGGGCCTCTCGTCCCCGGGGACGCGGCCCGACGTCGGGAAAAATCAGTGCATTCGGCGTACCATGTCCCGATCGGACCGATTTTGCTTGACCAAAATCTAGATTTCGGCGATAAGATAGATCGATACGGTGCCCCCAAAACGCGACCTTGTGTTCGCCACCATCGTGGTTTAGGATGGCGAGGTCGCGGTGAGAGGGGTCCGGCTGGGAGCCGTCATGGCGGTGAGCATAGAACGGATCGAGCCGCGGAAGTCCCTGGACGAGGTCCACGGGACGGTCGCCACGAGTCATCGCAATCCCTTGAAACGGCTCTTTGCCTTTCTCGGTCCGGCGTATTTAGTGAGCGTCGGTTACATGGACCCGGGCAACTGGGCCACGGACCTGGAGGGCGGGGCCCGGTTCGGCTATTCGCTGATCTGGGTCCTGCTGATGTCCAACGCGATGGCCGTCTTGCTCCAGACCCTCTCGGCGAGGCTCGGGGTGGTCACCGGGCACGACCTGGCGCAGGCCTGCCGGGCGGAGTATCCCCGCAAGGTGAACGTGGCCCTCTGGCTCCTGGCCGAGGTCGCCATCGCCGCCACCGATCTGGCCGAGGTCATCGGCACGGTGATCGCCCTGAAGCTGCTGCTGGGCATTCCGATGCTCTGGGGGTGCCTGGTCGCGGCCCTGGATACCTTCCTGCTCCTCTGGCTCCAGAAGTGGGGGATGAGGAAGATGGAGGCCGCCATCCTCGCGCTGGTGGTCACCATCGGCGGCTGCTTCCTGGTCGAGATCCTCTGGGCCCGGCCCGACTTCCCCTCCCTGCTTCGGGGCTTCTGGCCGAGCTTGCCGAAGGACGAGAAAGGGTCGATCGACGGCTCGCTGTTCGTGGCGATCGGCATCCTCGGCGCGACGGTCATGCCGCACAACCTGTACCTCCATTCGGCCCTGGTCCAGTCCCGGAAGATCGGGACCGATCGGGCGAGCCGGGCCCAGGCCTGCCGGTTCAACCTCGTCGATTCGGCCCTGGCGCTGAACGCGGCGTTCTTCGTGAATGCGGCCATCCTGGTGCTGAGCGCGTCGGTCTTCCACCGCAACGCCGAGGCCGTGGCGAGCATCCAGGACGCGTATCGCCTCCTGCCCCGGTTCCTCGGCTCGGCCGCGCCGATCCTGTTCGGGATCGCCCTGTTGTGCGCCGGCCAGAGCTCGACGCTGACCGGCACGCTGGCCGGGCAGATCGTGATGGAGGGCTACCTGGACCTCCGCGTGGCCCCGTGGCTGCGAAGGCTGGTCACCCGGCTCCTGGCGCTCAGCCCGGCGGTGGCCGTCCTGGCGATCTCGGGCGAAGGGGCGACCCAGCATCTGCTGGTGCTCAGCCAGGTGGTCTTGAGCCTCCAGCTCTCCTTCGCGGTCGTCCCGTTGATCCACTTCACGTCCAGCAGGAAGCACATGGGCGGCTTCGCCTCGCCGATCTGGGTGCAGGCGCTGGCCTGGCTCACGGCGGCGGTGATCGTGGCCCTGAACGCCAAGCTCGTCCTGGACGAGGTCGGCGACTGGACGGGGATGGCCCGCGAGACGGGCCGGATGATCGGGCCGGTCCCGCTCTGGTGGCTCGTCGCGGCCGGGCTTTACGGCGTGCTCGCCTCGGCGGCCGCCCTGCTCGGGTTCGTCACCCTGGGCCCGTGGCTGAAGCCCAAGACGGCCTGGGCCGAGCCCAAGAGCGTCGAGCTGGACTGGGCCGACGCCTTGCGGCCCCGCCCCCTGGGGACGATCGGGATCGCCCTGGAACGCTCCTCGGGGGACGCCGAGATCCTCAACCGGGCCCTGAGCCTGGCCATCCCGGGACAGACCAAGCTCCGCTTGCTCCACGTCGTCGACACGCCGATGACCGGGGTCTACGGCGACGAGACCGGCGACCTCCACTCCGAGGCCGACGCTCGGTATCTCGCCGACGTCGTGACCGTGCTCCGGGACAAGGGTTACGACGCCTCGGCCTCGCTCCTTCACGGGCCCGACCGCGCGGGCAAGCTGGTGGCCCGGCTCCGCCGAGAGCCGGTCGATCTGCTGGTGGTGGGATCTCACGGTCACGGGCTGGTCCGCGACCTCCTGTTCGGCCAGACCGTCGATCGGGTCCGCCACGGCCTGGAGATCCCGATGCTGATCACCCGGCCGGAGAAGGCCGGCGAGGGCGATTCGGTGTCTCGCGAAAGCGAGCCGGGCTGATCGTCCGGGCCGGACCGATCGCGTCGCAGCCCCGGGAACGAAGAAGCCGGGGCCGCCGGCGTTCTCTGGCCGACGCCCCGGCAGGCGGGGTTGATCACAACGTTGGTGGGGGGTCCACTCTCTCGCTGCGGCCCGGCCGGGGCACTCCCGCCTGATCCCCTGAGCGGCCGGGTTGGTCTCTCGATGAATTCTTTAAGAATAGCACCCGGGGCCTCGACCCGCCGAGAGCGGCGAGGCCCATCCGGGATCAGATCGCCCGAGAAGAGAACGGTCCCCGAGACGGGGAGGGCCGGGTCGGCCCGGAGCGAGCGGGGGGCACCCGCGACCGGACCTACCATCGACGGGCGGAGGGAAGGAACCCGAAGGTTCATCGGGCAACCGCTTGCGCGGCCGTCCCCTTCCCCAGGGGTATCAATTGAAGGCGTCGCCGGGGACGACTTCGCCCCAGTTGATCGTGCCGATGGCCTGCCAGGTCAGCAGGTTGATCCCGCTCTTGACGAACTTGACCGAGCCGTCCAGGAGCAGGACGTTCACGCCGCCCGGGTGGTAGCTGCCGGCGGTGATGATGGTGTCATAACCGCAGCACTGGCAGCTCTTTCGGTTCGGGGCGTTGATGTGGAAGTAGCCGCCGCCCCGGCCCGAGTCGTGCATCGTCCAGACCTCGCCCTTGTAGTCCCAGGAGCGGACGTTGGTGCCCTGGCAGAGGTTGGCGAGCTGGTAATCGGCGCCGAAGGTGCCCTGGGGGAACGTGGTCACGCCGTTGGGGATCGTGTAGACCATGTTCAGGCCGTCGCGCTGCATCTGGCCGAAGCCCTTGACCCATTCGCTAAACATCGCCGTGTTGGACAGGCCGTCGGTGATGGTGGCGAAGGTCCGGGTCGGGCTCAGGCCGCTGTCGTGGCCCTGGTAGTAGGTCGGGCCCGAGGCGGACCAGTTGCTGTTGTACCGGTTCAGCCCGAGGTTGTTGCAATAGCTCGTCGCGGGCGTGGAGGGGTCGCTGCCCTGGCCCGGGTCGTTGGTGTCCGACGGGCAGACGTAGCTGTTGATCTTCGTGTGCCGGATCGTGTAGTTGATGTTGAACCCATCGACCAGCGACGCCGGCCCGGTGTTCCACACGGCGCTGACGTTGAAGTTCACGGAATTGTAGGCGTTGGTCCCCTCCAGGTACGGCAGGATCCGCACCTTCATGGAGTGGTTCTGCGGCCCGGTGGCCCAGCCGAAGGCCGGGTACTCGTTGGAGTAGACCTCGCCGCCGGGCGGCAGCGCGTCGTTGGCCGAGACGTAGTTGTGGATCGCCAGGCCAAGCTGCTTCATGTTGTTCGTGCACTGGGCACGACGGGCCGCCTCACGCGCGGCCTGGACGGCCGGCAGAAGCAGGGCGATCAAGACGCCGATGATCGCGATGACCACCAGCAGCTCGATCAGGGTAAAGCCCCGGGAGCGAGAACGCATCGGCTTCTCCTTCTGACTGACGAAAATCGCGAAACGCGCCGACGGGCCTCCGGACGGGAGACTTCGCCGGCGCCCGGAGAGGGCAGCCACCGTTGTCTTCAAGCAATCAGGCATCAATGTCTCTGCGAATGGACCACCCCTTCTGTAGAATAAGCGTCAAACGGGAGGTAGACGAGACTTTTTTCGGAGATTTCCGTCACAAAGTCTCCGATTGCCCCGTAGAAATTCGTTCGTCCTCGAAAAACCCCGGGAGTTTGCCGCTCGGGCAAGCGGGGATGACCCGGTTCGGAACTCACGAACGTTCACGCGAGAGGCCGCGTCCGACGGGCAAACCAGGTGTCTGATCCGCCATCGGACCCTCGGGAAGGCCCCGAACCGGCCCGACGCCGGGATCGATCCGGGTTCCGCCAGCGGGGCCATTTTGGTCTCGAGCAGGCGGTCCTTCGACGGGTTTTGGGAGGGCCCGGGTCGTGTCTTCGGAAACCCCTTCGGGAGGGCGCGCCGGTTCCGAAGCGGGAAGCTGGGCCACCCAACATCCCGGCAACCTTTGAGTGTCCCGACGCGGAAACGGCCCGGTTCCGCCGGTCCGGGCGTTGACCCTGGCGAGGCGCGGCCATTAGAATCGGGCGGCTCCCGCTCCCGACGGCCCGGACCGTCCCCAGCCCGATGGCGATCACGTATTACAAGCGCTTCCGGATGGAGGTGGACCTCGACCGGTCCATCCCTCCTCCGCAATTGCCCTCGGAATTCTGCTGGGTCCCCTGGCAGGAATCGCTCATTGACCGCCACGCGGAGGTCAAGTTCCTCGCCTTCCGCGAGGAGATCGATGCCCAGGTCTTCCCCTGCCTGGGGGACCGCTTCGGCTGCCAGAGGCTCATGAGGGAGATCCGCCGCAAGCCCGGCTTCCACCCCGGTTCCACCTGGCTGATCGCCAGCGAGGAAGGGTATGTCGGTACGGTGCAAGGGGTCATCGACCGCGGGCCGATCGGCGCGATCCAGAACCTCGGCGTGGTCCCGTGCTACCGAGGGGCTCGGCCTGGGCCGCGCCCTGGTCCGCCAGGCCCTGGCCGGGTTCCGAGGCGCCGGCGTGATCCGCGCCTACCTCGAAGTCACCGCCGAGAACGCCGGGGCCGTCCGTCTCTACCGCGAAGCCGGCTTCCGTCGCGCCAAGACGCTTTACAAGGCCGTGGATGGGTAGTTCTGGCCAGATGGCGCGGTGAACCGAGAGCCTTCCCTCGCTGAGACGAGAGCCGAGCGTCGATCCAGCCGAGCATTTCGCCCGGTCCTCCGGTAGAATTCCCCGGATTGCCGCGAGTCACCCCCCTGCCGTCGAGGCCGCCGTGTCCGAATCGTCGATCGCCCATCACGTCTACGCCAATGGCCTGGTCCTGGTCGCCGAGTCGATGCCCGGCGTGCAGTCGGCCGCGTTCTCGTTCCTCCTGCCGGCGGGCTCGGCCTTCGAGCCCGAGGGCCTGGGGGGGACGGCCACGATGGTCTCCGAGTGGATCACCCGGGGGGCCGGAGCCAGGGACAGCCGCAACCTCCTGACCGCCCTGGACAACCTCGGCGTGACCCACGGCGAATCGGCCCAGGCGGTCCACACCAGCCTCTCGGCGGCGACGCTCGGGCGCAACCTCGTCCCGGCCCTGGAAGTCTTCGCCGACATCGTGCTGAGGCCCCATCTCGACGACGAGGACGTCGAGCCGATCCGGGCCCTGGCCGCCCAGGCGTTGCAGAGCCTCGAGGATGACCCCGGCAGCAAGGTGATCGTCGAACTCCGCCGCCGCCACTTCCCCGACCCGTGGGGCCGCCCCTCGATGGGCTCGCCCGAAGGGGTCGAGGCCGCCAGTCCCGAGGTCCTCCGCGAGTTCTTCGACTCGGCCTATCGGCCCAACGGGTCGATCCTGGCCGTGGCCGGAGCGATCGACTTCCCCTCGCTACGAGACTCCATCGGCCGCCTCTTCGGCGACTGGTCCCCCCGGCCCGAGCCGACCGTCCAGCTCCGGCCGGGCGGCCCTCGCCGCGATCACATCCTCAAGGACACCCAGCAGATCCAGATCGCCCTGGCCTACCCCACCGCCACGATCGAAAGCCCCGACTATTACCCGGCCCGCGCCGCCTCGGCCATCCTCGGCGGCTACGCCTCGGCCCGCCTCTTCACCGAGGTCCGGGAGAAGCGAGGGCTGTGCTACTCGGTCTACGGCAGTTACGAAGGGTTCAAGGACCGCGCGGCCGTGGTCTGCTACGCCGGGACCTCCGCCGACCGCGCCCAGGAAACGCTCGACGTGACGCTCGCCGAGGTCCACCGCCTGGCCCGCGAGGGCGTCGAGGCCGAGGAGCTCGACATGATGCGAGCGGGCCTCAAGAGCGGCCTGATTATGCAGCAAGAATCGACGATGGGCCGGTCCGCCTCGCTCGCCGGGGACTGGTACTACCTCGGCCGGGTCCGCCCCCTCGAAGAGATCACCGCCGAGCTCGACGCCCTGACGCCCCAGGTCGTCTCCGAATTCGCCGCGAGGCAGCCGCTCGACGCCATGACCATCCTCACGCTCGGGCCCAAGGCGCTGGACGTCCCCGAGTGACTCGCTCGCCGTTGACGAGGAACCTGCCATGTCGATGGGTCTCAGCGAGCCGATCCTCGAAGCCCCTTCGATCGAAGGCCCCTTCGATCGCCTCTCGGTCGAGAGCTATCTCGAAGCGATTCGGACCGGGGTGATTGCCGACGATGTGCCGGTGGAACTCATCGAAGGAGTGCTTCTTGCCAAGATGTCCAAGAACGCCCCCCGCATCTTCTCCACGAAGCGGTTCTTCTGGGCACTCGCGGGCGCGTTGCCGGAAGGCTGGCACGTGACCCGAGAGGATCCCATCCGGACGATCGACAGCGTGCCCGAGCCGGATTGCATGGTCCTCCGAGGCACAGACGACGAGTATCGAGGTCGCCTGCCCGATCCCTCGGACGTCGCCCTGATGGTCGAGGTCTCGGTCTCCAGCCTCAATCGGGACCGGGGGATCAAGCTCCGCGCTTACGCGAGGGCCTCGATCGTCTGCTACTGGATCGCGAATCTCGTCGAGGGGCGGGCCGAGGTCTACAGCGACCCGTCCGGGCCCTCGGAGACGCCCCACTATCGCTCCGTCCAGCACTTCGGCCCCGACGACCAGCTCCCCGTGGTCCTCGAAGGCCGGGAAATCGCCCGATTGGCCGTCCGGGACCTGCTCCCGTGACTCGCGAGCTGGCCGAGGGGATCGTCTGGACGTTCTCCCAGATCCTCCTGCTCCACGTCTTCTTCAAATGGCTGGAAAAGCGCTGGCCGCCCCGCCCCCACGTCGATCTCTCCCACCTCGATGCCGAGACCCGGCGGAGGCTGGCGAAGCGGGTGAACGTGGTGGGGACGCTCGTCGGGATCGCGCTCTGGCCGGTCCTGACCGCGGCGTGGTTCCTCCTGTTCTTCTGGCTCCAGGACGCCACCTTGCCAGCCATCCCCGGCGCGGTGTTCGTCCGCCGGCCGACGCGGGTGGTCCACATGATCCCCGCCACATTCGCCGGGATCACCCTGACCGGGCCGGTCATGATCGGCCTGACCTGGCTCTGGTTCGGCCGCCGTTTTCGCGAGGTCATGGCGGTCGGCGATGCCCATTACAAGATGGATGCCCGGACGCAGTTCTACCTGATGTTCGTCTGGATCGTCCCGCTCTGCCTCGATTTCGACATGGCCTTCCTCGGCCGCCTGACCGCCTTCACCCCCGATCGCATCGTCCACCGAGGGCTCCTGATCGACCGGGCCCAGGAACGTCCGTATTCGGATGTCGTAAAACTCGAATACGTCGATGGTTTCCGATGGGTCCACAACGATCAACTCCCCGACAAACGCTTCAAGATCACCTTCCGCGACGGCTCCGAATGGACGTCCCACAACTTCTTCCTCAACCCCAGGCCGGATGACCCCGACCTCCTGAAGTACGTGGCGGGCCGATCGGGCATCGTCCCGGTGAGGGTCCGGGACTTCTGACCCGGGGTGCGTGAAATGCAGGATCTTCGAGGTTTCGCGGCCCTCGCGACCTCCGCCCGGTCATCAGGTATCATCAGAGCAACGAAACGGGCGCCCGGAGGGACCCTCCGCCGCCGACCCGAATTGAATTGGTGCCTCTCGCCCCCCAGGGAACCCCGATGCCCTTCCATCACGCGACCCTTCCCAACGGCCTCCAGGTCATCGCCGAGCTGAACGACTCGGCCCATTCGATCTCCTCGGGCTTCTTCGTCAAGGCCGGCAGCCGCGACGAGACGGATGAGATCGCCGGCCTCTCGCACTTCCTCGAACACATGGTCTTCAAGGGCACCCCCCGGCGCGACGCCCTGGCCGTCAATCGCGACTTCGACCGCGTGGGCGCCAAGCACAACGCGCAGACCTCCGAGGAGGACACGGTCTATTACGCCACCTGCCTGCCCGAGTACCACGACAAGGCGTTCGAGGTCCTCGCCGACATCCTCCGCCCCAGCCTCCGCGAGGACGACTTCGAGACCGAGAAGAAAGTCATCATCGAAGAAATCCGCATGTATCTCGACAACCCGATGAGCGTGGCCTACGAGGCGGCCAAGGCGGCCCACTTCGGCCCCCACCCCCTGGGCCGGAGCATCCTCGGCAGCGTCGAGTCGATCACGGCCATGAGCTCGGCCCAGATGAAGGCGTATTTCGAGGCCAAGTACAGCCCGGCGAACATCGTCCTGGCCTTCGCCGGCCGGGGGGACTGGGCGAGGCTCCTGGACGTGGCCGCCAGTCGCTGCGGCTCGTGGATGGGCCCGATGACCGACCGCCAGGTCGTCCGGCCCAAGGGCCAGTCCGAGTTCCAGGCCCTGCTCCGGGCCGAGGACAATCAGCAGACCGTCCTGGGCGTCGCCGACGGCCCCTCGCTCGAGAGCCCCGACCGCTTCGCCGCCCAGATCCTCGCCGCCATCCTCGGCGACCACACCGGCTCCCGCCTCTACTGGGCCCTGATCGACCCGGGCCTGGCCGACGGCGTGGAGGTCTCGTACCAGGACTACAACGGCGGGGGCGCCTTCTACACCTTCCTGAGCTGCGACCCCGACGAGGCCCAGGCCAACCTCCGACGGATCACCGACCTCTACCGATCCGTGATGGCCGAGGGACTGACCGACGAGGAGCTCACCCAGGCCCGCAACAAGGTCATGGCCCGGACCGTCCTGAGGAGCGAACGGCCGATGGGCCGGCTGATGTCCCTGGGCTTCCACTGGGCCTACCGCCGCGAGCACCTGCCCGTCGAAAACGAGGTCGAGGCCTACTCCGCCGTGACCCTCACCGACCTCCGCCGGGTCCTCGAACAATGGCCGCTCGTGCCGATGACGATCGTCTCGGTCGGCCCCACCACCGAGATCACCCGGCCGGGCTGATCGCCCCTGCGGTTTTCGTCCGGATCGAGCGCCGAGAGGCGATTCGGAAAGCTCTCCCACAGGGAGAGATGGGATGAGTAGGTCCGACTTCAGTCGGGCCTACGGAATGAAGGAGCCCCGACATCCGCACGACCGTCCGCGCCACCTTCGACGAATACGAGGCCATGATCGCCCGGGGCGAGCTCTTCGCCGACGGCGACCCCAGGCGATTCGAGCTGATCCTGGGGGAGATCGTCGAGATGCCGGTGGAGTCGCCCTTCCGCGAATTCGCCTCCGATCTCCTGGCCGAGTGGAGCCATCGGAACGTCCCCGCCGATCAGGTCCGGATTCGGATCAAGGGCGGGGTTGATCTGTCAAACGTCCAGAGCCTCCCCTTGCCCGCTGCCCTGTGGTTGAAGGATCGAGACTACTCGAAACGTTGGCCCGATGCGTCCGAAGTCCTCGTCATCGAGATCTCCGACTCCACCCTGTCGAAGGACCGCAACGCCAAGCTCCTGATGTATGGCACGGCGGGCGTCCCGGAATCCTGGATCGCCAACATCCCCGGCCGTCGCTTCGAGGCCCACCGCGACCCCGGGCCCGGCGGCTACGCCTCGCGAACGGTCTTCGGACCCGGCGAATCGATCCGGCCGCTCGCCTTGCCAAAGATTTCCTTCCCCATCTCGACGATCTTCCCCGAGGCCACCCCATGAGGATCGTCAGCCTCTTGCCATCCTTGACCGAACTGGTTTGTGCCCTGGGACATCGGGCCGAACTCGTCGGCGTGACCCACGAGTGCGACTTCCCTCCGGGCGTCGAGACGCTCCCCCACCTGACCCGGAGCCGAATCCCCCAGACCGCCACCAGCGCCGAGATTGACAACCTCGTGGCCGAGCAGGGCGGATTGCTCTACGACCTCGACGCCGACCTCCTCGCCTCGCTTCGGCCCGATCTGGTCCTCACCCAGAGCCAGTGCGACGTCTGCGCCGTGAACGAGGGGGCCGTCCGGCGATCCGCCCTGGCCCTGCCGAACTCCCCGGTCGTCGAAAGCGTCAACCCGACCGACTGGCCCGGCGTCTCGGCCATGTTTGGCCGGATCGGCGAGCTCCTCGGCGATCGAAACGCCGGAGAGGCGCTCGCCCGGCGGGTCGAGGAAGCCGGAGAGGGCGTCCGGTCGCCCGGATCGGCCGTCCGGGTGGCCCTCCTCGAATGGTTCGACCCGCCGTTCGCCGCCGGTCACTGGATCCCCGACCTCCTGGCGATGGCCGGGGGCGTGGAAGTCCTCGGCAAGGCGGGCGAGCCGTCCCGGCGGATCGCCTGGGACGAGGTTTCCGCCGCCGACCCCGACGTCCTCCTCCTCAGCCCGTGCGGCTTTTCGCTCGAACGTTCGGATCAGGAGTTATCGGCGCTGGTATCCCGGCCCGAATGGCGAGGGTTGCGGGCCGTCCGGGAAGGCCGGGTCTCGCTGGTGGACGGCTCGGCCTATTTCTCGCGGCCCGGGCCGAGGCTCCTCGAAAGCGTCCAGATCGCCCGGGCCGCGCTGGACCCGGCCCGCAATGGCCACCTCGCCCCTCCCGGCGGCTGGCGTCAATTGGCCACGATCGCGTGAACGGCGGCCCGTCGCTTCCGACGAACATACGAGACGAACGGCCAGAGGACTACCGAACCCAGGGCCAGCAACGCCGCAAGCAGGCCGATCTCAAACAAGAGGCCGTCCAGGGCGAACTGTTCGCCGGTCGTCTTGCTCCGCAAGTACGGTTGTTCGCTCGGGTTCGATCTCGGGACCACGCCGACCCCGGGCAGTCCGGCGCGGAGCCGATCGACGCCCTCGCTCGTGAGTCCGGCCCCTTCGAAATGAATCTCTCGGACCGTCCCGAGCCTCCTCAAGCCCTCCATGGCGATCGGCGCGCGTCCATCGTCGAGCCCCGAACAGACGAAGACCGTGGGCACCGCGAGCCAACCCGGGCCGAGGTGGTCGCGAATCCACGGCTCGCGACCCGGGATCCGCTTCTTGATCCAGAATCCCAGCCCGGTCGGCTCCTCCAGGAGAGGGCGGACCCCGAGCTTTTGCAGCTCGGCGACGATCGCCGCCCGGTCGCCGGCCTGGCGATGCCACCTCGCCAGGCAACCCAGGGTCACGCCCACGGCCAGGACCGCGACGATCAGCCCCCGGAGCCCGAACCGCACCTTCCTCCCCTCGACGGTCGTCTCGCTCATGTCCGGCCTCGAATGGGTGAGCCTCCAGGGCCGTCTCCCCGATGGAATTCGTGGTAGCGGGCCGAACATTGCGACGGATTCGGTTCGCGGGATCGAATCGGGCCTCGAAAAAAATGCGACTGGCCTTGCGTGCCGATTGCCTCCTCGGCATAATCACCCGATGCGCGGCCCGGATGGGCCGATTCTTCGTTTTTTTGCGGATTGTCGCGTCGAAAGGTCAGTTCTGTCATGGCGGACGCCGTCACCATCGCGGTCGAGGCGAGAGACCCGGCCAAGAACAAGGGGACCGGGTCGCGGGTCTCCCGGAAGCTCCGGGCCCAGGGCAAGATCCCCGCGATCATCTACGGCCACAAGCAGACGCCCCAGCCGATCACGATCGCCCGGGACGACGTCTGGCAGATGATCAAGAAATCGACCCACGTGGCCTCGCTCAAGATCGGCGACGCGACCGAGATGGTCCTGGTCCGGGACGTCCAGTGGGACCACCTCGGCAAGGAGATCCTCCACCTGGACTTCGCCCGGGTCTCGGCCGACGAACGGATCGAGACCGACGTCAACCTCGTCCTCTACGGCGAGGCCCCCGGGCTCGCCGAGGGCGGGACGCTGGACTTCCTGGTCCACGCGATCACCGTGAATTGCCGGGCCACCGCGATCCCCGACGCGATCCGGATCGACGTCAGCGGGCTTCACCTGGACAAGGCCATCCACATCCGGGACCTCAAGCTGCCCGAGGGCGTGACGGCCCAGGCCGACCCGGACCTCACGCTCGTCCACGTGACCACCCACAAGGCCGCCGCCGAGCCGACCCCGGCCGAGACCGGGCCGAGCCAGCCCGAAGTCATCGGCAAGAAGGCCGAGGACAAGGAGAAGGACAAGGAGGCGAAGTAACGTCGTCCCGCCCCGGACCGGACCCTCGGTCTCGCGAGACGGCCCGCGATCCCATGTCCAGGAAGCTCCTCGTGGGCCTGGGGAACCCCGGCTCGAAGTACGATGGCACCCGACACAACGTCGGCTTCGAGGTCGTCGATCGCCTGGCCCGGGGAGGGCCGGGCGCCTCGTTCTCCCGCAAGTTCGACGGCCTCCTGGCCGAGACCGAGATCGATTTCCGCCGGGTCCTGCTCCTGAAGCCCGAGACGTTCATGAACCTGAGCGGCCGAAGCGTCCGCCAGGTGGTCCAGTTCTACAAGATCGAAGTGCCTGACGTGCTGGTGGTTTGCGACGATTTGAACCTGCCGCTGGGAAGGCTGCGAATCCGGGCCGGAGGGTCCGACGGAGGCCAGAAGGGACTGCGAGACATCGCCGCCCAGCTCGGGACCGATGGCTTCCCCCGCCTCCGGGTGGGGATCGGCGAGAAGGGCCCGGTCGACGCCGCCGACTTCGTCCTGACCCGCTTCCGATCGGCCGAACGCCCGGTGATCGACGACGCCCTGATCGCCGCGACCCAGGCCGTGGCCGTCTGGGCCTCCCAGGGGGTCGAAGCCGCCATGAATCGTTTCAACGGGCCGAGTTAGAGAAGATTCTTTAGGGCGGGCCCTCGGCCTGCCGGATTCCCGCCCGGTCTGATCGCTGAACGCCGAACGCCCAGAGACCCCGGAGGCCGCCTTGCCCGTCAATACGTATGAAGGGATGTTCTTGCTGGATAGCGCGAAGGTCGCCGTCAACTGGGACGAGTCGGTCAAGCACGTCCACGACATCCTCGCCAAGCACCAGGCCGAGATCGTCGCCAGCCGCCAGTGGGACGAGCGCCGACTCGCCTATCCCGTCGAAGGGCACAAGAAGGGCACGTACCTGCTCACCTTCTTCCGCGCCCCGGGCGAGAGCATCAAGGAGATCGAGGCCGATTGCCGGCTGAGCGACCTGGTCCTCCGCGACCTGATCCTCAAGGTCCACCCCAAGCTCGCCGACCTCCAGGTCAACCAGGCGATGACCTCGACGCCCGGCGACGAAGGCGACGGCGAACGCCGCGAGGAAGACCAGGACGACCGCCCCCGTCGCCGCCGCCGCGACGACTGATCGCGAACCGCCCCTCCGGTCGATCTCCGGAGACCATGCCCGACGTTTCGCTTGTCGCGAGCCTCGGGTTGTGGTAGCTTCCCTTAGGGGACAGCCGTTTACGTCCGCGACGGGGCGACGCGAGGGGCCCACGGCCCCGGGAGCGATTGGCGATGGCGAGCGTCAACAAGGTCTTCTTGATCGGCAACCTCACCCGCGATCCCGAACTGCGGTACACGACCAACGGCAGCGCCGTGACCGACCTGGGACTGGCCACCAACCGAGCCTTCACGACCAAGGAAGGCGAACGCCGCGAGGAAGTCACCTTCATCGATGTGACGGTCTGGAACCGCCAGGCCGAGACCTGTTGCCAGTACCTCAAGAAGGGGCAGCCGGTGCACATCGAAGGCTACCTGAAGATGGATAGCTGGGACGACAAGAACACCGGCGAGAAGCGATCGAAGCTGAAGGTGGAGGCCGAGCGGGTCCAGTTCCTCTCCAGCCGTCGCGACGAACCCGGAGGGGGCGGCGGGATGTCCCCTCACGACGACGACTTCGCCCCTCCGCCGGCCCGCGATCAGCCGCCCTCGCGACGCCCCGAGCCCCGCTCGGGCGGCGGCTCCAATGGCGCCGGTTCGGGTTCGGGCCGACCCTACGGCAATCCCTCGTCCCCTCCGCCTCGTCGACCCGCCCCCCAGCCCGATCCCGAAGGCGACGACGATATCCCGTTCTGATCCGAATGCCCGGAAACGTGTCCAGTCGTCCGTGGTCCGTGAACACCAGCCGAGCCGCTCAGCCGACGGACCACCGACCCCTCAAGCCAAGCGGAGCCTTGCGGAGCGAACCATGGCCCACACGAAGATGACCGACAAGAAGCCGGCCAAGGCGAAGCCCAAGGCCAAGACCAGCGCGAGGGCCAAGGCCAAGGCGGCCGCGAAGGCCGGGCCGACCTCGACGGTGGTGGCGGCGGTCCGCCAGCCGGGCGTCGAGCGGCGGCAGAATCACCCGACTCGGGCCAAGGACGGCCACATGCAGGTGATCCTGACCCACCCGGTCCCCCACTGCGGCCAGACCGGCGACCTCGTGAAGGTCCGCCCCGGCTTCGCTCGCAACTACCTGCTGCCCCAGGGCCTGGCCACCTTCGCCACCCCGCATAACCTGCGGATCGTCGAGAAGCATCGGTCCCGCCTCCGCCAGCTCGAAGAGGCCAAGCGCGCCGACCTGATGAACCTCGGGGCCCAGATCGCCCAGAGGTCCATCACCATCGAGGCCAACGCCAACGCCGAGGGGCACCTCTACGGCTCGGTCAACGCCGATCAGATCGCCGCCGCCCTCCGCGCCGACAACCTGCCGATCGACGAGGAGATGGTCCGCATCGAGGGGCCGCTCAAGGAGCTGGGCCTCTACACCATCACCCTCCACCTCGGCCAGGACGTCAGCACCGAGGTCAAGCTCTGGGTCGTCCCGACCCATACGCCCGAGCCGACCGCCTGAACCGTCGGGACCGCCCCCGAATCCGTCCCGCCTCGCCGCTTTTCCTCTTGTGACTCGCCGCCGTCAGCCGATACCATTGTACAGGTACGGCAGGATCGGCGGCGCGTCCGTGCGCGCGAGCCGGACCCGTCCCGAGGCGACGGACGGTCGGAGGCCCTTCGGCGATGCCCCCTCAGCCCTTCAATCCCGGAGGCAAAGGTTCGGACCGCCCGAAACGGCCGACGATCGTCCCGTTCCCGGAGGACCGCCTCCCCCCCCAGAACATCGAGGCCGAGCAGGGCGTCCTGGGCGCCATCCTGATCGACAACGAGGTCATGCACGACGTCGTCCCCCTCCTGAAGGTCGAGGACTTCTGGAGGGACGACCACCAACTGATCTTCGGCGCGATCCGCGAGCTGTATTCCGCGGGCAAGCCGGTCGACCTGATCCTCCTCCACGAGGAGCTCGTCCGCCGGGGGGAATTCGAGCGCATCGGCGGCTCGGAGACGCTCGAGGCGCTGGTCAATCGCGTCCCTCATGCGGCCAACGCCAAGTATCACGCCCAGATCGTCCGCGAGAAGTCGACCAAGCGCGAGATCATCGCCAGCGCCCGGGAGATCATCGAGGAGGGGTACGCCAACGAGCTCACGGCCAACGGCCTCCTCGAAGACGCCGAGCGGCGGATCTTCGCGATCGCCGAGGAAAACGTCACCGGCGAGACCGTCGCCCTGACCGACATCCTGACCGAGGCCATGAACCGGATCGAGCTCCGGGCCACCGACAAGCACGCCGTCCGGGGCGTGAGCACCGGCTACTTCGAGCTCGACGACATGACCGCCGGCCTCCAGCCCGGCCAGTTGATCATCCTGGCCGCCCGCCCCTCGATGGGCAAGACCGCGTTCGCGCTGAACATCTGCGAACATGCCGCCGTGGACATGCAAACGGGCGTCCTGTTCGTCAGCCTGGAAATGGGCCAGGTCGAACTGGCCGAGCGGCTCCTGAGCGCCCGGTCGCGGGTCGACGGCGACATCCTCCGCAAGGGGCACAAGCTCGGCTATCGCGAGATGAGGCAGCTCGGCGAGGCGTATGAGGTCCTCCGGGGCGCCCCCCTGTTCATCGACGACACCCCGGCGAGGAACATGCTCCAGATCGCCGGCAATGCGCGGAGGCTCAAGCAGAGGAAGAATATCGGCATGATCGTCGTCGATTACATCCAGTTGATCGACACCGAGTCGCCCGAGGGCCGGGACAGCCGCCAGGAGCAGATCGCCAAGATCAGCCGACGCCTGAAGATGCTGGCCCGGGAGATCAAGGTCCCGGTGATCGCCCTGTCGCAGCTCAACCGAGGCGTCGAGAACCGCGAGGACCGCCGACCCCGGATGGCCGACCTCCGCGAGTCGGGCGCCATCGAGCAGGACGCCGACATGATCCTCCTGCTCCACCGCCCCGAGTACTACGACCCGAGCGACCGCCCCGGGATGGCCGAGTGCATCGTGGCCAAGAACCGCAACGGCGCGACCGGGACGGTCAGCCTGACGTTCCTCAACCGGATCATGAGGTTCGAGAACCTCGCCGCGATGGCCGGGCCGATCGACGGCGGGACGTTCTGAACAACTCCGGCATCTACGGGCCGGCCTGCGCCCGCGTGATGGTGATCAGGCCGTTTTCGAGCTTGTAGGCCAGGCCCAACGGCTTCAACGCCTCCGCCAGGGTGGTCTTCAGGGGGGCGCCCGCCCGGTCGATGGTGACGGTCGAGAGCATCGTCGTCCTCGTGTCGGCGAGCGCCTGAGGATCGATGTAAATCGGCGGGCCCGTCGGCAGGTCGGCCGTCACGGCGGTCCGCTTGATGTGCTTGAGGAGGCTCCCCAGGCTCGTCCCGTTCGGGAACCTCATCGGGACGGCGATCTCCATCGCGGGCAGCACCTTCCGGTTCTGCCGCCAGTATTCATATCGGGGCCAGTACACGAAATAGATCGCGAATCCGACCGCAGCGAGCGCCACCAGGCCGAGCATCGCGCGGAGACGGACGCGGAACCGCGTGTCGGGGGCCTCGTTCACGGCTCGCCCCCGGCGATCCGCCAGGCGGTCAAATCCAGGTCGGTTTTCCCGTCGATGGCCAGGTCGGCGAGCACTTTCCCGATCAGTGCCGAGAACTTGAACCCGTGGCCGCTGCACGGGCTGGCCACGATCACGTCGCGACGACCGGGCAAGAAATCGACCGCGAACGCATCGTCGGGCGCCATCGTATATTTGCAGATCTCGGTGCGGACCACGGGTGCCGCGGCCAGGCCGGGCAGGAACCCGGCGAGGAAGGCCCGGACCTCCTCGATGTACGCCTGGCCGACCCGCCGGTCGTCGGCGTCCGGGTCCACGGCGTCGCCCCCGTCCCTCGCGACCTTGATCCCGGGGGCGAGGAACTCGGGCATCCCGTAATAGCTCCTCTGCCCCGGGCCGCCCTTGAAGATGAACACGGGGAGCCGGCCGACGGCGAACGGCCCGGGGTCGTCGGGCCGGACGTACAGGACCTGCTGACGCTCGGGACGGAGCCTCTCGGCGAATCCCGGGAGCAGGCGGCCGGTCCAGGCGCCCGCCGCGACGATCAGCCGATCGGCGACGATCGTCCCGGAGTCGGTCACGAGCGCCGGCCGGTCGGCGTCGAGGTCGATCGCCCGGACGCCCACGTTCTCGATCACCCGCGTCTTCGAACCGCCGAGCCTGCGAGCCAGCTCGACCTGGACCTCCACGGCCCTCGACGCGGCGATCATCCCGGCATCGGGCTCGAACACGGCGTCGGCGTCGTCGGCGATCCCGAAGGCGGGCATCGCGCGGCGGACCTCGGCGCCGGTCATCCTCCGGTGGGGGCAGCCGATCTCGGCGAGGCTCGCGGCGACCTGCTCCACGTAATCCGCGCCGTTCGGGCAGGCGCTCAGGCCGCCGGTCCTCACGTAGAAGCCCAGGCCGGAGTCGGCCTCCAGCTCCTTCCACGCCCGAAATGCCTCGGGCATGAGCCGGGCATACCTCACGTCCGCATACGAATGGCGGGTGATCCGCGCCGCCCCGTGGGAGCTCCCGCGGTCATGCCCCACGGCGAACTGCTCGACCAGGAGGACCGGCTCCCCTCGCCTCGCCAATCGATACGCCGCGGCCGAGCCCATCGCCCCGGCGCCGAGGACCACGTTTCTGGCTTCGATGATGCTCATCAATGATCCGTCGTCCCATTCCCCGACGAGGCCCTGGCTTTGCGACGGGAAATCGGGCGTAATCCCGGGGGTCCCCACGCGAATCCCTCGTGAGCCGCCGTCCGGACGACGCGGTTGCCGCCCGAACGGACCACGGACCCGTTGAGTCCCCCATGATCGACTTTACCACCGTCTCCCGAGAGTTCAACAGCCTCGTCCACCGCCGGAGGGAGATGCTCACCCTCCTGGGCTCGGTGTTCGCCGGGCTGGGGATCTTCCTGCAGAACGCGCTTCAGGGCAACCTGCCGCCGGCCCTGTCGGCGATCCAGGAGCACTTATTCGCATTTTATGCCTTGATCTTGATGGCCACGAGCCTCGTCCTGTCGCTCCGGATGGCCCGGCTCCACGGCGGGATGGTGCTCAACGGCGTCCTGTACGCGCGACTGATGGAGGCGCAGGAGCTGGGATTGCCCCGACGCTCGCCGATCCGGGCCTCCCGGCACAACTTCCTGGCGCGTCATTCTTCCAGTTCCTCCTGGTCGACGCGATCGCGGGGAATTCGGCGGCGATCCTCGGCCTGGCGGTGGGGCTGCCTCCCCTGGCGGCCCTCGGGCTGGGCGGGGCGGTCTCGATCGGCTGGCTGGCCCTGTATTTCCGCTTCCACCACGGGGCCGCCGCCTTCGCCCTGAAGAAGGTCGAGTCCGAACCCTGCGCCCCGTTCGATCGCAACGAGTGGGAGGCCCACACCGCCGAGAGCCTCGAGGGCGTCAATCAAGACATGCTGGCATCGCTCGGTTTCGTCGGCCTGATGCTCTTCTCGGTCCTGGAGATCCTCTCCGGGCTCGGCCAGGTGAAGGACGGCGCCGCCATCGACCTCGCCAGGGACGACATCCTCCGGTTCGGCCCGACGATCTACACGTTCATGATCTTGATCACGTGCGCCCTGCAGATGGCGATCTATTTGAGGCTGCGGGTCGCGCTGGGCCGGTTCTCCCTGGAGCTCGACCCGACCGACCGCCCGTTCCGCCCGTTCCGCCTGACGGATTCGTTCCTCGGCTACGCCTTGCTGGCGTTCTTGCTCGGGGTGTCGGCCCACCTGTTCCTCACCGTGGCGTTCCCCGGGCTGGCGAGGCAAGCGGGCGTCCTCCTGGCGATCGACGCCGCCGTCGTGGGGGCCGGCCTGGCGGCGGAGCCGATCACCCTGATCCTCGCCGGGAGGAAAGTCACGCCCTCCCGCTCGCGATGACCCGTCGAGCCGCGTCGGGAGGGGCGGGGATCGCGGCCCGTGCCGCCGCCCGAGTCTTGCCCCTCCCCTCGAAATCGGTACGATCGTGCCATTCGAGGCGCGCCGACGGGCGGGCCTCCTCCTCCCCTTTGCGACGGGCCCCAGCGATGCCGATCCAGGTCGTTTGCGACGGCTGCCAGTCCGAATACCGGCTTCGCGACGAGCTCGCCGGCAAGAAGCTGAAGTGCAAGCACTGCGGGATGATCCTGATCGCCCCGGAACTCGACGGCCCCCCGCTCGACGACTTCCCCGAGACCCGGTACCCCGACCGCGGCTACCACCCCGCGTTCGACCGTGACAAGTTCCTCGTCAACCAGAAACGGATCGCGATTTCCGAGCGCTACCACGTCTACGACGAGGAAGGGCGGCCGATCATGTACATCGTCCGCCCGGCCCACTTCCTCCGCAACCTCGGGGCGCTCCTCGGGGCGATCTTCGCAGGGGTCGTCCTCGCCAGCGCCGGCTGCCTCCTTGGCGTCTTCTTCGACACCCAGACCGGCAACAAGGTCCTGGCGGGCGTCACTTACGTCCTGGCCATCGTCGGCGCGATCTTCGTGGCCTTCGTCGTCGGCATCCGGCTTTCCGCCAAGCGTCATATTTATTTCTATACCGATGAAAGCGAGGAAGAGCTCCTGCTGGAGGTCCAGCAAGACAAGAAGGTCGCCTTCATCACCGCCACCTATACCGTGATCGACCCGGAAGAAGGCGTCCTCGGCCGGTTCGAGAAGAACTACCTCTACGACGTCCTCCGCAAGAAATGGACGGCCCAGGCGCCCGACGGCACCCCGCTGGTCCTCGCCCGCGAGGATTCGCTGCTCCTGGCCCTGTTCCGCCGCTACTTCGGCGAGCTGGGCGCCCTGATCTTCTCCCGGACCAATTTCGTGATTTTGAGGCCCGGCACCGACGTCAAGATCGGCGAGTTCATCCGCCGCTGGACCCTCTTCGATCGCTACATCCTGGACCTCACCCACGACGACGACCACGAGATCGACCGCCGGATGGCCATCGCCCTGGGCGTCCTGCTCGACACCGGCGAGCGCCGCTGAAACATCGGCCCTGGCGAGGGGCCCGAGACGACCGCGAGGCCGAACGCGCGGGCTTGGCACGTCCATTGCATCAATGTTCCCTCCAGAACGCCCCCTGATCGTTCGGGGGCGGCCAATCCAGATCTTCTTGTGATTGGGAGGGCGGACAGATGGCCCTGTATGCACAACTTCACTTGGATCCCGGGAACTTCATCGCGTGGCTGGTCGTCGGCCTGATCGCCGGGGCCCTGGCCGGGATGGTCATGAAGGGCGGCGGCTTCGGGATCATCGGCGACATCATCGTGGGCCTGGTCGGCGCCGCGGTCGGCGGGTTCGTCGTCTCGTTCTTCGACTGGGGCGTCTACGGCTTCTGGGGCAGCACCTTCGTCGCCTTCCTCGGCGCGTGCATCCTGATCGGGATCGTCCGCGCGGTCTCCCCTCGCCAGACGACCATGTAAGCCGGTCCTCCACCGAGGATCCCATTCCACTTCACCGAGAGGGCGGGCGCCCCACGAAGGCGCCCGCCCTCTCGGTGTTTTCATGTCCCGATCTCGGGTACGATGGAGGGTGATCCATTCGAGCGATCCGATCGGAGGGGGCGATGGAGCTGGTCACGATGGGGCGGGTCGTCGTTTCGGCGAAGGTGGAGAACCTGGAAGACCTGTTCGCCGCCAGACGAGGGGTCCTCGGCCTGGAATCGGTGAAGCGTGTCGAGATCGATAACGCCTTGGTGGACACGGGCGCAACAATGCTTTCCCTCCCCAAGTCCCTGATCTCCCGGCTGGGCCTCCAGAGGACGAGAGTCAAGCGGGCCAAGACGCCAGCGGGGGTCTTCGAATTCGGGATCTACGAGGCCGTCCGACTGACGGTCCAGGACCGCGATTGCATCATCGAGGTCGCCGAGGTCGCGGACGAATGCCCTCCCCTGATCGGACAGGTCCCCCTGGAGATGCTCGATTTCGTCGTCGATTTGAAGGGCCAACGCCTGATCGGCAACCCCGAGCACGGCGGGGAACAAATGTTCGAGATGTATTGAATGCTCGCGAAGGAGATCCGCGTGGATGCCCCGCACTTCCCGCGCCACCCGAAGAACGCCCCGGGGCCGTTCTACGTCGTGCAAGACGAGTGCATCACCTGCGGGGCCCCGCGGCAGAAGCCCCCTCGCTGATGGCCCATGACCGGGACGATGATCTGTATCCCGCCTGCTTCTTCTTCCGCCAACCGAAGACCTTCGACGAGCACGTCGAGGCCCTGGCGGCTATTGGCGTCTCGTGCTGCGGAGCGCTCCGCTACGCCGGCTCCAACCCAGGCATCCTGAACGTCCTCTCCGAGATGGGAAGAGCCACGGCCTGCGATGCCCTGGTCACGCCTCCGCAACAACGCCTTGCCGATCCGAGCCATCCCGGTCATCCTTGAGGGCACCGTGAGTTCGACGACTGACTCGCCCCCTCGCTCACTCTTCAAGGGCGATGACCCATGCTCCGACCCGCCCTCTTCGCCCTGCTCGCCGCCCTGCCGACCGACGATCCCGCCGATCGCTCGTTCCGGGAAACGGTCGCGCCGATCCTGGAAGCGAAGTGCGTCCGCTGCCACTCCGAGGCGGTGAAAAAGGGCGGATTGTCGCTCTCGACTCGGGAAGCCGCGACGCTCGGAGGCGATTCCGGGGCCGCCGTCGAGCCGAGGAAGCCCGACGAGAGCCTCCTCCTGGGAAAAGTCTCCGGCCCGTCGCCCGAGATGCCCAGGGGGGGCAAGCCGCTCTCGAAGGACGAGGTGGCGGCGCTGCGATCCTGGATCGAGTCGGGCGCGAATTGGCCCGAAGGGCTCGTCCTGAAGGACGCGAAGGCGAAATCCGGCCCGTGGTGGGCGATCCAGCCCCTCCGGCATGCCGATCCGCCGAAGGTGAACGCGCCCGGATGGGTCCGCAGCCCGATCGACGCCTTCCTCCTCGCCAAGATGGAGGCGAACGGCCTCTCGCCCAGCCCCGAGGCCGACCGCCGGACCCTGATCCGACGCCTCGCGTTCGACCTGACCGGCCTGCCCCCGTCTCCCGAGGAAATCGACACATTTCTCGCCGATGGGAAGCCCGATGCCTACGAGCGGCTCGTCGATCGCCTGCTCGCCTCCCCCCGATACGGCGAGCGATGGGCCCGCCACTGGCTCGACGTGGCCCACTACGGCGACACCCACGGCTACGACAAGGACAAGAAGCGGCCCAACGCCTGGCGCTATCGCGACTACGTCATCAAGTCCTGGAATGACGACAAGCCGTATGCCCGATTCGTGAAAGAGCAAGTGGCCGGCGATGTCCTGTTCCCGGGCGACCCCGACGCCCTGGTGGCCACCGGCTTCCTCGCCGCCGGGCCGTGGGACTTCGTCGGCCACGCCGAGCTCCGCGAGGGGACCGTCGACAAGGAAAAGACCCGCCTGATCGATCGCGACGACATGCTCGCCAACGTCATGTCCACCTTCTCCAGCCTGACGGTCCACTGCGCCCGCTGCCACGACCACAAGTTCGACCCGATCCCCCAGAGAGATTACTACCGCCTCCAGGCCGTGTTCTCGGGGATCGACCGGGGCGACCGGGCCGTCGAGGACCGCGACGCCTCCGCCCGCCGATCGGCGCTGGCCGAGGCCCTCCGCGAGGCGAAGGCCAGGAAGGACGCCCTCGACACCACGGCTCGCAAGCTGGCGGGCCCGGCCCTCCGGCCGATCGACGAGGAGATCGCGGCGATTCGGAAGGAACTCGCGGGGCCGCCCAGCAACCTCGGAGGCACCAGCCCGTCGAACGGCTACCACTCGTCCATCCACCCGAAAAGCGAGGCGATCGCGTGGGTCCAGGTCGATCTGGGGCAATCGGCGCCGATCGACGAGATTCGCCTGATTCCCGCCCGGCCCACCGATTTCGCCGACTCTCCCGGGTTCGGCTTCCCCTCGCAATTCCGGGTCGAGGCGAGCGACGATCCGACGTTTGCCCGGCCCGAAGTCCGGCTCGCGATCGACCGACCGGAGGCCGAATCGCAGCCCGATGAACCCGTGGTGATCCGACCCGGAGGCAAGCCCGCGAGGTTCGTCCGAATCACGGGTTCTCGCCTCTGGAAACGAACCGGCGATTATGTGTTCGCGCTCTCGGAACTGGAAGTGATCTCCGGAGGCCGGAACGTCGCCAGGGACCGCCCGGTCTCGGCGCTCGACTCGATCGAGGCGGGCCGCTGGAGCACCCGGTTCCTCGTGGACGGCTTCACCAGCCGGGGCCGACGGCCCGAGGCCGACGACTCGGCCGAGAACCTGCGGTGCGCCCTGCTCGCCCGGCTTGGCGACGCGGTTCGGAAGCGAGCCGAAACGGCCTCCTCCATGATCTCCCCCGAACTCCACGCCGAGATCGACCGGACCTCCCTCGCCGTCTCCGAAGCCTCCCGGGCGCTCGATCAGGTGCCTTCGACGGGCTTCTTCTACGGCCCCATCCCCCGTGCTCCGCGACCGATCCGGCTCCTGAAGCGGGGCGACGTGGAGCAGCCCGCCGAGCCGGTCGGCCCCGGCGCCCTCTCGTGCGTCCCGGGCTTCGAGAGCGATTTTTCCGCGGTCGGCGCGAACGATGAGGGGCCGCGACGCGCGGCCCTGGCCTCGTGGTTGGCCGATCGCGACAACATGTTGACATGGCGTTCCATCGTCAACCGAGTCTGGCATTACCACTTCGGCCGGGGGATCGTGGACACGCCCAACGACTTCGGCCGGAACGGCTCGGCGCCCTCCCACCCCGAATTGCTCGACTGGCTCGCCCTCGAATTCCGGGACGGCGGCGGCTCGCTGAAGGCCCTGCATCGGACGATCGTCACGAGCGCGGCGTATCGGCAATCCTCGGCCCACGACGGGGCGAAGGCGGCGATCGACGGCGACAACCGATGGCTCTGCAGGCAGGATCGCCGCCGGCTGGAGGCCGAGGCCATCCGCGACGCCGTCCTGGCCGCCTCGGGCGAGCTGGACCCGGCCATGGGTGGCCCCGGCTGGGAGCCGTTCCGGTTCAAGGATGATCACTCGCCGATCTACGACCACGAGGACCCCGAGCGGATCAACGCCCCGGAATGCCGCCGGAGGGCCGTCTACCGCTTCGCCGTCCGCAGCGTGCCGAACCCGTTCGTCGAATGCCTCGACGGCGCCGACCCGAACGCCATGACGCCGGTCCGCAACGCCACGATCACGGCGCTTCAGGCGCTCACGCTCTCGAATGATCCGTTCATGATCCGCCAATCCGAGGCCTTCGCCCGACGGCTGGAGGCCGCCTCGCCCGACCCGGCGAAGCGGGTCGAAGCGGCGTTCCTCCTGGCGTTCGGGAGGCCGCCGACCGTGGCCGAACGCTCCGCACTGGCGGAGTTCGCGAGGCGTCGCGGGCTGGCGGCGGCGTGCCGCGTGCTGTTCAATGCGAATGAATTCGTGTTTGTAGATTGACCCGTCCCGACCGGACACCCCTCATGGCCACGCCCCGCCGCCTCGACCGTCGCGCCTTCCTCTGGGACCTCGGCGGGGGGCTGGGCGGGATCGCCCTGGCCAGCCTGCTGGGTTCCGACGGCCTCCTCGCCGCCGACGGCCCCCGACCCGACCTCAACGGCGGCTTGCATCATCGCGCGAGGGCGAAACGGGTCGTTCAACTGTTCATGAGCGGCGCCGCCAGCCAGTGCGACACGTTCGACTACAAGCCGGCCCTGATCGCCAGGCACGGCGAGAAGTTCGACCCCGGCGGCAAGGTCGAGCTGTTCCAGTCATCGCCCGAGAACGTCATGAAAAGCCCCTGGAACTGGCGGCAATTCGGCGAGTCGGGCAAGTGGATGAGCGACCTCGTGCCCCACCTGGCCGGGTGCGTCGACGACATGGCATTCCTCCCGGCGATGGTGTCGAAGTCGAACGTCCACGGCCCGGCGACGTTCCTCCAGGCCACCGGGTTCGTCCTCCCGGGGTTCCCCAGCGTCGGGGCGTGGGTGGCGTACGGCCTCGGTTCGATGAATGAAAACCTGCCCACGTTCGTGGTCCTGCCCGACTCGCGAGGCTACGCCCCGAACGGCCCGGCGAACTGGGGGTCGGGTTTCCTCCCGGCCACCGCCCAGGGGACGGCCGTGAAGCCCGGCGCGAGGAACCCGATCCACGACCTGTTCCCCCCGAGATCGCCCGAGTTCTCCGCCGACGCCGAGCGAGACGGCCGCGACCTCCTCCGCTCCCTGAACGAGGACCACCGCCGCGACCGCGAAGGCGACTCGCGTCTCGATGCGAGGATCGCCTCGTATGAACTCGCGGCGAGGTTGCAGACCAGCGCCCCGGAGGTCCTGGACCTCTCGGGCGAATCGCTCGCCACCAGGTCGCTCTACGGCCTGGACGACCCGGTCACCGAGGACTTCGGCCGCAACTGCCTGGTCGCCCGTCGGCTGCTAGAGCGCGGGGTGCGGTTCGTCCAGGTTTGGAGCGGCGCCGACAACGGCTTCCCTCGCCGCAACTGGGACTCCCACGAGGACATCGCCCGGGACCACGGCCTGATGGGCCGCAGCATGGACCGGCCCGCCGCCGCGCTCCTCCGGGACTTGAAGGCGCGAGGGCTTCTGGATGACACCATCGTGATCTGGACCACCGAGTTCGGCCGGATGCCGTGCAGCCAGGGCGGCAAGGGCCGCGACCACAACCCCTCCACCTTCACCTCCTGGCTCGCCGGAGGCGGGATCCGGGGCGGGACCACCCACGGCGCCAGCGACGAATGGTCCTATCGCGCGGTCGAAGGCGTCACTTCCGGCTACGACCTTCATGCCACCGTCCTCCACCTCCTGGGCATCGACCACGAGCGGCTGACCTTCCGCCACAACGGCATCGACCGCCGATTGACGGATGTTCATGGAACGGTGATTCGGCCGATCGTGGGGTGAGGGGCTCTCGGCGGTCGGGTGGCATGCTTAGGCGGACGTAAGCATGCCACCCGGACCGGGATCGAGGGCTTGACCCAACCTGACCGCCGACCGCTGACAACTCCCGGCCCATTCTGGTAACATCGTCGATCCGGAATTGCCGATTCGTCGCCCCAGGAAGCCCGTTCCATGATCGATCCGCGCGTGGCCAGCGGGCTGAGGGACCTGCCCCCGAGCGTGACCATCCCGCGAGAGCGGATGCTCCGCTCGTTCCGCGAGACGTTCTCCGCCTTCGGCTTCCTGCCGATCGAGACGCCTCACATCGAGCGGATGGAGGTCCTCACCGGCAAGGGCGCCGGCTCGGAGGAGGTCCTCCGGCAGATCTTCGAGGTCACCAACAAGGGCGGGACGCCCGGCGAGCTAGCCCTCCGGTTCGACCTCACCGTACCGCTGGCCCGGTTCGTCGCGAAGCACGTCGAGGAGCTCGGCGTCCCGTTCAAGAGGTACGCGATCGGCTCGGTGTTCCGCGGCGAGAGGCCCGCGAAAGGCCGGTTCCGCGAGTTCACCCAGTGCGACTTCGACACGGTGGGCACCGAGAGCCCCGTGGCCGACGCCGAGACCGCCGCCGTGATCCACTCGGCGCTGAGCTCGGCGGGCGTCCCGCCGTTCACGATTCATTTGAACAATCGCAAGATCCTGGATGGCCTGCTCGATTCGCTCGGGCTCTCGACCAGGGGAGGCGCGATCCTCCGGTCGCTGGACAAGCTCGCGAAGATCGGCCGCGACGGCGTGTTGAACGAGCTCACGACGGGCGAGACGCCCAGGCCCGCCGCTCCCGGACCGGCCGGCGTGATGAGCCCCGACCTTTCCTGGTCCAAGGACGCGGACCTCGCCGCATCGGGCGAGCCGACCTCGCATCGCGACCAGCCGGAGACCCCCGCCGGGCCGGCTTTGACCGCGGAACAGGCCCTCCGCGTCCTCGAATTCGTCGAGAACGGCCGGGGGACCGCCGACGTCCTGAAGGCGGCCGAGTCGTCGCTCGGCTCGAATGCGAGGGCCGCCGAGGGGATCGCGAACCTTCGGACGATCCTCGATTTGCTCGACGCCTCGGGCGTCCCGGCCGGCCGCGTGGCGATCGACCTCGGCCTGGCCCGGGGGCTGGACTACTACACCGGCGCCGTCTTCGAGACCACGGTGGACGGCTGGGAGCGGTTCGGCTCGATCGCCTCGGGCGGTCGCTATGACAACCTGGCAAGTTTGTTCACGTCAAGGAAACTACCCGGCGTCGGCGCGTCGATCGGCCTCGACCGCCTGCTCGCGCTGCTGGACGAGGCCAAGGCCCTGGGGGGGACGACGGCCCCGGCGCCGATCCTGGTCGCCAATTTCCCCGGCGGCGACCCGGCGGTGAGCGTCCGCCTGGCGGCGAGGCTTCGAACCGCGGGCATCGGCGCGGAGGTCTTCCCCGACCCGATCGCCATCGGCAAGCAGATGGGTTACGGGTCGTCTCGCGGGCATCGGCTCGCGGTGATCGTGGGGCCGGACGAGATGGAGAAGCAGGTGTTCAACCTGAGAAATCTGGAAACGAGGCAGGAGACCCGGGCGATCGCCTGGGCGGACCTCGAGGCGGCGACGGCCCGGGCCCTGGCGGGGGTGGGGTCGTGAGCGCGCCCTCGGAGAAGCCCGTCGGCCTGGTCCGGGGCACCCGGGACTGGCTCCCGTCCTCGTATGAACCACTGTATTGGCTCGAAGGGACGTTGATCGATCATTTCCGGTCCGTCGGCTACCGGCCGATGCGGGTGCCGGTCCTGGAGAGGGCGGACCTCCACGAGCGCAAGAGCGGCGCGGGGATCGTCTCGAAGCTGTTCGAGGTGGCCGACGGCGGCCGGCTCAGTCTCCGCCCCGAACTCACGGCGGGCGTCGTCCGGGCGTTCGTCGAGTCGGCGGAGCCCCTCCCGGTGCCTTGGCGGGTCTGCGTGTCGGGGCCGGTGTTCCGCGACGAATCGGGCCGACCGGGATTCGATCGCGAGTTCACGCAAGTGGGCGTCGAGATGCTCGGCGCCTCGGGGCCGAGGCCGACGCCGAGATCATCTGGCTGGCCCGGTCGGCGCTGGACCGCGTCGCGCCGATCCCGGCCCGGGTGCGGGTCGGCCACGTCGGGCTGATCTTGGAGACGCTCGCCCGGTCCGGCCTGCCCGAAGCGGCGAGGGCCGCGATGGTCGAGAGGCTCAGCGAGGCCGCCGCCGAGGGCCGGGGGATCGCCGCCCTCGAATCGGCCCTGGAGAGCATGGCCCGCCTGATCTCCGGCCCGGCCGACGACCTTCCGCGACCCTCGGCCACCGGGGCCGCCGATGACCCCGGCGTCGATCGCCTGTTCCGCACCCTGGTGCCCGACGTCACCGGCCGTCGCTCGGGCCGCGAGATCCTCGACCGATTGGGGCGCAAGTGGGACCTGGCGCACTCTCTCCACGACGTGCTCCATCGTTTGCGCGACCGGGTCCGCGAGCTCGCCGACCTGAAGGGGCCGGCGCTCGACGTCCTGGCCCGGCTCGAAGCCTCGTTCGCCCAGGTCGCGCCCGAGTCCGTCGCGTCGCTCCGGGCGCTGGTCGGCGCCCTGGACGCCTACGGGCTGGACCTCGATTCGGTGGACCTGGACCTGGGGTTCGGCCGGGGGATCGGCTTCTACTCGCGGATGGTCTTCGAGATCGTGGTCCCGACGGCCGACGGCCCGTTCGAGGTCTGCGGAGGGGGCCGCTACGACGGCCTGGCCCGCGTCCTCGGCGGGTCGGGCGACGACCGCGGGGCCGGCTTCGCGTTCGGCCTGGAACGCCTGGCGAGCGTGGCCCCCTCCTCGGATTTCCCGGCCCGATCCCGATCGGGAATCGGCATCTCGGTGTTCGCGGCCCCCGGGGCGAAACTCCCGGCCATCCGGCTCGCCTCCGGCCTTCGAAAAACCCATCAAAGCGTCGTCCTGGACCTGGACGACCCGCCCCCGGCCGAGGCCAACCGCCGGGCCCTGGGCGCCGCCATCCGCGGTTCTATCGCGTCCTCGGCCCGATCGACGGGGCCGGGTCGATCCAGGAATGGGCCGTCGGCGACGACTCGCCGAGGGAGGTTCGGGCCGCCGACGCCTCCGGGCTTGCTGACGTGTTCTCCCGCCGCGAGGCCCCCTGAGATGCCCGCCGACCCGATCCGCCTGGCCATCCCCTCCAAGGGGCACTTGTATGAAGGCGTCGTCGATTTGCTCAAGACGGCCGGATACAAGGTCCGTCGCGCGAGCGATCGTCAATACGAGGCCGTGATCGCCGGCCACCCGCGGTTCCACGTCGTCTTCATGAGGCCGGCGGACATCGTCACCCAGGTCCAGGAGGGCCGGTGCCACCTGGGCGTCACCGGGTTCGACGTCTTCGCCGAACGATCGGCCGAGGCCGAGGACGTCCTCGTGGTGATCCAGGACCTCGGCTACGGGGGCTGCCGGCTGGTCGTCGCCGTCCCCGAGAGCTGGATCGACGTCGTCCACGCGATCGACCTGGCGGACCTGACCGCCGAGTTCAAGGCCGCCGGGCGGACGTTCCGCGTCTCGACGAAGTATCCTTCGCTCGTGCGTTCGTATTTTCGGAAGTATGGAATCTATCATTACCAGATGATCGAATCCGACGGGGCCCTGGAGCTGCACCCGAGCCTGGGGATCGCCGACATCATCGTGGACCTGGCCAGCTCGGGGACGACGCTGAAGGACAACCGGCTCCGGGAGGTCGAGGGGGGGACCGTCCTGGAATCGGCCGCCTGCCTGATCGGCCACGGGCCGACCCTGAAGTCGCTGGCCGCCGAGGGGCCGGGCTCGCCCCTGGCCCTCCTGCTCGACGCGATCGACGGCGTGAGGGCCTCCGAGGGCTGGCTCCACCTGGAGGTCGTCGGCGCGCCCGGGACCGATCCCGACGCCTCCTCGGCCGTCGCCGCCCTCCTGGCCGATCGCGGGGCCCGCCACGTCGCCCGGGGCGAGGTCTGGGCCGAAGGGGGCGCGCCGTCCTGGAGGGTCACCGCCCTGGTCGCCGCCAAGGCCCTCCCCGCGCTTCGCCGACCGCTCCGGGACCGGGGCGCGGCCCGGGTCGTCGGCCTCCCCGCCCGGTTCGTCTACGATCGCGACGAGGTCTCCACGTTCGACGCGATCGCCGGGCACGGCCGCTGAGCCCCGGGCCGATCGACCCGATCGAATCCGCCTTGCGATTGGATAACCCGATTTTCAATCATAACATCAATATAACAATATATATAAAAGTCCGCCACGGATCCGGATTTCGCCCCGGCGCCGTCGAGGGGCGGCCGGCGATCACGGAGGTCGTCCCGTCCCCCCGGATCGCCCGAAGGCCGATGGGCCGGTCCTTCCGATCCCGGTCCGATCTATTCATCACATTTTTTTGACGGATGAGCCCCGGTGACTCCCCGCGAGGCGACCTCCTTCCGCCGAATCCATCACATACTTGCGCAAGTCAATTTTATCAAAAAGAACGCTGAATAATTTTACCGACGTTGCCAGCCTGAGATTTGACAATCCCCGAATTCGGGAAAAGTTGACTACACTTTACGTCGCAAAGCATCGAATTCCGCTTGTATTGAAGCGAATTCGCGTGCGCAACGACCGTGGCCACAAAACGAACTTGAATATCGGAATCAATAATCTTATTCGGCCGTAACGGGCGATGGCCTGAAGGTTTGCGACTCGCAGAACCGAGAAGATTCGGGGTCGAAAAAGGCGTTCCCGGCGTGCCATGACCGGAACGCCTCTCGGCTTCGTCGCGACCGACCCGGGACGCGATCCGGGCGGATGGCCGGCGCATTTTTTTCGGATGGAGCGATCGCCGGAGGGCCTCGGTCGCGATGGTGAGGGGAAAGGGTCCGTCGAGGACGGGCCGCGACGCATCTCCTCTCCGTCCCGAGGCCGCCGACCCATGTGCCCCGCCCCGATCGCGAACGTCCCCGGAAATGGCGAGGCGGCCGGCGCCCCGATCCGAGATCGAGGGGCCGGCCGCCGTCTGGTCATTTCCCGAGATCGGGGGGATTATCGGGGCAACGTGGAGGTGCCGACCGGGGCGGTCGGGACGCTCGGGATGCGGACGTTGCCCGGTCCGGGGGGCAGCGCGGCCGGGCCGCCCGGGAGGCCCGGGGCGGGAGCTCCGCCGACCGTCTCGCCCGGCTGGCCGATCGGGAACTCGATCAGGCTGAGGTTCAGGACCTCGTTGAGGTCGCCCACCCGGCGATACCGGACGGCCACGAAGGAGCCTTCCTTGATGTTGGTGAAGTTCGTGGCGAGGGGCTGCCCGGTCGGCGCCGAGGCCGGGCGGCGGGTCAGGCCGGTCCGAGAGCTGGTGGAGTCGGGCGAGCTGGCCGTCTGGGCCCCGTAGAGGTCGATGCCGTCGGGGGTCCGGGCGTAGGTGTAGATATAGGAACGCTTGCTGATGACCATCTCCAGGACCTTCGGCGCCTCGGGCTTGTCGGCGTGGGCCTGCTCGTTGGCGGCCTTCTCATCCTGGGTGGTCTTGGGGCGATCGGCGTTGTTCTCGGGAACTCCGATGGCCCCTCGATCGACGTAGCCGGTCCAGTCCTGCGAGGGGTCGAAGGCGAAGCGGATCAGCTCGCCGTTGAGGTTCTTGCCGGCGCGGTCGATCCGGGTCACGACGCCCTCGGCGACCTGGACGCCCCGGGGCAGTCCGCGATTCATGATCGGGGGGGCGGGCGGGATCGCCCCGGGGGCCGCGGGATTCGCGCCCGGACGTCCACCCGGACGCCCCGGGTTCCCGGAGGGGCGGGGTCTCGGGCGGTCTCGGGGATGCCCGGCAGGATGTCGGCCGTGGTCCGGGGGGCGGCCGGGGTGCCGGTCCCTCCGCCGGGGACCGTGGTATTGGGCGTGGTCGCCCCGCCGGTCTGGGGCAGCGAGCTATTGGTTCGGGGATTGGTGACCGGAGGGCCGGTCGGGGGCTGGCCGTCCTGGGCCCGGAGGGGCGCCGGACCCAGGCCGAGGCCGACCGCGACGGCCCCGAACACCTGGAGAGTCAACATCTTGCGAGGGGACCGCATCGGACCATCTCCCGGGAGGACGTACTCGTCCGAACGGTCCCTCCGAAGACCTGGAGGGAAACCGGCCGACGGACGATCCTGACGAGGAGTGATATTTGCAACCGGTGTGCCGGTGAGAAGCCAAGTCGAGGATGGTCGCGAAGACCCGTGCCTTCGCCGTGGAGGGTCCCTGGGGTTCGTCCGGGTGGCATGCTTACGTCTTCGTAAGCATGTCTTCGGTTCGAGCCTGACCGAAGACATGCTTACGAAGATGTCACGCGACACGAAGTTATACCCCCGCGCCGCGATTGTATTTTCAGGCGTTTCTTCGTATAAACGCTTGAAATATCGTCGGTTGCGTCCGAAGGTCCTTGAAATTGTCGAACAATTCAGGGGGTATAACTTCGTGTCGCGTGACAAAGACGTAAGCATGCCACCCGACCCAGGAAAAGCCCCGGTCCCGTTCACACCAGGGCCGGCTCGGGCTCGGCGACCGCCTCGTCGACCAGGCTCGGGATGTCGTCGCCCGAGGCCGAGCGGACGAGTTCGGCGAAGGTGCCGTTCCGCGTGACGAGGTCGTCGTACGAGCCGGACTCGACGACCCGGCCGGCGTCGAACACGAGGATGCGGTCGGCGTCCCGGAGGGTGGAGAGGCGGTGGGCAACCAGGATCACGGTGCGGTCGGACCGGGCGCGGTCGATGGCCCTCTGAATCTTCCGCTCGCTGATGGTGTCGAGCGCGGAGGTGCCCTCGTCGAGCACCAGGATCGGCGGATTCTTGAGGAACACCCGCGCCAGGGCGATCCTCTGCCTCTGCCCTCCCGAGAGGTTCGTCCCCCGCTCGGCGACCCTGGCGTCGAAACCGCCGGGCATGGCGAGGATCTCGTCGAGGATGCAGGCCAACCGCGCCGCCCGGCGGATCGCCTCGGGCGAGGCCCCGGGGCTGCCGTAGGCGATGTTCTCGGCCACGGTCCCCGAGAAGACGAACGGGTTCTGGCCGACGTAGCCGATCAATCGGCCGATGGTGTCGCGGGAGACCCGGTCGATGGGCACCCCTCCCAGGGCCGCCCAGCCGGAGCTGGGATGGGCCAGCCTCATCAGGACGCGGAGCCAGGTCGTCTTGCCGCAGCCCGAACGCCCGGCCACGCCGATCGTCTCCCCGTGGGCGATGGTCATCGAGGCGCCGTCCAGGGCCAGGCGGGTCTGGCCGTCGGCCGTCCGGTACTCGACGCGGAGGTCGCGCGCCTCGATCACCGGCTCGCCCACCACCAAAGCCGGCTCCACCGAGGCGGCCGAGGCGAAGGAGCGATCCTCGGGCTCGGACAGCAAGCCCAGGAGGTCGGCCACCTTCAGGCTGCTCTCGTGCCCCTCGTCGATGAATCGGTGGATCTCGTTCAAGGGCGTCATCACGTTCAGGAATAACATCGAGAACGTGAGGATATCTCCGTTGGAAATCTTGCCCGAAAGCGCCATCCCGACGGCGAACGCCACGACGATCAGGTGGAACGCCCCCTCATTCAGGGCCTTGCCGCTGCCGAACAGGGACATCTCGAAGTGGTGCCGCAGCTCCTTGGACCGCCTCCCCTCGGCCACGGCCTCGACCCGGGCGATCTCGGCGGTCTCGGTATGGGCGGCCCGGACGTAGTCGATCCCGCCCAGGAGCTCCACCACGGTCCCATCCATCTTCTCCCGGCACCGCAAAAGCCCCAGACGCACCCCTCGCTGCGTGACGAGCTGCCACAGGGTCAGCCCGATCGACAGCGGGGCGACGCACGCCATCGCCAGGGCGATCCCGGGCTGCTTGGAAACCGTGGCAATCAGGGCGAAGCCGCCGGTCATCAGGGCCGGGATGAAATCGAGGAAGCTCAGCCGGAGGAACCTCACGAACCCGTCCACGCTGCGGATGATCCGGCCGTGAAGGGCCCCGACCTGCTCATGGCCGTGGCGGGCGAGGTCCACCCTCATCATGTGAGAGACCACCTTCACGCACAGATCGCGGTCGATCCGGGTGCAGGTATTCTCGACGAGGTAACGCCGGAAGACGCTGAGGGTCTCGCGGACGAGGTAAGCCACGCCGATCAGGCCCAGGAACAGGGCCGCCGAGCGGGCCAGGCTCGTCCGCGACACCCCGGGATGGACGGCCGGGTCGATGGCCTGGACGAGCAAACCCAGGGCAAACGGGATCGCCGTGGCCGCGGCGCTGGACACGGCCATGACGCCCACCGCCCCGATCAACGCGAGCTTCCTCCGCCGAGGGACCAGGGCCCAGACCTGTGAACCCCTCAGTCCGATCAAACGGATCTCCGCGATGAGACCCTTGATACCTCGGTGATGGTCCTGGACCATGATCGCTCCCGAATTCGGGCGATGGGGTGATTCGATCGTCAAGCAAGCGTGGGAATTCCCCCGGGGGAGGACCGCCCCGGGTCGCGGAATTGCTCAGAAATGCGCCGAAAGGTTCACCTCGAAAGCCCAACCGTTCCGAGAGCCGAGGCAACTCACATGCCGCACCCCTCGCCTCGGCCCCACGGGTGAATTCGCGATGAACCTGAAGAATTCTTCCCGCATGAAGTACGGAAATCTCGTATCCTAGGTCGAACGGCGACCGGACAAGTTCGGACATTCTTCCGAAAGACCGGCCCGGGCCCCGATCCTCCCCCGGGGCCCTCTCGACCCCTCCCTTCCGGCGACCCGAGCCTCGCCTCGCGGCCTCCGAAGGCGTTATCAGAATATCCCATATCTTTCTGACCCCACTAGTCCGATTCGCCCTTATCGGCGCGGATTTTGCGATATGAGCCGGTGGCCCTGGGCGTGGAGAGCGTCCCGAAGGCCCCGGAGTGGAGTCCCTCTAGGGAAGGGTTGCCCCCATGATGAAGAGCGAAACCCGGATGGGAACCTCGGAGCCTCTGGCCGCCCCCTCCTCCAAGGAGATCGACCGCCTCGGTCGCGTCCCCGACCGCCTGCTCCTGGACGGCCTCAACGGCCCAACGGCCCTCCACGAGGAAGTCCTGGTGGTCGATGACCGCGCCGGACTCTCGCCCGCCCAGGCCGTCGAGAACAAGCTCTCCCGGATGCTCCGGGAGACCTCCCTCCCCGTCAGCCACCTCCAGATGAGGGGCATGCTCCGAGCCCGCTAGCCCGCCAGGCGAAACAAGCGCTTCCCGATCTCGATCCGGCGGAACGAGATCGGGAAGTCCAGCGCCCATTCGGGCCGCATCTTCCCCTCATCTCATCGCTTCGACTCAATCCGACCCCATCACCACCCGGACCTCGTGATCCCGGCCGTCCTCGGCCAGGGGGATCGTCCGGCCGTCCAGAACCTGCCCGTCCAGCTCGATCGACCTCACCCCGGACTCCAACCCCGAGGGGTTCTCGACGGCGATCCGGTACAAGCTCGTCTTGTAACGGTACTCGATCGTGAAGCCCGGCCAGTCCGACGCGATCCTCGGGTCGATCGTCAGGGTCTCCCCCGTCCGGTGGAACCCGAGGATCGATTCCAGGCCGACCCGGTAGAGCCACGACGCCGAACCCGTGTACCACGTCCACCCGCCTCGGCCCTCGTGAGGCGGGCGACCGTACACGTCGGCGGCGACGACATAGGGCTCAACTCGATACCGGGCCACCTTTTCGGGCGAATCGGAATGCCCGATCGGATTGATCAGCCCGAACAGGGACACCGCCTCGTTCCCCCGTCCCATCCGGGCGAAGGCGTCCACGACCCACGTGGCCGCATGCGTGTACTGTCCGCCGTTCTCGCGGATCCCCGGCACGTAACCCTTGATGTAGCCGGGCTGAAGGCTCCCGGTATCGAACGGCGGATCGAACAGGAGGATCAGCCCCTCGTCTCGTTTCACGAGCCGGTCCGAGACGGCCTGCATCGCCGTCCGAACTCGCGTCGGATCGCCCGAACCCGAGATCACGGCCCAGGTTTGGGTGATGGAATCCACCTGACACTCGTCGTTCCGCGCCGAGCCGAGTGGGGTCCCGTCGTCGAAAAACGCCCGGAGGTACCACGAGCCATCCCAGGCCGATTCCTCGACCGCCTGGCGGAGCCTCTCGGCCTGATCGCGGCACCAGGACGCCCTCTCCAGGTCGCCCCTCTGCTCGGCAATCTTTGCGAAGTCGGGCAAAATCGACAGGAGAAACCAGGCCACCCAGACCGATTCTCCCTGCCCTTCCCAACCCACCCGGTTCATCCCGTCGTTCCAGTCTCCGGTCCCCATCAAGGGGAGTCCGTGGGGGCCCGAGGTCACCCCTCGTTCGATGGCCTTGACGCAATGATCATAAAGAGAGCCGGGCTCGTCGGCGATCGTGGGTTGCCCGTAATCCTCTTCCTGCCCGATTTTGAGCAACGATGCCTTCAAATACGGCACGGGCCGATCGAAGACGCTTCGGTCACCGGTGATCGCGACGTGATGGAGGGCGACGAACGGGAGCCAGAGATAGTCATCCGAGATCCGGGTCCGGACGCCTCGGCCCGCCGGGGGGTGCCACCAGTGTTGCACGTCGCCTTCCGGAAATTGTCGGGAGGCCGCCCGAACTAGATGCGCCTTGGCCTCTTCCGGCTCGGCAAGGGCCAGGGCCATCACGTCCTGAAGTTGGTCCCGAAACCCAAAAGCCCCGCCCGACTGGTAGAACGCCGACCTCCCCCACAATCGGCAGGCCCGAACCTGGTAAAGCAGCCAGCCGTTGAGCATCAAGTTCATCGCCGGGTCCGGCGTGCTCACTTGAACGGCAGAAAGCGTGGAGTCCCAAAGCGCTCGGACTTCATCCAGGGCGGCCGAGACCGCCCCCGGCTCATGGAACCGGCGGACCAGCGCTCGGGCGGCTTCGGCGTCCTCGGCCTCGCCCAGGAGGAACGTGAGTTCGATCTCCCCGCCGGCCGGCAGCTCGAACCTGGTCAGCAGGGCCGCGCAGGGGTCCATCGCGGCGCCGACCCTTCCCGAAAGCTCGACACGCTTCAGGGCGATCGGGAACGCCGCGGACCCATTGCGGCCGAGGAACTCGGCGCGATCGGCCGAGACGGTCCGGGGCCTCCGATCCACGTCGGCGAAGGCGACCCGCGACCCGAAATCGGTCCGGAAGCGGTTCCGGGCGAACAGGGCGCCGGTCTCGTGGTCGATCTCGGTCGTAATCAGGGGGCCCGAGACGTCCCGGGTGCTGCCCAGGACCAGCTCGGCGAAGAAGCACGCCGAGAGGTTCCGGGCACCCTCGCCCGGGTTGCGGACCTTCAGGCGCAAGAGCTTGACTGGTGCGTCTTTCGGGACAAACAGCGTCAGCTCATGAGCCAGGCCGAACGCGGTTTTCTCCAGGACCGAATACCCCCGACCGTGGCGGATTAGCGTCGCGGAGGCCGAAACGACCGGCCCCGGCGAGGGACACCAGACCTGCCCGGTCGCCTCGTCGCGGAGGTAGACCACCTCGCCCGGGGGGTCGGTCACCGGGTCGTTGCTCCAGGGGGTCAGCCGATTTGTCTGGCTGTTGCCCGACCAGGTGAATCCCGACCCGGTCTCGGTCACGAGGAACCCGAAGTCGGGATTGGCCACGACGTTCGACCAGGGGGCCGGCGGCAGGATCGGATGAGGAGGCGGCTCGGCGTGGGTCTTCCCGTTGCGGCGGACGTCGGCCGGGGCCGATGCGTGAACGGCGATGATGTACTCCGAACCGTCGGCCGAGAACCCGCCGGTCCCGTTGGGGAACCGGAGGTCGGGCGGCAGGGTCGCCTCGGCCGGCGGCCAGGCGATCGGCTCCCGGGTCGGGACCAGAGGGCCGGGGGGCGTGGCCAGCTTCTCGATCCGGTCGAGCTGACCGGCCAGTGATCCCCGGTCGCCCGACAGCACCACCCGGGCGGCCGCCTGGATCAGCGTCCGGTCTTCTTCGGGCACGTGGGCCGCCTTGCGGACGAACACCCCGCCGGGCTTGTCGGCCCGTTCCGCAACTCCCATGTCCCGAACGAGTTCCTGCAACGCCTGGTGGACTTCGTGGAAGTAGCTCGACGGCTCCTCGTTCCACATCACGAGATCGAAGTCCAACCCCTTGAGCCGCAAGTAGTTCTGAGCGGCGATCAACTGACGAGCCAGGGGGATCTCGTCCTTCTCGGCGATCCGGGCCAGGACGATTGGCAGGTCGCCGGAAATCCCCAGCTTCCAGAGGCCGTCCAGCCCCTGGCCGTTGCTGGCGATCAGGGAGGCCGGGGCGCGCAAGGCCGAGCCCGCAAAGAGGATCGGCGCGGCGAGTCGCTGAAACAGGTGGACGTCCTCGGGCGAGAGGCTGCGGTGCCGGTGCTCGACCTGGCTCTGGGCCCAGGCCAGCTCGAACGCCCGGCTCGCCGCCGACGGCTGGCGATACTGGTCGGCCAGGGCCAGGGCCTCTTCCCTCGAATCGGCCACCGCCGTCGTGAATGCGACCACGGCGGAGGCCCCGGGGGCGATCCGCAACCTCCGGCGGAGACTCACGATCGGGTCGAGGACCGGGCCGGTCGTCCCCGACAGGGCGACCCCGGAGTCGATCGCGGCCGGGTCGTCCGGACCCCGCCCTCGGCCGAGGAACCGGCCCCGATCGGTCTCGTACTGGACCTCGCCCACCGACGAGGGGTCGCTGGCCACGGCGTGGACGGCCCAGATCGGCCGGTCCGCCGCCGATCTCGGCCGCCTCCGGGCGATCAGGGCGTGCGACCCCTCAACCCACTCGGTTTCCACAAACAATTTACCAAACGCGGGATGCGCCCGATCCGCCCCTCGCCCCATCAGGACGATCTCGCCATAACTCGTGACCTCGATCTCATGAGGCTTCGCGTCGTGGTTGGAGATCGTGACCCGGCGGACCTCGGCATGGTCCTCGGGCGAGACGGTCACCTCCATCAAGGTCTCGATCGCCCCGTCTCTCCTCCGGAACGCCGCGCGATCGGTCGAGAAGACGACCTCATACGTGTCCGAGGGTCGGCCCAGAGGTTGATGACCGGCCGACCAGACGTGACCGTTCGTCGCGTCCCTCAGGTAGACAAACTGGCCCCAGCAATCCCGGGTCGAGTCTTCCCGCCACCGGGTCACGTCCAGCCCCCGGCTCGTGCTGAAGCCGGCGCCGGAGTTGGTCAACATCACGTGATATTGGGTGTTGGAAAGGAGATGCGTCCGAGGAGCGGGGGTCATCGCCGTGGTGATCCGCCGGCTCATCAGCGGCGTTCCCTGGGTCTCCTCGGACCCGGAGGGAGTCGTGGTCTCCGACGGCGCCACGAGCGGGACGTCCCGGGGAATCCGTTCCTGGAGGAGCAGGTCGACGGCCCGGACCATCGGCTCGGCATGGAACCTCCGGGGCATCGGCTCATCCAGCAGCGCGTTCGCCAGGGCGCAGAACGCCATCCCCTGATGGTGGGCCATGTACTGGCGGATCACCGCCGCTTTTTTCCCCTTCGGCACGCGGTCCCGGGTGTAGTCGATGGCCTCGTAGAACCCGTAGGCCCCCGATCCCCCCTCGGCCGCGATCCTTCGCAGGTTGGCCAGGGCCTCGCGGGGGACGATCATCGTCGCCAGGAGACTGGCATAGGGAGCGATCACCAAATCCTTTTCCAGCCCTCGTTTGAGTCCCAAACCGGGGACGCCGAACGACTGATACTGGAAGTCGCCATCGACATACTGGGCATGGAACGCCGATTCCGAAATCCCCCACGGAACGCCCGTCTGGCCTCCGTATTCGATCTGTCTTGCCACGGCCGTCTTGACGGCCTCGGCGACCAGGGTCCCGGGGAGTCCTCGCATCATCAGGCGAGGCATGAGATACTCGAACATCGTGCCGCCCCAGGAGATCAGCCCGATCCGACCGGCCGCCCGGATGAACGGTCGGCCGAGCATGAACCAGTGGCGGCGGGGGGCGTCTCCTCGGGCGACGGTCAACAGGCTGGTCAGGCAGGATTCCGAGGCCAACAGGTCGTAACATGGGCCATCCAGGCGACCCTGGGCGAGATTGCAGCCAATGGTGAACAGGTTGCGGTCCGGCTTGTAGAGGGGCCGGAAGTCCATCGAGTCGGCAAACCCTTCCGCCCGCTCGGCCAGGCGCTTCAGGCGGGATAGGAGGTCCGGGGCGCAGGACTGGCCCAGGGTCTCCGCCACCGGACCGACGGCCGGAACCCGCCGGGAAAGCTCCTCCAGAGACGTCCGCAACCCGTCCAGGAGGCCCGCCAGCACGACGAGGCTCGCCGGGTCGACGATTTGGCGTCGAGCCGTCATAAACTGTTCGATGTCCGAGGGATCGGCCCAGGTGGGCGCGGTCTCGGCGGCCTCGATCCGGCGGATCGCGGGGAGCCAGGGCGCGACCGCTTCGAGGTCGGCCCTCTTCTGGGCGACCTCGACCGAGAACCGCCGCGACCATCGTTCGACCGGCTCGGGGACCGTGCTCCCGGTCGCTTCTTCCAGGGCCCTCACCTTACCCAAAATCCCCAGAGCCTTCCAATCGACCCGACCTAGCCAGTCGTCGAGGACCAGGAGGTCCGCCGGGCGTTCGGCCAGGAGCAGGGACGCCGCCAAAATGTCGTCCTGAAGGGCCTTCAGGGCCGCCGCCGCGGTCGGTCCGGACGGCGGCGGGACACTCCGAACGGCCTCGGCCAGCAGCCCCAGACTGTCCGCCAGCCCCTCTCCGCCGGTCATCGCCGCGACCAGGGGCGTTTCGCAAAGTTCGAGCATGCCTCGTTTTAGGGTCACCAGACAGCCGAGCAGGTTGCCGCTGTCGACGGTGGAAATGTACGTGGGGGGCAGCGGCTTGAGGGTCTGGGTGTGATACCAGTTGTAAAAGTGCCCCCAGTGCCTCTCCAGCTTGTCGAAGGTATCGAGCGACCGTTCGAGGCGGTCGGCGAGGGTCCTCAGGCCGAGGTAGCCGAAGTCGTGGGCCGCGAGGGTCGAGATCAGGAGCAGTCCCTGGTTGGTGGGGCTGGTTCGATGGGCGACCCGGCCGTCGGGGTCTTCCTGGTAGTTGTCGGGCGGGAGCCAGTGATCGGCGTCGCCGACGAACGTCTCGAAGAAGCTCCAGGTCTTGCGGGCGATCCGGCGGAGCTCGCGGCGGTCGTCCTCGCTCAGGACTTCCTCGACGACCTTTTTCGGCCGGCTGATCCAGAACGCCAGGACCGGCGAAAGGCACCACGCCAGGACGATCGGACCGGCCGCCAGCAACGCCCCGGGCCGGACATTGGCGACCACGGCCAGGATCGCCAGCGCCAGGAACGGCGCCGGCCACATCGTCCCGAAGAAACTAAGCAAGCCCGTGCCCAAACGCCGCTCGGTCGAGGCCGCGGTTTCCCATTCGAGCATGTTCTTTCGCGAAATGAACAGGCGGAACAGGGTGCGGAGCGTGGCATCGACGAGGTGGCGGGCCTGGTCGGCGAGGAAGACGATCGAGAGGCCGACCTGGCCCAGGGTGGCCGGGACGGCGTCCGGCCATCGCTTGAACCCGGCCAGCGACCGCGACCGGGCCGCCCCGATCAGGGTGCCCAGGACGAGCTGGACCAGAGGAACGGCCGGGACGAGCAGGGCGAACAGGGTCCAGGCCAGGGGAGAGCCGGGCAAGACCGTCCAGCCCAGGGCCAGGAAGACGACCAGGGCGGGCGGGACCAGGCTCCGCCTCAGGTTGTCGAAGAGTTTCCATTTCTCCAGGGCCGGCAAGGTGTTCGGGCGACGGCCGGACGCCGTCGGCACCGTCCCTCCGAGCCAGGGGAGGAGCTGCCAGTCGCCGCGGACCCAGCGATGTTCGCGGCGGGCGTAGGCGTGGTAGCGGGCCGGGAAGTCGTCGAACAGCTCGGTATCGGAAAGCAGGCCGCAGCGCGCGAAGTTGCCTTCAATCAGGTCGTGGCTGAGGATCTGGTTCTCGGGGAAGGTGTGGCCGGTGGCGGCCTCGAAGGCGTCGAGGTCGTAAATCCCCTTGCCGGTGAAACTTCCGAGGCCGAACAGGTCCATGTAGGCATCGCTGGCCGCCGTGGAGTAGGGGTCGATCCCGCCCGATGAGGCCAGCAACGCCGCGAACCGCGAATGGGTGGCCGCGGTCAGGTGGAAGCTCACCCGGGGCTGCAAGACGCCGTACCCCTCGACCACCCGGCCACTTGTGGCGTCAAACCGGGGCCGGTTCAGGGGATGCGCGATCGTCCCGACCATCCTCCGGGCGGTGTCGCGGGGCATCTGGGTGTCGGCGTCGAGCGTGATGACGAACCGAACGTTTTTCAACAGAGAGGGATCGGCACTCAGCGTCGAATAGGTCGTATCGGACGCCCCCCGGACCAGTCGATTGAACTCGGACAGTTTGCCTCGTTTACGCTCCCAACCCATCCAGCGCCCTTGACCGGGGTTCCAGACTCTCCGCCGATGAAAGAGGAAGAACTTCGGGGGGCCGTCGGGCGAGTAGCGGTCGTTGAATAGCCGGACGCGGTCGAGAGCATCCCGGAGATACCCCTCGTCCTCGGGGCGATTCTCGGAGTCGGCGTCGGCAAAATCGGTCAACAGGGCAAACCGGAGCGACGGGTCGGGATTGGCGAGATAGTGAATTTCGAGCCGTTCCAGGAGGGCCGAGGCGCTCTGGGGGCGGACGAGCATGCTGGGCATCACGACGATGGTCGGGCAATCGGCCGGCAGGCCGTCCTTGAATTCGAGCTTCGCCAGGACCCGAGGCGGGAGGAACAGGGTGAGCAAATGATTGACCAGCCCGACCGCCACCTCGCTCATGGGAAGCAGAAGTGCCAGGACGGCCGCGATCAGCCAAAAAGTCCCGAAGGAGCCGCCGAGCCCCGCCGCGGCCAATCCGAGCGTGAGGATGGCGAGCAGGCCGACGATCGAGCCGAAATAGACGAGCCTGGGGTGCGATCGAGTCCAGTCCAGGAGCCGCTCGCGGCCGACCGCCCGATAGCCGAATTCGCGTTTCAGGGGCGTGCTGCCGGTTTCGAGCAGATAGAAGCCCACATGGCCGCGTCGAGGGCCGTCGGACGCCCCCTCGACGGCCCTCTGGATGGCCCTCCGCGCAACGTCTTGCTCATCGGCGCCGGACCGGCGGGCGATGGTCTCCACGCTCTTGCGCTGGCGGTCGCGTGTCGGGAAATCCTGGAGTGCATACACGCCCGAGGGGTCGTCGCGGAGGATCGCCTCGACCCGGCTGACCCGTTCGAAGAAGGAATTCCAGTCCAGGGCCGAGAGGAGCCGCAGGCTCGTCACGCAATTGCCGACGGAGACTTGATTTGCGGCCTGCCGGCGATGCTCGCGGCGGAGGGTCTCGTTCGCGTCCAGCCCCCGGGATTCGAGCTGGGCCTCCAGGCGATCGAGGGCCGACGACGCCGAAGATCCTTGATCGCGAAAGAGTTGCAGCAAGCGGACGATGAACGGGTCGGAGGGGTCGGTGGGCGAGGGGACGCTGCGGACCTCGGCGGCCGAGGCCCCGGGCACGAGCACGCCCTCGGCGAACGCCTCGGCTCGCTTGCGTTCGTCCCGGCGAAAGATCATCTGCTCGGCCAGGCGGCGGAGGTTCTCCACCAGGACCAGGCGGAGCATGGTGGGCAAGGCCCAGAGTTCGCCGATGGTCAGGAGGGCGACTTCCTGGAAGGCCTCGACGAACTGGGTGATCCTGGTCTCGTCGAGTTCGCTGTCGGAATGGGCGACCACCGCCAGCGCAACGGCGAAGACGCGGGGGTAGCCGCGAAGCGGGGGGCTGGCGAGCTTGGGCAATTCGCCGTCGTAGCCGGGGGGCAGGTCGTGGCGGACTTCTCGGAGGACGTCCTCGACGATGTGGAAGTTGTCGGCGAGCCATTCGGCGTCGATGGACCGGGCCTCGTCGGTCTCCTCGGCGGCGATGATCCGCGAATGGACGCGGAGGAGGACCCGGCCGTTGTCCTCGAAGCGGCGGAGCAAGGGGCTGCCGCGTCTCCGAGGGGGGAGCAGGTCGCAGGAGGAGGCCAGGGCCCGGGCGTGGGCCTCCAGCCGGTCGAGGCCATAAATCTCGGCCCGGATTGGCCCTTCGGCATCCGGGTCGATCAGAGGTCGGCCCAGCGACGAGATCGCCGGCGGCAAGGCCGCCTCGACGGAAGTGACGCTCATCCCGGTGCGAAGCCCCCAGAAGACCGCCGACCCGACGGAAGGAAGGAGACGGCCGAAGGCCGCCGTCCCCCTACCATACCATTCGCGGTCTCTTGCGGGAAATCATCGGACTTCTCGCGACCGACCCGGCATCCTGGAGAGATCGGCGGACCGGGCGAAGGCGGGAAGGATCGGCGATCGGCCATGAGCGACGAGACGCGGAGGCCCCGGGCGATCGAGGAGGGCGACCTTCGGGCCCCCGAGGAACTCCTGCCGTTGGTCTACGACGAGCTTCGGCGCCTGGCCGCCGCCCGCCTGGCCCGGGAGGCCCCGGGGCAGACGCTTGCGCCGACGGCCCTGGTCCACGAGGCGTACCTCCGGCTGGTCGGCGGCGGCCGGGGCGATCTCTGGGACGGCCGGGGCCACTTCTTCGCCGCGGCGGCCGAGGCCATGAGGCGGATCCTGATCGATCGCGCCCGAGACCGGAAGCGGCTGAAGCGAGGGGGCGGGCGTCGTCGGGAGGGCCTGGACCTGGGTTCCCTCGTCGGTGACGATGCGAGGCCCGAGGACCTCCTGGACCTGGATGACGCCCTGGGCCGGCTGGCCCGGCTCGATCCCCAAGGGGCGGACCTGGTGAAGCTCCGCCTCTTCGCCGGGCTGTCGCTGGAGGAGGCCGCCGGGGCCCTGGGGGTGGCGTCTCGGACGGCCGAGCGCGACTGGGCGTTCGCCCGGGCGTGGCTGTTCCGCGAGCTGGGAGTTTCTTGAATTCGCCGAGGCCCGTGACGGTCCTCGGCCCCGGACGGAGCATGGTCCGGGACGAGGGGCCCTCCGACCGGCCCTCGGCCTTCCCCCCAATCCCGGAGGTCCCCGGCGATGACGCCCTCCAACGACCTGAAGTCGATCTTCTCCGAGGCGCTGGCCCGGGCCGACGGGCCGGAGCGGTCCGAGTACCTCGACGGGGCCTGCGCCGCCGATCCCTCCCTGAGGGCGCAGGTCCAGGAGCTTCTGGACGCCCACGGCCGGGCCGGCGACTTCCTCGCGACCCCTCCGGAGACGCCTCGGGACGAGGCCCCGAGAGGCCCCGAGACCACCGACGAGGTCGATCCCGACGCGACAACCTCTAGTAACACCAAATCTTACGCCGCGATCCCCTCCGCCTCGGGCCGAGCGATCGACGAGGGCCCCGGCAGCCGGATCGGCCCGTACCTGCTGCTCTCGAAGCTGGGCGAGGGGGGGATGGGCACCGTCTTCCTCGCCGCCCAGGAGGTGCCCGTCCGCCGGAAGGTCGCGCTGAAGGTCATCAAGGCCGGGATGGACACCGCGCAGGTCGTCGCCCGGTTCGAGGCCGAGCGTCAGGCCCTGGCGATCCTCGACCACCCGAACATCGCGAGGGTCTACGACGCCGGGGCGACCGACTCCGGCCGCCCCTTCTTCGTGATGGAGCCGGTCGAGGGCGCGCCGATCACCCGGTTCGCCGATTCCGCCCGACTCTCCCCCCGGGAGCGGCTGGAATTGTTCGTCCCGGTCTGCCGGGCGATCCAGCATGCCCATCAGAAAGGGATCATCCATCGCGACATCAAGCCGTCGAACGTCCTGGTCACGCTCGTGGATGGCCGGCCGGTGCCGAAGGTGATCGACTTCGGGATCGCCAAGGCGACCGATCGGCTCGGGGCCGAGGCCACGATGTTGACCCAGGACGGCGCGATCGTGGGGACGCCCGAATACATGAGCCCCGAGCAGGCGGGCCTGGGGGGGCTGGACATCGACACCCGGACCGACGTGTACTCGCTCGGGGCCCTCCTGTACGAGCTCCTCGTCGGGACGACGCCCCTGGACCGGGCGAGCCTCCGGCGGACGGCCCTGGAGGCGATCCTCCGGCGGGTCCGCGAGGAGGAGCCGCCCCGCCCCAGCCTCCGCCTGGACGACTCGGGCGACGCCCTGCCCGGCCTCTCCTCCTCCCGGAGCACCGAGCCGGCGAGGCTCCGGAGGCTCGTCCGCGGCGACCTGGACTGGATCGTCATGAAGGCCCTGGAAAAAGACCGGGCCCGCCGGTATGAGACGCCCGAGGCCCTCGCTCAGGACATCGGCCGCCACCTCCAGGGCGACCCCGTGGAGGCGGGCCCGCCCAGCGCCTCGTACCGGCTCGGCAAGCTCGCCCGGAAGTACCGGGGCCAGCTCGTCGGGGCGGCCCTGCTGGCCGCGTCGCTGGTCCTGGGGACGACGATCAGCGTCTGGCAGGCGATCCGGGCGAATGTGGCCCTGGGCGAGACCCGAAAGGCCCAGGCGCTCACGACCAGGGCCCTGGAACGGTCCGACCGCGAGAAGGAGCGGGCCGAAGGGGTCACCGACCTCCTGGTGACGACCCTGGGCCGCGCCGACCCCGGCCGGGCCGGCTCCGAGGTCAAGGTCGTGGACGTCCTGGACCGGCTCCGAGACGACCTGGACGGCCCGACCCGGGTCTCGCCCGAGCTCCGGGCCGCGCTCCTGGATGCCCTGGGCAAGGTCTACGAAGGGCTCGGCCTCCCGGCGAAATCCGAACCCATCTTCCTCGAGCTGGTCGCCGACCGTCGGAAGACCCTCGGCCCGGATAACCCGGCAACCCTCTCGGCCCAGGTTCATCTGGCCGTGGCCCAGACCATGAGGGGGCGCTGGAAGGACGCCCTTCCGGCGATCGAAGAGGCCGCCGACCGGATCGAGGCCCGGCTCGGCCCTCGTCACCACGACACCCTCCGGGCCCGGAACGCCCAGGCCGACGCCCTCCGCGCCTCGGGCCGTCTCGAAGAAGCCGTCGCCCTGTTCGCCGCGAACCTCAAGAACGCGGAGGCAGGAGTCGATCCCGACGCCCGGATCGTGACGATCACCCGGAGCAACCTCGCCTCGGCCTACCTGCAAGCGTCCCGGCCCGGCGACGCCGTGCCCCTCCTGGAGCGAGGTCTCCTCCTCAGCGAGGCCCGGTTCGGCGAGGGCCACGCCGACGTGATCGGCATCCGCAACACCCTGGCCGTCACCTACCAGGGCCTGGGTCGGTCCGCCGACGCCATCCGGCTCCACGAAGCCAACCTCCGTCTGCTCCCGGCGAAATTCGCCCCCGATCATCCCCTGACCCTGGCCGTTCGCGCCAACCTCGCCGGGGCCTATAGCCGCTCGGGCCAGCCGGAGAGGGCGATCCCTCTGGCGAAGGAATTGTTGACGATCTATGAGGCGAAATATGGCCTGGACCACGAGCGCACGACCACTCAACGGGTCAACCTCGCGGTGATGAACCTGGCCGCCGGCCGCCCGGCCGAGGCCGTGACCCTCCTGGAACCGACCCTGCCCCGGGTCCTGGCGAAGAACGGCGGCGACCACCCCGACGCCGTCCAGGTCCAGTTCGTCCTGGCCCGGGCCTACGAGCTGGGCGGCCAGTTCGAGAAGGCCGAGCCCATCCACCGGGCCTTCCTGCGGAGCCTCCGGCAGTCGAAGCAGGCCATCAAACCCGACCTGGCGCTGGCCCTGGGCGGGCTGGGCCAGAACCTCTGCGGCCAGAAGAAGTACGCCGAGGCCGAGCCGTTCCTCCGCGAGTCCATCTCCCTCGACCAGAGACGGGACGACGACCCGAACCGCTTCCTGGGACGGATGATGCTTGGCGAGGCCCTCGAAGGCCAGAAGAAGTACGCCGAGGCCGAGCCGTTCCTCCTCGAAGGGTATGAAGGGCTCAAGGCCCTGGAAGGTCGCCTCCCGCCCCACGCCAGGGCCCGGCTCATCGTCGCCTCCAACACCCTCGCCCGGATTTACGACGCCCTGGGCCAGCCCGAAAAGGCCGCCCTGTGGCAGGCCAGGTCCAGGTGAGGACATGCCGGCCGAGTCCGCCCCGCCGGGCCCGGCCGGTTGCGGAGGCCCCCGCCGACGGATACCGTGAGGGGCGACCCCTCCCCTCTTCCTCCGCGAGAGGCCCCAAGCCATGAGACGACTCGCAGCCGTCGCCCTCCTGCCGTTCTGCCTCGCCCTCGTCGCCCGCGCCGACGACCTTTCGTTCCCGACCCTGGAACTCGGCGCGAAGGCCCCGGAATTCAAGCTGAAAGGCGTCGATGACAGGGAGTATTCGCTCGACGACTTCGCGAAGTCGAAGCTCCTGGTGATCGTCTTCACCTGCAACCACTGCCCCACCGCCCAGGCGTATGAAACCCGCCTGAAGAAACTCGTGGACGATTACAAGGATCGGTCCGTGGCGGTGGTGGCGATCTCCCCGAACGACGAGAATTCGGTCCGGCTGGACGAGCTGGGCTATACCGACCTCGGCGACTCGTTCGAGGACATGAAGATTCGCGCGAAGCAGGCCGGGTTCAACTTCCCCTACCTGTTCGAAGGCGACAAGACCGGGGTCGCCCGCAAGTACGGCCCGACGGCCACCCCCGAGGCGTTCGTCTTCGACTCGGATCGCAAGCTGCGATACGTGGGCCGGATCGATGATAGCGAGAGGGAGGGCCTGGCGAAGAAGCACGACCTCCGCAACGCCCTGGACGCCCTCCTGGACGGCAAGGAGCCGCCCGTCGCGAAGACCAATGCGTTCGGCTGCTCGGTCAAGTGGGCCGGGAAGGCCGATCAGGTCAAGGCGTTCATGGCCAAGATCGCCAAGGAGCCGGTGTCGGTCGAGACGATCGACGTCGAGGCGATGAAGGCGCTCCGCAAGAATGAGACGAACAAGGTTCGACTCGTGAATTTCTGGGCGACCTGGTGCGGCCCGTGCGTCACCGAGTTCCCGGAGCTGGTCACGATCAACCGGATGTATCGCGGCCGGGCGTTCGAGATGGTGACCGTCGCCGCCCAGTTCCCCGACGAGAAGGGGGAAGTGCTCAACTTCCTCAAGGACAAGCAATCGTCGGGCAAGAACGTCCTGTTCGGCGACAAGGACAAGTACAAGATGATGGAAGCGTTCGACCCCAAGTGGGACGCCTCGTTGCCCTATACCGTCCTGCTCGCGCCGGGAGGGGAGATCCTGTACAAGGCCAAGGGGGCGATCGATCCCCTGGAATTGAAGAGGGCGATCGTCAAGGCGCTCAGGCCGGATCGGCCGTGAGGATCGCCCGGTGCGAGTCCCGGGACGTGTCGCCTGTTCAGCGGGCGATCAGCGAGGGACACGTTTGCGGACCGAGACGGCCTTCAGGAGGTTCTCTCGGGCGATCTGGTTGTCGGGCCGGAGCCGGAGGGCTTCGCGGAACTCGTCCGAGGCGTCCTCCAACCGGCCCATCCGCCCGAAGACCGCTCCGAGGTTGATGTGGGGCTCGGCGTCGAGGGGCCGGAGCCTCGCGGCCTCGCGGAACTCGGCGAGGGCGTCCTCGAACCGGCCCTGGTCGAGGCGGAGGAGGCCCAGGCTCACCCGGGCCGGGGCATAAGTCGGGTCGCGTCGGAGGGCGTCCCGGTACAGGGCCTCGGCCTCGTCCGCCGCGCCCCGGCGGGCCCGGGTCCGGCCCAGGGCGTTGAGGGTCTCGGGAGGAGGGGCGGGGTTGCTGGCCAGGACCTGGCGCGAGAGCGCCTCCGAGTCCTTCCAGGTCTCGGTGAGCCCCCAGGACAGGGCGCCCAGGGCCGCCACCAGGGCGAGAGCGGTCCCGATCGTCCCCCATCGCCAGGCCGGCCCTCGGGCCAGAAGGGCCGCCAGGCCGCCGGCCAGAAGGGCCGTCCACGGCATCGAGGCGAAGTAGACGTACCGATCGGCCGCGTACTGGCTGCCGATCCGGATCGCGCCCAGGCTCGGCGCGAGGAGGACGAGGTAAGCGGCCCACGCCGCGACCGTCGCCGGTCGTCTCGAGCGAATCCGCACCATCGCGGCCGAGACGGCCAGGAGGCCGAGGATCGCCGGCCAGCCCGGCCAGGGATACCAGTTATACCCCTCGGGCAGGTAGTAATTGGTGCACAGGCGAGTGGGCACGAACGTCTTGAAGGGGTAGAAGAAGACGCCGAAGCTCGCGTGGGCGATCCGGGCCGCGATCCCGTATTGCGAGATCGGCACGAGCGACTGGTTGGACGTCTTGGCGAGGACGGCCTGGACCGAGAAATACGCGGCCATCGCGAGGAACGGGACCTTCTCCGCCCAGACGCCCCGGGCCCGGGGCCCGAGGAGGCGACCGGGCCCGCCCCCCAGCCTCCCCAGGGGATAGAAGTCCAGGACCACCAAAGCCCCGGCCACCCCGATCGCCGCCGCCTTGCAGAGCATGCCCAGGAGCAGCAAGACCCCGGAAGCTGCCGCCCAGCCCGGTCGGCCCGGACCGTCGGCCGGGTGGGCCCGGAGGTAGGCCAGGGCCGCCAGGATCGCGAAGGACGCCGCCGGCAAGTACTGCTGGCACGAATTCCACGCCACCACCTCCACCCTCAGCGGGTGGACGGCGAACAGGGCCGTCGCCAGGAAGGCCCCGGCCTCCACCGCCCCGGGAGATCCCGCCGCCAGGCCCGGCCGGCATCGCCGGACCAGCGCCCGGACCAGCACGAAGAGCAGTCCCGCGTTGAGGGCATGGAAGATCAGGCTGACGAGGTGATAACCCGTCGCGTCCATCCCGAACGCCAGGTATTCCGCCCCGCAGATCATCCACGACAGCGGCTGATAGACCCCCACGTGATACGTCGAGAGGGCCCAGCGGAGTTGATCCGGGCCGAGGCCGCGGAATCGGGCGTTCTCCAGATAATTCTCGGTGTCGTCCCAGTCCACCCAACCGTTGCCGAGGCTCGGCAGGAAGGCGACGGCGACGAGCATGGCGAGGAGGACGACGGCGATCGGCGCGGTCCAGGGGCGGGGCCGGGGGGGAGTTGGCATCGTCTCGGGTCTTCAACACGGGGGCCCAGTTCCTCTCCTCGCGTGGTCGGCGGGGCCTCCATCGTCGCACGCGGTCGCACATGACCACATAGCGTCAATCGATCCCGTCAGCACCCCTGCCTGTCCCCCGGAAGCTCGAGAACCGACGCCCCGGGCCGGCCCTGCCGAAAAAAACGGTGGAATCGCCGGGCCGCCTGCCCGTACAATCGGGGGGAATCGGTCGTGTCTGCCCGCCCCGCCGGAATCCCTGCCTGCTCCTTCCCTCTGGCCCCCGGGACTCGCCATGCCCTTGCGCGCCCCTTCCGCCTCCCCGCGGATCGTCCTCGTCGCTTCGGCCGTCCTGGCGATGACCGCCTCCGCGGGCCATTCGCAGGAGGCCTCGATCGATTTCGTTCGGGACGTCCGGCCCGTCCTCCAGGCGAAGTGTTATGCGTGCCACGGCCCGGAGAAGCAGAAGTCGGGCCTCCGGCTCGACGAGAAAGCGGCCGCGATGCAGGGGGGCGACTCCGGCCCCGCGATCGTCCCGGGCAAAGCCGCCGATAGCGACCTGATCCGCCGCGTGACCAGCGACGAGGCCGACGTCAAGATGCCGCCCAAGGGCGACCGCCTGACCGCCTCGGAAATCGCCAAGCTCCGCGGCTGGATCGACGAGGGCGCGAAGTGGACGGACCTCGAAGCCTCGTCCAACGCCGCCAGGGGCCGCGACCACTGGGCGTTCAAGGCCCCCGTGCGGCCCGCCGAGCCCCCGGTGAAGGACGCCTCCTGGTGCCGCAACCCGATCGACCGCTTCCTCCTCGCCCACCTCGAACAAGAGGGGCTGAAGCCCTCGCCCGAGGCCGACCGCGCCACCCTCCTCCGCCGCCTCAGCCTCGATTTGATCGGCCTGCCCCCCTCGATCGCCGAGATCGACGGCTTCCTGAACGACCCCGCCCCCGATGCTTACGAGAAACAGGTCGATCGACTCCTCCGCAGCCCCCACCACGGCGAACGCTGGGGCGGCCACTGGCTCGACGCCGCCCGCTATGCCGACTCCGACGGATTCGAGAAGGACAAGCCTCGCTATATCTGGTTCTATCGCGATTGGGTCATCCAGGCGATCAACCGCGACCTCCCCTACAACCAGTTCCTGATCGAGCAGCTCGCCGGGGACCTCCTGCCCGACGCCACCCAGGATCAGGTCGTCGCCACCGGGTTCCTCCGCAACTCGCTGATCAACGAGGAGGGCGGCGTCGATCCCGAGCAGTTCCGGATGGAGGCCATGTTCGACCGGATGGACGCCATCGGCAAATCCATGCTCGGCCTGACGATCCAGTGCGCCCAGTGCCACAATCACAAGTATGATCCCACGACCCAGGAAGACTATTACCGATTCTTCGCGTTCCTGAACAACGATGACGAGCCGTCGGCGATCGTCTATTCGCCCGACGAACAACGGCAGATCGCCGAGATCCACCGCAAGGCCCGGGAGATCGAGGACGGCCTCCGCCACTCTCACGCCGACTGGCCCGCGTTGATGGCGAAGTGGGAAGAATCGTCGAAGGCGAACCGGCCGACCTGGACGACGATCCAATCCCCCTTCGAGGAGATCTCCACCGGGGGCCAGAAGTACCGGATGATGGACGACGGCTCGTACCTGGCCTGCGGCTACGCCCCGACCAAGCACACCGCCAACGTCACCATCAAGACCGACGCCAAGACCGTCTCGGCCATCCGCCTGGAGCTCCTGAACGACGCGAATCTGCCCGGCTTCGGCCCGGGGCGGTCGTTCAAGGGGACCTGCGCCCTGTCGGAGATCTCCGTCGAGGTCGCCCCGGCCGACGCCCCCGACAAGAAGCAGACGATCAAGCTCGTGAAGGCGTCTTCGGACTTCGATCAGCCCGAGGCGCCTCTGGAGCCGAACTTCGACGACAGATCGGGCAAGAAGCGCGTGACCGGGCCGTCGAGCTATGCCATCGACGGCAACGGCGACACCGCCTGGGGGATCGACGCCGGCCCCGGCCGCCGGAACGTCCCGAGGAACGCGGTGTTCGTCTTCGAGAAGCCGGTCACGTTCGAAAAAGGGGCCGTCTTGACGGTCCACCTGAGCCAGAACCACGGCGGGTGGAACTCCGACGACCTCATGACCAACAACCTCGGCCGCTTCCGCCTGTCCGTCACGGACGCCCCCGAAGCGAAGGCCGACAACCTGCCCGCCCGGGTCCGCGACCTCCTGGAAATCCCCGCCGAGAAGCGGTCGCCCGCCCAGGTCGCCGCGATCTTCTCCGAGTTCCGCAAGGGCGTCCCCGAGTGGAAGGCGGAGAACGAGGCGATCGAGGCCCTGTGGAAGTCCCATCCGGCCGGGACCACCACGCTGGTCCTCCACGCCCGAGAAAAGCCGAGGATGACGAGCCTCTTGAAGCGAGGCGACTTCCTCAAGCCGGTCCGCCCGGTGACCGCCGGGACGCCCGGCTACCTCCACCCGATGCCGTCGGATTCCGACGGCTCGCGGCTGGCCCTGGCCCGCTGGATCGTCGCCCCGGAATCGCCCACGACGGCCCGGGTCTTCGTCAACCGGACGTGGCAGACCTATTTCGGCACCGGGATCGTGGCCACCCCCGAGGATTTCGGCCTCCGCGCCGAGCCGCCCAGCCACCCGCAATTGCTCGACTGGCTGGCCGTCGAGTTCATGGCCAGGGGGTGGAGCCCGAAGGCCCTCCACAAGATGATCGTGACGAGCGCCTCGTATCGGCAATCCAGCAAGGTCTCGCCCGAGATGCACGCCCGGGACCCGTACAACCGCCTCCTGGCGCGGGGGCCTCGGTTGCGAGTCGAGGCGGAGATCGTCCGCGACATCCAGCTTTCGGCGAGCGGCCTGCTGAACGAGGCGATCGGCGGCAAGAGCATCATGCCGCCGGCGCCGGCGTTCCTGTTCCAGCCCCCGGCGAGCTACGCCCCGTTCCCCTGGAAGGACGAGACCGGCCCCGACCGCTACCGCCGGGGGATCTACGTCTGGAGGCGTCGCTCCACCCCGTTCCCCCTCCTGAACACGTTCGACGCCCCCGAAGGGGTCAGCTCGTGCATCCGGCGGACGCGCTCCAACACCCCCTTGCAGGCGCTGCTGACCCTGAATGAGGCGACCTCGATGGAGGCCGCCCGCGCCCTGGGCCGGCGAATCCTCGATCAGGGAGGGGATTCCGACGCCGACCGCCTCGCCTTCGCCTTCCGCCTCTGCACCGGCCGGGTGCCGACGGCCCCCGAGCGCGAGATCCTCCAGAATCTGCTCGACAAGGAAGCCAGGCGGTTCGCCGACGGCTGGGCGAACCCGTGGGAGGTCGCCACCGGGTCGAAGGACCGGCCGCAGAACCTGCCGAAGAACGCCACGCCCACCCAGCTCGCCACGTATACCCTCGTCGGCCGGGTCCTCCTGAACCTGGACGAGACGATCACCAAGGAGTGACCGGCCCATGACCCTCGATGAGACGTTTCGGGACGAGGTCCGCCGGGCCGTGACCCGCCGCTGGTTCTTCCGCGATTGCGGCGTCGGCCTCGGCTCGGTCGCCCTCGGCTCGTTGCTGGGGCAGGCGCTCGGATCGCCCGCGATCGGCGCGGAGACCGGGGCCCGACCAGCCCCCTCGCGCCCAAGTCCCCTCATTTCCCGGCGAAGGCCAAGAGCATCATCTACCTGTTCCAGGCCGGCGCGCCGAGCCACCTGGAACTGTTCGACTACAAGCCCCAGCTTGCCAAGTTCAACGGGACCCTGCCGCCGAAAGAGCTGCTCCAGGGCTATCGGGCGGCGTTCATCAACCCGAACTCAACCCTGCTGGGTCCGAAGTTCAAGTTCTCGAAGCACGGCCAGAGCGGGGCCGAGCTTTCGGAGCTGACGCCCCACCTGGCCGAGGTCGCGGACGACATCGCCATCGTCAAATCGATGGTCACCGACGCCTTCAACCATGCCCCCGCCCAGATCTTCATGAACACCGGCAGCCAGCAGTTCGGCCGGCCGAGCATGGGGGCCTGGACGACCTACGGGCTCGGCACCGAGAACCAGGATCTGCCCGCCTACGTCGTCTTCAGCACCGGCCAGAAAGGGACCTCGGGAGGCGCGGGCAACTGGGGGTGCGGCTTCCTGCCGACCGTCCATCAGGGCGTCCCGTTCCGGGGCCAGGGCGATCCGGTCCTGTATTTAAGCAATCCCGAGGGGGTCGATCGCCAGATTCAGAGGGACTCGATCGACGCCATCGCCCAGTTGAACCGCCAGAAGCTCGGGGCGGTCGGCGATCCCGAGATCGCCACGCGGATCGAGTCGTTCGAGCTCGCCTACCGGATGCAGGAGAGCGCCCCGGAGCTCATGGACCTCTCGAAGGAGTCGCCCGAGACCCTGGCCATGTATGGCGCGGAGCCGGGCAAGTCGTCGTATGCGAATTCGTGCCTGCTGGCCCGGCGGCTGGTGGAGCGTGGGGTGCGGTTCGTCCAGGTCTTCCACGAGGCGTGGGACCACCACGGCGGCCTCACGAGCGGCCTGAAGGACCAGTGCGGCAAGACGGACAGGCCGAGCGCGGCCCTGGTCAAGGACCTGAAGCGGCTGGGCCTCCTGGACGACACCCTGGTGATCTGGGGGGGCGAGTTCGGCCGGACGCCGATGGTCCAGGGCGGGGACGACGGCCGGGACCATCACCCCAACGCCTTCACCATGTGGATGGCCGGCGGGGGGATCAAGCCGGGGATCAGCCTGGGGAAGACCGACGACCTCGGGTTCAACGCGGTGGAGGACAAGGTGCACGTCCACGACCTCCACGCGACGATCCTCCACCTCCTGGGCTTCGACCACACCAGGCTGACCTACCGCTTCCAGGGCCGGGACTTCCGGCTCACCGACGTGGCCGGCGAGGTGGTCCGGAAGCTCCTGGCCTGACGGTCCCGAGGCCCGGGGATCGCTCCGAGACGCCCCGGGCGCGATGGGGACGGGCACCTCCCGAGGACGAGGAGGCCGTCCCGATCGCGCCCGGGATGTTCACTTGCGCTTGGCCCGCGGGATCGCGCGGACCTCCTGCTTGGCCGCCGGGGCGCTGACCGATCCCAGCGGGAGGAACTGCGAATCCAGCCGCCCGGAGACGGTCGGAGGGGCCGGGGAGGATGCCAACGACGGGACCTCCGCGCCCGGATTCGAGACGCTCGTCGCCACGACGGCCCGGCGCATCGACCGATCCGCCCGAGTCACCCTCATGGCCAGGACGCCGACAGTTCCGAACGACAGGAGGACGACGATCCCCACCGCCCCGCTCACCAGGATCGTTCGTCGCCGACTCGGGGCGTCGGCCGCCGCCGCCTGGGGCGGGGGCAGGAGGATCGACCTCCTGCAGACCGGACAGGCGATCGTCGTCTCCCCCGACTTCCCCTTGACCTGAAACTGGAGACCGCACCGGCATCGCACAAGTGCCGCCATGGCATCTCGGCCTTTCGGAAAAGACCACGCACGACCCCCCTCGTCCCGGTCGACCGGCGACGCTCGCCCGAGCCCCCACCCCTGAGGACCGGGCCAGTCGAGAAAGACTACTTTGGCGACACATTTTTCGCGTGTCAAGCATCAATCTTCGAAACGTGCGTCAATGTCAAGGATCGTTCGCAAAGCCTCCGGCAATTCGGCTCATGGGCCGCGGACCTCGGTTCGATAATGATTGGCGGGAGCCCGGCAAGTCAGGGAAGCTGCCGAGCTGGGGAAGCCGCCGTGGACGGCGGGGGATCGGAGATCCGGGTTGGGACGGGTTCGACCTCATCCCGACCGGCTTGCAGGAGGCGACGTCCGTGAGATCTCTGCTGCTGCTGGCGATGCTGGGCCAGGCGGGCGCGGACCGGCCCGGATCGACGGAGACGGCTCCCGGCCAGGTCGTGCTGACCCAGCCCGGCTCAGCAGGGCCGACGGGTCGGCGGTTCCTGGACCGATTCCGGGGCGCCCCTCGCAAGATCCCCTCCCCGATCCCGGCCCCGATTGCCGCGCCGGCCCCCAGGGCGAGGCCCGCGACGGCGGTATCGCCGCGACCCAATCCAGCCCCGGCGCAACCCGTTTTGAGGTCGGCGGATGCGCCGCTTCGGCGGGTCCAGATCGGCCCCGAGGAGGCGCTGCCGGCGCCCCTGGCACCCGAGGCGGCGTTGCCCTCGGGACCGGCGGAGGCCGTCTCGGACCTCGGCAGTCAGCCGTTGAGCATGGAAGCGGCCCTGTATGGGGCGATCACGCGGAACCCGGACCTCGTCACCCTCCGCGGGGCCAACGCCGCCTCTGCCGAGGCCGTCGAGGTGGCCCGACGCTTCCCCGTGACCCTCAACCCCACGCTCTGGATCGACATCCGCCCGCTGGTCTACGAGCGGGTGCCGTCCCAGAACTTCGGCGCCCGGGGCCGCATCGGCAATTACATGGACCAGAAAGACGCCCTGATGTACTTCTCGCTCCGGCAGCCGATCGAGCTGGGGCACCAGACCACCCACCGCTACAACATCGCCAAGGCCGCCTATACGCAGCAACAATGGACCGTCGTTCAGGCCGAATTGACCACCCTGGTCCAGACGTACCGCTTCTTCCAGACGGCCGCCTACCGCCGAGAGAAGCTCCGGGTCTCCGAGGCCCTCGCCGACTTCAACGACCGGTTGGTGGAGACCTTGCGCCGGAGGCTGGAGGCCAGCCAGGTCCAGGCCGCCGACGTCACCCTGGCCGAGGTCGAGGCGCAGGCGACCCGGCAACTAGTCGAGTCGGCCCGCCAGGATTACGCCACGGCGCTGGCGGACCTCCGCAACCAGATCGGCCTGCCGGAGTCGGCCAACTCGGCCGAGCCCCTGGGCGAGTTCATCCTCCCGGGGACGATCCCCCAGGTCGAGGACGCCGAGTTCGTCTCGATGGCCCTGGCCAACCGGCCGGACCTCCACGCCGCCCGCGCCGTCGTGACCGGGGCGAAGGCCGCCGTCTGCCTGGCCAAGGGGGACAAGATCCCCACCCCCGTCGCCGGCCCGGTCTACGAGAGGGACGAACAGGGGACGCAGTTCTTCGGCTTCGTGTATATCACCCCGCTCCCCACGCTCAATAACGGGCAACCCCTGGTCCGTCAGCGAGAGGCCGAGCTCCGCCGGGCCGCCACCGCCGCCCAGCAGACCGAGCAGAGGATCACGGCGCAGGTCCGGGCCGCCGTGGCCAAGTGGAACGGGGCGAGCCGCCTGGTGAGCCGGACCGCGGGATTGCCCGAGGCCGTCCGCTCGCAGATCGCCGCCATGGAGCGGCTCTTCGAGGCGGGCCAGGCCGACCTGACCAAGCTCCTCCAGGCCCGGAGGAGCCTGATCCAGGTCGAGAACGCCCGGCTCGACGCGCTCTGGGCCGCGACCCAGGCCCAGGCCGACCTGCTGACGGCGCTCGGGCCCCGACGTTGATCTCGGCCCTGAACGCGAAGGAGAGGGCCGATCAGTCTCCCTCGCCCGCCCCGACCTCGCCGCCGCCCCCCTCGGCGATGGGGACGCCCGCCCCGACCGCGACCTCGACCCGCCGCTGATCGGTCGCCAGACGGCCGACCGCCGACCCCAGGACGACCGCGACGAACCCCGCCGCGACGCTCCCGCCCATGTACGCGATCGACCGGCCGAATGCCCCGTCGCTCCAGAGCCGGGCCGACTCCATCGCGAACGTCGAGAACGTCGTGAACCCGCCCAAAAACCCGACCAGGACCGCCAGCCTCGCCGGATGGTCGGGCCTCCACCGGGCCATCAAGGTGGCCAGGAGCCCCAGGGCGAATGCCCCGGAAACGTTGATCGCGAACGTAGCCCAGGGGAACCCCCGGCCGACCCTCGCATCCATCGCGACCGAGAGCCAGTATCGGGCATTCACGCCCATCGCCCCGCCGATCGCCAGGACCGCCACCCGGCTCGCCGCGTCCATAGGATGCCCCGGATGTTCCCGCGTCCTCCCCAGTCCCGTCGATCAGGATACCCGATACCGACGCCCCGGACGAATCCGCGATCCCCAAGGTCGGTTTCCGCCTGAGTCTCCCCGGGTTCTTCCTCAGATCTCTTTGGGGTGACACGGGTTCCGGCTTCGGGACCCGCGCCACCCAAGAAAACGCTGGACGTGTCATCGCCGAAACAGGAACAAGCGTCTCGCCAACATGGGCCGCAGGCCACGAATTCGTGGGCGTGCGAACCGAGATGGACTCAATCCCCCTGGCCGAATCGGTGGACCTTCCTGCCGGGGGTGGTGGGCACCAGGCTCGGGTCGGTCAGGAGGAAATCGACGGCGAGCGCGGCCAGGGGGCCGATCGGGGCGGGCGCCGGGGCGATCGTGGCGACCTCGGCGGCCTTCGCCTTCTTCCCCCTGCCGACCTTCGGCATCTTCACGGGCTTCGGGTGCGGGGTCTTGCCGAAGGCGAAGGCGAAGGCCGCGCCGGGCTGGCCGTCCTTCGTCTCGTTCAGGGTGTGGCCCGAGCCGTCGTGGATCGCCGAGGTCCCCAGCCCGCCCACGTCCAGCCGCAGAGGGACGTTCAGCAGCAGAGGCGTCTTCAGGGTCAGCGTGGCGGTGTGGGTCGCCGGATCGTAGGTGATCGCCTTGATCTTGTAGCTCCGGTCGTCCTTCGTGCCGTACCGTTGGTCGCGGCCCGTGGTGCGGAGCAGGTAGTTGCCGATCAGGACGGCCGAGGCGGCGTCCACGGCCTCGTTGAAGGTGACCTGAATCTGGGTGACCCGGCCTCGCTTCTTGATCAGATGGACCGACGAGACGACCGGGCCGGTCTGGTCGGGCGGGGTGACGGTCCCACCTCCTCCACCGCCGCCTCCGGTCCCGCCACCTCCGGTCCCGCCGCCTCCGGTTCCCCCACCGCCGGTCCCGCCTCCGCCGGTCCCTCCGCCTCCGGTTCCCCCACCGCCACCGCCACCACCTCCGCCGCCGCCGCCACCTCCGGTGTTCGAGGAAATCACGGTGATGGTGACCGGGCCGCTGGCCGGGCTGAGGTTGCCGGTGGCGTCCTCGGCCCGGACGGTGAACGTATGGTCGCCGACGGTCAGGCTCGTCGTCTGGATGGAATACGAGCCGTCGGCCGCCGTGGTGGCGGTGCCGACGACGTTGCCTCCGCTATCGAGGAGCTGGATCGTATACGCCGGCAACAGCGGGTTGGACCGGGGATAGGAGCCGACCAGGTGAGGCTGGGTGCTCGTGGTGGTCGTCGGCATCGAGGTCGAGGCCTCCTCCGAGGCCAGCAACGTCGGCGACGCCGGGGCCGCCGGGGCCGTCGCCAGGACGGCCACCGAATTGATCGCGCTGGGCGAGCCGACCTGCCCCGTGTTGCTCGTGGCCACGGTGTAGAACTGATAGACGCTGCCGCTCTGGCCGACGAACGTGGCCTGGGTCGCCGTCGTGTCCTGGAGATAGACCATGAAGGGGCCGCCGTCCTGGCTCACGTACACGGTGTAGCTCGCCGCGGCCGATCCCGACGGGTCGGACTGGCCTCCCCAGGACAGGGGGATCGTCGTCGAGCCCGAGGCCGCGGGCGGGGCCGTCTGCACGGTCGCCACCGGAGAGGCGTCGATCGTGTTGACGACCGTCGGCGTGTCGATCGGCTCCTCGGAATCGAACACGATCCGGGCCTTCGCCGAGATCGTGTCGCCGGTGTGGGTCGTGGTCCTGGCCTGGACGGTGTAGTTGACGAACGCCTGGCCCACGCCGGTGCCGTCGTCGGGCTTGAGGAAGCCGATCCGGGGGTCGGTCGGCACCTCGCCGGTGTTCGGGTCGATCGTGGTGAAGACCCAGGTCGCCACGCCGGTCTGGACGTCGATCCCGGCGAAGACCTCCAGGTCGAAGCCGAGGGTCGAGGTCAGGTCCAGCGTCGTCTGATAGAACGCCGAATTGTCGGGGACGGAGAACGTCATCCCGGCGAAGCCGAAGTCGCCCAGGCGGAAGGAGCGGGGGTCGAGGTTGGGGTCGAGCGTCTCGGTGACGGTGACGACCTGGGCCGGGACGGTGGCCGTGGAGGCGTTCTCGAAGAGGATTTCATAGGGCAACGTCGCGGCCTGGGCCACGAATCCCTGATCGCCATAGCCCACGGGCCCGAGGATATCATTGGGGTCGTGGGGCGCCGCGGCGCCGCCGCCTCCGCCGTTGCCGGGCTTGCCGGGATTGCCCGGCGGGTTGGGCGGCGGGGGCATGCACATCATCCCCATGTCCTTGCCGCTCATGTTGCAACAGGCCGGGTTCTGCTGGTTGGCGGCGTTCTGGAGGCACTTGGAGTAGTTGAGGAGGGCCTGGCGGGTGGCGTCGTCGAGCTCCTTGAGCTTGGCCCTGGCCTCGTTCGCCTCGTTGGTGAGCTTGATGAGCTCGTTGTTGATCTCGAACAGCTCCTGGAGGGTCTTGAAGAGCTCCTTGATGTCGTTGAGGATGGTCTGGCCGAGGTCCAGGGCGAGGAGGCCGCCGCCGGCGATCGCGCCCTTCTGGATGAGGCCCTGCCGCAAGAGCTGCTGCTGGATCTGCGCCGATTCGATGGTCAACTGCCCGGCGGTCTCGACCCCCTTGAGCCCCTCCAGGATCTCGGCGCCGACGGCGCCGGCGGTGAAGAGGAAGGCGACGACCGAAGCGGCCTGGAGCAGGGCGATGGCGTCGTAGGCGGCCACCAACGCCGTGGCCTGGCCCAGGGCGTCGTTGAGCTTGTCGATCTGGGCCTTGTACGGGTCCTCGACCTTGATCGCCGCCTGGAGGGCGTCGTAGGCGTCCTGGCACGAAGGCATGCAGGACGGCATCGGCGGCGGGGGCGCCGACTTCGCGGCGTCGAGGATCAGCCGGCCGAGCAGGTCCTTCAGCTGGGAGGCGATGTTCTTCGAGTTGTTCAGCTGAAACTGGATGCGGTCGGCCCACGCGGGGACGAGGTCCGGCGGGACGGTCGGATAGCCGTAGGGCGTGGTGGGAGTCCCGGTGCCACCCCCTCCGCCCCCGGGATAGCCGTTGCCGTAGCCCGACGAGCCCGAAACGCCCGAAGCGGGGGCCTTGCCCTTCGCGGCCGGGTCCGAGAGCGAGCCGGCCTGCCCGACGGCCAGCGCCGTCGGCTGGATCGTCTTCGAGCCCAGATGGACGGCCGGGCCGGAGCTGGCGTCCACGCCCGAGAGCACGACCGGGGCGAACCCCTGGGCCGAGACGACGACCCGGAGGCCCGTCCCCAGCGCCAGAGCGACCGAGAACGACCCGTCGGCGGCCGTCGAGGCGATCCCCACGACGTGGCCCGCCGCGTCGAGGACCGTCACGCTCGCCCCGGCAACCCCGTGCCCGCCGGGATCGACGACCGAGCCGTCGAGGGTCGTCCCCGGCGCCTGGAGCGAGGCGCTCAGCGTGGTGGCTCCCGAGACCGTGACCCCCGTGCGGACCACCGCCGCCAGGCCCGGGGCCGAGACCGCGAGGTCGTACATGCCGGGGATCACGCCGGGGATCGAATACGTCCCGTCGCTTGCCGAGAGCGCCAGCAACGGAGACCCGCCCCCGGGGGCGATCACCTCGACCAGGGCCCCCGAGACCGGCTGGCCGGAGGGGCCGGTGACCGTCCCGGAGACCGTCGAGGTCGCCACGAGGTTGATCGTCTGGGTCGTCGTCCCGGTGGCCCCGACGGTCAACTGGACGTCGGCCCCCTGGCCGTCGGTGTTCAGGATCGAGACCTCGTAAGTCCCCGCCACGAGCCCGGCGAAACTGGCGGTGCCGTCGGCGGCGACGGTGGCGAACCCGGCCTGGACCGGCCCCTCGGCCGTGATCTGCTGGAGGATGGCCAGGGCGCCCGCCGGGGAGGTGGAAGGATCGACGAACGCAACGACCAGAGATGCGGAGCCGGCGGCCAGGTCTTCCGTGGTCGCATCGCCGGCCGCGACGGTCAGGTCGACCGGGGCGAACGCGGCCCCGGAGGCCGAGGCCACCAGGGTGAAACTCCCGGCCCCGTCGAACAGGAAGCCGTAATGCCCCGACGAATCGGCGAATGTGGAGGCGACCAGCGACCCGGCCTGGTAGAGATCGACCTCCGCCCCGGAGAGGATCGAGCCGTCCGCCGCCCGGACCGTGCCCGAGACCCGGGCCGCGATGCTCACCGACAGGTCGGCCGTCACCGGAGGGCCTGTGAGCGAGGTCACCGTGACCGAGGTCGACGACGCCACGGCCGATCCCGGGACCATCACCGTGTAGGCGCCGCTCCCGAGGTGGTCGAACTCATAATGGCCCGAGGCATCGGTCGCCGCGACGAAGCGATTGCCGCTGGCGTCCACCGCGTTGACGATCACCCCCGCCAGGACCGACGCATCGGCCGAGTCGCGGATCGTCCCCGAGATCGTCCCTCCCGGTTGGATCGCGATGGTCAGGTTCGCCACCGAGGCGCCCGAGGCGACGGTCACCGAGGGCTGGTCGGCCAGGCCGGACAATCCGGCCACTCGGAGGGTGTACGTCCCCGGGGCGATCCCGAGGAAGGCGAAGTCGCCGGCCGAGCCGGTCGAGGCGAACGCGACCTCGTCGCCCGAGGAGTCGAACAGGCCCACCGACTGCCCCGCCGCCGGGAAGCTCGTCCCGGTCGTCGAGATCGTCCCGGAGATCGAGGCGCCCAGGACGAGCGAGATCGCCGAAAGGTTGACCGTGGCGCCTGCGCCGACCGTCACGCCCTGGATCTCCTGGCGAACGTAGCCGTCATGCTCGATGAAGACGTTGTACGTCCCCGCCGCGAGGCCGCCGACGGAGAAGCTGGGTCCGTACACGTTCTCGACGAACGGGCCGCCGACGTCCGACCCGCCGGTCGGGGCGATGATGATCTGGGTCGGGTTCGCGTCGGTCGCGCCCCCGGCGAGGGTGATGGTCCCCTGGATCAGGGATTCCGGGGCGAGCGAGACGTCTCGGGCGGCGTCCCCCTGGGTCACGTCGATCCCGGTCAGGATCGATCGGGCCAGGCCGGGGGCCTCGACCACGAGGTCATACACGCCCGGGGCGAGCCCGGTCATCGCGAAGCGGCCCTGGGCGTCGCCGGAGACCTGGAACGAGGCCGAGTCCGACTCGCGGACCGCCCGGATCGACGCGCCCGCCACCGGCGATCCCGATCCCTGGGCCAGGATTTGCCCTCGGATCGTCGCCCCGGAGGTGATCACCATCGCCCCGGCGCCCGCCGCCTGGCCGTCGGCCACCGTCGCCGAGACGCCGGCCGTCAATGCCCCGGTGACGGTCAGCGAATACGAGCCGGCGGTGACCTGCGGGAACAGGTAGGAGCCGTCATTCAGGGTTGTTGTCGTGAATTCGTCCTGGGTCGTCGTGTTCGTGGCCACGACCGTCCGCCCGGCGATGGCGATCGAGGGATCGACGGCCGCGATCACGCCGCCCAGGGACGTCCCCACCGCCGCGATCGACCTTTGCACTTCCAGGTCGATCAGGCTGTAAAGGTCGTTGTTCTCGCCCGAGCTCGCCGGGATCAGGCTGGCGTCCTTCGACAGGGTCGTGACGAGGTCGCCGTAGGTCGAGCCGAGCCTCTGCTGGAGGTTCGCGAACACCGCCGACCAGTTCGGCAGGGCGAAGTTCGAGGGGACGATCCAGCCCTGGACCACGCTCCAATCGATCGGCCGGGGGTCGTTGGCCTGGATCACCTGGATCTCGAAATGGTACGGCTCGCCCGCGACCGTCGGTGCGTCGAAATAGACCGGGACCGTATACTGCGTCCCGGGGCGGAGGATGCCCGCCGGGCCGTCGGTGGCGACCCCGAAGACGCGGAGATAGACGGCCGGGGAGATCGTCGAGGGGGAGAAGCCCATCGACGTCCCGGTGGACGAGGTGATCGTCAGGAGGGGGGCGATGGCGTCGGTCGTCCCGTCGTTGCCGAAGGTGACCTCGAACGTCCCCTGGCCGCCCCGGAGGACGAACTCCGGGACGTTCAGGTTCGTGGCGATGTCCGGGCCCCCGCCGTTGGAGACCGTGAGCGCGGCCGGGAGGGTCGTCGAGGAGCCGTCGGCGTGGATCGCCTTGAGCGCGTAGGAGCCGGCGGGCTGGCCGGTCAGGTCGAACGTGGGGTAGGCGTGGCTGGTGTCGTCGAGCCGGATCGCCGTGGCCCCGATGACCTGGCCGGTCGTCGAGACGAGCTGGAAGTTCGTCGCCCGGTCGAACTTCGCCCCGACGACTTCCAGCGTCGAGGGCCCCGCGTTCCCGATCGCCGAGGGCGAGGCGGAGGTGATCGAGAACGGGATCACCCTCGCCGTCAGGGTGAAATTGACGGTCCCGACCGCCCCGTACGCCTGAACATAGTACGTTCCGGCCTGGGCCGACGGGATCAGGATCGACTGGCCGGTCACGAACGGGCTCGCCGAGCGGAAATCGGCCGAGGCGCGACTGGGTAGGGAGCCGAAGCTGGCGTCGAGCTCGGTCGCGCCGGTCGTCGGCGTCCCCGAGAGGTCGATCTCGATCGTGTCGCCGGCATTGGCCGTGAACTTGTAATAATCCGATTGCCCGACGGCGAGCGTGCCGGTCGCCGGGGTCCCCAGGGTCAGCGGGGGGACGTCCACGGAGGAGGTGTCGATCGACGCCGAGAGGTTGTTCGCCTCGTTCGTCTCGGGGACGAGGTTCAGGACGTCGGCCCGGAGGATCACGTGGTAGTCGCCGGGCGCCTCGGCGGGCAACGGGGCGGTGAGCGTCTCGGTATACGAGCCGTTGGCGGCGATCCCTCCGGTGTGGAGGACGCGGCCGATCCTCGGGTCGGTGGCGGAGAGGGTCGTCCCCGACGAGAGGTAGAGCGAATCGTACCAGGAGCCGGAAATCGCCTGGTTGTCCGCGTTGGTCACGGTGTAGGTGATCGTGGCCGAGGCGCCGGGGACGGCGTTGGCGGGGACGGTGATCGTCCCGGCGACGAGGTCCACCGGCGGGGCCGCCGCCACGCTCGTCGCCTGGGTCGAGATGGCCTGGTTGTTCGCCGTCCGGCCCGCCTCGAACAGGCTGTCGCCGCTGTTGGCCACCACGATCACGTAATAATTGCCGGCGAGGCCGGCCGGCAGCCTCGCGGTGAGGGTGCCGGTGTACGAGGCGCCGGAGGCCAGCACTCCCCCCTCGTCGACCGATCCGAGGGGGACATCGACGTTGCGGTCGAGCGTCTGGTCCAGGGAGAGATAGACCGCGTCGTGCCAGGAATCGGTGGCCTTCGTGGCCTGATCGTCGTTGCGGACGGTCCACGAGACGGTGATGTCCTGGCCGCCGAATCCGGTGGCCGGGGCGTTCAGGGTCGTCAGGTGGAGGTCGGGCGCGGGGGCCGCCGTCACGTGAACGATCGCCGACGCCTTGTCGTTGTTCGTCTCGCTCGCCTCGACCACCCGGTTGACGAGGTCCGAGAAGTTCGGCGGGGCCGAGGGCCGGTCGGCCCGGACGACGATCTTGTAGTCCCCGGCGGCGAACGTCGCGGGCAGGACCACCGAGGCCGAGGCGGTGTAGGATTGCCCGGCGCCGAGGACGTTCGGGTGGTAGAGGCTGCCGAGATAGACGTCCGTGCCCCCCTGCCCCACGTCGTTCGCCGTGGTCGCCCAGATGTCGTCGTACCAGGCATTCACGAGGGTCGGGCCGGTCCCCGTATTCGCCTCGGTCCACGACACGCTGACCGAGGAGCCCCCCGAGGCCGAGGCCGGCGCCGAGACCGAGGAGATGGTCAGGTCGGGCAGGTTGCTCGAGACGGCAATCGGGACGGCGGCCGACGTGTTGTTGGCCTCGTTCGACTCGTGGACCGTCCCGTTCGGGCCGGTCGCGGCCAGCGAGGTCCCGTCCTCGATCGGGACGACCTGGCCATCGGCGATCACGAACAGGTAGTAGGTGGCGGTCGGCACCACGGGCAGCGTGACCACGCCCGAGCCGGTGTACGACTGCCCCGCCCCGAGCAAGCCGGTGTGGAGGAACGACCCCACGAAGGTGACGTTCTCGAACGTGGAGGAACCGGTGAAATAGACCTTATCGACCCACGAGGAGACGGCCGAATCGCCCGTGCCGACGTTCTTGACCGTCCAGGAGATCGGCACCGCGCCCCGGCCGCCCCGGTCGCGGCCGACGTCGCGGAGGTCACGACCAGGTCGGCCGGGCTGGAGGTCACGGCGATGGCCGAGCCGGCCTTCGTGTCGTTCGAGCGGTCGAGCTGGTACACGTCCTGCGCCGAATCCGTGACGACCACGGGGTCATACGTGCCGGAGAGGCCGTCGGGCAGCGTGAACGTGGCCGCGGAGGTGTACGACGCGCCCACCGCGAGCATCCCGTTGTGGGCGACGGTCCCCAGGAGGACGGCCTTGCTCGCGTCGAAGGTGCCGGGCGGGGCGAGGTACACGCTGTCGGTCCAGCTCGCGACGTTCGTGGCCGTCGACCCGGCGTTCTCGACCTTGTAAGTAATCGTCAACGCATGAGACGCCAGGGCCGAGGCCGGGGCCGTCACCGAATCGACCTGGAGGTCGGGCGGAGGGGTCGGCGCGATCGCCGTCGGGGTCGTCTCGGCGGCCAGGTCGTTGGCCGTGGCCCCGTTCTCGAACACCGAGCCGCCGAGGTTGCTTTGCACGAAGACGTAATACGACCCGCTCAAGGTGATCGCCGGGGTGACCGTGGCCGAGCCCCGATACGAGGCCCCCGGCGCAGCGCCCCGGAGTGGTCGAACCCGCCGAGGTCGATGGCCGAGGAGGCGTCGAACGTCGAGGTGGGCGAGAGATAGACCTCGTCGGTCCACCCCGAGACATCGGTCGTGCCGGCGCCCACGTTGGTCACCGTCCAGCCCACCGAGAGGGGCTGGCCGGAGAACGCCTGGGCCGGCGCCGCCACGTTCGAGGTCTGGAGGTCGGCCGGGGGCGAGAGCAAGACGTTGAACGACGCGCTCTTGAGCAGGTTGTTCGTCCGGTCGCTCTCGGCCAGCCCGGGTGCATAGTGCGAGCCCAGCCCGTTGGCCACCACGTAGGCGTACCACGGCCCGGACGCCGACTTCGGCAGGGTCACGTTGACCGTCTGCGTATAGGACTGCCCGGGGTTCAGATACGACGGGTTGGGGAACTCGGCGAGGACGGGCTGATTGTTGAGGAGCTGGTCATAACTGCCGTCGAAGGTGAGCGTGGAGTCCTGCGAGAGGATCACGAAGTCGTCCCAGGCCGGCGACTGCGTGGGGGCGGCCCCCTGGTTCTTCACGGTGAAGCGGATCGGGATCGGGATGCCCCCGGTCACTCCGTCGGCCGGGGGGACCACCGAGGTCACGACGAGGTCGGGCAATGGCGCGATCGTGAGGACCGCCGGGACGGGCGAGCCGGTCACGTTGTTGGCCTCGCCGGCCGCTTCGGCCACCACGTTGGTGGCGTCGGTGTTCACGAACAGGTAATACGTCCCGGGCGTCGAGGGGAGCGTCACCGGGATCGATCGATTCACGGCCGATCCCGCCGCCAGGGGCCCGGAGAGCGGGAAGTTCCCCAGGGCGATCGGATTCGAGCCCGAGCCGGAGAGCGAGGCGAACACGCGATCGACCCACGTCCCATCCGCCTCCGCCTGGCCCACGTTCGCGTCGGTCCAGGTGATCGTGGCGGCGACCCCGGCGTACCCGGTGGCGGGGGTGGACAGGTTCGTCACGATCAGGTCGGGCAGAGCGGGGACGGTCAGGGCGATCGGCGCGCTCGCGGTGTTGTTCGCCTCGTTCGTCTCGGCGATCTGATTGAGGGAATCGACCACCACGAACAGGTAATAGTTGCCGGAGGCCGAGGTCGCGGTGATCGGGATCGTGACCATCGCCGACCGGGCCGAGCTGTCCCCGGCCGCCAGGGGGACGGCGTCGGAGGCCGAGACGGTCTGCAGCAGGGTGGCCGTGGTGTCGAACGAGGAATTGGACGAGAGGTAGATCCCGTCGCTCCAGGCCGTGTTGATCGGGGGGACGCCGTCGTTGCGATCGGTCCAGGTCAGCGTCAGCGTATCCCCATAGTTCGCCGAGGTCGGGGCGACGAACGTATCGACGGTCAGGTCGGAGGCGCCGATGGCGATCGGCGCGGTGCCGACGTCGTTGGTCGTGTCCGACTCGGGCTGAGCGGTGTAGTAGCCGCCCGAATCGGTCTCGATCAGGACCTGATACGACCTGGGGGCGATCCCGGTCGGGAGGGTCAGGTCGCGGGCGAGGGTGTAGGACTGGCCGGGGGCGAGGGGCAGGGTCGGCGACGCCACGTTCACGCCGGTCAGGTACGCGACGATCCCTCCGAGCGACCCGTCGGTGCTCAGCGCGACCGTGTCGGTCCAGTTGGCCGTGGTGGGGACGTCGCCCTTGTTGGTGACGGTCCAGGTCACGTGGATCGTGTCGCCGGGCAGGGCGAAGCTCGGCGCGGTCACGGCGGTCACGGCCGGGTCGGGCGCGTTGAGCGAGATCGGCACGGCCTTCGTGTTGTTCGTGCTATCGAGCTCCTCCTGGGCCCCGTTGGAGTTGGTCACGAACAGGAGATACCGATCGCCGATGGCCGTCTGGGGGATCGTCAGGGTCGGCGAGGCGGTGTAGGACGATCCGGCCGAAAGCGGGGACTGGCCCGATTCGTCGATCTGCGCCACGAGGGTGGCCGTCGAGTCGAGCTTGGTGTTGTTCGAGACGTAGACCGCGTCATACCACTTCGCCGAGGCGTCATTATCCCCGGCGTTCTCGACCGTGAACGAGGCCGAGAACGGCACTCCCAGGACGGCCGAGGCCGGGGCCGAGGCGTCGGTCACGGTCAGGTCGGCCTCCGAGGGGGCGACGTGGACCGGGACCGAGGCGACCAGGTGGGTGGGGTCCACCACGCCCTGCTCCTGGTACGAATCGGCCATCACGATCAGATACAGGTTGCCGGTCTGGCCGTTGGGGACCGTCAAGGAATACGTCTCGGTGTAGCTCTGCCCGGCCTTCAGCGGCGAGTTGTTCGAGCCTCCGTAGGGTCCCTGATCGATGTACGCCACGGACGAATAATTCCCGGTGAGCGTGGGATGATCGCCCAGGTAGATCTGGTCGGCCCAGGGGACCTGGGTGTCGAAGGCGCTCGGGTTCGTCACCGTGTAGCTGATCGTGTACGTCTTGTTCAGCTCCAGGGCGGCCGGGGCCTGGAGGTTGGAGACGACCAGGTCCGGCACGTCGATGTGGATCGGCAGGGCCTTCAGGTCGTTGGTGGCGTCGGTCTCTCCCTGGTGGCCGTTGTCGTCGGTCCGGAAGATCAGGTAGTAATCGCCCGAGGTCTCGTTGTAGAGGGTGCCGGTGAGGGTCTCGGTGTAGCTCGCGCCGGCCGCCAGGGGCGAGGCCGGGTACCCCGCGGCCAGGTACAAGGCGGTGTTGTCCAGGGTCGAGGTCTTCGAGAGGTACACGCCGTCGGTCCACGACCCATTGGCGGGCGCGGTGCCCGCGTTCTTGACCGTGAGGCTGAGCGATAGGGCCTGATTGACGACCGCCTCGCTCGGTCCGGTCGCGGCGGTGATCGTGAGGTCCACCGCCGGAGCATCGACGGTGACCGGCACCGCCTTCATGTTGTTCGTCTGGTCGCTCTCGCCCTGGGAGAAGCTCTGATTCGCGACGATCAGGATGTATTGCGCCCCGGCCGCCGTCGCCGGGATCGTGACCGGGACGCTCTCCGAATACGACGACCCCGCCGCCAGCGACGACGTGTTGTTGAAGTAGGCGTAGCCCAGGTACTTGGCCGTCGAATCGTAAGTCGGGCTGCTAGAAACGTAGATGTCGTCATACCAGCTATGCAGCGCGGCGACGGTCCCCTGGTTCTTCACGGTGTAGTTGACGGTGACGGACTGGCCGTTGCCCTCCTCGAACTCGGCGGGAGTGACCGAGGCATCGGTGACGGTCAGGTCGGGCGCGGAGACGGTCACGGGGATGGCGAAGGTGTTGTTGGTCCCCTTGGAACCTCCGCCGTCGCTCTCGGGCTGGCCGTTGTACGGATTGGTCACGACCAGGAGATAGACGCTCCCCTGGGGGGCCGTGGAGGGGATCGTGACCGTCTCGGTCCGCGAGTAGGACGCCCCCCCGGCCAGGGGCGAGACGTCGCTGGCCGAGAACTGGCCGATCGACACGGCCGAGGAGTCGAACGTGGACTTGGTCGAGAGGTAGAGCTGGTCGTACCACTGCCCGGCCGCGGGCGTGGCCGCCAGGTCCTTGACGGTCCAGCTCACGGAGTCGGTGCCGTCGACGACCAGGCTCGTCGATTGCGAGGAGGCCGTGGTCACGGAGAGGTCGGGGGCGTCCAGGTGGATCGGGGCGGCGAAGGTGTCGTTGGTCGTGTCGGTCTCGGGCTGGCCGTCGTTGAAGTCGGTCACGACGATCAGGTAGCGGTCGCCCGTGGCGGTGTTCGGGATGGCGATTGACTGGGTCCACGAGTAGCTCGCCCCGGCCGCGAGGGGCGATTGCCCGCTCACGCTGGAATAGCCCACGAACGTGGCCTTGGAGGTGTCGAGCGTGGCGGTGTCGGAGATGTAGAATGCATCGTTCCACGACCCCGGCGCGGGGACGGTCCCCACGTTCTTGACCGAATAGGTCACGCTGATCGACTGCCCGAGCGACGCCGAGGCCGGGGCCGAGAGGGCCGTCGCCGTGAGGTCCGGCGCGTCCAGGTGGATCGGCAGCGACTCGACGTTGTTGGCGCGGTTGACGTCCCCCTGGGCGTGGTAGGCGTCGGCGATGAAGAGGATGTAGGCGTCGCCGGAGATCCCTCCGGGGAGGCGGACGTTCTCGTTCCTCGTGTAGCTCGCCCCGGGAGCCAGCGGCGAATTGTCGTTCTGGGAGAACGAGTTGACGAAGATCGCGGTGCTGGGATCGTAGGTGGAGGTGGGAGAGAGATACACCGCGTCCGTCCAGTAGGCCGGCGCCTCGACGCTCCCCGCGTTGCTCACGGTGAACGAGACCGGGACCGTGTCGCCCAGGACGGCCGAGGCCGGGGCCGTCGCCCCGGTCAGCGTCAAGTCGGGCGCGGCCAGGGAGATCGGCAGCGCCTGGACGTCGTTCGCGGCGTTGAGCTCGGGCTGTCCGAAGTACGAGTACTGGCCGGCGCCGTCGGTGACCACCAGCAAGTAGCGATTGCCCGTGGGCGAATCGGGCAGGGTGACGGTCTCGTTCCGGGTGTAGCTGTCGCCCGGGGCCAGGGGCGAGCCGGTCGATTCGACGCCTCCTCCGCCGGACCCCGAGTTGTCCGAGGAGAACGACGCCACGTAGGTGGCCGTCGAGGAGTTGAAGGTCGGCGTGTCGGAGAGGTAGATCGCGTCTTGCCAGGTGGTCGCGGTGGCGACGTCCCCCACGTTCGTGACCGTGAACGAGACCGGGATCGTCGCGCCGAGGATCGCCGAGCTCGGCGCCTGGAGGCCGGAGACCGCCAGGTCGGGCGCGTCCAGGTGGATGGGCAACGCCTGCACGTCGTTGGCCAGCCCCGGCTCGTCGGTCTCGGCCTGGCTCGGCCGGTTCGTCCCCTGGGCCGGGTTGGTCACGAAGAGGAGGAAGAAGTCGCCGACCTTGGCGTTGTAAATCGAGACCGAAGTGTTCTGGAGATACGATTGCCCCGGGGCCAGGGGCACTCCCGCCGTGTTGGCCGAGAGCGAGGTCAACAGCGAGTCGTCGTTGGAGAGCGTCGAGTCGCTCGAAAGATAAACCTGGTCGTTCCACGACCCGGCCGCCGGGTCGGTCCCGTTGTTCTTCACCGAGAACGAGACGGGGATCGACGCGCCGTCGATCGCCGAGGTCGGCGCCGAGGGGCTCGTCACCGCGAGGTCCACGTTCGGCCGGGTGATCGTGATCGGGATCGAGGCCTGGTCGTTCGTCGCATCGGTCTCGAACTGCGAGTTGTAACGATCGGTCGTCACGGAAAGGAATTTCGAGCCGGCATCCGTGTTGGGGATCGTCACGGTTTGCGTGAGGGTGTACGACGCCCCCGCCGCCAGGGGGGGCGTGCCGTCGGGCGGGGATGAGGTGGTCAGGAGGACCGGCGACCCGGTGCCGTCGGCGGCGTTCGCCAGGTCGATCTCGTCGTACCACGAGGCGGCCGCCGCCACCGTCCCCACGTTCTTGACCGTGTAGGTCACGTCCACCGTCTGGCCGTCTCCGGCGATCGCCGTCGAGGCGCTCGACGAGACGCTCGTGACCTTCAAATCGACGTTTCCGGGCGAGTTCAGCGCGATCGGCACGGCCTTGGCATTGTTCGTCTCGTCCGACTCGACCAGGCCGTTGAAGGCATCCGCCTCGAAGATCAGGTACGCCTGCCCCACGGGGAAGTTGGGGACCGTCGCGTTCGCAGAGGTCGTGTACGACGAGCCGACCGGCAGGGGCTTCGTGTACGGGTTGTACTGCGAGGCGACGGAGACGGCCGTGTTCGGGTTGTAGGTCGCGGTCGGGGAGAGATAGACGGCGTCCTGCCAGTAGGTCTGGGCGGGCACGTCGGCCGTGCCGTCATTGGTCACGGTGAACGAGATCGGGATCGTGGTCCCGTTGCCGACGACCGCCGAGGCCGGCGCCGAGGCCGCCGAGACGAGCAGGTCGGGCAAGGCGCCGTCGAGCATGATCCGCCGTTCCAGCTCGACGATCCCCGGCCTCGCCGGCTTCCGCTTGGGAGACGATATCCCCACCCTCGGACGACGAACGCCCACGATGCGCGTCATGGCCTGACCTCCCTCAGCGGAGTCTCTCGCAGCGACCCTTACAGCCCTCGCAGCCGGCAAGATCCAAGCTTTGTTCCGCTAAGATCGGAATGCAAGACGTTTGATCGAAAATCGCGGGCGTGATCCGCCTGCCATATGTTGCCCGCCTTGATGGATGGCCCGATGCTGCCTCCCTACTCCCGATGACGCCTGGAGTTCGGTCCGGCGGCCCGAAACGCGGCCTCGCGTCATGATGAAAAAAATCAACACTCGCCCGCGCAAGGATTTATCCGCACTTTAATATCATGCATGCACGCGGACGGACCGGGAGGGTGTTTGCGGCCGGCGGGGCGCGGGGGCTAAGATGAGACCTCTCGGCCGGCGTGGGTGGTCTTCGGGGAGGCGAGGCATGCGGCGAACCCTGGGATTCCTGGCAGTGGCGCTCCTGGGTGCCTCGATGGGGGCGGCCGGCGAGGTCCGCGTCGATGGCCGGGCGTTCGTCGTGCCGGACGGCTTCACGGTCGAGAAGGTCGCCGCGGCCCCGGGGGTAGACCGGCCGATCGTCGCCTCGTTCGACGAACTCGGGAGGCTCTACGTCGCCGATTCCAGCGGGTCGAACGAGAAGGTCCAGGAGCAGCTCCTGAAGAAGCCGCATCGGATCGTCCGCCTCGAGGATCCCGACGGCGACGGCCGGCTCGACCGATCGACGGTCTTCGCCGACCGGATGATGTTCCCCGAGGGGGCGATGTGGCGCGAGGGATCGCTCTATGTCGCCGCGCCGCCGTCGATCTGGAAGCTCACGGACCTCGACGGCGACGGCCGGGCGGACCTCCGCGAGGAGTGGTTCCGAGGCAAGACCCTGACCGGCTGCGCCAATGACCTCCACGGCCCCTACCCCGGCCCCGACGGCCGGATCTACTGGTGCAAGGGGGCGTTCGCCCCGCAGACCTACGAACGGCCGGGCAAGCCCCCGCTCGTGACCCGGGCCGCCCACATCTTCCGGGCCCGCCCCGACGGCTCCGAGATCGAGCCGGTGATGACCGGAGGCATGGATAACCCGGTGGACGTGGTGTTCACGCCGGGGGGCGAGCCGATCTTCACGACCACCTTCCTCCAGCACCCCGGCGGAGGCCGCCGCGACGGCCTGATCCACGCGATCCATGGAGGCGTTTACGGCAAGATTCACGACGTGATCGACGGCCATCCCCGGACCGGCCCGGACGTGATGCCCGTGATGACCCACCTCGGCCCGGCCGCCCCGAGCGGGCTCGTCCGCCTCGATTCCGACGCCCTGGGCTTCCGCAATCAACTGCTCGCCTGTCAGTTCAACCTGCGCAAGGTCTCCAGGCACGTCCTGATCCCCGACGGCGCCACGTTCCGGACCGAGGACTCGGATTTCCTCGCCTCCGACGACACCGATTTCCACCCGACGGACGTGATCGAGGACGCCGACGGCAGCGTCCTGGTGATCGACACCGGGGGCTGGTACAAGCTCTGCTGCCCGACGTCGCAGATCGTCAAGCCGGACGTCCTGGGCGGGATTTACCGGGTCCGACGGACCGGGATGCCGCGGGTCGAGGACCCCCGGGGCCTCGCGATCGACTGGGCGAAGGCGACCTCCTCGACGCTCGCCAACCTGCTCGCGGACCCGAGGCCGGCGGTCCGCGACCGGGCGGTGTCCGCGCTGGGGAGATCGGGCGCGGCGGCGGTCCCCGCGTTGCTGAGGCTCTTCAGCTTCTCGAAATCGGGCGAGTCGAGGCGGCTCGCGATCTGGGCGGCCTGCCGGATCGACGCCCCCGAGGCCCGCGCCCTGGCCCGCCTGGGCTTGCAGGACGACGACGAGACCGTTCGGCTGGCGTCGGCCCATTCGGTGTCCCTGTGGAGGGACGCCTCGGCCGAGGAGCCTTTGGGCGCCCTCCTTCGCAGTCGTTGGACCCCGCCTCTGGTGCGGAGGGCGGCGGCCGAGGCGCTCGGAAGGATCGGCCGGTCGTCGTCGATCCTGACCCTGCTCGACGCCCCCATCGAACCGAACGATCGCATCCTCCGCCATGCGGTCACGTTCGCCCTGATCGAGATCAACGACCCGAACGAGACCGTGCGAATGCTCGCGGTGCGCCCGAAGGCCGACCCGCTCGTCGCCATGTTCGCCCTCGAAGGCATGGGACGGCCGATGCCGGCCCCGGCGGTCGTCCGCCACCTCGGAGCGACCGACCGGGGCCTCCGGGAGGGGGCCGCCTGGCTGATCGAGCGGCATCCCGAGTACGGAGACGCCCTGGCCGGGACGTTCCGCGAGTGGCTCGGCGCCGGGCCGTTCGCCGTCCCCGCGCCCGACGACCTCGAATCGCTCCTCGCCCGGTTCTCGCGGTCGGAGGCGATCCGATCGGTGATGGCGGATGTGTTGAAGGACGCCGCGACCCCGAGAGACTCCCGCCTCCTGGTCCTTCGAAGCCTGGCGGGCTCGGCGATGAAGGACGTGCCCGCGCCTTTGGCCGAAGGGGTGGCGTCGGCGATCACGTCGGGCGACGCCGACCTCGTCCGCCAGGGGGCGGCGACGGCCCGGGCGCTCGCATCGTCGGGCAAGGTGAGCCCGTCTCTGATCGCCCCGTTGAAAAGGCTCGGCGACGACCCCGGGGCCCCGGCGGAAGTCCGGCTCGATGCCCTCGCCGCCGGGCCGATCGACGCGCTCTCGCCCGAGACCTTCGCGTTCCTGATCGCCCGGATCGAGCCGACGAACGCGGTGGCGGCGAGGTCTCGGGCCGTCGAGGTCCTGACGAACGCCTCGCTCGATCGCGGCCAGCTCGAAGCGCTGGCGAGGGCGATCCGAGGCGTCGGCCCCGTCGAATTGCCGAGGCTCCTGCCGGCGTTCGCGAAGACGACCGACGCCGAGGTCGGCCGGGCGCTCGTGGCCAGCCTGAGCGCCTCGGGATCGGCCCCGGCGCTGAGGCTCGACACGATCCGGCCGATCCTGGCGAAGTTCGGCCCGGAGGTCGAGAACGCCGCCGGCCCCCTGTACGCCGCGATCGATTCCGAGGCGATCGGCCGGGCGGCGAGGCTCGATGACCTCGTCGCGAGGCTCAAGGGCGGGGACGTCCGTCGGGGCCAGGCGATCTTCAACAGCCCCAAAGCGGCCTGCACCGCGTGCCACGCGATCGGCTACGTCGGCGGGACTGTCGGGCCGGACCTGACGAACATCGGCAAGGCCCGCACCGAGCGCGACCTCCTCGAATCGATCCTTTATCCGAGCGCGAGCTTCGTCCGCAGTTACGAGCCGGTCGTGGTCGCCACCACGGACGGCCGCCTCGTGAGCGGGACGATCCGCAAGGACTCGGCCGAGGAGGTCGTCCTGGCCACGGGGCCCAATCAGGAGGTGCGGATCCCTCGCGCGGAGATCGACGCGATGAAGCCGGGGACGGTCTCCGTGATGCCCGCCGGGCTCGACCGGCAATTCACCGAGAAGGAACTGGCCGACCTCCTGGCGTTTCTCAAGATGTAGGGTGCATGAAATGCACCAACCCCGCGGCGGCCCTCGGCCGCCTGCCTCTCCCGTTCGCTGCCCATCCCGGAATCCGGCTCGCCCGACCGGACAATGGAGGGCGGCCGAGGGCCGCCGCAATGTTGGTGCATTTCGTGCACCCTACTTGCCTCCGACCACCACGAACTCGGCCGAGGTGCCCGGGGGCTTGCTGACCTCTGCTTTCACGGTCTTTTCCTTGCGGATGGCCGTATCGACCCTGAGCGTGAGCTTGTGACGACCGACCTTCAGGGGGACCGTGAACGCCTCGCCCTTGGGGGCAGGCGCGTTGTCGATCCAGGCGATGACTCCGTCGGTTGAATCCAGGCGGAACGCGACGTCTCCCGCCACCGTGGCCTCGACATCCCCCTGGACGAAAACCACGGCGCCCCCGGCCTCGGTCGCCGCTTCGTCCAAAGGCAACCCGCCGGAGACGAGGGCGTAGATCGGCAGCCATCGCGACGGCTCGGCGCCGAGGACTTCCGCCTTCAAAGCCTTTGCGTCGGGGATCGCCTTGACGATCGCCGGGGAGGGCGACTTCAGGACTCTCCAGCGCCTGGATCGTCGGCGTCGCATGGATCGCGAACGGGCCGGGCTTGCCGAGCTCGGAGAGGAACTTCAGGAGGTCCACGAACTCGGCGCGGGTCATGAGGTTGATCAGCCCCTTGGGCATCAGCGAGCCGCCGTCCTTCGAGTCCTCGACCTGACTGGCGGGGACCGTTCGCTTGTTGCCGTCGGCCTCTTTCAAGGCGATGAAGCCCTCATTCTTGTCCAGGACGATCCCCCGGAAGACCTGGCCGTCGGTCGTGGCGACGATCAACGAGTGATAGGCTTCCTTCACGGCCTGGTCGGGCAGCATCACCGAATTGACGAGGTAATCGACGGGCGAGCTGGAGCCGACCGCCGAGAGGTCCGGGCCGACGTCCCCTCCGGCCCCGGCGACGGCGTGGCATCGGGTGCAACTGAGGTCCGCCCGGCGAAAGATCCGCTCGCCCCGGGCCGGATCGCCCTTGGAGGCCACCTCCGCGAGCAGTTTTTCCATGTCGCCCGAGGCCAAAGGCTTGACCTCGGCGTCGATCTTCGCGGCCCTGGTCAGGGCGTCCACGAGCGCCGCGTCGGAATGGCCCTGGGCGTAGACGGCCCGGAGCGCGGTCTTCGCCGGATCGACCGGGAGGTTGGCCTTTTCGACGGCCGAGGCGAGCGCCTCGGGGCCGCCCTTGAGGTTCAGGAACGCGGCGATCAGCGCCGCGACGTCATCGCCGGGCGCGGCCTCCTTCAGCAGGGCCGCCGCCTTCGTCGCGGCCGAGGCGAGGTCGAGCCGGGCCATCGCGGCGACCGCCGCCATCCTCAATTCCTTCGGCCGCTTCGGGCCGGCGAAGTCCTCGACGGCCCCCTTGGCGAACGGACCTCCGATTGCCGCGAGCGCCTCGACGCTGGCGGAGCGGATCGCCGGAGGAGTCCCGGGGTCGCCCGCCACGGCGGCCAGGTCGCCCACGCTCAGGGGGATCTTCCACATCCCGGCGAGCCGGATCGCCCCTCTCTGGAGGTCGGGGTCGTCCTTGGACCGGATCAGCATGCCGACCATCGCCAGGTCGGTCTTCGGCTTGACCTTGCGATTGGCCGTCGCCTCGGCGATCGCATCGAGGGCCTTGCGGCGGATGGGCTGGGGGAAGACGCCGGGGATGCAGGTCCTCTCGAACAGGAAGGCGAGGTCCTCGGCGGTGCCTCGCTTGCCGATCATGTCCACCACGGCGGCCCGGCGGTCCTCGGGGAGCTTGTCGTTCTTCAGGAGCTTCACGAGAGGGCTTTCGGCCGGGCTTCGCGGGCCCTGCGCCGGGGCCCGGCCCGCCGAGACGACGAGGAGGATCAGGGCGACGATCCGGCCGGGACGGGCCGGGTGAATCGGCGGCATGGAAGGCACCTCAAGGAGGACGATCCCAACTCAGGAACGAAATGCGCCAGCTTCGATCGTCGAGGACGAAGGAAGCTGGTGCATTTCATGCACCCTACTTCTTGATCCGTCCGTCGAGCGTCTTGTTCGTCTCGTTCAGGGTGTATTCCAGGTAGTAGTCCTGGGGCAGGAGCAGCGATTCCATGGCGATTTCCTGGGCCCTGGCGGCGTCGGGGCCGGTGAAGAAGCTGAGGGCCCGGACCGCTTCGAGCCGGACCCGGGGATGCTCGTCGTTCACGGCCTTGCGGAGCAGTTCCAACGGCTCGTTCACCCGGTCCCGCCAGTAGCAGAGGACGCGGACGGCCGCCGCCCGGGCCTTGGGCTCGGGGCAGGCGAGCATCTCCTTGAGCATGGCCTCGTCCACCTCGTCCAGGCTCTGCCGGAGCCAGAGGGCTTCGAGCCGATGGTGCCAGTAGTCGGGATCGGTCTTGCTGAGGCCCGCCACCCACGCCTTCGAGGCGGACAGGACCTCGTCGGGCTTCCTCTCGCGGAGCTCGCGGCGGGTCCGGTAGCGGGTGCGGTCCTCGTACGCTTTCAGGAGGTCGAGGAGCTCGGGGATCGTGGCGCCGGCGATTTTTGGCCTGGCCTGGAGAGGACGGCCCTTGTAGGTGATCCGCCAGATCCGCCCGTGCTCCACGTCTCGTTTCGGGTCTCGCAGCGAGTGCTGCATGTGGCCGATCAGCGGGTTGAACCAGTCGACGACGTAGAGGGCGCCGTCGGGGCCGAATTCCAGGTCGGTCGGGCGGAAGTTCGGGTCCGAGGAGCTCAAGAGCGGCTCGACCGGCGCGCCCTTGAAGCCGGAGCCGTCCTCGCTGACCCGATACCGCAGGATGCCCTGGAACCCGATGTCGTTGTTCAGGAGGTAGTCCCCCTGGGTGTCGTCGGGGAACTGATGGCTGGAGACCAGCTCGCATCCGCAGGTGGGCCGCCACTGCATCGGGAAGAACTGCTTCATCGAGGCGTGCTTGTGGGGGTAGTCAACCTGCCCCGAGAACGCCGTCCCGAAGTAGTTCGCACCGCCCGAGGCGTCGGCCACGAAGTTCTGGCCCCAGCGATCGACGTAGTGGCCCCACGGATTGGCGAATCCATACGACACGAAGACGTCGAACTTCCAGGTCTTCGGCTCGAACCGGAAGATCCCGGCCTCGTTCAGCCGCTTCGGTCCGTACGGGGTCTCGACCTGCGAGTAGTGGAACGTCCCTTCCTGGAAGTACAGGGCGCCGCCCGGGTCCCAGGTGAAGGCGTGGACGGCGTGGTGCGAGTCGGCCGAGTCGAAGCCGTGGAGGATGAGCTTCCGCTCGTCGGCCTTGCCGTCGCCGTCGATGTCCTTGAGGAACATGACGTTGGGCTGCTGGCCGACGTACACGCCGCCGTCGCCGAGCTCGATCCCGGTGGGGACGTGCAGCTTGTCGGCGAACACGGATTGCTTGTCGGCCTTGCCGTCGCCGTCGGCGTCCTCGAAGACGAGGATCTTGTCGTTCACGGGCCGACCCGGCAGGTACATCGGGTAGCTGGGCATGGTCGTGACGAACAGACGGCCTTTGGCGTCGAAGGCCATCTGGACGGGCTTCTTCAGCTCGGGGAATTCGATCTCCGAGGCGAACAGGTTGATTTCATAGCCTTCGGGCAGCTTGAACGTCTTCATCGACTCGTCGGGCGAGGTCAGTTTCGGGTCGGCCTTGACGTTGCTCTCGACGCGGACGAGCACGCCGGTGTCGGAGTCGTCGATCGCCTCGGGGACGGCCTCGCCCTTCGCGACGGCCCAGACGCGGGCGTCTCTCCTGGCGATCATCTTCCGCAGCTTCGCGAACTCCGCCGGGAAGTTGACGATGCCGAAGGGGGCCTTGCGGCCTCCGTAGATGTAGCAGCCGTTGATGGCGCGGTAGTCGTAGAAGAACTGGAGGTCCTTCTCGAGGATCTCGGCCTTCAACCGCTTCAGGTCGGCCTTGATCTCCTTCGGCCGGGGGCCGAAGAGGGCCTCGTCGAGGATCGCGCCGACCTTGGCGTCGCCGAACTCGTTCAGGTGGATGCCGTTGATCGTCAGCGGCCTGTCTTCCTCGACCATCAGGGTCTTCGTGGGCGTGAAGAGATCGACGAAGACCACGTGATATTTCTTCGCGGCCTCGGCCATGGCCTCGGTGTAGAGGGCGAGGTCCTCGTTGTGCTTCTTGCCGTCGATGACGTGGGGGTCGTTCAGGTCCTCGTGGGCGATCGGCGAGAGGAGGACGACCTTCGGCGGGTTCTTGTCGTTGTAGGCGGCGGTGGTCGATTCCTTGAGGAAGGCGTCCAGGTCGCGGGCGAACTTGCCGAGCCCGGCCTTGCCGGCGAACGACTCGTCGAAGCCGAAGGCGGCGATCAGGACGTCGGGCTTCTCGTCCTTGAGGGTGTGGCCGTGGTCGTTGTAGTCGTGGGAGCGGGGGCGGAGCGTGAGCTCGTCGGCCGACCATCCGCAATCGCGGAAGACGAGGTCGAGACCCGGGAACCGGCTGTAGAGGAGCGTCTCGAACCCGCCGAAATACTGCATCCGCTCGGCCAGGGTGTCGCCGATCAGGATGATCCGGTCCCCCTTCGCGAGATCCAGGCGGGGGGCGTCGGCAGCCTCGGCGAATCGGCCGGTCAGGGCCAGGAAGAGGGCCGAGGCGATGGCGAGTCTCGATCTCATCGTGTCCAATCCCTCGCGAACGGGTGCGGGCCTCGGGCGCGCCCGGGTTTCGTCGGGGAGACGAGGCCGGGGCGTCGCGACGACCGAAAAGGCGGGTGGGCGTGCGGATTCGGGCGGGATGGGGCCACCCTCTCCGACCATCATGCCACAGAGGGGCCGTCGGGAGGAAGGGCGTTGGACCCGGCGGGCGGGGCCTCGGGTCGTGTCTCCCTCACGGTTTCTTCTTCTTGTAGACGACCAGCATCGCCCCGTTCTCGGCCGTCGATTCGAACGTCTTGGGCCGGGGGTCGCCGGGCTCGGACACGCAGGACGTGAGCGTGTCCCCCTCGATCTTGTAGATCCCCTGGGCCGTCTCGCCCTTGACCGGCCCTTCGCTGAACGTGGCATCGACCGTCTTCGGCGACGGCTTCGGGTCGAGCTTGATCGAGCCCTTGCCGTGGACCTTCTCCCCCTGGCGATCGGTGAACGTCGAGCCCCTCGATGACCACCTCTCGCCCCTGGATCGCCTCCTTCGAGGCCGCCTTGCCGTTCTTCATGAATGAAACGGTCGTCCACGTCCCCTGGAACGCCTGGAGTTCCTCCTTCGCCGGGTCGTCGTCGGCCCGTGATGCGGAGAAGCCCAGAGGGATGAGGACCAGGGCCAGGAGCGGTCGGAGACGCATCGCGGGGGACTCCCGAGCGGGCCGGATCGGCGGATGGGATCGACCGAGACTCTAGCCGGCTCGCCGATCCCCCGCAATCCTCCCACGTCCCGAGTCCGGGGAGAACCCCCGCCCGACGACCGCCAGAAGGCCGAAAGCCCCGAGAGGACCGGGAGACGGACGTTCCTCCGGCGGCCCGGTCCGGATTATGATCGGTGCATCAACGCGACATCGTTCCGATGCCGGGGGTCGCCCAGTCATGGCCGACGTCGAACCGACCGGGAGCCTCGCCAGCGGGCCTCCGCCGAAGATCGGCAGCTATCGCCTGGTCGAGCCCCTGGGCTCGGGCGGGATGAGCTCGGTCTTCCGCGCCGTCCACGAGGAGACCGGCCACGAGGTCGCCGTCAAGATCCTTCCCCGGTATCTCGCCAAGAACGCGACGCTCCTCCAGCGGTTCATGCGCGAGGCCAAGAGCGCCGAGGCCCTCGAACACCCCAACGTGGTGGCGATTTACGACCGGGGTTCGGAATCGGGCCGTTATTACCTCGTCCTGGAATACGTGCCCGGGGGAGACCTGCACGACCTCGTCCGCGACCGGGGGCCGATGTCGGTGGCCGAGGCCGTCGATGCGATCCGCCAGGTGGCCCGGGGGCTGAAGCATGCCGAGTCCCGGGGCCTGATCCATCGGGACATCAAGCCGGCCAACATCCTGAGGACGCCCGAGGGCCTGGTGAAGGTCACCGACCTCGGCCTGGCCCTCCACACCGAGATGGAGGACGAGCGCGTCACCCGGGACGGCACGACCGTCGGCACGGTCGATTACATGGCCCCCGAACAGGCTCGCGACAGCCGCGCCGCCAGCGTCCGCAGCGATATTTATTCGCTGGGCTGCACGCTGTACTTCCTCCTGACCGGCGGCGCGCCGTTTTCCGGCGGAGACATCGCCGAGAAGCTCCGTTCCCACGCGATCGAGCCGGCGCCGGACATCCGTCAAAACCGTCGGGACGCCCCCGAGCTGCTCGCCCGGCTCGTCCGCAAGATGATGGCCAAGAAGCCCGAGAAGCGATACGCGGACTACGACGACCTGCTCGACGCCCTGGACGCCGTGGCGGCGTCGATTGGCGCCGGGGTGGCGACGCCCGAGAAGCCCGCGCCCCTGTTCGCCCTGATCGACGACGAGGACGAGGACGACGACCTGGAATTGCCGGTCGCGCCGTCGGCCTCGGTCGCCTCGGCCCCTCTCTTCGCCCTGATCGACGAGGACGAGGACGACGAGAGCGAGGAAGGCTTCGCCCTGGGCCCCGGCCTGGGCGGCTCGCCGGCCTCGACGGCCTTCGCGCCGAGCCTTCGGGGTCCCGGTCGGGACGAGCCGCCGAAGGAGGTCGATTTCTCCCGCCTGGCCGAGCTGGAGGAAGCCGCCGAGAGTCTCCCCACCATCCGCCGGCCGGGCTCGACGGCCCCGGGGATGTCCGGGTTGGGTCCTCCGCCCCTGGAACCGTTGCCCGAGGTGGAGGAGATCGAGGAAGAAGCGGGGCCCTGGACCGGGGCTGCTCCGGTCGAGTACCTCCCCGAGCCCGAGCCGGGCCCCGCGCCGATCGAGCTCCTGACCGGCCTGATGAAGCTCATGCTGGTGGCGTTCGCCCTGCTCGGGGCCTTCGTCGGCTGGTCGTACTTCTCGCCGTACTTCTTCGACAAGCCCCCGGATCAGGTCGCCTTGCCCCCCGAGCTCGAAGGCCCCGGGGCCGGCGACCCCGAGGCCGAGGCCCGGGCCCGGGCCGCCCGATGGGAGGAGCCGGCCGACGTCGAGCCGCCGAGCCGCGACCAGCCCCCGCCTCCTCCCGAGATCCTGGCCCGGCTCGCGATGCCCGACATCCTGAACGAGGCCCCGCCGATCGCCGAGGCCCCGTTCCTGGACATCCGACGGGTCCACGCCCTGCCCGACCGCGACCACCTGAACGACCTCCGCCGCGCCTTCGACACCCTCGGCGGGACCATCGACCTGACCGACGACGGGCCGTTCTTCGAGGACGACCTGAGGATGGCCGGCCCCCGCCGGGTCCTGCGGGCCCACAAGGGGTTTCGGCCGATCGTGGTCGTCTCGCGATCGACCAGCGAGACGATCCGCAACCGCCCCGCGCTGATCCCCCTGGACGGACAGAAGCTGTTCCTCGACGGGATCGACCTGGTGGTCAACGGCCCGGACCTCGGCCCGAGGAACGGCGCCCTGTTCGGCTGCAAGGGGGCGGACCTGGTCCTCCGCGACTGCACGATCACGGTGGTCGGGCCGCTCTCGCATCCGTTCTCGGTGGTCCAGGTCGGCGAGCCCGGGCGCACACCGCCGCCCCCCTGTCGCGGATCCGGATCGAGAGGACCCTGATCCGAAGGACCGGCAATCCGCCCGGGTCCAAGGGCCCGGCGAACCTCGGCGCGGCGATCACGCTCTCGGGCCCGGCCGACGTGGATTTCGCCCGCTCGGTCCTGCTCGATGGCGGAGGCCCGGCGATCTCGATCGGCGGCGAGCCGCAGGCCAAACGGACGATCCGGGCGTTTCGTTCGACGATCGCGGCGACCGGAGCGATCGTCGAGCTTTCCGGTTCGGCCGGGGCTTCCGGCGCGGTCCCGGCGACGTTTCACGCCTTCGAGACGACGTTCGGCCGCGTCGAGGCCGAGGGCATCTCGCCGTCGCCGATGATCGCCCTCCGCGAGATCCCGGCCTCCCCGGCGGCGAGGACGACCCCTCTGGTGGACTGGCTGGGCGACCGCAACCGCTTCGCCGGGATCTCGCAGTGGACCTCCGCCTCTCCCGAAGGGCTGCTCGCCGGGCTCAAGGCCAAGTCGCCCAACAGCGACGGCCAGAGCCAGGAAATCCCGGCGGCCCTGAAGCTGGCAAACCCCTCGCCGACCGCGCCGATCGGCCTCGACCCGGCGATGATGCCCTCGCGGGTGGCGGTCCCCTCGCCGTACCTCGCGGCGAAGACGTTGGGTTCGTTCGGCCGCTCGCCCCAGAACCCCTGGTCGGCCTCCTCCGACCCGGCGTTGGTCCTGAACTTCGACGCCGATTCCGACGAGTACCGGGGCGACCTGGGCCGGTTCGTCATGGAGAAGCTGAAAGGCTCGGCGAAGAGGGTCCGCGTCCTGGCCCGCGGAGGCGGCGAGAAGCCGATGACCCCGCTGGTCCTGCCCGAGGGCATTTCGCTGGAAATCCTCGTCCCGCCGGTCCCTCCGGGGGGCCGGGCTCTGGTCTGGTACCCGGCCGAGGATTCGACCGGCCTCGGCCTGATCGCCGTGAAGAGGGCCGACCTGGCGCTGACCGGCGTGAGGCTCGCCTACGACACCCGGGCCCGCGTCGATTCACTCGTCGTGGTCGATCAGGGAGACGTGGCCCTCCAGGGATCGTGGCTGACCGCCCCGGGGCAGGTCGAAACCGGCCGAGGGCGGCTGTTGACGTACCGGACCGAAGGCTCCCGGCCGTTCCCCTCGGCGAATTCCGACAGGTCGCGGGGCGGCGGGCGGCCGTCGTGCTCCCTGAAGGATTGCTACCTCGCCACCGGGGGGACGGCGATCCGCGTCGAGACGGGCCGGGCGTTGATCGCGCTGGAGAACTGCGCGATGGCGACCGGGGCCGAAGCCTTCTCGCTGAAACCGATGAACGTCCGCCGCGATCGGTTCGATTGCGAGCTGAGGATCACCGGCTGCACGATCGCCTCGGAGAACACGATCGTCTCGGTCGGCCCCTGGACGGGCTTCCCGCCGGGACCGGATCGGCCGTGGCTGGTGTCGTCGCGGAGGAGTGTCTTCCTCGACGCCTTCGACCACGGCGGAGGCCCGGGTTTGACCGTCCTCCTCCGAACCGATCCGCTCGGGCTCCCCCGGGGCGTCCTGCTCTGGGAATCGGACGACGACGTGTACGCGCTGACCCACTTCACCGCCGGAGGGGACGCGCCTCCGCCCCCGGTGTCCCGGGCCGACATCCGCCGGGAGTGGATCGGCTTCTGGGGACCGTCTCACATCCGCAACGCCAGCGGACCCAGGCCCGGAGGCGAGGGCCCCGCCGCCCGCCTCCTCGTCGATCGGCTGGTTCCCGGGCAGGTCGAGCCCGGAGACCTCGCCCTCGACCCCGCCTATCCCGCCACAAGGAGCGGTCCGCCCGCCGGAGCGGACCTCGGACCGATCGGCATCAAGCCGACCGTCGAGAAATTCCGCCCGAAGCGGCCCCGGTGAGCGCCCTGGCCCGCTGGAATGGGGACCGAAACGCAGATTACGCAGATTTCTAGATACTTATTCTTAAATCTGCGTAATCTGCCTAATCTGCGTTCCGGTCCCCCTCACTACAAGAATCATCGGCGGTGGCGACGGCCCACGGCGGCGGCGAGGGCGAGCCCGGCGAGGCTTCCGCCGGCCAGGGCGAGCCATCCCCGGTTCAGGTCCGCCCAGAGCTGCCAGCTGGAGGTCCGGGCGCGGTCGTCGAACGAGCCGTGGCACCCGTGATCGACGGCCTCATCCACGGCGTCCCAGAGGTTGTCGGGCCGGTCGGGGTTTTCGGGCTGGTCGGTCATCTGGGCGTCGAAGCAGGAGTGGGCGAGGTAGTCGTCGAGCAGGCCCGGGGCGATCTTGTTGCCGACGATGGCCTCGACCGTCGGCCAGCCGACGTAGATCTCCCGGCGGTCGTGCTCCGAGGCCCACACGATCGCCTCGGCCGCGACCTCCGGCTGATAGATCGGCGGGACCGGCTGCGCCTTCCTCGGCAATCGGCTCTTGATCCAGGAGAATTGCGGCGTGTTCAGCGCCGGCATCTGGACCATCGTGAGCCTCACGCGGCTGCCGTCGTGGATCAGCTCGCTGCGGAGCGAGTCGCAGAACCCCTGGATCGCATGCTTGGAGGCGCAGTACGCGGACTGGAGAGGGATTCCGCGATACGCCAGCGCCGAACCGACCTGGACGATGGCGCCTCGGTCCCGGGGGAGCATCCGCCGGAGGGCGGCGAGCGTGCCGTGGACCGTGCCGAGATAAGTCACCTCGGTGACCCGGCGATACTCCTCGGCCTTCATCTCCTTCACGGGCGAGAAGACCGAGAGCATGGCATTGTTGACCCAGACGTCGATCGGCCCAAAAGCGTCCTCGACCCGGTCCGCGGCGTCCTCGACGGCCTGGGCGTCGGCGACGTCCAGGGGCAGGACGATCCCCCGGCCTCCTCGTTGCTCGACATCGCGCAGGGCGCCTTCGAGCCCGGCGCGGCCCCGGGCGATCAGGCCGACCCGGGCTCCTCGGTCGGCGAAGGCTCGGGCGACGGCCCGGCCCACCCCGGCCGAGGCCCCGGTGACGACCACCACGCGCCCTCTCTCCCCGTTGTCCATCACGACCGTCTCCCCTTCGGCCGGGGCCGGGACTCGGGGTCGATCACGGCGACCTCGAAATCCCGATTTTCCCGGCGGTCCGCGTCCATCCATCGGAATGTGAAAACGATGCGGGTGCCGGCGGCCAGCCGGCGGGTGGGCAGGTCGGCGACGTGGAGGCCCAGGCCGGAGTCGGTCGTGGCGATCTCCTCGCGGTTCGCCCGGCCGTCGGCGCTCCAGGCCACCACGGCCGGCTCCAGGACCTCCAGGCGGAGGCATTCGCCCGAGGCGATCACCCCTCGGGGATGGTCGAACCGCCAGGCCGCCCGGTCGCACGGCGCCTTGCCCTCCACGTAGCGGCGGACCGTCTGCGGGGGGACGTCGAACGCCCGGCCGTCGGCCAGGGAGCGGCGGAGCTTCAGGTACTCGGCGTGGGCCCAGGCCAGGGGCATGGCCGAGCCGGTGGGCCGGCCGAGGAAGAGGCCGCGCTCGGGGATGTCCTTCGCGTCCCAGACCTGCTCCGGGATCATCCCCGAGTCGCCGGCCAGGCGTTCCATCGCGAGGAGGAGCCGGGCCGCCTCCTCGGGCCGGCCGGCCTGGAGCTCGTAATGCCCCCGCTCGCCCGAGAGCAAGGGCCAGGCCCGACCGACCCCGGAGGAGTGGTCCGTGAACGGCGATCCGTCGGGCGCTTCGCCGTAGAGGTCGCCGTTGTATCGCCTCCAGGACGGCCCCCTCGGCGTCTCGACCTTGAGCAACCCATCGACGACCTTCATCGTGTCCACGATCCGGGGATCGTCCGCCGGACGGAGGCCGAACCGGACCAGGGCCAGGACGTCCGGGCTGACGACCTCGACGAACTCCTCCGCCTTGACCGGGTGCTTGCCCCGCCAGCGGAGCCTCCGCTCGCTCGGGGCGCTGGTCAGGTCCAGCTCCGGGGGGATGATCCGGGCGTAGTAGCCCTCGACTTGATACTGGCGGGCGAGATCGCTGTCGGTGATGAACAGCCAACTGTCGATGGCGGCGTTCCAGAGGTCGGCCGCCTCGCGGAGGCTCGGGGCGAGGCCCGGCTCGTCGAATTCCTCGGCGAGATCGGCGGCGATCAGGAACGCGGCGATCGCCGCGGAGAGGGTGAACGGGGTGTAGCCTCGCTGGTTCTCCCAGCGGTCCTCCTGGGTCGAGGGGCCGGAGCGGAGGATGTAGCCGGCGGCCCTCTTGGCCATCGGCCAGAACCCGGCGGCCTCCTCGGGGCCGATCGCCCCCTCGCGGCGGGCCAGGTCCAGCAGGATCAGGGGCAAGGCGGTCTCGCCGATCTGGATGCCCGAGAGCGCCTCGGCCCCGGAGGTCCAGAGGTTCTGGGGCCAGTGGCCGTCGGCCCTCTGGGTGGCGCGGAGGTAGCGGAGGGCGCGGACGGCCTCGGCCTTCGCCCCCACGGCGAGCAGGCCGCCGGCCGTCTCCGCGAGGTCACGAGGCCAGACCAGGTGATAGCCGCCCGTGCCCTTCGGGTCGGAGCCGTCGCCCCTCTCCTCGCCCCAGGGGATCGAGAGGCTCGCGGCGAACGCACCGGGGACGTTCCGGTCCTCGTGGGCCTTCAGGACCGACGCGCTGAGTTTCCCCAGGTTGCGGACCGAACCGCCCGGCGGCTCCGGGATCGCGAGCTTCTGCACCCAGGATCGCCACCCGCCGACGTATCCGGCCCGGCCTCGCCCGGGGTCGTCCAGGAGGGCGAAGACGGCGCGGTGGGCGGCTTCTTCGGGGTCCCTGCCGAGGCCCAGGACCAGCCGGAACCGACCGTCGCACGAGGCCAGGTCCACCTCCCCGACCAGGGCCACGTTGCCGTCCTCGGCGAGGTCGTACTCCTTCGTCAGCCTCCCGTGCCGGACCAGGTCGGCCCGGCCGTCGGACTTGCCCACGAACCCCGCCGAACCGGCGTTCCAGGGGGCCGACGAGGCCAGGGCCAGGGCCGAGGCCCCTCGGCTGGCGAACAGGATCGGCACGCCCCGGGACTCGCCCAGCCACGCCGTATTCCCCGCCCCGTGGTTCTCCAATTGCGGATCGACCAGGACAAAGACGCGGTAATCGCCCATCGACCCCGCCAAAGGCTGGAACTCGATCTCCTGGACGATCGCCGCCCCCTCGGGGTGGACGAAGACGGACTTTTCGATCCGATATCGCCCCCGGCGGCAGGTGTTGGTCAGTCGGTGGAGGAGGACGCCATCGGCCGGAGTCTGCACGATGGTCTCGGCGTCGTCCTTCTCATCCGAGACGAAGTCGCGGCCGTCGGTGACGATCAGGCCGAGGTCGCGGAGGCCGGGGGTATCGACGTCGGGATAGAAGACCTCGGTGAGCACCCCCCGGGCGATCGTGAACCAGGCCGCGCCGGCCGAGCCCGGCGACTCCAGGGCCGTCCCCACCCCATCCTTCGCGCCGGAATTCCACCGAGGGGGCGAGCCCGGACGCCCCGGGGCCCGCTTCGGCCGATCGTCGGCCGGCCGTTCGCACCACGGGGCCCGGATCGGGCGAACGTCCCGGTGCCGGCCTCCCTCATTCGATGCCATCCGTGCGCGCCCCGGTCTCAACGGGACCTCCCCGGGCCGATCGTGCCACGAACCCGGGGAAATCCTCATGCAATTCCGACGCCCGAGGGTGGAGGCCCGGGCTCCCTTCACTTCTCCGCGAGGATCTTCGACGCCCGGAGCCATTCCTCGCACCGCTTCGGCCAGGTCGCCGAGGGCAACGGCCCCGGCCTCATCCCGAACCCGTGGCCGCCGAGGCTGTAGATGTGCATCTCGACCGGCACTTTCGCCTTCTTCAAGGCGAGGTAGATCGCCACGCTGTTCTCCGAGGGAACCGGGTCGTTATCGGCGTGGGCGAGGAACATCGGCGGGGTCTCGCTCGTGATCTTGATCTCGGGCGAGAGTTCGAGCGTATCCCGCTTCACGACCCCTCCGGGATAGACCAGGACGGCGAAATCCGGCCGGCAGGGCGCGGAGTCGCTCGCGTCGATCGTCTCATAGGTCCGGCGATCCCAGTTCGTGGCCGCCCAGGCCGAGAGATGCCCCCCCGCCGAAAACCCGAGGATGCCGACCTTCTTCGGATCGACGCCCCACTCCCCGGCCTTCGAGCGGACGATCCCCAGGGCCCGTTGAGCGTCCATCAACGCCTGGGGAGGAGGCTGGTCGCGGGGCGAACCGGGGCGCCTCGGCACCCGGTACTTCAGGACGGCGGCCGTCACCCCCAGCGAGTTCAGCCACCGGGCCACCTGATCTCCCTCGTGGTCCCAGGCGAGGTTGGTATAGCCGCCTCCGGGGCAAACCACGATCGCCACGCCCGAATTCCTGCTCTTCTCCGGTTGATAGACCGACAACGACGGCTTCGAGACATTGGTGATGCTCTGGATCGTCTCGCTTCCGGCCTTGCGAGTGAGCTTCTCCTCGCCGATGGACGGACCGGAATCGCCCGGAGGTGGCCCGGGCCACAGATCGATCACGGTCGGCTTCGCCGGCTCGTCGGCGAGGATCGCGGTCGGGAGGGCGAGGCCCAGGAACAGGCCGAGGCCGATCATCGCGGGCTTCATGGCGAAGTCTCCGGGAGAGCCGAGACGGATGGTCCTCCGATCACCGATCGCCGGAGGTCCCGCGACTCTACACCTGCGCGCGACGGTCCTCCAGGGAGTACCCTTCGGCCACGGGAGGGCGGATCGAAGTGTTCTGGAGGACGACTCGCCGGATCGCGGCTTCCAGGGTGCCGAAGTCGATCGGCTTGGTCAGGTGGGCGGAAAAACCGGCCTCTCCGCTGCGCACGATATCGTCCTCCATGCCGAAGCCGGACAGGGCGATGGCTCCGAGGCGGGCCCTCCGGCCGACTTGCCGGACGATGTCGAGGCCCGAGCCGTCGGGCAGGCCGATGTCGCTGATCAGCAGGTCGAAGCCGTCGGGGTTGGCGCGTGCCAGGGCCTCGGCCACTCCGGAGGCGGTCGTGACCCGGTGGCCCCGGGCCCCGAGCAGGCGGGCCATCACCCGGAGGCTGTCCGGGTTGTCCTCGACCAGGAGGATGCTCAGGGGAGCGAGCGGCTCGGACGGGGCCACCAGGGCGGGCGAGCTTGCGTCGGTCGAGGGGGCCGAGATCGTGGGGAGGACCAGCGTGAACTCGGCGCCGAGGCCCGATCCCTCGCTCCAGGCGACGAGCTCCCCGCCGAGGGCCTCGGCCAGGGTCCGGCTGATCGCCAGGCCGAGCCCGAGGCCGCCGAACCTCTTGGCGATGGCCGGGTCGGCCTGCTCGAAGGCATCGAAGATCCGGGGCAGCGCGTCCGGGTCGATCCCGATTCCCGAGTCCCGGACCGAGACGACCAGCCGGGGACGGCCGTTCTCGGTCGGCTCGTCCCGGGACGTGATCGCGATCTCGCCGCCTTCGGGCGTGAACTTCGAGGCGTTCTTGATCAGGTTCCAGGCGATCTGCTGGAGGCGGGCCGGGTCGGCCTGGACCGTCGAATCCCGGGCCGAGAGGTCCAGGACCAGCGACTGGTTCTTGCGGTCGATCTCCTCGCGGGCAATCTCCAGGGCCCGGAGGATCGGGTCGTGGGCATCGACGGGCCGACTTTCCAGCCGGAGCTTGCCCTGGACGATCCGCGTCACGTCCAGGAGATCGTCGATCAATCGGGCCTCCAGCTCGACGTTCCTCCTCGTCATCTCCAGGACCGGGCGGACCGATCCGGGGGTCTCGGAGTCGTCCAGGAGGGCCGAGACCGAGGCCAGGACGGGCATCAACGGGTTGCGGAGCTCGTGGCTGAGGACCGCGAGGAACTGGTCGCGGGCCGGCCCCGGCCTCGGCGGCGTCTCGGGCCGATCGCAGCTCGTCCTGGGCAAGCTTCATGTCGTGGACGTCGGTCGCCGTGCCGAACCAGGTCTCGACCCGCCCCGTCGCGTCGGTCATGGGCACGATCCGGGCGATGTGCCAGCGGTACTGGCCGTCGTGGCGGCGCAGTCGATACTCGAACGCATAGGGCCGACCCGAGGCGATCCCCTCCTCGCGGGCGGCCCGGAGTCCCCCGAGGTCGTCCGGGTAGATCAACGAATACCAGGCCGTCCCCAGGTTCTCCCCGGGCTCGCTGCCGGTGTATTCGGCCCATCGGCGGTTGCAGAAGAAGGTCCGGCCCTGGGGATCGTTGGCCCACATCAGCTGGAGGACCGCGTCGGTCAGGGTCCGATACCGCCTCTCGCTGTCCTCCCTCTGCCTCTCGACGACCTTCCGCTCGCTGATGTCCCGGATGATGCTCAGGAGGAGCCGCTCGCCGGCGATCGTCTCGCCCCGGGAGCTGACCTCGACCGGAAACGGCCGGCCGTCGGCCCGTCGGTGGACGGTCTCGAAGGTCAATCCGCCGGCGTCGGCCCGGCTCATCTGGTCGATCAAGGAGGGGGAGGTCTCCGCGGCGCGGAGGTCGATGATCGTCTTCCGGAGCAGGGTCTCTCGAGGATGGCCGTACGCGGCCACGGCCGCGTCATTGGCCTCGACGAGCTGTCCATCGGGCCGGATGAACAGGACGATGTCCCGCGCATGCCGCGACAGGAGGCGATATCGTTCCAGGGCGAGGTTCGCCCTCTCGATCTCCGAGAGGTCGAGGAAGAAGGCGAGGATCGTCTCCTCTCGCCCCGGGGCCGGGGGCATTCGCGTCACGCCGACCAGCGACGGCACGCGAGAGCCATCCTTCCGGCGGTAGACCTTGCGGAACGGGGCGACGGCGCCTGTCCGGGCCATCTCGGCCTTGGTCCTCGCGTCGATCTCGAGCGATTCGGGGGGCGTGAGCGCCTCCCAGGTCACGAGTCCCGCGGCCAGGTCTTCTCGCGAGTAGCCGACCATCTTCAGGAAGTAGTCGTTCGCATACGAGATCCGGCCGTCGAGGTGGCCGAACGTCACGCCGAAGAACCTCGCCTCGGCCAGGCCGCGGAACAGCTCCTCGCTGCGGCGAAGCTCCTCCTCGGCCCTCTTCCTCTCGGTCACGTCGAGCAGCACGCCCGAGACCCGGACCACGGACCCGGCCGGATCGCGGACCCCTCGGCCGTGGTCCTCCACCCAGAGGATCTCGCCGGTGTCCGGCCGGACGAAGCGGAACTCGGCGATGTAGCCCGAGCCGCTGGCCACGGCGTCGGCCACCGTCTTTTGATACGCCGGCAGGTCGTCGGGGTGGACGACCCGCCAGCCTTCGGCCGCCGAATGGGTCGGGCTCAGGCCGAAGACGTCTTGGGCATTCTCCGTGCGAAAGATCCGGTCGGAGCCGGGCAGGTAGGTCCATCCCACCATCCGGGCGGCCCGAAAGGCGGAGGCCAGGGTCTCTTCATGCTCCTTGAGCGCCGCCTCGGCCCGCCTCCTCGCGGAGATTTCGCGGAAGGCCAGGACGACCCCCGCCACCTGGCCCCGGCCATCCAGGATCGGCGAGGCCGACGCCTCGACCGGCCATCGGGACTCGTCCCGGGCGATCAGGGCCGGTCGCTCGGCCAGGGCCACCAGCCTCCCTTCCCGGAGGACCCGGCCCACCGGGTCGCCCAGAGGCCCTCCCGAGCCCTCGCCAACGACGCGAAAGACCTCGGCCAGGGAGCGGCCCAGGGCCTCGGGCCGCGACCAGCCGGTGAGTCGCTCGGCCACGGGATTCATCAGGACGACCCGGCCGAGAACGTCGGTGGCGATCACCCCGTCATCAATCCCGGCCAGGGTCGCCTCCAGCCAGTGTCCGCGGTCGCGGGCCCGGCTCGCGGCGGTCCGTTGCGCCTGGCAGAGGCCGACGATGATCGAGCCCATCGCCAGATACAGGCCCAGGCCAAGCTGGTCCCGGGGCGAATCGATCCGGAAGGACCCCACGGGAGCGAGCCGGAGCGACGCCGCCAGGGCCCCAAGGGCCAACGACGTCAGCCCCGGACCCAGGCCGCCGAACCACGCCGAGAACGCCACCGCCGCGAAGAACGTGACGTAGGGGACCGACCCGGCCAGGGTCGTCTCCAGGCCGAACCGGATCGCCACGGCCACCGCCACGCTGGCGAGGGCGACGGCATATCGGGCGGAAGCACGGTCGCGGACGCTCATGAATCATCCCGGCCCGGAGGCCGAGGGCGGAGTCGGCCAGCCCGGACCCGCCCCAAGGACCGTTCACTCCAGGCACCAGCCAAGGAAGACACATTCTATCGCGAACGGCCCGCCCGGAGGAGAGGCGCCGCCGCGGCCCCCGCCCGAAACGACCCGCCCCCCATCGGACACCGATTGACATCCGGCCTCGCTCGCACCAAAATCCATTCGACCCGTTCGAGGCCCCGAACCGGGAATCGAGTCGGGGTGTCACGATCGGCATCGGTGCCCGTAGCTCAGATGGATAGAGCGACGGTTTCCTAAACCGTAGGTCGCAGGTTCGAATCCTGCCGGGCGCATCGCCGCGACCGCCTCTCAGGCCCCAACGTCTGACCTGCCCCAGCCTCTCGTCCTTCCCCGTCCTCGACCGACCCGGGCGCCCGTAGCTCAGATGGATAGAGCAGCGGTCTTCTAAACCGCGGGTCGCAGGTTCGAATCCTGCCGGGCGTATTGCGCGCGACTCTGGAGACCTTGCACGGGGCTTGCCCCGGACAGGACTTGACCAGGTCCTTAGTTCACGCCTTCCTAGCCGGTCCGGCGCTTCCAGGGCGCCTCGCCGGCTCGGAAGGCGAGACGGATCGATTCAGCGGGGCCTGGGTGAGGCCCTCGGAGTCTGGAGCGTCGCGATCGGCTGGCGGCCCGCGAAGCCGGCGTTGAGTTCGTGCCAGTGGCCGACCTCCGGCTCCCCGAGCTTCCAGCAGAGGTAGACTTCGCGGCCGTCCTTCAGGCAAGGGAAGTCGCACAGGCCGTCGCTGCCCTTGAGCTCGACGCCCAGGCGTTCGAGCTCTTCTTGATAGGATCGAAGTTTCTCCTCCTCGATCTCCAGCTCGGCCTTGCTGTGGGCCAGCTCCTCGGAATACGGGTCCGCCTGGCCCTTGCGGCGGGGTTCTCGGCGGGAGACCGCCGCGAGGCGGGTGCTCAACTCGCTGACGACCTGAAATTGACGGACGACATCGCCGACGATCTGCCGGACCAGGGGCAGGGTCCGATTCGCCTCTTCGACGCTGAAATATTTCTTCGTCGCGACCGGGTTGGCGGAGGGCATGGGGACGACTCCTCGCGGGGACGAGCGGGTGGGCTCGGGGCAGTCGGGGATACCGGTCCCGGGGCGGACGGCTCCCCCCGACATCTCCCGATCGACTCCTCGGCAAAGCCCGGGCCAAGGCCGCGCCGGGGTCCCCCGGCTCGTCCCGGGTTCGGGGCCCTCTCCGCGCCATCACCGACAAGCCTCATTATAGATCGAACCGATCGTCCCGCAAGGGCCGCGGTCGGACGGACTTGGAGTTCCCCGGCCGACCCGGGGCCATCAGCCCTTCTCGCGTTCCCGAATCACCCCGGCGCATCGCTGACAGAGGGTCGGGTAGTCCGGGGCCTCGCCGACGCTGGCGCGAAGGTTCCAGCACCGCTCGCATTTCGGGTGCGGCGACTTCGCGGCCTGAATCCAGATCGCCGGATCGCTGGCCGGGGTCGCCCCTTCGGGCCTCGGGCCGCCGACCGTGACCTCCGAAACGATGCAGATCGTCGCCAGGAGCGATTGAGAGGACATCAAGAAGGCGAGGGTCGCGGGATCGTCGCTACCCAGTGTCACCGACGCCTCCTGGCTGCTGCCGATCTCCTTGGTGCTCCGGAGCTTCTCCAGCCGTTGCAGGATGTCGCCTCGAAGCATCAACAACTGCGGCCAATCGCTGACGAGGCTCGCACGTTCCCCGGAGGATTTGGGGAACTCGGCCAGGTGGACGCTCGCCGCCTTCCCCGGCGAGTCGGGCAGGAAGTCCCAGACCTCATCGGCCGTGTGCGGGAGGATCGGCGCGAGGAGCCTGGCGAGGGCCGAATGAATCCTGGCCATCACGAACTGAGCCGCCCGACGCCCCTCGGAATTCGGCGAGTCGGCGTAGAGCCGATCCTTCAGGACGTCGAGGTAGAAGCTCGACAGATCGACGGCGCAGAACTGGTAGATCCGCTGATAGACGCGGTAGAACTCGAACTTCTCGTAGGAGCCGCGGACCTCCTCGATCACCCGGTCGAGCTGCGAGAGGGCCCAGAGGTCCACCGGCTGCAAGGTGGAGGCGGGGACGGTCGACTCATCGAACGTCGCGTAATCCTCCAGGTTCCCGAGCAAGTATCGGAACGTGTTGCGGATCTTGCGATAGGCTTCCGACGCCTCCTTGATCCCTCGGTCGCTCATCCTCACGTCGTCGGAATAGTCGAGGCTGGCGACGTAGAGTCGGAGGACGTCGGCGCCGTGCTTCTCGGTCGTCTCGACGGCCGGGATCACGTTGCCGAGCGATTTGGACATCTTCCGGCCCTGGTCGTCCACCACGAAGCCGTGGGTCAGGACGGCCTCGAACGGGGCCCGGCCCCGGGAACCGACGGAGGTCAGGATCGACGACTGGAACCAGCCGCGATGCTGGTCCGAGCCTTCGAGGTACATCGCCGCGGGCGAGCCGCCCAGGCCGTAGGTCGGCTCGTCCAGGACGGCCCGATGGCTGGAGCCGGACTCGAACCAGACGTCGAGGATGTCGGAGCCTTTCCGCAACGTCTCCAGGGGGAATCGCGCGTGGTCCAGGTCGGGCGGCACGAGATCGGCGACGGGCCTCTTGAACCAGGCGTCGGCCCCTTCCCGGCGGAACAGGTCGCGATAGAACCTCACGGATTGCGCCGTGAGGTGATATTCGCCCGTTTCCTCGTTGTAGAGGGCCGGGATCGGCACGCCCCAGGCCCTCTGGCGGCTGATGCACCAGTCGGGCCGGTTGCCGACCATCGCGTCGATCCGGGACCGGCCCCAACCCGGGTGCCACTCCACCCGGTCGATGGCCTCCAGCGTGGCCTGGCGGAGGCCGTTGCGGTCCACGCCGATGAACCACTGGTAGGTGGCCCGGAAGATCACCGGCTTCTTGCTCCTCCAGCCGTGGGGGTAGCTGTGGCGGATGTCCTCCTGATGGAACAGGGCGCCGGCCTCGCGGAGCATCGCCACGACCTCGGGATTGGCGGCGAAGACCGTCTTGCCGACGAGCCTCTCCGGCGCCTCGGCCGTGAACCGGCCCGACGCATCGACGGGGCTGAGCGTGGGGAGGCCGTAGGACTGGCCGGTCCGGTAGTCCTCGGCCCCGTGGCCCGGGGCGGTGTGGACCAGGCCCGTGCCGTCGTCGGCGCTCACATAATCGGCCAGGACGAACCGGCCTTCCCTGGGCAGGAAGACGTGGCGATACGTGGCCGGTTCGAGGTCCCGGCCCCGGAATCGGCCGACTTCCCGGAACGCCTCGACTCCGCCCCTGGCCAGGACGTTCGCGGCGAGATCGGCGGCGAGGATCGTCCGGACTTCCCGGCCGGTCTTCGGGTCCGAGTAGGCCACGCCCACGTATTCGAGGTCGGGATGCGCGGCGATGGCCACGTTCGCCGGGAGGGTCCACGGCGTGGTGGTCCAGATCATCGCGTGCCACGGCCCCTCGCCCAGTGAGGCCGGGACGCCTTCGGCCATCGGGAAATTGACGAAGACGGTGGGCGAGGTCACCTCTTCATATTCGAGTTCGGCCTCGGCCAGGGCGGTGCGGTCGTGGATGTCCCAGTGGATCGGCTTGAGCTGGCGGAAGACGTATCCGGCCTCGACGAGGTCGGCCAGGACGTCCATGATGCCCGCCTCGTACCGGGGATCGAGCGTCAGGTACGGATGGGACCAGTCGCCGGAGACGCCCAGGCGGAGGAACTGGTTGCGCTGGACATCGACCCACTTCAAGGCCTCGACGCGGCACCGCTCGCGGATTTCGCTCGGGTCCATCGCTGCGGCCTTCGGGCCCAGGTCCTTGACGACCTTGTGCTCGATCGGCAGGCCGTGGCAGTCCCACCCGGGGACGTACGGGCTATTCCACCCGGTCATGGTGAAGTAGCGGACGACGACGTCCTTGAGCACCTTGTTCATGAGGTGCCCCATGTGGATGTCGCCGTTGGCGTAGGGAGGGCCGTCGTGGAGGACCTTCCGGGGGGCGTTCTTCCGGATCTCCCGGACCTGGCCATAGAGGTCCATCGCCCGCCATTTGGCCTGGCGCTCGGGCTCGCGGGCCGTGAGGTTCGCCTTCATGTCGAACCGGGTCGCGGGGAGGTTCAGCGTCTCTTTGAAGGGCTTGGTGTTGGTGGACATGATCGGGTCGAATGATTCCTAGTTCTTCTCGGGTCGCGAATGTTTGGCGACGGCCGCCGCGGTCATGTCTTCGATGATCTTCCTGATCAGGACGGTCGATTCGACGAGGTAATCGTGAGGGATTTCGACCTGCTGACCTTCGGCGAACCTCGCCAGGGCCCCGGTCTTATCGAGGTAGAGCCAGTTCACGATGCCCTGATTGTGGACCAAGACATCCCGAGTGGCCTTGATCTCGCAAGACCTCCTGATCTCGTCGTCCGTCGGATTTCCGAGCTTCGTCGTTTCCTTGAGCGTCTTGAACCAGTCGGCCGGCCCTTTGTAAGCGAGTTCACGGATCACCCGATCGACGAATCGCTCGACGATGGCCTCCTTGTCGGGCAGTCTCTCGATCTCATCAAAGGCGATTTGCCGCTTCGCCATCGGAACCGGATATGACTTCAACCAGAGGCGGTAGAAACCGATCAGGAACTCCTCGAGAACGGCCACCGATTTCTCGAGGGTAGACGACGGCAGTTCTTCCGCCAGGTAACGCTGAGAGAGCACGACGATCCGGCCGCCGTCACTCGTCTCTTGACCGTTCGTCATGTCCATCAGGGAGAATGAGAGACCTCCGGCGACTGCCTCCTCGATCAGTCGCCATGCTCGCATGCTGTTGACATGATACTCGACCATTTGATGAAGGCGTGCCAGGACCCGATCGGCGAGGGGGGGAAGGTCGTCGGACAAGCCCATCCAAGGACTCCGGACATCAGGGCTGGCGATCAAGAAGATCTTGCACCGTCTCGGCCTCGACCGTCCGGCTGAAGTTGATATAGGCGATTGGAGGACCGCCGTTCATGGAGATCGCCTCCGGGTCGGGCCAGTAGCGAATCCCGTGAGAATCGAGCAACCGACGGACATCGGCGAGTTGCGACAGCGGAAGCCTGAGATAAGGCCCGGTCCCCTCCGCAGGGATCACGCGGAGCGGAGCCTTGGTCGTCGCATCGGTCATGGTCCACGCCTCCGGGAGCCCGACGGGGTCTCTCCGATTGTCGCCGATCTTCCCGGACCGGCTCAACCCCGCCTCGTCGCCTCTGGGACGGACGCGGCCGGACGACTTTCGGTTCGCTCGCTCGTGGGGACCGATCTCAGGCGTCGAGCCTCTGGAGGACCTTGGTGACGACGGTCCGCAGCTTCCCCTCAGCGACCCGGGCGACGGCCAGGATGTCCTCGATCTTCGCCGGCTCCAGGGCGTCGGGGAGGCAGAGGTCGGTGACGATCGAGAACCCCAGGACCTTCATCCCGGCGTGGACCGCCACGAGGACCTCGGGGACGGTGGACATCCCCACCACGTCGGCCCCGATCGCCCGGAGGAACCGGTATTCGGCCCGGGTTTCCAGGTTCGGCCCGGTCACGGCCACATACACGCCCCGGTGGGCGACGATGTTTTCCTCCAGGGCCGCGCGAAGGGCCAGGTCCTGGAGAGTGCGGTCGTAGGGCTCGATCAGGTCGGGAAACCTGGGGCCGAGCCTCTCGTCGTTCGGGCCGATCAGGGGATTGACCGCCATCAGGTTGATGTGGTCCTCGATGACGATCAGGTCCCCCTTGTCGTGGAGCGGGTTCATCCCCCCGGCGGCGTTGGAGACGATCAGGGTCGCGCAACCCAGCTCCTTCAGGACGCGGATCGGGAAGGTGACCTGGGCGGAGGTGTAGCCTTCATACAGGTGGAACCGCCCCTCCATCGCCACCACAGACCGCCCGGCGAGCGTTCCGCAAACCAGCCGGCCGGCGTGACTCTGGACCGTGGAACGCGGGAAATGGGGGATCTGGTCGTAGGGGATCGTCGCCTCGGAGGCAATCTCCGAGGCCAGGGCGCCCAGGCCGGTCCCCAGGACGATCCCGACGGTCGGCGACCCCGACCAGGAGGATCGGACGGCCCGGACGGCCTCGTGGACGTGATCGTATTGGTGGTAGTGCATGGAAGAAAGTTCGCGGCGATCGGCCGGTGACCTCACTCGGCGCTCAGGGCCTTCCTCATCAGGCGGACGAATCGGGGGTCTCGGCGGAGGGCCTTGAGGTCCGGATCTCGGGCCATGTGGTCGATCCGGGGATAGCCCAGGTCCACGGCCCTCTGCAAGGCGGAAAACGCCGGGTCGGCCATCCCGAGGACGGCGTAGCTGCACCCGAGGTTGTACCACGGGATCGAGCGGTCGGGCTGGAGGCGGACGAGTCGGCGGTCGATCTGGAGGGCGCGGGCGGACTGCCCTCGGGCCGCCAGATTATTGGCGTGGACCCTCAGCACGTCGACGAAGAACGGGTCGCGCTCGAGCACCCGACCGAGGAACTCCAGCTCGAAATCGCGCTGAGTCTGCTCGCGAAGCCGGCGAGTCGAGAGCTCTCGGTCGGCGGGCTGATCCTCGGCGGCGGCCATGGGCGTGAGCGCTCCTCCCCCGGCCGGGGATCGGCGGCTCGCCGCGATCGGGCGAGGGCCGAGGCCGGGGAATTGGTGATGATAGTCCGTCCGGGCCTCGCCTGACCAGTCGAAGTTTCCCGAAGTCCACAGGAAGGCGCGGCCCGACATCCGCCCGGGTCTGGTTCCCGGGAAGACGGCGGGCCGCCGGTCTGGGGATCAGGGCTCCTCGTCCTCGATCTCCTCGTCCTCGTCGTCGTCGAGATCATCGAGGTCATCGTCGAGGTCGTCGTCCTCTTCCTCGTCGATGTCAATGTCGTCGATGTCGCTGAGGTCCTCGTCGAGGTCGTCGTCTTCGTCGTCGAGGTCGTCGTCGAGGTCGTCGTCCTCCAAATCGTCGTCGAGGTCATCATCCTCGTCGTCGATCTCGTCGTCGAATTCCTCGTCGGCTTCCTCCTCGGGATGGCGGTCGAAGAGGGGGTGAGCCGGCCGGTCGGCAAGGCCCTCTTCGAGAATCGCAAGCTGGTCCAGACGGTCCCACATCAGGTCGGTCCTTAGGCAAGGAGGTCCGGGGGTCGATCGAGTCGCCCGCCCCCGGGCGTAAGATCCCCTATCTGTCGGCCCGCCCGGGCCGACCTCGATCGGTCGCCCCGAGCGCAGAGCCATCACTGGTAGTCGGGGCGCGGGGCGATGTCAAGCTTCGCGTTAGGACGATTTTCGGCACCCCAGCCCCCCGCTTGAGGACGAGCCTGTCCCAGGCCGTCCTCGGCACCGTTCAGCCCAGTCGAACGACTTGCCCGGAGGTCGCCGACCGGGCGATCGCCTCCAGGAGCCGGACGGTCGCCACGGCGTCCTCGGCCGGGCAAGCCGGCGAACCGCCCCGGGCCACGGCCGCCACGAAGTCGCCGTCGATGGTCTCCGAGGCGCCGGCGAGGCCCACCGCCTCTTCCGGGCCGGAGCCGGAGGCGGTCGTCAGGGCCGAGTCGGTCGCCCGGAGCCGCCCGGACTCTCCATAATACACCAATTCGAACAACGATCCCGGGCAGACGCCCGAGATCGCCAAAGTCGCGGGGATGCCGTCCCCCAGCTTCAGGGCCGCGGCGGTCACGATGTCCAGGCCCGGGGCGTGCCGGGTCTGGAAGGCCGCGACCTCCGCCGCCGGTCGGCCGGTCGTCCAGAGCAGGGCGTCCAGGAGATGGTCGCCGGCGTCGGCCAGGATGCCCCCGCCGGCCAGCTTCGGGTCGAGCCGCCAGGCGTCGGCCTTCTCCTGATGCCGGGCCAGCCACGGCGCCGACAGCGACGCCGTGACCAGGCGGATCGGGCCGATCGCCCCGGCGTCGATCCTCCTGCGGGCTTCGATCAGGCTGGGCGAGAGCCGGTACTGATGCCCGACGGCCACGATCCGCCCTCGGCCCCGGGCCAGCCCCACGATATCGTCGGCTTCCTGGGCGTTGGTGGACAGCGGCTTCTCGATGAACACGTGGCAGCGGGCCTGGAGGGCGTCCATCGCCAGCCGGTAATGGTGGCGATGGGGAGCGAAGATCGCCAGGGCGTCGGGCGATGCCTTGCCGAGCAGCTCCTTGTGGTCGGAGAACGTGAGGACCGGCCCGCTCTCGCCGTCCGGGACCATCGCGGCCATGTCCCGGACCGCCGAGGGCTCGACGTCGGCCAGGGCCACGACCCGCACCCCCTCGCGAGCGAGGAGCCGGGGCAAGTGGATCCTCGCGGCGCGGCCGCACCCGACGATCCCCAGGCGGAGCATGTTCCGACCCCCCTCCCCCGACTCGAACACCCGACCCCCGGCCCGACCCTCGGCCGACGACCCCGATCGGATCATCCCATCAGACCCGATCCCCTTCCGTCAAGAGACGATCCGTCGGAATTCCGCGGCCCCTCGCCATTCCGATCCCTCGCCACCTCCTTGACGCCGTCCGGGCACGCCCGTATCCTGGTTTGGCAGCCTCGCGCAAGCGAAAAAGACGGTGCCTGTGGCGTAGCGGTTAACGCACCAGATTGTGGATCTGGGGATCGCGGGTTCGAATCCCGTCAGGCACCCTCAATACGGACCCCGCCGAACGCCACACTTGTGTACCGATCCCCGGCGGGATCGCGCGGCCGAAAGCCTCCAAGAATTCCGGTAGACGACCGGATTGGCGGCCCGCCGTGCCCGCCCGCTCGCCCCGCACCCCCTCCTACCGCCTCCACAGGCCCTCCGGCCAGGCCGTCGTGACCCTCTCCGGTCGCGACCGCTACCTCGGCAGGTACGGCTCCCCGGACAGCCGTGCCGAGTACGATCGCCTCGTGTCCGAGTGGCTCGCCCACGGCCGCCGGGACGCACCCCGAGACGCCCGGACCCTCGGAGGGGATCCCGCGCCGCCGGCCTTGACCGTGTCCGAGCTACTCGTCGCCTACCTCGAATTCGCGGGACGGCACTACCCCGTTGCCGGCCGGAGTTCCCACGAGCTCGACAACATCAAGCTCTCCCTCCGCCCGCTTCGCCGCCTCTACGACCAGACCGCCGCCACCGCGTTCGGCCCGCTGGCCCTGAAGGCGGTCCGCCAGGCGATGGTCGACTCGGGCCTGTGCCGCAACCAGGTCAACCCGAGGGTCGGGCGGATCGTGCGGCTGTTCAAGTGGGCCGTGGCCGAGGAGATGGTCCCGCCCTCAGTCCACCAGGCGCGCCGACGGCCCGCGCCACCGTCGAGGAGGGCGCGGGTCGCGAGGCGGTGGCCGAACGCCAGGAGCGGAAGCGGGCGGCCCGCAAGACCCCCGTCCCGCCCTCCCAGAAGGACCGGTCCCGGAAGGCCCCGGGCCGCCCCCCCGAGGAACGCTACGTCCCACGGACCTACCTCCACGCGGTCCGCTATGGGTGCAAGAAGGCCGGGGTCGCGCCATGGCACCCCCCTCAGCTCAGGCACTCGGCCGCGACCCGGCTCCGCAAGGAATACGGGATCGAGGTCGCGCGGGTCGTCCTCGGCCACGCCTCGGCCCTGACGACCGAAATCTATGCCGAGGCCGATCGGCAGAAGGCCATCGCCGTCATGGGCCAGGTCGGCTGAGGACGGGCCCTGCCCACCCGGCGGTCGGGTGTCAGCCTGTGGGCGACCGGTGGACGCGGCGTCCACCCCGTCGCGGCCGAATGTCGAGTGCTCATGCTTGATCTCGAACGCGGTTCGGCCCGCCCACGCCCGGGTCGGAAGTCCCACGACCACCTCCGCCAAGGGTTCCCAGGGGCGTCGACCAGCCGCGGAGTGGAAGCCGCTTCCACCCCGATCCCGGCGCTGCTCCGGGACGCGGGGCGGAGGCCCTCGGGCCGCTGCTTCTCCGAGGCACCGGCGATCGACGCCCGGCAGGACCGGGCCCCGCACCCGGCTTGCCATCCGTGGCCGCGGGCCCGAAGCTCGGGGCGGCCCCGCTTCGCGACCGGCGGCGGCGAGGAAGCCCACGCCCATGGCGATGAGGCGGCGGGCCGCCAGGCGTTCGAGCGGCTCCGATCGGCGCATGAGGTCGGTGACCGGAGGTTCCGGCGGGCGGCCGTAGGCTGCGACGGCCGGCCCCAGCACGAGGGCCTCTGCCCCGCGCACGCCGACCGTCGCCCCTCGCTCGCCGTGACCCACGACCACCGCGGCGTGACTTGCGGCCGAGGGCGACGGGGGAAAGCCTCGTAAACCGTTGCCCAAAATCATCTTGCCAGACCGGACCGGATTCGCAAGCGTCCTCCTACCGGAGCGAAAAATCGCGAGGAATCGCGGTATCCCGCCGTCCGACCCGGTAGTCTTCCGGTAGTCGTGGAGGTGAAGTCCACATCGCGGAGGGCAGTCCCTCGTCATCTGGCCCGCGATCGATCTCAGGCCCTCCCGCCGAGCAGGTCCGCCAGGTACATCCGGGTCTCGGCGTCCGTCGAGCTCAGAAACATCCCTTGATCCCCCTCATCAGGAGGACCCGGTAGGGATCGGTGGACGCGGAGTCTACACCGCCGCGTCCCTGGTCGGGTCGGGTCGGGTCGGGGCGGGGGAGGCCTGGCCCATCGGTCCCCCGGGCCTCGGCCCCGCCGGCCGATCGCCGCCTGGCGGCCGGCCCTCCCCGACCCTTCGCCATCGTTACCGGCCGGCACCCGGCCCGGGGCCGTGCGCCGAGGCTCCCGACGTCGAGGCCGTCAGGGACTCCGCCGAGGAGGCCGCGCCGATCGCACGGGACCGCATGGCGGGACGGACCGGCGGGCCGGTTCGATCGGACGCATGCGTCCGCTGCCGTACCTCCGCCCGGCGGCCCCCGCCGTACGGGCGCCCGACGGAGCCCAGGCCCCGGAGTCGGTCACGCCGATCGCCAGAAAGTCGTACCGGCCCTCGATTGTTTGCAACGTTCGGTATGGCGGACCGACGCGTCCCTCCGCCGGCTGGCAGGGCCGGCCGCCGCGACCCACGACTCCCCTCCGCCCGGGGGTGTCGCAGACCGGTGTGGCGGGCGGCCCAGGCCTCAGCCGACCTTGAACGCCGAGGTCGTGGTGCCGAGGAGCCCCGCCGACGAGAGCTTCAGGGTGTAGCCCTTGCCCTTCTTGTTCAGAGTCAGGTTCGAGAACGTCACGACACCGTCCACGGCCGAGACCGTCGTGGTCCCTCCGAGCGTGGAGCCCCCGGATTCGTGCCGATGGCGATCGTCACGGCGCCGTTGGCCGAGGTCACGATATTGCCGTACTGGTCCTCGATCGCCGCGATGACGGTGAACGCCGAGTTCGTCGAGACGCTCGAAGGAGGCTGCTGCGTAACCACGACCTGCGAGGCCGCCGCCGGGGTCACGGCGAACGCGCCGGTGACGCCCTCGCCGTCGAGGCCCGCCGAGGCCACGAGCGCATAACCCGGGTCGCTCTTCGTCAGCAACAGCCCGGAGAAGGTCGCCACGCCGTTGACGGCGTTGACCGTCGTCCCTCCGAGAGTGTCGCCGCCGGGGTTGTTGCCGAGCGACAGGGTGACCGTGCCGTTGAACGACGTGACGACGTCCCCCGAGCCGTCTTCGGCGGCGACCGTCAAGCCGAAGCCGGCCCCCGCGGTGACGCTGGATGGTGGTTGCTGCGTGACCACCAGGTCGGTTTCGGACTGGCCCGGCGTCGCGACGGTGATGGTCGAGCCGGAGGCGAGCCAAAGGTTGCCGTCGGGGCCAGTCGTGATCCCCCGGCCGGCCGAAATCGGGAACTGGGTGAGGGCGTCGGTCGTCGGGTTGATCCGGCCGACCTGGCCGGTTCCGGCCTCGGCGAACCACAGGTTGCCGTCGGGGCCGGTCGTGATCCCGTAAGGTTCGCCCCCGCCGGGGACGGCGATGGGATAGAAGGCCTGCGTGTTCGGATTGAATGAGACGACCTGCTGTCCCTCGGACCCCGGGTTGGCAGAGGGCATGGTGAACCAGAGATTGCCATCGGGACCCGTGGCGATGTCATAGGATGTGGCCCCGCTGGTCGGGATGGGATATTCCTGGATCACGTGCGTCGTCGGGTTGATGCTGCCGACGGCGCCGTCGTAGGTCGTGAACCAGAGGTTGCCGTCGATGCCGGTCGTGAGCCCTGTCGGCCCGACGCCGAGATAGTTCCCGTTGCCGAGGTACGTGGCATACGAGCTGAAAACGTGCGTCGTCGGATTGAAGGAATCGATCGCGCTGCCCGTCGTGGAGTTCCCACCCCTCTCGGCAAACCAGAGGTTCCCGTCCGGGCCGGTAACGATGCCCCAGGGTTGGGAGTCGGCCGGGATGCTGAATTCCGTGATGGCGTGGGTCGTCGGGTTGATCCTCCCGAGTTTGTTGGCCCCGAATTCGGTGAAGTAGATGTTTCCATCTGGGCCGGTCGTGATCTCCCTCGGATAGCAATTGGTCGTGGGGATGGGATACTCGCTGATGGCGCGGGTCGCGGAATTGATGGTGCCAACATAGCAGGTGCCGTTGGTCTGCTGATCGGTGAACCAGAGGTTGCCGCCGGGCCCTCCCGTGATGTAAACGGAGCTGCCGATCGGGATGGGATACTGCGCCGTGCCCGAGATCCCCGAGAGCAGGCACCGCCCTTCGAGCCCCTCGAGCCGCGGCCGCGCCCGGGTCCGTCCGGGGGGGGCGTGCGAGGCGACTCGGGCGGGCAGGGCGCGGCGGAACGCGGACGGATGGAGGAGGCGGCGGAACATCGTCGGGGTCTCCGGGGGATGGGGCATCGGGGCGCGGCTGTGGCGAACGGGCCTCATCACGGCGTCTTCGCCGACGCCGCGCCCGTTCCGCCCGCCGCGACAGGTTTCAAGACGCCGGAGGCTCGAAAAACTCACGCGAGAATTCTTCGAGGCCGGTCCCCGGACGCTCCCGGATCACTCGCGGCGGCCCCGGACGTCACACCCATCATCGGGCGAAGGCGTCCGGGCCGGCGGGCATCGCGCGATCCCCGTCCGACGGGCCCAGGAGGGCCGCGGCCTCGTCGCGCAGGCGGATCAGATCCTCATCGGTCGATCGATTCCGATCCATCCAGGCACTCGCCTTCGCGAACCACGACCGCGCCTCGCCGTCGTTCCCCTTCCGCCGATGCGTCATGGCGAGGAAGATCCAGTCGGCCGGCGATCCGCCCGAGGAGAGCTCCATCGACCGCGAGAGGGCCGAGATCGCTTCGTCCCAATGCCCGGCGCGGTACTCGGCCGCTCCCTTCGTGTTCCAGCACTCGCCGTTTTGCGGAGCCCGCTCCACGGCCTTTCGGGCAAGCTCGACCGCGCGGGCCGGGTCGCGGAGATCGGGCTCCGGGCAGGTCGCCAGGAACCAGGAGACGTTGTTCAGGGCGTCGGGGTCGTCCTTCGCGGCGAGGGCCGCCTTCTCGCACAGCTCCCGGGATCGCTCCAGGTGGGCCCGGGCGGCGTCGCGCCTCCGGCTCGGCGAAAGCCCCGGGTCCGACTCCGCTCGGCGGCGACATTGCGCGATGCGGGTCGCGGCGAGCAGGAGGTCCGGCAGCCCCCGGGGCGAGATCCGTGCCAGTTCCTCGCTCGCCTCCGCCGCTCCCGCGTGATCGCCGAGCTGAAGGAGGGACTGGGACAGGCCGTCGAAATGGTTCCTCAAGAATGCGAGGTACGTCGGGTTCCGCGGGTTGGCCCGCGACGCGGCGCCCTGTTGCTCGATGGCGAGACGGTACAGATCCGCGGACTCCCGCGCCTCGCCCCGCTCTTGGAGGAGGACCGCCAGGTTGTTCAGTGCGGCCCCGAGGCCGCTCCGATGGTCGCGGACGTCGGGCCATCGGGTCGCGAGCGCTTCATAGTGCTTGATGGCGCGGCGGAAGGCCTCCTCCGCCTCCTCCGGGCGTTTCAGGGCGAGGAGCACCAGGGCGAGGTTCGAGCGGGAATCGGCGACGCCCTTGAGATACTGCGGCGCCCCGGGGGAGTCGGCCGCGAGCCCCTCTTGCAGCTCGGCGGCCCGACCCAGGGCCTCGGCCGCCTCCTCGAGCCGCCCCTCTCCGTACAGCAGCACGCCGAGGTTGTTGTTCCCCAGCGCCAGGCCCGACCGCACCGCGCCGTCCTTCGGCGATTCGGGCAGGAGGGCCTCATAAAGACGGACGACCCGACCCCAGACCTGTTCGGCCTCCGTGGCGCGCCCCGTCTGGGAGAGGAGGACGCCGAGGTTCGCGTAGCTGGAGGCGAGGGCGCCGCGGTCCTCGGCATCCTCGGGCCCCTCGGCGGCGAGCGCCTCGAGCAGCGCGATACTCCGCGTGTCCGCCTCCTCGGCCGCTTTCCACCGGCCCGTCTCGCGGAAGAGGAGGGCGAGTCGGGTGTAGCTCCTGGCCAGATAGGTCCGATATCGAGGGACGTCGGGGAACTCGGCCGCGACCGCCTCGTTCAGCTCCAGGGCGTTGCGCATGACGCGCTCCGCCTCATCCGTCCGTCCCTCGGCTCGCAGCAGCTCGCCGAGGCCGGTCAGCCCTCCCGCGAGGCGAGTCCGGTCGAAGGGCGACCTGGGGGATCGGTCCCGGAGTTCTCCCTGGATCGCGACGGCCGAGCGATAGGCCCGCTCCGCCTCGTCCAGCGCCCCCAGCTTCCTCTGGATGTCCCCGACGCGCTGCTCGGCGGAGGCCTTTTCCTCCAGCTCCGAGGCGCTCGGCGCCCCCTCGCGGGAGAACTCCTCGTAATACGCCAGGGCCTTGAGGAGGAATTCCCTCTGGAGGGGGTCCAGATCGGGATCCTGCGAGAGCCATTTCTCCGCCACCTGCGTGTACATGTCATCGACCGACTTCCGCGCCCGGTCGCGCTGGCCGACCGCGGCGGCTTCGGCGCGTCGGGCGCGGCGCGCCTGCCGGACGCTCATCACCGTGCCTGTGACCAGCGACGACGCGATCAGGAGCGTCGTGATCAGGGCGACCCGATGCCGGCGGCACCAGCGCCAGAGCCGCTCCGCCCGGCCGGCGGGACGGGCGGCGATCGGCTCGCCCCGGAGCCAGCGCTCCAGGTCTTCGGCCACGTCGAGGGCCGAGGCACACCGCGCCGCCGGCTCTTTCTCCAGGCACTTCCGGCAGATCGTCCCCAGGTCGCGGTCGATCCCCGGGCCGAGCGGCTTCGGGGGCTGCCCTCGGACCTCGTCGAGCGTCTCCAGGACCGAGTCGCCGCCGAAGGGGGGCTTCCCGGCCAGCAGGGCGTAGAGGATCGCCCCCAGTCCGTGGACGTCGGTCGCCGTGGTGATGGCTCCCCGCCGCCCGGTGGCCTGCTCGGGGGCCATGTAGCTCGGCGTCCCGAGGATCGCGCCGGTCTGCGTCAGGTCGCCGCCCCCATCGACGCGACGCGCCAGGCCGAAGTCGGTGACGTGCGGCTCGCCATTCTCGTCGAGGAGGACGTTCGAGGGCTTCAGATCGCGGTGCAAGACGCCGCGCTGATGGGCGTGGTGGACGGCCCTCGCGACGGTCGCCACCACCCGGGCGGCCTCTCGCGGATGGCCCGCGAACTCGTCGAGGCGAGAGGCGAGCGTGCCGCCGTCGATCGCCTTCATGCTGAAATAGGAATCGCCCCGGTGGGAGCCGACCTCGTAGATCGGCACGATGTTCGGGTGGTCGAGCGCCGCGACGGCCTCGGCCTCGGCGCGGAAGCGTCGGCGGTCGTCCTCGCCCGCGAGGGCACCGGCCAGGAGCATCTTGAGCGCGACGACCCGATTGAGGCTGACCTGGCGGGCCTCGTAGACGACGCCCATGCCGCCCCGGCCGACCTCGCGGCGCAGCTCGTAATCGCCGAAGTAGGGGACGCGCCCCCCGGGCCGATGGGGAGTCGCGCCGTCCCCGTCCAGGGTGTCCGGGCCGGGGTCGGCCGACCCCGAGGGGCCGAGGGGCGCGGTCGCGTCGTCCGGCTCGGTGAGCCCCGCCGACTCCGCGAGGGGCCTCAAGGGTTCGGCCAGGAGGTGCAGGCGGTCCTGCTCGACGAGGAACTCGTCGATCTCGGCGGCGAGGTCTGGATGGGCGTCGAGCACGGCTCGGCGATCCGGCGCCGCGCCGGACTCGACGGCCTCGTAGTACTGCGCGATGATCGCGATCAGCCGCTCCTCGCGGTCGCCCCTCGCCTAGACGTCAATCCGATCGGCCATGTCCCACCCTGCCTCGGTTCACCGTTCGCCGCCGAGCTTCTCCCGCAACGCCTTGCTCCCCCGATAGAGAAGGCCCGTCACCGAGACCGTCGTGCGGCCCATCGCCTCGGCCACCGCGGGCACCGAGAGCCCCTTCAGGTGCCTCAGCTCGACGGCCTCCCTCTGATCCTCCGGCAGCGTCGCGAGCGCGTCGGCAAGCTCGACCAGCCGCTCGGCCCTCATGGCCCGCACGCTCGGGCTGGATTGCTCGGAGGCGAGCCAGGCGTCCAGCCGCGCCGACGACTCGTGCAGAGCCGCCTCCAGAGAGACGAGCCGGCCTCCTCCCCGACGCTCGGGACGGCGCAGGGCGTCGGCGATCTGGCTGGCGAGGATCGCGCGGAGCCAGGCTTCGCGCTCGGCATCGGTCGTCCCCCGGAACTGGTTTCGCCTCTCATGGGCCCGCAGGAGCGTCTGCTGGACGACGTCGGAGGGATCGACGGCCGAGCGGCGGTCCGGGCCGATCTGCAACCGGGCCAGGAGCCGGAGGTACTCGCGGAACGCCTCGATCGGCCGGGGCCCGATGCCGTCGTCGCGGTCCATGTCCCTTCCTATTCGAAGAAGACGGCGAAGGCGCGGGAAACTCACGCCGAGGCGGGCGATTTCTCGGCCGCCTCGACCGAGGAGCCGCCCGCACTCGGACCAGGACCGGGCACCGTCGCCTCGCCTGTGGCCGCCGCGGCCGGGGCCTAGCGGCCGGGCGCGACGAGTCTACCAAGACCCCGAATGGGCCCGCAAACCCCGGGCGGATCGAAAGTCCCGGGCGCATCCGTGTGCTCGGGCGAGCGCCCGTCAATTCAGCCCCGAGGCCCGTCGATGTCCCTTCGCATGGGCGCTCTCGTCCGGGCGTCCTTGAAGACCTCGCCGTCGTGATCGGCCCGCGTGAAGACGTCCCGGACCTCCTGGACGAGCTCCCCCGGATTGGCCGGCTTGACGCGGGCCAGGATCGCGTCGACCTCGTCGTTGAAGGCCCCGAGCCCGAAGCTGATGGCGTAGTCCCGCTTCCGGCCCTCGGGATCGTTACAGGTCGCCGCTAGGCCGTCCCACTCCACGATCCGGCGTCCCCGAGGGGCGGCGCGGACATCGAAACGATCGCGCCGCCGGAGGCTCGTGGAGGTCGCCGCTTCCACTCGATAATGAATCCGGGGATGCGACCTCCGCCGATAATCCGGGGGTGGGCCGTGCACGATCCGCAGCGACGGGACGACCGCCGCGAACGCTTCGAAGGCCGCTACGCCGAGGGACCCGACGGCCGGTTCCGGGACGCCGACGGCCGGGTCCTCGCCGAGGAGCTCGACTTCACCCCCGAGGAGGACGCCGAGGCCGGCCGGCTCCTCGTCGAGTTCCACCGCCGCGAGGCCGAGCGGAAAGCCCGGGGCGAGTGACCCGGCGGGGTCCGGGGTGGAAGCGGCTTCCACCCCGGCCGGACTGCCGCCCTGCTCATACCCGGCGGGCCTCCGCGGCGACCTCGGTGTCGTAGGCGGCGAGGAGATCCAGCAGGCCGGTCGGCTCGTACTCCGACGGCCGGCCCACCGCCTCGCCGGCCCGGCGGTCGCCCCGCACGACCTCGCGGGCGAAGGCGTGCCGGCGGGCCGGGCCCGAGTCGAAGCGATCGATCAGGTCCTGCTTCACGGCGAGCAAGTCGGAGCCGCCCTCATCCCAGGCCACGGACGGGTCGAGCCGCGTGGCCAGCGTGACGAGCTCCGCGTCGGTGGTCGCGAACGTCCGCCCGCGCGACCACAGCCCTTCCCTCCGCAGGTAAACAAGGTGCTGGACCAGGGACTGGACGATCAGCAAGACGCTTGTCGAGCCGGTAGCGGTGGTGAACCGGTTTTAACCCGGGTCTATTTGATGATTCGTTCCCCCCCTCGGGCGCCGCGGCCCCCATGATTGATGATCGAATGATCATGCAAACGGAGGCGGGGATGGCGACCCCTGCGGCACCGTCCCGGTGGTCCCCCTTCGTCTTGCTCGGGACGGCGGACCGGCCCCCGGGCCTGCCGACGACGAAGTGCGGATCGTTCAGGCAGTCCTCGGCGATCCGCAGGGCGTCGGCCTCGGCCGCGGCGGGCGACGATCCGAGGAGGCCCAGGGCCCGGCCCGGGTCTCTCGGATCGCCACCGCCGCGAGCGTGTCCTCGGGGCATTACCCGCGGCCGAGCAGGGACGCGATGGCCCGGAGCTCGACGTTGTGCCGGGTGTGGATGGCCTCGATCGGGTAGCGGCGGTCGATCTCCTCGGCCAGGGCCGCCGGGTCGGCCCGGCGGGTGCAGGCGGCCCGGGCCGGGGTCGCCCTCGGTGCGGCCTCCCTGGGGGACTGCGGCCCGCTCGCAGGGGCGTCGGGGACGTCATCACCCCGGATGGCCTCGGGGCGGACGCCCGGCGTCCAGCGGGCATCCTGGGGCGTGCCGGCGGCTTGACCGGCACGGCGGCCCGGGTCGCGCCGTGCCGACTCCTCGTGCTTTTCGCCCGCCCCCTCCAGCGTGCTCGTCAGCCATTCGGGCAGGTCCGCGACCCCCTCGTCGAAGCCCCGGATCAACTCGTAGGTCCGGCCGGAATCATGGAGCGAACCGGGGCCGATGAGGTAGCCCCTGTCGGCCTTCAGGTCGAGGCCCGGGAAGCCGGGGATGGGGCTGACGCCCTTCCACGGGACCCTAGACCCGTAATAATAGTGCCTGCCTTCGGGATGGCCGCCGGTGCGGACCGTGAGGGTCGGGGGCAGGTCGTCCGGGGTCAGGCCGTGGAGGGCCAGGAGTCGCCCCAGGCTCTCGCGGCCTCCCGACCGGGGGTCGACGTCGAAACCGATCAAGTAGCGGCCGTCGGGCATCGGGACGCCCGTGCGGACCAGGTAGGAGCGGCAGCGCCGGCCCGGGCGGTTGGCTTGCATCCAGCCCACCAGGACCTCCGGGGACGACGTGGCGGCAGCTTGCCAGCCCGCCCCCATCGGCCTCTTCGTGGTGTGGGTGACCGGGAAGATGCGGAGGCCATGCCGCGTGACCTGTCTCATGCTCTCCAGGAGCGGCGGCGCAACGGGCAGGTCCCGGTGCCGCGGGGCAACCGTCTCTGGGATCCCGGTCGTGATTCCGATAAGATATTCACGCACGGCGACGCTCTCATGTAGCGTAGTCAGCACTCCTAGGTCGCCAGGCCAGCGACGACCGAGGATCTCGATGCGAGGCCCCGGGATCGCCACTCCGGGGCCTCGTTATTTTCAGGCGATTCCGCCCTTCGCGAACAGTGGCGGGGCAGCCCCCGCCGACCCCTTTGCGGTCCGGCCGACCTCGTCGCCGTGGACGCGGCGTCCACGCCCGTTGTCCCCCCGGGGCACGGCCCGAGCGGCCGGGGCGCGACCACGACGCCGGCCGGCATCCCCCGGCCCGGAGGCTCCTCCCCGAGTTCCTCGGGTCGTCGACGGCTCGTCGCACGACTCACCCTGTTATATTCATGATGTGTGCATTTTTCATGTATGATGTGCCGTCCCCCTCGATACCCGGGGCCCCGATCGCCGGGGCGACGCGGCGTGCCCGACGCGGCGTTCTCGCGGGCGCCCTCGGGCGCCGGTGCCGGGGCGGCCCCGCCCTTCGCGATTCGTGCGAGGGACCGGGGCCGCTCCACTCCCGGGGCAGGCCGGGTGCCGGTAGTCTCGACTCCGATCCGCCAGGAGACGCGAGCGACCGCCTCCCTCGTCGCCGTCCCGACGTCCTTCGGGCCGCGATGAGGGGCGGGAGCGTGCCTGGACGACGCCGAGGCGAAGATGATCAAAAATCGGAGGGAGCGATGCTGGCCAGGAGATATTGCCGCGTTTGCCGCCAGGTCACGATGCATCGACAGTCGCGGTCCAGGCTGAAGGGCGGGCCGGTCGTGAGGCTGCCGTTCGGGTGCGAGGTCTGCACCCCCGGGGGGGAGTCGCCCCCGTCTCGCCGGCACGATCCGGCCTGTCCCGAGGTCGCGGCCCCTTAGGCCCGCGACGGTCGGGAGGCCGTGGGCGTCGGGCACCACGCCGACGGGCCGACGTGACCGCGGTCCCAGGGGCTGCCCAGCCTGGGCGACGGTCGTGCGGCGGGTGCGGGGCCGACGGTCCGGGGCCTCTGCGGGCCGTGCGGCGAGGGTCGGGCAGGGAGGCCCGGTCGAAGGGGCCGTGGACGCGGCGCCCACCGACATCGGGCGTTTTTCGCCCCACTTGCATGTCCGAATGACCCGGAGCGGGCCAGGCCGGATGCCCTTCCCGGTCCTGTTCCCACTCCCCCGGGGTGGAAGCCGCTTCCACCCCCGGGCCAGCGGTTGTGGCGGACCGGCCGAGGTCCGACGAGGTGTACCTGGCCGAGCCGCTGCCGTCCGACCGGCACGAGGGAGAGGCCCGGGAGCGGTGCCGCGGGGTCGCGCCGTTCGGGCGATCCCGCGCGGCACCCGAGGTGGCCCCGGTGATGAGGGACCCGGAGGCACGGCTCCGCGAGGGCTGGTCCCCTTCCCGCGTCGAGCCCGAGGTCAAGCGGCCTGGGCCCCGGCGTCGATGGGGCCGCTGCCTCGCCGCCCTCACCGCAGCCGGGGCCGGTCTGTGGCCCGCGACGAGCACGCCGGGTCGCGGGTGGGCGCGGCGTCCGGCCGCCGGGCGTTCCGGGGTTCCGATGGGATCGGTCGCCGCCTATCCGCGGAGCCCCGGCACGCCCGCCCTCTCCAGGAGGGGCACCAGGTAGCCGTCGACGAACCCCGGACGCAGCAGCAGGCCCAGCGGCGCGACGACCACGGCCAGCGTCCAGGCCCGCCCCAGCCACGGCCGGCCTCGCAGGAGGAGACGCCCGGGGCGACTGGCCTCGGCCGCGACCCCGAGGTATTGCACCAGGAAGTAGAGCATCGGCCCGCCGTAGCCCGAGCGGGCCTGGACGCTGGCCATCTCGTGGTACAGGCCGCTGTAGAGGAATACGCCCAGCAACGCCACCCGCGGCCCGGCGCGGCGGGACAGCGGGACGAAGGCCGCCTCGCGGAGGAACCCCGAGACGATCCGATTCCATCGCCGGCCCCAGAAGTCCCCCAGGCCGGTGGCGGCGATCGGGCCGTCCCAGAGCTTCTCGACCGCGAAGCCCATCCTCCGGAAGACCAGGGCCCAGAGGTCCAGCCGCGCGACGAGGAACAGCGTCACGAAGCCGATCAGGGCGACCCAGAAGCGGACCGCGCGGGGCGTCCCGGCCGGCAGTCCCCATCTCGCCAGCAGGAACAGGGCTGCCCCGACCAGGACGTTGAGGAGGAAGTCGCGGAGGGTCGGGATCGGGGCGCCGGGAGGGACGCTCGCCCCGACCAGGAATTGCCGGGGCTGCATCCCGGGCCAGACCAGGTAGGCGAGGAAGCGCAGGGGCGTGAACCTCCGCCACGACCGGGGCGGGAGCAGGACGAGGGAGGCGACCTTCCAGGTCGTGAGCAGGACGGCGACCTGCCCATAACCGAAGGCCCGGTCGTCCAGCCGGGATCGCAGGCCCCAGAAGCCGACGAGGCCGCCGAACATCACGGCCCAGGCCACGGCGACCCGTCCGGTGTCGGGGCTGTCGCGTCGCGTCGGCAAGCGGGTCCTCCTCCGGGAGGCCCGACGGCCTCTCATGGCCGTGCTCGAATCCGGCCGTCCCGGGCGCCGGACGTTGGGCCCCGGTCTCCCCGGCCAGTATAACGGGGCGACGGCCCGTGAGGGCGTGCCGGTCCCGCAGAGCGGAGGTCTGCGAATGACGGAGGATCGTGGGGCGGCCGGGGCCGGCGAGGGGGACGGCCCCTTGCGGCCCGTCGAGGGGGCGGACCGGATCGAGGCCCTGGACGTCCTCCGCGGCGTCGCGCTGCTCGGCGTCCTCCTGGTGAACCTCCTGAGCGACTTCCGGATCCCCCTGGCCGAGCACCTCCTCCGCTTCCACACCGCGACCGGACACCTCGACCGCCTCGTCGACGTGCTCGTCGCCGCGTTCCTGGAATTCAAGGCCATCACCCTCTTCTCCCTCCTGTTCGGCGCCGGCCTGGGCGGCTTCGACAAGAGGGCCGCGGCCCGGGGGGCCGGCGCCCGCCTCCTCCTGGCGAGGCGGCTCGCGGTCCTCCTGGGGATCGGCCTGGCCCACATGCTGCTGGTCTGGAACGGCGACATCCTCACGCTCTATGCGGCCTGCGGCCTCCTGCTGCTGCCGGTGCTGCGGCTGCCGGTGGCGGCCCAGGTGGTCGCCGGCGTCGTCGCCGCGGCCCTCCCGTGGGTGGTCGATCTCGGCCCCGCGATCCCCGACGAGGACGCCCTGAGGTCGATGGCCGCCGAGGCGAGGGGCGTGTACGCTCGGGGCAGCTATGCGGAGGTCCTCGCATTCCACCGGGCCGAGACTCGGCAGTTGATCATCCCGCTGCTGCTGGGCGTCCTGCCCAGGACCCTCGGCGTGATGCTGCTGGGCCTGGCCTCCTGGAGGGCCGGGGTTGTCCGCGACCCGCCGGGCCATCGGGGCCTGCTCTGGGTGGTCGCCATCGCGGGGGGTGTCGTGGGAGGGTCGGCGACGGCGTTGCATGTCGCCTCGGCCTCCACGGGGAGTCCGTCCCCGGTGCCCGGTCGGCTGCTGGACGCCGCTTCCTCCCTTCCACTGGCCCTGGCTTACGCCTCGATCCTGCTCCTGGCCGGGCGCGGATCGAGGGGACGGCCCCTGGTCTCGGCGGTGGCGGCGGTGGGCCGGATGGCCCTGACGAACTACCTGGCCCAGTCGCTGGCCCTGGGCCTGATCTTCTACGGATACGGGCTGGGGTGGTCCGGCCACCTCGGATCGGCCCCCGCGGCACTCGTGGGGCTGGCCCTCTACGCGGGCCAACTGGCCTTCAGCTCCGCGTGGCTGAGGAGGTATCGGTTCGGGCCGGCGGAATGGGCGTGGAGGTCGCTGACCTACGGACGCCGCCAGCCGATGCGTCGCGCGGTGGCTCGCTGAGGCCCCCGCGGAGCGGGCAGGGATCGCCCCGGATTGCATCGGCCCCCGAAGGTTCCCCCCTCGCCGCGGAGCGTGGACGCCGCGTCCCCGCCAGGGTTCGAAGGCGCGTTCCGCCGGGGACCGAGGCGGCGGGAAGCGCAGGGTCCAGACCCGCGGGGGACGCCCCACCGGACGGCCGCGGGGCCGGGCCCGCCTGGCTCGTCGCATGGGTCCGTGGCCGATCGCGTCCTCTGCCCGGCCCCGGCGAGAGGCCCGAAGATGGGGGCCGTGGCCGGGGATCGGGGCGATCGGACCCCGCTCGCGACCCCGACCCGATGAGGTACTCGCACGATGAGCATCGACGAGCCCGCCGACCTCCCCCGAGCCGACCGCCCCGTGCCGGGGCCGCACGACCTGATGACGCCGGCGCAGGCGTGCCGGTACTTGCCCCGCCGCCGCGGCGGCCGGCCGCCCCACGTCGCCACGATCTATCGATGAATGAACGGATCTTGCGGCGGTAAGCTGGATTACGTTCATGTCGGCGGGACCCGGTGCGTGACGTTGGCCGGCCTGTACCGGTTCTTCGAGGACGTCAAGGCGGCGGAGGCCGGCGAGGCCGCCCCGCCCCGACACTCGGCCGCCGGCCGCGCGAGGGCCCTGGCGGCGACCTCAGACCGCGAGCTCGACCGGCTCGGGGTCTGAGGTCGCCGGGCGCGTCGCGGGTGGAAGCGGCTTCCACCCCCGGTCCCCGCACCGAGGCGAGCACACGGTCCGGGTGGGGCCTGGCGGGGAGGGGGGTGGGGGATGTCGTGGATGTCGTCGGGCCTAGGCCCGGGGCCGGCGTCGGTGTGGCTGACGGTGGCCGGGACGGCCGGCGCGTCGGGTTCGGCGGTGCTCGCCCAGTCGCAGGTGGTGTCGGGGTGGGCGGCGTTGCTCTGCGCGGCCCTGGCGATCGTTGCGCGGCCCTGGCGATCGTGCCGGCGGTCTTGAGCTACCTGGCCCGGCGGGCGGTCCGGCGGGCGGCGTCGCTGGAGTCGGACCGCCAGGAGTCGCAGCGGGCGTGGGAGCGGGGCGAGGCGGACCGGAGGAGGGAGCGGCTGGACCGGGCCCGCGCCGACCGGGCCGAGCGGTCCGGGAGGCCCGGGCCGGAGGGTCCGGGGGGTCCGGGCCGCGAGGGGGGTCGCGGGGTCCGGGGCGAGGGTCCAGGGCCGGCGGAAAGGGGCGAGTGACGCGATCGGCGGGTTCGACGAGGCGGAGGATTCGGGGCCGCTGCGGGGGCGGCTTGATCCAACCCAGAGGTCCATCGTGCTGGGCCAGTTGGAGCGGGGTTCGGGGCGGGTGCGGGCCGCCCGGGTGGCCGGGACGAGCTATTCGACGCTGAAGCGGGAACTGCGGGAGGACACCGGGTTCCGCGAGGCGGTGGCGGAGGCGAGCCGGCAGGCGGCCGGCCGGTCGTCGGAGCGGCTGGTGGAGTTGGTGGAGTCCGAAGACGGCCACCTGGCCCTGAAGGCGGCGGTGGCGTACCTGGCCCGCCAGGACAAGATCGACGAGTCGCTGCGGGCGAGGGCCGAGCGCAAGGCGGCCCTGGAGGCGAAGGGGTCGGCGGCGTCGCCGGAGGCGGTGGCGTTCGTGGTCAATCGGGTGGTGGCGGTGCTGGCGGAGTTCGTTCCGGCGGACCTGCTCGGCAGGGCCCTGGCTAGGCTGGAGCAGGCCGTGGCGGGCCCGGAGAGGACCGGGTAACTCGGCCGGATCCCGTGGGGGCGAGGGCCGCCTCGCCGCCCCGCGCGGCCCCGGCGGTCACCGGGGACGGCACGTCGATCAAGAGGCGTCCGGGGGGCAGGACCGGCGTGGAGGGCGACCGGCCCGTTGGCCTGGTGAGGCGATCGAACGGCTCCGACGGGCGATCGAGGACCTGCTGGGCCGGTTCGACGCAGCCCTCGGGCGGGGTCCCGGCGACCGTCCTGTCCACCGCCCGGTCCCCGAGGGCCGGTCCCGGCTCGGCGGCGGGACCGCCTGGGGCCGGAGGCGGCCCAGGCAGCGGCATGCCGGTCCCGCCGTGGCCGCCCAAGCGTCCTGACCTCCCATGGGGCGGCCGGCGCCCAGAACCGGCGGGGTTAGGCGATGGCCGGGTCGTGGCTGGTCAGGGGACTGAAGAACGTCGTCTGGCTGGGCGGCGAAATCTGAGGCGTCCAGAACGCGCTCTCGACCTCAGCAAAGGATGGGGGACGCGGTCCACGGTCCACGGGCCGCCCGGTCGATGCGGACAAGGACATCGTCATCCGCTACCTGGCCAAGGCCGGCCCCCACGCCGAGAAACTCCACGATGAACTCGTAGCTCTTTCCCCTGACCCGTGAGGTCCCGGTCGACGAGCGATTGGGGTAAGTCTATCAAGCGAAGGCGTCGTGCGACCCGGCCAAACCTCTGGACCGGCTGCGCGGCGACGACTGGGACCACACGGCGGTCGATCCCGAGAGCAGCTCGCTCCTGGCCCTGGCGCTCAGCCAGCGCGACGACGAGGCCCGAGAGCGGCTGATCCGCCAGGTCCACGATCGGACCGGGGGACGGGCCGATGTGCTGCTGACCAGCGACGAGCGTACCCCGCATGAGATGGCGGTCCGCCAGCTCCACGGCGTCGAGACGCCCCGCCCGAGGCGTAAGGGGCCGGACCGGCCGACCAAGCCGGCGAAGGTCGTCTCGGCCGAGACCTGCTACGCGACCGTGTGGAAGCGACGCGAGAAGGGCCGCGCGGTGGAGGTGGTAAGGCACGTTCCGTTTCCCTGCTCCGAGCGCCGCCGACGCGACCCGCGTGACGGTCAACGCGACCGACATGATCATGCTGCTCGATGGCGTCGATCTCCGGAGCGTCAAGCGACGACCGCGCTACGTCCGCGATCCCGCATCACTCGCGGACTTCTCGGGGTCGGCCCCCAGTCGGACACGTGATTGCGCATGTAATATGCGCATAAATGACGCCGAGGTTGAACTCCCCAACGACTTGGCCCTCTGTCATGAGTTGATCCGCCAGCAGGTGGACTCCCTCGACAGGGCTCAGCGGCGGATCGAGAAGCTCGAACACGCGATGGTTGTCCTGCTGCGTCAGAAGTAGGGCCCGCGCAGCGAGCGCCTCGATCCGAACCTGTTACGGCTCTTCACCGACGAGGGCGACGAGTCAGCCTCGCCGCAAGACGCCGACGCCGACGCCGAGCCCGAAGGTCCCGAGAAGCCGAAGCGCACCTGGAAGCGTCGCGGTCGGCAGACGCTCCCCGAGCATCTGCCTCGCGTGCCGGTCGTCATCGAACCCACCGAGCGGGAGCGGGCCTGCCCGGGTTGCGGCGGGCTTCGCGCCCACTTCGACGACGAAATCTCCGAGCAGTTGGACTACGTCCCGGCCTCGCTATTCATCCGTCGCAAGTACGCTTGCCGATCGTGCCAGGAGCATGTCGCGATTCCGTCCAAACCACCTCAGCCGATCGACAAGGGGTTGGCCGGCCCGGGTCTCCTGGCCCACGTGAACACCAACAAGTTCGCCTACCATCTGCCGCTCTACCGCCAGTAGCAGATCCTGGCGCATCACGGCGTGACGATCTCGCGGAGTATGCTCTTCGGCTGGCTGGCCCAATCCGCCGAGTTGTTCACACCGCCCTACAACCTGATGATCAGGCGAGTCCGTGGCTCGCGGATCATCTGGACCGATGACGCCACGGTTCCGGTCTGGGACCCGACGCTCCCGAGGACGCCGACCGGGCGGTTCTGGGTCTATCTCGGCGACGCCGGGAATCCCTATTGCGTGTACGACTTCACGCCGCGTCACACCCGCGACGGTCCCGAACGGTTCCTCGAAGGCTTTTCGGGTCATCTCCAGGCCGAGGCCTTCGCCGGGTACGATCGGCTCCGCGCCGGGGCGGACGTGATTCGCGTGGCCTGCTGGGCTCACGTCCCTCGCAAGTTCTACGACGCCCGGCACACCGCTCCGTTACCGGCTCACCAAGTACTGGCTCGGATCGGGCAACTCTACGAGATCGAGAGGGCGTGTGTCGATCTCGCGGCCGAAGAACGCCGTGCGCTCCGACAACGGGATGCGGTCCCACTTTTGAAAGCGTTCGGTGAATGGTTGGACGAGCAGAGTCGAAGAATTCTGCCCAAGAGTCCGGTCGGTCAAGCGATGTCTTATGCGCGAAATCAGTGGGACGATCTCCAGACCTACACCCGCGACGGCGAGTTGAGCATCGACAACAACGTGTCGGAGCGGGGTCTGCGTGCTCAAGCCATCGGGCGCAAGAACTACCTGGTCGTCGGGAGCGACCGAGGTGGCCGGACGGCGGCGACGTTGTACAGCTTTGTGGCCAGTGGCAAGCGTCACCAAATTGATCCGTTCGCCTACTTCAACGACGTCCTGGAACGGCTGCCGACGCATCCCTGGAAGGCGCTCGGCGAGCTCCTGCCCGACGCTTGGTTGGAGGCGCATCGTGGGGCACGACGACGAGCCGCTTCCGCACTGGGACCTGATCATCGTGGACGAGGCGCACAAGATGAGCGCCTACGCCGACGACCGCAAGACGCTCGCCTACCGCCTGGGCGAGTCCCTGTCGTCGATGACCGACCACTTCCTGCTCATGACGGCCACGCCTCACAAGGGGGACGCCGAGAACTTCTGCCGGTTCCTCGCCCTGCTCGACAAGGACGTGTACGGCAGCGTCAAGAGCCTCGAAGACGCCATGAGGCGGGGGACCGCACCGTTCTACCTGCGGAGGACCAAGGAGTCCCTCGTCTCCTTCCCCGACCCGGACAGCGGGGAGGTCAAGAAGCTCTTCACGAAGCGCGAGGTCAAGACGACCACGTTCGACCTGAACGCCGAGGAGTTCGACTTCTACGACGCCCTGACACGCTACGTCGAGGACCAGTCGATCCGGGCCTCGGCCGACGACTCGGCGGCGGGGCGGGCCGTCGGATTCATCATGGCGATGCTCCAGCGACGCATGGCGTCGAGCATCTACGCCGTCCGGCGATCGCTGGAGCAGATGAGGGCGAAGCGCGAGGACATCCTGGCCGACCCGGAGGCGTACCGCAGGCAGAGGATCGAGCGGCGCATCCCCGACGACTTCGACGAACTCCCCGACGACGAGCAGGCCGAACTCCTCTCCCGGCTGGAGGACGAGGTCATCTCGGTCGACCCGGCCGTCCTCCGCGAGGGCATCTCCCGGCTGGCCGCCCTGATCGCTCAGGCCCGCGGGCTGGAGGCGCGGGGCGTCGGCACCAAGCTCGCGGAACTCCGGCGCGTCCTGACCGATATCGGGGCGTTCACCGACCCCTCGACCAAGCTCCTGCTGTTCACCGAGCACAAGGACACCCTCGATTCCCTGGCGGGCGACGGCAAGGACGGCAGGCCGCTTGGCAAGCTCCGCGAGTGGGGGCTGTCGGTCACCCAGATCCACGGCGGGATGAAGATCGGCGACCGCGACACGCCGGGCAGCCGCATCCATGCCGAGCGCGAGTTCCGCGAGCACGCCCAGGTCCTCGTGGTCACCGAGGCGGCGGGCGAGGGGATCAACCTCCAGTTCTGCCACGTCATGGTCAACGTGGACATCCCGTGGAACCCGGTCCGGCTGGAGCAGCGGATGGGGCGCATCCACCGCTACGGCCAGGAGCACGACTGCCTGATCTTCAACTTCGTGGCGGTCAACACCAACGAGGGGCGGGTGCTCGCCAAGCTCCTGGAGCGGCTCCGCGAGATCCGCAAGGAACTCGGCACCGATCAGGTCTTCGACGTGGTCGGCGAGGTCTTCCCCGGCAACCTCCTGGAGCGGCTGTTCCGCGACCTCTACACCCGCCGCACCAACGTCCCGGACATCGAGGCCCGGATCGTCCGCGACGTGAACCCCGAGCGGTTCCGGGCGATCACCGACTCCACCCTGGAGGGGCTGGCCAGGAAGGAACTCAACCTCTCGGCCATCGTCGGCGAGTCGGTCGAGGCGCGGGAGCGGCGGCTGGTCCCCGAGGTCATCGAGGACTTCTTCGTCCAGGCGGCCCCGGTCTCGGGGGTCCACCCGAAGGCGACGGGCAAGGGCGGGCACGTCTACCGCGTCGGGAAGCTCCCCCGGCCCCTGGTCGCGATCGGCCAGCGGCTGGAGCCCCGGTTCGGGCGGTTGGGCGGCGACTATCCCAAGGTGGCCTTCGACAAGGCCCTCCTCCCCGCCGACCCCACCCTGGAGTGGGTCACGCCCGGCCACCCGCTCTTCGAGGTCGTCCGCGAGGATGTCATCGACCGCGTGGCCGACCACCTGCGGCGGGGGGCGGTCTTCCACGACCTCCAGCGCAAGGAGCCCGCCCGGCTCGACGCCTTCGCCGCCTCGATCAAGGACGGGCGCGGCGACTGCCTCCACCGGCGGCTCTTCGTCGTCGAGTGCGACCTCTCGGGCGGGATCGCCGTCCGCCAGCCGACGGTGTTCCTGGACGGCCTGGTCCCCGCCTCGCCCGGCTCGGCCATCCCCGACGACGACGCGCTCCCCGACCGCCAGGCCGTCGAGCGGGCGCTCCTGGAGCGGGCGTTGCAGCCGTTCCTGGCCGAAGTCACCGAGGAACGCGAGCACCGGAACGACATGGTCCGCCGCCACGTCGAGATCTCGCTCCGGACCTTGATCGACCGCCAGAACCTCCAACTGGCCGACTTCCTGAACCGCCAGGTCGAGGGGCAGAACGTCCCCGGGCTCGACGGCCTGATCTCGCAGGCCGAGGGGCACCTCGACCGCCTCAATGAGCGGCTGGACGCTCGGCTCCGCGAGCTGGAGATGGAGCGGCACTGCACGATCGCCGACATCGCCCACCTGGGCCGGGCGTGGGTCCTGCCCCACCCCGAGCGGACGACGCCCCGGCTCGCCCCGATGGTCCGCGACGAGGAGGTCGAGCGGATCGCCGTCGAGGTCGCCACCAGGTCCGAGGAGGCCAGGGGCTTCCAGGTCGAGAGCGTCGAGGCCGACAACCGCGGCTTCGACCTGATCTCCCGTCGGCCCCACCCCGAGGACGCCAGGACGTTCATCGAGGTCCGATTCATCGAGGTCAAGGGCCGGGCGGGCGTCGGCGAGATCGCCCTGACGGCCAACGAGTACAAGACCGCCGGGCGGCTGAGGGCGGACTACTGGCTCTACGCGGTCTTCAATTGCGCCGGGTCGCCGCAACTTCACACGATCCAGGACCCCGCGAAGCTGGGCTGGACCCCCGTGGTCCAGGTCGAGCACTACCACATCGGCCCGGACGCGATCCGCGAGGCGGTGTCGTGATGGAGGCTCCTCAACTCGCCCGGGCGATCGCCGCGGGGGAATCGCTCGAATGCGAGTTCCAGTCGGACCGCGGCCGTTTGACTTATCAGGAGATCGACGAGGAAGTCGTGGCCCTGGCGAATTCCTCGAGCGGACATCTCCCGATCGGCATCGAGGACGACGGGGCCGTGACTGGCGCGAGGCCGCTGGACGTCCTATGTCCTGGCAGACAAGAGAGAAAACGCTTCTAACCGCGGGCTAACGGCGCTTCTCACGGCGAATCGCCATCGCCATGAACCCGCCGTTAGGATTAGACTCGGGAAGCAAAGGTTGTTCGGCGGAAAGGGTTTGCGTTTCGGCGATCGACACATTCGTCATCGTGTTTCCCGGAATTTTGTCCACCATGCCCGTCTACCCCAAGCGCCTGATCGAGGTCGATCTCCCCATCCGGCGGATCAGCGCCCACGCCCGGCGCGAGAAGTCGATCCGGCATGGCCATATCTCGACCCTTCATATCTGGTGGGCTCGGCGGCCCCTGGCGGCTTGCCGGGCCGTGATCTGTGCTTCGCTCTGGCCCGACCCGGCCGATCCCCTCTGCCCGCAGGCGTTCCGCGACGCCGCGGCGGACGTCCTCTCGCGGTTCGCCTCGACGGTCGTCCACAAGGCGGCCCTCCATGCCTCGGCGTCGGTCGAGTCGTTCGGCCAGTGGGAGGGGATCGTCCGGGCGGCCGACCAGGGGCTCGGCTTCGATACGTCCGACCCGATCCACCTCAACAAGCTCCGGTTCGCCCTCCTGGACTTCATCGCCGACTTCGCCAACTGGGACAACTCCACGGTCCCCGCCTACCTCGAAGCCAGCCGAGCCCTGACCCGGGCCGCCCACGAGTCGCTCGGCGGCGCCCCCGGCTCCCGGCCCCTGGTCGTCGACCCGTTCGCCGGCGGCTCGATCCCCCTGGAGGCCCTCCGCGTCGGCGCCAGCGACCTGAACCCCATCCCCGTCCTGCTCAGCAAGGTCGTCCTGGAGTACATCCCCAGGTACGGCCAGCGCCTCGCCGACGAGGTGCGGACGTGGGGCGAGAGGATCAAGCGCGAGGCCGAGAAGGAGCTGGCCCGGTTCTATCCCGACGACCCGGACGGATCGACGCCCATCGCCTAGCTCTGGGCGCGGACGATCCTCTCCGAAGCCCCCGGCGAGGGCGACGCCCCCGTCGAGGTGCCGCTCATGCGGTCGCTATGGCTCGCCAAGAAGGCCGGGCGACGGCGCGCCTTGCGGTGGGTCCGCGACGATAAGGGCGTCGTCCAGACCGAGACCGTCGAGGTCGCCTACGTCGAGGACGGACAGCGAGTCCTCAAGCGAGTGCGGCGGCCCCTCCTGGAGATCTTCGAGCCCGCGAAGGAGTCCGACGTGGGGGGCGGGACCGTGGCCCGGGGCAGCGCCACCTGCCCGGTCTCCGGCTTCACCATCAGGGTTGAGCGAGTCGGGCGCAGCTCAAGGCCCGCCGGGGGGGAGCCGCCGACAGCCGCCTGTTCTGCGTCGTCACCACGCGGAAGTCGGAGCAAGGGAGATTCTACCGACTGCCGACGAAGGGCGATCAGGAGGCGTTCGACGCCGCGGCGGCGGAACTGGAGCGGCGCGAGAAGGAAGACGGAGCCGAGCGATCGAGGAAGGGGCGGCGGGAGGGAGAAGGAGTCGAGGCCGGTCGGGGCAGTCGGCGGAGCCTGGTCCCCGACGAAGTGATCTCATTAAACGAGCTACGTCGGGTGAGCGTTCCGATCTATGGCATGGAGCGTTGGGGCGACCTCTTCTCTCCCCGTCAAGCCCTCGCACTGACCACCCTCGCGCGACTCGTGCGCGAGGTGTGTGAGCGCCTCACGCGAGCCAGGGGGTCCGATCCGGGGCTCGCGGAGGCAGTGACTACCATACTTGCTATGCAGGTGTGTAAACGAACAGACTTGGGCAATACCTTGAGCCGCTGGGAGCCTATTGCGCAATGTCCGCGCCAACTCTTTGCACGACAGGCTATCTGCATGTGTTGGGACTTCAGCGAGGGAGTACCGACTGGCGGTGCAAGTGGGGGATTCGACGTGTATGTCGATCGATCGTCACAACTGCTTTAAGTAATGGGTGACACATCTGGGTCGCAGGGTCACGTCGAGCAAGCCTCAGCGACCAACAATCCACTCCCGGACGACGCCGCGTCAGCCTTCGTCACCGATCCGCCACATTACGACGCTGTCCCCTACGCCTATCTCTCCGATTTCTTCTACGTCTCGATGCGTCGCACGCTGGCGGATGGCCACCCGTGACTCTTCCGCGAAGGTGGCGTCCCCAAGGATGCCGAGATCGTCGTCGATTGCCCGCACCAACTCAGCAAGAGCACCAAGGACATCGCCTTCTATGAGAGCGAACTGACCAGGCGTTCGCGGAGGGCCGTCGCGTGCTCGCCCCGTCGGGAGTGGGGACGATCGTCTTCGCCAGCAAGACCACGGCTTCGTGGGAGGCGATTCTCCAGGCCGTCATTGATGCCGGGTTCATCATCACGGGCTCCTGGCCGATCGACACCGAGATGGAAACCCGTGTCGCCGCCCAGGGGCAGGCGCGGCTGGCATCGTCGGTCCATCTCGTCTGCCGCCCGCGCGAACATCCCGACGGCTCGATTCGGACGGACGAGGTCGGCGACTGGCGCGACGTGCTCCAGGAACTGCCCCGCCGGATTCACGAGTGGATGCCGCGGCTGGCCGCGGAGGGGGTCGTCGGGGCGGACGCCATCTTCTCCTGCCTCGGCCCGGCGCTGGAGGTCTTCTCCCGATACTCGCGCGTCGAGAAGGCCAGCGGCGATGCGGTCTCGCTCAAGGAGTATCTGGTCGAGGTCTGGGCGGCCGTCTCCAACGAGGCGCTCTCCCTGATCTTCAAGGAAGCCGACGCGGGCGGCCTGAAGGCCGACGCCCGCCTGACCGCCATGTGGCTCTGGACCCTGTCCACCGGCGCGACCGATTCGGGCGGTCGCCCCGCCCCGGACGACGGGCCCGACGAGGAGCCGGACGCCGACGACGAGGAACCCGACGGCCGGGCCTCGAAGGCCGAGGGCTTCGGCCTGGAATTCGACGCGGCGAGGAAGATCGCCCAGGGCCTCGGGGCGAACCTCGAGAGCCTGACGAGCGTGGTCGAGGTCAAGGGGAAGACGGCCCGCCTGCTCCCGGTCTCCGAACGGGCCCGCCACCTCTTCGGCAAGGGCGAGGGGCAGGCCGCCCCCCCGCCCAGGAAGCCGCCGAGGGCCCGGGCCGGCTTCCTCACGGGGATGGAGGACGTGGCCTCGCCCGTCGCGTCGGCCGGCCCGGGAGCCGACTTCGGCCCGCCCAGGCCCGGCGCGACCGTTTTGGACCGCGTCCATCAGGCGATGATCCTGTTCGGCACCGGGAGGGCCGAGGCGCTGAAGGCGTTCCTCACCGAATCGGGGGCCGGCGGCGACACCCGGTTCTGGAAGCTGGCACAATCCTTCTCGGCCCTCTATCCTCCGGGGACGGAGGAGAAGCGCTGGGTGGATGGGGTGCTCTCACGGAAGAAGGGGCTGGGGTTCTGATCGTGGGGAGGTTTTCATGGCGACGGTGAGCCTCGACGTGCCGGAAGAGTTCGTGGAAGCGCCACGAGGTGCCGTGGTCCTACGTGGGCGAGGAAGACCTGGAGGCGGAACTCGCCCGCGGGAAGGGGCCGGGATTATCATCGAGACGGGGAGGCGCACCACGAAGACGATCACGATCGAACTGCCCGACGACATCGATCTCCCGGTGACGAGCGACGACGAGGATTTCGCCCGCGCGTTGCGACTGTCCGCGGCCATCTTCTGGTACGATCGGGGTTGGATCTCGCAGGGCAAAGGGGCCGAGATCGCCGGGCTGACCCGCGTCGAGTTCATCGACGCACTCGGCCGCGCGAATGTGAGTGCGATCCAGACGAGCGTCGAGGAACTCCGGGCGGAGGTGGGACAGGATCTCCATGCGCGTCGCGAACGCCTCGCCATTGATCCACCTGGCTCGGGTGTCGTTGCTTGACCTGCTCCGCGATCCCGAGGGGAGCGTCCCGGTCTTCGTGCCGTCCGTGGTCTTCGACGAGGTGATGAGAGGGGCGTCTCACGACCCTGCGGAGGGCCTCGTAGCCGAGGCGGCTCGCGACTGGCCCGCCGTCGTGGACACGCCCCCGCCCCCTGCGGAAATCCGACGGGTCGGGATCGACGCCGGTGAGCTCGCGGTCCTCTCGCTGGCCCGGAACATGCCGGGATCGTCGGTCGTCCTCGACGACCTTGCGGCACGCGCCGAGGCCGACCGGCTGGGAATCCCCAAGCCGGGGACCTTGCGCCTGCTTCTCGACGCGAAGGCGCGGGGCTCGATCCGTTCGGTTCGCATCCCGCTCGAACTCTTGCGGGCGCGAGGCATGCGATTGTCGGCAGCCCTCTGGCAAGAGGTCATGACACAGGCGGGAGAATAATGGCCAAGCTCAAGCCCTGGTTCCACGTCATCCAGCCCCGCGAAGACCTCCGCGAGGGGCGTCCGATGGACGCCTCGGAGTTCGCCGTCCACCTGGACCACGTCCGCGAGAACCGCGCCCCCCGGGACTATCAGGAGCCGGCCCGCTTCTTCGAGCGGACGTACCTGACGAAGAACCTCAAGGACCTGGCCGCCCAGGCGGTCCGTCGGCTCTCGGGGATCGCCGTGGAGACCTCGGCCGTCTTCAACATGGCCACGCAGTTCGGCGGCGGGAAGACGCACTCGCTGACCCTGCTCTACCACCTGGCCCGAGGCGGACCGGCGGCGCACGACTGGCAGGGCGTCGACGCGATCCTCGACCAGGCCGAGGTCAAACAGGTGCCCAGGGCCGCGACGGCGGTCTTCGTCGGCACCGCGTTCGACTCCCTGACGGGCCGGGGCGCGACGGGGAGCCGGTCCGCAAGACGCCCTGGGGCGAGATCGCCTGGCAGCTCGGGGGCGAAACGGCATTCGCGGCCGTCGCCCGCCACGACGCGGAGGGCGTCGCGCCGGGCGGCGACGTGATCCGGTCGTTCCTCTCCGACGGGCCAACCCTCATCCTGATGGACGAGTTGATCAATTACATCAGCCACTGCCGCAACCAGCCGAAGAACCTCGGCGCCCAGTTCCACCACTTCCTCCACAACCTCTCCGAGGAAGCCCGCGGCCGGAACGACCTCGTCCTGTGCGTCTCGATCCCCGCCTCCGATCTGGAGATAACGCCGGAGGACCAGCGGGACCACGACTCGATCAAGAAGCTGCTCGACCGGCTGGGCAAGGCGGTGATCATGTCGGGGGAGACCGACCACTCCGAGATCATCCGCCGCCGCCTCTTCGACTGGTCGGGCCTGCCCGACGAGGCGAAGAAGACCGCCGCCGCCTTCGCCGAATGGGTCCAGGACCACAAGCAGTTGATCGGCGACTTCGACGCCGAGGACGCCCGGGAGCGATTCCAGGCGACATACCCCTTCCACCCGGCGTTAATCTCGGTCTTCGAACGAAAGTGGCAGAGCGTCCAGGCGTTCCAGAAGACGCGAGGCATACTCCGGTTGCTCGCCCTTTGGGTCTCCCAGGCTTACAAGCGAGGCTTCGAGGGCGCCCACCGCGACCCCCTGATCGGGCTCGGGACCGCGCCTGTAGACGACCCCTACTTCCGCGCCGCCCTCTTCAAGCAATTGGGCAATGACGACCTCGAAGGCCCGGTGACGACCGACATCGCGGGGAAGAAGGAATCGCACGCCCTGCGGCTCGACCGCGAGGCCGACGACGCGGTGAGGAAGTCGAGGCTGCACCAGAAGGTCGCCACGACGATCTTCTTCGAATCCAACGGCGGGACGACCCGGGCCGAGGCGACCGTCCCCAAGGTCCGCCTGGCCGTCGCCGAGCCCGACCTCGACATCGCCAACGTCGAATCGGCGCTGGAGGCCCTGGGCCATGGCTGCTACTACCTGTCGGCGGATTACAACCGCTATCGGTTCCGCATGAGCCCGAACCTGAACAAGCTGCTGACCGACCGCCGCTCGGGCGTCTCGCCCCGGGACATCGACGAGCGGGTCAGGCAGGTGATCCAGGAGGCGTTCAAGAAGCGTCCCGCCGGGCTCGATTGGGCGCCGTTCCCGGACGGCACCGGCAAGGTCGCCGACCGCCCGGCGCTGACGCTGGTGGTCATGCCGCCCGAGCTGGCGCACAGCGATCCCGGCACCCGCAAACTCCTGGACCAGATCGTCCGCGAGAACGGCCAGTCGGGCCGGACGTTCAAGAGCGCCCTGATCTTCGCGGTCGCCGAGAACGACGCGTCCCTCCGCGACGAGGCGAGGAAGCTGCTCGCCTGGGAGAACATCCGGGACGACGACTCGACGGTCAAGCGGCTCGACGAGGCGCAGCGTCGGCAACTCGACGAGGGCGTGAAGAAGGCGGCCCGCGACCTGAAGGAGTCGGTCTGGCGGACGTACAAGCACCTCGGCCTCCTGGGGCGCGACAACGCCCTCCAGCACATCGACCTGGGGCTGATCAACTCCAGCGCGGCGGAGTCGCTGGCCGACCTCTACGTGAACCGGCTCCGCGAGCGGGACGAGATCACCGAAGGGGTCGGGGCGAGCAAGCTGATCAAGGCGTGGCCCCCGGCGAACCGGGAGTGGACGACCCGGGCGGTGCGAGACGCCTTCTTCGCGTCCCCCTCGCTGCCCCGGCTGCTGAACCCCAACGCCGTCCGCCGGACGATCGCCGACGGCGTGAACCAGAAGCTCATCGCCTACGCCGGCAAGGTCGGCGGCGACCGCTACGAGCCGTTCCACTTCGAGCCCGACTCCGGCCTGGTCGAGTCGGACGTCGAGCTCTCCGACGAGATGGTGATCCTCCGCGCCGAGGACGCCAGGCTACTGATCGAGCCGCCCCGCCTGAGCAGGATGGAAGTCCGGCCCGCCGGCGCGACGGCCCGACCCGGCGTCTCGACCCTCCTCACCGCGAACGGCTACGACCAGCACGGGCGCGAGATGGCGACCCCGGAGGTTTCCTGGTCGTCCACCGGCGGCTCGATCGACCCGCAAGGCCGGTTCGTCGCGGACTCGGCCGGGACCCACCGGGTCCACGCCCGGTCCGGTGCCGTCGAGGGATCGGCCGAGGTCCGGGTCGTCGCGGACGACGGAGGCGGAGGCGGAGGAGGAGGCGGAGGGCGGAAGAAGATCATCCAGGGGTTCGGTTGGACGGGTGCCATCACGCCCCAGAAGTGGATGAACTTCTACATGAAGGTGCTGTCCTCCCTGGCCACCACGCCCGGCCTGAAGCTGGAGGTCCGGTTCGAGGTGGTGTCGTCCGACGCCGCGAACGAGGCCAGGATCGAGGCGACCAGGGCCGCCCTCCGCGAGCTGGGGCTCTCCGAGGATGTCGAGGTCCATCGCGGGTAAGCCTTCGGCCCGGGTCGAGACCGCACCCTCGCCCATCGGCCCCCCACCCCATGGAAGCCGCTTCCAGTACCGACTCTTACCGGCGATCGCTCCGGAACACCGCGATTTCCCGCGTCTTCTTACGCCGGTAGGCGAGGGCTTGCAAGAATTCGTCCCGGGCGTAAAATGAGGCCGGGCTGGGACTTTTATCGGCTTTCCCCCGGCCCCGTAGGTCGCCTCAGAATCCGCAGTTCACCGGTTCGAGTCCGGTCCCCTCTATTGCCGACACAAGCCGACAGACGACGCCAAATGCCGTCAGGGAAGGCGTTTGCGGTCGGTCGGCAACCATCCCCATCGACCCCCGATCCCGCCGGAAGCCGTCAGGCTCCGCCGGGAAGTGTCCCCCGACTGCGACCCAGAATGCGACCCGCCCCGAAGCGCCAACCGGGGCTTTCCCGGCCGATCTGGCCGCGGTGGTGGACGCCTGGCCGACGCTTCCCGAGGCGATCCGGGCCGGGATCATGGCGATGGTCCGGGCGTCGCGATCGTGAGGCGTGGCGTCGCCCGGCCACTCCACGGATCGAACCGCACCCTGAGGGACGCTCGATGCGGCCCTCGGCACCGGGCACTCTCCCGATCCCCGACGACCAGGACCGTGCGAGGGACCCTCGGCGATCCCCCCGGGCCGGGGCGATCAGGGCCGGGCCTTCTCCAGGAGGCGATCCACATCGGCCCAGAGCCCTTCCCACGACGTCCGCTCGGCCTCCGGGAGCTTCGCCAGGGCGTCGGGGTCGCGGACGCTGGCGAGGTCGGCGTCCCCCTTCCAGCGGCCGAGCGTTTGAGCGGCGGTCTCCCGGTCTTTCTTCTCGGCCGAGCGGGCCAAAGCCTCCCACGCCTTCATTTCCTCGCGGAGCCAGCCCAGGGCCCGGCCCCTCAGCGCGGTTCGCGCCGCCTCGTCGGGCTTCGGATCATCGATCCCCGCCCCCGAGGCCGCCAGCGATGCCGAGCACGCCGCGTTGTAGCGGAGCTGGGCCTTACGGTCGTCGCCGAGCTTGGGGTCTCGCTCCAACGCCTCGCCCCAGAGTCGGGCCGAGGCGGCGAACCGCTTGGTGTCGTAGCAGAACCCGCCGAGGGCCATTCGCTCCGCGGAGTCCCTCGGGGCCTCGTCACCCCGGAGCAAGGCCGGGAGCCGGCCCTCCATCGCCAGCAAGGTGGCGCACTCCGCGACCCACTCGTCCGAACGATAACGCCAATTCGGCCGGGCCGAGCCCAGCTCATGGCCTCGCCTCAGCTCCACCAGGGCCTCGCGGAATCGGCCCAGGCGGCGCAGGACATGCCCGAGGTTGCAGTGTGCCTCGGCGTCCTTCGGGTCGAGTGCGATGGCCTCGCGGTACTCCTTCTCCGCCTCCGCCTTGCGGCCCGAACCGGACAGGAGGAGGCCGAGGTTGTAGTGCGCCGGGGCGAGCTTCGGGTCGAGTGCGATGGCCTCGCGGTACTCCTTCTCCGCCTCCGCCTTGCGGCCCGAATCGGACAGAAGGCGGCCGAGGTTGAAATGGGCCCCGGCGAGCTTCGGGTCGAGTGCGATGGCCTCGCGGTACTCCTTCTCCGCCTCCGCCTTGCGGCCCGAACCGGACAGGAGGACGCCGAGGCTGGCGTGCGCACTGGCGTCCTTCGGGTCGAGTGCGATGCCCTCGCGGAACTCCTTCTCCGCCTCCGCCTTGCGGCCCGAACCGGACAGGAGGCGGCCGAGGTTGAAATGGGCCTTGGCGAGCTTCGGGTCGAGTGCGATGGCCTCGCGGTACTCCTTCTCGGCCTCCGCCTCACGGCCCGAACCGTCCAGGAGGACGCCGAGGTTGGAATGCGCCATGGCGTCCTTCGGGTCGAGTGCGATGGCCTCGCGGTCCTCCTTCTCCGCCTCCGCCTTGCGGCCCGAACGGGACAGGAGGATGCCGAGGCTGACGTGCACCTTGGCGTGCTTCGGGTCGAGTGCGATGGCCTCGCGGTACTCCTTCTCGGCCTCCGCCTCACGGCCCGAACCGTCCAGGAGGATGCCGAGGTTGGCGTGCGCACTGGCGTCCTTCGGGTCGAGTGCGATGGCCTCGCGGTACTCCTTCTCCTCCTCCGCCTCACGGCCCGAACCGTCCAGGAGGATGCCGAGGTTGGCGTGCGCCATGGCGTACTTTGGGTCGAGTGCGATGGCCTCGCGCAATTCCCTCTCTGCCTCCGCCAGGCGACCCGAATGGGACAGGGCGCGTACCGAGGTTCAGGTGGACGCCGGGGCTCTCCGGTCGCAACGCCGCGGCGGCCGTCAGGAAACGGGCCGCCTCCTCGGGCCGCGAGGGAGCGCTTCGAGAAGGACCATCCCGAGATCCTGGTTCAGCCAGAAGTCGCCGGGCCGTCGCGCCCGAGCGGCGGAGAGCACGCCGATCGCCTCGTCATGCATCCCCAGGGCGATCAGGGCCTTGGCGACGACCATGGCCGCGGCCGGCGAGAGGCGGCGGGCCGCGTCGTCGGCTGTCAACCGCGCGAGCGTCGCCCGGTCTCGCGAGCGGATCGCCTGCCGGATGGGGTTGTTCGCCGGGTCGATCCCCTCGGCCACAGCGATCAGATCGGTCTTGATCGGCGCGGCCGTCTTGTTTCGGCTCCAGTCGTCCAGGGCCCCGGCGATCCGCGGGGCCTCCGACGAGCCGGAGAGGCGAGCGATGATCTCCGCCGCCGGACGCTTGCCCGGCTCCAGGCCGGCCTCGCGGAACGCGGCGTGATAGCCGGCGAGCTTCCCGTCGTCATCATAGTAGCCGTCCTTGACGGCGGCGCCCGCAGGCGGGCCTCGTCCAGGCGGTCGGCCAGGCGACGGTCGGCGTCGGCCCTTCGGGCTTCGGCCAGGGTCGCGGCGACCCGGGAGGCCAGCTCGGCCCGCACCGGACGGCCGGTCATGGCCTCGTCGGCGCCCTCGGCGGCCCTCAGGGCGCGGGGCCAGGCGTTGGTGTCCTCGGGACCCGACCGGCGGGCCTCGTCCCTCGCGGATTCGGCCCGGGCCAGGGCGTCGCCGATGATCCGGTCGGCCTCGGCGAGCTTCGCTTGACGGTCGAGCCGGAAGGCCAGGAACGAGCCTCCGCCGACCGCCCCGGCCAGGAGGACCGCCGCCGCCAGGGCCGCCGTCAGCTTCCGTTTCGATCGCTCCGCCTCGGCCCTCGCGGCGGCCTCGGCCCTCGCGATCTCGGCCTTGCGGAGCCGGTCCTGGACGCCCGCCAGGTGCCCCGCCACGGCCGAGGCCACCCCCGAGGCGTCCCGCGGGCGGTCCTCCGGCTCCCGGGCCAGGCATCTCCTGGCGAGGGCGACGAGCTCCGGGTCGGCCTTGCAGGCGTCGAGGCGGGCGAGGGCGTCGGAGATGTCGGCGAACTCGGCCTTGCGCATCACCTCGGCCCCGTTCCGGCCGGTGTAGGCGGGCGAGCCGGTCAGGACCTCGCAGAGGATCGCGCCGAGGCCGAAGACGTCGGCCCGCTCGTCGGTCCGATCGACCTCGCCCCGGGCCTGCTCCGGGGCCATGTAGGCGGGCGTCCCCATCTTCGACCCGGCCGAGGTGGCCTCGCTTTCCGCGCCGGATCGGGCCGTTTGAACCAGGCTCACCACGGTCTCGGATTCGGTCGGGGCGCTGTCCGAGGACTCTCCGTCCCCAAGCACCTTGGCCAGGCCCCAATCCATGACCTGGACCTCGCCGAAGGCCCCCACCATCACGTTCGGCGGCTTCAGGTCGCGGTGGATCACCCGCTTCGAGTGGGCGTAGGCGACCGTCTGCGCGATCTGGTGGAAGATCCCCACGAACCGGGGGAGGTCGTCGGCCGGCGAGGACCGCTCCTTGAGCAGCGCCGAGAGCGTCCGCCCCTTCACCAGCTTCATGGCGAAGAACGGGCGGTCGTCGGGAAACACGCCGAGGTCGTAGATCGGGACGATGCCCGGGTGCTGGAGCTGGCCGCCGATCTGGGCCTCCTCGAAGAAGCGGCGGAGGACCTCGGGATTGTCGCGAAATCGCTCCAAAAGGACCTTGATGGCCAGGTCGCGGTTGAGCTCGGGGTCGCGGCCCCGGAGGACGGCGCCCATGCCGCCCCGGGCGATCTCGTCGAGGATCTCGTAGCGGCCCGCCGAGGCGGTCGGGCCGGGAGGACCGGCGGCGGCCTCCGGCGAGTCGTCGGGGAGGCGGACGGCGGGGGCGGTCGTCCCGGAGGGGGCGACGACGGCCCAGGTGCTCGGCGCCGTCCCGGGGGGCGTGGTCTCGTCCAGGTTGGGCGTGAGGTCGCTCATCGAAGATCGTTCCCGGGGACCGCGAAACGCACCATCGCGAGGCTCCGCCCCCATCAAAGCAGATTCGACCGGCCAGCGGTAGCAGCGATCCTCGGGCGCCGAGGGCCATCCGGGCGCCACACCGCCAATGTCGGGCGGACCGCCCCTCATGCCCCCACGGGGAACGATTGAAGCCTGCGGGTGGAGCACGGGGATCGATGGGCCGGGCCTCCTACGACCCGACCGAGGCCCGGGACGCGGCGGGGTGGACGCGGCGTCCACCCATCCCGACCGAGTCCTCCTGAGGCGGGGTTCAAAGGGACGTCCCTCCACCCGACGGACGCCGAGCCCGGAGGTCCCTGTCCGACCTTCTGGGCCGGAGTGCCTGAGGCCGACCGAGCGTCGGATACGGAGGACGTCAGGACGCGTCGTGGACGCCGCGTCCACGACTACCGGATCGGCCGGAGGGAAATTCCCAGAGTTTTTTCTCGCCGGCAGGCGTGGGCTAACGAACTCACCTCGATCGGATGAGTCGCGCGATCAGGCCATGCGCGTGGCCCCGCTACCGCCCGAGGTCTCGGCCCGGGGCGACGAGGCCGGCGGCGAGCTGGCGGTGTACACCGGCCCCGCCCGCTGACGAACAGGGGCCGGGCATCCGATCCCCGGCCCGGGGGAGGGCCGATGGCCGATCATGGCCGCGGCTCGGTGCGGGAGAGGTCCCTCGACGTGCGGGGAGGGCCGGCCGGCGAGGCGGCGCGGGCCATGCCGGTGACGCCCGGTCGTCGGGGGCCTTGCGCCGGCGCCTCGACGGGAAGCGGGCCCGGCCCCGCCGGTCGCCCCGCCGGGGCGGCGGCCGGGCGGGACGCGACCCGGTCGCGCATCCCCTGGGAAGGCCGACGGCCGTCGAGCCGGCGCCCGGTCCGCCTCCGCGCCGGCGCGATCTCGCCATGAGGCGGCCGGGACATCCGGCCCCCGGGCCCGGGCCGGTTCGCCGGGAGGTGGCCCGTCGGGCGTGGACGCGGCTTCCACCGCCACCAGGGGAGCCGAGGCTCGAGGCCGCTCCCAGCCCCGATCCCCGGCGGCGAGCCTCGACGGCACCAGACGGGGAGACGGTTCCCGATCTTCGACCGGGAGCGGTCGGCCGGAAGGGAGATGTCCGGCCGTGGACGCCGCGTCCACTCTCACGAGGGTCCCTGCGCGACGACCCGGGGACGGCCCGATCGCCGGGCGGGGTGATCGGACTCCGGCCCGCCGGAACGGCCCCCGGCCGGGCCTCGCGGCGGTGGGCCATGAACGGTGGGCTCGGTCAGGATGTCCGGCGGCCCCGGCCGGCCTCGCCGCGACAGCCCCCGCCCGGGGCGATCGGTCCGCCCAGCGGCGAGGTGGACCCCTGGGCCAGGCCGGCCCAGTGGGTGCGCCAGTCGCGTCCGCCGCCCGGAGCGGGAGACGGGCGCAGGACCCGCCGGGGGAGGTCCCTCCCGGTCGATGGGCCAAAGGGGCTGGGGCCCCCAGGCCCCGTCGGACCCGACGTGCCCGGCCCGGCACTGACGGCCTTGCCCGCCGGTGCGACCGCGCCTGGTGGGAGCGGTCCCGGGGTCACTGGCATGGCCAGCCGGCCCCATCCGGTCGACCACACCGACGCGCTGCGTCAAGCTGATGAGAACTGATTCCGCTTCAAGTTCCCTGCTCCCGACCACCAATGGACCTTTCATGGACCCCGCCCCTCCCGGTACTGAATTGGCGCCCACAAAGCCCAAGGCCCCCGCCTTCAGCAAGAATTCCACGCCGTCTGAGGCCCAGCGGCAGGCCATCGATCTGCTCGAAGCGATCCCGGCCGACACGCTGCAAGGCCGACGCAAGCTGCTGCTCGACGCGGCGCGATCACTGATCGCCTACGTGGAGAAAGCCGGCATCAGGACTGGGTGGGTACCGACCGAAAGAGCGCGGCGAGTCCTTCCGCCATCGTTGGGTGGGTCATGATAGCGTCCCTCAGGGACGTGAAGGGAAGGTTGGCGCCCATCGCGACCTGGACGATCGTCATTACCGCGTCGGCCTCGGTGGCAAACGCGGTGAATCCGAGGATGTGGTCGCTGTCGGCGGCGATCAACGCTTTATAGAAGCCGCGAGTCTCCGACAGGGTCCGCGACCGGAGGATCGAGGTCACGGGGATCTTCGCGAGCCGGTAGGCTACCCCGCGACTTTTCGCCTCCGACTCGTTTAGGCCGACCCGGGCCAATTCAGGGTCGGTGAACAGGCAGAAAGGCACGAGACGATTCGCCTTCGTTCGGTCGATGCCAGCGAGGTTGTCCCGGACCACGCGGACGTCGTCGTCAGCGATGTGCGTGAAATGGGGGCTGCCGGCGCAATCGCCCACCGCCCACACGCCGGGCGCCGTCGTCCGGCAGCGCTCGTCGACCTTGACGAAACCCCGGTCGTCCCTCTCGACCCCGGCCGCCTCAAGGCCGATGCCGTCGGTGTTCGGCGTCCGTCCGCTCGTGACGAGGATGTCCGAGCCCTCGATGACAAACTCCCCCACGTTGCCCGTCGCATGCAGCCTCACGGACTCGCCGGAACGCCCCTCGACACGCTCGACGCGCGTGCCGGTGAAGACCTCGATCCCCTCGTCGCCCAAGAGTTCCTTCAGGGCCTCCGAGACGTCGGGGTCTTCGCGGTGGGCCAGGGCGTCGTTCCGCTCGATCATCGTAACGCGGCTGCCGAAGCGTCGCATTGCCTGGGCCAGCTCGAGCCCGATGTATCCGCCCCCCAGGACGACGAGGCGTTCCGGGACGCGATCCAGCTCGAGGACCTCGATGTGCGTCATCGGTCGCGCATCGGCGAGGCCGGGGATTGGGTCGATTCGCGAGCGGGAGCCCGTGTTGATCACGACGATGTCACCGCGAAGGGTGCGAGTCCCGCCGTCGGTGGTCGCGACTTCGATCGTCTTCGGCCCGATGAAACGGCCCTGGCCCATGACGAACTCGGCACCATTCTCTCGATATCTCTCATGATTCAGGGCGACCATCCCATCGACCACCTTCCGCTTGCCATCGCGAACGGCGTGCATATCGACTTTCCATTCGCCGGACGCGATCCCGAATTCGGATGCCCTGCGGAAATAACTGGCCACCTTCGCGCCGTGGATCAGGTATTTGCTCGGGAGGCACGCGATGCTCGGGCATGAACCCGTGACATACTTCCGCTCAACGACCGCCGTCAACTTACCCTTCGATGCCAGTGACCAGGCGAAAAACCTACCCCGTCCACTGCCAAGCACCACCAGGTCGTATTCCTCGATACGGGACACGTTTTCCTCCCTAGGTCGTGTGGACAACAGATGGGCAAGCGAAGTCGCCCAGGCTATTGCAGCAGGATCATGATCGAGGCCACATGCACGAACGCCAAGAAGTTCCGGGCCGTCTTCTCGTACCGGGTGGCCACCCGCCGGCACTGCTTCGCCTTGAACCAGAACCGCTCCGCGAGGTTTCGGTCCCTGTAGCGATCCCGGTCGTCGACTCGCTGCTCCGCCCGATTCTTCAAGCTGGGGATCACCGCCTCCGCCCCTCGGGACTCGATCTCCTTGACCACGGCCCGGCTGTCGTACCCCTTGTCGGCGATGACCACCTCGATCGGCAGCTCCTCGATCAACGCCTTCGCATGCGTCATGTCGGCCGCCTGGCCCGGCGTCAGGATCAGCTTGGCGGGCAGCCCGAGGCCGCTGACGGCGCCATGGATCTTCGTCCCGAACCCGCCCCGGCTGCGGCCGAGGGCCTGCTCGCCTTGGCCGCCGCCGCCATCCCGTTTTTTGGGCGCCGGCGGCGCAGGGCTGCGCCCGGATGATGGTCGAGTCGAGGATCAGCCATTCCAGGTCGGGGTCCTGCAGGGCCTCGAAGACCCGCCGCCAGACCCCCTTGCGGGCCCAGCGGTCGAAGCGACGCCAGGTCGAGTTCCAGTTGCCGAATCGCTCGGGCAGGTCGCGCCACGGGGCGCCGGTCCTGGCGATCCAGAGGACGGCGTCGATGAAGAGGCGGTTGTCCTTGGCGACCTTGCCGTGCTGGCCAGGCCGGCCGGGCAGGAGGTCCTTGATCCTGGTCCAATGGTCGTCCGCGATGGCGTGGCGGTGTCGCACAGCGGGGCCTCCGTGGTGTCGAGTCGGGACCCCAGTTGTCCGTAAATACCCAGATGTTGTCCACACGACCTAGGGTCAATCTCGCCGGGGGCCTGAAGCCGGAAAATTACAGGCGGCGATCCGCCGTCTCGGTGCTCGCGGATGCCATTGAAATGCTACGTCCGGGTTAAACCTTGGCGGCGACGATTTCGATCTCAACCAGGAACTCAGGGCGCACGAGTTGGGGGATGACGAGCAGCATCGAGGCGGGTCGCGCATCGCCGAGGAAACGCGAACGCACCTTCCCGTAGGCCGGGATGTCTTCGGCACGTGTCAAGTATTGGGTCACCTTGACCACGTCGGCGACCGTCATGCCGGCTCGCTCCAAGAGGCCGATGACATGTTCCCAGGAGAGCCGGGCCTGGCCGACAATGTCCCCCGGCAGGTCTCCGGTCGTGGAAAGGCCGGGCGTTCCTGAAGTTACCAGCCACCGCAAGTTCGCACCGGCTTCGATGGCGTCGCTGTAGGCTCCGATCTGCCTGGCGACTCCAATGTCATGGATCGTGTAGGGCACCTTGCTAACTCCCTTGGTTGCCATGAGGGGCCGAGTGTCGGCTGGCACAAAGCCAATTGAAAGTTGGCGGCGGCGAATCCCGTCGACTCAGAAGAAGATCTGGCAGCGAATCCAAAAGAGGTCGGTCGATTTCTGGGAGCGACCGGTGTTGTGGATGACTGGGGTGGCGAACATGGCACGCTCCCAGTCGATGTAGACCTTGAGGTATTTGTTGAGATACCAGTTGAGCCCGACGTCGACCATCCGGACCTGATGGGTCCAGAGATTGGGATCGACCAGGCCGCCGGTGAAGGCCTGTCGGCCGAGCGTCAGATCGCTGAAGCGGGCCGTCGCTTCGAGGGCTCCCACACCGAAATGGCCGGGGCGAAGGTCGAAAGGCCGCAACGGCTCGATTAGCATCCGATCGCGAATCGTTTCGCCGGTCAGAATGTAACCCACCTGGGTGAAGTAGCCACCCGTTGGGATGCGTATGGGCGGCGGACCGGAGTTGCCTTTCGCATAATCCTGGAATCCGGTATCCAACGCCCCCAAGAAGGACAATCCCTTGTAGTAATAGGCGAGGTGGAGCTCCCAGGGTGCTCGGTAACCACGCTCCACCACACCTTTGTTGAAGGCCAGGAAAGGGACGGAGGCAGACCCTGGGGTGAGAGGGAGCGGCGTCGCCGGGGCCGAGGTCATCAAGACGGCCGGGGAGAGAGGATTGTTCTCGAAACCAGCATCGAGAGAGCCCCCGAATTGCAGATTCCGCAGAAGGGAATCCGGCGCCTGCTCGAACGGCTTGAAATTCAGGAAGGCCATGACGTCCTGGTGACTGTTGAAGGGCGTGAACCCGTTTCGCTGTCCGTTGAACGTGCCGACGGCATATTCCAGCCGGTTATCGAAGAGGCTCCCCCAGCCCGAAAATCCGATGCGGCGATTTCCCCCGAAATACTGGGCGTATGGCGACCGTTCGGGCGCGAGCGTCCGCCAGATGTGCAGCCGGTACCACTCGTAATCGAAGGGAGTCTTGGAGCGTCCGAACCGGAGCTGTAGTCCGTCGCTCATACGGTAGTTGATGTAGCCGTCGAGCAAGTTAGTCGTGTTGTATGTATGCCGTAAGGAGAACTCGTAAGACACGGGCCTCGTAAGATTGCCTTCGAAATAGAAGCGGGTCCGCGGGTTGAAAATACCGCTGCTGGCATATTGCTGGTTTGAGTTCGCATAGACCCGCGCGTCGATCTGCTGAAGTGCACGGAAGCCCAGGGTGATTTCTTCGTCCTGGGTACCCCACCGGAACCCATCATTCTCGAAGTCGTAGGAGCCGCCCAGGATTGATGATCTTCCGGGGTGGCTCTTTCCCACGAGCTGGACGCTCCCCGACTTTGTCGGGTCGCCTCCGCCGGATGCCGAGCCGCCGCCGCTGGTCGCTGGGGGAGTGCCCGACGACCCTCCCCGCCTGGCCGAGCCGCCACTTTGGCTAGCGTCGGGCCGCATCGTGTCGACCTCCGCGTCCCGGCCCGGATTCAAGCGTCGGAGTTCCCGAGCCTCTCGCGAGAGCTGTTCATTCTGTTTTTTCACCTGATCGAGCCTGTCCTCCATCTTCCGAAGCCGGTCGAGCAGTTCCCGATTGGCTTCAACTGGGGCGGGAGTGGCAACCGGCGGATCATCGGGTAACGGAGCAATGGAAGGCAGCCCGTCCTGGGCCAGGACGCTCACCGACCGGCTGGCGAAAATCAAGGCGAGCACGGCCGCCCGGATTCGTCGAAACCTACCGGACTCGAACCTACGCGACATGAGGATTGCTCGCCGGGAAAATCGCCTCAATTGCCAGCCGTAACTGCGTCATGAGGCGGGCGAGCCGCTGCCAGCGCCTCTCCGGCCGTGAGTAGAGAAACCCCCAGGAGGACGACGTCCTTGAGCAGGAATTGCCCCGGCATCGCGGAAAGGGCCGGAAATCCGCCCAGGCTCGACTCCCAGCCGGGTGTGGTAATCAGGAAACTAAGAGTGGTCAGGAACATCCCCGCCGCTAGGCCGCTCCCGATCGCCGAGCCGAGAGGCCAGGCGGGGCGCAGGGCGATGAGCAGGCCGATGGCGACCTCGACCACGCCCAGCAGCGCCGAGAACCCGCCCACGCTCATGACCTGGTAAACCCAGCCCATCAGAGGACTATTGGTCACCAGCGGCTTGATGCCTCCGGCCTCATAGGCGGTAAACTTCATCCCGCCGATCCACAGCAGCACGATCACCAGGCCGTAGCGGGCGATGTGCAATCCGATCGACTTCAGACGGTCACTCATCGATTTCTCACGTTTCCGCGCTCGTGGCGGCCCGAGCGTGCCGAGCATCACTTCGCCGGGTTGGCCTTCAAGAGCGCCGGGTATCCGCGGACATAGATCCAGTCGTCCTTCCTGGCCGGGATGTGGCACGTCTTGCAGTCGGTCGCGTAATCGGTCGCCACGTTCTTCGCCGGCTCCTTCTCCAGGAACAGGGCCCAGCCCCAGCCGTCGCCCCAGAGGTCGTTGCCGGGGAACCGCCCCTTCGCGTCCTTGATCATCACGAACCAGAGCTTGATGTCCGTGGCCCAGTGGGCTTGCCCGGTGGTGAGCCTGTCCGAGCCGACCTTGGTGACCTCCTTGACCAGCGTCGCCCCATCAGGGAACTTGCCATCTCGCCGATACGCTTTGACGTCCTCGGGCCGCGCGTAGACGACGTGCATCTCGTCGACGGGCTGGCCCGGCTTCGTGGCCACGGCATACGTGCCCAGGAATTCGAAGGTATCGCGGTAATCGGTCGGCCGCGTGATCCCGCCGTCCTTCGTGACGTAGGGCGAGAATTCGCCGGCCGCGCGGGCGGTCGGGTCGTCCGGCCCTGCGGCGCCGATAGCAACCGTGGCGACGAGCGCCATCGCCGCGAGGCAGCCCGCGGTGAGCCGGCGTGGGATGTTGAAGACCATTGGAAATGCCGCCAAGTTGGGGGAAAAGGGCGCGGCCCGGCCAGTCCGGGCGCCCCCGATCGATCTACCTCACTTCGACTTCGGGGCCGCCGCACGCAGGACGGGATAGAACTGGCTGAAGACGTAGTCTTTCTTGGCGCTGGACTGGTGGCACGAATTGCACACCGCGGCATTCTGCTTCGTCGCCTCGGTCTTCAGGGGATAATGGTGGCCGAAGGTGAAGAAGGCCCAGTTGCCTGGCTCGTCCTTGAAGCGCTTCGAGTCCTTGACCGAGGCCTCCAGGCCGATGAAGTCGCCCATGAAGTAGCCCTTCCCGCTGGTCGCCTCCTTGGCGCCGATGCCGACAAGTTCCTTGATCATCACGGTGCCGTCGCGAAACTCGCCGGTCTTCTCGTAGTGGGCGTAGCTCTCCGGGTCGATGTAGACGGCGTGGAAATCGGGGAACGGGGCCTCGCCGCCGTTGAGTTCGTTGGGCGTGATCGGCGTGCCGACGTACACCCACCTGCGATAGCCATCGGGCTTCTTGAGCTTCCCGTCCGGGGTGAACTCGACCAGTGTCGCCTGACCCTGGGGCGCAGCGGCCCCGGCGAGCACGAACGAGAATCCGGCGATCGCGACCAAAGCCGCAACTCCTGCGGTCACGTGCGATCGGTTTGATCCAAGCATGGTGTTACCTCGTCCTTTTCAGGGATTGAATTGTCATGGCTTCGCGACGCGCGACAGCGGCTTCGGATGGGGATGTTAGCCTCCTCGCGGATGTCAGGCTGTCATTTCGATGACAGTCGCTTCGACTTTCCTTTACACCCGCGCGGGCTCCGCTTCCTGTCTACCTTTACTGAGAGTGGCGGGGTGGACACCGGACCCGCTAGAATCCGTGTGGATATGCCCTCTTACGAGGTTTTCATCTTGAGCGAGGACTCCACCACCGCCGTCGTGCAGCGTTACCTGGATGCCCTGGCGGGAGATGCGCCGGCCGAGCCGATCGTGCGCGATCTTTTGGGCCGGGCTGTCCGCCGGCTTGAGGGCCTGTGCGCCATCATGCTGCATCGGAATTACCCGCGACTGGCCAGGCCGCCGTCGAATCTGGAGACGGATGAGATGCTCAGTGGCGTCGTGGAAGGGCTGCTCAAAGCCATGGATTCGATCCGCCCACAGACGGTGCGACACTTCTTCGCCCTGGCCAATCAGCACATGCGCTGGCATCTCAATGATCTGGCACGTCGCCTGGATGAACGCCCCGTCGCCGTCGAGCTGTGCGAAGAGTGCCTGCTCGCGCCGGCCAGCAGCGATTCCGGCATCAGCCCGGACGGACGCCGGATGCTGGCGGCGATCGACAATCTCCCGGAGGACGAGCGCGAAGTCTTCGGCCTGGTACGCCTCCAGGGGTTGACCCACGCCGAGGCCGCCGAGGTGATGGAGGTCTCGACCAAGACGGTGCAGCGCCGCTTGAATCGTGCCAGCCTATTGCTCGCAGAGGCACTGGACGACTTGCGACCGATCGAGTAGCCCTGTGTGAAGGATGCGGGCTTGAAGTGCCCGGCCTTGGGCCAGGTCAAGGACTCGGAGCTTGCCTCGCGGCTGGAGACAGGCAATGGACCTTGAATCGCGTGTTCGATTCCTCCTCGAAGAGCTGGTGGACTCGGAGCGTACTCCGGAGGAAGTCTGCCGCGATTACCCGGAGTTACTGCCGCAGGTTCGCTTGCGATGGGGGCGAAAACTCGCCTGCGATGCCCAGTTGGATGCGATGTTCCCGGCACGGATGCCCGGCTCATCCTCCAGGGTCGCGTCCTCGACCGACCTGCCCCAGATCGCGGGCCACGAACTTCATGAAGTGCTTGGCCGCGGCGGCATGGGCATCGTTTACAAGGCCCGTCACCTGCGCCTGAACCGCTGCGTCGCCCTCAAGATGCTGCTCACCGGGGCGCATGCCAGCCCGGAGGCTCGAGAACGCTTCTTGCGGGAAGCGGGCGCGGCGGCGGCCCTGCGGCACCCGAATATCGTTCAGGTCCACGACATGGGCGAGAAGGACGGCCAGCCCTACTTCACGATGGAATTCGTTGAGGGCGGCAACCTGGCCGGGAAGTTAGCGGGCGTTCCCCAGCCGCCACGCCACGCTGCCGAGCTGCTGGCGACCCTGGCCGACGCCGTCGAGGCGGCCCACCGGAGCGGGATCGTGCATCGCGACCTTAAGCCGTCCAATGTCCTCCTCGCCGCCGACGGCACGCCCAAGATTAGCGACTTCGGGCTGGCCCGGCGCATGGAAGGCGAGTCCGGCCTCACCTGGACGGGCATCGCCATCGGGACGCCGAGCTACATGGCCCCGGAGCAGGCCGAAGCCAGGCCGATCGCATGGGGCCCCGCCGTCGATGTGTATTCCCTGGGAGCTATCCTCTACGAGCTGCTGACGGGCAGGCCTCCGTTCCGGGCGGAAACGGCGACGGAGACCGTCCGTCGGGTGATCACCCAGGACCCGATCCCACCGTCGCGGCTCAATGCCAAGGTGCCCCGCGATCTGGAGACCATCTGCCTCAAATGTCTCGAAAAGGAGGCCCACCGCCGTTACGCCGGGGCGGAGATGTTGGCGGTGGACCTTCGCCATTTCTTGGGAGGCGAGGCGATCGTGGCGCGACCGGAAGGCCGATTGGCGAGGCTGTTCCGACGCGTCCGCCGGAGGCCGGTGTTCGCGGCGACGATCGCGGTCTCCACGCTATCCACGGCCGTCCTGCTCGGGGGAGGGCTGTGGCTGCTCGCCGATCGGGCGGATGTCGCGCGGAAGGCCGAAACCGACCGCCTCGCCACGGAACGGGCCGCCTTGGAAGACCTGCGTGACATGGCCCGGTCGCTCGATCGATCTTCCTGGCCCGAAGCCCGCATCGCGCTGGAGCGGGCCAAGGGCAGGCTGGGCGAGCAAGGGTCGGCCGAGACGCGCCGACTCATCGCTCGGGGCGCACGCGACTTGGCGTTCGTGGCTCGGCTGGAGTCGATCCGCCTGGAATTCGAGCGAGCTATCCAGAACTCGAACTTCCCTCAAACGGATGACCCGCCATATGAGGCAGCGTTTCGGGAATCCGGGATCGGGGGAGTCGGCGACGACCCGGAAGGCACGGCGGATCGTGTCCGGGCGTCAAACATCCGCGAGACGCTGGTGGCCGCGCTCGATCACTGGTCCGGTTGCACGAAGGACCCTCACCGAAAGGAATGGGTGCTGGCGGTCGCGCGGCAGGCAGACCCTGACTCGACGGGCTGGCGTGATCGCGCTCGCGATCCGGTCATGCGTGCGGACAAAGCGGTACTGGTCGAGGTGATCAAGCACGCACCGGTCACCGATCCGCCCGTGTCGCTGTTCCTGTCGCTCGACATGGAATTGGACGTACTCAGCAAGGAGCGGCTGCCGTTTCTGAAGCGAATCCAGCAGGCACATCCCGGTGATTTGTGGGTCAATCTCGCGCTCGCCGGCGTGCTTAGCCGGGAGAAGAATAATGAGGAGGCGATCCGGTATTACCAGGCCGCCGTGTCGATCCGCCCGGAGTTGGCGCTTGTCCATGAGAGCCTCGGCAAGGTCCTGTTGCGAGTCGATCGGCCGGAGGAGGCTGTCGTTTCGTTGCGGCAGGCCCTGGTCCTCAACCCGACCAGCGTCGGGGGCCTTCGCCTCCTCGTCCGATATTTATCGAAGCTGGGCCGGCATGATGAAGCCATCGATCGACTGGGGACGGCCATCCGCCTCAACCCCGATGAACCCATCCTTCGCTCCGATCTCGGACGTATCCTGGAAGCCGACGGCCGGCATGCCGAGGCCCTCGCCCAGCTTCGACAGGCGGTCGCCCTTCAGCCGAGGAACCTGAATTTCCTGAGGCAATTTCGGGATCTCCTACCTCCCGACAGCGAGGAGCGACCGAAGGACCTACCCCCAGGTCGGGGTTTTGGACGCAAATAAGTCGATGAAATTCGAATGGCAAAGGATCGCCGCCGCGAATCGTTCGTCGGCCGGGGATGTGGCCATCAAGCTGGGCTTGCCAAGCCGAGCTGATTGCCTATCCGCCCCCTCGGTCTCCCGGCGAGAATTTCACGGACCCTGGGCTGATGAGCGTCTCGGTTTCTTTGATCAGGGAGGATATCTTCAGGACGGTCAGGGTGAATTCGGTGAGCTGGTCGATCCCATCGGGGCAGACCCAGGTATAACAATCCCCACTTCTCCCGACGTAGCAGGCGTCCTTCGGAATGTCGTGCTTGGTTCCCACATGGAACCAGCCGGGCTGGATCTCGGCCAGGTCCTCTTGGATCATCTCGATCTTCCGGCAGACATTCGCCGCCAGTGGGGAGCGATCGACCGACGCGCCGGGGTTACCGCATACGCTGGCGTCATTCGTCGTGAGCACGTGGGCATCCAACTCACGGGCGCTACGGTTGGAGCGGCCCTGGTACTCATAAAACAACTCCGACTCGTTTCGCAGGTCGGCGTTGGATGCGAACTGGTCCTTCAGCTCGTGTGCCAATTCGTCGACGAACTTGGGCGACGGCATGTCGGGGGCGCCGTGGGCGCGCCGATAGGCGATCCGCAGCAGGCGCAGCTCAGTCGCGTCGATCACCGGCGACATCCCCCACTGGGCCACGGCTGTCCTCGAACCGAGGAGCTGCGGGAACCATGTGACGGGCGGCCCGATGTCCAGCGCCGCGCCTCCCGATACCGAGTCGGTAACCTGGGTGGTCCCTTCCCTGAGATTGACGTGCCAGGGGAGGGAGCCGGGACGCGACGCGAACTGGGCGAGGTTGTCCAGGACCTGTTGGTACTGCAACTCCGGCAGGGTGCTACCTTGGTTGACCGTCCTCTGGCGGAGCCGACCGGAAGTGCAGCCGGTCGAGCAGTCCAAGCCGAGCATGAACGACATTCGAACAATCCGCTTTGCGTCCCTGCCTGTTAATGAACGGACAGTTCATGTGAATGATATCGGCGCGGCCTGGGTCAAATGTGAGGATTGCGGTGCTCTTGACGGCGGCCGCTCACCGGCTTTCGACGCTCGCCTCCCCGAATATCGCGGACCCCGCGCTCGGGTCGATCCCTGCCGCCCAGCGACTCCTATCCTTATTGAGAGTAACCCGGCGGACAGAGGACCCGGACGTTTCGCCGTACATCCCGGCGGACGGCGATCTTAGCCGGTTTGTTGGCGAAACGCCGTCATGAGGATGACAGAGCCGGCAGTCCTAGCGGTTTTATTCGGTGGCAGACGGAGACCGTCAATTCGATGATCAAGCGGCGGTTGGGCTCGGCGCTGCAGGCGCGGAGCTATTGGACCCAGTGCCGTGAGATCATCCTGCGGGTCATCTCACATAATGTGATGATCGTTGCCCAAGTCAGGATTTTCGACAGAGCAGGGCGAACCTCTTTCGGGCTCTTGGGTGCGTCGGTCCGGCAAACCGAACGTTGCACCCCGGTCGAGGGCCGGCATGACATCGTCGTAATCAGCGACTCTGACCCCGGTGCCTCGGCCCGGCCGGGCGGTCCGTACGCCGGGAGCCGCCGGGCGGGGTACGGCGGCGGACGCATGTGTCCGATCGGGCCGGTCGGGCCGGCCTGCCGGTCCGCCCCGCCATGCGGTCCCGTGCGATCGGCGCGGCCTCCTCGGCGAAGTCCCTGACGGCCTCGACGTCGGGAGCCTCGGCGTACGGTGCCGGCCGGTGACGATGGCGAAGGGTCGGGGAGGGCCGGTCGCGAGGCGACGATCGTCGGCGGGGCGGTGTCCCGGTCGAGCGTCGAACGCGGGGGAAGCCCGGAGATCGATGGCCGGGCCTCCCACGACTCAACCGAGGCCGGGGACTCGGCGGGGTGGAAGCGGCTTCCACCCATCCCTACCGGGCCCTCCTGGGGCGGGGGCTCGAGGGGACGTTCCTCGACTCGACGGACGCGGAGGCCCGGATGTCCCTGGCCGACCTGCTCGGCCGGCGGGCCTGAGGCCGACCGCGGGCCGGGGGACGTCAAAGCGCATTGTGGACGCGGCGTCCACGACGACCGAATGACAACCGTTCCGGCTGGCGAAATGCCGCGAATCTCCCGGCCACCCGGGCGAAGGGCCGTACTCACTTTGTACTCACTTACCGGCCCCGTACTCAAGAAATCCGCAGCATTTCGCCATCGGATGCGTCGGCTTGCAATCGCTGGGCATCGCGGTATATTGCTTCGTAGGAAGGCATTCCGTCGATTTTCGGGGCGGGTGACGACCCGCTTCCCAAGCTGGACGTCAGGGGTTCGAATCCCCTCGCCCGCTCTTGACGTAAGTCGAGCAGTCGATGATCGTTCTGCTCAACCGCCGGCGGTCGGCGGTGCGGATCGGATGAGCCAGGCGGGTAGTACCGGTACTACCGGGCTGCCCTGGCCCCGTCCGGCGTCCGTACCATGCCCCACCCCATCCCCCGCATCCCCAAGTACCGCCACTACCTCCCCAAGGACCTCGCCGTCGTCCGGCTCGACGGCCGCGACCACTACCTCGGCCGCTACGGCTCCGAGGAGAGCCGCGAGAAGTACCGCCGGCTGATCGCCGAGTGGCTCGCCTCGTCGCGGGCCGAGGCGGCCGCCGGCCCGGCCCGCCCGGCGGCCGCCTCCGCCTCGGTCAACGAGCTGGTCCTGGCCTTCTGGAGGCACGCCGAGGTCCACTATCGCGGCCCCGACGGCCGGCCCACCGGCGAGCTGGCCAACCTCCGCGACGCCCTCGGCCCGCTCGTCGCCGCCTACGGCCGCACCCCCGCCGCGGAGTTCGGCCCGCTGGCCCTGCGGGCCGTCCGCGAGGCGATGGTGGCCTCGGGCCTGGCCCGCACCACCGTCAACGCCCGGGTCCACCGGATCCGCCGCGCCTTCCGCTGGGCGGCCTCGGCGGAGCTCGTCCCGGCCGAGGTCGCCCGCGCCCTGGACACCCTCGCCGGCCTCCAGCGCGGGCGGACCGCGGCGCCGGAACCCGAACCGGTCGGCCCGGTGCCCGTGGAGCACGTCGAGGCGGTCCTGCCGCTCCTGACCCGGCCGGTGGCGGCGATGGTCCAACTCCAGCTCCTGACCGGGTGCCGGGCCGGCGAGGCGATGGCGATCCGGGGATGCGACCTGGGGCGGGACGGGCCGGCCTGGGAGTACCGCCCGGCGGCGCACAAGACGGCCTGGCGGGGGCGGGAGCGGGTCATCCCGCTGGGTCCCCGGGCCCAGGAGGTGCCGCGGCCGTTCCTGAGGGACGACCCGGAGGAGCCCCTCTTCAGCCCGCGCGACGCGGTCGCCGAGCACCATCGCCGGCGGGGCGAGGCCCGGCGGACCCGGCCGACGCCGTCGGAGGTCGCCCGGCGGTCACCGGGCCTCGGCGCGGGCGGCCGCCCGGGGTACGATCGACGGACGTACAGGCAGGCGATCGTGCGGGCGTGCCGCCGGGCGGGGGTGCCGGCGTGGTCGCCGCTCCAACTGCGGCACTCGGCGGCGACGGCCCTGCGGTCGAGGTACGGCCTGGAGGCGGCGCAGGTGGTGCTGGGGCACGCGCGGGCCGACTTGACGCAGGTCTACGCCGAGAGGGACCTGGCCAAGGCGCGGGCCATCGCGGCCGAGGTGGGCTGATCGGGGGACGGCCCCGGGGCCGGGGACGGCCCCGGGCGGGGACTCGAGGTGCGAGCGGCGGGGCCGGCGAGGGGACCGGCCGGCCCCGACGAGGGGGAGGGGGCCATGGCCGGGGACGGGCGGGCGAGGAGGGCGAGCGGGCCGGGGCGGATCTCGACGGATCGGGGAGGCCCGGCGGCCGCGAGGCGTGCGAGCGCCGCGGCCATGGCGGAGGCCGCGGACCGGCTCCGCGGGATCCGTGACGAGTTCGAGCTTGAGCTCGTCCGGGATCCGGCGTCGATCCTGCGGCATGCGATGGCGGCCGGGACCGGGGACCTCGGCCTGGCCGACGCCCGGGGCCTGGGCCGGGTCCTGGCCACCTTGCCGGAGCCCCGCCTGGTCCTCGCGGGCGTCGTGCCGCTGGGCCTCGGCGAGGTGACGCGGTTTGCGGGGTTCGATCGGGGGGTGGCCCACGTCTTCAGCGGCCGGGAGGCGGACCAAGGGGCCCTTTCCGAATTCAAGGCCCTGGCGAGGCACGCGGCGGAGGCCTGCGAGCGGTTCTCGGACCTCCACGAGGGCGGGTATCGGCCGTTCACGAAGCCCGCCTTCCTGCGCCCGGAGGGAGCTCACCTGGACTGGCTGATCGCCCTGTACGACATCGCGTGGGACCACGAGGGCCTGCTCCACGGGGTCGGCGGGTTGACCCTGCCGGCCGACGAGTCGCTCTGGATCAAGGGCCCGCCCCGGCCGCCATTCCGCTCGCGGCGTGAGTTCGAGGCCTGGGGCCTGGAGCAGGCGGACTTCCCGGCGGGCCAGAATTACCTGTGGCTCACGCGGGACCTGAGACGTTGCTCGATCGTGGCGATCGACCGGCTCCTGGCCAAGGCGAAGGTCGAGCGGCGGCCGGCCCCGGGACCCGAGGACGGACAGGAAGCGTACAGCATCCCGATGACGGTCGACGAGGCGGCCAACTTGTTGCTGCCTCGAGTTCCCAAGAATAGAAGAAAAAATCATTCAAACAATTATGCAATGATGGTGAATTCAAGGTGAGAGAAATAAACAGGCAGAGTATCAGAGTTCGTCTCCTGGACCTGGGGGATCGAGACAGGCACCGATTCTCGCCCAGGGGCGAAGCAGGTCGGTAGCCCGCCAAGGCACTCGAGCGAACTCGAGCGAACTCGCGCGGGGGCACTCCGCGTCGGGCGATGATGGGACGCGTCCCATGACGTCTCCCCGACTCGACCCGCGGAGGACCGGATGTCGACGTATTCGCTCGAGGCCGACGGCCCCCTGATTCCGGCGGCCGATGCCGCCCGCCTCTTCCCGCCGGCGCGGCGCCGCATCGGCCCCGACGGCGTCCCCCGGCCGGTGCCGACCCACCCGTCGCGCATTGTCCGGATGATGCAGCACGGCGTGCCCCGGCCCGACGGGACGAGGCTCCGACTCTGGGGCGCGCGGACCCCCGGCGGGTGGGTCACGACCGTCCGGGCCGTCGAGGCGTTCGTGGCCGCGCTGGCGCCCGGCGACGCCCCGGCCGCCCCGGGGACCCGGCCCGAGGGCGACCGGGCCGGCCGGGCCCTGGAAGCTCTGGGTTTCCCGGTCGCCGGGCCGTCGCCCGCCCGGACCGACGGGCCCCGCCGCCGGTCGGCCCGGGGGAGGACGGCCCGATGAGCCACATCCACTCGAAGATGGTGCGGGTGAACCGGGAGCGGCCCTGCCCCATCTGCGGCCGGGCCGACTGGTGCCTGGTTCGGCCGGACGGATCCGCCGCGATCTGCCCCCGGACCCCAGACAGTGCGGTCAAGATGGTCGGCGAAGCCGGCTATCTCCACGTCCTGTCCCCCACGGATCGGGACCGGGGCCGCCCCGGCGGAGCCGTCGAACTCCGCCTGCACGCCCCGGACGACCCCGAGCGGTGGGGCCGCCGCGACCGCCGCTGCCGCCGGGACGCCGACCCGGCCGCGGTCGACCGGCTGGCCCGGGAGCTGGGCGTCTCGGCCGGGTCGCTCCGACGGCTCGGCCTCGGCTGGTCCCGGGCGGACTCGGCCTGGTCGTTCCCGATGCTTGACGCCGACGGCCGCGTCGTCGGCCTCCGCCTGCGGTCCAGGGCCGGGCACAAGTTCGCGATCGGGGGGGCCGCAACGGCCTGTTCCTGCCCGAGGATCCCGGCCTCGATCGCTCGCCCTGGCTCCTGGCCGAGGGCACGACCGACGCGGCCGCCCTGCTCGACCTGGGCTTCGTCGTCGTCGGCCGGCCCGGGGCGCGGTGCGGCGGCCGGCTGCTGGCCGACCTGGGCCGCCGCCACCGCCCCGGCCGGGTCGTCGTCGTCGCGGACGACGATCCGGCCGGCCGCGACGGGGCCCTGGCGGCCGTGCAGGCCCTGGTCCTCCACGTCCCCGAGGTGCGCCTGATTACCCCGCCGGACGGGGTCAACGACGCCCGGGAGTGGGTCCGCCGGGGCGCCACGCCCGCCGACGTCGAGGCGGCCATCGCCCGGGCCGAGGTCCACCGGCTCTCGGTCGTCGTGGCCGACGGGAGGACCATGTGACCGACCCCACCGCACCGGCCGGGGCGACCCTCAGGCTCGAGCACGTGCCCGACCCCCGGACCGGCCTGACCCGGGTCACCGCCCGGTTCGGGGATCGGATCCTGCACGTCGACGCGATCGACCCCGCCCTCGCCGCCGACCGCGACCGCTTCGCCCTGGCCCTGCAACGGGAGTACGCCGCGATCGATCCCGAGGAGATCAGGGAGGCCTTGGTGCAGATCGCCGACCGAAAGAAGTCGAGGGGGGCCGCGGTCGCGGAGGCCGTCGGGGCCGATCCGTTCGGCGCGATGGAGGGCGGCCCGCCGGAGCCCCGGCCGATCGCCGACAGGCGGCTGCCGGTCCCGCCGCTCGACCCGGCCCTGGTCCCGGTGCCGCTGCGGGGCTGGATCGTGGACGTCGCCGAGCGGATCGGATGCCCCCCGGAGTACCCCGCCGCGGTCGCCGTGGTCGCCCTGGCCGCGGTCGTCGGCCGCCGGGTCGGCGCCCGGCCCAAGCGTCACGACGACTGGACCGTGGTGCCCAACCTCTGGGGCGCGATCGTCGGGCCGCCCGGGGCGCTGAAGACGCCGGCGATGGCCGAGGCGCTGAGGCCGCTGAGGCGGCTGGAGGTGGAGGCCCGGGACCGGCACCGCGAGGCCGCGGCCCGCTCGAATGCGGAGATCCTCGTGTTCGAGGCCAGGGCCTCGGCCGCCAAGGACGAGCTGAAGAAGGCCGCCAGGCAGAAGAAAGCCGATTCCGACGTCGCCGAGCTGGCCCTGGCGGCCTCGGCCGAGGCGCCGGAGCCGCCCCCCGAGCCGCGGTACGTCACGAACGACCCGACCGTCGAGAAGCTCGGCGAACTCCTTCGGGACAACCCCGACGGCGTCCTGGTCCTCCGCGACGAGCTGACCGGCTTCTTCGCCGGCCTCGAGAAGCCCGGCCGCGAGGCCGATCGGGCCTTCTACCTCGAGGCGTGGAACGGCGACGGGTCATTCACCTACGACCGGATCGGCCGCGGCACGGTCCGGATCGAGGCGGCCTGCGTCTCGCTCCTCGGGGGCATCCAGCCCGGCCCGCCGGCCCGGATGCTCCGCGCGGCGGCCCGGGGCGACGAGCACGACGGCCTGGTCTCGCGGCTCCAGATCCTGGTCATGCCGGATCCCGGCGGCCCCTGGGTGAACGTCGATCGCCGGCCGGACAAGGAGGCCAAGGATCGGGCCTTCGCGGTCTTCCGGGCCCTGGACGGCCTGGACCCGGCGGCGATCGGGGCGGAGTCCGACGGCCCCGAGGAGATCCCCTACCTGCGATTCTCCCCCGAGGCCCAGGACCTCTTCGACGGCTGGCGAGAGAATCTCGAGAACGTGAAGCTCCGGGCCGAGCACGAGTCGCCGCTGATCGAGAGCCACCTGGCCAAGTATCGGAGCCTGTTTCCGTCGCTGGCCTTGCTCTTCCATGTGGTGGACGTCGTCGATGGGGCGTCTCCGCCGGGGCCGATCTCGCACCGGGCGGCGTCCGCGGCGGCGGCCTGGTGCGAGGTCCTGGAGGCCCATGCCCGGCGGGTCTACGACCTGGCGGGCGAGGGGGACTCCGCCCCGGCCCGGCTGCTGGCCGAGCGGCTGCGGCGGGGCGAGTTGCCCGGCCCCTTCACGGCCCGCCAGGTCTCCCAGCGGGGCTGGTCGGGCCTGGACTCGGCCGAGGCCGCCCACGCGGCGTTGGCCCGGCTGGAGCGGGAGGGGTGGGTGATCGGCGTGGAGCGGGCGTCGGCCCTCGGGGGCCGGCCGACGGTGGACTACTTCCTCAACCCGAGGGCCGGGGGGTGAGGCATGTCCTACCTCGCGACGTTCCTGGCCCAGTACGGAGGGGCAACCCGGGGCCCCGGGTCCCGAACATCGGCTCCCGCGCCCGGCCCCACACCCGCATCGACAGCGATTCGGAGGCCGGGGCGAGGGGTGCGGCGGCCCCCACCCCAAGCGGCCAGCGAGGACCTCGGGGACGTCTCGACCTGGCTCGACGTTGCATACCGCCCGCCCCCGCCGGAGCGAAGGGGGTGGCCGCCGGCCGATCGCTCCGGGCGGCTGTGGGCCCTGGTGGGCGAGAGGCCCGGGACGCTGCGGGTCCTGGAGGTCGCCCCGGCCGAGGCCCTGCCGCCGGGGACGTCCGCCTGGTCGAGGGACGGAGACCCGGCGTGGACCCGACTGCCCTCCGCAACCCCGGGCGATCCCACCGAGGCCTCGGCCGGTAGGCCCGAGGCGGCGATCCAGGGCTCCCTGTTCGCCGGCCCCGGCCCAGCCGCCGAGGGGCCGCCGCCTCCTCCGTGAAATCTCGGCCCCGGGGTTTCCGGCCCGAAACCTGGAAAATCCCTCGCCGGCTCGTCCGTCGCCGCGATGGACAGGGGTTTGGCAGGTTTCGACGGTGGCCATCACGCGAGTCCGCCCTACGCCGTGGCGGGCTGCCCGCTCGCTCACGCTCGGATTCCCCGCCGATCGTCTACCCAGACGCGCCCGGCCCCCGCGCCGGCTTGAATTCCCAGAGGGCGGTATCCCCGATGCCCAAGCGGTGCAGGCCGTCCCGGGTCCTCGGCCCGTTGATGGCCGCGTAGTTGAGGATGCGGTCGATCGTCGCCGGGTTGTATCGGACGCCCAGGAAGATCCCGGACGGCCCCGGGATGGCCGTCCCGATCGAGCCGTCGATCCGGAACACGAAGCCCGCCGAGTATTGCGGGCTCAGCGGATAGTATTTCTTCGAGAGCAGGTAAAAAATCAGCACCTGGTTCGGCTTCCACGTCTGGTCGCCGGTCAGGACCGGGAAGGTCTGCGGGTCCCCGGTCGTGGTCACGCTCAGGTCGTCCGCGGCGGTGTAGGTGCGATTCGTGCCGTTCCTCATCGTGACGAACAGGATGTTGTAGGTTCCTCCGACCTTCGGCTCGACCTTCTGGACCCGGACGGTCCCCAGCGGAGGCACCAGGATCGCGTTGGTGGGGGTGGGATTGGTGATGCGGAAGATCGTGACGGCCGACGATCCCGACGAGGCGCTCGGGATCGCGGCGTGGGGAGGATCCACGGCGGTCAGGGCGGCGGGCAAGACCCGGGCCTCGACCCTCGCCAGGCCCGGGCGGAACTTCTTTCTTGAGCGTCGATCCATGGGGCACACCTGCCGATTGGCCTCTCGAACTCCGTCGAGCACCCGCCCGCGGCGGGTCAGGGGGTCCGGACCGAAATCTCGCGTTCCTGGCCGTCGGCGCCGGAGCGGAGCCGGAGAGTCCAGGGTCCGGCGGGGGACGCCTCGAGGGCGCGGGAGAGGTCGTCGGCCGTCTTGAGTGGCTTGCCGTCGATCGACCGGAGGACGTCCCCCGGGCGGAGGCCGGCCCTCTCGGCGGCCGAGCCCCGCTCGACCCTGGAAAGGAGCAGCCCCTCGCCGACGTCGAGGGGGCCGGCCGGGATCACCGAGACGCCCAGGGCCTGCCCCCCTCGGGAGGCGGGGAAGGGTGGAGGGGCGGCGAGCGGGGGGGCCGGGGGCCGGTCGTCTCCCACTCCCGACGGCGCCCCGGCGGCCTCGGCCGAGGCGAACGGGGCGAATCGGGCCTCGGCCGCGGGCAGGCCCCCGGTGTAGCATCCGTAGTCGGTGCCCTGCCCCAGGCCCATCCCCAGATCCTCCAGGGCGGCCGTCGGAGAGTCGACGACGAGGAGCGAGTCCACCGGGGCGAAGAAGTTCGGGCAGCCGGGGTTGGGGCCCCGGGGGCCGCCGAGGTAGGTCGTCGGGAGGATCTTGCCGAATCGATTCAACGGGGGCGAAGGATGGGGATACCCCGTCCCGGCGTAGTGGGGGAAGCCCCCTTCGGCCATCGTCCCGAGGCCGTAGCCGCCGAATCCGTAGCCGGGATGGTAGCGGAGGCCGAACCCCGGGAAGCCCGGGAAGAGGCCCGGGGGGCCGTAGCCGAGGGTCCCGCGCGTCTGGACGTCCTTCTTCCTCTTGTGGCCGAACTTCGCTTTCGGAGGGGGGCCATCCGCCGAAGGTTCGCCGGCCCGGGCCGACGCCAGCGAGACGCCGAGGACCAGCACCACCAGGACGGCCGGCCCAGACCGAGGCGCGAGGTTCCGCCCGCCCGCCCGTGGGTTTTGCTCATCAGTGAAGTGATCATTCACGCGATTTCTCCTTGCGGGGGCACGCCCCTGCCCTGTTCCTTCTCGGACGGTTTTCGCTGGAACGCGGCGGTTGTCATTCGGCCGGGCCTCTTCCTCGGCAGGCCGAGGCCTGCCCTACGAATTGTCAACCGCCACTCTCGAACGAAAATCGCCATCGCTCATCGGGTGGCGGGCGGGGGCCCGTTGCCGACCGGCGGCAGGTAGCCCGGACGGCCCAGCCGCGTCGGCGACGCCTCGCCCGGCGGCCTCGACACGCTCAGCTCCTGCGCCGGGTAGCCCAGCGCCCGGTACAGCGCGAACTGCGACCGGTTGTACTCGGCGACCGTGGCGAAGTACTCCGTGAACGCCCGCATCAGCAACTGCAGCGCGTAGACCGCCTCCTGGGGACGCGACGCCAGCGTCAGCACGTCCCCCCCAGACGCACCGTCTGCTCCAGCCCCTCGACCGTGCCGTTGAGCGTCACCACCCCCGTGCGCAGCGCCCGGTCGGCCTGGACCAGCCTCGCCGCCGACGACTGCGCCCGGGCGTGCGCCTGCGCCACCTCCTCCGCCACCATGTCCTGCGCGTTCCGGAGGTCGATGATGGACTTCGACTGCGACCCGCGCGCGGCCTTGATCCTCGCGAGGTTGCCGACCCCGAAGGCTTCGAGCTGCCAGATGGCCTGGACGCTGACGTCGGCTCGGCCGATGGTCTCGCCGTAGCTGCTGTTCGGGCCGAGCGCGAAGACGCCCCCCTGGATGAGCATCCCCCCGGGCGACTGGAACCCCGTGAGGATGCCGTTGGGGATGAAGGGCCGGGCCTTCTCGCGGCGGACGGCGACCTCGGAGGCCGACACCGACGCCCTCCTCGACCCGAGCTCCGGGCGGTTGTCCAGGGCGACGGCCATCAGCTCGTCGAGCCGCCGCGACGGGTCGACCAGCGTCACCTGCAGGTGGTCGCGCTCCAGCGGCTCGACCACCGCCCGGGGGTCCAGCCGCAGCACCCGCGTCAGCCGCGGCGCTGTCCACCCGCCAGTCCTGGCGCGCCGAGACCGCCTGCTGCTCCAGGTCCGCCAGCATGTTCCTCGCCCGGTCCACCTCGAACGGCTGCGCCAGGTCCCGGCTCAGACCGGCGATCCGCTGGGCCACCGAGCGCGCCCGGCCGACGGTGTACAGCGCCGCGGCGTACGTCCCCCGCGCCCGGTGGACCGCGAAGTACGCGTCGGCCGTCTCCATCAACGCGTCGTTCTTCGCCGCCTGGATGTCGTAGTGGCGGGCGTCGAGTCGGCGGCGGGAGACCAGGGGGTTGTAGATCGCATCGGTCGTGGAGACGAACGCCCAGAGTCCGGCCCCGGCGTAAGTGAAGTTGACGCTCGGGGAGGTGATGATCCCCTTGTTGAAGTCGGGCCCCCCGCCGTCGTGCCGGACGTAGTCGTAGGCGACGTTCAGGGCGGGGACCCAGAGCACCTTGGCGCGGGCGAGCTCGGCCTCGGCGACCCAAGTTCGTGCCTGGGCCGAGGCGACGACCAGCGGACGGGCGTCGGAGAGCTTCAGCGCGGCGGCGAGGTTGATCGGCAGGCGGATCTCCTCGTCCTCCGTCGGCGGCTCCGGCAAGGCCGGACGGTCCGACAGCGGCGAGGGCGTTGCCGGAGGCAGGGGTGGGAGGAGGCTCGACGGGGACGCGGGCGTCTCGATCCGAGGGGGGGCGGGACGGGGGAGCCGTCCGGGCCCCGTTCGAAGGAGGCGGCCGTTCCTCCCGGCGGTTCGCTTCGAGGAAGCGGAGGACGTCGGGGGAGACGGCCGAGGGGATCGAGTCGGCGCCGGGCGCGGCCGGGAGCGGCATCGGCTCCAATCGGTCCTGGGCCCGGCCCGCAGAGGAGCCGAGCCCGGCCAGGAGGCAGGCCAGGAAGAGGGCCGAACGGAGCGAGGCTCGATCCTTCATCCGATTCCGGCTCCTTCCTGGCGGTCGCCCCCACACGAGGGCGACCACGGGGGCACCGCCCCTTGCGGGGGCGGACCGTCTGGCCTCGCGCCGCTCATCGGGTGGCGGGCGGGGGCCCGTTGCCGACCGGCGGCAGGTAGCCCGGACGGCCCAGCCGCGTCGGCGACGCCTCGCCCGGCGGCCTCGACACGCTCAGCTCCTGCGCCGGGTAGCCCAGCGCCCGGTACAGCGCGAACTGCGACCGGTTGTACTCGGCGACCGTGGCGAAGTACTCCGTGAACGCCCGCATCAGCAACTGCAGCGCGTAGACCGCCTCCTGGGGACGCGACGCCAGCGTCAGCACGTCCCCCCCCAGACGCACCGTCTGCTCCAGCCCCTCGACCGTGCCGTTGAGCGTCACCACCCCCGTGCGCAGCGCCCGGTCGGCCTGGACCAGCCTCGCCGCCGACGACTGCGCCCGGGCGTGCGCCTGCGCCACCTCCTCCGCCACCATGTCCTGCGCGTTGTACAGCTCGATGATCGAGAGGGACTGATACCCCCTGGCCTCCTTGATCCGGGCGAGGTTGCCGAGATAGAGGCTGTCGAGCTGCCAGAGCGGCTGGATGCTGATGTCGTCCCGGCCCCGCCACTGGTTCAGGCTCTTGTTCTGGCCGAGGCCGAAGATCCCGCCCTGGATCATCTCGAACGGGGTCTGGAACCCGTTGACCACGATGCCCGGGATGAACGGCCGGGCCTTCTCGCGGCGGATGTTGATCTCGGCCGCCGAGACCTCGGCGCCTCGCGCCCGGATCTCGGGGCGGTTGTCCAGGGCGACGGCCATCAGCTCGTCGAGCCGCCGCGACGGGTCGACCAGCGTCACCTGCAGGTGGTCGCGCTCCAGCGGCTCGACCACCGCCCGGGGGTCCAGCCGCAGCACCCGCGTCAGCCGCGCGCTGTCCACCCGCCAGTCCTGGCGCGCCGAGACCGCCTGCTGCTCCAGGTCCGCCAGCATGTTCCTCGCCCGGTCCACCTCGAACGGCTGCGCCAGGTCCCGGCTCAGACCGGCGATCCGCTGGGCCACCGAGCGCGCCCGGCCGACGGTGTACAGCGCCGCGGCGTACGTCCCCCGCGCCCGGTGGACCGCGAAGTACGCGTCGGCCGTCTCCATCAACGCGTCGTTCTTCGCCGCCTGGATCTGATAGTGCTGCGAGTCAAGGTTCCGTCGCGCCGCCAGGGGCATGAAGATCGCGTTGGTGGTGTCGATCGTCCCGAGGGGCGGTCCGTAGAGGCCGGCCCCCCCGTAGAAGAAGTTCGTGCTCGGGTTGGTCATGATGCCCCGGTTGAAGTCGGGGCCCCCGCCGTCGTGGCGGATGTAGTCGAAGCCGATGTTGAGCATCGGCACCCACAGGACCTTCGCGCGGGTGAGCTCGGCCTCGGCGATCCAGACCCGGGCCTGCGCCGTGGCCACGACCAGGGGTCGGGCGTCGGAGAGCTTCAGCGCGGCGGCGAGGTTGATCGGCAGGCGGATCTCCTCGGGCTCGGTCGGAGACGCCGGCAGGGCCGGGCGGTCCGACAGCGGGGAGGGCCGTACTTCGGGAGGCGCCCCCGGCTCGCGGCCCGGGAGGGCCGGCGGCAGCGACGAGGCGCAGGGCGCCTCGGGCGAGCGGAGGGGGAATCCGGTGTCCTGGGCCGAGCACGGGGCGGCCAGGGCCGGCGCCAGCAGCAGGCCCGGGACCGCCATCCTCGCGAGGTCCGCCAGCGTCCTCATGGCGGTCCGCCTCCCTGGAGAGGGCTCCGGGCCGCCGGGGGCATCCTGCCCCGGAAGCGGCCCAGCTCACGCTTATGATCGGCCTTCCGCGCTTCCGGGTTCAATCGAAGCGGCCTTGACATTGATTTAATTTAGATATGATAAATCTATTTCGACGTCGTGCCGGGGGTCGCCACGAGCGCCTCTTGCCACCGCTTCGCCTCGTCCGGGCGGCCCCAGGCGCGGTAGAGTTTCACCAGGCGTTGCAGGGCCCGGGCGACCCGGGGGCGGTCGTCGGGCGGGATGTCGGCCTCGTGCCGCTTCAGGCCCTCGTAGCCGGAGGTCAGCAGGGGCTCGGCCTCGGCGTATTTCTTCTGGTCGAGGAGGGCCTCGCCGAGCTCGGATTCCGCGTCGAAGGTCGCCCAGCCGTCGGGCCGGACCTTGCGGCGGACCTCCAGGCTCTGCCGGAGCTTCAACTCCGCCTCCGCGGGCTTGCCCTGGAGGAGGAGGCTAGCCCCTCTCTCGGCCAGGGCGTCGGCCTCCGAGAGCGACCGGGGGGAACGCTCGAACAGCCGGCCCCCTTCATCCGGATGCCCGGCCACCCGGTACGCGACGGCCAGTTGGTTGCGGCAGGTGGCCGTCTCGGGGGAATCGAACCCCTGGGTAGCCTGCCGGAGTGCCAAAGCCTGCCGGTACTGCTTGACCGACTGCTCGGGGTCGCCCAGGTTCATGTAGGCGAGGCCCAGGGTCTCGCGGACCGAGGCCTCGGCCAGGGGGCGATTGGCGAAGACCTCGCCGGCCTTCGACTCGGCCGCGTCCACCGCCTTGCGGAGCGTCACGTCCTGGCCCTGCCCCCCGGCCCAGAACGCGCCGGAGAGCGACGGGCCTCCCGGCCTCCCGGCCGAGAGGAGCGTGGACTTGAGGAACTCCAGGACCGCCTTCGACTCGTCGGCCGAGTCGCTGGCCTTCTTCTCGGCGTCCCGGGCGTGCTTCAGCTCGTTCATGGCGGTGATCCACGCCTGCCTCTCCTCCTTCTCATCCTCGAGGGCCTTGCCGTCGTCGGACGAATCGCCGCCCTTGCCGGCCACCGGCCCGCGGCCCGGGTTGGAGCCCTTGCCCGACTGCGAACCCTTGCCCGACCCCGAATCCCCGCCCGACCCGGAGTCCTTCCCCGAGTTCGAGGACGACTTCGCCCCCCCCTTGTCGTCCTTCTTGTCCGACCCGAAGAAATGGGAATACCCCCACGCCCCGCCGATCCCGCAGGCCAGCCCCACGAGGCCGGGGATCAGCAGGCGGCGCCGCAGGGGGGGGCGTTCGTCGGAATGTTCGAGCTTCCCGGGCCTCGCGTCGTCCTTCCCGTCGCGGTCGGGCGACTGGTCCTCGCGCCGGGCCCCCCCCTCCGGGGAGTCTGGGCGGCCCTCGATCTCGACCGGGACCAGCAGGAGGTTGCCGGGCCGGCCGTCTCGGGGCTCGTGGATCGTGTCGGTTTCGATGACCATGCTCCGATCGGGGAACGAACCGAGGTCGATTCGGTGCTCGGGGCCGAGGCGACGGAGCGGTCATACGTCCCGACGACCTGAGGGCCATCCGCCCGGCCGTCCGCTTCGAGCCCCGGGGTGTCCTCGCGCCGGGAATCTTCGCTGCGGTCACGTTCGTCTCGCACTGGCGATCCCATGACGTGTCTCCTTCCAAATTCGGCCGGTGGGGCGTTGGCGGCCGAGGGTGTTGACGAATTTAGTCTTTCCCGGGCCGCCCGGGGGCCTCGTCGGACAGGGCCACCCCGGCCGAGGCCGGGCCGTTGGAGAGCCGGACCTGGGCTCCCTCAGTCAGGACCGAGAGCTTGCTGCCGACCAGGACCTCTTCCTCCCCGTCGATCGGGACGAACTCCTCGTCGTTCGGGTCCTTCGAGGGGACCCGGCGGTTGGTGACCTGGATCCACTCCCCTTCGACAACCCCGGTCTGGACCTCGGTGCGCTCGGCCCGGCCCGCGTCGTAGAGCCAGAGGAACGACTTGCCCCCGGCGCTGGTGATCGCGCCCTTGGGCACGGCCCGGACCGCCGGGCGCTCGACGACGACCTTGCCGTAGGCGTACATGGCCGGCAGGATCTGTGCGTTCGGGTTGGGCAGGTCGATCTCGGCCCTCATCGTCCGGCTCCGGGTGTTCAGGGCCCAGGAGATCCGGGTGACCGAGGCGGGGAGCCACTCGTCCTTGTAGGCCCAGACCTTCACCCGGGCCTCCGAGCCGATGTGGACGTAGTTGGCGTCCCTCTCGGGGATGTCCACGTAGATCCGGATGATGTCCGTGCGGTCGATCACGTAGATCGGCGCGGCCTGGCCGCCGGGCGAGAGGTCGGGGGAGCGGTCCTGGGCGGTCGGGTCGCCCGTCTTGGGCAGGACGAAGTCCCAGGTGTTGGCGTTCCGGGCCACGACGATGCCGTCGAACGGGGCGAACAGCTTCAGGTAGCCGACCTGGGCCTCCAGCCTCCGGGCCTCGCTCTCGGCCACGGAGAGCTCGGCCTTCGTCGCGGCCACGCGGACCTCGGCGCGGGCGAGCCGGGCCTCGTCGGCCTGGAGGTCGGCGGCGGCCTTCTCGATCGTCGCCTTGGCGGCGTCCCGGGCGGCGACGTCGGCCTTCAGCTCGTTCTGCGATTCCAGGAGGATCTGGGGGGCGATCACCTGGCGCTCGACCTCCTTGGCGAGCCGGTCCACCTGGACCATCCAGCGCTCGACCTCGGCCTGGTACTTCCCCAGGATCGCCTTCGCCTCGTCCAGGTGCGCCCGGGCCGCCTTGACGTCGGCCGAGGCCACCTCCACGTCCTTCTGCGCGAGCCGGACCTGCTCCTTGTCGTACTCGACGGTCGCCTTCTTCGTCCCGTAAAGCTCCTCGAGCTCGGGGACGAAGAGCTCCGCCAGGACGTCCCCCTTGCGGACCTTGTCCCCGATGTCCACGTTCCACTTCTCGATGTAGGCCGTCATCTTGGGGTAGATCGACGTCCGCTCATAACTCTGGACGAAGCTCGGCTGCCCGACGACCCGGACGATCGTCCGGAGCTGAGGGTGCATCACCCGGAGCTCCGGGGGCTCGGAGACGCTCGGGGCGACCTTCGTCTCCTCCGAGCATCCCGACGCCGCCAGCACGGCGATCAGGCCGGCCCACGCGCGGGGGCGGCGGTCGCGTCGGGGCCGGGCTTCGGAACGAGTGACGGGTGGCAAGGGTCGTCTCCTCGAAATGGGTGGTTCGGTCCCGGGCGGATCGCTCAGGAGTCCTGTCCGTCCTCGTTCGGCTCATCCGACGCCTCGTCGGCGAGCAAATCCGGGTCGTAATGCGAGCTGGCCGGGTTGCCCGGGTACAGCGAGGGCGAGGAGGGGGTCTTGCCGCCGATCACCAGGGCGAAGATCGACGGGAGCACCATCAAGGTCGCGAACGTGGACATCACCAGGCCGCCGATCACCGCCCGGCCGAGCGGGGCCTCCATCTGGCTGCCCTTCTCCAGGGCCAGGGCCATCGGCACCATGCCCACGGTCATGGCGCAGGCCGTCATCAGGATCGGCCGGAGCCTCTCGCTGGCGCCCAGGAGGGCCGCCTCCGCGGAGGTCTTGCCCGCCTGCCAGTGCTCGTCCATGAACGTGACCATCATCACCGAGTTCGACACCGACACGCCCAGGCACATGATCGAGCCCATGAACGACTCGATGTTCAGCGTCGTCCCGGTGACGAGCAAAATCGTGGCGATCCCCGCGATCACCCCGGGCACGGCGCCGATGGAGATCAACGCCAGCCTCGGGGATTGGAAGTACGCCGTGAGGAGGACCAGGATCACGAATACCGCCACGCCCATGCCGATCCCCAGGGTGCGGAACATCTCCGTCATCGGCGGCAAGGAACCCTGCTCCTCGACCCGGACCCCTCGGGGAGGGTCGCCGACCTCCTTCACGGCCTTCCGCACCTGCGTCGCGGCTCGGCCGAGGTCTTCTCCCTCGACGTTGGCGACCACCGTCAGGAAGCGCTGGGACATGTCCCGGTCGTACTCCCCCGGCCGGCTGCTCGTGTGGACCTGGCCGTCCTTCAGGACGTCGCGGACCATCAGGGGGACGTCGGGGTTGACCGATTCCAAAGGCAATTCCTCCAGGTCCGACGGCTTGCTCATCCGCAGGGGGGGCACCTGGATCTGCACGAGGTAATCGAAGCCCGTCTTGTCGTTGATCCAGTAATTGAGGTTGGTGAACCGGGTGGAGGCGGTGGCCATGACCAGGGCCCTCTTCACGTGCTCGGGCGTCACGCCGATCAGCCCGGCCATCTCGCGGTCGATCTCGACCTCGACCGTGGGATAATCCAGGGTCTGCTCGAACCCGACGTCGCGGAGGTGGGGATTCTCCTTCAGCTTGGCGGCGATCGCCTCGGCGTGGCTGCGGACCTTGTCGTAGTCGGTCCCGATCACCCGGACCGCAATCGGCTTGGAGGCGCCGAAGCTCATGACCTGGCTGACGATGTCGCCGGGCTCGAAGCCGAAGGTGGACTTCTCGGCCTGCTCCCTCGCCTCGGCCAAGGGCGTCCCGCCATCGCCCCCGCCCGTCGCCAGGCGATTGGCCAGCCAGGGGAGGACCCTCTCGGGCAGGACCTTGCGGAGCTTCTCCCGGAACTCGTCGAGCTTGATCCCGCTGTCCGGGTTCAGCTTGACCCGGAGCCATCCATCGTCGGGCCCGCGCATGAACAGGACCATGTTGTCGATCCCGAAGTTCGGGGCGACCTGGCCGACGAACCCCATGGTGATCTCGACGTTCTTCGTCCCGGCCTCGTCCTCGATCTCCTGGAGGCACTTCATGCCCATCTCGCGGGTCAGCTCGTAGCTGGAACCCGGAGGAGGGCGGAAGCGGAGGACGAATTCGCCGGAGTCGATCCTCGGGAACAGCTCCCTCCCGAGCTGGAGGCCCAGCACCGCCAGGACCGCCACGCACGCCGCCAGGTACGCCGGGACGACCACCCACTTCAGCGCGATGAACCACTCGACGGCCTTGTGATAGGCCCGGTTGACCCTCTCGAAGAGCCCGGGCTTCGCCTCCTCCCGGTCCGCCCCGGCCCCGTCCTCCTTCTTCTCGGGCTTGAGGAGGTAGACGCTCATGATCGGCACGAACGTGCTCGAAAGCAGGTACGAGGAGATCATCGCGAAGCCCACGCCGAGGGTCAGCGGCATGAACAGGGACCGCAGGGGGTCCTCCATGATGAACGCCGGTATGAACACCGACAGGATGCACAGGAGGGCCAGCAGGCGAGGCACCGCCGTGGCGTTGGCGGCCTTGAGCACGGCCGAGGCGACGCTCCGGGTCGTCTCCATCTGGACGTGCGTGTTCTCGATCGTGACCGTCGCCTCGTCCACGAGAATGCCGATCGCCAGGGCCATCCCGCCCAGCGACATGATGTTGATCGTGTTGCCCGTGACCCAGAGTCCGAACAGGGAGCCGGTCAAAGCCAGCGGGATGTTGCAGACGACCACCAGGACGCTCCTCCAATCGCCCAGGAACAGGAGGATCATCAGCCCCGTCAGCCCGGCCCCGATGGCCCCCTCGGTCGCGACCGACTCGACCGCGTGGACGACCGTCGGCGACTCGTCGAACTCGAAGGTGATCTTCACGTCCGGCGGGACGGCCGCCCGGAACATGGGCAGCGCCTTGTGGACGTCGGCGACGACCGTCAGGGTCGAGCCCGTGTCCTTCTTGATGATCGGCAGGTGGATGGCCTTCTTGCCGTTGACCAGCGCATAGCCGTAGGTGATGTCCGTGTCGTCCTGGATCGTCGCGATGTCGCGGATGTACACGTTGTCGCCCAGCCTCAGGGGGATGTCCCCGAGGCGGCGGATGTCGACCACCGTGGCGTTGTTGTGGACGATCGGCATCGAATCCTTCACATAGATATTCCCCGATGGGATCACCACGTTGCCCGTCTTCAGGGCATCGACGACGTTCTGGGGGTTCAGGTTGTACTGGAGGAGCTTGTTGGGATCGACATTGATGATGATCGAACGCATGTTCGGGCCGAACGGCGAGATCGCGACCGTGCCGGGGACGTTCTTCTGCACGAGGGGCCGGACGATGTTCTGCGCCAGGTCCCCCATCGCCCCGAGCGAGGTCTTGTCCCCCTCGCTGGTGAAGACGAGGTAGCCGATGGGGACGCTCCCGGCGTCCATCCTCATGATCATGGGGGGGAGGGCCCCGGGGGCATCCAGGCCATCGCGCGGTCGGACATCGCCACGACCTCGGCGACGGCCTGGCCCATCTCGGTGTCGTTGAAGAACGAGAGCTCGACCAGGCCGACCTGCTGGATGTTCCTCGACTTGATGTCCTTGATCCCGTCGACATACTGGAAGTACAGCTCCAGCTCGTTGACGATGAACCCCTCGACCTGGTCGGGGCTCATCCCGATGAAGTCGAAGAAGACGTAGATCTTCGGCGTGTTGAGCGACGGGAAGATGTCCACCCTCATCTTCTGGTACGCCAGGCCGCCGAGGCTCAAGAGGGCCAGGACGAGCATCAGGAGGGTGATCGGGTGGTCCATCGCCAGGACCGTCGGGTTCGCGGAAGACGACTTCGACTTCGGTTCGGACGCCACGGTCAATCCCCCTCTGGGCAACCAGGATTCGGCGAGCTCACACGATCATTCCGAGGCGCGAGACCGCGCCGGGCGAGCGTCGGCGCGTGCCGAATCGCTCCTCTCCCGCATCCGATCGCGTCCCGCGGCGGCGGGCGACGCGCGTCCGCATCCGCGAGCCGACGGGGGGATCTCGGGATCGGCCCGCCGCGACGCGGGCCCAGCCGCCCTCAGCAGCGGAGGGGGACCACCGAAGGCGTCGTCCCCGGCCCCGTCTGCCCCGGCCCAACGGCCGGGCGACCCGGGCGGACGGCGGGGAGGAGGCCGGACGCCCTGCCCTCGCGACGGCCCCTCCGCCCCGGAGGATTCCCCAGACAGATCGCCTGGACTCCCGCCGACCAAGAGACCCGAGACGCCATGTCGCGCGCCTTGAACGCGATCCTCGGCGTTGCGAAGTTGCGCCGGATGCCGAACGACCGGGACGGTGTGCCGAGGTGAGACGGGCGGAGCGGCGAGGTCATGACCATCACGAGCAGGGCCACCGCCGAGCCGACGAGGATCCTCCGGGCGAGGCCGCTCTGCGCGGTCGGAGTCGGAGCCTCGGGCGATCGGTCGGCGGTCGCGACGGTCTCGAGCATGAGGCTTCCCCAGGGGATGGCGACGGCGAATCGCGGCCGTTCCTCACGGCCTCGATCCGGGGGCGCCCGGATCGCCATGGGCGAAGGCTCGCGGCCCCAGACCCGGGAGGGGGCCGGGCGTAGGCCGACGGCCGGATCTCCCGTGCCATCCACCGACCGGCCGCAATGTTCATGCCGGAATCTGAAACAGCCCCGTGGCGACGCGCCGGCAGTCGGCCGGACGCCCTGGGCGACGAGCATGACCAGGGGCCTCGGAGGCGACAGCAAGGCTCCGTCCCGGTTCGCGTACCGGGGCCGCCCGAGGCGGTGTACGGGGATCCTGGTGTGGTCGAGCCAGAGGATGCGGCACTCGGTCTTCCGCCGCTGGATGACCCCGGTGCAGCTGCACCGGCTGAGGTGGGAGCTGACGGGGGTCCTGGAGCCCAGGAAGAGGTCCTGATCATCCCGCTCTGCCCGCGCCCACGGCGATCCGCAGGCCGATCGGGTTCCGATCGAGGCGCTGGACCTGCCGCTCGCTCGGGCGATCGGCCCGGCCGGCGGGCCCGGGGCCGCCCAGAGGCGGGGGCCGAACGCCCCGGCGGGCCGCCGTAGGTCGCCTCGCCGCGGACGGGGCGGCGGAGGCAATGCCGGCGGCACTCGTCGACGGCCATCTGGCTCGCCGAGGTCGCCCCGCACCTCAAGGCCGGCAAGGAGGTCCTTGACCACCTGGAGAGGGCCGGCCAGGACGCCAACCCCGGCCTCCTTCGGCTCGCCCTGAAGCTCGCCACCGGCGCCGGCAAGACGACCGTCATGGCCATGCTCATCGCCCGGCAGACGGTCAACGCCGTCCGGCGGCCAGGCAGCAAGGATTTCACGCGGGGCTTCCTCGTCGTCGCCCCCGGCCTGACCATCAAGGACCGCCTCCGCGTCCTCGTCCCTCCCTGCTTCATCGTCCTCTGCGAGAACGCGGCGATCTCCAAGCTCGTCTACGACTTCATCTCGGCATTCCCCCGCAAGAATGAGGACGCGACGACGACCCTGGAGAACGGCCGGCTCCCGCTGTTCCGCAACTTCGACGAGGCCACCGGCAACCCCCTCCCGAGGCCCAACACCCTCCGGATCGACAACGAGCAACTGGAGGCCGGCGACGCTCTGGACGACAACTTCCGCTCGATGGCCGCCGACGAGATCGAGCGGTTCCGGCGCGAGATCGTCGAGCGCTCCGGCGACGCCCGCACGGCCGAGAGCATCACCGACCAGGAATTGCTCCGCGAGGTCATGAACACCGTCGGCAAGGAGGGGCAGCTCGGCGGCTCGATCCGGTGCGTGGTCTCGGTCTCCATGCTCACCGAGGGCTGGGACGCGAACACCGTCACCCACGTCCTGGGCGTCCGGGCCTTCGGCACGCAGCTCCTGTGCGGGCAGGTCATCGGCCGCGCCCTGCGCCGGCATTCCTATGACCTGAACGAGGAGGGCCTCTTCAACGCGGAGTACGCCGGCGTCCTCAGCCCCGACCTCGTCGGCCCCTCGATCACCCGGAACTCGGGGATCATCGGCGAGGGGGTCGACCTCTCGCTGGCCCACCTCGGCGACATGCGGCCCTCGACGCTCCTGTTCCACCTGACCCGGCGCCTGCCGGACTCGAAGTTCCGCCTCTTCGGCCAGCTCAAGCGGGTCGCCCGGCCGTGGCTCGACGAGGGCCACCTCGTCTGCAAGGGGGACACCTACCCGGCCCTCCTGATGTACCAGGAGCTCGCCGACATGGCCTGCAACCGGATCGTGACCGGGATCACGCAGAGGTTCCTCGGCGAGCGCCGATCAAGGCCCTGCTGGACCCCTACAACGCGACCGGGTCCACGCGGTTCGTCCACTTCAACTGGGCCTTCGCCGAGTTCGGGGACGTGGACTCGATCGGGTCGGACATCCGGGCGGTCGTGGAGGGCGCCTTTCACGCGATGATCGAGTCCGTCACGCCGAGAGGGGTGCGCGGATGAACGACCCCCTGGGGTTCCTGCTCACCTGGCCGACCTGCGGGACGTGGCTCCCGGGCGATGCTCGCGGGTGGGTCCGCTATCGGCACGGCAGGCGGGAGCCGGACCCGGCCCTGGAGCGGCGGTCGGCGGCCCGCATGGCCGAGGACGAGTGCCGGCTCTCGCCCGAGGAGCGGGCGATCGTCGAGCGACAGGTCGCCGAGACCTGCGCCGCCCGCGGGTGGACGCTGCACGCCGTGAACTGCCGCTCCAATCACGTCCACGTCGTCGTCAGCGCCCGCGAAGCCCGGCCCGAGAAGGTCCGCAACGACCTCAAGGCCTGGACGTCGCGGCGCCTCCGGGAGCGGTCCGACCCGGACCGAGCGCGCTGGTGGGCCGAGCGCGGCAGCGCGCGGCACCTCTTCACCGAGGACGCCCTCTCCAACGCCATCACCTACGTGACCGAAGCCCAGGACCGAAAGCACCTCGACCCGTAACCCGAAGCGTCAGCGAGGGTCCCGAGTCCCAGTCCCCTCGCCCATCCGATGCCCTCGCCTCCTGCGCCTCCGTGATCTCACCCCCTCGCTGACGCGTCGGGTCCCTATGGAAACGCGTCAGCCAGGGCGAATCGCAACCCGACGCGTCAGCGAGGGGGCCGAACCTCCAGGAGTGGCTGTCATGGCCAGGAAGACCCCCGAGCCGAAGTCCGTCGAGGCCCTCCGCCACGACGACTCCACCCGCAAGAACATCCCCACCGCCGATTTCCAGTCGGTCGAGCGCCAGGAAGACCGCTCCCCCGTGCGCGTCGCCTATGCGCGGCGCAATCGCGACCTCGACCCCCAGCTCGTCTGGCGGGGCAAGGACGAGCAGGACTGGAGCGACCTGGTCGTCCATGCGCCCCCGCTCTACATCCAGGAGAAGATCCACCCGAAGGCCCTGATCGACGACCTGAAGCGCCGCTCGCGCGAGGCCGACTCCGCCCGGCCCGGCCAGCAGCTCGACCTCCTCGCCGACTTCAACGGCATCCCCGAGGGGGCCGACAAGACCGACTTCTACCGGCACGACCAGAACTGGACCAACCGCATGATCCTGGGCGACTCGCTCCAGGTGATGGCCAGCCTGGCCGAGCGCGAGGGGCTGCGCGGCAAGGTCCAGTGCATCTACCTCGACCCGCCCTACGGCATCAAGTTCAACAGCAACTTCCAGTGGTCCACCACCAGCCGCGACGTGAAGGACGGCAAGGCCGACCACATCACCCGCGAGCCCGAGCAGGTCAAGGCGTTCCGCGACACCTGGCGCGACGGCATCCACAGCTACCTGGCCTACCTCCGCGACCGCCTCACCGTCGCCCGCGACCTGCTGAGGGAGTCGGGCTCGATCTTCGTTCAGATCGGGGATGAGAATGTCCATCGCGTGCGGGCGGTGATGGATCAAGTGTTCGGTGAAGATAACTTCACAGCTTTGATTGAATTTCGCAAGGTTAGCGGTTTGGTATCTAACACCTTACCACAGCTTGTCGACTATGCAGTTTGGTATTGCAAGGATCCCACAAAGCAGAAGGTTCGCCAGCTATTCTCCAAGCGTACCATCTTTGACGACGCAGCCGAAGAGTACCGTTACGCAGAACTACCCTCAGGAGAGATTGTCACTGGCAGCATCGAGAGAATTCGACAAGATTTTGGAAAACGCTGTACTTTCCGGGTGAATGTATATCTCATGCGGCCAAGCTGAGCAGCCTTTCTGCCATGGCCTGGATTTCCGCCTCGGTCGCCCCCGGGCGTAGAGTCGCACGAATCTCCTCGCCCAGCAATTCACGACGCCACGCCCGCCGCTTGTCCGCGTGGCTCGGACGGCGCGGCGAGCTATCCCACGGCGAGCCCGAGCGGTCTACCAACTCCTCCTGCTTCCGGCCCCAGGCCCACGCCTCGGTCCGCGTGAACGTCCACAGGCAGACGTGGAACGCCCCGATGTTCGCCCAGATGAACCGCACCTGCTGTTGGCCCGCCCCGACGACCTGCTTGCACTCGCGAAAGGTGATCTCCAGGCTGAACCGGTCGGACACCATCCCCAGGATGTCGGCCACGCTCGCCTCGGTGTCGGAGCAGAAATAGGCCCGCCATCCGGTCGGCTCATCGACCAGCACCACTCGGATCGCGCCACCGGCCGGCCGCCAGGTCGCCAGGAACGTCTTGTACTTCTTGACCGCCTTCTGCCCGTAAAGGTCGAACGTGTCGGACGACCAGCCACGCCGCTGGCCGCCTCGCTTGGCCAGGTCGATCTTTTCCTCCCCGTAGGTCCGCGGCCGGCCCCGCTTCCCCGCCGGCCGTGGGCCGGGCAACGTCCGCAACGCCGCATCCTTTCTGAGTCGGCTGACGACCGTCATGCCCAGTGACATCGCCGGCTTGAGGAAGGCCGCCTTGGCATAGGCACCGTCGGCCACCACCCGGATCGGCAATCCCAGCAGCCCCAGCCAGGGCTTGGCCCACCGCAGCAGTTCGACGGCCGTTTCCAGCTTGGTGCGGAACGGCGGCCGATGCTTCGGGTCGATGCCCGGCAGGTCCTTCTTGCGGACGTAGAGCCGGGCCAGCAGCGGCAGGGCGACGACTCCCCACGACGGATGGGCCACGAGCAGGGCCAGGACGACGAAGACATGGCCGTAGACATAGGGCGAACCGGCAGGGCCGGGTGTCGGGTTGTGATGCACGCCGGCCCCCTGGACGTGCGGGCCATACCGCTTCGTCGGGGTGTCGTCCAGGGCGAGGGTTAGCCGCGTGGCCCCCTTGAGGAGCGGCCGGACCACCTCGGTCAGCAGTCGTCGGGCGATGCGATCGGCCCGCTTGCCGGCGGCCGCCACGGCGACGTAGCAGCGCTGATATTGACCGCCGAGCTTGGCCGCCCTGATCCAGGTGGTGACGGTGCGCCGGCCCCGGGCCAGGACGGCGCCGAGGAACAGCAGGGCGAGCCGGGGAGCGGAGCGACGGTCGAGGGCGACGGCGAGCCAGGAGAACCACTGGCACGGGGCGGGCGTGAGACGCGAGGATGTCATCGGGGGCCGGCTCCGCTCGGGGTGTCAGGCTGGTGTAGTAACCGCCATCGTCCCGCTCGGGCCGGCCCCCGTCTAATCGATTTGGACAGGCGGCTCCGCTCGTGTGTATCCAGGGAACGCTCCAACGAGACGACGGCCAGCCGCTGGGCACACCGACTTCGGTCCAGCAGTCACTTCGCGCCGTATTCCCTGATGTCGCGTTCGACTGGTCACCGTCCGGCCGGGAGAAGCTCGCGAGCCTTAACGCACGAGGGATCGCGCTGCCAGAGATGGTGAGTGGAGCCCTGGAGCAGCGACCCTCCTTCATGTGCGGCCACGTGGAATCCGAATCATACGAAGTCACCTTCAACCTCGGTACCGGCGGTCCTGTGGAGCGAGTCTGGGTTCAGGTCAACCGGGGCGTTGCCCAGGTCTCCCACTGCTGGGAGATACTCTGTCTGAGCACGGGCTGGGAACTGAGCCTCGAGAGCGGCTGATTCCAATCCTCGCGCGGCCTCGGACCCGACCGACGGTTCGGAAGCTATAAAATCCCGGAAAGTACAGTCGGGACTCGATTCTGTCGTAAAATCCTACTGGACAGCGTCTTCAGGCTTCGGTCGGGGTAGGTTGAGACGAGATTGTGGATCTGGGGATCGCGGGTTCGAATCCGGTCAGGCACCCTTCGGGAAATCGCGGACCGTGGCCCGGCCGGTTCGGCGGCGGAACCGGGCCGGGATGCGACGATTCGGGTCCTTCGAAGTCTCGACGTCGGGCTGAGGACGACGTCCTCGGTTCGGGTTCACGCATCCGCATGGTCCGGCCGGGCCGGTCCGCCGGCCCTTGACCCGTCCACGGGTCCGCCTTAGAACTCCTGGTCACGCGCGCGATCGACCGCCTCCGCGTAAACCCCTTCCTGAGAACTCGCCGCCGGGAGATTCGATGAGCCGAGCCCTTGCGATCGCGACCCTGGTCTTCGCCGCCTCGATTTCCCTTGCGCGGGCGGCGGACGACGCACCCCTTTACGGCTTCACGGCCGCGTCTTCGAAGACCGAACGCTCCTGGGAGGAGAAATTCCGGGCGATCCCCAGCCCCCAGGTCATGCGAGACGCCATGAAGCGGCTGAGCGCCCGCCCTCATCATGTCGGCTCTCCCCACGACAGGGACAACGCCGAATGGATTCTGGAGCGATTCAAGGCCTGGGGACTCGACGCGAAGATTGAGCAATACGACGTGCTTTTTCCGACCCCGAAGGCCCGGGTCCTCGAGCTCGTCGAGCCGGTCCGCTTCGTCGCGAAGCTCCAGGAGCCGGCCGTCCCGGAGGACCCGACCTCGGATCAGCAGGCCGAGCAGCTCCCGCCCTACCACGCCTATTCCATCGACGGCGACGTGACCGCACCTCTCGTCTATGTGAACTATGGCATCCCGAAGGATTACGAGACCCTGGACCGCCTGGGCGTCTCGGTGAAGGGGGCGGTCGTGATCGCCCGTTACGGCAAGTCGTGGCGAGGGATCAAGGTGAAGGTGGCCGCGGAGCATGGCGCGGTCGGTTGCCTGATCTATTCCGACCCCGCGGATGACGGCTACGTCGTCGATGACGTCTTCCCGAAGGGCCCGATGCGCAATGAGAACGGCGTCCAGCGAGGCAGCGTGGCCGACATGCCTTTGTATCCCGGCGACCCCCTGACGCCCGGAATCGCCTCGAAGGGGGATGCCAGGCGCCTCTCGGTCAAGGAGGCGCCAACGATCACGAAGATCCCGGTCCTCCCCATCTCGTACGGGGACGCGAAGCCCCTGCTGGCCGAGCTGAAAGGCCCGGCCGTCCCGGAAGACTTCCGCGGCGGCCTGCCGATCACCTACCACGTCGGCCCCGGCCCCGCGAAGGTCCATCTGAAGGTCGAGTCGAACTGGGACATCAAGCCCATCCGCAACATCATCGCCACGATCCCCGGAGCGCGCTCGCCCGACCAGTGGATCATCCGAGGCAACCACCACGACGCCTGGGTCAACGGCGCCGACGACCCCGTCTCCGGCCTGGTCGCGCTCCTGGAGGAGGCCCGCGCCCTCTCCGAGCTCCTCAAGCAGGGATGGAAGCCCGGGCGGACGATCCTCTTCTGCGCCTGGGACGGCGAGGAGCCGGGGCTCCTCGGGTCGACGGAATGGTGCGAGGAGCACGCCGCCGACCTGATCGCCCATGCCGCGGTCTACGTGAACTCGGACAGCAACGGCCGGGGGTTCCTCGGCGTGGGCGGGTCGCATTCCCTGGAGAAATTCGCGAACGGCGTGGCCCGGGACATCCTCGACCCCGAGACGAACGTCTCCCTGGCCCATCGCCTGAAGGCCCTCCGCCGGACCTCGGGCACCGCCGACGTGATCAAGGAAGTCCGCTCGCGGGCCGACCTCCGCATCCCCGCATTGGGGTCGGGGAGCGACTACACGGCGTTCCTCGATCACCTGGGGGTCGCGTCGCTCAACCTCGGGTTCGGGGGCGAGGACAAGCAGGGCATTTATCACTCGATCTATGACGATTTCTTCTGGTACACCCGCTTCTCGGACACCGAGTTCGTCTACGCCCGGGCCCTGGCGCAGACGGCCGGGACGATGCTCATGAGGTTCGCCGACGCGGACGTCTTGCCCTACGACTTCATCGATTTCTCCGACACGATGCACACCTATGGGAACGAGGTCAAGAAGCTCCTGTCCGACAAACAGGACGAGGTCCGCGACCGCAACGAGGCGATCGATCAGGGCCTCTTCGCGATCGCGAGCGACCCGCGCCACCCCCTGCTCGCGCCGCCGAAGCAGGCGGTCCCCCCCTTCCTGAACTTCGCCCCCCTGGAGAATGCCCTCGTCGCGCTGGACCGCAGCGCCCAGAGGTACTCCCGGGCGATCGAGTCCTTCGCCAAGACGCATGACGGGGCAGGCGTTGAGGACCTGGCGAGCCTCAACGCGCTCTTGATCCAGACCGAACGCCGCCTGACCAGCAACGAGGGGCTTCCCCGGTCGGCCGTGGTTCAAGCACCTGATCTACGCGCCCGGGTTCTACACCGGCTACGGGGTCAAGACCCTGCCGGGAATCCGCGAGGGGATCGAGGAGAAGCGTTACGAGGAAGCCGAACGGGAGATCGGCCGGGCGGCTCAGGCCCTGAAGGCTTATGCGGCGAGCGTGGACCGGGTCGCGGAGGAGCTGGAGAAGCGATAGCGACCCCTTCCCCTCCACGCCCTCGCCGAGGAGGGAAGGCGTCAAAGCACCGCGACCCGGCGCCGAGGACTTGGTCCTCGGCGCCGGGTCGCCAGATCACGGACGGGCTTGCGGGGTCGCCGATCAGCGGTGGCGACGGACCTTCATCAGGTGGAGGACGGCGTCCACGGCCTTGCCGGAGAGGTGGCCGAGGGCGCCGACCTTGTGGCCGCTGGCGACGGCCGGCGTCGCGTGGATCTTCGCGCGGACCTTGCTCGACTGGACCGTGCTCGGGCCGGCGAGGATCTCCATGCCGAAGGTCCGGGTGTAGTTGCTCCCGGCCGAGCCGTTGCCCTGCCCGTCGAGCAGCGGGCCGGTCTGGCCGGACTGGGTGGATTGCCCGGTCAGGCCCGAGGGGGCCATGCCGTTGATCGTCAGCGAGTACTGACGGTGGACGTTCAGCAGCTTCGCCGTGCGGAGGGTCACCGTGTGGGCGACGGCGTCATACACGGCCGAGGTGATGCGGATCGCCGGCCCGCCTCGGGCGAGCTTCAGGACGTAGTTGCTCACGTTCTGGGCCCGGGTCGGGTCCATCGCCGAGCTGAAGGTGATGACGTATTCCGTCGGCTGGAGGTGGAAGCCGAAGCGCTGGAGGTTGGTGACCGTCGGCGGCGCGACGACCGCCGGGGCGTTCACGGCGAGGGTCAGCGCCTGGGTGGCGGTCGCCCCGTTGGCGTCGGTGGCCTGGACGGTGAACGTCGAGGAGCCGGCCGTCGTCGGCGTCCCGCTGATCAGCCCGGAAGTCGACAGCGTGAGGCCCGCCGGCAGGGTGCCGGAGAGCAGGGAATAGGTGACCGGGGTCGCCCCTCCGGTGACCGAGAGCTGCTGGCTGTAGGCCGTCCCGGTCGTCGCGGCCGGCAGCGTGGTCTGGTTGATCGCCAGCGTCGAGTTGACGGCCAGGGTGAACGTCTGCGTGGCCGTGGCGCCGGACTGGTCCATGGTCGTCACGGTGAAGGTGGACGTCCCCGCGGCCGTGGGCGTCCCGGTGATCGCCCCGGTGGTGCCGAGCGTCAGGCCCGCCGGCAGAGACCCGTTGGTCACGGCGAACGTGTAGGGCGAGACGCCCCCGGTCGCCGTGATCTGCTGGTTGTACGCCGTGCCCAGGACGGCCGCAGGCAGGGTGGTCTGGGTGATGGCCAGCGCCGGGTTGGTCATCACCATGAAGTCCTGGGTGGCGGTCGCCCCGTTGGCGTCCGTGGCCCGGACGGTGAACGAGGAATTCCCGGCCGTCGTCGGCGTCCCGCTGATCAGCCCGGTAGACGACAGCGTGAGCCCCGCCGGAAGTGCGCCCGAGGCCAGGGTGTAGGTGAACGGCGTGGTCCCGCCGGTGACCGACAATTGCTGGCTGTAGGCCGATCCCACCACGGGCGAGGGCAGCGTGGCCTGGTTGATCGCCAGCGTCGAGTTGATCGCCAGCGTGTACACCCGGCTCGCCTTGTCGCTGGCGGCGTCGGTGGCCTGGACGGTGAACGTCGAGGAGCCGGCCGTCGTCGGCGTCCCGCTGATCAGCCCGGACGTCGACAGCGTGAGCCCCGCCGGCAGGGCGCCGGTGGTCACGGCGAAGGTGGAGGTCCCGCTCCCTCCGGTGGCGTTCAACTGCTGGCTGTAGGCCGTGTTGATCACCCCGGCCGGGATCGCCGTGGGGTTCAGCGTGTAGGTGGCGTTCGTCGTCAGCGAGTACTGATGAGAGGCGGTCGCGCCCGCCTGGTCGGTCACGACCACCGTGAAGGTGGAGGAGCCGGCCGTCGTGGGCGTCCCGCTGATCAGCCCGGCGGAGGACAACGTGAGGCCCGCCGGCAGGGTGCCCGAGCCGAGGGAGTACGTGAGCGTCCCCGAGCCTCCGGTGGCCGCGAGCGCCTGGCTGTAGGCGGTCCCCACGGTGGCCGTGGGCAGCGAGGCGGTCGTGATCGCGATCGCCGGATTCGCCACCACCGAGAGGACCTGGGTGGCCGTCCCTCCCGAGGCGTCGGTGGCCGTCACGGTGAACGTGGAGGAGCCGGCCGTCGTCGCCGTCCCGCTGAGCAGGCCGGAGGTCGATAGCGTGAGCCCCGCCGGCAGCGTGCCGGTCGTCACCGCGTACGTCACCGGCGACGTCCCGCCGGTCGAGTGCAGTTGCTGGCTGGTGGCGGTGCCGACGGTGATCGGACTCAGCGAGGTCGTGCCGATCGCCAGGGCCGGGTTGACGACCAGGGTGAGGGCCTGGGCCTGCTTGGCGCCGTTGCCGTCGGTGGCCGTCACGGTGAAGGTGGACGAACCGGCGGCCGTGGGCGTCCCGCTGAGCAGGCCGGCCGGGGTGAGCGTGAGGCCGGTGGGCAGCGTGCCGGTCGTCACCGCGAAGGTGAGCGTCCCCGAGCCTCCGGTGGCCGCGATCTGCTGGCTGTAGGGCCGGTTGATCGTGGTGGCCGGCAGGGTGGTCGTGCCGAAGGTGATGGCCGGGCTGACCACCAGCGTCAGGTCCTTCGTGGCCGAGGCGCCCGAGGCGTCGGTCGCCTTCACGGTGAACGTGGAGGAGCCGGCCGTCGTCGCCGTCCCGCTGATCAGGCCGGAGGTCGACAGCGTGAGCCCCGCCGGCAGCGTGCCCGCGGTGACCGCGTAGGCCACCGGCGAGGTCCCGCCCGTCGTCGCGATCTGCTCGCTGGTGGCCGACCCGACGGTCACGCCGGTCAGCGAGGTCGTGCCGATCGCCAGCGCGGGGTTGACGACCAGGGAGTAATTCTGGGTCGCCTTCGAGCCGGTCGCGTCGGTCACGGTCACGGTGAAGGCCGAGGTCTGGGCCGTGGTCGTCGTCCCGGAGATCACGCCGTCGGAGGACAGCGACAGCCCGGCCGGCAGGGTGCCGGTGGTCACGGCGAAGGTCAGCGTCCCGGTCCCTCCGGTCGCCGCCAGGGTCTGGATGTAGGGCTGGCCGAGGGTCGTGGCCGGCAGGGTCGTCGTCGTGATCGCGACCGCCGGGTTGACCACCAGGGTGATCGCCTGGGTGGCGGTGGCGCTGTTGGCGTCGGTGGCCGTGACGGTGAAGGTGGACGAGCCGGCCGCGGTGGGCGTCCCGCTGAGCAGGCCGACGGGCGACAGCGTCAGGCCCGTGGGCAGCGTGCCCGTGGTCACGGCGTAGGTGATCGGGGTCGCCCCGCCGGTCGTGCTGAACTGCTGGCTGTAGGTGCTCCCCACGGTCGTCGCGGGCAGGGTGGCCTGGTTGATCGCCAGGACCGGGTTGACCGCCAGGGTGAACGCCTGGGTGGCGGTGGCGCTGTTGGCGTCGGTGGCCGTGACGGTGAACGTGGACGAGCCGGCCGCGGTGGGCGTCCCGTTGAGCAGGCCGGCGGAGGACAGCGTCAGGCCCGTGGGCAGGGTGCCGCTGGTCACCGCGAAGGTGTACGGCCCGGTCCCGCCGGTCGCCGAGATCGTCTGGATATAGGACGTGTTCAGCACCCCGGCCGGGAGCGCCGACGGGCTGACCGCCAGGGCCGCGCGGATCGGGATCGAATAGACCGCGGAGCCCGAGGCGCCGAGCGAATCGGTGGCCGTGATGAAGAACGTGGAAGAGCCGGCCGTCGTGGGCGTCCCGCTGATCAGGCCGGAAGACGACAGCGTGAGCCCCGCCGGCAGCGTGCCGGTCGTCACCGCGTAGGTCAGGGCGCCGGTCCCCCCGGTCGCCGAGATCTGCGAGCTGTAGGCCGAACCGACCGACCCAGCGGGCGGCGCCGTGGCGTTCAGGGTGACGGCCGGGTTGACCAGGATCGTGAGGTTCTTGGTGGCCGTGGCGCCCAGGCTGTCGGTGGCCGTCACGGTGAAGGGGGAGGAGCCGGCGGCGGTCGGAGTCCCGCTGATCGCGCCCGAGGGCGACAGCGACAGGCCCGCCGGCAGCGTGCCCGTGGTCACGGAGTAGGTCAGCGAGCCGGTCCCCCCGGTCGCCGCCAGGGTCTGGATGTAGGAGATCCCGGCGGTCGTCGCCGGCAAGGTGGTCGTGGTGATGGCCACCGGCGGGTTGACCAGGAGGGTGAGATTCTGGGTGGCCTTGGCCCCGGCGGCGTCGGTGGCGGTGACCGTCACGGCCGAAGAACCGGCCGTCGTCGGCGTCCCGCTGAGCAGGCCGGCCATCGACAGCGTGACCCCGGCCGGCAGCGTCCCGGTGGTCACGGCGAAGGTCGTCGGCGACGTCCCGCCGGTGGTCGCCAGCTGCTGGCTGTAGGCGATCCCGGCCGTCGTCGCCGGCAGGGTGGTCGTGGTGAAGGTCACGGCCGGGTTGACGAGGAGGGTGAGGCCCTGGGTGGCCTTGGCTCCCAGGCTATCGGTGGCCGTCACGGTGAAGGTGGAGGAGCCGGCCGCCGTCGGCGTCCCGCTGAGCAGGCCGGCCATCGACAGCGTGACCCCGGCCGGCAACGTCCCGGTGGTCACGGCGAAGGTCAGCGAGCCGGTCCCGCCGGTCGCCGAAACCTGATGGTTGTACGAGGCGCCGAGGGTGGTGGCGGGCAAGGTGGTCGTCGTGAAGGTGACGGCCGGGTTAATCAGGAGGGTGAGGTCCTGGGTGGCCTTGGCCCCGGCGGCGTCGGTGGCGGTGACCGTCACGGCCGAAGAACCGGCCGTGGTCGGCGTCCCGCTGAGCAGGCCGGCCATCGACAGCGTGACCCCGGCCGGCAGCGTCCCGGTGGTCACGGCGAAGGTCGTCGGCGACGTCCCGCCGGTGGTCGCCAACTGCTGGCTGTAGGCGATCCCGGCCGTCGTCGCCGGCAGGGTGGTCGTGGTGAAGGTCACGGCCGGGTTGACGACGAACGAGTAGCCCTGGGTGCCGGTGCCCCCGGAAATGTCGGTGGCCGTCACGGTGAAGGTGGTCGTGCCGGCGGAGGTCGGCGTGCCGGTCAGGGCCCCGGAGCCGGAGGCCAGGGCCAGGCCGTCGGGCAGGGCCCCGGCGGTCACCGTGTAGGTGAACGTACCCGCCCCGCCGGTCGCGGTGATCGTCTGGTTCACCGACTGGCCGATCGTGGTGGGCGAGAGGGTGGCCGGGGTGATCGTGATCGCCTGGACGGTGATCGGGACGGTCAGCGACTGATCGTCCAGGGTCGCCTTGGACGAGGCGTCGCCGGCGCTTCCCGCGGTGAAGGTGGACATGGCCGACCCGGTGGCGGTCAGCGCCGACGTCGGGGCCATCGTCCCGCCCGTCGCGGAGAAGGCGACGGCGGTGCCGTCGGGGAAGGTCGCGCCGGCGGGCAGGGCCCCGCCGTTGGAATCGGTGGTGAAGCCGGCCGTGACCTCGGACGAGCCGCCGGGGCCGACCGTCGGGCGCGTGGCCGCGATGGTCATCACGATCCAGGGCGTGGCGTTCACGTCGCCGGAGGTCGAGTCGTTGCCGGTCTGGTTCGGCCCGGCGTTGCTGCCCCACCAGTTGTCAACGGCGTCCAGGGCGCCGCCGGTGTAGGCGGCCGGGGCCGCGATCGAGACGCCCGCCTTGGAGTTGCCGAAGAATCGGTTGGCGCGGATCGTCACGTTGCTGTTGGCCGAGGCGGTCGTCTGGAGCGTCGTGCTGACGTCCACGCCGATCGTCGCGTTGTTGACGATCGTGTTGGACTCGATCGAGATCCCCGCGTCGCCGCCGCCCAGCTCGATCGCCGGGCCCGCCGTCCCGGTCATCGTGTTGCCGGTGATGATCGAGCCGGAGACGTCGGAGAGGCCGATGGACCCGCCGCTGAACCCGTTGTTGGTGATGTCGATCCCGACCTGGCTGACCGTGGCCCCGACGAAGCGGATATCGCCCGACGAGTTGTTGAGGAACGCGTTGGAATCGATCGTCGCGTCCTGGACGTTCTGGTCCGAAAAGATCCCGAATCCGCTGTGGGTGCCGGCCTGGTTGTTGTTGGAGATCTCGTTCTGCTTGACCAGCGTCGGCGACGTCCCGTTGCTGGCCAGGAGGATGCCCTGGACGTTGTTGTTGATGATGTTGTTGAGGATCTGGTCGCCGGCGGTCGTGGGCGTGGTCGAGATGCCCGGCCCCCCCGTGGCGCCGTCGATCGTGAAGCCGTCGATCACCACGTCCTTGGCGTCGATCGTGAAGCCGCCGGTGGTCCCGGTGACGACCGACTCGGTGCTGATGCCCCCCGGGCGGTTGCGGGCGTCCACCCCGCTCCTCGCCCCCTGGATCGTCAGGGTCTTGGTGACGTTGACGGTCTCGTTATAGGTCCCGGCCGTGGCCTTCAGCGTGTCGCCGGCGGCGGCGGCGTCCACGGCCGCCTGGATCGTGGCGAAGGTCATCCCGGTCGTCACGTCGGTGACCGTCAGCAGGACCCGGCCCTCCAGGGCCATCACGCCGAGCTCGGCCCTCGCTCGAGTCCGCCTCTTCCTGCGAGTCCGCTCGACATCGATGGAACGCTCGCGATGCGACATTGGGCTGGCCCTCAATGGAGGAATGCAGGGGTGTGGGAGAGGTCGAATGTCTTCGCGTCCTGCATCACGTCCGCCACGCACCCACATCGTCAATGGATACGGCGTCCTCGACCGGCCGACCGAGGCCCGGAAAGAGGCTTTCACGCGGGGGAGGCCGAAAATCCCGTCGACGCCCCCCCAGGCCCCCCCGCCGACGCATCTCCCTGGACCGTCAACGGCCGATCGAGGATGCCTAGAATAAAGGGAACGCTCGCGACAAGATAGAGTCTTGTGACGGGATGGCCATGTATTTTTCGGCGGAGGCCGCGCCGAGGGATTTCAGGCCGTGCCCGAGATCGGCGCGGGGCTGCCCGGATCGACGTCCGCGATCGGGACGGGCACGTCCACCGGCCCCGGCTTGGCCCCGGGCGGGCCGCCCGGCGTCTCGCGGTCGATCCGGCGGATCACGTAGAAGAACACCGGGGTGAGGAACACGCCGAAGACCGTCACGCCGAGCATCCCGCCGAAGACCGCCACGCCCAGGGCCTTGCGCATCTCGGCGCCGGCCCCGGTGGCGATCACCAGGGGCAGGACGCCCAGGATGAAGGCGAACGACGTCATCACGATCGGCCGGAGCCGGAGCTTCGACGCCTGGAGGGTCGCCTCCCACCGGGGGACGCCCGCCTCCTGGAGCTGCTTGCCGAATTCGACGATCAGGATCGCGTTCTTGCTCGCCAGCCCCACCAGCACCACGAAGCCGATCTGCGTGAAGATCGTCACCTCCGAGCCCGCGAGCCTCGACCCCGGCGATCGAGCACAGCAGGCACATCGGCACCACCAGGATCACCGCCAGGGGCAGCGTCCAGCTCTCGTACAGGGCCGCCAGGACCAGGAACACGAACATCACCGCCAGGCCGAAGGAGATCAGCGTGGTGTTGCCCGCCTGGAGCTGGAGGTAGGTCAATTCGGTCCAGTCCGACGCCATCGACCGGGGCATCTCCTCGTCGGCCACCTTCTGGACCATCGCGATCGCCTGGCCCGAGCTGGTGCCCGGCGAGGCGTCCCCGGTGATCGCGGCGGCCGAATACAGGTTGTAGCGGAGGAGCATGACCGGGCCGATCGTGTCGCGGACGTCCAGGAGCGTCCCGAGCCGGACCATCTGTCCCTGGTTGTTGCGGACCTGGAGCTTGCGGATCTCGTCCACCCGGTCGCGGAAGGTCTGGTCGGCCTGGACGACGACCTGCCAGGTCCGGCCGAAATTGTTGAAGTTGTTCACGTAATAGGAGCCGAGGTAGACCTGCAAGGTGTTGAACAGGTCGCTGATCGAGATCCCCAGCGCCATGCATTTGGTGCGGTCGATGTCGAGGTAGAGCCAGGGCGTGCTGGCCCGGGAGCCGCTGAAGAGGCCGCGGAGCCCGGCCGTCCGGTTGCCTCGGCTGACGATCTGGTCGGTGACCCTCTGGAGCTCGCCCAGGCCGAGGTTGCCCCGGTCCTCGACGATCATCCGGAAGCCTCCGGTGGTGCCCAGCCCCTCGACCGACGGGCCGCCGAACGTCGAGACCACCCCGCCTCGAACCTCCTGCTGGCACCTCTGGCGAAGCTGAGCCGCGATGGACTCGGCGGTCAGGCCCTGGGCGTCTCGCTCGCCGAACTCCTTGAGGATCACGTACATCGACGCCAGATTGGGCGCGTTGGCGTTGAGGATCAGGGACCGACCGGCGACCCCCAACGTGTGCTCCACGCCCGGGGTACTCAGGGCGACCTGCTCGATCCGGTCGAGCACCCGGCGAGTCCGGTCCACGGCGGCGGCGTCGGGGAGCTGGACGTTGAGGATCAGGTAGCCCTTGTCCTGCTGGGGGATGAAGCCCGATGGCGCCCGGTAGAACTGCCAGCCGGTCAGGATCAGCAGGCCCCCGTAGAGGAACAGGGCGATGAGGCTCAGGCGGAGGAGCCCGGCCACCATCTTGCCGTAGACCTCGGTCAGCCAGTCGAATATCCGGTTGAACGCGCCGAACAGCCATCCCAGGGCGACGTTCACCGGCCGGATGATCAACGCTCCGAGGATCCCGCCGACGAGCGCCCCGGGCGCGAAATACGCGCTCCAGACCAGCCACGCCCGGATCGAGCCGTTCGCCTCGTCGGCCGGGATGGCGAGGAGGGCCGGCAGTTGGGGCAGGAACTTCGGGCCGAGCGACGCCGTGAGCAGCCCGCCGAGGACGCCGAAGATCCACCACGGCAGGGCCTCGCGACGATGCTTGTGGCCCTCGGCCGTGGCATCGGTCTTGAAGATCATCACGGCCCGGGAGGGCGTCATGGTCAGCGCGTTGATGGCCGAGATCACCGTCGAGGTGGCCACCGTGACGGCGAACTGCCGGAAGAACTGCCCGCTGACCCCGCCCATGAAGCAACACGGGATGAACACCGCGCAGAGGACCATCGTGATCGCCAGGACCGGCCCGGTGATCTCCTCCATCGCCTTGATCGTCGCCGTCCGGACGTCCAGCCCGCGGGCCATCTGCCGCTCGATGTTCTCGAGGACGACGATGGCGTCATCCACCACGATCCCGATCGCCAGGACCAGGCCGAACAGCGTGAGGTTGTTCAGGGTGAAGCCCAGGGCGGCCATCACGGCGAAGGTGCCGATCAGCGACACGGGCACGTCGATCATCGGCAGGATCATCGCCTTCCAGTCCTGGAGGAAGAACAGGACGACGATGGCCACGAGCACGACGGCCGCGACGAGGGTCCGGCCCACCTCGTCGATCGACTCGCGGATGAACGGGGTGGTGTCGTAGACGATCTGGTAGTCGAGCCCCTCCGGGAAGCCGTTCTTCAACTGCTTCATCTTGGCCTGGACCTTCTCGGCGGTCCCCAGGGCGTTGGAGCCGGGCAGCTGGAAGATCGACAGCGCGACCGAGGGGTGACGGTCGAGCGTGCAGGCCTGGTCGTATTGCTGGGACCCGAGCTCGATCCGGGGGCGGCCTTCGATGTCGCGAGTCACCACGTCTCGGAGGTAGACGATGCCGGTGGACGGCGGGGCCGTCCCGCTCACGCCGCCCGAGGTGCCGAGCTGCCCCGTCCCGCTCGATCCGGCGGCGCCCGAGGCCGGGGCCGCCCCCGAGGTGGCCTCGGCGGCGGTCCCCGTGGTCGTCTGCGTCATCGGGTTGGTCGTCGCGCCCTTGACGATGATGGCGGCGAACTCCTCGGGGTCGGTCAGGCGGCCCTTGGTGTTGATGCTGAGCTGGAATTGCTGGCTGCGATCGGCCGGCGGCTGGCCGATCTGACCGGCCGCGACCTGGAGGTTCTGCTGGGCGATCGCGGTGACCACGTCCATCGCGCCCAGGCCCAGCGCCGCCATCCGGTCCGGGTCGAGCCAGGCCCGGAGGCTGTAATCGCGCTGGCCGAGATAGGTGATCCCCGCCACCCCGTCGAGCCGCCCGAGCTCGTCCTTCACATAGATCGTCGCGTAATTGCTCAGGAACGTGGCGTCGTGGCTGTCGTCGGGCGAGACGAGGTTGACGATCATCAACGTACTCGGGGACATCTTCTTGACGGTGATCCCCTCGTTCTGCACCAGGGCGGGGATGACGGGCAAGGCCAGGCTCACGCGGTTCTGGACCAGGACCTGGGCCATGTCCGAGTCCATCCCCGCCTTGAACGTGACGGTCAGCGAGTAGGCGCCGTCATTGGTGGACGTGGAGGACATGTAGAGCATGCCCTCGACGCCGCTGATCTGCTCCTCGATCGGCGCGGCGACGGTGTCGCGGACGGTCTGGGCATTGGCGCCGGGGTATGAGGCGCGGACCTGCACCGTGGCCGGCGCCACGTCGGGATACTGCGCCACGGGCAGGGCGAAGTACGAGACGATCCCGGCCAGGACGATCACGGCCGAGACGACCGTGGCGAACACGGGGCGGTCGATGAAGAATCGGGACAGCACGGATCAGGCCCTCCGCCGGTTCGTCCCGTCTTCCGGGAAGAACGTCCGCCTCGGGATCATCGCCACGCCGAGAAGTCCGGCCACCCCGCCAATCGTCGACGCCCAGACCGGCCTCATCAGGCCGAGCCGGCCGAACAGGTAGCCGATCGCGGCCCCCAGGACGATCCCCAGGACGCCGGAGACGACCTTCCGCGTCCGGGCCTTCCCGAAGACCTTCGACTCGCCGAATCCCTGGATCACGGCGAAGAACACGGGGGTCAGGAACACGCCGAAGATCGTCACGCCGAGCATCCCGCTGAAGACCGACACGCCCAGCGACCGCCTCATCTCCGCGCCCTGCCCCCGACGAGTACACCAGCGGCAGGACGCCGAGGATGAAGGCGAACGACGTCATCAAGATGGGCCGAAGCCGGAGCCTCGCCGCCTCCTGGGTCGCCTCGCGGACCGGCATCCCGGCCTCGTGCTTCTCCCGGGCGAACTCGACGATCAAAATCGCGTTCTTGCACGCCAGGCCCACCAGGACCACCAGTCCCACCTGGACGAAGATGTTCACCGACGTGCCCGAGGCCAGGACGCCCACCACCGCGCACAGCACGCACAGCGGGACGACCAGGATCACCGCCAGGGGCAGCGTCCAGCTCTCATAAAGGGCCGAGAGCGCGAGGAACACGAACAGGACCGACAGCGCGAAGACGACCTGCGGGGGCGTGGTGTTGCCTTCGAGGATCTGGAGGTACATCAACTCGGTCCAGTCCGCCTTCATCGACCGGGGGAGCGCCGCGTCGGCCGCGCGATCCACCGACGAGATCACGTCTCCCGTGTTCGCCCCGGGCTTGAGGCCGCCGGTGATCGGCGCGGCCGTGTAGAGGTTGTAGCGGTTCACGAAGATCGGCCCGGTGACCTCGCGAATCCTCGCCACGGTCCCCACCGGCACCATCATCCCCCACTTGTTGCGGACCTGGAACAGGTTGATCGACTCGGGCCGGGAGCGGAACTCCCCCTCGGCCTGCAACGTCACCTGCCAGTGCCGGCCGAATTCATTGAAACTGTTCACATACGAGGAGCCGAGATAGATCTGGAGCGTCTGGTTGACCTCGTCCGGCGAGAGCCCCAGGGCGGCGACCTTCGCGCGGTCCACGTCGAGGTAGTATTGCGGGATTCCCGAGCGGAACTGCGTGTTCACGTTCACCAGGCCCGGCGAGTCGCGGAGGGAACCGATCAGGCGGTCGGTCTGGTCCTGGAGGTTGTTGATGCCGAGCCCCCGCGGTCCTCGACGATCACCTTGAAGCCGCCCGCCACGCTGATCCCGGGGATCGACGGCGCGCCGAAGACCACGGCCCGGGCGTCGGGGACCTCCCGGCCCCACCGGGCCCGCAGCTTCGCCATGATCGCCTCGTCCTTGAGGTCCGGCTTCTGCCTCTTGGCGAACGGGTCGAGGATGATGAACAGCGACCCGAAGTTCGGCCCGTTGGATTGCTGGACGAACGACATCCCGCAAATTGAGATCGTGTGGGCCACGCCGGGCGTCTCTCGGGTGATCTTCTCGATCCGCTTCATGATCTCCTTCGTCCTCTCCAGCGAGGACGAGTCCGGGAGCTGGACGCCCGCCATGCACCGGCCCATGTCCTGCTGGGGGACGAAGCCCGTCGGCGCGCTTCGGAAGAGGGTCCAGGTCAGGACCAGGAGGCCGGCGTAGAGCAGCAAGACCAGGAAGGACAACTTCAACGCCTTGCCGATCGTCCAGCCGTAGGCCGAGGTCATCGCGTCGAACAGGCCGTTGAACCCCCGGAAGACCCAGGAGAGGACCGCGTTGACCGGGCGGATCACGACCCGGCCGACCGCCAGGCCGACCACGACGCCCGGGGCGCACCAGCCGACCGTCAAGGCCCACGACGGATACGGGCCCGGCCCCTCCCCCCCGGGCACCGGCAGGCCGAACCGCGCCGCGAGGAACCTCGGCCCGTAGACCAGGGCGAGGCGTCCGCCGATCACGCCGAAGATCCACCACGGCAGCGCCTCGCGCTTCGTCCCGTGGCCGCCGAAGCCGCCGCTCTTCAGGATCAGCAGGGCCCGGGAGGGCGTCATCGTCAGCGCATTGACGGCCGAGATGATCGTCGAGGCGGCGATCGTCACGGCGAACTGCTGGAAGAACCGTCCCGTGATCCCGCTGATGAACGCGCACGGGACGAACACGGCGCTGAGGACCACGGTGATGGCGATGATCGGCCCGGTGATCTCCTCCATCGCCCGGAGCGTGGCCTCGCGAGGCTCCAGCCCCTTGGCCATCTGCCGCTCGATGTTCTCGAGGACGACGATCGCGTCATCCACCACGATCCCGATCGCCAGGACCAGGCCGAACAGCGAGATGTTGTTCAGGCTGTAGCCGAGGACGGCCATCACGGCGAAGGTGCCGATCAGCGACACGGGCACGTCGATCATCGGCAGGATCATCGCCCGCCAGTCCTGGAGGAAGAACAGGACGACGATGGCCACCAGGATGATGGCGTCGAACAGGGTCTTGAAGACCTCGTCGATCGACTCGCGGATGAACGGGGTGGTGTCGTATCCGACGGTGTATTCGATCCCCTCGGGGAACCTCTGGGCGAGCTCCGCCATCCGGGCCCGGACGCGGTCGGCGACGTCCAGGGCGTTGGTCCCCGGGAGCTGGTAGACGGCCAGGCCGACGGCCGGCTTGCCGTCGAAGAAGATGGCCTGGTTGTAGTTCAAGGCGCCCATCTCGACCCGGGCCACGTCGCGGAGGCGGACGATCGAGGTGGTCGGGACCTCGGCGCCTCGGCCCTGAGTGGAGGTGCTGAGCGCCCCGTTGGCCGATCCCCCGCCGACCAGCAGGCCGCTGGCGAGCATCCCGGCGTCGTCCTCCTCGGAGGGGTCTCCGGTCGAGGTCGGGGTGTTCGCTCCTCCGCCGGATTGGGCCCCTCCGCTGATGGTCGCCCCCCCGGTGGCGGTGCCGCCCCCTCCGGTGGTCCCGCCCCCTCCGGCGGTCCCTCCCCCGAGGGTCGAGACGCCTCCGGCCATCGCCGGGGCCGAGGTCGTCGCGGGCCGGAGCCACTGCGAGATGCTGCTGTTGGCCGTCGCGTACATCGCCCCGGAGCCGCCGGCGCCGGCCACGGTGATCCCGGGCGTGTCGATCGAGGGCATGACCGAGCCCGACGCCGCGGCCGACGAGCCCGGTCCCGACGTCCCTCCCATCGCCATGGACATCCCGCCCGAGCCGCCCGGCACGGTCATCCCCGACGAGGAAGGCGTCCCTCCACCCCGGCTCGCCACGTCCAGCCGGCTCTGGCCGACCTTCACGATGATGTCGCCGAATTGCTCCGGGCTGGAGAGCCGGCCGAGCGTGTCGATCGGCAGTTGGAACGCCTGGGAGCGGTCCATCGGCGCCTGGCCGATCTGCCCCAGGGCCGCCTCGATGTTCTGCGACCGCACCGCGTTGGCCACGTCGTTGGCCGTCATGTTCCTCGAGGCGAGCTTCTGCGGGTCGAGCCAGGCGCGGACGCTGTAATCCCTCTCGCCCATGATGTTGATGTCCGAGACCCCGTCCACTCGGAGGATCTCGTCCCGGACGTTGATCAGGACGAAATTGCTCAGATACACGTCGTCGTAACGGCCGTCGGAGGACGTGAAATCGACCATCATGAGGATGTCGGGCGTCCTCTTGCGGATCGCGATGCCCTGCCTCTGGACGGCCGTGGGAAGCAGGGGCATGGCCAGGGTCACCCGGTTCTGGACCATCACGAGGGCCGCGTTCAGGTCGGTGGCGACGTCGAACGTGCAGCTCAGCTGGTAGGAGCCGTCATTGCCCGACTGCGACGACATGTAGAGCATCCCGGGGACGCCCGTGACCTGCTGCTCGATCGGCGCGGCGACGGTCTCGGCCACCGTCTGGGCGTTGGCGCCGGGATAGGTGATCGCCACGACCACCCCGGGCGGAGTGATCCGAGGATACTGGGCCAGGGGCAGGCTCATCAGCGCGATCCCGCCGACGAGCGTGATGAGCACGCTCAGGACCGTGGCGAAGATCGGCCGATCGATGAAGAAGCGCGAGAGCATGGACGACGGTCCCTCAGGACTTCGGACGAGCCCCGCCCGAGCCGGCCCCGCCCGGGGCCGGGGCCGGGGCGGCCGTCGGCTCGACCGGGACGGCCGACGGCGCGCTCAGGGTCGGCATCGCCCGGGGTTCCGGCTGGATCTTCGTCTGGGGGCGGACCTGCTGGAGGCCGCCGACGAGCACGAGGTCCTCCGGCTTGAGGCCCTGGGTGATCTCCCGGAGGCCGTCTTCCTGGAGCGTCCCGGTGCTGATCCGCCGGTACTGCACCTTGTTCTGCCCATCGACCACGTACACGAACTTCTGGCCCTGGTCCGACCCGATGGCGCGGTCGATCACCAAAAGCGCCTGGTGGGGCTGGCCGATCGGCAGCCGGATCCGCACGAACATCCCCGGAGAGAGCAGCCGGGTCCCGCCCTCGGCCTTCGGGTTGGCGAAGACCCCGCGGAGCGTGATGCTCCCCGTCGCCGGGTTGACCTGGTTGTTCACGAAATTGACGGCCCCCTTGTGGCCGAAGCTGTCTTCCCCCTGAAGCGCCATCAGCACCGGATACTCGCCCGCCGGGGCCGGCTTCAGCTCGCCCGAGTTCCTCGCCTTGCGGAGCCTCAGCAGGGTCGGCTCGTCCATGTCGAAGTAGACGTACATCGGGTCGAGCGAGACGACGGTGGTCAAGAGCGTCTGGTCCTGGTTCACCAGGTTGCCGACGGTCAGGTAATAGCGGCTGATCAGGCCGTCGATCGGCGAGGTGACCTTGGTGAACTCCAGATTCAGCGTGTAGACCTCCGTATAGGCCTCATACGCCTTGACCCGCGCGGCGGCCTCGTCGATGGCGGCGAGGTCCTGGTCGAGCTGCTGCTGGCTGATGCTCCCGGGCACCTTGGCGGCGACGGCGTGGTCTCTCGCGTAGTTGAGCTGGGCGAGCTTGTACTGGGCCTTGTACAGGTTCACCTGGCCGTTGGCCTGATCGAGCTGGGCCTGATAGGGCCGGGGGTCGATCTCGAAGAGGAGCTCGCCCTTCTTCACCTCCGAGCCTTCCCGGAACGGCATCCGCATCAGGTAGCCGGTGACCCGTGGGCGGATGTCCACGGCCTGGACGGCGTCGGTCCGGCCGGTGAACTCGGCGTAGTTGATGATCTCCCGGCGGGCCGGCTTGCTCACGGGCAAGGCGGGCGGCTCGGCCGGGGCGACCTGGGCCGTCGATCGGGCGCAGCCCCCGCTGGCCGCGGCCATCGCCATCAGGGCCAGGACGGGGAGGACGGATCGCTTCGAGATCACGAGCAGCCTCCGGCGGACGATCGAGGGGCGGCGCGGGGGGTCGCCGGTGCGGGTCCGTGGACAAGACGCAAATCCTCTGCCGTCCCGACGCTTCCTAATCAGCGTCAGGGACGGCGCGACCGGCCCGTCGCAACGCCCGGGTCGGCCCCTTCCCTCAAGTATGGACCGGCGGCAACCCGTCAAACAAGCCGGCGGACCCGGCGATCCCGAAGGATTGCCGGCGAGACCGATTTCCCGGCAAGGCCCCGCTCGCCGACGGAATGGGGACCGGCCTGCTCTGGAGAAAACCCGGTGATGGAGAGGAGACCAGTAGGTCCGACTTCAGTCGGGCCTACAAGAAGGTTTTGTTGTGTAGGCCCGACTGAAGTCGGACCTACTCGTCTCCTCATTCTCAAGGGGGGTTTTCTCCAGAGCAGGACAGGCCCCTCGTCCGCGAGCCACCGGCCCCCGTCCCGTCTGGGATCCTCGATTCAATACAGGAGGGAGGACGCTTCGAGGAGGAGCCGGCCCTTCGGCGTCGGCAGGAGGGCATGGAGCTCCTCGGAGACCGCCATGTCGCGGAGGAACAGCCCCTCGTCGATCCGGCCGATCAGCTCCGGGCCGTGGACCGTCAGCGAGACCTCGCGATTGTTGCGGAGGCTCAGGTCGTCGAAATTCCCGGTGCCGATGTAGGCCCACCGCCCGTCCACCGACATCGCCTTGACGTGGGTCATCGCCGGATAGAGGTAGACGTGGGCCCCGCCTCGGAGGAGGCGGTTCGCCGTCAGGGCGACGATCCGGTTCATCACGGCGACGTCCCCCCTCATCGTCAAGACCGCGCGGACGTCCACCCCCCGGGCCGCCGCGGCGGAGAGCTTCTTGATGAGGATCTCATCGCTGAAATAGGGATTTTCGAGATAAATATGATGCGTGGCCGTATCGACGGCCCCGTAGACCGCCTCCTTCAGCGACCGCTCGCCGACGTCGGTGCGAACCATGCGGACGGTCGCGTTCGGCGGAGCGTCCGGATTCGCCGGGAGCCGAGGTGCGCGCGGGCCGCCGAGCTCGGCCCATCGCTCGTCGAAGAGGGCCGCGTACTGGGGGACGATCGGCCCTTCGGCCAGGAACGCGAAGTTGTGCCAGCGGAACAGGGCGGGCCGGGTCAGGATCATCCCGCCGGTCCAGACGATCCGGTCGTCGATCACGGCGACCTTGCGGTGATCGAACCGGAAGAAGGCGTCGGGCGTCTCGATGACCGTGATATTGGGCGTGATCTTCAGGTCGTCCAGGAACGTGGGGCAGCCCCGGGCGACCTTCGCGTTTCCCTCCCCGCTGACGAACGACCCGCGATCGACCATCAAGCGGACGCGGACCCCCTGGCGGGCCCTCTCGATCAGCGAAGCCGCGACGAACCGGCCGGCGACGTCGTCATCCCAGCCGAAGATCATGAGGTCGATCCGATGGGTCGCCGAGGCGATCAGGCCGAGCAGAGCGTCGTAAGCCGGGCGGCTATCGAACAGAGGGGTGATCCTCGCCAGGGTCGGCGGGCCGCCGGCCTCGGGGCACTGGTGGGCCGGCGGGACGGGAGATTTCGGGATCGTCTCCGAGACGCCGACCGCCACCCTCTCGGCCAGCCTCCCCGGCCCCATCCCGACCGAGATCAGCGGGTGATGGACCGCTTCGGCGACCGTCGCGCGCCAGCAATCCCGCAGGACCATCGCCTTCTGGGCCCGGGTGATGTGCTTCTCGAAGCTCGCACCCGGCGGCTGAGAGGCGAACGGGGGCGAGACCCTCGGGGGATGACCTCCCCCCCGGGCCGCCGCCGCCATCACCAGCACCGATCCGGCCGCGGCCACGAACGTCTTGCGCACCGATCGCCCCCCGCCCGTCGCTCCCCGAGACCATCACCGTCTCCTTATCGAACGAGAAGGCCGGGGCATTGGAGGATATCTGGGAAGCCGTCGGGATTCCGGAGGCGAACCGGCCCGGTGCGGACTTGAGAAGAATGGGAAATCTGCGTCGATCTTGACGTTGAACTCATAGTGTTGATGATATCCGCGAATCCGCAAAACTATCGGACGTCAAAGATCTCCCCAAGATCCATCTGCAGGAACTTGACAACACTTTTCGTCGCAAATCGACGAAAAGGGCGGAAATTCCAGGGAATTGCCGCGCGCATCGACTCGTGCGCGAGCAAGTTTGTTCACGCTCGCATTTTCGAATTCTCAAGTTGCAAAGTCCACCCCGCCTGATGGATGCGGCGACCCGAATTGCGGCCCGATCCGGCCGGATCGCGCCCGAAATGGCGGGTCGCGCCGGAGGGCGTGTTTCATCCACGATTTCTCGAAAATTCGCGCCTGGATGTCAAGAATTGACCGAGGAAACGATCCCGGCCGACGGATTGAGTGATCGCCGGGGGCCTTGCTCGCGATGATCGGAAAGGAGTGGCCAACGTCGCGGCCCCCGGAATTCGGGCCCTCGGGGAATCCCCCCGACCCGAGATCCGGCCGGATCGCCGTGCCTGTCTGGCCGCGCGTCCCATGTTAAATTAGAATTGGAGACCTCAGCGTCCGCGATCCCCCGCCGGCCCGCGCCCGCCCTCCCGAGGGTCCCGCCTCATGACGACGATCCGCAGGCCCTCCGGGCTCCTGGCCCTCCTCGCCCTGGCGATCGTCGCGGCCGACGACCCGGCCCCGCCCTCGTTCGTCAACGACGTGGAGCCCGTGCTGACCCGCCTCGGCTGCAACTCGGGAGGCTGCCACGGCAAGCTCTCCGGGCAGAACGGGTTCAAGCTCAGCCTCCGAGGCTTCGCCCCGGAGCAGGACTATCTCGCCATCACCCGGGACGCCCGGGGCCGGCGGATCGCCAGGAGCCGCCCCCGCGAGAGCCTCTTGCTCGCGAAGCCCCTGATGCGCGTGCCTCACAAGGGGGGCGAGAAGCTCAAGGCCGGGACGCCCGAGTACCGGACCATCCTCGCCTGGATCGCCGCCGGGGCCCCGGGGCCAACCGGCAAGGAACCCACCGTCGCGAAGCTCGCCATCGAGCCTCCCGGCGGGTCGTATCGACCGCAAGACGCCCGGCCGCTGAAGGTTGTGGCGAGCTACTCCGATGGCTCCTCGCGAGACGTGACCGCACTGGCCCTCTACAAGTCGAACGAGGAAGGTCTGGCGAGCATCGACGAATCCGGGACCGTCCGCGCCCTGAGGCCCGGCGCCTCGTCGGTCATGGCCCTGTTCCAGGGTCAAGTGGCCGTCCACGTGGTCACGACTCCTTACGAAAACGCCGTCGATGAGCGGCTTTATGCCGATCGATCGAATTTCGTCGATGATTTCGCGATGGCGAAGCTCAGGGAAGTCCGGCTGGAGCCGTCGCCCGGTTGCGACGACGCGACGTTCCTCCGCCGGGCCAGGCTCGACCTGACCGGCACCCTCCCGTCTCCCGACGAGGCCGTGGCGTTCGCCTCCGACGCCGACCCGAACAAGAGGGCGAAGCTCGTCGATCGGCTCCTGGAGAGTCCCGAGTACGTGGATTTCTGGGCCTCGGCCTGGGGCGAGTTGTTCCAGAACCGGGTGGAGCGCGACGGCGACAAGCGAGGGAAGAAGGGCGTCCGCGGGTTCGCCAGGTGGATTCGCGAAGGGGTCCGCGAGAATCGCCCGTGGGACGCGATGGTCCGGGACGTCCTGACCGCCCGGGGACCGCTCTCCAACGAGCCGGCCGGCGGCTATTACCTCGTGAATCGCAAGCCCGAGGACCTCGCCGAGGCCGCCGCCCATGCGTTCCTCGGCACGCGCATCCAGTGCGCGAAGTGCCACAACCACCCGCTCGAACGGTTCACCCAGGATGATTATTACGGGATGGCCGCCTTCTTCACCCGGGTCAAGACCGAGGGGAAATCCACGGATGAAGGCCCCGCCGTGGACGTCGGCCTGCCCGGTCGCCGGGGGCGCCGCAAGGGCGCGGCGATCGACGCCGAGAAGGTCGGGATCGGCCAGCCCCGGACCGGCCAGTTCCTCCCTCCGAGGCCCCTGGACCGTTCGGACGTCGCCCTGGAGCCGGGTCAGGACCCGCGAGAGGCCCTGGCCGCCTGGATGACCTCGAAGGACAACCGCCTGTTCGCCCGGGCGATCGTCAACCGCGTCTGGAAGCAGTTCTTCGCCGTGGGCCTGGTCGAGCCGGTGGACGACCTCCGCGCCACCAATCCCGCCACGAACGAGCCGTTGCTCGACGCCCTCTGCTCCGACCTGATCGCCCACGAATTCGACCTGAAGCACCTCATGAGGACGATCCTTCGGTCGAGGACCTACGCGCTTTCCTCCGACCCCCTGCCCTCCAACGCGGCCGATCGCAAATTCTTCTCGCACTACTATCCCAGGAGGCTCCCGGCCGAGGTCCTGGCCGACGCCCTGGCCTCGGCCACCGGAGTCCCCGAGCGTTACGAGGGCTACGCCGAGGGGCTCCGGGCCGTCCAACTGCCCGATCCGAAGGTGCAGAACTACTTCCTCGACACCTTCGGGAGGCCCGAGCGCGTCACCCCCTGCGCCTGCGAACGATCGGGCGAGGTGACGATGCCGCAGGTGCTCAACCTCATGAACGGCGAGGGGCTGGAGGGCCGCCTCGGCTCGGGCGAGGGGCGCCTGGCCGAATTGTTGAAGTCCGGCAAGCCCGATCGCGAGGTCGCCGAAACCCTGTTCCTCGCCACCCTCGGCCGCACGCCCACCGAGGAGCAATGGCGGACGATCGAGAGCGCGATTTCCGGCGGCGGCGACCGCCCCGGGGTCTTCAAGGACCTGCTCTGGGCCCTGGTGAACTCCAAGGAATTCCTGTTCAATCACTGATCGGGATCAACTAGCGGGGGGAGGCAGACGATGGCGACCGGATCGACCGAACTCCTGGTCCCCTCCTATGAAGGGCGACTCGATCGAGATTGGGAGCTGGCCTTGAGCGAAGGAAGTCGATTCTTCGAGGAGAAGAGCGCCGTCCAGGACTCCTTGCGCAAGGTCGCCCGGCGGCTCACCGACCTGGGCGTGCCCTATGCCGTCGCCGGGGGGATGGCCCTGTTCAGGCACGGCTTCCGCCGCTTCACCGAGGACGTGAACATCCTCGTGACCAAGGAGGGCCTGACGCGGATCCACGAGAAGCTGGAGGGCCTGGGCTATCTCCCGCCGTTCGAGAAGAGCAAGAACCTCCGCGACACCGAGCACGGCGTCCGCTATCTCGGCCTGTCCACGCTCGTGGAGCTCAAGCTGGCCTCGGGGATGACCGGCGGGGTCATGAGGATGAAGGACTTCGCCGACGTGGTCGCCCTGATCCAGGCCCTCGACCTCCCCTCCGACTTCGCCGAGACGCTCAATCCCTACGTCCGCGACCGCTACGCCGAACTCTGGACCGGCGTCCACGAGAACCCGAACGAGGTCTGATTCCCGACGAACGACGCCCCTGGAGCGTCCGGGGGCGATGGGATACATTGGGAGGGGGAAGATCCGCGGCCCCGAGGAGCCCGACCATGACGCCCGGCCCGAAGCCCGAACCCCTGCCCGAACTCGTCATCGACGACGATCTGAAGATCGCGCCCATCCGGCCCCCAGGCGGTCGCGTTCGAACGAGTCGCTGGCGGCGGCGGGGCTGGTGATCGCCGTCTCGGCCGTGGCCGTGCTGTACGCGGTCAAGGTCGCCTCGACCGACGCGCCCGAGCCTCCTTCGGCAACGACCCAGGTCGTCCCCGTCGCGGCGCCCTCGCCGACGCCTCCCCCGGCCCGCCTCGTGGCGCGAAGGCCCGTCGCCGCCCCGTCGCCGGCTCGGCGTGAGCCTCCGATCGGCAAGACCTCGGCGCCCACCCCGGTCGTGGTCCGCCACGTCGTCGAGGAAGACCTCCCGAAGAAGTCCGTCGATCCGATCGAGGGATTCGACTCCGGCGCCGCGTTCGACAACCCCGCCAGCCCCGGCCGCTACGGCCAGAGGAGCTCGGGGATGTTCGGCACCGTCCCCAACCCCGGCCCCGGCCAGATGAGGCCCCGCTGATCGCACCCGCCTTCCGCCCTTCCGCCCCATCGCGACGAGATGAACCGAGGCGAACCCGGCCATGAGCGTGACGATCCGCGAGAAGACCTCCGGCACCCCGATCGCCCAGGGCGAATCGGGCACCGAGGTCATCACCTACGAAGGCAACCTCTATTTCCTCCCCTCGGCCGTCGATCGCTCCTCGCTGACCGTGACCGAGAGGACGTACACCTGCCCGCACAAGGGCACGTGCCACTACGTGGATTTCGCCGGCCCCGACGGCAAGACGGCGAAGGACGTGGCCTGGGTCTACGCCGACCCGAAGCCGGGGCACGAGGCCATCAAGGACCGATACGGATTCTACGCCGGCTCGCGAGGGGCGACCCGGCAGGATTGAGGGCCTTCCCCTCGACCAGACGAAAGGTCACGCCCCATGTTCCGCGTCCCGATCGGTCCCTCCCGAGAGCGGTGCGACGGCGCGACCCGCCGCGACTTCCTCCAGGTTGGGGGGCTCGCGACGATCGGCCTGCCCGCCCTTCTGAGCGCGGAAGCCCGGGGCGAGGGGCCGGGCTCACCGTCCGCGAAATCGGTGATCCTGCTGTTCCTGGGCGGCGGCCTGTCGCATCACGACAGCTTCGACCCCAAGCCCGACGCCCCCGCCGAAGTCAAGGGTAAATACGGCACGATCGCCACGAGGAACCCGGGCGTCCGGTACGGCGAGCTCATGCCGGGGATGGCGGCGATCGCCTCGAAATACGCCCTGATCCGCTCCGGGGCCCACGGCAACGATCACCACGAAACGGCCACCAACTGGGTCCTCTCCGGCCGGTTCGGCTCGGCCTTCGGCGACTATCCCGCCATCGGCGCCGTCGTGTCGCACGAGCTCGGCTATCGGGGGCCGATGCCGCCGTATTTCGCAGTCCCCAGGAACCCCTCCTTCACCTGGGAGCTCGGCAAGAGCGCGTTCCTCGGCGGCCGATACGAGTCGTTCAAGACGGGCGACCCGAACGACGGCAACTTCCGGGTCCAGGACCTCTCCCGGCTGGAGGTGAAGGTCGATCGCCGCGAGACCCTCCGCCAGAGCGTGGACCACCTCGCCCGTCAGGTCGAATCCGACGACGCCCTGAAGACCCTGGACGAGTTCCAGAAGCGGGCGATGGACCTCGTCCTCTCCCCCGAGGCCCGCCGGGCCTTCGACGTCGCCCGGGAAGACCCCCGCCTCCGCGACCGCTACGGACGGACCACCACCGGCCAGTCGTGCTTGCTCGCCCGGAGGCTCGTCGAGTCGGGCGTCCGGTTCGTGACGATCAACAGCGGGGGCTGGGACCATCACGCAAATATCTTCCAATCCCTCGACCGCCGCCTCCCCGAGCTCGACAACGGCCTGTCGGCACTGATCCAGGACCTCGATTCGCGGGGGATGCTCGAATCGACGCTGGTCGTCTGCATGGGCGAATTCGGCCGGACGCCGAAGGTCAACAACATGGCCGGTCGCGACCACTGGGGCCACGTCGCCAGCCTGATCTTCGCCGGAGGAGGCACGAGGCCCGGGATCGTGATCGGCTCCAGCGACGACCAGGGCGCGTATGTGACCGATCGCCCGGTCCGCCCGTCGGACGTCGCCGCGACGATCTACCAGGCCGTCGGCGTCGATCCCTCCCGGAACCTCCACACCCCCGAGAACCGCCCCGTGGCGATCCTCGACGAGGGCGTGCCCATCTCGGAGCTTTTTGCCTGAACCCCCCGGAGCCCCGCCCATGATTCGCCGCCGGATCGCCCTGGCCGTGGCGTTCGTCCTGACCGCGTCATCGGCCTGGGCCGATAGCTGGGCCTTGCCCAAGGTCCGCAAGACCGAGTCGAAGGGGGGCGGCTATCGCTTCGTGGCCACCCCGGCCCGCGAGGCGAAGGCCCCGGCGAAGTCCGCCGTCGGCCTCCTCGAACGGAAGAAGGCCGACGGGGGGTATGAGACGGTCTGGGAAGGCCCGTTGAGGAACCCCATGGCGCCGGTCTCGGCGCTGGTCGCGGCCGACGGTTCCCGCGTGATCACTTTCGACAACTGGCATTCCGTGGGCTATGACCATGAGGTCGTGGTCATCTATGGAGAGGCCGGGAAGCTCGTCCGCCAGTTCGCCCTGGAAGACCTCCTGACCGCCGAGGAGATCGCCCGGGTCCCCACCTCGGTCAGCTCCCGGTGGTGGAGCGAGGGGCGCTCCCTGGACGAGAAGGCCGGCGAGCTGGTCCTCCACGCCTCCAACGGGGGCGATTTCATGCAGCCGCCGAAGGACGGCAAGGTCATCGAGGTCCGCATCCGCCTCTCCGACGGCAAGATCCTCAAGAAGGGCGTCGTCACCCTCCCCCCGAAACCGGCCGAGCCCGCCGCGAAGGCCGACGCCGGCCCCTGACCGGCCCGATCCGATCCGATCCGATCCCCCGAGACCCTCCGCCAATGCCCGCCCTCCTCTGCCTGATCGCCCTGGCCCTGCCCTCGGCCGACGATCCCGTGAGCTACGCCCGGGACGTTGCCCCATTCCTGGATGAGCATTGCATCGCCTGCCACGACGACGGGTTCGAGACCTCCGAGCTCGCCCTCCACAACCTCGACGCCATGAAGAAGGGCGGCCGGCGAGGGCCGGCGATCGTCCCCGGTCAGGGCAAGGACAGCCTCCTGATCCGGTTCATGACCGGCGACAAGCAGCCGCAGATGCCGCCCAAGACGTCGATCCCTCTGGATCAAATCGACGTCCTCCGGCGATGGATCGACCAGGGGGCGAAGATCGATGACTCCGGGGCCCTGGCCGAGAGGCGAGAGCACGCCCGCAAGCTCGCCGCCGAGGAGGCCGCCACCTTCGCCTCCGACGCCCCCCCGCCCGTGACCGGGCTGGCCTACTCGCCCGATGGCAAGGTCCTGGCCGTCGCGAGCTACAAGGAAGTGATCCTGGTGGACCCGGCCAGCGGCAAGACCCTCCGCCGGCTCGCGGGGTTCCCCGAGCAGGTCTCGGCCGTGGGGTTCTCGACCGACGGCACCCGCCTGGCCGGCTCGGGGGGCACTCCGGGGCGCCAGGGCGAGGTCCGCGTCTGGGAGACCGAAAAGTGGTCCGAAACCCGCGTCCTCCGCGGCCATTCCGACTCGATCCTCGCCCTCTCGTGGCGGCCGAAGACCCATCAAATCGCGACGTGCAGCCTCGATAAAACCATCATGCTCTGGGACGCCGATCCGGGCTCGATCCTCCGCACGATCAAGGGGCATGCGGACATCGTCCACGCCGTCGCGTTCCATCCGGAGGGCAGGCTCCTGGCCTCGGGATCGGCCGACAAGACGGCCAAGGTCTTCGACGTCGAGACCGGCCTCCAGGTCGCCGGGCTTTCGAGCCATCAAGATTCGGTCCAGGGCGTCGCCTTCAGCCCCGACGGCCAGTCCCTCGTCACCGCCAGCTCCGACCGGGGGATGGCCCTGTGGAAGGTGGGCCAGTGGAACAACCCCGAGCGCGGTTTCGGCCACGCCGGGCCGGTGTTCGCCCTGGCGTGGCGGCCCAACGGCGCCTCGGTCTGGGCCGGTTCGGGGGGTCGACCGTCGTTCCTCTCCTACAAGAAGGAGAACGGCAACCGCGACGCCCCGATCGACGAGAATTCGATGTCGAAGGACTGGGTGTATGCCGTCGCCGCCTCGCCCGACGGCCTCGCCATGGCCGCCGGAGGCTGGGACGGCCGGGTCCTGATCTGGAATCTCAAGGACGGCAAGAAGGCCCTCGACTTCGTCCCCGGCCGCGACCAACCCAAAATCGATGAACATCGATGAAAATCCAAAGACTCTTCTGCCTTTCCGCCCTGATTCCCCTCTCCTTCGACCCGTGCCCCCATCCGGCCTTCGCCCAGATGACCACCCCGACCGTCCGGGAGGTCCGTCCCCTGGGCCTTGGCCGCTCGGGAGCCATCGAGGTCCGAGGTACGAACCTCTCGGGCGCTTCGATCCTCTTCGATGACCCGAAGCTCCTCGCGGAGAACGTCGAGGCGACCGACGATCGGCTGAAGGCGCGGATCTCTCTGCCCGACGGCCTCGCACCCGGCCCACGATCGTTCCGCGTGGCCTCGGCGAAGGGGCTCTCGAACCCCGGTTCGCTCTTCGTGGGCCGTTCCTTGCCCACCGTGGAGGAGAAGGAGCCGAACGACGGCTTCCGCAAGGCCCAGCCCGTGGCGATCCCGGCGATCGTCTCGGGAGAGATCCGGGGCGGCGAGGATGTGGACGTCTTCGCCGTCGAGTTGAAGGCGGGTCAGACCCTCGTGGCCGAGGCGATCGCCGCGAGGGCCGGATCGGGGCTCGATCCGCTGGTCACCATCTTCTCGCCCGAGGGCCGCGAGCTCGCCTCCGACGATGACCTCTTCGGCCGGGACGCCGCCTCGTGGGTCGTCGCCCCGTCGTCGGGCCGTTATCTCGTCCAGATCCAGGACGCCAACGGCCGGCACCGCGACGGGGCGTTCGAGGGCCGGACGACCCGCCCCTATCTGCTCGCGATCGGCGAATTCCCGCTGATCCTCGGCGGTTTTCCCGGCGGAGGGCGACGTGGATCGATCCTCGAGATGAATCCGCTCGGCATCCATCTGCCCGAAGTCGTCCGACTTCCGATTCCGGCCGATGTTCCGCCCGGCGATTTCCCGGTCCGCCTCGAAACCGCCCTCGGAGTGGCCAACGGCTGGACGGTCCGCGTGGGCGAGGCCCCGGAATATGTCGAATCGTCGCCCGAGCCCGCCGATGACCCGTTGCGGCCGACGATCGTCCCGGTCCCGGCGGCGATCAACGGCCGGTTCTCGGCCTCCGACGACGGCGACGTCGATTATTTCCGGCTCCTGCCGGCCTCGGGCGAATCGGCGGAGTATGCGGTCACGGTCCTCGCCTCGAGGATCGGTTCGGCCGCCGATCCGGTCGTGGCCGTGGTCGATGAGCGCGGGAAATCCCAGGGCGAGGACGACGACAAGCTCGGCCGGGATGCCCGGATCGAGCGAAGAATCGGCCCCGAGGGGATCGTGATCGCCGTCCGCGAGTATTTCGGTCGAGGCGGCCCCCGATTCTCGTACCGGATCGAAGTCGAGGCGATCCCGAAAATGAGGGTGAAGGCGACGGCCGATCTCGGCTCGCGGACGATCCCCCGGCGAGGCGCCCTGGCGATCCCGATCGAGCTGGAGCGTCGAGAGTTCGACGGCCCGGTCACGGTCATGACCGGGCCGTTGCCCCCGGGTCTGTCGTCCGCCCCGGTGACGATCCCGAGCAAGGCGAAGGCCGGGGCGATCGTCGTCTCGGCCGACGATTCCGCCGCGATCGGCCCGTTCCCGTTCCGCCTGGTGGTCCGGGACGTGCCCGGGACGGCCGAGATCGCCTACCGGGAACGAGGCCACCGATCCGGCCCGCCGAAGCCGGCCAAGGACGGCAAGCCCGAGCCCGCCGAGGGGCCGGTCGATGCCGTCAATCCGGTCCTGGCCGTCGCCGAGTCGGCCCCTCTCGGGATTTCGGCCGATCCGGGCGAGCTGACGATCCCTCCGGGAGGCGAGGGCCGCGTCACGTTCCGGTTCGACCGTCGGGTCGACCCGGCGAAGGGCAAGCCGCTGAAGGCCCGGTTGATCTCGGGGGATGCCGGGGCCGTCGGGGCGGACGGGTCCGCCGACGGCCTCCTCGGGTTCGAGCCTCTCAAGTCCGATCACTTCACCCCGGCGGACTGGGCAACCCAGGACGCCGTGACGATCCGCCTGAAGGCCCGGCCGGACGCCCCGTCCCGGCGAATCCCGATCTCCGTCCGGGTCTGGTTCGAGGGCCAGGAGGAAGCCAACGCCGTGGACGGCCCGGCCGTGTGGCTGATCGTTCCATGACCGTCTCGCTGGGGCCGAGACCTCGCTTCATTCCGGCGCCGAAGGGTAGAATCCATCCCGCCCGGCCCGCGAATTGCCGCCGGAGTTCGGAGACGAATCCCGCAGCGAGGCGGCGCCCCCCGTTCGGGCCGGATGTCTCGCCTTGCTGCCATCAGGAGACTTCACCATGAATCGGCGAAACGTCCTCGGCGCCCTGGGTGCCGGAGCGATCGGCGCGGCGGCCCTCCACACGGCGCAGGCCCAGGACCCGAAGGCCCACCAGGGCGAGGCGGCCCACCGTCACGACGCCGTCCACAAGGAATGTCTCGACGCCTGCTCCGACTGCGCCAAGATGTGCGACGAGACGTTCCACCACTGCTTCATGATGGTCGCCGAGGGGAAGAAGGAGCATGCCAGGTCGCTCCACCTCGTCTCCGATTGCGCAGGTTTCTGCTCGCTCTCGGCCTGCATGATCGCCAAGCACAGCCCCTTGATGGCGTATTCCTGCGGCGCGTGCGCCGACGCGTGCAAGGCCACGGCCGCCGAGGTCGAGAAGTTCGACTCCCCGGAGATGAAGGCTGCGGCCAAGAGCCTCCGCCGCTGCGAGACCTCGTGCCGGGAGATGGTCAAGGCGATGGCGGGGCACGAACACCATCACGAGGAGACCGGGAAGTAAGAGCGGACCGCCCGACCGGTTTGAGGGGGAACCTTGGGTGTTGTGCTCACGTCTTCGTGGGCATGCCGCCCAGGGGAGTTTGTGGACGACGGCATCGGAAGCCCGCGACGATCCCGCTCGCCCATTGACAACCGCCCCGCCACGGTCGATCCTCGGGCCTCTCCGAAACCCCTCGCCGAGGCCCTCCCGATGCGAACCCTCCTCGTCGTCCTGCTTCTCGCCGCTTCCGCCCGCGCCGAGTTCCCGAAGTTCGAGGCGAAGGAGATCGATCCCCACGCCGGAGACGTCGTGTACGCGGTGGCCGTCGCCGACGTGGACGGGGATGGCAAGCCGGACATCGTCGCCGTGACCGAGGACGCCGTCCTCTGGTACAGGAACCCGTCGTGGGAGAAATCGACGATCCTCAAGGGCCAGACGGCCCGGGACAACGTCTGCCTCCAGCCCCACGACATCGACGGCGACGGCCGGATCGACTTCGCCCTCGGAGCCGGCTGGAAGCCGTCCGACACCCAGAAGGCCAGCACCCTGCAATGGATCGGCCGGGACGCCTCGGGCCGGTGGACGCTCCACCCGATCACCTATGACGAGCCCACCCTCCACCGGATTCGCTGGGGAGACGTGCTCGGCACGGGCAAGAAGCAGTTGATCACCGTGCCCTTGCAGGCCCGGGCGCGAAGCCTCCGGGCTGGGACGGCGGGCCCGGCGTGAACATCCGGGTGTTCTCCGTCCCCGACGACCCCACGAAGCCCGATTGGCCCTCCCAGGTCGCCGACTCCGGCCTCCACACCGTCCACAACCTCCAGATCGTCGATTGCGACGGCGACAACAAGGACGACATCCTCTTCGCCGCCAAGGAAGAGGTCGGCTTCCTCAAGAGGTTCCAGGGCCGCTCGTGGGTCCGCGTCGGCATCGGCCCGACCGACGAGGACCGCAAGGACTTCAAGGGGGCCAGCGAGGTCAAGCGAGGGAAGCTGGCCAACGGCCTCGACTACTACGCGACCATCGAACCCTGGCACGGCAACCAGGTCGTCGTCTACGCCTTCGACGGCAACGGCCGACCGAACAGGCGAAAGGTCGTGGACGAGCCGATCTCCTGGGGCCATGCGGTCTGGTGCGCGGACCTCGACGGCGACGGCGACGACGAGCTGATCATCGGCCAGCGCGACCCGAACAAGGGGGACTCGAAGACGGCGAAAGGCCCCGGCGTGTGGGTCTACGACCCGAAGGGCCCGAAGACCGAACTCTCGTTCGACCGCCACGACATCGACGACGGCGGGATGGCCTGCGAGGACGCCCTGGCCGCCGACCTCGACGGCGACGGCAAGCCCGAGATCATCGCCGGGGGCCGGGCCACCCATAACGTGAAAATCTACTGGAACCAGGGCGCGGGCAAGAAGCCATGAAGGCCGTCGTGATCCGAGGCCGGGGCGGGGCCGAGGCCCTTGAGCTGCTCGACGTCCCCGACCCCGAGCCCCGGGGGACGGCGTCCTCGTCCGCGTCCTCGCCGCCGGTTTGAACCGGGCCGACCTGATGCAGGCCCGGGGCCACTATCCGCCCCCTCCCGGGGCGCCGAAAGACGTCCCGGGCCTGGAATATGCCGGAGAAATCGAGAGGCTGGGAACCGATTGCGTCGGCCCCCTGAAAGTCGGCGATCGCGTGTTCGGGATCGTTTCGGGGGGCGGGTTGGCGGAGCGTGTCGTGACGCCCGAAAGGATGGCCGTGCCGATCCCGGCGAACCTCTCGTTCGAGGAGGCGGCGGCCGTCCCGGAAGCCTTCCTGACGGCGCAGGACGCCCTCGAAACTCAGGGCCTCGCCCGGGCCGGCGACGTGGTGATCGTCCACGCGGCGGCCGGAGGCGTCGGCTCGGCGGCCGTCCAGGTCGCCCTCGCGATGGGCTGCCGGGTCTTCGGCACCTCGCGATCGGCCGAGAAATGTTCCCAGGTCCGGGCTCTCGGCGCGGAGTGCATCAACACGAGCGAGGCGGATTTCGTCGCGACGGTCCGCGAGCGATCCGGAGGCCGGATGGCGAACGTCGTGATCGACCAGGTTGGCGCCCCGTTCTGGAGCCAGAACCTGGAAGTGCTCGCGACCCGGGGCAGGCTCGTCCAGGTCGGCCTGCTCGGCGGCTCGAAGGTCGACCTGGACCTCACCACTCTCCTGAGGAAGCGGCTGACGGTCGTGGGGACGACGCTCCGGGCCCGCCCCCTGGAAGAAAAGATCGCCGTGACCCGCCGGTTCGCCGAATCCGTGGTCCCCTGGTTGGAATCGGGACGCGTCCGGCCGATCCTCGATCGAGCCTATCCCTCGGAGGCCATCCGCGAGGCCCAGGAGAGGCTGGAGTCGAACGCCTCGTTCGGCAAGATCGTGGTGACCTTCGGATGAGGAAGCCCCTGGCACTCGCCCTGGCCGTGACCGCCCTCCACGCCGCGATCGCCGTCGCGATGGCGTCGCCGCTCTTCTTCCGCCTGAACGTGGCGACCTCCCAGCGCGTCTTCGGCCAGTCCTTGAACTGGCGAGTCGTCGCGTATGACCTCACGTTTTTTCATACGCACGCCTCGAAGATGCTCGCCGGGGTGCGGCCGTATCGCGACCACCCGATCGAGTACCCGATCGGCGCCTTGCCCCTGTTCCTGGCCCCGCGGTTGGTGGCCCCAAGCTACCGGTACTACGTCCCCACGTTCGCGGCCGAGATGCTCCTGTTCGATTTCGCGATCGTCTGGACGCTCGCCCGGAAGCCGAGACCGGGACCTCGTCTGGCCTTCTACACCCTGGGCTTCGCGGCCCTGTCGTGGCTGGCGATCGCGCGGTTCGACCTCGCCGCGGCAGCCCTGGCCCTGGTCTCGGTGGCGGTCTGGAAGACGGGGCGAACCGGCCTCGGCGGGTTCCTCGCGGGGCTGGGCGTCCTCGTGAAGATCTTCCCCGGCGCGGCGGCCCTCCCCCAGATCCTCGACGACCTTCGCTCGCGACGCTATCGGGGAACGATCTCGCTGGCGATCACGATCGCGCTCGGCCTGGTCGCCTGGCTGGCGATCGGTGGCATTGCGGGGACGGCGGCGGCGGTCCGGTTTCACTCGGAGAGGGGCCTGGAACACGAGTCGCTGTACGCGGGGGTCCTGACGGTCGTCTCGATGCTCCGGGGCTCGCCGATCGCCGTGGATTACAATCACATCTCGTTCGAGCTGATCACGCCGGGGGCGGCCCTGGCGGCCAGGCTCGCGATGCCGATCCAGGCATTCGCGACCCTGTTCGCGGTGTGGACGACGCGAGGCTCGTTCCGCTCCAATCCCGCGAGGTCGGCCTCGGCGAGCGTGGTGGCCTTCGCCCTGTTCGGCAAGGTGCTCTCGCCGCAATACGTGCTCTGGTTCCTGCCCCTGGTGGCGGCGATCGACGGCCGATCGGGTCGGGTCGCCAGGCCGATCTGTCTCGCCGTCGCGTTCCTGACCATGCTGGTCTACCCGTGGAGCGGCCCGGGGCTGGTGGCCCTGAATCCCCTGGCGGTGGCGATCCTGAACGCCCGGAACCTCGCGATGGTCGGCCTCTTCGCGGCCCTCCTCGTCGCCCGGGACGACCTTGATTCCCCGGGCTCGCGTCGGTCCGGCGTGGCGGTCGGCCCCGATCTGTGATTCAATCCGGCGAATCAACAGGAGGCCTCGCCGATGAAGATTTTCGTGGCGCTTTGGTCCCGAGACACCGAGACGAAGCTGAACGTCGATCAGGACACCCGGTTCGCCCAGCTCCAGAACGCCGTGACCCGGGCGTTCGAGCTGTACCAGGCCGCGAAGGCGGGTTCGGCCGATTACACCGGGCCGATCAAGTCGATGTTCGTGGCCCCCGAATATCTCTTCACCCGCCAGAGAGACCCCGCCGACGCGACCGCCGGCCGGGCCATCGAGGCGGACGAGGCCCTGTCGATCCTCAAGAAGGTCCGCAACCTCTCCCGGACCAAGGAGGACATGCTGCTCGTCCCGGGGTCGATCATCTACAAGTACGCGCCCGAGAGGCACGAAGGAGGCGGCCGGGTCGGGGCTTTGGAGGTGCTCCGCCAGGTCAAGGCCGAGGTCGATGCGACGGCCCCTCGCTTCAAGAGGGTCAAGGAGCTGGCCCCCGAGAACGACCCGACCGTGCCCACCATCCAGGCGAAGGTCGGCATCCTCGAAGGGACCGGCGAGATCAACCACTTCGTCAAGAACCGGATCTACATCTATTTGAACGGGGACGTCGTCGCCCAGTACGGCAAGAAGGCCGACCGGTTCGAGGTCACCGGCAACGTCCCCGGGGTCTTCCTCCCGGGCCGGCAGAGCGGCCGGCAGACGATCGCCGACATCAAGTTCGGCTTCGAGATCTGCTACGACCACGAGATCGGCGTCCTGAAGGCGATGTCGGCCGAGACGGTCGATTTCCAGGTCGTGGCCTCGGCGGCGGTCACGAACAACACCAGCTGCATGGTCGTCCGGCCGGGCGGGTTCTTCCTCCACGCCTCCTCCACGGCCGCGTATTCCACCGTTTTCTTCAAGCCGACGACGGAATGGAAGAAAACGGCCAACCCCCTGCACAAGAACGCCTCGTATGCCGATCCCACCCAGGCCCCCGAGGTGATCGAGACCATCCCGCCCGAGGACGTGGACGGCGACCCCTTGAAGTGCTTCGTCCTGACCTACTCCTGAACGCGGGGCGGTCGGCCCTCGGAGGTCTCGACTCATGAACCGATCCGCATGGCTTTCCGTCCTCATCGCCTGGCTGGGGATCGCCGGACCTGCCGCCGCCCAGCAGCAGGGTTCGGGGATCTGGGCCGAGACCATCCTCCCCCAGCCGTTCGACACCGCCCCGTTCCGCGCGATCAAGGTCCCCGGGTGGGTCGAGGACACCGTCGGCTGCGGCTACACCCTATCCGTGATGGACGGCCCGTCGCGGGCCCGGGCCGCGGCCCACGGCGTCACGATCAGCGAGATGGGATTCGTCGATCCCTTCTATGCGTACTACGACAGCAAGCTCCTGAAGAAACGCAGCCCTCACGTCCCCCTCGACCGCCTGCCGAAGGACATCGCCGAGTACAGGAGGCTGGGCGTCCGCATCCTGGGGGTCTATCCGCCGTGCCTCCAGGGTGAAGTTTACGAGACCCACCCCGAGTGGCGGCGGATCGGCACGAACACGGCCGAGATCCCGCAGATCGACATGCAAAAATTCCCTCACGGGGGGATGCTCTGCCTCCTCGGCCCCTACGGCGACTTCTTCATCGACGTCCTCGCCGAGATCCTCACCACCTTCCCCGAGGTGGATGCCTTCAGCTTCGACGGCCTCCACTACGGGGGCGTCTGCTACTGCAAGCATTGCCGGGATGCCTATCGCAAGGACGCCGGGGCCGAGATCCCCGACTCCAACATGGATGACCCCGCCTTCCGCCGCTACCAGCACTGGGCCGACCGCCGGATGGAGGGCCTGGTTCAAAGAATGCAAGCGCGATTGAAAGGGATCAAGCCCGACGTGGCGCTCGTGACCTGGACCACCAACGCCGGCCGCTTCGGCCACTTCCTGAGCATCCCGAGGAACATGCCGTCGAGGATGAACCTGCTCCTCGACGCGCCCGACCAGGAGTTCTGGCTCGACGAGACGAACCGCGGGACGACGATCCTCCCGGCGCTGGCCAACGCCTACATCTGGGCCACGACGAACCACCGGGTCGCCTTCAGCGAGCCTTACCTCCTGACCCACGGCAACCCCTACGGCAAGGACAGCTTTCCTCCCCCGAAATCCTCCGCCGGATGATGCTCGCGCTGACCTACGGCGCCTGCCCCAGCATCGCCGTGGCCCAGCCGAAGAACCTCCAAAAGGAATTGTACGACTGCCTGGACGAGGTCGGGCGTCGCAAGCCCTGGCTGACCCACAAGAGGCCCGAGCCCTGGGCGGCGCTGGTCCTCAGCGACAATACCCGAAATTTCTACGGCCGATCGGCCGGGAAGGTCGAGGAACGCTCCATGGCGAACGTCCTCGGCGCCTTCCGGGCGGCCGTCGAGGAGCATCTGCCCGTCGCCGTGATCAATGACTGGAACCTCACGCCCGAGGATCTCGCGCCCTATCGCGTCCTGATCCTCCCCAACACGGCCTGCCTGGACGCGAAGCAAGTCGCCGCGATCGACGGGTTCGTGAGGGACGGCGGAGGGCTCGTGGCGAGCCTCGATACCTCCCTGTTCGACGAGTTCGGCACCCCTCGCGACGACTTCGCCCTGGCCGAGACCTTCGGGGCCAGCCATCGCGGGCTGATCCGCGACGCGAAGACCGCGGCCCCGTCGCTCGACGTCAACTTCGCCAGGGCGATCGGCCCCGACTACTGGGAAAAGCGCAAAAACGTGTTCGATTTTCGTCAGGACACGAAGTCGTTCCTCAATCGCGGCCTGATGACGACGTATGTAGGCGAAGAGCCGGTCACGTTCAAGGGCCCGGCGGTGAGGGTGGAGATGCGCGACGGCTCGGCGAAGACGCTCGGGACGCTCCGCCTGAAGGAATCGCCCGGCGCGACCGATTCCCCGGGGGCGATCGCCCGGGAGCACGGCAAGGGTCGGGTCGTCTACCTCGCGGCGGGGTTCGATGCCGGCTATTATCTTTATGCGTATCCGTACGAACGCCTCGTGCTCAAGCATGCGATCGAATGGGCGGCCAACGGCCCGCCGCCGGTCGCGGTCAGGGCCCCGATGTGCGTCCATTCGACCGTGATGAGGCAGGCCAAGGGCGGGTCGGAACGGCTGATCGTCCACCTGTTCAGCGACCTGAACACGACCGCCTTCCACGCCCTGCCGAACGAGGACGTACCCCTCCGGGAAGAGGTCGTGCCGATCCACGACATCCGCGTGACGTTCGGCCCTCGCTACAAGTTGGGCCGGGTCCACCTCGAACCCGAGGGCCGCGACCTGCCGATCCGCGAGGCGCCCGAGGGCCGAGAGGTGATCGTCCCCCGGCTCGACGTCCATTCGATGGTCGTGGCCGAATTGAGAAAAGAATGAACCGCCAAGACGCCAGGATCGCCAAGGAAGACGGGAGAAAAAGCATTAATATTGAAGTGAATTAATTTAAGAATCTCGATGCTTTTTCTCCCGTCTCCCTTGGCGATCCTGGCGTCTTGGCGGTTCAATCTCCGATCTCATCGGACCCCCGCCAGGTTTCCGGCGGGTTCGCGGTCCTTGTCGGCGAGGAGGAGGCCGTCCTGGATCTCCAGGACGAGGTCATCGGGCCGGATGAACCGGCGGTCGTGGGTGACGACGACCAGGGTGGTCTGCCTCTTCGCCTGGAGCTCGCGGAGGATGCGGTAGATCTCGTCGCCGGTCTTCGAATCGAGCTCGCCGGTCGGCTCATCGGCCAGGACGAGCACGGGGTCCTTGATCAGGGCCCGAGCGATCGCCACCCGCTGCTGCTCGCCGCCGGACATCTGCCGGGGTCGATGATCGAGCCGCGCCCCGAGGCCGACGTCTCTCAGCAGCCCGGCGGCCTTCTCGCGGAGGTCCGGCGTGATCCCCCTGGGCAGGAACGGGACGAGGACGTTCTCCACGGCGGTGAGGTTGCCGATCAGGTTGAATGCCTGGAAGATGAAGCCGATCTTGTCGCGGCGATAGGCATTCCCCTCGGCCTCGGTCATCGCGGTGAGGTCCATCCCCTCGACGACGATCCGCCCCGAGCTCGGCCGGTCCAGCGCCCCCATCAGGTAAAGCAGGGTGCTCTTTCCCGACCCCGACGGCCCGACGATGAACGCGAACCGCCCGCGGCCCACCCGGCACGACACCCCTCGGAGGGCTTCGACCACGTTCTCGCCGCTGCGGAACGACTTGGCCACATCGGTCACCTCGATCATCGTCGTCTCCGGGATGGCATCCAGCGGTCAGCGGTCCATGATGTCGTGCGGGGGCAACCCGCCGTCCCTGGCCCTTCGCGAAGGCGGCGGGCCTCCCCCGCCCTCCTCGAGGCCGAATCCTACCGCGCCCCCAGTCGGATCGCGTCCATCGGCACCAGCCGAGACGCCTTCCACGCGGGGTACAGGCCGCCGAGGACGCCCATCACGATCGCCAGGCCCAGCCCCCTGGCGGCGTTCATCGGGCTGACCGAGAGCGCCAGGCCGGTCGAGGTGATGAACTGGTTGGCCACCGCCGTGAAGGTGATCGTGAGCACCAGGCCGATGACTCCCGCGATCAGTCCCAGGTACGCGCTCTCGGCCGTGACCAGCGTCAGGACGTTCCCGCGAGACCAGCCATTGGTCCTCAGGACGCCGAACTCGGCGAACCTCTCGGTCGTGCTCATCAGCATCGTGTTGATGATCCCGACCACCCCGACGATCAGGGCGAGCAGCACCGTGGCGAAGAGGAACAGGTCGAGCTGGTTCATGAGGTCGCCGAAGTTGGCCATGATCTCGTTGACGCCCCGGGCGTCGGCCTTGGGGATGGCCTTCTCGATCTCCTCGCTGAGCTTGTCGTTCTCGCCGGGGTTCGCGGCCTCGACGTAGAACGTCGAGACCGTGCCCTTGGGGAAGTTCAGGACGCGCCGGGCCGTGTTCATGTCCATGATGATGATCACGTCCAGGAGCATCGATCCCGTGTTGTACAGGCCGATGATCTCGAACGGCTCGTCGGCGATCAGCAGGGTGTCGCCCACCTTCTTGGGCTTCTTGGTCTCGGGGTCGGCGTTGTCCCGGGCGATCTTGGTGGAGATCACGATGCGGTTGGTCCCCTCGTCGCCGGGCTGGAGGAATCGGCCGCCCTCGGGGCCTTTGACCAGGGCCCGTGGGAAGATGGCGCTCTTGAGGTTCTGATGCGAGGCGATGTCCTGCCCCTGGATGATCGGCTGGTCCAGCAAGGACTGGTACATGTTCCCCGAGCCGCCCTTGGTCGTGAGCGACTGCCCGGCCTTGCGGATGAACTGGCCGGCGGCGGTGCGGCCCTCGACCGACGGCGCCACGTCCCAGACCTCGCCGGCCACGGCCGTGACGTCCGGCAGGGCGCGGATCTTCGGCGCGAGGTCCTCGGGCAGCTTGCTGAAGACCGGGCTGAGCGCGCCTTCGCGCAGGACGACCACGCCCTGGATCTTGCTCAGCGTGTCGCCGACGAGGTTCCGCAGGCCCCCGGAGAGGCTGAAGAGCCCGAGGACGCCGAGGATCGGGATCGACAGCCCCACCAGCGCCAGGACCGTCCGCAACGGTCGGGTCGCGAGGTTCCGCCAGGCAAACGTCCACATGGCTCCGTCCCGATCCCCTCTCCTGGCGATCGCCCGGCGAATCCCCTCGGCGGCACGAACCCCGACGGCACGCGATTCTCGGGCCAATAGGTCGATTATAGTCGTCCCGGCCCCGGGGCCCAGGTCAACTCGCCGAGCGGCCTCGTCAGAGGACGTGGCAACTCCTCGCCTTGATGATCATCACGATGGGCGAGCCCGGCGATAATCCGAGCGATCCGACGGCCGAGGCCACGACCGCGACGATCCACCGGGTCGCCCCGGCCCGGACGATCACCTCGGCGTCCCCTCCGTGAACGATCACCCGCTCCACCTCCCCATCGATCCGGTTCCTCGCGCTCAGCTCGGAGATCGGCGGCCGGGCCAGCAGGATGTCTTCGGCGCGGACGGCCACCGTCGCGGCCGAGCCCTCGGGCCTCTCCTGCCGAGGGACGATCAGCGTCGGCCCGCCGGCCAGGGCGATGGCCGTCTCCGAACCCGTGTCGTGAAAGGCGATCCGCCCCTCGTGGACGTTCCTTACGTCGTCGATCCGCTCCTTGACGCGACCTTGACGACGTAAAAGAACGTCCAGGGGCGGCCCTTCGTCGATGATCCGCCCCGAATCGAGGAGGAAGAGCCGGGACGCCAGGGCCACGGCCTCGCTTGGGCTGTGGGTCACCTGGAGAAGAGGGACATTCTCGGCAGTCTGGACGGCCTTCAATCGTTCGATCAGGGAGAACCGGGCGTCCAGGTCCAGGGCGGAGACCGGTTCATCGCAGAGGAGGAGCCGGGGCCTGGGGGCGAGGGCCCGGGCCAGGCCGACCCTCTGCCGTTCGCCCCCCGAGAGCGTCGCCGGCCGCCGGGCCATCAGGTGGGCGACCCCGCAGAGCGCCGCCACCTCCTCGACCCGTTTCTTCGCCTCGGGCCGCCGCCACCCCTTCAGGCCGAATCCCACGTTCGCCCAGACGCTCAGGTGAGGGAACAGCAAGTCGTCCTGGAAGATCATGCCGACTCGCCTCGACCGGAGCGGGACTTCCTCGCTCGTCTTCGAGTCGAACCACGTCGAGCCGGCAACGCGGACGACGCCCGAATCGGGCCGGTCGAGCCCGGCGATCAGCCGCAACAGGCTGGTCTTCCCGGCCCCGGAGGCCCCGAACACCACGCCGCACTCGGCCCCGAGCGTCAGGGAAACGTCGAGGACGAGGCCGGGGTGGACCTTCCGCGAAACCTCGACATGCAGGCCGTCCGAAGGTCCGCTCACCGGCCGGCCCCCCTCGCCGGGGAGGCTCGCTGCGTGGCGACGAGCGCCGCGATCGACACGGCGGAGATCAGGGCGGTGAAGGTCATCGCGGTGGCCGAGTCGCCAAGCTGGACGGCATTGAAGATGGCGATCGAGGCGGTCCGGGTGGCGCCGGGGATGTCCCCGGCGACCATCAGCGTGGCCCCGAAGTCTCCCAAAGCCCGAGCGAACGCCAGGACCGCCCCGGAGGCCAGCCCTCGCCATGACAGAGGGAGCGTCACATGGAGAAAAACCGAGGAATCGCGCCGCCCGAGGAGCCTGGCGGCGTCTTCCAGCGCCGGATCGACCCCCTCGAACGCGGCCCTCGCCGGCAGGAGGAACAGCGGGAATGCCGCCACGGCCGTCGCCAGGACCGCCCCCGACCAGTGGAACACGAGGATGATCCCCAGCCGAGACTCCAGCCACATCCCCACCGCGGCCTTCCTCCCGAAAACCTGCAAGAGCAGAAAGCCCAGGACCGTGGGCGGGAGGACCAGGGGCAGGACCAGGAATCCCGACATCAGCCCCTTGCCCGGAAAGCGTGCCCTCGCCAGCAGATACGCCAGGGGAAGTCCCACGAGGACGATCCCGAGCGTCGCGACCGAGGCAACCCGGAGCGAGAGCCAGAACGGGCCGAGGTCGGAGGGCATGGGCGGCTCGGTTCGGCCCGTGAGGAAGGTTCAAAAATCGGTGTTCGAGACGACCTCGCCGCCGTTCTCCGAGCCGATGCCCTGCCAGACCGTCGGGTTCACGCTGTTCTTGACGAACTGGACGTGGCCGTCACAGAACAGCGAGTTCACCCCTCCGGGATGCTTGCTCCGGGCCGCGACGTTCAGCGACAACCAGTTCCACAGGGGGTCGGATCGGTTGCTGTGGGGCAGGCCGCCCCGGCAGTCGTACCGGAGGTCGTTCGGCGGCCTCCGGTGGTTGTACATCGTATGGCCGGGGGCGCCGTAGTGCCATCGAACGCCCCTCGTCGCCTGGAATCCGGGCGGGGTGCTCGTCAGGCACATCGATTGATAGTCGGCGTCGGAGGTGATCGGCGGGCCCGTGGTGCTGTTGTTCCCGGTGATCACGAAGACGCCCAGGGGATCGGTGGCGAACGTCGAGGTCGGCAGGGAGCGGACGGTCTCGCTGAAGGCGACGGTGGACGACATGCCGTCGAGGATGTCGCCGGGTGTGGTCCGCGAATTCTCGTAGAACGGGCCGTTGGGCGTGTCGGCCAACGGGGCGGCGGGCGTCTGGACGACCGAGTAGCCCGAGCCCGTGTTCATGTTGTAATTATGAGTGGCAAACTGGCCGTTGCTCACGGTGATCAGCACCGGGTTCGAATCGGACGGGCAGAGCAAGGCGCCGATGAAGGTCTCGAACCCGGTGATATTGGCGGCGGAGAGCGTGGTGGTGGGGTCGGTATCGGGCGGGAGGCTGAAGTTGAAGGCGTTGAAGACGTCCGAGCGTTCGAGTTGGGGGAGCATCTGGGCGAAGGCGCCCCAGCAGTTCCCCTTGCCGGCGAGGTGGGAATTGATCCGGCCGGGCGGGAAGACGCCGATGGCCGACAGATAATTGTGCATCGCCAGGCCGACCTGCTTCAGGTTGTTGGTGCACTGCGACCTCCTGGCGGCCTCCCGGGCGGCCTGGACGGCCGGCAGGAGCAGGGCGATCAGGACGCCGATGATCGCGATCACGACCAGGAGCTCGATCAGCGTGAAGGCTCGACGGCGGATCATGAAGCGAGGCCTCTCCGGGTTCAGGGCGAGGGCGTCGGCGGGAGGGCGAAGCCGGCGTCTTCCAGGATCTTCTGCCCGTCGGGGCCGAGGAGGAATTTCGAGAAGGCGGCGGCCTCCTCGGGGTGCTTCGAGGCCGAGACGACGCCCATCCCCTGGAGGATCGCGTCGTGGAGCGCCGGATCGACGTTCACGACCCGGACCTTCTTCGGATCGACGATCGCCTTGCCCACGAGGCCGGCCTCCGCATTGCCGGTCTCGACGAACTGGAGGGCCTGGCGGACCGTCTCCGACTGGACGATCTTCGGCTTCACCTTGTCCCAGAGCTTCGCGTTCTCCAGGACCTGCTTGCCGGCCATCCCATACGGGGCGAGCTCGGGGTTGGCCAGGGCGATCTTCTTGATCGACGGATCGGCCAGGTCGTCGAGCGTCTTGATCTTGTCGGCCGAGTCGGGATGGACGGCCAGGGCGAGCGAGCCGACGGCATAATCGGCCAGGGAGTCGGGCTTGATGAAGCCGTCGCCGAGCAGATCGACGACGAACTTGCGATTCGCGGCGAGGTAGACGTCGAACGGGGCGCCCTGGCGGATCTGCTGGGCGAATTGCCCCGAGGCGCCGAACGTGGCCTCGACCTTGACCTTCCTCGTGGCCTCGAACGCGGAGATCAGCTTCGGCATGACCGTTTGCAGGTCGCTCGCGGCGGCGATTCGAAGGGTCGGGATCTCGGCGGTCGCCGACGGCCCCCCTGCCCCGCCACAACCGGCCAGGCCCCCCACGAGCAGCCCGACCCCGACCACGCACTTCGCCAGGCGAGCCATCAGAAGCGTCTCCATCTCCTCGCCCCTCGATCCCGGTCCCGCATTCTAGACGGACGAGCGAGGCCGTCGCCAGCCGTAGCCCAGCGAATCGGCAAGCCATCGCCCCCGCTCGCTCGACGCCTCGCCCCCCTATCGAGTTGCCGGTTCGGATTGCACGACGGGGCGAGCTCGGGTAAGACGGAATCCTGTCCGCCCCGCGAGGCGAGCCGCCTCGGCGGGGATTCCGCGTCCACGGGTGGGCCTTCGATGAAGATCGACCAGTTCCTCGGGCACTACGGCATCGCGGGCAACCCGTTCAGCGAGGAGGACGCGCAGACCGACACCGTCTTCAAGCGCGAGTGCCTCTGGAAGATCCACCACCCGGCCTGGGCGAAGTTCTTCGGCAGCCCCGAGAACCCCAGCACGGCCCTGGTCTTCGGCGAGAAAGGCAGCGGCAAGACGGCCCTGAGGCTCCAGGCCACCGCCGAGCTCGAATCGTATAACGAGGAGCACCCCACCGAGCGCGTGTTCGTCGTCTCCTACGACGACTTCAACCCGTACCTCGACCACTTCCGCACCGCCGTGAAGGCGAAGGACGCGATCGAGGCGCTGAAGAAATGGCGACTCCAGGACCACATGGACGCCATCCTGGCCCTCGGCGTCACCCAGCTCATCGACCACCTCACGGCCGAAAAGATCGACCTTTCCGCCCTGAGCCTGGACCAGAGGCGCGACCTCCTCCTGCTCGCGGCGATCTATGACCAGTCCACGGGAGAGCCGATCGAGAAGCGCTGGACCCGCCTCCGCCGCCGATCCGGGTTCCGCCCGTTGTGGAGCCGCCGCGACCTGCAAATCGGCTTCGGAGTGAGCCTCGCCGTGATCGGCCTGCTCGCGGCGTTCCCGGCCCTCCGCGCCGTGAAGGTCGCCGCCTGGCTGCTCGTGCCGGTCGTCCTGGGCTGGCTCTACTGGGCCTGGCGGCTGATCCGCGCCGAATGGTACGCCAGCGAGATCCGCAAGGCCGTGAAGGTCCTCTCCCGAGACCCCGGCGCCCTCCGCTGGGAACTCCTCTGGTTCCGGCCCACCGAGCTCTCCGGCCAGCCCCTGCCGACCTCGGGCAAATCCGGCGGCGAGGAGCGGTATCAGCTCCTGGACAAGTTCCGAGGCGTCCTCAAGACCCTCGGATATGCCGGCGTCGTCGTCCTGATCGACCGGGTGGACGAGCCGCAGATGATCGAGGGCGACCCGAGGAAGATGAGGGCCCTGGTCTGGCCCCTGCTCGACCACAAGTTCCTCCGCCACCCCGGGCTCGGCGTCAAGCTGCTCCTCCCGATCGAGCTGGCCTACTACCTCGAGAAGGAAGACAAGGACTTCTACGACAAGGCCCGGCCCGACAAGCTCAACATGATCAAGCCGCTGAGGTGGACCGGCCCCAGCCTCTACGACCTCGCCACCGACCGCCTCAAGGCCTGCGCCCCTCACCTCGAGAACGGCCAGGGGCCAAGGCTCCGCCAGTTCGTCGACGAAGGGGTCTCCGACGACTCGCTGAAGGACGCCCTGGGCAACCTCCGGACCCCCCGCCAGCTCTTCAAGTTCCTCCACCGCCTCCTGGAAGAGCACTGCCACCGCCACACCGAAGACCAACCCAGGTGGTCGGTCGATCCCGACACCTTCCGGACGGTCTACTCCGCGCACCTGAGGGACATCGAAGCGTTCGACCGAGGCTACGGCCACGGCTGAGCACCAAGGCTTGGTCGATTCGAACATTTGTCGTAGGGCAGGCCTGGGCCTGCCGCTCCAAGGCCCGCCTCGGCAGGCCAAGGCCTGCCCTACGGAGTTCGAAACAACCAAGCCCACATACTTGGACCCGCGAACTTCCCCAAACCCGGGCGCGTCGGCTATCCTGAAGGGACGGACCCCAAAGTCTCCCCCGAGGCCCCGACCATGCCCGGCGAACTCGCCCTCCCCTCGCTCGAAATCCACAACTTCCGCGGCCTGCGGGAGTTGAAGATCGAGAAATTGGGGAGGGCGAACCTGCTTGTGGGGAAGAACAACGTCGGGAAGACGAGCGTTCTGGAAGCACTTCGGATCTATGCCGCCCCGGTTCCCACCACGGGCCTCCTGGAGGTCTTGAGGGCGAGGGGCGAACTTTTCGGCACGACGAATCGCTACGGAAAGCTCCTCGACCGACCGCTTCGCGTCGATTCGCTCTTTCACGGTCGAAGGATCGGATTCGATGAATCTCAGGAACCGATTCTTATCGGGCCGGTCGCGCCGTCGAACGATATTCTCAGGATTTCACCCACCCTCCATTTCGACTCTCCGACGAATTCCGCCCGCAACGAGACGACTTCGGGGATTGGTCTCCGTTTTCAGGTGGGCGGGAGGTCGCGAGCCCTACCGACCTATGACGCGGGCGACTTCGTCCGCCTTGGCTCCGTCTGGGCCAGTTCCGAGAAGGACTTCTTGGGACTCTCTCTGAGCCATGTCTTCGTCGGCTCGAAAGGGCTGGAGGATTCGCTCATCCAGGAGTATTGGAGTCGGATCGCGCTGTCCGTGAGCGAAGATCGGCTTGTCGAGTGCCTGCGGCTGATCGAACCTGGTGTGGAGCGGGTGACTCTTGTCCCGACCGTCGAGGATGGCCGCGACTGGGCCCCGTTCCTCAGGCTGAAGGGCGAGGAACAACCCGTCTTCCTGGGCAGTCTTGGCGACGGGATGCATCGCGTCTTTCACCTGGCCCTTGGATTGCTGAACGCCTCGGACGGTTTGCTTCTGATCGATGAATTCGAGAACGGATTGCATTATTCCGTTCAGACTGAGATCTGGCGGTTCATCTTCCGAATCGCTGAGAAATACAACGTCCAGGTTTTCGCGACAACCCACAGCTCGGACTGCGTCAAGGCATTCGAGGCCGCCGCGATCGAGACCGAGGAAGAAGGCGTCCTGGTCTACCTCGGCCGCGAGGGAAATTCGATCGTCGCCCGGGAGTTCGATGAGGACCGCCTGGAGACCGCCGTGGAGATGGGGCTGGAGCTCCGGGGATGAACGATCGGTTCAAGCTCTACGTCGAGGGGCGGGATGATCTGGCCGTCAGTTGCCATCTTGCCTTGAGGTGCGACGAACTGTGCGAGCCGCACGGCAAGGACGCCAAGAAGGCGCCGAAGTTCAGGGTCGAGGAGTACGACCCGAACGGGGAGGAGATTCGGGGCGTCGATGCCCTGTTGAAAAGGGTGCCGACCCTGCTCGCGGCCCCGTCCATCGATCGTCTCGGGATCGTCGTCGATGCCGACGCTGATCCGGTCGCCCGATGGCTCCAAATCCGTCATGCCCTGATGGCCGCGGGATATCCCGCCCCTCCCGTCGCCGACCTGGCCGACACGATCGTCGAACGGGCTTATCGAGCTAGGGTTGGCGTCTGGATCTGGCCCGATAATATGCGGATCGGGATGATCGAGGACTTTGTTGAGTCCATGATCCGAGACGGCGACTCGTTACTCCCGGTGGCGAATCGGTGCGTCGATGAAGTTCGGGCCATCGATCAGCGGTTTGTGGATCGTCACCGCCAGAAGGCCGTGATTCATACCTGGCTCGCCTGGCAGAAGAAGGCCGGTCGGCCCCTGGGCGTCGCCATCGAGGAAGCGTATTTCGATTCCACGGGCGAACTGGCCTCACGATACGTCGCCTGGATGATCCGCCTCTTCGGTTGAGTGGCCCCGGAGTCGCTCCCCGGGGCGGCTTGCCTTGCTCATGGTTCAGGGCCGGTCGTTCCCGAGCGATCGGAAGCCTCCTCCCATGCCTCCCATGAGTCCGCCCATGCCTCCGATCGGGGCTTCGCTGAGCCCTCCGGAGCGGAAGTAGTCGATCTCGAACTCCTTGGCGTATTCGATCTTGAAGCTGTAGGTGATCGTCATCGGCTTGTCTCCGATGGTGTTGGCGGGGACGTCCAGGTCCCATCTCAGGAGGTTGTCGGTCCGGCCGGTCTTCTGGTAGATCGTGTCGGTGCTGAGCTCGGGCTGGGTCTGGCTCAGGGAGACCGCCACGGAGTCGCCTTCGGGCTTGGGGAGGCGGTCCCAGACGTGGAGCTTCGCCGGGGCGTCGGAAAAATTCCTCGCCACGATGCGGAACTCGTAGGTCATCACCTGGTTGCCTCCCTGCACGGTCCTGGTCTTGTTTACGAGCCTTCGGCCGATCTGGAGCCTCGAATCGACGCCGAAGCCGACGGTGAACGGCTCGCCCACGGCCACGAAGGGCAGGGTCATCCGGCCGACGAAGTCCTGGCCGACGTACATCGTGGCCTCTCCCGGGAGGATCGGCGAGTCGCCGGTGTTCGTGAGCTTCGCCAGCCGGTAGACCCTTGGCGAGAGCACGGGGACCGCCTTGGCGAAATACTCGGGGGCCATCTCGGCGCGGCCGATCTCGACGAACATCGGGTCTTTTCTCGACGGCAGGCTGAGCCTGCCCTTCACCCGGAAGGTGACGGCGGGCAGGTCCTCGGGCGGGGCGCCCGCGTCCTTGCCCGAGTCGTCGGCGAGGAGTTCGCGCGACTGGTCGAGCGCGGCGGCCTGGTTCAGCAGGGCGCCCCCGGCCTTGGCGTTGTTGCCCAGGAGCTCGCGGCCCGCCTGGCTCCTCATCTGCTGGGCTTGCTGCGGGGCCATCGGCGGAGGCGCCGGGGTCGGGGCGACCTGCGCCGGAGGCATCGCCTGGAAGCCGCCCTTGTTTGCCTGCCCCGATTCGGAGGCCGAGACGTCCAGGGGCAGCAGGTCCGGCACCGTCGCGCTGTACGAAGGTTGGGCGGTCGAGAGCGTCAGATCGACGTCGTTCCAGTCCTCCCCCGAGTGCTGCTCGACCGCTCCGAGCGTCTCCATCCTCACCGGGTCCTTCGGTCCTCCGGCTCGGACCCGGTAGCGAGGCGACCAGCTTGCCCCCGAGACGAGATAGCTGAGCCGGACCGATCCGGCCGGGGCGTTGGCCTTGTCCACGACGATCACCGCGTCGATCTCGGTCCGGCCCGATCCGGCCGAGAGCTCGGCGAGCTGCCTCTGGACGAAGGCGATCGATTCGGCGTTGGTCCTGGCCTGGTCTTCCAGCTTCACTCGGCCCTCGGAGGTCGAGGCGCGGGTTTCCATGACATATTTGGCGACCTCGATGGTTGCCTCGCCGTCGAGCTTGCCCTTGTCGGTCAGCGTGGTCATCGTGGAGCCGGTGAAGGCTTCCAGCTTCGCCAGGAACTTGAGGTCCTCCTCTCGGACGCCCAGGGCGCTGCGGATCGAGGCGGCCTCGGCCTCCAGGGTCTTCAGTTCGTTCTGCTTGGAGCGGACCTCCTCTCGGGTGTCCTCCTTCACGGCGCGGGTGCGATACCGGGTGCTCAGGACGCGGAACCCTTCGGGGCCCTCGGTCGAGAGCGATCCCTCGATCGTCTGAGGGGGCAACGGCGTGACGACGACCTCGACGGCCCCCTTGCCCTCGGGGACGGCCACCTCTCGCGTGACCAGGGCATTGGTCTGATAGAGGGTCACGGCGACGACCCGGCTCGTGGCGGGCTTCGGGGCGGGGACGTCCTCGGCCGGGGGCTTCGGCGCCGGGACGTCGGCCGGATTCGCCGGGTTCGCGGGTGTCCCGCCGCCTCCGCCGAACTGGGCCCGGCTCGAGGCGGTCGATGCGAACAAAAGTCCCACTACCAGCCATTTTCGGGCGGTCATCAGGCGGCCTCGGGATGTTCGAGATCGGAGGAAACGGGTCCGGGCGGGGCCTCGCAAGCCGCCACGCCCCACCTTCAGGGACGTTCGGTGCGTCCCGAATCTTCGATCCCGACGGCCCGACCGGATAGAATGCGCGCATCATGGCCCTCGAACCTCGACGCTCCCCGTTCCGTTACTTCAAGCTGTTCAAGCCTTTTGACGTCCTCACCCAGTTCACCGACGCCTCGGGGTCGGAACGCTCCACGCTGAAAGACTTCGTGCCGGTCCCGGGCGTCTACCCGGTCGGACGACTCGATCGCGACAGCGAGGGGCTCCTGCTCCTGACCGACGACGGCCGGGTCGCCCACCGGATGACGGACCCGAGGTTCGACCATCCCAAGACGTACCTCGTCCAGGTCGAGCGCGAGCCGGACGAGGAGGCGTTGCGGAGGCTTCGCCTCGGGGTCATCCTGAACGACGGGCCGACCCTCCCGGCCGGGGCCGAGCGTCTGGGTTCGCCGCCGGACCTGCCCGAGAGGCCGGTGCCGATCCGGTTCCGCAAGAACGTGCCGACGGCCTGGATTCGGCTGATCCTGAGGGAGGGCCGGAACCGCCAGGTCCGGCGGATGACCGCCGCCGTGGGGCACCCGACCCTGAGGCTCGTCCGGGTCGCCGTCGGGCCGATCGAGCTGGGCGGGATGGCGCCGGGAGATCTGCGCGAGCTTGACCCGGAGGAGAGATCGGCACTCCTCGATTCGGTCCGAGGGCGCCGAGATCGAAAATTCCGCTGATGGAAACTTGTTTCCTTCGCCGGAGTCGTTCACAATCTCGGGAGACTTCTGGGCCTCGGCGAGGGAGGGCACGGCCTTGGAACCGGCGATCGTTTCCTGCGACTGCGGCGCGAAACTCAAGCTGCCCCCCGGGATCGCGGCGGGCAAGAAGATCAAGTGCCCGAAATGCTCGGGGATCATCGTGGTCCCGGAAGAATCGGGCGAGCCGTTGCCGGCCGCTCCGGCGTATCGGCCCTCGATGGCCGCGCCGTCTCCTTCGATGAAAGATTGCTCGTATTGCGGCGAGAGCATCCTCGCGACTGCCAAGAAATGCAAGCACTGCGGCGAGTTCCTCGACGAGGGAGCGGTCGCCTCGACCGTGCCTCGGGGCAAGTTCGCCCCGGCCTCGGCCTCGGCGAAGGAATCGTCCGACCCGAACCCGGCCGAGTATTTCGCCGCCATTATCCTGGCGCCGGTGGGTTTGATCATCGGCGGCATCTGGGCCGCGAAGAAGCTGCCGAAGGCCAAGAAGATGCTCCAGGTCTCCGGCGCGATGACCCTGATCTACGCCGTCCTGCCGCTGGTCGCCTGGAGCGTCTGGAACTTCATGAACCCTGACGGGCCGGCGGGAGCGCCCACCGCCTCGAACGAGGCCCTCCGGCGTATTCCCGAATACTCGGTGCCCGAGGGGTTCCAGAGGGTCCAGCCCCCGCCCCGGCAGGGCCAGGGCGGAGGGCCCACCGGTGGCCTCCCCGGAGGTGATATCGACCTCGAAGGCCAGCCCCCCGTGATCCAGAAGGCCATGAAGGCCAACGTCCAGATCGAGATCCCCAACCAGTCGGTCGGCTCGGGGGTGATCGTCCAGAGAGACGGCGACATGGTCCTGATCCTGACGAACCACCACGTCGTGGATATGCTGTTCGCCCACTCTCAGGGTGTCTCCGAGACCCCCATGACGAACATCGCGCCTCTGCAGATCACCTACTACAACAAGGTGAGTAACCCGGGCTCGGTCGTCTGGATCGCCCCCGACGCCATCGACCTGGCCATGATCGCCGCCAAGGCCCCGAAGGAGATCGAGCCGGTCGTCTGGCAGACCATGCCCAAGATCATCGCCGGCCAGGACGTGTTTGCGGTGGGGAACCCCGTGGGGTTGGGCTGGACGTTCACCAAGGGAGTCGTCTCCGCCACGAGGACCACCCCGCACCCCAAGGATACCCCCAAGCGCCAGGTGCCGATCATCCAGCACGACTCCAGCATCACCTACGGCAACAGCGGCGGCGGCCTGTATTCGAAGGAAGGGGAATTGATCGGCATCAATAGCTCGATCGTGAATCCCTTGCTCGGCAAGGCCGGCTTCGCGATCCGAGCGACGGTCCTGCTGGACCTCAAGCCCACCGGGCTGACCCTCCCAAGCCACCCCGGCTCCTCGGGAGGATGAAACGCCTCCAAGTAGGGTGCATGAAATGCACCAACTCGCGCGGGCGGAGGCCGCAGCCGCCGGATTCTTCAAATTCGGGTCGAGATTCGGAGTCGGAAGGCGTCCGATGGCCGCCGCGAGGTGGCAGCCCTCGCCCGCCCCAGAGAGCGGTGCATTTCATGCATCTTACGTTTTGATCCCGAATCGGAAGAGCTGGAACAGGGCGAAGATCACCAGGGCCGGCGGGATGACCCAGGCGACATACACCGCGTTCTCGAACCCCAGCCCCTGCGCCGCCGCCGCCACGAGCAGGATGAGCAACGCCCCGAACAGGAGGATGCACCCCAGTCCCGTCATGATCGACTTGAACGAGCCAACTTCGGTCATCTCCTCATAGACGAGGTCAATCGTCCGGCCCTTGCGGAGCCCTCGGCCCACGGCCTCGGTGATCTCCATGGCCCGGGTGCCGTCGTTCAGCCCCGGGGATGGTTCGATCTCGGTCGAGGCCGCCAACAGGGCCTTCAAGATCGCGGCCTTGCCGTCCCACGGATCGATCTCGGTCACGGATTCGCCATCCCGGGGCGATCGGCGGATCAGTCGGGACGGCCCCGAGAAATCCGGGTCGCATTCGAGCGCCGAGGAGCCGTCGGGCGTGACGGCGACGAGTTTCGCCGGCTCGAAGGGGCCGGTCGTCAGGCGGATTTCGGCGTGGCGGCCGGTTTCCCCCTTCAGATGGACCGTCAAGGCCTCGGTCGGCGCCTCGTTCGAGGGGATTCCGGTGGCGCTGACGGTCTGGACCTCGCCGATCAAAGCGCGGACGACGTCCACGACCCGCGAGAACGCCCGGGTCAGCGCGTCTCGACCCTCCGCCGGCCCGACGTTGGCCTCGTAGCGGACGCTCCTCGCCCCGGCGGCACCCGGCTCTCGAAGGGCTTTTTCCAGGGTGGCCACGCCCGGATGGAGCCGGCCGGGAAGGTCGGGAACGACGATCGCGCCGGTCTCCTGGCGGCTCATCGCGACCTGATAATACGGGTCGGCGTTCGGCCCCGGAGGATGGAGGACGACGGCGGGGAGGCCCGTCGAAGCCGCCCTCCGCAGCCCCTCGGCCCGCAACGCGGGGTCTCCGCCGACGATCACGCCATCGAGGCCCGCGATCGCGAGGGCGGCGTCGAGGTCCTGGCCGCCCGGGAGGTCGGGCATCGACTTGAACCCGGGGCACGCGGCCACCAGGCGATGCTCGGAGCCATCGAGCAGGGCCCGCGCCCACGCGAGTTCCTCGGCGCCATCCCCAAGGATCAACAAGTTCATCGGCGAGAATCGCTCCGCTCTCGGATCAGATCGGCCCCGTTCCAGGCGGTGCCGAGGTCATGATAGTCCGTCGGAGCGACGGCGGGCAGTGGTGAGCGGCCCGCGGAACGCGGACGGCTCTCGACCCGATTGACCGCCCGGACGAACCGGAGCGATAATGAGGGCGTCCCCCGGTCCTGGCGCGGCGGAGGGGGTGATTCGCCCGGACTCGATCGACGGCGGGGGATTGGCGTCGGTGATCACGCTCGACGACTTCGGCCCGGTTCCCCAGGCGGTTCGGGGAGCGTTCCTCGCCGTCGGCAACTTCGACGGCGTCCACCGAGGTCATGCGCACCTGCTCGCCCGGCTCCGAAGCCGGGCCGATCTCGCCGGCGCCCCGGCCCTGGCGCTCACGTTCGATCCCCAGCCCGTCGCCCTGCTCCGGCCCGAGTCGGCCCCCGTGCCGCTGACCTGGGCCGCCCGCAAGGTCGAATTGCTGAAGGAGGCCGGGGCCTCCGACGTCGGCGTATTCCGCACCGGGCCCTGGCTTCTCGGCCTGACGGCCCGCGAGTTCTTCGATCGCGTGATCCTCGGCCAGTTCGCCGCCAGGGGGATGGTCGAAGGCCCCACGTTCGGCTTCGGCCGCGATCGAGGCGGAGACGCGGCGCTGCTGGGCTCGTGGTGCGCCGAGAACGAAATGGATTTCGAGGTCGCCTCCCCCACGGAGATCGAGGGCCGGATCGTCTCCTCGTCCCGAATCCGCCGGGCCCTGGCCGAAGGACAGGTCGCCGAGGCCGCCGATCTGCTGGGACGGCCTCATCGGCTCCGGGGTCGGGTGGTCCGGGGCGCGGGCCGAGGCGCCGGGATCGGATTCCCCACTGCCAACCTCGACGGGATCGACACGCAAATCCCCGCCGATGGGGTCTACGCCGTCCTGGCCCGGATCGACGGCGAATCCCGTCCCGCCGCCGCCCACATCGGCCCCAACGCCACCTTCGGCGCCTCGTCGCGGACGGTCGAGGTCCACCTCCTCGATTTCCGGGGGAACCTGTACGGGAAGGAGATCGAGGTGGACCTGATCGACCGCCTCCGGCCGTCCCGGGCATTCGCGGGCGCCTCGGAATTGATCGATCAGATCGCCATCGACGTGAAGAAGGCGAAAGAGGTTTTCTCGTCGAGCAACATAAGCCAAGAACGGAGATGAAGAGAGATGAGAGGCTCCCTACCCATCATCGACACTCATCAGCATCTCTGGGACCTCGACAAGTTCAGGCTCGAGTGGCTGGCGGGGGAGCCGAAGCTGAATCGCTGCTACCGCCTGGCGGATTACCTCGCCGAGGCCGAGGGGCTGGGGATCGTCAAGGCGGTCTCCATGGAAGTGGACGTCACGCCCGACCAGCAAACCGCCGAGGCCACCTGGGCCCTGGACCTCTGCGATCACGAGAAGGCCGTCCCCGCCGGCGCGGTGATCTCGGGGAGGCCGGCGTCGGACGGGTTCAAGGCGTACCTGGACCGATTCCGCGACCGCAAGGCCCTGAAGGGTGTCCGGCAGGTGTTGCACGTCCCGGGAACGCCCGCGGGTTATTGCCTGGCGCCGGGGTTCGTCGCCGGGATGAGGCTCCTGGGCGAGCGTGGGTTGAGCTTCGACCTGTGCATCCGCCCCGGCGAGCTGCCGAACGTGGCGAAGCTGGCCGACGAGTGCCCCGACACGTCGTTCATCCTCGACCATTGCGGCAATCCGGGCGTGAGGACGAAGGACCTCGCGCCGTGGAAGGCCGAGATCCTCCGCCTGGCCGAGCGAAAGAACGTGGTGGCGAAGATCTCGGGGATCGTCGCCTCGGCCGCGCCAGGGCCGTGGACGGCCGACGACCTGGCGCCGATCGTCAACCATGTCCTGGACGCCTTCGGGCCCGATCGCGTGGTGTTCGGCGGCGACTGGCCGGTTTGCACCCTCGCCGCGACGCTCAGGCAGTGGGTCGAGGCCCTGAAGACGATCGTCGCGGCGAGGCCCGAGGCCGATCGGCGGCGGTTGTTCCACGACAACGCCGTTCGGGTCTACCGGCTCTGAAACGGGCGATGGGCCGGCCCATCCGGCCAAAGCCATTCACCACCAAGCCACCAAGCCCACGGAGGAAGACACGAAGACGTGGGTGCATCCCGGTCGTTTTCGTGTCTTCCTCCGTGGGCTTGGTGGCTTGGTGGTGAATCCGGGCCGGCCCATCCGTGGATTTCTCCGGAGCCGGAATTACGCCTTCTTCGTGACGTTCACATACGCGTGGACGTGAGGGGCGCCTCGGAAGTGCCAGACGAAGTCGGGGCCTTCCAGCCTCCAGAGGTCCCACTCGTGGTCGGCGCCGAGGTCGTCGGACTCGTAGAACGCCATGTGGAGGGCGTCCAGGCCGCCTCCGGCCTTGAGGACGTCGAGCGCCTCGTTCACGTCCTTCTCGCGGTACGGGGCGAGGATGACCTTGATCACGGACTCCACGAGGCCCTTCTGGTCCTTCGAGAGCTCGCCCACGCCGATGCCCGGGAACTTGCCCGAAGATCCCTGGACCTGCACCTTGTTTTCGGCCGGGGCCTTGGCGACCAGCGCGAGCTCTCGCTGCTTGCCGTCGAGCGCCGTGAAGACCTCATTGGCCTTCTTGGTCTGGTAGTAGAAGACGTTGCCGGGGAGGCCCTTCTGGCCGTCGCCTTCGCCGTGGCCGTAGATGATCGGCCCTCCGAAGGCGGCGCCTTCGACCGAGTCGCCGTCGGCCCGGATGGTGCAGTGCCGGCCGGTGAGCACCCATTCGAACTGGTTCGAGCCGGGCTCGCCGAAGACGGCGACGTGGTAGTTGTCGAACCCGCCGGAGTCGTCGTCCATCTGCTTCTGGAAGCGCTCGTAGCCCTCGGGGCTGGTCACGCCCTTGAAGATCTCGTCGATCAGGGCTTGCTGGTCCTTGGAGTAGTCGCCGATCTTCAGGTCGGTGATCGCCCAGTTGGCGTTGATCCTCTTGCGCTTCTCGTGGTCGAAGGGGAAGCAGATGGCCGTCTTCTGGGCGGGGGTGAGCGTGTCGTAGAACCGCTTGACGGCGGTTTCGGGGTCGGCGACCCGGCGAGGGGAGGCGTTGGCGGAGGCGATCCGGGGGATCAGCCCCCCGGCGAGGGCGGCGCCTCCGACGGCCCGGACGAAGTCTCGGCGGGAGACGGCCCCATCTCGGCAGTCGGGGCACTCGGGGTTCGGGAGGTCTCGCATGGCGGGTTCCTCGCGGGGCGGGTTCGGGTCGGATGGTCCGGAGGCCAGGGCGTCGCCCGGCCCCGATTCCTGACTCTATCGCGGCCCGGGGGCGATCGTAAGGGCCCGCCGACCTCAAACGAAGACCGACGCCACGACGTGATCCCAGTTCGAGTCGGGGATGTAGTGCTTGCGACGGGGGACTCTGTGCTCGTCCCGGATCGCGTTCTCCGAGGGGACCTCCTTCTCATACTTCGCGAACCCGACGGTGCGCATTTCCTCCTCCATGATCCCCGAGTTCATCCCCGACTCGATCTTGTCCCCGATCCCCCGGTAGCACATGCCGTTGAGGTAGTGGAGGGCGTGGACCATCTCATGGGCCAGGGCGACGAATTTCGGTCGGCCGTCCAGGCCGGTGTCGTTGTGGTTGAAGCAGATGATGGCGCTGGCCCCGGTCCCCCCGATGTACTCCTTGATGGTCCCGCTCTTCAGCAGGTTCCCGGTCGGCCGGGCCACGATGTCGGGGTTGCTCATCTGGGAAGCCACGAACCCGGTCTCGCCGCCGAGCATGTTCGGGAGCTGGATCTTCCGGCGGAACTCATTGGAGGTGTCGCTGGTCGGCGCGGCGATCGCCCCGCCTCGGATGTACTCGATGATGACCTTCTTCGTCGCGTCGACTCGGCACTTGTCGGAGACCGCCTGGATCAGGGCGAGCCCCACGGGCTGGGTGATGATCGTGTTGAGCGCCTCCTCGGTCTTCGACACGAAGTCGTCGGGGACCCAGGCCTCTCCTCGGTAGTTGTCGTGGGCGATGAAGATCCCCGGGAACCGCTCGTCCCAGATCACCGGCTCGACCAGGCGGGTCGCGTTGTCGATGACCGTCTTGAGCCGGGTCACGGCCCCGCTGTGGTCGCGGATCGTCTTGATCGTGCCGTCGTTCTTGGTCTTCGGCCCGATCCAGGTCCCCAGCGACCGTTTGAGCATCTCCAGGTCCGTCGGCTTCTTCGAGGCGTTGTACGCCTGAATCCAGAGGTCGAGGTTGCCCAGCTCGGTGCTCCGGGCCTTCTTGTCCTTGTTGTACCACTTCTCGCGGTCGGTATCGGCCTTCCAGGTCACGAAATCGCTGATGTCGGGGGCGGACGGCATCGTCGGTGTCCTTTCGGATTGAGGAACCTTTCCAAATCTTCTCACACGGTGAGGGCGCCGAGTCAATGGTCCAGCCGGGCCTCGGCATCGGCTTTGCTACCCGCCGCAACACCTCGGCCCGGAACGCCGAGATGAGGAGAGGCCAGAACCGATGAAGAGCATTCAACGTCCCGGACGATTGCCCGTCGGGGCGAACGTGGCCGCGGGCGGCGGAGTCCATTTCCGCGTCTGGGCCCCGAGGCGGCGATCCGTCGATGTCTTGATGGAGGGCGAGGGTCGGCCGATCCCCCTGACGCCCGAGCCGGCGGGGTATTTCTCGGGCTTTGTGCCGACGGCCCGCGCCGGGACGCTCTATCGGTATCGCCTGGACGGCGACGGCGCGTTCCCCGATCCGGCCTCGCGATTCCAGCCCGAGGGGCCTCATGGGCCCTCGCGAGTCGTCGATCCCTCGGCCTTCCGCTGGACCGATTCGGCCTGGAAGGGCCTGACCCTGCCGGGTCAGATCCTTTATGAGATGCACATCGGCACGTTCACGCCCGGGGGGACCTGGCGGAGCGCCGTCGAGGAGCTGCCCCGGCTCGCCGACCTGGGGATCACGGTCCTGGAGGTCATGCCCGTGGCCGAATTCCCCGGGGAATTCGGCTGGGGCTACGACGGGGTGAACCTCTTCGCCCCGTACCACGTCTACGGCGAGCCCGACGACTTCCGCGGCTTCGTCGATCGGGCCCACGCCCTGGGCCTGGGGGTGATCCTGGACGTCGTTTACAACCACCTCGGCCCCGACGGCGCCTATCACCGCGAGTTCTCCGAGAATTATTACAACACCAGCCGGGACAAGACCGACTGGGGCGACGCCCTGAACTTCGACGGCCCGGAGTGCGGGCCGGTCCGCGAATTCTTCCTGAGCAACGCCGAGTCCTGGATCGACGAGTTCCACCTCGACGGCCTCCGCCTCGACGCCACGCAGTCGATCCTGGATGATTCGCCCGACCACTTCCTGGCCAACCTGGCGAGGCGGACTCGCGCGATCGCCGCCGAGGCCGGCCGGTCGATCCTCCTGATCGCCGAGGACGAGAGCCAGGGGGCGAAGAAAGTCCGGCCCGCCAACCGCGGAGGCTACGGGCTGGACGGGCTCTGGAACGACGACTTCCACCATAGCGCCGTCGTCGCCATGACCGGGCGGTCCGAGGCCTATTACTCGGACTTCAACGGCAGCCCCCAGGAACTCCTCTCGGCCGTCCGCTGGGGCTTCCTGTTCCAGGGCCAGTACTTCGGCTGGCAGGGCAAGAGGCGGGGGTCCTGGGCCTTCGACTTGCCGTCCCCGGCCTTCATCATGTTCATGGAGAACCACGACCAGGTCTCCAACTCCGCGAGGGGCGACCGGCTCCATCGTTCGACCAGCCCGGGCCGGCACAAGGCGATGACCGCCTTGCTCCTGCTGGCGCCGGGAACTCCGATGCTCTTCCAGGGGCAGGAATTCAACGCCTCCAACCCGTTCCCGTACTTCGCCGATCACGTGGACGACCTGGCGTCGCTGGTGAAGAAGGGCCGGATCGAGTTCCTCTCGCAGTTCCGCAGCATCGCGCATCCGGCCATGCAGTTCCACCTGCCCGATCCCGGCGACCCCGCCACGTTCCGGAACGCCAAGCTCAACCCGTCCGAACGCGAGGCCAATGCCGAGGCCGTCCTGATGCATCAGGACCTGCTGAAGCTCCGGAAGTCCGAGACCGCCTTCCGCCTCCAGAGGGCCGACCGCATGTTCGGCGCGGTGATCGGCCCCGAGGCGTTCCTCCTCCACTTCTTCGGCGAGTCGGGGGACGCCGACGACCGCCTCCTGATCGTCAACCTCGGCCGAGACCTCTTCCCCAACCCGTCGAGCGAGCCGCTGCTCGCCCCTCCGGAATGGGCCCGCTGGGAGATCCTCTGGAACAGCGAGGACCCTCGGTACGGAGGTTGCGGCGCCCCTCCCATCGAGACCGACGAACAATGGAGGATCCCCGGCCACGCGGCCATCGTGCTGAAGCCGGTGGCGATCTCCGGCGCATGAAATGTAAAGTGCATGAAACGCACCCGACACGGCAAGGAGCTTTCATGATCCGAACGATGCCCTGGGGCCGGTCGGCCACGTCGGGGCCCGAGCCGCTGATCACCCGCGAGTGGCTGGTGACCAACGGCCTGGGCGGCTATGCGTCGGGGACGGTCTCGGGCGTGGCGTCTCGGCGGTATCACGGGATCCTGGTCGCCGCGCTGCCGGCCCCGTTGGGTCGGGTGATGGTCCTGAACCGGCTGGCCGAGCGCGTCCGCCTGAGCGACGGGACCTCCGCCCGGCTCGGCGGGGAGGAGCGGCGGGGAGCTCTGGACGTCCCCTCGGCCGGGTCCCTCGAGGAATTCCGCCTCGAAGACGGCCTGCCCGTCTGGCGATACCGCGTCGGATCGGTCCTGCTGGAGAAGCGGATCGACCTGCCGCACCTCCAGAACACGGCCCATGTGACGTACCGGATCATCGAGGGTCGCGGGCCGGTCCACATGAGGCTCCAGCCGGCCATGAACGTCCGGCCCCACGATTCGCCCGTCGATTCCCCCCTGAAGGAGCCTTACGTCTTCAAGATGGCCGGCGACCGCTTCGAGATTCACCCCGGAGGCGATTGCCCGTTGCTGAAGCTCTATTTCTGGGGCCAGAAGGCGACGATGGTCCTCGGCGCCGTGACGATCAAGGACCTTTTCTATCGGCTCGAAGCGGCCCGGGGGTATCCCGAGACGGGCGACCTCTGGAGCCCCGGTTACTTCCGGGTGAGCCTCCGAGAAGACGCCCCGGCCACGCTCTCGGCGTCGATCGAGCCGTGGCCGACCCTCCTCGCCCTGCCTCCCGATCGCGCCTTCGCCGCCGAGAACGAGAGGCGAAGGCGGCTGATCGAGATGGCCGACCCGCGCGCCACTCCGGACCGGCCGCCGAGCTCGTCCTGGCCGCCGACCAGTTCCTGATCACCCCGGCCGGGCGAGTCGAGGACGAGGCCCGCGCCCACGCCTCGGGCGACGAGGTCCGAACCGTGATCGCAGGCTATCACTGGTTCACCGACTGGGGCCGGGACACGATGATCAGCCTGGAAGGGCTCACGCTCTCGACCGGCCGATCGCGGGAGGCCGGCTACATCCTCCGCACCTTCTCCCATTACGTCCGCGACGGCCTGATCCCGAACTACTTCCCCGACGGCCAGAACCAGGGCGTCTACCACACCGCCGACGCCACCCTCTGGTTCTTCCACGCGCTGGGCCACTACCTCCAGGCCACCGACGACGGCGAGACCCTCCGCCTCCTCCTGCCGACCATGCTCGACATCGTCGCGAAGCACCGGGCGGGGACGCGATTCGGGATCGGCGTCGATCCGAGCGACGGCCTGCTCCGCCAGGGGGCCGAGGGGTATCAACTGACGTGGATGGACGCCAAGGTAGACGGCTGGGTGGTCACCCCTCGTCGCGGCAAGGCCGTCGAGATCAACGCCCTCTGGTACAACGCGCTCCGGCTCCTCGAAGGCTGGCTCCGCGACGAGGGGAGGGACGCCGAGGCCGAGCCGATCGCCGGGCAGGCCGAGACCGCCCGAGCCTCGTTCAACCGGAGGTTCCCGAACCCGGAGACCGGATACCTCTTCGACGTGATCGACGGCGAGTTGGGGGACGACCCGGCCTGCCGACCCAATCAACTCCTGGCGATCTCGCTCGATCACCCAATCCTGGACCCGTCGCGGTGGGAGTCGGTCCTGATCGCGGCGAAATCCAAGCTCCTGACCCCCGTGGGGCTCCGCTCGCTCGCGCCGGGGGAGCCGGATTACAAGCCCTATTACGACGGAGACCTCCGCGCGAGGGACGCCGCCTATCATCAAGGAACGGTCTGGGCCTGGCTGATCGGCCCGTACATCGACGCCTTGTTGAAAGTCCACCCGGAAGACATCGCCGCCGCCAGGAAGGACCTGGAAGGGCTGGTCCCTCATCTCGGAGAGGCCGGGATCGGCTCGATCAGCGAGGTCTTCGACGCCGAACGGCCGTTCACCCCGAGAGGCTGCATCGCCCAGGCCTGGAGCGTGGCCGAGGTGTTGCGCTGCTGGATCAAGACCCATCGCGTGATTCCGTTGGGTGCATGAAATGCACCATCCCCGGCCCGAAGCGACGATAATGCATTCTCAGCTTCCTTAGGGTGCATGAAATGCACCATCCCCGGGCCCGAAGCGACGATGGTGCATTTCATGCACCCTACGAATCCCAGCCCCTTGCCAACGGCCCTCGCTCGGATCATCCTTGGGGCGTCCCCGGCCCGGTCTCCGAGGAGGGCCGGGCCTTCCCCGATCGTTTTGAATCCGACAGAGGTCGTCTGATGCGCAATCGCATCGCGTCGCTGGCCCTGGCCGCGTTCCTGGTCCCGGCGATGGCCCCGACCGGACGGGCCGAGGCGCGCGGAGGAGTCCAGACCATGAGCTTCGGGAAAATGCCCGACGGCACCCCCGTCCATCTCTTCGTCCTGACCAACGGCCGGATCACCGCCAAGGTGACCGACTTCGGCGCGATCCTGACCGAGCTGGACGTCCCCGACCGCCAGGGCAAGCCGGCCAACGTGGTCCTCGGGTTCGACGACCTGGCCAAGTACCTCGCGCCCATCCGTTCTTCGGCGCGACCGTCGGCCGCTATGCCAACCGGATCGCCGGGGGTAAGTTCTCGCTCGACGGCAAGGACTACAACCTCGCCGTGAACAACGGCCCGAACTCGCTCCACGGCGGGCTGAAGGGGTTCGACAAGCTAGTCTGGAAGGCGAAGCCGCTGGACGAGCCCGGAGGAGGCGCCGTCCAGTTCTCCCTGACCAGCCCCGACGGCGACGAAGGCTATCCCGGCACCATGGACGTGACGGTGACCTACACCCTCACCGCGAAGGACGAGCTCCGCATCGACTACTCGGCGAAGACGGACAAGGCCACGCCGATCAACCTCACCAATCATTCCTATTTCAACCTCGCCGGCCCCGCCTCGGGCGACATCCTCGGCCATGAATTGATGATCAACGCCGACAAGTACACGCCCGTGGACAAGACGATGATCCCCACCGGGGAACTCGCCGACGTCGCCGGGACCCCGCTCGACTTCCGCGAGCCCACACGATCGGCTCTCGGATCAAGGACATCGACGCCGACCCCCAGGGCTACGACCACAACTTCATCCTCCGAGGCGACGGCAAGACCCCGAGGCTGGCCGCCCGGGTCTCCGACCCGAAGTCCGGCCGGGTGATGGAGGTGCTCACGACGGAGCCGGGCGTCCAGCTCTACACCGGCAATTTCCTCGACGGCAGCGTGACCGGCCGCGAGGGCATCCCCTACAAGAAACACCAGGCGTTCTGCCTCGAAACCCAGCACTTCCCCGACAGCGTCCACCACGCCAACTTCCCCTCGGCGATCCTCCGGCCCGGAGAAACCTACAAGCAAACGACGATCTTCCAGTTCAAGTAGGGTGCATGACAGGCACCGTCCTGTAGGGTGGATGAAATGCACCACGCATGCGCGGGCGAAGCCCGCAACCTTGTTCCTCCTGGGATCGGCTCGATGATGTTGGAGGAGGTTGCGGGCTTCGCCCGCGCGGGTTGGTGCATTTCATCCACCCTACAGGACGGTGCATTGCATGCACCCTACTCAAGCTCTGGACACCCGCCGCTCCGCCGGGTAGAGTTCACCATCCGGGGTGTTCATCAAAAGTTGAACGCTCCCGACCCGAATCCCGAAGGTGGGCGACGTCATGGCAGGATCTTCCTCGATGGCGGGCGCGAGCGGTTGCCCGGGGTTTCGCCTCGGGTCGCCGAGTCGTCGCGAGGTGTTGCGGGCCGGGGCCCTGGGGCTCACCGGCCTTTCGCTCGTGGACCTCGCTCGCGCCTCGGACGCCTCGCCATCGAGTTCGGCCCCGGGGTTCGGCCGGGCGAAGTCGTGCATCCTGATCTTTCAATGGGGCGGGCCGTCGCAGCTCGACACCTGGGACCCCAAGCCCGACGCCCCCCTCGGCATCCGAGGCGAGTTCCAGCCGATCGCCACCCGGACTCCCGGGCTGTTCATCAGCGAGCATTTCCCGATGCTCGCCGCGCAGACCCACCGCCTGGCCGTGGTCCGGTCGATGGGGCACGACGACCCGGCGCATCTCTCGACGGCCCACCGCCTCCTGACCGGCCACCTCGCCCCTCGGCCGTTTTCCGACGCCGTGGGGCCGTCTCCTCAGGACTGGCCCCACCTCGGGGCGATCGTCGCGAGGGTCCGGCCCGTGAATGGGGCACTCCCCGGCGCCGTGACCATGCCCTGGACCGTCGCCCATCCCGCGGCGCCCGGAGGCAAGGCCCCGGGCCAGCACGGCGGATGGCTCGGAAAGGCGTTCGACCCGTTCCGGATCGAGGGCGACCCCAACGCGGCGGGCTTCCGGGTGGGCGGCCTGGACCTGCCCGAAGGCGTCTCGGCCGAGCGGATGACCGGCCGTCGCGCCCTGATCGGCCACGTCGGAGGGACCGCCGGCCCGCCGACCTGGGAGGGCCTCCAGGGCCGCGCCCTCGACGCCCTGACCTCGGCCGAGGCCCGGGGCGCCTTCGAGATCGATCGCGAAGACCCCAGGGTCCGCGACCGGTTCGGCCGTCACATCCACGGCCAGTGCTTGCTGATGGCCCGCCGGTTGGTCGAGGCCGGCGTGAAGCTCGTGACGGTCAACTGGCACGACGACGGCCAGAACTTCTGGGACACCCACGGCGACAACTTCAACCGCCTCAAGAACCACCTGATGCCCCCGGCCGATCGCGGATTCTCGGCCCTCCTGGACGACCTGGACGCCCGCGGCCTCCTGGACGAAACCCTCGTGGTCTGGGCCGGCGAGTTCGGCCGGGCCCCGAAGATCACCGCGGCGAATGCCGGCCGGGAGCACTGGCCGAGGTGCTACTCGGTGGCCCTGGCCGGAGGAGGGATCGCCGGAGGCCGGGTCTTCGGCGCCTCGGACCGCTGGGCGGCCTATCCCGCGAAAGATCCGGTCGGCCCCGATGACCTCGGCGCCACGATCCTGCACGCTCTCGGGATCGATCCGGCCACCGAAGTCGCCGACGCCGTCGGCCGCCCGTTGCAGATCAACACCGGACGGCCGATCACCGAGCTGTTCGGCTGACGGAGATTGAACCGCCAAGCCGCCAAGAACGCCAAGGAGGGAGGCGAGAAGAGGAAGAGAGACGAGGAGGAGAGACGAGGAGGAAGCCCAATTCCATCCATCCTTACCCTGGAGCAGACCCGTTAAAATGGGGAATCGAGTCGGGCCTACAAGACGAGACATTGAGTAGGACCAACGGAAGTCGGACCGACTCGATCGACTTCTTGGGTTGGGGTTTCCTGAAAAGCAATCCATCCTCCTCTTCCTCTCTCCTCCCGATCCTCCTCGTCTCTCCTCCTCGTCTCTCTTCCTCTTCTCGCCTCCCTCCTTGGCGTTCTTGGCGGCTTGGCGGTTCAATCTCCGCCCCGCTCCGGCGAACACACCCTGGCGGGTCGGCCCGGCGCCTGTCACAATCGCGGTGACTCGGGCGTCTGGGCAAACCCAGAGGGCGTCTTGACCCGTCGAGGACGCCGGGGCGTTTCGGGGCATTGCCATGAATCCGGTCGGGTCGGTGGGGTTCCCTCTGGCCGAATTGTTCCCGGGAGACACGTTCGTCTTCCTGGCCGTCGGCCTGGTCGTCGTGGCGCTGGCGGCCGTGGTCGGCAGCGGCCTGAGGTACATCCCGAACAACCGGGTCGGGATCGTCGAAAAACTCTGGTCGGCCAAGGGCTCGGTGCCTGAGGGGCGGATCATTGCCCTGGACGGTGAAGCCGGGTTCCAGTCCGAGCTGCTTCGAGGCGGCATCCACTTCGGCCTGTGGGGCTGGCAGTATCGCATCCACAAGGTCAACCTCGTCACGGTCCCCCAGGGGAAAATCGGCTACGTCTACGCTCGGGATGGCGACCCGCTCGTCGCCAGCCAGACCCTGGGCCGGGTGATCGCCTGCAACAACTTCCAGGACGCCCGGGGGTTCCTCGGCGCCGTCCCGGTCTCGGGCGACGAATCGGCCCCTCACCTCGGCCAGAGGGGCCGCCAGCGGATGATCCTCCGCGAGGGCGTCTACGCGATCAACCTCGCCCTGTTCATGGTGATCACCGAGGACGCCGTCTATCGCCTGGAATTCCAGGGACGACGCGAGCTGGAGACCCTCCTGGGCTGGCAGAGCGAGTTGAAGGGCGTCAACGGCTTCAGCCCGGTCGTCATCGGCGCGCCGATCCTCGCGCCCGACCCGATCGACCCGGCCCGTCAGATCAGCGTCGATAGCCTGGGGATCGTGACCGTCCAGGACGGCCCGAGCCTCGGCCCCGGAGAGATCATCGCGCCGGCCGTCGGCACGTCGAACACGGACAAGTATTTTCACAACAACTATCAGGACCCCGAGGCGTTCCTCGCCGCCGGAGGGCACCGAGGGCGCCAGTACGTCCCCCTGACGGACGGCACCTACTTCATCAACCGCTGGTTCGCCACCGTCGAGGTCGTCCCCAAGACCGTCGTGCCGATCGGCTACGTCGGCGTGATCGTCAGCTATTACGGGAGGGTCGGCCAGGACGTCTCCGGCACCGGCTTCCGCCACGGCGAGCGCGTGGCCGAAGGCGAGCGCGGCGTTCTGGAACGCCCCCTGGGGCCGGGCAAGTACCCGTTCAACCCGTATGCCGGCGCCATCATCATGGTGCCCACCACGAACTTCGTCCTCCACTGGGTGACCGGCCGGACCGAGACCCACCGCTACGACGAGAGCCTCCGCTCGATCGACCTGGTCACCAAGGACGCCTACGAGCCCACCCTGCCGCTGTCGGTGGTCGTCCACATCGACTACCAGAAGGCGCCGAGCGTGATCCAGAGGTTCGGCGACGTCAAGAAGCTGATCACGCAGACGCTCGACCCGATGCTCTCGGCGTTCTTCCGCGACGTGGCCCACAAGAGGACGATGCTCGAGCTCCTCCAGCAGCGTGACGACATCCAGAAAGAGGCGCGCGAGGTCCTGTCGATCCGGTTCGGCACCTTCGACATCGAATGCGTGGACGTCCTGATCGGCAAGCCCGACACCGCGGAGGCCGGCGGCAAGATCGAGACCCTTTTGGAGCAACTCCGCCAGCGCCAGCTCTCGGTCGAGCAGATCGAGACGTACCAGCGCCAGAGGGCCGCCGCCGAGACCTTGCAGACGCTCAACGAGGCCCAGGCGCAGGCCAACATGCAGACGCAGTTGACCAACTCGAAGGTCCAGATCCAGATCGTCGAGAACCAGGGCGAGGCCGACCTCGCCAAGACCCGCAAAGCGGCCGAGGCCGACCTCGCCCGGGCCCGCAAGCAGGCCGAGCAGATGGTCGTCACCGCGGAGGCCGAGCTGCAACGATCGCGGAAGCAGGCCGAGCAGACCGTCGTGATGGCCCAGGCCGAGGCCGAGCAGAGGACCCTGGCCGGAAAGGGCGAGGCCTCGAAGATCGCCCAGGTCGGGCTCTCCGAGGCGTCGGTCCTCCTCCGCAAGATCCAGTCGTTCTCCGACCCGAGGCTCTACGCGCTGACCCAGGTCGCCAACGTCCTGGCCAACAGCAACCAGCCTTTGGTCCCGCAACGGGTGTTCATGGCCGGGTCGAACGGCCACTCCAGCAACGGAGACGGCCACCACCCGACCGGGGACTCCGCCCAGGGCCTCTTCGGCCTCCTGATCAGCCTGATGGTGGCCGAGAAGTCCGGCTTCGACGTCTCGGGAGGCGAGAGCCCGGCGTCCCTCGAAGAATACGCCGACAAGATGACGAGGGAGGCGATGGCCGTCCCCCCGGCGAAGGCCGACGGCACGACGGCCTCAACGAATTGAGCGGACGGGGCGAGGGCGGCCCTCGGCCGGCCGGGGCCGCCTGTCCTCGGCCCCGGCCGGTCGCTCAGAAGACCTTCATCAGCGCGAACTGGGCATTGAAGGAGAACGGGTGGGGGCCGGTCAGGGGGAAGTCCCAGTAATTCAGGAAGAAGAAGTTGTCGCCGAGGTGGAACCGGGTCCCGGGGCCGACGCTCACCAGCGTCCCGCTGGAATGGTTCTGGGTGGCGAGGCCGGAGGCCGGGGTCGTCCCGCTGACGGCGGTGCCGTCCAGGGGGACGCTGAAGTTGCTCGCCGCGTAGACCACCAGGTCGCCGAAGGGGACGTCGTGGGGCCTCAGGTCAGCGCCCCACGGCCAGCCCGCCCGTGAAGGACGTGTGCTCCGGCGCCCGATCCACGTTCAGCGGGACGAACACGCCGCCCGAGCCCCGGACCACCCACCGCCCTCCCGGGTTCGTCCAGAATTCGTAGCGGGGGGTCAGGGACATCACGCCGTTGGAGTTCGCCCGCGACCCGGTGGGCGTCCGCACGCCCACGGCGAACACCTGAGTGGTCGCCTCATTCTCCGCCAGGAGGAACCGTGGAGTGATCGTCAGGTCGCCGAATGCGGAGGCATATCCCTGGCCAGCCGGCTTCGTGCCGTTGGACACGACGAACGGCGTGTCGATCAGCAAATTGAACCGCCGTGAGAACGGCAGGAAGATCGAATAAACGCCCGAATACCGGTTGCCGTGATAGGGGGCGTTGATCGACTGGAAGTCGCTGAAGGCGACGAGATTCAGGCGGTAGAACACCCCGTCGAAGGCGCCGAGCCACCCGTGGCGGGGCGTCAGGCCGTCCCGGCCCGCCGGCCCTCCGGCCCAGGGTTCGAGCCAGCCCTCCCGGAAGAAATTGCGGAGGCCCAGGGACCGCCAGCGGCCGGCGGCGTAGGCGTCGCCGGTCAGCGATTCGGCGATCGTGTCGAGCAAGCCCATCTCGACCCGAGGGGCCTCGGGCTCGGCCCCCTCGCCCGCGTAGTACGACGGCGCCACCCCGGGCGACCCCGCCGGAGACGCCTCGGACGCCGAGCCGGCCGGGGCGATCGGCGCAGGGCCCGAACCCGTCGCGTCCGGGGCCTGGCCACGGCCCGACGCGACCGACCCGAGGATCGCGACCGCCGCCAGGATCAAGGCTTGGAGCGACTTCCAACGTCGTCTGGAGCGTCCTGTCGCCATGTCGCCCGCCCTCTGAGACGTCCCGAACTCCTGTCGCTTCCCCCACGACCGTCCTATTCGGCAATTCCGGATGGAAACTCCAGCGCCTCCCGGGAAGGAACGCGGAGGGACGGGCGATCCGGGGACGCGCGCCCGCTCCGCCCTCCACCGGCCCCTTCCCTCCGGCGGTCGGCCCGACGATAAGAAATTATCTCAGAACCGTCATGCAGCCTTGAGTCTGTGAAGCCTGCGATACCAGAGCAGGCCACAGGCCAACTGGAGCAGGCCCAGGTAGTTCTCCGCATGCTTGTCGTAGCGGACCAACAACGCCCGGCACCTCGACAGCCAGGACAGCGTCCGCTCGACGACCCAGCGGCGGGCCTTGCGACGACCCCGCCTCCTCTTCGGCCGCCGGTCCTCGTACACCGGGCGGATGTGGCCGACGTAGCCATGCTTCTCGACCGCCGCACGCCCACTCGGGTTGTCGTACCCGGCGTCCAGGCAGAGGTTCTGCTCGACCTTTTCGGGATCGGGCCGATCGACCACCACGGCCTCGATCGTCTCATCCAGCAGCTTGCAATCGGGGACGTTGGCCCCGGCGATCGTCGCCCCCAGCGGGCCGCCGTCCTGATCGACCAGCACGCTCTTCTTGGTCCCCTTCTTGCCCCGATCGGTGGGGTTCTTGCCCGTCTTTTCCCCCCCCGAACCGGGCCTTGCCCAGCATCCCGTCGGCCGCCTGCCACTTCCACTGGACCGCCCCGAGCTCCTCACACTCCCCGACCAGCACGGCCCACACCTTCTCGAAGACGCCGTTCCTGCACCACCGCTGGAACCATCGGTGCACCGAGCTGTCGTCGCCGAACTCTTTGGGCAACCGGTTCCACTGGCATCCGCTGCGGAGGCGGAAGATGATCCCGTTGAAGGCGGCCCGGAAGTCGATGCGGGGCCGGCCGCCGTGCTCCTTGGGCGGCGGAGGGGCGTCCTCCAGGAGGATCGGCTCGATCCTCCGCCAGAGGCGGTCGGGGACCTCCCAGATGGTCTCCAGAGGCTTGATCTGACGCTTCGTCCGTCCCACGGCTGCTTCTCCTGAGGTGACCTCTACACCTCAAGTTACGAAGCCGAATGGCCTTGGGTTCTGAGATAGTTTCTAAGGGAGAGGTGGCGAATCTTCCTCGACCGTCCCAGGCGAGGCCCGGCCGTGCGAGTCGTCCGCGAGTCGCAGATCGACGGCACGTTCGACGGCTACCGCCGGGGGAACGTCTATCGCCTGATCGACGGCTCGTCCTGGGTCCAGACCGGCCCGGAGGTCGAGTTCCTCCGCAAGGAAGGGCCGCTGGCCTGGCTCCTCGCGAACGAATCCGGCGGCTTCTTCCTCGACGTCGCCGGCACCTCAGGCGTCGCCCGCGTCCGCCCGGCGTGAACGCCCGTCCGCCTCGGGGGTCGTCCCGGCGGGGCTTTTCGGGGTAGAATGGCCTTCGGGATCGACGCCGAACCGACCGATGCCTCCCGACGGGCCGCCCTCGCCATGCTCACCGGCAACCTCGTCCGCGTCCGCACCTCCAAGGCCAGGGTGATCCCGCTCTACCTCGACCGCGACAACGAGATGTGGCTGGAGGCCGCCGAGAGCCTCCTGCTGATCTTCCGCGAAGGCGTGGGGATGACCCGGGGCGAGATCGAATCGGAGATCGACGCCCTCCTCGGCGACGACCCGAAGACCCTCGCCCATCGCGGGCTGGCCAAGGTCCTGGAAGACCGCGCCGAGTTCGAGATGGTCTCCGAGGTCCCTCCCGAAACGATCCGCGAAAAGGTCTTCGCCGCGGCCTCCGCCGAGAGGAGGCGCTGGGGGCCGAGGACCGCCGCGGCACCTTCCCCCGCGACGCGATCTTGAAGCAGGTGGCCGACGAGCTCGGGATCGCCCCCGATCAGGTCGCCGCCGGCCTGTTCGCCGACCTCAAGGACGAGGCCAGGATGCTCACGTTCGACGACCTGAGCGCCTTGAGGCTCGTCGATCGCTACAACGTGGCGCTGGCCCAGGCGGTCCTGCTCCGATCGGTCCTGGTCTCGGCCGAGGTCCGCCGCGAGAAGCCGGCGCGCTATCGGCAATTGTTCCGGTGGCTCAAGTTCCACCGCCTGTTGCACCGGATCGAGCCCCTGGCCGACGGCTACGCGTTCCACATCGACGGACCGCTGAGCCTGTTCTCCTCGACCACGAAATACGGCCTCCAGATGGCCCTGTTCCTCCCGGCGTTGCTCCTCTGCCAGGAATTCCGGCTCGACGCCGAACTCCAGTGGGGCCCGAGGCGAGAACCCCGAACCTTCCACCTCGAAGCGTCCGACGGCCTGGTCTCGCACTATGCCGACTCGGGCACCTACACCCCGCCGGAGCTGGCCGCGTTCGTCGAGCGGTTCCGCCAGGTCGCCCCGCGATGGGAGGTCTCCGAGGCCCCCGACGTGGTCGAGCTCGGCCGGGAGGGCGTCTGGGTGCCCGATTACAAGTTCGTCCACACGAAAACCGGCACCGACGTCCTCGTCGAGGTCCTCGGCTTCTGGAAGAAATCGAGCCTGGAACGCCTGATGAAGCTCCTCCCCAAACACGGGCCGCCTCGCTACCTGCTCGCGATCTCGGAGCGGCTGAAGGTGGATGAGGAGGCACTCGGCGAGCTCTCCGGGCCGGTCCTCCGGTTCAAGGAGATCCCCAACGCCCAGGAGATGGCGAGCCTCCTGGATGGGTTCGTCGGGGGGCTTTGATCGCGTATGATGGCGGTATCGACGACGGGCGAGACGAGGATCGGGGACGAATCGATGTCCACTTCTCCGCGAACACGATCGGCCCGGACCCTGGAGGATTTCCTCCGGATGCCGGGCATCGATGAGCCGCCGGGCCTGGAATTCATCGACGGGAAGGTGGTGGCGAAGGTGGCCGCCCAGAAGTATCACAGCACCCTCCAGTTGGAATTATGTCAGGCCTGGAATGCCTTCGCCCGCCCCCGGAAGCTCGGGCGGGCGTTCGTGGAGCTTCGGTGCACCTTCGCGGGCCGCTCGATCTTGCCGGACGTGGCCTTCCTCCTCCGGAAGAACATTCTCCTGGACGACCGCGGTCACCCGGCGGAGGAGACGCCGATCCCTCCCGACATCCACGTCGAGGTCATCTCGCCCGATCGTCGGGTGAAAAGATCTCGCGATAAGCTCGCGCACTCGATCGCTCACGGGGCCGGCCTCGGCCTCCTGATCCATCCCTATCGCCAGACCGTCGAGGCCTACCGGCCCGGCTCGGCGCCGGAGACGCTGCCGAAAGACGGCGAGATCGTCGGCGACCCCGTCCTCCCCGGCTTCCGCCTGCCGGCCTCCGAGCTCTTCGACTGGCTCGACTTCTCGTATCTTGACCCCGAGCCGGACGCCTCATGAGCCCGCCGCCCGAACCCCTCCGCATCTCGTTCGAGGCCGGGACTCTCCTCATCGAGGGGCTGCCGGAGACCGACTCGCGCGGCCTCCCCGGACTGAGGCGCGACCCGCGATCGTCGGCCTTCCGCGCCGAGGCGATCTTCTACCGTCTCATCATCGAAGATTTGCGCAAGAAGGCGATCCCCTACGTGGATTCCGCCCGTGCGTATCAGCCGGTCCGGTGGGAGATCGCGATCGACAAGCCCGCGTTCCCCCACCAGACCGAGGGGCTGGCGGCGTGGGAGGCGGGCGGGAAGCTCGGCGTGGTCGTCCTGCCCACCGGCACGGGCAAGACCCACCTGGCGAACCTCTGCATCCACGCCGCCGGGCGTCCCTCGCTGATCGTCACGCCCACGATCGACCTCATGAACCAGTGGTTCGACGAGCTCAGCGTCACGTTCGCCGCCGACGTCGGCCTCCTGGGCGGGGGCTATTATGAGATCAAGCCGTTGACCGTCACGACCTACGACTCGGCCTACATGAACATGGACCGGATCGGCAACAAGTTCGGCCTGATCATTTTTGACGAGTGCCACCACCTCCCGGGGCCGACCTACGGCCTCGCCGCGACCTGCTCGATCGCCCCGTTCCGCCTCGGGCTGACCGCGACCCCCGAGCGGGCCGACATGGCCCACGTCCAGACCGACCGATTGATCGGCCCGATCGTCTATCGCCGCGAGATCACCCAGCTACGCGGCCAGTACCTCGCGGACTATCGGACCGAGATGCTCTACGTGAACCTCTCCGAGTCCGAGAGGCTCCGCTACGAATCGTGCCGCGAGACGTATCGACAATTCCTCTCCGATCACGGCATCGACCTCCGCCGCCCGGCGCCTGGGGCCAGTTCCTCTCGACCGCGTTTCGCTCTCCCGAGGGGAAGCGCGCCTATCAGGCGTACCGGGAGCAGAAAGACCTCGCGCTGGCCGCCCCGGCGAAGATCGGCCTGCTGTCGCGATTGCTCGACCGCCACAACGGCGATCGCGTCCTGATTTTCACGCACGATAACGCCACGGTGTACAAGATCGCCCGGCAGTTCCTCGTCCCGGTGATCACCCACCAGACCAAGACCAAGGAGCGCCGGGACATCTTGATGAAATTCAACTCGGGCGAATACCCGATCGTGGCCACCTCGCGGGTCCTGAACGAGGGGGTGAACGTCCCCGAGGCGAACGTGGCCGTGGTGCTGTCGGGTTCGGGGAGCGTCCGCGAGCACGTCCAGAGGCTCGGCCGAATCCTCCGAAAATCCGGCGACAAGGAGGCCACGTTGTACGAGGTCGTCACCCGGGGGACGACCGAGGAATTCACCTCCAACCGTCGCCGCCAGCACGGGGCCTACGGCGGGGATTGACGCCGGGCCGGTCGTTCGCCCATCGTCTCGCATCAGCACATTCCCTCGCCCCATCGAGGCGCCTCCATGCTCGTCGTGATGAGAAGCCACGCGACCCCCGATCAGATCGCCCGCGCCCTGGCGACGATCCGCGAGATGGGCTTGACCCCGCATCCGATGCCGGGCCCCACCCGGACGGCCATCGGCATCACCGGGAACACCGGGGCCATCGATGCCCGGACCCTGGAAGTCTTGCCCGGTGTCTCCGAATGCATCCGCGTGACCAAGCCGTACAAGCTCGCCAGCCGCGAGATGAAGGCGGACGACACGCTGGTGACCACGCCCCAGGCCGTCGTCGGCCCCGGGACGTTCGCGATCGTCGCCGGCCCGTGCTCGGTCGAGAACGAGGAACTCGTGTTCCGCACGGCCGACTTCCTCGCCTCGCGAGGCATCCCCCTGATGCGAGCCGGGGCGTTCAAGCCCCGATCCTCGCCCTATTCGTTCCAGGGGATGGGCCTGGAAGGGCTGGAGATCCTCCGACGCGCCCGGGAACGCTCGGGCGTCGGCATCGTCACCGAATTGATGGACACCGAGAACGCCGACGCCGTGGAAGAAATCGCCGATATCGTCCAGATCGGCGCGCGGAACATGCAGAATTTCAGCCTGTTGAAGCGAGTGGGCAAGTCTCGCAAGCCGGTCCTGCTCAAGAGAGGGCTGTCGGCCACGCTCGAAGAGTGGCTGATGGCGGCCGAATACGTGCTCGCGGGCGGGAATTCGCAGGTCATCCTCTGCGAGCGGGGCGTGAGGACGTTCTCCGACCACAGCCGGAACACCCTGGACCTCTCGGTGATCCCCCCCGTGAAGGCGCTCTCTCACTTGCCGATCCTGGTGGACCCGAGCCACGGGACGGGCAAGCGCGCGTTCGTCCCGCCGATGGCGCTCGCGGCCCTGGCCGCCGGGGCCGACGGCCTCCTGATCGAGATCCATCCCGACCCCGACCACGCACTATCCGACGGCGCCCAGTCGCTCGATTTCGCCGAGTTCGACGCGCTGCTCGCCTCGCTCAAGAGGCTGGCCGAACCGCTCGGCCGGACGATCGCGGTCGGCGATCGGTGAGAAGAAACCGAGGGGCGAGGCCGCCCATCCCTGGCGGACCCCGCCCCTCGGAGCAGTGTCGAGACCGAGCCGGCTCAGCCGAGCGCGCCGGCGGCGAAGCTGCCGGACTCGGCCGAGGTGGGCGCGATGCCGTTGGAGACGGTCGTGCCCGAGTTGGCCAGGCCGACGGTCGAACCGCTCGTCGTGCTCGATCCCGACGTGTCGCTGGTCAGCCCCGAGTTGCCGCCGTTGCCGGTGATGTCGCCGCCGACCCCGGCGACCGTGGTCCCGCCGGTGCCGGTCACCGAGGCGGTCCCGGGCGAGGTGACCACGCCTCCGGTCGAGCCGGTGCCCAGGGGTCCGGTCCCCGCCACGCCGCCGGTCTGGCCGATCGGCGAGGTCGAGGTGCCCGTGCCGGTCAGGAGTCCGCCTCCCAGGGTGCCCGAGCCGAGCGTACCGGTCCCGGCGCTGATCGTCCCGGTGCCGATGCCTCCGGTGCTGGTGCTGACCGAGGTGCCCGTGAACGTGCCCGGAGGCAGCACGCCGCCGACCGTCGCCCCGGCGATCGTCGGCGAGGTGCCGACGGTCGAGGTCGCCGTCGAGGCCGCGCTCGACGTGCCGATCCCCGGGTTCGGCCCCACGCCGAGCCCCTCCGCCGATCGGGCCCGAGCCATATTCCAGTGGGATGCCCGAGGCCGTCGCCGAGGTCGCCGACGCCGACGCCGACAGGCCCGAGGACGACCCGCTCGAACTCGCGACCTGGACCCGATGGGCGTCCAGCGCCTGGGCGAACGAGTTCAGGGCGTCGCTCGCGGTGAACCCGCCGGTGGTGATCGAATGGCGGTTGCCCGCCTTTGCGGTCACGACCAGGGTTTCATGATCGATCACGTTGCCCGACGAGATCGCCTCGCGATAGACCGTCCGATTGCCCGAATGGCGGACGATCAGCCCGGAGGCCGAGGCGGACGCATTTCCGGCCACGCTGGCGGCCACGTCGTCGAGGAACTGCGAGGCCGAGTCGCCCGAGGTGCTGGCCGAGATCCCCCGGGCCCGGGTCGTCTTCTGCGAGAAGTCCTCGACGTAAACCTCGCCGCCGCCCTGGACGCGGAAGTTCTCGACGATCGTCCCGCCCCTCTGGCGAAAATGGTTCTGCTCGACGATCACCTGGATCGGCGTGGTCGAGGCCACGGCCGCCGAGGCGCCGGAAAGCATCGCTCGGCCTTCCAACGGCTCGACCCTCGGCCGGGGACGGTTCGTCTGGCGAGTCATGACGGTCCTCTCCCTGATGCGAAGCCATCTCGGACTATGTTCGGCCCCCGAGGGGGCGGGAAATCCATCCAGGTACGCTCGCACCATCATTCCGATGCGCCTGGGGATGCAGGATCGAGTTCGCATCTCGCGTGCCAGGCACCGCCGACCGTCGCAAGCCAGACCGGCCCTGGGCCGTCGAAAACCGGCCGTCATTCGGCTATTCTGGGCCTTTGCGACCGACTCGATCCCGACGGCGGGAGGCCCCTCGACGATGTCTCGCCCCGAATCCGACCGCAACCTCTTGCTCGGCATCCTGGCCGTCCAGATGGACTTCGTGGGCCGAGACGCCCTGATCGCCGCCATGAACGCCTGGATCCTGGACAAGAAGTGCCCCCTGGGCGAAATCCTCGTCGATCGTGGCGATTTGGCCCCCGAGGATCGTGCGGTCCTGGAGCCGATGGTCGATCGCCACATCGCCCGCCACGGAGGGGACCCCGAGGCCAGCCTGGCGGCCGTCCAATCGAGGCGGTGGGCCGACGACGGCCCGGACCTCGTCGCGTCCCTGACGTCGGTCCATTCCGGAGGCTCGACCGAGGAAGACCCCGACCGGACCTGCACCATCGCCTCGCCGACGGCCCGGTCGTCGGACCGATACCGGAAGATCCGCGACCATGCCCGAGGAGGACTCGGCGTGGTCTATCTTGCCCACGATCGCGAATTGAACCGAGAGGTCGCGCTGAAGGAGATCCAGGACCGATTCGCCGACGACCCGGCGGCCCGAGGGCGGTTCGTCCTGGAGGCGGAGGTCACCGGAGGGCTGGAACATCCGGGGATCGTCCCGGTCCACGGCCTGGGCCGTTATGACGACGGCCGGCCGTTCTACGCGATGAGGTTCGTCAAGGGAGACAGCCTGAAGGAGGCGATCGCCCGGTTCCACCGAGGGGAGGGCGGCGATCGGCGGATCGAGCTTCGGAAACTCCTCCGAAGGTTCCTGGACGTCTGCAACGCCGTGGCGTATGCGCATTCCCGGGGCGTCCTGCATCGCGACCTGAAGCCGAGCAACGTCCTGGTCGGCCGGTTCGGCGAGACCCTGGTCGTCGATTGGGGGCTGGCGAAGGCGGTGGGCCGGCCCGAGTCCTACGGCGACCCCCTGGAAGCCACCCTTCGACCCGCGTCCTCGGGCGACGGGGCCGAGACCCTGCCGAACTCGGTCCTCGGCACGCCCGGCTACATGAGCCCCGAGCAGGCCGCCGGGCGGATCGACTTGATCGGGCCGACCAGCGACGTCTACAGCCTCGGCGCCACGCTCTATGCCATCCTGACCGGCCGGGCGCCCGTCGAGGGCAAGGAGGTCGGCGCCGTCCTCCAGAAGGTCCAGGACGGCGACTTCCCCCCGCCTCGTGCGGTTTCGCCGTGGATTCCCCGCCCGCTGGAGGCGATCTGCCGGAAAGCGATGAGCCGGATGCCCGAGGCTCGGTACGAGTCCCCGGCGGCCCTGGCCGAGGACGTCGAGCGGTGGATGGCCGATGAGCCCACCTCCGCCGGGGGCGAATCGCCCGCGGAGAAGCTCGCCCGATGGGGACGGAGGCACCGGACGGCCGCTTCGGGCGTCCTCGGGCTCCTGGTGGCCACGGTCGTCGCCCTGACGATCGCCACGGTGGTGGTCCGGGGCGAGCGAGCCGAGGTCGAGCGTCAGAAGTCGCTGGCCCAGGCCAATTTCCGGGAGACTCGCGGTTTGATCCACCACATCGTCTACCTCGCCGAGACCGAGACGGAACCCGCCGCCGCGCCCCTCCGACGCAAGATCCTCCTGGGGGCGAAGGAGTATTTCGAGAAGTTCGAGCGCGAGCACCGCAATCATCCGGAGCTCCTGGCCGAGCTCGCCGCCAGCCAGTTCCGCATCGCCGAATTGCTGAAGCTCCTGGCCCTGGACCCGCAAGGGAGGGACGAATCCGGGGCGGCCGAGGCGTCGCTCCGCCAGGCGGCCGACGGATTCGCTCGGGCCGAGGCGATGTATGGCGAGCTGGCGAGCCGGCCGTCGGCCCCCGAGCGGTTCGCCCTGGCCCGTGATCGCGCCCGGAGCGACGCCGAGGCCCTCCGCCCGTGGCTTCAGGGACACACGCCAATCCCCGTCGGCCTCGCGCCGAAGATGGCGCTCGAACGGCCCATCGCGCCGGTCCGGCCGCCGGCCGCACTCATTGAGCCCCCTCCGGCTCCGCCTCCGCCGGCCATCGTCGCCGAGGCCCCACCGTTCCGGGAGACGGTCAAGCCGATGGAAGTTCCCCGGATCGGCGAAGCCCCGTTGTTGCCGCCCCCTTCGCCCGCCGGCGCCCAGCCGCCGCTCCTGACCCGACAGGTTGACCGGGGCGATCTCTCCCTGCCCGCGCCCCCGGCGGCGCCTTCGGGTCTAGGCCCCGCCACCGTCGCCCCGCCGGGCATCATCGGGGATTGACCGCGCCGGACCCTTCCTCTACATTACGCGGCCTTCGCGAGCTCTCTCAGGGACGAGGGGACCGTGCGATGACCGCCCCGACCGGCCGCCGACCCGGCCCGATCACGATGACCGCCGTGGCCGTCCTTTATGCGTTGTGCGTCGCCGTGGCCACGTGGCCGGTCGTCGCCACGTTTTCGACCGCCCTGCCCTCCCACATCGACGCCCTGGCCCACCTCTGGACCATGAGGTGGTACAAGACCTGTCTGATCGAGGGCCGATCGCCGTTCCTCTGCCCGGAGTTGCAATATCCGGTGGGCGTGCCTCTCGGCTTTTTTCCGCCGATGCACGTCCAGAGCCTCGTCTATGTCCCTCTGTCGTTCTTCATCTCGAACGACGTTCTGATCTATAACCTGATCTGGCTCGGGAGCCTGGTCCTGACCGGGTTGGGCACGTTCGTCCTGGCGTGGTACATCGTCCGGGACATTCCCTGCGCCGTCGTCGGCGGGATGCTCGGGATGCTGGGAACTCCCGTGCTGAACCATGCTCATGGGCACCTGGAGATGATCCAGGTCGGCTTTTTTCCGCTGTTTCTCGTGGCCTGGATGAGGCTGATCGACGCCCCGAGCCGGGGACGGTTGCTCGCGGCGATCGGTCTTTATGTCCTCACGGCGATGAGTGCTCCTTATTATTTCCTCTTCTCGGCGATCCCGGCCGCTTTCTATGTTCCCTGGCGATTCGGCGGCGAGCCGCACCGCCTGGCGTTCGTGAAATCGCGAGGGAAGGCCGTCGGGCTGTTTTGCCTGGCCGTGGGGCCGGTCTTGCTGGGGTTATTCTCCAGCCAGGTCTGGGCGGCGACTCACGGGTTCCCGATGGCCCGGCCGAAATCGCAGTTCGAGGCGTACGGGGCGCCGTGGTGGTCGTATTTCCTGCCGACCGGCCAGCAACCTCTGGGCAAGATTTTGCCGATCAACTCGCATGGCGTCCCGGGGCTTTCCGGCGAGTGCTATTCGTACCTCGGCCTGGTCACGTGGCTGCTCCTCCATCGGGCGGGGGTGTTCCGGGCGAGGTTCTCGAGGTCGGGCTTCTTCTGGGCGGGCTTCGCGACGCTCGTCGTGCTGTCGTTCGGCGCAAAGTGGCAAATTGGTTCCTATTCGGGGACGCTCCCGGCGGCGTGGCTGCGCACCGTGGTTCCTCCCTTCCGGGTGGTGCGCGTTCCGGCCCGGTTCAATATTTTCGCGATGGTCTTCGCGGCCGTGATCGCCGCGGCCGGGCTCCGCCACTGGCTCGATTCGGTCCCGAATCGGACGAGGCGGGCCGCCTTGATCGGTGCCCTCGGCCTGGTCGCGCTCTGGGACCTCTCCTCGGTGCCGTTCGGAACCGAGACGATCCCGCCGATCCCGCCGTGCTACGCCGAGTTACGCCGACTCGATCCCTCGGGCGCGATCCTGGACGCGCCCCATCTCGGCTACGCCGGGGCGCATTCGCTGCCCTCGTCCTGCGGGTACTGGCAATCGATCCACGGAGGGAAGACGTCGTCGGGCTACAGCGCGGGGACGAACTCGCCCGGCGACTACCTGGCCACCTGGACGAACCCGCTGTTCATCGGCTATTTGATGAACCCGGCGTATCCGCCCGAACCCGGTCAGGCGCAGGTGGATGTGGTCGGCGGCCTCGATTTCCTGTCGTATACCTGGCTGTTCTTGCATGAGCACGACTTCCGATTCGTGGTCCTCCACCAGTGGCCCGGGGCCTCGGCCGGGTTCCCGGTCCATTTCGAGAGGTTGAAGACCGCGCTCGGGCCCTTTCCGGATCCTGGAAGACTCGTTCACGGCGGTCTATGACCGCAACCTCATGCCCCCGCCGACCCGGCCGACCATCCTGCCGACCGCCGGATGGCTCCAAAAAGGGATCTGGCGGAAGGTGGAGACTCGACCGGCGGCCAGGGAGGCCCGGCTCGTGGTGTACAACCCGGACTCCGGCGGCGATCTGGTCTTCGCGATGGCGGCGGTGGCGTTCTTCCGGGGGAGGGAGGTCCGCTTGCTCGACGGCGGCCGCGAAATCGGCCGATGGACCGTGGGCAAGGACGAATACGCCCTGTTCACGACCCCTCCGTTCCGCCTTCCGGGAGGCCGGAGCGAGCTCCGGCTGGTCTCCGACGGCGACGACGCCCCCCGTCACGCCGGGCAGGAGCTGAACGAGGGCGACGCCACCCCGTACAGCCTCCGCGTCTCCGGGATCGTGCTCAAATCGGCCGATCCGCCCTCGGACCGGCTGGCGAAGGAGCCTCGCGAAACCCGGTAACATACCGCGGCGATGCGCACACATCTTCGCAAGCATGGCTTCGGTCCGGATTTGACCGAAGCCATGCTTGCGAAGATGTAGGCATGCAACCCGTGGGGGCGATTAGCGGAGGCCGGTCACGGGGCCGCCGTTGATGCCGATGCCCGGCCCGGGGGTCGGGGCGCCTTGCGAGGGCGTCGAGTCGGTGGTCTGGGTCGTCGCGGTGCTTCCCGATCCCGAGCTGGTGGAGGAGCCCGGCGTCAGAGTATTCGTCCCGCCGTTGGGATAGGTCGCGCCGGGGCTGTAGAGCGACGGATCGCTCGAGCGGACCCCGGTGCTCGTCCCGGCGAAGGAATTCGTCCCGCCGTTGGGATAGCTGGAGCCGGGGCTGTAGTTCGGATTGGGATAGGACGACGACGAGGCGGGGACGCTCGTCCCGGCCGGCGCGGTCACGGTGGTGTAGCTGGGCGTCGAGGCGTAGGTGGAGGTCGTCGCCGCGCCGGAGCCGGTCATGCTGCCGAGAGAGACGTCGGAGAAGACCGGGGCCGGGGCGGTCGGCGTCGGGGTTATGGCGTTCGTCCCGCCGTTGGGATAGGTCGCGCCGGGGCTGTAGAGTGAGTTCGGATCAGAGGCAGAGACGGTCGGGGCGACTGCCGGCGCGACCGGGGCCGCCGCGGTGGGCGCGGGGGTCGCAACCGTGGGGGCCGGGGCCGCAACGGTGGTCGAGGCGGTCGGGGCGGCGATCGCGGCCTTGTGCTCGGCGCGGGCCAGGTGGCGGGCCACGACCTTCTGATGAGCCAGGGCCCGGCGCTCGGCCAGGGCCTCGTGACGGGCGACGGCCTTCTCGTGGGCCGTGGGGTGAGTGACCTGGGTGTGGACCTCGGCCACCGGAGGGGCCGCGACCGCCGTTCCGGCCGTCGAGAGCAGCGCCTTCTCTTCCAGGGACTCCAGGTTCAGAACCCGGCGGCGATCAACCTTCGCATGGCTCCTCATCGCGGGTGCTCCTTCGAGAAGACGGGGGATTCCCCGTCGGCCGGAAATGGGGGGTCTCCCCGATCCGGCCGGACCGATCATCCAGATAACCTCATCCCCCGGTATCTAAACATCGGGGGGTTTGATCCCGAGGTTAATGCACAAGCCGTGCCAGAACCGGCGATCGAATGCCGCTCAGCGCCCGGAGGACGGCTCGACCTGGATGCGGACGGTCAGGGCGAAATGGTCCGAGGGGCCTCGGGGATTCTCGCTGGCGGGCTTGCCGAACCGTTTCGGCGCGCCCGATCGGCCCGCGCGGAGCTCGGGAGGGTGGGCCGTGGCGAGCGTCTCGGGCAGGACCCGCCAGCCCTTCGGGTCGAGCAGGCCGGGCGAGGCGACGAGGTGGTCGAGGAATTGCCACCTGCCGGAGTAGAAATACGTGCCGTCGGTGGCCGCGTTCCTCCCGGCGACGAGGTCCAGCAAGTTCGGCTCCGCGGCCCCCTCGCGGACGAGCGCCGGGTCCGTCACGGCGTGGAGGCCCGAGCGTAAGGATGGGTCGTCGGGCTCGTCGTTGAAGTCGCCGCAGATCAAGACGTCGGCCGCCGGGTCGTCCCGACTCAGGGCGAGGAATTCGCGGTAGAGGGCCTCGGCGTAGCGCTCTCGCTTGGTCTCGGTCTCGCCGCGGACCCGGCTGGTCCAGTGGCTCACGAGGAGGACTAGAGGGCGCCCCGGGCTTCGAGATGGGCTTCGAGGATCCGGCGGTTGCCGAAGTCGCGAGGCCCCTGGGTGAGGTCGTCCCGGACGCCCAGACGGGTCAACACGGCCGGGGCGAACCGTCGACCCGTGCGGTCGTCTCGCTGGACGATCCCACCGTACCTCGCCTCGGCCGGGAGGCGGGCATTCAGGGCGTCGCGGAGCGCCTCGACGCACCGGAGGCTCTCGACCTCGACCATCGCCAGGACGTCGGGTCCCAGTCCGTCATTCTGGAGGAGCAGGGAATCGGCCAGGACCGCGACTTTTTGGCGGAACGCGGAGGGATCGCGGCCGAACCAATCTTCATCCTCATCGTGGTTCTTCGGATCGTCCACGTCGTCGAAGAAATTTTCGACGTTCCATGAGCAGACGAGGAAACCAGCGGAGGATGCCGGGCTCGAGGCGGATGGGCCCGGGTTCGGCCGAGTGACGGGCGGCCGGATGTCACGAGGGCGGGACAGCCAGGCGGCCAGGAGGATCAGGAGGGCCGCCCCGGCGAGGAGGGCGAGCCGAGGGGCGTCGAGGCGAACGGGCCCTCCGCCCCGGAGGGCCTCGCGGACGAGGCGATCCAGCAGTTTGGAAAACGGCTCGCCGGGACCGGGTCGGCGTCGTGGCATGGGGGGCCGTAGGGGGTCAGGCGGCGCCTTCGCCGTGGGTCCGGTAGCGGTCCCCCTCGCCGGTCAGGAGCCAGTGAGGATGAGCGTGGGTCACTTCCAGGAATCGGAGGATGATCAGCGCCGGGATCGTCACGCCGGATTCATACGCGAGCCAGGATCGAAACGGGACTTTCAGGGCATTCGCCAGCAAGGGTCCGCCGTGGACTCCGTAAAGCTCCTCGCGGACCAGGCAGACCCGGGTGGCCAGGGCGGACTTGACCGAGGGCCAGTGGAACCGCTCGGGCATGAGAGGGATTCCCGAGAAAAGAGGTCGGACGACATGGATCGACGGCCCCGGGGGTTCCGGTGCGGTGGCCTTATAACATACATACGTCGGGCGCTCGGGTCCAGGCCGAGATCGCCCTTCGGAGAAAATCGCGACGGCCCGGGAAATTCCGTGTCGCGGCGTCGCGGGGATTTCGGTTCCAGGGCCGGAGCGGATGAAGGGCGGCCTTCAAAGCCCTCCGACGATGCCGCCGGTGGTCAGCCCGTCCCCCCGCCGATCGCAGACCGAGGTCCCCGTGACTCAAAATACCGCCCGAACCCTGGAACACGCGGCCGCCCGGATCGAACGGGCCTACCTGGCCCGCAGGCCCTCGTCGCCTCAAGGTTTCGTGGACGGGCGGGTATGGTCGGCGGCGGCCTCGGTCCTGGCCGAGGCGCATCGGATCGACTCGAGGGTGCCGGTGGACCCCGAACTGTTCGTGGCGAGCCTGGTCGAGCCGGGGACCGGCACCGATCCCTGGACCGAGCTGACCGGCCCGTCGGCCCGATCCCGCTACCTCTCGCGGGTCCGAGCCATGATCCGCGGCCTCCGCCGCGAAATCCGCGAGGAGATCCGCCGGGGCGAGGCCTCCCTGGATCGAGGCGAGTCGCCCGAGGTCGTCCTGATGACCCCGTCGCGATCCCGGACCTCCCTGGCCCGGTATCTGACGGCCGTTCGGATCGGCCGGCTCGACCTGGCCGACCGCCTGAGGAACGAGGCCGCCGCTCAGCACAGCGCCTGCCCCCTGTATCGCCCGGCGACCCTCGGCCTCATCCCCGAGGACGCCTATCCGGTCTCGTCCCTGCTGCCGGGCCTCGTTCCCGTGGCCCCGCGCCGCCCCTTCAGCTTGAATTGATTCTGGGGGCTCCCCCCAGTCCCGACCCTTACCTCCTCGTTCATCCCGCGTTTACACTCCCCCTCGCCTTCGACGGAGGATGCCCGATGCTCGCGCGCCGCGACCGCCGCTTCCGCCCCACCCTGGATGTCCTCACCCTGCGGATCTCCCCGACCAGCTGGCCCTCCCTGGACGTCACCCAGAGCATGGTGGATACCAGCACCGATTCCTCCTGCACCCAGATCACCTCGCCGACGACCCTCCTGCTCCAGCCGACCGACGCCACGGACATCTCTCCGCCGGTGGAATCGCTCTGAACTCCTCGCGATCCGGTTGTCGCTTTTTTAAGTAAGCGTTTCGGTGCCAGAGCTTTTTCTTGACGCGCCTAACCAAGCCAAGCTCGCGGGGACCGGGACGGCCCCGATTTGTCGGCGATTCCCCCAGCCTGGCGGGGAGTTCGTCCGCCATCGACGACGACCGACGCGGGCATTCCGGTCGTTCCGGCTGACTTTTTAGCCACGGCGGGCTCGTCGGGTCTCGGATTTTTCGGTTTATTGAAAGAGCATGCTTTCTCCCTCCGCCGGAGTCGATACAATAGGGGACGGTGAGGCGGTCCGGTCGCGTCCGGCCGTTGGCTGAGCGGTCCCTCGGTGCGACGATGGACGCCTCTCCGAGGCTCCGGGGAGGACATCAGGCATGAGTCGGCCGACGGATTCGGCGTCCGACGGCCTCGACGGTCTGTTCGCCCGCGCCCGCTCCGGCGATGAAGCGGCCTGGCGGAACCTGTACGAGGCGTGCTATCCCAAGGTCATGCGAGTGATCCGTCGACGGCTCAACTCGCCGGCCATGCGTTCGCTCTACGACTCGTCGGACTTCCTCGGCGACGTCTGGACCAGCCTGGCCGAGAAGCCCGAGCGATTCGACTTCCCGACTCTGGCCGAACTCCAGGCGTTCCTGATCAAGTCGGCCGAGCGCAAGGTCATCGACAAGCACAGGCACCATCACGCACTCAAGAATGACCTGACCCGAGACCGCCGGCTCGAGGCCGCGCAGGGTCCCGGAGGGCGGTCCGCGGAGCTCGCCTCGGCCGATCCGACGCCCAGCCAGTTCGCCCAGGCGAGCGAGGCCCGGGAGCGATTGCTGTCGGGCCAGGCCGACGACGAGCGCCTGGTCATCGAGCTCAAGGGCCAGGGCTACTCCAACGACGAGATCGCCGAGCGCATCGGCTGGCACGTCCGCAAGGTCCAGAGGTTCCTCAAGGACCTGGGCGAGTCCTGGAAGTCCGCCGCCGCGGAGGGCCGGCCATGACGACGCCCCCGGCCGCTCCGGCCTGGTTGTCCCGGCGGAGCTCGGGCGACTCCCTCGAAGCGGCCGTCGCGGCCGTGGCGGCCCTCTGGGAGGACGGAGCCGAACCCGCCCTGGACGCCGCCTGGGCCAGGATCTCTCCCGAGAAGGACGTCGAAGTCCTCGCCGCCCTGATCAAGGCCGACCTCCGCCGACGGTTCGCCCTGGGGCAGCGCGCCTCGGTCGCCGAATACCTCGCCGAGTTCGCCGCGCTCCGGGCCTCCAAGGACCGGGTCGTCAGCCTGGTCTACGAGGAATTCTGCCTCCGCGAGGACGCCGGCCAGGCCCCCGACCCCGAGGAGTTCTGCGCCCGGTACGACCCCTGGCGCGATTCTCTCGAATCGCAGCTCCGCTACCACCTGGTGCTCAGCCAGGCCATCGGCCGGGTGCCCGAGGCGCCCCGATTCCCCAATCCGGGCGAGCACTTCCACCGCTTCCACCTCCGCTCGATCCTCGGCCGAGGGGGGTCGGCCCGCGTCTTCCTCGCCCTCGACGAGTCGCTCGGCGATCGCCAGGTCGCGCTGAAGGTCTCCAGCGACCGCGGCAAGGAACCGGCCATCCAGGCGAGGCTGGACCACGAGCACATCGTGCCGGTCCTCTCGGTCACCGACGACGCGGAGACCGGCTTGAGGGGCCTGTGCATGCCCTACCGGGCCGGGCTGTCCCTGGACGAGGTGATCCGCCGGGTCGATCCGTCGAGCCGCCCGCGGCGGGCCTCGGTCCTTCGCGCGGCCCTGGTCGAGGACGCGACCAACGGCCCGGCGGACGGGCCCGAACCGCCCGGCTGGCGAGGCTTTCCCCAGGGCGGGACCTACGCCCAGGGCGTCGCCTGGATCGTCGCCGTGATCGCCCGGGCCCTGGCCTATGCCCATTCGCAGGCCGTCCTGCACCGCGACATCAAGCCGGCCAACGTCCTGCTGACGGTCCGCGAGGGGCCGCAGTTGCTGGACTTCAACCTGGCCGACTCCCCCGTCGCCGCCGACCGGGCCGAGGCCGCCCTCCGCGGGGGCACCCTGCCCTACATGGCCCCCGAGCAACTGGAGGCGTTTCTCGAACCCTCGCGATGGATCGACGTCCGCGAGTCGGCCGACCTGTTCGCCCTGGGCCTCCTCCTCCGCGAACTCCTGACCGGCCGGCGACCCGAGGCGCCCGACCCCGCCATCCCCTTGCCCCGCGCCATCCGCGAGTCTCCGGGACCGTCGCGAGTCCGCCATCCCCTCGGCCCGGGCCCTCCGGCCCGACGTGCCCCACGCCCTGGAAGCGATCCTCCAGAAATGCCTGGCCACCCGGCCCGAGGATCGCTACCCCGACGCCTGGAGCCTGGCCGAGGACCTCCGCCGTTTCGTCGAACACTTGCCCCTGAGGTTCGCCGTGAATCCGTCGAGGCGCGAGGCCGCGGTCAACTGGGCGAGGCGGCGGAGGGCCTCCCTGGCCTTGCTGGTCCTGGGAGTCGCCCTGCTCGCCGGCCTCGCCGCCTGGGCCGGCTCGGAAGACGCCCGCGCCCTGGTCCTCCGAGGCAACGACGCCATCCACCGCAAGGACCCCGATTACCGCAAGGCCCGGGATGCCTACCTCGGCGCCCTGGCGCTCGACCCATCTTCTTATAAAGCTTACTGGGGCCTTTCCACCGTCGCGGACCTCGAAGGCAACTTCGTCGAGGCTCTGGAACAGGTCCGCCGGGCGATCCGCCTCGCCCAGGACGCCGGAGACCGCGTCCCGGCCTCCGACCTGGCCCTCCTCTATCACCACCAGGGGGCCGCCCTCCTGAAGATGAAGCGGTGGGAGGAAGCCTATCAATCGTATCAGACGGCCGTCGATCGGCTGCCGACTCTCCATTCGGCCCTCTCGGGAATGGCGCTTGCCGCCGAGAGCGCCCGGGACCGCGTCCGGGCCCGTCGCGCCCTGAGACGGGCCCTCCGCCTCACCGTCGACGAACTCCCGGCCCGCGATCGCGCCTCGTATGACCGCCGGCTCGCCGTGATTCTCGAGAACCTCGCGCATCAGGACCGCGAAGTCTGCCCGCCGGCCCTCGATCGCGCCCTGGCCTCCCTCCGAGAGGCCGAGGATCGGCTGAACGAGGCCGATCGGCTGATCCTGATCCGCGACGACTTGCAGCAATCGACCCAGGACTTCACCGCCGCGATCGTGGCCCTGGGATTCGCCGACCATTACTCCCATGCCGAGAATTACCCCGAGGCCCTCCTCCGCTACACCCAGGCCCGAGACCTCCTGGACAAGGCCCTGGCCCGATCCGACCATCCGGAAAAGATCGGCCCCTATCGCCAGATGGTCCTCCGGAGGATCGAGGTCGATACCCAGGCGCTCGAGGACATGAACGGGCCGCCGGCCCCGGCCGACGCCGCCCCCCACTGAGCACCGACTGACCTGCCCGTCGGATCGCCGACCCGAGAGAAGAGGCGGGCCGGGCCGCTTCTCAGCGAAGGGCCCGGGCGGTCATCGCCAGGAGGAGCGCCGAATGCACGGTCCAGGCCACCAGGCGGACCGCATCGGTCGCCACGAGCCTCCGGTGGGCCGACGGGTCGAACCCCCGGGCCAGGATGTCATGCATCGGCACGGCCAGGAACGCCGTCGCCGCCCACGTGACCAGGGCCATCGCCAGGCCGGCCCCGGCCAGGATCGGGCCCGTCCCGATCGGCCGGCGGACGACCAGGGCCACGCTCGTGAGCAGCTCCACCACCATCGGTACGAGGACCACGGCCGTGGTCCTCCGGCTGTGCTCGGCGTGATAGGCCCGAAACTCCGCCTCGCCCACCCGGCCGAACAGCGGGTAATGCACCCGGTCGACGAACCAGATCAGCCCGGTCATGAACAGGGACGACGCCAGGCACGCCAGCAAGGTCCATTTCGTCATCCCAGATCCTCACCCCCGGGGATGGAACCGCCGATGGACCTCGCGGAGCCGGGTCATCTCGACTCGGGTATAGACCTGAGTGGTCGCGATCGAGGCATGTCCCAGGATCTCCTGGACCACGCGGAGGTCGGCCCCTCCGGCGAGCAGATGGGTCGCGAAGCTATGACGGATCGTGTGGGGGCCGATCGGCCCGGCCGCCGAGAGCCCCAGGGCCTTGGCATAACCCGAGACGATTCGCCACAGAGACACCCGGGACAGCGGCCGACCGCTCTTCGACACGAAGACCTCGCGGGTCTCCGGCCTTCGGACGACCAGCTCGGGCCGGTCCTTCTCCAGATAGGCCGAGATCGCCTCGCGGGCCGGTCGGCCCAGGGGGACGACCCGTTGCTTGTCCCCCTTGCCCACGCATCGGGCCGACCCCCGGACCAGGTCGAGGTCGGCGATCGTCAGGCCCACGACCTCCGACGCCCGGCAGCCCGAGGCGTACAGGGTTTCCAGGGCCGCCCGGTCGCGACGGCCCAGCCGGGTCTCCGGCTCGGCGCCTCCAGGAGCTTCGTCACGGATTGGGGGCCGAGGACCGTCGGCAATCGGTCCCAGACCGCCGGGGCCACCAGCAGCTTGGCCGTGTTCTCGGTGAGCTTCCCCTCGAAGATCAGGTAGCGGAAGTAGGTCGAGAGGCTCGCCAGGTGCCGGCCGATGCTCGGCGCCGCCAGGCGGCACTCGTGGAGATACTCGACGTATCCGGCCAGGGTCGGGACGTCCAGCGCCCCGAGAGGCCCCGGCGCGTGCTTCCCTCTCCAGCGGCGGAACCTCATCAGGTCGGAGCGATAGGCCGCCAGGGTGTTGGGAGACACCCCGCACTCGGCCATCAGATAATGCAGAAACCCGCCGATCGGTTCGCCGGCCATGATTCGCGGTCGCCTCGAAGTCCCTCGTCCGCCCGCCCCTCCTCGGATTCGGCCCCGGGCCGCCCCCGGGTCCAGTCTTCTCGCCCCTTCCTCGGCAAGACGGGGCCAGCGACCATCCCGGACCGTTCAACAGAGCCACGCCAGGGCGACGTCTCGGTCTTCGGCGGCCGCCGTCCGAAGCTTCTCCAGAGCTCGGTCCTGGATCTGCCGGACCCTCTCCTTGGACACTTCCAGGACCCTGCCGACCTGGCTGAGCGAGAGCTTCGGCTGGCCGCCCAGGCCGTAGCGGAGCTCCAGGACCTGCTGCTCCCGGGGCCTCAGGGCGTTCATGAGCTTGCTCACGGCCTCGTCCATGTCCACGTCGCCGGTGCGGTCCCCCTCGGGGTCGCTCATCGTCTGCAACAGGCTGAAATCCGACTGGGCGTCCAGGGCGGCGTTCAGGGAGACGGTCGGTCGGGTCGCCGCATGAATCCTCTGGATCATCTCGGTCGGCTTCGTGCCGATCCCGGCGGCCGTCCCCGCCCGTTCCAGCTCGTCCTGGTTCTGGGCGAGCTGGCGGAGGTGCCTCGGGCTGAGACGGACCGGATACGCGCCGGAGGCCACCGCCCGTTGCATCGATTGCCGGATCCACCACGTCGCATACGTCGCCAGCTTGGTCTCGTGCCCGAGGTCGAACCGGTCGATCGCTTCGAGGAGGCCGCAGAAGCCTTCCTGCAAGAGGTCCGAATACGAGACCCCGCGATCGCGGAACTTCTTGGCCACGTGGGCCACCAGCTTCATGTTGGCCAGGGCGAGCCGGGAGCGGAGCTCGGCGTACTTCCGGGCCACGGCGCCGAGCCTCGCCTCGGCCGGCCCGTCGCCGAGGTGGAGGCGGGCGATCCGATCGGCCAGGGCCTGGAGGTCGTCCGAGCCCCGCTCCGCGTCGGCCGAGCCGCCCGGGAGCTTGGCCAGGGCCTCCGAGAGCTTCGTCCGGCACTCGTTCAGGTCGCGGAGGAGCGAGCGCTCCTCCTTGGCTCCGAGGACCTGCGTGTCGGCGCTGTCCAGGGTCGCCAGTCCGTCGCCGTCGCCGATCGTCCGATGGGTGCGCATGGGGTTACTCCTGGTCTTCTCGGGGTTCCGTTTGAGGACGATCGTCCGGGGAGGCCGGGGCGAGCCGGCGGGCGAATTCGGCGAGGTGGGCGACCCTCTCGCCGAACCCCGCCGCCGGCAGCCTCGCCCGGAGCGACGAATCCAGGGCCTGCCCTCCCAGGCAGACCGCCGTGCCCGTCGCCGAGGCCGAGCCATAAAACGCCGTGTATTGGCGGACGAACCCCTCGGGGTCGTCCAGATGATTCACCGACAGCCAGACCAGCCTCGGGCGATGCACCCGGACCGCCCGACCGAGCGACGCCAGCGGCAGGTTCGGCCCGAGGTTCATGACCTCCCAGCCCTGCTCCCGCAACGCCAGCTCGCACAGCAGATTCGACAGCGTATAGGGGTCGCCGTCGGGAGACGCGCCCATGGCCAGGGGGCGGCCGCCCGGCCTCTCGGCCGACTCGACCCGGGCGATCCGCTCCAGCAACGCCGCCTCCACGATCCGGGTGGCGCGGTGTTCCTGGTAGATCTCCAGCGACCCCGCGGCCCACTGATGTCCGATCTCGGCCATGACCGGGCTGATCAGCTCATCGGCCAGCCTCGCCCCGTCGTTCCACGCCGCGAAGGCCGACGCCAGCCGGGTCCGGGCCTCGCCGTCCCGGCCGGTCTTCAGGGCCAGCACCAGCGCCTCCCTCGCCCGGTCGTCGATCGCCCCTCCGACGATCGCCTCGACCCCCATCAGGACTTCGAGCCGAGCCTCCGGCAACTCCTGGGCCCGAGCGAACCGCAACGCCTCCTCGGCCGAGATCAAGCGATGCTTCCCCGGGGTCCGCGACGCCCGCAGGCTCCCCGAGTCCACCCATCGCTTCACCGTGCTCACGCTGACCCCAAACGCCTCGGCTACCTGCTGCGTCTTCAAGAGCGTGTTCGCCGGTACCATGACCGCACCTTCCGCTCGTTTGGACGATTTGAACGATTTCATCCTACCGATCGGACCAGGAAACGTCCAGGAATATCCCAAGAACTCTTCGACACAGGGCCTTGATCCAGGTTCCGACGAAGGCGGATTGTCATCACAACTCCTTAATCGAATTAGTTTTGTCGCGAAAGCAACATAACGACGCACCGGTCGAACGAACCTCTCAAAATCATTCGACTGGACGATTTGAACGATTTTTCAGGAACGTAACCCGGCCAGGTATCTTAAGTTCCGCAGCCATGTTTTCAATTCCGTCTGAATTATTAGAATACACTGAACGACAAGTCAAGGGTGGAGCGTCGTCGATCAGGGCCGTTCCCTGCTCGCGGAAACGGCCGAGGACGACTCCACCCGGTCCGCCATTGCCGACACGGGGGAAAGCCCCGATAATACAGAGAGACGGATCTGCCCTCTCCAGGCGGGAAAGGTCGGCGTCCCATGCAGCCCGGTCGAAGCCTTTCGGCGGTCGCCTTCGCTCTCCTGGCCTTCGCGGCCGACGCCTCGGCCCAGCACCACCACGGGCACTCGGGGGGGGTCGGCCGCTACGATTCGCGGGCCGGGCACTCCCCGGTCACGATCAATCCGTCGGGGGGGAGTCGGTACGGCTCCGGGGGCGGGGCGATCGGGTATAACCCGGGTATCTTCTACGGGTTCGGTCCGTATGGGATGTATCCCTACTCGCCGCCCCTGATCGTGGTGGGGCCGGGAGGCGGGTTCGGCGGGCCGATCTTCCCGGCCGCGTGGAACCCCGGGCCGATGACCGCGATGATGAATCCGGTGCCGATGGCGATGAACGTCGGGCGCCCCGGGTCGGCGCCAATCCGATGGCCCGGCAACCCGCGATCCTCCCGCGCCGGGGCGATGCCGCGCGATCGGCCGAGCTGGCGATCCTGGGCGATCGCCTCTTCCGCGCCGGCAACCTGCCGAGGGCCGTCGAGAGGTACGAGCAGGCCATCAAGGCCGACCCGGACAAGGCCAACCCCCGCGTCCGCCTGGCTCAAATCGCCTTCGTCCGAGGCAAGTACACCGAGGCCGCCAACTTCCTCCGAGATGCCCAGATGGCCGAGCCCGGATGGCTCCTGACCGCCGGAGACGTCCAGGCCGTCTTCCCCGAGCCGGCCGAGTTCGCCAAGCACATCGCCGACCTCGAAGCCCACCTCCAGGCCGAGCCCAACGACCGGGACGCCTGGCTCGTCCTCGGGGCCGAATGGTTCCTCTCCGGCCGGACGAGGAAGGCCGCCGACGTCTTCCTCCGCCTCTCCGACCGCGAGCCGGATTCCACGCTCAAGGCGTTCCTCGTCGCCACCAAGCAGGCCGAATGACCCGGATGTCTCGCTACTACGCCGCCGCGATCCAGACCGACCTCCCCTGCCCTCGCTCCCGAGACGAGATCCCCGCGAGGGTCGCGGACCTCCTGGCGAGGATCGATTACGCGGTCGTCGGCTACGAGCCGTTCTTCGACGTCAAGCTCGTCGCCTTCCCCGAGTTCGCCCACGCCGCGCCGATCTACGAGACGGCCGCCGAGCTCCTGGACAAGCTCGCGGTGCCGGTCCCGAACGATTTCACCGACCTTTATGCCAGGAAGGCGAAGGAACGCGGCGTCTTCATCCAGACCGGCACGTTCCTCGAAGCCGACCCGCGATGGCCGGGCTCGGTCTTCAACACCACGTGCCTGATCGGCCCCGACGGCCTCCTGAGCAAGTACCGCAAGGTCAACCCCTGGATCCCGTGGGAGGTCCACGCCAGCCCCCACGACCTCGAAGGCTACGACGAGCCGCTGTTCCCCGTGGTCGAGACCGAGATCGGCCGGATCGGCGCGGCGATCTGCTACGACTGGCTGTTCCCCGAGGCCATCCGCGCCCTCGCCCTGAACGGTGCCGAGGTCTTGATCCGCGTGTCGGCCTACATGGACCCCTGGGGCGCGACCCCGCCGATGGACTGGTGGACCCTCTTCAACCGCGCCCGAGCCGCCGAGAACACCGCGTTCGTCGTTGCGGCGAACCAGGGGGCCAGTCTCGCGAATTACCCGCCGTTCTCCTGGCCGGGCGGAAGCATGATCGTCGACTTCGACGGCCGAATCCTCGCCCAGGCCGAGCCCGGCCCCGGAGACCGGATCGTCGTCGGCCCGATCGACATCGCCGCCCTCCGCGAGGAGCGCCGACGACGACGAGGCCACGCGCTCCTTTCCCACATCCGGGCCGAGTCCTATACTGGCCTCTACGCCCGGCCCATCCATCGCCCCTCGCCGAAGATTGGGGGGGACTAACCGCCAGGGCCGCCGGGGAGATTAACCGCCAAGACGCCAAGGTCGCCAAGGTCGCCAAGGTCGCCAAGAGGAGAAAATAAGCAATTATTCTTATAATATATAGCTTCATTTAAAAATCATCGGATTTCTCCTCTCCTCTTTCTCTCCTCTCCTCTTGGCGACCTTGGCGTCTTGGCGGTTAATCTCCCCGGCGGCCCTGGCGGTCAATCTCCCCCGCCCAGGCCAAGGCGAATCCGCCCCGATCCCCTCCCCGAGGCACCCGACGATGCGGAACCCCGTCCGCCGACGCCCCGCCGTCGCCGCGATGGCCTGCGCTCTGACCGTCACGATCGGCTGGGGCTGCGGCGACTCGACCCCGCCTCCTCCGGCGCCCACGCCGGTCGTCCCCAAGGACGAGATCCCGCCGGCGAACCTCTCCGCGTTCATCGCGGCGCATCTCGAAGGCGTGGGTTCCATGGAGCAGTACAAATACCGCCATGCCGCGGAGGCGTTCGGCAAGACGGTCGAGCTCGCCCCCGGCCTCCTCGCCGCCAAGATCAACCTGGCCATCGCCATGCTCAACGACACCGGCAACGAGGCCGAGAAGGCGAAGGCCAAGGGCGACAAGGCCCCTCCGACCCGGTTCGACCGCGTGATCGGCCTCCTCGACGAAGTCCTCCAGCGCGATCCCAACAACCTCTCCGCCCACTTCTGCCGGGGGATCATCCAGGAAGACCTCGGCCATTTCGACGAGGCATTCCTCGATTACAAATTCGTCACCGACCACGATCCCACCGATTCCTCCGCCTGGATGCATGCCGGGAACACGCTTCCCGGTGAGGGGATGAAGATCCGCGAACACATCGTCGCCAAGAAGCCGTACTACGAAAGGGCCGTCGAGCAGGACCCCTACAACTACTCCGCCCTCTACAGCGTGGAACGCGCCCTCCAGATCGCCGGAGACGTCGAGGAGGCCGCGCGAATCCGGTCGCGGATCAATCGTCTGAGCCCCGAACGCTCCCCCGCCGGACCGGGGGACAACGTCGCGAATGTCTACGGCGACATGGGTAAATATGCCACCATCATCGACCCATTCCCTCGTCCCAAAGCCCCCGCGAAGGCCGCGAATCCGCCCAGGTTCGAGACGCCGAAGCCCCTCTCCGTGAGCCTGCCGACCGGCGACCGCTGGGCCTCGCCCGCCGACTTCACCGGCGACCTCGCCCCGATCGGCCGGGCCCGCGACCGCCTCGGCGCCGCCGCGATCGCCCTCGACGCCGACGCCGACGGCAAGCTCGACCTCTTCCTCGCCGCCTCCGTGACCGGCAAGGCCGGCAAGGTTCGCGACGCCCTCTTGCTCAACCGAGGCGACGGCCGATTCGACGACGTTTCGCGAGACTTCGGCCTCCCCGACGACCGCCCCAGCCTCGGCGCCTCCGCCGGAGACTTCGACGCCGACCGCCTCCCCGACCTCGCCCTCGTCGGGATCGGAGGCGTGAAAATCCTCCGGAATGTCGGCGGCAAAAAATTTGAGGACATGAGCGGCCTGTTACCGCCTGCAAGCCCCCCCACGATCGCCCTGGCCGCCCGCTGGATGGACATCGACCAGGATGGCGACCTCGACCTTTACGTCGTGAACCTCACCACCGCCGATCGCGCCGCCGACGCGTTCGGCCCGAAGCCCCCGCCAGGCGTGGCCAACGCCGCCTTCCGCAACGACGGCCAGCCCCGCCCCTCTCCGGGAGCCATCAAGGAAAACTCCGCGCCCGTCGCCGTGGCGAAGGCCGACCTCAAGGCCACCGAGGGGCTCGAACCGAAGTTCTCTGCGTGGGACGGCGACGAGGCCAAGGCCCTCCTCGGCGGCGACGCCCCCCACACCGGGGTGGCCATCCTCGACATCGACGACGACCGGGACCTCGACCTCGTCCTGACCGCCGAGGGCCAGGCCCCAACCGTCGTCCTGAATGATCGACTCGGTCGATTCCACACCTCCGATTGCAAAGGACTTGCGGATATCCAGGGAGGTTCCGGCGTCCTCGTGACCGACCTCGACCGCGACGGCCTGGGCGACCTCGTCCTCACGGGCGTCTCGGGCGTGACCGTGGCCCTGCGAAACGCCTCGAAGAAGTCCGATTCGGGGGCGGCGGCCCTGGCGTTCGAGCCGTGGCCGGTGGACGTCCGGGGCTCGCGATCGGCGGTCGCCGCCGACCTCGACCTCGACGGCTGGCCCGACCTCCTCGCCCTGACCTCGGGAGAACCCGGGCAAACCCCGCGATTTTCCCGAGGAGAAGGGACGCGGTTCGCCCCTCCGAGGCCGATCGGGCCGTCCGGGGCGTCTCCCGCCGGAACCCGGGGCTTCGCCCTGGCCGACGTGATCGGCGACCCCCTGCCCGACCTCATCATCCTCCGAGACGGCGAAGGCCCGAGCCTCTCCCACAATCTCGGAAACGGCGGGCACTGGATCGCCCTGAATATCGGCGGACGCTGGGGCGTGAAACCCAAGCATATGAGGACGAATTCCGAAGGTCTAGGTGCAAAAATCCGCATCGATAGCGACAACCTGAGCGTCCCCTATCTCCATACGACGCCCGAGGCCGGGCCGGGGCAGTCGATGGGGCCGGTGGTCCTGGGCCTGGGGGGCGCGGAGAAGGTCCGCGTCCTCCGGGTGAAGTGGCCCGACGGCGTCCTCCAGGCCGAGCTGGAGGTCAACACGAACCAGGCGTTCGACCTGATCGAGAACAACCGCAAGGAAGGCTCCTGCCCGGTCCTCTTCACCTGGGACGGCAAGAAATTTGTGTGTCTCGGCGACTTCCTCGGCGGCGGCGGGCTCGGCTACCTCGTCGCCCCGGGCGTCTACGGCGAGCCCGACCGCGACGAGGCCGTGGCGATCGCCCCCGACCAGTTGACGCCGGTGGAGGGCGCCTATCGGATGGCGATCACCGAACCCATGAGCGAGCTTGCGTATCTCGACAAGATCACCCTCGACGTGATCGACCGGCCTCCGGGCGTCTCCACCGCCCCCGACGAACGCTTCGCCCCCGGCGGCAACCGGCCTTCGGGCGCCCTCCTCGCATGGAAGGACGCCATCGAATATGCCAAGGCCACCGACCTGAAAGGCCGGGACCTGACCGACGCCCTCCGCCGGACCGACCGCGCGTTCGCCGACGATTTCCTCCTCCGCGAAGGCTGGATCGGCTACGCCGAGGAGCATGGGATCGTCCTCGACTTCGGCGACCGGCTCGCGAAGTTCGGCCCGACGGACCGCCTGGTGTTGTGCCTGTCGGGCTACGTCGAGTACCCGTACTCGCAGACGAACTACGCCGCCGCCTCGGCCGGAGTGTCGCTCAAGCCGCCGGTCCTCGAACGCCTCGGCGACGATGGCTCGTGGCTCGTGCTCGAAGCGGACCCCGGCTATCCCGCCGGGATGGAGCGGATGACCACTCTGGAGCTCGCGGGCAAGCTCGGCGGCCCTCGATGCGTCCTGAGGCTGAAGACCACGATGGACCTCGGCTGGGACCAGGCGTTCGTGGCCCGTCTCGACGAGAACGCGGGCGTGAAGGTCACGAGCCTCCCGGCCCGGCGGGCCTCCCTCGCCTATCGGGGCTACACCCGCGAGATCTCGCCCGACGGCAAGCTCCCTCTCGTCTACGATTATGAACACGTCGATCCGGCGCCCCTGGCGCACCTGGCCGGGTCGCTCACGAGGTTCGGCGACGTCCTCCCGCTCCTGCTCGACGACGACGACCAGCTCTGCGTGATCGGCCCCGGCGACGAGGTGAAGCTCGAATTCGACGCGACGAAGGTCCCCCCCCTGCCCGAGGGATGGACCCGCGCCTTCGTCCTACGAACCATCGGCTACTGCAAGGATGCCGACCCGTTCACCGCCGCCAGCGACACCGTCGGCCCCATGCCCTGGATAAACATGCCCAAATCCTATCCCTTCGGGCCCGAGGACGACCGCCCGAAGGACCCGGCCTATTCCCGATACCTGGACGAGTACCAGACGAGGAAGGTCGGCCAGTAGGGTGCATGAAATGCACCATTATCTAGGGTGCATGAAATACACCTTCCTGTTTCCCATGCCTCCCCAACGGGATGCGGCCCGCAATCACGGCCCGGAGAGCACCGCGATCCGCCCCCAGTAGCCGAACTCCCACGACCAATCATTCGCCTTGTTCTGGATTTCCAGATCGATCGTCCGACCCGCGAACGGCGAGAGGTCCACGGCGATCTCCGCCCACCCGTGATCCGCCGATTTTTGATTGACGATCATGTCCTTGAGCGTCTTGCCGTCGGCCTTCACCACGAGCTGCCAGTCCCCTTGATCGTCGGGGCTGACATCGAGGACGAGCCGGGTCGGCACCCCCGGGGGGACCGGGACCTTCCCCCGGATCGTGCAGGGCTCCTCCCGGCTGACCGGGTGGGTCCTCAGGACGCCCGGCCTCCCGGCGTGCTCCTTCTCGATTGCCAGGCCGCCCTCGCCCACCGCCTTCACGACGAATCCGGGGGCGAACTCGTCGAGGATCGCCGCGAACCCGGCCGGGTCGGCCGTGTCCCTGGGTTCGAGGATCGACGACGTCGGCAGCCTCTTCCCCGAGGGGTCGCCCGGCGGCCTGTCCAGCGTGAGGAAGCTGAACAGATCGATCCATTCCCTGTCGGTCAATTGTTTCTCGATCTCATCGGGCATGAGCGAGACCGGGCTGACCTTCGTCTCCTCCACGTCGCCCCGGGCGATCGTCTCGACCTTGCCTCCCTGCATCTTGAGGACGAGCCGTTGCGGGCCGTCCTCGGCCACCAGCCCGGTGAGGACCCGGCCGTCCTTCGTCGCCACCGTGGTGGCCTGGTAGGCCGCACCGATGACGAGGCTCGGGTCGAACACGTTCGAGAGCAATTGCGCGAAATCATTCCGACCATTGGACGTGAGGTCCGGCCCCACCTCCTGCCCCTCCCCGTAGATCTTGTGGCACTGGCCGCAGACCTTGGCGAAGGCCTTCTTCCCCTCGAACGGGTCCCCGGGCGCCGAGCGGACGAGCCGCCTCATCCTCGCGACGACCTGCTCGCGATCCGGGTTGCGCCCCTCGCGGACGATGCCGAACGTCTCGCGGACGAGTCGTTTCAGGCTTACATCCTTCGTGGATTGAAGGGTGCGAATCTGCGTCGCGTTCACGGCGTCGGTGGGGACTTCCTTCCTCCGCACGGCCTCGATCAGGGCCCGTGTCCACGCCGGCCTCTGGGTGAGCAGCTCGACGGCCTTGGGCCTCGTCTCGGCGTCCATCCTGGGATAGGCGGCGAGGACCGCCGAGGCGACCCTCGGGTCGTCGAGACGGCTGAGGCTCGCCAGCAACTTCCCTCGGAACGAGGGCGATCCGGCCTTCGGCTCGCCCAGGGCCGAGGCGGCGAGGCTCGACGGTGTTCGCGTCGCCGGCCGCGACCAGCGCGGCGAGGGCCTGGAGCCTGACGGCCTCGCCCACCGAGTTCGTCGAGAAGAGCGAGCGGGCCGCGACGATCCCCCCCTGCTCCTTCCACGACGCCGAGAGCAGCGCCGCCTCGATCGCCCCGGGGCCTTTCAGCCCGGGATCGAGGGCGATCCGTCTCGCCAGGACCGGCCCGATGGCCGATCGGAGCGCCTCGGCCCTCGCCCCGGCCACCTCGCCGTTCTGCACCTTCGCCGCGATCCCCGCGATCGCCTGCCCCGCCAGCGAGGCGTCGGCCTGCGGCCCTTCGAGCAATCGGGCGAGGAGCAACGCCACCGGCTTCGCGTCGGGGGATCGTCGCGCCATCAGGCGTTCGATCGTTCTTGGATAGATTTGGGCGATGTTTTTCGAATCGGCGAATTTTTCCGATGCCTCGATGAATGCATAGGCGCCCGATTCGAGCATCGGGTGGAGGTTCTGCCAGACCACCGGCGGCGTGACCACGTCGTCGGCCCTCGAAAGCACCTCCATCAGGACGGGGATCGGCTCGATCCCGTCGAATTTCCTCGCCGCGATGGCCACCTGCAAGCGGACGGAAGGCTCCGGGTCCTTCGCCAGGGCCAGGGCCCGGCTGCGGATCGCCGGATCGACGACCTGGTCGCCGGCCGCCCTCACGGCGAAGCCGCGGACCGTGGGATCGGCGTCGGCCAGGAGCGTCTTGTGGTCCTCGAGGTCGATCGGCCCGGCGCCGATCAGGGCCCACGTGGCGTGGACCTTCTGCCGCCTCGGCGTCTTCGGATCGACGATCGCCGCCATCAGCTTCGGCCGGACGGCCTTGCCCCGCTCGGCCAGGAGCCTCTGGGCGATCTCCCGGTCGTAGCCGTTGCCAGCGCCGAGGAGCCCGATCAATTCCTCATCCGACTTCTTGCTCAGGTCGAAATTCGACCGGCGCGGGGTGTCGCCATACCGGACGCGATAGAGCCGGCCCTTGAGGCGATCGACCCCGGCGGGGTCGCGGTTGGCGTCCTGGTAGCAGTGGTAGCGGTCGTACCAGTCGAGGACGTAGAGCGAGCCGTCGGGGCCGGTCTTCTGAACGACGGGCATGAACCAGGCGTCGTGGGCGGTGAGGAAATCTTCCTGCTTGAACGCCCGGTAGGTCGCGCCCTTCTTCTCGACGGAATCCACGTTGATGCAATTGCCGTGGATGTTGCCCATGTAATACTTGCCGCGATACTGCGATGGATAGGCATCGGAGTCGAAGAAGTGAACACCGCAATACGCGGCCTTCTGGTGGCCGAAATCGACGATCGATTCCAGCTTCCAGGTGAACGGCGGGTACGGGCCTCCCTGGCGGTGATAGTAGCCGGACTCGGTCAGGTGCCAGAAGTGGTCGATCACGCAGGCGCTGGCGAAGGCGTCGCCGTCGGCGTTGAAGGCGATCCCCCAGGGGTTCGACGTGCCCTCGCACCAGACCTGGAACTCGCGGGTCCGGGGGTGGATCCGGAAGATCGCGCACGTGAAATCATAGGTCTTGCCGCGATATTCGACGTGGCTGCCGTTGAACACCCCGTTCCAGCCGTAGAGCCAGCCGTCGGGGCCCCACGTCAGGGAGTTGGGCAATTCGTGGGTGTCGTCCCGGCCGAACCCGGAGACGATGACCTCCGTCTTATCGGCCTTCCCGTCGCCGTCGGTGTCCTGCATGAACAGGAGATCGGGCGAGTTGGCGACCCACACGCCCCCGTGACCGACGGCGATCCCCGACGGGATGTTCAGCCCCTCGGCGAACACGGTGAACCGGTCGGCCTTGCCGTCGCCGTCGGTATCTTCGAGGACTTTCACGCGATCGCGGCCCGGACCGGCCGATTTCCTCGGGTATTCGAGGCTCTCGGTAACCCAGACGCGGCCCTTCTCGTCGAACGTCATCGCCACCGGGTTGACGAGGTCGGGCTCGCTGGCGACGACCTCGACCCGGAACCCCGGAGGCACCGTCATCTTCGCGATCGCCTCGCCCGGCGACAGCGCCGGCCCCGGCGGTCGGTCCTGGGCCCTGGGGATGAAGTCCTCCTGGGCCTCCGCGATCGAGCCGAACGCCCACGCCAGCGCGAAGGCCCAAACGGGCCGGGCCGCGACCAATCCTCGCATGATGAGAGACCCCCGAGACGGACCGATGGCGGGCGGGAAAAGCGGACGAACCGAGTATTCCGGGCCGGCGCCGGAACGCAAGCCGGACGGCCGGGCCGGCCTAATTCGGATGGCGGGTCCCGGGCGGGATTCGGCCGTAATCGGTGAGGAGGACCGTGCGGGGGAGCGCGGTCGCGAGGCCGAACACCTCGTCCTCGGTCAGGTTCAGGTGCCCCAGCGAGACCTGCCGGAGGTGGGGCATGGCCTTGAGCCTCTCCAGGCCGGCGGCGGTCAGGGCGTTCTGGTCGAGGATCAGCACTTCCAGTTTTTTCAGGGGGAGGATTCGGTCGAGCCCGGCGTCGGTGATCGAATTGTTCGAGAGGTCGAGGGATTTCAGGCCGGCCTGGCCCCGGAGCGGGTCGAGGTCGTCATCGCGGACGTCGAATCCCGAGAAGCCCAGCCGATCCGAGCCCGTGAAGTACTCGATCGCGGCGGCGATGCAGGCCGTCCGGTATTCTTCATGGGACGGAGGGGGCGGCTCCTCGGGGGGCGAGGCCCAGGGATGGTCCGCGGCCCAGCGGTCCCTCTCGGCCCAGGAGGTCTCGCGGTCGGCATCCAGGCGGCTCAAAGCGAGCTCGCGGATCTTGGGGGTGAGGCCGCCGAGACCGAACGGCGGGAGCTGCCGGGCCGCCCCACGGTCGAGGATCCTGGCGAGCCAAGCCGAGCTGGTGAGCGTGCTCGCCCGCAGCTCATGCCCCTCCGCCGCCTTACGAAACCTGGCCGACTTGCGGTTCATCGCCAGGACGCCGAGCCCCAGGGCGATCAAGGCGATGGCCGCCATCATCGCGCCGATGCCCCGCCACCGACTCGACCTCGGGGGCCTCGGCGCCGCCTCGGCTGGGCCATCCGCCACCACCTCACGGGATTCGCTCCTGTCACGATCACACATTGTGATGTTTTCAATATATATAAGAACGTCAGCGTGGCCGGATCTGCGTGCGGCCTCCTCGGCGAACGCGAAGAGGTCGTCGGGCAATTCGATCGCAGTGGACGCCATGACCCGGCCCTCCTCGCCATCGAGGATAGCCCGCCGGACGCCGTTCTCCAAGCGCCGTCCGCGACCCAACAAAGTCCGCCTCGGCAGGGCAAGGCCTGCCCTACGAATTGTCAACCGCCACGTTCCATCGAAAATCGCTCTAGCCCGGATCAACTCGATGCTCGGCGGGGTGCCGCCGGCCGCGGCGTCCATGACGGTCGTCGCGAACGAGACCATCTTCGAGGCGTTCAAGGAGGGGGACCTGCTCGATGGCCTGGACGATCGATGCGGAAGAAAGACAAGGTCCTCGAGGACACGCGCAAGGGACCCTCCCCCGGCCGGGCCCGTGCCTCAGAGGACCTCGCGGCGCAGGTCGGGGAAGACCCTGGCGACCTTGCCCAGCAGGTAATCGCCGTAGGTCCCGCGGAATTCGTGGACGCTCTGGCGGTCCCAGCGATCGTGGCGATCGTCGGGGGCCGCCTCGATCCCCTCGATCGGCCGGACCTCGGCCGCGAAGTTCGGGTCGAAGAAGAACGGGAACGAGAGGCGATCGCGCCCCGACGTGTTCGTGCGGACGCGGTGGGGCGTCGATCGGTAGAGGCCGCGGGTCATCCGGTCGAGCATGTCGCCGATGTTGCACACGAACGAGCCCGGGATCGGCGGGGCGTCGATCCAGCCCCCCGCCGCCTTCACTTCGAGCCCGCCCACGTCGTCCTGCTTCAGGATCGTCAGGAGGCCGTAATCGGTGTGCTCGCCCACGCCCCAGGATTCCTCCGAGGGGCCGGGGTCGGGGCCGCTCGGATAGTGGAAGATGCGGAAGAGGATCAAGGGGTCGCCGGTGAAGCGGTCGGCGAAGTACGAGCCCCTCCAGCCCGAGGCTCAGCGCGATCCCCTTCATCAGGGAGTGCCCGAGGGCCGTCATCGCGTCGAGGTATTCGAGGACCGCCTCGCGGAACCCGGGGATCTCGGGGAAGAGGTTCGGGCCGTGGATCGGCGTCCGGTCGAGGACGAGCGGGTGGTCCTCGGGGAGCTCGGCGCCGAAATAGATCCCCACCTTGCGGTCGGGCCGTCCCGAGGTCAGTTCGGCCCCCTGGGGGAAGTAGCCCCGCCAGGCCCTCCCGCCCCGCGTCATCGAGATCCTGGACTTCGTCGATTCGTCCTGGGCGAAGAACCGGCGGGCCAGGGCGTCGAGGCGGTCCGAGAGGGCCCCGTCCACGCCGTGGCCGACGACGTAGAAGAACCCCTCCCGGCGGCAGGCCCGGCCGATCTCCCGGGCCACGTCCGCCTCGCCCGGCCCTCCCGAGACGAGAGGCCCGACATCGATCAGGGGCACCCCGGGCCTGGGATCGCGGTCGTCCATGAGGCGTCCTCGGCGGTCAGCCCTGGAACAGGGGGAGGACCGGCTCGCCCTCGGCGAGCCGGAACGGGCGGTCCAGGCCGTCGCGGATTTCCGTCTGGGGGGGGAGGCCGAGGCTGTGGTAGATCGTGGCGGCGAACTGGCCCGCGGTGACGGCGTCGGTGGCGGGGTGCGCGGCGATCCGGTCGGAGCTGCCGTGGACGTATCCGCCGCGAATCCCCGCGCCGGCGAGCATCAGGGAGAAGACGTTGCCGTAGTGGTCGCGGCCGGCGTCGCCGTTGATCCGGGGGGACCGGCCGAATTCGCCGGTCCAGACGACCAGGGTTTCGGAGAGCCGGCCTCGGGCCGAAAGGTCGTCCAGGAGGGCCGAGGAGCCGAGGTCCAGGGCCGGGAGGAGTTGATTCCGGAGCAGGGGGAAATTCGCGCTCGCGCCGACGTGGTTGCCGTGGGTGTCCCAGGCCGGGACGGCCACCGGGTCGATGGTCCCGTTGTTGTTGAACGCCTCGCGCTCGATCCGTTCGGGCCAGTAGACCGTGACCATCGGCACGCCGGCCTCGGTGAGCCTCCGGGCGAGCAAGAGGCTCTGGCCGAACGGGTTCAGGCCGTACTTTTCCCGCACTTTCGGCTCCTCGCGGTCGATCCGGAAGGCCTCGGCGACGGCCGGATTGCCGAGGAGGTCGAACCCTCGCGCGAAGATCCGTTCGACGTCCGCCGATCCTCGCGAATCATTCGCCAGGAGGCCGTCGGCGCCGAGGCTGGCCCGCAAGCCCCTCCGGGCCCGGAGCCGATCGGGGCCGACGGTGGGGTCGATCTTCAATTCGGGGGGCGAGAAGTCGAAGGTCCCGGCCGGGGCGGCGATGCGGAAGGGGTCGAAGGCGTGGCCGAGGAAGCCCCCGGCGTGGCCGGGGACGATGTTCGTGCTGGTGGTCACGGTCCAGGGGAGCGAAACATAGGGAGGCAGGGCGGCCCGGGGCGGCCGGAGCCTGGACAGGACGGCGCCGAAGGTGGGGAAGTCTTCGGGGTTGGGGCCGACCTCGCCCTGGGTCCTCGGTTTTCGGCCGGTCATCATGATGTGCCCGGCGGAGCCGTGGGCGGCGTCCCCGTGGGTCATGGAACGGATCAGGGCGTATTGATCGGCCCGTTGGGCCAGCCTGGGGAGGTGCTCGGTGATCCGGATCCCGGGGACGTTGGTGGCGATCGGCTTGAACTCGCCCCGGATGCCGTCGGGGGCGTCGGGCTTGAGGTCCCAGACGTCGAGCTGGCTGGGGCCGCCGAACAGGTAGACGAAAATCAACGACTTCGCCCGGCCGAAACCCGGGGCCGCGGCCTGGTTCGAGGCGATCGACGGTGAGGCGAGGGCCGAGGCGGCCACGCCTCCGAGGCCGCACCGGAGCCACTGGCGGCGGTTCAGGCCGAGCGTCAGGTCGGTCGGTCGAGGTCGGAGCCAGATCATCGCCGGGCCCTCCCGGGCGGTCGGCCGATCGCGGCCCCCGTCCTCCGGGGATTGTCGGCGATCGGAGGGCCCGGCACAAGGGCGAAGACGGCGGGGGCTGGTGCGAAGTCGATCGGATGTGGCCTTACGAGCCGCCCTTGAGGGCCGCCGAGACGATCCCCTCTCCGGCCGCCGAGAGCCTCTCTCGCCATGTTCTGGAACTCGACCTGCGAGCGGATCGCCGGTTCGCCTTCGCCCGGGTGAATCCTCCGGTAGGAACCATCGGGGAGGAGCTCCCGGGACTTCACGTTATCGGCCAGGGCCACGCCGAGAATCCCGTCCACGACCCGATGCTTGAGCCGGGGGTCCTCGATCGGGAACATGACCTCCACCCTCCGGCGGAAGTTCCGGGGCATCCAGTCGGCCGAGGCGAGGTAGACCTCGGGGGCGTCGTCGTTCTGGAAGTAGCTGACCCGCGAGTGCTCCAAAAACTTGTCCACGATCGAGAGGACCCGGATGTTCTCGCTGACCCCCGGAATCCCCGGCCTCAGGCAGCAGATCCCCCGGATGATCAGGTCGATCCGGACCCCCGCCCGGCTCGCCGCGTAGAGCGCCTCGATGGCCCCGGGATCGACCAGGGCGTTCATCTTGGCGATGATCCGGGCGGGTCGGCCCGCCTCGGCGTTCCTTCGTTCGCGATCGATCAGGGCGACCGTGCGCTCGGCCAGGGCCTTGGGGGCGATGATCAGCTTCTTCCAGGTGTGCCCCTGCGAGTACCCCGTGAGCAGGTTGAACAGGGCGCTGGCGTCCTCGCCGAACTCGGGGCGGCAGGTGAAGAGGCAGAGGTCGGTATAGATCCTCGCGGTGGTCGGGTTGTAGTTGCCGGTGGCGAGGTGGACGTATCGACGGATGCCGTCGAACTCGCGGCGGACGACCAGGGCCGCCTTGCAATGCGTCTTCAGCCCGACCATCCCGTAGACGACGTGGACCCCCGATTTCTGCAGGGCCCGGGCCTTGATGATGTTGTTCTCCTCGTCCAGGCGGGCCTGGAGTTCGACCAGGGCCGTGACCTGCTTGCCGTTCTCCGCGGCCCGGGCCAGCGCGGTGATGATCGGGTTGTCGTCGGCGGTCCGGTAGAGGGTCTGCTTGATCGCCAGGACCTGGGGGTCCTCGGCCGCCTGCTCGATGAACTGCACCACCGAGCCGAACGATTCATAGGGGTGATGGACGAGGATATCTTGCTCGCGGATCGCCGCGAACACGTTCGCCCGGTTGGCGAACGGCGAGGGCATCTGGGGCTCGAAGGGCGGCTCCTTCAGGTCGCGGAAGCCGTCGATCCGGGCCAGGGCGGCCAGGGCGGTCAGGTCGATCGGGCCGTGGACCTTGTACACGTCGCGGTCGTCCAGGTCGAGCGCCGGGGCGGTCTGGAGCTGTTCGAGGAACTCGTCATCGACGGTATCGACGATCTCCAGGCGGACCGCCGCCCCCCATTTCCTCTGGCGGAGGTTCTCCTGGATCGTCGAGATCAGGCTGCTCTTGACCTCGTTCTCCTGGATGGACAGGTCGCTGTTGCGGGTCACGCGGAAGGCCACCCACTTGGCCACGCGGAACCCCCCGAAGAGACTATCGAGACGAGGCCCGATCACGTCCTCAAGAAGGAGGAACCGATAGCGGCCGTCGCCGGTCTCGGGCAGCTTGACCAGCCGGTTGACCACCGAGGGCACCTGGAGGACCGCGTAGAGCTGCCGAGGGGGCTCCTGGCCGATCGTCTCGATCCGCAAGATCAGGTTCAGGCTCTTGTTGTGGAGGTGGGGGAACGGGTGCGCGGGTCGATCGCCAGGGGGGTGAGGACGGGATAGACCTGCGACGTGTAATAGGCGTCGAGGAACGCAACTTCTTCGGGACTCAGGTCTTCGGTCCGGCAGATCAAGATCCCGTGGCGGGCCAGCTCGGGGCGGAGCTCGGCCGTCCAGGCCTGGTACTGGCGATCGACGAAGTCGCGGGTCTTCTTGACGATCTCGACGAGCTGGGTGAGCGGGCCCATGCCGTCGGGCGGGGCGTCCTGCGGCTCGAGGTTGTCGTAGAGCTGCTCCTGGAGGCCCGCCACCCGGACCTCGAAGAACTCGTCGAGGTTCGAGGCCGAGATCGCCAGGAACTTCACCCGCTCCAGGAGCGGGTTGTTCGGGTCGCGGACCTCCTCCAGGACCCTCTCGTTGAAGGTCAGCCAGCTCAGCTCTCGGTTGATGAACAGGGAGGGGTCGGGGGCCAGCTCGCGCGAGGGGGGCGGCGGGAGCGGATGGGTCAGGGCGGGGCCGTTGCGATGGGATCGGGTCATGATGGTTCGGGGCCTCGCCCGCGAGGCCGTCGGGGTCGCGGTTCGGCCGGGCGGCGGGGGGATGGCTTGCCCGGGGCGGTCGTCAACAGGGTCTCGAGCGTCCTGAGGTTGATCGCGTCCAGTTCCTCGCCGTCTTCCTGCCCCTTGGGGGTCTCCAGGACCATCGGCAGGCCGGCGAATCGGGGGTCGCGGACGATCCGGCCGAAGGCGTCCGCACCGATGTGCCCTCGGCCGATCCCCGCGTGGCGATCGACCCGGCTGCCCAGGGGTTTCAGGCTGTCATTGAGGTGCCAGACCCGAACTCGACCGAGCCCCACGGCCCGATCCAGGAGGTCCATCGTCTGATTGTACTGCTCGTCGGTCCCCAGGGGATACCCGGCCGCGAAAAGATGGCACGAATCGACGCAGACCGACAGCCTCTCCGGCTCCCGGACCCGGCCCAGGATCGCCCCGAGGTGCTCGAACCGATGCCCCAGGCACGATCCCTGCCCGGCCGTGGTCTCCAGGGCGATCCGGATCGAAAGGCCCGGGGTCCGCCCGGCGATCTCGTCCAGGGCCAGGGCGATCCGGCGGAGCCCCGCGTCCTCGCCGCTGCCCACGTGCGCCCCGGGGTGCGCCACCAGGTCGGTCAACCCCAGCGCCTCGCCCCTCTCCAGCTCCACGACCATGGCGTCGATCGACCGGTTCCACAGGACATCATCGGGACTGGCCAGGTTAATCAGGTAGGAATTGTGGCCGACGGCCGCCCCGACGCCCGATCCGGCCATCGCCCGGCGGAAGGCGGAGACGTCGGCCTCGCTCAACGGCTTCGCCTTCCACTGATTGTTGCTTTTGGTGAAGACCTGGAGGCTTCGGAATCCGATGTTATCGGCGAGGGCCACGGCCAGGTGGTGGCCTCCTGCAATCGACATGTGCGCCCCGATCGTGTGGCCGGTCCATGCCATCGTCGCGTCCCTTCATCATTCCTACCGGTCCACTTGCCGATCGGCGCACGCTTCGCTTAGAATTCCGAGGATGCTTCGCGCGTCAACTCGGCCGGGGGATTCGCCATGTGGGGTTGGCTCTGGGCGGTCTTGGTCCCGGGATGCCTCGTGGCGGCCTGGTGGATCGTCCGCCGCCCGCTTCGCGACGCCCTCGAAGAAATGAACGTCGATCGCGCCCGGGACGGCTTCCGCCTCCAGAGGGAACGGCTCGAAGCCCAGTTCCTCTCGGCCCTCGGCCGGCTCGACCCGATCGAAAAGCTCCGCTGGGATGACGCCCACTGGCGAGACGAGGTCGTCTGGGCCCGCGACCGCCGGACCCGCCGCCTCCTGGCCATGGTCGGCGTCTCGTTCGACTCCGAAAGCTTCGGCGATTTCCCGGATTGCCCGGTCCGCCACGCCACCGCGATCTTCGAATACCGCAAGAACGCCTGGGTCGCCGAGGGCAAACGGCTCGACGAGATCCGCCCGGATGAAGCCTTCATCCGCAACCAGAGGTTCGAACCCCTGGGCCTGCCCCATCGCCGGGTCTGATCAGGCACGAACGCCCCCTCCCGGACGAGCGGCCCCTCGGCCCGTCCACAACCGGGCCAGGAGCCAGAACATCCCGCCGAGCCCGGTCCCGAAGACCAGGGCGGCCAGGAGATGGCCGGCGTCCTGATAGTCGGGCATGTCCACATACCCTCGGGAGAGGCTTGCAACCTTGACGGACCGAGAAGAGTTTCGGACCGCTCCGTAAGCCGCATCCCCCAGCCCGCCGAGGAATCCCTGGATTCCCTCGGGCGGGACGCCGGGGCCGATCCGATAGGAGCCCTGGACGAAGACCCGAGGGTCGGTCCCCCGGACCTCCAGATGCCCCTGGGCCTCCGGCTCGATGATGAGCATGGCCTTCGCGAGGGCATAGGAGACCCACGAGATCTTCGGCCGGTGGCTGTCCACGCTCCAACCCAGGGCCCCGGCCCTCTCGAACCGGTCGGAAGCCGGCCCGAAGCTCACCACCAGCGAGATTGAGGCCGCCACAAGAAATCCCAACCAGAATGCCCGACCTCCGGGCCGAAAGATCCCGGTCAGGGCGACGAGCATCCAGAACCCGACGACCGCCGCCTCGACCCCCACCCAGAACGGCTCATTCCGCTTCATCGCCGACAGGGCGACGGCGACCGTCCCCACGACCAGGCCCATCCGGGCGATCCCCGAGCGAGAGAGCTCCACGACGCCCCCTTTCGAGCCTGATCACTCGCGGATCGTCGCCTTCGCGGCCGACCGGAGCCGGAGGTACTCCTCCAGGTCGAACGATTCCCCCCGGCAGGCGTCCAGGAGCGGCTTCTCCCGGCGTTCGACCTCCGCGCACGCCTCGGCCAGCTTCGGCGCGATATCCTGGGGGACCAGGCAGACCCCATGCTTGTCGGCATGGATCAGGTCGCCCGGCCGGATCTCCACGCCAGCGAGCCGGACGGGCTTGCCGAAATCGACCACGCGAACATACCCGTGACTCACGCACGGGCCCAGCCCGAACATGCCGAAACCCAGGCCGGCGACCTCATCCAGGTCCCGGGCGCAACCGTCCGTGATATGGCCGACGCAGCCCAGCGTCTTGTGGATGGTGGCGTTGACCTCGCCGAACTGGGCACCGACGCCCGGGTCGGGATCTAAATCCTGACCCACGGCGATCTTCGGGCCGGGCTGGCCGGCGACATAACGCAGGTAATCCGCCGTGCAATCGGCCTCCATCGCCTCGGAGAAGCCGGCGCGGGTCTGCGAAGTGACCGCATATCCCACGATCACACCGACATCCGGCAACAGGCACCGAATCCGATGGTGGAGGAACCCGAGGTGCCTCGGGCGGACGTCGAACAGCTCGATGGCGTTCGAGACCGTCGGCGTGTTGTACCGCCGGAGGGCGGCGAGGTCGTCGGGAGACAGGGAAATCATGGGAACTCCAGGACGATCGAGACTCTTCTACCCCAGGACCGGCGCGAATCCCCCGATGCGTCGGCCGCCCCCTGGTCGGGTGTCAGCCCTAGCTTCGGAATGACCGCTCCGCCTCTTTGAGCGCCTGCCCTCGGCATTTCTTGTCCAGTTCCTTCTTGTACCGTTCCAGCCAACGAGCAGTCCATCGGTCGTCGTCCGGGTCAGCCGGGTCGGCGAGTTTCGCGGCGAGGCCGTCGATCGCCGATGCGAGGTCGGCAATCCTGACGGGATGGATACTCGCCGGTCTGAAGCCGGGATGTCCGTTGAAACGATAACCTTCGGCCTTCTTACGATTCTTTTTCATCGCCGGCCCTCGCCCCTTCCCCCTCGAAGTCCCCTCGGGCTAGCCAATCTTCCAGGGACCGTTCGCTCTCGGCGGGGAATGAGGATGCGGGCCGCCCGGTCTCGATGGCCGCCTGTTCCACGGCACCCTCATAGGCCCTGCCCAGGACGTCCCGGGCATGCCGGAAGAGAGTCCCGCTTTCCAGGAGGACCTCAAGCTCTCGACGCTGCTCCGCGATCGTCGATTCCCAGCTCGTGGTCCGCTTCGTCGGCTGGTGCTCCCATTTCAGGCGATGGGCGATGAGGACCGTCAGGCGGCTCAACACCTCGCGTTTGTCTCTCCGGGCCATGTCGGTCAGAAATTCCCGAAGATTGTCGTAGTCCAGGTCCGAGAACCGGCGTTCGGCGATCAACTCCGCCATCCGCTCGAGCCAGGAGGTCTCGTCGGTTTCGTAGAGAGAGGCCAGCGACTCGGTCAGGGCCAGGCTCATCGAATCACCTCACCGGCCCGATCGGACCGTTCCCCCGGAGCCCCAAGGTGGCCCCATTTCCCGGATCATCGCGACGGAAGGCGGATTTCCCCCACCCTACTTGATTTCCAGCGAATAGGGCATGAGGACGACGACCGGCTCCCTCGTCAGGAGATCGACGATCCCGCCGAGCCGGGCCAGGGGCTTCCTCACGGCTTCGGGCAGGGTGCTCAGGACCAAAGCCGAGGAGGCGGACGCGTTTCGGTCGCCGCCGAACGGCTCGAACAGCGATTCCAGGAGGCTCGGGGCCTCGGGCCAGACCTTCAGCTCGACGTCCTGGCCCTCGACGCCTCCCAGCGTCTTGGCCGCCGCAATGGCGTCGTCCAGGGTGCCCAGGTCATCGACGAGGCCGACCGCCTTCGCCTGCCTCCCGGTGTAAACCCGGCCCCGGGCGAGCTTTTCGAGCTTGTCCCGGTCCATCTTCCGGCCCTCGGCGGCCTTGGAGACGAACTGGTCGTAAGTTTCGTTCATCATCGTCTGCATGGCCGCTTTTTCGTCGGCCGTCATCGGGCGGTCGGCGTTGAGGAAGTCGCCGTTCTTGCCGATCGTCACGCGGTCGGTGGTGATGCCGACCTTTTCCATCAAGCCGCCCAGCGCGGGCTTGATCGAAACCACCCCGATCGAACCGGTCAGCGTCCCCGGCTCGGCCAGGACCTTGTCGGCCCCCATGCTGATGTAGTAACCGCCCGAGGCCGCCACGTCCGACATGCTCGCCACGATCGGCTTCTCGATCCGGGTGACCTCGCGCCACATCAGGTCGCTCGCCAGGGCGCTCCCCCCGCCGGAATCGACCCTCAGGACGATCGCCTTGATCGTCGCGTCCTTCTCGGCGGCCCGGAGGTGCTTGACCACCGTGTCCGAACCCATCACGGCCCCGCCCAGGATCGAGCCGGTGGAGGACTTGCCGGTCTGGATCAGCCCCGATGCATAAATAATCGCGACCTTCGGCTTATTAGAACCCGTTTTCTTGGCGGTCTCCCCCGAAAGCTGCTGCATGAGCTTCATCATCCCGGCCAGGCCCTGGAACTCGGCCGGGTCGGTGACCTTCTTGCCGTACTTCTTCTCCACCTTCACCGAGGCGAGGTTCAGGCCCTTGGCGATCTCGGCCTCGACCTGGTCGGGATAGGCGATCCGGTTGACCAGGCCCGCCGCCTTGGCCGCTTTCGGGGTGTACGGGCCATTTTCGATCAGCTTCCGGGCGTCCTCGGGGGCGATCCCCTGCCGTTTGGCGATGGCCTCGACCATCTGGTCGAACGAGTCGGTCAGGAGCTCGGTGAGCTCGGCCCGGTGGGCGGGGCTCGATCTCGGTCCGGGAGAACGGCTCGCCGGCCGACTTGAACTCGCCCACGTGCAGCACGTCCACCGTGATCCCCAGCTTCTTCAGGGCGTTGGCGTAGTAGCTGATCTCGGCCGAGAGGCCCTTGAGCATCAACCAGCCGCCTTCGGGCATCACGATCTCATCGGCGGCGCAAGCCACGATGTACTCGCGATTTCCGACCATCTCCAGGACCGCGACGACCTTCTTGCCCGAGGATCGGAAGTCGGCGATCGCCTTGCGGAGCTCATTGGCCTTGCCCATGCCGACGGTCAGGTCGCGGACCTGCAAGACCAGGCCCTTGACGCCCTTGTCGGCCTTGGCCTTGGCCATCGTATCGATCAGGCCCTTGAGGTTATCGCCGACCGGAGTCCCTTCCAGGCCAACGGGTTGCGGCTCCTCGCCGATGGCCCCCTTGAGGGTCAGCTCGACGACGATCGGGGGGGCTTCGGGCTTCGGTTCGGCCGGCTTGTCCTGCCCCCGGACCGGCCCGGAGAGGATCGCGACGAGGGCAACCACGGCGAGGGCGACGGGGCGACGGGTCATGGGGAGGGAGGCTCCGAAGGGATCGCGCGGGGCGGAGAGGGGAGGCCGATGGCCTTCGTCGATCATCTTGCCCCGGGCCCGGCTCGGCTGTCAATCGCGGCCTTCGCCCTCCAAGCCGTCGGTCCTCGAACAACGCCAACCGCTGACCCCTTGCATTGGGGCGGGCCTGTGGTAAGTCTAGTAGGGTCAACGCGGAGGTTTCGCGCCGAGCGTCCCGCGCCTCCCGCTCGCGGCCCGGTGCCTCCCGAGCCGCTTGACCGGGATGTCGAGGTCCCGCAACCGGACAGGAGCCTGCCCGATGTCGTCTGCCTCCCGCCGCCACCTCAGCACCGAGACGATCGACGGCGTGACCGTCGTCAGCTTCGTGGACACCAAGATCGTCACCGAAGAAAACATCCAGGAGGTCGGCGACCAGCTCTATCAACTGGTCGACGTCGAAGGTAAGAAGCAGCTCCTGTTGAACTTCGGGAACGTCCAGTACCTCTCCAGCGCCGCCCTGGGCAAGCTCATCAACCTCAAGAGGAAGGTCGGCGCGGTCAAGGGCAAGCTCAAGCTCTGCTGCATCCACCCCGACCTCCTGGAAGTCTTCCGCATCACCCGGCTGGATCAGGTCTTCGAGATCTACAACGAGGAACAGCAGGCCCTCGACAAGTTCTGATGACCAGACGTCGGGTCGGGAGGGAGGGGATCTCGCCACCCCCCCTCGCTCCCCGGAGGCCGAAGTATGTCCCCTCGCTTGCTGGTCCGGGTCGTGGATGACGTGGCGGTCATTCGGTTCGCCGACAAGTCGGTGCCGGACGAGGCGAGGATGGGCGAGCTCAAGCTCGCCTTCGACGCCCTGGCCGACCGCGCCGGCCATCACAAGATGGTCGTCGATTTCAATAATCTCGATTTCTTCCTCACGCTCTTCATCGGCGTCTTACTCAGCCTCCGCAAACGACTTCTGACCTTGAAGGGTGACGTCAAGCTCGTCGCCGGGGACGGCACCTTCGGCCGGGAATGCCTGACGATCCTGGGAATGCATAAGGTCTTCGCAATCTACCCGGACGAGGACGAAGCCCTGGGTGCCTTCGCCGCCGACCGCCGCTGACCTTGCCCTCGCCTTCTCCCGCTTTTTATGACCGAGCCGTCCGCTACTCCGATGATGCAGCAGTATCGTGAGCTCAAGGCTCGCGATCCGGACGCCCTGCTCCTGTTCCGCATGGGCGATTTCTACGAGATGTTCGGCGACGACGCCGAACGGGCCGCTCCGTTGCTCGGCCTCGCCCTGACCACCCGCGACAAGGGCCCCAATGCCCAGCCGATGGCGGGATTCCCCCATCCTGCCCTGGAATCCTATCTCGCCAAGATCGTGGCCGCCGGACTTCGCGCGGCGGTGTGCGAGCAGGTCGAAGACGCGAAACTGGCGAAGGGACTCGTCCGCCGAGACGTGGTGCGTGTGGTCACTCCGGGCACGCTGACCGATGACGCGTTGCTCGACCCAAAGTCCGCCAATTACCTGGCCTCCGCCGTCGAAATGCGAGGCAAGATCGGCCTGGCGTGGGCCGACCTCTCGACGGGCGAGTTTTCTTTGGCAGAACTGGCTCGACTAGAGCTGGCCGACGAGGTGGCGAGGCTCGATCCGGCCGAGATCCTCGTCTCGGAGACATCGCTCGATTCCCCGTGGGTCCGTAGCCTCCGAGGGCAGACCCGGGCGGCCATCACGAGCCGTCCGTCCTGGGATTTTCAGCCCGATCAGGCCCGATCCGCCCTGTTTGCCCAGTTTGGCACAACCACGCTCGGCGGGTTCGGGATCCAGGATGACGCGGTGGAGGTCGCCGCCGCCGGCGCCCTGATTGCCTATCTTCGCGAGACCCAGAAGTCGGCCCTCGGCCACATCACCCGGCTCGTCCCCCACCGTCGCGGCCAATCGATGGCCCTCGACGAGATGACCCGGAGGAGCCTGGAACTCACCCGGACCCTCCGCGACTCCCACCGCGAAGGGAGCTTGCTCCACGCCATCGACCGCACGCGCACCGCGATGGGCGCCCGGCTCCTGGCCCGCTGGCTGACCTCCCCGCTGACGGCCCTCGACGCGATCCGCGACCGCCAGGCGGCCGTGTCGGAAATGGTTTCCGATTCAGGGCTTCGGTCCGATCTTCGGCACGCTCTGGAGGGTGCGTCGGACCTGGAGAGGCTCGCCTCCCGGATCGGCACGGGCCGCGCCTCGCCCCGGGACCTCGTCGCCCTGGGCCGAACCCTCGCCATCTTGCCGAGGATCAAGGCCCGGATCACGGCCCGGTCGTCGACCCTCCTGAACGATCTGGAAAACCGCCTGGAACTCCTGCCCGAGGTCCGCTCGGCGATCGGGTCGGCGCTGGTGGACGACCCGCCGCTCGCCCTGAAGGAGGGCGGGCTGATCCGCGACGGCTACCACCCCGGGCTGGACGAGCTCCGCGAAATCGCCAAGGGAGGCAAGACCTGGATCGCCCGGTTCCAGGCCGAGCAGGTCCGCCGGACCGGCATCCACAGCCTTAAAGTGGGTTTTAATAAGGTCTTCGGCTATTACATCGAGATCACCAACGTCCACGGCGCGAAGGTCCCGGGCGACTACATCCGCAAGCAGACGGTCAAGAACGCCGAACGGTACATCACTCCGGAACTCAAGGAGTATGAGGACAAGGTCTTACGCGCCGAGGACCGTGCCTGCGAGCTGGAATTCGAGCTGTTTTCGACCCTTCGCGACCGAGTCTCGGCCGAGTCGCCGAGGCTGGTCCAGGCCGGCGGCGTCCTGGCGACCCTGGACGTGCTCGCGGGGCTGGCCGAGCTGGCGATCTCGCCCGGATACTGCCGGCCGGAGATGGCGGCCGAGCCCGTGTTCGAGATCGTCCAGGGCCGGCACCCGGTCCTGGACGCCTCCCTGCCGCAGGGGCAATTCGTCCCGAATGACTTAAGTCTGGGCCCGGATTCGGGAACGGTCCTGATCCTCACCGGCCCGAACATGGCCGGCAAGAGCACGTATATCCGCCAGGTGGCGCTCACGGCGATCCTCGGGCAAATCGGCTCGTTCGTCCCGGCGAAGAGGGCGAGGATCGGGGTCGTCGATCGCCTCTTCGCCCGGGTCGGCGCGACCGACGAGATCGGTCGAGGCATGAGCACGTTCATGGTCGAGATGACCGAGACCGCCAACATCCTCCACAACGCAACTCCAAGCAGCCTCGTCATTTTGGACGAGGTGGGACGAGGGACCAGCACGTTCGACGGGGTGAGCCTGGCCTGGGCGATCACGGAGCACCTCCACGACGTCGTCGGCTGCCGGACCCTGTTCGCCACGCATTATCATGAGCTTGTAGATCTGGAGAAAACGAGGCCGAGGATTCGCAACGCCAACGTGGCGGTCCGCGAGAGCGGCGGCGAGATCGTGTTCCTCCACCGGATCGTCCCCGGGGGCGCCGACCAGAGCTACGGGATCCACGTGGCGAGGCTCGCGGGGGTGCCCGACCCGGTCCTCGCCCGCGCCCGGGAGATCCTCGCGTTCCTGGAGGCCCAGCACGTGCCGGGGGCGACGGCCGCCGGGCCGATCCGTAAGGTCAAGACCGGCCGGGCCTTGCAGCATTCCCTCTTCGCCGCGATGCCCGAGCCCCTGGTCGAGGAGCTCGGCCGGGTCGATGCGAACGCGCTTTCGCCCGAGGCCGCCCTGGACCTCATCCGCCGACTCAAGGGGCTGGTGGAGTAGGGCACGCGGACCCATGCCGGGACATCCGATCGATTAAGCTTATTTGGGCCGATGGGGAACCGTTCCCCGACTGGTCACGACGCTAGGATCGCGAGCGGGTCGTCGCGCGATCGCAAGAAATTGGCGGACGCCGGGAAGCCTGGGCGAAAGCCGTGACAACGGGCCGTCAATTCCGGGCCGAGGCGACGGGCCGAAATGTGGGCCGTATTGGGCGATTTCGGGTCCGAACCTCGCGGAGACCGATCGCTCCAACTCCCTGATCGATCCAGGATTTGCGTCACGTTCGTCAAAATCTGCATTTATGGGCAATGCTCGGTGCGCACGAGTCGTTGCGCGCACCAAACCCTGGGTTTTCCGCCAGTTTCGGCGTTTTTGACGGAAAAGTGTTGTCGTGTTTCGTCCCATCGATCGATCGGGGTGTCTTTCTCTGGTCCATGTGCAGGTTCCTACGGATCAGTATGCCTCTCGAATCATCCGCAAACTCGTCGCGGACCAACCCGGTCCTGCAATCGTCATCGCCGCCCCAAACTCCCGGGGCGAGACGCCGCCCGGGGTGCGGGGGCCCTTCGGGGACGGTCGGGGGCGTGAGCCGCCGGTCGGTTTTCCGGTTCAACCAACGAATGCCTGTAGATTCATTACGAAATACAGATATTTATCAAGTCTTCAAGAAAATTGCACATGCAATCCATCTTCGGAACCGGTCCGGTCATTCCCCGGGCTTCCCTCTCCGCCTAGAATACCTTCATGGCTCGCTCGACGCACCCCATCTTGCTCGGCTCCAGCGGGTGGAGCTATCCGGACTGGGTCGGCCCGTTCTATCCCGACGGCATGGACGCGGGCGACTTCCTGGAGTACTACTCGGGCAGGTTCTCGATCGTGGAGGTGGACAGCACCTTCTATCGGCCGCCGACGCCGAGGATGGTCCGGGGCTGGCGCGACCGCACGCCCGAGGGGTTCCGGTTCGTGCTGAAGGTCCCGAAGGTCATCACTCATGAGAAAGCGTTGAAGCAGTGTTCGGAGGAGGTCGCGGGGTTCGTCTCGTCGATCGAACCTTTGGGAAACAAGGTGTTTTGCGCCTTGTTGCAGATGGGCTATTTCAACCAGAAGGCGTTCGGCTCGCTCGGGGCGTTCCTGGAGACGCTCGGGGCGTTCCTCGCCGAGTGGCCTCATGAGCGGGTCCGCCTGGCCGTGGAAATCCGCAACCCGCGATGGGTGGGCGAGGCGTTGCTGGCGGTCCTGAAGGCCCACGACTCGGCGTTCGTGTTGACCGAACAGAAGTGGATGCCGTCCCCCTCGACGATCGCCGGGACGCTCGACCCGGTGACCGGGCCCCTGGCGATGGTCCGGCTGATCGGCGACCGCGAGGGGATCGAGAAGCTCACGCAGACGTGGGATCGCACGGTGGTCGACCGCTCGGCCGAGCTGGATGAGGCGGCCGTCGTGGTGCGGTCGATGGCCGAGAGGGTGCCGGTGGCCGTCTTCGCGGCCAATCATTTCGCGGGATATTCGCCCGACACGCTGAAGGGGCTGCGAGGGCGGCTCGGCCTGCCCGAGCCGACGCCCCCGCCGGAACGTCGGACCACTTTATTCTGATTCGAGCACATCGTTCCATGACCGAAATCAACGGGATCGATCGCCTCGCTTCCTGGCCCGACCGCGAGCGGAGATGGCGGCGGAAGCTCGGGCGGATCAGGCCGGGAGACGGCCCGGTCGAGGAGCAACTCTCGCGGTTCCGGGCCATGACGTGGGTGATGACGGCCGTGGGCGGGGGGATCGCCCTGCTGTTCGTCGCCCTGTTCTCGGCGTTCGGCAAGCCGCTGTACGGCCTGGTGGTCGCGGCCGTCCTGCCCGGCCCGATCCTGATCGCCGCGTGGACCGGCTACTTCCGCCTGAGGCGGCGGGCACACCGCTATCTGGAGGAACTCCGCGAGGTCGAAGGGCTCCGCCTCGCGAGGTCCGACCGTTGAATCCACAAATGTAGGGTGCACGAAATGCACCAGGCCCACCCAGGATCGCGGACAGGACGGGGAGCCTGTCCCCGTCCTGTCCGCGATTCTCGATCGTCGAGGATGGCGGCCAAAGGATGGCGGCCTCCGGCCGCGGTGTTGGTGCATTTCATGCACCCTACTTCTTGCAGTGCTTCAGCGACCGGATTGCGAAGGCGGTCCCGTATTGCTGGTGATAGTTGTAGAGCGGGTAGTCCCACCACGAGCCGTCTCGCTCCTGCACCTTGAGGAGGATCTTGGCGAGGTGGTCCTTGTAGAAGGGCCGGTCCTGGGCGTCGAGCTGCTCGATGCACAGGGCCGCGTAGTAGTGGCCGAAGTAGTAGAAATAGCCGGCGACCTGGAAGTAGGACTCGTGGGGGATCGGCCTCTTCCGGCCGATGTCCAGCCAGCCGTTGCGGGAGATCAGGCGGTCGAGCCACTCCTTCATGACGTCGAGCGTGACCTTCTCGTCGCCCCAGAGCCGGAGCGCGAGGTTGCACGCCTGGGACCGGCCGAGGCTGCCTCCGGGGCGATTGATGCCCATCCTCGGCCTGAATTTGAGGTAAGTGCCATAAAGATAGCTGAAATCCGGGAGCCTCTGCTCCTGGGTGATCTCGATGGCGCGCCTGGTGATCTTTTCGGGAGGCGGGACGCCGATCCCCTTGGCCTGGTGGAAGGCGACGAGGACGGCGGCGTTGACGAAGCTGGTGGAGTCGGTGGCGGGCCTCTGGGTGCCGGCCTTGAAGTCGTAGTAGCCCCAGCCCCCCTCGACCGACTCGTACCGGGTGAGCCGGTCGTACTGCTGGCGGATCTCGGCCTCGATCTTCGCCTTGCGGTCGGCGTCGTCGGGCTTGCGCCGGTGCATCAAGGTGAGGACGTCGATGCCGTAGGCGTGGGCCCAGACGTTGTAGATGAGCATGGGGTCGTCGCGACGGACGTTGGGCAGCTCCTTCATCAGGAAGGCTTCGCCCCGCTCGATGGCCTTGCGGACGCCGTCGGAGCCGTCGTCGGTCTCGATCAGGGCGGCCACGCAGAGCGAGGTCACGGCGACGCGGAAGGCGTGGTGCGAGCCGATTCCGGCCATGATGTTGAGGTTCTTGGTCTTCTCGGGCGAGCCCCAGGAGCCGTCCTCGTTCTGGTCCTTCAGCAGGAAGTTGCGGCCCTCGCGGATCGCCGAATCGATCTGCTGGGGGTCGATGGGCTCGGGGGGGCCGGGGTGGAGATTCACCTCGCGGTCGGCCTCGGGCCCGGCCTCCGGCTTCGCCGGGGCGGGTTCCTGGCCCCGAGACCGGAGGGCCGGTCCCGAGGCCAGGGCGAGGGAACATCCCAACACGAAGAGCAGCTTGCGAAGCATGGAGACCTCCCGAGGGCCGTGAGGACGGGGATGGACGCGGGCCCGGCTCAGGGCTTGTTCGCGAGGATTTCGTCGCCGTCCTTGAGTCCCTCAAGGATTTCGGCCTTGCCGCCGACGGCCTTGCCGACCTTCACGGCCTTCTTCTCCGGCTTGTCGTCCTTCCCGAAGACGTACACGAATTTGGAGTCGTCGTCCTCATTCGTGAACACGGCCGAGGCGGGGACGGTCAGCACGTTCTCCTTCTTCAGGGAGACGATCGTGACGGAGACGGCCATGCCGGGGGCGAGGGCGTCGGCGTCCGCGACCTTGTCGGTCGCCAGGTCGATCCGGGCCTCGAAATTGCCGGGGGACTGGGGGATCGCGGAGACCTTGGCGAGGGTTGCGGGGATGATCATGTCGGGATAGGCCACCGGGACGGCCTTGCCCTTCATCCCGGCCTTGAGGAGGCCGACTTCCTTCTCCTCGACGCCGGCGCGGACGAACACGGGGCGGGGGGCGACGACGGTCATGAAGACGTCGGAGGGCGTCAGCGTGCCGCCCTTCTGGAGCTTGGCGAGGTAGGCGGTCGCCCCGCCCCAGGTGCCGCGGGCGGCCTTGCCGTAGTAGACCACGCCGTCGCTGGGGGCGCGGACGATCATGGCCTCGCGGTCCTTCTCCAGCTCGGCGAGCTTCTCGGCGGTCCTCTCGCGCTCGATGCGCTGCTTGGCCAGGGCCAGGCGCTTGGTGTTCAGGGCGGAGGGGAGGGTGATCCTCGTCCGTTGCAGGGCCAGGGCCTGGCGGATCACGCCGTCCCGGGCCTTCTGCTCCTGGCGGGGGAGGTCGATCTTGAGCGTCTGGTCGTGGCGGATCTGGGCGTTCTTGAGCTGGAATTCGCTGGCCTCGACCTGGTGCCTCTGCCTCTTGAGGATCATCTCCTCGGTTTCCTCGGTCAGGTCCTTGGTCCGGTACATCTTCTGGAGCTGCTTGAGCTCCTCCTGGACATATTCGAGGTTGTGGGCCGAGTTCTTCAGCAGGAATTCGGCGAGTTTTTCGGACTGGGGCTTGTCGACTTCGAGGTAGCGGACGAGGTCCTCGTCGGCCTGCTTCTTCTCGCGCTCGGCGTCGGCGAGGTCCAGCGGGAGGAGCTTTTCGAGGACGGGGAGTTCCTCCTCGGTCTGTCGGAGCGAGAGCTCGCCGAGCTCGCGGTCGATGCGGAGGTCCTTGATGGCCTGGTCGATCTTCTCCATCTCGAGCTCGACCAGGACGTCGCCCTTCTTGACCGAGGCGCCGTGCTCGACGGCCTTGACGACGGTCAGGGCGCCGGCCCAGGCCTCGGGGCGGATCGAGACCTCGGCGGCGTTGTCGGCCTCGACGGTGCCCTTGAGGGCGGTCTCGACCTTGAGGGTCTCCTTCGTGACCTTGACGGTGGCCGGCTTCGGGGCCTCGGCGGGCTTGGCGGCGGCGGCGGCGGGCTGATCCTGGGCCGAGGAGGGGGGCAAGGCCCCGGCCGTCATCAGGACGGCCGCGACGGAGGCTCCGACGACGAGGCTTCGGACGCGGGTCATCTTCTCGGGTCCTCGGATCGATGAATCGGGGGGCGGGCCGATCGTGCGGGTCGGCGGATGGTCCCTCCCAGACTTATCAAATTCGGAGGCCCGGCGAAAGCGGGGGGATCGTCCCATTTCCATTCCGACCCCGGCCCGGCTATGCTCGACCCAGACGAGATTCGAGACGCGCCGGGCGCGGAGGGCAGGCCATGAGGCTCGATCCACGGGGTTGCGTCGGCGTCTTGCTGGTCCTGGCCGCGAGCGCGGCGGCGACGACGGCCGACGACGATCCCGGCCTGGCGGTCGTCCGCCGGTGCGTCCGGTGCCATCATGGCGAGGAGGCGTCGGGCGGGCTGGATTTGACCTCTCGCGAGGCCGCATTGCGAGGCGGGGAGGCGGGGCCGGCGCTGGTGCCGGGCGAATCGGCCCGGAGCCGGATGGTCAAGCTGGCGACGGCCCGCAAGATGCCGCCGAAATCGCCCCTGAGCGACCCCGAGATCGCGGCCCTGAGGGCGTGGGTCGATGGCGGGGCGAAGTGGCCGGGCGTCCTGGAGGTCCCGTCGGAGCCGACCGACCCCGAGGAGGGCCGCTGGGCCTTCCGCCCCCTGGAACGGCCCGACCTGCCGGCCGTGACGGCCCGCGAGTGGGTCAAGAACCCGGTCGACGCCTTCGTGATGGCCCGATTGGAGGCGCAGGGGCTGAAGCCGTCGCCCCCGGCCGACCGCCGGACGCTCCTCCGCCGGCTCACGTTCGACCTGACCGGCCTCCCGCCGGGCCCCGAGGAGATCGCGGCGTTCCTGGAGGACGATTCGCCCGAATCGTACGAGAAGGCCGTCGATCGCCTGCTCGCCTCGCCTCGATACGGCGAGAAATGGGCCCGCCACTGGCTGGACGTGGCCCGGTTCGGCGAGTCCGACGGGTTCGAATATGACAAGTTGCGGGAGAATGCCTGGCCCTATCGCGATTACGTGATCCGATTCCTGAACGACGACCGGCCGTATCGCGACTTCGTCCGCGAACAGGTCGCCGGGGACGTCTTGCCGGACGCCTCGGCCGAGACCGTCGCCGCCACCGGGTTCCTCGTCTCGGGGCCGTACGACGAGGCGAACAACATCCAGGCCAGCGCGGTGATGAGGGCCCGGACCCGCGAGGAGGAGATCGAGGACATCGTCGCGGCGGTCGGCCAGACCTTCCTGGGCGTGACCATCAATTGTGCCCGGTGTCACGATCACAAGTTCGACCCGGTGAAGCAGGCCGACTACACCCGGTTCGCGGCGGCCGTGGCCGGGGTCCGCCACGGCGACCGCGACGCCCTCCCGAAGGCGAAGGCCGCGGAGCGGATCGAGGCCGCGAACCGGCTCGCGAGCCGCGTCGATCGCCTGAATTCCGAGGTCGCCGCCATCGAGGCCCAGGGCCGCAGGAGGATCCGGACCGACGGTCCGACGGGGCCTCAGCCGTGGGCCCGGTGGTCGTTCGACGGCGACCCGAGCGACTCCGAGGGCCGGCTCGGGGGGACGCTCGTCGGCGGGGCGACGATCGAGGACGGCGCCCTGAGGCTCCCGGGCAAGGCGGCCTACCTGCGGTCCGCCCCCCTGCCCCGCGACCTCCGCGAGAAGACGCTGGAAGCCTGGGTCCGCCCGGCCCCGGGATCTCGGGGCGGCTCGGCGTTGACGATCCAATCGCGAGACGGCACGAGCTTCGATGGCATCGTCTTCGGCGAGCGGGTCCCCGCCCGCTGGATGGCCGGGAGCGAATTCTTCCGGCGATCGCGCGACCTGGACGCCCCCGACGAGCCGATCGCGCCGAACCGGGCCGTCCACGTGGCCATCGCCTACGCGACCGACGGCACGATCGCGGTCTATCGCGACGGGGCCGCCTATGCGCCTCCGTATCGGCCCGACGGCGAGGGCTTGCGGGCGTTTTCGGCCGGGAATTCGGAGGTCCTGATCGGCCTCCGCCACTCGGGCGCGGGCAACGGGTTCCTCGCGGGCGAGGTCCTGGAAGCGCGGATCTATGATCGTGCGTTGACGCCCGAGGAGCTGGCCGAGTCGTTCCGCGCGGGGCCGGGAGGCGTCCCGATCGAACGGGTCCTGGCGGCCTTGACCCCCGCCGAACGGATCGAGCGGGAGGCGAGGGTCCGCGAGCGCGACGAGGTCCGCCGCCAGATCGCATCGGCGCCTCCTGGCGCGAAGGTCTACGCCGCCAATCCGGCCGAGCCGGGCGTGATTCGCCGATTGGTCCGGGGGGACGTGGAGGCGCCGGCCGAGGAGGTCGCCGCCGGAGGGATCGCCGCGATCGCCAGGCCGTCGCCCGATTTCGGCCTCTCGGCCCGGGCCCCGGAGGCCGATCGCCGCCGCAAACTGGCCGAGTGGATCGCCGATCGCGACAACCCGCTGACCTGGAGGGCCGTCGCCAACCGCGCCTGGCACTATCACTTCGGCGTCGGCCTCGTCGGGACGCCGAACGACCTGGGCGCGGCCGGCGAGAGGCCGTCCCACCCGGAGCTGCTCGACTGGCTCGCCTGCGAATTCCGCGACGGCGAGGGCCGATTCAAGGCGTTTCATCGCCTGATCGTCACATCGAACGCCTATCGGCAGTCGTCGCGTTTTCAACCGTTGCCGGCGAGCAAGGACGCGGACTCTCGGCTCCTCTGGCGGTTCCCCCCGCGACGCCTGGAGGCGGAGGAGGTCCGGGACGCGATGCTCTCGGCCGGCGGGCGGCTGAACCTCGCGATGGGAGGGCCGGGCTTCCGGCCGTTCACGATCAAATTTTTCAATACCAACATGTACACGCCCGCCGATCCCGACGGCCCGGCCTTCGAGCGGAGGACGATCTACCGGATGCACGTGATCTCGGCCCGGAACCCGTTGCTCGACGCCCTGGACTGCCCCGACCCGTCGCTGAAGGCGCCGAGGCGGGGCGCCACGACCACGCCGCTGCAGGCCCTGGCGATGATGAACGACTCGTTCGTGGCGAGGCAGGCCCGGTCCCTGGCGGCCCGGGCGACTCGCGAGGCCGGCGAGGGTGGCGACGCGATCGGCCGGGCCTATCGGATCGTCCTGGGGCGGTCGCCCACGGAGGCCGAGCGGGCGAGGGCCGCCGAACTCGCCGAAACCAACGGCCTGGACGACGTGGCGTGGATGCTCCTCAATGCGTCGGAGTTCCTCTGGATCGAGTAGGGTGCGGGAAATGCACCGGATGCGGGGAGAGAGCGGTTGCGGGCTTCGCCCGCCGCTGGTTGGTGCATTTCATGCACCCGACATGACGGTGCATTGCATGCACCCTCCGGAGGATTCGATGCCCGGGCCGATTCATCGCCGACGATTTCTGCTCGACTCCGGCGCCGGCCTGGGCTCGGTGGCGCTGTCCTGGCTCCTGGCGAACGAGGCGAGGGCGGCCGACGCGGGCATGCCTCCTCATTTTGCCGCTCGGGCCAAACGGGTGATTCAGGTCTTCGCGTGCGGAGGCGTCAGTCACCTGGATACGTTCGATTATAAGCCCGAGCTGGTGAAGCGAGACGGCCAGGAATTGAAGGGCAAGGGGAAGATCGAGCCGTTCTTCGGCCAGGTCGGCCGGCTGATGAAGAGCCCGTTCGCGTTCCGCCAGCACGGCGAGAGCGGCCGGTGGGTCAGCGAGGTGCTGCCGGGCCTGGCCTCGTGCGTCGACGACATGACGTTCCTCCGCGCGATGGTGGCGAAGTCGTCGAACCACACCCCGGCGACGTTCCAGATGAACAGCGGGTTCACGATGAACGGGTTCCCGTGCCTCGGCGCGTGGCTCTCCTACGGGCTCGGCACCGAGAACGAGGACCTGCCCACGTTCGTCGTCCTGCCCGATCCCCGGGGCCAGCCCGCCGGAGGGGCGATCAACTGGACGTCGGGCTTCCTGCCGGCGAACCATCAAGGCGTGATGTTCCGATCGTCCGACGAGCCGATCGCCGACCTGTTCCCGCCGAAGGACGTGCCGGCGGGTCGTCGAGGCGCGGCCGTCCGGCGGCTCCAGGCGATGAACCGCGAGCATGCCGAGGAACGCCCGGGAGACTCGGCCCTGGAGGCGAGGATCCGCGCCTACGAGCTCGCCGGGAAGATGCAGGCGAGCGTCCCCGAGGCGATCGACTTCCGCGGCGAATCGGCCGCGACCCGGCGGTTGTACGGGCTGGATTCGCCGGCGACCGAGGGGTTCGGCCGCAATTGCCTGATGGCCCGCCGGCTGATCGAGCGGGGCGTTCGGTTCGTCCAGCTCTATCACGGAGGGGCGTTCGGCTCGCCCCGGATCAACTGGGACGGTCACGAAGACATCGTCGAGAACCACCGGAACCAGGCCGCCTCGATGGACGGGCCGCTCTCGGGGATGCTCCGGGACCTGAAGGCGCGGGGCTCCTGGACGACACCCTGGTGCTCTGGACGACCGAGTTCGGCCGGACCCCGTTCACCCAGGGCCTCGGCGGCAAGGGGCGCGACCATCACCAGCTGGCCTTCACCTGCTGGATGGCCGGCGCGGGCCTCAAGGCGGGCTTCGCCCACGGCGAGTCGGACGAGGTGGGCTACGCCGCCGCCGAGGGGGCGACCACGGTCTACGACCTCCACGCGACCGTGTTGCACCTGCTGGGGATCGACCACAAGAAGCTGACCTTCTATCACAACGGCATCCGAAGGCGTTTGACGGACGTCCACGGCGAGGTGATCGGGGCGATCCTGTAGGGTCCGCGAAGCGCGAACACCTGCGTTGACAGCGTTTCGGCTTCCGGGTACAAGCCGTCCGCACGTCGCGACCCCCGCCGTCTGGGCGATTCGACGACTCGGTCTCGCATCGACGAACGGCGGCGAGGGGCGGGCTTCGCGGGTTCGGGCGACCCCAGGGACGGGGACGCATTCCGGCCCGCGACGAGACGACGGGCGAGGGTGGGTCATGGACGATTTCCCCGCCGGTCCGGCGAGCCCGCCGCTCCGGAGGCCGAGGCTCTCGGTGGTGGTCCCCGTCCGCGACGGGGCCGCCGTCCTGGGGCCCTGCCTCCGGGGCGTGCGGTGTTCCTCCGGCGTTGACGACCCGGAGGTCGTCGTCGTGGACGACGGCTCGATCGACGACTCCGGCGCGATCGCCGAATCGTTCGGCGCGAAGGTCCTGAGGCACGATTCGCCGCGGGGCCCCGCCGCCGCGCAATGCCGGGGCCGAGGCCGCGAGCGCCCCGATCGTCTTCTTCCTCGACGCCGACGTGGTCCTCCATCCCGACGCCCTGAGGCGGGCCCTGGACCGCTTCGACGCCGACCCCGGACTTGCCGCCCTGTTCGGGTCCTACGACGATTCGCCGGCCGCGCCGGGGCTGGTCAGCCGCTATCGCAACTTGCTCCATCATTACGTCCACCAGGACGGCGATTTCCGGGACGACGCCCGCCCCGCCCAGACGTTCTGGACCGGCTGCGGCGCGATCCGCCGCTCGGCGTTCTTCGACATCGGCGGGTTCGACCCGTCGCTCTATCGCCGGCCGGCCATCGAGGACATCGAGCTCGGCTATCGGCTCGGCCGGGCCGGGCTCAAGACGGTCCTGGCCCGCGACGTTCAGGCCACTCATCTGAAGCGATGGACGCTTCGATCGGTGCTGGTGACGGACGTCTTCCATCGCGGAGTCCCGTGGATGCTGCTGATGCTCCGGTCGAAATCGGCCGAGAGCGACCTGAACGTGAGCCGGTCGCAGAGGGCCTGCGTGGCCTCGACCGGCCTGGGCTGGCTGGCCCTGGCGGCGTCTCCGATCGTGCCGGCCGCCTCGGGGATCTTCGTCCTCGGATTGCTCGTCCAGGCCGTCCTGAACCGGGCGTTCTACCGCTTCCTGGCGAGGCGGGGCGGTTGGGGTTTCGCCCTCGGGGCGTTCCCGCTACATTACCTCTACTTCTGCTGCTGCGGCGTGTCCGTGGTGCTGGCCCTGGCGATCCGCCTCGGGCCGAGACGCACGACGGGCCGGGCGCCGGACGCCTCGGTCAGGACCGAACCGGGCGACGGGGCCAAGATCCGCGGGCCGAACCCCCCATCCTCCCGGGCAGGGAAGCCGTCGCGATGGACAGGACCGTGAGAGTCGCCGTCGTCCGGTCGGACAACCGCCGAGGGGCCGTCGCCCAGGCGCTCGCCCTGATCGCCGACGAATTGAAACCCGTGGTGACGACCAGGACGGTCCTCAAGCCGAACCTCGTCAGCCACAAGAGGCAGCTCCCCTCGACCCACGCCGACGCCCTCTCGGCGACGCTCGACGCCCTGTTCGCCTCCGGCGCCGATCACGTGACCGTGGCCGAGGGCGCGAGCGACGCGAGGGCCGGGTTCGAGCGGTTCGGCCATGTCCGCGAGGCGATCGGCCGCCCCGTCTCGTTCTTCGACCTCAACAAGGATGAGTCGAGCTGGGACGAGATCGGCCTGGCCGCCTCCGACGGCTCCCCGCTGACCGCCAGGCTCTCGCGGACGATCGCCGACGCCGGATGCCGCGTGTCGCTCGCCCTGGCGAAGACTCACGTGTCGTCGATCGTGACGCTCAGCCTGAAAAACATGCTCTCCAGCCTCCATCCGTCGGACCGCGTGATGATGCACGGCAGCCGGGGGGGCAACGGCTACTCGGGCTGGAAACGGCATGCCGTCGAGTTCCTCAAGGGGGATTCGACGCTCGTGAACGTCTTGACCCGAGCGATGGGCCGGGCCCGCAATCTCCGGAACGCGGTGGCGGGGAAGGCGAGGCCCTCGGCGTTCGGCTCGCTGACGAAGGCGGAGGCGGGCTATCTGCGGTCGGTCGAGGCCCTGCAACGCAACCTCGCGACGCTCTCGCGACGGGTCCGGCCTCATGTGAGCATCCTTGACGGATTCGTCGGGATGCATCGCGAGGGGCCGCGTCACGGGACGCCGATCCGCCTCGGCGTGGTCGTCGCCGGGACCGATCCCGTGGCGACCGACGCGGTGATGGCGGCGGTCATGGGGTTCGACCCGCTGGCGATCGGCCACATCGCCTACGCGGAGGCCGCCGGGATCGGCACGGCCGACCTCTCGGCGATCGAGATCCTCGGCGACCCGATCGCGACGGTCCGCAAGCGGTTCGTCCCCCATTCGAACCACGCGATCGCCAGGCACTGGCCGCGGCTCCTGAAAGGGCCTCACGCGCCGATCCGTTCCTCGCGACCGGCGGAGGCCTCCCCATGAGCCGGGCCGACGTGGTGCTCGCCGCGATGGAGGGCGGCCCGATCCTGGAGGCGAGCCTCTCCGCGTTCGCCGCCGAGGTGGCGGGCGCCGGCGATTTGATCGTCGTCGACGGCTCTCGCGACGGGATCTCGGTCCCGGACGATTCGCGAATCCGCTTGATCCGCCGCCCGGATCGGCTGGCGCCCGAGCTCTGGGGGATCGGCCTGGAATCGTCTGTCGCCGAGTTCGTGGCGTTTTCGACCACTCAGATGGTCCCTCGCCGAGGATGGCTGGCGGGCCTGGTCGAGGAGGTCCAATCGCGAGGTCTCGCCGGCGTTGGCGGGCCGATCGCGGCCGGCCCGGGCCTGTCCCGGGTCGATCGGGCCTTGTACTTGATGAGGTTCGCGAGCTACGCCCCGCCGGTGCCCGATTCCTCGACGTTCGACCCGCCCGGGGACAACGCGCTGTATCGCCGATCGGCGCTGGAGGCCGTCCGCGACTCGTGGCGCGAGGGGTTCTGGGAGATCGAGGTGCATCGGTCGCTCCGGTCCCTGGGAGTCCGGCTGGGCTCGGCCCCCGGGGCGTTGGTGGAGTTCCTCGGAGGGGCGTCGCGATCCCGGGCGATCGCCCATCGCGTGGCCCATGCCCGCCGCTTCGGCGCGTGGCGAGGCCGGGGGGATTCGCTCGTGGCGAACCTGGCGAGGACGGCGACGGCCCCGGCCGTCCCGGCGGTCTTGCTGGCGAGGATCGCCCGCTCGTTGTCGCTTCGCGAGGAGCCGATCGGGCCGTGGCTCGGCGCGCTCCCCGATTTGAGCCTGTTCCTGACCGCCTGGTCGATGGGCGAGGCGGCCGGACGCCTCCTCGGCCCCGGGGCGCGGACGTTCTCGCGAGGAGTCGCCTGACCGACGACCGATCGCCCGTCCGCCCCTCTTCGTTCGCGGCCTCCCACCGCTCGAAAGGAGTCTCCCGGCATGGACGCGACTCGGAACGACGGGGCCGACCTCGGCCTCCTGGTCCTCGGCCTCGGGGAATTCGGCTCGAGGCGTGCCTCGGCCGCGAAACGGGCCCGGGGAATCCGCCTGATCGCCGTGGGCGACGCGGACGACGCGACCGCCCATCGCCGGGCCGATCGGCTGGGCGTCCCGACGTTCGGCTCGCTGGCCGAAGGGCTGGAGATGCCGGGCGTCGACGCCGTCGCGGTCGCCACCCCTCACGCCGACCATGACGACGCGATCCGCCAGGCGATCGACGCCGGGAAGTCCGTGCTCTGCGAGAAGCCGCTGTCGATCGACCCCGACGACGCCCGGGACCTCGCCCAACGCGCCGACCGCGCCGGAGTGAGGCTGGCCGTGGGGTTCAACCATCGGTTCTATCCGCCGGTTTACGACGCCCTGAAGCTGGTCTCGGAGTGGTCGATCGGCCGGGTGGAGAGCGTCCGGGCGACGATCGGCCACAGGGCGACCGCGGCGTTTTTGGCCGGCTGGCACGCCGATCGGGCGGTCTCGGGCGGAGGGACGCTGATGGACAACGGCCCCCATGCCTGCGACCTCGTCCGCCGGTTCCTGGGCGAGGTGGTGGCGGCCGAGGGGTACGTCCGCGACACCCTGGGCCTGCCCTGGGGCGTCGAGTCCGAGGCGTTCGCCCTGTTCCGCAACCACGATCGCGCCGTGGCCGAGGTCCGTTCGAGCTGGACCCTGGAATCGGGCTACCTGACCCTGGAGATCCGCGGCAGCGGCGGCCACCTGAAGGTCGAGACGGCGCCGTGGCGGCTCTCCGGCCGCCTGGTCGATGGGACCCGGGTCGATCGCCGGTATCTCGCCGAGAGGGTGTTCGAGAAGGTCCATCAACGCCGGTTCGGCTGCGAGACGTCGCTGGTGTCCGAGCTCGAATGGTTCGCGCACTCCGACGCCGACGGCCCCTCGCCGGCCGGCACGGGCTGGGACGGCTGCCGGGCCACGGAGATGATCGACGCCGTGTACCGCTCGGCCGCCTCCGGCTCGGAGGTCCCGCTCTCGCCGCCGATCGTCCGCACGCCGAACGCCCGAAGAGCCGCGACAAGGGCGGCGACGTCGCGATGAGCGGCCTGCCGATCCTCACCTATCATTCGCTCTCCTGGGCGCGCTCTCCCACGGCCACCGACCCGATCTGGTTCGCCGAGTGTCTGGCGGCCTTGCGAGAGCGCGGCTTCCGATCGGTCAATCTCCAGGAATGGATCGAGGGAGGGCGCCGAGGGTCGATCGCGGGTTCGCGATCACCTTCGACGACGGCCTGGAATCGCTGAAGACCGCCGCGGAGACGCTCGCGAGGTTCGGCTTCGAGGCGACGGCGTTCCCGGTCACGGACTTCCTCGGGAAGACCAACCAGTGGCCCGGCCAGCCCTCGGGAGTGCCGTTCGAGCGGACGCTCTCGAAACGGGAGCTTCGCGACCTGCTCCCCCTGGGGATCACGCTCGGGGCCCACTCGCGGACCCATCCCCGGCTGGCGACGCTCGACGATCCGCGGGTCCGCGACGAACTGATCGGCTCTCGAGACGCCGTGGAGGCCATCGCCGGCCGCCCGTGCCGATTGGTGGCGTATCCCTACGGAGAATCCGGCGCCAGGGTCCGCGCGATCGCCTCGCACGCCTTCTCCGCCGGCCTGACGACCCGGCTGGCCCTCGCCCACGACCGGGAAGATCCGCTCGCGCTTTCGCGGGTGGATGCGTATTACCTCAGGGGCGATCGTCAGCTCGCGCAGCTCCTGGACGGCTCGTGGTCCAGGGCCCTGCGGTTCCGTCGGATCGCCCGGGCGGCCCGAAGGCTCGTCTCGACCCGGTGAGGGAGCGTCGGCCACGGTCGCCGAGGCCGGCTCGGCTCACTCCCACCAGACGTGCAACGCGGTGGTGAAGCCGTCCTCGACGATCGGCAGGGCGGCCCGGATCCTGGCCGTCGGCCGATGTTGCAACCAGAACGAGAGGCTCCGGTCGAGCAGGCCCGGCAGCCGTTCGAGCTCCATGTTCTTGCGGAACCCCGACAGGGGGACCCGGAAGACCGCCCAACCCGGCCTCGGTTCGTCGATGGTCACTTCGATGGTGTTCATGAAGGAATACGTCTCCATCGGGGTGCGCCCTCTCCGGGACCCGCCGGGCGGGGCCCTCGTCGAACGGACACGACACGCCGGATGAAGCCGTCGGAGTCAGTCCGGCTCGCGACCGGCCTCGCTCAACCTCGGGTCGGTCCGATCCCTGGACGGTCCACATCGTGGGGCGGCGAGGAGCATGATCGACGCTCCGCGGTCTCCTCCGCCGATCCGCCTCGAATCCTCAGTACCGAAGGTGGGACTCGAACCCACACGGGTGTTACCCCACCGGATTTTGAGTCCGGCGCGTCTGCCATTCCGCCACTTCGGCCGCGAGCCCCGGTGAGAGGGCCGGGCGTTTCCATTGGACCGGAAAGGCCGTCCCGGGGCAAGGTCGGTCTGGACGGAGTCGCGTTCTTCGAGCCGGCTCCGGTTCGGGCCTTGCCCTGGGGCGGGGCGGTCGTCGATGATCGTCTCCGGAGGATCGGGATGGACCTTTCGGGCCTGATATTTCCGTCTCGGGACGTCTCCTTCGGGACGCTGTTCCGAAGCCTTTCGGACCCGGAGATCGGGCCTCCGGCGGAGAACCTGGTCTCCAATGAGGATTCGTATCCGGGTTCGTGCGTTCGCCTGGCGAGCCAGGGGCCTCGCGGCGGGGTGTTCCTCGGGGTCGGGCCCGATCAGAATTTCTCGATGGTGGCGGCGGGGGCGGCGGACCTGGCGTTCGTGGTGGATTATCGGCGACGCAATGCCTGCGTTCATTGGATGCACAAGGCTTTGATGGCGCTGAGCCCCGATCGTCCGTCCTATCTCCGAAGGCTCCTGGCCCGGGAGCCGTCGGGGGCGATGGACGCTTCGCAAGGCGGAGGGGCGGTCTCGTCGGCGTTTTCGGGGTCGGCGTTCTCGCGAGCGATCCTCGATTCGACCTCGGAGGAAGTGGCTCGCTACGTCCGGGCCCTGGGAGTCGCCGAGGACGCGGACCTTGCCGAGATCGCCACGATTCAGGCGAAACTGGCCGGTCCGGGGCTCTCGGCGCGATTCCTGGGGCTGCCGGGCTATCCCACCCTCGGCGCGATGATCGCCCGGCCGGGGCATTTCCTCGGCTCGGAGGCGGCGTATCGGTTCGTCCGGGCGATGCAACGGGACGATCGAATCGTCCCTCTCGTGGGCGACCTCGCCGGGGCCGGCGCGATGGGAAGACTCGCCGGCTGGCTCCGCGACCGGGGGCTTTCCGTGGCGATGGTCTATGTTTCGGACGTGGAATTCTTCCTGATCCGCGCCGGGACGTTCGGCCCGTTCGTCGAGAACCTCGCCCGGCTCCCCCGGGTCGAGGGCGCCCGGATCGTTCGGACGAGCACCCGTCCGCTGACCAGCCCGGAACGGGCCGCCGGGGAGCAATCGACGACCGTGATCCGGCCTCTCGGGCCGTTTCTGGACGAGGCGAGGGCCGGGGCGATCCGCTCGGCCGAGGACCTGTTTCGAACCCCGACGAACGAGGCGAACGATGCCCGCCCCGACAGGTGATCCGCGGTCCTCGCTCGCCTCGGCGCTCGGGTCGATGGACCCGAGGAATGCCCGGTTCGCCACCGACGCCGTGGACCTCATCCTGGCCGAGGCGAGGCGATCGGGCGCGAGCGACGTCCACCTCCATCCGGATCCCTCGGGCTTGCTGGTGAGGTTCCGGGTCGATGGCGTGCTTCGAGCCGAGGCGACGCTTCCGCCCCCGGTCTCGGCCAACGTGGTGTCCCGCCTGAAGGTGCTGGCCGAGCTGCTCACCTATCGGACCGACTCGCCCCAGGAAGGGCGGCTGCGGGCCCCGGCCGGCGAGATGGAAGTTCGCGTGAGCACGTTTCCCACCCTCCACGGCGAGAGGGCGGTGATCCGGCTGTTCTCCGGGTCGGGCCGGGCGGCGATCCTCGGCGAGCTGGGCCTGCCCTCGGAGGTGGAATCGGCCCTCAGGAGGCTCCTGGTCGAGACCTCGGGGCTGATCCTGCTGACCGGCCCGGCCGGGGCGGGCAAGACGACGACGATTTACGCGTGCCTCCGCGAGCTCGTCGCCTCGACCCGAGGGAGGCGGAGCCTGGCCAGCCTGGAAGACCCGATCGAGACGGCCGTGGACGGCGTGGCGCAGTCCCAGGTGAACCCCGGCTCGGGCTTCGACCTCGCCTCCGGGCTCCGCTCGTTGATGAGGCAGGACCCGGAGGTCATCGCGGTCGGGGAAATCCGCGATCGGCTGACGGCCGAAGGGGCGTTCGGCGCGTCCCTGACCGGCCATCTCGTCCTGACCACGTTCCACGCCGGGAGCGCGGCCGGGGCCGTGGGGCGGCTCTCGGATATGGGGATCGAGCCGTACATGCTCCGCAGCGGATTGCTCGCCGTGGTGGCGCAACGGCTGGTCCGGAGCCTCTGCGAGACCTGCTCCCGACCCGCCGACGACCCCCGGGCCTTCCTCGGCCTGGCCGTCCGATCGGCGAGGGTCGCCGTCGGCTGCGACGAATGCGGGGGGACGGGCTATCGAGGGCGCCGGGTCCTGGCCGAGATCCTCGTGCCCGATCGGGGCGAGACCGGGCGGGCGATCCTGCAACGGACCGACGTGTCCCGGATCGAGGAGGAGGCGGTCCTCGCCGGGATGGTCACCCGATGGGACCGGGCCCGAGCCGCCGTCGAAGAAGGCTGGACCAGCCCCGAAGAAGTCCGCCGCGCCCTCGGATTCCACGATCGCGACGCCAGAACCGGCGGAGCCGGCCGACCCGAGACGGACGCCCCGTGAGCCAAAATCGTCCCGACATGAGGACTTAGGTTCACGAAGGCATTCGGGCATGCGCGGCTTTCTTAAGCCGAAACGCCCGGTCTGGCGATCCCTTCGGCCCGGTTCCCGTCGAAGGCTTCCCGGCGATGCGCGGGGCGTGTTCGCGGCGTCTTTTCGGCACGAAGAACCCTTGCCGATCGACTTCGCGGGCCTCGGGTCTTCGCGATCCGAACGAGGGTCCGGGGCTGGCGGGCAAGATTGGGGGGGCGATGGCGATTTCGAGGCGGGGCTGGTCCGGGGATTGCGATGATCGGGGTGTCCGTGGCGAGAATTCATCGGCCGGGCCTCGCGACCATCCCCGGGGCCGGGGAGGAAATTGACGGTCTCGGGGTCGCCCTGTTAAGCTCGACCCGGTGCGCGGCCCGGGGGTTCCGGAGCCGACGGTCCCGACAGCGACCGGGTCGAAGGGGAGCCCGCCCGCCCTCTCCGCCCGGGATGGATCGCTCGCCGGAAGAAGAGAACTGGACGAGGTTGGACGATTGAGGTCCGCCTCGCACAAGCCAGGGGGCAAGGGGAGTCCGCCGAGAGCGGGCCATTCCCGAGCCCCGTCGTCGATCGCCCCGAAGACGCCCGGGAGGCGCCGTTTTCATGAACGTGTCCGCATCGCCGTCGCACCTCGTCGAACCGGACCTCTCCGCCTGCGGCCGGGAGCCGATCCATGTTCCCGGGCGGATCCAGCCCCACGGGGTCCTGATCGCCTTCGAGGGGGCCGGACCGACGATCACCCGGGCCAGCGCGAACGTGGAATCGCTGCTCGGGAGGCCGACCGAGTCGCTCCTCGGCGGCGGGCTGGACGCCGTGTTCGACGACGATCAGGTGGACCTCCTCCGCGAGAGGCTCGCGGACCGGTCCCTGGAGGGCAACCCGCTCCAGATCCTGACCACGACCTTCCCCGACGGCCCCCGGCCGGACGAACCCCACCACGTCGTCGCCCATCGCCACGGAGGGACCCTGATCCTGGAGCTGGAACGGGCGACGACCCCAGGCGATCCGAACTTCCGCAACCTGTACCAGATGGTCCGCAGCTTCCTCGCCCGGATGGAGGGCCTTTCCACGGTGGCCGCCCTGACCCGGGTGGCCGCCGAGGAGGTCCGGAGCCTGACCGGGTTCGACCGGACCCTCGTCTACCGATTCGACGAGGACCTGGCCGGGACGGTGGTCGCCGAGGACCGCAACGAGCGTCTCCCTTCCTACCTGGGCCTCCGCTTTCCCGCGTCCGACATCCCCAGCCAGGCCCGCCGGCTTTACCTGCTCAATCGGGTCCGCCTGATCGTCCGGGACGATTACGAGCCGATCCCGATCGTCCCCCAGGCCGACCCGAGGACCGGCCGCCCCCTGGATCTGACGTTCGCGATCCTGAGAAGTGTCTCGCCCGTCCATCTCGAATACATGAGAAATATGGGAACGCCGGCGTCGCTGTCGATCTCGATCATCCGGGAGGGGAAGCTCTGGGGTCTGATCTCGTGCCACCATTCCGAGCCGAGGTTCGTGCCCCTGGAGGTCCGGACGGCGTGCGACCTGGTGGGCCAGGGGCTGGCGTTCCAGCTCGGCGCCAAGGAGCACCTGGCGGAGTACGAGCGGAGGCTCTGGCTGAGGTCCGCCCACACGACCTTGCTGGCGGCGATGACCGGTCGGGCGAATTTCGAGGCGTCGCTCTCCGAGAAGCAGGAGGAATTGCTGGCGTATGCCTCGGCCTCGGGGGCGGCGTTGGTGCATGAGGGCCGATGCCACCGCTTCGGCCAGACGCCGAGCGAGCCGGAGATCCGGGAGCTTTGCGACGTCCTGGCGGCCCAGGGCAGCGAGGAGGTCTTCGCCACCGACGGCCTCTCGACGCTGTGGCCCCGGGCCCGGGAGATCTCCGCCATCGCCTCGGGATTGCTGGCGATCTCGATCTCGAAGCTGCACCGCAGCTACCTGCTCTGGTTCCGGCCCGAGGTGGTCAAGACGGTGACCTGGGGGGGCGACCCGAGGAAGCCGGCCGAGCCCGAATCCGGCTCGATGCGAATCCACCCCAGGAAGTCGTTCGAGGCGTGGAAGGAGACCGTCCGGCTGAAATCCGAGCCCTGGCGGTCGAGCGAGCTGGAGGCGGCCATCGAACTGCGCAACGCCATCGTGGGCATCGTCTTGAGGCGAGCCGAGGAGATGGCCGCGCTGGCCGCCGAGCTGGAACGGACCAACAAGGAGCTGGAAGGGTTCTCCTACTCCGTCTCGCACGACCTGCGGGCCCCGTTCCGCCACATCCTGGGCTATGCCGAGCTCCTCCGAGAGACGGGCCTGGAGGGGGTCTCGGAGGAGGGTCGACGCTACCTGGACATGATCCTGGAATCGGCCCAGCACGCCGGCTCCCTCGTCGATCACCTGCTGATGTTCTCCCGGATGGGCCGGACGGCCCTGAACTTCGGCTCGATCGACATGAACCGGCTGTTCGCCGAGGTCTGGGAGGAGCTGGAGGGGGAACGCGGGGGACGGGAGATCGCCTGGAGGTTCGACCCCCTGCCCCGGGCCTGGGCCGACCTGATGATGGTCCGCCTGGTGGTCCGCAACCTCCTTTCCAACGCGATAAAATATACGAGGCGGGCCGCCGAGCCGACGATCCGGGTCGTCGGCGAGGCCCAGGGGGCCGAGGCGGCCTACCACGTGATCGACAACGGAGTCGGGTTCGACATGGCCTATGCGGACAAGCTGTTCGGCGTCTTCCAGAGGCTCCATCGGATGGAGGATTTCGAGGGGTCCGGGATCGGCCTGGCCAACGTCCGCCGGATCGTCTCGCGACACGGAGGGCGGACCTGGGCCGATGGGAAGATCCTCGGAGGCGCCACCTTCTCCTTCAGTCTGCCGATGGCCCGCGAGTCCTAGGAGCCCCGCGTTCATGCTCAAGCCGATCCTGCTCGTCGAGGACAACCCGAAGGACCTGGAGCTGACGCTCCTGGCCCTGGCCAAGAGCAACCTGGCCAACGAGGTCGTGACCACCCGGGACGGCGTCGAGGCCCTGGAATACCTCCACTATCGAGGGCCTCACGCCGATCGCGAGCGGGGCAATCCCGCCGTGGTCCTGCTCGACCTGAAGTTGCCGAGGATCGACGGCCTCCAGGTCCTGGAGCAGATCCGCGAGCACCCGGAGACCCGGAGTCTCCCGGTCGTCATCCTGACTTCCTCGCGAGAGGAACGGGATTTGATACAGGGCTACAAGCTGGGCGTGAACGCCTACGTGGTGAAGCCCGTGGGGTTCCCGGAATTCCTGAAGGCGATCCAGGACCTGGGCGTCTTCTGGGGGGTGATCAACGAGCCGCCCCCGGGGAGCCTCAAGGCAAATTTGCGATTCAACGGCTGACCCGGGGTGCGCCGCCCGAGGGGGGGCGATCGGGTTGCCGGGCGCGAGGGGGAAGCTTCCGTGAGCCGAGTCCGGTTGCTTTACCTGGAAGACAGCCCGCTGGACGTGGACCTGCTCCGGGCCCGCCTGGCCCGGGAGCCGACCGATTTCGACCTCCGGGTCGTCTCGACCCGGTCCGAGTTCGAATCGGCCGTGACCGCCGAGCGGTTCGACCTGATCCTCGCCGACCACACCTTGCCCGACTACGACGGCGGCGCGGCCCTGGAGTTCGCCCGGGGCGTCTGCCCGGACGTCCCCTTCATCTTCGTCTCCGGGACGCTGGGCGAGGAGCTGGCCGTCTCGATGCTGAAGCTGGGGGCGACCGACTACATCCTCAAGCAAAGGCTCGACCGCCTCGGCCCGGCCGTCGTCCGCGCGATCGAGGAGGCGCGGCCCGGGCCGAGCGCCTGAGGGCGGAGGCCGAGCGGCTGGAGATCGCCTCCCGGGAGAAGGTCCGCTCGGACCAGCTCCAGAGGCTGGCCGCCGCCGCGACCTTGCTCAACGCGGCCCTGGACGTCGATTCGGCCACCGGGCTGATCACCGAGGAGGCCCGGACCGTGATCGGCGCCCACCTCGCCGTGACCACCATGGCGCCGACGCCGGGACTGCCCGTGACTCCGGTCGCCGTGGAGCTCTCCGACCACCTCGAACCGTGGAGGGACCGCCCGCCCGAGGCGTTCACCTCCGGCCTGGAAGCGCAGATCGCCCGGGGGCTCCGGCCCGTCCGGCTCACCCAGGCCGAGCTGGAGGCGCATCCCTCCTGGGCCGGTCGCGCCGCCCTCGACGGCGACGGCCGACCGCCGATGCGCGGCCTCCTCGGCGCCCCGTTGATCGGCCGGGACGGCCGCAACCTCGGCGTCGTCCAGCTCTCGGACAAGATCGACGGCGATTTCACCGAGGACGACGAGGCCATCGTCGTCCAGCTCGCCCAGATGGCGTCGGTGGCCCTGGAAAACGCGCGGCTGTACCAGGAGCTCCGCGAGAACGACCGCCGCAAGGATGAGTTCCTCGCCATGCTCGCCCACGAGCTCCGCAACCCCCTGGCGGCGGTCTCCAACGCCGTGGCCGTGGCCCGCCGAGGCCAGGGCTCCGAGGACGCCCTGGACTGGGGGCTGGACGTCGTCGATCGCCAGGTCCGCCACCTCGCCCGGCTGATCGACGACTTGCTGGATGTCTCGCGGATCACCCGGGGCAAGATCCGCCTGAGAAAAGGGCCGATCGACGTGCTCGGGGTCGTCCGGGGGGCCTCGGAGGTCGTCCGCCCGCTGGTCGAGGATCGCAAGCACGAGCTGATCCTCACGGTCCCGCCGGGCCCGGTCCTGGCCGAGGCCGATCCGACCCGCCTGGAGCAGATCCTCGTCAACCTGCTGACCAACGCCGCCAAGTACACCCCGAGCGGAGGGACGATCCGCCTGGAGGTCCGCCGAGAACGGGCCGAGATCGTCTTCCGGGTCGAGGACAACGGCGTCGGGATCGCCCCGGAGCAGCTCCCCGGGATGTTCGTCCTGTTCGCCCAGGGCGACCGCTCGTTGGCCAGGTCCGAGGGCGGCCTGGGGATCGGCCTGACCCTGGTCCGGGCCCTGGCCGAGATGCACGGCGGCTCGATCGCCGCGTTCAGCGACGGCCCGGGGCACGGCAGCCAGTTCGAGGTCCGGCTCCCGGCGGCCTCGACGACCCGCCCGGCCCCTCCGGTGCATCCCTCGGTCGATCCCCCGCAGGCCCACTGCGCCCGGGTCCTGGTCGTCGATGACAACCTCGACACGGCCGAGGGGATGGTCCGCCTCCTGAGGCTCCTGGGCCACGAGGTCCGGATGGCCCACGACGGCCCCTCCGCCCTGGAGGAGGCCCGCCGGTTCCGCCCCAGCCACATCCTCCTGGATATCGGCCTGCCCGGGATGGACGGCTACGAGATCGCCCTCCGGCTCCGCTCCGAAGCCGGGGTCAAACACGCGATCATCATTGCGATCTCGGGTTACGGAGAGGAAGACGCCCGCAAACGGGGCCGGGAGGCCGGCTTCGACCACCACCTGGTCAAGCCCGTCGATTACGAGACCCTCCTGCGACTCCTCGCCGCCGCCGACCCGAGGGATTAGCGGCCCGATCCGATCGGGCGATCGCGGACCGCGCCTCGTTTTTTCGTCGCGATCGGCTCGCCTCCTGAGTACCCTGGGGGGATCGCCGATCGCCGTCCCTCGGCCGATCGCCAACCACCGGCGGCCTCTCGGCGCCTCGGGGATCGAGGCCCGGTCGAGCGGCCGCCGGCCCCTGGCCGCCCGGCTCCTTCGCGTCGAGTCCGTGCCGAGCCCGACCCGGCATCCTCGCTGACCCGGGGCCGGGGGCCGGTCCCGGAGACCTTGTCGATGATCACCGATGAATCCCGCTCCACCGAGACCAACGGCAGGGTCGAGGAGAGCAAGGCGCTCGACCTGACCGAGCAATTCATCCTCGATTTCGAGACCTATCGCGGGCAGGTGGACTCGAAGGTCGTCGAGGCCCTCCGTCGGGACGTCGCGGCGCTCGAGAAGACCCGCGCCGAACTGACCCTCCGGCTCGAAGACCTCCGAAAGAGCGAGGCCGCCCTGAAGGACGGGGTCCGGGGCCTCGAAGAGGACCTCGCCACCGATCGCAAGGCGCTCTCGCAACTCGGGGAGACGAACCAGACGCTCCAGGCAAGCTTGAAGACGGCCCAGGACGCGAGCAAGAAACACCTGGATCTCTACAACGGCACGATGACCCGCATCCAGGAGCTGGAGCTGGAGATCGCGAGGCTCAAGGCGCGACCGACCGAGCCGGCGCCGGATTCCGAGGCCCTGGTGAGGAAGCTCAAGAAGCTGGAATCCGAATTGCAGAACGTGAAGCGGGCCGCGGAGAAGCGGCTCGAGACCGAGAAGCGGAATCACGAAGACCAGATGGCTTTATCCAAGCAATCTTACGGAGAGTTGCTCGAGAAAACGAGGAGGACCCTGGACGGTCGATCGTCGTGGGTCCGCGACCTGAACCGCCGGGTGATGCGGGCGGCGGCGGCGCCCCTGAGCCTCCGGGTGCTGGCGATGGTCCTGGATCTGATCGTCTCGGCGATCGTCGCGAGCCTCCTGGTGAGCCGGTTCCCCGAGCTCTCCAACCCGGGACGGATGCTCCTGGCGTGGTGCGTGGTCTTCTCGCTCCGGGCCTTCGTCTCGCCGGGGAACCTCGCGGTGGGCCTGTCGGTCGTCCACGTCGATGCCGACCCGAGGAAGACGCGCCGAGCCGGCCTCCTCTCCCGGTGCTTCTGCGGCCTGCTCCACTACGGGCCCTTGATCGCGACGGCCACGGCCGACCTGCCCACCGGGGCCGCCCGGAGGACCGTGGCGACCCTGCCCGGGCTCATCGCGTCGGCGGCGACCGGCGGACCGGCGATCGGCCCGGAGCTGGAGAGGATCTCCTCGTCGATCCGCACCGAGGACTGGCTGTCGATGGTCCTGCTGCTGGCCACGGGGATCTGGTGGGGGTTCCTGGTCCTCTCGATCCTCTGGTCCCCCCTGATCTATCGCTCGGTGCCCTACCTGATCCACACGACGATCATCGAATCGCTGGCCAGGGTCGGGTTCCGCCGGTTCAAGCCTCCCGTGCTCGAAGTCCCGGAGGACGAGGTGGCGATGGACGAGGTGATCGAGGCGACGACCACCAAGGGCGAGGCCCGCGCCTGAGGCCCGGACCTCGCCCACGGGCCGGGTCACTTCACGGAGGTCCCGGGCAGCGACTTCGAGGGGGCGGGCAGGGTCGGCAGGGTTCCGGGGTCATTGGTCGGGGTCGGCGGCCTGGGATCCTCTCCCTTGACCGAGGACTTGCGGTCCGCCTCGACCTGCTCCAGGACCTTGCCTCGGATCAGGGCCATCAGCCCCCGGCGGTCGAACCGGAGGGTCTTGCCTTCGAGCTGGAGCGCCGTGACCTGGGCGGAGAGGATCTCCGACCCGGCGATCAGGTTCTTGGAAGAGAAGGTGTCCAGGACCTTGCGGACCTCCTTCTCGGCCGGGGTGCCCGGCCCGGGCGGGGGGCCGGCGGCCTCGATCTTGGGCTTGTGGACGAGCTCGGCGTACCGGGCGATGTCCTGGGCGGTCAGCAGGACGGTCTCCGCCTGGATCTGCTCGGGCTTCAGCAGCGTGGCCATCGCGTAGGCCGCGCCCCCGGTGAGGACGACCTCGCTCCTCCGGGCCAGCTCGGGATGGTCGGCGACCTGCTTGCGGAGCGTCGGGACGAGCTCCGCGTCCCGGAGCTTCGCGGCGGTCTCGGCGAACTCCTTCATGTCCTTGGCGGCCTCGGCCGAGGCGCGATTCTCGAACGTGACGCTGCCCAGGGGGACCTCGAACCTCACGACGCCCGGCCCCTGGAGGAAGCCGCCCTTGGTGTTGCCGCTGCCGATATCGACCAGGAGCGCCTTGTCGCGGTCCGCCTGGGCCTCGAAGAGTCCCTTGATCGAGTAGAGGACCTCCTGATCGGGCGAGAGGATCGTCATCGCGGGCAGCCCCGCGGCCGATGCCACGGCCTGGGCCATCGCGTCGCGGTTGGTCGCTTTGGGCAATCCGCTGCTGCCGATCAGGGCGATCCGGTCGGTCGGGACGTGGAATTCGTCCTTGATTCGCGAGGCGAACTTGCCGACGGCCTCGGCGGTCTCCTCGATCGCGTCGGCGGCGAAGACCCCGGACTTGTTCACGTCCTGGGCCAGGGACGTGTTGGTGTTCCCTTCCATCAGGGTCTTGACGGCCCCGGAGGCGGGATCGACCTCGACGACCACCGCCTTGATCCCCTTGGACCCGACCTCGATCCCGCCGTAGCGGGCCGGGTCGGCCGCCCCGGACGGGGAGGCGCCGGAGATCACGAGGGCTATGGCGAGGCCCAGGCCCCGAGCGGCCGGACGGAGCATACCGAAGCGGATCATGAGAGGCCTCTTTCGACGATAGGAATCAGGGCCGGGTGGACCCGGGGGCCGTCCTGGCCCGCTCTTCGGCGACGAAGCCGATCAGCCAGGCGACGAGCCCGGCGTTGGTGAAGATGAGCTCCTTGTCATTCTTGTCCCACTCCAGGGCGTCGTCGAACGCCAGGAGGATCTCCAGGCCGATCAAGATATTCCGATCGCCGTGGATGTCCTTGACGCGGCGGAGGAAGGCCTCCAGACGAAGGCGATCCGGACCGGAGGCCGCCGCCAGCGCGGGCGAATCGACCCTCTCGGTCTCCAGGATCGCCTTGACCATCTGCTTCAACTGCTGGGAGCTGAACGAGACCTCCACCGTCGAGCGATCGATCATTTGCGCCGGCGCCAGGTGGCAGGCGATCAGGTACGGCGCCCCTCCGCAAAGATAGACCCGCTTCCTCGCCGGGTTGGCCAGGCTGGGATGGCGGAGGGTCGGCTCGGCGATCCGGGTCCGGAGGTCTTCGCCCCGCTCCTTGAGGAGCCGGCAGAAGAACGGGAAGTCGTTCCCCTTGCCCCGGGCGTTCAGGATCCCCTCGACCTCGTCGCGGACCCGTCCGGTCCCCATCAGGTCCAGGCGGGGGACGAACACCGACTCGACCAGGGGCGGGCTGGCCGGCTCGATCACCCCGAACTTGGTGTTGCCGTTGCCGATGTCCACCAGGATCGCGTTGCCCCACTGGTCTCGGGGGACCGCGCCCGGATCTCCAGCTCGACCTCGCGACGGGTCGAGATGCTCTGGAGCTCCTTGTGGCCGCCGGAGGCGCGGCGGACGGCGTCCTTCAGGGCGTCCATGTTGTTGGCCTTGCTGGCCACCAGTCCGCTGCTGGCCACGATCCAGATGCGCTCGGGGGGGATCGCCGGCCGGTCCCCCTCGCCCGTCCTGGTGAGCTGGTCGTAGAACTTCTTCACGGAGTCGTGGGCGTCCTCCAGGACGTCTTCCGAGAACCCCCCGTCCTTCAACGGGCCCCCGAGCGTCACGTTGTCCACCAGGGTGGTCGATCGGCCGAGGCCGGGGCGGCCCTGGTCGTCGATCGGCAGGGCCACGAGCTTGATGCCCTTGGACCCGAGCTCGATCCCGCCATACCAGGTGGGGTCCGCGCCCCGGGCCGCCGCCGAGCCGACGATCGTGGCCGCCAGGGCCACCAGGAGAAGGCGACGGGACGGGAGCATGAGTCCCCCTCGGGGGAGCGAATCGGCGGTCATGGGAATCCTCGCAAACATATCCTATGGTGCCCGATCGCGCCCGATCGAGGCCCTCGTCGGATCATTTTCTCAGGAACTCGGACAATGGACCGCGGATCTCTCCCCGGAGGACCTTCAGGGTCGGGCCGCCCGGGGGAGAATCCCCGGTCGCGGGATTGGGCGGTCGGCGGCCCGCGAGGGCCTTCCCGAGCGTCGTCTCCAGGGCCGGATCGGCGGCCCGGTCGATCCAGAAGATCGTCCAGTCCGGCCCGGACAGGCCGTTTCGAAACCCCTCCTGGATCTCCGAAGCATCCGCCGAACCGAGGTCCCGGAGGAGGATCGCCTTGACCGACTTCCCGGAGGCCCCCGGCGCGAGGTGGCCGGAGAGCGCTCCGAGCACGGTCCGGGAGTCGCCGGTGAGGACAAACTTGAGCTTGGCCGGTTTGAACTTCTTGAGCGAACCGACCGTCTCGCGGTCGAACGAGACGAGCGAGTCGGTGGCGTCGAGCACGAAGACGGTGCCGTTGACGAGCGATTCGCGCCCCTCCGGGCCCTCCTGGAGGGCGGCGATCGCGTCGAATTCGGCCTCGCCGACGCCGTGGGTGAGGACCAGGACCATCAGGGCCCGCCCCCCGAGTGTCGCGAGGCTTGCGCAAGGCAGCGGGAACGTCGTCTCGATCGGCCCCGAGGCGACGGGGTTGGCCGCGTCGGCAGAGAGCCGGACCGTCTTCTCGAATTCCGGCGGCTTCCCGGCCCGGATCGTCACCCGGCGAAGCGGGTCGGCCTGGATCCGCCCGACCGCCGTTCGCTCGCGTTCGGACCAGGGGTCGGGCGACGGCGGGACCGGGATCACCCACGGTTTCCTCGGAGACGCCGGGCCGGCGCCGACCTCGAACCGAAAATCCACCTGCTGGCTGCTCGGCGGGGCCATCGTCACGGTCACCAGGAGGGACAACGGGCCCTCCGCACCCGGGGCCTCGGCCGTCGTCACCTGCCATCGAACGAACGTGGGACGGGGATCGGGCACGAGGATCGGGATCGAGCGATCCACGCCCGGACCCAGGACCACCCGGCCGCTCGGTTCGGGCAAGACCTCGACCCGGATCGTCCGGTCTCCCAGCCCTCGGTCTCCGGGCAGGCGGCGGAGCTTCAGATGGGCCGTCCCGCCGCCCCCGGGATCGAATTCCAGACGCCCGCCGCGAGGCGGATCGACGATCTCGAAGTCCGCCCGGCCCGGGCCGTTCGCCCCGATCGCCGTCCCGAGCAGTTGGAACGGGATCGAGACCGCCTGATCGACCGGGGGCCGGTCGATCTCGAAGGCGATGTCGATCGTCTCGCCCTTCCGGGCGTCGGCCTGGAGGAAGGCCGAGCTGGTCGGCATGATCTTGCGGAGCGAGTAGGTCGGGATGGGCTCGTCGATGGAGATCGGCAGCCGCCAGGATCGGGCCGAGTCCTCGGCCAGCGAGTAGCCGCCCGAAGTCGGTGCGGCAAGGTCCAGCCGGACCTCGGTCGTCCGGCGCCTCGAGGCCCCGGGAGCCGGCCGATCGGGGGGGATCGCCGTCAGCGAGAGGACGGCTTCGCGATCCCCCCGGGCGATCCTCACCGGGGACTTCGAGGAGGCCCGGAACTCCCGGTCGGGCCGGGCCGGGCCGGTCTCCAGGGTGAAGGGGATCTCCAGGTCGCGAGGCGCCGGGGCGTCGAGGGCGAAGCGGACGAGCAGGCCCCGGCCATCGGCGGTCGTCTCCGAGGTCGCGGTCAGGGACGGGACCCGGGGAGACTCGGGCGAGGGGACGACCGGGGCCGGCTCGGGCGTCGGGGCCGTCGTCTCGGTGGAGGGCGCGGGGGGCGGGGGCGTGGTCGTCGGCGTGTTGGGGCGAGATCGTGACGCGGCCGTGGCGAAGAAGGCGGCGAGGAGGGCGAGGGCGTACCCCGCCCAGAGGACCAGCCCTCGGCTCTCGGCGATCATCGGGGTCGCTCCGGTCCTCGGGGCCCGGCGAAGGCGGCGGCCTGGTCCTGCCCGGTCATCAGGGCTTGCCAGCCGAGGCGGACGGCCCGTCCCGAATGGGAGACCCCCAGGCCCAGCATCACCACCAACCCCGCCTCGACCAGCGAGACGAAGAGGGGAAGCCCCTGCTCCAGGGTGGAGAATCCGGCGGCCCGGACCGACCGGACGAACCCGATCATCGGGCCGAGGTAGGCCGGCACCGTGCAGAGCCGGAGCAGGGAACGGCGGCCTCGATCGAACACCCGGCCGGCCCCGGCGATCTCGTCCGGGGACGGCTCGGCGGGGTCCTCGGTCTCGAAGAAGAGCCGGGTCCGCCCCCGCCTCTCCTCCAGTTGTTCGCGGAGTTCGGCGAGCGAATTCTCCCAGAGCGAGAGGACCATCGCCTCCCCGATCAGGGTGACCAGGGCGAAGGCCGCCATCGCATGGGCCAGCGCCATCGCTCCGGAGCCCATGTGGATCAGCAGGCGAGGCGCGGAGGGGAGGAACTCCAGGGCGATCAGGCCCGCCGCGACGACCGCCGAGGCGGCGAGGCCCGGCCAGATCGTGAAGGCCCGGGGAGGGGCGGCGAACCCCGAAACCGGCGGACGCCCGCTCGCGGCCATCGCACTGCCTCGTTCCGGGTCACGTCACCGCCCGGCCGAGGACCGGGCCGGCGAGAGGATCCCCTTCTAACGCGCCCCGGGCGACGAATCCAGCGAATTCGATCACGGATCGGCGTCCGAGTCGGCCGCCACGACCTTCCACGAGACGCATTCGCATCGGGGATTCCATCGACTTCGGTCGAGGAACGAATGCCTCCACTGGAAGGCGGGCGACGAGGGGATCTCGACCCGGGCGTCCACGTCGTGCCATCGCAGGCCGGCGGAGGCCCAGTCCCGGCGCCGGGCCTCATCCGGCGGGGAAAGCGTGTCCTTCCGGGCGATCCAGAGGCGTTCGGCGTGATCGGGCCGGTCGCATTCGGCCAGGACCAGCGGTTCGATGGTCGATCGCCGGGCCAGGATCGGGAGCAACGCCGGCTCGGCGGAGATGGCCGCCCCCCGCTCGATCAGCCGCCTCCAGCACCAGAAGTCCCCGGAGCGATTGGTCCCGAGGACGCCGATCGCCCACGGTGCGATCCGCTTCACTTCGACCTGGCTGATCGGCTTGTTCAACGAGGGTTGCTTCTCCAAAAGCAGCCCGTAGCGGACGGCGCCAACGGCCACGGCATGGGCCTGGAGGTCGAGCTCCGGCCCGACCCGATCGCCCAGGAGGGCGGCCACCTGGCCGGCTGCCTCGGTCATCCCCGGGTGGACCAATCGCGAGGCGCGATCGGCCGGGAGGGCCTCGGCGAACCGGGAGAGCGAACCGGACGGGTCGGCCGGATCGATCACGGCGTGCGCCGTCACCTCGATCCTCAGGGCCTTCTCGGCCCTCCGAACCGTCGCGGCGGTCAGCTCGCGCATCGGCGGCTCGCCGGTCAGGAGGACCAGGGGCGTCGGCTCGTCGAGCCATCCCTGCTCCTGCTCCTGGGCGGCGAACTCGGTCGCCAGGGCCACCGGCGCCTCGACGACGGAGAGCTTCTCCTTCTTGATCCCCAGGTTCAAAATCCGGGAGCCGAAGAGATGGTGCAGGTCCTTGAGGATCAGCCGGGGGGTCCGATAGGGGACGGCCAGCGCGACCCAGAGATTGGGGAAGTCCTGATTGTTGAAAACGGCCTCGGCGAACCTGCCGCCGCCGCCGGCCACCAGCTCCTTGATGGTCTCGCCGATCGGCGTCGAGGGGAACGGCTCGGCGGGCGGCTCGGGGATGGTCAGGGCGTCCAGGGCCCGGGTCCAGAAGTCGCGGTCGGCCTTGAAAATCGGGGTCGTGGGCCACTTGCCCGGCGACGAGCCGGTCGAGGGCACGAGGTCTCCCTTCGATCGCGCGGGCTCGGCCAGGAGCCAGAGCGGATGGGTCAGGTCGACCCCCTTGTACGCCGCGGCCACCGGAACGCTCCTTCCGCCTCGCGGCCAGCGGCCTCGCCCCCGACGCCTCGGGCCGGGGCGGGGCCGTTCGCCGACGGCCGGATCATCCTACCGGCAACGACCCCGCCCGGACAGGAGGCCCCGGCCTCGGGGCCTCCGTCGATCGCCCCGTGCACACTTGCTTCGGGGTCGGAGAGCCTCTAAGATCGGATCGAGATGTCTCGGCCGAGCCACGGGCCCCCGCTCGGGAGGGTCCGGGCGATCCGGGACGATGCGCCCCGCCGCCGTTGTTGACGGGCGGGGTAGGAGGTCCGGCACCCATGAAATCCGCAGGCCGACAGCCCCGCCCCCTCCCCCTCCGGGCGATCGCGACGGCCGGCCTCGTCCTGATGTGTGTCGCCCCGGGGGCCGCCGACGACTCCATTCCCGCGATTCCATTGCCCGAATATCGGATCGATATCGCCAAGCCCCTTGATTCGGGCCTGGCCAAATATTTTCTCGGCGGCTCGGGCGAGATATCGGGCACCTTCAAGAAAGATCATCAAGGCGGACTGGTCTTCCCCCCGATCGCGATCGGCGCGGCCCTCCACGAGAACCTGTTCGAGCCCACGGTCCTCGGGCGATCGGCGGGCGAATCGGAACCGTCCCTGGAATTCCGGCTCGAGACGTCCGGCCGCCCTCTCCGGCTGACCCGCAAGGGTGGCAACCCCGCCGACCCGGGCGACACCATCGTCCTGGAGACTTCCGGACGACCCGGCGAGGGTTGGATCGTGGTCGGTGAGCTGTCTCGCCTCGGTCGCGACGATCGCGGCGAGCTCAGCCTCACGCTCCGGGGAGCGGACAAGCTCCTGGCCACGGTCGGCGCCGGGATCTTCGAGGGCGAGCTGATCTTCGAGATCCGCAACGACCGGCTCCACGACGGCCAGCAGATCCACCTCAAACAGCCGGTGACCCTGACGATCGCGGGGGGAAGGGTCTTGCCGTCCACCGTCCAGGTGAAGCCGGGTTCGGCGGAGCGAGTCGGCCAGAGTCCCGAGGTCTCCGTCGTGATCGAGGAAGTCGGGCTCGATTCGGCCGAGGCGGAGCTGGACCCGGGATGGTGGCTCGAACTCGACCAGGACGGCTCCCCGCTCGTGAAGCTGCCCTTGCCCCTGCGAACCGCCCCCAGCGACGTCGTCTTCCCGATCTCCCGGAACAAGCCGGGGGACGCCGGGCCTCAGGACTGGGCCTGGGACCCGATCCAGGTCCCTCGCGAGCCGAAATTCGAGCTGGGCGAAGACTGGGCCGACCCCGGGCTCGACGCCCTGATCCTCCAGAGGACCCAGGAAGCGCCCCCCCAGGAGATGGGCCGCGTCCGGGTCCGCCGCCACACCATCACGACCTATTTGCCGCCCTTGCTGCGGGTCGGGACCATCCAGGCGTACGCCTCCTGGAGGCCCAACGATCGGGCGAGGCCGGCCGAGGGCCCGAGGAGCCGGTCCTCGGCAAAGAGCGCCGTCGCCTCGGGCCTGGCGGTCACGCCGACCCTGCCCCTCCCGGGCGAAACCATCTCGGTCGTCGCCGCGTTCCGGCCGCGGGCCGGGGCGAAGGCCGCCGAGCCGCCCGAGATCCTCGCCGCCGAGCTTCGGAGGATGAAGGTCCCGCCCCAGGACGGCGACCCCGGAGAATTCCTCGGGTTCATCGACCTGAACCGCGAAGGCCCCCCCGGCGCGTTGCGATATCGGGGATGGACCCGCCTGCCCGCCTCCGAGCCGTCCGCGACGGCGACCGGGACCTACTCGGTGCGAATCTATCACGCCGATGACCCCGACCTCAACGACGTCGAAAAGCCGGAGGCGGGCGCCCCGCCCGACTGGTTCGAGAGCCTCAAGGACCAGAGGTGCGTGATCCGCTCGGTGATCGAGGGGGAGAGCCTGGCGACCGACTCCGACGACCTCACGATCCAGGTCTTCACCGACATGGTGCCCCCCTGGTGGCTCGTCTTCGATCCCCGCCCGAAACCTCCCCATGAGTTTCGGCATCCCGGAGGCGCCGGCAGCGAGGTCTGCACGAACCAGGCCAACAGCTTCGGGCTGGGCCTGGCCGCCCGGGAAGACCTTCGCCTGAGCTTCACCGGTCTCTTCTTCGCTTCCGACTCGGACGAAGCCCTGACCGCCAGGGAAGTCGCCTATCCCAACGACAAGGACAGCCCGAAGATTCACGTCCTGAAATGGCAGGGGAAGTCGGGGGCCACGCACGACTCCTCCAATGACGTGATCTCCCAGAACCGCGCCCAGGCCAGTCCCGACGATCCGAGTCAGACCGTCCTGTTGACCGCGGGAAAGTCCGAGCCGAAAAAGGGCGGGGCCCCGAAAGAGTCAGAGTCCTCCGGGTTCGATCTGCCGAAGGGCGAGGACCGCCTGTTCCTCGACTTCGATATCGACATCACGGACCTCCCCGCGAACTCCTCGGAGATCGAGGACCGGAGGCCCCGGCTCCGGGTGGCCCGGCTGGCCCTGGTCGGGACCGACGCCAACGATCGTTTGATCGGCCGCGCCTATAGCCGGCGGGTCGTCGTCTGGCCTCGGAGCTTCTGGAAGGATGAGATCGGCAGCCTCCTCGTCAGCGGCGACTTCCTGGCCGGCCTGGCGGTAGTCCTGATCGTCGCGGCGCTGGTGATCCGGGCCATCCGCAAGTGGTTGAGAGGCCGTCGCGGGGAACGAGCGAGGCCGGCGTCCTCGGCCCAGACCGAAACCAACGAGGCCCCGAGGAGCCGGCACCCGGCGGACAGCGATTACTTCGGCGCGCTCGACCCCGAACCCGAGGCCCCGAGGCCGGCTCCCCCGCCCCGCCCGGAGCCCCGGCCGCCGGAGCCGAGACCCGATGCCTCCTATTTCGACGACCAAGACCCGGGCGGAGCGTCGTCCGGGGGCGCGAACTACTTCGACTAGGCATCCGGGCTGGGTTTCTTCGTACCTCGCAGGGCTAGCCCGGGCCGGCCCTGCGAAGAATGTTCATGCCAGCCCCGAACCGACGAGGCGAACGCCATGCCCCGCACCGCCCCGATCCCCCGGAGCCTGGCGACGGCCCTGATCGCCGCCGGTCTCCTGGCCTTCCCGCCGCCCCGGCCCGCCGAGGCCCAGGAGGGCGGCAAGCCGATCGACCTCATGATCCTCGTCGATGTCTCCGCCAGCATGTTCAACAGCAACGGCGACCTCAACGGGCCGCCGAACGGGAACGATCCCCAGCGCATCCGCTGGGACGCCGTCCTGCTGGCCATCGACCTGCTGAGCGAGAATGATCGGTTGCTGATCGTCCCGTTCAACGACCAGGTCCCGGCGAGGACGGCGAACCAGGCCGTCCTCGGGAACCTCCCGGCCGAATTCGTCCCGGTCCGGGACGCAAAGGGCCTCACGGCGGCCGGCGACGATGTCCGCAACAAGGTGCAGGGGTTCATCCAGGGCGGCAACTCCGATAGCGGAGCAACATCCCTCCTGAAGGCTCTGGAAACCGCCAGGAAAAAAATTGAGGGTCTCGACATCGGCGAGAATCGCAGCCGCTTCGTCATCCTCCTGACCGACGGTCAGGAATCCGCCCTAAGACAGCCGCGAGTAAGCTATCCGAATGACATCGCCAATAAGCCGGTGGGACTCGATGCCCCGTGGGACACGATGGCGGCGAAGGACGGCGTGTACCCGGAGATCCTCAAAGAATCGAAAATCAAGAAGTGGCTCATCGACGAGTGCCGGGAATTCTCCGAGCGCCACACCAAGGTCTTCACGTTCGGTCTGGGGACCGATCTCGACGATGATCTGTTAAAGAGGATCGCGGAATGGACCGGCGGCCACTTCGAGACCGCCGCCACCAACCAGGTCCTCTTCGACAAGTTCCGCGACATGATCTGGGGACTCAAGGGCTACTGGACCAGGACGGAAGAGATCCCGGCCCGGACCCCGGCGAAGTCCCTACCCGACCGGATGAAAGGGATTCGTGACGTGGGGGTCATCGCCCACAAGATCGTCCCCGAAAAGCCGCCGAGAACTTATGAAGGATCGCCCGGGGACTTCGTCATCACGTGGTTCGGGGCGGTGGGCGACCGCCTCGAAATCAAGGACCGATTCACGCGGAAAGACGAGTTAAGTTATTCCTTCATGCGATACTCCGATCCCACGCCGGCCCCGGGCGCGGTCCTACCCGATCGGCTCGAGACGTCCTGGCAGGTCTCGGACAGGGATCGCCGGCTGGATTTCTCGAAACGGACGCTCTGGCCGCTGTTCGATCCCCTGAAATTCGACGGGCCGATCAGCCGGTACGTCCCCCTGACGGTCAGGGTCGTCATGAACCAGAAAGGCACAGGATTCTCGGACGACATGTTCGAGCTCAAGCTGAACGTCGAGACGGCCGAGGAGCCGGACAAGCCTCCCACCACCCTGGTCGGGGGAGTCGAGTTGGCCTTCGACGCCACCACGAACAGCTTCACCCGCACGATCGACCCCTCGACGCTCAAGGGCCGGGGAGGCGACACCGACCATTATTCATTCCGAGTCACGGCCAAGGGGAAGCCGGACGCGAAGTACGAGAAGTCGGCTCTGAGGGGCTACTCGCTGCGACTGCCGGCGGTCGACGTGGAGGTTGATAACGTCCTGGACTGGGACGGCGCCGAGGTGCAGGTCAAGGATGGCCAGACCATCGCCGTGGCCAAGGGAGAGCGCTCATTGGGAGGCGGAGACGGCGAGACGGTGAAGCTCAAGCCCGTCCTTCGGAGCAGCCGGAAGCCGTTGCTCGGTCGCGAGGGCATGCCGCCGATGGAGTTCCAGGCGAGCCTTTTGGTCGCCCCGAAGCAGGGGAACGTGGAGCTCAAGGACATCGGCATCGTGTCCACGACCGCGAACCTGACCCTCCGAGGAGGCGGCGAGAATCAGGACAAACTCCCCGCCGCCCTCCGGCTCAAACCGATCGTTGGTCGCGATCTGGAGTCGAGCTTCGGCCTGGGACTGCCGAAGACCGTTCCGAAGGGCGTGTATTCCGGCGGGTGGCTCCTGTTCACGCCCACCCAGGCTGGGCCGCGGATTCCGCCGCTTTATGTGTATTTCAAGTCCGTGGCCACCGCCCCGAAGGTCAGCCTGAACCGGGAGCCGCCGATCGCGCTCGTCCCCGAGCCCGACGGGCGGGCGGCCCACAGCCAGGACCTCCAGGTCAAGCTCGAAGGCTATCCAGGCCCTCTGAAGGTGGTGATCCCCAAGGAGGCCGCCGGCTTCACCCCCTCCGAGGAACTCTGGCTGAGGCGCCAGGGCGACCCGAACGACTCCAAGGGCAAGCCGAAGGAACTCGACCTGAAGTCCTCTTCCGAAACCTTTCAGGTCGCCTTCCGGCCCAGCACGAAGTACAAGCCGGGCTACTACTCATTTCAGCTCCAGATCAGCGGGTTCCCCGACCACTACGAGTTCGACCCGAAGACGGCGAAGGTGGAGGTGGACCTCGGCGGCCCGACCATTGAGCCCATCGAGCCCGAAGACCGGACGATCCGCGTCCAGAAAGGCCTCGATCATCAACCGGCGCAGATCCAGGTCAATCTCAAGCGCGACGAGCGATACGCCAGGGCCGACCAATCGGCGATCGTCCGCGACGTCAGCCTCCGGTTCCTGGATGACCGCTCCGGGCTGCCTTCGTACCCGAGTTTCCTGTTCCGGGAGAAGGAGGGCGCCCCGGCCGTCCCGGTCTCGACCCTCGGGTTCGAGCCCCGGAAGCGTTCACTCCACCTGGAAGCCACGGCGCAACCGAATCCCGGGTTCCTGCCGATCGACATCGATGCCACCCAGGCCGAATGCGGCACCTACACGCTGGAAAACGGCGTCCTCATGGCCGAGGAGACCAGGTCCGTGCCGTGGAAGGCCGTCGTCGAGGTCAATGACCTGGAGGTTCTCGACGCCCGAGGCAAGCCCCTGCCCCGGGACATCGTATACTTCCCGATCAAGGGGCATCCCTTGAAGCTGGAGATTCGCATCGCCACGGCCCGGGGCACCCTGCTCCCCGAGAAAGTCCAGGTCCGGATGAAGAAGGGGCAAAAGTTCCACGACACGAAGACCGGGACGCCGAATCCGAAGCTCGGCCCGAAGTTGACCCTCAAACAGACGAAGCCCAACGGCGGGCCCGGCGTTGCGTTCGATCTCGAATTCGACGCACCCGGGGAGAGCTTCGCCCCGTCCCTGGGAGAGATCGAGATCTTCTATCCCCTTCCGAACCCCTCGAAGACCTCTAACGCTCTGGACCTCTCGAAGACCTATAATGTGACGGTGCAGACGGTGGAGATCCTCAAGGCGAAGAAGTAGCGATTCGGCCGGCCCGGGTCGGTTCATGAGGTCCGCACGTGGGCGCGGACCAGGGGCTGACGATGGCCGTCGGAGAATTTCACGGCGAAGCCCGGTCGCTCGACGTGGCTGATCCGTCGCTCGTCGCCGCCCAGGGGGTTTTCGTCGTTCCCGACGACCGCGACGAACGGGGCCCAGGCCTGGAGGGGCTGGCCGAGGAGCGAGTCGTCGAGGACCTCGCCGAGCTTGATCCCCTGGCCGATCCGGGCGAGGGCGGCGAGCGTCTCGGGCCTCCACCGAGGCGGGCGGGCGGCGTCGGCCGGGTCGTCCAGGGCGGCCAGCATCGCGGTCAACTCCCGGCCCAGCCCCTCGGTCGTGGAGGCCGAGTTCCGGGCCAGGGCCTCGGCCATTCGGACGCTGAACTCCCGGGCCGCCGCCGAGGTCGAGGCCCCGAGAGATCGGGCCAGCTCGGCGATCCGGTCCCGGGCCTCGCGGAGCAAGGCGCCGGCGGGCCCCGGTCCGTCGCCCTGGGCCTTGACTCGCGTCCCGGGGTGGTCGGGCTCGGAGGGGCGATCGGCTTGGTCACCGGCCTCGCGGCCGGGCTGACCCGGGAGGGCGGCCAGGAGCCGGGTCCGAGGGACCGGCCAGCCCTCGGCGATCAGGGCGAGGAGCTCGGCCAGCCCGGGCGGTTCGGCCTCGTTCCCGAGCAAGGCCCTGGCCTTCTCGGCGATCTTCGAACCGAGCGCGGGGAAGACATAGTCGCCGGCATCCCAGGATGCCTCGGGCCCCGGAGGGACGGGCAAGGAGCGGAAGGGGCGTTCATCGGCCTCGCGGAGACGGCGGAGGCCGGCCTTCAGGGCGGCGTCGCCGAGCGTCTCGGCCGAGACGTGGAGGCTCTGCGAGACGGCCGCGATCATCAGGGGATTCTTCTCCGAGGAGAGGTCCAGGGCCGACGAGGACCAGGCCGAGACGTCCCACCGATCGACGAGCTGGCGGGCGCCTCGGGCCCACAGGGCGAGCCGGGCCCCGGCCGAGGCGAGGGGGGCGGAACGGTCGGTCTCCAGGCCCGTTAACAGGCCCTTGAGCCCGTCGAGGCGCGAGCGGAGCTCGGCGACGAACCGTTCCGGCACGTCGCCCCGGGCCAGGGCCGACGGGACGATCCGGGCCGCGATCGTGGCCACCGAGGCGTCCCGCCTCCGGGTCGCCAGCCACCGATCGAGGAAGAGGCACAGCTCGGCTCCATCGCGCATGGCTCTCCTCCGCATCGAGGCGACGGGCCTCCGGCCTCAGCCGAGGTCCGGGCGCGCCCGGGCTTCCTTGTCGTCGGGTTCGAGGACCCAGTCGCCGAATTCCTTCCACCGGCCGGAGTCGTCCCGACCCAGGTGGACCCGGAGCAGGAGGACGTCCTCGGAGCCGTTGACCTTCAGCAGCACCTCGCTCGGCTCGGTCTCGTCGATCGGATCGGGAAGGGCCCGGGCCCGGCTTTCCCCCAGGTCCGGGGCGGGCCTGGAGAGCCGGAACACGCCGATCCGTTCGAGGCGGAACGCCCGGTGATAGACTTCGATCTCGCCGTTGAGGTTCATGCATTCGAGGAGCGAAATCCCCGGGAGCGGGTGCCACGGGCCGTCGATCAGGGGGGAGCAGGTGGGGACCCATTCGACCCGGTCGCCGCCACCGCCGTCCCAGACGATCGGCCCGTGGGTGAAGTCTCCGGCCCGGCTGAGGCCCTCGATCCGCCTCGGGGTCTTGGCCCGGTAGTCGAGGTAGCGGCTCAGGCCGAAGGCGACCTTGCTCTTGGGCCGGGCGGAGCCGTCGCGGGTCGGGTCGTCGATGATCCAGGCCTGGCGTCGCGGCTCGGCCGGGGCCTGGCCCTCGGGGGGGGCGTCCCGAGGCTCCAGCCAGTCGCGGAACTCGTGGGCCAGGAGCTGGCCGACCAGGGGGAGACGGCACGCCGCCCCGGCCAGGACGAGGAACAGGGGGCAGGTCGGCGGGACGTCGGGGTTTTGGACCTCGACGAACCTGCGCAGCTCCTGGACGCACCGTTCCACCCGCTCCCGAACGGTGTAGGGATACCGCCGCTCGGCGTCCTGGAAGACTTCCTGGTCGTAGACGTCGTCCAGGGTCAGCTTCAGGGCCGTCTCCCGGAGCCGGTCGCGGAGGGCCCGCAGGATCTCGGGCTCGGCCCTCGGGCGGAGCGTGATCCTCTCGAAGAAATCCAGGAGGGCGACGTCCAGGCGTTCCAGGGCGGCGCCGCGGGCCGCCTTCGGCGCCTCGGTGCGGTGGGACTCGCAGAGGAACCGCTTGAAGGTCTCGGCCAGGACGCGGAGCCTCTGGTGGTTGTTCGAGGGCTCGGTGTCGCTGGCCAGGTGGTTGGGGGCCTCCTCGACGGGGAACTCCGCGGCCGGGAGGATCTCGGCCGTCGCCTGGCGGACCCCTTTGAGCAGCAGGTGGAAGGCGGCGATCGTCACGTTGTCGCCGCCGAACAGCTCATCGCCCCCGAGGCTGAGATGTCGGCTGAGGAATTTCGGGAGGGTCGTCGGCAGCCGGGTGAACAGCAGGAGGGCCGTGTCGATGGAGCCTCCGCCGAAGTCGAACGAGGCGACGAGGAACTTGCCGTCCTGCCCGAGCCTCTCCTTGATCGTGGAGCGGAAGCGGTCGGCGTTGTGGACGAACTCGATCGCCACGGCGCTGGCCTCGTCGGGCGTGGAGTCCCGGGTCGAGACTTTCTCGATGCGAAACTGGCCCTCGAGGCCGGGGTGGGTGGCCTCCCGGCATTTCAGGAGTTCGGCGATGACCTGGTCGAGCCTCCGCCGCGCCCGGGGGCCGAAGTTGGCCGGGTAGGAGAGGCCCAGCCTCGTCACGTAGCTGCGGCGGGCCGCCTCACACTTCAGGATCAGCTTCTCCAGGAACATGGCGATCAGCTGGCGCCGGGACCGGACGAACCGCGGGCCTCGCAGCGGCTTGATCGAACAGGGGGCATTCCAGTCGTCCTCGATCAGCCAGCGCTTCAGGAGCCAGCGGACGGTGCTGCTGGGCGCCCTCTCGCCTTCGGCCATCGCCTCGCGGCCGATCTCGACGTTGCTCAACGAGGGCCGAGGCGCCTCGGGGAAGTGCAGGACGGTCGGGAAGTCCTCCGGGTTGCTCCCTCCCAGGACCGGGACCGGCCGATCCTCGTCCATGAACGCCGCGTAGCTGTTGGAGTTGCCGAAGTCGATGGCCAGGGCGTCGCCGAGGGCCTTGCGTCGCGAGACTGCGGTGACGACCAGGGAGAGCTTTCGCTCCACGATCAGGTCCTCGCCCACGTTCTCCAGGAGGATCAGGGCATTCATCATCTTGCTGACGGGGACGGCCTCCGCGTCGATCGCCGAGAGGTCGATCTTGACGGCGAGGAACAGGCCCTGCTCCCCCCCGGGGGCGATCTCGACGAGGTCGCCTTGCTTCTCGGCCCAGTCGATGCGGACCCAGTCCGGGAATGCGGGGTCCTTGTCGATGATCTGGGGGCGGCGCAGCCGGAGCACCTCGTCGCCGCTGTTGAAGACCTTCAGGTGGTTGAAGTGGGGCTCGGAGCGGTCCGCGGCCCCCTCGGGCTTGCTCAGGGCGACCTCGCCGTAGTGCATCGGCGGGATGCGGTACTCGTCGGCCGGGCGGAGTCCGATCTCGCCCCGGGGCCGGATGTAGAGGTGGATGGCGACTTCGAGGAAGCCCCAGACCTCGGCCGAGAAGCTGGCGCGGAGGGCCCGCATCTCGCCGTGGCTCCAGTCCCGGGCGTCGAACCCGAGGCCCAGGACGCACGGCTCCCGACCGGGGCCGAGGATGCGGCCCGTCGGCGGATGGACCGTGGGGACGAAGCCCTCCCCCAGCCCGGTGAGCGAGGGGTTGGAGCCGGCGGCCTGGGGACCATCGTCGCTGAGGCGGAGGAACGATCGGGTCACGTGGATTTCGACGGTCAGGTCGTGCCAACCCCTCCGGGAGATGGCCCAGGCGTGCTGGATCTCGGGGTCTTCCTCCCAGGAGGGGACGTAGTCCTGGAGATACTGGCCCTCGGGATCGCGGACCCGGGCTTCCCACACCGGCTCGGGCAGGGCGAGGACCTCGAACGTCCTCTTGCCGCAGTTGCCGACGAGCGTCAGCTCGCAGCGGATTCCCGAGTCGGGCATCTGCTCGACGTCGGTGGTCCAGTCGTCGGTGTAGGTGCGGACGAGCGTCGGGTCGAGCCGGAACCGCAGGCCGTCGCACGACGATCGAACGTCTCGCCCGCCGGACCCGGGGAGGAATTCGAGCGTGAACTCATGGACGTCCCTCCGGGCGCGGACCGAGCAGTCTTCCTCGGAGAGGATCAGGTCGCGCTGGGTCTTGCGGTGGCTCTCGTTGAGCGATTCGTAGGCCAGCGGCAGCTCGAAGTAGGTGCCGAGGTCGGGCCGGGTTTGCGCGTAGACCCACAGGAGCTTCCGGCCCGAGGGGTCGTCCGGGTCGGGCAGTTCGTGCCGGGTCGAGGCGAGCCAGGCCACGTCCCGGCCGCACTGGGGGCAGTACAGGTCGTCCTTGCAGAAGCTGGCCGCCGGGACGCGCGGCAGGCACACGCACATGGGCTCGATCCTCGCGGTCGGAGGGGGGGCGTCGCGACGGGCCGGGTCCGATCAGGCGGGCGGCGCGAGGTCGCCGAGCTTCTCCGGGAAGATCTGGTAGATCGGCACCTCGGGGTTGAGCCGGCGGAGGCATCGGCGGATCAGCTTCTGCGCCAGGGTGCCGTGGACGTCCAGGTCGGGCGGGTCGTCGGGCCGGGGCGGGTCGAACGGATCGGGGCGGAGCGCGGAGAACCAGCGCTTGCCTTCCTCGGTGGCATTCAGGCGGTTGGTCGCCAGCGAGAGGATGCTCTCGTAGCAGTTCCTCAGGGGCGAGGAGACCTCGCCCTTGGTCACGTCCCTCTCCGGCTTGAGCTGCTCCCAGGTCATCCGGGCCGAGGCATACAGGCACGCCCAGTCGCCGGTCGAGGCGTTGGTGACCCAATCGTTGCCGGCCTGGACGAGGTAGCGGCGGACGCGGTCGGTGTCGCAGGCGTACTTGATGGCGCGATGGAGCCGGGTCCCCAGCCGCATCTCCGAGGGCTTGCCGCCGTGGATGTCGGGCACGCCGACCCTCAGGACGTGATCCCGCCAGTTGATCACGCCGATGATGATGGCCCGGATCACGAACGAGACGTGGTCGCGGATCTGGGCGTAGGTGTTCGCGTCCAGCAGGGTGATGTCCGGCAGCGTCTCGCCCGCTTCGTTGAAGTTGATGTGGGCCACGTCGTTGCCGAGGTTGCCGATCCGCGAGATCGTCTTGTCGTAGGCCGCCTTCATCTGGCCGAGGTGGGCGTAGAACTGGAGGGGGAAGCCGGTCATCTCGCGGACGAGGATGATCGTCGAGTTCTCCGAGGCCAGGGGCGGGTTGAGCAGCCGGGCCGACGGGTTGGGGATGTTCGTCGCCCGCTGGGCGACGAGGTTGCGGACCTTCTGGTAGACGCGGTTGGCGTTGTTGGCGCTGGGGGCGGCGTCCCCCTGCTTCTGGCTGTACAGGTTGCTGTAGGCCGGGGAGAAGTCGCTGGAGATCCGGGTCGGATCGGTGGTCTGGATGTACGGCATGCTGGCCTTGACCATCTTGTCCAGGAGCTCCTCCCAGTTGTCCTGGCGGACGAGCAGGTCGATCGCGTTGCCGCCGCCCTCGTCGCGGAGCTGGAAGCCCCCGGCGTGCTGCCCGGTGGCGTCCTTGGCGCCGTGGAGGACGATCCGGCACGCCTCGGCGAGCTTCTCGGCCGCCTGGACGATGCCGGAGGCGTCGTCCAGGCCGTTGGTGATGTAGTACTTGATCAGGTCGTCGATGTTGCGGACGCCGTCCATCTGGCCCCGGCCCAGGGCCCGGAGCTTCTGGAGGACCAGCTCGGTGAGCTTGTCCCAGTCGAAGTTCTCCTCGTCCTCGGCGGTCCTCTCGGCGAGGTGAAGCTCCGGGTGGCCGACCAGGGCCTCGACGATCCTCATGTCGTAGGTCGCGCGGTCCCAGTTGGGGGACAGGGAGTGCCGTCGCGAGGCCCGGGACGGCTGGCCGCGATCGCCCCGGCCGTCGGGCTGGGGCTGGCCGTCCAGGAAGGACACCTCGAAGCGGTCCTCCAGCCGGGTGGCCAGGGCGAGGAACAGGGTCCGGCCCCGGGTGTAGTGGCCGTAGAGCGTCCCGTGGCGGGCCAGGCCCGGGTCGGGCGTTTGCGCGGCCGTGCCGATGTAGAGGCTGATGCCCTGGAGCAGCTCGTCGAGCCGGGCCGCGGCGTGCTTCTCGTAGCGGAGCTTCACCGCCTCGGCGGCCTGGTCGCGGGCCCGGGCGAACTCGATGGCGATCGCCTTGTCGCGGACCGGCCAGGGGACCGATTCGGCCTCGATCAGGCGGGCGAGCAACCGGCCGTCGTCGGGCGAGGCGGGCCTGGTCTGCTCGCGGGCGCGGTCGCGGACCTTGCCGATGGCGTCGCGGTACTTGTCCAGGAGCTGGAGCGTGGCGTTCACGCCGACGCCGGCGCAGCGGGAGGCGGCGAGCTCTCGAAGCCTCTTGCGGAGGGGGCCCAGGGTGCCGGGGTCGCCCCCGAGCTTCGTCAGGCTTTCCTGGAGGGTCTGGAGGGCCGGGCCGCGGTCGCCCCGCCGGCCCTGGCCTTCCTGGAGCTGCACGGCGTGGTTGCGGAGGGCCTGGGTCAGCCGCTGCCGGCCCTCGGACGGGCGGACCTCGGCCAGCGAGGCGAAGTCCCGCGTCAGCTCGTCGAGGTGGCAGCCGTTGGCGCCGGTGAGCATCCTCCGGATCATGCTCTCGGGCAGGAACGACGGCGGGGTCTCCTCGTCGGGCCGGGCGCGGGGCTGGAGCAGGTCTTCCTTCACCCAGTTGGTGTAGACGCCCTGGGTGAAACGCTCGGCGGAGCCCAGCCATCGCTGGCGGAGCAGGCGGGCGGCCAGGCGATACGAGGCGACGTAGTACAGCCGCTCCACGTCGAAGAAGATCTCGGCCACGCCGAACGTGCTGAACCGGCAGCCGTTCTGGGTGGCGTAGACCGAGTCCCCCTCGATCAGCGACGGCGCCGCCGGCCGGCCGTTGTCCCCACGGCGGACCCAGGTCTCCTTGACCTTGTCCTTGAACTGGACGAGGTTGCACCGGGCCGATCGCTTGGCCACCGCGAAGGCGTGGTTCTCGAAGTCGAGGAACAGGTAATCCGCGGCCATCTGGAAGACTTCGCGGCGCGTCAGGGGGGCGTTGGGGTCGAGGTCGTTGCGGTTGTCGATCAGGAAGCAGGTGTCCCACCCGGGCCCTCGGATGAATTCGACCTGGCCGTCGCCCCAGTTCTTGCGGAAGCCGGTCCAGTTCTGGTTGGACTGGCCGGCGGGGTCGCGGAGGTCCCCCAGGAACAGCTCGTCGCCGGTCCGAGGGGTGCCGTAGTGTTCCAGCTCCAGGAACGCGGCGAAGGCGTTCTGCTGGAGCCTCTCGTACAGCGGCTTCTGGTCCTCGAAGACGCCCGGGAGGAAGCCGATCAGCGTGATGTTCTTGCCGCTGAGGGTCTGATACCGGGGCTGGTTGAGGATGTCCTTGACGAGGTAGGCCACGTCGATGAACATCCCGGCGCCGGTGCCCCCGGCCAGGGACATCAGGATCACCACCTCGACCCGGCTGTCATCGACGTTCGCCGCGTCCTCGGCGGCGAACCTCAGCGCCGCCTCGATCTGGTATTCGAGCGTGGCGCGGATCGCCGTGTAGTTCAGGTAGAAGGCCAGGCGGCCCATCGGCCGATACGTCCCGGCCCCGTGGGCCACGGCCTGGGGCGTGATCCTCTCCATCTCCAGCTTCAGCCAGGAGAGATGCTCGCAATTGACCTTCGCGTTGAGGTCGTGGAACGTCTTCTCGAACTGCGCCGGGTTGATCGGCACGTCCACCAGCTCGTCCTGGTTGGGCGCCAGCTCGGCGTAGGAGTCATCCTTCTCTTCGAGGGGCGTGGTGCTCTGGGTGTCGGTATCGATGAAGACGAAGCGGGCGAACCCGGGGTCCTTGGTCTGGAATCGATCGAAGAACCGCTTACGCAGTCGCATTACCACGTCTTTTCCGCTCCCTCCTAGCGCGACGAAGACCGTCGGCACTCGGCGGGTGAGGGTCTCTTCCCGGAAGGCGCTCCCGCCGAGGGAGTGGATTCGCGATTCGACCGCGCTCGTCGTCATGGGGGGCTCCGAAGATGCGGGTTGCGGGGCCGGTCGAGTGCGAGGGGCGCTCCGCTCGTCGCCCGACCTGCCGCTCAGACGGGCCGGGACGCCGCCTCGTCGCGACGGAAGTTCCAGATCACCAGGAGGCCGAGGCAGAGGATCACCGGCAGGACGATCGGGATGAAGAACAGGGTCGACAGGCTGCTCTGATTGAGGAGGGGGCCGAAGACGTGGCGCGTCATCAGCGGAGTGGGCCGATCCAGCAGGATCGCCGAGAGGCAGGTGGTCGTCCACGCGCCGGCCGTGGCCCATCTCCAGGCGTCCAGGGGCCAGCTCGGCTCGCCCTTGCGAAGCAACCAGGGGAACACGCCCTGATACCAGATATACGCGCAGGCCAGGGCCGAGACGAGGAACATCAGCACGCCTCGCCCCCAGCCCACCGCCTTGGCCGTGGCCGCGGCGCGGCCGGGACGCGCCGCGTTCTGGGCCAGCGAGGTCTCGGGGAAGGCCGCCAGGACGATCAGGGCGATGGCCAGGGCCAGGGCGAGCGCCAGCGCGGCGGACCGGCGCGACGCGGCAGCTTGGGGCGCGGGCATCATGGCGATTCAAGGTCTCCAGCGCCGGGTGAGGCGGCCCGGCGGTTCGGGGCGCCGAACTGGACGATGCGTCGTCGGGCGAGCAGGCGGTCGCTCCCATCGATCTCGATCGTAAAGAGCCATCGATGCCAAAGCAAGGGGTCCGACACCAGCCGCCCGCCCAGGACCGCCTCGGTCCGTCGGGCCGGGTGATGCAACGAGTCGATCTGGACGAATCGCGTCCGGTGGTCCTGCTCGCCGACGCTGAGGATCAGGGGGCCGGCGGACTGGTGGCTGACCGGGGTCGAGGGCAGGCCGCCCTGGTACATCCGCCCCATGTTGGCCTCGTCCACCGACCAGATCTCCGGGCCGAAGTGGAAGATCATCCTCGGGATGTCGTTGCGGTCCGGCGCCGCGCCGACGGGCCGGGCGCCGGACGGGAGCTGGACCGGCTGGGGGATGTTGAATCTGAGGCTGTCCAGGGGGACCTGGTAGCACTCGTAGCGCTCGGCCGATTCGAGGCTGGCGGCGCGATCGCTGCGGACGCAGTAGAACCACGAGAATTGCCCGTCCAGCCCTCGCCTCTTCATCTCGGCCGTCGGCTCGTGGAGGAGCATGGCCTCGGTCGAGGCGATGGCGGCGGTCTGGAACTCCCCCCGGTCGTCCAGGACGATGGTGTCCTCGGGGTCGGCCTCGGGGCCGGGCCAGGTCCGGACTAGCTTGTCCTCCGCGACGTTCATCTCGATCGCGTCGGCCATCTTCCAGACGAATTGCGCCTTCGGGGTCGTCAGGGTGATGGCGCGATCGGCGACGACCTCGCGACGGCAGGGCGTGCCCAGGCCGATCGGCAGCAAGGCGCCGGCCTCCGAGTTCAGCTCGGAGGCGACCGAGGCATCCTCCGACTCGGGCCGGGCGATGTCCCAGATCGTCCAGCGATAGGGGGACGACTCGCCCGGCCCCCGGCTGAGGAGGCCGATCCGGCTCGGGTCCAGCGGGATCGGCGGGACGACCAGCGACCGTCGCGAGAGCCTGAGGACGCGGACTCTCGCCGCGTTGTCCTTGGCCGAGATCCCGTGGCAGCTCCACAGGTCCAGCAGCAGGACGCCCTGGGGGCACGAGAACATCAGCCGGCGCTCGTCGGGCAAGAGCGTCGGCGTGTTCGGCGGCGACGGCCCGCCGAAGGGGGATTCGGGGAACGGGTCTTCCGCCCAGCTCCAGAGGATCGCCTCGTCCAGGTCGCCCGGGACCGCCTTGGTCAGGGCCAGGGACTGGCCGGCGTGGTGGATCGCCAGCATCCCTCGGATCATCTCCTGGGCCACGAGGTATCGCGGCGAATGGGTCTGGATCAGCCGGGAGAGGTCGGCCACGATCTCCGGCTCGGCGATCCCCTGGGGGACGAGGTCCCAGCCGTCCCGCCGCAGGGCCTCCCAGGCCCGGCCTTGCTTCACCGGCTCGCCGCATCGTCGGCAGAACTTCACGAACGGGCGATTGAAGGTGCCGGAGGCCTGGCAGCTCCGGTTATGGCAGACGACCATCAACCGCCCGCAGGCCGAGCACAGCCGGATCCCCTGGGGAGCCTCGGTGGCCTCGGGCACGACTCCGTGATGCGAGGGGCATCGCGGGTAGGGGCATCCGAGCGGGGGGAGGCTGGGCATCGGCTCGATCCTCGGTCTCTCGCGACCACACGACCCGGGCGGCTACGACTCGAACTCGATCCCGGAGGCCCGGCCCCAGACGCCCGCCGAGATCCGCCGGGCCGGAGGGGAATGCAGGTAATCCGCCAGGGCCGAGGCGAACTCGCTCATGGTCAGGTAGCGGTCCGCCGAGGCCCGGTCGGTGGCCCTCCGGCAGATCGCCGCCAGGGCCGGCTCGACCGCCCGGGGCCCGGCTCGTTCCTCGGCTCAGAGCCGGCCGGCCGGCCCTCCAGGAGTTGCCGGAGGACCGTCCCCAGGCCGACGACGTCGGCGATCGGCCCGGACTCGTCGTCGCCCCGGCCGAGGCCGACGATCACGGGGTCTCGCCCCTGGCCGACCGGCCGAAACCGGATGTTCGCGGCGGTCAGCTCGCCGTGGAGGACCCCTCGCTCGTGGGCCTCCTTCATCGCCAGGGCCAGCCGACCGACCAGGGCCGCGGCGGGGCGGACCGGCGTCCCCTCGGCCGGGATCGTCTGGGCCAGGCTCTTGCCCTGGATCAATTCCATGACGAGATAGGGGTGGCCGTCGATCTCCCCCACGTCCAGGACCGGGCAGAGCGAGGGATGGCGCAGGCCCTTCGCGGCCCGGGCCCGCTCCAGGAACCGGGCCCGATCCTTCGCCGCCAGGTCGGGGGCCTTCAGGACGACCCGGCGGCCGGTCCGCGAATCCTCGGCCAGGAACGCCGAGCCCATCGAGGCCCCCGCCAGGGGACTGAGCACCTGATACGAACCGAACCCGCCGAGGAACTCCCGGGACCGGCGAGCGGCTTGCTCCGAGGCGACCGTCTCGATCCGGGCAATCAAGAGGTCCACCCCGGCGTGGAAGTCGGGATCGGGGCGGACCACGATCCCCATCCGGAAGGCCAGGGGCTTCAGTCCCGCCGGCAGTTCGTGCTCCTGGGGCATGGGCGCCGAGCCGACGAGCACCGGGACGACCGGGACGCCCCGCTCCAGGGCCGATTCGATCTCGAAGCGGACGAAGTCGTTCGGGTCGTCGAGCCGGCGGGTTCCCGGCGCCTTGCCGGCTTCGAGCCAATGATCGCCGATCATCGCCAGCAGGAGATCGCTCTCGGCGATCCCCGCCCTGAGCACCTCGCGAAAGTCCAGGCCCAGGGGGATCGAATTGACGTCCTTGAAGATGTTCGCCGTGCCGAATCGGGCGCAGAGGCGGTCGTAGAGCCGCCCGGTCGGGTGGAGGCTGTCCTCGCGTCGATACGAGACGAACACGCGGATCATCGTCCGTCCTCCGTCGGCCCCGGTCGGCAGGGCCGTCTCGTCGCGTCTCGTCGTCGATCGTTCGAGGGCCGCGACGACCGGCGTCGAGACGCCCCGGATCAGGGCTTCGCGACCGACTATAATCGAGAGTCCCACGGATTGGCAAACGTGGACGACGAACTGGATGACCAGCCGTTTCGCTCCTTGCCCACGTCTCGGATCGGCCGGTAAACTATCTCCGGCCCCCGGCGATGAGACCCCGACCCACGGATTCGGCGAGGACTCGACTTTGCGAGGCCGAGCCTGGGCCTCCCGACGTCGGCCCGGGGCGCGGTTCGCACCGGGCCCCGACCGCGAATCGAGGGACTCTTATGAGAGTGAAATCCGATCGCTGGTATGTCCGCGACGCCGGCCGGATCACCGGCCCGTTTAAACGCGTCGATCTGGAAAACCGCTGCCTCCGAGGCGAACTCGACTGGTTCCATGAAGTCTCGCGCGACAGGGTGATCTGGGTCAGCGCCTTAACCATCACCAATCCCGGGGTCGGCGATGCCGAGCCCGGATCGGAAAAGGGGGCGAGCGGGCCGGCGGGCCCGAGGCGAAAAGTCATGGCCGTCGGCCTGATCGGGCTGGCGGCGGTGGGGATCGCCTGGGTCGGCTGGGCCGCCCTCGACGAAGAGGGGAAGGCCGCCCAGGCCGCCCAGGACGCCATCGCCCGGGTGATCGAGCAGAGCGACGAGGCCGCCAGGAGCATGAAGGAGGTCCTCGTCGATCAGCAGAAATACGCGGTGAAGGCCCGGGCCATCGATCTGTACGTCGCCCGAATGCGATCCCTGGAACTCTCCGACTGCCCGTCCGACTTTCGCGACGCCTTCTCGCGCTACCTCGACTCCTGCGAGAGGCTCGGCGAGGGCCTCCGCGCCTTGCCCGAGGGATCGCTCGAAGAATTCATCGAAGGCTTCCGAAACGGCTTCCGCTTCCAGGAGCTCGACGGCGGTTTGAGCCGGATGAACGCGTCGATCCGGAAAGCCGCCGAGCGCGTAGAGACCGATTACCAGCAAGTCGAGGAACTGGCCAGGAAGTACGGAGTCGGCACTTCGTGACGCCCGATCGAACCGGCAAGAAAGCACAGTTCCGGCTCACGGAGGGACGGGATTCCTCGCCCGAGCCGATCGGGCCGCCCTCGCAGCCGGTGGTCCACCGGCGAGGCTGGAGTCGTCTGGGCCGCTTCGTCTGGCTCGCCAAGTCGTGCGATCGGCAGGGTTTAAGGTCACTACACCCGGAGGGACTTGAACCCCCAACCCTCAGTTCCGAAGACTGATGCTCTATCCAATTGAGCTACGGGTGCCTCGGGCTTCATTATGACGAGTCCGGCCTCGCTCGGCAAGCGGCGTGGTCGTCGGTTCGGGGGCGAGACCCTCCCTTGACGAGAGGCTAGAGCGGCCCTTATCCTTGGCTGTCCTCGCCCTGCTCCCGATGAGGCCCCGACGACGGTCCGATCCCCCTCCCCCGACCCTCCGAATGGATGATCCCAACGCCGCCTCCGGCCGATCGTTCGCCGACCGCTCGTGGCCCCCGACGACGCGATTCCTCGATCGATCCGCGATCGACGGTCCATCCGCCTCGATTGGGATTCGCAACGGGACGAGTCGTCCTCGGATCGTCCTGGTGGAGCGTTTGGGGAGATGAATACACGCTCCTCCCCGGCGAATCGGTCGAGATCATCACCTGGGGTCGAGCCGCGGCGCCGGGGATCGAACTGACCGAAGGAGAGGACGCCACGACGGTCCTCCTGTTGCCGAGTCCCCGGGAGCTGACTTTTGGAGACTATCTGGTGCACCGAAGCGGCGTTTTGTGCGATCCTGGAGATCGGCGTCACGACGGACTCGATGCGGGGCTGACGCATTGAAAGTGCCTCCCTGTTGCTCACCGAGTCCGTCTCGCACCTCGAAACGTCGATCCATGGAAATCAGGAGCCGAGACCCGACCGCCAGGGCCACGTTTTCCTTCGTCACGGCGTAGGCATCTGCGGCCATGGATCTCTCTCCGACGGAGTCGATGATGCTCGCACCTCGCATCGTCCTGGATTTCGTGACCGCCGAGCCGTTTCGCCCTTTTCGCATGCACGTGGCGACCGGACGAACATTCGAGGTCGGGCACCCGGAGATGGTTCGGGTCGGCAGATCGTCCGTTACCGTTCACATGAAGCCCGAAGGCGAATCCAACTCGGCCGAACGCTGGCAAGACGTGTCGCTGATGTTACTCGAATCGCTCGAACCCCTCGAAACACCCACCCGGCAGAAGAGTGAGTGACGGCATGGCGGACTCGGTCGGTACGAATCAAGACGTGAAGGCCACGTTTTCCTTCGTCAGCCTCGGCTGCCCGAAGAACCTCGTCGATTCCGAGAGGATGCTCGGCCTGCTCGCCCAGGACGGCTACACGCTGGTCCCCGACGCCGATCGGGCCGACCTGGTGATTATCAACACGTGCGGCTTCATCGACGCCGCCCGCCAGGAATCGCTCGGCGTGATCCGCGAGATGATCGACCGGAAGAAGGACGGCCGGCTCAAGGGCGTGGTCGTGGCCGGGTGCCTGGCCGAGCGCGAGAAAGAGGCGCTTTTGGAGCAGGTGCCCGAGGTCGATGGCATCGTCGGCGTGTTCGGCCGGGAGGAAATCGCCCGGGTGGCCGACCGCATCATGGGCGGCTTGCACGATCAGAGGTCGATTTTCCGGCCGGCGCCGGTCCGCGCCCAGGACGACACCGCCCGGTTGCGGGTCACTCCTCGGCACCTCGCCTATCTGAAGGTCTCGGAGGGCTGCGACCGGCTCTGCACGTTCTGCGCGATCCCGTACATGAGGGGCAAGCACGTCACCAAGCCGATCGAGGCCGTGGTGAAGGAGGCCCGGGAGCTGGCCGCCGACGGCGTCCGCGAGCTGAACCTCGTGGCCCAGGACATGACCTATTACGGGATCGACCTCTACGGCAAGCCCCGCCTGGCCGACCTGCTCCGGGCCCTGGAAGACATCGAGGGGATCGACTGGGTCCGCGTCCTGTACAATTATCCGATGTACTTCTCCGACGAGCTCTACGACGCCCTGGCCGGATGCTCCAAGGTCATCCCCTACCTGGACATGCCGCTTCAGCACATCAATGACGTGATGCTGAAGAGGATGAATCGAAAGCACTCGCGAGCCGAGACCGAGGCGATCATCGGCCGGCTTCGCGAGACCTTGCCCGGCCTGGTCCTGCGGACCACGTTCATCGTCGGCTTCCCCGGCGAGACCGACGAGCAATTCGCCGAGCTCGAAGAGTACGTGAAGGCGACGAAGTTCGAGAGGCTCGGCGTCTTCCCCTACTCGTTCGAGGCCGACACTCCCGCGGCGAAGCTGCCGGGGCACCTGGCCGACGAGGTGAAGGCCGAGAGGCGAGACCGGATCATGGCCGCCCAGCAGCCGATCGCCTTCGCCTTCAACGCCTCGCTCGTCGGCCGGGAGCTGGACGTCTTGCTGGACGGCCCCTCGGATCGCGGCGAGGGCGTCTGGATCGGCCGGACGTATGCCGACGCCCCGGACGTCGATGGCGTGGCCTTCGTCCAGGGTCCGGGGCTCCAGCCGGGCGACCTCGTGACGGCCCGGATCGTCGGTTCGGAAGGCTATGACCTCGTGGCGACGGCCGGCTCCCGGCCTCCTCGCCCTCGGCGGCCTCGCCCGAAGCCGAGGAAGAAGCCGGCGTCCCCCTTCACCATCCTGAACTAGTCGAGCCGATGCTCATGCCGGCTCCTTCCCCGACGCTCCGCCCCGCGCCCCGCGGTTCTGGAACGTCCCGAACAGCCTGACCGTAGGCCGCCTGGCTCTGGGACTGGTGGCCTGCGCCTTCATCGCCCGGGGGCACGACCTCGCGGCCGTGGTCACGTTCGCCGTCGCCTCGTTGACCGATGCCCTCGACGGCTACCTCGCCCGACGGCTCAATCAGGTCACGGCGATCGGCCGGCAGCTCGACCCCCTGGTCGATAAGGTGATCGTCTGCGGGGCCTTGATCCACCTCCTGCCTCGCGAGGGGACCGGCCTGGCGCCGTGGATGGTCACGGCGATCGTCGTCCGGGAGCTGATCGTCCAGGCCGTCCGCAGCCTGATCGAGGGCCGAGGCGAGGCGTTCGGCGCCCGGCTCACGGGCAAGCTCAAGACGCTCTTCCAGTGCCTGGCCGTGGTGGCGATCCTGCTCGTGTCGCTGATGACCGACCCGGCCAGGCCATGGACGCTCCTCCGAGACGGCTTCCTCTGGGGCGCCGTGGGCCTGACGATCTATAGTGGCGTGTGGTATCTCGTGGTCGCCTGGCCCCTGCTCAAGGCCGAGAGGCCGGGCTGACCGCGGGACGACGACCGTAGCCTTCGGGGATGCCTTCATGGATTGGGTCGAATCGTTGATCCTCGGCCTCGTCCAGGGGCTGACCGAATTCCTCCCGGTATCGAGCGACGGCCATCTGACCGTCGTCCAGAAGCTGTTCGCCTGGGGGACCGGCCGCGCCCGGACCGGCAAGGAGAACCTCTTCCTCGACGTCGTCCTCCACCTCGGTACGCTCGCCGCGATCGTCGTCCACTATCGGAAACAGGCGATCGCCGGCGCCCGCGGGTTCCTGCTCAACTCGACCGACGTGGCCGAGGATTTCCGCAGGTCGGCCGTCTTCCGCGTCGGTTGTCTCGCGGCGGTGGCGACCCTCCCGCTGATCCCTTACCTCTTCGGCCTGAAGAAGGTCATCGAGAAGGCCATCGAGAGCCCCTACGCGACCGGCCTCGGGTTCCTGGTCACGGCGGCCGTCCTGGCGATCTCGGGGTGGTTGAAAGGCGGCGAGAAGGGGCCTTCGGAGACGACCTGGCTCGATGCCCTGTTGATCGGCGTGGCCCAGGCGTTCGCCCCCCTGCCCGGCGTGAGCCGCAGCGGCCTGACGATCGCCACGGCGCTGGCCCTCGGGCTCAAGAGGACGTGGGCCGTGAACTTCAGCCTGATGCTGGCCGTGCCGGCGATCCTCGGCGCGGCCGCGAAGGAGTTCAAGGACCTCGACCGCTCGACGCTCTCGGCCGTCCCGATCGCCCCGACCCTCGCCGCCACCGTGGTCTCCGGCCTGGTGGGCTATCTCGCCATCGTCTGGCTGGTCCGGATTGTCCGGGCGGGGCGATTGTGGTATTTTTCTGTATACCTCGTCGCGCTGGGCGTGGTGCTGCTGGGGCTGGCGGTCTTCGGCGGAGGGGGGGCCGGAAATGGGACGGATTCGGCGGCTCCTGACCGGCCCTCTCGGACCCTGGCTCCGTCTCCGGGCGATCGAGCGAGGCCCGACCGACGGCCCGGGACTGTGGCTGGTCCCCGGACCTCCGGCCCGCGATCGCCTGGCGGCGGTCCTCGCCCGGAGGGCCGGCGGGCCGAGCCGGGCGACGGTCTGGACGTGGGATGACCTCTGGGCCGAATTCCGACGACGACGCGGCGAGGGCCCGAGGAAGCCGTCGGCGGCCGGGCTCCGGGCGATCCTCCAGGAAGCCATCGCCGGGGCGGGTCGCGAGGGGCGATTGAAGCCCCTGGGCGAGATGGCCACGGCCCCGGGGTTCCGGAGGACGATCCGCGACCGGATTTCGCGGTGGACCCGCCTGGGATTCGACCCGGCCGAGCCGCCCGAGACCCTCGACGCCGTCGGCTCGGCGGAATGGGCGATCTTCTCCAGATATCGCCACCTTTTGGGCCTTCTCGGCCTCCAGGACGCCGACGGCTTCGCCCGCTGGGCCTCGGCCGCGATCCGTCGCGACGGCCTGCCCGGACCCGAGATGGCCGGCGACGTGACCGTGTTCGATCCTCGATCCGAACGCCCGGTCTGGCTCGGGCTGGAGGCGCTCCACGATCGGGCGCGATCGCTCGTCGTCACGCTCGCGTTCGACCCCGACCCGGCCTCGATCGAGGTCCACGCGATCGCCGGACGGCTCCGCGAGCGGCTGCTGGGGATCGGGTTCGAGGAGGAGGCGATCGGCGACGAAGACCCGGGAAGAACCGGCCCGGCGAGGCTCTCGCGGCTCCTGTTCCGCGACGATTCGGCCGCCCGGATCGATTCGGCCGACGGCCTCCTCGTCAACGGCGCGCCCCGGGGCGACGGCCAGGCGTTGATGGTCGCCAGGAGGGTCGGCGACCTCCTCGATTCGGGCCGATCGTTCGAGGATGTCCTCCTGGTGGTCCCCCGGAAGGACGAGGAGGCCGCGACGATCGCCCGGACCCTGAATTCCTGGGGAATCCCGGCGATCGACCCGGTGGAACGGCCGATCGGGGCCGACCCCGGGGTCATGGCTCTCCTGCTGGCGGCGAAGCTGCCGATGGAAGGGTGGGAAGCGACCCGGCTCGTCCGTTTGTTGAGGAATTCTCGGGTCCGGCCGCGACGGCCGGGCGTCTCGGCGTGGTCGATGGCCTCCGCCGCCCGGGCGATCGGCCAGGCCCGCGCCTATCACGGCTTGCCGTCGATCGTCTCGGCCCTGGGCCGCGCCTCGAGCGTCCTGGGTCGGCCGGGTGCCGGGGCGAAGGCTCGCGACGAGGAGAAGGCGAGGCAGGCCGCCGAGGCCCGCGACCTTCTCGAATGGCTCTCGGCGACGATCCCCGCCGCCGATCGGCCCGGGAAGTGGTCGGCGCAGGTCGATCGGCTGGCCGGGGTCGCCGAATCGCTGGGGATCGAGGGCTTCGAACTTCAAGACGCGTTCTTTCCCGCGCTCGACGACCACGGAGACGCGCTCGATCGGATCGGTCGGGGCGACGAAATCTGGTCGTGGGGCGAGTTCGTCCGCGAGATCGCCTCGATCTCGGCGGACCTCGTCGCCCCGGCCTCCCGGGAGACCCGGGGGGCGTTGCGGATCGTGACGCCCGACGAGGCCGAAGGGGCCGATTTTCCTCATGTCGTCGCGGCGAACTTGATCGAGGGGACGTTCCCGTCTCGATCCCCCGGAGGGGCCGATCCCGACGCCCTCGCCGAGCATTCGCGGAGGGAAGCCGCCGCCTTTTGCCGCCTGGTCGGCTCGGCGACCGAGAGCTTGACGCTGGTCTATCCGTCGGCCGACGAGAAGGGTCAGGCCCTGCTGCCGTCGGGGTATCTGGATGAGGTCCGCCGATGCCTGACCGACCCGGCGTGGGCGTCGGCCTGGTCCTCCCTCGGCCGGATCGAGCCGGTCCTCCCGGAATCGTTGGCGAGGTCCCCGGCCGAGGCCCGAGTCCGGGCCGTGGCCCTGGCGTGCCATCACGGCGATTTCGCGATGCTCGATCGCCTGTCCCGGCAATCTCGCCATCGTTCGGCCCTGGACGCGGCGGCCGAGGCGCTGCGGCTCGCCCGATGGCGGCATCGCAAGGGCCGGTTCGGGCCGTTCGACGGCATGCTCGGCGACCCCCGGGCGGCCCGCAAGCTGGCCGAGCGGTTCGCCCCGGGGCGGATCGCCTTCAGCGCCAGCCAGCTCGAGTCGTTCGCGCTCTGCCCGTTCCAGTTCTTCCAGAAATTCGTCCTGAAGCTCGAGCCGCCCGACGACCGCGACGAGCTGGACGAGGACCGCACCGAGCGCGGCAGCCTCGTCCACCACGCCCTGGAATCGCTCCATGCGAGGCTCCGCGACCTGCCCCCCGAGCCGGGCGAATCCGAGCCGATCGCCGACCGCGTGGCCAGGGCCGTCGAGGTCGAGTTCGCCCGCCTGGTGGAACAGCTCCCGAATGCCTCAAGCGGTTCGGCCCTGGGCCTCCGCGCCATCGAGGAAGAGGTCTTGAAGAGGGTCGGCCACCGCTATTCCCGCCAGTTCCGCGACTATTCCCGGAAGGAGGGCCGGGACGCCGAGGCGCAGATGTTCGAGGTCTCGTTCGGCCGGGAGGACGCCGCGTTCCCTCCCTTGACGATCGGCGAACCCCCTCGGGCCATCGAGCTCCAGGGCTTCATCGACCGGATCGACCTGATCGACCGCGAGGGCCGCACCCTCTTCCGCGTGATCGACTACAAGACCGGCCATTGCCCGACCAAGGCGAAGGTCGAGACCGGCGAGGCCCTCCAACTCGCCCTGTATGCCCTGGCGGCCGAGCGGGTGATCCTGGCCGATCGCGACTCGCACCCGCTGGATGCCGCCTACTGGGCCTTGAGGGACGACGGATTCAAGAAAATGCACGCGATGGCCGGCGAGGCCCCCAGGGGCGTGGCCGCCGAGGAAGGCTGGGGGCACTATCGCGAGGCGTTGGAGGCGTTCGTCCTGGACATGGTCGATGCGTTGAAGAACGGGTCGTTCCCGGTCCACCCCCGGGCGGCGGACTGCGCCCGCCATTGCGACTTCAGGACCGTCTGCCGGATCGACTCGCTGCGGAAGACCCGCAAGACCTGGCCGCAATTCCCCCGGCTGGAGCTGCCTCGATGAGCGATCGCCCGCTGACCGCCGAGCAACGGGCGCCGATGGTCGTCGAGAAGGCGAGCGTGGCGTTGGCCTCGGGCGCCGGCTGCGGCAAGACCACGGTCCTCACCGCGCGGTTCCTCTCCTTGATCGACGGCCCCGAGCCGATGCCCCTGGATCGGATCGTCGCGCTCACATTCACCGACAAGGCCGCCCGGGAGCTTCGCGACCGCATCCGCCAGGCGTGCCGAGACCGCCTCGCCTCGGGGGCCGATCCTCGCCACTGGCGAGGCGTCCTCCGCGACCTGGAAGCGGCCCGGATCGGCACGTTCCATTCGTTTTGCGGGGAGGTCCTCAAGCGATTCCCCGTCGAGGCCGGGATCGACCCCGGCGCGGCGGTCCTCGACGAGACCCTCGCGCCGACCCTCCGCGAGGAGGCGCTGGCCTCCTGCGCCCGCCGATGGCTGGCCACGGCCCATCCCGATTTCCTCTCCCTGGCGATCGAACACGGCCTGACCGCCGTCCGATCCTGGCTCGCCGCCCTGTTGGCCGACCGCTCGGCCCGAGAGCTCGGCCCGTGGTTGGAGGAGACCTCGGAATCCCTGCTCGATCGCTGGGAACGGTTCCGATCCGGAGGCGGGCTCGCCCCGCTGCTCAAACGGGTCTCGCGGTCGTCCGGCGCCTGCTCCGGCTCCTTCGCGAGAACCCCTGCTCCAGGCCCGCGATGAACGAACGGGTCCAGATCCTCCTGGATTTGCTCCCCGAGCTGGAGCACGCCGGACGACCGGGCGAAGCGATCGACGTCTTGCTCGAAAACGCGAGAGTCGCCGGGACGTCGAAGAAGGATTGGCCCTCCGAGGAGGCGTACCTGGCGATCAAGGACGGCCTGACCGAGCTCCGCGACAAGCGTTTGAAGCCCCTGAAAGAGCTCCTCGAGCCCGACGAGGGCCGGTCCCGGTTCGCCGCCGAGGAGGGTTTGAAGCTGGCCCGGATCGTGACCGAGGCCGTCGAGACGTTCGCCGCCTCCAAGGCCGAGCTGGCCCGGATCGATTTCGACGACCAGCTCCTGAAGGTCCGCGACCTCCTCCGCGACGGCCCCTCCCACGTCCGCGAAACGGTCGCGAACTCGATCAGCCTGCTCCTCGTGGACGAATTCCAGGATACCGACGCGGTCCAGGCCGAGATCCTCCGGCTCCTGGCGGGCTCCGCCCTCCGCGACGGCCGATTGTTCCTCGTGGGCGATTCGAAGCAGTCGATCTATCGGTTCCGGGGGGCGCACCCGGCGATTTTCGACGAGTTCCGCGCCGAGTTCCCCGACCCCGGCCGGCTGGACCTCACCGAGAACTTCCGCAGCGTCCCGGGCCTCCTGAATTTCGTCAACGCCCTGTTCGCCGACGAGTTCCCCGGCGTCGCGAACGCGCTGAAGCCCGGCGGCGGGACCGAGGACATCGCCGGTCAGGACGCCGTCCTGTTCCTCTGGGCCGGTCGCGACGGCGAGAAGGCCGACGCCGCGACGAAGCGCCAGGAAGAGGCCCGCGGCCTCGCCCGCCTGATCGCCGGCAAGCTCCGCGACGGCTGGCTCGTCCGCGATCGCTCGACCGGGGCGATCCGCCGGGCCTCGGCCGGCGACGTGGCGCTGCTGTTCCGGTCGATGGCCGACGTGCCCGAATATGAGCGGGCCCTGGCGACCGAAGGGCTCGATTACCTGGTCCTGGGCGGGTCGTCCTACTTCGCCCAGCAGGAGGTCATCGACCTGATCAACGTCCTGTCCAGCATCGAGGACCCGTGCGATTCGATCGCCCTGGCCGGGACGCTTCGCGGGCCGTTCTTCGGGGTGAGCGACTCGGGATTGTTCTGGCTGGCCGAGGCGTCGTCCGGCGATTTCGTGTCGGGCCTCGATCGGCTGGAAGCGGCCGAGGCCCTCTCGCCCGAGGACCTCCGCCGCCTGCGGACCGCCCGAGAATCGCTCGGCCGATGGCGGGAGAGGAAGGACCTCGTGCCGATCGCCGACCTCCTGGAGACGATCCTCGACGAATCCGGGTTCGAGCCGGCCCTCCTGGGCGAGTTCCTCGGCGACCGGAAGCGGGCGAACGTCCGGAAGCTGGTCAGGATGGCGCGCGCCTTCGACTCGCTGGGGACGGTCAGCCTCGCGGACTTCGTGGCGAGGCTCCGGGCCGACCTGGACGACCCCCCTCGCGAGGAACAGGCCGCCACCGCCGACGAGACCGCCCCGGCGGTGAAGCTGATGACGATCCACGCGGCCAAGGGCCTGGAATTCCCGATCGTCGCCCTGCCCGACCTCGATCGCGACCGCCCGAGGACGGCCGGGATCGACGGCTCGGCCGGGCTCCATCCCGAGCTCGGGCCCCTCGTCCGCCCTCCCGAGGACGACGAGACCGGCGAGGAGCGATGGAGCCTGGGCTGGGAGCTCTTCAAGGCGATCGAGGCGAACGCCGAGGAAGACGAGGCCCTCCGCGTGTTCTACGTCGCGGCCACCCGGGCGAGGGACGTCCTGATCCTCTCGGCCGGATCGGCGCCCGGCGATTCGCCCCGCTCGCCCGCGATGAGGCTGCTGGCCTCCCGGTTCGATCGGCAGACCGGCCTTTGTTCGGCCGATTTGCCCTCCGGATGGGCCGATCCGAGGATCGGGATCGTCGCCGCGGACGATCCGGACGAAAGCCGCCGCCCCCGTCCGGCGAACTTTCGCCCGAAATTGCTGAACACGATCGCCCGGATCCTCGCCGCCCCCTCGCCCTCGGACGAACCGGCCGAATCGAAGCCGCCGCGGCCCCGCTTCTTCGACCTCGACCCGAGCCGGACGCTGCCGACCGAGCTTCGACCCGTGGAACGGCTGATCCGGGCGGTCCTGAACGACCCGGACGGCCTCTCGCCCGAGAACCTGCCGCTGGCGATCGAACGGGCGGCCCTGTCGGGTGACGAGCTGGTCCCTCGTCGGGCCGAGATCGAGGCGCATCGCCGGCTCGACGCCTTCCTCGGCCTCCCTCTGGCCAAAACGCTCCGACGGACTCGCCACCGGATCGGCGAATGGCCCTGGACGATCGCCCGAGCCGACGGGACGGTCGTCCGAGGGCGGATCGACGTCGGGTTCCGCGACCGAGACGGCCGGTACCACCTGATCGGGGTGGCCGTCTCGGAGGCCGACGTCCCCCGGGCGAGGCGAAACCTGGCCCTCGCGTCCTCCATCGCGGAGGCCCAGCTCGGCCCGGTCGGCGGCAGGACGCTCCTGGTCCTCGGCGATCGGGGACCGCGCGCGGCGGCCATTGATCCCCCCGGGGAATCCGGGACGGCGGGGTGATTCGCCGGGACGTCCGGGGACGGACGCTCGCCCGAAGACATGCTCGCGAATCCGCGGCGAGGCCACGCAGGCCCTGCCTAGACCGACTCGGCCATCTCGGGGCTTCGGCGGGGCCGGTGAGGGGCCGGAGTGCGTTGCGGGCGGGGCCGAGCAAGCCGAGGGCGGGCGCGGCGGCGACGGGCGATCGACCAGGCCCCGAGGGCCAGCGCCCCGGCCATGGCGATCCGCCAGGGCGAGGGCGTCGGGGCGGCTTCGCTCTCGGGTTCGTCGCCGAGATCGGCGAGCGGCGGATTCATCGCCGCCTCCTCGGCACTCGCGACCGGGGCGGGCGAGGCGATCAGGCTGGCGACGTGCGCGGGGTTGTCGAACGTCGCCGGGAGGACCCCGGAATCGGCCGAGACCTCGGGGTTCGGGTTGGCCTCGGCCGGAACCATCCCGCCGTCGGTCGACGGCGAGGCGGGCTTCGGGCCGTCGAGGTCGAAGGTGGGCCGGAGGATGATCCCGGAGGCGACCGACTGTCCCTGGCCGGTGCTGGCGACGGCCAGGGCCAGGGCGCCGGCGTCGTTGGTCGGTCCGACGGGGGCGACGTGATCGGCCCCGGCGCCAACCCGTCCGACCAGCTCGCCGCCGACCCCCAGGAACAGCCCGGCCGGGCCCATGGCCTCGGCGGTCGGGGCGGGTTGGTGGGGGATCAGGACGACCGAGGGGGCGGGGACGGCGGCCGTCGTCCCGGTCAAGATCGCCGCCATCGACGCCGCGACCGGACCGGCCAGCGGGCCGGTCGGTCCCGGGACGGTCGCTCCCGGGGGCGTCGATGGCGGGACGGCCTCGCCTCGCGCCGCCGGGGACGGCGACGACGCGGGGCCGGGGGCGACCGCGATCGGGTCGCCCGGCAGGCTCGGATTGACCAGCCTCAGGTTCAACGCGGGCCCCTGCCCCAGCCCCACGGCCAGCAGCGAATCCCACGAGAACGAGGCGATCGTGATTCGAATCGTGAGGTCCACGGCGGTCGTCCCGGTCGCCGTGAACGAAGCGACGTACTCCCCCTCCGAAAGGTTCAGGAGGCTCGTGTTGGTCGCGCCGGAGGGCCCCGCGTCGATGACGCGAGGCAGGTCGTCGGGGCCGTCCAGGTCGATCGAGACGGGACCGCCGTCGTGTCCGACGCCCAGCTTGTAGAAGTCCTGATACAGGTTGACGAACCGGACGAAGAACGTCTGGCCCGGTTCCAGGTGGACGCTCCGGGAGAACGAGCCGGCCAGGACGAGGTCCGGCGTGAGCGGGCCGAGGTCCTCGGCGATCGGCGCCGGGGCCGTGGAGGCGGTCGGGGGCGGGGTGAACGGGAACGAGCCATCGGCCAGGCGGGGGCGGGCGTCGACGGCCACGGTGAACGTCCCGAGGACGCCCGGGGCCTGGCCGGCGGCGAACGGGGCGTGGCCGGCGAGGTCCGTCAGCGGGTGGTCCGGGTTCAGTTCCAGCGTGTACGAGCCGGCGGGCAGTCGGTCGCGAAACAGGTACCAGATCGAGGCGTTGTCGGGGTTGTAGCCGACGGCCGCCAGGGGCCAGCTCCGTCCCGACGGATCGACGAGCTCGACTCCCTCGGTGGCGGTCTGGAAGGCCGAGTCGCCGGTGATCCCGAGGTTGATCGCGGCCGAGAACGAGACGACCATGAGCGTGGGAGTGGGGTCGAGCGGGTCGTCTCGATCGAGGGTCAAGCCGGTGACCTCGGCCGGAAGGTCGGCAGGGTCGGCGACGAGATGGAGCGTGAATGCCCCCCCGGGCTGGCTCGGCGCCGACCCGGCCTGGACCGTCGCGATGTTGTAGCCTCCGGGCTGGCCCGGGACGTTGCCCGATCCCGAAACGCCGACGAAGTACGTCCCCGGGGCCAGGCCGTGGAACAGGACGGGGTCGGACGGGTCGTTCGGGAGGCCGAGCGAGCTGGCGGCGATCGGCCGGCCCGAGGCGTCGAACAACGCCAGGGTGGTCCGGAGGTTGGACCCCGGATCGGCCGCGCCGACGGAGAGGCCGAGCCTCCAGAAGTGCCCGGAATCGAGCGTGATCCGGTACAAGGCGATCGCCGAGGGATCGGCGGCGAGGTCCAGAGAGGCGGGGACGTCCCGGGGGCTCGGGCCGACGATGCCCAGGTCGGTGGCGTCGGCCGTGCCGACGCCCGGGGGGTCGATGGTGAAGTCGCCCAGGGGCGAGTCGGAGCCGTCGGGCGAGGCGATCGGCTGCTCGCCGTCGATCGAGGCGAGCCCCGACCAGCCGGCCAGGAGGATGCGATAATGGCCCGGGGCCAGGGCGCCGTCGAGAGGGACGGTCAGGGTCGTCCCGGGGTCGTCCAGGCTTTCCGTCGGCGGGTTGTTCGGGTCGAGGACCGGGGTCAGGGAGCCGTCGTCGGCCACGCGATCGAGGAGGATATCGCCGAATCCGATCGAGGTGGGGTCCAGCGGCTGGTCGAAGGTGACGGTCAGGGCCTGGGGGGACTGGTGGAGGGCTTCGCCCCCGGCCGGGCCGGTCGCGATGACCGCCGAGAGGACCAGCCGGGCCTCCAGTCCCTCGCAGGAGGGGCGGCGGCCGATCGGGGCGGTCCTCGGGCGACGGCGAAGGCGGGTCATGGCAGGGGCCTCGGGGAGCGGGCGGCTCGGTCGGGATCTGAGCGGTCTGTTGGAAGCCTAGGTCGCGGCGGCGGGGCCGGGCCCCGGCCGCCGCCTCTCGATGTTTGGGATCAACACCCGCCGCTCGACGCGGTCGAGGGGCTATCGCCCTCGCCACGCGGCCAGGGCGGCGTCGTGGACGTGGTGGGGATGGTGGCCCGAGGGGTGGCCGGCCGTCGGCGATGGCGCCCCGAGGCCGTGGCCCTGGTGGCGGACCGTCAGATCGTCGCCCGGGGCGTTCAGGTTGCCGATGGAAATCAGGCCAGGGGGGACGTGGGGGTTGGTGGGGCCGTGGGTCTGATCCGGGAGCGACCCTCCCCCGGAGTCCGGCTTCGCGGCCACGACCGTGTTCGGCGGGTCGATCGGGTTCATCGCGCCCGACCCGAAGTTCACCTGGAGGCCGTAGGCCCCCGTGCCCGCCGGCCCGCTGACCCCGGCCATCGCCTTGATGTAGTACCTCTGGCCCGGGACGACCCCGGTGATCGTCGTCGAGATCGTCGCCCCGTAGGCCGTCGAGGCCGCCGCGGCCGAGCCCACCGACTGCAACGCCGCGTTGTACACGAAGAACTTCGGGTTCAGCGAGCTCAGGTTCGACGACTGCTCCGTGACGGTCATGGAGCCGGTCGTCCCCGAGGGGACCGTCACCGCGAACCAGTCGCAGTCCTGGTTGGTGGTGATGTCCAGGCCCGAGAGCGCGACCTGGCCCATCGAGTTGACGTAGGGGTCGAGGTTCGTGGCCGTGACATACGAGTTGTTGCCCATCCCGGCGTCGAAGGCGTCGGGCTGGCGGTTGCCGTAGATCGACTGGATGCCCGCCGTGTCGTCGGGGGTCAGCGACTGCTTCACGCCGGTGTAGTAGGCGTACATGATCGCCGAGGAGATGGCCGAGTGGTCCATGCCCAGGGCGTGGCCGATCTCGTGGATCGCCACCGTCTCCAGGTCGTAGTTGCTGTTGATCCGGAACGGCTGGTTGGTGTTGATCACCACGTCCCCGGCCAGCGACCCGCCGTTGTCCGGCGGCGGCAGGAAGCAACTGGCCAGGATGCTGGGCGAAAGGGCCGTGCCGCCGATGCGGATGTCGCCGAAGTTCGGGTCGTCCTGCTGGTCGCCCGTGGACCCGTACGCCGCGCCATTGTCGGAGACCTGGGCGAGGTTGATGTTGGTCAACTGCTGCCAGACGGCCGCGGCGCGCTGGAACTGCTGCTGCCAGGTGGACTGGCTGATCCCCAGGTTGGCCATCGCCCCGTACAGGTTGCTCGGCGTCCCGCCGATATTCGTGCCGTCCGGGACGAAGCTATACGTGATCCGGCTTCCATAAGTCCACTGGGCCCCGAGCGTGGCATAGAGGAGCTTCCGGTCCTCCAGGCCCTCGATCGAGGGGCGAGACTGACGATTCTTCCGACGAGGCGCGAGCATGCGGACCCTCCTGAATCGGCCGGGCGACGGCGAGGCGGCCGGGACGCGGGGGCACATCCCATCCGGGTCAAGTGAAGGGGCGGAGGGCCTCGCGAGGAGGCCCCGGCCCGGGCGCGGAGCCGGCCTCCTCGCGACCCGAGGTGCCCACCTCCTCGACCCATCCCCCTGCTGGGGAAATAGGCCCGCGATGCCCCGGCGTCAAATGGCCAAACCGCCGAGGGCCGTCGGCGGGGGGCAGAAGCAGGGGGCAACCGCGATGCGCCCGCCGCGGGCCGCGACGGGCCGACCCCGGGCCGCGCTCAGCGAGCCGCGTCGTCGCGATACTTCTGCGTGGCGGCCTTCATCTCGCGGTCGATCCTCTCGGCCATCTTCGCGTCGAGGATCGTGCTGTGGTCCTTGCCCGGGAGGATCTCGATCGCCGCGTCGGGATAGAGAGGGGCCAGCGCGTCCCTCAATTGCTTGACCGCGCCTTCGAGATAGAATGTGTCGATCTCGCCGGTGTAGACGTGCAGCTTCCCCCGGAGCCTCGGCGGCAGGGTCCGGCATCGCGCCACGAGCGTTCGGAGGATGTCGTACTTCATCCACGCCCGGGCCACCTCGGCATCCACGGCCCCGGTCTTCCGGTCGTACAGCGGCCTCGGTCGGCCGTCGGGCCCGAGCGGGCTGAACACCGCCTCGAAGGAGCGGAGCTGGCCTCCGTCGCCGATCACGTCCTCCATCTGCGAGAATCGATCGACGAACAGGAACGGCCGCGTCCCCCTCCGGGCGATCGGCCGACGCTCCCCTTGCGGGTCCTTGAACATGTTTTCGCCCGGGGCGTACAGGTCGATCCGCTGGAAGTCGGCGAAGGTGACCGGGTCGGGGCTGGTGGACCACGTCCCCCCGAAGAAGTCCGGGTAGGTGACCTGGAGCCACAGGCTGCTCCAGCCGCCCGAGGAATGGCCGTTCAGGAGCCTCGCCCCGGGCTCGGCGATCGCCGGATAGGTCGCCTCGATGTGCGGGATCAGCTCCTCGATCAGGGCGCGGCCCCTCGGGCCGTTGGACTCCGAGTCGGCGAAGACGTGATGGCCGGTCCCGCAGTCCGGGTCCAGGACCACCCGGATCATGTCCCTGGCGTAGGCGCCTCGGCCCGGCCGGGTGAACATGCCATACATGAAATGATCCCCGCCGAACCCGGGGATGATGTAGACCGTCGGCACCTTCTGCCCGGGCTTGAGGCCCTCCGGCAGGATCACCGCGGCCCGGTGGCGGATCGGCCTCTTCAGCGCCTCCGAGAGCATCGGGCTGGGGATGTCCACCAGCTTGACGAGCTCGGTTTCCTTGAAGGGTCGGCGCGGGACGACCTTCTCGATCGTCAACTTCGCCGGCTCGGCGACATCCGGGCCAATAGCCACCTTCACCGCGGGTCCGTAGGCGTTGCCGGCGCCGTCGCCGAGGGCGTGGGTGTCGGGATTGAGCCGGACGACGGCCTGGGCCCGGTAGTCGCCGGGCTTGAGCGAGTCCAGAGGCCCGGGGAAACCGGCGGCGTCCCGGCCGACTTTCAGCGGCTCGCCCGGCTTCCAGTCCCTGGCCTCGACCGCGAAGAACGGCTGGGGGTTGAACCAGTCGGGGCCGTTCCTCGGCTCGCCGAGGCCCTCCGCGGGGCCGAGCATCACGTAGACCCTGGCCGAGATCGGGCCGGGGTGGACCTTCGCGTCGTAGGTGACCTCGAACCCGGGGAAGCCGGCGGCGAGGGCGGAGCTCGCGACCGTGAGGAGGCCGATCGGGGCGAGGAACGAGCGAATCACGGCGGCCTCCGCGTCGAGGAAGGGCCCGGGCGTCCCGGGGGATCAAGGGGAGGTTCGAGAACGGGCAGTAACGGATGATCGTCGAGCAGGCCCTCGGTCGTCAACGAGGCCCTGGGCCGGAACCCCCGCGCGGCGGCCCTCGCCGACGCGAACCGGCATTCTTTTTCGAGCAGATAATACCGATTATACCGGTCAATCGCGCGATTGATCGGCCCGAGGTCCAGGGCGGCGAGGAAGCTGGCCCATCGCCGATTGAACCGCTCGACGCTGGCCGTCAGGTCGCGCGCGGAGGAGCGGCGGCGGCGAGCTGCGCCGGGTGTCGCGGCCCAGTTCGGAGGGTCGGCGCCGGCGGCCTTCCAGAGGTCGAGGATCGGGGCCTCGAAGACGTCGCGATGGTCCTCGAATCCGGTCGCCAGCGCGGCCCACTGGCGGAGACGGAGCCGGACCATCTCCAGCATGGCCGATCGCTCTCGGAGGCACCGGCCCGCCAGCCCTTCGAGGGCGAATTCCAGGTCCTGGCCCCTCCGGGCGAACGCCGGGGCGTCGAACATCCCGAGGAGTTGCCTCATCTCGGGGTCGGTCACGGCGAGCTCGGGCGTTTCGTCGGGCGAAGCGTCGGTCATGGCGGCGCGAGGGGTCTCGGGAGGGCGTCTGGTCGCCTCAGCTCGATCCTAACCGACCGGAAATGGCCCGATAAAGAGGGCCGACCCTTCCGGCCGAGTCCTCCGAATTCTATCATCGAGGGGAACCATCGAACCTCCCCGGAGGGTCGGGTCATGAGGGCGTCCCGGGCGACGATCGGCGGGTTGATGGGGCTGGTCGCGCTGGCGGGGGTCGGCGCGGCGGCGATCCGGGCGGGCTCTCCGGCCTGGGCTGGCGCGGTGTTCTCCGCGCTGATGGCCGTCCTGGGCGTGGCCCTTCTGGGAACGATCTTCGCCCGAGGGCGCCTCCGAGCGTTCTGGGCGGGATTCCTGATGTTCGGCGGGGGATACCTGGTCCTCGTCGAGATCCCACCGATCGCCGCGTCGGTCAGGCCCCGGCTCCTGAGCTCGATCCTGATCGAACGGGCCTGGCGGTGGATTCATCCCGAGCCCGAGGAGTTCGAATACGACCTTCGCCTCGACGGAGTGCGTTCCTGGTCCGGGCCGATGGTCCGTCTCGAGAACAGCCAACGGGATGAACTCCGGGCCGAGCTCCCCGATATTTTTGTGGTCGAAGGCCGAAGCGTCTCCCGCGCGAACGACCTGTACAGCCTCTTGATCCGTCGGCCCGCGGCCCTGCTGGGGCCGGATCGCCAGAGCTTCGACCGGATTGGTCACGGGATGACCGCGATTCTTCTGGCTCTGATCGGTGGGCTCGTGGCCTCGCGGCTCTCCTCTTGAAAGGACGTCCCATGAAGACGAGGCATCGTCCGACGATCGCCGGCTTGATGGCGGGGGTGTTGTTCTGCGGAGTGGGGATCGCGGCGCTCCGGGGGGCGTCCCCGCTCTGGGATTCGGCGGTGTTGAGCCTGACGCTGGCGGTCCTGGGCCTGGCGATCCTCGGCGCCCTCTTCTTGAGGGGGGAATCCCGGGCGTTCTGGGGCGGATTCGCGATCTTCGGCGGAGGATACCTGGCGTTGACGTCCGGGCCGTGGTTCGCCGAGAACGTGGGGCCGAGGCTGGTGACGACCGAGGCGCTGGGGTTCCTCCACGACACGCTCCACCCGCAGCCCCCCCTGCCCCAGACGAGCGTACTGGCGACCCCCTACGAGGCGGTGATCGCCAGGATCAACTCGGCCCAGGCCGGGACCGGCGAGCCGTTGGACGTCCGCAACCATCTCCTCGACCCGAATCCCATGGGCGGGGCAATGGTCGTCTTCTCGGGTCCGCTGCCGACGGCCCCGACGACCCGGGTGCCGTTCCAGAACATCGGGCAGAGCCTGGCGGCCCTGGTCCTGGCGGTGATCGGCGGGCGGATCGCGGTGCGATTCTTCCGTCGATCGGCGAACGTTGATTTCCCGAACTCGCCGGGGTGACCGCTGGTATTGCGGAGTTCGGATTGCGATGATCGTCGCGGGGTCAGAAGTCCGAGCGCGGGGCGATCGCCTCTCGGGGTGTCGTCATGTCGGATCGCGAGAAGGCGGCGGAGTATTCGATCGCGGCCGTGTCGAAATTGACCGGCATCGGCTGCCATGCGCTCCGGGTCTGGGAGAGGCGATACGGCTTTCCCCGACCGGAGAGGTCGGCCTCGGGGCACCGTCGCTACGGGTCGGACACGGTGCGGATCCTGGTGGCGGTGTCCCGGGAGATCCGCGAGGGGGCCACGATCGGGGACCTGATGGCCCGGGTCCGCGACGGGACGCTCGACCTGGAGGTCGCCCCGGCCGAGCCGGTCGGGTCGGGGTTCGCGTCGTCGGGCCTGCTCGATCGGCTGGGCGAGGGAGACCTCCCGGCCGCCGAGGAGGAATACCGCCGGGCCACCCAGGGCCTGGCCCCGGTCGATTGCGTCCGACGAGTGATCGAGCCCGGGCTGGTCGAGGCGGGCGAGCGGTGGTTCCGGGGCGATTGCGAGATCTACCAGGAGCATTTCATCTCGAACTTCCTGAGGAGGAAGCTCCAGATCCTGGTGGACGAGGCGCAACGGGTCAACGCCTCCCCGACCGGCTCGGTGCTGGTGGGCACGGTCCAGGGGGACAGGCACGAGGGGGGCGTGCTGATGCTCTGCCTGCTCCTGGAGACGGCGGGCTGGCGGGCGATCTCGCTCGGCGTGGACTTGCCGACGCGGGAGATCCAGAAGGCCGTGGAGGCCATCCGGCCCGACGCGGTCTGCATCTCGTTCGCCCTGTCGAGGAACATCAACAAGAGGTTCGACGAGCTGGGGAAGGTTCACGGTGCGCCGGTGTTCGTCGGAGGCCGGAGCCTGGTGAACTATCAAGGGCTGGCGAGGCGACGGGGTCTGAAGCCGGTGATCGGTCCGGGTCCGTCGGCGGTGGCTCAGATGATCGAGCAGGTGAAGTCGGACCGGGGAACGCAACCGGTGTTGTGATCGCGGGAGGAAAACGCCGCGAGGCGGGCCGACCCGTCTCCGGGGCGACCCGCCTTGGGGCGATCGGGCGCGGGAATTGCGGATCGGACCGAAGCCCGATCCGCGTCCCCGGTCCGACTCAGATTACCACTGGGGGGCGGCCTTCGCGGGCGCCTGGGGGGCCGGGGCCGGGGCCGGGAACGACTTGGCCGGGGCGGCCGGGAACGACTTGGCCGGGGCCTGGGGGGCCGGCATGACCTTGGCCGGGGCCACGGGGGCCGGGCAGGCCTTGCTCGGGGCCACGGGGGCCGGGCAGGCCTTGCTCGGCGCCTGGGGGGCCGGCATCACCTTGCTCGGGGCCTGGGGGGCGGGGGCCACCTTGGAGGGGACCGGCGGGCACTGGCCGGTGGCATAGGTCGCCGTGTTGTGGTGACCCAGGCCCAGGCTAGCAGCGGCCATCATCAGCAGAGTGCTGGTCATCGCGAACATCCTCGAAGAGGAATTATGGGTGGGAATCCGGTCGACGTCTCTCGATGCGGAGCCGACGAACCCGAGCCAGGGCCGGCACGTCCGGGGACTCTCGGGGGAGGTCCGCCGTCCCCTGCCTCCGCTCCTGTCGAGGGCATCCCCCGCGAGACCTTTCGGCTCGCACGGGACCGCCCCGCGAACCCCCGCACCGCGACGGGGGCTGCACGCTGGCCTCGGAGCGAACGCGGAGACCATCGTCAGGCCCTTGGAAGCCATCCGTGGTTCCGCACCCTGGGGGTGGCCAGGCTATTCATCGGCTCCCGGCCCCGTGGCGCTCACCTCCAGCCGATAATTTCGAGGAGATGCCGCCTTGGCGAACTCTAGGGGGTTTGACGGGTCGCCGTAATCTGGTCAAGCAGACGGGCGATTTTCGGTCCATCCCTCCCCCCCCGGCGAGCCGAACCTCTCTGGGCAACATCGCGAGGGTGGGCCCCGACGCCGGGGATGGCAGGGTGGCGCCCCGGCCGGGGCCGCGAGCTAGGTCAGACCAAGCAGACGACCCGGCGGAATGATTACCGGTCAATTGGGAGGCAGCATGCGTATCGGCAACAGGCTCGGCGGTTGGATGGTCCTGGCCATCGCCGCCGCGGTTACCGCGACGACCACGGAGGGAGCCGCCGCCGCCGAGCGGGTGCGGCCGGTCCCCCTCGGAGGCACGCTCGCGGACCAGACGGGGGATCGCGCCTATGGCGTGTACGTCCCCACCAGGTTCGGCGGGGTCCTGACCGTCAAGGCCACGGCCGGCTCCGTCGAAGCCTTGACCGGGCCCGACGGCAAGCCCCGCCGTAATGGCGAGGAAGTCGGAGACAACCAGTTCGGATGGTACACCTTCCTGGTCAAGGGGACCGAGGCCGAACAGCCCTATTCGGTCGAGACCACGTTCGTCCAGGTCGGCCAGGCCAGCCGGATGCCCTGGAACTTCTATTACTGGCCCACCAAGGGGGACTCGATCCACGAACCCTGGGCCAACGGCAACGCCCGGGTGGACACCCAGGCCAATATCAACAGCGACGACGTCCAGGTCGTCCCCCTGGGCTCCTACATCGCCCCGGGGCAGGACATCATCTTGCCCGGCGCCAACGGCCTCCTGGAGACCGCCGTGGCCCCGGGCGACGATTCCACCTGGTTCCCCAACCTCTATGACGACCTGACCTTCCGGGGGGCCGACGGCACCCTGTATCAGACCCCGTCTCCCCTGCTCAAGTACGACCAGATCTTCGGCGCCGGCGCCCGGGGCCACGAGGCCGCCTTCAGCCAGAACAAGGACATCCAGCGGTGGCCCGGCCACTGCCTCGGCGGCGCGATCGCCTCGATCAAGCTGAACGAGCCCCGGCCCATGCCCGGCTCCGGCCTGACCCAGGACGAGCTCAAGGCCCTGTGGGCCGAGCTCGGCGAGAACCACTTCAACCACACCATCGGCGACAACGCCAACAACATCCCCCCGGGCCCCCCTCGCCCCGGCTATGACTCGTGCGACCAGTTCGTCCCCCGGTTCCACGCCATGCTGGAGACCCACCTCCGGGGCCGCCACGAGGCGCTCCTGGGCAACCTCCGCGCCTTCCCGCCCAACGGCAAGTCCAACGAGGTCTGGAACCACGGCGTCGGCAAGTATACTGCCAAGTTCCACGCCATCCCGGGCAAGGGGGACCGCGCCGTCCGCCTGGAGGTCGAGCTCGTCGCCAACTCGGGCTCGAACCTCAACAACAGCGACAACAAGCCGCGGATCAACACCTACGAGTACACGCTGGTGTACGGCCTCGACGGCAAGGTGGACGAGGCCCAGGCGGCCAACTGCGACTGGATCTCCGTCGGCGGTGAGGCGGTCTTCGCCCCCCTGAACATGATGGAGGTCGCCTCCAGCCGCTGGTCGGGCCACAACCCGCTGGTCACCGAGTCCAACGTCCGGGCCCTGGACGCCGCCAACGGCGGGACCTATTCGGGCCGCCTGGCCGGCGCCCCGCCGACCTTCCGCCCGGTCGGCAATTATGAGTCCGGCGCCGGTGCGCTCGGCCGGCGGTTCGCCTTCGGCCGGAACTCCGGCGGCGAGACGACCGCGACCGACGGCTCGGTGGCCCCTCGTCGGACCGGGTTCTTCCGAGGAATGTTCAGCCGCTGATTCGTTCGCCAGACGGGGCGCCTCCCCCCCTCCCGCTCCAGGCTCCGCGACCCCTCCGGCCCTCCCGCTCCCTCGGGACTCGGGCCGGAGGGGTCCGGTGCGTCCGGTCGAGCCGGGGATTCGGCCCGATCGCCCCGGGGTCCGAGGCCCTCCGTCTTGCCCGGTCTTCGGAATGCGCATTTCCGGAATGGCCGTTCAAGTTTCCCGAGTCCGCCGGACGATCCTCTAGGTGACGGGACATTCGACCCAGCTTCGCCAGTCTGACTGGACGGAATCTCGGGACGAGTCCACCCGATCGCCCTCCTCCGATTCGACCCCTCGCGGTCCTCGCTCGCTCCGGGACAGAGATCATGACACCCCATACCGGTCTGCTGCCGGGGCCCTCGACGGCCCCGAGGTCGGCTCGATCGCTCGGCCCGGTCCTGATCCAGGTGCCGGCGATCTCTCGAATGACGGCCCCTCGCTCGCCTCGTCGCGGGCGTCGCCGGCTCCGCCGGGAGGTGCGCGTGGCGGGCACGGCCCTGGCGTTCGCCTTGCCGATGTCGTTCGCCCTGCTCGCCTTCGGACGGTTCGGCCCCGAGCCCTCCGCCTCGGCCCGGCCGATGGTGGCCATTCCGGCCGTGGCTTCGGCCGTCCCCACGGACGACGCCCCCCGGGCCTGGCTCTCGTCCGAGCCGCCCACGACGACCCTGGAGGAAGGCCCCCTGGTCGTCCCCACCGGCCAGATTATCCCCGAACCGGCCGGGGAGGAGGCGAGTCATGCGGGACGTTGACCGGGCCCTGGCCCGGATCTACGGGCCGAGGCGTGACCGAGACCAGGACACGCCGCCGGCCCCTCCCCTGCCCTCGTCCTCCTCGGCCTCCACGCTCTCCGGCCCCCACTTCGCGTTCGAGGCGGCCTCTCCGGCGCCCGAGGTCTCGCTGCTCTGGCCCGAGACGGTCCGCGCCCTCGAAAAGGCCCACTCGGCCCGGTTCGCGGCGATGGCCGAGGCGCTGATCGAAGCCCGGGACCGCCGCAACCTCAAGGTCCTCCTCTTCACCAGCTGCCACCGGGCCGAAGGCCGGACGACCCTGGTCCTGACCCTGGCCCGGGCCCTGGCCCGCCGGCCGGGCCGGACCCTGCTCGTCGATGGCGACCTCGGCGGCCCGATGATCGCGCGATCGCTCGGCCTGAAGCCGACCCTCGGCCTGGACGACGTGATCGACCGCGAGCTCTCGCCGGCCGACGCCCTGATCGACGCGCCCGACGACCATTTGACCCTCCTGCCGCTCCGGGCCGCCGTCGCCCGCCCTCGCGAGTTCCTCGCGTCGCCCGGCTGGACGTCCGTGATGGCCCGGGTCCGCCGCGAGTTCGACCTCGTCCTGATCGACGGCAGCCCCCTGTTCGCGGGCCTGAGCGCGGCGGTCCTCCATCGCTCGGTCGACGCGGCCGTGCTCGTCCATCACAAGGCCCTCACGCCCGAACGTGCCCTGATCCGGGCCCAGGAAGTGCTCGAAGCCGGGGGCGTCCCCCTGCTCGGCCTGGCCGAGACCTTCACCTGACGCAACGGGTCCCCAGTGACATGCCCACGTCGTCGCGGCCAGGCCTTGCCTGGCTGTTGACTGGCCGAGGACGAGCCCGAACCGATGTATGAATCGCACTTCGGCCTGTCTCCTCGTCCGTTCGCGGAGACCGTCGATCCCTCGGCGTATGTGCCGATATCGTCTCGGGATGCGGCGATCCGACGATTGCGGTACGGGCTGGAACGAGGGCCGGCCCTCGCGTTCGGGCCTCCGGGATCGGGCAAGACGATCCTGGCCCGGGCCCTAGCTCGCGCGATGGGCGGGCCGATCGTCCACCTGGCATTCCCCGCGATGCCGCCGGCCGAATTGCTCGCGTTCCTGGCCGACGAGCTGGGCGCGCCGCCCGATCCCGGCCCCGGGATGGCCGGCTCGCTGCGGAGGCTCCGCGCCGCCCTCGCCTCGGCCGCTTCGACCGGCCCGAGGCCCTTGCTGGTGGTCGATGAAGCCCACCTGATCGACGACCCGGCGACCTTCGAGGCGCTGCGGACCCTCGGCAATTTCGCCTCCGACGGCTCGCCCGACCTGGTGTTGCTGTTCGTCGGAGGTCCCGAGGTGGCCCTGAAGATGCCGACCGGCCTGATCGACCGCCTCGCGGCCCGATCGGTGGTCGGCCCGATCAGCGAGGCCGAGGCGAACGATTATGTCCGGGGACGGCTCGCGCGGGCCGGCGGGTCCGAGGAGATCTTTTCCTCCGAGGCGATCTCGCGGCTTCATCGCGAGTCCGACGGCCTGCCCCGGAGGCTCAACCGCCTGGCCGACCTCGCCCTCCTGATCGCCTTCGCCCGAGAGGCGGAGCGGCCCGACGCCGAGACCATCGCGATCGCCGCCCGGGAGGCCGCGTTCGACGGGCTGGCGGTCTGACCCCCGCTCACTCCTTCTCCAGGACGGTCCCCGAGGCCGACACGCGGACCTCCCGGGTCTTGCCGTTCTCGGTCCGGCCGCGGATCTCGTAGGCGACCTCGCCGTCGAACTTGCCGGTCCAGGCCTTCTCGAACTCGACGTCGGGCCAGGTCTGCTTCGCCACGTCCATCACGTTCTTGGGGACCTTGTCGATCGAGATCACCTCGGGGTTCTCGATCGCCTTGTCGCAGCCCAGGACCACGGCCCCGAGGACCGCCACCACCGCGGATCGACGCGTCATCCGTGCTCCTTTCGGATCGAATCGGTTCAATTCAATACTGGTCCGGGATGACCTCGCCGCCGTCCCGGGTGGAGAGGGCGGCGTAGAGCTTCGCGTCCATGGAGCTTTTCAGGAAGCTGACGTGGCCGTCGGCGAAGACGAAGTTCACGCCCCCGGGATGGAGGCTGAAATACATGTTGCAATCGGACTGATTGTCGCCCGGCCCCCGGCCCTCGCCGGCGTGGCCCAGGGTCATCCCGGCCCCGGGTTCGAGGATCAGCCGGCCGACGGTGCCGTTGTAGCCCGGAGGCGGCCCGAGGACCGCGTTGGTGACCGAGCCGACCCACGTCGCGTTGCCCAGCTTGCACGACCGTTCGCCCGCGGCGATCGTCTGGCTGAGTCCGTCGTGGACGTCCTCGGGGGCCATGGACACGTTCCGGGAGAACAGCCCCTCGCCGGCGATCCCGGGTTCGCCCAGGCCGAACATGGCGCAGTAGTTCGTCGAGGAGACGTCGCAGATCGGCGTCCCCCGGGGGATGATCACCTTGTCCGGGTAGTACGTCGCGGTCATCGTCGGCGGGGGGTTGTCGGTCGGGCAGAGATAGACGGCGATCGTGACGGTCCTGGCGGTCAGGTTGATGGGATCTTCGATGTTCACGTCGAGGTTGCAGGCCGAGTAGAGGTTCCCCTGTTCGAGCTGGGGGAGGATCGCCGTGCCCCAGCCCCAGCCCGGCCCGAACTCCTGCTTCTTGAACCAGTTGGTGACGTAACCCGGCGGCCAGACCGCGTGGGAGAGCTGGTAGTTGTGCAGGGCCAGGCCGATCTGCTTCAGGTTGTTCACGCACTGGTTGCGTCGGGCGGCCTCGCGGGCCATCTGGACGGCCGGCAGGAGCAGTGCCACCAGGACCCCGATGATGCTGATGACGACCAGCAGCTCGATCAGGGTGAACCCTCGACGACGGGGGCGGGCGGTCATGGTCGGGCTCCGTCGGCCGATCGGGCACGGGGATGTCTCCGGCCGGAATCGGCATCGACCGTCCATTCTAAGGAATTCAGTCGGGATCGGGCAATCCGGCGCGAGCGGGAAGCTCGTGAGGCTCGCGCCGGATCGTCGCGGCCCCGGAGGCCGGTTACCCCTGCTTCGCGGCGGCGGCGGCCCGGGCATAGTATTCGTCCGAGGCGAGGATGCCGACTCCCAGGCTCTCGACCGAGGCCCGCCCTCGGGTCAGCCGGGTCACGAGGGTTTCCCTCGTGGTGGCGTCCGCCGGGTGCTGGAGCAACGCAACGTAGAGGCTGTCGATCACCAGTCCGGCGGCCTCGGAGGAGGCCAGGACCTCGGTCGCCGCCTTCGTCGGGGTGAGCTTCTTCGCGTCGAGCTTGCTCGTCAGGGCCGAAGATTCCGAGGCGGTCGGGGCCCGGCCGAGGACCTGGTTGTACACGGCCGCCACGTAACTGGTCGAGCCCGAGTGCTTCGCCCGGAATTCGGGCGAGGCCAGGAGGCTGGCGACGACGGCCTCATCGCCGTTCTTGCCCTTGAGCTTCTTGGTCAGTGACTTCATCTCGGCGGCCGAGGGGGCGCGGCCGAGGATCGCCTGGACGTCGGCCCGGACCTCCGAGGCCCGGTGCGCCGGCGATTCCCAGATCGACTTCGCCACGGCCGTCCTGACCTCCTGCGAAGAGGACTTGTCGAGACGGGCGACCGCCTTGGGCGACGCCGTGGCGTCCGCGGTCGTTCCGCTCAGGTTCCGCGAGGCCCCCAGGACGTAGGCCGTGGCCGGGTCCTTCACGCCCTGAGGGAACGGGTTGGCGGCGATCGTCACCGACGACAGCGGCGTGAACGTCAGCACGCCGAACGACGGCCCGGCGGGCAACTGGGTCGTCGGGCTCACCGTGACCGGCTGGGCCGGGGTCGTCGGGGCGGTGGACACCACGTTCGTCGCGCCGCCCAGCTCGCTCCGGACGGCATACGAACCGGCGGGCAGGTTCTCGAAGGTATACCGGCCGTCGGCGTCGGTCGTGTCGGTGGGGTCGCCCGCGTCGAGGCGGCCGTCCCCGTTCAGGTCGAGGTAGACGACCTGGCCGGGCGTCCCGGGCTCGCCGGCGTTCTGGACGCCGTTGGCGTTGTAGTCGGCGAAGACGACGCCCGAGACCTGGCCGAGGTCCACCACGACGGTGACCGTCGCCGGGTTGGACGTGGCCCCGGCGTGGTCCTTGACGGTGTACTGGAAATGGTCCGTGCCGGAGAAGCCCGGAGCGGCCGTGTAGGTGAACGAGCCGTCGGTCGCCGGGATCGCCACGCCGTGCAGGGGCGGCGTCGCCACGGCCAGGGTCGTCACGTCGAGCTTGTTCGGGCCGTCGGGGTCGGTGTCGTTGGCCGTGGCGGCGATGACGATCGGGGTCGTGCCGAAGGTCTCGGTGAAGTCGTCGTTGGCGGTGGGCCGATTGACGACCACCGAGACCTGCCCCGGCCCGGCGATCCCGCCGCTCTTGTCCTTGACGGTGTACGAGAAGGTATCGGTCCCGAAGAAGCCGACGGCCGGGTTGTAGTTGATCGAGCCGTCCGACGGATCGACGGTGGCCGTGCCGTGGGCCGGCTGGCTGGCCAGGGCCACGGTGGAGGGGTTGAAGCCGACGGGGCTGACGTCGTTGGCCAGGACCGGCACGTTCACCGCGTTCCCCTCGTCGGTGTCGATCGAGTCGTCGTTGATCACGGTCCCGGCCTGGGCGGGCGGGGCGGCGACGGTGATCGTCACGGTGGCGACGTTGGACGTGGCGCCGGCCTTGTCCATGATCGTGTACTGGAGTCGCTCGGTCCCCTCGAACCCGGCCGACGGCGTGTAGAGGATCGAGCCGTCGGTCGGCGAGATCGAGTCGGTCCCGTGAGTCGGGGCCGTGACGATCGCCACGCTGCCGGGATTCAGGTGGTCGTTGCCGTCCGGGTCGCTGTCGTTGCCGACGACGTCGATGGTCACCGGCTGGCCGGCGACGGTCTGGGCGAAATCGTCGTTGGCCGTCGGCCGGTTGACGATCACCGTGACGGTCGCGGCGTTCGACGTGCTGCCGAAGGCATCCTTGAATGTATAGGTGAAGCTGTCGGTCCCGAAGAACAGCGGGCCGGGGCTGTAGGTGATGGCGCCGGTGCCGCTGTCGATGGCGACGATCTTGCCGTGCCCCGGCGCCGAGACGACGGTCACGCTGGCAGGGTTGATCTCGCTGGGGTCGCTATCGTTGGAGAGGACCGGGATGGTGACCGGGTTCCCCTCGTCGGTGTCGATCACGTCGTCGTGGGCCGTGGGCACCCCCTGGCCCCCGGGCGGCAGCGGGCCGCCGGAGAGGAGGGTGCGGGACTCCATCGCCTCGACCTCCGGGCGCAGCTCAGCGCCGAGCGACTCCGACCTCGGGCCAACGAGCCGAGGCGGAACGACGAGATCCCCGATCGGCCTTCGAGTGTTCGCTTGCCTGACATCGCCGTGACTCCCGGATGTAAATGCGTTTCGGGGGGTGCGAACAGTGTCCAGGGTCGCGAATCCGGCGTCAAGCGCCTCGTTGAAATGGCGAAGGCGGATCGATCAGGGAGCCCGGACGGATCGTGCCGGATCGGTGGTCACCGAAGGTTTTCGGTTGCTTTTTCGCCCCATCGTTGCATGATGGAACCAACGGCCCCAATCGGGAGGGCCCGGCACGCCGGGTGAGAGCGATCCATGCGAACGATGTGTCGTCGAGGTTTTACCCTGATCGAGCTCCTCGTGGTCATCGCGATCATCGGCGTCCTGATCGCGCTGCTGTTGCCGGCCGTCCAGGCGGCTCGCGAGGCCGCCAGACGCGCCCAGTGCATCAATAACCTGAAGCAGATGGGCCTCGGGCTCGCCAATTACGAGAGCGTGGCCGGCGCCCTGCCGATGTCCGACGTCGTCGCCAACCCGGCGATCCCGTCGCAATCGACCAACGGCTTCAGCGTCCACGTCCGCATCCTGCCGTTCATGGAACAGGGCGTCGCCTTCAACGCGCTGAACTTCACGGTGAACCACCAGCACGACGCCAATACGACCGTCGTCGGCATGTCCGTGTCGGTCTTCCTCTGCCCGAGCGACATCAACAAGGACCAATCCACCCCGTTCAACTCCAAGCCGAGCGGGACGGCGGTCTCGGCGAGCGTGACCAGCTACGGGTTCTGCGAGGGAGACTGGCTGGTCTGGGGAGGGATCGCCGGGCCGGACAACACCGGGGCGTTCGGGCCCAACCGCAGCCGCAGGCTCTCGGAGTTCACCGACGGCCTGAGCTCGACGGTTTTGGCCACGGACGTGAAGGTGTATCAACCGCTGCTCCGGGTCGCCTCGATCCCCGAGGTCCAGCCGCCCAACCCGATCCCCTCGCCGACGATCAGCCCGACCTCGATCGGCGGCTACAGCAGCGGATCGGCCGGCAAGGGCCACACCTTCTGGGCCGACGGCAACGCCCACGAGACGGCCATGACCACCGCCTGGCCGCCGAACTTCGCGATCCTCACGGCCCCCGGCAGCACCGTGGCCGCTCCGGTGGCGATCTCCCCGGCCGGCGATTCGGACCTGGAGAGCAACCTGGTCGTCTCGGTCCCGGCCAAGGGGCCGTCCTACGCCGCGATCACCGCCAGGAGCTACCATCCCGGAGGCGTCAACGCCCTGTTCGGAGACGGCCACGTCGCCTTCGTCAAGAGCAGCATCAACGGGGTGAACTGGAGGGCGCTGGGGAGCGTCTCGGGGTCGGAAGTCATCGATGCCAATGCCTATTGACGATCCGCGGCCGCCGAAACTCCAATGAGGGTAGCCCTGGGAGGGAACCATCCGATGAATTTCGCCCTGCCGCCGGAATGGGAGCGTTTCGTCCGGGATCAGGTCGGGCTTGGGCACTTCGCTTCCGAGTCCGAAGTGGTCTGCGAGGCCCTTCGCCTGCTCGATACCGAGGAAAAACGCGACGAGGCGAAGCTCAACGCCTTGCGTCGCCTCGTCGGCGAAGCCGTGGATCAGGTCGAGCGGGGCGAGGTCTTGCCCCTCGACATGGAGGAGATCCGGGCCGAGGGGCGTCGCCGCATGGCCGGGTCCTGAGCGAAGGGTCGAAACGTGCCCCGAGTGCTCCAAACCCCTCTGGCCCGCCAGGACCTTCTGGACATCTGGACGTACCTGGCGGCCTACTCCGAAGCCAAGGCCGACCGATTTACCGAGGCGATCGCCGAGAAGTGCCAACTGGCGGCCCACTTCCCCGAACTCGGGCGGAGCCGAGAGGAATTGGCTCCGGGAGTCCGGAGCCTCCTGGTCCGCCCTACGTCATTCTCTACCGAGAGATGGAGGATGGGATCGTCGTCCTCCGGGTCGTCCACGGCGCCCGCGACCTGCCCCGGCTCTTCGACGAACCGTAGGGTGCATTTCATGCACCAAATGACACTACGCCGCCCGCTTCCATGCCTCCTCGACCACCACGGCGCGCTTCCTCGCCTTCTTCGCGATGTGAAACCAAAGAGGCGGCAGGAACACCAGAGGCACTGACCCGAGCAGCCCCATCGGCAGGACGGGGCTTTCTTCCATCGACTCCAATCGGTGATACGGCCGGGTCGAGTGGCAATGGTGGTCGGAATGCCTGGGGAGCTCCAGCATCAACAGACGACTGGAGATGCGGTCGCTCTGCCACGAGTGCGCCGGCTCGATCTTCGAGCCCTTCTCCCGCTCCAGCCCGTAGTGCTGGAGATAATTGATGACCTGCAACAGGCCCACCGCGATCGCACCCTGGCCGAGATAGGCGACCAGCGCCCGAGGCCCGCAGACCAGGCCGATCCCCGCCGCCAGGACCCCCTGCCCCAGCGTCGCCGCCACGACGAAGTTGCCCAGCCCGAACCGCCCGCGGCCCTCGCGGCGGAGGCGGTCGGCCTCGATCGTCAGGCGCAGAGGAATTGCCCGGGGATCGTCCTCAGAAGGTAGCGAAAGATGTCCTCGCCGGGTCGGCCGGTGGAGGGGTCTCGACGGGTCCCGACCCTCTTGTGATGCCCCTGGACGTGCTCGATCGCGAAGTGCGAATAGTTCACGAGCATCAGGTTCCACACGCCGGCGCCCCGCCAGAACCGCCCTCGACGGTGGATCAATTCGTGGGCGACGATGATCCCCGACAGGCCCGAATTCAGGCCGGTGGACAGGGTGGCGTCGTTGATCCGCCAGCGGGGCAGATGGCCGCTCGCCACTCCGTACAGCAACGTCCCGATCGCCAGGGAGTTCACCAGCAGGTGAAGCACGATCACGAGGTCGGGCGTCCACTCGGGCCGATCGGGGGGGCCCGAGGCGTCATCCTTCAGGAACCAGTCGGCCACGCACACCGCGGCGAGGAAGCCCGCGGCCCCGAGCGCCCAGGGCCCGCCCCGGACGTTCCCCATCACGGCCAGGACGCCCGGAATCAGGCTGACGAGGTAGGCCGAGATTCCCACGGATTTCATGAAGGCCGCCCCGCCGGTCCGATCGATCCCCGATCACCAGGGTTGTCGGTCGCAGGGGTCGCGACGATCCAGCCAATCCGGACGATCGGAGACGATTTGAGGGAAGGGCGGCGATCCGGGCCTCGCGGAGGACGGATTGCCGGGAGGTCGATCGTTCCGCTACATTGCTTGGCCGGAAGAATTCGACAGGGGCCGGGTCGCCGGGCCCGCCGTCCGACCCATTGTCTCTATGGACCGCCCGCCATGCCCGAGATCCGACCGTTCCGAGGCGTCCGCTACGACCTGGCCCGGGTCGGCGCCCTGTCCGACGTGGTGGCCCCTCCGTACGACGTGATCGGCCAGGCCCTCCAGGATCGCCTCTACGGCGCCAGCCCCTTCAATATCATCCGCCTGGAGCTCAACCGCGAGGAACCCGGCGACGCCCCGGGCCACGACCGCTACGACCGGGCCTCCCGGTTCCTCAAGGACTGGAGGAGGCAAGGCATCCTGGCCGAAGACCCCCATCCGGCTTTTTATGTCTATCACCAGACCTTCGACGTCGAGGGCCGCACCTTCACCCGTCGCGGCTTCTTCGCGAGGGTCCGGCTCGAGCCGTTCGGCCAGGGTTCGATCTATCCTCACGAACAGACCCTCTCGGGCCCGAAGGCCGACCGCCTGAACCTCTATCGCGCGACCGGCACCAACCTCAGCCCGATCTTCGGGCTGTATCCCGACCCGTCGAACGAGGTGCTCGCCGCCATCGAGGCCGGCTTGAAGGACCGGACCCCCCTGGAGGCCACCGACCACCTCGGCGTGGTCAACCGCCTCTGGCCGGTCACGGACCAGGAAGCCCACACGCTCGCCTCCGGCCTGATCGCTCCCAGGCCCGTCTTCATCGCCGACGGCCACCACCGCTACGAGACGGGATTGGCCTATCGCGACGAGCTGGCCGCCGCCGGGCAGCTTTCCGGCCCCGACGACCCGGCCAATTTCTGCCTGATGATGCTGGTGAGCATGAACGACCCGGGCTTGCTGATCCTGCCGACCCACCGGCTGGTCTCGGGCTTCCCCGGGCTCTCCGCCGAGACCCTGGCCGAGACGCTCGGGCCCGAGTTCGAGGTCACGCCGACCGGCGAGGGGGACGCCGGATGCCGGGCCGCCTGGGACGCGATCGAGGCCGAGGGCGACCAGGACATGCTCGGCTTCGGCACCGTCGCCGACGGCCGATGGGTCACCGCCAGGCTCCGCTCCGACGCCACGATGGATTCGATCGTCCCGGAGCACTCCGCCGAATGGCGGTCCCTGGGCGTCAGCATCCTTCATGAGCTGGTCCTGAAATCGCTCCTCGGCGGGCTCGGGACGGCCCATTGCCAGTACGTCCACCTGATCGACGAGGTCCTGGCGGCGACGTCGGCGAAGACCTGCGACCTCGCCTGCCTCGTCCCCCCGGCGGGCATGGATCACGTCGAGTCGATCGCCTCGAACCTGGAAAAAATGCCGCCCAAGAGCACCTATTTCTACCCAAAGCTGCTCACGGGGATGGTCCTCAATCCGTTGCGCTGAAGCTTGGCCGGGTGGACACCCTCGAACGCCTCGGCGGGGATGACCGATCGAGCCGGCCCGACTTCAGCCGGGCCTGGCCGATCCTCCATCCCTCGCTCGCCTTGGGATTTTCGATAGGTCATGAGGGGGCATGCCGTGGCTCCCCGCTCCGCACGGTTCAATTTGGATTGACGAAAAAATTAACAAGAAAGCGCTTGACGAGGCGGGGGTGCGTCACGGATAAGTGCATCCCGGCGTGGAAGGGATCGTGCGAGATCCCCTCCGGGCCGACCTTCGTGGATGCACTCGCGCGGCCCGGGAAACGCCCCGGGACCGACGAGGAGCACGCCTCGAAGGGTGGTCCCAGGATCGTGCCCCGGTCGTCGAGCGTTCCCTTTTCATCGGGCCGCGGATCGCGGCCAACTCTCATCCTGCGGTGACGCCTTAATGCCCCAATCGCGGTCCGCCCTCGGGCGGTCCCGGCGCGTCCTCGCGCCGGACGTCTCGAAGGCCCCGGTGGGGCGCGCCGGAATCCGTCGGGCCTCGATGGCGCCTGAGCCGAACCCCTCCGGCCAATCGGCCGGGACCGGGGCGGGGATCGTCGTGCGCCTCGTCGAGGCCGACCGGGCGGATGTCTCCTTTCCGTCTCATCGTCCTTCTTTCTCCGGAGACCGCATCATGGCCAGGCCCTCGACTCGCCTCGCGCGCTTCGCTCCGCGAATGGACCGGCTGGAATCCCGCGAGCTGCTCTCCACGCTGACGGTCACCACCACGGCCGACGACGGCCCCGGCTCGCTCCGGGCCCAGGTCGCCGCCGCCGCTTCGGGCGACCTGATCAACTTCTCGCCGACCCTGACCGACCGGACCATCACCCTGACATCCGGCCCGATCTTCAGCACCGGCAAGAGCCTGACGATCGACGGCCTCGGCGCCGATCACCTGACGATCAGCGGAGGCGGCAAGTCCACGATCCTGGTCCTCCAGCAGGATTCCAGCCCGGGCGCCCCGACGATCGACGTGGCCATCTCCGACCTCACCCTGGCCGACGGCAATTCGCCGTATTCCGGCGGGGCGCTCTACACCTACGGGGCCAACCTCACGCTCTCGCGAGACGTGGTCCGCGACAGCACCGCCCAGAGCTTCGGCGGAGGCGTCGACGCCGAGACGCCCTACAACCCGAGCGGCCCGGTCAACACCGTCACGATCGTGAACACCAATTTCCTCAACGACTCGGCCAGCGGCGGAGGCGCGTTCCAGAGCTACGGCCTGAACGTCTCGATCACCGGGGGGACGATCTCCGGAAACACGGCCCAGGGGGGCGGCGGCATCCTCCTGGGCAACGGGAGCCTGACGGTCTCCGGGGCCCTCGTCACGAACAACGTCGGCGGCGGCCTGGAGTACTACGGCGGGTACACGCCGGACACCGCGAACCTCGCGATCTCGGGCAGCCGGTTCGAGGGCAATTCCCTCTCCTCGGGCTTCGGCGGCGCGGTCCAGGCCAATCAGGGGGCCGTGACGATCTCCTCCAGCACGTTCCGGGGCAACACCGACACCGACCCGAACTTCGCCCAGGGCGGAGCGGTGGCGATCCTCTCGGGCACGGCGAGCGTCGATCGCAGCACGTTCCTCGGCAACAGCGCGGCGAACCCCACGGCCCAGCTCGCCCGGGGGGGCGGCCTGTTCATCGAGGACGCCTCGGCGGCCACCGTCACCAACTCGACCTTCCGCGACAACTCCGTGGTCGGCCAGCAGGTCGCCGGCGCGGGGATGAGCCGGTCGTTCGTCTACGGGTTCTTCCCCCAGCCGCCGACCACGACCGTCTCGGGCGACTCGTTCGTGAATAACACGGCGACGGGATCGTATTCCGCGACCGGCGCCGGGCTGAACGTCCAGGGCGACCTCGGCTCGACGACGGTCTCCAACTCGTCGTTCTCGGGCAACCAGGCCGTCGGCCAGGCCACCTCCTCGGCGTTCGGCCAGGGGGGTTACGCCCAGGGCGGGGCGCTCTCCGCCTCGGCGGGCTTCTCCTACGGGCCCCCGGCGACCCTGACCGTCTCCGGGACGAGCTTCACCGGCAACTCGGCGGCCGGGGGCTCGGCCCGATCGGCGGGATGGGCCAGGGCGGGGCGATCGTCCTCAGCGGCTATGGCTCCTCGACGATCCAGAATGATTCGTTCGTGGCCAATGCCGCGACGACCGGGGCCTCGACCTCGGCCGGGGGCTACGGCAACCTGGCCACGGGCGGGGCGATCTTCGAGTTCTATGGCAGCTCGATGGCGATCTCGGGATCGTCGTTCGCGGGCAATTCGGCCCACGGAGGCAACGCCGGCCCCGGCGGCCCCGGAGGGTCGGCCTCGGGAGGGGCGGTCGCCGGGCCGGTCGGCTCGGTGACGAACTCCTCGTTCCTCGGCAACTCGGCGACCGGCGGCAACGGCGGCAACGCCTCGGGCACCGGCGACGGCGGGGCCGGCGGCTACGCCTCGGGAGGCGCGTTCGACGGCCTTTCCGGGTCGGTCACGAACACGCTGTTCTCGGCCGACGTCGCGATCGGCGGCCACGGCGGCAACGGGGCCGGCTCGGGGGCCGGCGGGGCCGGAGGGGCCGCGTATGGAGGGGCGTTCACCACGGGAGGCGTGACCGTCGCGTCCTCCACGTTCCTCGCCGACGCGGCGCTCGGCGGCAAGGGCGGCAATGGCGGGGCAACCGGGGCGGGAGGGGCCGGCGGCGACGCCTACGGAGGGGGCATCTTCGCCTACGCGGGCGATCCCAGCGGCCTGGTCGTCACCGACAGCCTCTTCTCGCTGAACCTCGCCCTCGGAGGCGCCGGAGGCCAGGGGACCACCCCGGGCGCGGCCGGACAGGGCTTCGGCGGGGCCATCGCGATCGTCGGAGGCCCCGCCTCGATCCAGAGGACGAGGTTCCTCCTGAATCGGGCCTCGACTTCGGGCAATAACGTGTACGGACCGTACACCTCGTAACCCGCCCCGGGCAGTCCTGTATGGTGCATGCCATGCACCAACGACGCGGCGGCCGTCGGCCGCCCTCCTGATCCTCTCCGTCTCCCCGTTCTATCGGGAATGGGGAGAGAGAAACGGAGGGTGGCCGATGGCCACCGCGTTATTGGTGCATTGCATGCACCCTACTTGGTGTTTTCAGGCCTTGGTTGACGACCCCACGGCACGTAACGGACCGCCACCCCGGCCAGCAACAGGAGGCCGCCGACGATCGTGAACGTCGAGGGCCGCTCTCCGTGGACCAGGACGACCCAGATCGGGTTCAGGACCGGCTCCAGCAGCGAGATCAGGCCCGCCTCGGGGGCGCCGATCGACTTCAGGCCCCGGGCGAACAGGGCGTAAGGGATCGCCATCTGGACGACCCCGAAGGCGATCAGCATGGGCCATTGCCGGCCCGTCGGCAGGGGGATCGGGCCGATCGCGACCAGGGCGAAGGCCCCCAGCGCCAGGGCGCCTCCGAGGTTCGTCACGGCGCTCAGCCAGATCGGATCGACGTCCCTCATGGACCTCATCCCGATGATCGCCGCGGCGTAGCCGATCCCGCTGGCCAGGCCCAGGAGCATCCCCAGCCCTTCGCCCGGCTTGCCACCTCGGCCCCAGGCGAGGATGATCGCGATGCCGACCGTCGCCACGGCGATCCCGGCCACGCTCCGCCGGTCGGGCCGCTCCTTCAGCAAGAAAAGGCTGGCGGGCACGGTCCAGACGATCGCCGTGAACTGGAGGAGGATCGCGTTGGCGGCGGTCGTCCGGGCGATGGCCTCGATGTACACGCCGATCATCGCGCCGAAGATCAGGGAGAGCGGCACCATCGCCGGGCGGAACGCCCATCGCGACCGGGGGACGAACGGGAGGAGCGCCAGCCCGGCGAACAAGCTCCGGTAGAACGAAACGGCGATCGGAGGGAGCGTCTGCCCCTTGGCCACGACCCCGCCGACGCTCCACAAGATCGCGGCGGCCAGGACGAACAACCGACCGAGGGCCGGCGAGTCGGCGACCTGGCTGGGCGGAGGGCTCGGGTCGGTCACGGCCGGGCGTCCTTCTCGGCCGGTTCGGATCGGTTCGGATCGGTTCGGGGCCGGAGGGGGATCGTAACCCGGCCGCGACGGATTGGGAAGGGCCGGCGGAGCGATGGCGGCTCCCGGGCGTTGCGTCGGGTTCGTCCGGGGGCTTACACTCGATCCGTTCCGCGCGGATCGATCGAGCGAGCGAGCGATTCGAAGTTTCGAAAGGGCGAGGAGCGGACCCCTCATGAAAGAGGTCATCGGGCTGGGGGTCGTCTTCCTCGTGCTCTACCTGATCGTCCGCCTGGCCTCCCGGCTGGTGGCGGGGCTGACCGGGACGAGGCATCGGGCCTATCGCCTGATCGCCGCGAGGTACGGCGGGAAATACGAGAGCCGGGGGATGGTCGATCCGCCGACGGTGAGCTTCAGCCACCTGGGATCGACCGTGAGGGTCGGGCTGGCCCCGGTCGTGGCGGGCCAGCCGGCGTTGCCGAGGACCCGGGTCGTCGCGCGGTTCGCCCGGGGCTTGCCGTTCCGGTTCGAGCTGGCCCCATACGGCCGACCGGCGCCTCCTCAGCCCCCGAAAGGGACGAGGCCGGTCCGCGCCGGCCATCCGGAGTTCGACCGCGGGTACGTCGTCCAGGCCAACGACGCCGACATGGCCCGCGAGTTCCTCCGATCGGCCGAGGCCCGGCAAGCCGTGGACGACCTCCGCAAGCTCGCCCCGCCGTTCGGGATGCTGGTGTCGATCAACCCGGAGAGGCTGCTGGTCCAGGTCGATCGGAACCTCGGCACGCAGGCCCTCCTGCTCGATTCGGCCGTGAAAGCGGCGTTGAAGCTCCACGACTGCCTCCAGCACGGCGTGACGTCGCGGCTGGCCGAGGGGATCGAGATCGTCGAGGCCGGGCCCGCCGAGGAAGACGCCGGCCCTCCGCAATGCGAGGTCTGCGGAGACCCGATCGTCGGCCTCCACGTCGTCTGCATCGCGTGCAAGACCCCCTTCCACCGCGATTGCTGGACGTTCGTCGGCGCCTGCTCCACCTTCGGCTGCTCCAGCAAGCAATGCACCTCGGCCTGAGGCGCCCGAGTGCATCCAATGCACCCCACGGGACGGCCAGGATTCGTAGGGTGCATGAAATGCACCATCTTCGACCCCACGCGAGCCGAAGCCGGGATGGTGCATTTCATGCACCCTACGGGACGCCCAGGATTCGTAGGGTGCATGAAATGCACCATCTTCGATCCCACGCGAGCCGAAGCCGGGATGGTGCATTTCATGCACCCTACGGGGCTGGCGGCTGTTCCTGGAAGAGCGAGGCGTATCGGAGCGGCTTGCCCTCGGCCCAGGGGCGATAGGTGTTGCAGAAGTCGATCCGTTCACCCGGCGAGGGATGCGTGGACATCCACAGTTGGGCGAGCCAGTCCGGCCTCGGGTAGCTGAGGTTCTGGTCCTGCATCTTCGCGAATCCCGAGGCGCCGGCGTGGTTGTCCCGGGTCAGTTCCAGGGCGAAGCGGTCGGCCTCGTGTTCCTGGTAGCGGCTGTAGGCCATCCCGATCGGCATCGCCGCCAGCACGAACGCCCGGCCGAGGAACAGGAGCAAGGGCAACGCGGCGAGGTCGCCGAGTCGGTCGATCTTCCATCGAGGCCCGAACCGGCGGATCAGCGCCGATCCCGCCAGGTGGACGAACCCCAGGACGATCCCCAGCCCGACCGCCCCCAGCAACAGGCTTCGGACCACGTGCCCGAGCACGTAATGCCCCATCTCGTGCCCCATCACGAACAGGGCCTGGCGGCGGTCGAGCTTCGCCAGCAGGGTATCCCACAGGACGATTCGCTTGGTCCCGAGGAACCCCTTCACATAGGCGTTCACGGATGAGGTCTTCTTGCTCATGTCCACTTCGAAAATCCGTCCGTCGTCGATCCCCGCGCGACGGGCCAGGGCGAGGATCTCGGCCTCGGCGGCCTTGTCCCGGAGGGGGTGGAAGTCGTGGAAGAGCGGGTCCACCGCGATCGGCGCCAGGAACATGAAGCCGAACATGATCGGGACCGAGAGCAGGGTCGTGGAGAGCCACCACCGCCTCGGGCTCCTCTCCAGGAGCAGGCAGGGAATCCACGCCACGGCCGAGATCGTGACCACCTCCACGCCCAGCCCCTTCAGCGAATCCAGCAGCCATTCGCCGAACGTCTCGGTCGAGAGCTCGTACTGCTTGAGCCGCCAGAACCCGGAATAAAACGCCAGGGGGAGCGTCAGGACGTACGCGAGGACCAGGTACATCACGACGAAGAGCGTGACGGCGAAGAACCAGCGCCGACCCAGCCTCCAGGCCAACGCCCGGAGCCTCGCCGACAGCCCGGTGACGACCAGGACCAGGGGGATGGCCAGCGTCCAGGCCCAGCTCACGGCCCAGACGACCAGCCTCGTCCGGTAGAAGCGGACGGCCTTCGCCGTCGGCTCGGGGACCGGGACGGGGTCGGTGCTCGAGGCGTCGGGAGCGGGCGGAGGGGCGACGGCCGGGGCGTCGGCCCCCGGCAAGACCAACGCGATCGCCAGGAGGACACTCTTCATGGGGGGAACCGGCGAGGGCCGCCGCCTCTTGGGCTCTCGGGCTCGGGCCTCTCAGGTGATCTGGTGGGGAGGCTCGGGATCGTGGCTCGCCACCTCCCGGGACCGCGATTCCGCCTCCTCCGACTGCCGGGCGAACACCGCCCCCAGGCCCACCCCGCAGAGGAGGAAGCCGATCCAGCCGATCAGCGCGAGATACCACGACCAGTTGTACCGGCGGAGGAGCTCGCCGGTCTTGTCGTCCTGGATCACCCCGGCCTTGGCCTCGAGGTCCTTCTTGAGCGAATCGACCTCCCCCTCCAGCCTCTCCTGCTCGGCCCGGGCCCTCTTCTCGTCCTCCTGGACCTTCGCCAGGTTGTTCTCGTACTCCCGCTCCCGGAGCCGGAGCTGGCCGTCGAGGGCCGTGGCCTTGTCGACGAGCGCCTCCTTCTCCGTGCGAATCCTCTCCATCGCCCGGACGGCCTCGTCCTTCTTCGCGTTCGCCTCGGTCAGGCGGGAGAGGACCTTCGCGGGCGAGGCGGCGGGGTCGATCTTCACGTCTCTGAGGAGCGAGTCGAGCGCCTCCTCCTTGGCGCGGACGCGCTCGGAGCCCAGCGACTTCTCCGAGGCCGCCGCCGCCTTTTCCTGGGCCTGGGCCAGCATCTCGATCGCTTTGGCCTGGTCCTGCACCCCCTTGCCGATCGTCTGGAGCCAGTAGGCCCCGGCGAAGACCAGGGACGCCAGGAACACCCCGATCAGGGTGAAGATCGCGGCCGTCTGCGACCGATCGGTCGCCGCCGCCACGGTGTGGGGTCGCGAAAGCATGGCGATCAGCTCGGCCTCCAGTCGGGGGGACATCCCGGACCCTCCGCCGCCGTCGGCGGAGGGGAGCCCTTCCAGCTCGTTGACGAACCTCGCGAGCTTCGGCCGATCGGCCCGGGGGGCCGTCAGGTGGAACCCGCCGACCTGGACCATCTGCCCGTCCCGCCACTGGAAGAACCCGCGAGTCTGGCGGATCGGGTCCACCACATACGCGACCTGCAGCGGCTGGGCGAAGAAATTGTGATGGATGAACAGGTCATGACCCGAGAGGAAGATCCCGAAATCCGGGTGGGTGTGATACCAGCCCACGATGTCCAGGTCGGGATGCTTCGCGTCGCGCTCGCGGGTGATCTCCTCCCAGGAGTCGTGAGTATACGTGAAGCTCGCCTGGGTGTTCTCGTAATGCTTCGCCTCGATCGACTCGGTGACCCAGACGAACGGGCGGCCCGTCTCCTCGTCGATGCACTCCTTGCCCAGGAGGATGCCGCCGAGCTCGACCGAGACGTCGCGCAGGGCGTGGCGCTCGATCGCGTCGGCCGGCTCGAGGTCGAGGAAGATGGGCAAGTCGATCGCGCCGGGGACCATGTAGGCCGAGCAGGCGAGCTTGCGCTCGAAGTCCGGCCGCCGGGCCTTGTGGGGCTCGCGATAGGTCACGTCGTCGAACTGGATGTCCTCGTCGCTCAAGGGCGGGCCTCCCCGGCCGGGCGGTCGGGAGCGATCCGGGCCCGCAGATCGGCCACGAACCGGGCATGATCCGGGCTGGCCAGGCCGAGGTGGAGGACCGCCAGGACTCGCCCGAGGTCGCCGTCGAGCATCGCCTTGGGGTCGAGCCAGAGGCCCGGCAGCACTTCGCTTCGGTAGTGCCCTTCGGGCGTGATCGGGAGCCGCTCATACTGGCCGTCCCGGAGGATGAACCAGTCGATCGCCCGGTTCTCGACCCTCCAGACCACGTATTCCTGGACCTCGTTCCGGCGATAGGCGTTTAGTTTGTCGTGGAGGTCGTAGCTGGCGCTGGAAAACGAGGCCTCCAGGACGAACTCCGGGGCGCCGACGACGTAATCATCCTCGCTCAGCCGGGCCCGGCCACCGTACTCCGGGGTAATTCGCAGGTGGAGGTCGGGTTGGGGCCGATTGTCGAGATCGAGACGGATCGTCCCGTTGTCCGAACCGACGATCCCGGGCGTTGACGCCCTGTAGACCAGGAGCCATCCGGCGGCATCGAAGTGCGATGAGCCATGAGAATTCGAGACGGGTGAGGCCACGTACACGACTCCTTCGATCAGCTCGGCCTTGAATTTCGTCGGCGTCTCGCGATAGAGCCTCTCGAACTCGGCGGCGCTCAGGCGGTCGCCATTGTGGAGGGCCGGGACCGGCTCAATCTTCGAGGGACGAGGCGTCGTCGTGGATTCCGTCGCGGTGGCCATGATCGATCGTCCTCACAACTTCCAGGCGGCGTCGCGGTCGCCGGCCAGGAGGAAGAATCCGCTGCCCTCGGACCCATCGACCCGGACGATATCGTAAGCCGGGACGCCCAGGTCCGCCAGCGACCGGTCGGCCAGCGGCGAGCCTTCGTCGATCGAGCCGACGACCTCCGGCCTCGCGCCTTCGCGGCACTTCGGGCAGACCGCCTCGGCCATCGTGACCTTGGTCCGGGGGCGGAAGACCTCCCGATGCCACCCGCACCGGGGGCAATCCAGCGACGTGACGAGGTCGCGGTCCAGCGCCAGGCTCATCGGGCTTCCCACGGTCGGCCGGGCGAGGTCAAAAAGCGCTCGGGCCGTGGCCGAATGGCCGATTTCCAGCGCCGATGGCTCGGGATAGGTCTCGTGGCTCAGGCAGTCCTCGCGGAACGGCAGCTTCGTCGAATAGAACTGGTTCGTCACTCCGTTGAACACCAGGGCCGAACCCGCCTGGACGGGCAATCCGTGGAGGAGCTTCAGCGCCTCCTGCACTTCCATCGCCGCCATCATCGAGGCGATCGTCGGCGCCGTCGGCACCTTGCCGGCCAGGATGTCCTCGCGACGGAGCAGCGGGCAACTGTAGCGAAGATTGAGCAATTGATAGTCTTTTTCCGTCATCGCGCATTCATAGCAGGCGGAATCGGGCGGGACGAACACCTTGACGACGCCCTGGATCTCCTGGATCCCGGCGTCCACCCAGGGCGTCCCGACCTTCCAGCACTGGCGATTGACCCAGAGCCGGGCCTCGCGGTTGTCCAGGCAGCCGATGACCACGTCCACGTCGGCGAAGAGGCCCAGGCCCAGGTCGGTGATCACGTCCCCCCGGATCGGCGAGACGACCACCTCCGGATTGATCTCCATCGAGCGCCTGGCGGCGACCTCCGCCTTGGGCTGGCCGCCGTCCTCGGCCCGGAACAGGACCGATCGCGAGAGGTTCGACGGCTCGACGCAATCCAGGTCGATCACGACGGTCCGGCCCACGCCGAGAAGGGCCAGGTTCTTCAGGACCTCATTGCCGAGCGCCCGCGCCGACGACCAGCACCCGGGCCGCCGCCAGTCGCTCCTGGCGCCACCAGGGGATCAGTCTCAGGCGGGAATAGCGGTCGGAATCGTCGATGACGAGGTCGGGCCCGTCGTCCGGGGGGGCCGGGGCTTCGCCCGGGGCGTCGTCGTCCAGGAAGGTCAGCGAGTCGTCGTCATCCATCAAGGGCCTCGGAGGCGGTTCGGCGAGTCGGCGAGGTGGAGGGCCGCCCTCCGATCATCTTGGGCGGCGGCCCCGCAAGGATCAAGACCGCGGGACAGGTCCTCATTTACTGGAATCGTCCGCCCAGATCGCCCGGATCGCCGCCTCGTCCCCCAGGCCCTCGGGCACGGCCGGGCTCGGGCGATTGGCGAAATACCATCGCTTGTCGTCGAGGGGCGACCTCAAAGTGCGGCTGCCGGGCATCTGGAGGTGGCCGTTTGGATCGGTGGCGCGGACCCAGTCGTTCGCGTAGCGGAGCCATGAGGCCCGGACGGCCTCCGGCTGGTGGGCGAACCAGGTGATTTCATCATAACCCCAGACCCAGATCCCGCCCTGCCCGGCCTCGCCCGGGTGCCGGCTGGCCCCCCAGTTGTCGAGCTCGACGAGGTAGGGCAAGTGCTCGCACGACCAGCCGCTGGGCGTGACTCCGCCCTTGCTCCGCCCGTAGAGGCTGTCGGAGAATCCCGCCTCCAGGACCGCCTTCTGGGGCGAATCCGGGACCTCCTTGATCCTCAGGGGGAACGAGTGGAAGTCCATCAGCAGCCGCCCGTCGCGGACCAGCCCGCCGCCGGGCACGTGCGAGTCGCAGAGGACCAGGTGGCGGCGGGCGTGGGTGGCCGCGTGGGCGCGGATCAGGCCGAGGACCTCGGAATAATGGGCCAGGTCGCGGTCGTTCCCGTTCATCAACTCGGTCTGCCCGAGGTGGATCGCCTCGAAGCCCAGGTCGAGGAACGACGCCGCCAGGAAGAAGAACCAGAGCTTCGTCTCCGGCCGGCTGACGTCCGGGACCGACTGGCCCCTCCGCCAGTGGTTCACCCGGCGGCCGTCGGGGTAGAGCATGTCGGCGTATCGGAAATTTCGTGATTCGACCGGCCGCCCCAGGGCGACGAACGCCCAGTCCGGGACCGGAACCCGCTCGACCTGGGCGGTCACGATCTCGAAGATGCAGGCCTGGAGGACCAGGTCGGGGTCGGCGGCGTGGAGCTTCGGGACCTGCTGACGGGCCCGGTCGAGGTTGCGGAGCAGGTCGGCCTCCCCTCCCCACAGGCACAGGGCCCGCCCGACGAACTTGGCCCCGGTGTCCTTGACCATCCGGATGTTGTCGTCCAGGTCACCCCGACCGTTGAGCAGGCCCTCCATCGAGATCGCCCGGGAGAGGTAGTTCTCCAGGACTTCCCGGGAGATCTCGCGGTCGAAGCGGTAGTCTGGCGGCCTGGCCTCGGCCTTGGCCGACGCTTTGGGCTGCTGGGCGAGGACGAATTGCACGACCGGCTTCGGGTCTCTCGGGGCCGTGGGGAAGTGGCCCTTGCCCTCGTCGATGAGGACCGTCATCCGGCCGCCCAGCGCCTGATACCGCGCCTCGGCCGCCCGGGTCTGGCTTTCGAGCCACGGGTCGAGGCTGCCGCAGGCGTGGATCAGGGGCACCTTGGCGCGGGCGAGCGGTTCGAGCCGGTCCAGCAGCGATCCCGGGGCCATCAGGCTGCGGAGGGCCGGGTTCTCCCCGTAAATGCACGAGACCTTCTCCGGGTTCTCGATCGCCCAGGCATACGCCTCTCCGGCCGCCGCCCCGGCCCCTTCCAGGACGGGACGGGTGGAGAAGCCCTGGGCGACGAGTCGCTTGTAAAGCTCGTCCCACTGGCTCCGGACCGGCCCCGCCTGGGCGACCAGGGGCGCCACCACGATGTGGAACCCCTCGGCCAGGAGGGCCTGATCGACGGGCGCCTCCCGGCCGATCGGGTCGGCCCGGAAGACCCAGGGCATCCCCGGGGCGGCGGTCTTCGGCGCGATCACCGCCATCCCCGTGACGCCCCACGGGCTGTCGGTCCGGGCGTCGAAACGCTCGTAGCACGGCACGAACCCGGGCCCCCGGCAGGTGACGAAGGTCTTCTCCTTCTCCAGGGGGACGAATTCGACCCCCGGGCCGTAGTAAGACGACTTCACGAAGGCCGAGCCGGAGAAGCCGGGCCGGTCGGCCTCGGGGCGGACGTGCTCGACGATCCAGTCGGCGATCGGCCCGGGGTCGCGGAGGCTATGAGGATGGTGGGCCGGGCCTTCCTTGATCATCACGGTGATCCGGCCGCCGAGCTGGTGATAGCGGGCTTCGATCGCCAGGGTGTGCCGTTCCAGGAGGAAATCCTGGCTGCCGCAGACGTTCAGGAGGGCGACCTCGTGCGCCGCCAGGTCCCCGAGCTTTGCGAAGGCGCCGGACGGATCGCGGGGTTGTCCGCGTAGATGCACGAGACCTTGTCGGGATGGGCGGCGGCCCACTCATAGGCGTTGACCCCGCCCTTGCTCATCCCGACGAACGCGGGACGCGGGGAAAGGCCGTGCTTCTCGGTCAGGTAGGCGTGCCACGCCTCCCACGGCTTGCCCGGGTCGGGCGTGATGAACGCGACGTGGAAGCCCCGACGGAGCAGCTCGACCTCGGCCTGGGGCTCATGGTCCCAGTACTGGCCTCGCCACGCCCAGGGCTGGCCGGGGGCGGGCTGCTTGGGGACGATCACGAGGCACCGGCGCTTCCCCGCCTCGGGGCCTCCGACCCCGAAGCCCTCCCTCTCGGGCTTCTTGAAGGGCGAGACCTCCAGGGTGCCCTCGTCCATCACGAAATCGAAGCGGTCGAACCCCTCGTGCCAGGAGGACTTCTCGCCCTCGAACGGGACATAACCGTCCGCCGCGCCAGCGATCGCCGGCCCGATCCACAGCGACGCGAGGAGCCACGTCACGGCCCGGGAGACTCTCGGATCGTGCTTCATGGCCTCGACGCTCCCGAATGTCCGCCCGGCCCGATGCCACGCTCCGCCCAACCCGAGGCCAGGTTCCTGCATTGGACAGGCCGCCGACGGCCCGGTCAAGCCGGGGGCGGCCCCCGGCGGGTCCGTTCGCTCCTCAGGGCGTCCCGCGGCCGGAAGCATGGGTTGAGCGTGGTCGAAGGCGGTATTTGTAGGGTCCGCTATTGCGGACCACTTCGCGACAAATCGAAATCGGAGAGGTCCGCAATAGCGGACCCTACAAGAGCGCGATTCGACGCGATCAACGCGAACGGACGGAACCCGCGCCATCCGGGACGTTTCATCCGAGGAGGAAACGGCGTCGGGCGCCGGTCCGAGTCCTGCCGCCGTTCGCGGAGATCGATCGATCAAACGATCAACCGATCAATCCAGGAAGATGACCTCCTGGTCCGCCGGCCGGGGCCGGGGCGCGGGGGGCGGTGAGGGCCTTCGCAGATCGACCTCGAAATCCATCACGCAGATCTCGATGGGTTCGTCGTTCTTGCGGGACGGCGGCTTCGGCGGCGGCTCGACGGGCTTCGAGGCCTCGACCGGCGGAGGCGCGTCCTTGACCAGCTCGACCGACTTGAGGTCGTAGTCGATCCGTCCCAGGGCCGCGCGCCGGTCCTTCAGCGGGCGGGCGTCGGTGGGGAAGGCGAAGGTGGTCTGGTTGGCGGCCCAGAGGGCGGCCTCGCGGTTATACGGGCTGCGGATGTCGTAGTTGTGGTAGCGGGCCATGTCCCAGAGCATCACGCAGAGGTCGTCCAGGTGGAGGCTGGGGACCCAGTGCGTCCCGTAACCGCCGAGGCAGACCAGGCCGATCTCCGAGATGTTGGGGTGGTAGATCGGCGTGAGCCACCGAAGCTCCGGCATGGTCCGGGGATACGACACGCCGAGCTTGATCTCGACCTCGTGCGAGTCGCGATGGACCACCTTCCCCTTGTCCCGGGCGAGGCTCCGGCCGCGAAACTCGATCAGATACCGCTGGGCCGGCTGGCCGAAGGCGCGGAACCGGAGGATCGAGCTTTCCTCGCGGAGTTCCTCCATCGCCTTGGCGTCGTGGCGGAGCCGGCGCATCTGGGGGGATTCATACGACGAGGGGCCGGCCATCGCTCTCGGGGCTCCGCGAGGTTCGATTCGAAGGGGTCCGGGGACGGTTCGCAAGGTCGCCCCCGCGGGGGAGTTACCGCGACCGTCGCGCCGAGCCGGCCACGACCTCGGGATAGACGATCAGGTGGTCGCCATTCTGCACGCCCGCCTCCAGCAGGGTCTGGCTCTCCAGGAGGCGCCGGCCGCCTTCCTTGTGGTCGAGCGAATAGCTCATCGGCTGGCCGTCGGGCGAGACCGTCGGCAGGTTCATCTTGGTGATGATGTTTGGCAAAATTCGGCTGACCGGGACGCTGAACGCGATCACGGCCTTGACCGATTTGGCCCCGGTCTGGTCCAGGAATGAGACCTGAATCCCGGTGGCATCCGCGCTTCCGCCGTACGACATGATCGATGTCCCTCCTCTAGCTCGGCGTTCGCTGGCCGACCGGCATTATTGGAGCGTTTCCCGGAACCGACGGCGACCGGGGGCCTCATCCCCTTTCAAGATACCCGGCGCCCGACGTGCCGGGAAGGGGCTCGGGCTTCCTCCCCGGAGGGCCTCCTCCGGAGTGCGGAGTGCCGCGGGCGCGGCGATTCGCGGTCGCAGGGGACGACCATCTCTCGTAGGGCAGGCCTCGGCCTGCCGGCCTGGCGTCTCGGCAGGCCGAGGCCTGCCTTACGGAAGGGGCTCAGCACTCCGCACTCCGTAGGAGGAGGCCCTCCCGGCGGTTCCCCCTAGGCGTGGGGCCCGAAGTTTGCACAATGGCGCGGTGCCTCGGGCGGGGCCGGGATCGGGCGCCTCTCGCTTGACCGACCGATCGGCCCTCCCGGAGCGGACCCGAGCGAGACGACCGAGGCGATGCCCCCGCGCTGTCCTTTCCGGGGGCCCAGGGCCGCCGAGCATGCCGCTTGACTTCTTGCGCCTCGTCGTGACCCGCCACCCCGGCCGGGTGGTCCTGTTCTGGTTCGCCGTGGCCGTCGTCGCCCTGGCCGTCTCGCCCAGCCTGACCCGCCTGGCCGCCGAGGGGCAGGCCGACCTCCTGCCCGCCGACACCGAGAGCATCCGCGTGGCCGAGCTCGTCCGCCAGACCTGGCCCGACCAGGCGTCCCAGGCCATCGCCGTCGTCGCGATGGAGAGGCCCGCCGGCCTGACGACCGAGGACCGGGAATTCGCCCGCAAGATGGCCGCCGGATTCGAGGACCCCCGCCGACCGGCCGACATCCTCCGCGTCCTCGGCCCGGCGTCGGCCCCGGAGATCGCCCAGAGGCTCGTCAGCCGGGACCGGACGGTCCAGCTCCTGGTGATCCCGTTCAAGACGGCGTTCGTCTCGCCGAGTCTCCAGGCGGCCGTCGTCTGGCTCCAGGAACGGGCCAAGCCTAAGAGGCTCGGCCCTCCTCCCGAGGGGCTCCTGGTGGAGTGGACCGGCGACGCCGTGATCGGCCGCGATTACATGCAGAAGATCCGGCAGTCGCTGGACCGCGCCGCCTATGCCACGGTGTTCCTCCTCCTGGGCGTGTTGCTGCTGGTCTATCGCTCGTTCCTGCTGGCGACGATCCCCCTGGTGACGATCGGGATCGGGCTGGTGCTGTCCCGGAGCGTCCTGGCGTGGCTGGCCCTGGCGGGCTGGGAGGTCTCCCCCCTGGTCGAGCTGTTCCTGGTCGTCCTGTTGTTCGGCTGCGGGACCGATTTCTGCCTGTTCCTCTCCTGGAGGTTCGGCGAGCACTGGAACGCGGCGAATCCCGCCGGGGCGATGAGGGCGACGTTGAAACGCTCGTTCGAGCCCGTGCTGACCAGCGCCGGGACGGTGATCGTGGGGCTTTCCCTGATGGGGACGACCCGGTTCAAGCTGTTTTCGAGCACCGGGCCGAGCGTGGCCCTGGGGCTGGGGATCACGGTCCTCGTCGGCCTGACGTTCACCCCGGCGTTGTTGATCCTGCTGGCCCGCCTGCGGCCGAAGTCGTTCGCGGGCCTGACGGCCCCCTCCACCGGCTTCTGGGACGACGTGGGTCATCGCGTCCTGGCCCGGCCGATTCGGACGTGGCTGGCGGCCATCCTGGTGCTGGTGCCGGTGGCCGTGATCGGCGTCCGAACCGAGTTCCTCCAGGACCTGTTTAGCGAGCTCCCGAAGGACACCCCGGCGGTGAAGGCCCTGGCGATGCTCTCCGAGCCCAACAAGTTCGGCCCGGGACGGGTGGCGCCCCTGGCGATCGTGCTCCGGACCGACCGCGACCTCCGCGATTCCGAGGGCCTCGCCCTGATCGACGACGTCAGCCGCTACTTGACCCAGAAGAAGATCGCCGAGGTCCGCTCCGCCACCCAACCCCTGGGCAGCCCGGCCCCCCTGGAGAAGGCGAGGATCGAATCCCGGCTCACCGAGGTCAACGACGGCTTCCGCCGGATGGCCGAAGGGGCCCGCAAGCTCCGGGACGGCCTGGCCGAGGGCAAGGTCAAGCTCCAGCTTGCTTTGAAGCTCGAAAAGATCACCGGATTGCCGCTGACCGGGGGCCCGATCACCGACAAGGAAGCCCGGGACTCCGTCGCCTCGGGCCTCCGCCAGGCGTCCGCCGCCCTGTTCGGGGCGAAGAAGCCGGAGTCCCACGAGGACAAGAAGACGACCGCCGCCAACAAGGTCGACGACCCCCGCGAGCAGATGCTCCGCGAGCTCGACGCCGCCTCCAAGGGGGCCTCGCAGATCGCCGACGGCGCCGAGAGGGCCAATCAGGAACTCACCAAGATCCTCCGCGACCCGGTGGGGCACGAGACGCTCAATCGCCTGCTCATCACCCCCGGCGACATCCGCGAACATCCCGAGTTGCAGAAGAGTTTCGACGCCTACCTCTCGCCCGACGGCCGCCTCGCCCGGTTCGACGTCGAGCAGGACCACCGGATGTTCTCCAACGAGGCGATGGAGCAGGTCTTGACCCTCCGCAAACGCCTCCGAGACTACCTGACCGAGCGGACCCCCTTCCCCGTCTCGCTCGGGATCTCCGGCGCCAACGCCGAGAGCGCCGACGTGTGGACCCTGACCCGCTCGGACCAGAGGCAGACGTGGATCGTCGTGCCCATCGGCGTCTTCCTCGTCTTGCTCGTGACCCTCCGGGACGGCTGGGCCTGCCTGAACCTGGTGGCGACGATGCTCCTGACCTACGCCTTCGCCCTGGGGACCACGCACCTGGTCTTCGTCTCGATCCTCGGCCACGACGGGCTGGACTGGAAGGTCCCGTACTTCCTGTTCGTGCTCCTGGTGGCGGTGGGCGTGGATTACAACATCTTCCTGATGACCCGGTTGAAGGAAGAGACGCGAGTCCTGGGCCTGAAGGCGGGGATCAATCGCGCGATCGCCCAGACCGGCGGGCTGATCTCCTCGGCGGCGGCGATCACCGCATGCAGCTTCGCGGCCATGCTGTTCAGCCCCCTGGGGTCGCTGAAGCAACTGGGGTTCGCGCTGGTGGTGGGCATCGTCGTGGATGCGATCCTGGTCCGTCCCCTGCTCGTCCCGATCGGCCACTGGCTGATCCACCGGAGGAACGAACGGAGGCGAGAGACCCAGCCCAAGGTGTTGACGATCCCCCAGCCGGCCCGGGTGGCGGATTGAGTGCATCCGCGGTCACGAACTGATCCCAGGGCGGCTTGATTCACGCCCCGAAATCCGCGAAGATCGCGACTTCCAGCCATTCGCGGACCGGGGACGCACGCCGATCTTCGTAGGGCAGGCCTTGGCCTGCCGAGATCCGCGAGGACGGCAGGCCAAGGCCTGCCCTACGAGGTTGCGACCCGAGAATGAGCCGCCTTCGAGGGCCACGGACCGGGCCGCCTCACCGACCGATCTCGCGGCGAGACGACCGATGCCGACGCTGACCCTCCGAACCGTCGGAATGAGCTACCTGATCGAGGGCCTCAAACCGGCGGAACTGGACGTTTCCGCCCTGAACGATGCGCTTTCGGCCGAATATGGCCCGGCCGTCGCCGTGATGAACGCGGCCGGGCGCCCGTCGGAGGCCGACGCCGTGATCGTCGATCGCAAGGCCGTCGGCTGGGACTCGCTGAAGACCTGGATCGAAGGTTGGGTCACGGATCAGGGATGCCGCTATAGCTCCTGGGTCGAGGACGGCCTCGCCCCGGGCCACTCGGCGACCTTGCATTTCCATCGATGACGGGCCGGGCGCGGCCGATCGCTCCGATCATCGCCGATAGGCGCCGTCGGCGCCGGTCCGTGCGGCGGGGTCGAGGCCGAGGATCTTACCCCGGGGCCGGGCCCGGTCGAGGACGATCGCCCCGGCGTCGGTCGTGTCGGCCGTCGCCCGGTTGCCCAGGGCGTCCACCACGTCGATCCGAACGTGAAACTTGGGCGGGACTTCGGGCGGGACGGTCCAGACGTATTTGCCGGTGTTGTCCAGGTTCGTGACGATCGGCGTCCAATCGGCGCCGGTTCGGTCGGCGCGATAAAACAGGCTGACGGGGCGGGATGCGGGATGGGCGTCGCCGGCCCTCCAGGTGATCGCCACCCGGCCCACGTTCGCCCCCTTGCCGATCATCGGCCGGTCGAGCGAGAGGCTTGGCGGGGCGTTATCGACCTCCACCCATTGTTGAGGGCGGTCGCCGGGCCCGGGCGGGGGGTCGCCGAGGCCGGAGGCGGACTGGACGACCAGCCAGAGGCCGAACGTCCCCTCGCCTCCGAGATCGACGTTGTACGGAGACTGGTGGTCGGAGTCCTCGGGCTGGCGGCTCCAGGTCCGGCCTCCGTCGCGAGTGACCCACAATTCGACCAGCGCCGGGCCGCCGGGGCCCGCGTCCTCAACTTCGTATCGCAACGGAAATTGCGGCTTGGCCACCAGGAGCGTCTGGCCTCCGCCGTTGGAGGCGGGGTCGGGCTCTCGCTCGCGGGAAGGAGGCTCGGCGACGGGGGCGCGTTCGACCCGAGGAGGCGGCGCGGTCGTCTCGGCGGGCTCGAAGCCGTCCTCGGGCTCGTCGGCCGGGGCGACCCGGTTGGAAATCGGCGTGACCGGCGCCCCGGCGACCCGGGTCTCGGGCGACGCCGGGCCGGGGTCCGAGGCCAGGCCGTCGGGCAGCATCGCCTCGACGGTCCGGGCGTTGCCGGCGCGGTCGCGGACGGTCATCCTCACGCGGATCGGGTCGGCCGTGCCGGCGTCCCAGGTCTTCTCGCCGATCAGGGCGAAGTCCTTCGAGGCCAGCGGGACCTGCCTCCAGTCGCGGGCCCCTTCGGACTGGTACTCCAGGGTCAGGGTCCGGAGCGAGAGGTGCTCGTCCTGGACCTCCCATCTTACCGCGGCCTGGCTGCCGCGACGCCCCCGGGGCTCCAGGGCGATCGTCGGCGCCGTCGAATCGACGATCACCTTCAGAGACGGCTCGACCTCGCGGTCGCCCGACGGATAGAAGTTGCCTCGGGTGTCCTTGGTCTGGACGGCGAACCAGAATTCGCCGTCCCGGGGGGCCCGGAACGAGAATTCGGGCTGGTCCGGGGTGGTCCGGCCGTTCTTCTTCCAGGTGGTCCCGAGATCATCGGAGGCGATCAGGTAAATCTCCTTGATCGCCGCGCGGTGCTCGGGGGAGAAGTTGACGGGGATGCGGAAGGAGCGCGACCTCTGCCACTTGACCTCGGCCGGAGGCCCGGCCGGGGCGGCGGTCCCGGGGCGCGAGGCGATCGTCAGGGCCAGGGCCAGGCCCAGCCCGATGCTCGCCAGACGCTCCCAGGCCCTCCTCGGCATCGCCTCGTCCTTTCGGGCCCGTCGTCCCCTCCCCGTTTCGGGGGCGACGGCCCATCTCGGCGTTATTTGATCCGGACGGGCCGCCCCGCCACGCTCAGGCTGACCTCGTCGCTCGCCTCGGCCAGGGCTTGATTGGCCAGCCCCAGGACGTCGGCGAACCGGCGGGCCAGGGCGTCCCCGGCGATCCCGCCGAGCCCGACCTCGTCGGAAACCCAAACCACGTCGGAATTTCCGCGCTTCGCCGCCTGGCCGACCGCCTCCACCCGCTCCAGGATCGCCGGGCCTTCCAGGGGCTCGCCGCCGAAACCCAGGAGCAGCGAGGCGATCCAGAGCGTCACGGAATCCACCAGGACCGTCCCGCCCGACTCCACCAACCCCGGCAAGGCCGAATCCAGGCCGTAACCGATCTCCTCGGTCCGCCACGACTCCGGCCGGCTCGCCCGGTGCCGGGCCACCCGTTCGCCCATCTCCGGGTCCGAGGGGTCGAGCCCGGCCGTCGCGACGTAAACGACCGGAGGCCGACCCGCCGCCAGCCCCTCGGCCAGCCGGGACTTGCCCGATCGCACCCCGCCCAGGACCAGGATCGTCTTGCCCATCGACAGGGGTTCCCCCAGGAGTTCCCGGACCGGAATCGGGCGCGGAAAGGACCGTATGTCCGGTTGTATCGACGGATCGCGTCACGCGGCTTGAATGGAACGGTCGGGATGCAGGGGAAGCGATCCCTGTAGGGTGCATGCAATGCACCGTCATGTAGGGTGCATGCAATGCACCGTCATGTAGGGTGCATGCAATGCACCAACCCGCCTCGGGCGAAGCCCGCAACAACCCCCCGCCTCTCCCGATCGGTTCCGACGATCCCAAGGAAGCGGGCTTCGCCCGCCGCGGGTTGGTGCATTGCATGCACCCGACATGACGGTGCATTGCATGCACCCTACAGGAGATACGTCAGCTCGGCGAGCTCGACGGCGGCTCCCAGGATGTCTCCGGTGATCCCCCCGATCCGGCGATCGGCGACCCGGACCAGGATGAGGACCACGGCCAGGCTGGCCAATGAGGCGAGCAGACCCCGGCTCCCCCCGGTCAGGGCACCGATCAGGCAGACCCCGGCCGAGGCGATGAGAGCCTCTCCCGGAGTCCCGGCGTCGATGATCGTCCGGCCCGTCCCCTCGGGCCTGGCGTAAGGTGCCGACCCGGCGGCCACGATCAGGAGGGTCCGGCTGACCGCGAACGCCCCGATCAGCCTCACGACTCGCTCGGGAACCGACAGGTTCCCCAGGGCCGCGTATTTCCCCAGGAGGACCAGGACGACCGCGATCACCCCGAAGCTGCCGATCCTCGGGTCACGCATCGCGGACAATCGCCGGTCGGGGCCTCCGGCGAGGAACAGGCCGTCGGCGGTATCGGCCAGGCCGTCGAGATGGAGGCCGCCGGTCAGGCCCGCCGCCATCGCCACGATGACCCAGGCCGACGGACCTTCGCCAACCCCCCATCGTTCCAGAACCACCTGGACGGCCGCCAGGATCAGGCCGAGATAGGCGCCGACCAGGGGGAAGGCGAACCGCGAGGCGGCGAGGTCGCGCTCCGAGACCGGTTGGCGGAACCGCCCGGCGGGGAGGGTCGTCAGGCCGCCGATCGCCAGGCGGACGAGGCGGACGAATCGGGGTTCGCGGAGGTCAGGCATCGCGGCCCCGACGGGCCTCGGCCACGATCGCGGAGAACTTCGAGGCCAGGTCGCGGATTCGCCCGAAGTCGCCCGAGGCCATCGCCCTGGGTTCCACCAAGGAGCTTCCGGCGCCGAGGCAGCAGGCGCCGGCGTCGAGGAACTTGCGGGCCGAGTCCAGGTCCACGCCCCCGGTGGGCATCAGGCGGATCTGGGGCAGAGGCCCCCGCATGGCCCTGAAGAAGGCCGGGCCGCCGACCTCCGCCGGGAAGACCTTCACCACGTCCGCCCCGGCCTCCCAGGCCGCCAGGATCTCCGTCGGCGAGAACGCCCCGGGCATCGCGAGCTTGTCGTACCGATGGGCCAGGCGGATCAGGTCGGGATTGAGGACCGGGGAGACCAGGTACTCGGCGCCGGCTAGGAGGGCGATCCGACCGGTTTCGGTGTCGAGGACCGTCCCCGCGCCCAGGACGACGGCGTCTCCAATCTCGCGGCGGACCTCACGGATCACGTCGGGGGCGTCCGGGACGGTGAAGGTGACCTCCGCCGCGGTGACGCCCCCCTCGGCCAGGGCCCGGACCGCCCCGACGATCGGCTCGGCCGTCTCCGAACGGATCACGGCGACGATCCCCCCGAGAAGGATGCGCCGGAGGGTCGCGTCGCGGGTCATGGTCGGGTCGTCCTCGGCTTCGCCGCGGCTCTAGACGCTTCGGAGGTCGCCCCAGGAGATCATGGGCGACTGTATCGGCGAGGTCCGAGAGGAGTCAAGGGCCGGCGTTTCGCCGACGATCGCCAGGACGTTCCGCTCGATCATCGCCGAGAGGTCGTCCAGGGGGAGGTGGTTCAGCCGGTAGGGCTGGAACGGGTCCTGGAGCTCGTGGGCGATCTTGTCGATGGCCAGGAGCGGGTACGAGACGAGGATCATGATCAGCGGGGCCAGCCAGACGGCCTCGGACTTCTCCAGCTTGTTGAACAGGACGAACGGCAAGCTGAAGAGGAACAGGAAGATGAAGCGGCGGACCTCGATGGTATAGGCCTGGGGCAAGGGCGTCTTGGCGATCCGCTCGCAGCCGCCGAGGTTGTCGATCAGGAGGACGCGGAGGGCGTCGGCCTGGAGGAACGGCGGGCCGGCCAGGCCCTCGCGGAGCGACTCGGCGATCAATCGGGCCACGGCCGAGGGCATGTGGTCGGCCTCGGTCACGAACCGGGCCTCCTCCGCCCCCAGCAGGGTCACGAGCTCGGGGGCGATCGCCTGGCCCCGGAGGCTCCGCCGGGCCGCATGCCCGAACGCCGCGACCCGCCGGGCCGCCCGATCCCGCCAGGCCGGGTCCTTGGGGCCGTAGGTCACGATCGTCACCCCCAGAGACCGGGACGTGTTGACCATCGAGCCCCAGAGCTTCCGTGCCTCCCACCACCGCTCATACCCCGAATTGGTCCGGAGCACCATCAGCAAGCCCAGGACCGCCCCGGCCGCCTCGTACGGGGCCACGGGGATGTTCAGGTCGGGAAGGTGGTCATTGCGATGAATCCAGGCGAGCAGGACCGTGATCACCGTGAACACCAGGACCCGGATCACCACCAACGGCACCGCCGACCCCCGGATTTGCAGGGCCTGGAGCCAGAACGAAAACGGCGTGTGCAACTTCCGACCAAAGAACATGCGCACTCCTCCCCGGATCGTCGGGCCATTCCTCGGTCGGATATTCTACCCGACGGCCGGGAAATCCGGCCCGGGACGAGGCCGATCCTCGCGGCCAACTTGCATCCGGGAGGCCGGACCGGGGAGAGTATCGGCATGGAAATCCTCGACGCCACCATCCACCTCGCGTTCGCCTTCGACGTGGGGTACGAGATCGACCTGGACCGGGCCCGGACGCTCCTGCCGGTGGAGGCCGGGGCGCTGCCCCGTCGCCGGAGGACGCCCGAATCGATCCGCTACCGTCCGGCCCCCCTGCGGCTGACGGTCGAGCCCGGGTCGATGGCGCTGCCCGGCGGGATCGCCCCAAATCGTCTGGAGCTTGGCATTTACGACTTCGGCGCCCTGTCGCTGATGGCCCGGTTCCCGGTCCGGGAGACGCCCGAGGGACTCGCCCGGCTGGCCTCGGCCCTGGCCGACCTCGGCCCCTTGACCGAGTCCGCCCGCCGGGCGCTCTCGCCGTGGATCGAGCGGGTCCGTCCGGCCGTGATCGAATTCGAATTCAGCGATCTGAGCGAGGAATACGTGATCTTCCAGCTCGGCGAGGTCCGCAGCGGCTGGCTGGCCGACCATGCCGAGTGGGCCGCCGGGCTCGTCCGCCTGGAGGGCGGCCCCTACAGCCCGGACGAGGTCCGCGAGGCCACCCGATTGGCCATCTCCTACGCCCCGAATGACCTGGTCCTGATCGACTGGGCCGCCGGGCTCGTCGCCGACCGCGACTGCGCCGACACCTTGCAAGTCATCGAGTTCGCCAACGTCCAGCTCCTGGAATTCCGACACATCGACGACCGCCTGGACGACCGGCTGGAGGCCGCCTATCGGCTGATCCGCCCCGAGCGGAGGAAGACGCGGCCGAGGTTCCCCTGGAGGTCCCACGAGCGGGCGGTCCGCAGCGTCCGAGAGCTGGAAATCGAGGCCACCAGCCTGTTCGAGAGGGCCGACAACGCGTTGAAGCTCATCGGCGATCAGTACCTCTCGCGGGTCTACGCCCTGGCCTCGGCCCGGTTCCACCTCGGGGACTGGCAGCAATCGATCCGCCGGAAGCTGGACACCGTGGGGGACGTGTATGACCTGCTCGTCCAGCAGGCCGGAGGCTCGCGGATGGAGGCCCTGGAGATCGTCGTGGTGGTCCTGATCGCCGTGGAGATCGTCCTGGCGCTGGTCCGGCATTGAGCCGGTCACCGGCGAGAGTTGAGCCTTGGAAGATCCCGGGGACGGGAACGGTTTTGCGAAGGATCACGGGTGTCACCCGCAATTCGCCCAGATCTCCTGGCGGGATCGCCGGGGGCGGGGTTAGGATGGCCTGGCCGAGAGTCGCCGCCCCTCTGGATCGAGGCCCTCGGTGACGGGAGCCAGGCCGGACCCGCCCGCCGGTCGGGCCGGCCTCGATTCCGGGCCGAACGGCTCGCCGAGGCCGGGCCGGTTGCCGAGGCCGAGGCCGCCTTGCAGGAGGTTCAAAAGGCCCTCTCGGACCTCATGAAGGACCGGGACCGGGCGAACCTCGGCCTCCCCGGCCGGCTCGCCGAGGCCGAAATCGCCCTCGGCCGCCTCCGAATCCGCCAGGGGAGGGCCGACGAGGGCCGGGCCCGGATCGCCTCCGGGGTCGCCCGGCTCGAATCGGCCGTGAAGGCCCGGCCTGACGACCACCGCGACAACCGGGCCCTGGCCGCCGCTCGGCTCGTCGCCCCGGGGGGTTGAGCCGACCCGGCGGAGCGGGACTCCGCGACCGGGGCCGACGGCCTCCCCGGCCGTTGCGTTCTCGGGAGACATCCGGCCGCGAGGATCTCGGGTGGCACGCGTTTCCTCTTCGGAACCCGTGCCCCATCAAGCATTTCCGGCCGAGGAACCCCTGACGCTGAAACGGCCCTGGCGGGGCCTCCTCGCACCATTGCCCCCGAGTCCGGTCTCGGGTATAGTTCCCCGTCCGGGGCGGGGCAAGATCCGTGGGCAACGAGGCCCGAGCGAGCGCCCCGAGGCCATCCAGGGACGGAGGCGCGGGATGCGACCCAGGATCGACGGACCGTCGGGGCCCGGCCCGTTTCTTCCCCACCTGCCGGGCGACTCCTCCGAGGGTCTTCGCGACGCCCCGGCCGTGGCCGACCTGTTCTTCTCGGTCTTCCGCCGAGACCTGCTCGCCTTCTTCCCCCAGAGCCGCCTGGACCCCCTGGACGACCCATCCCAGGCCGTCTTCCGGCTCGGCCCCGGCTTCCGGCTTTACCAGGACGAGGGCGGGGACGTCGTCGAGCTCTACGGAATCCGCCACCGGCTGGCCTCTCGCGACGGCGCCCGCCTCTCCTCCGACGAGACGAGGATGGTCCGCGCCCTGGGGGCGGTCCTCGGCCTGCGATATTATCATCTGTTCCACATGTCCCGCGCCGCCCGCCTGGAACTCTATCGAGGCGGCTCCGAAGACCACTACGTCGCCGCGTTCGTCGAGCCCGACGCCTACCGCCCCCCGGCCCACGAACCCAGCCGCGTCGCCGGGACGATCCAGACGCTTCGAACGGCCGCCCTCTCCACCTACGAGAACCACCGGGTCTCCACCGGGGCCCTGCTGGTCGGCCCCGGAGACGCCTCAACCCGCCCCTTCCCCCCCGCCGCCCCCGACGCCCTGCCCTACGGCGTGGAGCTGACCGGCCTCAAGAGCATCCACCGCCTCTGCGACGGCGAGCGCACGCTGTTCCTGGTGGACCGCCAGGGCAAGCTCGCGGGGATCGCCGACATCGTCCGATGGGCCGCCGACCTGCCCGACGACGGCCCCGAATGCACCCTCTGCGCCCGGACCTATCGCCCCCACGCCAGGGCCACCCGGCGGGGCGGCCATGTCTGCGTGGTCCTCAGCCCTCACCAGGAAATCAAGGTCTTTGCCGAGGGCGCCCAGGCCTTCGCCTTCGCCCACGGCCGATGGCGGCTTTTGAACCCCCGGGCCCGGTCGGCCGAGTGGACCGGGGCCGTCGGCGACCTGCCCCTGGCCGGCTCGCTGTTCGGTGCGGCCCTGAACCTGGCCGAGGGCCGCCGGGGCGCCCTGTTCGTCGTGCTCGACCGGCCCGACGACGCCATCGGCCGCCTGATCGCCCCGAGCGACGTCCTGACCGGCCCCGCTCCGGACGGCCCTCCCGCCGAGGTCTCCCCCCGAGACCCCCTGGCCCGCCGCGCCCTGCACTACCTCGCCCGGGGCCGATCCGTCTTCGACCTCGATCCCACCGTGCTGGAGGCCCTCGCCGGCCTGGATGGGGCGTTGGCCGTCGATCGAGCCGGCAAGATCCTGGCCTTCGGCGCCATCCTCCGTCACGACGCCGCCGACCTCCCCAACCTCGCCGCCGCCGAGGGCGCCCGGACCACCGCCGCCCTCGCCGCCAGCCGCTTCGGCCCCGTCCTCAAGGTCAGCGAGGACGGCGTCGTCTCCTGCTTCCTCGACGGTGCCCGCGCCTGGGACCTCTGATCGCCGTCAACCTCGACCGGTCGCCGGGACCGCCCCGCGCCCGAGCCGCCGATCCCGGCTCGACGAGCCAGGCCCGCCCCGTCCCCGGACCCCGCCCCCTCGACCGAGACGAGAGATCGCGCGAACCCATCCCCATCGATCACGGCCCACCCTCCCCAGCTCTGCCAATCGAACCCGCCCCCCATTGTCGCCGCCCCCATGAACCCATCATCGAGGGCCGCCCCCACCCCCGATCACCCAATCCCGCCACCACCCCCATCGCCCCTCCCGACCGCCCCCTCGCTTGCGATCCGCAAGCCGTCCACTTTTCGGACAAAAGTCGGCGACGAAGCCCCAAACTCCGATTGACGCAAACCGTTTATCCATCGCTCTTTGTTCGTCAAAATCAAACAAATTCTCAAATTAATAATCATGGCTCGACACGAGTGACTGCGCGCCCGAAAACCCTGGAAAAAAAGCCCTTCGGCGCGTTTTTCGGGAAAAAGTGTAGTCAACTTCCTACAAAACATCGAACCCGCATTTCTTATCCATAGGAAATTTGATCAATCTTACTTAAAAATGGAATACAAATCCATAAATTCGAAAACATCGGCAAATCAACCATAGCCAACCGCCCGCAAACCCCACCCCATCCGAGTCTCTCCAGCGGATTTCCCGAAAGCCCCAGATTCCCCAGGATCGCAAGCCCTGGGAACCGTCGAGTGATCCCTCAAGGATCGAGGCTCGCGTGGCATGCTTACATCTTAGCAATCATCCGTGTAGTGCATCGAATCGCGGCTCGTCGGGTCCGCTATTGCGGACCTCTTCGCCATCCCTTCGTCGCCAGGAGGTCCGCAATAGCGGACCCGACAAAAACCGCCCTCGACCCCGCGAATACCTACAAATAGACACATCTCCTCCGGAGGCCGTGTCTCATGAACCGGACGGATCGACGGACCATAGCACATAAGCATCCTCCGTGCGAAGGCCGGGATGCAATCGCCTCACGTCCGCGCGAACGCGGTGAAGATGCCGCGTCGATCGCGAAAAACCCCTCGGTCCGCAACCGTCCACGCCGGGTATAGCTCTGGAATCCGGAACTTCTGGGGTGCCCCCGGTTCGAGAACCGGGGGCACCCGAAAAAACTCCAGATTCGGGGGCTACACCCGTCCACGCCCTCATTCCCGAATCTTTCCGACATAACGCTTGCATCGCAAACAGGCGGCCCATAATTTCAAGAAATGCTGAAAAGCATGCGGAGCAAGGGCGTAAGACCCCACATTGCGTGCGGTCCGTCCAATACTTGTTAGCCGGCGGAGAAGACTCGCGGTGTCGGACCCCGGAGACGATCCATTCCACCCGATCTTGCCCGACCCCTACTCGTGGGCGCTGGTCGAGTTCGCTTACCGCCTCGCCCCGGACGATTGGCGGCAGACGCACATCGATCTGGCATTCGTCCGAAACGGGGTTGAGCGACGCCTGCGGTTCTTCGCCCCTCGGGATGTGGAGTTGCCCCGCGGGCGGCTGGGCGCCTGGTCCCGGGTGTACGTCTCGGACGTGTCAGGCCGGCAGATGGAAGATATCGGCGTGCGGGTGGGCACCTTCGAGCCGGACTGGTGCGTGCCGTCGTTTTGGGCGGCCTCGGTGGTCGAGGTCACCGAGCCGAATCGCGCCTAACCTCGCGCCGCAGCGGACCCGGCCGCCGAGGTCGATTTCTGGTAATATCCACGTCACAGGTCGGCGGCCGGTTCGCGGAGCTTGGGCGTTAGGCCGCTCTCGCGGTCGAGGGATGATGCGGCATCGGAGGCGTCTCAGGAAGAAACTACACCGCCGGTTCCTCACCATCGTCTGCGCCTACGTCGTGACGTTCGACGACGACTTGCGAGCCGCTCTCCTAACCTCCCCGGCTGGGACGCCCTTCCAAATCGACGGGGCATGCAGTCGTGGAATTGCCAGGCTCATGCGGCGCTGGGGCTTGGTATCCTGTGTGGCGGCCATTCGTCGTCTCAGTCCCGAAACCGCAACCGTCGCCTGCTGGTCTCAAGAGTTCCCGGTGGTTCGCGACGAGGTGGTTATCTTCTCGATCGCCGACATGGCCTAAACTCGCGTTGCAGCGGACCCCAGCCACGGTCGGCGCTTTCTCTAATCTCAAGCTCACTGGTCAGTGTCCGGGTCCGCTGAGCTTTGTGGCTGGGCGGCACACCGCGTCATACCTCCTTACCGCTCGAAGATCGGCTTCAGCAACCGCCGCCGCGCTCACCAGACGATCCTGATCTTGCTCGGCGGTGCTGGGCCGCTGAGCTTTGGCGTGAGGCGGCCCGGGAAGCGATCGGGCAAGGTTGTTGGGGGCGAGATTGCCGGTGCCTACTCTCATTCGCGGTCCCCGGTTCACCCTGCGACGGGCGATGGTTGCCGTGGCGGTCGCCGGCGTGGCGCTCGGGATACTGGCCGAGCGTCGGGCGAGGTTCCTCCGGATCGCGGCCCGGTACGAAGACGCCTCGCGTCATGTCTGGCTCTACCCGGGCTTCCTCATCCCTCGGCAAGCATTCTACGACTGGGCCATGCAGCGCAAGTACGAGCGGGCGGCCCGCTTCCCCTGGCTTCCGGTGGAGGCCGATCCGCCCGAACCTGCCAAGATGAGCGCGGCCGACCCGCTCAGGAACGGACGAATGCCCGCGTTGCCCGCGGAGGAGTCGAGCCCCTTCGAGGATGCTCCCCAACAACCGCCCTGAGGGCGCCCGCCGCCGACCCGGTGCGGCGCGGGCCACGCCGCTCCGTCGCCCATCCGGGGCATCGGCGCCTCGGGACGACCTCGCCTGACCTCGCCCCTCACCGCCTCGGCGGTTTTATGCTAAGGTCAGGGTCGCTCCGGGGGGCGGGCCCGCGGAGGCTGGTCGTTCGGCGGCTCACGATCACGGCTTGACGAGGGGGCGCTCCCATGCTTTCACGCGAATCCCGGCTCGCGGCTCTCGGCATCGCGGCGTTGGTGATCGGCGGAGGCGTCGCCGCCTGGTGCGGCACTTCGCCCCGAGCGGTTGCGGCGGAGGACCGGGACACCAAGCTGAAGGCGCTCCTCAAGGAGAGGCACGCCATCCTCGAACAGGCCGCGGAAGCCGTCCGGGCGAGCTTCCAGAACGGCCGGGCCTCGTATCGCCAGGTCGCGGAGGCGAACCGAGACGCGCTCCGCGCCGAACTCGACCTCTGCGAGACGGACAAGGCGAGGGTGGCGGTCCTGGAGAAGCTGGTGGCCGAGGCCCGGAATTCCGAGGCGATTGCCCAGGCAGATCACAAGGCGGCGCGAGCCTCTTTCGCGGATACCCTCAAGGCCACGGCGGACCGCCTGGAAGCCGAGATCGCCCTGGAGCGCGCCAGGTCCCGGTGAGGCGGACGGCGAGACCGGGCCGGATCGGCGATCGCCGGCCGTGTGCGAGCCCATCGACGGGCGCGACGCCGGGCTCGCCTCGGCGTTCCCTCCTTCGCGTCGGACCTCGGCGATGGTGCGGTCGGCCCGGATCCGATCGGGGCTTCCGGGCGTGCGCCCCGGGTTGGGCCGCGTCGGCGATCGTCAAAATCCCCCGGACTTGCTTGGTCTGCCACGGGATGTTCGCGAGTCGAACGGGTTGAACGGGGACGGCCCGGAGGCCGTGTCGGTGATTCGGCCCAATCCCGTTTGCGGCGCTTGACATCGGGGCGTGCCATCTCATAGATTGGCCGGACTGTTGCGCCAGGCCGGTCGGCCCGCGCGCGTCCGTCCGGGAAACTTGGCCGGGTTCCAGTGGACGGGCCCTCGACCCCCGAGGGGACCGCCCGAAACGTCGTCGTCCCTCCCTCCTCCGAGTAGGTCTCTCATGGAAACCCCGATCCCGGTCGACCTGGGCCGGATCGCGCAGGATTTGCAAATCCGGCGCGTCCAGGTCGAGAGCGTCGTTCAGTTGCTCGACGAGGGCAACACGGTGCCGTTCATCACCCGCTACCGAAAAGAGCGGACCGGCAACCTGAACGAGGTCGCGATCCGGGAGATCCAGGCGCGGGTCAAGCGGTTGCGCGACCTGGCCGAGCGGAAGGAGACGATCCTCAAGGCGATCGAGGCCCAGGGCAAGCTCTCCGACGACCTCCGCGACGCGATCAAGGCGGCCGACAATCCCAAGAGGCTCGAAGACCTGTACCTCCCGTACAAGCCCAAGAAGCGGACCAAGGCGAGCGAGGCCCGCGAGAAGGGCCTGGAGCCCCTGGCGCTGCGGATCTGGAACCGGGACGAGACCCTGACCGACCTGGCCGCCGCCGCCGCCGAGTTCGTCAACGCCGAGAATGGCCTGGAAACGCCCGAGAGCGTCCTCGAAGGCGTCGGCCACATCCTCTCGGAGTCGATCAACGAGCTGGCGATCGTCCGCGAGGCCGTCCGCCGGACGGTGTGGAAGCTGGGCAAGGTGGCCACGACCAAGGCGGAGAGCGTGCCCGAGGGCCAGGGCCTCGAATATCGCGACTATTTCGCCTATTCCGAGCCCGTCGGCCACATCCCGCCCCACCGCGTCCTGGCGATCAACCGGGGGGACAAGGAGAACCAGCTCAAGGTGAAGCTGGACGTCCCCCGCCAGGAGCTCGAACGCTCGATCCTCGGCCAGCTCCCCCTGGACGGCCACCCCCACGGCGACTTCTTCGCCCGGGCCGCGCTGGACGCGCTCGATCGGCTCCTCCTGCCCAGCCTGGAGCGCGAGGTCCGTCGCGACCTGACCGAGATGGCCGAGCGGCACGCCGTGGACGTGTTCGCCCGGAACCTCCGCAGCCTGCTGCTCCAGCCGCCGATCCTGAAGCAGACGGTCCTGGCCATCGACCCCGGGTTCCGCACCGGATGCAAGGTGGCGGTCCTGGGCCCCCACGGCGAATTGCTGGAACAGACGACGATCCACCCGCACCAGCCCCAGAATCGCCGCCACGAGGCCAAGCAGGTCTTGAAGGACCTGGTCGGCAAGCATCAGGTGGGCGTGGTGGCGATCGGCAACGGCACGGCCTGCCGGGAGACCGAGGAGCTCGTGGCCGAGATCATCTCCGAAGGGACGATGTTCCACACCGACCCCGAGGCCGCCGCCCGGGCGATGGCCGTCCCGGCGCCCGCGGCTCCGGCCGCTCCCGAGGGGGCGTCTCACCCGGAGGCGCCGGCCGAGGACGCCCCGGAATCGCCCGACTCGGAGGCCGCCGCCCCGGAAGAACCGGCCGATTCGCCGGTGACGATGGCCGAGGCCGTCCACCAGGCCGAGGAAGCCGCCGAGGCGCCGACCCTCGACGCCGCCCCGGCGCTCGACCCCCAATCGGATCACAACTCCTCCGCCCCGACCGAGAACGGGCCGATCGGCCACGCCGACGGCGCCGAGCCCGTCGAGGCCATGCCGCCGATCACCGGAGGGGCGCCCGACGAAGGGGAGGAAAGCCCGCCTCCGCCCCATGACCCCGCGCCGCGGCGCCGCCCTCGTCCGCCTACTCCGAGGAGCCCGAGGGCTCGGCCCACAAGGCGGACGTCCTGGAAAACCCCGACGCCGAGGCGACCCGCAACCCGGCCCATGAAGCGGCCGCGCCCTCGGCCCATGAAGCGGCCGCGCCCTCGGCCCCCGCCGAGCCCGAAGCCTCGGCGGCCCCCGAATCGGCCCCGGCCGAGACGCCGATCGAGACCGTCCCGCCCCCGGCGGAAGGTCACGAGGCCCCGGAGGTCGCCGCGACGGCCTCGGCGCCGGTCGAAGGCGAGGGCGGCGAAGCCAACGGCGAGGCCCCGGCCGCCACGGCCTCGCCGACCCCTCCCTCGCACAAGCCGGCCTCGGCGCCCGCGCCGGCGCCCGACTTCGCCCGGCCTCCCAAGGCCCCGAAGGAGCCGAGGGAGCCGAGGGAACCGAAGGAACACGGGGAGAAGAAGGAGTCCGCCCCCCGGCCTCCGAAGCCCAAGGGGCCGCCCCCTCCTCCCCGGCCCCACTCGGCCGACCCCATGCTGGCCCAGCTTTCCTACGTGATCGTGAACGAGGCCGGAGCCAGCGTCTACTCGGCCAGCCCGGTGGGTCGCGAGGAGTTCCCGGACCTCGACGCCACCACCCGGGGCACCGTCTCGATCGGCCGGAGGCTCCAGGACCCGCTCTCCGAGCTCGTCAAGATCGAGCCCCAGAACATCGGCGTGGGCCTGTATCAGCACGACGTCAGCCCGAAGCAGCTCAAGGAGAGCCTGGAATCGGTCATCGAGAGCTGCGTGAACTTCGTCGGGGTCGATCTGAACACGGCGAGCATCCCCCTGCTCCGCCACGTCTCGGGCCTGAACGCCCTGACGGCCCGCCGCCTGGTCGAGCACCGGACGGCCCACGGCCCGTTCGCCGAGCGATCGGCGATCCAGGGCGTCGAGGGCGTCGGCCCGGCGACGTTCACCCAGGCTGCCGGGTTCCTGAAGGTCCGCGAGTCGGCCAACCCGTTCGACCGGACCTGGATCCACCCGGAGAGCTACGAGGTCGCGACCAAGGTCCTCGAAAAGCTCGGGTTCGCGCCCGAGATCCTGACCCAGAAGGACCGGCTCCCCGAGCTCCACGAGAAGCTCAACACGGCCGACCTCCCGGCGATGGCCAAGGAGCTGGAGATCGGCGAGCCGACCCTCCACGACATCTTCGAGGCCCTGGCCCGGCCCGAGCGCGACCCGCGCGAAGACCTGCCCAAGCCGATCTTCAAGAAGGGCGTCCTGAAGCTCGAAGACCTCGCCGCCGGGATGGAGCTCAAGGGCACCGTCCTGAACGTCGTGGACTTCGGCGCGTTCGTGGACATCGGTTTGAAGGACTCGGGGCTCGTCCACATCAGCCAGCTCGCCAACCGCTACATCAAGAGCCCCCACGACGTGGTGAGCGTGGGGGACGTGGTCAGCGTGTGGGTCATGGGCGTCGATAACGAGCGGAAGCGGGTCTCGTTGACGATGGTCAAGCCGGGGACGGAGCGCCCCCGGGGTGCCGGCGAACGCGGGGAGCGGGGCGAGCGACCCGAACGCGGCCCTCGTCGCGGCGAGGGGCGGCCCCAGGGTCAGGGGCCGGGCCCCGGCGGACCGGGCGGAGGCCCCCCGGGCGACCGGAGGCCGGGACCGGCCCGGGGCGTGCGCCCGGCCGGCGAGGGCGGAGGCCCTCCGGGCGAAGGCGCCCCCCGGGGCGATCGGCCCCCGGGCGGGGGCCAGAACCGCCCGCCCGCCCCGCAGGACCGCTTCGCCAAGTTCCTCCCGCAGAGGGCCCAGGGCGGCCGAGGAGGCCCCGGAGGCCGAGGCGGGCCGAATCGAGGCGGACCCAACCGAGGAGGCCCCGGAGGCGCCCGGGACCCGCAAACCCCCGTCGATCCGAATGCCCCCAAGCCCAAGCCCAAGCCCGCCGCCCCTCCGCCTCCGCTGTCCAAGGACGCCCTGACCGGCAGCGTCCCCTTGCGGACCTTCGGCCAGCTCAAGCAACTCTTCGAGGCCCGCTCCAAGGGCCCCGACGACGAGGACCAGCCGGGCGGCGAAGGCGAATCGGCCCCGGCCGAATCCCCCGCCACCGACGCCCCGCCCCAGGTCGAACCCGGGGCCGACCCGCAGCACACCACGCCCCAGGCGGGAGAGTGACGGTCCGGGGAGGGCCGCGACGATCATGGGGGACGCCTCGACGACGATCCCCCTGCCTCCCCGGTTCCCCCCGGGCCGTCCATCCTTCTGGACCGTCGGCCGGATCGCCCTGGCCCTGGCCTTCGGGTCGGGGCTGAGCGTCCTCCTGACGCTCGGCGACCCCGGCCAGACGATGGATGAACGGCTCGACGTTCGCCCCGGTCGCGAATATGTTCAGACCTTGCGGGCCCGGGGGATCGGGTTCTTCGACCGGAAGACGGTCGATCGCGTGTTCCTCCACAACAAGGAGCATCCCCCCCTGGGCCGATGGCTCCTGGGGATCGCCTCGACCCTGGGCGAGCCGGTCGAGACGATTTTCCTCGGTCGCGATCCGGTCCGGCCCGAGAGTTATCTGCTCTCGGCCCGGGTCGCGCCGGCCGTCTGCTTCGCGGCGCTGGTGGGGCTGGTCTCGGCGGCGGCCGGGCGTCGATATGGCCCGGGCGCGGCGGTCGTGGCGGGTTTTTCGCTGGCGGTCATGCCCCGGGCGTTCGCCCATGCGCATCTCGGGGCCCTGGATACGTTCGTGGCCCTGTTCTGGACGCTCGCCCTGCTCAAGGCGGTGGAGGCGGCCGACTCGCCGAGGCCAGCCCTGGCGATGGCGTTCTCGGGCGTTTTCTGGGGATTGGCCCTGCTGACCAAGATCCACGGATGGCTCCTGCCTCCGGTCGTCCTCGCGTGGGTCCTCGTGCGATTGCCGATCCGCCGGGCGATCCCGGCGATGGCCTTGTGGGGGCTGGTCGGCCTGGCCGTCTTCTTCGCCGGATGGCCGTGGCTCTGGTACGACTCGTGGGACCGGCTCTCCGCATATCTGGCGACGGGCGTCCGCCGGGACCCGATCCGCGTCCTCTATTTCGGCTCGATTTATGCCGATCGCGAGGTCCCCTGGCATTACCCGTGGGTCTATTTCGGGGCGACGGTGCCCGTCGGCCTGCTGATCCTGGGCGGGATCGGCGCGTCTCGGGGCGTCCGCGACCGCCGGGACGACCCGTTCGGCCTGCTCCTCCTGGGCACGATCGTCGGCTGGCTCGTCCTGTTCAGCACGAAGGTGCCGATTTACGACGGCGAGAGGCTGTTCCTGCCGGCGTTTCCCCTGCTCGCCCTGCTCGTCGGCCGAGGATTCGCGGCGGTCTGGGACGACCTGACGAATCGACCGACCTGGAAAGCGGCGCTCGTGGCGGCCACGCTCTTCCAGGCCGTCGGCGTGGTGACGATCCACCCGTTCGGGCTGAGCTATTACAACGTCCTCGTCGGAGGTCTGCCCGGCGCCGAGAAACTCGGCCTGGAGCTGACGTACTGGGGCGATTCGGTCGATCGCGTCCTCCTGGATCGCCTCGCCCGGGAGGCGCAGGCCGGATCGCCGTGCGCCCTGGCCCCGACGCTCGTCCCCGAGCAGGGCCGGGCGATGACCACCCGCAAGATGGCGCAAAAACCCGTGGCGCTGGACGATCAGGAGGCCCTGGACCGCTCCGAATGGGTCGTCCTCTACCGCCGGGACGCGTACTGGACGCCCGAGATGCGCGCCCTGGCCTCGCGACCGCCGGCCTTCGTCCGATCGCGGCAGGGCGTCTGGCTCTCGGGCCTCTGGCGGAGGTGAACGGAATGGGCCCGGAAAAATCTTTCAACCGAGATTGAAACTCCCGGGCGATCGGCCTACAATTCGTTCAGAATGAATTGAACGTCACGGGAAGACCCGTCATGGCCGGCCTGACCCATTTCGATGAACTCGGGGCGAGCCGGATGGTGGACGTCTCGGGCAAGGAGGCGACGGAGAGGACGGCCCGGGCGTCGGCCCTGGTCCGGATGAGGCCGGAGACCCTGGCGCTGATCCGCGATCGGGGATTGGCCAAGGGGGACGTCTTCGAGGTCGCGAGGATCGCCGGGATCATGGCGGCCAAGAAGACCGCCGACCTGATCCCGTTGTGCCACCCGCTGGGGCTGGACGCGGTGGAGGTCGGGTTCTCGTTCCTCGACGCCTCGACCCTGGGGATCGAGGCCCGGGCCCGGACCCGGGGACGGACCGGCGTGGAGATGGAGGCGCTCACCGCCGCGGCGGTGGCCGCGCTGACCGTCTATGACATGGCGAAGGCCGTCGATCGCGGGATGACGATCGACGGCGTGAGGCTCGAAGAGAAGACCGGGGGCCGGAGCGGGACGTATCTCCGAGGCGACTCGGACGGCGGCCCGTCGCCCCCGGCCTCGTCACCGAATCCCGGGGGAGCCGACGGATGAGCCTGACGGTCCTGAGGAAGCCCGAGGACGCCCGCCGACGGCTGGCCGACGCCTACGCGCCGATCGCCGCCGAGCTGGCCGAGGCCGATCGGATCTACGCGACCGAGCTGGCCAGCCGATCGCCGTATGTGGCCCGGCTGGTCGAGCACTGCTCGGAGCTCCAGGGCAAGAGGCTCCGGCCGGCCCTCCTCCTGCTGACGGCGAAGGCCTGCGGAGGCATCCGCGACGAGCATCCGGTCCTGGCCGCCGTGGTCGAGATGATCCACACCGCGACCCTGGTCCACGACGACATCCTCGACGAGGCCCTGGTCCGCCGCCACGCCGCGACGGTCAACGCCGAATGGGGGAACGAGTCGGCCGTGCTGATCGGCGATTACCTGTTCACTCACGCATTCCACCTCGCCGCCAGCCTGGAGACCACCCTGGCCTGCCGGCTGATCGGCCGGGCGACGAACCTGGTGTGCGAAGGCGAGATGCAGCAGGTGCACAACCGGGGCAATCTCGACCTGGACGAGGATTCGTATTACGAGATCGTCCGGGGGAAGACGGCCGAGCTCACGGCGGTCTCCTGCCGGCTCGGGGCGCACTACGCGGGGGCCTCGGCCGAGGTCGTCGAGGCGATGGACGGCTTCGGGCGTGACCTCGGCGTGGCGTTCCAGATCGCCGACGACGTCCTGGACCTCTGGGGCGAGGAGAGGACCACGGGCAAGACGCTCGGCACCGACCTGGAGAAGCAAAAGCTCACTCTCCCCTTGATTCGCCTCCTCGCCACGGCCCGGCCCGCCGAGGCGGAGCGGATCCGCGACCTGCTCGGCCACCCCGGGACCGACGCCCGACGGGCCCTCCGCCCCCTCCTGGAAGACTCCGGGGCCCTGCAATACGCCTGGGACCGCGCCGGGGAGTTCGCCGAATCGGCCCGGAGGGCGCTGGACGGACTGCCCGACTCGCAGGCCCGGCAGGTCCTCCAGGCCCTGACGGCCTACGTGGTCCGCCGGGCCTACTGACGCCCCTGAAGCTCGGCCAGCAACGCCCGAAGCCTCGCCGCTTCCTCGGCCGAAGCGTCGGCCCGCTGGCGCTCGGCCTCGGCACGGGCGACGGCCTCCTCGGCGCGGAGACGCGCCTCCTCGACCCGAAGGCTCGCTTCGTCGGCGCGGAGGCTTGCCTCGTCGGCTCGAAGGCTCGCTTCATTGGCGCGGAGGCTCGCTTCGTCGGCGCGGAGGCTCGCCTCGTCGGCGCGGTTCCGTTCCTCGTCGGCTCGAACTCGTTCGGCCTCCCCGGGCAGGAGGATCAGGTCCCCTCTCGGGGTGAAGAAGCGGTGGAAGGACGCGGGCTCGTCGAATTCGCCGTAAGGGCCCTCCCACGGGCCGAGGTAGAAGCCGACCGTCTCGCACCAGAGCCGCCCTCGGGCGTCGAGCGGGATCGGTTGATAATGCCCCTCCTCGTCGAGCCTCCAGCCCTCGGTCCGGCGGTCGTCGGGATCGAGGAGAATGTACTCCCGGGTCTGGAACGTCCTCTCATAGAGGTCTTTCTTGGTCGTTCGGTCCTCCCGGGCGGTGCTGGGCGAGGTCAATTCGATGATCAGATCGGGGAATTTGAACCCTTCCAGCCACACGGCCCAGTACGGCCGAGGGGGCCGGCGGCGGACGCCGTCCACGAAGAAGAAGTCCGGCCCCCGATAGTCGCGGTTCCTCGCCTGTTCGGCGCTGAAATAGATGAACATGTTGCCGCCGACGTAGAAATCGTCGCGGTCCCGCCAGTGGTAGGCCAGGGAATCGATCAACACGCCGATCTCGGCCCGGTGCCAGGGCGTCTCCAAGGGGATGCCGTCCTCCGAGATCAGCTCCGAGGCGTCGGGATAGGCGGCTTCCTCGATCGATTCGACGCGGGCCATCGCCTTGCCTCCGGTCGTCCGTGGGCCGATCGTTCCCTCGAAATGGGAGAATAACGCGACGACCGGCCCGGGTCCAGCAAAAACCTGGACAAAATATCAGGAGGACCGCCGGCGGACGATCGGCCCGTACTCGACCCTCACGAGCGATCGCGGGTCGATGTGGCGGCGGGCGGCCTGGCGGACCTGCTCGGTGGTGATGGCGGCCATCCGGCCGGGCAGGCCGAGCGGGTCGTCCAGGGGCAGGCCCCAGCGTTCGAGCTCCAGGAGCCGTTCGGCCCTCTGGCCGACGGTCTGGAAGTCGAAGACCCAGGAGCCGGCGAGGTAGCGGCGGGCCCGATCGACCTCCTCGTCGGAGAACTCGCCCCGGTGGATCGCCTCGATCTGGGCGACCGCCGCCTTGACCGCGCGGTCGGCCTCGGCCGGGGCGGTTCCGAGGTAGATCCTCAGGAGGCCGGGGATGAGGTCGGCCGAGTCGGTCATCCCTCCGCCGACGCTGTAGGCCAGGCCCATCTCGTCCCGAAGGATGCGGCTGAGCCGATCGGTGAACCCGGGCCCGCTGCCCAGGATGTGGTCCAGGACCATCAACGCATCATGGTCCGGGTCGGTCCGGGTGATCCCGAGGTGACCGATCAAAATATGGACCTGCTCGCCCGTCGCCGCCACCCTCCGCGAGACCCTCCGGCCCGGTCGGGCCGGGACTCGAGGCGCGGGCGGCAGCGGGCCTCGCGGCTTCCAGCGACCGAGGAGGCGGTGGGTCAGGCCGTCCAGGGCCTTCGGGTCGAAATCGCCGACCGCCACCAGGATCGCGTTATCGGCGGCGAAGAAGCGGTCGTGGTGGCCGCGGACGTCCTCCAGGGTGATCCCCGACAGCGTCCGGGCCGACCCCCGGAAATCCCGGCCGTAGGGGTGATCGCCGTAAATCAAGGCCCGGAACCGTTCTTCGGCGCGATAGGACGGGTCGTCGCGATCGGCCCGGCGCTCCGAGGCGATCCGCCTCCGGGTCCAGGACACGGCGTCGGCCGGGAACGCGGGCCGGAGCGTCACGTCGGCCAGGAGGTCCATCGCCAGGTCCAGGTCTTCGGCCCGGACCCGCAGCGAGGCGCCCGTCGAGCCGACGTCGAGCGTCCCGCCCACGTCCTCGATCGCCGAGGCGATCTCCTCGGCCGATCGCCGCCGGGTCCCCTCCTCGCGGAGCCGGCCGGTCAGGTGGGCGAGGCCGGGCTTGGACTCCCGGAGGGAGCCGGCGTCCACGTACAGGTCCAAAGCGACGATCCCGGTGCCCGGCCGGGTCTCGGTCAGCAGGCGCAAGCCGTTGGGCAGAACGGATTTCGAGGGCTGGAAGTCGGCCAGCGTCGAGCCTCCCGAGGGCAACGCCACGGCGATCGGCCGATCCGGGGCCGGCGGGGCGGATTCGCGGCTCGGGCCGGGCGGGAGCGGAGGAGCGACCCGCTCGACGACCGTCCTCGACCCCTTGGGCAACGACCATCCCAGCGTCAGCCCCGATTCGACCAGGTACGCCGAGGCGACCCGGCGGACGCTCTCGGCCGAGACCGCGAGGGCGGCCCGATGCTCCGCCTGCCAGGCCCGCCAGTCGTCCCAGAGCGCCACGTGCCCCAGGCCCGAGGCCAGGCCGAACACGTCTTCCTGCTCCCATCGCCAGGCCGCTTCCAGGCGGTTTCGCGAGCGGACGAGCTCCTCGGGGGTCGGACCGGTGGCGACGATCTCGGCGATCTCGGCGAGGATGGCGGCTTCCAGACGCTTCGGATCGACGCCCGGCGCGGCCTCGACCTGGATCAGAAATTGCCCGGCTTGCCGGGACGGCTCCTGCGCCGCCTCCACCCAGGTCGCCAGGCGGTCTCGCTCGACCAGGCGATCCCACAACCGCGAGCGTCGGCCGCAGGTCAAGAGGTCGGACAGGACGTCCAGAGGGGGGCCGTCGGCATGCCCTCTGGGGGTCGAATGCCAGCCAAACAAACCGCGGGCGACCGAATCGGGCTCCATCAGGACGAATTCGCGGCGGCCGTTCTGCCGGGGCTCGCTCGGAGGGGGGGCCGGTCGAGGCGTCTGGCCCCGGGCGAGCCGGCCGAAATGGGCCTCGACGCGGTCCAGGGCCTTCTCCGGGTCGATCCCGCCGACGACGACGACCACCGCGCCGTCGGGCCGGTAGTAATCGCGATAGAACCGGGTCAAATCCTCGACCGTCGTCTTCCGCAAGTCGTCCGGCCATCCCAGGATCGGGTTGCGGTAGGGGTGGGTCTGGTAGCTGGTGGCCAGGTGGTGCTGGTCGAGCCGCCCGAGCGGGGAATCGAGCTCCCGGGACCGTTCCTCGACGATCACCCGGCGCTCGGCCTCGACCTCGGCGGGGTCGAAGCCGGCGCCTCGCATCCGGTCGGCCTCGATGGCCAGGGCCACCTCCCAGCGATCGGCCGGGAAGGCGAACCAGTAATGGGTGAGGTCCTCGCCGGTCTCGGCGTTGGACTGCCCGGCGGCGAGGAACGCGAGGCGGTCAATCTGCCCCTTGGGGAACCGGGCGGTGCCCTTGAAGAGCATGTGCTCGACGAAATGGGCCAGGCCGGTCTTGCCCGGAGGCTCATCGACCGAGCCCACGGGGTAATACAGGTCGCACACGACGACCGGCGAATGGGGCCGAGGGAGGGCCAGGGCCTTCAGGCCGTTGCCCAGGGCCCGTTCGAAGACGGGCAAGTCTCCCACCCAGGACGGCAAGGCCGGGGCAATGAGTCGTCGGGCCATCGTCTGCCCCCTTCCGGTCCGGACCAGTCCGGTCGTTTCGATCGGGTCGCCACCCCCGCCGGCGGGAGCGGAAGGGCGAAATCGCTCACTCACGGAGGAAAGGATCGTCCGGGGACGACCCCACCCTCCCGAGTTTACCACCGAGCCCCGAAAATGTCAGTTGAGAGGCCGGTTGTCCGGGCCGTTTCCTTCTCCGAGAAGTTTCGGCCGGAAGCATTGTAGGCGGCACGGGATCCGTCCTCGGGACCCGTGAGGGACGGCCCACGGGTCTCGAGGACGGATCCCGTGCCACCCAAACTCCTTCGGAAGATTCGTCCACCGAGAGGGAAACGGCCCTGGGTCCTGGGAGAATTCCCGAGCAGGGCGGTTGGGGATCGGCTATAGTGATTGCATCGCCAGATCGGGCCGTGGTTGCCCGATGTCGGTCGTCACCGCGTGATTTAGGACCTTGCCGCGCACCAGCGGCTGCGACCCGACCCACCGTCTCCGGGACGCCGGGGGCGGCTTCTTCGACGGGCGTCCGTCCGGTTGTTACGCACCCGAACCCGGCCCCTTCCGAGGCCCTCTGGGCGTCGGAAGGGGTCGGGTTGGCCCCTGTCCCCGACCTTTTTCCCTTCGGACCTCGCCGGAGGCGCCTGACCGTCGCTCATGGACGTCCCGACCCGAGCCGAGACCGACCCCAGGGCCGTCCGGACGGCCTGGGCCCTGCTCTTCCTGGCCCTGGCGCCGTCGCTTTTGGCGGTCTGGTCCGCGCCGGCGTTCGCGACCCAGGACGGCCCGGCCCACCTTTATAATGCTCAGGTTCTGGCCGACTGGTGGCGAGCCGGCCCGCTCTCCTCGACGTTCTCGGTCCGCCTGGAACCCTTGCCGAACTGGGCCGGGCACCTCGCCGCCCTCGCCGCGATCGGCCTCTTGCCGATCCGGTTCGCCGAACGGGCGATGGTCTCGCTCTCGCTGATCGCCCCGGCGGTCGCGACGCTGGGGCTCCGCCTCCGGGTCGTCGGCGATCGCGGGATCGCCGCCGCGGTCCCCCTGGCGGCGCTGGTGGGGCTGAACGTGGCGTGGTCGTTCGGCTTCTGGGGGTTCCTCCTCGGCGCCTCGCTGTTCCCGCCGACGCTGGGCCTGTGGTGGGCCTTTCGCGACCGCCCGGGGCCGAAGCTGGCCTGCGGGCTGGCCGGGCTCGTGGTCCTGGGATATTTCGCCCATCTCGTGAGCCTCGGCCTGACGGTCCTCGGCGTGATGGTCCTGGCCGCGATCACGCCCGGCCCGTCCCGGGTCGCCCGGGCGGGCTGGACCTTGCTCGGCCTGGCCCCCCTGCTCGTCCTGGGCCCGATCTATCGAGGATTCATGAGCCGAGGCGGCGCGATGAGGCCGATCTGGGGGGAGCTGGAGGCCGCCCCCCTGGCGCTTTCCTCGTGGAAGGGCCAGCTCGGCTGGGTCGACCCGATCAGCCTGGGCAAGAAGGGCGTCCCGCCGTTCCTCTCGGCCGAATCGGCGTGGCTCGGGCTGGTGTCGCCCTCGGGCCTGGCGGCCTCGGCGGTCGTCGTGGCGATCGTGGCGACGGTCCGGAAGGTCCCCCGAGATCGCCTCGGCTGGGCGGTCCTGGCGGGCCTCCTGATCGTCGGGGGAGCCCTCACGCCCGACACCCTGGGCCCGGCCCACGGCAATTACCTGCCGCAACGGGTCGTCCTGATCGGCCTGATGGCCCTGGCCTCGGTGATCGTCCTGGACCTCTCGCGGGCCGCCGGCAAGCTCGCCTCGGGCTTGCTGGTCGCCGCGCTGCTCCTGCAGAGCCTGAGCGTCTGGGATTACGCCCGGGAATCCGACCGCCGAGTCTCGCCGTTCCTTAGGGTCGGCCCGGCGATCGGTCGGGGGCAGAGGGTGGGCACGTTACTCGTGAACATCCGAGGGAAATTCCGGGCCAACCCGGTCCTCCACGCCGACAACCTCGCCGGCCTGGGCACGACGGGGCACGTCGTGTGGTCGAACTACGAGACGGCCCACTATTATTTCCCGGTCCAGGTCCGGCCGGGCCTGCCCCACCCTCCGGCCGAGGCGTTCGAGGCGATCGCGATCCGCGACGCCCCGGCCGACGCGACCGCCCGCGCCTCGGCCTGGAAGGCCCTGCTGGACGCCCATCACGACGAGATCGACGTCCTCCTCGTCTGGGGAGAGCCCGACCCGGCCCTCTCCGCCGAGAACGCCCGCTGGTTCGACCCCCGGCCCGTCTTCGCCGACGGGCCTCTCCGCGCCTTCCGCCATCGGCCTCGTCCCGGATCGTGATTGCCAACCGGGCCGACCGGGGCCACAATGACGGAAAGGGGACCGGGTCCGCCCGCGGGTCGCGGCCGAACCGATTCGGGGCCCGGTCCGTATTCAGAGGCTGAAGGAGTCCCGAATCATGTCGTCTCTCGGCAATTTCCAGACCTCGAATCCCGCCTTCGGCAACACGATCTTCGACGATTGGGCCCACGCCGAGAAGCGATCCACGGCGATGACCGTCCAGGGGACGGCCGGCAAGGCGCTGGCGCTCCTGCTGATCACCACGGCCACCGCCACGGCGTCGTGGGTCTACACCGACCAGGGCGCCCTGGGCCAGGGCGTCGCCTTCACGGCCGCCCTGTTCGGCTTCGTCTTCGCGATGGTCACCTGCTTCAAGCCGACGTGGGCCCCGGTCACCGCCCCGATCTACGCCGCGTTGGAGGGCGTGTTCCTCGGCTCGTTCTCCAACGTGGTCAACAAGTATTATCCCGGCCTGCCGTTCCAGGCCGTCTCGCTGACCTTCGGCGCGTCGTTCGTGATGTTCACGCTCTACGCCACCGGGTTGATCAAGGTGACCGGCAAGGTCGCGGCGATGATCGGGGCGGCGACCGGGGCGTTGTGCCTGTTCTTCCTGTTCTCGATGCTCGCCAGCCTCGTCGGCTTCAACGGCGGGACGAACTTCATCAACAGCACCTCGAAGTTCGGCATCGCCTTCAGCGTGTTCGTCGTCGGCCTCGCGGCGTTCAACCTCTTGCTGGACTTCGACTTCATCGAGAAGAGCGCCGCTACGAGGCGCCGAAGTCGATGGAGTGGTACGGCGCGTTCGGCCTGATGGTCACGCTGATCTGGCTGTATATCTCGATCGTCCGGCTCCTGATGAAGCTCCAGGACCGCCGCTGAGCCGAACCGGGCAAGGCGCGTCGATTGCGGAGAGAACACGACCGAGGGGCCGATCGGGACGAGTCCGACGGCCCCTCGGGGCGTTTTCGATCATGGCGAAATCGAAGAAGACCGTCGAGCCGACGCCCGATGGCCATCACGTCCTGATCGACGGCCGGAAGTGGCGGGCGACCAACCCGAACCTGCCCGAAGCCGAGCGAAAACGGCTGGTCTCCGAGCTGATGAGGGCCCGGGGGGACGTCGGCCGGGCCCTGAAGGCCAAGGACCAGGCCGCCGAGCGAGACGCCCGGGCGCGGGTCCACGCCGCCAAGGTGGCGCTGGGCGAACGCGGGCCGAAATGGTGGTGATCGAGCGAGCCGGAGGGACGGGGGCCCGCTCGTCGCGAGGAACCGACCGATCGGGCCGGTCGGTCCGTTGCTTTCCCGAAACGCGCGCCGTAGGTTCGGAGATGGGAAGCCGCCGAGGGGTCACAAGGCCGGTCGGCCCCCGTCTTGAACAATGTACCAGGCCGAGGGCCGACCGATCGCCCGGCGGATCTCTCGAAATTCGCCTCAAGTCCCGGCCGTTTCGGGCCGACAGGCCGCCGAGGAGGACTCATGAGGGGCGTTGGCATCGCAGTTGCGACAAGTCCCTTTCACGCTCGGACCGACTCCGGGCGCCGAACGGATCGACATCTTCGCGAACGCATCGGCCCGCCCGCCCGAGGGGCTTCAATTTGTTTCTCGGGCCCGGCGGGTTTTCGGCGTCTTACATGGTATATATAGGAGAACGGTGAACGAGCGGTGCCGAGGGAGAGGCGACCGTCCCCGGGGTGGATTCGTCCCCTTGGGCGCGGTGTCGGACGGATGCCCGGGATGGCTCAGCTCGGGGGAGTTTCCCCGGGTTCGTCCGACGCGGTCCCAGGACTGACCACCCCATACGACGTCTGCTGGCGGCAGGAGGGGACGACAATCCCATGAGCTTCCTTCAACGGTTCCTCGAACGGGTCTTGCGAACCACCCCCGGCCGCATGCCCCGGACCGGTTTCGATGACCTCAGCCAGGATCAGCTCGATGCTCACCTGAAGGTCGGCAAGTACGGCAATTTCAGCCTGACCGACGCCGTCCGGCCCTCGTTCGGCCTGGAGATCGTGCCGAGGGAAGGATACCGGAGGGACGTCTATCGCGACCCCGAGACCGGCAACACCATGCCCGTCCTCGCCGCGAGCGTCTCCTCGGACCGCCTCTTCGAGGTCTTCATGAGCCTGCTCGACCCCCTCGGGGACGAGATCGACGTCGTGATGGAATCCTCCCACGAGAGCGAGCCGGGCGCCCACGCCGACCTCTACCGCGAGCACATGGATACCGTGATCCTCAAGAGCACCCTCTACGACTACGAGGAGCTGCTCCTGAACGACGGCTGCACCGGCCTGGCCGCGCTGAACCCCAGCGGCCCGATGGAGGTCCAGTTCGACGAGCACAAGCTCCTGTTCGTCTACGCCCATGACCTCGAGCCGTTCGAGGAAGTCCTCCGGGACGCCGGCCTCCGCCGCGACGACACCCTGAAGTTCATCTCCGAGGCCGAGCACCTCCACTCCACCGACGACGTCTACAAGGACCAGTTCGAGGAGCTCCGCTACCGCCTCGGCATCGACATCTGATCCGATCTTTCCCCGCACCGAACATCCCCAGAGACGCACCCCGCGGGGCAGGCATCCGGTTCGCCGGGCGCCTGCCCCGCCGAGCATTTCCCGACCCGGGGGCCGTTCCCCCTTGCTCCGACCGGTTTGACCGCCCCCCGGCCAGCCCTTACCATGAGGGTCCAGGAGCGTCTCCGGGTTTTCGCGAGGAAGGGAAGGCCGATGCGTCGGGGTTTTGCGATGGTCTGGCTCGGCCTGGCGGCCGCGATGATGGGCGGCTGCGGAGGGGGATCGACCTCCTCGGGGCCTTCGCGTCCCTCGTTCCCGGGCGTGAGCGTCCCCCTGGCGGCGGTCGGCGACCCGGCGGTCCTCCAGCCGATCCGCTCGTGGCGAGGGGCGTGGGAGCAGGCCGTCGGCGGCCAGGTCGCCGTCGAGCCCGAACCCGTCGGGCCCAAGAACCTCCGCGGGGCCGACGTCCTGGTCTTCCCCGGAGACCGGCTGGGCGACCTCGTCCGGTCCGAGGCCCTGCTCGTCCTGAGGGACTCGGACATCCGCACGCCGATGCCCCTGGGCCCTCGCGAGGCCCCGCCGCCCGACCCCCTGGCCCTGGCCGAGATCGTCCCGAGCGAGCGCGAGGAGGTCTCGCAATGGGGCGATGACCGGATGGGGCTGCCGATCGGCGGGTCGGCCCTGGTCCTGGCCTATCGCCGCGACGCCTTCGACTCGGAGACCAACCGCAAGGCCGCCGCCGCGACGGGCCTGGAGTTGAAGCCGCCGGAGACCTGGGAGCAGCTCGACGCCCTCGCCCGGTTCTTCGCCGGGAGGGACTGGGACGGCTCGGGCCGGGCCCGAGGCGGGATCGCCGCCCCTCTGGGCGACGACCCCGAAGGGATCGCCGATACGCTCGTCCTCGCCCGGGCCGCGGCGCTCGGGGCCCATCCCGATCATTACGACTTCCTGTTCGACTCCGGGACGATGGAGCCGAAGATCGCGACGCCCCCGTTCGTCGAGGCCCTGGCCGGGGTCGCGTCGTGGTCGAAGCTCGCGCCGCCGGGAGGCTCGCCCCGAACGGCCCAGGACGCGCGGAAGGCGTTCCGCTCGGGCGAGGCCGCCCTGTTGATCGACCGGGCCGAGGCCGTCCGCCAGTGGGCCGACGCGAAGCACCCCGTGCCGATCGGGGTGGCCCGGCTCCCGGGATCGCCCCGGGTCTACGACCCCCGCGGCCGGAAGTGGGACACCCCGGCCACGCCCAACCGCCCGTCGTACCTGCCCCGGGGCGGAGGCTGGCTCGTGGGCGTCTCCGCCAGGGTGCCGAAGGACCGCCGGGCCGCCGCGCTCGACCTGGCCAAGACCCTGGCCGGGCCCGAGGCGTCGCGGGCGATCCAGGCCGACCCGGCGTTCCCGATGCTGCCGGTCCGCTCCTCGGCCCTGGGCGTCGGCCTGCCGTTCGGGGGAGCGAGCCTCGGGATCGATTCAAGAGCCTGGGGCGTCGCCGTCGCCGAGACCCTGACCAATGCCCGGGTCATCCCCGGCCTGAGGATCCCCGGGGCCGACGCCTATCTCGCCGAATTCGCCAGGGCGAGGGGCGCGGCGATCGCCGGGACTCCGCCCGAGGCCGCCCTGCTCGCCGCCTCCGCCGCCTGGGCCGAGCTCTCGAAGAAACTCGGACCCAGGACCCAGCTCTGGCACTATCGACGAAGCCTGAACCGGCTGATCACCGAATCCACCCCGCCCGAATCCGAGGAATGAGGCCATCGGCAGGAAATGCACCGTGGTGGCGGGCGGGTGAAACCCGCCCACGACCCTTCGCGTTTGGGATCGAGAACAAGGGAGAAGGGAGAAGGGAGGCGGCCGATGGCCGCCGCGTGGTTGGTGCATTTCATGCACCCGACATGACGGTGCATTGCATGCACCCTACAGGTATCCGAGCCACCAGTCCTTCCGCCGGGCCTTCACCCCCGCGAACCAGGCCGAGGCCGGGTACAGGATCGCCAGCGCCACGAGCCACATCGCATACACGAACGGCAGGCCCGACCCATACCCCTCCGGCGGCTCGAATGGCCCGCTCGTCAGGAGCCATCGCCAGGGCCGATCCCGGATCATGGCGACGACGATCGCCATCGCATGCAGAAGCCACCACTGCAACACATAATAGAACAACGGGACCCGGCCCAACCTCACCAGGGGCCGGCCGATCGGCCCGACCCGCCCGTCGATCAGCCCGAGGAACCCGATCGCCGGGCCCAGAGTCATCATCAGGAAGAGCAGCGACGGCGGATACTTCGCGCAGTTCACGAAGCTCATGAACGTCCAGAGCAGGTCGGGCGGCTTCGCCCCCGGCGTCGGGAGGCCGTCGGCGGACCGGCCCCAGACCATCCACCGGGACGGGTCTCCATAAACGTTGCTCGCGCGAAGGGCCACGAACCCCACGATCAGGGCCGCCCCCAGGCCCAGGAGGATCGGCCGTCTCCTCTCCGGAGGCAGTCGATACAACGACCCGAATCCGTACCCCGCCGCCACCACGCCCACCCAGGGCACGAGCGGATAGAGCGCGAAGACCACCGGCGAGGAGATCGATCGCAGCAACGCCTGCTGATGGAGGAGCCGCCAGAGGTCGCCGAGCAGGTCGTCCTTCACCGTCACGCCGTCGGTCGCGTTGTGGCCGACGATCAGGACCAGCCCGATCGCCAGGATCAGCCCGGTCGGCAGGAACACCAGGGCCGACATCGCCACCATCGACGCCCCGATCGCCCAGATCACCGTCAACGGGATGAATTGATACGACAGATCGAACGTCAGCCCGAGGCGAACGGCCGTCAATTCCAGGAAGATGAGCCACAACCCCCGGGACAGCAGGAACCACGACACCTGACCCTTGGTCCGCCCCTTCATCCCGTACAGGTAAACCCCCGCCCCCGCGAGGAACACGAACGTGGGGGCGCAGAAATGGGTGATCCATCGCGTGAAGAACAGCGCCGGGGTCGTCGAGGCCAGGTCCAGCGGTTGCCGACGGACCTCCCCGAAGAAGTCGCGGGCGTGGTCCAGGACCATCACCGCCATGACCACTCCGCGGAGCACGTCGATCGACTCCAGCCGGCCCCGGACGGCCGCCTCGGGGGCCATCGGGTCGGGCGTCCTCGGCAAATCGCTCAAGGGCCGGCCCCCCTCGTCAGCATCTCGATCTCCTTCCGCCGTCGGAGCCTGCGGACCGTGGCCTCGTCCCATTCGATCGCCTCCGATTCCAGCCACGAGACCGCGCGATCGCGCAAATCCGCCGGGATCGCCACGCCCGCCTCCGCATGACGGACGACCACGCCGGCCAGGGCCAGCCTCGCCTCGTCGTCCCAACCGTCGAGGTCGTCGCCGAACTCCTCGCGGAGCCATTCCACGGCCGCAACGAGCGTCTCCGGGTTCGCCAGCTTGCGCTGGACGTCTTCGAACGGCATCGGGTTGCGATCGTCCATGAGGTCTTCATACTTCGACCCATGAACGCGCTCATAGGCCGCGTCGAGGGCGTCGGCCGAGTCGTCGTTCTCAAAGCTCCGAACGCCCCAGGAACCCATGAATCGAATCGCCTCAAATCGATGTCGGGTGCATGCAATGCACCAACTCTCCATGCGGAGGCCGAAGGCCGCCAACCGCTCACTCCCCGCCTACTCCTCTCCCCTCCTCGACGATCCAACGCAGCCTTTCCCAACGGAAGGCGGGCTTCGCCCGCGCGGGATTGGTGCATGGCATGCACCCTACGTGGCGCTTCCCTGGCCCGACCGGTTGAGCCTCTGCCGGCTGGTGGTCATCGGGCCGACGGGCTCGCCGATCGTCCCGAACGTGGCGAGGCCGACGGGCTCGCAATTCAGGTAGATCGACTCGATGCCGTCTCTCGGCACCAGGAAGACTTCATGATAGATGCCGAAATCCCCCCGGTTCCGCTCCCTCTCGACGGCCTCCCGCCACCACTCCGCGTGAGGCGGCTTCCTCGCCCATTGTTCCAGGTCGTCGAACCCTCGCCAATATTGCAGGACGCCGAAATGCCTCCAGCCGAACGCGAACCGCTCCGAATGCAGGAGCCCGGCCCCGGCCGCGATCGCCTCGCGGGCCGATCGGTCGATCCCCCGGCCCATCTTCGAGGCGAACGCCAGGGCCGACAGCCTCCGGACCTGCATCCCCAGGCGGATCAGGCAGAGCCCGGCCATCGATTCGGGCAAGGAGGCGATCTTGCGTTGCATCGGGCGTCTCCCTTCGTTACGATCCGGCCCGCGGGGTCCGAAAGTCTTCGGGGGACGAGACGATGAGTCGGACGGGGCAGGGAAGCCGGCGATTCACGATCGCCGACGGGATGATCCTCGTGGCGGCGACCGCCGCCGGGCTGGCGTGGATCGGCCGGGTCCTGCCGACGATGACCGGGAACTGGCCGCAGGCGGGTTCCTCGTTCGACAGGGCATGGATGCTGGCCGTCGGAGGCACGGCCCTGGCGCTGCCGTGCGTCCTGGCCTGGACGGTCGCGGTCCTGGTCCTGAGGCTCCGGGGCCCTCGCCCCTCGTGGCGGAGGATCGTCCGCCAGCCGGGGGCCGTCGCCTGCCTGGCCGCCTCCCTGGGCCTCCTGGCCGCCTCGGTCCTGATGGCGTCGGTCATCGCGTATCTCTGGATGTCGGGGCGATGGTCGGGCGCATCCTGGAAGGACCTCGCCGGCACCCTCCTGGAGTGGGAGGGCCTCGCCTCGCCGTTCGTGGGCGTGGGCGTGGCCATCTCCTGGGCGATGCTCGCGATCGAGGGCCGCTGGCGAAGCGAACGAGGATGGATCGACCGGGCGGGCCGGGCCCTGGGCCTGTTCTGGATCATCACCATCCCCCTCTTCGGAGGCACTTTTCTCGCCCAGTACCTCTGATCAACGGCCGCTCACGCCCGGACATCGTACCTCCGCCCCGTCGCCACCAGCGCCGCCAACCGGTTCGGCGGGGCCACGAACGTCGGGACGCTCACCGGGGTCTCGGCGACGAACTCGGCCGCCGTCAAATACCGGCCGTCGATCGTGGCGAACCCGCACCCGGCCTCGCTGACGATCACCGAGCCGGCCGCCACGTCGTGCGCCTGCTCGCCCAGGAACGTGGAGCACTGGAGCCGGTTGCCGGCCGTGAAGACCAGCTCGCAGCAGGCGCTGCCGATGTCCCTCAGCCGCCCCTTGAGGCTCCTCGGATCGACGGCCCTCATCGCGTTGGTGCCGAGGCAGACGTTGTCCTGGTCGTGGAACGCGTCGGCGTCCAGGCAGGTCAGGCGGAGGCCGTCTCGCCACGCGCCTCCGCCTTTCGTGGCCCAGTACAGCTCGTTCAGGGGGGGGACCGCGATCACGCCCAGGACCGGCTCGCCCGAGTCGATCAGGCCGATGCTGATCGCCCACATCGGCAGGCCGTGGACCAGGTTGCCCGTGCCGTCGATCGGGTCGATCGACCACCGCCTCGGCCCCGAGCCGCCCGAGGCGGCGTACTCCTCGCCCGTCAGCCGGTCGTCGGGGAACCGCTCGGCCAGGCGGGACCGGAGGAACCGCTCCAGCTCCAGGTCGAGGTCCGTCACATAAGTATGGTTCGGCTTCTCGTGAGGGGTCGCCAGGGCGGCCCGCTCCCGGGCGATCCCGGCGGCCTCGACGGCGAGGGCCTTGACGAACTCCAGGTCCAGGTCCAGGTCGGCGGAACGCTCGCTCATCCGAATCATGCCCCCTCGGCCCGGGCCCCGGGGGTGGATCGGCGACGGTCGCCGGCCGCCCCGGCGCTCCAGGGTAGGGCCACGCCCGCCACCCCGCAAGCGCCCGACGGCCGGGGATCGCCGACGGCCCCATCCGCGAGACTCGCCGCGTAAAGTATCATTTTCCGTTCTCTATTCGCGATCTAACCGCGAATAGAAACGTAAAATCGGCCTGAAGACGATCGGCCGATCCGCCTGCCCTCCCGCGGCCGGGCCGATTCGGGTAGAGTCGAGGGCCGTCCCGACCCGCGACGGCCGCCCGTCTCCACCCTCGGCCCTCCATCCGATGCCCGATTCCCCGCGCAATCCGCCGATCGTCGGCCCTCCGATCCGCCTGGCCGTCTGCGTGTCGGGCGGGGGGACGACGTTGCAGAACCTCCTGGACCGGATCGCCGACGGCCGGCTCGCCGCCGAGGTCGTCCAGGTCGTCGCCAGCCGGGCCGGGGTCGCCGCGATCGGCCGGGCCGAGGCCGCCGGGGTGCCGGTCGCCGTCATCGAGCGCAAGAAGAGGCCGGTCCAGGACTTCAGCGCCGACGTCTTCGCCCCGATCCGCCACCGCGGCGCCGACCTCGTGGTCCTCGGCGGCTTCCTCTCGCTCCTGGAGATCCCCGACGACTTCGCCTGCAAGGTCCTGAACGTCCACCCCGCCCTGATCCCGGCCTTCTCGGGCCGGGGCTTCCACGGCCGGGCGGTCCACGAGGCCGCCATCGAGGCCGGCGTGAAGCTCTCCGGCTGCACCGTCCACTTCGCCGACCAGACCTACGACACCGGCCCGATCGTGATCCAGAAGGCCGTGCCGGTCCTCGACGACGACACCCCCGAAACCCTCGCCCACCGCGTCTTCCTCGCCGAATGCGACGCCCTCCCCGAGGCCATCGCCCTCCACGCCGCCGGACGGCTCCGCGTCGAGGGCCGACGGGTCCGGCACGATCCCTGAAATCCCTCTGGTCGCGCGGGCCGGATTCTGATATCGATCGGACCTCCAGATTCGGCCGTCGTCGGAGACTCGGTCCCTGACACGATCGGGAAGGAGATGCCGATGTGGAAGGTCGTTTCCTGGTCGCTCCTCGGCATGATCCCCGGCATCGTCCAGGGCTGCGGCGTGGAGGCGGTCGTCCCCGACCTCCCGGCCCCCTCCGACCCGAACGCCGCGACGGTCCGCGACGACGTGCTCGCCCGATGGGCCCGGAAATCCGCCGAGGTCCGGTCGATCCGGGCCCGTTTCGCCGTCGAAAACCGCGACCCGGCCTTCGATCGGACGGAGCGTCTCCGCGGCTGGTACGCCTGGCATGGCCGCGACAAGGCCCGGCTCGACCTCGCCGACGAGCGGGGAGGGACGCCTCGCCTGATCGCTCGCCTTTCCTTAAATGACCATAAAATGACCCATTTGGACGGAAAATCTCATCATGTGTGGATTTTTCAGGCCATGGACCGCGACGAACGGGATCGGGCCGCGCGATCGGTCGATGGCATTTTTTCCGAACTCAACTACGCAATCTTCGCGGAGCCGCTCGACCTGCTCGACCCCGATGGCCCCTCTCTCTTCCTGACGATGGACGTCGAGTCCGCCCTCCGCCGCTACCGGATCGACCTGATGGAAGAGACGCCGACGCAATACGTCCTGCGTTTCGCCGCTCGAGGACGGCCCGAAGTCTGGGTGGCCCCGCTCGCAGAGGTCACTCTCGACAAGGCCACCCTCCTGCCCCGGACCGTGAAGGCCAACGCCGGAGGTCATCAGTCCCGCACCATCCGATTCGAGACGATCGAGGTGAATCCGGAGGTCCCCGCCGGTTACTTCGCCACCGAAATCCCGAAGGGCTGGACGATCGAACACATGTCGGATCTTCGTAGACCGAACATCGATCCGGCCGGACCCCGGGGCCGTTGACCCCCGGGGCCGCCCCCCAGCCCGACCGGGTGGCGGGGTCGTCCGCGAACCGTCGCCCCCGGAGGAGAGTGGGGGTCCGCTAAACCAAAAACAGACTTATAGATTTACTATTTATTGATAATCTGCGCAATCTGCACAATCTGCGGTTTCCGAGATCCCTTGCAGTCTTCGACGGCGACAATCCTTGAATATTTCATTTTAATGAATTATGCGAATTTCCTGTTGCTTCAGAACTTGACTACACTTTTTCGCCCAAAATTCACGGAAGGGCGGAAATCCGGCCGTTTGCTGGTGCGCAACGACTCGTGCGCGCGGATTTCACCACATTTCTGGAATCATGGATTTCAAGATCGCAAGTCATGACCGGGCTGAGGGTTCGATCAGATCAAAAAATCCGAGCGCGAGCCGCGAATCGGCCCGGATTCGTGGACACCCCGGCTCCGCGATCGGGCGCCTCGGGGGACGGGCCGTCGTCCCTCCCGGGATTTCGCGCGATCGCCTCGGCCCGTCGTCCCGATACTCCTCCTCACAGGCCCGCCGCGAACCGCGGTGCCGATGCGAATCCCTTTGCCCGATCCTGGTCGGTTTTTCATAGCAGAAGCGAATCCAGGCCCGAGAGGCCGATCGGCTCCCGGCTGGCGAACGGCTCGGCGTGGCGGACTCCGACGACATGGCCCCAGAACCGCGAGCGGTCCGCCACCGAGTCGATCACCCCGGGCTTGCCTTCCGGGACGTTGTCCACCAGTTGCGAACGATAGCACCGCAGGGAGTTCATCTTGGTTTCGTTTTGATCGCTGATGTCCACCAGAAAGCTCGGGCGTTCGACGATCTTCAAATGGACGCTGAAATAATAAAGGATCCGAGAGGGGTGGAACGGCTCGCCGGGGATGTCGGACTTGGAGAGCTTGGCCCAGAATCGGGCGGCCTCGACGAGCTGGGTGGCGGCGGTGTGGTCGGGGTGGGCGTCTTCCCAGAACGGGGCGAACAGCAGCCGGGGGCGGACCTTGCGGAACACCGAGGCGACGGCGCGGCGATGCTCCAAGGTCGGTTCCAGGTTGCGGTTAGGAAGTCCCAGGTTGTCTCGCCAGGGGCCGCCGAGGGCCTCGGTGGCGGCGGCCGTCTCGGCCCGGCGGGTGGCGGGCGAACCCAACGGCGTGGGCTCGCCGCTGGTCAGGTCCAGGATGCCGACCTTCCAGCCGCCCGCCATCAGGCGGACGATCGTCCCGCCCATGCCCAGCTCGGCGTCATCGGGATGAGGGGCGACCACCAGGGCATCGAGCATGGGGAGTCACTCTCGGAGGAGGATCGAGGAACGACCGATCTGATCTCGCAGAACTACTTTACCCCTCTCTGGAGAAAACGACTCCAGGGCCGACCCCGATTCACCACGAAGCCACGAAGAGCACGAAGGAAGACACAAAGACGACCCGAATTCACCGATGCCTTTGTGTCTTCCTTCGTGGCTTCGTGGTGAGCCTCCTGGGGTCTTCGACAGGGCCACTTCACGGCACTTTCCCCGGAACTCCAGCCTCGGCAGCCTCGGGCGTCTGGGTAAAACAGGGAGGCTTGCCGGCGAGATCGGCCCAGCGACGGCCGGTGATCCGCTCGACGACCCGGATGGCCGAGAGGACGACCGCCATCGTGCCCTGGCCGGGGAAGACCGAGTCGCCGACGACCCAGAGGCCCGGCCCGAGCACGTCCGAGCCGACCGCGAGGAAGTTGCTGTTGCGTCGAGACACCGGAGGCCCCCCGACGGCCCCAAGGCACCTCCGCGTATAACGGGCGAAACTCCGGGGAGATGCGAATTCGGCGTGAACGAGGGAATCCGGGGCATCCGGGAGGGCCTGGCGGAGTGCGGCGACCATCCGGGCCTGATAATCGGCCTTTTTCGCCTCATAAGCAGGGCGGTCGAGGCCGTCCCAATCCGCCGGGCGGGTGTGGGTGGACATCGTGGCGATGCGGACCTCGGGGGGGCCGTATCCCGGGTCGTCGGGCGGGGAGAGGGAGATCAGGACGTTGTTGCCGTCGTGGATCGGAAGTTCATAATGCTGAAGGACTTGATGAAACAAAGGGCCGTCGTCGGGCACGGCGGATCGACGGATCGCCAGGTAGCCCGTGAAGGCGCTCCACGAGGCCCGCGATTGCCTCTCCCGGCGAGCAAGCCGGCCTATCAGAGGCCGTCCGAGCAGGCCGGCGGCGAGGTCCAGGGGGAGGTTGAAGGCGACCTGTCGCGTCCTGATCTCCTGACGGCGACGGGTTTTGACGACGAACCCTTCCGAATCGACGGCCTCGACCCGATCGACCTTCGAGGCGACCCGCAAGTCTCCGCCCATCGCCGAGAACCGCGAGCCGATCCCCTCGGCCAGCGCCTGCATCCCTCCAACCGGCCGGCTCATCCCGGCTCGGTATGCCTGGAGGCATGCCGATGCGTTGGCGAACGGGACCGTCTCGGGACCGCCCTGGGCCGTGTCCTGCAAGAGCATCGCCACAAGCGATCGAAACGGAACGTCGCCGAAGATTCCCAGCATTCGCAGGACGTCGCGGACCGTGAGCGCCAGGACGACGCCGCCAGAAGTCCCGACAGGCCGAGGATTTGCAAATCATAGACGAGGTCCCCCGGGGAGCGGATCGGGAGCCTCGGAACCCTGGTCGCAACCTCGAAAAGGGTCCGGCCGACGGCGGCCTGGAGCCTCCAGAACGCATTTTTTGACCGTATTTGTCCCGGAAAGGCCGAAGCCGAGGCCGATTCGAAGTCGAGGTCGTCGGGGACGATGGTGAGTTCGCGGTCTGGGAGGCTGACGCGATAGCCGGGGCTTGGGATGGCCTGGAAATCGGCGCCGATCGCGGCGAGCAGGTCGCCCAGAGGTTCGCCGGCCCCGAGGCCCATCAGGGCGGTGGCCCCGGCGTCGAAATGGTACGGTCCCCGGCCGAAGTATCCGGCGCAACCCCCTAATTTGGTATGGGCTTCGAGCAAGGCGCACCGGAGTCCGGCTCGCTGAGCCAGGGCGGCGGAGGCCAGGCCGCCGATCCCTCCCCCGACGACGATCAGGTCGAAAACACCCTCGTCCGCCATGAGCTCACGACCCTCGCCGCCGGTCCGCTGCCCGTCCTCCGGGTCAGTGTAGGCGGTCGGGGCGATCGATGGTGGAATCGGCGATCGCCGGAGGGCCTGGGATCGGATGATTCCCGAAAAGGGCGGCGGATCGGCACGGTCTGGTCGGCGCCGGTTCGCGCGGTTATGATCGAAGCTGCTAGTTCTTGATCTGGAGGGGGATCGTGGGGATGCCGGGTTTCGTCAAGCTCGCCACCCTGGACGAGATCCCGCCGGGCCGGGCGAAGGAGGTCGAGCACGACGGCCGCATTTATGCGTTGTTTCGTCTGGATGGGTCCGAGACGGTCCGGGCGATCGACGGGATTTGCCCCCATCAGGGGGGCCCCCTGGCCGACGGCCCTCTGGATGGGACGTGCGTGACCTGCCCCTGGCATGGATGGTCCTTCGACATCGTCTCGGGCGCCTCGCCGATCCATCGGAAGATCCAGCAACCGGTCTACGAGGTGAAGATCGAAGGCCGGGACGTCCTGGTGGCCGTCCCCTGATTCCCGCTCTCCCCTTCGCCCGAACATCCTATTTTGTCCTGTCCCGTTCCGTTCCACCTCCCCGGGTCGCCATCCCCCCCTGGGGCGTCTCGGTTCCTCTGGAGCGAAGCAGCCCCTCCGGTGACGACCTTCCGCGCCTTTCGCAACGACGACCCGCCGTTCCTGGCGGACCTCTGGAACCGGGGGCTCCCGACCCGGAGCGTCGTCCGGCCGTTGTCGCCCCACGAGTTCGACACCCTCGTGATGGGCAAGCTGGGGTTTGACCGGCAAGGGCTGATCGTGGGCGAGGAGGCCGGTCAGGTCGTCGGCTTCGCCCACGCCGGGTTCGGCCCCGAGGAGCCGGCCGGTCCGTCGCTCCGGCTCGACCTGACGATGGGGACCGTGGCCATGCTGGTCGTCGAACCCGGCCGGGACGACCCGGACCTCGAGGCCGGGCTGATGGCCACCGCCCTCGCGTACCTGCGATCGAAAGGGGCCCAGGTCGTCTACGCGGGCGGTCAGTGGCCGCTAAACCCATTTTACTGGGGGATTTACGGCGGGAGCGAGTTTGCCGGCGTGCTCGACTCGCACGCCAGCTTCGCCCGGGCGGCGGCCGGGGCGGGGTTCGAGCCGGTGGCCCGGACGACCCTGTTCGAGGCGGACCTCTCCCGGGCCGAGCCGCGAGACCCCAAGACCCCCCTGCTCCGCCGCCAGGTCCGCCTGGTCGTGGCCGAGGACGCGAAGATGCCCGGCTGGTGGGACGCCCTGGCGCTGGGCCTGTTCCGCCCCTCGCGGTTCGAGCTGGTCGAGAAATCGCTCAATCAGGTCGTGGCCCGCGCCTGGACCTGGGACATCGCCGGGGGGTTCGCCGTGCTCGACGGCCGGTCCCGGACCGCCCTGGTGGCGCTGGAGGTCGAGCCGTCCCTGAGGCGCAAGGGGTTCGGCCGGCACCTCGTCGGCGAGATCCTCCGGCACGTCCGGGAACAGAACACGGACATCCTCGCCGCCCAGACCTCGGCCGAAAACGCCGCCGCCCTCGGGCTTTACGCCAGCCTGGGTTTCGAGGTCGTCGATTCCTCCACGCTCTACCGACTGCCGGCGTGAGGCGGACGAATGGGGTCGGATGGACCTGTAGAAAACCCATTGAGAATGAGGAAACGAGTAGGTCCGACTTCAGTCGGGCCTGCAAAGCTCCGCATCTTTGTAGGCCCGACTGAAGTCGGACCTACTCGATCCACCTCTTCGATCCGGGTCTTCTCCAGCGCAGGGTCGGATCGATTTTTGCGGCGAACGTCGATCCGTCGCCATCTTCCTCCCCGCCGATCTCGCTTGAACGTCCCGGTTGAGGCCGTAGAATGCCCGTGAGTGTCGGCCCCCTCCCGTTACGGCGCCTTCGGACCTTTCCCCTGATGGCACGACGAACCCTGAACCTCCGAGAGCTCCGGGCCCAGGTCGAGGCCGCCGAGGCCCTGGGCCTCAACACCCCTCCCGAGCGGAAGCCCCGGGCCGAATCGACTGAACGCCGGGCCAAGCCCGAGGCCGCAACCCGGATGAAGGTCGTCTGGTCGGTCTGCGACCTGGGGGGTCGGACCATCCGCACCTTCGACTATCCCGAGAAGGCCGAGGCCGAGGCCTTCGCCGCCTCGCTGAAGGCCAGGGGGAAGGGGAACCACTTCGTCCGGTCCGAAAAAGTCCCCATGTAACGGGACGGCCCCGGCCCGATCCCGCGGGAGGGTCAACCCAGGCGGGTCCGCTCGATCTCCCGTCGAAAGTAGCCCGGCGCCCAGCGTTGCATGAACATCTCGAACGGGCCGGGCAGCCAGTGGGCGAGCGTCACGAACGTCCGGGCCGTCCCGCTTGGCATCAGGAACCCGGATCGGAAGTCCAGGCCCCGGACGATGTTCCGCGCGATCCGTTCGGTCGATTCTCCCCGGGGACCGCGGCCCGGCCGGCCCGGTTCGCCGACCGCCACGCTGGCGAACTCGCTCTCGGTCCGACCCGGGCAGGCCGCCCAGACCCTCACGCCGGTCCCCCGGAGCTCGTAGCGGAGCGACTTGACCAGCCCGTTGACCGCGTGCTTCGTCGCCACATAGGCGGCCGAGTAGGGAATCCCCACGAACCCGAGGATCGAGGAGATCTGGAGGATCTGGCCGGACCCTCGGGCCTTCATCGACCGGATGGCCCGCGCCGAGAGGTCCATCAGGGCCATCAGGTTGACCTCGACGATCGCCCGCCACCGCTCGGGATCTTGATTCTCGAAATCGCCGTAAGCCCCGAGTCCGGCGTTGTTAATGAGGAGGTCGGGGCCGCCGAGGAAGGTCGATTCGGCCGTCTCCCAGAGCCTCGCCCGAAACGCCGGGTCGGCCAGGTCGCCGGCCAGGACGAGGACGCGGCCCGGAGGGAGCTCGGAGGCCAGCGATTCCAGACGATCGAGCCGCCGGGCCGTCGCCAGGACGGTCATCCCCCGGTCCCGGACGAGCTGGCGGACGATCTCCCGGCCGATCCCGGCCGAGGCGCCGGTCACGAGGGCGGTCTTTCCCTGGAAGGCCGGCATCGGGCGTTCATCCCGCGATTTCGAGGTTCTTGGCGAATCGATCGGGCCGGGGTCGCGATCCTATCAGAAACCGACCGGCGACCACCCACTCCGGACCAAGAACCCGGGATTTTTTCTTCATCGATGGCGACGATTCGGGGAGAATACTCGGGCCCCGGCGGCGAATGCCCGGTCGAGTCCCGGAGGGTCGGGACGTCAGGGGCCTGGACCGTCCGCCGAGGCGAAAGGTTGCGATCATGTTCAGATTCCTTCAGAAAGCGTTCCTGAGCCTGGCCCTGGGTGCGGCCGTCGGGTTCCTGGGGGCGAAGCCGATGACCTCGGCCGCGGGATACCCGACCCAGATGCGTTTCAACGACGAGAGCCCGAGCCCGCAGATGGTGACCTGCGGGACGATCCTGTTCTTCCTGACGATCGCCGTGATCGGCCCGGTGCAGAGGGGCGTGGGCGGGCTGATCGCCGCCCTGAATCGGTCGAAGACGAAGCCGGCCCCGCCGATCGCCATGGCGATGATCGTCTGCGGGACGCTCTGCTCCCTCGGGTCGCTCCTGCTGGCCTGGACCGCCAGGTCACCAGGGCTGGAGATGCTCGACGCGCTGAAGAGGTCGGCCCAGAACGGCATGAACATCAATTTCAACCTGCCGGCCGAGTCGTTCCAGGGCGGATCGGTCGGGCCGATGGTGATGACGGCCCTGGTCTTCACCCTGGGCGCCTCGTTGATCGGAGTGGGGATCTGGGCAAGCCTGGACGCCTCGCCATCCTCGCTCCCCACCGCGAACGGCCCGCTCGTCAAGGAACCGATCCCCGCCGATTCGCTCACGTAGGGTGCATGAAATGCACCCTCATGTAGGGTGCATGAAATGCACCAGCCAGGCGGCCTCCCATCTCCGATCCGTCCGCGATTCGACCCGGAGGACCGAGATTCGACCTGGAGGAAGGCGGCCGTTGGCCGCCTCGTGGTTGGTGCATTTCATGCACCCTACATAACGGTACATCGCATGCACCATACGGAGACATTCATTCACTCGACAGCTTGTTCCATGCTCGCATGGAGCGTTCCAGATTCGTCTTCTTGTCGCCCGGGACGCCGAAGCCCTGCACGCCGATCGGCCCGGCGAAATGGCCTTCCTGGAGAACCCTCAACACCCGGCGGACGTCGAACGAGCCGCGGTCCAGGGGTTGGATCAGCCGGTCCCAGTCCGTGCCGTCGGTATCGGCGCCGTTGATCGTGACGACGAACAGACGAGGCAGGGCGGCCTTGAGCCTGGTCTCCAGGTTCTCGGGCTTATCCTTCTTGAGGAAGTGGCAGAGGTTGAACGTCACGCCGACCTCGGGGCGGTCGAGCCTGTCGGCGACCCGAACCGCGTCCTCCACGCGTTCGGCCCAGAAGCCGACGTGGGGATAGATCGCCAGCTTCAGGCCGGCTTCGCGGGCCTTCTCGGCCAGGGGGCGGAGCCGGGCCAGTGCGGCCTCGTCGCCCGAAGGGTCGGAGGGCTTGAGCTTTGCGCCGGAGAGCGTGACCCAGACGATCGTCGGCCGGCCCTTCAGGGCGTCCATCGCCCTGGCGACCGCCTCGGAGCCGGCGCCGGTGTCGATGTCGATCCCGGCGTAGATGGCGTCGAGCCGGAGGCCGGCGGCGTCCAGTTCCTTCAAGGGCAAGCCGCGGTTGATGTCCAGGCTCACGCCCTCGAACCCGGTCGCCTTGATCTCGGCCCAGGGCAGGTCGCCGAAGGCCGTGTCCATGACGAAGAATCGGGACTCGGCGAGGGGGGCGACGGCCAGGAAGGCGGCGAGGGCCAGGGGGAAGGTCATGGGCGGGATGCCTCGGGACTCGGGGCCTGGGAAACCGCGAACCGATCGATGGTTATGATTGTCCGTCGCCGAGGGCCGACGTTACAATAGAGGACTCTCTCGCGCGGCCCCGGACGATCCGGGCCGCCTTCCTTGCCCGATTTCCGAGGTTCCCGCCGTGGCCACCATCGACACCGCCCGCCCCGAGCCGACGACCCAGCGCCTGCCGACCACCGGGGCCGACGTCCTGGTCGAGTCCCTGGTCCGGCACGGCGTCGAGGTCCTGTTCGCCTACCCCGGCGGGGCGAGCATGCCGATGCACCAGGCCCTGACCCGCTATCGCGACAAGGTCCGCACCATCCTCCCCCGCCACGAGCAGGGCGGCATCTTCGCGGCCGAGGGGTACGCCCGCGTGACCGGCAAGCCGGGCGTCGTGATGGCCACCAGCGGCCCCGGCGCCCTGAACCTGGTGACCGGCCTGGCCGACGCGAAGATGGACAGCCTCCCGATCGTCGCCATCACCGGCCAGGTGCCGACGAAGGTCATCGGCACCGACGCCTTCCAGGAGACCCCGATGGTCGAGGTCTGCCGGGCGATCACCAAGCATCATTACCTCGTCCAGAACGCGCGGGACATCGCCCGGGTCGTCAAGGAGGCGTTCCACGTCGCCTCCACCGGGCGGCCCGGCCCGGTCCTGATCGACATGCCCAAGGACATCCAGAACACGCTGATCCCGAACCCCGATTACGACGTGGCGATGGACCTCCCCGGCTACCGCCTGCCCGATCCCCCGTCCGCCGAGTCGATCGAGGCCGCCCTGGCGGCGATCAAGACGGCGAAGCGGCCGATCATCTATTGCGGAGGGGGCGTGATCGCCTCCGACGCCTCGGCCGAGCTCCTGGAATTCGTCCAGAGGACCAAGATCCCCGTGGCCATGACCTTGCAGGGCCTCGGCGCGATCCCCAGCGACCATTACCTCTCGCTCGGGATGCTCGGGATGCACGGGACGGTCTATTCGAACGTGGCGATCAACGAGGCCGATCTGCTCCTGGCGCTGGGCGTCCGGTTCGACGACCGGGTGACGGGCAAGCTCACCGAGTTCGCCAAGCACGGCCGGATCGTCCACGTGGACATCGATGCGTCGGAGATCAACAAGAACAAGGCCGCCCACGTCCCGATCCACACCGACGTGAAGACGTTCCTCGTCGCCGTGAACCCCCGGGTCGAGCCGGGCGACTACCGGGACTGGCACAAGCAGGTGGACGCCTGGCGGGCGGCCGACCCGATGGCGTATGACCAGCGCGACGACGCGATCTTGCCCCAGTATGTCGTGGACATGTTCTCGCAGATCACCGGCGGCGACTTCCTGATGACCACCGGGGTCGGCCAGCACCAGATGTTCGCGGCGCAGTGGACGAAGTTCGTCCGGCCGAGGACGTGGGTGACCTCCGGCGGGCTGGGGTCGATGGGGTTCGGCCTCCCCTCGGCGATGGGCGTCCAGGCGGCGTTCCCCGAGGCCCTCGTGGTCAACATCGACGGCGACGGCTCGTTCGTGATGAACATCCAGGAGCTCGCCACGGTCGCCTGCGAGGGCCTGCCGGTCAAGACCATCGTCCTGAACAACCAGCACCTCGGGATGGTCGTCCAGTGGGAAGACCGGTTCCACGGAGGCAACCGCGGCCACACCTACCTCGGGCCGATCGAGCACCCCGAATACACCGGCCACGGCGAGGGCGACCTCCCCGAAGTCACCTACCCCGACTTCGTGGCCATCTCCAAGGGGTTCGGCATCGCGGCCCGGCAGGTCCGCAAGAAGGAAGACGTGGTGCCGGCCCTGAAGGAGATGATCGCGCACCCCGGCCCGTACGTCCTGGACGTCCTCGTGCCCTATCAGGAGCACGTGTTGCCGATGATCCCGGCCGGCGGGACGGTCAAGGAGATCATCAAGAGCTGATTTCCTCCAGAGAACCCTCCGAGGGCCCTCGGCCATGAGCACCGCGACCCTGCCCGCGACCGAGGCGTCCCCCTCGGAGGGCCTCGCCCCTCCCCTCCCGACGCCTCCCCCGGCGCCGGCCGTCTCCCTTCCCGACCACATCCCCTGGCCGATCCCTTTGGCGGCCTATGAGAAGCTGACCGAGTCCGGCCTCTTCAACGAATTCGAGGGGTTCCGCCATGCCTACCTGTGGGAGGGGAGGCTCTGCCAGAGGATGACCATCGAACGACCTCACGGCCTGGGCGTGAAGGCGATTTACGACGCATTCCAGGGTCTTCGGCTCGAGGGCTTCGACGCCGAGACCGAGATGCCCATCGCCTTTCGCAAGGCGGACAGCGTCCCCCAGCCCGACGTCAAAATCGTCCGAGGGCGCTGCCGGGACTACAACCCGAAGATGCCGACGACCGCCGACGTCCCGCTGGTTGTCGAGGTCACCGACTCGACGCTCTCCAAGGATCGGGCCCTGGCGGCGACCTACGCCGTCGAAGAAATCCCGGTCTACTGGCTCCTCAACATCCAGGCTCGGCGATTGGAGGTCTACTCCGCGCCGGCGGCGGGCGTCTATACGTCGGTCGCGTTCTTCGAGGCCGACGCCGAGGCGCCGGTGGTCCTGGACGGCCGAGAGGTCGGCCGGGTCCGAGTGGCCGACCTGCTCCCCTGAACCCGGACGGACCCGGAGGCCCTCGCCATGAGCACCGCGACCCTTCCCGAGACCGAGGCCACGACCGCCGAGGCCCTCGCGCCCCCCGTCCCGGCCGCGACCGCACCCCGGACACCTCCCGTCACGCCTCCCGACCACATCCCCTGGCCGATCTCGCTGGCGGCCTATGAGAAGCTCGGCGAGTCCGGCGTGTTCGGAGACGTCGAAGGATTCGATCGCGTCTATTTGTGGGAGGGGAGGCTCTGCCAAAGGATGTCCCGAGATCGCCCTCATGTCTACGGGGTCAAGAGCCTCTACGACGCCCTCCGCGACCTGAAGCTCGAAGGCTACGAGCCCGAGAGCGAGGCCCCGATGGCCCTCCGGTTCGCCGACAGCGCCCCGAGCCCGACGTGGAGGTCGTCCGGGGAAAGACGCGGGAATATCGCAAGATGCCCCGGTCCAGCGACGTGGCCCTGGTGATCGAGGTGGCCGATACGACCCTGTCCAAGGATCGGGCCCTGGCGGCGACCTACGCCGTCGAAGAAATCCCGGTCTACTGGCTCCTGAACATCCCGGCCCGGCGGCTGGAGGTCTATTCGGCGCCGGCGGCGGGCCTTTATACGTCGGTTTCTTTGTTCGAGGAGGGTTCCGAGGCGCCGATCGTCCTGGACGGCCGCGAGGTCGGCCGGGTCCTCGTCTCGAACTTGTTCCTCGAAGCCCGGACGGACCTGGAGGCCCAGGGATGAGCACCGCCGAGATCGAACGGGAGGCCGCTCCCCGGCCGAAGCCGGCCCCTCCCCTCCTTTCCGCGGACCCCATGAAGCCTCCGGGACACCTGGAGCTCCCCGAATCGGACGGCCGGATCGTGGAAAACTACCTGGAGCACCCCCAGGCGCAGGTCCTCAGCGACGCCCTGCTGCCGGTCCTCAAGCAGATCCACCCCGACGAGCAATTCGCGATCGGGAGGGACTGCGGGATCTATTACCAGTGGCGACCCCCCGAGCCTCCGCTCTCCGGGGCGATCGCGCCGGACTGGTTCTACGTACCGGGCGTCCCGCCGAAGCTCGAAGGGGAATACCGCCGGTCGTATGTGTTGTGGAGGGAGCTGGTGGCGCCGCTGATCGTCCTGGAGTTCTCCTCGGGCGACGGCTCGGAGGAACTCGACCGCTCTCCGGGCCAGGGGAAGTTGTGGATCTATGAGACGGCCGTCCGGCCCGCCTACTACGGCGTCCACGTCGCCGGGACCGAGCGGCTGTGGATGTTCGAGAGGGTCGGCGCGGCGTTCCGCCCGATGGTTCCCGACGCCCGGGGCCACTACCCCATCCCCGAGCTCGGCGTGGCCCTGGGGATCTGGCGAGGCGTGGTCGAGAATTACGACGAACCCTGGATGCGATGGTACGACGCCCAGGGCCTGCTCCTCCCGACCGGCCACGAGATCGCCCAGATCCAGGCCGGGAGGGCCGAGGAAGAACGCCGCAAGGCCGAGGAAGAACGCCGGAGGGCCGACGCCGAGGCTAGCCGGGCCGATCGCCTGGCCGCCCAGCTCCGCGCCCTGGGGATCGAGCCGGAGGCCTGACGCCCGACGAGGCTCGGGCGAACCGAGATCGGCCCGGTTGGGTCCGGGAGGGGGAATCGGGGATCTCGCCACCCGGGGCGCCCCCGAAATCGCCCCGACGCCGGTGGACGAATCCGCCGGACCCGAGAAGAATGATCCGGGAGACGCCCTCGCGCCCCGCCCCCTCCGGGAATCGACCATGACCGCGATCACCGTCCCCCTGAGCGAAGAGAGGTTGGAGGAGCTGAACCGGCTGGCCGAGGGCCTCGGCGTGACGCCCGAGGACCTGGCCCGCGAGGGGATCGAGACGATGATCCGCGTCCGTCGCGAACGGTTCCGCCAGACCGCGGATTTCCTCCTGGAGAAGAATCGGGAACTCTATCGGCGACTGGCGCGATGATCTACTTGACCCTCGACGAGGTGCGTGAGCTCCACGCCGACCTGATCGCCCACGCCGGCGGGAGCCTCGGGGTCAGGAATCCGGATGCCCTCGATTCCGCGGTCGCCCAGCCCCGGATGACCTTCGGCGGGGAGGACCTCGATCCGAGCCCCGTCGAGAAGGCCGCGGCCCTGGCGTTCTCCCTCGTCATGAATCATCCGTTCATCGATGGAAACAAGAGGATTGGCCACCTGGCGATGGAAACCTTCCTGGCCCTGAACGGCTCGATGATCTCGGCGGATGTGGACGAGCAGGAGTCGGCCTTCCTCGGACTCGCCTCGGGAGTGGTCTCCCGCGAGCCATTGACCGCGTGGATCGACGGGCATCGCATCGACGACCCGAGGATGACGGATCAGGGATGAGCGACCGCTTCGACAAGGACCTCGACCGCGAACCGTACGCCCCTCCCGAGGCCCTCCCGGACGAGCCCGCCGGCCATGACCCGTATGCCGCCCTCCGCCATCGGGACTTCCGCCTGTTCCTGGTCAACAGCGTGGCGGCCACGATCGGCGGCGAGATGCAGAGCGTGGCCGTGGGCTGGGAGCTCTATGCCCGGACCGGCTCGAAGCTCGCCCTGGGCCTGGTCGGGCTGGTCCAGGCCCTGCCCGTGCTCCTGCTCTCGGTCCCGGCCGGGCACCTGGCCGACCGGCTCTCGCGGAAGGGGATCGTCCTGGCGACGGCCGCCGCGATGGTGGCCGGCTCGCTCGGCCTGGCGGCGATCTCCTACGGCAAGGGGCCGATCGGGCTGGTCTACCTCTGCCTCGGCCTGATCGGCGTGGCCGGTGCGTTCTCGTTCCCGGCCCGGTGGGCGTTCATGCCCGAGCTCGTGCCGGCGGAGGACTTCCACAACGCCGTGACCTGGCGGTCCAGCGCGTGGCAGGTGGCGGCGATGATCGGCCCGGGGCTGGGAGGTCTGGGGATCGCCCTGGCCGGAGGGCCGGGCCCGGTCTACCTGGCCGATGCCTCGTGCGGGGTGGTCGTCTGCCTGATGATCGCCTCGATCCGGGGGCGGCCGGCCGTCCGCAAGCATGCCGAGCCGGTGACGTGGGACTCGCTCCTCGCCGGGTTCCGGTTCGTCTGGGATTCGCCCCTGGTCCTGGCGGCCATCACCCTGGACATGTTCGCCGTCCTCCTCGGCGGGGCGGTGTCGCTCCTGCCGGTCTTCGCCCAGGACATCCTCCACGTCGGCCCCGCCGGCCTGGGATGGCTCCGCGCCGGGCCGTCCATCGGCGCCCTGGCCATGGCGTTGACCCTCGCCCATCGCCCGCCGTTGCAGAGGGCCGGTCGAGACCTGCTCCTCGCGGTGATCGGCTTCGGCGCGGCCACGATCGTCTTCGGCCTGTCGAGGAACTTCTGGCTGTCGATGGCCATGCTGATCCTGACCGGCGCCTTCGATAATATCAGCGTGGTCGTCCGCTCCACCCTGATCCAGATGAGGACGCCCGACGCCATGAGGGGCCGGGTGTCGGCCGTGAACAGCATCTTCATCGGCATGTCCAACGAGGTCGGCGGGTTCGAGTCGGGCCTCGCCGCCTCGCTGATCGGCACGATCCCCGCCGTGGTCCTCGGCGGAGTCGGCTGCATCGGCGTGGTCCTCCTGACGGCATGGAAGTGGCCCCAGATCGCCCGGCTCGGCCCCCTCGACGCCCTCGACCAGGACCCCTCCACCGCCCCCCCCCTGCCGATGACCCCGATCGAGGTCGAGGGGCATTCATGATCGCGCAATGGGTCGAATTGTTCACGCGAGCGATCGACGACGCCTTCGCCGGACGGCCCAAGGTGGCGGCGATGGCGACCGCCGACGGGTCGGGCCGCCCCCGGAACCGCTCGATCGTGGTCCGCAAGGTCGAGCCCGGCGGTTTCTTGTGGCTTTGCAGCGATTCGAGGAGCGAGAAGAACGAGCAGATCCGCGAATCGCCGTGGGCCGAGGTGGTTTTCTGGCTGGAGGGGCGTCGCGAGCAGTGGCGGCTGGCGGGTGGGGTCGAGGTGATCGGCCAGGAATCGACCGACCCGAGGCGATCGGCCCTGTGGGCCGAGCTTTCCGACGGGGCCCGGGCCTTGTTTTCCTGGCCCATGCCGGGAGGGCTTCGATCCGAGCCCGACGAGGCGTTCCCCAACGCGCTGCCCGCCGAGACCCCGATCCCGGAGAGTTTCCAGCTGCTGATCGTGAGGCCCGACCGGGTCGAGCGGCTGAGCCTCCGCGACCATCCCCATCAACGGACCCGATGGGAGGCCGAATCCGGCTGGCAGACCCGGGAAATCAACCCCTGAAGGCCATCCTGCGTGGCATGCTTACGGGGACGTAAGCATGCCACCCGAGAACCGACCCGCCGAAAGCTACCGGGCGGTCCGGCGGGTCGTGGAGCGGTCCTCGTCGGCGAGGTAGAGGAGGCGTCCGCAGGTCTTGCAGATGACCAGGTGGCCGCCGTTGATCAGGTCGTTCATCATCTGGGCGGTGACCGAGACGAAGCAGCCGGTGCAGGCCGACCCCTCGACGGCGGCCATCGCGTCGGCCCCCTTCTGCTTGACGACCCGCTTGTAGTGCTCGCGTTCGGCCTCGGGGATCACGGTCTCGGCGCCGAGGATCTCGCGGTCGAGGGCCTCGAGCTGGCCTTTCTGCTCGGCCGTCTTGGCGGCGATGTCGGCCTGGATCGCGGCGACCTCGCCGGCGATCTTCTGGACCTCGGCCTCCTGGGCGGCGAGGGCGGCGGCCTGCTCGTCCACCTTCATCATCGCTTCGAGGATCTCGTCGGAGAGCTTGCTCTGGGCCGAGTTGTCCATCGCGAGCTGGTTGCGGATCGCATCGTACTCGTTCTGCTTCTTGATCGAGTTGAGCTTCACGCGGAGCTCGGCGGACTTCTCCTGCATCCCCTTGAGCTGGGTCTCCTTCTTGTGGACCTGGACCTTGGTGTCCTGGAGGGCCTTCTTGGCCTCGTCCACGGCCTTCTGGCGAGAGGCCAGCAACGCCTGGCGGGCGGCGAGGGTTTTCGGCCCCGAGGCCAGACGATCGCGGATGGCCTTGCGCGCTGGTGCAAAGCATGGATGTCGCGGAGGCTTTCGGCGGTCGCGGTCATCAGGCTCTCTCCTGGAGGAACGAGGGACCGGCTCACCCGGAGACCGTCGCGGGGCCTTGGCTCGTTTGGGGCGTCTCTGCCGGATGCGGATCGATCGGGCGGGCGTCTCTGCCCTGCCCCTGCGATTGGGAGGCTCGACGGCGGGCCTGATAGAACGCGGCGAGGCCGGCAGACGCGGCCCCTCCGCTGCCCCTGGGGACCCGGGCGACGATCCGGCCACCGATGGCATCGACCAATCGACGAAGCTTGTCGGCTCGCATGGTCTTCCCTCCGGGTCATTCGATCGGGATCTCGATGAACCTCTCGTCCAGGACGAATGCCACGCTGCCCTGCCGGGTCTCCCGGCCCATCTTCGTCATGAAGTCTCGCAGTTTCCGTTCATTCTCCCGGATGTCGCGTCCCGTCGCATAGCAGAAAATGACGGTCGTCCTGTCCTAGACGAGGCGTCCACCACGCTGATCATCTCGCCAGACCCCGAAACCTGGAGGATAGGCGGTCGCGCCTCCAAACGCCTGGCCGAGCCATTCCAGGGCTGCCCGTCTCCACAGGCGATGATTGATGGGTTCCTCGTCGCGATCGACGCTCGGAATGAAGAGGATGATCTGAATTGTACGCCCGGCCTCCGACCCAGGCGAGGCCGGCCCATCCCGACGGGACAGCCTGTCCCAGACCGACCGAATCCATCCGAATTTGCTCATGAGAAACCGCGCCTCGCCACGTCATCGGGGCATCTCGACAAAAAAAGCCGCCGGTCGCCTCGTCGGGCGGCCGGCGGCCTTGGTCCTCGGCTCTCAGCCGGTACTCTCCAGGAACCCTTCCAGTTGCCGGCTTCTCACCGGATGCTGGAGTTTCCTGACGGCCTTGGCCTCGATCTGCCGGACTCGCTCCCTCGTGACCTTGAAGATCCGGCCCACCTCTTCGAGGGTGTAGGTGTAGCCGTCGCCCAGGCCGTACCTCAGCTTGATGATCTCGCGTTCTCGGTACGTGAGGGTCTTCAGGACGCTGTCGATCTTCTCCTTGAGCATCTCCTGGGTGGCGGCGTTGATCGGGCTCTCGGCCGCCTCGTCCTCGATGAAGTCGCCGAAGTAGCTGTCCTCGGACTCGCCGACCGGGCGGTCGAGCGAGATCGGGTGCCGGCTGATCTTCATGACCCGGCGGGTCTCCTCCACCGAGATGTTCGCGGCCTTGGCCGTCTCCTCGATCGTCGGCTCGCGGCCCTTCTCCTGGAGGAGCTTCTTGGAGACGTTCCTCAGCTTGCTCATCGTCTCGATCATGTGGACCGGGATGCGGATCGTCCGGGCCTGGTCGGCGATGGCCCGGGTGATCGCCTGGCGGATCCACCACGTCGCATAGGTGCTGAACTTGTAGCCGCGGCGATATTCGTACTTATCGACGGCCCTCATCAGCCCCGTGTTCCCCTCCTGGATCAGGTCGAGGAACGACAGGCCGCGGTTGCGGTACTTCTTGGCGATCGAGACCACGAGCCGGAGGTTGCCGCCGGAGAGCTCGCGCTTGGCCTGCTCGTACTCCTTGAACCGGCTGTTCATGGCCTCGCAGCGCTTCCGGAGGGATTCCGGAGTCTCGAGGGTCATGAGCATCAGGTCTTTGAGTTCTTTCTCGAGGTTGGCGCGGTCTTCCTTGCCTCCCCGGCCCTCGCGGTGGTCTTCCAGCTGGTTGAGCAGCTCGCGCATCCGGGAGGCGATCTGCTCCAGCCTCCTCATCAGGGGCTGGACCTTCTGGGTGCGGATCGACAGCTCCTCGACGAGGGTGACGGCCTTCCTCCGCCGGTTCTTCAGGCCGCGCTTCATCTCCCGGCGCTCGACCGGGGCGTTCTTGGCGCGGACGTAGGCGCGGAAGTCGCGGTCGTTGTCCCCCATCAGGTGGTCGAGGGTCGCCAGGTTCGGCTTCATCCGGTTGAGGATCTGGTCCTTCTCCAGATTCTCGGTCACGGAGACCTTCACGGTACGGTCGAACGGGAGCTCGCCGGAATCGACCTTCTTGAGGACGTCCACCACGAGGCGCAGGGCGTAGTCGCACTCCAGGACCTTGCGGCGGAAGTTCTTGCGGGTGATCTCGATCTTCTTGGCGAGGTTGATCTCCTGCTCGCGGGTCAGCAGGGGGATCTCGCCCATCTGCGTGAGGTACATCCGCACCGGGTCGTCGATCCGGCGGGAGATCTCGTCGAGGTCCTCGGGCGTGAGCTCGCCGTCGTCGTCGTCGGCCGGCTCGTCGACGAGCTCGTCGGGCTCGTCGTCGAGGTCGCCCGAGGCGAGCAGCCGAGACTCGGCCTCTTCCTCGTTGACCAGCTCGATCCCCAGCTCGTCGATCGACTCCAGGAGGCCCTGGATCTTGTCCGGGCTGGAGGCCTCGTCGGGCAGGTAATCGTTGACCTGATCGAACGTCAGGAAGCCACGTCGCTTGCCCAACTCGAGGAGCGTCTTGAGGCCCTCGTCCATCTTTTCCATCGACTCAATCTCCCTCGGATCGAACGAACGAACGCGGGACCGACGCGGGTCGATCAGGATGACGACGTCTTCCTCGGGTCCGGCCGCTGCACAAGATGTCTTAAGTATTCCGCATGGAGTGCCCGATGGTCGTCGGGATTCTCGCGAGGGTCGATTTCGGCCAGGGCGCCCTTGAGGTCGCGGAGTTTGGCCTCCCACCTCCGGGCGTCCAGGCGACGGAAGATCCCGGCCAGGCGGTCCGACCAGGAGGCCGGGCGGAACGCCTCGGGCAGGGGATCGGGATCGATCGGCAGGAGCAGACCCGCCGCCAGGCCCCGGTCGGCCTCCGAGAGCCTCAGGGCCGCCCGGGAGAACTCCGGAGCCTCCCCCTCGGCCAGCAGGTCGAAGAGGGCTTGCATGATCTGACGGAGGGGGGGGTCGGCCAGGTCGTCCGCCGCCACCTTCCGGGCGATCGCCCCGACCGCCTCGGGCTCGTTCAGGGCGATCTCGACCAGCTCGCGATCGACCGGGTCGAGGTCCTTCAGGTGGACCGTCCCGGCTTCGGACACGGCCTCGGCCGGCTTCGGTTCGCCCGAGGCCGCCGGCCTCGGCGGATTCTGCTCGCGGCGGAGCCCCCGGCGGAGGCTCTCCTGGGGGATGCCCAGCCTCCGGGAGAGCCGGTCCAGCGCGGCATCGACCTTGAACCCCAGGCCGGAGCGGCCCGAGGCCTTCGGCACCTTCGCCAGGAGGGACAGGACCCAGCCGGCCGCCTGCCTCGCCCCCTCGGCCGACTCGAAGTCGAACCGCTCGGAGGCGCGGTCCAGGACGAACTCCAGGGCGTCGGGCGCCCCTTCGAGCATGGTTCGGAATGCCTCGGGGCCTTCCCTGGCGAGGAAGTCGGCCGGGTCGAGGCCGTCGGGCAGGGTCAGGACGCGGACGTCCACCTCGTGCCCGAGGAAGAATTCGAGCGAGCGGTCGGCCGCCTTCTGGCCCGCCTCGTCGCCGTCGAAGACCAGGACGACGCGATCGGCCAACCGGCGGAGGGCCGTCACGTGGTCGTCCCCGAGGGCGGTCCCCAGGGTCCCCACGACGTTCGAGAGCCCGGCCTGGTGGGCGGCGATCACGTCGGTGTAGCCTTCGACCACGGCGGTCCACCCCTGACGGCGGGCCGCCTCCCGGGCGAGGTCGGCGGCGTAGAGGGTCCGCCTCTTCTGGAACAGCGGCGTCTCGGGTGAATTCAAATACTTGGCGACATTCAGGCCGTTCTCGGCCAATCGTTTTTCCGATTCCGGCAGGATTCGGCCGCCGAAGCCGATCGGCCGGCCCCTCGGGTCGCGGATCGGGAAGATCAGGCGGCCGCGGAAGCGGTCTCGCGTGAGGCTGGACCCCTCCTTGCGGGCGACCAGCCCGGCCTTCTCCAGGAGGTCGATGCCGAACCCGGCCCGGGCCCCCTTCAGGGACAGCCAGTCGCGACGGTCGGGGGCGAACCCCAGGCCGAACCGGGCGACGCTCTCGCCGGAGATCCCCCGGGAGGCGACGTACGACCGGGCCTCGGCCGAGCCGGCCAGGGCCTCGGCGAACGCCCCCTCGGCCCAGGCGCAGGCGGCGAGCAGGTCGGATTTCGACGGACCGGCGGCGACGGCCGACGACTCGTCGTCGGCCCCTCGGCGATCCAGAGCAATCCCGGCCCGTTCGGCGAGCATGCGCACGGCCTCGGAGAAGTCCACCCGCTCGTAATCCTTGACGAAATCGAAGACGTCGCCGCCGGCGCCGCAGCTCCAGCACTTGAACGATCGTCGTTCGCTGTTCAGTTCGAGCGAAGGGTTGTGGTCGTCGTGGAAGGGACAGAGGGCCTTGAACTTCCCTCCGGCCCGATGCAGGGGCAGGTATTCACCGACCAGGGCGACGATATCGATCGCCTGCTTGATCGCGGCGAGGGTGGATTCGGACTGGCGGGGCACCGGGGGCTCCCTGATCCGAGGTCTCAGGCCCGGGTCCGTGGCGAGGCGGCCTGCGCTTCGGGGGTCGAAGTCCCTGCGAGGAGCGGGGTTGGGGCCGCCGTCACCGTGCCCTTCGGTTCGCGTCTCCGGGGAAATTATAACCTTTCCTGGAAATCGGTCAAGTTTTTCGGGCGATTGCCGACGGTGGCCCCCTCGCTGTAAGTTGGCACGAATTTCGCTTTTACAACGAGGCCGCCGCCGTGTACCGGCCCGCGCGGCCCCGCCGGGCCGGTACACGCTTGACTTTCGCACCCCTCCCGTTCTCGGGGCCGATTCGCCCTAAGCCCCGACGCAATTTGAAGAACCCGCGAGGGCCGGCGATCGTCCCGCAAACCAGGTGTCCAAGTCAAGGCCCGAGGCCCGATCCGGGGGGATTTCCCGGGCCCGGGGCCGGTCACTCGGCCCGGCGAGGCCCGCGCCCGCCTCCCAGCTCCAGGGCCGTGGTCCGCCCGTTGGGGTAGCGGACCTCCATCGGGATGCCCGAGCCGGGGGCCACGCGGTCGGCGGCGAGGTCGGCCTCGGCCCGGGTCTTGACCGGCTTGCCGCCGACCGAGACGACCCGGAGGCCCGGCATCAGGCCGTCGCGGAACGCCGGGCTCTCGGGCAGGACCGAGTCGATGATCACGCCGGGGGGTTCCTGGGGCGAGGCGTCGCGGAGCCGGAGGCCCAGGGCCCGCAGCGCCGGCATCTCGGCGATCACCGCCTCGGTGGTCACCTCCCGGCCGTCCCGATAGTAGACCAGGGGGACGCCCCGGCCGATCGGCAGGTTCATCGTCACGTTCCTCAGGGCCGCGTAGTCGGCCACGGGCTGGCCGGCGATCTTGACCACGACGTCCCCGGGCTTCAGCCCGGCGCCGTCGGCGGGGCTGCCGGGGTCCACGTCCTGGATCTTCGCCCCCTGGCCGCCGGGGATCTTGAGCATCTGGGCCTCTCCGGGGGCGAGGCCCCGGAGCGTCACGCCGAGGTAGCCGCGGATGACCCGGCCCTTCTCGACGAGCTTCTCGACGATCTTCCGGGCCAGGCCCGAGGAGATCGCCAGGCCGATCCCCGGCGTCGCCCCGCCCTGGGGGCCTCCGCCGTCCAGGGCCAGGGCCGTGTTGATGCCGACGATCTCGCCCCGGAGGTTCACCAGAGGGCCGCCGGAGTTGCCCGGATTCACGGCGGCGTCGGTCTGGAGGAAGTCCTCGTAGGCCCCCTCGCCCAGCAGGCCCAGGTGATTCCGCCCGGTCGCCGAGATGATCCCGGCGGAGACCGACTGGTCGAGCAGGAAGGGGCTGCCGATCGCCAGGACCCAGTCGCCCACGGCCACCTTGTCCGGGTCGGCCCAGGCCACCTCGACCGGCAGCGAGGCGCGGACCTCCAGGACGGCCAGGTCGGTGTTGGGATCGACGCCCAGGACCCTCGCCGGCAGCTCGGCCCCCCGACTCGGGCGGACGATCAGTTCCTCGCCGTCCTTGATCACGTGATAATTGGTGACGATCAGCCCGCGGGCCTTGTCGATCACCACGCCCGAGCCCGAGCCGACCGGGACGAGCCTCCGGCCGGCCAGGGCGTTGCCGTTGCCCGCCTTGAACGACCGGATGTTCACCACGGCGGGCCCCACCCGGGCCGCGGCCAGGCGGAAGAGGCTGGAGCTCTTGGCGATGATCCCGGCCTCGTCCATCTTCGCCAGGGCCTCCCCGGCGGCCCGGGCGCGACCGGCCTCGTAGGCGTATCCGGTCCGCTCGGCGACATACGGGATGCCGTAGACCAGGGAGGCCGCCAGGCTCAGGCCGAGCAGGACCAGGACGAACCCGCGACGGATCGGGGGGGTGGTCGGGCGAGGGGGCTCGTCGGGCCCGAAATGGTCGATCGGCTCGAACGAGGCCATCGGCATCTCCTGAAGTCTTCGCAAGGGAGGGCGGCGAGAGGCGGGGCGACCTCCGTAGACTAGGCGGAAGGCCCCCTCAAATCAACTCGACCGCCCGGGCCCGCCGCGATGCCGTCTCCGAACCGGGAGGGCTCGGGCGGAGCGTCGGCCTTCGGGGAGTCGCCCTCCCGGCGACGGAGGACGACCAGCCATTGGGAGGCGATCCCCACCATAAGACCCAGGGGAAGGGCGATCAAACAGCGGCGGGCCAGGCCGGAATTCGAGCCGTTCGACCAGTCCCCGAGCATGAAGTGGACGCCGAATGCCAGGAACACCCACCCATACGCGGCCACGCCCAGGCAGAACGGCCGGATCGCCTCGGGGCCGTACCTCCAAAGGAGGGTGGCGAAGGTCAGGACCGACAGGTAGACCGCCACCGCGATTTCCGGGTCGAGGTAGCCGGGAGAGCCATTGGCCAGGATCACGATCCAGAAGAACATCGCTGCGAAGGCCACGCCGCTCATCAGGTGCGCGATCGTGATCCGAGGACGAATCATGAGGAGGCTCCGGTCGGGGTGGATGGGCGACTCCGGCCCCCGCTATTCGCCCGGCGGGTCGGCGCATTATAACAGAAGGATATTCACGCGGGCTCGCGGTGGTCCTCCCGGCTCCTCGCCCCCCGAAAGGCCCTCGTCATGTGCGGAATCGCGGGGTTCGTCAATCGCCAGGGCGAGCCGGCCGACCGCGACACCGTGGCCAGGATGACGGCGACCCTCGCCCATCGCGGGCCCGACGGCGACGGCCTGTTCGTCTCGGGCAACGCCGCCCTGGGGCATCGCCGCCTGTCGATCATCGACGTGGCCGGCGGGGCCCAGCCCATGGGCAACGAGGACGGCTCGGTCTGGGTCAGCTTCAACGGCGAGATCTACAACGAGCCCGAACTCCGCCGCGAGTTGATCGCCCGGGGGCACGTCTACCGGAACTCCTCGGACACCGAGAGCCTCGTCCATCTGTATGAAGAGGACGGGATCGACTTCGTCCGCCGGCTCAACGGCATGTTCGCCCTGGCGATCTGGGACGAGAAGAGGCGGAGGCTCGTCCTGGCCCGCGACCGGATGGGCCAGAAGCCGCTCTTCCATGCCGGGCTGCCCGGCGGGGGGCTGGCGTTCGGCTCCGAGCCCAAGGCCCTGCTCGCCCACCCGGACGTCCCGCGATCGCTCGACCCCGACGGCCTGGCCCGCTACCTCTTCTATGAATACGTCCCCGCCCCGGGCTCGATCTGGAAGGGGATGAGCAAGCTCCCGGCCGGGCATCGGCTGGTCTGGGAGGAGGGCCGGGCCTCGGTCGATCGCTACTGGTCGCCCCCCGGGGAAATGGCCGACCCCCCGCCGTTCGCCGGGGAGGCGGAGCGGTTCTGGGGCGATTTCCGCGACTCGGTGGGCCGTCATCGCCGGTCGGACGTCCCCCTCGGCGTGTTCCTCTCCGGCGGGGTGGATTCGTCGAGCGTCGCGGCGGCCCTCTGCGAGCTGGATCACCCGTCCCGGATCAAGACGTTCTCGATCGGATTCGATGACCCGAGCTTCGATGAGTCGTCGCACGCCCGGACGGTGGCCGAGGCGCTGGGCACGGACCATCGCGAGCGGAAATTCTCGGCGAGGGACGTGCTGGACCTCCTGCCGGAGGTCGTCGGGTGGCTCGACGAGCCGTTCGGCGACGCCTCGATCCTGCCGACCCACCTGCTGAGCCGGTTCGCCCGCGAGGAGGTGACGGTGGCCCTCGGCGGAGACGGCGCCGACGAGCTGCTGGCCGGCTACCCGACGTTCGCCGCCGAGGGGGCCTCGGCCGTCTACGGGATGCTGCCCCGGCCGGCCCGGAGGCTGGCGAAGGCGACCGTCGGCCGCCTGCCGGTCGATCACCGCAACTTCAGCCTCGATTTCAAGCTGAAGCAGTTCGTCCGGGGGGCCGGCGAGCCGGCGGCCCTGGCCCACCAGCGATGGCTCGGGTCGTTCTCGGGCCGGGAGATCGGCCGATTGCTGGCCGACGGCGCCTCGATCGACGTGGAAGCCCAGCACCTGGCGAGGTCGGCCGGGGCCGCGGGTTCGGGCGATCGGCTCCGTCGGTCGCTCTTGCTGTATCAGGATACGTACCTTCCGGAAGATATCTTGACCAAGGTGGACCGCGCGAGCATGGCGTGCGGGCTGGAGGTCCGCGCCCCGTTCCTGGACGCCGGGCTGGTGGACCGGGTGGAAGCGTTGCCTTCTCGCTTCAAGTATGCGAACGGGACGACCAAGAGGTTGCTCAAGGCGTCGGCGAAGGGTAGGCTTCCGGCCTCGATCCTCGGTCGCCCGAAGAAGGGGTTCGGCATCCCGGTGGCCCGGTGGCTCCGGGGGAGCTCGGCGGCCTCCTGGACGCGACCCTCGGCCCGGATCGCCTGAAGGCGTTGGGCCTGTTCCGCCCCGAGGCCGTGGGCGCGATGATCGCCGAGCATCGCGAGGGCTCGAAGGACCATCGCAAGCCGTTGTGGACGCTCCTGATGTTCGGCCTGTGGGCCGATCGGTGGCTCTAGAGGCGGGACGGCGGTCCCGAACCCCCCGGGGGCTGCCCGTGCGCATCCTGATCGTCTCGGACATCCACGCCAACTTCGCCGCCCTCTCGGCGATCGACGAGCCCCACGACGTCTGCCTCTGCCTGGGGGACCTCGTCGATTACGGCCCCGACCCGGCCGAGTGCGTCCGCTGGGCGATGGAGCACGCCGACCACGCCATCCGGGGCAACCACGACCACGGGGTCGCCCAGGGCGTGCCGGTCCAGGGGGAATCCGGCTACCGCTACTTGACCCGCGCCACCCGCCCTCTCCAGTGGGCCGCCCTGGGCCAGGAGGAGCGAAAATACCTCCTCCAACTGCCGCTGACCCGGCGCCTGACGCTCGACGGCAAGCGGTTCCTCCTGGTCCACGGGACGCCTCGCGACCCCCTGGACGAATACGTGATGCGCGACCCGGAGGTCTGGGCCAAGCGGGTCGAGAACGTCGAGGCGGACATCGTCTGCGTGGGGCACTCGCACCTCCAGTTCAACCTCGTCGCCGGGGACGCCGTCGTCCTGAACCCGGGGAGCGTCGGCCAGCCCCGAGACGGCGACCCCCGGGCCGCCTACGCCGTGATCGACAACGGCCGGATCGAGCTCAAGAGGATGAGCTACCCGATCGACCAGGCCGTCGCCAGGATCCGCAAGGCCGACCTCCCCGACCGCGCCAAGGACCTCCTGGCCCGGAGCCTGGAGCTGGGCAAGCTGCCCCCGTAGCGAGAACCTGCGGCCGGGGCCTTGCCCCCACTTGACTTCCTCGCGCCGCTCCATCAAACTTTTTCGATCAAAACAACTCCGCGACGGCCGCGGATCGCCAGGGTTCGGCGTCGCTCCGGGAGGTCCACGCATGCTCGGTCATCTTCAGGTCATCGAGGGCCCGGACCAGGGCCGTTCGTTCCCTCTGGAGGACGGTCAGACGCTGGTGATCGGCCGGGGGCAGAACACCGGGACCCAGCTCAAGGACCTCCAGATCTCGCGGGTCCATTGCGAGATCCAGGCGATGGCCGGCGTGTTCCTGCTGCACGACAACGGCAGCGCCGCCGGGACGGCCGTGAATGGCCGGAAGGTCACCGAGGCGACCCTGGAGGACGGCGACGTGATCGCCCTGGGCTCGACCCGGCTGAAGCTGGTGGCGGCCGGCACTCACGACCAGAGCACCCAGGTGATGAACCCCGGGGCCCGGCCCCCCGGCCGCCCGGGACCGACCGACCTGACCGGCCAGACGATCTCCCATTACGAGGTCGGCACGATCCTCGCCAAGGGGCAGACCGGCACCATCTACAAGGCGAAGGACACCCGGGACGGCCACGAGGTCGCCTTCAAGGTCCTCGGCCCCGAGTACGCCGACGACGAGGAAGAGCTCCAGAGGTTCATCCGGGCGATGAAGACCGTCGTGGCCCTGAAGCACCCGAACATCGTCGCCCTCCACGGCGCGGGCAAGAACGGCCCGGTCTGCTGGATCGCCATGGAATACGTCGACGGCGAGCCGCTCACGAAGGTCATCGCCCGGATCGGCACCGTCGGCATGCTCGACTGGCGATACGCGCTGACGGTGGCCGTCCAGATCGCCCGGGCCCTGGAAGCGGCCCATGAACACCACATCATCCACCGGAACATCACCCCCCAGAACATCCTGATCCGCAAGGGGGACAACGCGGCGAAGCTCGGCGACCTGATGCTGGCCAAGGCCCTGGAAGGCGTGATGGCCCGGCAGGTCACCCGGCCGGGGCAGCTCCTGGGGGACCTCGCCTACATGTCCCCCGAGCGGACCCGCGAGGATGCGTCGGTGGACACCCGCTCCGACATCTACAGCCTGGGCGCCACGGTCTACGCCCTCCTGACCGGCCGGCCGCCGTTCGAGGGGACCTCGCTGGTCGACACGGTCCAGAAGATCCGCCTGGCCGAGCCCGTGAAGCCGAAGAAGTTCCAGCTCTCGATCCCCGACCTGTTCGAGGGGGCCGTCTTGCGGATGCTCGCCAAGAGGCCCGACGAGCGGTTCCAGACCCCCCGAGAGCTCGTCCTGGACCTCGAACGGGTGGCCAAGTTCAACGGGATGGTGCTCTGATCGCCGGCCGGGCCGCCCCGGCCTCCGACCCTCCCCTCGGCTCCGTCCGCCTTTCCTCGGCGGGGCGAGGCAGGCTATCATGGTCCCGGACGACCGAGAGTCTTCGGACTGAGACCCCATCGATCGAGACCGACCGGAGGACCGCCCGCCATGACGTCCCCCCTGCCCTCGCGACGCCAGTTCCTCGGCCTGGGCCTCGGCCTCGGCGCCGGCACCTTCGGGATTGCGGCCCTGGCCGGTCGAGAGGCGTTCGCCGACGACCCCGCCCCGTCGATCGACTCGCTTTCGAGGAAGGCCGTGGCGTTCCTCCGCCCCCGGCAGGCGGCCGAGGGGAACTGGTCGCCCGACCGCAAGGAGCCGGGCATCACGGCCCTGGTCGTGACCGCGCTGCTGCGATCGAGCCAGGTCGCGCCGAACGAGCCGGTCATCACCAAGGCGCTGGGCTACCTGGAGAAGTTCGTCGGCCCCCAGGGCGGGCTGTCCGAGGCCGCCCACGCCAATTACTCGACCGCGATCTCCCTGATGGCCTTCCAGGAGGCGAACCGGGACGGCAAATACGACGCCTTCCTCAAGGGAGGCCAGAAGTTCCTCACCGGCAAGCAGTGGGACGAGTCCGAGGGCAAGGGCCCGGACAGCGACTTCTACGGAGGGGCCGGCTACGGAGGAAGCAACAGCCGCCCCGACCTCTCCAACACCGCCTTCATGATCGAGGCCCTGCGAGACAGCGGCCTGCCCGCCGACGACCCCGCGATGAAGAAGGCCCTGGTCTTCGTCTCGCGGTGCCAGAACCTCAAGAGCGAGTTCAACGACCAGCCCTGGGCCGGCAAGGTCAATGACGGCGGGTTCGTCTACACCGCCGCCAACGGCGGCCAGAGCATGGCCGGGAAGACCGACGACGGCGGCCTCCGCTCCTACGCCGGGATGACCTACGCCGGACTCAAGAGCATGATCTACGCCGGGCTGAAGCCGGACGACCCCCGGGTCAAGGCCGCCCTGGCCTACATCGCCAAGAATTACAGCCTGGACGAGAACCCCGGGATGGGCCAGAAGGGCCTGTACTACTACTACCAGACCTTCGCCAAGGCGATGGCCCTCCTCGGCCAGCCGAAGTTCACCGACGCCTCGGGCAAGGGCCACGACTGGAGGGCCGAACTCGTCGAGGCACTCGCGAAGCGGCAAGACCCGTCCGGCAGCTGGGTGAACAAGGCCGACAGCTTCATGGAAGGCGACCCGAACCTCGTCACGTCCTATGCCCTGATGGCGCTTTCCTACGCCCGGCCGAAGGCGGGCGGGTGAGACCGGCATCGGCGGGCCAATGGCAGCCCGTCCCGCCATTGGCCCGCCATCTCCTCCGCCCCCCGAAGGCCCGCCGCCCATGCCGCCGATTTCGCGACGATCCCTGATCGGCCGGGCCGGGGGGCTGGCCGCGGCCTCGGGATGGGCCGGGCCTCCCGCCGATCCGGCTCGCAGGCTCAAGCTGATCGTGGTCGGGGGCCATCCCGGCGACCCCGAATACGGCTGCGGAGGGAGCATCGCCCGATGGACCGACGCCGGCCATGAGGTCGTCGTGCTCTACCTGAACGAGGGCGAGCCCGCCGGGCCTCGCCGAATCCCCGCCGGGACCCGGGTGGCCGAGGCCCGCCTCGCCTGCGAGATCCTCAAGGCCCGGCCCGTGTTCGCCGGGCAGGTCGACGGCGCCTCGGTCGTCGATCCGTCCCACTCCGAGGCGTTCCTCAAGATCCTGGAACCCGAGAAGCCCGACGCCCTCTTCACCCACTGGCCGATCGACGACCACGCCGACCACCGGGCCGCCGCGATGCTCGTCCTCCACGCCTGGCTGAAACTGGGCCGCAAGCCCTCGCTGTTCTTCTACGAAGTCTCCAACGGCGAGGACACCCAGCAGTTCTCGCCCACCCACTACCTCGACATCACCGACGCGGAGCCCCGGAAGCGCCGGGCCTGCTTCGCCCACGCCAGCCAGGCGCCCGAGCGGTTCTACGCCCTCCAGGACCAGGTGGCCAAATTCCGGGGGATCGAGAGCGGAACCCGCCTCGCCGAAGGCTTCCTCCGCCACGTCCGGAGCCGAGGGCCCCTCCCTCCCTTCCTCGCGTGAAGCGGGAGGCGGGCCGGGGAACCTCTGGGGACGAGCCGTCTTGCGGCCGGCCCGCCGGGCGCCGAGAATCGGGGCTCGGGCGAGGATCGATCCGAAGACCCACCGTCGATCGGGAGAGGGCCGTCATGCGATCTCGTTTCACACCGGGGCTGGGAGCGGTCGTCCTGGGCCTGGCGGCGCCGGCCTTCGCCTTCGCGGGCGAGGGGCGCGTCGGGGAGTTCGGCGGTCGGGGCGACGTGGGGACCGTCCTCCACGCCGGCTCCTCGGCGTTCGACCCGGCGACGAAGGTCTATACCCTCTCGGGCAGCGGCAAGAACATGTGGGGCGCCGAGGATGCGTTCCGGTTCCTCTGGAAGGAGGTCGCGGGCGACGTGGCGATCGAGGCCGACGTCTCGTTCGTCGGCCGGGGCACGGACCCCCACCGCAAGGCCTGCCTGATGATCCGCCAGGGCCTCGGCGCCGATTCGGCCTACGTCGATGCGGCCCTCCACGGCGACGGCCTGACGTCCCTCCAGTTCCGCGACACCTCCGGCGACCTCACCCACGAGGTCCAGGCCAACGTCTCCGCCCCCTCGCGCCTCCGCCTGGAGAAACGCGGGTCTTATGTGAGAATGTTCCTGGGTTCGAGCGAGAAGGACGTGAAGTTCTCCGGCGCGGCGGTGAGGATCGCCCTGAAGGAGCCGTTCCTGGTCGGCCTGGGCGTGTGCGCCCACAACGCGGAGGTCGTCGAGACGGCCAGGTTCTCCAACGTGATCGTGAGGTCCCCCCTGCCCGCCTCGACGGGCAAGCCCACGCTCTTCAGCACCCTCGAAACGCAGACGATGGCCTCGACCGATCGCCGGGTGGTGTTCGTCACGCCCTCGCGAATCGAGGCGCCGAACTGGCTCCGCGACGGCCAATCGCTGATCTACAACTCGGGAGGCCGGATCGTGAAGATCCCGGCCTCGGGCGGGGAGCCGAAACCCATCGACACCGGGTTCGCCACCCGCTGCAACAACGACCACGGCGTCTCGCCCGACGGCCGATCGCTCGCGATCAGCGACGGCTCGCAGGGCGACCGCAAGTCGCGGATCTACACCCTCCCCATCGACGGAGGGACGCCCCAGAGGATCACCCCCGACGGCCCCTCATACTGGCACGGATGGTCGCCCGACGGCAAGACGCTCGCCTATTGCGCCGAGAGGGGCGGCGAGTTCGACGTCTACACCATCCCGGCCGAGGGCGGGCCCGAGACCCGGCTGACCTCGGCGAAGGGCCTGGACGACGGCCCCGAATTCACGCCCGACGGCCGATCGATCGTCTTCAACTCCGAGCGGTCCGGCCGGATGCAGGTCTGGACGATGAAGGCCGACGGCTCGGAGCAGGAACCGGTCACCGACGACGACTTCAACAACTGGTTCCCGCACCCCTCGCCCGACGGCCGATCGATCGTCTTCCTCTCCTACCCGAAGGACGTGACGGGCCACCCCGAGGACCGGGACGTCACGCTCCGCCGGCTGGACCTGGCCTCCAGGAAGATCGACATCCTCGGCCGGATCTTCGGAGGCCAGGGGACCGCCAACGTCCCCTGCTGGTCGCCCGACGGCAAGAAGATCGCCTTCGTGACGTATCAGCTGGTGCCTTGAGGGTCGCCCGCGGTCCGCGGGTCGGATCAAAGCTCGCTGGCATTGACGATCTCGCCCCCGGAGATCGAGTTGATCGCCCGCCAGGTGTTCCCGGCGATCCCGTCCTTGACGTACTTGACCGACCCGTCTCCGAAGAGGACATTGACGCCTCCGGGGTGATAGCTCCGCGCCGCGAACGAAGCGAACGTGACGCCGTTGGCGCCGCCGTCGTTCTCATTGCCGGACCAGGTGTCGATGACCATGTAGCTGCCGGCCCCGCCCTGCGGGAAGGTGAACACCGTGCCCGCCGGGACGAGGGTCTCGGTCTTCTTGTTGGGGGGATAGGCCGCGGTATATCCCGAGTGGTAGACCCCCGCGTTGGACCAGCGGGAGTGCTTGACGTCATCGATCTTGGCACAGCCGCTGGTGTAGGCGGCCGGCAGGGGGTCGTTGGGGCCGGGGACGTTCATGATGTTCGCTGTGGAGATGAGCGACGGGCACTTCATCGAGGGTTGGTAGGTCTTGATCTCGGCGATCACGGCCGTGCCCGAGAGCCCGTCGGTGAACTCCGCGAGCCTGCGGGCCTGATTGACCGCGAACGCGCCCCGCGAGGGGGAGCCCGCCCCCGAGATCGCCGCATTCGGCCAGCTGAAGACGTACCAGTCGCTCGACGCGCAGAAGCCGTAGTTCCCGGCCCCGAAGACGGTGCCGCCGTCGTTGAAGGCCCTGGTGTTGGGGTCGCTGGGGCAGACGAACGCGGAGATCAACTGGCCGCAGGTCGTGGTGTTCTCGGGGGCGGAGTCCTTCAAGCTCAGGTTCATCGCGTTGAAGACGTTGCCGCCCTCGATGTAGTTCAGCAGCCGCGAGTTCACGCTGAGGTTGTTGGTCCAGAACGGTCCCCCGAGCGACGTGCCGTTCTGCACCATGGCGTTCGAGAGCGGGAAGGTCCCGAAGCTCCCCTCGTAGTTGTGCAGCGCCAGCCCCATCTGCTTGAGGTTGTTGGTGCACTGGGCCCGCCGGGCCGCCTCCCTCGCCGCTTGCACGGCCGGCAGGAGCAGGGCGATCAACACGCCGATGATCGCGATCACCACGAGGAGCTCGATCAGCGTGAAGCCGCGTCGCGACTTCCGGACGGGGGTTGCGTGCACTTTCGGGATCCTTGGAAACTGGGCCATCAGGCGGGAAAACTCGCGGGGGATCGAGCAATTTAGCCGGCGACCGTGAAGAATCGATGTGCTTTTCGGCGAAAAAGACGTGGATTTCCGATGAAGATCGCGGCCCCCCGCGACGACCCTCCGAAGGTCGGCCCCGCCCCCCCTCCGATCGCTCCGAACGGGACCGATCGCGGGCCGAGGAGGGCCGCCTCTCATGAAGATCGTCGTCACGGGGACCTGGCTCGCCCAGAGCGGCGACGAGGTCACGCGCGGCGAGGTCCCGATCCACGAGCCGAGCCCGGTCTGGCCGAGCTCGTCCGCCGCAACTCGCGAGACGGCCGCCTCCGCTTCATCAGCGACCGCCGACCGCGGCCCACTCAATAATCGGTGGCGTTGATGACCTCGCTGCCGGAGATGGTGCCCAGGGCCCGCCAGACCTTCGGGGCCGTCGCGTCCTTGACGAACTTCACGCTGCCGTCGCCCAGCAGGGTGTTCACGCCGCCGGGGTGGAAGCTGCTGGCCGAGAGCGAGGCGTAGGTCGAGAGGCCGTTGTTCTCGTCCCAGCTCACGTAGTCGAACGGCTTGCCGATGGTCCGGGAGTTGACCACGGGCAGGGTCGTCGTCACCTTCGTGTTGGGCGGGACGGCCGTGGTGATCCCCGAGTAATACACGCCGCCGTTGCACCAGCGGGTGTGGCCGTAGGGCACGCCGAACTTCTTCGAGCTGCTGCACGCCGCGACCACCTGGTTCAGCGCGGCCAGCGAGTTCTCGGGCGTCGGGACGTTCGAGGGGGACCACGTCCCGGCCGAGGAGTCCGACGGGATGCCGTTGCTCGGCACGCAGTCGCGGGCCTGGGCGTGGCCGATGTACCCCTCGGAATACAGGAGGCTGTTGCTCAGGCCGTCGGTGAAGTCCGCGAATCGCCGGACCATCGTCGGCCCGAACGCCGAGCGGTTCACCTGGCCGACCGCCGAGCCGTTGATCGACCAGACGTACCAGTCGCCGACCACCGCCCCGTAGCTGCTCGTGGCATTGGGCGCGAACTTCTTGCCGGCGACCAGCACGGCCGTCCCGCCGAGCGTGGCGTCGTCATACGGGGCCCCGGTGTCGCTCGGGCACAGCAGGGTGCTCAGCGAGGTCCAGGCCACCGTCGTGTTCGGCGGGTCGCTGTAGGTCAGCGTGAAGTTGATCGAGTTATACAGGTTCCCCTGCTCCATGAACGGCGACACCCGCGCCGAGACGCTCCACGACGACTCGAACAGCCAGTTCGAGCCGTTGAACGGCGGGACCAGGATCGTCGTCGGCGGCAGCGAGCCGTTGGCGCTCTCGTAGTTGTGGATCGCCAGGCCGATCTGCTTCAGATTGTTGGTGCACTGGATGCGCCTCGCCGCCTCGCGAGCCGCCTGCACCGCCGGCAGGAGCAGGGCGATCAAGACCCCGATGATGGCAATCACCACCAGCAGCTCGATCAAGGTGAAGCCGCCTCGCGACTTCCGAACCGGAGATGCGTTCACTTTCGGGGTCCTCGGAAAGCAGGCCACTCGGCGGGAAAGTTCAGGGGGTCAGGCAATCTACCCTCCGTCCATGAAGAATTGATGCGAGCTTCTGCGTAAAAACGATGGGTTTCCGATGAAGATCTCGGCCGATGGGGGGCGCCCTCCGATCGGATCGGATCGAGCCGGGATTCAGGCCTCTCACGATGGCCGAATGCCACGCGACGGGCCCCGGATCGTCGTTCGGGCTTGCGGCCGCGGCGGCGGGTTGCGAAAATTTGCGCCGGGATCGCCGAGCCTCCCTGGCTCGGACCCGCCCGCGCCCTAAGCTCTCCCGGGGCCCGTCCGTCTCGACCTCCCCCGAATCGCGCCGCACCGAACCCCGTCGCACCGAACTGAACCGATCGCGGGCCGAGGAGGGCCGCCTTTCATGAAGATCGCCGTCATCGGGACTGGATACGTCGGCCTGGTCACCGGGACCTGCTTCGCCGAGAGCGGCAACGAGGTCACCTGCGTCGACAAGGTCGCCTCGAAGATCGCCATGCTCCACCGCGGCGAGGTCCCGATCTACGAGCCCGGGCTGGCCGAGCTCGTCCGCCGCAACTCGCGAGACGGCCGCCTCCACTTCACCACCGACCTGGCCGAGGCCGTCGTCGAGGCCGAGCTGGTCTTCATCGCCGTCGGCACCCCCCAGGGGGACGACGGGGGCGCGGACCTCTCCGGCGTCTGGGCCGTCGGCGAGGAGATCGCCCGGGCCCTGGACTCGCACAAGGTCGTCGTGATCAAGAGCACCGTCCCGGTCGGCACCAACGCCGAGCTCGCCCGGAGGATGGCCGCGGTGACCGACGTCCCGTTCGACGTCGCCAACAACCCCGAGTTCCTCAAGGAAGGCGCCGCCATCGACGACTTCACCAAGCCCGACCGCGTCGTCGTCGGCGTGAGGTCCCCCGAGGTCGCCGAGACCCTCCGCGACCTCTACGCCCCCTTCCTCCGCACCGAGCGGCCGTTCCTGGTGATGACGCCCGAGTCGGCCGAGATGACCAAGTACGTCGCCAACTGCATGCTCGCCGCCAAGATCAGCTTCATCAACGAGATGGCCAACCTCTGCGAGCGGTACGAGGCGGACATCAACGACGTCCGCCGGGGGATCGGCCACGACCAACGGATCGGCTTCAGCTTCCTCTTCCCCGGCGTCGGCTACGGCGGCAGTTGCTTCCCCAAGGACATCCGCGCCGTGATCCACATGGCCCGGACCGTCGGCCTCCCGGCGAAGATGATGGAGGCGGTGGACGAGGTCAACAACGCGCAGAAGGACGTCCTGGCGACCAAGCTCCGCGAGCACTTCGGCGACCTCGCCGGCCGGAAGGTCGCCCTCTGGGGCCTGGCGTTCAAGCCCAAGACCGACGACATCCGCGAGGCCCCCGCGCTCGTCCTGATCGACGCCCTGATCGCCGCCGGATGCGCCGTGAACGTCCACGACCCCGAGGCGATGGACAACGTCAAGGCCCTCTACGGCGACAAGCTGAACTACTGCGCCCGGCCGTACGACTGCCTCAAAGGCGCCGACGCCCTGGCCATCGCCACCGAGTGGAACGAGTTCCGCAACCCGGACTTCGACCTCATGCGCCGGACGATGAAGACCCCGGTCATCATCGACGGCCGCAACCTCTACGACCCCGAGAAGATGGCCGCCCTCGGCTTCACCTACTTCGGGATCGGCCGGGCCGCCACCCTCGCCGAAGAAGCCCCGGCCGGCCGCTGAGCCGGAGGCGAGGTAGGGAACTGGTGCCCACCTTCGATCAACCCATCACATACTGCCGCAAGGGGGCGAAGGACGGACACTTCGTCTCCACGCGCGCCAGGTCCAGATGGGCCGCGATGTGCTCGTTGTGGAGGGCCGGGACGTAATCCGGCTTCGAACGACGAGATCGACTCATCTGAATCAATGCTTCCTTCGGTTTCGCAATCGCCTCGGGGTTGCGAACCTCAGCCGGAGTCCACGACGGATGGGCCTTCCATTTCGCCAGGGCCCGATCGATATCCGACAGAATCCAGGCTTCGATCTCCTGGACGGGGACGACCAGGCCGCACGCCGAGATGCCCGAAGGGATGAGGACTCGTTGACGGACCTTCTCGCGGACCCGTTCCGGCGGTTCCCCGTCCGCATCGACGCAGATGATGAACTTTTCGGAGTCGCGAAGATGGCCACGGATCACCCTGGCCCCGCGATTGAGGAGGTCGCCGCAACCGCCGAACCCCTGGCCGAGTCGGGGGAGTCGGGGATCGCCGGTGAGCGTCCGCAGGATGGCGTGGATGGTTTGCTTGTCGGACTCATCCTCCGCAAGCACGAAGAAGCGGGCCCGATCCATTGTCAAAGCCCGAATTCGGATTCGAGATAGTCCGAGAACGCGCCGGCCTCCTTGACGTACCGCCGGGCCTGCGCGACCTCCTCCGTGTCCAGGGCCCGGGCCCGCGTGACCCCGCCTTCCATCGAGACCAGGCGGACCTCGGTCGGGTCGAGCATGTCGAGGACGAGTTCCGAATGCGTCGTCACGATCACCTGGCCGGGATCGCTGTACGTTTTCAGGAGGCTGAATACCTTGCGGATCAGGCCCCGATGGATGCCATCCTCGGGATGTTCGATCAGCATCACGCGACTCTGATCGGCGACCATCGCAACGACCATGCGAATGATCCGTCGCGTACCCTGGGACAGGAACTCGAAGGGAAAGGCGCCGGCCGATCCCCCGCCTTCATCTAAAGGATGGTAATATAACATGTAGACTTCGCGTCCCGTCCCGTTCTTCGGGGCCCCACTCGTGATGGTGAAGGACCTGACCTCTAGCCTTTCGAGGAGCCCGAGACCATCCGGTCCGAGGAGATCGGCGATCTCGCGAAAGTCGTCGGGAGCGTGAACGGACATGTTGAGGAGCCTCCAATGGAGCGACTCCTCACTCGGCGGGATCAAGTCGAGATCGGCAATCCCATGATTCAGATAAGAACTTGAAACGATGCCTGTGTGCTCGCTCGGCCGGCTCGTTTCGTCGAATGTGTGGAAGACCACCCTGCGGAGGAATCGCTCCAGGATGACGAGCTTTTCCGAAGCTGGTCCGTCGGACGGCAGAACGGCCGTCAGGAAGGGCAAAACCGGCGCTGCGCCCTGATCGAGAACTCCCGTGCGGTGGCATTCTCATGGAAGCGTGCCGCGCCTCCACGGCGCTCCACGAGCTTACCCCAGTTCTCGCCGTCTTCGGCGACCCAGATGTCTTCATCCAGGGCATAGCTATTCCTGGCTCCACCTTCGGGCCAGAGCAATTCGAGCCTGTACCGAATCCTGACCCCTTCGGTCTCGCATTCGAGCGTGACCGCCGATCCCCAGGGATGATCCTGGAATTCCCCGGCCGATCCAAGACTTAACGCCCCTTTCGCGACATCGGCGATGGCCCGCAAAATATTCGTCTTCCCGGCCCCGTTTCGGCCGAGGAGGGCCACGGTCGGTCCGAGGTCGTCGAGCATAAGATCGACGCAAGACCGGTAGCGATGGATTTCGACCTTAGTGAGCACGAGATTCGCCTTCCAACCGCTCCTAGATACGAGGCCGCCCAAGACGCTTCACCCTAATCGGAACGAACCGTCCGTCGCAAGCAGGGAACGGGCCGCAGATACCCCGCCAGCGATGGCGTGGCCCAGCCACGCCTCGTTGACCCCGCCCTCGGGGGCCGGGATAATCGCGTTGTCGCGTCGTCCGACGGGCGGGGGTCGCCGGCCGTCTCGACTCGGGGAGGGCCTTCGGGATGAGCGGGCGCATCGCCAAGTCGCAGATCCCCACGAAGTCCGAGATGTCCTTGCCGCCTGACGTGAAATTCGCGTTGATCACGGCCAAGAATCGGCTGAAGATCGGCGGGGCGTTCCGCGAGTTCCGCAATCAACAGGGCCGGACCGACCTGGAAGGCCCGCCTCTGCCCGCTCCCGATCAGGGGTGCGCCTATTACGAGGTCCAGGTCGGCGAGGCCCGGCCCGGCGACCCGATGGGCGAGGCGGGCGCCAAGCGATTGGTGCTCGAGGTCGTCGTCCCGGCCCGACAGATTCGCGAAATCTATTATACCGATGAGCATTATGGCAAATTCACGTTCGTTCGGATCGCCTGACCGTCCCTCCAGCCTCGGAGCCCCTCCCGTGATCGCTCGATCGTTCGGTTTCGCCGCGATTTTCGCGCTCGGCGGCGGCCTGGCGATGGCCGACGGGCCCTCGACCGTCCGCGTCCTGGCGAGGGAGGACGGCGGTTACGAGCTGGTTCGCGGCGGCCGCCCCTACTTCATCAAGGGTGTCGGCGGCGACGGGTCGCTGGAGCTCCTGGCCGAGGTCGGCGGCAACTCGGTCCGGACATGGGGCGTCGAGAAGGCCGGCGCCATCCTGGACGAGGCCCAGAAACGCGGGCTGACCGTCACCCTGGGCATCTGGCTCGGCCATCGGCGGCACGGGTTCGACTACAACAACGCCGATCAGGTCGCGAAGCAGAAGGAGGAGGCTCGCAAGGTCGTCCTCCAATATAAAGATCACCCCGCCTTGCTCATGTGGGGGCTCGGCAATGAGATGGAGGGGTACGAGAAGGGGGACGACGCCGCGATCTGGTCGGCGATCGAAAGCCTCGCGGCGATGGTCAAGACGCTCGACCCCGACCACCCGACGATGACCGTGGTGGCCGAGCTCGGCGGCGACCGCGTGAAGAACATCCACCGGCTCTGCCCGTCGATCGACGTCGTGGGGATCAACAGCTACGGGGGCGGCCCCTCCGTGCCCGGGCGATACAAGAAGGCCGGCGGGACGAAGCCTTTCGTCTTGACCGAATTCGGCCCGCCCGGGTCGTGGGAATCGGCCAGGACGGCGTGGGGCGCGCCGATCGAGCCTTCGAGCACCGCGAAGGCCGATCTGTACAAGAAAACCTATGACGCCGCGATCGCCCCGAAAGGCCCGTGCCTGGGGTCTTATGCGTTCACCTGGGGATGGAAGCAGGAGGCCACCGCCACGTGGTTCGGCCTCCTGCTGCCGGACGGCTCGAAGCTCGGCGCCGTCGATGCCCTGTCGCAGCTCTGGACCGGCCGACCGCCTCGCGACCTCTGCCCCCGGATCGAAAGCCTGAAGGTCGCCGGGCCGGCGGAGGTCGAACCCGGGGCGACGGTTCGGGCGGAACTGTCGGCCGCGGACCCGGAAGGCTCGCCGGTGAAGGTGACGTGGCGGTTCGTCCGGGAGGCGACGGACCTCCGCACCGGCGGCGACGCCGAATCGGCCCCCCCCGAGTTCCCCGACGTCCTGGTCCGGTCCGACTCTCAAACGGCCACCTTGACGATGCCGAAGGACGGCGGCGGCTATCGCCTGTTCGCCTACGTCCGGGACGGCAAGAACGGCGCGGCGGTGGCGAACGTCCCCCTGTTCGTGAAGGGGCCGTCGTCGCCCGTCCCGGCCCGGGTGGCGACGTTGCCCGTGATCGTCTACGACGAGGCCGACGGCCCGGCTCCGCCCTATTCGCCGTCGGGATTCATGGGCAACACGAAGGCCATTCAGCTTGATCCTACCTGCGCCGACATGCCTCATTCCGGCAAGACCTGCCTGAAAGTCCGGTACACGGCCTCATCCGACTGGGGAGGCGTCGTCTGGCAGAGCCCGGCCGACGACTGGGGCGATCGCCCCGGAGGGCTGGACCTCTCGGGCGCGAAGACCCTGGGTTTCTGGGCCCGAGGCGCCGAGGGCGGCGAGGTCGTCAACTTCGAGTTCGGCCTGCTCGGGCCCGAGAAAAAATACCCCGACTCCGGCAAGGGGAAGCTCGAAAAAGTGACCCTGGGCCGCGAGTGGAAACGCTTCACCATCCCGCTCGACGGCCTGAGCCTCAAGAGAATCAAGACCGGTTTCGCCTGGTCGCTGGCCTCGCCGGGCAAGCCCGTCTCGTTCTTCCTGGACGAGATCCGCTTCGAATGAGGGGAGGGAGATTGAACCGCCAAGACGCCAAGATCGCCAAGATCGCCAAGATCGCCAAGATCGCCAAGGAGGGAGAGGAGAGGAGAAGAAGAGAGGAGAGAAAATAAAAATTTCTAAAGATTTTTATTTCAAACCTCTTCTTCTCTCTTCTTCTCCTCTCCTCTCCCTCCTTGGCGATCTTGGCGTCTTGGCGGTTCAATCTCTCCTCACATCATCGCCGCCGAGACCGGGTCGAACACGCCGCGGATGGTGGCGCGTTCCTGCTCGGAAAGGGAGATCGTCATGGCCTCGGCGTTGTGGATGGCCTGATCGGGGTTCCTCGCGCCGACGAGAGCGGCGGTGATCCCGGGCTCGGCGATCGTCCAGGCGATGACCAATTGGGCCAGGCTCGCGCGGTGCGTCTCGGCGATCGGCCGGATGGCTTCGAGGGCCGCGAGCACTCGCTTGCGGTTCTCGACGGTGAAGAATCGGTGGGTCGCGCGATGGTCGCCCGGGGGGAACTGGCGGTCGGGGCCGACCGTCCCGGCCAGGAGCCCCCGCTCCAGGGGCGAGTAGACGATCACGCCGATCCCGCGGTCCCGGCAGAACGGCAGGATCGCCGGCTCGATCTTCCGCTGGATCAGGCTGAACGGCGGCTGCAAGCTGTCGATCGGGCCGATCTTGAGGGCGCGCTCCATCCACGGGACGTCGTAATTGCTCACGCCGATGGCGCGGATCTTCCCCTGCTCCTTGAGCTTCAGGAGCGCGGCCATCGTCTCCTCGACCGGGGTGGACGGGTCGGGCCAGTGGACCTGGTACAGGTCGATCACGTCGACGCCGAGGCGCCTGAGCGATTGTTCGCACTCCCAGATCAGGCTCTCCGGGCGCGAGTTCTTGCGGATCACGACGTCCCGGCCCGATCGGTCCTTGGTGGCCCAGGGTTCCGAGCCGTCCTCGATGTCCCACCGCATCCCGCCCTTGGTGGCGACCTGGACGCGGTCGCGAATCCCGGCGATCGCCTTGCCGACGACCTCCTCGCCGTAGCCCTGGCCGTACACGGCGGCCGTGTCGATCGTGGTGGCGCCGTGATCGACGCCGGCGCGGATCGCGGCGATCGACTCGGCCTCGTCGGCCCCGCCCCACATCCAGCCGCCCACGGCCCAGGCGCCGAAGGTGACCGGCGAGATCATGACATCCGAATGGCCAAGGCGCCGCATTTGCTGCGATTTCAAGGTCGCTTTCCTCCCAGACGTCGGATCGAGCCGGGACGCGCCCGGCGACGGGTCATCCCGCCCCGGGCCCGCTCCCCCAATCATCAGAGACGGTCCGCCCCGCGAAATCCAGACCGCTCCCCGCCTCACGATCGGTGCAACTCGGACCACCCTGGGAAATTTTTGGCCGACATGGGATTTCTTTGTTCCATGACTGGGACCGATGTTTTAGAATACGCGCCGGGTGCGGTCCGCGATTGCATCCACGCGACCCCCCTTCCCCCCCATCTCGACCGGCGACCCGGCCCGCCCCCGGCGGACCTCCCGGCCCCGGCCGATCCGCCATCCGTCGTCGTGCCCCGCGCACGTTCTCGCCTCGTTTCCCGCGTTTTGGAAGGAGACTCCTGAGATGTCTCATGCGTCGTCGCGCGAAGTGGCCCTGCCGGCCCTTCTGACCGGGGGCCTGTTCGTGATCCTCATGGCCGGGCCTGTCCTGGCCACCGATCCAGGGTCGGCCAAGAACCCGGTGGCCCCCCTCCGCACATCCCGGATGAACCGTCGCAAGCCCGGAGTGGCCAACACCCCCGAGAAAGACGCCCGGGCCCAGGCCGAGCCCCCGGTCGTCGATCTCCTCGAAGCCCTCCGCACCGGTCAGGTCGAAGTCGAGGCCACCGGCACCGGCGACGGGCGGATGAGCCTGGCCGTGACCAACCGCACCTCCGGCAAGCTCCGCGTCGTCCTGCCCCCCGGTCTCATCGTCTCCGGCGCCAGCGGCCAGTTCGGCGGCATGGGCGGCATGGGCGGCGGCGGCATGGGCGGCATGGGCGGCATGGGCGGTGGCATGGGTGGCATGGGCGGTGGCATGGGTGGCATGGGTGGCATGGGCGGTGGTATGGGTGGTATGGGTGGTGGTATGGGCGGTATGGGTGGTGGTATGGGTGGTGGTATGGGCGGTATGGGTGGTGGTATGGGTGGTCGGGGTGGGATGATGGGCGGTGGGACCCTGCCCGCCTCGATGGGAATGATGATGCTCGGACGGCTGATCATGCAGCTCGTCGGCGACAAGGATAGCTGGGATCAACGGTCCCTGATGATGGGCATGATGGGCGGCATGGGTGGTATGGGTGGTATGGGTGGTGGCATGGGCGGCATGGGCGGCGGCATGGGCGGCATGGGCGGCATGATGGGCGGAGGGATGCGATCGGTCCCGCCGACCGAGCTGCCCTCGGCAGTGCTTTCGCCGAATCAGACCCGGGAGTTGCCGACGCGAGTGGTCAGCCTGAACGGGCCGACGCCCGAGGGCGCCGTGTCCTTGCCGAAGAAGGACGAGCCGCTGACGATCGGCTCGATCCAGGACCTAACCCAGGATCGCTGGACGTGGGTGGCCCTCAAGAGGCTGGCGGCCGACAAGGCCCCACCCACGGTGGCCCAGCTCGTCCTCTGGCACGTGACGGTCGGCTACGACTGGGAGACGATCGCCAACCTCTCTCACTCGTGGGCCAACGGCCATGAACTCACCCTGGCCCGGAGCTTCGTCAACCGGTTGAAGGCTCAGCACAAGCCCGAGCTGCCCGACGGCGAGGCCGGGACGATCCACTGGGAGCTCACCACCCGCCGGGCCCCCGGCGACGCCTTCTCGGCCGACGTCGAAAAGCTCCTGGACGGCCGGGAGATGCTCGGCCTGTCCCTGGCCAAGGGGATCGCCCCCAAGCCCGATGGCCCGGCCCTGGCCGTCCGGATTCGCCTGGACCAGGACGAGGCGCTCGTCCAGGTCTCCTCGTCCAACGAGGCCGGCGCCCTCTGGGCCCCGGTCGGCAAGCTCCACTTCGACCTCAAGGGCAAGGACGGCAAGGCGTTGGAGCCGGCCGAGCTGGTCGATCGCGTCGCCGAGGGGCTGCTCGGCCGCGTCCTCGACGCCAAGCTGGTCAAGGGCCGCGACAAGAAGGCGTTCACGATCCGCATCGACAACGCCTCGCCCCTGATCCTCAACGGCCTGGCCATCGCCGGTTCGGCCTCGCCCGAGGCGACGGCGAAGCCTTCCTGCGTGAACGGCTTCACCCTGCCGCCCCACCGCAGCCTCTCCCTGCCGATCTCGGCCGACGCCGTCGATCGCCTGGGCCTGAAGGAAGGTGTCCGCCTCCTCGGCGCGGACCTCAGCGCCCTTTGAGTTCAGTTCGCGCCGAAGTCGCGAGGCATGCCCTGGGCCCTCCCAGGGCATGCCCATCCCCGCTCGTCGGGACTTCGGAGCTCGACCGATCCGCCTTCCACGCCTCCGGGTCCGCCGATTCGGCGAAACCATCGGCCGGGTCGAGCACGGCCCGCGCCCGGAACGGGCCCGAGAGGGAGCGTCGCGGCACGAGGCGCCCCGGCGGAAAGACGAGGCCGCGGCCTCCCGCCCCCGGCTCCCCGTGCCGCCCCCTCCCGGTTGATCCGGGCCTGATCACCGATTCACGGCCGGGACATCACGAACTTCGTGTCCATGGCCTTCTTGCCGCCCAGGAACCCCTGCCAGGTCGCCTCGGCGTGGTTGGCGTCCTTGATCGCGATCTCACAGCCGTGGATGTGCATATCTTTGGAGGCGTCGAGGTTCGAGCCGCCGTCGAAGTCGAACTTCAGGCGGTCGGGCGTCGACCCGGCCAGGTCCAGCTTGAGCCGGGGCTGGTTGCCGGCCGAGCAGTAGTGGGTGGCCTTGAGGTTCGACCCATCGAGATGATACATCGTGATCATCTCATGAGCCGACCCGGGGAAGTCGGTCTCCATCACGGTCGTCCCGTTGGCCGTGACCTTGTACACGATCTTGCCGGCCCCGTGCTCGCTCGTCACGGTCCACTCGCCGGCCAGGGCCTTGAGCTTCGCGAACGCCGCCTTCGCCTCCACGCCCTTGGCGTCCTCCGCCCCCGCCCAGGCCCCCAGAGCCGCCGCCGCCAGGACCACCGCCGCCCCCAACGCCGCGATCCGTCGGATCATCGCACGCCTCCACGTTTCAGGGTACGAATGTTCCCTGGATTGGGAACTGCCGTACACTATCCGGCGGAACGAGGTTCGTCAAGTCAAATCCCCGATTACTGATAGCGGCGACCGGCCCCCCGAGTTGGAAGGGAGAACCGCAGCCCTGGTCGTGCGGTTCCGGGTCATTTGATTCATTGACAATTCTTGCACAAATCCCCCGAAATGAGCAGGGCGACATGGTAGCCGCGGCACATGCCCTCCAATTCGGCGAGGGACCGGTCCCGGACGAACATCGAGGGCCGTTGACGTGCCCCTTGGAGGAAGTCAGACAGGTCGCCGCCGACATTCATATTCGCCTCCGGATGAGCCGCCTAACGACCAGGCTCAGCGGACCCACCCGCCCGAGCGACGTTCGATTTTACGAGAGCGGTCGCGAGAGGTCAGGCGGTGGACTCCGGCGATGTTCGACCGCGCCGATTCGCCTGTCGAAGGCTGGCGAGAGGCCCCCGAAGGCCAGCCCCAGGAGCCGGAGACCGGCCGCCGCGCCGCACGCCAGGACGGCCAGTCCGGGAAGATTCTCCCGCCAGAACGCATTGGCTCGGACTTGGGCCTGATGGGCATTGAGCACTGCCCTGCGACCGGCGGCGGAATCGAGACCCGAGGCCGCGCCGATCAACTCGACATCACGCCGGGCACGACCCGCCCCTTGCCGAAGGAGATAGCCATCTCGCAACGTGGGAAGTTCACGCAGGCCGTTCATCGCGACGGCCGCGACGGCTATGGCGACCAGAATCGCCCGCAAACTCCGCCAGGATCGCCGCACCACCCTCGGTTCCCCCCTGGGTGGATCCCCCCGCCGCCTAACGACAAAGCTCATCGGACCCTCACCGCCGAATCGACGAAGATCTCGCAGAAGGGGGCGCGGCGGTGCGGGGTCCGCAGCAGCGCGAGGTTAGCCCCCGATCCGGCCGGATTGCCCGCGGCGAGCCAGAATCGACGCGCAGCCCAGGGCGCAGGCGCTCGCGACGAGGATTCCGAACGACCATCTGAGGACATACACGCCGGCGAAGTGGACATGGGGGCGGCCCTCCTGCCCCAACAGGTATCCGGGCCTCTCCCACTCCAGCCAGGTATCGGGCAGGCCGACTGGCCAGACGACCGGCGCCACGTGCACCGGTCCTCCCGGCTGAGGGGTCGAGGCGCCCGCGCCATGCCCTTCGAAGCTGAGGGCCACCAACAGCCCGACCAGGCCGATGATCGTCAGAAGCCAGACACCAGCCTTCTGCATCACCGCCTCCGTGGGGCCGAACGCGAACGCTCAGCGGACCGGCCCGCCGAGCGATCGCCATGAGAGCGGAGAACGCACAACGGCGGGACGGGTCCCCCGCACCGCGAGGTTAGTCGGCCCAGACGCGGGCATGCCACAATTGGAGCGTAGGGCGGTGACGAAGAACGGCAGTCCGAGGGCGATCGCGATGGCGCCCATCACTTCGACCGCCATCAGCGCCTTCACCCAGGAAAAGCCGAGCCTCATGAGGAGCATGAAGGAGACAGTCAGGGCCACGAGGAGGAATTGCAACGGCCCGGAGAGCGCAAGGGCTGAGACCGCGACGCCGATCATGCAGCGCCCGATGGTCCAACGAGGGCGGAGGCGACCAGGCAAGGTCATCGGTGTGCCCCTCGGAAGTGCGAGCCGCCTGATACCAAAGCTCAGCGGACCCGCTCCGCCGAGTGGGCCATGATAACACAAGAGGCGTCGCGGTGGTGCGGGGTCCGCTGCCGCGCCAGGTTAACTCTCCGCGCCGTCTCCGACCGCTCCCCGACGGACGTGAACCGGGGGTGGCCCCGACCACCGGGCGCGATACGCTGGGGCACGCCGTCGCGAGCCTCCCGGCCGTCCCTTCCCTGGTGCTCGCCGCCCGCAGGTTAGCTTGGGGCCGAAAAGGGGACGGAGCGAATAAGTTCGGCCTGGATGAGACGCGGCAAAATGCAAAAAGCTGAATTTATTCGCTCCGTCCCCTTTTTGACCCCCCGTCCCCTTTTTGACCCCCCGGCGGATCAAGGGCCGGATCGGCGGCCGCGGGGCGATCACGGCGACGGCGCACAAGCTGTCGCGGCTGGTGTACCGGCTGCTCAGGCACGGCGAGGAGTACGTGTCGAGGTCGCTGGCGGAGTACGAGGCGGAGGTGAGGCGGAAGCAGGAGCGTTCGCTGCGGCGCAAGGCGAGGTCGCTGGGCTACGAGCTGGTGGCGAAGTCGCCGCCGTCGCCGCCGTCGTGAGGGCGACGGGTCGGAGGCGGGGCGCCCGACCGCAAGCCCCGCCGAGCCGGATCGGGCCGTCCCCGTCGTCGCGGGGGCCGGGGGGGATGCGGGCCGATCGATGATCACGCCCACATAGTATCAACCGATGCCGAACCGCCGGCGCGAAGAGTTCACGGGGAGGCGGCGGGGTCGGCTCGCTCGAACTCGAACGTGTCGCCGACAGCGACGATGATCGACTCAGGTGAAGATACGCTCACGGTCGCGAGGCTGTCGAGTGGTTGCTGAAAGGCCAGGGTGCCCCGGACTGGCGTGACGGCATCGCCGGATACGACGCGTGCCTTGGCACCCGGACAACCAGACCGCGCCGCTTGAAGGTACGTCATGTCGAGGCCAAGGAGGAGCAGCGACGACCCATTCCGCAGGCGGAGTCGCTCGATGGAGACGATTCGCACAGAGAACGTATGATCCTCGACGCCCAAAGGGAGAGCCGCCTAACGACCAAGCTCAGCGGACCCGCACCGCCGAGACAGGCATGATAGCAGAAAAAGCGCCGCGGCGGTGTGGGGTCCGCTGCAGCGCGAGGTTAACCATCCTGCGGCCTTCGTCCGCTCCCGACGGGGCGTGAACGGGGGTCGGGGACGACTTGCCCGCCGACCCGGCGCGGCGTAGCCTGAGTGTGGCGCGGGCCTCCCGGCCGTCTCCACCTTGGTGCTCCCTGCCCGTAGGTTAGCCTGGCCCGAGAGGTCGTGATCCGGTCATTGGCGACGCCCCGCGAGCCGACTCGCGGGGATGTTCCCGTCGAAGAGACTGCAAGCGTAACCGACTCCCCTCTCGGCCCGCGCCTCGTCCGCCGCTCTTGAATCCGTCGGTTTGCTACCCGGACCTCGCCGCTGCCCGGCCACAAAGCCTGGGGTTGGGGTAGTGTCGCGCGTCGATGGCCGTTCCCAGCCAAAGAGTTCACGAAGAGGCGCACGGCTCATCCAACCGTCACCTCCCAGTCCGTCAGCACGAATGACCCGAGCATCTCTGGCTCTTGGCTGACGATCTTGATCTCGATGGAACTCTGCCCGACGGGAAAGATTAAGTCGGCCTCGTAAGTCCCGATCCAAAGTGTCTCGTCATCGAAAGGCTCTTGCGCCTCTGAACGATGCATCTCTTCCTCAGCGACGGTGACCAACTCCTCGACCAATCGCGCCTGAATCCAATCTGTCGTCGAATCCGAATCGCGCGGGGCGTTCGACTTGGCCGAGTTTCCTACACGAACGAAAAATTCAGCGAAGTCGAACGGGCCGCAGGAGCTCCGATGCGTGAGCCTCACCGTCGTGGCCGCACCCGCCTTCGGCGGGTCTGGAATGGTCGCGGCATACAACATGAACTCTTCATCAAGTTCCCAGCACGTCTCGGAATCTCTGACGGCTTTTGTGTTTCCTGTGCTCATGCGTGATGCCGTGTGTGAGTGTGCCTATTGACCTTCAGATTGTTGGGTTCCTGTCCGGGTGGCCGGGGGCTCGCCGGCGAGACCCCGGTCGGCCGACCCCGCGGGACCGGGGTCTCGCGGACGAGCCCCCGGCCACCCGGGGATCGTCCGGAACCGGACAACCTGAAGGGCAATAACGCCCAAGCTGAGCGGACCCGCACCGCCGAACAACGACATGGTAGCAGAGAAAGCGCCGCGGCGGTGCGGGGTCCGCTGCAGCGCGAGGTCAGGCGCCTTCCGACCCACCGTAGGGCCGGGGCGCAGAAGCGACGCACCGGCCGATGGCCGCGATACACCCCAAGGCGGCCGAGCTGACAACGAGCGTGGTGACCGCCATGTGCCAGCGCCAGGCGGCCGCGAAGAGGGCGTTCGCCCTCGCGTTGTGCCAGCCCACGACCGGAGGCATCGTGCCGGCGCCCGGGGCGAGCAGGACCGCTCGCGCCGCATGGTCGTTGCCAGCCCGTTGCAACCTCGCCGCGTGGAGCGACAGCGCGAGCACCAGCCCGACGACGAGCACGGCAAGCATCATGCCACGAAGGGTGAACCTCGGCTTGATCGGCCGTCGGGGCCGCCGATCCGCTCGGATGACGAGCGCGACCGGGAGGCGTGGGATGCTGATGCGCACGAGTCGGCCTCACCGGGGAAAGCCGCCTAACGACCAAGCTCAGCGGACCCGGCCACGGACCGGTGAGCTTGGGAGAAGAGAAAACGTAACCCGTGGCCGGGGTCCGCTGCAGCGCGAGGTTAACCATCCTGCGGCCTTCGTCCGCTCCCGACGGGGCGTGAACGGGGGTCGGGGACGACTTGCCCGCCGACCCGGCGCGGCGTAGCCTGAGTGTGGCGCGGGCCTCCCGGCCGTCTCCACCTTGGTGCTCCCTGCCCGTAGGTTAGCCTGGCCCGAGAGGTCGTGATCCGGTCATTGGCGACGCCCCGCGAGCCGACTCGCGGGGATGTTCCCGTCGAAGAGACTGCAAGCGTAACCGACTCCCCTCTCGGCCCGCGCCTCGTCCGCCGCTCTTGAATCCGTCGGTTTGCTACCCGGACCTCGCCGCTGCCCGGCCACAAAGCCTGGGGTTGGGGTAGTGTCGCGCGTCGATGGCCGTTCCCAGCCAAAGAGTTCACGAAGAGGCGGCGGGCTCTTTCCAGGAACCAACTTTGCGATTCGGACGCTTGCGCCGCAACGTCGCAAAATAGAAGAGCCCGACACCCAGCCCAAACACGACGGTGGTCGAGGCAACCGTTGGGACAACAGGCTGCTCGATCTTCAAAATCTTCTCAAAGAATACTGCAGACATCAAGGCGAGCCAGCCTAGAGCGATCGGTACTGGCATCCATTTCGTACTTAGGATAGTGTACAACCATTCATCAAAAATACCGTTGATTGGAGGGTGATCTGTCAATTTTTCGACGCAGAAGATATCCATCATTTTCAGTTTTTTGCTCAGGTAGTGAGCGAACCACCAATTCTCCAAGAATTCAATCTGTTTATGAGCTGCATCGACAGAAGCAGTCACAAATGCACAAATTGAAACGGCGACGACTGATATCGCTAATAATACAACCTGGACTGGGAGCGAACTGGTGAGTAGGTTCTCCTTGAGAGAAGCCTGAAAGACCGCCGCAAAACCTCCGAGCAGGAAAATCTGTGAGGTAAATAACCATCCCAAACGGTGATTGATGAGCAGATTCTCGTGTTCGATCTCCGCTCGGACCCTCTTCCAGTCTGTGCATGCCTTGTTCTTGAATTCGTCCCATTCAGCCCGTGCCAATTCAACTTGTTTATCCAAGTCGCTGAGTCGCTTGAACACGATGTCCGTTAACTTCGCGGCTTGTTCCGCATCCGGGCAGATGGCGAAGGCCCGCGCCAGCAACCGCTTTTCGAATAAGGCTTCCCTGAGTTGCTTCGGATTCGACTGTTCGGCTATCGCCTTGAGCAACTCCTTTATGGGTTGCTGCATCGCGTTTGGTTGTGAAGCTTGTTGCATCGCACTCACCTTCCGACTTCGGAGCCTAACGACCAAGCTCAGCGGACCGGCCCGCCGAGCAGACCGATGATAGCACGGAAACTACCGCGGCGGGCCGGGTCCGCTGCAGCGCCAGGTTAGGCGATGGCCGCGGAGAGGCGGTCACGGTACAGCGCGGCATCCGACTCCTCGAAGCAGCAGAAGACCACCTGCTTCGGGAGGTCGTGGTCCGACAGCCATTCGCGCACGGCGTCGACGGCGACCTCGCAGGCCAGGTCCTTCGGGAACTCGTAGACGCCCGTGGCGACGCATGGGAAGGCGATCGACTCGACGCCGCGCCCCTCCGCCAATTCCAGGCAGGCCCTGTAGCACCGCCGCAAGGTGCCGACCTCATCGTAGTGGCCGCCCTCCCAGACCGGCCCGACGGTATGGATGATGTATTTGGCGGGCAGGCGATAGGCGCCGCTGATCTTCGCCTCGCCCTCGTTGCAGATCCCCAGGGTGCGGCACTCGTCGAGCAACCCGGGGCCGGCGGCTCGGTGGATGGCGCCATCGACTCCCCCGCCGCCGAGGAGGGACTCATTGGCGGCCGTGACGACGGCGTCGACGGCTAGTGTCGTGATATCGCCGACGATCATCCGCATGCGGTCACGGGGTGAGGTGGTCATCCCAATCTCCTCTGCCGCCTAACGCCAAAGCTCAGCGGACCCGGCCACGGACCAGTGAGCTTGAGGGAAGAGGGAGCGCGGCCCGTGGCCGGGGTCCGCTGCAGCGCGAGGTTAGGCGTCACTGCTCAGCGATGCGCTCGGCCTTGAGCCCGAAGAAGGCCCGTTTATTATCGACTTTCCGGTGATCGACGCTGGCATCAACGGCATATTTACGCCCCCCCTCGTCGAGGATGAAATGGATCGGCGTCGTCCAAGGCTCGCCCGAGACAGCAACCCCCGACTTCTTCACTTCCAAGGAGGAAATGTTGCCTGCCTTCAGCAAGAAGGATTTCGGGGGTACACTACCTCCCTTCTCCGATGAGGCAGGCGTGGGCTCGAAAATCGTCTTGCCATCGAGGTAGGCGAGGATCTCTTGGTCGGATGGCCACGCGTCCGCCTCGCTGCCCGCCGGTCGCTCCGGGCTGCACGAGGTAAAGATCAGCACGGACAGCGATAGCAAACCACTGACATAGCGGACTCTACTGCGCATCCAGAGCCTCCGATCGACCTAATACGCCTAACGACAAAGCTCAGCGGACCGGCCCGCGCCCGGCGAGATTGAGAGGAGAGTGATCGTCGACCGCGGGCCGGGTCCGCTGCAGCGCCGGGTTAGGCGGCGCCCCGGCGACGCCCCACGCGCCGACACCGACGATCCTGGCACGGACCGACGGCGTTGGCAAGGGGGCGCCGGCCGACGGGCCCGACCTCGGGGGCGCGGCCGGCGAGGGCGACGACGCGCACCACCGCCGAGGCCGACTCCAGGGGCCCGACCGATGGCGTCGTCGAGCCGAGGCGCGACCGGCGAGGCCGACGACGAGCACGACCGAAGGCTTCGACTCCTGAGCCGCCTAACGGCCAAGCTCAGCGGACCCACCCGCACGAGCGACCTTGAATCTACCAGAAACCGATGCGGCGGGTGGGGTCCGCTGCAGCGCGAGGTTAACCATCCTGCGGCCTTCGTCCGCTCCCGACGGGGCGTGAACGGGGGTCGGGGACGACTTGCCCGCCGACCCGGCGCGGCGTAGCCTGAGTGTGGCGCGGGCCTCCCGGCCGTCTCCACCTTGGTGCTCCCTGCCCGTAGGTTAGCCTGGCCCGAGAGGTCGTGATCCGGTCATTGGCGACGCCCCGCGAGCCGACTCGCGGGGATGTTCCCGTCGAAGAGACTGCAAACGTAACCGACTCCCCTCTCGGCCCGCGCCTCGTCCGCCGCTCTTGAATCCGTCGGTTTGCTACCCGGACCTCGCCGCTGCCCGGCCACAAAGCCTGGGGTTGGGGTAGTGTCGCGCGTCGATGGCCGTTCCCAGCCAAAGAGTTCACGAAGAGGCGGCGCGACCGCGCGGGGCACGACCGCCGGCGGCGACCACGCGCGCCACCCCGGGCGGCGACGACGCGGGGCGCGGCCGACGGCGACGCGACGACCGGCACGGCGACGCGACGACCGGCACGGCGACGAGGCGCGAACGGCCGAACGGGCATCGCATCCCCCTCCCCGGCTCGACCGGTTGCCGAGCCGCCTAACGACCAAGCTCAGCGGACCGGCCCGCCGAGTGAAGGCTTGATGTTACCAGAAACCGCCGCGGCGGGCCGGGTCCGCTGCAGCGCAAGGTTAACTCTCCGCGCGGCCTGCGACCGCTCCCCGACGGACGTGAACCGGGGCGCGGTACGATCGGCGTCGCCGCCGCGGGCCTCCCGGCCGTCATCTCCCTGGTGCTCGCCGCCCGCAGGTTAGCTTGGCCCGAGAGGCCGTGGCCCCATCATTGGTGACCCGCGGCGCCGTGTCAACACGGCCCCGCGACGTTCCCGTCGGGGAGACTACCTCGTCCCCGGACCCCCTCTCGGCCCGCGACGGCTTGGCCCCCCACCCGCCGGAGCCCTCGCCATGAGTCGCCGCACGCCCCCCGATCCCGACGCGTCCCTGCCGGTCGTCCACCCCCACGCCGCCGCCGTCGACGTCCACTCCGACAACCACGTCGCCTGCGTCGGGCCCGGACGGGTCCGCACCTTCGGCGCCTGCTCGGCCGACCTCCACGCCCTGGCCGATTGGTTCCGGGCCGAGGGCGTCACCTCGGTGGTCCTGGAGTCCACCGGCGTCTACTGGATCCCCCTGTTCGAGCTGCTCGAATCGCGCGGCTTCGAGGTCTTCCTCATCGAGCCGAGCCAGGCCAGCCACTGCGGCGCCCGGCCCAAGACCGACCGGCTCGACTGCCAGTGGCTCCAGCGCCTCCACTCGTGCGGCCTGCTCCGCCCGTCCTTCCGCCCGCCCGGGGCCGTCCTGGCCCTGCGCGGCTACTGGCGGCAGCGGCAGATGCTCGTGCGGTACGCCTCGCACCACGTCCAGCACATGCAGAAGGCTTTGGAGCAGATGAATGTGAAGCTGACCGAGGTCGTCAGCAGCATCACGGGCGTCACCGGCACGGCGATCATCGCCGCGATCCTCGCCGGCGAGCGGGACGCCACGAAGCTGGCCGCGCTGCGGCACGAGCGGTGCGCCCGGGACGAGGCGGAGATCGCCCGGGCCCTGGAGGGCACCTGGCGGCCCGAGCACCTGTTCGCCCTGAGGCAGGCGTCCGACCTGTACCACTACCTCCACCGCCAGGTCGACGAGTGCGACGCCCGGATCGCCGAGGAGCTGGACCGCCTGCCCGACCGCTCCGAAGGCCGGCCGATCGCGGCGAGGCCCCGCAAGCGCGGCCGCAAGGCCAACGACGTGCGGTTCGACGCCCCGGCCAAGCTGGCCCGGGCGATCGGCGTGGACCTGACGGCCATCGAGGGGATCGACGCGACGACGGCGACGGTGATCCTGGCCGAGCTCGGCGGCGACGTGGGGCGGTTCCCGAGCGAGAAGCACTTCGCCAGCTGGCTGGGCCTCTGCCCGCGGACCGACCGGAGCAACAAGACCGAGCGGCGTCGCACGCCCCGCAAGGGCAAGAACCGGGTGGGTCAGGCGCTGCGGATGGCGGCGCAGGCGGCGGGCCGGACGGCGACGGCGACGGGCCAGTTCTACCGGCGGATCAAGGGCCGGATCGGCGGCCGGGGGGCGATCACGGCGACGGCGCACAAGCTGTCGCGGCTGGTGTACCGGATGCTCAGGCACGGCGAGGAGTACGTGTCGAGGTCGCTGGCGGAGTACGAGGCCGAGGTGCGCGCGAAGCAGGAGCGGTCGCTGCGGCGCAAGGCGAGGTCGCTGGGCTACGAGCTGGTGGCGAAGTCGCCGCCGTCGCCGCCGTCGTGAGGGCGACGGGTCGGAGGCGGGGCGCCCGACCGCAAGCCCCGCCGAGCCGGATCGGGCCGTCCCCGTCGTCGCGGGGGCCGGGGGGGATGCGGGCCGATCGATGATCATGCCCACATAGTATCAACCGATGCCGAACCGCCGGCGCGAAGAGTTCACGGGGAGGCGGTCGCACGGCGGTTATTCATGTGCTGTTACGGCCTTGGTTTCGATGTTAACGCCGACAAACAACTCGCCGCCGTCCATCACGACTTCGGGTGGGTGAAAGACGAAACCAACGGCCCAGATGACGGGATGCTTGCTGCTTGTACTTCTCGACGTGAAGGGGTCGGCGGAGGCACCGATGCATCGGGCGGACTCAGTGCCAGGCATCGCGGCGACGAACTCTGTGGCCAATCGTATGGCTTCGGCCTCAGCTTCTGCACGAGTGAACCGAAGCCGTGGCACTTGCAGACCTCCGAGCCGCCTAACGCCAAAGCTCAGCGGACCGGCCCGCCGAGAAGGGCCATGATAGCAGAAAAATCGCCGCGGCGGGCCGGGTCCGCTGCAGCGCGAGGTTAACCATCCTGCGGCCTTCGTCCGCTCCCGACGGGGCGTGAACGGGGGTCGGGGACGACTTGCCCGCCGACCCGGCGCGGCGTAGCCTGAGTGTGGCGCGGGCCTCCCGGCCGTCTCCACCTTGGTGCTCCCTGCCCGTAGGTTAGCCTGGCCCGAGAGGTCGTGATCCGGTCATTGGCGACGCCCCGCGAGCCGACTCGCGGGGATGTTCCCGTCGAAGAGACTGCAAGCGTAACCGACTCCCCTCTCGGCCCGCGCCTCGTCCGCCGCTCTTGAATCCGTCGGTTTGCTACCCGGACCTCGCCGCTGCCCGGCCACAAAGCCTGGGGTTGGGGTAGTGTCGCGCGTCGATGGCCGTTCCCAGCCAAAGAGTTCACGAAGAGGCGGCGTTCTGTGCCCGCCGCTACGTCACGTATTCCTCGTGGTCGGGTTGCATCTGATGCCGGGCAAACGCCTCGAAATTGGCGAATAGTTCGGTTGCCGGCCAGGGTGGCCGTTCGGGAGGTGAGCGCGTCCAGGTCAGATGCACGGCAGCAACACGCCCGGAGCCGTCGAGCAGCCGAAATAGCACGTCGTCGGTGCCGTCGCGCTTGCCGACCGCTGCGACCGTGATGCCGTGGAGCGGATGGCCCCTCGCGACCTCGCGCACCAGGACGCGCTCGAACGTAGCCGCGAAGTCGGGGCCGAGATCGGCGACATCGCACCACGGTTCGGGCCATTCCATCGCGGGAGCCTCCCGCCGCCTAACGACCAAGCTCAGCGGACCCGGCCACGGACCAGCGAGTTACGAAGACGCAGAAGGCGCGGCCCGTGGCCGGGGTCCGCTGCAGCGCGAGGTTAACCATCCTGCGGCCTTCGTCCGCTCCCGACGGGGCGTGAACGGGGGTCGGGGACGACTTGCCCGCCGACCCGGCGCGGCGTAGCCTGAGTGTGGCGCGGGCCTCCCGGCCGTCTCCACCTTGGTGCTCCCTGCCCGTAGGTTAGCCTGGCCCGAGAGGTCGTGATCCGGTCATTGGCGACGCCCCGCGAGCCGACTCGCGGGGATGTTCCCGTCGAAGAGACTGCAAACGTAACCGACTCCCCTCTCGGCCCGCGCCTCGTCCGCCGCTCTTGAATCCGTCGGTTTGCTACCCGGACCTCGCCGCTGCCCGGCCACAAAGCCTGGGGTTGGGGTAGTGTCGCGCGTCGATGGCCGTTCCCAGCCAAAGAGTTCACGAAGAGGCGGCATCTGCGGGCGGGGGGCCGCTCGCATCGCCGGAGAAGAAGCGAGCGACCTCTCGGGCGATCTTTTCGAGCTGTCCGGCCTCGGTGAAGACCGGCACCGAGAGCCGCCAGTCGTCCATCCCGTCACAGTGAGCAAGCACAACCGAGAGGGTGACATGGCCCGCCTTGTCGGTGGTGGCACCGATGCGGAACTCATCCTCGATGGAGGACCAGGAACGCTCGCCTTGCCAGCCGCGCCAGTCGTGGGCGATCGACTCGAAGAGGTCGACGAGGAGGTGGCAATCGGTGTAGCCCCAGACCCGCACGGAGGCACTCGGGCCGTCACCCTCGACGCTCGCGTGGAAGTAGTCTCCGCGCCGGCTGTGGAAGCGGAGGCCACGCCTGCCGTGGCAGGAGCGTATCTCCATCGAGGGGTCATCGTGCACGTCGTCCACGGTTGAGGTCGAGCCGCCTAACGCCAAAGCTCAGCGGACCGGACCGCCAAGTGAAGGCTTGATGATACCAGAAAACGCCGCGGCGGGCCGGGTCCGCTGCAGCGCGAGGTTAGGCATCCGGCGCGGCCACACCGGCGACCAGGGCCTGGAGTATTGACCTGATGCGGGGCAACTCGCCGTCCGGCCCGCCGTCCCAGGGCTTGATGGCGACCCAGCTCCCTCGCTGATCCGGCCGGATCCAACCGGCGTCGTCATCGACGAGCACCACCTCTTCCGCGGCGACGCCGGGCACATACGCAAGATCCTTGTGCTCGCCCGACCAATCGATGTACTCCAGCCGCGCTAGCAGGGCCTGAGTGACGTGGCCCTCACGGGCCAGTTCATCAATGACTTCGCGGGCGTCGGTCTCCTCGACCGTGGTGTAGATGGCGACCCGCGTGAAGCTCTCGTCGCAGAAGGCGAGGAAATCGCGGAGGCCGGGCCGTGGGCGGGCGCTCAGGGCGTCATCGATCAGCGTTCGCTCAAGGTCGAGCGCGAGGACTTTGACGCTCACGGCGAGATCGCCCCCTGACGCCTAACGACCAAGCTCAGCGGACCCGGCCACGGACCACTGAGCTACAACAGAAGAGAAAGCGCGGCCCGTGGCCGGGGTCCGCTGCAGCGCCGGGTTAGGCGTTAGGGTAACACGCCTGACCAGAGCCCTTGCATACCCTCGACCGGAACGCGCGGACGGAAGGACAGGGGGAACAACTCATGCTCGCCGACGCCCAGCCCTGCGAGCAACTCAGCCCGCGATCCCTTGTAGACGACAGCCTCCGGGTTAGCGACGAAGAGGCCCGACGAACCTGACCAGATGACGCCCTGGCATGCGTCGGGGGCGCCCTCCAACGTGGAGACGAAGACATACCCCTGGAAGCGACGACCGCAAGCAGCCTCGAAGTCCGCCGCGACGATGGCATAGCTCCGGGAAGGCATGACTTCGACGGGGACAGGGCGGATCCAGGTCTCATCCCGACCCTCGACGGACTCCTCATCGTCGGCGTACTCCCAGACCGGGAACGCCGCGAGATCGGCAGCCGTCAGGAGGTGGACCGGCTTCCGCGTCGCCGGAGTGATCCCCACCGCGTGCCCCTCCGCTGCGAAGACGCCTAACGCCAAAGCTCAGCGGACCGGTCCACGGACCTGTGAGCGTGAAAGAACAAAGAACGCGGCCCGTGGCCGGGTCCGCTGCAGCGCAAGGTTAACCATCCTGCGGCCTTCGTCCGCTCCCGACGGGGCGTGAACGGGGGTCGGGGACGACTTGCCCGCCGACCCGGCGCGGCGTAGCCTGAGTGTGGCGCGGGCCTCCCGGCCGTCTCCACCTTGGTGCTCCCTGCCCGTAGGTTAGCCTGGCCCGAGAGGTCGTGATCCGGTCATTGGCGACGCCCCGCGAGCCGACTCGCGGGGATGTTCCCGTCGAAGAGACTGCAAACGTAACCGACTCCCCTCTCGGCCCGCGCCTCGTCCGCCGCTCTTGAATCCGTCGGTTTGCTACCCGGACCTCGCCGCTGCCCGGCCACAAAGCCTGGGGTTGGGGTAGTGTCGCGCGTCGATGGCCGTTCCCAGCCAAAGAGTTCACGAAGAGGCGGCGCGAAGGCACGACGCAAGACCCCGACGGCAACGAACGCACGCGAGACCCCACGGCAACGAACCCGCGGCGGTGAGGACCGATGCCCGCGGCGATGTTCGACGACACGGCGGTGACGACGCTCGAAGCACGGGACCGACCGAGCCGCCGGCGACGTCGCTTGCTTCGCTGCGAACGGGCCTCGCGAATGACCCGTGAGTCAGCCGCCTAACGCCAAAGCTCAGCGGACCGGTCCACGGACCGACGAGCCGGAAAGGACACAAGGCGCGGCCCGTGGCCGGGTCCGCTGCAGCGCAAGGTTAACTCTCCGCGCGGCCTGCGACCGCTCCCCGACGGACGTGAACCGGGGCGCGGTACGATCGGCGTCGCCGCCGCGGGCCTCCCGGCCGTCATCTCCCTGGTGCTCGCCGCCCGCAGGTTAGCTTGGCCCGAGAGGCCGTGGCCCCATCATTGGTGACCCGCGGCGCCGTGTCAACACGGCCCCGCGACGTTCCCGTCGGGGAGACTACCTCGTCCCCGGACCCCCTCTCGGCCCGCGACGGCTTGGCCCCCCACCCGCCGGAGCCCTCGCCATGAGTCGCCGCACGCCCCCCGATCCCGACGCGTCCCTGCCGGTCGTCCACCCCCACGCCGCCGCCGTCGACGTCCACTCCGACAACCACGTCGCCTGCGTCGGGCCCGGACGGGTCCGCACCTTCGGCGCCTGCTCGGCCGACCTCCACGCCCTGGCCGATTGGTTCCGGGCCGAGGGCGTCACCTCGGTGGTCCTGGAGTCCACCGGCGTCTACTGGATCCCCCTGTTCGAGCTGCTCGAATCGCGCGGCTTCGAGGTCTTCCTCATCGAGCCGAGCCAGGCCAGCCACTGCGGCGCCCGGCCCAAGACCGACCGGCTCGACTGCCAGTGGCTCCAGCGCCTCCACTCGTGCGGCCTGCTCCGCCCGTCCTTCCGCCCGCCCGGGGCCGTCCTGGCCCTGCGCGGCTACTGGCGGCAGCGGCAGATGCTCGTGCGGTACGCCTCGCACCACGTCCAGCACATGCAGAAGGCTTTGGAGCAGATGAATGTGAAGCTGACCGAGGTCGTCAGCAGCATCACGGGCGTCACCGGCACGGCGATCATCGCCGCGATCCTCGCCGGCGAGCGGGACGCCACGAAGCTGGCCGCGCTGCGGCACGAGCGGTGCGCCCGGGACGAGGCGGAGATCGCCCGGGCCCTGGAGGGCACCTGGCGGCCCGAGCACCTGTTCGCCCTGAGGCAGGCGTCCGACCTGTACCACTACCTCCACCGCCAGGTCGACGAGTGCGACGCCCGGATCGCCGAGGAGCTGGACCGCCTGCCCGACCGCTCCGAAGGCCGGCCGATCGCGGCGAGGCCCCGCAAGCGCGGCCGCAAGGCCAACGACGTGCGGTTCGACGCCCCGGCCAAGCTGGCCCGGGCGATCGGCGTGGACCTGACGGCCATCGAGGGGATCGACGCGACGACGGCGACGGTGATCCTGGCCGAGCTCGGCGGCGACGTGGGGCGGTTCCCGAGCGAGAAGCACTTCGCCAGCTGGCTGGGCCTCTGCCCGCGGACCGACCGGAGCAACAAGACCGAGCGGCGTCGCACGCCCCGCAAGGGCAAGAACCGGGTGGGTCAGGCGCTGCGGATGGCGGCGCAGGCGGCGGGCCGGACGGCGACGGCGACGGGCCAGTTCTACCGGCGGATCAAGGGCCGGATCGGCGGCCGGGGGGCGATCACGGCGACGGCGCACAAGCTGTCGCGGCTGGTGTACCGGATGCTCAGGCACGGCGAGGAGTACGTGTCGAGGTCGCTGGCGGAGTACGAGGCCGAGGTGCGCGCGAAGCAGGAGCGGTCGCTGCGGCGCAAGGCGAGGTCGCTGGGCTACGAGCTGGTGGCGAAGTCGCCGCCGTCGCCGCCGTCGTGAGGGCGACGGGTCGGAGGCGGGGCGCCCGACCGCAAGCCCCGCCGAGCCGGATCGGGCCGTCCCCGTCGTCGCGGGGGCCGGGGGGGATGCGGGCCGATCGATGATCATGCCCACATAGTATCAACCGATGCCGAACCGCCGGCGCGAAGAGTTCACGGGGAGGCGGCGCGTGAGCACGACGCAAGACCCCCGCGGCAACGAACGCACGCGAGCCCCCACGGCAACGACACCACCGCGGTGAGGACCGAGGCCACCGGCGATGCGCGATGACACGGCGGCGACGACGCTCGAAGCACGGGACCGACCGGGCCCCCGGCGACGTCGCACGCTGCCATCAGACCTTGCGAATGACCCGTGAGTCAGCCGCCTAACGACAAAGCTCAGCGGACCGGCCCGCGCCCGGCGAGATTGAGAGGAGAGTGATCGTCGACCGCGGGCCGGGTCCGCTGCAGCGCCGGGTTAGGCGGCGCCCCGGCGACGCCCCACGCGCCGACACCGACGATCCTGGCACGGACCGACGGCGTTGGCAAGGGGGCGCCGGCCGACGGGCCCGACCTCGGGGGCGCGGCCGGCGAGGGCGACGACGCGCACCACCGCCGAGGCCGACTCCAGGGGCCCGACCGATGGCGTCGTCGAGCCGAGGCGCGACCGGCGAGGCCGACGACGAGCACGACCGAAGGCTTCGACTCCTGAGCCGCCTAACATGAAGTAGACATCGAAAGTGACGCAGAATCCCCGAATTTGCGGGATTATACGTCCGAAATGATGTGGTTTATCACGTCGTTTCGGACGTATAATCTCGGGCCGGTTGTTGATTTTGCCGGCGGGGAGTTCGCCTTGCAAGGATTTTCTTTGGATTTTCTCTTCCTTGATTCGTTGATCGGGACGACACGACCATGTCGATGCTGCTGGACCGGGTCCGGGAGGCTGCCCGGACGTTGCATTATAGCCTTCGCACTGAGGATGCTTATGTCCGCTGGGCGAAGCAGTTCATCTTGTTTCACGAGAAGCGGCATCCCGAGGAAATGGGCGAGGTGGAGGTTGGGGCCTTCCTGACCCATCTGGCGGTGGATCGGAATGTGGCGGCCTCGACCCAGAACCAGGCACTCAGCGCCCTGTTGTTCCTCTACCGGGAGGTCGTGAAGCGTCCTCTGGAGGAGTTTGGCGACCTGCCCAGGGCCCGGAGGCCCGAGCGGCTGCCGGTGGTCCTGACTCGCCAGGAGGTTCGCGCTCTTCTGGCGCAGCTCGACGGGACGTTCGGGCTGATGGCCGGGCTGCTTTACGGGTCCGGACTCCGGCTGATGGAATGCGTCCGCTTGCGCGTCAAGGACGTGGATTTCGGGCAGAAGCACCTGGTCGTTCGCGACGGCAAAGGGCAGAAGGACCGCGTGACGGTGCTCCCGGTCGCGCTGGTCGAGGCGCTTCGGCGCCAGGTCGCCCGGGTGAAGGACCTCCATTCGCAGGACCTCCGCCAGGGGTTCGGGCGGGTCCACCTGCCGTTCGCCCTGGCGAGGAAGTATCCCGAGGCGGATCGCTCGCTCGGCTGGCAGTACGTCTTCCCCGCGGGGACGAAGTCGGTCGATCCGCGATCGGGGGCGGTCCGCCGTCACCACGTGGGAGAGCAGGCGCTGCAGAGGGCGGTGCGACGGGCCGCCCTCCGCGCGGGCCTGGTCAAGCCGGCCAGCCCCCACACGCTCCGCCATAGCTTCGCCACCCACCTCCTGGAAGAAGGGCGCGACATCCGGACGGTCCAGGAACTCCTGGGGCATGAAGATGTTCGCACTACCATGATTTATACCCACGTTCTTCAGTCCGGCCCGCTCGGGGTCCGCAGCCCCCTGGACACCCCCTGAGGGTCGTCGAGACCAAAGAGGCCGGAGCGGCGAAACGCGTAAATCGCCTAAATAAACTTATTTCGGGCTTCCGACCCGTTTCCCCGGCGGTCGTGAAAACCTGGTGCGAAGGGGACCAGGCGAGTCGCGCGGCCTTCCGTCGTGCGGCCCCGATTCCTCGCTACTATTGGGGTTTTCGATCGTGCCGACTGGACTCCATGATTTCCGCTAATTTTCTCGAACCTGGGAAGTTGACAATATTTGACAACACATTTTCCCCAAAAAGCGCGCAAACGGCGGAAAAACGGCCGTTTTCGATGCGCAGTCACTTCTGCGCGGGGAAACACGCTGGTGTTTGGATGTTTTTGTGAGGTTTCCCGAACCGATTTCCCTCCTGGAACATCGGGCGATTGGCTCCGAATAGTTTCGGGGACAAAAATGGGTCCGAAACCGGCGCACTTTGGGCCTTGCGCGGCGGGGCTGCGTGTGGTCCCCGGGCGCTCCTCGATCGGGGTCTTGTGGCGACGCTTTTGAAGAAATTCGAGGAGGGGTGATCGTTGGGGCGGTCGGTCGCGATGGTGTCTTGCAACAGGTTCCGGCTGGGGCCGGGGCGATGTCCGACCGCTTGATGTTTGGGGAACGTCCCGTGAGCCTCTTCGCGCCTTCGCTGCTCCGTGCCTCGATCAGCCCCACCGACCGGCCAGGGGGCGGACCGGGTCGGCCACGGACTGGAACCGGGAGAGGCGGATCGCGGGGCGTCCGGCGATGGAGAGCAGGGGCATCAGGCCGCGGTCGAGGATCGCCTCGCCGGCCCGGAGGCCCAGGGCGCCTCGGCGCAGGGGGTCATGAGCGATTCCTCGCCCCGGCGGTCGATGTGGGCGGGGAGGCCGTCGATCTCGTTGGTGGTGCCGAGCCGGAGGTTCCAGCCGCCGATGGAGAAGGCCCGGCCGAGCATTTCGCCGAGGGCGATGGCCGGATTGCCCCACAGGAAGGCCGAATTCCCCTGCCCCGGGCCGATTTCTTCGAATGGGAAGGTGTCGATGGATTCCCCGTCGCTGCCATAGGGCTGGCGGAGGAGGAATCGGGGGATCGCCAGGCCCAGGAACGCGGCGTTCGGGCCTCGGCGGAGGGCCGACCAGGCGGCTTCGAGGTCGGAATCCGCCAGGCCCGGCCAGTCGTCGGGGTCGGGGGTCTCGGCCAGCGATTCGACGCCGAGGAACTCGGGGGACGCGCCGGCCAGGACGGGGGCGCCGCAGACCCGTCCGACGACCGCAAGCCCTTCCAGGGTAGCCAGATCGGTCGGGACGGGTCCGAATTCGAAAGCGGCCGAGATCACGGCCCAGGGCTGTCCCCCGGGGGTGCCGACGGTCGGCTCGATCAGCAGTTTCTTCAGGGCCGGGGCGCCGGCGGAGAGGTCGGCGGCGATCTCGGATTTCGAGGCGTCGAGGGCCCAGATGGAGAGCGAGCCGTCGGTGTCGAGGCGGCGGGTGAGGAAGCGGAGACCTCGCCAAAGTCCTTCCAGGGACTGGAATTCGGGATGGTGGAGGAGGGCGCGGAGGAGGTCGGCCTCGGCCGATTGGAGGGCGCGGTCGAGGTCGGCGCGGCGGGGGTCGGCGCCGGCGACGCGATGGCCGGTGGTGAGGGTGTCGAGGAACGCCTCCCACGGGCCGAGCAGCCCCGGGCCGGTCGGCACGGTGGGCGTCTGGAGGAGGATCTGGTCGAGCAGGTCGATCGGCGCGGGGTCGGTGCCGGGAGGCGGCGAGGAGGCCGAGGGGGGCGGGGCGACCCTCATGCCCAGGCGGTCGGCCACGTCGTCGATCTTCGAGGGGTCGTCCAGGTCTCGGCGGAGTTTCTTGAGGGCGTCGAACGTCCCCGAGCGTTCGAGGACGCGGTCGGGGTGGAAGTCGTCGATTTCCGTAAACCGAAGCGAGATCGAGGATTCGGCGTCGCGTCCGGTCCACTGGAGGCTCGGGGCGAGCCTGGCCAGGACGTCGTCGAAGTTGTCGCGATCGACCTTCACCGGCTTCCGGGAGGCGAGCGGAGGGGAGTCGGCCCCGCGATGGCCGCGGAAGTCGCCGACGACCAGGAGGCGGAACGGGGCCCCGGGCGAGGCGGCTCGGCCCCGGGGCGAGGGCCGAGGGGTCGGTGGAGCTGACCAGGTTGACGCTCCCGATCGAATACTTGTTCGGCATGGGCAGGGCCTCCCGCCACCGGAGGGGACTGGTCCCCGAGAGCTTAACCGGGAGGTCGGCCGGTTGCGAGGGGGTGGGGCGGACCTTCCGGGTCGATTCGTCGGTGAAACCCGGGCCTCCCGACGCCCCCTCCCCCGAGGCGGGGGAGAGGGTTCGAGACGCGGAAAGTCTTTCCCGCCTTGAGAATGGATCGACCCGGGGCGAGCCTCACCAGGAGGCGCCGACGGGGGCGTGTCCGGTGGTCCGGAACGATTCGAGCCAGAGCCGCCGGGGTCCCTGGACACGGATCAGGTCGCCATCGACCGAGGAGGTCGCGGGGCCTCGGGCCCATTCCAGGGCGGCACCCTGGCGGGCGGCCAGTTCGGCCTCGGCGGTCCGCCCGGCGTCATGCAGGGCCAGGGCGCGGAAATAGGCAAACTTCGGCTCTGCGGGAAGGAGCCGGCCGCCTCGGGAAAACGCTTGCTCGGCTGGGCCGAATTGTCCTCGGTCCGAGAGGTCCCACCCGCTGAGGAACTCGGCCTCCGCCGCAACCTCGTTCTGCAATGAGGGTTGGACCGACGGTGACGAGCCTGCGACGGGAGACCCGCGCTTGTCCAGGGCCTGGCGGACCTGAGCCACCAACCCGTCTCGCCACGGGAGACTCACGGCCGATTCCAGGGTCCCGGCGGTGGTGGGCGGGATGGGCGTCGCATAGGCCACGAGCCCGGCGATGTCCTGGGCCGTCTTGATCCAGGAGGCGCGATCGGCGAAGGCGGCTCGGGCCTGGTCTCGGTCCTTCTCGGCCTCGGCCCGCTGGGCGATGGCCTTGGCTCGATCGTTGATGACCTTGCTCACGGCCGAGGAGAGTCTTACCCGCCATTCCTTGGACTTGTCCGATGGGTCGAGCCTCTGATCCGGGGTTGGAAGCGCCCCGTCCAGGAGCTTTTGCGTCCCAACCGGCATGGAAGCGATCTGCTCGGCCAGGTCGGCGAGGTGTTTTTCGGACTTTTCCAGGTTGTCGCGCTCCTTCTCGGCCTTGGCCCGTTCGGCGATCACCCCGGAGACCGCCGAGGAGAGCTGTTCTCGCCATTGCTTGGACTTTTCCGATTCCCTGGAGTTGTCCGACGGGTCGAGTCTTTGAACCGGGATCGGCTCGGCCAGGCGTTTTCGCTCGCCGACGGGCATGGAGGCGATCTGCTCGGCCAGGTCGGCGAGGCGTTTCTCGGACTTTTCCAGGTTGTCGCGCTCCGTCTTGGCCTTCTTCAACTGGCCGGCAAGGTCGGTGGGGGCCGGCAGTTGGGCGAGCTTCTGGTCGGCCTCTTTGGAGTCGGCGTCAAGTGTCTGGATCAGGGAGTTGATCGTGGAGCCCCGCTCTCCCGAGAGGGCCAGGACCGCACAGGCCGAGAGGCCCCGACGGGCCAGCGAGAGGACGGCCTCGAAATGCGGCCGGGCCTTCGCCGGCTGGTCCTTGGCGAAGAAGTTGCCGGCCTCGATCTCCAGGCTCGCGGCCCGGGCGAAGGACTCGGGATTGTCGTCCCGGACCTCGGCCAGGGCGGCCTTCAACTCGTCCTCGATAGCTTTGGGCAGCTCATGGGGCGGGGCCTGGGCGAGGACGAGGACCAGGGTCGAGGGCCTGCCTCTCCGCGCCGAGCCGAGGGAGTTGCCGCCGGTCTTGGCCGCTTCGGCCCGCCGTTTCTTCGAGTCGAGGTAGCCGCCCAGGTTCTTCAGGCGGCTCTTCTTCGCCGGGTCGCCGCCCTCGACGGCCTGGGCCTTGTCGCAGAGGGCCCTGGCATCCTCGAGGCGGCCGGACTTTTCCAGGGAGGCCACGAGCAGGAACAGCGAGTCGAGTTCGGCGGCCGGGTCCTGTGCCTTCTGGGCCCGATCGCGGGCCTTGGTGGCCTGGGCGATGGCCTCGTCGAGCTTTCCGGCGATCAGAAAACGGTCGGCGGCATCGAGGTGATGGCCCGCGGCCTCCTTCGGGTCGTTAGTCTCCTCGGCGAGCTTGGCCCGACCCTCCGCCGAGCGATCGGCGAGTAAGGTCGCGCGATGACGGGCGGTTTCCGCCTTCGCATCCGCTTCCTCCTGCTGCTCCTTGGCCGTCTTCGCAAGCTGGGTCGCGATCTCTTCCTGCGTCTTGGCCGCCGCGGCGTCTTTTCGGGCCTGTTCGGCGACTTCGTTGGCCGCTTTGGTGAGCTTCTGTTCCTGGGCTAGTTTGACCTCCGCGTCCTTCTTGGCGGCGTCGAGAGTATCCTGGGCCTTGTCGGCGATTGCCTTCCGCTCCTTCTCGGCCTTCTCGGCCTGGGCCCTGGCGTCCTGCTCCCGTTTCTGGCTCTCCTGGATTCGGACGGCCTGCTTGCCGGACTCCTGCCAGGCCCAGAACCCCATCCCCCCGCCGGCCGTGACCGCCCCCAGGACCAGCGAGGCCGCGAGGGGGAGGACGCGGGGCGGCGTCTTCTTCTCATCCTCCGGCGGAGGAGGCGGAGGTGGGGGCGTCGGAATCACCGGTTCCCTCGGATCGGTCGCGATGCGCCGTTTGCCGAGGGTGGCGTATCCGCCTTCGGAGAATGTCTCCATATCCTCGGTCTGGGTCGTATCCTTCGAGGCGTCCGAGCCGCTTTTCAGCGTCGCGTCCTTCGAGGTCGCCGAGCCGCTCTTCAGCGTCGCATCCTTCGCGGTGGTCGAGCCGCTTTTCAGCGTCGCGTCCTTCGGGCTGGGGGGCGCGACGGCTTCGCCCTCGCCGGACGGCCGGGACTTGCCGAGGACGGCATCCACTCCCTCGGAGGCGGGGTGTTCGGGGCCGTCGTCGAAGTCCTCGACCAGGGGGGCGTCCAGGATCTCCTCGTCCTCGCCGGTCTCGGCCCAGATTTCGGCGTCCTGGACGTCCGGCTCGTCCTCGGCGGAGTCGGTTTGCCCGGCGTCCTGGGACGGCCCCGTCGAAAGGAAGTCCAGGGGGAACACGTCGTCGAGCGAGTCCGAGACGTCCGATTCCCAATCCAGGTCGGGTTGGGTCTCGGAGCCGTCGCCCGGTCCGGTCGATTTGTCGAGGGGCTTCCTCGCCCCGTCCGGCCCGTCGTCCCCGGGGCCCGCCTGCGCCGGATGCTCGCCGCTCATGATGGGTGTCCACCTCGTCCCGAGGGCCTCGCCGAAGCGGTCGTCGTCGCGTCCCACCTTAACCATTTGGCATGGGTCGGGCAAACAAATTACTCAGACCCTCCAGGTTTCCCATTCTCCTAGGACGGGCCAGTTCGGGGCTCAGCGTCGGAGGGCTTCGTCGACCGGGTGGGCGTGGCCGTTGGCCTCCGGGGCCGCCCGGCGGACGGGGTCGATGTCGACGCGGATCGTGTCGGACTGGTTGCCCCAACGGATGTCCAGGTCGATCACGCCGTCGATCCGGGCCTCGGCGGAGACCGTGGCCCACTCCGGCCGGGCGGCGTCCGAGGGGGGGTGTCGGAGGAGTAATGGGGGGAACATGACGAGCTTGGAAGGGTTCTCGGGATCGACCCTCTCGGCCGCGTCGATCCTCAGCCGGCCGTTCCAGTCCTCGGGGAAGTTCACGGGTTGGGTGTGCGTCCGGGGGCTCGGCGAAGGGGATGGCGGCGTGGCGGGGGACCAGGGTGAGGAAGTCCTTGGATCCTTCGCCGTCGTCGATCAGCAGGCCGACCTCTCGGGGGCATCGCTTCTTGTTCAGGTGAAAGACTTCTCGGCCGTTGCGGATCTCCTCGGCGCAGAGGGCGGCGCCCAGGGCCACGGCCTGTTGGGGCTGGTCGGCCAGGGAGGGCTCGGTGACCCTGGGGTTGTCCTTCAGGACGTCGGCGAACGCCTGGACGACGCTGGCCATGAACGCCCCTCCGCCGGCCAGATACACGCGGTCCAGGGCGTTCCAGGTCAGGGCCTGGCCGGTGTCGGCCGAGGCGTCCTTCAGGACTCGCTCGCAGATCTTCAGGCACCTCTGGACCAGGGGGGCGGTGCGCTTGAGGTAGTTCGGCCCCGGGAATTTCACCGTCGGGATGGTCTCGGGGAAGCCGGGGATTTCCCTGGAGAGATCGCCGCCGACGCTCGGGCTGGCCCGGAGTTCCAGGGGCGAAGCCAGCTTCTGGGCCCGGACCTTGGGGCTGACGCCCCGGAACTGCTCGAAGAACTCCTTCTTGCCCCCCTCGGCCGCCTCGGAGAGGATCTGGCGGATATAGCGGACCAGGCCGGCGCGTTCCAGGGCCTGGTCGTCGTCGTCGCGACGGTTCAGGTCATCGTCTCGGCGGAGGATGTCTCGCAACAGGTCCTCGGGCAGGGCCGGGCGGAGCGTCTGGGAGTGGGCGATGGCGGCGGCGATCTCGTGGTCCCAGTCCAGGCCGCCGAGCCGGGGGTCGCCGTCCCGGCCGAGCTCGTCGAACCCCCCTTCCCCGACCCCCTTGCCCACGGCCAGGAGGGTCACGTCCAGCGTCCCTCCGCCGAGGTCCACGACCATGATCAGCCGCCTCTTCGCCTCCTCCTGGAGCTTCAGGGAATACGCGGCGGCCACCGGCTCGTCCAGGAACTCCACGCGGCTCAGGCCGGCCTTTTCGCAGGCTTTCCGCGTCGCCAGGCGCTCCACCGAGCCGAACGCCGTGGGGACCGCCACGACGGCCCCGGTGATCGACCCCTCGCCCAGCTTCCATTGCTTCTCGGCCGCCACCCGCAGGACGTACGCATATTGCTGGACGATCCGGGACGGCGAGAACGCCTCCTTCGACGGGCCGAGATGATAGACCCGGTGCCCCTCCATGACCAGGTCCCGCTTGACCCCCAAAACCATGTCCCGGCCGAGCTTCGGGTCTCTTCTCAGTTGCTCCAGGGCCCTCTCGCCGGTCCGGTAGCCCAGCTGGGAATGGACGGCGAAGACCGACGGCATGATGAACTCGGGATAGGCCAGGTCGCCCGAGTAGTCGGCCGGATAATAGAAACGATCGGGCTGGATGAACTGCGGCCGGCCGTCCCGGATCGCGCAGCCCAGGCAGGTGCTCGTGCCGAGATCCAGGCCAAGTATCGGGATTCCAAGGCTCATGATCGCGCACTCCCCCTGTCATGGCCATACGTGATGACTTTTGCCTTTCTGACGACCTTCTCGTTCCAGAGGTAGCCGGGGGTGAGGATCCGGGCGATCCGATCGTGGCGTGCCGGGTCGTCGGTCGGCTCGGTCGAGTCGATCCAGTGCCGGACGTCGTCGTAGGGCGTGCCCGGGTCGGGTTTGATCTCGTCGATGCCGCGGATCGCCAGCCAGCGGGCGAACTGGTCGCGGATGGCCGCGAGCCCGTCGCCGTCGCGGGCCCTGTCCAGGGCGTCGAAGAGGGGGAGGACGTCATCCTTCAGGCTGATCTGGCCGGCGAGGAGGTCTCGCTCGTGGAGCGCCTGGCGCAATCGCTTCTTGATCCGATCTTCCAGCCCTTCCAGCGTCTCCACCCGGCCGATCAGTTGCTCGATCCCCGGCAGGACCTTCGTCTCCAGGGTCGATCCCTGCCCGGCGAGTTCGGTGGTCAGCTCCTTGACCCGGGAGAGGTCCGTCCGGCCCTCCTGGGCCAGCCTGGCCTGGACCTCCACTTTCGCGAGGATCGGCTCATAGTAGTTCTTGAATAACTTTTCAAGGCTCGCGGAGTGAGTATTCATCGATGCAATGTGACTGGTCCCGAGCTTCTCCAGGGCGTCCTTGAGGGCCTTCTCGACGTCGTTGGCGATGGCGCGATACGTCCCCGAGATGTTGGCCGAGAGGACCTTGGTGAGTTCGTCCTTGAACGCCGAATCGGCGAGGGTTCGTCCGTTCTGGTCGTCCTCGATTTGCTTCCTGATCCCGGCCAGGTCGAGCTCCTGGCGAAGGGCCCGGGACAGCCTGTCCCATTGGCCCTCGACGGCCTCCCTGGCCTTCCTGGCTGCGTTCTCGGCGATCGTCTCGCCCGTCTTCTCGGCCCGTTTCGACCACGCCGTCAGGCTCGCCTTCGGGTCGGCCACGGAGCAGATCGGCACGCGGACCTCGCCCTTGTCCGTCTCCAGGAAGACGTGCTTGCGGTCGCAATAATAGACCGTGCAATCGGCCCCGGGGAGCTTGACGGTGTTGTCGAAGGCGAGGTCGAAGGCGTCTCCGCATTCCGGGCAGGTCTTCTGGGGCGGGACGAAGGGGGCCGGGCCGTCCCCTGATGCGGGAGGGGCGTTGGCGTGGGTTGCCGAGATGGCATCAGTGTCCTCCATAGAGCTCCCCTTCCAGGGCGAGGATGCGTCGGTCTCGGGCGAGGAGGTCGAGTTCCAGGTTCTCGATGCGATCGAGGGCCAGGTGCAGCCTGGAGTGGAGGACTTCGGCCGAAGGTTTGGCCTCGGCCTTCAAGGCTCGCTTCCGCCATTGGGCCAGTTCTTCCCGGAGCGTGGCCAGATCCTCGGCCGAGATCACCGAATCGGGCGGGGTGACGGTCTCCTCGACTTCGAGTTCAGCCTCGGCCTTCAGGGCGCGTTCCCGCCATTGGTCCCGCTCTTCCCGGAGCGTGGCCAGATCCTCGGCCGGGATCACGGGATCGGGCGGCCTGGGGCCGCCGGCTCCTTGACCGGCGAGGAGGCGGGCGTTCTCCCGTCGGAGGGCCTCGAACTGGTTGAAGAAATCTTCGGTCAGGTCCAGCGACACGGGGGCCACCTCGCGGCCGTCGTCGCGATTTCGAAGCCGTTCGATGGTATCGGAGCCGAGCGCGCGACGGAAGGGGCCGAGTCGGGAATCCCCGGGCCGGTTCTTTCACGGAAGCAGCGTCATCGGAAGCGTCCTGGGCGGCAAGGATTCCGACAACGGAACCCTTGGCACCCAAAATGTTCCCGGCCGAGGGGCCCCTTCGAAGGAACCGGCCCGGTCGGCGATCTCGGGGTCGAACGATCGTTCCGCGCGCGACGACGCCCCTGCCCCGCGAGGTCGCCCCGGAGTCCCCGGAATCCACCCGGGGCGGGCGTCCTCGGCGAGGCGGGGGCCGATGTCCGTGCCTGGAATCCAGGACCCCAGGGGGGATGGTCGGAGGAGCCGATCCGCCCGGGCGGTCAGTGGTCGCAGAAGACCGGCACCGGGCATTCTTCCAGGAGGGTCCGGGTGACCGAGCCGAGGAAGAACTCGCGGAGGACCGACCGGCCGCAGGCTCCGAGGACCAGGAGACCGGCATCGAGCCGCTCGACCTGATCGAGGAGGACCTCGGCCGGGGCGAGGTGGCTGGCGATGGGGACGGGCCGGGCGTCGAGGTCGTGGGAGCGGAGGAATTCCAGGGCCCTCGCGGCCTTGCGCTCGGCCTCGTCGCGGTCCGGACCGACCGAGACGACGTGGACCGGCCGGGATCGGCCCAGGCCGGTGGCCTCGAAGCTGAAGACGGCGTGGGCGGCCTGGAGGCTGCCGTCGTAGGCGATCATCACGGCCCGGCCGTCTCCGCCCCGGGCCGGAGGGGCGGTGACGACCGGCCGCGAGCCCGAGCGGAGGACCTGGGCGAGCGTGTCGTCGGGCTCGTCTTCCCAGCCGAAGTCGAAATGGGTCCGGCGGCCGAGGACGATCAGGTCATGGCCCTGCGACTCCTCGGCGAGCTGGACGTGGGGCGTCCCCCGGTATTCCAGCATCCGGTAGAGGACGCCGGCCTTCCTCGCCCGGTCGACGAACCGGCGCTCGATCTCTCCGGCCTTGCGGCGGGCGTCGGCGAGCAGAGGCGCGGCGATCGGGCGATGGTACGACTCGGTGAACAGGACGTCGCCCGAGTTGAGGATGCCGGGCTCGTCGATCACGGCCACGCCCACGGCCAGGGCGTGGTAGTCCGAGGCCCAGCGGAGCCCCAGGTCCAGGGCCGCCTCGTCGTCGTCCGACCCGTCCAGTCCGATCACCAGGCTTCGCATCATGGCGATCACTCCTCGGTGAGAAAGGATTCGAGGCTCGATCGTGGGTGAGTTGGGTAGGTTCGATTCGATTCGGTCAGGGGATGGCCTCGATCAGGGGGGGCGGGGCGTAGGCGCGGAAGGTCGCCGGGGCCGGGGGCGCCTCTTCGAGCGGGAGGCCCCGGATGAACAGGGCCACGTCCTCCAGGGCGTGGTCGATCGGGTCGAGGTGCCAGGGCCCCCGAGCGTGGTCTCGGGCCCGGATCAGGTGGCGGACGAGCTGGTCGGCCCCCTCGGCCACCGTCGAGCCCTCGCCGATGACCTCGGGGAAGCCGCGATGATGGACCAAAGCCGAGGCTCGGCCCGTGCAGGGGCACGACTCATAAAGCACGATCACGTCGCCGGCCGACTGGGCCAGAGGGCGTCCGCAGCCGCATTCCATCCGATCCTCGGCGGCGCCGGAAGTCGGAAACTGGAGCGAGAGGACCGGGCACTGGGCCCCCTGCGTGATCCTCTCGGACATGACGACGGTCCCCGGCCGATCCGAGGGCTTCCTCCGGAGCGAGCCCAGGACGATCAGGTCGGCCCGGACCTCGCGGGCCTCGCGGAGGACTTCCTCGACCGGATCGCCGGTCGCCGCCCGGCCCTCGACCGGCCCCGAGGCCGCGACCGAGGCACAGAGGCGGCCCAGCCGATCCCTGGCGACCGCCTGCGCCTCCCCGCCCGACCCGGAGTCGCCCCGGACCTCCAGGACGATCAGCCGGGCCCCGGAGTCGTTCGCCAGGCAGGCGGCGAGCTCGACCGCAGACAGCGAGGGACTTGAGAAATCGGTCGGGGCGAGGATCGTGCGGATCGGGAACATGGTCGTCGGCTCCTGGGTGGGGTTTCAAGTCGAGTGCGATGGGGCTCCTGGATCGATCTCTCGGGCCGACGGCTCAGGCCGGGCCCTGGCGAGGGTGGAACGCCTCGATGACCGCCCTCGCCAGCCCGAATTCCTCCTGGGCGGTCGGTCTCGGCTCATCGATCGCGATCTGGTTGACCACTTGCCGGACGCCCGGACAGGACGCCGCGAGCCTCTCGGCCCGGGCCCGCTCCTCGGCCGAGGCGACCTGGCCGGTCAGGGTCACGATGCCGTTCTCGGCGGCGACTTCCACGGCCGGGCCGGCGTCGGTCGCCGGCCCGCGGAGCCGGGTCAGGACCTCGTGGCGGACCGGCTCGTCGGTTGGTCGAAGGCGGTTCATGGCAGGGTCCTCCGGGCCGGGGGCAGCGAACGGGTCGGGCTGGCCTTCGTCCCGATCCCCGCGACTCGACGATCCGCAACCCGGAGCGCCGGGTCGGCGGCCAGGAGCTCCTCGCGGAAGACCCGGACGTCCTTGGGCGCCTCGATCCCCAGGCGGATCTGGCCGCCCCGGACTCCCAGGACGGTCACGCGGATTCCCCCGTCGATCACCAGCGATTCGTCGGGCTTGCGGCTCAAGACCAGCATGGTTGGCACTCCGTTGATGAAGGGTCCGGATTCCCGGGACCGACCCCGTCGCGATCCGGCGAGGGGCGGGCGTCGTCGAGGCGATCGACGACGGACGAGGGACGCCTGGCCCCGGCGAGGAGGTCGAGCGACCCGCTCAGGGCGAGAGGGCGGGCCCGGGCCCGAGGCCCTGGACGGGGCGTCGGGTCCATCAGGCTCAGGAAGAACGTCCGCATGGTGCCGTCTCCGATCGGCCCGTCGGCGAAACTCGCCGAGGGACCAGGGGAGCGGCACTCATGACCGCGAAGCCGTCGAGTCCGGGTCGAATCCACGACCCGGGCGCCGTCCGGTCGCCGGACGGGGGAAGGCCAGGCGCAAACAACAAGCCCCGTGGATGCGAGAGAGGGTCTCGCACGACGGGGCCGCCTTAGCCGGTTGTTCGATGCCCCTCATGAGCATCAACGCCCTCATCATAATCCTCGACATCGGGCCGTCAAGACCTCGTTCCTGAAAATCATCCTGATCCCGCCGATTGGACCGAGCCCCGGCCCAATCCGCCGAGGCGGCCGGCCTCTCCCGGTCCTCGGCACGCCAGGTGAGGGCTGGTCCCGGGAGGTCGCCGAACGGCATCGCGGGCCCGAGGCGGGGATGGATTCATGACCCTCACCGACGACGAGAAGGACGCCCTGATGTCCGTGGACGACCGCGCCCGCGACCTCCTGCGAGGACCGAATCGCTGGCCCGCGAGCAGCTCATGGGCTTCACGGCACGTTCCATGGGCTCCGGCCTCCGTCGGAGGAGCCGACTCATGGATGACCCGTTCGAAGTGATCGACCGCCGCCGTCTGGATTGCGTCCACCTCGGCCCCGCCGAGCATCGCGCCGGCGACCGCGTCAGGCCGAACCCGCGTCGTCGCGCGGACCTCCTCGACCTGGCCCTCCTGGGCAAGGCGGCGACCATCGAGTCGATCGAGCAGGGTTTCGAGGATCGGGTCCACGTGGCGGTGACGATCGGCCCCTGACCTCGGCCCCTCGGCGGATTCCTCCTGGCGGAGCACTGCGGGGGATGCTACGCTCCCGTGGTGGCCTGTCCTTCGCCCCGCCCCCGTCGCCGACTTCCCCGCGGCCCCGCTCGTCGGACATCGGCGCCAGGCAGCACCATTGCCGCCGGTTTCACGAGAGCACGCGCCGGGCCGGGCCGCGCAGGGCGCATGAAATGACCCCACGAGCCGGGGGCCTTCGGCCGCCTATCCTCCAGGGAGCGACGCATGCGTTTCCACCGGGTCGCCCTCGGTTGCCTGATCGCCGTGGCCGTCCGTGCCGAGGCCCAGGCACCGAAGACTTCCGACTGGCCGAGCGTGGGGCATGACCCGGGCTGCACCCGCTATTCCCCTCTCGACGCGATCAACCGCGAGAACGTGGCCCGGCTCAGGCCGGCGTGGACCTACCATACCGGCGAGCTCGAAGGGCGGGCCGGGAAGACCATCGAATGCACGCCCATCGTCGTCGATCGGGTCATGTACGTCACCACGGGGTATCTCCGCGTGGTGGCCCTGGATGCCGAGACCGGCCGCGAGCTCTGGCAGTTCGACCCGTTGAAGGATCGCCCGTATGAACACCAGCCGGCCTCCGGCGGGGTCAATCGCGGGTGTGCGTTCTGGTCCGACGGCCGCCCCGAGGGCGAGCGGAGGGTCCTCCACGGCACGTCCGACGGCCGCCTGTTCTCGATCGACGCGAGGACCGGCAAGCTCGACCCGAAGTTCGGCCGCGGGGGCGTCCGCGACCTCCGCCCGGAGCTCGACCCGAAGGTCGCCCGGCTGGCCTACGGGCCGACCTCGGCCCCGGTCGTCTGGCGGGACGCGGTGATCCTCGGCATGTCGTGCGACGAGGGGCCGGGGATCGCCGCCCCGGGGGACGTCCGCGCGTTCGACGTCCGCACCGGGGCCCAGCTCTGGCGGTTCCGCACCGTCCCCGGCCCCGGCGAGTTCGGCCATGAGACCTGGCACGGCGACTCGTGGAAGGACCGAGGGGGCGCCAACGCCTGGGGCGGCCTGAGCGTCGACCCGGCCCGCGGCATGGTCTTCGCCGGCCTCGGCTCCCCCGCCTTCGACTTCTTCGGCGGCGACCGGCTCGGCGACAACCTCTTCGGCAACTGCACGATCGCCCTGGATGCCCGCACGGGACGAAGGATGTGGCACTTCCAGACCCTCCGCCACGACCTCTGGGACCACGACCTGCCGACCTACCCGAACCTCGTCACCGTCACCCGAGACGGCCGGCCCGTGGACGCCGTCGCCCAGGTCACCAAGACCGGATACGTCTTCCTGTTCGACCGGGAGACCGGCAAGCCCCTGTTCGAGGTCGAGGACCGGCCCGTCCCGGCCTCCGACGTCCCGGGCGAGAGGGCCGCCGCGACCCAGCCGATCCCGGTGAAGCCGCCTCCGTTCGCGGCCCAGCATTTCGACGAGACGAACGTGACGGACATCGGCCCGGCGAACCGGGCCTCGGCCCTGGCCCTTTTGAAGAAGGTCCGGAACGGCCCCGCGTTCAACCCGCCGAGCGCCCGGGGCACCGTCGTCATCCCCGGGTTCCACGGCGGGGCGAACTGGTCCGGGGCGTCGTTCGACCCGACGACGGGCCTGCTTTACGTCAACTCGAACAACGTCCCGAACCTCCTGACGATCGCCGACTCGAAGCCCGAGGACGTGGGCCGGCACGGCCCGTTCCGGCACACCGGCTACATCCAGTTCCTCGACCACGAGGGGTATCCGGCGATCAAGCCGCCCTGGGGCGTCCTCACGGCCATCGACCTGAACCAGGGCGGATTCGCCTGGCAGGTGCCGCTGGGCGAGCACCCCGAGCTGACCGCCCGGGGCGTGCCGAGGACCGGGACGGAGACCTTCGGGGGGTCGATCGTCACGGCCGGAGGGATCGTCTTCATCGCCGGGACGAAGGACGAGCGGATCCACGCCTTCGACAAGGCGACCGGGAAGCTCCTCTGGGAGCACCCGCTGCCGGCCGGCGGCTACGCCACCCCGGCGACGTACGAGGTCCGCGGCCGCCAGTTCGTGGTGATCGCCGCCGGAGGGGCGGGCAAGCTCAGGACGAAGGCCGGAGACGCCTTCGTGGCGTTCGCCCTGCCCGATTAGGGGCGAATGGCCGGGCGGGGAAGGCGTCGTCGAGGAACAGGTCGCGGGCCTCGCCCCAGGCGATGAGGAGCCTCCACCAGTCCAGGTGGTCCAGGCCGTCCGGTGGGCGGTGCTCGCGATCGGGACGCCCGCCGGGGGCCCGCTCGCGGAGGAAGCGGTCGGCCTGGTCGAACCACGTCTTCGCCTCGGCGGCTCGCCCCTGGCGACGGGTCGTGAGGGACAGCCAGGAGGCGACCAGGGCCCGCAACTGGTCGTCCGACGTGCGGCCGAGCACCTCGCGGAGGAGCGGTTCGGCCCGCTCGGGATCGCCGGCGCGGAGGTGGGCGGCCCCGAGGGCGAGCAGGCCCCAGAATTGGCGGGATCTGTCCCCGACCGCCAGCGCGCCCTCATACGCGTGCCGGGCGATCCGGATTCGCGTCTCGGCGTCGATGCCCGAGTCGGCGACGAGCGAATTGTCGTAGGGCAGCTTGTCGGGGAGCCAGCGGGGATCGGGGTCCGCCTCCCAGCGCCGGACGGCCTCGGCGCAGAAGCGGCGGAAGAGGGCGAGGTCGCCCGAGAGCACCAGGGCCTGGGGGTGCGGGGTCCAGTGGGCCGAGAAGACGCGATCGGGCAGTCGCTTCATCCGCGAGTACCAGGCCCCGGCGCCCCGGAATCGGCCCAAGCTAGCCCAGGTGTGGGCCAGGCCGGCCAGGGTCTCGTCGTCGTCCGGCGCCAGGTTTAGGGCCAGGTCCAGCGCGGGGTCGCCCGGGCCTCCGAGGTCGAGTCCGGCGAGGATCCGGGCCCAGGTCACGAACGCCTCGGACGAGTCCAGGCCGAGCCTCCGGGCGTGGTCGAGGTGGTCCAGGGCGATCAGCCGCGCCGGGCCGCGTCGCGTCGCGTGGTCATTGGCCAGCGCGAGGTGGCGGGTCACGGCGCGACGGCGGGCCGCGCCGAGCCTCGCCTCGCGCTCGCCGGGCCCGTCCGGCACGCCGGACCACACGGCCAATGGCTCCCACGAGTCGGAGCAGACCGCGAAGAGTCCGCGGCCATCGGGGCTGAAGCGGACGCGGGGGTTGAAGCCGTGGTTGCTCGGCAGGAGATGGTACCGGCCTCGGAGCGTGAGCACCTCGTCGGTCGTCTCGGCGTCTATCAGCTTGACCATCTGCTGCGAGGCGACCGCCAGCCGCCGCCCGTCGGGGCTGAACGCCAGGTCCATCGCCCCCGACGGGCCCTGCCTCGACTCCACGGCGGTCGATTGTTATCGACGACCTCGCTCGCAGGACGGTCGTAAGGTTTGCCGACCTCCAGGGTCCGGACGAGCCGGCCGGTGGCGACCTCGTGGAGCAGGATGGTCCCGTCGAGACTCGACGAGGCGAGCAGGAGGCCGTCCGGGGTGAAGGCGATCTTGCGGAGCAGGTGCCGGTGCCCGCGAAGCGTGCGCGCCGGCCGGCCGGTCTCGGCATCCCAGAGGATGACCGCGCCGGGCGTGATCCGCCAGTTCGATTCGTAGAACGGGTCGCCGCCCCCGGCGGTGGCGATCCACTTGCCGTCGGGGCTGTAGGCGACCGCCTCGACCCAGCCGTCGTGGCCGCTCAGGTTCAGCAGCTCGGCGTGGTCCAGCCGCTTGAGGAAGTGCCACTCCCAGCCCCGGCGGGCCGGCTCGCAGCGGTCGAGGAGGTCCTCGGCCTCGGCGATGTTGCCGACCTGGCGTTCCAGGCGGGCGCGGTCGATCAGGCCGAAGTAGAGCCGGCGGCCGGCGAGGCCGGCGGAGTCGGCCGCCTTCTTCTGCTCGACGAGGGCGACGTCCCGGGCGTCGCGGGCCTCCACCCCGGCGGCGATGGCCTTGAGGACCTGATCGTCCTTCGCCTCGCGCTCGGCCACGGCCTCCCGCCACTCCCAGGCGACCAGGCCGAAGCCGACCCAGAAGACCAGGGCGAGGGCCGCCATCAGGCCCGCCGGCACCGGGTTGCGGCGGCACCAGCGGGCGATCCTCTCCGCCTCGCCGATCCGCCGGGAGTGGATCGGGCGGTCCTCCAGGATGAGCCTCAGGTCGTCGGCCAGCGCGGAGGCCGTCTGGTAGCGGTGCGCCGGGCCGCGCTCGATGGCCTTATGGATTACCGTCTCCAGGTTGCGCGGGACGGCGCGGTCAAGGTCGCGGAGCCGGGGCGGGTCGCCGGTCGTGACCAGTCGGATCAGGCGGGCGCGGTCGGACTCGTCGAAGGCCGGGCGGGAGGCGATCAGCTCGTACAGGGTCATGCCCAGCGCGTAGACGTCGCCCCGGACGTCGTAGCGGCCCTCGAACGCCTCGGGGGGCATGTGGCGGACGGTGCCCAGGAGGTCGCCGGTGCCGGTGAGCTCCTCCTCGTCGGCGACCTTGGCCAGGCCGAAGTCGGTGACCCAGACCGTCCCCTGGTCGTCCAGCAGGAGGTTGGAGGGCTTGACGTCGCGGTGGATCACCCCCAGGTCGTGGGCGTGCGCCAGGGCCTCGGCCGCCTGGACGCCGATCCTCGCCACCTCGCGCGGCGAGGCCGCCGCCCCGGCCGCGACCCGCTCCCGCGAGACGACGTCCAGCCCCCGGCCGACGATGTACTGCATCACGTAGAAATGCCGCCCCCCGTGTTCCCCCACGCCGAAGACCGGGACGATGTTGGTGTGGTGCAGCCGCCCGGCGGCCCGGGCCTCGCGGCGGAATCGGGCGAGGTTGCCGCGCTCGGGCAGGAACTTCAGCGCGACGTGCCGGTTCAGCGAGCCCTGGTACGCCTCGCAGACCACGCCCATGCCGCCCCGGCCGATCTCGCGGACGATCCGGTATTCGCCCCAGGCCCCGATCGCCGGGGCCGCCTGGACCTCGCCCGACGCGGCGACGGTCCCGGTCGACTCGCCGCCTGCGGGGACCGGCGCGATCCGCTTCAGGTCGGAGACGACCTCGTCGGCCTCGCCGTCGAGCCGCCCGGTCGTCCGCTCGCATTCGGGGCAGACGTCCAGGTGCTCGGCCACGGTCGTCAGCTCGGCGATCGGCCGCTTGCCCAGCACGAAATCAGAGAGCGTGGCCAGGTCCGGACAGTCGATGCGGCCCATCGGCGCCCCTTCGTGCCGGCCCTTCGTCGTCCCGGCCCCCGGAGGCCTGGGTCGTCGCCGGGTCCGCGATGTACTCCGGGGCCCTGGGTCTGTTAGATTAGTCGGACGCGTGCCCCCAATGCTACTAACATGTCCTCCAGTCGGCGAGGATTGGGGTCGGGGGCACGGCCGGGCGAATCCGGCGGAGGACCTCGGCTTGAATCCCGCGGATGCGCCGTCCTCGTCGTTGTTGAAGCGCGCCTGGCGCGCGAGCCGGAGGCGTGGGTGCGGCTGGTCCGGCTCGACTCCCCGCTGATCCACCATTGGTGCCGGCAATGGGGGATCGCCGACCACGAGGTCGCCGACGTGTCGCAGGAGGTCCTCGCGGCGATCTCCTCCAGCCTCGGCCAGTTCCGGCCCGATCAGCCGGGCACGTCCTTCCGCGGCTGGATGCGCGGGATCGCCCGCCACAAGCTCGTGGACTACTCCCGCCTGCGGGAACAGCGGGCCGTCGGCGGGACCGACGCGCAGCTCCAGCTCCAGCAGGTCCCCGCACCCTCGCACGAGGTCGCGCTCTCGGAGGGGTCGTCCGAGGTCTCCGACCTGTATCATCGGGCCCTGAGAGAGGTCCAGCACCAGGTCGAGCGCCGGACCTGGACGGCGTTCGGGCAGGCGACCGTCGAGTCGCGCCCGACCGCCGAGGTCGCCGCCGAGCTGGGGATCACCGCCAACGCCGTCCGCCTGGCCAAGTCGCACGTCCTGCGTCGCCTCCGCGAGGAGATGGGCGAGCTGATCGCCTGAACCCCAGAGCCGCCGGCCCGGCGACCGGGAATCGAGCGACCCGCCACGCCCCGAACGGCCCCGATCCGGCCGCCGGGCGGCCTCGCGCCCGGCCCGCGACGACCCCGGTGGCGGGCCCTGGGCGGTCGCCCCGGGAAAGTCGTGACATGCGCGAGAGAAGACTCCTGTAGGGCGATCGGCTCGGCGACGACACCCGAGGCGGAACCTCGCTCAGGCAGCCGACGAAGCGGCCTCGGCACCCTCGACATCGCGACACCTCGTCGACCGGCGAGCCGGGGCTCCACGCCCCGGACGGCTCGGGACGACGGATTGCGCCTGGACATTGACCCCCACCCTTCGCGCTCCAACTTCCAGGAGATACCCCATGTCCCTCCATCGACTTCTGGCATGGCCCCGGGCCCCGCGGTCCCGACTCCGCCGGGGGGCGCGGTCCCATTCGCTCCGCCTGATGATGGAGGACCTGGAAGAGCGGGCCTGCCCCTCGGGCCTCAGCGTCCTGGTCGCCCAGTCGCCCGCCTCGTTCGTCGCCGGCCAGGCCCCCAGCCCCCTCGCGCAGGCCGAGATGGTGGATTCCACCACCGGCAACATCCTGCCCAGGGACCCGAGCGTCGCGGCGAGCGACTTCACCTTCACCGCCCAGGCCCATGCGATCACGGGCGTGCCCGGACTCTACGCGGACCTCTATTCCGAGGCGAGACAGCAGAACGGTTCGGTCGCCGCCGCGCAGGCCCAGGCGCACAACGTGACCCTGACCTTCGTCTCCACGCTGTTCTCGTCGCCCAACGGCTACACCGGCTTCGACACTACCAACATCAGCGACTTCCTGAAGAACGACTGGAACCCCTCTTCGATGGTCCAGCCATAATGCCTTCCAAGAGCGCGGTGGGGTGGCCAGGCTCGGAGTGAGCCGGGCCACCCCCAGTTTATCGCTCGGGGCGGACTTTGGGCTGGATCAGTTCGGTGAAACGCTCCTTGGACTCCCAGCTTTGTCGCAGTCCGTGGAGTTCGCCCAGCCGGGCCAGTTCCGAGGCGTCGGCCCAGACGATGTGATGTCCCTCGGCATCGCGGCGGGTTGTCACACGGCCGAGACGGATCCAACCGCGGACCGTGTCCCGCGAGATCCCCAGATGACGAGCCAGTCCACCGGGGCGGTACTCGTCGGCACCCAACCCGGCCAGGCTGCCGTGCGGCTCGCGGCGGGCCAGATTCAGGTGCCACGAGAGTCGCCGCACCATCTCCCGCGTGAAGCGAGCGGCACGCTTCGGCGGGCGGAAGCCTTCGGCGTTGAGTGCCGCGGCCATGGCCTCGGCACTTCGGCCCTCGGCGGACCAGGCTTGCAGTCGCTCCACCAGGCGGGGATAGTCCGCCTGCATGTCGTACCGGTTCACCGGACGCGACACGGTGTGCAACTCGATCAGGCCGCCGACCCACGAGAGTTCGACGGCGACGCGTTCGCTCGACTTGTCCACTTGGACCTTCACTTGTTCGATCAAGAGCCTGACGATCCGTTGCCGCTCCGCCGGCCTCGTCGTGGCCGCCCCCCAGACCGCCGGCAAGTCGGCCGCCAGCGAGCGGATCGCCCGCTCGTCGTCGCCCGAGAGCCGGCCCGGTGCCGTCCGCTGCCATCGCTCGAACTCGTCTTCCAGCCGCCGTTGCGTATTGAGCGTCTCCTCCCAGCGTCGCTCCAGCTCGCGGCCCACCAGGCGGTTCTCCGGCTCGCAGGCCTGATACTGCCGGCACGCGCGATCGACCTCGTGAGCGGCTCGCTCGCGCCGCAGGTGCCAGTGTCGGGCCAGTTCGGCCCGCTCCCGCTCGACCCCGGCCACCGCCGCGAGGCTCGCCTCCAGCGCCGCCGGCTCGACCGCCGCCAGCACCCGGATGGCGACCAACTCGTCGAGCACCGGCCCCGACAGGCCCTGGCAGAGCGGCTCGGCATAGTCGGCCGAGCCGCGTGTGCATGCATAGGCATGTCGATTCTTCGGCCCGGAGTACCGGACGATCATCCGTCGGCCGCACCTCCCGCACCGGAGCAATCCGGCCAGGAGCGAGGCACCTTGTCGCGGTGCGCCTTGGCGGTCGTGCCGGGCCCGGTTGGCGTCGAGTCGCCCCTGTGTGGCCTGGAATCGGTCCCAGGTGATGTAGGCCGGCAGCCGGTCGCGGATCAGGACAAGACACTCCTCCGGCCGCCGGATCAGCTTGCCGGTGCCCGGACGCCCCGCCCGCTTGCGACGCGGGTCGACCGGCCGGTAGCCGAACCGATAGGCACCGGCATAGCTCGGGTGATGCAGCAGATTCGACAGCGTGGCCCGGTTCGGCCGTCGCCACTCCAACTCACCCCGGCTCGGGCCTGCGTTCGACCGGACCGGGATTCGGACGCCGTGGTGGACCAGGTAGCGGAGCAGGCCGTGCAGGGTCGTCTCGCGATCGAATTGGTCGAAGATCAGCCGGACGGTTGCCTGGACCTGCTCGTCGGGGTCGATGGCCCATTCGCCCGAGGCGAGCTTGACGTAGCCGATCGGGGGCACCCCCATCAGGGCCCCCCGACGGGCCTTGTTGAGCTTGCCCTGATACATGCGTTCCTTGAGGACATGAAGCTCCGCCTCGCTCATCATCCCGTGCAGGCCGAGCAGGAGCCGGTCGTTGTGGTCGGACGGGTCGTAGACCGAGTCGGCGTCGGCCAGGAGCACGCGGAACCGTGCACAGAGCTCGAGCAATTGGTGCCAGTCGCGATTGGAGCGGGCCAGGCGGCTCATCTCCAGGCCGAGGATCAGTCCGACGTGATCCAGGGCGACCTCGGCCAGGAGCCGCTGGAAGCCGGGCCGGCCCTCGATCGACTGGCCGCTCTTGCCCAGGTCATCGTCGATCGTCATCACACGGTCCCGAGTCCAGCCGAGGGCGACGGCGCGATCGGCCAGGGCGTACTGGCGGGCGGTCGATTCCTGATGCTCGATCACCTGCTGGGGCGTGGACTGGCGGACATAGACGAAGGCCGAGCGGTCGAGATGCCAGGCCCTGAGCTTGGGCGAGCGGAGCGGGTCAGTCATGCTCGGCCTCCTGGCTGCGTCGAGCCGTCAGGAGCCTGGCCAGGAGCAGGCCGAGCAGGTCGCGGAGTTGTTGCTGGCGGTCGGTCGGCAGGCGAGCCCAGATCGTCGGCGTGCTGTCCCGTGGGGTGGGATTGGCCGTCAGGGGCGGGGGGGAGCGATGGTTCGAGGGTGGTTGGACATGGAGTGTCTCCGGGTCGTTGACTCAGGTGCTCTCGGCACCACGCAGCCAGCTCAAGCAGCGCGTCGACACCGATGGTAGCCGGTGTCAGCGGCGGCGCACCACCTGTCGCTTGAGGTGGAGTCTGTTTGGTCGTTCTCCACCACGAACCCTGTCCTCAACACCACCTACATCGACTTCAAGGGCTACATCAACGTCTCTCCCGCCCAGGCCGGGACCGCGAACTTCAGCCTGAACAGCGACGACTACGCGCAGATCAGCATCGACGGGGCCTTGCTCCCGAACACCTCGAACATCGGGGGCGCCACCGACAGCGTCGTCCTGGACTCGGGCGTCCACACGATCGAACTTCAGTACGTGAACCAGGCGCTGGTCAACGGGGTCGGCGGTGCCCATCTCTCCGTCAGCGGCACCTTCCAGAGTAACGGGGACGCCATCATCCCGACGACCCAATCGACGAATTCGTCGGCGGGCAGCGGGTTCCAACCCCTCTACCAGACCGCGACCGGGTCGCTGGCCGGCTCCTATTACGCCTTGTCCGCGGGCCCGAGCAGCGTCGCCTCGGCCCAGAATCACGAGATCACCTCGGGGATCCCGCAGGCCACGTTCGCATCGACCATCCTCCAGGGGACGATCTACAACGGATACGACCCCAGCCACCTTCAGGACTTCCTCGGCGCCGATGGCCCGAAGATCTCGAGCAACCCGGACACGTCGCTCCAGAACGCTTACCTTGACATCAGTGGCAATTTCAATGTTTCGGCCAGCCAGGCCGGCATCGCGAGCTTCACCCTCGCGGCCGACGACGGCGCGGTCCTCTCCGTCGATTACCAACAGGTCGTCAACCTCGAAGGCAACCACCTGACGCTGAAGAAGACCGGGACGACGGCCCAGTCGCTGACGGTGGGTTCTCATCACATCGAGATCCAGTACTATAACGCCAGCACGCACAACAATTCCAATATCGGCGGGGCCTTCCTGAGCCTGTCGGGCAACTTCGCGGACGGCGAACCCGTCCTGCCGGCCGAGTCCTCGGACCCATTCCCCTACCTCTATGCACCGGATCCCGCCAACGGAGGCTCGGACTCCAGCATTTCCGCCAAGGCGGGGACCGCCTTCACCTCCGCCCCGACGAACGGGATCGTCGACCCGGGGAAGGGCAATTTCGCCAACGCCACACTCCGAACCGCGGGGCTCTACCAGCTCCAGATCGCCGGGCAGGACGACCAGTACGCCAACGACAGCGCCCCGGCGACCCCCAATGGGACCGGCATTTCCATCCCCGGAGTCACGTCGGGGTCGTTCTTCGTCCTCCCGGGCAAGGCGACGGGCCTATCGACCTACACGCCGTCGTCGACGGTCACGGCGGGTCAGCCCTTCTCGGAGGGCAAGATCTATGCCACCGATCAATACGGCAACTATGTGGACGGGAATCTCCCCGTCACGGCGACCCTCAGCCTCCCGGCCGAGATCGCCGACGCCGGGTTCGAGTCCCCCTCGGTCAATGGCGGCTTCCAGTACCAGCCGACCGGCTCGCCGTGGACCTTCAGCGCGCGTTCGGGGTTGAACGCGGCCGGGATCAACGCCAACGGCACGGCCTACACCTCGGGCAACCCGGCCACCCCCGACGGCGGGCAGGTCGCCTTCATCCAGGGCACCGGCTCGATCACCCAGACGTTCAACTTCCCCGCCGCGGGCAACTATACCCTGGGCTTCCTCGCCGCCCACAGGGCCACCGACGGGTCCACCTTCCAGACCATCCAGGTGCTCGTCGATGGCCGACTGATCGACACATTTACGTCTTTCTATACTTCCTACCTGCCCCACAGCACGCCGTCCTTCGCGGTGACCGCCGGACAACACTCGATCGAGTTCCTCGGGACCAACCCCTCCGGCGACGACCACACCACCCTCATCGACTCGATCACCGAGCAAGCGGGTCCCAACGCGTCCGACGTCACCGCCCCGATCCTCGACCCGGGCTTCGAGTCCGACTCGCTCGGGAGCGGCGCCTTCACCTACGCGCCGAGCGGCTCGGCGTGGACCTTCAGCACGCACGCCGGGTCGGACGGGGCCGGGCTCAGCAGCAACGGCAGCGGCTTCACCTCGGGCAACCCCGGCGCCCCCGAGGGGACCCAGGTCGCCTTCGTCCAGGACACGGGCTGGCTGAGCGAGCCGCTCTCGTTCCCCGTCCCGGGCCTGTATACCCTCAATGTCCTCGCCGCGCAGAGGCAGAACGTGCCCTCGGCGCAGTCGATCGACGTTTTGGTCAACGGCGTGGAGGTCGGCAGGATCACGCCCTCGGGGACGACCTACATGTCCTACAGCACCCCGGCCTTCGCCGAGCCGGCCGGGACGTACAGCGTCGAATTCCTCGGGACCAACGGCATCGGCGACAACACCGCCTTCATCGACTCGATCACTGAGAGGACGAACGCCTCCACGTCCAACCTCAGTGCGACGGTCGCCGACCCCGGGTTCGAGGCGCCATCGGTCGCCGCAGCGACCAACCACTACATGTACTCCCCGAGCGGATCGCCGTGGAGCTTCAGCACGCAGAGCACCCAGCAGGGAGTGTATGTCAGCGGGGCCGGGTTCGCCGGCAACGGCAGCACCGTCTTCCCGAGCCACGTCAACGCCCCCGAGGGGACCCAGGTCGCCTTCGTCGAGGGCACGGGCTGGCTGAGCCAGCCGGTCTCTTTCCCCGCCTCGGGCACGTACACGCTGAGCTTCCTCGCCGTGGCGGCCGCCGGGAGCGTAAGTTCCTCGGAGGAGATCGAGGTCGAGGTCGATGGCGCGATCGTCGGCACGGTCAAGCCGTCGGGGACGGCCTTCACCAGCTACACCACGGGGTCCTTCGCGGTCTCCGCAGGGAGCCAAGTCCTCGAGTTCCTCGGGGCCAACAACACGAATTCTGCATTCGGTCCCACCGACCTCATCGACTCGATTTCCGTGGGGGGGACGACCACGACGTCCGTGGCCGTCAACGGAGTGGCGACGTTCCCCGACCTGGTCTTCCAGGCGGCCGGCACCTATGCCCTCCTGGCCTCGGCCGACGGTGCCTCGACGACGACCGGCGTGAACGTGGTGGCGGGCGCGGCGAGCCAACTGTCCGTGTCCCAGACGCCCGGCCCGGCGCTGGCGGGCGCCACGCTGGGCCCGCTCCAGGTCCTCGTCGAGGACCAGGATGGCAACGTCGCGACCACCAGCACGGCCTCGGTGACGGTCTCGTCCGCCGACGGCGCCGGCCCGACGACGGTCTCGGCCGTGAAGGGGGTGGCGACCTTCTCGAACCTGGTCCCCACGACGGCCGGCACCAGCACGTTCACGGCGAGCTCGACCGGGCTGGCCTCGGCCACCTCCGACCCGGTCACCGTGAGCGCGAACGCCACGGTCGCCCTCGTGGTCCTCACCGGAGGCCCCGCCAGCGCGACCTCGGGAACGACCCTGGCCCCGGTCCAGGTCGGCCTGGAGGACTCCTACGGCAACCTGATCACCTCCGCCTCGGGGTCGGTCGCCCTCACGGTCAACGGCCCCGGCGTCCTCGCCGGCACGTCGACGGTCAATGCGGTGAACGGCGTGGCGACGTTCTCCAGCCTGGTCCTGCAAACCGCGGGGACCTATACCCCGACGGCCAGGTCCGGCAGCATCACGACCGCGACGCCCCTGTCGGTCGTCGTCTCGCCGGGGACGGTCGCCTCCCTCGGGATCACGCAGGTCCCGACGAAGACGACGACGGCCGGCCAGCCGCTCTCCTCCTCGGTCCTGGTCACGCTGTGGGACGCCTACAACAACGTGGTGACCACCAGCACGGACGTGGTGTCCCTGGCGGTCAACGGGACCCACTCGTTCACGCCCGAGAGCGTCCTGGTCGCGGCCCCCGTCCTGGGCGTGGTGACGTTCCCGAACCTCGTCCTCGACACCGCCGGCAGCTACACCCTGACGGCCTCGACCGCCTCTCTGACCTCGCCGGCCTCGTCCTCGTTCAAGGAGGCGCCCGCCGGGGCGAGCCAGCTCGCGATCGTCACCGCCCCGGCGACGGCGACCGCCGGCATTTCCCTGAGCCCCCTCATCCACGTGCTTGTGGAGGACCAGTTCGGCAACCAGCTGACCACCAGTTCGACCAGTGTGAGCCTGACGCTCAACGGCCCCGGCAATTTCGTCGGCGGCACGCCCACGGCCATGACCTCTAGTGGCGACGCCAAGTTCTCGGGCCTCATCCTCAACACGGCGGGGAACTACGGGATCACGGCGACCTCGACCGGGCTCGCCAATTCTCCCTCGACCAGCCTCCTGGTGGCGCCGACCACGGCGAACAAACTGGTGTTCGGCGCGACCCCGGGGACCGCCGCGACGGGACAGGCCCTGAACCCGGCCGTCGTGGTGGACGTGGAGGACTTGTATGGCAACCTGGTGACCACCAGCTCGGCCTCCGTGGCGCTGACGGCCACCCCCTCTGGCGGACAGGCGGGCGCCGCGACCACGCTCAACGCCGTGAACGGGGTCGCGACCTTCCCCAACCTGGTCCTGGCGACCGCCGGGTCGTACACGCTGGCCGCCTCCGCCGGCAGCCTGACGGCCGCGAAGACCGGGGCGTTCGACGTGACCCCCGGGATCACCGTGAGCCTCACGGGCGCGTTCTCGGCCATGCAGGGCCAATCCACCGGGACCCAGGCCCTGGCGACCTTCCGCGCCGTCGGCGCCTCGACGGACCCCGCCGCCTATAGCGCGACCGTCTCCTGGGGCGACGGCAAATTCGACTCCTCGGGCGGCACCAACTCGCCGGTGACGATCGCCGTGACGAACGGGATGGTGACGGTCTCCGGCAACCATGTCTTCCAGACCTCCTCGGGCCTGGCCCATCCGGGCATGGCCTATCCGGTCGTGACGCTGGGATACCTGAAGGCGACCGTCCCGACTGCGCCCGGCGCCATCGCGATCGACGTGGCGGCCGACCTCACGACCGGCCTCTCGGCCGCCCAGGGCCCGTTCCACGGCAATCCGATCACCCGGCTGACGACCGGCACCCTGACCCTGACCAACACGACGAGCGGCCCGCTCTCGGGCCCGTTCCGCGTCCTGCTGGCGGGGCTGCCCTCGACGGCCGTCCTCCAGTCGGCCACCCTCCTGAACGCCGGGACGACCACGGCCCTGACCGTCCAGACGGCGCCGAGCGGCGTCCCCCTCCTGGCGATCCCCGGGTCGATCGCCTCGCTCGCCGCCGGCGGGTCCTTCCAGATCGGCCTGACCTCCAGCAACCCGACCAACGGGGCGATCTCCTATTCGCCCCGGGTCTTCTCCGACCCCAACGCCCCGGCCGCGACCACCGTGCCCCCCATCGGGACCGTGGTCACCTCGGGCGGGGTGAGGATGGTCTTCGGCGCGAACTCGACCCTCACCTCGTTCACCCTCGGGAACGTGACGTTCACGTCGACGAACCTCCGGGCCGTCGTCACCCCGCCGCCGGGCGGGACGGGCCAGGCCAGCTACCGGATCTTCGGCGCCGCGGTGATCTCCGGGGTCGCCAACCTCACCGGCGCGACCGTCCAGTTCGGCACGAACTCCGCCAACGCCGGCGTGGTGATCACCAACGGGTCGCTCGGCACGGTCGCCGGCACCCTGACCGGCCTGACCGTACCCGGGGGGAGCCTCGCCGCCAGGACCAGCCTGACGCTGGGCTATTCGACCGCGAACTCCGGGACGTTCACGATCAGCGGGGACGCCCTGCTGACGGCCGGGCCGCTCACGCTCGCGATCCCTCTGCCGACCTCGGTCGGGAACGGGCTCTCCATCCAGAACGGGGTGCTGACCCAGGTCGGAGGGACCCTCTCCGGCTCGATCAGCCTGGGCGGCCTCGCGTTCGACGCCTCGGCCCTGACCGTGACCGATTCGAATCCGGCCCTGGGGGCCTTCACCATCAAGGGCACGACCACGGTAACGGACCCCTCGCTGACCGGCGGGCCGTCGCTGACGGCCGTCCTGGGCGGGACGGTCCCGGGGGCGGGCCAGCCGACGGCCGGGCTGGTGATCTCGGGCAGTACGGTGACCCTGGACTCGGCGATGACGGGCTCCTTCACCCTGGACGGTGCGTCGTTCGACGCCTCGGCCCTGGAGATCGTCTACGCCCCGGCCAACAACGGCACCTACACCCTTTCCGGGAAGACCGACATCAAGTTCCCGAGCTTCGCCGGCCTCCCCGACCTGCCCCTGACGCTCGGGACGGCAGGCGCGGGCCTCCAGCTCATGAACGGCGTGCCCCAGCCGTTCGGGGCCACGGCCACCGCGTCGGTGGGCGCCCCGAGCCTGGGCGGCTACACCTTCTCCACGGCGGGCCTGGCGGTGGCGTTCTCGCCCGCGAACGCCGGGACCTTCACTGTGACCGGCGCCGCGACCCTGACCGACCCGGCGGTCTCCTCCGACCCGTCCCTGCCGGTCGTCCTGGGCGGCAAGGTCAATAACGTGGCCACGGCCGGACTAATGATCTCGGGCGGCTCGTTCTCGGCCCTGGGGGCGTCGGTCTCCGGCCCCTTCGTCCTGGGAGGCATGTCCGTGGCCGCCTCGGGCTTGACCCTGGCCTACACGACGGCCGCGGGCGGGACCTTCGCCATCGCCGGCTCGACGACCTTCACCACCCCGTCGATCGCCACCCTCACGATCACCGCCCAGCTCGGCTCGGGCAGCGACATCGCGGGTTCCAGCCTGGAGATCCAGAACGGCGTGGTCCAGCCCTTCAGCGTGGGCTGCGGCGCCAGCGTCGTGCTCGCCGGGGTCACGGTCAGCAATCCGAACCTGAACCTCGCCTACGCGACGGACAACGGCGGGAGCTACGAAGTGACCGGGCACAGTGGCCTGAATATCCCGGGCCTCCAGGGGTTCCATGCCGACCTCGACTTCGAGGTCGTCGCGGGCCAGCTCGACCACTTCGATGCCTCCGTGATCGCCGGCTTCACCGTGGCCGGGATGACTTTCAATTTCGAGCAACTCCAACTCGTCTACACCGCGAGTAACGACACCTTCGCCATCACCGGCAACGCCTTCCTCCCGATCCGGAGCGCGGGGGTCTACCTCGACATCGACTTCGGCGGCCTCACGGCGGACGGCGTCCCCACCCCGGGGATCGTGGTCAGGAACGGGCAGCTCACGCATTTCGATGCCAGCGTGTCCGCCAACATCAAACTGGCGGGCGGCGCGGGGTCGATCCAGATCGTGAACCTCGATTTCCAGTACTCGCCGGCTAACGGCGGCTTCTTCAGCGTCGCGGGCAACGCCAGCGTGAGCAGCAAGGATCACAGCGTTGAAATCGCGGTCGATCTCGGCGGCCAGGACACCATCGACACCGTCCTCCATCAGACCGCCGGGATCGTGATCTCCGGCGGAGACCTCACCAAATTCGACGGGATCGTGAAGTCCACCCAGGAAATCCAGCGCTTCGGCCTCACGCTCGACGACACCGACCTGGGCGTGAGCTACCTCGCCGCGACGGCGACCGACCCCCATTCCCACTTCTCGCTGTTCGGGACGGCGACCGTCAGCACGCTCGGGGGGATTGTCAATCATGTGGCGGCGGACTTCGGCGACGACCCGAACAGTCCGGGGCTGGTCCTCCAGGACTGGTCGCTCCAGACCCTGAACCTGACCCTCCACAGCGGGGGGATCACCCTGGGGCCGACGTCCCTGGCGTTCAACGAGTTGGGGGTGTCCTACGACCCGGCCCATTCCTACCTCCAGGTCACCGGTGGGGCCACGCTCAGCCTGGGCTCGGTGATCTCCGGCACCGTGACGCTGCCCGACTCGGGCCTGACCATCAACACGAAGACCGGCGCGGTCCAGGTCGATGGGCTGGATCTGAGCGTGACCGTCTCCCCCGGGGCCGTCGATTTCACGACCCTGAGCGTCCTGTACCGGGACGTCGCCGGGACGATCACGATTGACGCGGGCGGCAGCGTCCAGCTGGAACCCGGCCTGGTCGTCAACGGCGAGCTCGACTTCTCCAACGGCGTCCTCCAGGAGATCGAGCTGGGCTACGAGCAGTCGCCGGGCATCCCCGTCGGCGCCTCCGGCTTCTACATCACCTCGCTGTCCGGGGCGATCCTGAACCCCGGTACCTCGACGGTCGTGGTCTCCGCCAGCGTCGGCCTGACCTTCGGCGAGAGCGTCCTGTACGAGGGCAGCACCTACGCGCTGTTCACCGAGGTGGGGACCGTGACCATCTCCTCGACCGAGCTGGACATCGTCGGCACCGCCAGCATGGTCGGCGGACTCCTCGGCACCGGGACCGCCTCGATGGACCTGAGCTGGAGCAGCGCGGCCATCTCGTCGATGACGATCGATCTTTTGGGGTTCGGGGGGCAGGCGGAGCTCTCCGGCAACCTCACCCTGAGGGACGACCCCAGGACGGGCTACTCCATCGGCGGCTCCGAAGACTTCCAGTTCGGCCGGATCCCGGGCGTGTCGGTCCCGTTGATCGACGCCAACGGCACCCTCCTGATCAACGGCTCCCTGATGAGCGTGACCGGGAATGTCTCGGTGGCCGGCGGCACGCTCGGCCAGGGCTTCCTGGACGTGAACTGGGGATCGACGGTCGCGGACTCCGTCGCCTTCGACTACAATCTCGGCACCGGCGCCGCGGCCCAGCTGGATCTCAGCGGCAGCCTGGCCTACGCCGGCGCGGGGATCAGCGGCACGGCGAGCTTCACCGCGAAGGCGGGGAGTTCCAAGCTCATCACGGCGGGCGGGGCCGTGTCCGTCAACTCGAAGGGCCTGGACCTCTCCGCCACGGGGACATTGGGCACCGGGAATCTCGGCTCCATCGCGTTCGACGTCGCGCTCGACTGGGGCGCCGGCAACTATCGGATGGGCCTCGACGCCGCACTCCCGGTCGGCCTGGGGCGGCTCGACGGCACCGTGTCCGTCGCCACCAGCACCGCGACCGTGAGCGGGTCCGCCGAGCTGACCCTCGGCCAGGTGTCGTCGTCCTCCTCCCTGGTCGATCTCACCGGCGCCTTCTCCTTCAACACCTCGGGGCTGTCGCTGACGGCCTCCGGGTCGCTCTTCGGGATGGACCTGGGAACGTCGATCGTCACGACCCTGGCCTGGGGCCCGTCCACCGAGCGGTTCAACATCGCCGGGCAGGTCTTCGTCCCCGGGGTCAGCCTCGGGGTCGGCCTGTATGTCAACCTCGTGGGCCTCGACACGTCCTCGCCGTCCTGGGCCTTCGGCGGCACGTCCTCGATCGCCTTCGGGATCGACGCCGAGGTCGGGCCGATCGACATCCCCGGCAGCAAGAATTTCCTGCCGGTCGAAGTGGACCTGGGGTCGATCCACCTCCAGGCCGGCTTCAGCGGCACGATCACCGTGTCCGCCGGCTCCGGCAACGGCACGGGTTCCTTCAGCCTGGGCCTCGGCGGCGGATTCACGTTCGAGGGCACCAGGCTGAGCGTGCCCTCCCTCCTCACCCTGCCCCTGAGCGCCAGCCCGGGCACCTTCGCCGCGCTGGCCGGGCAGGCCGTCGATGCCATCTCGGCCGATGCCACCTCGCTCTTCTCGAGCTTCTACACGAACAACCTCGGGCAATGGACCTCGGACATCAAGTCGGGCATCCTGGCCGGGGCCTCCGACATCGGTCGCGTCCTGGATGAACTGTACCATCAGACCGAGGCCCTGGTGGCCGCGGACCTGCAAGACGCCGGCCAGACGCTCTCGACGATCGCCGGCGTCCTCACGGACGAGTACCTCGTTGCGAAAGTGCAGGTCGCCTCGGCGCTCAGGACGGCCGGATACCTCGCCGGGGACGTCGCCGCCGCCCTCAAGTCCGACCTCTCCCTGGCGGCCTCGGACGTCGTCGGGGTCCTGACGTCCGCCGGCTACACCCTGGACCAGGCGGCGGGCGCCCTCCAGTCCGCCTACAACCAGAGTGCCCGCCAGGTCGTCCAGATCCTCAAGAGCCTGAGCTACGACCTCACCTCCGTCAGCTCGGCCGTCCAGGACGTCTTCAACCTCGTCGATCCGGCGGACCTGTACGCCGTCCTCCACGGCGCGGGGTACGTCGCCGGCGACATTCAGACCTTCTTCAGTTCCAAGGCGAACACGATCTACTCCGCATTCGTGACCAACGCCTTCGGATCGAGCAGCGTCTTCAACCCGAGCAGTTGGGGTTGAGACCTCGGCCCGAGAAACGCGTCGGGCGGCCCCTCCTCGGGCCGCCCCATCCCCCTGAGTGACCCCTCCCGAACAGGACGTGTGCCCCATGACCCCTCGATTCACGACGATCGGCCCCGCCCTGGTGCTGGCCCTCCTGCTGGTCGCGGCCCCGGGCCGGGCCCGGGCCGATTTCGTCTATGACCTGAGCATCGACACCTCGTCGATCTCCGGGACGCCGGGCTATCTCGACCTCCAGCTCAATCCCGCCGGCGCGGGCGTCGTCACGGCGACGGTCGATCACTTCCTGGGCGATGCGGGCCTGGGGAGCTTCTCGACCGTGATGGGGGACGTGACCGGCGCCGGCGCCCCGATCGTCTTCTCGACCGACGGCGGGCAGGTCAATGAAACCTATGCCCCGGCCACCTTCGGCGTTAGCCTGGGGCTGACCGTGACCCTGTCCTCCGCCGACGCCAGCTCGGAGGCCAGCTTCCAGGTCACGCTCTATGACAGTAACGGCAACCCGTTGACCGCCCTGCGGAAGAACAAGTCGAGCGCGAAGGCGGAGTCGGGCGGCGGCCGTTGACGGACACCGGGCGGATACCGGAAATGATCCCAACGGATACCAAGCGGGGATTTGATGGAATCGTGGACGACTCAAACTCGTTGCGGGGCCGGGATTTAGACCGCAAACGAGAAAAACTAGGGTGGCAAAGTTTCCTTGATGGGCGATCCCCGTATTTGTTACTCCTTGGGCCAATTCGACTTCAAGGAGTGCTGCCATGGCCCGACGGAGTGCCCGCCCTCAACCCGATCAGACCATCGAGCTTCCCGCACTGACGCGGGCCTGCCCCGCCTGCAGCGCGCCGCTCTGGGCCGCCTACATGACCCAGCGGTCCGTCACAACCCTGAGCGGCACGGTCCGGCTCCGGCTCCAGGTCCGCCGCTGTCGCGGCCCCCGATGCCCCCGACGCGCCGTCCCGCTCCGCCCCGAGCAGGAGGGCCGTTACGCCCTGCCGGAGCACGAGTTCGGCCTCGACGTCGTCGCCCTGATCGGGACCTTGCGGCACGCCCAGCACCGCAGCGCCCCCGAGATCCATGCCGAGCTGACCCGGCGCGGCGTGCCCCTCTGCCTCCGCACCGTCACCAACCTGCTCGACCGCTACGACGAGCGGCTCGCCCTGTCGCTCGCCGACACCGAACGCCTGCGCCGGGTGACGGCGGCCGCCGGGAGGGTGATCCTGGCCATCGACGGCCTCCGGCCCGACGTCGGCCACGAGGTCCTCTGGGTGATCCGCGACTGCCTCGGTGGCGAGGTCCTCTTCCATTACCTCCGCGAGGCGGCCAGGCCGATCTACGAGGCCGACCGGCACGCCAAGAAGGAGTTGAAGAAGCAGGTCCGCGGGGTGCGGCCGATCGAGCGGAAGGCCGAGGGCCGTGACGACTCGGAGGCGAAAGCGATCCGGGGGTATTGCGCCGCGGTCCGCAGCGCGTTGACCGACGACGGCCGGCCGCCGCTGTCGGCCCCGGGGCTGGTGCTCAAGGGGCGGCTCAAAGCGGTGGTGGAGAGCCTCGACCGGGTCGAGGAAAAAGGGGGATCCCGCCCGACCTGAGACGGTTACGGTCGTTGCTCTCCGGTGGCCTGGAGGCGACGGCGGCCTTGCGGGCGCCGGTGGAGGCGGCCTACGACTGGGTGTTCCGGGCCGCGGCGATCCCGGCGAACGTGGCCGGGCTTACCGGTGCGGCGGTGAGGGCGCGCTGCAGGGGCTCGCTGGGCGCGATGGCACGGAACGCCGGGCATGCCGGGGATCTGAGCGGGGCGCCGGGGCACTTCCGGAAGGTGACGCGGAGCGATTGGCCGGGGTTGTTCCACTGCTACGACGTGGCGGACCTGCCGCGGACGGACAACGACCTGGAGCAGTCGTTCGGCTCGCACCGGTATCACGAGCGGCGGTGCAGCGGCCGGAAGGTCGCGTCGCCTGGGCTTGTGGTGCGCGGGTCGGTGCGGCTTCCGGCGGCGGTGGCGACGCGGCTGCGGGGGGAAGTTCGAGGCGAGGACCTGATGCCGTCGGACCTGGAGGCCTGGCGAAAGCTTCTCGCCAGATTGGAGCGGCGCCAGGAGGTGCGGGCACAGGGCCGGCGGTTCCGCCGCGACCCGGCCGTGTATCTCCGGGAACTTGAAGATGCCTTGATCAAGGAAACTTTGCCACCCTAGTTTTTTTCGATCCCAGGCTTTCGATTCCCCTCTCGGCCTGCCCCGCACCTCAATATCCGCGTTCTGGCCGTGAACGCTTCATTCCGCGGAATCCGTCGGCGCGAAGCCGTGAACCGGGGTTGGCCCCGGCTCCGCAATCGGGGTCACCCGCGCCTTCACCTTCGCTTGAACCCCAAGTATCCGGCGGGAAGCGGAGACGAAGGCGGGAGGGGAGGAGGGCGTTCCTGCCCCCCAAGAGGTCATTCCCTGGCCGCATCCCCAGCGACGAGACGGGGCGGCCTCCCACCACGCGCGATTCCGCCGGGAACCGGGAAAGACGCTGACCGGGTCGCATTCTATCCACCCGTGAATCTTGGGGATGGGGCCTCCTCCCCGCTCCAAGTACACCCAGGGCCTCGTTGGAGTGGCGGGGCAAGGGCGCGTGACGTTCGAGGATTGACGCGGGGGGTCTCCCTCAAGACGTGCGATTATCTCCGAAATTTCGCCTCAGATCCGCGCCCTCGGTGGATATAGAGGGGGGCACGAGCTCCTTCCGAGCCGGTCGAGCCGATCCGACGACGGAGGGCCGCATTTCGCGGACTCGTCGGGGCCGGGGGCGAGGGATGTCCCGGGCCAGGAGACGCGGAGTGTCTGCTCGATCTGCGGGCTGATCCACCGAGGTCGTCGGAGGCGGGCCGTACCGCCGAGGGCCTCTTCCAACACGGAGTCTGCATGACATGATCCGTCGCTTCCTCGGGCGCGCCCTGCCGGGCCGCCCCCTCGCCCTTCCGTCGCGCCGCCCCCGACTAGGACGCCGGCCCGATCTCGAATCGCTGGAAGGCCGGGTCGTGATGTCCGTCACGACCATCCACTGGAACGCCGCCCTCCATCCCTCCGGCGGCGACTTCGACACCGCCTCGAATTGGGTCGAGGGCGTCGTCCCCTCCGCGAGCAACAACGCCGAGATCGAGCTGACCAGCCCCGGCTCGGTGACAATTACCAACGGCAGCAGCAACGAGATCCAGAACCTCACGGACAACGCCAACACGACGATCGCCATCTCCAACGGTGGCCTCCAGATCGACGCGGCCTCGACCGTGCCCGGCGGCCTGAACCTCAGCGGCGGGGCCGTCAACGCCGCCGCCCCGGTGTCGTTCGGCGGCACGTCCTCCTGGAGCGGCGGCAACCTGTACGGCTCGGTCACGAATGCCGGGTCGATGACCATCGACGGCACGGCGAACGAGTACCTCTTCGGCACCCTCACGAATACGAACTCCGTGGCCCTGGTCGGCTCCGGCGGCCAGGTCTACGGCTTCAGCGGCGGCGCCACGATCGACAACCAGGCCGGCGCCACCTTCGACTTCCAGGGGGACGGCTACCTGAACCACTACTACGGCGGGACCTTCACCAACGAGGGTACGCTGAAGAAGTCCTCGGGCGCCGGCACCTCCAACGTCGGCTTCACCCTGAACGACACCGGCACGGCCGAGGTCGATACCGGCACGCTCTATCCCGGCGGCGGCGGGACGACCACCGGCGTGCATTTCGTGGTCGCCAAGGACGCGATCTACGACCTGACCGGCAACGCCACCAACACGTTCTCCGGCACGCAGACCGGCTCGGGCGCGGGGGCCGTCCTGCTCCGCAGCGGGACCCTGATCACCCCCGCCAACGGGTCGACGACCTTCAATCTCCCGTCGGGCCTCTTCCAGTGGAGCGGCGGCAACCTCTACGGCTCGGTCACGAACGCCGGGTCGCTGACGATCGACGGCACGGGGAACGAGTTCCTCGTCGGCACCCTCACCAACGCCGGGACCGCGGCCCTGGTCGGCTCCGGCGGCCAGCTCTACGGCTACAGCTCGACCGCGACGATCGACAACCAGGCCGGCGCCACCTTCGACCTCCAGGGGGACGGCTACCTCCGCTATTACTACGGCGGGACCTTCTCCAACGAGGGCACCCTCAAGAAGTCCTCGGGAACCGGAACCTCCACGATCAGCTTCGCGCTCGACAACACCGCGACCGCCGAGGTCGATACCGGCACGCTGGACCCGACCGGGAGTGGGACATCCACCAACGCCCAGTTTATCGTGGCCCCGGGCGCGGCCTACGACCTGACGGGCAATACCACCTACACTTACGCCGGGACCGAGACCGGCTCGGGCGGCGGGACGGTGATCCTCCGCAGCGGAACCCTGACCACCGGCGACGCCGGGGCGACGTTCAACCTGCCGGCCGGGATGTTCCAGTGGTCCGGCGGCTACCTCGCCGGCTCGGTCACGAATGCCGGGTCGCTCACGATCGACGGCACGAACAACGACTACCTCCAAGGCACGCTCACCAACGCCGGGACGATCGCCCTGGTCGGCTCCGGCGGCCAGCTCTACGGCTACAGCTCGACCGCGACGATCGACAACCAGGCCGGCGCCACCTTCGACCTCCAGGGGGACGGCTACCTCCACTCCTACTACGGCGGGACCTTCACCAACGAGGGCACCCTCAAGAAGTCCTCGGGAACCGGCACCTCCAACGTCGGCTTCACGTTCAATAACACCGCCACCGCCGAGGTCGATACCGGCACGCTCGCCCCCACCGGAGGCGGGACCTCCACCGGCGTCAAGTTCGTCGTCGCGTCGGGCGCGGCCTACGACCTGACCGGCGGCAACACCTACACCTACGCCGGCACCGAGACCGGCTCGGGCGCCGGGACCGACTACCTCAGCAGCGGCCACCTCGCGACTGACGCGGCCGGCGCGACGTTCGACCTCCCCGCCGGGATGTTCCGCTGGAACGGCGGATACCTCGACGGCTCGGTCACCGTCGCCAGCGGCAGTGGCCTCACCATCGACGGGACGAACAACGAGCTGCTCACCGGGACGCTGACCAACGCCGGGACCGTGGCGCTGGTCGGCTCCGGCGGCCAGGTCTACGGCTACAGCGGCGGCGCCACGATCGACAACCAGGCCGGCGCCACCTTCGACTTCCAGGGGGACGGCTACCTCCACTCCTACTACGGCGGGACCTTCACCAACGAGGGCACCCTCAAGAAGTCCTCGGGCGCCGGCACCTCCAACGTCGGCTTCACGTTCAATAACACCGCCACCGCCGAGGTCGATACCGGCACGCTCGCCCCCACCGGAGGCGGGACCTCCACCGGCGTCAAGTTCGTCGTCGCGTCGGGCGCGGCCTACGACCTGACCGGCGGCAACACCTACACCTACGCCGGCACCGAGACCGGCTCGGGCGCCGGGACCGTCTACCTCAGCAGCGGCCACCTCGCGACCGACGCGGCCGGCGCGACGTTCGACCTCCCCGCCGGGATGTTCCGCTGGAACGGCGGATACCTCGACGGCTCGGTCACCGTCGCCAGCGGCAGTGGCCTCACCATCGACGGGACGAACAACGAGCTGCTCACCGGGACGCTGACCAACGCCGGGACCGTGGCGCTGGTCGGCTCCGGCGGCCAGGTCTACGGCTACAGCGGCGGCGCCGCGATCGACAACCAGGCCGGCGCCACCTTCGACTTCCAGGGGGACGGCTACCTCCGCTCCTACTACGGCGGGACCTTCACCAACGAGGGCACCCTCAAGAAGTCCTCGGGCGCCGGCACCTCCACGATCAACTACTCCCTGAGCAACACCGGCACGATCGAGGTGGACACGGGAACCCTCGACCTCACCGGCCCCTTCTCCAACTTCTCCGGGACGACCCTGACCGGCGGCACCTACCTCGTCTACGGGACGCTCCAGTTCCCCGGCGCGAACATCCAGACGAACGCCGCCTCGATCTTCCTCTTCGGCCCCGGCTCGGGCATCGTCGATCAGAACGGCGGGAACGCGCTGGCGGGCCTCGCCACCAACGCCAATAACGCCCAGTTCTTCCTCCAGAACGGCCGGAACTTCACCACGGCCGGGGCGTTCTCCAACGCCGGGGGCGTGGGCCTCGGCGCGACCGACACGCTGACCGTCCAGGGGGCGTACACCCAATCGGGCCTCGCGTCCGGGACGATCCTCGGCGGAGGGACCCTCACGGCCTCCGGCGTGGCCCTCAACGGCGGCGGCCTCTACGGCCCCGGGACCGTCCATTCCGACGTCGCGAACACCGCCGCGACGGTCGCCCCGTCCAGCCCTCTCGCGAATACGGGCATCCTCACCGTGAACGGCAACTACGCCCAGGGCCCCGGCGGCACGCTGTTCATCCGTCTGGCGGGGACCTCGGTCGGGACGCAGTACGACCGCCTGGCCGTGATGGGGGTCGCCACCCTGGACGGGACGCTCCGGGTCGTCACGATCAACAATGACAACCCCGGGCCCTCCGACGGCTTCCGGCCCCTGACCTTCGGCTCGAGGGTCGGCGACTTCGCCACCAAGATCCTCCCCACGCTCTCCAACGGCGAGACGATGACCAGCACCTACGAGGCGAACGACCTCCTACTGGGCGTCACCCAGGACGTGACCTCCGAGGTCGCCTTCACGCGGGGCGGATTCGCCTACAACAAGAAGACCGGCCACTTCCTCCAGGCCGTGACGATCAAGAACACCTCGGGCTCGGCGATCGCCGGCCCGGTCTCTCTGGTGCTCGACGACCTGACCCACGCCACGCTCGTGAACGCCAGCGGGACCACCCAGCAGGTGGGCCAGGCCGGCAGCCCGTACTTCAACGTGCCCCTGGGCGCCGGGAATGCGCCGGGCGCCGGCCAGAGCGTGACGATCTACCTGGAGTTCAACGACCCGGGCCTCGTGAGCCCGATCACCTACTCCGCCCGAGTCCTGGCCGGAGCGGGGGCCCGTTGACCCTCGGCCCTCGGGGCCGCCCCCGAGGCGCGACTTTCCGGGGAGGGGCGCCTGAGGGCGGCCCTCCCCCGGAGGCCCGACTAACCCGAGACATCCCGCACCCCGATCGGACCCCTTCCCGGACCGGAGCCCGTCCCGTCATGAGCACTCCGCGATCGATCTTCCCCCGCTGTCTGTTGGGCCTCGCCCTGATGGCCGCCCTGCCCGCCGCGAGCCGGGCCGACTACGTCTTCGACGTGACCCTGGACACCACGCCCCTCCAGGCCAACGCCGGAGGCGCCCCCTACGCGATCGACTTCACGCTGACGGCCATCGGCGGGAGCCCCAACACCGACACCGCCACGATCACCCGGATCGGCCTGGGAACCGGGGGCGCGGCCACCGGCTCGCCCGGCCTGACGGGCGGGGCGACCGGGAGCCTGACCTCCGGGGTCACGCTCGTCGATTCCGCCCCGCTGACCGACTTCAACCAGACCTTCACGCCCGGCGACATCCTGACCTTCCGCGTCGTCCTGACGACCGCGGCGAACGCGCCGGCCCCCGACAACTTCTCGTTCTCGATCCTGGACAGCTCGGGCTTCGCTCTGCCCACGACCGACCCGAGCTCGGCCGACACGCTCCTGAGCACGGACATCACGGGGCCGTCGCCGTTCATCAACACCTACGCGAGCGACCCGGGCCGGGCCTTCCCGGGCGGCGAGGCGGGATTCCTGATCGGCCCGCCGGTCGTGACCCTCCAGGGCGTCCCCGAGCCGGCCAGCGCGACGATGCTCGTCCTGGGCCTCTCGGCCGCCACGGCCTGGGCCCGCCGGCGCCGATCGGCGGCGTGATCGGCCGCTCGGCTCCATTTCTGACCCCGGCCCCGCGCGGCCCCGCCCCCCGAGACTTCGGGGGGCGGGGCCGCCGTCCAGTCGATGGTCTCGTCCCGGCTGGCCCGATCGCGATCCTTCGGGCGGCCTCCGCGACCCCGTCGGGAGCGGCTACCGATCGCCTCGGCCGGCCCGGTCCCCGAGGGCCTTGCGGAACCCTCGGTAGTCCTCGCGGTCGCGGAGCCGCGCGAAGGCGGGATCGGAATCGACCCGGGCCGTGCGGCCGGGGACCCGGAAATGGCCGGCGTCGCGCGCCTTCTCCAGGCGGAAGACGGCCCGGGCGTCGAGCGCCTCGCGGGCGGAGGGGCTCGGGGGCGACGGACGCGGCCAGGGCGTGGACCCTCGCGTACCAGACGTTCGTGACGCCGGGGACCGGCTGCCCGGCGGAGATGGCATCGACCAGGGGGGCCACGGCCAGGGCCCGCTTCGGGTCGGGGTCGGGGCCTCGGGCGGCCTCGGCGCGGGACATCTCCCGGAAGAATTCGATCAGGGGCCTCAGGGCGCGGGGGCCAGCTCGCATGCCCGGTCCCAGGCCAGGAGGCTCTCGGCCGGGTCCCCCGCTTCGAGGAGGATCTGCCCCCGGTAGCAGGCGGCCATCATCGCCTGGGGCCCGATGTGGGCGGAGGCCGTCCGCTCCGCCTTCGTGAGCGAGGCGAGGATGCGATCGGCCTGGTCCAGGAACGGCCGGGCCTCGCCCGCTCGCCCCTCCTCGGCGAGGACGACCGCCGTCGTGCCCAGGATGGCCGCCTGGGTCGGACGATCGAAGCCCATCTGGGCGTCCGGATCGACCTCCGGGGAGGCGGCCTCGCGGGCCTCGCGCAGGAACTCCAGGCCCCGGTCGTTCCGCCCCGAGGCCGACTCCAGGGCGGCGGCGATCCACAGCAACCCGAGGAAGTCGGTGCGGTAGACGGCCACCCGCGGGTTCTCCCGCACCAGGTCGCGGTCCAGGGCCAGGGCCCGGCCCAGGGGCTGCCGGGCCTCGTCCATCTTCGCCATCGCCGCGGCGCCGTGGAGCGCCGTGGCCTGCGCGAACGGGATCAGGGCGTAGGAGCGTTCCAGGGCCGCCAGGGCGAACCGGTAATCCTGGGCCTCGGGATGCTCGGCGACCAGCCGCCGGGTCGCCCCATAGCTCCGGTCGAGCGCCGCGCGGGACTCGGCGGTCCGGCCCTTCCCCTCGTAGGGGTTCACCAGCATCCCGGCCGTCCTCGAGACGTTCCGCAGGTAGTCGCGGTCGTCCGGCTTGCGTGCGAGCAGCTCCTGGTTGATCGCCAGCGCCCGCTCGTACTCGGCGATGGCGGCGTCCAGGTCGCCGCGGAGGTACAGGGCGACCGTGCCCAGGCCGTGGCGGGCCGAGTAGATCGCCTTGAGGGGCTCGTCGGCCCCGGGCCGGAGGCGGCGCAGGGGCCCGGCCTCGTCCAGGACCCGGAGATAGGTCGCTCGGGCGTCCTCGTATCGCGCGCTGCCGATCTGCACCTTCGCCAGGTTGATCAGGCAGAACAGCCGGGCGAACCGCGCGGCCGGGTCGTCGGGGGAGCGCTCGACGATCCGGTCGAATTCCGAGAGCGCCTGCCGGAACAGGCCGATCGCCTCATCGACCGTGCCGACGGTCGAGACGACCACCGCGAGCTGGGCCCGGGCCCGGGCCAGGTCGAGGCGGATGGCGGGGTCCCCCGGCCGGTCGCGGAGGAGGGCCTCGTAATAGTCGCGGGCCGCGGCGAGGAGGTCGCGGCGGAGGGGCTGGAGGTTGGGGACGTCCAGGAGGCGGCTCTCGCTGACCTTGACGAAGTAGGCGTCCACCGATTCGAGGGTCTTGCGGAGATAGCCGTTGGCCTCTCGGGCGTTGGCCTCGGCCCTCCGCCACTGCCAGGAGACCCCGGCGAACCCCGCCACGACCGCCGCCCCCAGGGCCGCGGCCAGGGCCGAGACCGCCGGCCTCCTCCGGGCCGACCGCCAGATCCGCTCGATCGTCCCGACCGGCCGCGCCGCGATCGGCTCGCCGCCGAGCCAGCGACCGAGATCGTCGGCCAGGGCCGAGGCCGACCGGTAGCGGCGATCGGGCTCCTTGGCCATCGCCTTCAGCGCGATCGTCTCCAGGTTGCGCGGGATCGACTCGTGGAACGTCCGCGGGGGCAAGGGCTCGTTGTGGAGGACTTGGTGGACGACCCGGTGCGGCGACCCCCGGAAGGGGCTCTCGCCGGCCAGGCACTCGTAGAGGGTCACGCCAAGGGCGTAGACGTCGGACCGGGCGTCGGCGGCCCCGCCCCGGGCCTGCTCGGGGCTCAGGTAGGCGGGCGTCCCGGCGATCACCCCGTCGCGGGTCAGGCCCGAGGCCTCGCCCTCCAGGAGGGCCAGCCCGAAGTCGCCGACCTTGGCGCGGCCCGAGGCGTCGAACAGGACGTTGGCCGGCTTCACATCGCGGTGGACCAGGCCCGAGGCGTGGGCCGCCGCCAGCCCCGAGGCGACCTCGGCCACGACCCGGGCCGCCCGCCTCGGGTCGATCCGCCCCCGGTCGCGGACCTCCTCGGCCAGGCTCGGGCCGGCGAGGTATTCCATCGCGAAGTAGGCCACCGGCTCGTCCGGGCCGCTCGTCGTATACACCCGGACGACGTGGTCGTGCTCGACCCGGGCCAGGGCGCGGACCTCTCTCACGAACCGCTCGCGGGCCGCCCGGTCGATCCCCTCGGCCCGGAGCACCTTCAGGGCGACGACCCGCCCCATCGCCGGGTCCCGGGCCCGGTACACCACGCCCATCCCTCCGCGGCCGACCTCGGCCTCGATCGCGTAGGGGCCGATCGCCGTGGGCAGGGGGGCCGGGGCGGCCGCCTCGGGGCCGGCCCCTGGGAGCGTCGCGCGCTCGCCGGACCCCTCGGCCATCCACGAGGCCAGCTCCGGGTCGTCGGTCAATCGGTCCAGGGTCCCCAGGCATTCGGGGCAGCCCTCCACGTGAGCCCGGACCGTCGAGGCCAGGTCCGGCGGGAGGTCGCCCCCGATCAGGGCGCCGAGGATCTCGGTCGCGGGGCAGGTGGTCATCGCGGGACGGCCTCCGGGGCGTGGGGCCTCACGCCGAGAACGGGGCCGACGGCAGGTCGTCGGCCAGGGTCAGGACTTCCTGGCGGAGGCGCTTGAGCACCCGGAACTTGGCGGCGTAGACCGAGTCGATCGTCAGGCCCAGGGCCCGGGCCACCTCGGGCGCCGGACGGCCCTCGGACCACACCCCGGAGAAGGCCGACCAGGTGGAGGGCTCGAACCCCGGGCGGACCCGGTCCAGGGCGACGTCCAGGACGCGGGAGTGGAACGCGGAGGTCCATTCGGGGTCCTCCGCCGGGCCGTCGATCCGGTCGATGATCGCGCCCGAGTCCTCCCCTCCCACGGCCCGCCCGCCCCTCGCCGCCTTCTCCTGGAACCGGGCGATCTTGCTCCGCGTGACCTTGCCCAGCCAGTCGCGGAACCGGCCCCGGCCGGGCTCGTACTCGAAGGCGGCGATCGAGCGCGCGACCTGGGCGAGGACCTCCTGCTCCACGTCGGCCGAGTCCGCCTCCTGGAGCCCCTTCCGACGGCAATAGCCACGGATCAGCGGGGCGTAGACGCTGACGAAGTCGGCCCAGGAGGCCGAGTCGCCGTGGTCCCGGATGCGAAGGAGGAGGCTGGCCTTCGTCGAATGTGGGTCGTGGTCCCGATCGGGCATCACCGGCAGTCTCTATCCGTCGAGGGGCGAAACCTGAAGCGATCTTCCCAGGAATCCCCGGCGGTCGCAACCGGGCGCGACCGCCCCGGCTCGCAGAGACCTCCGGGTCGGTGGACTTCCCCGCCGAGGGCCTCCGATCGACGGCATTGGCCACGGTCCCGGGCATGGGCGGCCTTGACCTCCGTCGAGTCGCGGGAGTGCTGTCCGCCCGGCCGCCCGCCCGCGGCCCCGCGATCGACGCCCAACTCTCCCGCCTAGCCGCGACCTTCGACCACGCCGCCCGCCGCGCCCCGGCCTTCGCCGCCCGGGCCCAGGGCCCGGGCGGCCACTGGCGGCTCGCCCTGGACCCTATCCCCCTGGCCGGCTCGGGCCGCCACACCGCCTTCCTCGACCGCGTGGCCGCCGAGGAGCTGCTCGACCCGGCCGAGGTGCGATCGAGGATCGACTCGGCCGTCGCCGTCGAGTCGGCCGAGGCCGACCTCGCGACCCGGCTCCGGGCCGACCTGGACGTCCCCTCGCCGGCCCTCCCACCGATCCACGTGGCCGGGCTCCACGCCGAGCTGGCCGCGGCGACGTCTCGGGCGTCAACCCTGGCGATCGCGTCGTTCGGCCGGGACGCGGCGTCGACCCTGGCCGCCCTGGCGCTGGGCGAGGCGCTGGGCCGGGCCGCCCTGGGGTCGGCGTCCGGGCCGGCCTGCTGACCGCCTCGCCGCTGGCGACCCTCGGCGTGGGCCAGGCCGCCGGGGCCGCGGTCGACCGCCTGGTCGCCGCCGAGCTGTCGCGACTGGGCGACCCCCGCGCCGACCTCGCGCGATCGGCATCGTCGGCCGTCCTCGCGGCGATGCGCGCGACCCTGGAGGGCACAACTTCCGCGCCCGGCCTGGGCCCGAGGCTCCGCCAGTTCGCCCGCCGTCGTTCCGAGGCCCGCAGGGCGGGCGTGCTCGCCCGCTCGTCGTCTCTCCACCGTCGAGGCAATCCTGCTGGCGATTGCGATCATGCGGTTCGGGACCGCTCTATCCGAGGCCGGGGTCGGGACGATCGCCCGCGAGGCCGCCAAGGCCTCCGCCCGCCGCCTCGGCCCCTCCGGATCAGCCGCCGCGAAGGTGGCGAGCCGGTCCCTGGGCGTCGGGGTCGCGGCGGCCCGTCGAGCCGCCCTCGTCGTGCCTTCGGCCCTCGGCCCGGCCGGTCGGCGGGCCCTGGAATCGCTGGGGCCGGCGAACGCCCGGCGTCTGGCGGCGCTGGCCGACTCCGGCGCCCTGGCGCGGATCGGCCGCACCGACGAGCTGATGGCGGTCGTCGCCCGGCGGGGCGACGCCGGGCTGGAGTTCGTCTGGAAACACGAGGGCGCCCTGGCGGTCTCGGCCGCCCTGGCCGCCTTCCTCGCCGACCCCGACCCCTTCCTCGACGGAGCCCGGGGCCTGGCCTCGTCCGCCGACACGGTGTCGCGGCCCCTGGTCGAAGCCCCCGGCCTCGTCGCCGTCGCGGCCGCCCGGCGGCTCGGCCCGGCGTTGGTCCTCCTCATCGCGCTCGCCGCGATCCTGCTCCGGGCCCTCCCCGCCAGGCACCCCCCGTCGATCGGCCGGGGCTGATGTAACACGGCTCGCCGGCCCCGGGCGGACCCGGAGCCGGCGAGGCCTTTTCCTTAGCCCTCAGGGGCCGCCTCGCGCCGCCGGTGGTCGCTCGAAGGTGCACGGACGGCCGGCAGGGCCGTCGCCCCGGGGATGGGCCTGGGGCGCGGGACGGGGGACGGCCGAGGTCCCAAACGCCCCGCTTTACCCGGCGGCCCGCGTCGGGTCGGAGACGGAGCCTTCGGCCACCCGGACGCCCCGAGGCCCAGAGCCGCGATCGTTGCGATCACGAGCCGGGCATGCGTCCGAATCCTCGACGAGGTGTCCTCGACCGGCCGCCCCCCGGGGGATTGCACCCGCGGGCGCAGCCCGATCGACCGGCCGTCGGGGGAGGCCGAGGCCGCCACCCGCGTCGGGGCGGGCCTCCGGCCCACCGGGAGGCACGGGCTGAAGGACGAGGACGAGGGGGACCGAGGCACTCCAGAAAGGGACACCCGGGGAGGGCACGGGTCCGGTCCCTCGGACATCCACGAACGCCGTCGCCGACCGCGGCCCGCCCCGGGCTGGGGCACGGCACCTCGGCCGAGGTGCCCGGCGAGGCATCATTCGCGACGCCCTTCGCCACCGGGCCGCCGGCCCGGCCTGGGGCCGAGCGTCGAACGATCCCCGACGAAGGAGGATCGCCGGGTGCGACGCTTCTTCGTGGCCCATCCCGGGGTCTCGGCCTCGATCGGAGCGGCGGGTCGAAAGGGAGGGGCCGGCGCCCCTCGTAGTCCGCGGGCTCGAGGCCACGGATCCCGCCGCGGGCAGCTCGGCGACCCGGGGCGACGGCCCTACTGGCGGCCGCGACGCGTCGAGAACGCACCCGCGACGACTTCACCCGGCCCCTAACAGGAGCGGGACCAGGCCGAAGGGGCCACAAAACGGCTTGGAGGCCCGGCCGTTCTCCGGGGCCTCGCTGTCGATCGCTTCCCCCGACGGTCGAGAGATGGAGGGTTTCGACCTCGCTCACCGGGCTCTGGTCATGACCCCTCCCCGCCCCGGCGCCACCGCTCTCGACATCCAGGCCCCCGAAGCGGCCCGGGTCGAGCCCCCGACGATCGAGAGGCCACCCCCCGAAGTTCCACGATCGACCACGCCCTTATCCTGGAGGTCCGCCCGAATCGTCCCGAAGCCCGAGGGCATCCCTACCTGGACGTCGATGAGACGACCTCCAGGGTCGCGTCGGCGGCGACTCGAGGGCGTCCGCAGGCCGGGGCCGGCGACGCCCTCGGAGCAGGGCCGCGCCCCCGAGCACGAGCAGGGTCACGCTCGACGGCTCGGGGACCGCCCTTGTCAGGCTCGGCGGGCCGATCATCAGGGTCCCCGACGAGTCCGTGCCCGAGAAGGCATCCGTTAGCGACGGCGACGGCCCGTCCAGCGTTACGAAGAAGAGGGCGCCCCCGCCCGTCGGGTCGCCCGTGGGGATCGGGTCGCCTCCCGCGTCGAGGATCGAGAACGACAGGAGGTCGGGGGCGACCCCGGCGAAGTCTGCCGTCGTCGCGACCTCGAAGCTCAGGGAAGCCCCGGGCAGGAAGACCTGATTGAAGTCGTTGAAGAACCACCCCCCGGAGTCGTCCAGGATCACGCCCGAGGTCAGGTCCCCGGCCGCCCCGTTGATCGTCGACGCCGGCCCCATCGCCGAGCCCCCGCCGAGATCGATCGCGGCGATCCGCACCGAGTTCGCCTGGGCCGGGTCAGCGCCCGTCAGGGTGAAGTCGATCGAGTACGGCCCGCCGCCGCCGAAGGCCGCGCCCGGGGCGTTCAGGGGGGATGTGTCCAAGGTCACGTCGAACACGAAGTCGGCCCGCGAGGGGGCCGGCGGGAGGGCGAGGGCCAGCCCGAGCATCAGGGCCGGGGGCATCGTCGTCTTGAGGCGCATGGTCGGGGTTCCCGCGCCAGGGTTCGTCACCGGGGGCCTCCTCCGGCGAGGACCTTGGCAGTGTAAGAAATCGTCCGGAAGGTCGGGTCGGAGAACACGAGATAAACCGTCACGCTGCCCCCGTCGGCTAGCGAGCCGAGGGGAGGGACCAGGTCGAGATAAGGGCTTCCGGCCGGCGGATTGGCCGGGCCCGTCACGCCCGTCGAATTGACGAGCGAGGCGTTGGCCAGGCCATCGAGGACCGGCGAGATCGGCCCCAGGAGAGCATGGCCGGAGGTGTTCCGGATCGTGACCTCCTGGCTGAACGTCCCGAGCTTGCGGTTGGTGATCACGAACCCCCCTCGGACGACCGTCACCGACGACGTCACGTCGGTCGTCTGCGAGACGGTCGCAGGGGCCGAGAACTCGGAGGTATCGCCCGAGGAGTCGGTCGCCGTGGCCGTCACGACCCAACCCGGATCGACCCGAAAGGCCGTCTGGAACGAGAACGACCCATGGCCCGAGCCGCCGGTCGCCACCGTCGCGAACCCGAGGAACACCGAGGACCCACCGCCCGGAGGCCCGGCGAACATTTCCACGCGGAACGACGAGTTCGGAAGGCTATCCAGGGTGCCCCCGAGGATGGTCGTCATCGGGGTGCTATAGGCGGAGGTCAGGACGGGATGGTTCTGGAGCGAGTTCGGCCCGGACACTGCGCCCCCGGGATGATTGGGAGTGGCCCCATCGCCTCCCAGGTCGATGCCGATCGTCCCATTCGCGAAGATCAGGTCGCCGAGGATCGAGTCCCCCACGGCCTGGCTGCCCAGGACCGAGACGCCAGCCCCCGAGTTGCCCGAGATCACATTGCCCGAGCCGGGCAACGCCCCGCCGATCGTGTTGCCGTGGGCCGAGGAGAAGAGAGCGACTCCAACCCCCCCGTTGGCCCGCGCCGTCGTGCCCGTGGGATCGGTGCCGATATCATTGCCCAGGATGACATTCGAAAAGGCCCCGAGGCCGAAGACATCCACGGCGTCGGCCGAATTACTCGAGATGACGTTGCGGAGCGCCGGTGAACTCCCGCCGACGGTGTTGCCGGAATTGTTGTAGATCTGAACTCCCGTCCGGCCATTGCCCAGGGCGTTGCCCATCGCATTCAAGCCGATGAGGTCGCCCACGAGGACGTTCCCGTTCGCCCCCGAATTGCGGATCTCGACGCCATCCAGGCTATTGCCCGAGATCACGTTCCCCGCGCCAAGGGCCGCATTCCCTCCGATCGTATTGGACGTCGCCCCGTTGCTGACCAGGACCCCGAAACTATTCGGCCGGGCCGAGTTCCCCGCCGGATCGGTCCCGATGGAGTTGCCCTCGACCAGGTTCGAAGCCGAGCCGACGATCAACACGCCGATCACGTTGCCCGAAAGAATGTTCCGAGTTGAGGGCGAGGTCCCGCCGATGGTGTTGGCCGAGGCTCCGGGCCTCAGATCCACCCCTCCATATCCGTTCCCAAGGACGGCCCCGGAGACGTTCAGGCCGATCGTGTTGCCAAGGACGAGATTGCCGGTCGTCCCGGCGTCGCTGATGTACACGCCGTCACCAGAGGACAGGGTGGGCGCATTGCCGGAGATCAGGTCCCCGGCGCCGGCGGCCGAGCTGCCCCCGATGGTGTTCGACGACGCTCCGCCCGTGATGGCCACGCCGTTGTTTTGATTGGCGATGGCCGAGGCCCGGTCAAATCCGTGCCGATGTAATCGCCCTCGACCAGGTTCCCGGGAGGCGGCCGACCCCGAGATCGAGACCCCCGCCTGGCCGTTTCCCGAGATCACGTTGCGGGCCGCCGCCGAGGTCCCCCCGATCGTGGCCCCGGGGCCGAGGACCAGCACGCCGTCCTGAGAGTTCGGGATCGCCGACCCGCCCGGGCCGATGCCAATCAGGTTCCCCTGGACCAGCGCCCCCGGGGCCGCCGCGCTGATCGCCACGCCGTTGTTGCCGCTGCCGACGATCACCTGGGCCGGCCCGGCCACGGCCCCGATCGTGTTGTTCGGCGCGTTGTCGTAGATCCCCTGGTACGACTTGCCCAGCCCCGACGCCCCGGCCGAGTTGGTCCCGATCAGGTTGCCGGCGACGAGATTGCCCGTCGATCCTGTGTCGATCCATAGGCCGACCTGGCCGCTGGCGCCGATGACGTTGGTCTCCCCGGCGACCGTGCCGCCGATGGTGTTGCCGGTCGCGTCGTAGGCGCAGATGTTTTGATAGGCGTTGCCCAGCCGTTTCGTGGCGGTGGCGTCCAGCCCGATGATGTTGCCGGCGATCACGGCGTTCAGGGCGGTGGGCGAGGCGCCGCCGTCGAGGCGGACGCCGTTGCCCCCGTTGGCCGAGATCACGTTGCCCGAGCCCGGCGCGGTGCCGCCGATGGTCGTTCCCTGGGAAGGGGCATCGACCTCCACCCCGTTGCTCGCGTTGACCAGGGCTGCGGACCCGGCCGCGTTCGTGCCGATGCGGTTGCCCACAACGGCCGTCTGGGATGAGGACACCGGGCCGATGCCGTCGCCCGCGTTGCCCGACATCACGTTGGCGGTGCCCGTGGCGAAGCCGCCGATGGTGATGTTGCTGGTCCTCAGCAACGCGATGCCATCGATCCCGTTGCCATTCGCCGCTTCGCCTGTTCCGTTCGTACCGACGTAGCAGGTCTGGATCGAGACACCGCTTACGTCGAACAGGCTAATCCCGTTGTCCTGAAATCCACCGATCGCGAGGCCTCGGACGACCGAACCAGTCGCTCCGCTTCCGCTGAACAACAGCCCATCTCCAGTCCCGTCGCCCGGGACCCCACGGAGCTGGACCCCGGGATGGATTGCCGAGCCGTACCCGCTGGTCCCGTCGATCGCGATAGGGACGGTGATGGCCTGCAGGGGATTATCGACGGTGATCGTGGGGAGGCCGTCGATCCTGGTTGTGTCTCCGGTGAAATTGAAGAGGACTGTGCTCGGTTCCCCGGATTCGTTCGCGAAACTGATGGCATCTCTGAGGCTGAAATCCTTGCCGGAGGGGTCGACACCGCCAAAATCGATCGTTGTGGTCACGACGTACATGGCCAGGAGCCGTCGCCTCTCCAACTCCAATCGATCAGGCCCGGCGGGGCGGAGGGCGAGGTCCGTGGCCCTCCGGCGGTGGGGAGTGGTCCTTCGAAATCGGTTGAGGAGGCGGTCGATGCGGGTGGGGTTCCTCCCGGGTGTCCTTCGTCGGGGCTTATCGGGGACATTGGCGGGCCTTTCGGCCGCCTCGATCGTGGGTCTCGGGAGAGGGCTCGTCCGCTCCCTCAGGACTGGACGACGATCGGCGCGGGTTTTCCGACCGCGCTTTCTCGGGATTTTTTCCGGACGGCCCGCCGGGGCTATTTCGCCGAGGCCAGAGGGGGGAGTCGGTCGAGGTCCCAGAGCAGGACCGAGCGGTCGCCCCGGGCGGCGGCCAGGCGGCGGCCGTCGGGGCTGAAGGCGACCGAGGCGATCGGGCCGACGCCGTCCCTCAGGACGTGGAGCTCCCGGCCGGCCTCGGCGTCCCAGATCCGCACCGACCCCTCGTAGCCCCCGCTGGCGATCCGCCGGCCGACGGGGCTGTAGGCCAGGGCCAGGACGTCCCCCTCGTGGCCCGCCAGGACCCTCAGGGAGCGGAGGGTGCTGGCGTCCCAGAGCCGGACCCCGTGGGTCGAGTCCCCCGCCGCCAGGACGCGGCCGTCGGGGCTGTAGGCGACGCAATGGACCGTCGCCGCCGGAGTGGCCGCGGTCCGGACCCGTGCCTTCCGGTCCTCGGGATCGACGACGAGGACCGCCGGTATGGCCAGCCCCATCGCCACGTCTCGGCCCCCGGGCCGGAAGGCCACCGAGGTCATCGGGACGCCGGGGCCCCCCGGGAGGCTGACCGAGCCCTGGACGGCCAGGGATTCCCACGTCCTGGCGTCCTTGATGCGGACGAACCCGTCGTCGCCGGCGGCGGCCAGGGCCCCTCCGTCGGGGCGGAAGGCCAGGGCGGTGATGACCCCGTTGTGGGGGCTTATGGGGACGATCAGGCGGCCCGTGCCCGGGTCCTAGACGTTGACCTTCCGGTCCCTCCCGGCCGTGGCGAGCAGGCGGCCGTCGGGGGAGAAGGCCAGGGCCGTCAGCGCCCCGGAACCCGGCCGGATCGTGCGGACGGCCCGCCCGGTCGCCGCGTCCCAGATCCTCGCCGTGCCGTCGGCCGAGGCCGTCGCCAGCGTGCCCCCGGGCCCGAAGGCCACGGCCGAGACCGTCCCCTCGTGGCCCCGGAGGACCCTCGGCTCCCGGTCCATGGGCGCCGGCAGGGCGCTCCGTCGCGGAGGACCACCTGGCCGTCCAGCCCCCCGGAGGCCAGGCGGAGCCCGTCGGGCGAGAAGGCCACGGCCCGGATGCTCCGCGAGGCGCCCTCCAGGCTCAGCAGCTCCCGCAGGCTCGTCGCGTCCAGGATGCGGACGGTCCGATCGTCCCCGGCGGTCGCGACCCGGAGGCCGTCGGGGCTCGGGGCGATCCGGCGGATGGCGCGGACGTGGAGCGGCCGGCGCGAGGTCTCGGCGCCGGTCGTCGCGTCCCGCTCGATCAGGTCTCCGCCGGAGGTCCCCACCAGGAGGGACCGCCCATCCTCCCGATAGGCCACGCTCGAGGCTGGGACGAGGCCGGGGTCGCGGGCCGAGAATCGCACGGCGCCGGCCCGGGAGTCGCGGACGATCAGGCATCCGTCCTCCCCGACCGAGGCCAGCCACCGGCCGTCGGGGCTGTAGGCCAGGACGGCGATCATCGACGGCGGGCCCTGTCTCGGGAGAGTCTGGGCCTCCCCCCGGCGGGTCAGGTGGTGCCATTCCCAGCCCCGGAGCCTGTCCGGGCATTCCTCCAGGAGCTCCTCTGCGCGGCCGACCCGGCCGGCGGCGATCTCGCGGTCGGCCAGGGCGATCCGGTCGGCGTAGGCCTCCTCCTCCAGCGCGGCCCGTGCGGCGACGGAGTCGAGCCAGAGCCGGGTGACCACGGCCAAGGAGGCCAGGGTGCCGACTACGATCAGGGCCAGCATCGCCGCCAGCGCCGGGCGACGCCGTCGCCAGCGGTCGAGGTGGGTCCAGGCCGTCGGCGTCCTCGCGGCGATCGGCAGGCCGTCGCGCCTCCGCTCCAGGTCCTCGGCCAGGGCCTCGGCCGAGGGGTAGCGGCGCCTCGGGTCCCTCTCCAGGCACTTCAGGCAGATCGCCTCCAGGTCGCGGTCGGCGCCCGAGTCGATCGCCCGGGGCCGGGCCGGCTCCTCCTCCAGGACCTTCCTCAGCGTCTCGGCCAGCGAGTCCCCCGGGTGCGGGGGGCGGCCGGTCAGGATGGCGTAGCGAGTGGCGCCCAGGCCGTAGACGTCGGCCGCGACGGTCACCGCGTCACGACGGCCGGCGGCCTTGCTCGGGGCTCATGTACTCGGCCGTGCCGACCGGGCTGCCCAGGGCCGTCAGCCCGGTCTCCGACCCGGCGCTCTTGGCCAGGCCGAAGTCGGTGACCACCGGGCGGCCGTCCTCGTCGATCAGGACGTTGCCCGGCTTCAGGTCGAGGTGGAGGACGCCCCTGCGGTGGGCGTGGTGGATGGCCCGGGCCACGGCGGCCAGCGTGGCGGAGGCCGCCCGGGGGTCGGCGCGGAGCCGCCCCAGGTGGTCGCGGAGCGAGGCCCCCCGGATGAGCTTCATGGCGAAGAAGGGGAGGCCGTCGTGCTCGCCGACCAGGTAGATCGGGACGATCCCCGGGTGGTCCAGGGCGGCGGCCTCGGCCTCGCGGCGGAGCAGCCGGGCCTCCTCGCCGCCGGCCAAGCCCAGGATCATCTTCAGGGCCACGGGCCGCCCCAGGCTCCTCTGACGGGCCTCGAACACCACGCCCATCCCGCCCCGGCCCAGCTCGCCCAAGACCTCGAAGTCGTCCAGCCCGTCGCCCCGTGGCGCCCCGACCAGTTCCGCCAGCCTCCTCCCGACGCCGAAGTAGGCGCGGAGCCCGTCGGCCAGGTCGGACCGCAACGCGAGGAATGTGTCGAGGCCCGGCGCCTCGCCGCGGGCCTCCGCCTCGTGGTAGGCGGCCAGGGCCGAGTCGAGCCGGTCGCCTCCTCCGTGTTCCCGGGTGGAATCCTCGGGGTTCATGGCCGGGTCTCGGGGGGATGCGTCGGCTCAGGCGAGGCCGTCGAGCAGGTCGGGGACCGCCCTCCGCAGCGCCTCCAGCCCTCGGCGGAGCAGCCCGGCGACGGCCGGGACGGTCCGCTCCATCCTCGCGGCGACCTGAGGGACGGCCAGGCCGACGAGGTGGCGGAGCTCGACGGCCCGGCGCTGGTCTTCGGGCAGCCCGGCCAGGGCCCCGGCCAGGCGGAGGAGGGACTCGGCGCGAGAGGCCCGGGCCGGGGGGGAGGTGTCGCCGGCCTCGATCCAGTCCTCCAGCCGGAGGGCCGACCGCTCGAGGTCGGCCTCGACGCCCAGGGCGCCGGCCTCGCGGGCGTGGCGGCGGGCGGCGTCGCGGAGGTCGTGGACGAGGACCCGTCGGAGCCAGGCCAGGTACTCGGCATCGCTCGCCCCCCGGAATTGCTCGCGGTTCTGGTGGGCCTTGAGCAGGGCCCGCTGGGCGGCATCGGAGGGGTCCAGGCCCAGGGGCGGGAGCGACCGCAGCGGGGCGCCGGCGACCATGCGGAGGAACTCTCGATACCGCTCCGGCGGCCCCGCCCCCGCTGGCGGCCGATCCTCGCTCGCCATGCCCCGACCCCCTCGCGCCCTCGGCCCCGAGGCGCCCATGATGGCCCGAAGGGAAGGCCGCCTCCCGGTCCGGCTGATCCGTCAGGGGCAGCCGATGGACTCGGCCGTGCCCGTGACCCGGGACGACGACCGCCTGATCCGGCCGCTGGAGGGCCGGGCCCCGAATACTTCGTCCTCGGCCCTCTGGTGTTCTCGCCGGTGGTCTCCGAGGCGGTCGGCCTGTACGTCCGGGGCGGCTCGTCCTCGCCCCTCGGCAACCCGCCGATGACGAGGATGGGCAACCGGGCCGCGTCCCCGGGCGAGGAGTTGGTGGCGGTGACCTCGCCGCTCCTGCCGCACCGGATCGCCCGGGGCTACGCCGACCCGTTCGGCCGGGTGGTCAAGGACGTCGACGGCGTGCCCGTGAGGAACCTGCGGCACCTGGTCGAGGTGCTCCGCGACGGCTCGGGCGAGTTCCTGACGATCCGGTTCCACGGCGAGCCGTCCGAGACGATGGTCTTCCGCCGCAGGGCGATCCACGAGGCCACGTCGCCGCTGATGGCCGAGCACGGCATCCCCAGCCGCGGCTCGGAGTCGCTGATGGAAATCTGGAAACGGGGCCCCGCGGGGTCGAAATGAACCGGGGGGACGCCCGGGGACGAGCCCCGGACCCGAGAGCCGAACCCGTCGAGGGGCCGGCCCCCCGGCCCGTCGCGGATCCACCCCTCGGGGCATGGCCCCGGCCGACCGCGGCGGCGTCCCCGCCCGTCGCACCTGTACGCACGTCTGGGATCGGTTGCACGAACGCGGTTTACATGTCAAAATAGGAGATTCTACGAAGCCGGCCGGGGCCCTCCCTGCAAGGATCGCCGACGTCGGGACGACGGGAGGGGGACGGAGCCGATGGACCTGCCGATCTTCGGGGCCAAGCGGGCCGGGCGGGGTGGCGCGGGCAGGAGGAGACGTCGGCCGACGGCCGCGACCCCGCGCGCCCCGGTCGAGGTGCTCGAGATCCGGACGCTCCTGAGCACGACCTTCACGGTCCTCGACACTTTCGACGACGACGCCCCCGGCTCGCTCCGCTGGGCGATCGGCCGGGTCAACGCCGACGCGACCGACACATCCGCCACTCCCGACACGATCGCCTTCGCGGTCCCCGCCACCGACCCCGGTTTCGACGCGGAGGCCGGGACGTGGACGATCTCGCCGGCCTCGGCCCTGCCGACGATTACCCGGCCCGTCGTCATCGACGGCGATTCGCAGCCCGGTTCGAGCCCGAATACGCTGGCGCAAGGCGACAACGCCACGATCGCGATCCACCTCGACGGCGCGAAGGCCGGGGCGTCGGTCGACGGCCTGGCGATCTCGGGAGGGAGCAGCCTGGTCCGGGGGCTGGCGATCACGGACTTCACCGACGGGATCCACCTGGAGGGGGCCGGCGGCGACTCGATCTCCGGCGATTTCCTCGGCGTGGACCCCGACGGCACCACCGCCGACGGCAATGGCAGCGTCGGCATCCTGATCGACGGCGCCCCGGCCGTCACGATCGGAGGGGCGTCGGCCGGGGACCGGCTCCTGATCGCCGACAACGGCCGGGGGACCGGCCCGTACGTCGACGCCGGCGGCGGGGTGCTCGTGAACAACTCGCCCGACGACGTCTTCCAGGGCAGCTACTACGGGACGGATCGCTCCGGGGCGGCGCGGCTCGGCTATACGGCCACCGACCTCCAGCTCTCGTCGTCGCCGGGGGCGACCGTCGGCGGTCCCTCGGCCGGTTCCGGCAACGTCCTGGGCGGGGCGGGGTCTGACGGGCATGGCGTGTCCACCGACTCCTCGGCGCTGGTCCAGGACAACCTCGTGGGGGTCGACCCGACCGGGACGATCGCCGTCGGCAACGGCTCGGGGGTCGTGGTTAGCGACGGATCGCAGGTCCTGGGCAACGTCATCTCGGGCAACGCGGGCTCGGGCATCGACCTTCGGGGCGAGGGCATCCTCGTCCAGGGCAACGAGATCGGAACCGACGTCAGCGGCACGAAGGCCATCCCCAACGGCGAGGGGATCTTCTCGGGAGACGGCCGAAACACGATCGGGGGGACCTCGCCGGGCCTGGGCAACGTCATCTCGGGGAACTCAGGGTATGGCCTCATATTCACCTCGGAGCTCACCGGATACAACCTCATCCAGGGCAACAAGATCGGCACCGACGCCACCGGCACGAAGGCCCTGGGAAACGGCTCAAACGGGATCTACATGATCGAGGAGACGTCGAACACCATCGGCGGGTCGTCGCCCGGGGCCGGCAACGTGATCTCGGGCAATGCGGCCAACGGGATCGACCTGACGGACTCCGATTTCAACGTCGTCCAGGGGAACGAGATCGGAACCGACTACTCCGGCACCCGGCCCCTTCCCAACGGCCAGGACGGGATCAACCTCTCTGGCGCCCTGAACACGATCGGGGGGACCACGGCGGCGGCTAATGTGATCGCGGGCAACGGAAGGGCCGGCATCCTGATGGAGGGCCAGTCCGGCAGCGGGCGGAACCTGATCGAGGGCGACTACATCGGCACCGACGCCTCGGGGTTCCCGGCCCTGGGCAACGGTGGCAACGGCCTGACGATCTCCAACCCGGGCAACTCGATCGGGGGATCGCCCGCGGCGGCCGACGTGATCGCCGACAACGGGGGGGCCGGCGTCGCCCTGGTCGCCGACCCGAACTACGGGAATCCGACCGGCGTCTCGATCCTGTTCGACTCGATCCACGACAACGCGGGCCTGGGCATCGACCTCGGGGGCGACGGCGTGACCCCCAACGGGCCCTCGCACGGGCCCAACGCGGGCCAACCCTATCCCGTCCTCCGGGCCGTCGCGTCCTTCGACGGGCAAACCTACATCGAAGGGGCGCTGGACTCGGCCGCGGATGCCCCCTTCACCATCCAGTTCTTCTCGAGCCCCTCGGCCGATCCCTCAGGTCACGGCGAGGGCCGGACCTATCTCGGCCAGACGACCGTGACGACGGATGACTCGGGAGTCGCCAGCTTCCTCGCCGTCCTCCCGGGGGCGGCTTCGGGCCTCGCCAGCGCCACGGCCACCAACTCGCTCTTCGACACCTCCGAATTCTCCAACGACCTGCCGATCGGGGCGGCGACGACTCCCGTGTTCGCAGCCGACGACTCCTACAAGGACGACGTGGATACGGCGCTCACGGTCGCGGCCCCAGGCGTGCTGGGCAACGACCTCGACGTCCACGGGGGCGGCCCGCTCCGTGCGTCGCTGGTTTCCGGCCCGCTCCACGGCCGCCTCCAGCTCAACGCGGACGGCTCATTCACCTACGCCCCGGGCCCCGAGTTCCTCGGGACCGACTCGTTCACGTACGAGGACACCCTGGGATCGCAGACCTCCAACGTGGCGACGTCGACCATCACGATCTACGCCACGACGTTCGCCGTCACCAACACGAACGACTCGGGCCCGGGGTCGCTCCGCCAGGCGATCCTCGACCTGAATCAGGCCGAGAGCCCGACCCCCGACCTGATCGCGTTCTCCATCCCCGGGGGGCCCGGACCGTTCACGATCGTGCCGACCTCGCCCCTGCCCGCCATCGCCTGGCCGGTCGTCCTCGACGGCGACACGGAATCCTCCGCCTCGCCGAACGACCTGGCGACCGGCGATGACGCGGTCCTTCGGGTCCACCTGAGCGGGGCCTCCCTCGGGGGCACGGTCGACGGCCTGGCAGTCGCCGGGGGGGACAGCCTGATCCGAGGGCTCTCGATCACCGGCTTCCGCGACGGGATCCACCTCGAAGGGGCGGCCGACGACGAGGTCGCTGGGGATTTCCTCGGGGTCGATCCCGACGGCACCACCGCCGACGGCAACACCTCCGCCGGGGTCTTCCTCGACGGGGTGAGCGGGGTCACCATCGGGGGGACCGGCCCCGGGGACCGCGACTTGTTGTCCGACAACGGGCTTTATGCAGACGTCGGCGAGGAGGTGATGGGCTCGAACTCCCCCGGCGCCCAGTTCCTCGGGAGCTACTACGGGACGGATCGCTCGGGGACGGCCCGCCTCGGGCAGTCGAACATGGCCATCCGCCTCACGGCCTCCCCGGACGCCTCCATCGGAGGTCCGGCGGCCGGGTCGGGGAACCTGATCAGCGGGGCCTTCAACGCGGCCGTGATGACCGACGCGGCCGGCCTGATCCAGGGCAACCTGTTCGGCACCGACCCCACCGGCACGAAGGTCCTGGACGGGGACACCGGCAGCGGCGTCGTGGCCCAGGGCGGGATGGTCATCCTCGACAACGTGATCTCCGAGGGCAAGTCCGGCGGGACCGGCATCACCCTGTACGCGAACAAGAACATCATCCAGGGCAACAGGATCGGCACGGACATCGGCGGCACGAAGCCCCTGGGCAACGGGGGCGACGGGCTCCGTCTCGAAGGGGCCTTCGACCTGATCGGCGGGACAGCCCCCGGCCAGGGGAACGTGATCTCGGCGAACCTCATGGACGGGATCTCGATGGACGCCGAGGGGGCCACCGACGACGTCATCCAGGGCAACGAGATCGGCACCGACGTCTCCGGGATGATCGCCCTGGGCAACGGGGGGAGCGGCATCCAGGATTTCTTCTCCTCGACGAATACGATCGGCGGGACCGTCGTCGGCGCCGGCAATATCATCTCGGGCAACCTGGCCGATGGCCTCCTCTTCCATGAAACCGGCGCGAATCTCATCGAGGGGAATATCATCGGCCTGAACCGCGACCAGACCGCGGCGCTGGGCAACGCCGATGACGGGCTCGACGCGGTCGGGGGCTACGACGAGGCCGGGAACGAGGACACGATCGGGGGGACGGTCGCCGGTTCCGGCAACGTGATCTCGGGCAACGGACGAAACGGGCTCGTCCTGGGCGACCCCAGTCAGTACCGGCCCACGCTCGTCCAGGGCAATTTCCTCGGAACCGATTCTTCCGGGGCCCGGGCCTTCGGCAACGCCGTCGACGGCATCCTGATCCAGGGCGAGGATTCCACCTCCACCTATCGCGGCCCCGGCAACCAGATCGGCGGCTCTCGCGATTCTGCCAACGTGATCGCCTACAACGGGGGGGCCGGAGTCCTCGTCGAGCCGGGGCCCCAGGACGATAACTCGATCCTCTCGAATTCGATCCACGACAACGCGAAGCTCGGCATCGACCTCGGGGGCGACGGCGTGACCCCGAACACCCCGGGAGGGCCCCACCAGGGGGCCAACGACCTCCAGAATTATCCCGTCCTGATCGGGGCCGCGACCTCGGCCGATTCGTCCACAATCTTCGGCACCCTGAACAGCGCCGCCAGCGCCGCGTTCCTCGTCCAGTTCTTCGCCGATCCCTTGCCCGACCCCTCGGGCTTCGGCCAGGGCCGGACCTACCTGGGCCAGATCTCGGTGATGACCGACCCGGACGGTGACGCGAGCTTCTCGTTCGTCGCCCCGGGCGACCTCCGCGGCCGGTTCTTCACCGCCACCGCCACCGACCCCGACGGCAACACCTCCGAGTTCGCCCGGGACGTCCAGAAGGGGACCCTCCTCGTCGCCGACCTCTCGGCCTCGGCGGCTCCCCCCTCCGGGACGGTCGCGATCGGGGGGACGATCTCCGACGTGTTCACGATCACCAATCGGGGCCCCGACCCCGCCTCGGGCGTCGTCGCGACCGACGACCTCCCCCCCTCGCTGGCCGATGCCTCCGCCGCGGCCTCGATGGGGGATCTCTCGATCGTCGGCGGCAGGCTGACCGTCCTGGTCCCGGACCTCCCGGCCGGGGCGTCGTTCACCGTGACCGTCTCGGGCACGGCCACGGCGCTCGGGGCGGTCGTCGACACGCTCTCGGCGGCCTCTCCGGTGGCCGACCCCGACCCGACCGACGACTCGGCCACCGCGTCCACGACCGTCACCGCCGCGCCGACGACGACCTCCCTGGCCGCCTCCCCGAATCCCTCGTCCCTGGGGCAGGCCGTCACGCTCACCGCGACGGTCTCGGGGAACTCGCCGCGGGGCGGGCCGAGCGGCTCCGTGGCCTTCTCGGTCGATGGCCAGGAGGTTGCGGCCGTGCCGGTCGTGGCCTCGGCCGACGGGCTCTCGGCGTCGGCCTCGTTCGTCCTCTCGGGGCTGGGCGTCGGCGGCCATCAGATCTCCGCCTCGTACGGAGGAGACGCCGACCTCGCCCCCAGCACCTCGGCGGCGATCGCCCAGGAGGTCGCCCGGGCGGCCACGACGACGACCCTGGCCGCCTCCCCCGAGGCGCCGACCGTCGGCCAGCCCGTCACGATCACGGCCTCGGTGACGGGGCCGGCGTCCCCGGGCGGCGCGGTGACGTTCTCCGTCGACGGCTCGGCCGTGGCGACGGTGCCGCTCGTTGAGGCGCCCGGCGGATCGTCGGCGACCGCCTCGCTCACCGACCCCTCGCTCCCGGCCGGCCCTCACACGATCACGGCCGCCTACGGGGGCGACTCGACCTCGACGCCGAGCGCCTCCTCGGCCTCGGTGGACGTGGGCCGGGCGGCGGCCTCGACGGCGTTCTCCGCCTCGCCCGACCCGGCGGAGGCGGGGGCGCCAGTCACGCTGTCGGCCTCGGTCTCCGGTCCGGTGGGGCCGTCGGGGACGGTCACGTTCTACGACGGCCTGGCGCCGATCGCTACGGCCCCGCTGGGCCCCGGCGGCCGGGCCGCGGTCGTCGTCTCGACCCTGTCCCCGGGGTCTCACACCCTGAGCGCCATCTTCGGAGGGGACGCGTCGCTGAGGGCCGCCGCCTCGGCCCCGGTCGTCCTGCTCGTCGCGGCCCCCTCGACGCCCCCGGCCATTGGGTCCCCGGCCCCCGAGGCGCCGACGGTGTCGGGCGTGGCGCGCTACGGCTTCCATGCCGAGCCGACGACGCTGGTCGTCACCTTCAGCGAGGCGGTCGACCCGGCCCGCGCCACCGACCCGGCGAACTACCGGATCACCGATCCGGGCGGCCGGCCGATCGGCCTGGCCTCGGTCAAGCTCGCCTCGGACGGGAGGACCGTCCTGCTGACGCCGAGGCGGCTCCTGGACGTCCACAGGGCCTATCGGCTGACGGTCGTCGGCACGCCGCCCGGGGGGATCGCCGGCCCCTCGGGCCTCCCCCTGGCCGGCTCCGGGGCGCCCGGGACCGATTTCTCCACTGCGATCACGAGGAAGACGCTCGTGAGGCTCCGCCCGGCGATCCACGGGCCCGCCCGGCCCGCCCCGGGGCACCTCGATGCCGCCCGCGCCCGAGGGAAAAGGAAGGGTCGATAAGGCCCGGCCCGGGCGAGACAGCGCCGGGGCGGGCCGAGCCGGGACGCCCGAGGTGCCCCGGTCGGGGCCGTCCTCCGTAACCGTCGTGCCGGCCGGCCGGGGATCGCCGAAAGCCCGCCTCATCGGTCAGCCGCGGCCGCGAGGGCGGGGCCGGAAGGACCCCCGAGGGGCGCGTCCCCGGCACCGGCCGGCCCGTCAGGCCCGCCCCGACGAGCCGACCGAGGGCATCCCACGCGGGCTCCCCGGCCGGGCGGGCAGCGTCGCCGCGACGTCGATCCCACGGATGGCCCCCTTCGCACGGCGGCCTCGCCGGATGGGGCCGACCCCGGCGCCGACGGGGCGGTCTTCAGGTCCCTCGAAGATGACCGAGGCCACCAGGCCACACCCGGCCCTCCCGTCCTGAAGTTCGTCGAGGGGCCCAGGGCCGACCGGCGCGGGCGGCCGCGGCGGAGGCAGATATGGGTCTTCGGACGACTGAGTACCCGCCCCCCGCGAGGGCATCCGCCGAGCGATGGTCCAGGGCCGACGTGGCCGATCGCCCTTCGATCACGACCGGCCCGTCGGGGGATTCGCCGACGAGCGTCGTCGAGGACCCGCCCTCGATCCTTCCGGACCTTCGCCGCGAAGGGGGCCCGGCCGGGCCCCACCGCCGATCCATGGCTCGACCAGCGCCGAAGGGCCACCCCCGCCGGGTCCGCCCTACAGGCCCCTGGGTTTTGTCGCAACCCCGGGAGGAACCACGGCCGGCGGGGCCCTCGCCCTGCTCGTCGCCCGGCGGTGAGGCGGACGGACCGCGACCCCCTGAAACCACCCCCGCCTCGTCGCCCCCCGGGTCGACCCGGGGGGCGACGAGGGCATTTTCCTGGCGCCGAGACGCGCCCGGGCCGGCCGGGCCCGCCGCAGGCGTCCCCCTTCGGTCCGGGTGGATCCGCCTCGCCGCCAAGGGGCCATTCGGACACGTGACTGATCCCGGGGACAGGCCCCGTCACGGCCGCCCGTTCCGGGCCCGCGGCCGCCTACCTCGCCGCCCTCCAGATCGACGGCGACGGGCCGGGGACGTTCCACCTCCGGTACCCGCCCGATGCCCTTCACCGATGTCCCACGCCTTCCGACCGGCGCGCCGGCGAGGCCGAGGCGAGGCCGCCGGCGGCCGCCGACCTCGTCCCGAGGCGGCCCCGGCACTCGAGCACCCAGCGGGTCGGCCCGTGGGTCCGTCCGCCCGGCCGGCACCGCAAGGGGGACGCCCGGGGCCTGGTCAGCATCGGCGAGAGACCTCGTCGCCGGTGCCGGGGCCGTCGCGACGATCCCGGCGACCCGGCCGAGATCCCGAGCACTCGCACCGCTCCCGGCGCATCGGCAGCCCGGAGGGCCGTGCCTTTCGGCACCGGCGACGGCCGGGCCGATCCCCACCGGCGGGGCGGCCCGGGGGCGCGGCCGAGGGGCCGCCGTCGCCCCGGGGACTCGCCCCGTCGGCGACGCCTCAGGAGACGTTGAACGCGGAGGTCGTCGCCCCCGTCAGCCCCGCCGAGGCGAGCCGGAGCGTGTATCCCTTGCCCTTCTTGTTCAGCTTCAGGGCCGAGAACGTGACGACCCCGTCCACGGCCGTGGCGGTCGTCGTCCCGCCCAGCGTCGAGCCGCCCGGGTTGCTCCCCAGCGACACCGTCACCGAGTTGTTGGCCGAGGTCACGACGTTGCCGTACTGGTCCTCGATGGTCGCGACGACGGTGAACGCCGTGTTGGTCGCGACGCTCGACGGCGGCTGCGAGGTGACCACGATCTGCGTGGCCGCCGCGGGCGTCACGGCGAAGGCCGACGTCGTCCCGATCCCGAACCCGCCGCCGGAGACCCCCAGCGTGTAGCCCGTCGCGGCCGTCGTGAGAGATAGCCCCGAGAACGTGGCCACGCCGTCCGTCGCCGTCGCCGTGAGCGTGCCGCCGAGCGTGCCACCGCCGGGGTTGTTCCCGAGAGACACCGTCAGGGGGCCGTTGTACGAGGTCAGGAGGTTCCCCGAGGAATCCTCCGCCGCGACCGTGAGCCCGAACAGGTTGCCCGCGGTGACCGTGCTCGGCCGTTGCGTCACGACGAGTTGAGACGTGGTGAGGGTGGCTTCGCCGATCGCGTTGTTGTTGCTATCAATGAACCAGAGGTTGCCGTCGGGGCCAGTCGTGAGGCTGTCACCGGTCGTGCTGACCGAAGGGATCGGGTACTCGGTGATGGTGCCGGTGGTCGGAGCGATCCGGCCGATCTGGCCATTATTCGGCTCCAGGAACCAGAGGTTGTTGTCGGAGCCTGTCGTAATGCCCCGCGGTATCGGAACCGTGGTGTAGGAAGAGACGGCGTGGGTGGTCGGGTTGATGGTGCCGATGCCCCTGGGTGTGCCGTTGAACCCATTCCCCGTGAACCAAAGGTTACCGTCGGGTCCGGATGCGATTCCCCAAGCTGACTTTCCGACCCCGAAAAACGAAATGGCGTGGGTGGTCGGGCTGATCATCCCCACCTCCTGCCAGCCCTGGTCGCAGAACCAGATGTTGCCGTCGGAGCCCGCGGTGATTCCGTCGCCCATGACGACGGCCGAGTTCGTCAGGGCGAACTCGCTCATGGCATGGGTCGTCGGGTTGATGACCCCGATCTTGTAGGAATGGATCTCGGTGAACCAGAGGTTGCCGTCTGGGCCTGCCGTGATCGCCCTGGGACCCGAGTTGGTGGTCGGAGTGTCGAACTCGCTCATGACGTGAGTTGCTGGGTTGATCATGCCGACCTTGTTCGCGCCCTGTTCGGTGAACCAGAGGTTGCCGTCGGCTCCCACCGTGATTCCCCATGGGTCCGAACTCGCCGTGGGAGTGGCGAAGGAACTGACCGCGTGAGTGGTCGGGTTGATCATGCCGATCGCGTTGGTCGCGGATTCGGTGAACCAGAGGTTTCCGTCGGGGCCTGCCACGATCCCGCCGGTCGCGGCGTTGACGCTCGCCGCGGGGAACTCGGTGATGGTGGCGATCCCCGAGAGCAGGGCGCGCCCTTCGAGGGCCTCGAATCGGAGCTCCCGGCGCCCGCGGCGGGGGAGGCGTTCGGTCGTGCGAAATCGGGCCAGGGGGTTGCGGAAGGGCGTCATGGTCGGAATCTCCATCGAATCCCGGCCCGCGTCGGGTGGGTCGCAGGATGCCCCGGGCGTGCAGGCCGGTCGCCCGAGGGGGTCGGTCGGCTCGCGAGCGTGCCGGGCGAAGACATCGCCGGACCTCGCGAGCCCCTGGGCGGCCGGGCCCCATGCCCCGCCGCCGTCGTCTACCCTCCCAGACGCCGCCCCCGCATCCAGCGCGCGCCGACGGCGAGATTTTTTTCCACAAGGTCGGATGCGGAGCGGGGCCCGTCGGCCCGGACTCGCCCCGATCGCGGCCAATCCACGCCCGGGCGAGCGCCTCCCTCGCCGGATCGGGCGGGCGGGAGAGATGGGCGCACCGTGCCCGGCCTGGCCCGCCGCGAGGCGGCTCCCCGAATCGGGAGCCCCCGTCGGCGGACGAGCCCCATCCGTCAACGGCCGATCGGGGCGACCTTCTTCCTCAGGGCCTCGACGTGGTCCCAGAGCGCCTTCCAGGCGGCCCGCTCGGCTTCCGGCAGCTTCGCCAGCGCGTCCGGGTCGCGGACACCGGCGAGGTCGGGATCGACTTTCCAGTGAGCGAGCGTCGGGGCGACGCTCGGCCGGTCGGGATCGCCGGCGGTCAGGGCCGCGCGCTTCCAGGCCGACGCCTCCTCGCGGAGCCAGCCCAGGGCCTGCGCCCGCAGCTTCGCCCGGGCGGCCTCGTCGGGCGGGGGGTCATCCTTCCCCCGACCGCATCCGGCCAGGGCGGCGCAGCAGGCGGCGTTGTAGGCGTGCTGGGCGGTGCGGTCCTCGGCGAGCTTGGGGTTGGTGTCGAGTGCCCCGGCGTAGAGCCGGGCGGCGCCCATATAGAGGGATCGTTGAGAGGCGATCGTGGCCAGCACGAAGATTTCGGCGGGATCGCGGGGCCGGTCTTCTCCCCGCAAGACGGTCGGAAGCCGTGAGGACAGGGCCACCATTCGCTCGGCCTCGGCGACCCATTGAGCCGATGGATATCTCCAGTCGGGAAGTCGGGAGCCCAGCGCGTGACCGGTACGGATTTCTGCGAGGGCTTCGGTGTAGCGACCCTGCGCCTGGAGCGTCTGGCCGAGGTTGTTGTGAGCCCCTGCGTGATCGGGCTTGAGTCGGATCGCCTCGCGATACTCCGCTACCGCGCCGTCGAGTTCCCTCTTGTCAAGCAATGCGTCGCCGAGGTTCAAGTGAGCCCCTGCGTGATCAGGCTTGAGTCGGATCGCCTCGCGATACTCCGCTAATGCGCCGTCGAGGTCCCCCTTGTCCTGCAGGGCGCCGCCGAGGTTGCTGTGAGCGTCTGCGAGATCGGGCTGGAGTCGGATCGCCTCGCGACACTCCGCTAATGCGCCGTCGAGGTCCCCCTTTCCAAGCAATGCGCCGCCGAGGTTCCTGTGAGCCCCTGCGTCATCGGGCTGGAGTCGGATCGCCTCGCGATACTCCGCTAATGCGCCGTCGAGGTCTCCCTTGTGGCGCAGGGCGACGCCGAGGTTCAAGTGAGCCCCAGAGTGATCGGGCTTGAGTCGGATCGCCTCGCGACACTCCGCTTCCGCGCCGTCGAGGTCCCCCTTGTTATGCAAGACTCGGCCGAGGTCGAAGTGAGCATCGCTGCTTCCGGGGCGAATCGCAATGGCGGCGGTCAGGAAGCGGACGGCTTCCTCGGGGTTGTTATATCGTCCATGAGCCCCCGAGATCGTCCCCAGGTCGTGCGCGATCCAGAAGTCTCCGGGGAACCGAGACCAGGCGGCCCGAAGGATCGCCGCCGAGCGGTCCCGGTCAGGCAGAGCCCGGATCTCCTGGGCCAGCAGGACCAGGCTCGCGGCCGGCTGGCGTCGCAACGTGGCCTCGTCGTCGGCCAGCCGCAGCAGGGCCTCCCGGGCCTCGTCTGCGGGACGATCCAGCACGGCTCGGAGTCCGTCCCTCCAGGGATCGGGATCGAGCGCGTGCGAGGCCGCCGCGAGCGATCGCAGCGGCGAGGCTACGCTCGCACGCGCCCAGGCGCGGCGCAAGCTCGACCAATTGTCCAGGGCCACCGCGATCTCGGCGCCGGCCTGTCGTCTGACCATGGCGAGGTCCAATCCGGCATCGAGATTCGAGGGATGGTCCGGGTCCCACCCGAAGTCGCGGAACGCCCCAGAGAAAGCGGCTTCCAACCTCGCCGCGTCCCGAATGTCGGCGAACTCCTCGCGGATCGCTTCCAGGTCGGCGACCAGGCGCCGGATGCGATCGGTGGCCGCCAGCCTCCGTCGGGAGGCGTCGAGGCGGCCCGCGAGTTCGCCCCCGGGATCGCCGCCCGAGCAGCTCCTCGGCGGTGGTGAGGGCGGTCCGCGCCGCCTCGCGCGCGGCGGTCGCCTGGGGCCCCGCGGCCCTCTCGGTGCGGTCCAGGGCGCGGCCGGCCTCGTCCAGGAGGGCGACGATGCGGGTGTCGCGCACCCGGCGTTGCTGGATCGACCGCCCGATGGCCCCGCCGCCGACGACGACGAGGGCGAGGATCGCGCCGGCCAGGGCCACGGTCAGGCGTCGTCGTCGGGCCTCTTCCTCGGCGTGGGCCTGGGCGGCGACGCGGGCCAGCTCCGAGGCTCGGAGGCGGTCCTGGACGCCCACGAGATGGGCCGTGATCCGCCCAGCGACGATGCGGGCGTCCCGAGGGCGAGATTGCGGGTCGGCCGAGAGGCAGGAGCGGGCGAGGTCGAGGATTTCGGCGTCGGCGCCGCAGGAATCGAGGCGGCTGAGGGCGTCGGCGAGGTCGCCGCGGGCGGAGCGGTCGCGAAGCTCGGCCGCCGTGCCGCCGACGAACGGCGGCTTGCCGGTCAGGATCTCGCAGAGGATGGCTCCGAGGCCGAAGACGTCGGCGCGCTCGTCGAGGCGGTCGATCTCCCCTCGGGCCTGCTCCGGCGGCATGTAGGCGGGCGTCCCGAGCACGGAGCCGGCCCGGGAGTCGGCGGCGTCCGAGCCGCTGCGGACGGTGCGGACGGCGCCGGCTCCGGCGTCCGGCCGCGAGGCCGCATCGTCGTCGGCCTCTCCGCCCTCCTTGAGGACCTTGGCGAGTCCCCAGTCCATCACCTGGACCTCGCCGAACGAGCCGACCATCACGTTCGACGGCTTCAGGTCGCGGTGGATCACGCCCCGGGCGTGGGCGTAGGCGAGCGTCTGCGCCACTTGCTCGAAGATGCCGAGGTAGCGGGGCAGGTCCGCCGACGGCTCGGGGCGCTGGCGCAGGAGGGCCGAGAGCGTGCGGCCTCGCACGAGCTTCATGGCGAAGAAGGCGCGGCGGTCGGCCAGGGCCCCGAGGTCGTAGACCGGGACGATCCCGGGGTGCTGGAGCTGGCCGCCGATTTGCGCCTCCTCGACGAACCGGCGGAGCATCTCGGGGTCGTCGCGGTGGGCTTCGAGCTGGACCTTGATGGCCAGGTCGCGGCCGAGGTCGGCGTCCCGGCCGCGGATCACGGCCCCCATGCCCCCTCGGGCGATCTCGCCCAGGAGTTGATAGCGGGGCGGCCGGCCGTCGTCGGCGAAGCTTGGCAGGGGGCCGGGGCGGGGCAGTCCGGGCGGGCCGTCGGCCGGGTCGGGGTCGCGGAGGGCCAGCCCGGGCGGCCGCTCGCCGTCGGTCCAGAGCGAGGTCCGGGCGCTTGGCGAGGGCCGACGCGGGGCCATCCCCCCGGAGCCGTCGGTGTGCGCCGGGTCGGGGGACGGCCCGTCGTGGTCGTCGCCCACGACGGGCGCAGAGGCCCGACGGCGAGGTGGAATCGGTCCTGGCCGGAGAAGAACTCGGCGAGCGAGTCGGCGAGGTCGGGGTGGCGGGCGATCAGGGCGGAGCGGTCGGGGTCGAGGCCGGCCTCGACGGCGGCGAAGTAGTCGCCCAGGGCCTCGTACAGGCGTCGCTCGCGGTCCGGGACGTCGGCGGCGGGGGCGTCGGTCATGGCTCCTCCTCCATCCTCTCGCGCAGGGATTTCAGGCCGCGATGCAGCAGCCCGGCGACGGCCGGGAGGGTGCGGCCCATCGCTGAGCAGACCTCGGGGACCGACAGGCCGCGGAGGTGGCGCAGCTCCAGGGCCGTCCTCTGGTCCTCGGGCAGCGAGGCCAGCGCCTCGACCATCGCCAGGAGCCGCTCCCGGCCCATCGCCACGCGGCTGGGCGAGGGCGCCTCGGCGGCCAGCCAGTCGCCGAGCCGCGCCGAGGACGCCTCCAGGGCCGCCTCCAGGGAGCGGGCGCGGCCCTCGGGGCGTCGGCCGTGGCGGCGGAGGGCGTCGGCGATCTGGCGGGCGAGGATCGCTCGCAGCCAGGCGGCGCGCTCGCCGTCGGTGGACCCGCGGAACTGGTCCCTCTGGCGGTGCGCCCTCAGGAGCGTCTGCTGGACGAGGTCGGAAGGGTCCAGGGCGCCGCGGAGCTTCGGGTCCAGCCCGCCCCTGGCCAGGAGGCGGAGGTACTCGCGGAAGTTCTCCATCGGCCGGCCGGCGTCGTCGTCGAAGGGCATGGGTGCCTCCCCTGGAAGAGACGCCCGCGACGTCGCGGGCGCGCGCCGGCCCGGAATTTCTTCCGAAGATCGGCGGCCGGGTGGGGTTGGCTCGATCATGCCACCGCCCGGCCGGCGGCTCAAGGGACGGGCCGACGCGCCCGGGGTCGAGGAGGGGCGAGAGGGGCTGTGGGTGTTTGAGTCGTTGCCGATAAGTTTCGGGGTGGTGCAACTCCGATCCTTCGGATTCCCGGCCCGGCGGCGGGCCGGTCCGGCTTCATCGCGAGCCGCTTGCGGCTCCCCTCCCGCTCGTCGCCGATCTCCGGCATCACGACGCCGACCAGGCGGAGGGCCGCCGGCCAGCGCGGGAACGGCCCCGCCAAACGAGTCCGCGGCCCCGGCTCCTCGTTCGGGCGCCTCGGCTCGGTCATCACCCGCCGCTATCGGGGGCGGGGCCACCGGCGGGGCGAAGACCGCAAGCCCTTACGGCCCGTTCGCCTCCGGCCACTCGGCCAGCTCCCGTCCGGTGATCCGCGGGCCTTGAAGCCGCGGCGGATCATGGCCGGTCCGACCATCGCCTGGGAGTCCACCGCCGGCTCCTCGGGGCGGGTCGCCAGCCGGCGGCTCTCCTTCAGCCACATGGCGCATCGCCCACCACGTCCCGCCGCCGGTACGCCTCCCCGTCGAACTGCGGGTCCCGCTTGCGGTTCACCGGACAGGGCCCGGGGCCTGGGCGACCGATGGGCGATCCCGAACCCCGAGAACGCTCGCCGGCCGGGTCGCCGGGGGCCGGCGGCACGAGCCGGGGGCCGGGACCTCTCCGGGGGCGCAGTCATCGCCCCGCCCGCCACGACCTCGGGCGCCGTCGTGGCAGTCGCCAGGACCCCGGCAGCCCTCGCCCGGCCCCATCCGGCGGCGGCGGGGAAGTGCGGAAAGACGACGAGAAACCGCGACGTGTCTCCGACGGGCCTCCGGAGGAGGCCCGGCCGGGCCCCCCTGCCAAACCCGCGACCGACGAGCGGCAAGGCTCCCGTCCGCGAGGCCCGGGCCTCGCGGCGTGGCGGGCCTCGCCACTTCCTGGATCGAGGGCCGGGCGGCCCCGGCCCACGCCTCACCCGGACGTCCGCGGTCCCGCCAGCATGCCGACAGGAGGCGGTTTCCCCGGGCGGAGGCCCCAGCGGCGGGCCGTCCCGCCCCGAGGCCGTGAGCCGACCGCCGGCCCGGTGCCGGGGCCGGCAGGGTCCCCGGGGCCGGCCTCGCCTCAGGCCTCGGGGGCGCCCTCGGCCGCGATCGGCCGGTCGTCGTCGGCTCGCGGCCCGGGCGCCGGGGCCAGGTGGCGGCGGGCCTCGCGCATCCGGGCCAGCAGCGCCCGGACCCCGGCGAGCTCGGCGCGGAGGCCGCGGGCGGAGGCCTCGCCCGACTGCCCGGCCCGGCCGTTCGCCGCCGAGCGGGCCTTGCCCTCGGCCGTCCTCGGCCCGGTGGCGTGCTCCCACGGCCGGCCCGCCCGGGCGGCCTCCCGCAGGCGTTCCCGGCCCCCGGGCGTCAGCCCCACCCGCAGCGCCCGGTTCCTCCGCCCGGCCCGGACCCTGGGCGGCTCAGGCGGCCCGGCCGGCTCGGCCACGGCCCACCCCCCTCGAAGCGGGCGGCCCGTCGGTCCCGCCGGCCTCCACCAGCCGGGGCCCGAGGGCCTCCGGGCCGGCGGCCGCGACGCGGGGGTCGCCCTGGCCCGGGCGGGCGAGGCCGGCGGCCCCGGCGGAGCGGTACTCCCTCAGGGCCAGGGCCGTCTCGCGGTGCTCGGCCATCAGCCGGGCCGCGGCGCCGAGGTAGGCCGTCGCCGCCTCCACCGCCCGCGTGCTGGCGGCCTCCACCAGCACCCGCCCGACGGCGTGATGGGCGGCCACCATCTGTTCCAGGAGCATCCGCTCCACCGGGTCGGCCGGCCCGCCGGCGTCGCGGGCCGCGCCGTCGAGGTAGGCGACGAAGTCGTCGACCTCGATCAGCGGCCGGAGGCCCGAGGCGCCGTGGAGGTCCAGGCCGGCGAGCTGGCGGCGCAGGAGGCCCGCCTGGGTCCCGGGGCCGTCCCCGGCCGGGGCGTCGGGCGGCTCGGGCGTCGGGCAATCGGCCGCGTCGCCGACGGCGTCCATCGAGGGGTCGGGGTCAGGGCTCATCGTCACCTCCGCTCGGGGGGCCGCACGGTCGGGGGTTCGGGGGGATGACCCGGGGGGAGGGCCGGCGCGATCCCCCGGGCGTGGCCCCTCAGGCGGGGTCGGCCGGGGTCGCGCGGGGGCGGCGTCGCGGCCGGCCGGGCCGCGACGGCGAGGCGGGGCCGTCGGCGACCGGCAGCGTCGCGGATGCGGCCGCCTTCAGCTCGGCCATCTTCCTGGCCGAGATGGTCATCTGGGCCAGGGTCCGCATCTCCGGGACGCGGGGCCTGCGGACGACCTCCACCAGGGCCCGGCCGGCCGGGCCGCCCAGGGGGGCCTCCAGCACGTGCAGCAGGGCGATGATGATCAGGCCCTGGTCGGGCGTCGCCCGCCGCAGGGCCGAGGCCAGGGCCGGGATCGTCGCCGTGCCCGGCCGCTCGATGACCCCCAACGCCCCGGCCAGCGTGGCCGGGTCGCCGGTCGCCAGGAGCTTGACGAGCCGGCCGATCGCGCGATCGACGCCCGCCAGGGCCGCCGCGACCTCCGCGGGCAGGTCGCCTTCGGGCCCGATCGGCCCCTCGTCCTTCATCGCCATGGCTGGACCTCCTCATTTGGGTTCTTGCCCGGCCCACCCGGGCCGCGTCCATCGTCACCGGCTCGCGAGGCCCCCGCGTCGCCGGCCGGTTACTTCCCAGTTCGCCGTCCTACGAAACATCCGAAGGGGCCGCCCTGCCGCCGCGGGGTCCCTCGTCGTGGCTCGTCCCGGACCCCGAAAGAGCGAGGAGGGGGGAGGAGACGCCGTCGACGGCGGCCTCCGAAGGGCGACGAGTGGCCGGCCGCCCTGGGGATCGTAACCCGGACGGAGATCCGCCCCGCTCGACGCGGTCGGGTCGTCGACACCGAGTCGGTCCGGGGACCGCCGCCAGCCACCGCCGGGATCCCTCGTCGACCGAGGAGGGGCCTCGGGGTCCCAGGGCTTCATCGCGGGGAGATGGGCCGGGGGAGTCCACCCCGATGGCGTCCGCCACGGCCGATCGGAAGGCCCGGCCGACGCCCCGAACGGCGTGACCGACGCGGGGGGACGGCCTCTCAACCGGGGATCCCTCGCGACGGACGCCCGATCTCGGCCCCCGACCCGCGCGGATCGGTGATCGCTCCTCGCGGGTCGGGAGGGCAGGGCAGCGGGCCCGGCCGGACACCCTGCCTCCTCCCCGGGGGTCGTCGACGGCCGGGGGTCGGCGAGGGCCGCACCGTATCGATCCTCGAGGGCGTGCTCGGCCGCCGCCTCGTCCTTCCGAAGGATCTTGCAGCCCTCGGCAAAGACCAGGGCCAGGTGCCGTCGGCCGACCACTGCCGCCGGTGGGCGACGGAGTCGGCCTCGCGGTCGACGACGTGGACCATGGCCCGGCCCAGGGCCGGGCCGCGGACTTCTCGCATCGGGAGGAGGAAGACCTAGTGCATTTTCAAGCGGCTTGTTGTGTGAGTCGATCGAGTTGCTCGCAACCGTAGTAGCCGCAGACCCGCTCCATGACCTCGGCCGCTGTCAGCTTGCGGTCCGGCTCGATGATCGCGCGCTTGCCATGCACCCACTTCGGCTCGATCGCGTTGAGCCACGGCGCCTTCACCGGCAGGTAGCAGGCGATGATCCGCACCCCGCCCTCGGCCTTCGCCCGGCGGTTGTGCGCCTTGATCCAGGCCCTCGCCCGCGCGCTGACATGCCAGGCGGCGTTGTCCCAGACCAGCAACGGCGCACGCTTCCCCTCGGCCGGCAGCCGCGTGCAGGCCCAGGCCAGGAAGTCCTCGGTCACCTGGCTGACCGGCCGGCCCCGGACGAACCGCAGCAGCATCCCGCCGGTGTCGCCGCGCAGCAGCCCGTAGCAGGCCGGCGCCTTCGGGTCGGTGTCGGCGGCGTCGGCCGCCGGCTCGCGCAGCCGCCGCGGCTGGCCGCCGGCCCAGGCATGCAGCGCCGGCCGGGCCAGCCGGCTCCACCAGACCTCGTCCTGGAAGCCGAGCACCCAGTCGGGGTGCGACGCCGCCAGGCGGATCAGCCGGTCGCGCGCGTTTCTTTTCGCAGGTACGCCGGGTCGGGGCTGGTGATCCAGGCCTTGGCCCGCTCCCAGCCGGCTCCGAGGCGCCTCAGGGCCTGGCGGATCGTCTCGCCGCTGACCGGCCGCGCGGTCAGGCCCTCGGCGAAGGCGACCTCGGCGGCCAGGGCCAGCGTCCAGAGCGAGGTCGGCTTGCCGAAGTCGCGGGGGCTGCGGTGCAGCAGGGCCCGCAGCCGCTCGCACCCGGCGTCGTCGATCTCCGGCCGGGCGGACCTGGGGCGATGCGAGCCCTCGTTGAGGCAGTCGGTGCCGATGGCGTGGAAGGCGCGGATAGCGTTGCGGGCGGTCTGCGCCGAGCCGCCGAGCCGGGCGCCGATCAGGGCGGGCTTGAGCCCCTCGGCGCTGGCCAGGAGGATCTGGGAGCGCCGCAGGGTGAAGGCCGAGGGGGAGCGCAGGCCGTCCCTAAGGGCCCGGTGCTCCTCGGGGGACAACGGGCGGACGAACAGGGGTGGCTTCATACCCTCTCTACGACGATGCCTTCGAAAAGGATCAGCCTTGAATCTGCACTAGGCGGCCCGCGCCGAGGCCGGCTCCGCCGCACGGACCCCGAGTCGTCGGAGTGGTCGCCGCCCGGCCAGACTGCTTGCCCCGGTCGTTGAGGAAGATCGGGCCTTCGGCCCGCCCGGCGATCCGGCGCTCCACCAGGGCCGCGATCGCGTCGCTCAGGTAGATCGTCCGGGGCTCGCCCGAGGCGTCTTCCTTGTGCTCGGACAGGGTGATCACGCCCTTGGCGTAGTGCTCGACCCGGGCCGAGCAGAGCTCGCCGGGCCGGGCCCCGGTCTCGCGGAGGGCCGTCAGGATGTCCCGGAACTCCCCCTTCGCGGCCTCGTGGACCTTCCGCTCGTCCTCGGCGCCGAGGACGGCCTTGCGCCGCTCCCACCGGGGCTTCTCCACCCCGAGGACCGGGTTCTCGCGGATCTTCTTCCGCTTCAGGCAGTGGTTGAAGGCCGCCATGACGTGATCGATGCAGGTCCGCCGCATCGAGGCGGACCAGCCGGGGTGCCGCCGGACCCAGGCCTCGAGGTGGTCGACCGTCAGGTCGTAATAGGGCAGCCGCCCGACCACGGCCTCGGCGCAGAAGCGGTCGAGGGCCTGCCTGCGATTGCGGAACGAGTTGGGCTTGAGGGTGGCGGCGTGCTCGAGGTAGTGGTCGAAGCACTCGCGGACCGTCCAGGGCCGCCGGGCGGCCAGCTTTTCGCGGTCGGCCAGGAGTTCGCGGTACCGGGCGTCCGCCGCCCGCCTGGTCTTGCCCAGGGACCGCTGGTGGCCGTCGATCCAGCAGTAGAAGGCGCCCTTGGATTCGCGCCAGAAGGGACTCGAGTTGGACCGCCGCATTGTGTGCCCTTTGTGTGCCCCGGGGTTCACCTCCATTCTTGTAACCGTTATGGCGCAGGGCAATAACGAAAAAAGCCCGGCTCCCCCCGAGGGAGCCGGGCACAGCCAGGGAGAACGACGCTTGCTCGTGATTCAATCGGTCCCGGAAGACCGTCTCGCGGTCACCCGCGATTCACGAAATAGGAATAAAGCAGGAGACGTGCCAGTGTGCGAAAAATGCCTAGAACTGATCCAGGGCTTTGATACTAACTACTCATAAGCCAAGGACTTGCGAAAAATCTGCCAGGCTGAGGCGAAGGGTCGGCGATCTTGCGGCCCGGGAGGTCTTGCTTAGGGATAAGGCAAGACCGTCGAAGTTGATGGCACGACGAGGCGCAAGAAGTGTGGGTCAGGGCGATCGGTGGGGTCCGTCCGACCTTACAGGTTTCGCGCCGTTGGAGTACACTCGGAGCCGGGCGTCGGGTCGGTGGCGAGGTTGTTGAAGCATGTGAGGGCGGATGGATGAAGGTCTTTGTACTGGGCCTGGATGGGGCCACCTGGGACATCCTGGCTCCCTTGATCGAGGCCGGGTCGCTGCCGAACCTGGCCCGGCTCCGAGCGGCTGGGGCGTCGGGATTGCTGGGTTCGGTGTTCCCGCCTCTGAGCCCGGTGGCCTGGACCGGCGTGATGACGGGGAAGAACTCGGGGAAGCATGGGGTGTTCGAGTTCCTCGAATTCGGCCATGACCCGATGGGCGGGCGCGTCAATTCGTCCCGGGCGATCCAGGCGGAGCTGGTCTGGGAGATCGCCGGGCGTCATGGCAAGACGACGGTGGCCGGCGGCGTCCCGATGAGCTACCCGCCCCGGAAGGCCCCGGGCTTCTATCTCGGCGACTTCCTGAGCCCGGCCGGCGCGAAGGATTTTTCGAGCGACCCGGCCTTGCTCGCGGAGCTGGAACAGGCCCTCGGGACGCCCTATCGGCCGTGGTCGGCGGCCGTCCACGACGGCGGCAAGGAGCCGGCGGCTCTGGCCGATCTGACCGACTTCCTCGACCACCACCTGAAGGCCGTCCGGTTCCTCATGGATCGGTGTCCGTGGGACCTGTTCATGTTCGACCTGATGGCCACCGACCGCATCCAGCACGAGCTCTGGCATGCGTGGGACCCGTCTCATGCGAAGGCCAGGGGGCGGGACCTCTCGGCCGTCCGCGAGGGGTTCCGCGCGTTCTGGGAACGGCTGGACCGGGGGATCGGCGAGATCGAGGCCGCGCTGCCGCCGGGGACCGCCCTGATCCTGATGAGCGACCACGGCTTCGGGCCGATCGAACAGTACGTGAATTTCAACGTCTGGCTGCTGGAGCAGGGCTTCATCGCGCTCCAGGATTCGCTCTACGTGAAGCAGAAGCGCTGGTTCTGGGACCGCGGGGTCACCCCCGAATGGTTTTATGGGCTGATCAGCAAGTTCGGGCTGGCGAAGAACCGGGTCGATCGCTTCCGAGGGAAGCAGATGAACTGGCTCGACCGTCTGGCCGACGCCTCGTTCCTCTCTCGACGGCATATCGACTGGTCACGAACCAGGGCCTATGCCCAGGGGAACTTCGGCCAGATCTTCCTGAATTTGAAGGGCCGACAGCCCCGGGGATGCGTCGAGCCGGCCGACGCCCGGAGCGTCCTGGACGACCTCAAGGCCCGTCTCCTGGCGATCCCTCATCCCGAGACCGGCGCCCCCCTGATCGAGCGGGTCTTCGAGCGGGACGACCTCTATTCGGGGCCTCATGCGCATCTGGGGCCGGACCTCACGGTGGTCCTGGGGGACTGGAAATACCGGACGATCGGCCTGTACGACTTCACCACTCACAAGACGATCTCCCCGGCGTTCGGCCCGACGGGGGACCACCGGATGGAAGGGGTCCTGATCGCCTCGGGCCGGCGTTCCGCCCGGGTTCCAGGCCCGAGGGGGCCACGCTCCTGGACATCGCGCCCACGGTCCTCCACCTCCTGGGCGTGCCGGTGCCCGGAGACATGGACGGTCGGGTCCTCGACGAGATCCTCGACCCGGCGGTCGTCCCCCCGCCGGCCTCCGAATCGCCCGAGCCGCTTCCGTCGTCCGGCGCCCCCGTCGGCGTGGCGTACTCCGAAGAGGAAGACGCCGCGATCCAGCAACGCCTGGCGGATCTCGGATACCTGTAGGGCGCATGAAATGCACCAACCGGCGGCGGACGAGACCCGCCATCCTCCTCGATTTGGTGCTCGGGAGGAGACATGCCCACGAAGACGTGGGCATGCCACCCGGAGCAGCAACTCGTCCCGATCTCAGAACCCCGCCAGCCGGGCGTCGGCGTCGCCGAAGCGGTCGAGCTTCACGCCCATCCGGTCGAGGATCGAGAGGTACATGGAGCAGAGCTTGCGGTTGGCGTTGCCCTTGTCGCGATAGTCCAGGACCCGGCCGGTCCCGATCGTCCCGCCGAGTCCTCCGGCGAGGACCACCGGCAGCTTGGTCGCGTCGTGCTGCGTGCCCGACCAGAGGCTGTTGGTGAACAGAAGGCACGAATGATCGAGCACGGTCCCCTGCCCTTCGGGCATGGCGTCGAGCCGGGAGGCGAGGTAGGCGAGCTGCTCGACGTAGAACCGCGTGACCCGCTCGTAGGCCGCCGATTTGTCGTCGTGGGAGGCGCCGTGGTGGGCCGTCCGGACGTCGAGGAACGGGTAGAAGAGGCCCGAGATGTCCCGGCAGAGGAGGAGCGTGGCGACCCTCGTCTTGTCGGTCTGGAAGCCGAGGGCGACGATGTCGGCCATCAGCCGCATATGTTCGCGGATGTCCTCGGGCAAGCCGTTGTCGGGCCGGGGCATGGACGGGGCCGGGGTGTTGCCGCCCCGGGCCCGCTCGTCGGCCTGGTCCTTCGCCTGGCGGGCCGAGGCCGCCCGCTTCTCGACCTCCCGGACGCTGGTGAGGTACTCCTCCAGCTTCGCGCGGTCCCCGGCCGAGACTTTTCGGCCCAGGTCCGTCGCCTCGTCGCGGACGCGGTCGAGGATGCTCTTGTTTCGCCTCGTGCCCTTGTTGTCGAACAGGCTGTCGAACGCCAGGGACGGGTAGACTTCCATCGGAACGGGGCTGGTGGCGCTCTGCCAGGAGATGTGCGAGCTATACGCCATCGAGAAATTCGTCTCGTGGTACCCGGTGATCGGCTGCTCGCAGCCCAGGACCAGGCTCGGCTGGACGGTCTGATCGCCGAGGTGGTTCGCCAGGACCTGATCGACGCTGATCCCGCCCTTCAGCTCGGCCCCCTTCTGCAGGGCGGCGCCGGAGAGGATGTTGCCGGTCTGCCCCGGGTGGATGCCCACGCCCAGCGCGTTCTTGTTGAACAGGCCGTTGACGACGTTGATCTTGCTCCGCAATGTCGCCAAAGGTTCCAGGCATCGGCCGAGCTCCATCGAGGCGCCCGAGCCCTTCGCCCACCAGCCGTTGGGGTTCACTCCGCAGCCCATGAACAGGGCGGCGAATCGTTTGGGGAACGCCGAATCGACGGCCGGCGTGGTGTCGCCCCAGACCGGCAACGACTCCATCCAGGGCAGCGCCATCGTCACGCCCGCCCCCCGGAGGAACGTCCGTCGCGAATGCCTCGAAGCGCTGGTTTCGCTCATCTGGGGCCTCACTCCGAGGGTCCGGCGTCGATCCGGCGGTTCAGGAATTGCGGGCTGGTGACGATCGCCTCGATCAGGGCGCCGAATCGGCCCCCTTCGGAGGCGGCTCGGGACTTCATCGCGGCGATCGTGGCGTCATCGGAGGGGATCAGGGTCCGGCCGAGGCCGTAGGCGAGCAATTTTCGGCAGAGGTTGTCGGCGAAGTCCTCGCGGCGGCGGTCGCGGAGGTAGTCGCGAAGCCCTTCCACCCCCGAGCCCCTCCATCCCGCCCGGGAAGGTCGCGCGGACGTCCACCGGATGGCCGCCGAGGTCCAGCTTCCTCGACTCGCCGACCGGCCCGAACCCCTCGAAGGCCAGGCCGACCGCGTCGAACCGCTCATGACAGCCCGCGCAGCTCTGATCGGCGCGATGGCGGGCCAGCGCTTCGCGCAAGGTCAGGTCGCCGAGCTTCGATTCGTCGGCCGGGAGCTCGGGGACGTTCGCCGGAGGGGGAGGGATGTTCTCGCCGAGGAGCCTCTTGACGACCCAGTACCCTCGCTTGACCGGGCTGGTCCGCAGGCCGGGCGAGTTCTTCGTCAGGAAGACGGCCATCGGCAACAGGCCGCCCCGGCCGAACGGCCTCGCGTCGTCGATGCGGCCCCAGCCGTCGGCACCGGCCGGCGGCATGGGCATCCCGTAGTGTCGGGCCAGGGGCGCGTTCACGAACGTGTGGGTGCCGTCGAGGAACTCGTCGAGGGAACCGTCTCGCCTCATCAGATCGACGACGAAGCGGATCGGCTCCTCGAACATGGACTGGCGCAAGGTGTCATTGAACGCGGGGAACCGGCCGCGATCGACGCTGTTGTGTTCCTCGAATCGGCGGAAATCCAGCCAGTTGCCGCCGAACTCGACGGCCAGGGCCCGGGCGCGGTCGTCCCGGAGCATCCTCCGGGCTTGCCTGGCGAGGACGTCGGGCCGGTGCAATTCGCCCTTCGCGGCGAGGGCGAGCAACTCGTCGTCCGGCAGGCTCGACCAGAGGAAATAGCTCAATCGGCTCGCCAGGTCGTGATCCGACCGGGGCCGGACTCCCGTGCCTTGCGACGGCAGATCGACCCGGTAGAGGTAGTGCGGCGACATCAGGATGCCGACGACCGAGTCGCGAACGGCGTCCTCGTGGGAAAGGCCGTCCTCGTCGCGGAGGATGCGATAGAACCGCTCCACGCCGTCGGATTCGGCCTTCGAGAGCGGTCGGCGATAGGCCCTCTCGGCCAGTTTGCGGAGGGCCTCAAGGTGCCGGGGCTCGGCTTCGAGCTTCGTCCGCTCGACCCGGCGAAGCTGGCCGGAGATCGTGGCGAAGAAGTCGCGGATGGCCTTCAGGGCTTCCTCGCTCCCGCCGTTCTTCTCGGCCTTGGCGAGATAAACGGCGGCGAAACGGGCCATCATCGGCTCGGAATTCGCGGATTTGTCCTCGGCGCGGGCGAAGTCGAATTCCGTGCCGGAGAGGAACCGGGTCTCGGCCCTCTCGAACCAGAGGAAGCTGGAATACTGGCGGGCCGGGGCCCCGGTCACCACGTCGAAGTCAATCCAGAGTCGATCGAGCTCCGCCCGCCCGGCCTCGTCGAGGATCAACTCGGAGAGCGGCGCATCGTCGCGATAGTAGCCCGTCATGCTGTGGAAACCGGCGCTCAGGAGGCGTCCGGTGTTGTCCTTGTCGGCCTTCGGGTCGAGGAAGACCCGGGCCCTCTCGGAGACGAGGAAGGCGTCCGGGAAGACGGAGCAGAAGCGATGGAAATCCGGCTCGGCCCGCTTCAAGGACTCGGGATCGGCGGGCAACGCCATCCGGCGGTCGCCCGAGGTGCCCGCGGAGAGGTCGTCGGGCTTCACCTGGGCGGCGGTCCCGACGTATCGCCGGCGAGTGGCGGCGAACTGGCCGTTCTTCCACAGGACAAGAGGCTGGGACCCGTCCCCCATCCCCCGGACCCGGAGGTTCTTGACCTCGGGCGAGAGCTTCAGGCGAAGCTCCTTCAGGAACCCGCCGATCCGTTCGCATCCGAGGAAGGCCAGGCCCGGCTCGGTCGGCCCGGGGAGGTCGATCCACATCGCTTGCAATGCCGCGATCGGCCCGGAATCGGCCGTAGGATCATTCAGGATCGCCCAGACCGTCTTGAGGTACTTCGGGCTGATCCCGCGATCGGCGGCGAGGTCGTCCAGGGTCGCCGAGGGCTTGCCGAGCGCCTCGCGATTCCGGAATTGCCAGGCGGCGAAGACGAAGTCGCCGAGGTCGAGCTTCTGACTCTTGTAGAAATCGATGATCCGGCGGACGCTGTACTTGTCGCGATCGGTATCGGCGACGACGGGGTGGGCGGCGAAGTCCAGGCCGTCGGGCCTCAAGACGACGTGATCGGCGACCTTCCGGGCGGCCTCCAGGTACTTCTTCACGAGCGAGGGCGAGACGGTCAGGGACTCGGCCGAGTTGTCGAAGCCCGCCTCATTCGCCGGATCGACGGGGAACTCGCGGGTCGGTCGGATGTCCTGGCCGGTGAGGTCTCGGATCGTGTAGTCATATTCGGCGTTGCTCAACCGCCGAGCCGGGACCGAGCCGGGATCGCCCGCGTTTCGGTCGGCCTCGGCCTTGCGAACGGCGCGGACCCAGGCGATCACGCCGCTCCGGGCCGAGTCCGGCGGGTGGAGCTTCGCCTCGGCCGGAGGCATCGTCTTGCCTTCGAGCTGTTCCAGGACAAGCTCCCAGCGGGCGAGGTCGGCGGCCACCTTCGCGGGCGAGTCGAAGGCCGAGAGGTCCATGTCCCCCTTGGGCTTCTCGGCCGAGTGGCACTTGAGGCAGTAGGTGTTCAGGAACGGCCGGACCTCGTCGCGGAACCGCTCGGCGATCGGCCCCGAGTCCAGGGGCGACGGGTCGGCCCCGGCGGCGGTCGAGGCGACGAGGAGCATCCCGAGCATCAGCGCGATCCCGATCCGCATCGTGTCGGCCATCCCCGATCCGCGTGGTCGAACCTTGTTTAACATCCCGAGGATACCCGACCCTTCGGGATTCCTCAAGCGAGGGTCGATCATTCCTCTCCCCGCACTCTTCCGCCTCAAGATCCGGGCATCTCGTCGGTCCAGACCTCGAACTTCGCCAGGAAGGTCGGCCCGAACGAGGTCGTCAGCGCCGCATCGACGGCGTCTCGCCCCCGGGCCATCAGGACTCGGCCGATCCGGGGGACGTTGTGGCGGGCGTCGAACGTCCACCATCGGCCTCCCAGGTAGACCTCGAACCACGCGCTGAAATCCATCGGGGACGGCGACGGCGGTACGCCGATGTCGCCGAGATAGCCGGTGGCGTACCGCGCGGGGATGTTCATGCATCGGCAGAGGGTGATGGCCAAATGGGTGAAATCCCGGCAGACCCCCCGGCGCTCGTGGTAGGCGTCAAACGCCGTCTTGGTGGGTCGAGCGGACATGTAGTCGAAGGTCAGATGGTTGTGGACCCAGTTGCAGATCGCCTGGACCCGGCCCCAGCCTCGTGGGCCCGAGCCGAAGAGGTCCCACGCGACCTGGCCGAGCCGATCGACCTCGCAGTAGCGGCTGGCCAGGAGGAACGGGATCGCCTCGGGCGGGAGGTCCGAGACGGCGAGCTGCTCGGCCCCGGGCTCGACCGGGTCGGGCCGACCGTCCACTTCCACCATCGCGTCATTCGTCAGCCGGAGCCGCCCCGCCGGAGCGACGATCCGATCGACCCGATTCCCGAACGAGTCGCCATAACTCGACGTGGGCAAATCCGGCTCCAGGCGAGGGGCCTCCGGGCCGATCAGCAGGGATTGGGCCGAAGGGTGGACCCGCAACAGCATCACGACGGGGGTAGGATGGGGGACGTCGAACACGATGTCGTAGCCGATCCGGATGCGCATGGATCACCGCCCGAGGCGAGAGGATTCAGGGGGCCGAGGCGGGAGAGGTAGATCGATCCTAGCACTCCCGCCGGGCGGTGGGCAGTGGGCGGTGTGGAGCGATGGCCGCTGAAAGCCGACCGCCCCCATGCTAGAGTGGTGGCCACGACCCATCCGATGAGGGCCTTCCATCATGTGCGGGATCTGCGGGGCGGCCTGGAACGACCCGGGCCGGGCGATCTCCGAGCGCGAGCTGGGCGGGATGGTCGATCGGCTCCGCCACCGCGGGCCCGACGACTCGGGGACATATCGCGACGATTCGGCCGCACTGGGTTTCCGTCGGCTTTCGATCGTGGACCTCTCCGGCGGCCATCAGCCGCTTTCGAACGAGGACGGGACGATCTGGACCGCCTTCAACGGCGAGATCTACAACTTCCCCAGCCTCCGCCGCCGATTGGAGGCCACCGGGCATACCTTGCGCTCGTCGGGCGATACGGAAGTGCTCGTTCATTTGTACGAAGACGAGGGCCCGGGGTTCGTCCGCCTCCTCCGGGGGATGTTCGCCCTGGCGATCTGGGACTCGGTCAAGAAGGTCCTGGTCCTCGCCCGCGACCGCCTGGGCCAGAAACCGTTGATCTATCGGGTCGATCCGTCGCGGATCAGCTTCGCGAGCGAGCTCAAGGCGTTGTTGACCCTGCCCGAGAAGGACGTCCCTCGAAGGGTCGATCCGTCGGCCGTGGATCGGTATTTGACGTATGGATACGTCCCGCATCCCGGGACGATCCTGGACGGCGTCTTCAAGCTACCCCCGGCCCACCTGGCGGTCTGGCACGAGGGCCGGATGACCCTCGAACGCTACTGGGAGCCGGCGTGGAACGTCGAGAAGGCCCAGCCTCCGGGCGAGGAGGCCGAGAAGCTCCGCGAACTCCTGGGGGACGCCGTCCGCGAGCAGATGGTGGCGGACGTGCCCCTGGGCGCGTTCCTCTCGGGCGGGATCGATTCGACGATCATCGTCGGCCTGATGCAAAAGTATGCGAGCGGGCCGGTCAAGACGTTCTCGATCGGCTTCGACGACCCGGCGTTCGATGAGACGCGTTACGCCGAGATGGCGGCGAAGTATCTGGGGACCGAGCACCACGCCTTCCGACTCGAGCCCCGGGCGTGGCAGACCGTGCCCTCGCTGGCCGACCAGTTCGACGAGCCGTTCGCCGACAGCTCGGCCCTGCCGACGTGGTTCGTGTCGAAAATGACCCGAGAGCACGTGACGGTGGCCCTCACCGGCGACGCGGGCGACGAGTTGTTCGGCGGGTACGACCGCTACCGGGCCGTGGCCCTGGCGGCGATGCTCGACCGCTTGCCCGACGGCCCCCGAGGCGTCCTGGCCGGTCCGGTGGCGAGGGCGATTCCCGCATCGTCCCGGGCAAAGACCCGGTTGAGGCGCATCCGGCGACTCCTGGAAGGGATTACCGAGACGCCCCAGGCCCGCTATCTCCGCTGGATGACCACATTCGACGAATCGAGCCGGGCCTCCCTGTTCTCCGACGATTTCCTGGATCTTCTCGTGAACATCCGCGAGCCCGATCCGGCGTCTCTCCTGTTCGATGCCTGGGAAGTCGCCTCCAGGCGCGATCCGGTCACGCGGGCCGAGGTCGCCGACCTGCTCCTGTATTTGCCCAATGACTTGCTCGTCAAGGTGGACATGGCGAGCATGGCCCATTCGCTGGAATGCCGGGGGCCGTTCCTCGATCATCGCGTGGTCGAGATGGCCCTGGCCCTGCCGGTCGGCCGCAAGCTCCGGCTGCGGGGGGGGCGGTCGAAGGTCGCCCTGAAGGCGGCCTTCGCCGACCTGCTCCCGCCCCCGATCCGCACCCGGCCGAAGATGGGGTTCGGCGTGCCGATCGACCGCTGGTTCCGGGGCGAGCTCAAGGACGAGCTTCGCGCCGTCCTGCTCGACCCGATCAGCCTCGATCGCGGGATCTTCCGGCCCGAGGCGGTCCGAACCCTGATCGAGGAGCACGAGTCGGGGCTCCGCGATCATGCCTATCGGTTGTGGGCGCTCCTGATGCTGGAATTGTGGTTTCGCCGGTATCTCGACCGGGGATGAACCCGGAGACAATCTGGGATGGTGAGGGATCGCATGATCGAGGTGGCTCCCGGTCGCGATGGTACAGGTCAGGGCCCGACCCGGACTCCAGCGAGGCGGGGCGGGCGGTGTCTGTACCGATCGATCGGGGGTGACTGGTCATGGCCTTGTCTTCGGCGACCGTGTGGGAGTGCCGCTCGACCGGCAACGATGGCAACGGCGGGGGGTTCCGCGCCGGGCCCCCGGGACGGACTATTCTCAGCAGGATTCGCCCCAGTTGACGCTCTCGGACCTCTCCGCCTCGGGGACGACGAACCTCCATACCGCCTCCGGAGGGTTCACTCCGGCGATGGTCGGCAACCTCATCCAGTTAAGCGGCGGTCCGCTCTCGGCCGGTTTCTACGAAATCACCGGATATGTCGGGGCCCAGGACGTCACGCTCGATCGCTCGGCCGGCTCGGGATCGGGGACGACCGGCCGGGTGGGCGGGGCCCTGGCGACGCTGAACGCCCTGGCGGCGGCGATGATCGCCTCGAACAAGGCGTTCGTCCGGGGGTCGGGCCCGGCCTATTCGACGACGACCACCATCAACTTCTCCGCGTCGATCTCGCCGAGCCCGAGCAACTCGGTCCCGCCCAGCCGCGTGCTCGGCTATTCGACGAGCCGGGGCGACGGCGGGATGTTCTCGCTGAAGCTCTCCGCCGGAGGGGCGAACGGCACCGATCCCTCGCCGATCACCGCCCTGAACTTCTCCGGGACCGGCTGGATCCTCGACGGCGCCTCGATCGATTGCGTCGGGATGGCGATGTCCAGCGGGGTCGTCCTGGCCGGCCAGTTCTCCGACTGTCGGCGGTGCAAGGTCGCGAATTTCGCCCAGTATGGCATCGCCGCGACCGTGGGCGACTCGGCGATCAGCGATTGCCAGGTCACCGGCGGCCTCTCGGGCTGCACGGCGATCTACACCAATAGCGCCAACGTGAAGATCCTCCGCAACCACGTCCACGACAACGCCGGGGTGGGGATCGTGGCGACCTACGACGATGCCGTGGCGTGGAACGTCGTGGTCAACAATTCGGGATCGTCGTCCGACGGCGTGAGGATCGGCTACGGCACGGTGGCGATGTTCAACACGATCCACAACAGCGGCCGTCATGGGATCAACAAGGTCGATAGCAACCTGATCAACGGCCAGGTCCGCAACAACCTGATGAGCCAGAATGGCGGCTACGGCTACGTGGGCGGAGGCGCCTCCGGCCTCCCGGCCGATCCCCGATACGACGGCAATGCCTATTACAACAACGCCTGGGGAGGCCGATTCAACTGCGACGACACGAGCGGAGTGAACGGGGTGGCGCCGTATGCGAACGTCCTGGACGTGATCCTCACGGCCAGCCCGTTCACGAATCCCTCGGCCGGCGACTGGAGCCTGAACAACGCGTTCGGGGGAGGCGCCTCGTGCCGCGCACTCGGCACGCCCGGCCCGATCCCGGGCCTGTCGACCGGAGGGTTCGCCGACATGGGGGCCTTGCAGCACCAGGACGGCTCCTCCTCATCGAAAGCGGGCTTTCTCGAGGGCTGAGCAAGCGACGAGGAGGGCCGGGTCGCGGCCCTCCCCGTCGATCGATCACTTCAACGGATCGACGACCGTCTTCACCTCGGCGGACGTCCGGCCCTCGCCCGAGACCTTCGCTTCGAGCCGGCCGATCCGCTCCTCCAGCCGTTGCAGCTTCTGCTCGATGGCGGTGATCCGATCGACGCTCGCCTGAGTGTGCTGCCAGGGGAACGGGGCGGACGTGTTCTTGACGGTGATGCTCCCCTCCGGGACCGCCGGGACCATGGGAGGAGCGGGGATCGCGACGGGCGGAGTGGCCGATTGTTCGGTGGTCCGGACCGTCGTCGCCGTCACCCCGACTTTCGGGCCCTCGACGGCTCGCAACAGGCGGTCGAGCTTCCTCTCCATCTCTTGGAGGCGGACCGAATCGTCCTGGGTCGTGGTCGTTCCGGCCGGCGGGGCCTGCTGGGCCAGGAGGCCCGAGCCGAGGACCAGGACGCCGCTCAGGGCGACCGCCGCGACCTTCAGCTTGTTCATCATCATGGCTCGGAGCACCCCTTTCGCCAGGGCGAGGGCCCGATCCGGGACCATCCCGGAGCCCGCCATCGCCGGAACCTTCGAGAATCGCAGGGCGGCCTCGGTCGTCGTCTCGACCGAGAGGCCCGGCAGAGGCGCCGCCGAGGCCGAGGCGCCCTCCGCCGCCAGGAGCGTCGCCACCGCCCCGGCCGCCGACGGCGCGAGGCCACGCCGGGTCAGGCGATCCCGGAGCCGGCCCCGGGCCGTCGCCAATCGGCTCTTGACCGTCCCCACGGGGACGGCCAGCGCCTCGGCGGCCTCCTCGCACGACCGGCCTTCGAGATAGCAGAGCACCACCGGCTCCCGGAACCGACCCGGCAGGCGGCCGACCTCCTGATGGAGCGCCGAGCCGAGGTCGTCGGGCATCTCGGCCGTCGCCACGGAGGACTTTCCCAGGGCCGAGGCCCGTTCGTGACGCCTCCGCCTCGCCTCGTTCGCCAGGGCCGTTCGCGACACCCGAAGCGCCACTCCATGGAGCCAGCTCGCCGCCGAGCCCCGATCGCGGATCGAGGCCGCCCGGCGGGCCAAAATCAGGAACGTGGACTGGAACGCATCGTGGGCGTCGGGAACGTCTCCCAGGGCCCGCCGGCAGACGCGGAGGACCATCGGCCCATGCCTCTCGACCAGGGCCGCGAAGGCAACCTCCGCCGCCACCCCGCCCGAAAGCGAGCGATCCAGCAGCTCGGGATCGCTCAAGCCCGACGCGGAGCCGGCCTCGAACAGGGCCCGGAACCGCTTCGCCACGTCCCCCCGACGACCTATCTCCACCGATCGGCCTCCTCGAACCCTCGTGAGATCGCCTCATAGTGCCACGGCGAGGGGTTCCGGTTCGATTTTTTCCCCGCCGGGGCCGTCCGATTCACGGGCAATTCCCTGATCGGGTCCACCTCGATACAATACAGGGCCACGGAACCCGCACGCTTTCCTCCGACGGGCCCTCCCCGGCGCGGACCCTCCTCGGAACTGGACCCGGCTTATGGACCCCGCCCAATTACGCTCCCTGCGCAACATCGGCATCATCGCGCACATCGACGCCGGGAAGACCACCACCACCGAACGCATCCTCTATTACACGGGCGAAACCCACCGGATGGGGGACGTCGACAAGGGGAACACCGTCACCGACTACCTGCCGGAGGAGCGCGAGCGAGGCATCACCATCGTCGCCGCCGCGATCACGTGCAAGTGGAAGGACGTGACGATCAACATCATCGACACCCCCGGCCACGTCGATTTCACCGCCGAGGTCGAGCGCTCCCTGCGCGTCCTGGACGGCGCCATCGTCGTGTTCTCGGCCGTCGAAGGCGTGGAGGCGCAGAGCGAGACCGTCTGGAGGCAGGCGACGAAGTATTCCGTCCCCCGCCTCTGCTTCATCAACAAGATGGACCGCATCGGCGCCGAGTTCGACCGCGTCTTCAACGAGATCTCCGAACGCCTGGAAAGCCACCCGATCCCCATCATGATCCCCATCGGCGCCGGCCCCGAGGGGACGATGGGCGAATTCCAGGGCCTGATCGACCTGGTCGAGCTGAAGGCCCTCTATTACAAGACCGAGGACCTCGGCTCGACGATCACCGAGACCGAAATCCCCGACGACCTCCGCCCCGAGGCCGACCTCTGGCGAGAAAAGATGCTCGACGCCCTCTCCGGGTTCGACGAGCCGTTCGCCGAGCAGTACATGGCCCACCTCGAAGGCGAGGAATTGACGGTCGAGGCCATCCGCGACGCCCTGAGGCGAGCCACTTTGACCGGCCAGGCCCAGCCGGTCCTCTGCGGGTCCAGCTTCAAGTACGTCGGCGTTCAAAAGCTGCTCGACGCGGTGAAGCTCTACTTGCCCAGCCCGCTGGACAAGCCGCCGATCGTCGGCCATCACCCGAAAAAAGGCACGGAAATCGTCCGCAAGCCCGACCCCGACGAACCGTTCTGCGGCCTGGTCTTCAAGATCACCAACGACGCCCACGGCGACCTCGCCTTCGTCCGGATTTATTCCGGGAAGCTCAAGGCCGGAGGCTCCCGACCGCTGAACCCGGGCAAGGACAAGAAGGAGAACGCCTCCAGGCTCTACCACATCCGCGCCGACGACCGCGAGAAGGTCGAGGAAGCGGCGGCCGGAGACATCGTCGGCGTGGTCGGGCTGAAGGACTCGGTCACGGGCGACACGCTCTGCGACCCCTCGCACCCGATCCTCCTGGAGAAGATCGAATTCCCCGAGACGGTCATCTCGATGTCGATCGAGCCGGTGAGCTCGTCCGACAAGGGGAAGCTCGCCGACACCCTGAACGCCCTGGCCCGCGAAGACCCCACGTTCTCCTTCAAGGTGAACGAGGAGACCGGCCAGACGTTGATCTCAGGGATGGGCGAGCTCCACCTGGAGATCCTCAAGAACCGGATGATCCGGGACTTCAACCTCAAGGTCCACGTCGGCCGCCCCCGCGTGAGCTACCGGGAGACGATCAAAAAAGCGGTCAAAAAGGTCCAGGGGACGTGCATCCGCCAGACCGGAGGCTCGGGCCTCTACGCCAAGGTCACGATCGACCTCGAACCCGAGACTCAGCCCAAGGGGGCCGCGCCGGTCAAGTTCCTGAACTCGCTGAAGGGAGGGGTGATCCCCGGCGAGTTCCTCCCGGCGATCGAGGCGGGAATCCGCGAGGAGGCCAAGTCCGGAGGCCGCACGGGCTTCCCCCTGGTCGATCTGAAGGTCACGCTCGTCGACGGCCAGTCGCACGACACCGACTCGAACGAGCTGGCCTTCCGCTTCGCCGCCGCCGACGCCCTGAGCAAGGCCGTCCACGACGCCGGGGCGGTCCTCCTCGAACCGATCATGAAGCTCGAAGTCGTCACGCCCGAGGATTATTTCGGCGACGTGATGGCCGACCTCATGAGCCGCCGGGCCGAGATCACCAACACCTTCGACCGGGGCCGCCTGAAGGTCATCGAGGCCCGCGCCCCCCTCGAAAAGATGTTCGGCTACTCCACGGCGGTAAGAAGCCTCAGCCAGGGCCGGGCCAGCTACAGCATGGAACCCCTCGAATACGCCGCCGCCCCCGACAGCATGCTGGAGATTTTGGGAGGCATGTAGGGTGCATGAAATGCACCAAGTTCGATGAGTTCGATGAGTTCGACCATCGAGGTTTGATGGCGAGGTATTCGGGTGCCCCCGGTTCTTGAACCGGGGTCGCGAAGCGACAAGAGGCCGGTCGATGAACGATGGCCTCTTGCGGCTGCGCCGCCCCGGTTCAAGAACCGGGGGCACCCAGTTTGGTCCATGACTGGTCGTGAGTGCAACCGTGGGAGTCCGAGGCGGCATGGCGACCCGACGCCGCATCTTCGACGACCGGCTCTACGTCCACTTCGTCACGTTCTCGGTCGATCGTCGTCGTCGGTTGTTCGATCTCGACCATCCGAAACGCATTCTCCTCGGAGTCTTGAACGAGGTGCTGGAATCGCACGACGCCCGGTGCGTCGGGTTCGTCGTGATGCCCGAGCACGTCCACGCGCTGGTCTGGTTCCCGAAGCCCGGCGATTTGAGCCGCTTCATGCACGGCTGGAAGCGCAAATCCAGCTTCCTCATCCGCGAATGGTATCGCCGCGAGGCACCCAGCTACTTCGCCGACTTCGGCGAGGGGGACCGCTTCTGGTATCCGAAGTATTACGCCTTTCAGATCGATCAAGACGCCCAGATCGAAGAGAAGTTAACCTACATGCACGAGAACCCGGTCCGGGCCGGATTGGTCAGCCGTCCGACCGACTGGAAATGGAGCTCGGCTCGCTGGTACCGATGGCAACAAACCGTCGGGGTGCCGATCCGATGGATCGAATAGGGCTGGACGCCTCTTGTCGCTCCGCGACCCCGGTTCAAGAACCGGGGCCACCCGAGAGAGCTGTCAATCGCACATTGAAAGCTGCATCCAATACTTCTGGGTGGCCCCGGTTCTTGAACCGGGGGGCCGAAGGCCCGAGAGGCTTGTGTCTCCAGGGGTGGCCCCGGTTCTCGAACCGGGGGGCCGAAGGCCTGAGAGGCCACCCGAGCCGAGAGTCTGCCGCCTCTTGGGCCTTCGGCCCCCCGGTTCAAGAACCGGGGCCACCCGGAAGAGGTGCGCATCGGAGCGACGTGGCTCCGTCCTCAATCCTCGGTCCCGTCCCCATGCGATTGCCGATCGATGGAAGCCCCGCAATGGACGTCCACGCCAGCCCATGGTCACGTCCCGAACCACCCCTTCTTGGCCGGTTTCCTCGCTTTCAGGACGCGGTCGAGGTTGGGTCGAGCATAGGCATGGTTCGGATCGATCTTGAGGGCCTGCTCATAGTCGGCGATGGCGCGATCGAAGTCCCCTTTCTCTTCCCAGGTGTAGCCACGATTGTTGTAGGCGGGGGCATGCTTGGGATCGAGCCGGATCGCCTCGGTGTAGTCAGCGATGGCGCGGTCGTACTCCTTCTTCGCAAACCATGAATTGCCTCGGTTGGCGTAAGCGATGGCGTACTTGGGGTCGAGCCGGATCGCCTCACTGTAGTCGGCGATGGCGCGGTCGTACTCCTTCTTGTCATGCCAGACGAGGCCGCGGTTGTTGTAGGCGATGGCATACTTGGGGTCGAGCCGGATCGCCTCGGTGTAGTCGGCGGTGGCGCAGTCGTACTCCTTCTTCTCACGCCACGCGATGCCGCGGTTGGTGTAGCCGGCGGGACTTGGGTTTGTCTTGATCGGGTCATCCCACCTGGGATCGCCGATTTCGTTCTCCTGGCGACTCGTTGGATGCGGTACGACACCATTGCCCGACCTGGCCGCTCCGACCGGCTCCTCTCGGACCTCGTTTTCAGGTAGTGGCGGCGAGGTACTCGGACGCGCGGGAATCAAACCGAGCAAGCGTTCCGCCAGAATCCCCGCATGGTCGGGCCGCTCGGCGGCCTCTTCGAAGCAGGATTCCAGCAGATCGATCATCGCTGACGGGACGCCCCGTCCTTCGGTCAGCTTCCGCTTCCAGCCCGAGGCGCTGGGCGCCCTCCTGGTCAGGTCGCCGAGGAGCATCTGATACCAGATCACGCCCAGGGCGTGGACGTCGTCGCGGGGGTCGGGGTCGCCTCCGTTGATCTGCTCGGGCGAGGCGTAATTCGCCGTGCAGGAGCCTCGGAGGCCGGCGGTTTGGGATTGGCTGGGGATGGTCCCCTTCAAAGAGGCGCTTTGGGCTTGCTTGCCGGCGATCCCGCCGATGCCGAAATCGGTGATGCGGATCGTTGGTTTGCCGTCGCGAAGGGGCACGAGGATGTTCGCCGGCTTGAGGTCGCGGTGGACGATCCCCTTCTCGTGGGCGAACGCGACGATCTCGGCGATTCGGAGGATCGCTCGGGCGACCTGGATCGGGTCGGGCGATCGGCCATCGGCGTGCCAGTCGTGGATCAGGCCGGCGAGGTCTCCTCCCTCGACGAATTCGAACTGGAGGCAGGGCGGGTCGGCGCCGAGGTAGGTCATCTGGATCGGGACGATCCCCGGATGGCTCCCCGCCCCTTGCACCCTCGCGATCAACTGGGCCTCGTGCTTCAGGAGGCGGCGGGCCTCGGGGTCGGTGCAGAACTTCAGCGCCACCCGGGGGAGTTGCGGCAGAAACGCATGCTTCGCCAGCCAGACCTCGCCGAACCCGCCCGTCCCGCGAAGTTCCACAAGCTCCCAGTCGGTCCCGGGCAAGGGGCGGTCTCCGGGCTGGAACCGGGCCGAGCGGGCGGGGAGGAGCGGGATCAGGTCTTCGGCCTTCTCCAGCTTCAGGCCGGGGCGAAGCGTCTTGCCGGTGACGTCCTCGGGCCTCCGTTGTGACCGGCGGATCGCCGCCGGGACCTGGCGGAGGAACGTGGTCAGGCCCTGGCGGACCGATTCGGGCTGGCCGGCGGCGATTTCCTCGACGATCGCCTCGGCGGCCAGGCGGATTTGCTCGTCCGGGGCGCGGATCAGGCCCTCCAGCTCCGCCCGACGCTCCTCCGGGGTCGTCTCCCGGCTCCAGCCGTCCCAGACGTCGAGGCAGAACTCGGGTAGGACCTCGACGACGAAATCGCCCAGCAAGCCGCCTCCGACCGCGTTCAGGGCGGCCTTGGCCACGAACTTCAGAAGGGCGAACGGCGTCCGAGGCATGCGACTTCTCCCCACGGGACTTTTACGGACGAATTCTCATCCTACCCAGGTCATGAGAAGGCTTCGTGAGTCGGTGCGCGATATTGAAGTCGATCCGATCGGCGGGTCAACGGAGGGTGGCGGTCGCCTCGGCCCAGGCACGATCCTCGGGGGTGAGAGGGAGATTCAGGGGCCGTCGATAGTCGATCGTCCGCTCATAGCGGCCCCGACGGTACGCCAGCGAGAAGACTTCCGAGAGACGGAGCGGCAAGTCGGGGTCGGGCCGGGAGAGCGGGATCGGGATCGTGGGCAAGACGCGGCGGACCGACCACGCGTAGTCTTCGCTCGCCGGCCGCTGCTCGGCCCGCGAGACGATCGCGAAATAGTCCCCGGCGGGAGGGGGTCGGCCATCGGCGGGCGCCGGCCCCGGACGAGCAGGTCCAGCTCGACCAGATGCACCGGCCTTTCGATCAGGTCCGCCCTCTTGCCCAGGTAGTCCGAGAACCCCGGCTCCTCCTTGTTCGAGGGAGAGAGGAGCTCGATCGAAGTGACCAGGTCCCAGTTCGGCGCCTTGCGGATCTCGATCCAGGTTTCGCGGACCTCTTCGCGCTGGGTCGGGGCCAATCGGACCATGACCGGGGGAAGGTCCAGCACGGCAACGCCCGTCTCAGCCCCTCCCGGAGCCTCCCTCGGCCGGGTCTTCTCCACCGCAATGTCGGGGCAGCGCGATGGGCCGCGATCGTTGGGCGTCTCCATGATCCGAAATCGCTCGTCGATCCTCGCGACGTAGTGTTCCGGCAGGAGATCGTTGAGGGTGTTAGGGCAGGTCGCGATGAAAGTGGCGTGAAAGTCACGCCAATCCCCCGAGATTTCGAGGTAGGGGTCCATCCCGGGAAAAGGGGTGGGCATTCTGGGGACCTCAACAAGGTGGAGACGCTCCTCAGGCCATGCTATCGCCCCGAGTCTCGTCCCGCCATCGCGCGGATTCTCGCGGAAAACCCGAGAAGTCCGCTTGACCGATCCGTGAACGCCCTTTACACTCTTACTTTCCCCGAGGTGGGGGTCAGGACAGCCCACCTTGCGTGAACTCGTCCGTTTCGGGAAGGGATAAGACGCGTGGCCGGCATCAGCAACGAGCGGATTCGGATTCGGATGGAGGCGTACGACCATACCATCCTCGATCAATCCGCCAAGGACATCGTCGAGACGGCCAAGAGGACCGAGGCGATCGTCCACGGGCCGATCCCGCTGCCGACCCGGATCGAGCGGTACACCGTCCTCCGCAGCCCGCACATCGACAAGAAGTCGCGGGAGCAATTCGAGATCCGCACCCACAAGCGTCTGATCGACATCGTCCAGCCGACGGCCAAGACGATCGACGCCCTGAACAAGCTCAGCCTCCCGGCCGGGGTCGATATCAAGATCAAGGCCGGGCCGACCGGGGGTTGATCGACCCGCCATTCGGTCGGAAGGATTTTCCCCACAACTCGATGGAGCCGACCTCCGGGCCGGGGCCCTGTCGCCCCGCTAGTCCCGTGTCGGTGCCGGGATTTCGGGCTTCGGCCCCCCTGGCGGAGGCGCCTCCCGTCCTCCTCGTTGCCTTTCGGGAGCGGTCTGGACCCATGAACGTCGGATTGCTCGGCCGCAAAGTCGGCATGACCCAGATTTACGAGGCGGACGGCACGGCCGTCCCGGTGACGGTCCTGGAGTGCGGGCCCTGCACGGTCCTCCAGGTCCGGACCCTCGAACGGGACGGCTACCACGCCGTCCAGCTCGGCTTCGCGGACAAGAAGCGGAAGAGCGCCACCCAGGCCGAGCGCGGCCACGCCCGGAAGGTGGAGGCCGAGCCCAAGAAGTTCGTCCGGGAGATCCGCCAGGACGCCCCGGCCGACGGCGTGAGCGAGGGGCAGACCCTCACCGTCGAGGTCTTCAACGCGATCGGCCGCGTGGACGTGATCGGCACGAGCAAGGGCCGCGGCTTCACCGGCGTGATGAAGCGCCACGGCTTCAAGGGCCTCCGCGCCACCCACGGCGTGAAGCGGATGCACCGCCACCCCGGCTCCAGCGGCCCGTCGGCCGACCCGTCCCACACCCGCAAGGGCATCCGCAAGCCGGGGCACCACGGCAACGCCCGGGTGACCGTCCGCAACCTGAAGGTCGTCCGGGTCGATCCGACGAACAACCTCCTGCTGGTCCGAGGCGCCGTCCCGGGGCACAACAACGCCTTCGTGACCGTCCGGCAGACGAACAAGGTCTAGGGACTTCTCTCACAGATCAACGCGGGTGATCCCCGAGACGGGACCGGGATCGGGCCGATCGATCCCCCCCTCCGCGATCTTTCCGTGTTCCGAACTCCGGATGCGATCCCATGCTGAGCGTGCCCGTCTACAACACCACCGGCCAGAAGATCGGCGAGGAGTCGATCGACCCGGCCGACTTCGGCGGCGAAGTCAACAAGCAACTCCTCCACGACGTGGTGGTGATGCACCTGGCCAACCGCCGGGTCGGCACCGTGAACACCCGGGGGCGGGCCGACGTCGCCGGGTCCGGCAAGAAGCTCTTCCGCCAGAAGGGGACCGGCAACGCCCGCGCCGGCGCCAAGAGGACGAACAAGCGAAAGGGCGGCGGCGTCGCGTTCGCCAAGAGGAATCGCGACTACTCCTACACGATGCCCAAGAAGGCCGTGAGGTCCGCGATCCGCCAGGCGATCCTCTCCAAGTTCCAGGACGGCGAGGCCCTGATCGTCGAGGGCCTGGGGACCGCGAGTCCGGACGCGAAGCCCAAGACCAAGGTCGTCGCCACCCTCCTCCGCGCGATCGCCCGGCCCGACCTGAAGGACGACGAGGCGACGCCCGAGCCGACCGAGACCAAGGCCGCCGCCCGGAAGCGGACGCTCGACGGCCGGACGATCCTCATCGGCACCCCGGCGCTCGACCCCACGCTCCACCGCAGCGCCCGGAACCTCGAAGGGGTCGCCGTCGCGCCGGTGGCCGAATTCAACACCTACGACGTGCTCAAGCAGAAGTACTTGCTCCTGACCCGCGAGGCGTTCGCGGCGCTGAAGGAGCGGGTCAAGGAGAAGCCGGCCCGCCGGCCCAGGCCCGCCGTCGCTGTCGCCGCCCCCGCGACCGCCGGACAGGAGAGCTAATCCGCCATGGTCACCCTCCGCCACGCCCCCCACTACGAACGCTCCGGGCCGAAGCTCGAACCGTACCAGGTGATCCTCCGCCCGTTGATCACCGAGAAGGCGACCCACCTCTCCGAGAGGCACAACGCCTACACCTTCGAGGTCAACCCCCTGGCCACGAAGACCGAGATCAAGAAGGCCGTCGAGATCCTGTTCCACGTCGAGGTCGCCGACGTGAGGACCCAGAACCGCCGGGGTAAGGTCCGCCGTCATCGGACGAAGGTGGGCCGGATGAGGAACTGGAAGAAGGCGATCGTGAAGCTCACGGACGAACACCGGATTGATTTCTATTGATCGGATCGGTACGATCGCCAGGCTCGGCGAGACGGCGCCCCTCGGATCGGGAGAGGATGGGAACAGAATGGGTATCCGCTACTACAAGCCGACCAGTCCCGGGCGCCGGAACGCGTCGGTCAGCGACTTTTCCGAGCTGACCGACAAGAACAAGAAGCCCGAGAAAAGCCTGACCGAACCCCTCAAGAAGAAGGGGGGCCGGAACAACCAGGGCTTCATCACCGCCCGCCACCGGGGCGGCGGCCACAAGAGGATGTACCGGATCATCGACTTCCGCCGGCACGACAAGGACGGCATCCCCGCCCTGGTCACCCACATCGAGTACGACCCCAACCGATCCGCCCGGATCGCCCTGGTCAAGTACGAGGACGGCGAGAAGCGGTACATCGTCGCCCCCGAAGGGCTCAAGGCCGGGATGACCGTCCAGAACGGCCCGGGGGCCGAGCCGAAGGTGGGCAACTGCCTGCCGATGAGCAAGATCCCTACGGGCCTGGCGATCCACAACATCGAGATGGTCCCCGGCGGAGGCGCGAAGCTCTGCCGATCGGCCGGGGTCTCGGCCACCCTGACCGCCCGCGAGGGGACCTGGGCCCAGATCACCCTGCCGTCGGGCGAAATTCGCCGGATTCCCGCGGCGTGCCGGGCGACGATCGGGGTCGTGGGCAACGCCGACCATATGAATATTCGCCTCGGTAAGGCCGGTCGCTCGCGGTGGCTGGGGCGTCGGCCCCACGTCCGAGGCGTGGCCATGAACCCGGTCGATCACCCGATGGGCGGCGGCGAGGGCCGGACCTCCGGCGGTCGCCACCCCTGCTCGCCCACCGGAGTCCCGGCCAAGGGCGGCAAGACCCGCCGCCGGCGGAAGCCGTCGAACTCGGCGATCATCCGCCGCCGCAAGAGCGTCCGCTACGGCCAGTTGAAACTCTGACCCGCCGGGGCCGTCCCGGGTTCGCGCCTCGGCCAAGACCTTCAACTCGGGCCGGGCCTCGCGAAACGATCGCGAGGCCCGGCCGCTTCGCCCCGAGACCTTCGACTCTTCGCCCGACCTGGACCCTCCGTTTCGAGAGACCCTGACTCATGGGACGTTCGCTCAAGAAAGGCCCGTACGTCGACGAGCGTCTGCTCGAAAAGGTGTACCGGGCCGAGGCCACCGGCGCCCGCGAGCCGATCCGGACCTGGTCCCGCGCCTGCACCATCGTCCCGGAATTCATCGGCAAGAACTTCGCGATCCACAACGGCAAGATGTTCATCAAGCTGTACGTGACCGAGGACATGGTCGGCCACAAGCTCGGCGAGTTCTCGCCGACGCGGACCTTCCGCGGTCACGGCGGCAAGGGCGGCAAGCCGGCCCGGAAGTAATCGAGAGTCCACTCCCCCGAGGGCCGGTCGCTCGGCCCTTCCGATCGTTTCCCAGAACCCCGGAATCGCCCTCGGCGCCCAATCATGGCCAAGACCAAGAGCCCCCAACCGTACAAGGCGTCGCACCGGTTCGCCCGGTCCAGCGTCCGGAAGCTCCGGCCGTTGCTGGACCTGATCCGGGGCAAGTACGCCGACAACGCCCTGGACATCCTGAAATACATGCCCAACCGCGGGGCGAGGATGATCGAGCAGGTGCTCAAGAGCGCCATGGCCAACGCCGAGGACCGCGGGGTCCGCAACTCCGGCGACCTGATCGTCGTCGATGCCCGAGGCGACGGCGGCCCGATGTTCAAGAGGCTGATGCCCCGGGCCCGCGGGATGGCCTACATGATCCGCCGCCGGTCGTGCCACATCACCATCGGCCTGACCGACCTGGAGTCGATCCTCGCCGGGGACGCCCCCGAGGCCGACGGCGACGACGAATAGACCCCGAACCGACCCCACTCGAACCCGACCCGACCGACTTCCCGAACGAGCCAAGCCTGAAGGACGCCTCCCAATGGGCCAGAAAGTCCGACCCACCGGGTTCCGGGTGGGGGTCTACGAAGACTGGCGGAGCCGCTGGTACGCCAACAAGCACGAGTTCAGCGAGCTCCTCGTCGAAGACTTCAAGATCCGCAAATTCATCAAGCAGAAATACTCGTTCGCCGGCATCCCCAAGATCGAGATCGAGCGGACCCGGGACGCCGTGAAGGTCATCCTCTTCACCGCCCGGCCCGGCGTGATCATCGGCCGGAAGGGCTCGGAGGTCGAGCGGATCCAGGAGGAGCTCCAGACCCTCACCGGCCGCCGGATCGACATCAAGATCGAGGAGGTCACCCGGCCGGAGATCGACGCCCAGCTGATCAGCGAGGACATCGCCGAGCAGCTCAAGAAGCGGTCGAGCTTCCGCCGGACGATCAAGAGGGCCCTGGAACAGACGATGGACGGCGGGGCCAAGGGCGTGAAGGTCCAGCTCTCCGGCCGCCTCGGCGGCTCCGAGATGAGCCGGACCGAGGGGGCCAACGCCGGGTCGATCCCGCTCTCGACGCTCCGGGCAAAGATCGATTACGGCTTCTCCGAGGCGAAGACCGCCCAGGGCCACATCGGCATCAAGGTGTGGGTCCACCAGGGCGACTATCTGAAGGCCGACGAGGCGCCCGAGAATGCTCCCGGAGGTCCGCCCAAGAGGCCCCGGAGGCCCCGAGGCGGCGGCAGCGGTGGTGGAGGCGGTGGCGGTGGCGGCGGGGGTGGTCGTCGTTGATCCGAGGCGCCGGGCCATCACCGGCGCCCTTTCGCATCGATAGAAAGAGAGTCCTCGCATGCCTTTGATGCCCAAGAGGGTCAAATTCCGGAAGGTCCAGAAGGGCCGGATTCGCGGCAACGCCACCCGGGGCAACTACGTCGCCTTCGGCGATTTCGGCCTCCAGTCGCTCGAACCCGGCAAGATCAGCGCCCAGACGATCGAGGCGGGCCGCATCGTGGCCGCCCAGTCGGTCAAGGGGGGCGGCAAGCTCTTCATCCGGATCTTCCCCCACAAGAGCGTGACCTCGATCCCGGCCGAGACCCGGATGGGTAAGGGCAAGGGAGAAGTCGAATACTGGGCGGCCGTCGTCAAGCCCGGCACGATCCTGTTCGAGCTGGGGGGGGTCAGCGAGGACATCGCCCGGGCCGCCTTCGCCCGGATCGCCCACAAGCTTCCCGTGACCTGCCGCTTCGTCGCCCGTCGGCCGACCCTCTGATCGGAGTCCGGGGGTCTTTCGAGGTTCGGGACAGGGAGGTTCTCATGAGCGACGCCTTCGTCTTCCGGCCGGGAACCCTCGACGAGGTCATTTTCCGCCACTTCCAAGAGCACAACGAATATGAGATGCCCGAGTCGTTCGGGCCGAGGAGACGGTGGTGGACATCGGCGTTCACATCGGCGGATTCAGCTACTCGGCCCTGACTCGCGGCGCCGGCCGCCTGTTCGGGTTCGAGGCCGAGCCGTCGAACTTCGACGCCGCCCGGGAGAACCTCCGGGCCTTCGGCGACCGCGTGACGCTCGTGAACAAGGCCGTCTGGCGGTCCGACCGGCCCGCCTCGTCCCTGGCGTTCACCCCCTCCGGCGACCCGGCCAACACCGGGGGCGGGAGCCTGCTCTGGGGCGGTTCCGGGCGAAAAGTTGAGACGGTCCCCTTCGATGACGTCCTGGACCGGGCCACCAACGGGGGCCGGAGGCGCGTGGCCTTCCTGAAGATCGATTGCGAGGGGTCCGAGTTCCCGATCCTCCTGACCTCGAAGAAATTGCACCTCATCGACACGATCGCCGGGGAGTTCCACGAGACCTCGGGCGACCATCTCGCCGACGAGGTCCGCGTCTCCGGGTTCGAGCGATTCACCGTCGAGGCCCTGGCCCGTCAACTCCGAGGGGCCGGCTTCGAGGTGACCTGGCGACGCCAGGGGGACTCGCCGATGGGGCTGTTCTTCGCCCGGCGACCGGCCCCGAGGCGCTCGACGTGGGGGGGCCGGCTGAAGTCGATCCTGAAGCACCTGAGCAAGACGCCCGCCCGCCCCGCCGGGTCCGAGGCGGGGGAGAGGATTCCGCGATGAGCAAGCCCGCCCAGATCCGCGAGCAGAACGACGACCAGCTCGAATTGCTCCTGGCCGAGACCCAGCACAACCTCTTCCGGCTCCGGCTCCAGAGCGAGACCGAGCGGCTGGAAGCCCCCAGCGAAATCATCAAGGCCAAGCGCGAGATCGCGCGGATCAAGACGATCCTCCGCGAGCGCGAGCTCCAGAGGGAGCGTGAGGCGCCGGCCGCCTCCGCCCCGGCCTCGAAATAAGACCCCGTGAGCCCCCGAGGGACCGCAGCGATGAGCCAAGCCCCCGCCAATGCCCCGCCCGACGCCCCGGCCCGTCGCCGTCGCAAGACCGAGATCGGCATGGTCACGTCGGATAAGATGAACAAGACCCGCCGGGTCGAGGTCGAGCGCCTGGTCCCGCACCCGAAGTACGGCAAGTTCCTCCGGCGGAGGACGGTCTGCCACGCCCACGACGAGCAGAACGCCACCCATGTCGGCGACCTCGTCGAGATCATGGAGACCCGGCCGCTCTCGAAGCTCAAGCGATGGCGGATCGTGCGGATCGTTCGCAAGGGCGCCCAGCAGGCCCTGGCCGGCGAGGGCGAGGGCGCGACGAAGGCCGAGGCCCCGGCCACGCAGGGGTGATCCCGACGGCCGGTCGTGCGGATTTTTCGGACGGAAACCCCTTGTCGGATCGGGCCGATCTGTGCGAGAGTGATCGGCTCGATTTCGCTTCCTCCCCCGGTCGATCGTCGGCCCCCGAGTTGAGAGACAGGTTTTGGTGCTCCCATGATCCAGATGCAGACGCGGCTCGACGTGGCCGACAATACCGGGGCCAAGGAGGTGATGTGCTTCAAGGTCCTCGGCGGCAGCGCGTCGAGGTACAAGAGGCGCACGGCCGGGCTGGGCGACATCATCATTTGCAGCGTCAAGAAGGCCTCGCCCGGCGGCGACGTGAAGGCCGGCGACGTGGTGAAGGCCGTCGTGGTCCGGGTCCGCTATAGCACCCGCCGGACCGACGGCTCCTACGTCAAGTTCGACCGCAACGCCTGCGTCCTGATCGACAACGAGAAGAACCCCCGGGGCACCCGGATCTTCGGGGCGATCGCCCGCGAGCTCCGCGACCGCCAGTTCATGAAGATCATCAGCCTCGCGGCCGAGGTGGTCTGACTCCCCGATCAAGTGCTGAGTGCTGAGTGCTGAGTCGCCCTCGGGCCGACCGGACTCGATCCCTCCTCATCACACTCAGCACTCAGCACTCAGCACTCAGCACTTCGAGGCACTCCGAGTCCGAGCCATGCATATCCGCAAAGACGACATGGTGGTGGTGATCACCGGCGACGACAAGGGCCCCGACCCCCGGAAGGTCCTCCGCGTCCTGCCGGAGAAGAATAAGATCGTGGTCGAGGGGGTCAACCGGGTCTACAAGCACCTGAAGCCCAGCCAGAAGAACCAGCAGGGCGGCCGGCTCTCGAAGGAGATGCCGATCTCCGCCTCGAACGTGATGCTCTACAGCCCGGCCGCCCGCCGAGGCGTCCGCGTCGGCTTCCGCTTCACCGCCGACGGCCAGAAGGAACGCTACTGCAAGGTCACCGGCGAGGGCCTCGGCCTGATCGGGCGACCCAAGCCGGCCCGGGCCGCGAAGAAGGGGTGAGCCCCCCGACGGTCGAAATCTTCGGATTTCCTTCGAGCGGTCCGGACCGATCGGACGTCCTGGTAGGGTGCTGGAAATGCACCATCCGTTTGCCGCAACTGAAGACGGTGCATTCCCTGCACCCCACGGGAGAGAGATTCGATGGCCGCCCGCCTGCAAGAGCAGTACAACGCAAAGATCGCCCAGGATCTCACGACCAAGTTCGGCCTGAAGAACAAGATGGCGATCCCGAAGCTGGAAAAGATCGTCATCAACATGGGCGTGGGGCGGGCCACCCAGGACAAGGCGGTCCTCGAAGCGGCCGTGGACGGCCTGGCGAAGATCTCGGGCCAGAAGCCGCTGGTCACCAAGGCCAAGACGTCCGTCGCCGGGTTCCGGCTCCGCGAGGGGAACGAAATCGGTTGCAAGGTGACCCTCCGAGGCCAGAGGATGTACGAGTTCCTCGACCGCCTGGTCACGATCGCCCTGCCGCGGATCCGCGACTTCCGCGGCGTCAATCCGAACAGCTTCGACGGCCACGGCAACTACACCCTGGGCCTGGCCGAGCAGGTCGTCTTCCCCGAGATCGAGGCGGACAAGATCCAGCACACCCAGGGCATGGACATCACGATCGTCACCACGACCCAGAACGACGACCAGGCCCGCGAGCTGCTCCGGGCCTTCGGGATGCCGTTCCGCCAACCCGGCCAGAAGGGCAAGTGAGCCGAGCCGTCCCCGCCGACCTCTGAACGCGGTTCCCCTTTGAGGTTCTCATGTCGACCAAGGCCCAGATGATCAAGTCGCAGTCGCCGCCGAAGTCGGGCTTCAAGGTCCGACATCGGAATCGGTGCAAGCTCTGCGGCCGTCCGCGAGCCGTCTATCGCAAGTTCGGCATCTGCCGGATCTGCTTCCGGACCCTGGCCTCCAAGGGCCTGATCCCCGGCGTGAAGAAGGCAAGCTGGTAAGCCAAGCCCCCGTCCGAGTCCTCCCCGTCGCGCCGACCCGCCCGCCCTGGGCGAGTTACCCGCTTCGGTTGACAGGTCCCTCCCGCCCATGATGACCGACACGATCGCCGACATGCTCACCCGCATTCGCAACTGCGTGCGGATCGAGCGTCCCCTGGTCGATATGCCGACCTCCAAGATCCGCACCGGGATCGCCCAGGTGCTCAAGGACGAAGGGTACATCTGGGACTTCGAGGAGATCGAGACCGTCCCGGCCAAGACCCTCCGGCTCCACCTGAAGTATGGCCCGAACGGCGAGAGGCTGATCACCCGGATCGACCGGGTGAGCAAGCCGGGCTGTCGCAAATACATCGGCTACAAAGGTTTGAAGCCGATCCTGGGCGGCATGGGCATCCAGATCCTGAGCACGCCCAAGGGGATTCTCAGCGACCGCCGGGCCTGCGCCGAGAAGGTCGGCGGCGAGGTCCTGGCGCTGATCCATTGAGATCGACCCCCGGTCGCTGACCCGTACACCCCCTTTGGGATCACTCAAGTAAGGACGAGGGAGCCATGTCCCGAATCGGACGAAAGCCGGTGGTCGTCCCGGCGAACGTGAAGGTCTCGGTGGCCGATTCGACGGTCAACGTCGAGGGGCCCAAGGGGAAGCTCGCCTTCTCCTATCGCGACGGGATCGCGGTCCAGTACGACGACGCCGCCAAGCAACTGCTGGTCACCCGGGCCGACGACGAGAGGCAGAACCGCGCCCTCCACGGGCTCACGCGGAGCCTGATCGCCAACATGGTCCAGGGCGTGACGACCGGCTATTCGAAGAAGCTGGAGATCGTCGGCGTCGGCTACCAGGCCCAGCTGAAGAAGGCCAACACCGTGGCCCTCCAGGTCGGCTTCGCCAACCAGATCGTGATGGAGGCCCCCGAAGGCGTGAGCGTGGTCGTCCCCGACGCCACTCACATCACGATCTCGGGTGCCGACAAGCAGAAGGTCGGCCAGTTCGCCGCCGAGATCCGCAAGGTCCGCCCGCCCGAGCCGTACAAGGGCAAGGGCATCCGGTACGAGGGCGAAGTCGTCCGCCGGAAGTCGGGCAAGGCGTTCGGCTCGAAGTAATCCGGGGCCCCGGCCCGCCGTCATGAATCGATCGAATTTGGCGGGTTGAACCCGCCGTGTGTTTGGCGTGAAGGCCGGGCGTCCGGTCGGAAATCGGTCGCCCCCGGGCCGTCACGAGAGAGGCTGGAGCGATGGGTCAGAAAGAGATCATCGAGGCGAGGCGGCTCCGCCGTCAGCGCCGGGTCCGCAAGAAGCTGTCCGGGACGGCCGAGAGGCCCCGACTGGCGGTCTTCCGCAGCTCGAAACACATCTACGCCCAGGTCATCGACGACACGGCGGGCAAGACCCTCGCCGCGGCCAGCTCGCTCGACCCGGACGTCAAGGGGCAACAGCCCTACGGCGGCAACAAGACGGCCGCCACGATCGTCGGCCGGGTCGTCGCCGAGAGGGCGAAGCAGGCCGGGATTGACAAGGTCTGCTTCGATCGCCGAAGCTACAAATATCACGGCCGCGTCGAGGCCCTGGCCGCCGCCGCGCGCGAAGCGGGACTTCTGTTTTAAGAACTCGAGACGTGGGCAGTGGGCAGTGGGCAGTGGGCAGTTGAGGAATGCGGCCGGTCGCGATCGGCCCCGTCTTCTTCCTCTTCGGTCATCCCCTGTCTTCTCGCTGCCCACGGCCCACTGCCCACTGCCCACTCCCGACAGACTGAAGGGTGACCCGTGTCCAGCGATAATCGTGACCGCGACCGAGGCGAATGGAGCGAGAGCGTCGTGGCGATCCGCCGGTGCGCGGCGGTCGTCAAGGGCGGCCGAAGGTTCAGCTTCAACGCGCTGGTCGTCGTCGGCAACGGCCGGGGGCAGGTGGCCTGGGGCTACGGCAAGGCCAACGAAGTCCCGCCGTCGGTCGAGAAGGGCGTCAAGGACGCCCACAAGCAGATGAACCGCGTGAACCTCCGGGGCGGGTCGATCCCCCATCGCGTGATCGGCAAGTTCGGCGCGGCCCGGGTCGTGATGCTGCCGGCCAGCCCCGGCACGGGCGTGATCGCCGGAGGGGCCGTCCGTGCGGTCGTCCAGGCCGCCGGGATCACCGACATCCTCACCAAGAGCTACGGCTCCACCAACAAGCTCAACCTCGTCAAGGCGGCGATCGACGCCCTGAAGCAACTGCGGACGAAGGACGAAGTCGCTCGTCTGCGGGGAGTGACCCTCTGATGCAACTCCACGACGTCCACGTCGGTGTGCACAAGCACAAGAGACCCAAGCGGATCGGCCGAGGCGTGGGTTCCGGCAACGGCAAGACCGCCGGCAAGGGGCACAAGGGGCATTCCTCCCGCCAGGGGTACAAGCAGAACCCCCTGATGGAAGGCGGGCAGATGCCCATCATCCGTCGCGTCCCCAAGCGAGGCTTCAACAACGGCAAGTTCCGCAAGGACTACGCCACGTTCAACGTCGAGAAGCTCGAAACCTTCGACGCCGGGGCCACGGTCGATGAGGCCGCGCTGAGGGCCGTCGGGATCGTCAAGGGACGGCACGTCGACGGCGTGAAGATCCTCGGCGACGGCGAGCTGACCAAGCCCCTGACCGTCCATGCCCACAAGTTCTCCGAAGGCGCGGTCAAGAAGATCGAGGCCGCCGGAGGCAAGGCGATCGTGGTCGGCTGAGGCGTCCTATCGTGGGGGACTCGCCATGAATGATCTGACCAAGCCCTCGGAAGCGTCGGCCACTCCTCGACGAATCTCCGCCTCGGAGCTTCGCAAGCTCCCTCTCGAGGAACGGCATCGGATCCTGGAGGAGCAGGCCAAGCTGGCCGTGGCCATCTACCGGGACAATCCCGAGTTGACCGACCTTACTTGTGATTACGGGCCCGACGACTTCTATGGTGAGAGTTCCTCCTCCGAGACGCTCTGAGGTCTGGCTGGTCGAATTCGAACCGGCCGTCGGTGCGGAGATCCGCAAAGTCCGTCCGGCGGTCGTCCTGAACATCGACGTCGTCCGCCTCCTCCCTCTCCGCGTGGTCGTCCCGCTCACCGATTGGAGGCCGTCCTTCGCCTCCCTGTCCTGGATCGTCTTCCTGCCGGCGTCGCCCGAGAACGGCCTGCGGAAAGACTCGGCTTTCGATACGTTCCAGGTTAAGTCCGTCTCTCTCCTGCGTTTCCGTCACCGGCTCGGCATGATCACCGACGATCAGACCCTCGAAATCGCCGAGGCGATCGCCAACGGGGTAGGCGCCCCTGACCCGTCCGGCCCCAGGCCGACCCATCCGAGGCCCTCTCGTGCAAAAGCTCTACACGATCCTGTTCAAGGTCCCCGAGCTCCAGCGGAAGATCCTGATGACGGCCATGTTCCTGGCCATCTATCGGATCGGCTTCTACATCCCTCTGCCCGTCGTGGACCAGAGCAAGCTGGAGAAGTGGCAGGAGAACCTGAACAACAACGTCGCCGGCCGGGTCTTCGGCACCGTGGCCATGTTCGGCGGCACCCAGATCGGCATGAGCACGATCTTCGGCCTCGGGATCATGCCGTACATCTCGGCCTCGATCATCTTCCAGCTCCTCGGCAGCGTCGTCCCCTCCCTCGAAGCCATGATGAAGGAAGGGGAAAGCGGCCGGAAACGGATCAACGAATACACGCGATACGCCACCGTCTTTTTGTGTATAGGCCAGAGCGCGATGTGGGTCCGGTACATGATGAACCCGGAGGGCATGAATGTGGCCCTGCCCGGCTATAATAATCTGTGGTCCGGGATCGTCTGCGTCCTGATCATGACGGCCGGGACCATCTTCCTGATGTGGATCGGCGAGCAGATCGACGAGTACGGGATCGGCAACGGGATCAGCCTCCTGATCATGGCCGGGATCCTCGCCCGGATGCCCCAGGCCCTCTACACCCTGCTGTCCAACGCCACGCCGAGCCTCACGGGCGAGAGCGGGAAGTTCGGAGTAATCGTCCTCCTGCTCCTTGCGGCACTCTTCGTGGCGGTGGTCGTCGGCGTGATCGCGATCACCGAGAGCCAGAGGCGAATCCCCACCCAGTCGGCCAAGCACGTCCGGGGGCGGCGGGTCTACGGCGGGACGAAGCAGTATCTGCCGCTGAAGGTCAACCAGGCCGGCGTCATGCCGATCATCTTCGCCTCCAGCCTGCTGATGTTCCCCTACGTGATCCTCAAGTTCCTGGCCGACGCCACCGCCTCGTGGAGGACCACCGGCTCGGGCGTCGCCCGGTTCTTCGCCGGCCTGTTCCACGTGGGGGAGACGGCCTTCCAGTCTCACGGGTATGTCTATACCCTGTTCTACATCACCCTGATCTACTTCTTCTGCTACTTCTGGACGGCCATCACCTTCAACCCGAAGGACATGTCCGAGAACCTGAAGGACTACGGCAGCTTCATCCCGGGATATCGGCCCGGACGGCGGACGGCCGACTACCTGGAGAAGGTCATGCTCAGGATCACGTTCGTCGGGGCGGCCTTCCTGAGCCTCGTGGCCGTGATCCCCTCGGTCGTCCAGAGCCAGTTCCACGTCGAGTTCGCCGTGGCGTCGTTCCTGGGCGGCACGGGCCTCCTGATCGTCATCAGCGTCTGCCTGGACCTGGTCCAGAAGATCGACAGCCACCTGATCATGCGGAATTACAGCGGCCTGATGAGCAAGCGATAAGACCATGCTACGCCCCCGAGAGACGCCCAAGGTCATCAAGCTCAAGAGCCCTCGCGAGATGGACCTCATGCGCGAGGCGGGCCGGGTCGTCGCCATCGCTCTGGACCGGATCACGAAGGCCGCGGTGCCGGGATCGACCACCGGGGAGCTGGACGCCCTGGCGGCCGACACGTTCCGGGAGTTCGGCGCGGTGCCCCTGTTCCGAGGGGTCCCGAGCACGGTCAAGGGGAAACCCCCCTTCCCCGCCGTCGTCTGCGCCAGCGTGAACGAGCAGGTCGTCCACGGCATCCCGTCGATGAAAAAAGTCCTCCGCGAGGGGGACGTCCTGTCGATCGACACCGGGTGCAAGCTCAACGGCTGGTGCGGCGACTCGGCCGTGACCCTGGCGATCGGCCAGGTCGCGCCGCCGATGAGGAAGCTCCTGGAGGTCACCCAGCAGACGCTGGACCTGGCCATCCGCGCCATGGGGCGGGCCCGGTACTGGTCCGAGGTCGCCGGCCTGATGGAGAAGTTCGTCAAGAGCCAGGGGATGTACGTCGTCGAGAAATTCGTCGGCCACGGGATCGGCCAGGACATGCACGAAGAGCCGCAGGTCCCGAACTTCGTCAGCAAGGCGCTGAAGAAGCAGGACATCCGGCTCGAGCCCGGCGTGGTCCTGGCGATCGAGCCGATGGTGGCCCTGGGCACCAAGGACGTGAAGACCCTGGACGACGGCTGGACCGTCGTGACCAAGGACCTCAAGGCCAGCGCCCACTTCGAGCACACCGTCGCCGTGACGCCCGAGGGCCCTCGGGTCTTGACGTATTTGGAGGATTGACCGGCCGATCGGGAAAAATCGGCCGGAGGGGACTTGCGGATCGCGGGACCGGACGCTATCTTGGTCGGAATTCGACCCCGGCCGCAGCGTCGGACGGTCTCGGCGAGTCCCTCGCCTCGTCGCGAGGGATCGGATCGGTTCGGTACGGAACAGCGGGCGGACAGGGTCATGAAAGTTCGAGCCAGCGTCAAGCGGATCTGCGAACACTGCAAGGTCGTGAAGAGGCGGCGGAAGCTCTTCGTGATCTGCTCGGTCAACCCCAAGCACAAGCAGCGGCAGGGTTGATCGCCAGCCACCATTTGGGATTCGAAAGCACGGGAGACCGGGACGGATGCCTCGTATTCTGGGTGTGGACATCCCCAACGATAAGCGCACGGTGATCTCCCTGCGCTATATCTACGGGATCGGGCCGTTCCTGGCCAACCAACTGTGCGAACGGGCGTCCGTGGACCCGGACAAGCGGGCCCGCGACCTGACCGAGGACGAGCTGGCGAAGATCACCGGCTTGCTGGACAACGAGTACACCGTCGAAGGTCAGCTCCGCCGCCAGGTCCAGCAGAACATCGCCCGGCTCCGCGACATCGGCTGCTATCGCGGGATGAGGCATCGCAAGAGCTTGCCCGTCCACGGCCAGAGGACCCGGACCAACGCCCGGACCCGCAAGGGGCCGAGGAAGACGGTCGCGGGCAAGAAGGGCGTCAAGGAGATGAGGTAACGCCTCGGACCCGGGAGGAGGACGACCGGCCCCCGCGCGATCGCCGGTCGGCTCGACAACTTCCTGTCCACTCGCCCTCGAACGACGACCGGCCCACCCCGGGCCCGGTCGTCGCCTTCGTCTCAAGAACACCATCCTCGAACCGCGACAAGACCCCCAGAAGTCGGGAGCGCCGGACCCGTGGCCAAGGCCAAGAAGCGAAAGACGCGACGGAACGTGAGCCGGGCCGTCGTCTACATCAAGGCGACGTTCAATAACACGATCGTGACCATCACCGACCCCAACGGCGACGCCCTGTGCTGGGCCTCCAGCGGCACGGTCGGCTTCAAGGGGAGCCGCAAGAGCACTCCGTTCGCCGCCCAGCGAGCCGCCGAGACGGCCGCCTCCTCGGCCACCAAGTTCGGCGTCAAGGAGGTCGAGGTCAAGGTCAAGGGCCCCGGCTCCGGCCGCGAGAGCGCCATCACGGCGCTCCAGGCTTCGGGCCTCTCGATCAAGGCCATCGAGGACGTCACCCCCCTGCCGCACAACGGCTGCCGCCCTCCCAAGAAGCGGCGGGTCTGAATCCCGGAGTTGTCAGTTTTCCGTTGTCAGTCCCCGGGCGGAGAGGGCGATGACGCTCCGACTGCCCCGACTGGCCTGACTGACAACCGATCCCTGACAACCGACAACTGACCACCAGCGAAGCGAGAGATATGGGACGCCACACCGGTCCGGTCTGCCGACTCTGCCGCCGAGAGGGCCTGAAGCTCTTCTTGAAGGGCAGCCGATGCGATAGCCCCAAGTGCGCCGTCGAGCGCCGCGAGGGGGTCCCGGGGATGCACCAGTTCCGCCGGGGCAAGGCCAGCGAATACTCGATCCGGCTCCGCGAGAAGCAGAAGGTCAAGCGGTTCTACGGGATCTTCGAGCGGCAGTTCCGCAAGTATTTCGAGATGGCCAGCCGCCGTCCCGGCAATACCGGCGACGCGCTGATGTCGATCCTCGAACGGCGGCTGGACAACGTCGTGACCCGCCTCGGGTTCGCCACCAGCCGGCCCCAGGCCCGGCAGATGATCACCCACGGCCACGTCACCGTGAACGGCAAGAAGCTCGACATCCCGAGCTATCTCGTCAAGCCCGGAGACGCCGTGGCGATCAAGGACCGCGAACACTCGAAGAAGCTCGCCACCTCCGCCCTGGAGCAAGAAGGCATGCCCGCCGTGCCTGACTGGCTCGACCGAGCCGGGGCCGAGCCGACCGAGGGCCGCGTCTCCCGTCTCCCGGCCCAGCAGGACATCTCCCTGCCCGTCACGCCGCAGTTGATCGTCGAGTTGCTGAGTCGCTAATCTCGCGGTGGGCCGTGGGCAGTACGCAGTGGGTAGTGAAGCGGATGTCGAGCGGTTTCCGTCTTTCTCTTCACTGCCCACCACCCACCGCCCACGGCCCACCGCGACTCGCTAGGAGCATAGCGCAATGCGCATCCGTTGGCGTGGCCTCGAACTTCCGAGCCGTGTCCTCTGCATCAAAGAGAAGCTTTCGGACACCTACGGCGAATTCCATGTCGAACCGTTCGAGCGCGGCTTCGGCCACACCGTCGGCAATAGCCTTCGGCGGATCTTGCTCTCCAGCCTGGAGGGCAGCGCCGTCACCAAGATCAAAATCCAGGGCGTCCAGCACGAGTTCTCCACCATCCCCGGGATGGTCGAGGACATCACCGACCTCGTCCTGAACCTCAAGCTCCTCGTGGTCAAGAACTACTCCGAGCAGCCCAAGACGATCCGGATCGAGCGCGATCGTCGGGGGGTGGTGACCGCCGCGGACATCCTCCACGACGAGTCGATCGAGATCATCAACCCCGACCACATCCTCTGCACCCTGACCGACGACGTCCCGTTCCTCGTCGAGATGAGCGTCGAGAACGGCCGGGGGTATCGGACGGCCGCCGAGGGGCACACCGACGACCTGGAGATCGGCGCGATCCCGATCGACGCCATCTTCACCCCGGTCCAGCGCGTCGAGTACGACGTGGTGAGCACCCGAGTGGGCCAGAGGACCAACTACGACAAGCTGATCCTGAAGCTCTGGACCACCGGCGTCCTCGGCCCGAGATGGCCCTGGTCGAGGCGGCCAAGATCCTGCGGAAGCACCTCAACCCGTTCGTCCAGTATTACGAGCCGGGCCCCGGCCTGCCGTCCGACGGATCGGCGGGCGACGGCTTCCGCGATGCCCCGATCGACGCCGAGCTCGAACGCAAGCTCAACATGAGCCTGGCCGAGCTCGAACTGTCGGTCCGGGCCACGAACTGCCTCGAGACCGAGAGCATCAACACCGTCCGCGACCTGGTCACCCGCAGCGAGGACCAGCTCCTGACGGTCCGCAACTTCGGCGAGACCACCCTCCGCGAGGTCAAGGCGAAGCTCGAAGAGCACGGCCTGCACCTCGGGATGCACGTGCCCCAGAAGTCCGGGGCCTGACGCAGGCAGTGGGCAGTGGGCAGTGGGCAGTGGGCAGTGGGCAGTGGGCAGCCAGGAAAACCTGGGACTCGGCCGGCTCCGCTCTCCTCCTCCCTTCTTACCACCGCCCACTGCCCACTGCCCACTGCCCACTTTTTTCCGAGAGAGCCATGCGTCACCGCAAAGCCGGCCGGAAGTTCAAGAGGAGCCCGTCCCACCGGCGGATGATGCTCCGGAACCTGGCCACCTCGCTCCTGGAGCACGGGAAGATCGAGACGACCCTGGCCAAGGCCAAGGAAGTCCAACCGTTCACCGAGAAGCTGATCAGCCTGGCCCGGGGCGGCTTCAACCTGAACAACTTCCGCCGGGCCCTGGCCGTCCTCACGAGCAAGGACGTCTGCTTCAAGCTGTTCCACGAGATCGGCCCCCGCTACGCCACCCGGCCCGGCGGCTACACGCGCATTTACAAGCTCGCCAAGGTCCGCCAGGGCGACGCCGCCCCGATGGCCGTGATCGCCCTTCTGGGCGAGGCCGAGCAGGTCAAGTCGCCCGTTCGCCCCGCGCTGGCCACCTCGGCGAGCTGATCGCGAGGCGTCTTTTTCACGGATCCACACGCGATCGCGGAGGGATGAAGGGGGATCAGAATCCGGTCCCTCTTCATTCCTCGTTCTGATGCGTGTGGATCCGTTACCACCGATGGGGGTGCCATGAGCACCATCTTTTCCAAGATCGTCCGGGGAGAGATCCCCTGCGCGAAGGTCCTGGAGACCGACCGGGCCCTGGCGTTCCTGGACATCAGCCCGGTGAACCACGGTCACGTCCTGCTGATCCCCAAGGAGCCGATCGCCGTCCTGGCGGACCTGTCGGACGACCTTTCGGCGCATCTCGGCTCGCTGATCCCTCGGCTCTGCCGGGCCGTCCGCGAGGCCACCGGCGCCGAGGCCCTGAACGTGATCGCCAACAACGGCCGGATCGCCGGTCAGACCGTCGATCACGTCCACTGGCACATCATTCCCCGATATGACGGGGACGCCGTCCGCTGGCCGTGGCCCCACGCGAGCTACGCCGACGGCGAGATGGAGCGGATGCGGGAGCGGATCGCCGCCGGACTCGGCCACCCGGCCGACTGATCCGGAAAAACCGGCAAAATCCGTCCACCATGCCCTTGCGTTCCCTTTCTGGCGTTCAGTACACTCCTGAACGTGAGATCGGAGCCCGGCGGCATGGAGGGCGGAAGCGATGGCGAGTTCCGCGCAGGCGAGTCCAGCACGACGACCGCGGAGAAGGCCCAGGACCACGGGGCCGACGATCCGCGAGGTCCGCCTGATCGGCGACCTGGCAACGGCCGAGACGATGGCTCCGGGGGATCGGATGTCGCGGGGTGGTCGCGCCTACCGCGTCTCGGCCCGTCAGGCGGGGGGCGGTTCGTCTCCGACCTATGTCCACCTGGTGCCGACCGAATCCGCGCGCGACTCGGCCCCTTTCGCGTCCTGAGCTCGGGGTCCGTCGATGGTCGCGCCGTCTCGCCGATCGCCCTGGCCGTCTCGCCTCGACGGCTCGGACCCGGCGTTCAAGTCGGTCGAGCTGCGCAGAGGGGTCGGATGATCCTGGACGTGGCGGCGGCCGATCTCCAGGTTGCCGAGGCCCGGCTCGGGCCTTTCCACGAGACCACCTGGCACTTCCGCCATGCCCTGGACGAGGCGAGGCGGTCGTGGGACCGGCTCCGGGCCGAATTCGGGTCGTCGGCCCTGGAAGCCGCCCTGGACGAGGCCCCGGCCACGATCCTGACCCTCGGTGAGGCCGCGACCGACGGGCCGAAAGCGATCCTGATCCCCCTGGGCGGCAAGACCTACCGGGTCGAGCGGATCGCCGGGACGGCCCTGGCGCCGGTCCTCTGGAGGCTGACCCGCCTGCCGGCCTCGGAGGATGGCCCCTATTACGCGGCCCGGCTCCGCGACGGGACGACCCGATGCGATTGCGCCGAATGGACCTTCGAGGTCGCGGAGATTGACGGCGCCCCGCCTTGCAAGCACCTGGCCGGCCTCCGCGCCCTGGGCTGGCTCTGAGACGATCGACGGCGGATCGGCCGAGACCGGCGGCCGCCGACTTGTCGAGGCCCGGAGAGCTCCGTATCCTGGACGACTCCCCGCCGGACGGAGTGCTCGCGACCGATGGCCATCCCCGACTATTACGACCGGGTCAACCCGGACCTCCTCCGGGTGATCCCGCCCGACGCGAGGACCGTCCTGGAGGTCGGGTGCGGGACCGGGGCGCTGGCCGATCGCTATCGACGGCTCAATCCCCGGGTCCGCTATCTCGGGATCGAGGCGAACGAGGAGGCGGCCGAGGTCGCCCGGGGACGGCTCGACGCCGTGGCCGTCGGCGACGCCGCCAACCTCGATCTCGACGGGCTGGACGTCGCCGTGGGGACCGTCGATTGCCTGGTCTTCGGCGACGTCCTGGAGCATATGCTCGACCCCTGGGGCGTCCTGGCCGGGCTCGTGCCCCTGTTGCGCGAGGGCGGCCAGGCGGTGGCGTGCATCCCGAACGTCCAGCACTGGTCGATGATCCTCGGCCTCCTTCAAGGGCGGTGGGAGTACCAGGACGAGGGCCTGCTCGACCGCACTCACCTGCGGTTCTTCACCGTCCAGGAGATGCGGTCGCTGTTTTCCGGGGCCGGGTTGCAGGTCTTCGACATCCAGCCGCGAATCTTCCCCTCGCCCGGCTTCGAGCGGTTCCTCGCGCTGATGGCCCCGGTGGCCCAGGCCCTGGGCCTGGACTCGTCGGCCTTCGCGACCCGGACCGGCGCCCTTCAATTCATCGTCCGCTCGGTGAAGTCCGAGGCGCCTCCGAGGAAGCTGGCGATCCAGACGCTGATCGCCGAGCCCCTGGTCTGCGCCCGGGTCCGCGTGGTGGAGCCCGACGTGTTCCTCGGGACGATCCCGGGAGTCCGCACGATCGCCGCGACCGACCCGAAGGCCCTGGGCGGGATCCGGCTCGACGAGGCCCGGATCTTCGTCCGCCAGAGGAACATCTTGCTGGGTCGCGAGAACCTCTCGGCCCAGTCCGCCCTGATCGCCGGCGGCTACCTCGTCGTGGCCGAGTTCGACGACGACCCGGACCACTTCCCGGCGATCGCCGAGCACAGCTCCCTGACGTTCTCGGCCTGCCACGCGGTCCAGACCTCGACCGAGCGGCTGGCCGAGAAGATCCGGCAGTCCAACCCCCATGTGAAGGTCTTCGCCAATCAGGTCGCCTCCCTGCCTCCGCCCCGAGGCCCCCGAGAACCCGGCCCGGTCACCCTGTTCTTCGGGGCCCTGAACCGGGAGAAGGACTGGGCCGACATCCTCCCCCCTCTGAATCGCCTCCTGGAGGAGTTCGGCAATCGGGTCCGCGTCCGGGTGATCTACGATCGGGCGTTCTTCGACGCGCTGGCCACGCCGTTCAAGGATTTCGAGCCGTTCTGCCCGTATGAGCGGTATCAGGAGATCCTGAGGACGGCCGACGTGTCGCTGTTGCCGTTGAGCCCCTCGGCGTTCAACGCGTGCAAGTCGGACCTGAAATTCGTCGAGAGTGCGGCCAACGGGGTGGTGGCGCTGGCCAGCCCGACGGTCTACGCCGAGACGATCCGCCACGGCGAGACCGGCCTGATCTTCGACTCGCCCCAGGAGTTCGAGGACCGGCTCGGCCGATTGATCGACGACGGCGAGCGCCGCCGGGAGATCGCCGAGGCGGCCTATCGCTACGTGGCGGAGAATCGGCTCCTCTCGGCGCACTTCCGGGAGCGTTACGAGTGGTACATGACGCTTTTGGACCGACTCCCGGACCTGACCGCGGAGCTCAGACGGCGGGCCCCGGAACTCTCGCGATGACCGAATCTCCCCCCCGCCCTCCTCGTCCCGAGTTCGAGGCCGGGTCGGCCGGCTCTTGAACCGCCTGGTCACCCGCTGGGCCACCCCAGGCACGGGCCGGGCGACGGTGTGCAGCCCGGTCGTCGGGATGGTCGCCGGCCTCGGAGCCGTCGCCTTCCTGCTCGCGCTGGATGCCACCCAACGGGTGCTCCTGGGCGGCCTCCTGGGCTTCCACATGCCGCCGACGGGCGAGGGTTCGGCCGGGCCGGTCACCTCGCCCCATCCCTGGTGGCTCGTCCTGCTCGTGCCGACCATCGGCGGCCTGATCTCGGGCCTGATCGTCTTCTCGCTCGCCCCCGAGGCCGAGGGGCACGGCACCGACGCCCTGGTCCGCGCCTTCCACCGAGGGGGCGGGCAGATCCGCGGCCGGGTGCCGATTATCAAGGCCGTGGCGTCGGTCATCACCATCGGTTCCGGCGGATCGGCCGGCCAGGAAGGGCCGATCGCGCAGATCGGCGCCGGGTTCGGCTCGGCCCTGGCCCGGCTCCTGAAGCTCACCCCGGGCGAACGGCGGTTGCTCATGCTCTCCGGCGCCGCCGGGGGCATCGGCGCGATCTTCCGCGCCCCCCTGGGCGGGGCGTTGTTCGCCGGGGAGGTCCTGTACGCGACGACCGCCACCGAATCCGTCGCCCTGCTCCCCTGCCTGGCCAGCTCGATCGTCGCCTATTCGACGTTCGCCCTGTTCATCACGCCCCAGCCGATCTTCATCGTCCCGGACCTGGCCTTCCACGGGTTCCGCGAGATCCCCCTGTTCACGATCTTCGCCTTCCTGTGCGCGGCGGTGGGCTGGCTGTATGTGAAGGTGTTCTACGGCCTCCGCGACAGGTTCTTCCACCCGATGCCGATCCCCCGGCACGTCAAGCCGGCCGTCGGCGGGTTCCTCCTGGGGTTGATGGCCCTGGCCCTCCCGGAATTGATGACCGGCGGCTATGGATGGGTCCAGTGGGGGGCGATCGGCATGCCCTCGGAGTTCTTCCGCGAGGGCGCCATGCCGTTCGGGCCGGGGGTCCGCCCGTTCGTCCCTCAGATGGGCTTCCGGATGCTCGCCCTGCTCGCGCTGATGAAGATCGTCTCCACCGGGTTGACGATCAGCTCCGGAGGGAGCGGAGGCGTGTTCGGGCCGTCGGTCTTCATCGGGGGGATGCTCGGCGGGGCGGCCGGCCAGTTCTTCCGGGAATTCTTGCCCCGGGGCGACCTGATCGACCCGGCCGCCTTCGCCCTGGTCGGCATGGGCGGGTTCTTCGCCGGGGTGTCCAAGACCCCTCTGGCGTCGATCGTGATGGTCTGCGAGATGACCGGCCACTACCGCCTGCTCGTCCCGTTGATGCTCGTCTGCGGGTTGAACGTCGCCCTGTCTCGCGGCTGGACCCTGTACGAAGAACAGGTGCCCAGCCCGATCGACAGCCCGGCGCATCAGGGAGATTTCGTCGTCGATGTTTTGGAGAGGATCAAGGTCAAGGACGTCCGCATCCGGGTCGAGGGGATCGAGCGGGTGCCCGAGGCCCTGCCGTTCGATCAGGTCGTGCGGATCGTGGCGAACTCGCCCGAGACGCTGTTCCCGGTGGTCGATTCGGCCAATCGGTTCACCGGGATTTTTTCGCTGAGAGACCTCCGAATGGCCCTGCTCGGGTCGCATCTGGGCTCGCTCGTCCTGGCCGACGACCTGGCGACCCGGCCGGTGGTCACCGTCACGCCGAGGGACGACCTCCACACCGCCCTCCGTCGCTTGACCGGCCTGAACCTGGAGGAAATCCCCGTGGTCGATCCCGACGACCCCGGCCATCTCGTCGGCCTCCTCAGCCGCCGGGAGCTGGTCGCCGCGTATTCGAATCAGATCGAGGCGTTGCGGGCCGACGAGGCGCCGATGAATGCGGTCGCCGATGGGGAATGAGGAGTGCTTCGGAGTGCGGAGGCGAGAGGGATCAGGTGGGCGGCCGTTGGCCGCCGCGGGGTTGGTGCATTTCATGCACCCGACGATTGTTTCATCCACCCGATGGGGGCCTTTTTCGTGAAGTGCCTTATTGTTTATCAGGCCGGTGGCCGCTGGTTCGGTTCGGAGGTGAACTGGAAGCGGTCCGGGAGCGGGAACTATCGCGAGATCTCGGGCGTCGAGATCCCTCAAACCCGCGAGGAGATCGAGAAGTTCGCGAAGGACGGCGATTTTTCGATCGAGTGGCGGTCCCCGGCCCCTCCCCCGACCCATCCCGCGACCGCCGGACGTTCCACGTAGTGGGAGATTGGCTCGAAATCCGCGTTCCCGACGGCCCTGGGGCCTAGAATGATTCGCCCCGGGGAGCGGTCTCGCCTTCGCTCCGGGTTTTCTCGATCGGGGAGGATTCATGGACTGGTCCGCCGTGTTCGCCGAGTCGCTGACGTACCTGGAATTCCTCGACCGCTACGCCTCGGCCGAGCAGAGGAAGCGGTGGGACGCGATGCATGCCCGGGTCGCCCTGACCTCCGAGCAGAAGGCCGTCCTCGGCGGGTTCAAGAGGAGGATGCCGGTGCTCGTCCTGAACGGGGCGTGGTGCGGCGACTGCATCAACCAGTGCCCGATTTTCGACCATCTCGCCGCCGAGTCGCCCTCGATCGAGCTGAAGTTCCTCGACCGCGACGCCCGGGAGGACGTCAAGGGTGCCCTGAAGATGAACGGCGGCAACCGGGTGCCGATGGTGGTCTTCCTCAGCGAGGATTTCGAGGAGGTCGCGCGATACGGCGATCGCACGGCGTCGCGATACCGCCAGCTCGCCGCCGAGCAGCTCGGGCCGAGCTGCCCGACCGGGATCGTCCCCCCATCGGACGACGTCACGGCGACCGTCGCGGCCGAATGGCTCGACGAGTTCGAACGGGCCCAGCTCGTCTTGCGGCTCTCCCCCCGCCTCCGAGAGCGCCACAACGATTAGGCCGGGCCGGGGCTTGCGATCGCCGATTCGGGGCCTACAACGGAGAGGAGTTGCGATCCCCTCCTTCCACGGACCGACCATGACGCCGACCCCTCCCCCCGCCTTTGACGCCCTCCTGATCGTCGGCTTCGGCGGACCCGAGCGGCGGGAGGACGTCCTCCCGTTCCTGGAGAACGTCCTCCGAGGGCGCAACGTCCCCCGCGAACGGATGCTCCAGGTCGCCGAGCATTATTACCATTTCGACGGCATCAGCCCGATCAACGCGCAGGTCCGCGACCTGATCGCCGCGCTCTCGCCCGAGCTCCGGCGCCATGGGATCGACCTGCCCGTGTACTGGGGCAACCGCAACTGGCACCCGATGCTCGCCGACACGATGGCCCGGATGAAGGCCGACGGCGTGACTCACGCCCTGGCCGTCGTCCTGGCCGCGTACAGCTCCTATTCGAGCTGCCGACAGTATCGCGAGGACGTCGAGAAGGCTCGGGAGGCCGTGGGCGACGGGGCCCCGACATTCGAGAAGATGAGGGTCTTCTACAACCACCCGGACTTCGTCGCCTCCAACGCGAAGAGGGTGCGCGAGGGGCTGGATGGCCTCCCCGCAGAGCGTCGCGACGCGGCCCACGTCGCCTTCACCGCGCACAGCATCCCGTCCTCAATGGCGGCGAACTGCAACTACGAGGCGCAGTTGACCGAGACGTGCCGGCTCGTGGCCGAGTCGCTCGGGATCGGCCCGGACCGCTGGAAGCTCGTCTATCAGAGCCGGAGCGGGAGGCCGCAAGACCCCTGGCTCGAACCGGACATCCTCGACCACCTCGCCGATTTGAAGGCCCGAGGCGTGGCCGACGTGGTGATCCAGCCGGTGGGGTTCCTCTCCGACCACATGGAAGTGCTCTACGACCTCGACGACGAGGCCCGCCACAAGGCCGAGGAGCTGGGGATCGGGATGGTCCGCGCCGGGACCGTCGGCACCGACCCGCAGTTCGTCGGGATGCTCCGCGAGCTGATCGCCGAGAGGATCGGCCGGGCCGAGGATCGCCGGGCGATCGGCCGGGACGGTCCGAGCCACGACGTCTGCCCCGTCGACTGCTGCCGCCCTCCGGCGATGGCGCCGGGCCGACCCTCCGCGACCGGCCCGACCGGGCCTCCGTCCCCGGTCCTCTGACCGCCGGGGGACGCGCGACGTTCTTCCTATCGCGAGGAAGTCCGACGGCAAACTCGGGCCCACCCCCCAGCTTCGCCCGCCCGCCCCGGCTTCGCGAGGCGGGCTCTCTCGTGTCTAACCCGAGAACTTGCCGATCTTTGCCACGGCGATGAGTCGACAAGCCTGGATTTGGCATCGAGCTTGCTTCGGCGAGCGGCCCGTCCGCCCACCCCCCCGAAAGACCATTCCGTCCAGGAAACCTCCCGTAACCCGACCGGCCCCGGAGCAGACCGGGCCGAGGACGCGGTCCGCGCGGAGATCGGCCTCGACACTCGGAGTTCCAAGATGCGACGCAACTCGAAGCGGCACCTGAGCCTCGAAGCCCTCGAAGAGAAGACGCTGCTCTCCACGGCCCACGTCCCCATCGCCCGTCACGTCGTCCACAAGGCGGCGCACAAGGCCACGGCCCTGGCGACGACGGGCAGCACCGCGACGACGACCGGCAGCACGGGGACGACCTCCGCCACGACGACCACCCAGGGCAATCCGCCGGTCAACCCGACCTCGCTGCCCAACAGCGACGTCACGGCCCTCCAGGGTGACCTCCAGGGCGGGATGACCGAGTTCATCCTGTCGACGATCGCCTCGCAGGTGGCCACTCGGCCCGAGGTCCAGTCCTACGCCAAGCAGCTCGTCAGCGATCACCAGACGTCGAACACCCAGCTCGGCCTCCTGGCCATGGCCAAGAACGTGGTCCTGCCCACCCAGATCACCGACGCCACCGACGTCGGCCTGATGAAGACGGTCCTCGGCGCCGTGAACACCTCGGGGTTCGATACCGCCTACCTCCAGGCGATGTCCCAGCTCAACTCCAACGACATCACCCAGGGCAACCAGGAAGCCTCCAGCACCTCGGACACCGACGTCCGCAACTTCACCCAGCAGCAGGTCGCCGAGGACCAGGTCCACCTGAGCGGCGCCCAGAACCTCCTCAACGGCTCCACGACCTTCCCGACCTACTCCGGCAGCGGCGGAGGGGTGGTCGTCGTGCCGGTCGGCGGGAGCTCGACGACGGGGACCACCGGCACCACGAGCTCGACCAGCTCGACGACCCCCGCCGTGACCTTGCCCACCAGCGACGCCCAGGGCCTCCAGGCCGCGTACTCGATGGGCAACCTCCAGCTCGTCGATTCCCAGATCATCAACCTCCTGAGCACGAACCAGAACGTCAAGTACTACGCCCAGCAGCTCCTGGCCGACCACACCGGCGCGAACAAGATGATCGAGGAGGTGGCCGCCTCCCGAGGGGTAACCCTCCAGCCCGGGGTCTCCAGCGCGACCGACGTGACCTACCTCAAGCAGCTCCTGGCAGTCCTGAACACGACGGGGTCCACCTCGGGTTCGTCGAGCTCCTCGTCTTCGAACAACCTGACGAGCCTGGAATCGACGTACCTGAACATCAACGTGCAGTCGCACTCCATGGCCTTGATGGCCGACCAGAGCCTGGCGAGCTCGACCTCCGACCCGAACCTCAAGGCGCTGGAGACGAGCGACCTGGTCCCGGCCGACTACACCCACCTGGCCGGGGCGCAGCTCCTCCTGGGGACCACGACGTCCGCCGGAGGGTCGACGACGACCTACACCCATCCCGGCAACGGCACGGCCGCCATGGCGATGAAGTTCCAGTCGGGCAACTACGTGTTCCAGCAGAAGTACACGCTGAAGACCACGGCCGTCGGCGCCCACGGCAAGAAGGCCAAGGTCGCCACGGCCGCGGCGCCGATGACCGATCGCGAGGCGGTCCTGGCCTTCCTCCAGGCCCTGGACTCGCGGATGAACGGCGGGGCGTTCTACGGGACGGCCACCCAGGTCAACGGGGTGACGGTCTCCCAGCACGTCGTGAAGGTCTCGAAGGTCGACCACCACGCGACGAAGAAGTGACGCCGAGGCGCCGCCCCCGGCCCCAGGCGGTCGGGGGCGGTGGTCTCATCGCCCGAACAGGTCGGCGACCGCCACCCGGAAGCCGGGCAGGATGGGCTCGGCGGTCAACTCCTGGGAGGCGTTGAACAGGACCGGCTCCGCGCCGGGCCGGTGGACGATCACCGTCCGGTGTCGAGGATTCAGGACCCAGACCAGCCCCACTCCCGATTCCAGGTAGAGTGCCATCTTGTGGTCGATCTCTTCCTGCCGGTCGCTGGGCGAGAGGATCTCGACGGCCAGATCGGCCGAGACGTAGGCCACATCGATCCCCACGCCCGAGTCGGGATCGCGGGAGAGGGCGAACCCCGCCTCGCCGGAAACGACCTCGCCCCGGGGTTCCGGCTGGGTGTCGAGCCAATCATCGAGGAAACGGGCGACCCGGGTGGTGGCCCTGCTGTGCTTCCGATTGCGCCTCGTCCTGGGCTTCTCGCGCAATTCGCCGCGGATCAGTTCTCGCTCGACGCCGTCATCGGGCATGGCGAGGACCTGTTCCGCCTTCGGCAAGGACGCGGTCGCCATCGACGAGGGCCTCCGCGAGAGGCGCGGACGGGCCGAGCGATGCGTGGGCATCGCTCGGCCCGGGGAATTTTGGGGGGATTCGCGATCCGAGGGGCTTACCAGGCGAAGTGGGCGAACGCCTTGTTGGCGTCGGCCATCCGGTGGACGTTCTCCCTCTTGGAGATCGCGGCGCCTTCGCGGTTGTAGGCGGCCAGGAGCTCGTCGGAGAGCTTGATGGCCATCGGCCGGCCCTTCTTCTCGCGGGCGGAGAGCAGGACCCAGCGGATGGCCAGGGTCTGCTGGCGGTTCTTGCGGACCTGCATCGGGACCTGATACGTGGCGCCGCCTACCCTCTTGGAGCGGACCTCGATGACGGGCATCACGTTCTCGACGGCCCGGGTGAAGACGTCGATCGGGTTCTCGTTGGGCAGGCGCTTCTCGATGAGGTCCATGGCCTCGTAGAAGACGCGCTGGGCCACGGATTTTTTGCCGTCGCGCATCAGGCAGTTGATGAACTTGCTGGCCAGCTTCGAGCCGAAGCGGGGGTCGGGCTTGAGCTGGGCCTTGCTGGCGGTGAACTTGCGGGCCATGTCAGCGGCGTCCTCGACGACGGCCCGGGTCGGGACGGGCCGTCGGCCTTCTTCGGAGGTCGGGAGGGGTCAATCCGGTCCGTGGGTTACTTCTTCTTGGCACCACCCTTGGCACCCTTGGCGGGGGCGGCGGCCTTCTTCGGGGCCCCGTACTTGGAGCGGGCCTGCTTGCGGTCGCCCACGCCCAGGGAGTCGAGGACGCCCCGGACGATGTGGTAGCGGACGCCCGGCAGGTCGCGGACCCGGCCGCCCCGGACCAGGACGATCGAGTGCTCCTGGAGGTTGTGCCCCTCGCCGCCGATGTACGCCGTGACCTCCTTGCCGTTGGAGAGTCGCACGCGGGCGACCTTCCGCAAGGCCGAGTTCGGCTTCTTCGGCGTCATCGTCTTGACCTGAAGGCACACGCCCCTCTTGAACGGGCAGGCCTCCAGCACCGGGGACTTGGTCTTGTAGACCACGGGACGGCGCGGCTTGCGGACGAGCTGGTTGATCGTGGGCATAAAATCGGGCGTTCCGTGATCTCCGCCGCCCGGGAAGGGCATGCGTTCCTGGTCGGTTATCCATCGGGCGATCGACGATCCGGCCCGTTCGGACGAGTCGCGAAGCGTGTAATATACCGCGCCGGTCGGGGGTGTCAAGGTCCTGGCCGCTTTCTTCTCGCGTCGTTTCCTTCTCGGTGGGAGATTCCTCCGAAGGGTCTCGGGTGGCGCGGGTTCCGTCTTCGGAAACCGCGTCACTCAACATCCTTCCGGTCGAAACCTCTCGGAAGATGCTTACCCAGGATCATCGCGACCGGCGGCCCCGACGATCACCCAATCCGTCGGCCTCGCACTCTTCATGCTTCGAATCGCGATGAGATCATGCAATCGATCGAAAAATCGTGGACGGATCGCGGGCCCCGCGGTGTTCGGGATTTACGAGCCATTCCGGGCCGATCGGGTCGCGCGGCGACTCGCCGCATCCCACCTAAATCACGGGATTTGCGACTTTTGCATTTTTAAATGCAAACATGCGGTACAAGGTTCGCGCACGGGCCGTTGTACACGCGAATCCAGCCTGATTTCCGCCCTTTTCGCGATTTTTCGACGAAAAGTGTTGTCAACTTCCCGGCGGGGCACCCTTGCTGACTCTTAGTTTTCCTGAGATTTGATGACGCGAATCAATGAACGCTAATTCGCGCCCAAGATCAGGGTTGATGCGTACCTCCCATCCTTCCTGGTCGCCCCGCAACCCCGAGTCGGCCGCGCCGGGGACCGGGCGCCGTCGCGATCCCGCGGCCCCGTCTCGCCGCTCGTGCCGAGGCGCCCGCGATACCACACAATTCGTTAATATTTCTTATTTCTAAAAACAAAGTTATGAAAATCTGTAATCATAGCCCTCTCAGCCGGTCGCCCGGGGATGCCGGGCCTTCGGGGTGTGGACCCTGGCCGGGGAGACCCTCGTCGTGGACTCGTCGTGGTGGACGAGCTTGTTCCTGGTCCTGGTGGTGGTGGTCGAGGAGCCCGGGGGAGGCTGGGGGACCGTCGCGCCGATCTGGAGCGAGTTCGGGCGGGTCGGCGTCCCCCGGCCGAAGAGCGAGGTATAGATGCCGTCGGCCAGGCCGTTGCGGTCGCCGTCCAGGGGGATTACCGAGGCGTCGGTGATCCCGGGGGTCCTCGGGCCGTCGAGGATCAGCTCGTAGAACCGGCCGATCGCCAGCGGCTTCCTCGGCACCAGGGTGACGGTCTCCGTCGCCGGGTCGAACGTCGCCGAGGCCAGGGGCACCTTCGGCCCGGTCGCCGAGGTCGTCCCCTTCGCGCCGAGATCCCGGATCGTGTAGTTCGCCAGGTTCCCGACCGTGGCCGCCGCCATCGCCTTGTCATATGTCAGAACAATCGACGTGATCGCCCGGCCCGAGAGGGTCAGCTTCTGGGCGAGGACCGTCGGCGCCGTCGTGTCGGGCGCCGGCGTCGGGCCGGCGGCCACGGGCGAGGCCAGCACCGAGGTGTTGTTCGCGAGGTTGTTGTCGGGTTGGTCGGCCGAGACGGTGGCCGAGTCCACGGCCGTCCCCTCGGCCCCCGGCTTCACCACGATGGTGATCAGGGCCGAGGCGCCCGGCGCGAGGAGGCCCAGGCTCGCGGTGATCGTGCCGTTGGCCGTCGAGAGGCTCCCCTGCGTGCTCTGGGAGGAGATCACCGAGGAGCCGGCGGGCAGGACGTTGGTGACGACCACTCCGGAGGCCGGCGACGGGCCATCATTCGTCACGGCGATGGAGTAGGTGAGCGTCTGGCCGAGGGCAATGGCGGGAGGCGCCGCGGTCACCAGGACGGAGAGGTCCGCCGGAGGGGGTGGCAGCGTGGTGGTCGTCACCGTCGCGGTGTCGTTCGCAGGATTCGGGTCGGCCTGGTCCGCCCGGACCGTCACCGTGTTCGTGATCGGCTGGACCTGCGAGGGCCGGACGACCAGGACCAGGCCGGCGCTCTGTCCGTTGTCCAGCGTGCCGAAGTTCGCCGTGACCGTCCCGTTGGCGAACGTTGCGGTGCCCTGGGTCGGGTTGGCCGACACGAACGTCACCCCCGACGGCAGGACGTCGCTCAGGGTCACGTTCGTGGCCCGGTTCGGCCCGGCGCTCGCGGCGGACAGGATGTAGGCGATGTCGCCGCCGGCCGGGATCGTCATCGGGGAGCCCGCCTCGCTCGCCGACAGGTCGGCCGTCGGCGCCGAGAGGATCGGGAGCGTCGGGGCGAACTCCGAGGTGTCGTTCCGGGGGTCGGTCGCGGTGTCGCTCAGGTATTCTCCGGCGAGGGAGCCGGTGGGGACGGTCGCGAAGACGTCGGCCCGGCCCGAGGAGTCGGTGGTCACGTCGGTCGCGCCGAGGAACGTCCGGCCCTGGCCGTAGCCCGAGGGGTCAGGCGCGGTGTCGGCGAAGAGCTCGATCCGATACGTCGTGTTCGGGGTCCCCAGGTACAGGCCCTCGACGGCCGTCCCGCCGTTGACCGAATAGGCCGAGGTCAGTTGGGGGGTACTTATGCCCCGATTCGGGCCGGACCCGACCGGCGGTTGCTGGATCGGGCTCGGGTATCCCAGGGCGATGCCGAGCCCGACGTCCGAGAAGATCGAATTGCCGAGGATCGCGTTGCCGTCCACGCCTGTTTGAATGTTGTAGTAGCCGACCTGGACGCCCACCCGGCCGTTGAAGGCGATCGTGTTGGCCAGGGCCGCCGACTCGCCGCCGATCAAGTTGTCGGAGGATTCGATGTTGATCCCGTCGTAGGCGTTGCCCAGGTCTTTGACGCCGGTGGCGTCGGTCCCAATAAAATTCCCCTGGACCTGGTCGTGGGTAGGCATGCCCCCCTGCGACGCCAGGACGATCCCGTACCCGTCGTTGCCCGAGATCACGTTGCGATCGGAGGCGACGGGGCCGCCGATCTGGTTGTTCAGGGTTTCGGCGAACAGACCGCCCAGGCCGTTGCCCTCGGCGAGGGCGCCGGTCGGGTCGGTGCCGAGGAAATTGCCGGAGATCGTGTTGCCGTCGCCCGAGAGGCCGATCCCGTAGCCGGAGAAGCGGTTGATGTCCAGCCCCTTGACCAGGCTGTCCCCCCCGGCGAGCGTCAGGCCGTTGACGCTGGGGACGGGGATGTCCTCGGAGGCTTCGGGCCCGCCCAGGAAGATGTTCCCGCCATCGAGCTCGATCCGAGGGGTCCCGGAATATCCGGGCTCGGTGGTGCCGTCGATGACCGCCGGGTCGGTCACGTCGGGAAGAGGGGTCGTCGGGGCGATCGTCCGGACGCCTCCGCCGGGGATGTCGAAGGAGATGGTATCGAGCCCCGGGTTCGCGTCGGCGTCCAGGATCGCCTGCCGGAGGGAGCCATCGCCGGTGTCCGCCGTGTTCGTGACCACGAACGACGCGAGGAGTCTCCTCGATTCGAGGGCCTCGACACTCGGCCGCACGCGTCGCCGCCCCTTCGAGTCGTGGACGACAGGCATGAACCCATCCTTTCGACGGCATCTACGTTCAAATACGCAAATTTCCTGGCGCGTTCGCCTGTGAATGTAACCAAATCGCTCTCTTCTCACAAGTCAACGCCCCCACCGAACCAGGGCGATTGCAGAGTCGTCAGGGCGAGGGAAAAGGGGACGGCTCCGGCGGAGTCCCCCGCACTGTCCCGCGTGTCTGGCCGCGGTAAGGGGGACAGGCACTGCCCGCTGCCCACCGCCCACTGCCCACTGCCCACTGCCCACTGCCCACTGCCCACTGCCCACTGCCCACTGCCCACTGCCCACTGCCCACTGCCCACTGCCCCGTCCCGCGTGTCTGGCCGCAGAAAGGGGGACAGGCACCGGGCGGGTACGCCCGGAGCCAGTCCCCGTTTCCACGGCCAGACGTGAAGGAAACGGACCGGTAGGCGTCGGCCGGGCGATTCCGGTGGGCTCAGCCTTTGGCCCGATGGTGAGGCTTCGGGGCGTGGGCCTTCGTCAGGGTGACCGTCGTCGTGGACTTGTCGTGGTGGACGAGCTTGTGCCTGGTCTTGGTGGTCGTCGTGGAGCCGGAGGTGGTCGTGGAGGTCGAGGAATTCGTGGAGGTCGAGGAGCTTGAGGAGCTCGACGAGCCCGAGCCGCTCGGGGGAGGCTGGGGGACCGTCGCGCCGATCTGGAGCGAGGTGGGCTGGGTCCGCGTCCCCCGGCCGAACAGCGAGGTATAGATGCCGCCCGCCAGGCCGTTGCGGTCGCCGTCCAGGGGGATGCCGCCGTTGTCGGTGATCCCCGGGGCGCCGGGGCCGTTCACGGTCAACTGGTAGAACCGGCCGACGGCCAGGGGGGACGAGGGGACGAGCGTGACGCTCCGGGTGACCGGGTCATACGTGGCGGAGGCCAGGGAGACGGCCGGGCCGCTGGAGTTCGGCGTCTTCTTGTTGCCGAGGTCCTGGATCGCGTAGTTCGCCAGGTTGCCGGCCATCGTCGCGTTCATGTCCTTGTCGAAGCTCAGGACGACGGCGGTGATCGACTGGCCGGAGACCTTCAGCGTCTGGCCGAGGACCGAGGGAGGCAAGGTGTTGGCGACGACGGGGGTGCTCAGGGCCGAGACGTTGTTCACGATGTTGTCGTCGGCCTGGTCGGAGGTGACGGTCGCCTGGCTGACCGCCAGGCCGATGGCCCCGGGCTGGAGCACGATGGTGATCAGCGCGGTGGAGCCGACCGGCAGGATGCCGAGGTTCGCCGTGAGCACCCCGTTGGAGATGGACGTGGTGCCCTGGGTGCTCTTGGAGGAGAGGACCGAGGCGGCGGAGGGGAGGTTGTCCGTGACCGTCACCCCCGAGGCCGGCGAGGGGCCGAAGTTCGCGACCTCGACGACGTAGGTGAGATCCTGGCCCAGGGCCACCGCCGGGGGGGCGGCCGTGACCAGGACCGAGAGGTCCGTCGGCGGGACGGGGACCGTCACCACGGTCTGAGAGGCGGAGTTGTTGGCCGGCATCGGGTCGGGCTGGTCGGCCTTGACCGTCACCGTGTTGGTGATCGGCGCCACGACCGTGGGATGGACGACCAGGACCAGGCCGGCCGTGCTCCCGCTGTCGAGCGTCCCGAAGTTCACCGTGACGGTCCCGTTGGACACGTCGGCGGTGCCCTGGGTCGGGTTGGCCGACACGAACGAGACGCCCGAGGGGAGCGGGTCGGTCAGCGTCACGTTGGTGGCCCGGCTCGGGCCGGAGTTGCTCACGCTCAGGACGTAGACCAGATCGCTGCCGAGGGTCAACGGCGTCCCCGGGCTGGTGAAGGCGACCGAGACGTCGGCCTTGGCCGTCGAGGAGATGGGGATCGCCTTGGAGAACTCCGAGGTGTCGTTCAGCGAGTCGGTGGCCGTGGCCGTGAGGTACTCGCCGGCCGGGACGCGGTTGGTCAGCGTCGTGAAGATCTCGGCGTTGCCCGAGTCGTCGGTCAGGACGGACGTCGATCCCAGGAACGTCTGGCCCTGGCCGTAGCCCGAGGGGTCGGGCGCCTGGTTGGCGAAGAACTCGATCCGGTAGAAGCTGTCGGGGATGCCCGAATACGTGCCCTCGACGGCCGTCCCCCCGCTGACGGGGTAGGCCGAGGCCAGGGTCGGGAAGTTGATCCCGCGGTTCGGGCTGTAGCTGCCGTAATTGTAGTTCGAGACGCCCGTGTACCCGATGTCGATCCCCAGCCCGATGTTCTGATAGATCGAGTTGCCGAGGATCGCGTTGCCGTTGACGTTCTGCTGGTAGCCGTAATAGCCGACCTGGACGCCCGCCCCGCCGTTGAACGCGATCGTGTTGGCCAGGACCGCCGCCTGCCCTCCGATCAGGTTGCCCGAGGACTGGACGTTGATCCCCCCCTGGAGGTTGCCCAGGTCGTTCGAGCCGGTCACGTCGGTGCCGATGAAGTTGCCCTGGACCCGGTTGTTCGTCGGCAGGTTGCCGGCCGAGGCCAGGGTGATCCCGTACCCGCCGTTGCCCGAGATCAGGTTGCGGTTGGCGGCGCCCGAGCCGCCGATCTGGTTCTCCCGGGTCTCCGAGTAAATCCCGCCGTTGGAGTTGCCCTGGGACCGGGTGCCGGTCGGGTCGGTGCCGATGAAGTCCCCGGAGATCGTGTTGCCGTCGCCCGAGAGGCCGATCCCGTAGCCGGAGAAGCGGTTGATGTCCAGGCCCTTGACCGTGCTCTCCCCGCCGGCGAGCGTCAGGCCGTTGACGTTGGGGATCGGATAATTCGGCGGGTAGTAAGGCAGGTTGTAGAAGATGTTGCCGCCGTTGAGCTGGATCAGCGGGGTCCCGGCATACCCGGGCTGCGTGGTCGCGTCGATCAGCGTCGGGTCGGTCACGTCGGGCAGAGGGGTCGTCGGCGTGATCGTCTGGACGCCCCCTCCGGGGATGTTGAAGGTGATCGCGTCGTAGCCCGGGTTGGCATTGGCATCCGAGATCGCCTGGCGGAGCGAGCCGACGCCGGTGTCGGCGGCGGTCGTCACGACGAACGCCGCGAGCAGCTGCTTCGCTTCCAGGGCCTCGACCATCGGCCTCGTCTTCCGGGCCCGACCCCTCTTCCTCGAGTCCAGAGAACGAAGCATGGTGCGAACCCTTTCGAAGAGAGCATCCCGCGAGGAAAACCTGGAGCCATGGACTCGCCGGGCGCGGAATCGTCCACCGCAGCTTACCCGCTCCTATACAAAAGTCAAATTTTCTCTGGTCGTCGCAAACCGCCAGGTCGCCGTCGGAAGAGTTGCCCGGTTGACGCCCGCTCGGCCTCTCCTCTACGATCGTCGCCGACGGAGGGCCGGCCGATGTGGAACGACGCCGACGACGACCTCGACGATCGCGAAGCCCCCGACGACGAGGACCGGGACGACGAGGACGACGAGACGGACCCCTGCCCCTGGTGCGGCGAGCCGGTCTACCACGACGCCGAGAGGTGCCCGGATTGCGGCAAGTACCTCTCTCGGGAGGACTCGCCGAGGCGCCTGCCCGCGTGGCTCCTGATCGGGGTCGGGCTGGGGTTGCTGGTCTGCCTGGGCTGGGTGTTCTTCGGGCGATGACCGAGGAGGCGGAGACGATGGCGGCAGGGGGCGATCCGAGGGCGGTCCGGGTGGCCCTCTTCTACGACATGGACGCCTGCCGAGGCCCCACGGGAGTGACCCGTCACGCCCTGGCCCAGCTCCGCAACCTCGCCAACCGGCCCGACGTGGCGCTCCGGGCCGTTTCCGGACGGATCTCCCAGCCCGACGGCCTGGCGTTCTGGGAAGGGCTCGACCCCCTGCCCCGCCGGGAGCTGCCGTTGACGACCCGCAACGCCCTCCGCGCCTGGAGGCTCGTCTCCTGGCCGCCGATCGACCTCTGGGCCGGCCAATCCGAATGGATCTATTGCCCGGCCGAGTACGCCGTCCCCACGAGGAAGGCGAAGCTGGCGGTGACCAGCCACGACGTCCTCCAGGACATACGATTCGGGGGCCTCGTCGCAAGCGAAAGCTCGCCCGGGCCTTCGCGATGGCCTCCCTGGTCCTCTCGGTCTCGAAGTTCAACACCGACCGGCTCCTGGACGAGTTCCCCGAGTGCCGGGACAAGGTCGCCCACGTCCCCAACGGCGCCGACGACCTCTTCTTCGAGCCTCCGACCGATCGCGAGCGCCAGGCCGTGAGGACCGACCTCGGGCTCGCTCCGGAGATGCCCTATCTGCTCTCGGTCGCCAACTTCCAGGCGAGGAAGAACCTCGCGAAGCTCCTCGGGGCGGCCGGGCGATTGCCGGAGGTCCGCGACGGATCGCTCGCCGTGGTCCTCGTCGGGGACGGCTCGGACAGCGAGGCGGAGTCGCTCCGAACGGCCGCCGCGAAGATCGGCCCGAAGGCGATCGTCAAGACGCCCGGATACCGCCAGGGCCGCTCCCTGGCCGCGATTTATTCGGAGGCCGCCGCCCTGGTCTTCCCGTCGCTCTGCGAGAGCTTCGGCATCCCCGCCGTCGAGGCGATGGCCCGGGGCTGCCCCGTGGCCCTGGCCAACTCGACCGCCCTGCCCGAAGTCGCGGGCGACGCCGGCTGGTATTTCGACCCCGAGAGCGAGGAGGCGATCGCCCAGACGCTCCGGAACCTCCTCGACCGCCCCGAGGAGCGCCGATGGAGGGCCGAGACCGGCCGCGAGATCGCCGCCAACTATCGCTGGACGGCGGCCACGGATCGATTGGTCGAGACCTTCAAGGAACACCGAGGAAACGGGCCGGCGATCACCGGATCTCCAGGGCGTCCACCCACCCCCGGAGGATCGCCGTCGCCCGATCCACGGCCTCCAGGTTCGCCGGGTCATTCAGCCACCGGCTGACCCCCGAGGGATGGGGCAGCGGCAGGAACTTCACGCCATCGCGGACCTCCCCGGTCCCGACCACGCTCGAAAGCGTCTTCACGGGTCCGAGGAACGTGCGGATCGCCAGGAGGCCGACGAGCAGGACGATCTCGGGCCGGACGACGGCGATCGTTTCTTCGAGCCAGGGCCGGCAGATCGCCTGTTCGGCCGGGGTCGGCACGCGATCGCCGCGGGCCCCGGGGAGTCGTCCCGGGTAGCACCGGGTCACGGCGGCGAAGTGGATCGTCTTCCAGAAGTCCTGGCGAGGGATGCCCCCCTTCTCGAACCAGGAGCGGAGCTTCTCGCCCGAGATCCCGGCGAACGGCCGGTCGGTGATCGTGGCCCGGAGGCCGGGGGCCTGGCCCACCAGCAAGATCCGCGGGACCGGGCCATCCGGCTCGGGGTCGCGGACGATCGGCACGGACTCGGCCTCATCCAGGAACCCCCGGAGATGGCACGCCCGGCACCCTCGGATCTCGGCATTCAGGGCGATCAAGCGAGATCGAGCCCGATCGGCGGTCGCGGGACGCCTCACGACACCGCCCCTCGGTCGTCCTCATCATCGCCTTCCGGCCAGATCTCCGAAACGGCCACGGAGAACCCCGGGAGGACCAGCCCCTCGGCGGATTGGCCATCGACGAACACGCGCTCGACCCACGAGTCGCCGTCGCGGATCAGGACCGTGATTTTGCGCTCGAACCGATCGACGATCCAGTATTCGCGGAGCCCAAACGCCAGGTATTCCTCGCGCTTGGTGACATAATCACGGGTCCGGGCTTCATCCCCGGAGGAGACCACCTCGACGGCCAGGCTCGGCGGGCGAGAACCGCGAAGATCTCTCGGCGTGTTCGCCAGCGACAGAGCCACGTCGGGGTTTCGCCCCGAAACCATGATCGGCAGCCAGAGCCGATATTCCGAGGCGCCTCCATACCGATGGATCACGCCCGGATGACGCCTCCGGTATTCGCTGATCGCATCATAGAACCAGCAGACGATCAGGCCGTGGGGCTCGCCGGGCACGAACGTCACTTCAAGGACTCCTCGGGCCAGCTCATACCGATATCCCTCGGATTCCTCGGCATCCTGGAACTCCTCCAGGGTCATGGTGCGGCCATGATCGGCCGGGCCGAGGCGGAGAGGCGGGGCGATGGCGGCCATGCGGATCAGTCCTCGGTCGGGGCTGGTGACGTTCGTTTCTCAGGTTGGCCCGGATGGAACAGGCGGTTCCAGACCGGGCCGAGACGCAGGACGATCAGGAGCGTCACGCCGCCGACGACCGCCAGGTAGACGGCGAAGACGATCGCTTCGTTCGTCGAATGGATGCCCCAGGAATGGGTGGTGCCGACCCACGCCGACCAGACGAGCAGGCCCGTGGCGGCCGAGGCCCAGTCCGACCAGGCCCACGACCGGCTCCGCCCCCGGAGGATCGTCAGGAGCGAGGCGACCGTCGGCAGGCCGTAGACGATCCCCTGGGGGAGCCGCCCCAGGGCCATGGTCACGTCGGACGCCAGGCCCTTCCGCTGGGCCCCGGCGAGGCCCTCGACCCAGCGACCCACGGGCCCGAACAGCGATTCATGGAAGTTGTACACCGCCGGGGCGGTCCCCCAGAGGAGGGCGGCCGGGGCCGCGGCCAGGAGGAGGGTCGTCACGGCGCCCGGGGACCACCGGCGGAGGATCCCCGCCAGGACCACCGCGACGATCGCGGCCAGGGTCGCCATCCCCGCCACCCGCCAGGCCAGCGGCTCGTAATCCCAAACCGAGAGCGAGGCCCACGCCGCGACGTACCGGCCGAAGGTGGGGGCGAGGCGTTGGAGGAGGAAATCCGCGGCCAGGATCGCCATCCACTCCGTCGGGCGGGCCGTGCCCCCGTACCGCCACCGCCGGGCCAGGGCCACCGCGGTCAGGCCGACCCCCGCGATCATCCCGGCCTGGACGAGGATCAGGAACGGCCGGGCCGAGGCCGGGAATGAGGCGATCTGGAAGTAGCCCGCGACCTTGAGCGTGGCCATCCCCCCCGCGCACCCCACGACCAGGGCCGCGAGGTCCGCCAGGGTCATCCCCCGGGGCTCCGCCCACGCCGGACTGGCTACGGACATCTTCGACCTCCTCACAGGGGCAGAGAGCGGAACGGGCCCTCGAAATCCTCCGCGCCTCCCGCCTCGGCCAGGTTGAAGTAGGCCGGGAAGCCTTCCTGTTCCAGGAGGCTGAGCGTGGCCGTCCGCTCGTGGACGTCCCTGACGTTTTGGATGGGATTCGCCATCGCTCGACCCCGGACGCATCTCCACCCGGATTCTCAACATACCGGAGGTCCCACTCCGGTTCCATCGCGACGGGACCGCGAGGGACGGCGGACTTCCCCGTCCCCGGTCCTCGGGAGAAAATCCCCGGAGCGAGGGGCCTGGTCCCCGAGCGAATCATCCGAGGGCCCCGGGGGTCCATCATGTCCCGACGGGCGACGGCGTCACGTCCCGAGCTCGAGGGCTCGACCGATACTATCGCGAGGGCGGGCTGCAAGCGATGGCTTCCCCTCATGGCCACGATGACGACCCGGCCTGTCCCCCCGCCGGCTCTGGCCGGCGATTCGAGTGGATGGATTTCAAGCTGGAGTTGCACGGCGACCCCGAGGAGGTCAAAAATCCGCTCGTCCGATCCGGGTGGGAGGGCGCCGGATTCGTCGGTCGATGCCCCTCCTACGGGGGATGGGTCCGGTTCTACACGCTCGGCCTGGGCGCCTGCGACGACGAGGAGGCCGCCGGCCTCCCCCATCGGCCCGAGCCTTGGTGGACGGTCGCCCAGATCACCTGACCGCCACGGACGAAAACGATGCCGGCCCGCCTCCATCGCTTTGCCAGGGCGCCGGCCGGATGTCTTTCGCGGATCGCCGAATTCTCCCGCTGATTACTCCGCCGCCTCGGCCGGGGCGGCGGTCGCTTCCCCCGCGTAACGGCCGTAGCCGGGGCCCTTCTCGGCCGGGACTTCGGTCACTTCGAGGCCCCCCCGGGCGAGCTCATCGCGATAGCCTTCCGCTTCCTCGGCGTCGGCGCACTCCTCCAGGGTCATGGTGCGGCCATGATCGGCCGGGCTGAGGCGGAGAGGCGGGGCTGGCGACGTTCGTCCCTCATCATGTCCCGGGGCGAAGAGGCGCGTCCAGAGCGGCCCGAGGAGGGCGACGACCAGCATCGACAGGGCGGCGGAGGTCGCGACATAGGCCGCGAAAACGATCCCATCGGTGCTCGTTAGCGGGACGAACGAGCGACTCACGACGATCACGGAAGCCCAGGTCGCCGGGCCCGTCGCCGCCGAGGCCCAGTCCGACCAGGCCCACGACCGGCCTCGACCCCGGAGGATCGCCAGGAGCGTCGCGACCGTGGGCACCCCGCGGAACACGCCCTCGGGGAGCCTCGCCATCGCCAGCAACGCCTCGTTGTAGAAGTAATCCGAGGGGCGAGAATCGAAGATCCGCGACAGGGACGCGACGACCGGCCGGAAGAGCCTCAACCCCTCGAAGAAGGCGAGGTCCGTCGCCGCCCAGTGGATCGCCGACACACCGACGGCCAGCACGAGGAGAGGAAAGGCCCCGCCCCGCTTCCTCCGGACCAGGGCCGCCGCCAGGCTCGCCGCGACCAGGGCGATCAGGACGGCGCCTCCCCTCACGATCCAGGACATCGCGGCGAACGGGACATGGAGCTTCGAGGCCAGCCAGCCCCCGAAGTCCAGGCCGGGCGGGAACAGGTATTCGACGAGGAACGTCGCCGGGAGGATCGCCAACCAGTCTGTCGGCCGAATCGCCCCGCCGAACCTCCCGCGGCGGGCCAGGGTCACCGTCGAGAGGGCGAACGAGCCGACCAGCCCCACCCGCAGCCCGATCACGACCGCACGAACCCTCCCGGGGTACGAGGCGACCTCGAACAGTCCGACGCCCCGCAACACCGCCAGGCCCACCGCACTCCCCACGACCGCCGCCACGAGGTCCGCCAGCGTCATCCCTCGGGGTTCCTCGCGCAACGGGCCGGGTGACGCCATCTTCGACCTCCTCCCAGGGGTAGATCGCGGAGCTGCCCTCGAAATCCTCGACGACTCCCGCTTCCGCCCGGATGGGAGCGGCGTCCCGCCGACCGGGACGCCGGTCGGTCGGTCGGACGGTGGCCGGGAGCCCGCTTCACCGTCGATCATACCGAAGCACGCCGGGCCGTTGCACGCGACGGTCCGACCGGCGGCCGGAGGCGGAGGACTCGCGCGAGCTTCACGACCCCGCCGCACGCCATCGTCCCGCGATTTCGGCGAAAAATGCCTCGATTCTAGCTTGACAACATTTATTGTCAAGGCTACCCTTGGCTCATGCTCGACATCCAGGTCATCGAGGATCCGGCGGTGGCGACGGTGGCCCTGGAGCCGATCCGGAGCCGTTTGCTCTCCGAGCTGGCCGTTCCTGCTTCGGCCGCGACGTTGGCCAAGAGGGTCGGCCTGGCCCGGCAGAAGGTCAACTATCATCTGCATGCTCTGGAGGCTCATGGGTTGGTGCGGCTGGCCGAGGAGCGTCCGTGGGGCGGGCTGACGGAACGCCTGCTCGTGGCGACGGCGGCCTCCTACGTCGTCTCGCCGGGCGCCCTGGGCCCGGTCGCCGTCGATCCGAAGCGGGAAGCCGACCGGCTCTCCGCGAGCTATCTGATCGCCCTGGGCGCGCGGGTCGTCCGCGAGGTGGGCGACCTCATTCGTCGGGCGAAGGAGGCGGGCAAGGGCCTGGCGACCCTCTCGGTGGATGCGGAGGTCCGCTTCCGGTCGGCGGAGGACCGGGCCGCGTTCAGCCAGGAACTGACCGAGGCCATCGCGAAGCTCGTTTCGAAATATCACGACGAATCTGCCCCCGGTGGCCGCGTGCATCGCCTGGTGATCGTGGCGCACCCTTTACCGCAGAAATCCGATCCCAAGGAGCCGTCATGAGCGTGAAGAAAGAAGCTTCCGGACGCCGTTCCGTCCAGGTCGAGGTCGAGGTCCCCGGCACTCCGGAGGAAGTCTGGCAGGCGATCGCCACCGGGCCGGGGATCTCCTCCTGGTTCGTCCCGGCCGAGATCGAGGAGAGCGACGGCAAGCCCGTCGCGGTGAAGTTGAGCTTCGGGCCGGGCATGGAGTCCCGCTCCGCGGTGACGGCCTGTGAACCGCCGCGAAAGTGGGCGACGCTGTCCGGGTGCTGGGTCCCCGGCTCGCCGCCCATCGCGAACGAGTGGACCGTCGAGGCGATCGGCGGGGGCCTCTGCATCGTCCGCATCGTCCATAGCCATTTCGCCAGCACGGACGAATGGGACCACCAGCTGGAAGGCACCGAATCCGGGTGGCCGGCCTTCCTGCGCACCCTGAGGATCTATCTCACGCACTTCCGCGGCGAACGCTCGGCGATCATGCAGAAGATGGCTTCCGCCCCGGGTACGGAGGCGGAGGCCTGGGAATCGCTGACCTCGGCCCTGGGGCTGAAAGGCGCGAGCGTCGGGCAGCGCTGGACGACGCCCGAGGGCGTCCCGGCGCTCGGGGGCGAGGTGGAGTACCTCAGCGAGAGTCCGTACGACGCCCTGGTGAGGCTCGACACGCCGGGGCCGGGCGTCGCGGCCGTGGGAGCCGTCCACTTCGGCGGCCAGAGCATGGTCGCGCTGAACCTCTACCTCTACGGCGACCACGCGGCCGGGACCGTCGCCCGCGAGTCACCGCGGTGGCAAGCGTGGATCGAGGAACGCTTCCCCAGGCCGGCGGAGACGATCACGAGCGAGTGAGCAAGTCGTCAGGGCCGTCGTCGGTCCGGAAGCTCCATCGACTCGACGATGGAGGGAAACCGGAAGCCGCGCACCCAGCGGTGATGACGACCGAACGCCGGCCATCGTTCCGGCGATTCCGCAATTCGCCCGACCGCCCTGTCGACCTCGTCCTCGAACCGTCGGCGGGCGGCCCCGCTCCGCCTCGCGTACCAGCGCTCTGCGGTGCGGTATTCCTCCAGAGCCAGGCGATGAAACGAGACCATCGCGGCCATGACGGGAGCCTATCGCGGTCGGCGGATTTCGGACCAGGGGATCGCGGAGGACGGGTCGCGGACGAATTCCTCGAACCGACGATCCAGCTCGGCCTCGAATGGCTCGTCGGTCGGCTCGTCGGGGGAGGGAGGGAGGGTCTGGAGCAACTCTTCCACGAGGAGCTCTCGCTCCGCCTCCGGCAGCGCCAGGACGGACGCTGAGTCAAAGGGGCAAGTAGCGGATGGGATCCTCGAAATCCCCCGGGGTCCCCAACTCGGCCAGTAAGATCAGGTCGTCGAGGATCGAGGCCAGCGAAAGGTGACGGGAGACCTGCACGACTCCCGAGGTCGGCAAGCCCCGGTCGATCCGGTCGATCGCGTAAGCCGTCATCGTGTTGACGTCATGGGTCAGGACGATCCGATCTTCGGTCGTCGCCCATTCGAGGATCGTCGGGTCGTCCGCTCCTCCAAGACCGACGTCCTGGACGCGGGCGACGTCGATGGCGGGCGAACGGCGACGGAGGCCGCGGACGATGATGTTGTTGAAGTTCTCGTCGGCCCGGAATCGGAGCACGCGGCCCTCCTACCCGCGGCGGGCCTGGAGCCTCTGGCGGAGGCCCGGACCGGGCGGGAATCGGGCTTCGTAGGTTTGGCGGACGGCCTGGGCGTCGCGCCCTCGACCTTCGAGATAGGCGTCGAGCTCGGCCCGATGGCGGAGGTAGTAGGCGAGGGCGGAGGAGACGTCGCCGATCTCGACGGCGGGGTACTGCTCGGCGATCTCCTCGGCCGAGAAGCCCTCGTGGTAAGCCCCGACGATCGAATCGATCGTGACCCGGGTCGGGCCCACCCGGACCACGCCGTCCTCATCGATCCTCAGAGGAGCGATCTCGGGCCGGATGGTCAACGGCATCGCCGCCCTCTTTTGGTGAGAAAGCGCCTCGGGGGCATCCCCGGCGCGATGAGTCGCCGGGGTGCCCCCGAGGGATGGAATCCTGCGGTTACTTCGCCGCTTCGGCGGGGGCCGCGGCGGCCTCTTCCCTCGGGTATCGGCCGTAGCCGGGGCCCTTCTCGGCGAGGGCTTCGAGGGCCTCGGGGCGGATTCGGACCTCGGCTTCCTGGTGCTGCTTGAAGCCCGTCCCCGCCGGGACGAGGTGGCCGAGGATCACGTTCTCCTTCAGGCCGACGAGGTAATCGACCTTGCCGGCCAGGGCCGCCTCGGTCAGCACCTTGGTCGTCTCCTGGAAGCTCGCCGCCGAGATGAAGCTGTCGGACTGCACCGCCGCCTTCGTGATCCCCAGGAGCTGGGTGCTCGCCGACGCCGGCTTGGGCCGGACCCACTCCGCCTTCTTCGCCGAGGCCTCCTCCACGCGGAGGTTCTCCTTGTCGAAGTGGTCTCGGGGGACGATGTCTCCCTGGCGGAAGTCGGTGTCGCCCGGGTCCTTGACCTTCACGCAGCTCATCGAGCTCCATGTTCTTGGCGCGGAACTCGAACTTGTCGATGACCGAGCCGGGCAGCAGGCCGGTGTCGCCCACCGAATCGACGCGGACCTTGCGGAGCATCTGGGCGACGATGATCTCCAGGTGCTTGTCGTCGATCTCGACGCGCTGGCTCCGGTAGACGTTCTGGATCTCGCGGAGGAGATACCGCTGGACGGCCTCCTCGCCCGAGATGCGGAGGATGTCGTGGGGGACGAGCGGCCCCTCGATCAGGGCGTCGCCGGCCTTCACCCGGTCTCCGCCGTGGACGCGGAGGTAGCGGCCGTGGGGCACGAGGTGCTCCCGCTCGATCCCCGACTCGTTCTTGACGATGATGGTCCGCTTGCCCCGGCGCTTCTCTTCGAGGAGGTCGACGCGGCCGTCGATCTCGGCGATCACGGCCGGCTCCTTGGGCCTGCGGGCCTCGAAGAGCTCGGTGACCCGGGGGAGGCCGCCGGTGATGTCCTGGGTGCCGCCGACCTCTCGCGGGGTCTTGGCCAGGAGCGTCCCGGCGGTGACCTGCTGGCCCTCGGCGACCTCGATGCCGGCCCTCTCCGGGATGTAGTAGAAGTCGAGGATCTTGCCCTCGGCGTCCTCGATGATGATCTGGGGGTGGAGGTCCCCCTTGTGCTCGATGATCGTCCTCCGGGTGTGGCCCGAGGGGTCGGACTCCATCCTCATCGTCTCGCCTTCGACGATGTCCTCGAACCGCACCTTGCCGCCGACCTCGGTGAGGATCGGCACGTTGTGCGGGTCCCACTCGCAGAGGACGGTCCCCTTGGGGATCATCTGGCCGTCCTCGACCTTCATCTCGGCGCCGTCGGGGACGTCGTACTTCTCCAGCTCCCGGCCCTTGGGGTCGAGCACCTGGATCTCGCCGTTTCGCGAGAGGGCGATCTTCTTGCCCTCGTCATTGGTGACGAGGTTGATGCCGACGTACTTGACCTTGCCCTCTCGCTTGCACTTGACGTCCTTCTCCTCCATCCCGCGGGTCGCCACGCCGCCGATGTGGAAGGTTCGCATGGTCAACTGCGTGCCGGGCTCGCCGATCGACTGCGCGGCGATGATCCCGACGGCCATCCCGGGCTCGACGAGCTGCCCGGTCGAGAGGTCCATCCCGTAGCACCGCCGGCAGATGCCGAGGACGGCCTCGCAGGTCATCGGGCTGCGGACCTGGATCTTCTCGATCTGCATGTCCTCCAGCTTCCGGGCCGCCGCCACGGTGATCATCTCGTTTTCCTTGACCACCACGTCGTCGGTGATCGGGTTGACGATGTTCACCCGGCTCACGCGGCCCCGGATCGACTGACTGAGCGAGACCTCGACCTTCTCCCCCTTGTAGATCACGCCCTTGGTGATCCCCTGCGAGGTGCCGCAGTCCTCCATGGTGATCACGACGTTCTGGGCGACGTCGGCGAGCTTTCGCGTCAGATAGCCGGAGTCGGCCGTCTTCAGGGCGGTGTCCGCGAGGCCCTTCCTCGCCCCGTGGGTCGAGGAGAAGTACTCCAGCACGCTCAACCCCTCGCGGAAGTTCGCCTTGATCGGCGTCTCGATGATCTTGCCGGAGGGCTTGGCCATCAGGCCGCGCATCCCGGCGAGCTGGCGGATCTGCTCGACGCCGCCTCGGGCGCCGGAGTCGGCCATCAGGAAGATCGGGTTGAGGTAGACCTCGCCGTCGCGGACGTCCTCCTTGAGCTCCTGCATCATCTTCGTGGTGATCTGCTCTCGGGCGTGGGTCCAGGCGTCGAGGACCTTGTTGTACCGCTCCTGGTCGGTGATGATCCCGCGCTGGTATCGCTTGTTGTTGAGCGCGACTTCCTTCTCGGCCGCGGCGAGGATCTCGTCCTTGGACGCCGGGGTCTTGAGGTCGTCGGTGGCGAAGGAGAGGCCCGAGCGGGTGGACTCGCGGAAGCCCAGGTCCTTCATGTTGTCCAGGAGGCCGATGGTCTCCCGGCGGCCGAGGATCTGGTAGCAATCGGCGATGATCCCCTGGAGCTGCTTCTGCCCCAGCGCGTAGTTGTAGAACGGCATCTTGGGGTGGAGGATGTCGTTGAAGACGACCCGGCCGACCGTCGTGGTGACGACCTGACCCGGCTCGAACTCCTTCTCCCCCTCGCCCTTGAGCTTCTTGTGGGCCGGCAGCCTCATCTTGATCCGGGCGTGGACGCCGACCTTCTTCTGGCTGAAGGCGAGGAAGACCTCGCCGGGGGCCGCGTACACGCCGCTCTCGACGTTGCCGTCCTTCTTGTACTCGCCGTGCTCGCCCGGGCGGTGGACCGTCAGGTAGTACGAGCCCATGACGATGTCTTGCGTCGGGCTGATGATCGGGCTGCCGTTGGCCGGGCTGAAGATGTTGTTGGTGGACATCATCAGCGTCATGGCCTCGACCTGCGCCTCGATCGAAAGCGGCAGGTGGACGGCCATCTGGTCGCCGTCGAAGTCGGCGTTGAACCCCTTGCAGACCAGGGGGTGAATCCGGATGGCGTTGCCTTCGACGAGGATCGGCTCGAACGCCTGGATGCCCATCCGGTGGAGCGTGGGGGCACGATTGAGGAGGACGGGGTGGTTCTTGATCACCTCTTCGAGGATGTCCCAGACCTCCTCGACCTTCCGTTCAAGCATCTTCTTGGCCGACTTGATCGTGTCGGCGTGGCCGAGCTCCTTGAGCCTGCGGATGATGAACGGCTGGAACAGCTCCAAAGCGATCTTCTTGGGGAGGCCGCACTGGTGGAGCCGGAGGTCCGGGCCGACCACGATGACCGACCGGGCCGAGTAGTCGACGCGCTTGCCGAGCAGGTTCTCGCGGAACCGGCCCTGCTTGCCCTTGATCATGTCGGTCAGGGACTTCAGCGGGCGGTTGCTGGAGCCGAGCACGGGGCGCTTGCAGCGGTTGTTGTCGAAGAGGGCATCGACGGCCTGCTGGAGCATCCGCTTCTCGTTGCGGATGATGACCTCGGGCGCGTTGAGGTCCACCAGCTTCTTCAGCCGGTTGTTGCGGTTGATGATCCGGCGGTAGAGGTCGTTGAGGTCGCTGGTGGCGAAGTTGCCGCTATCGAGCAGCACCAGCGGCCTCAAATCCGGGGGGATGACCGGGATGCATTCCAGGACCATCCACTCGGGGCGGTTCTCGCTGTCGCGGAGGGCCTCGACGACCTTCAGCCTCTTGGTGAGGTCCTTGAGCCTCTGCTTGCTGGAGGTCTCGGTGAGCTCCTGGCGGAGGGTCTTGGACAGGGTGACGAGGTCCAGGCGGGCGAGGAGCTTGCGGACGGCGTCGGCGCCCATGTCGGCCTGGAAGCTGTCGCCGTACTGCTCCTTGGCCTTGCGGAAGTCGTCCTCGGTCAGGAGCTGGCGCTCCTTCAAGGGGGTGTCGCCGGGGTCGATGACGACGTAATCCTGGAAGTAGATCACCCGCTCGAGGCTGGTGGTCTTCATGTCCAGGAGGGTGCCCAGGCGGCTGGGCATGGCCTTGAAGAACCAGATGTGGACGACCGGGGCGGCCAGCTCGATGTGGCCCATCCGCTTGCGGCGGACCCGGGAGTGGGTGACCTTCACGCCGCAGCGGTCGCAGATCATCCCCTTGTACTTCATCCCGCGGTACTTGCCGCAGGCGCACTCCCAGTCCTTCTCGGGCCCGAAGATCCGCTCGCAGAAGAGCCCGTCCTTCTCGGGCCGGTAGGTCCGGTAGTTGATCGTCTCGGGCTTCTTGACCTCGCCGAAGGACCACGACCGGATGTCGTAGGGGGAGGCGAGGCCGATCTTGACGGCCCCGTAGTCGTTGATACGATCGTAGGCACTTTCGCCCATGCTCACGAGACACTCTCCTCTGCAACGAGGTCTGGGGGTGCCGTTTTCGCGGGGTGATTGGATTGGAGAGGGCGGCGCGGGCCGGAGAGGGCCGCGCCTTCCATCACCGAGGCCATCGGTCGCGCCCAAGTTCGATTCGGTTCGGTGGGTCTAGATCCGGGGGCCTCGGGCCGGCCCAGGTCGCGGAAACGCGAGCACGACCGCGGGCCGTCCCCCCCGGATGAGGGGGTCGACGCGGTCGTCAAGGTCGTCCTTTACCCCTGGGTCAGCACCGGCGTCCTCCTGGCCGGACACAATCGCGGGACGCCGGGGCCCGCGGGCGGCCCCGGGATGGTCTGTCGGTCGGAATCTCGGCACGAGCGGCCCCGGGTCAACCAGCCGATGGTGTCGCTTCCTGACGATCCTATGCGATCCCGGCGCCGAACTCAAGGAAAAATCGGGCCCGTTCGCGGATTTTCCGATCTTTCCCGGGGCGGGGCCGGGCCCGCTCAGAATTCCACCTTGTACCGCTCGACCAGCTTCCGCTTCATGTCGGCCACGGCCTGGTCGATGCCCTTCCAGGTGGCGTCGAGCTGGGTGTTGAGCACGGCGTTGGACTGCTTCTTGATGACCGAGGCGTCGTACGCCTTGTCCGTCCCTCCGCCCCCGTAGTAGCCGTAGCCGGCGACCACCACCCCGCCGACGTTCGGCGTCCCGGCGATCCGGTACACCTGGTCGTTCCTCGCATAGTTGATGCCCAGGGACATCTCGCGGAGGGTCTTGCTCGCCAGGCCGCCGAAGTCCAGGAGGTCCGCATCGACGTCCACGATCGGCAGCTCGTCGATCCTCTTGGCGTAGCGGTCGTACCACAGCCTCATCGAGGCGGCGGTCTCGGCCCTCTGATTCCTGAGGCCCTCCAGGAGGTCGACCACGGCCCGGAAGTAGCGCTTCTGGGCCTCGACGTGGGACAGCGGCTCCCGGGCCGGCGCCGGGGCGGCCTTCGCCGCTTCGGGCAGCGCGTTCCGCGACGGATCGCCGAAGGAATCGTGCGACATCATCGGCGGCTGGACCAGGCTGAGGATGCGCCGGGTCGATTCCTCGGTCAGGGGGCCTTCCAGGATGATCGAGGTGTCCTTGCCCGAGGTCCGCCAGCGGTTCAGGTCCGGCAGGGTGGCGCCGGCGTCATCCAGCGCCAACTTGAGCATGTCCTTGGCGATCGCGATGAGGTAATCCGCCGGCAGCCCGAAATCCAGCTTGATCTTGCCCTCGATCGTCTCGCCGACGGTGATCGCGAAGTAGGCGGACCTCAGGCTGACGAGCCTCTGGGCGACGATCTGGGGGTCGTAGACGCCCCGTTTGAGGATGTCGCTGGCCTTGAGCCTCTGCTCGACCAGGGCGGGCGAGACGGCATCGGCCAGGTCGATCGCCAGGACGATCTGCGAGCCGCGATCGGCGAGGAACACGGCGCTGTCGGCGTACCTGGGCGGGACGTCCCGGGGCTTCAGCAAGGTGCCCCGGAGCCATCGGGCCATCCTCTGGCGATCGGCGGGGGCCGCCACGCCGAGGATCTCGTCGCTCGCCTTGAAGAAGTACAGATTCCTCGGCTCCAGACGACCGGGACGTCCCCGATCTGGTCCGAGAAGCCGTTCTCCCGCTTCTGGATCCCGCCGAGGCTGGCGCCCTGGGCCATCTGGGCCAGCGTGATCTGCCAGGTCTCGGTCGATTCGCGGAGGTCGTACTGGCTCGTCACGAGCATCTTCGAGACGTTGCCGGGGAAGAGCATCCCGCGGGACTGGGCCTTCAGGTAGTCGTCCCGCCATCGCTCCCGGAGGCCCAGCTTGCTGTTGAGCAGGCCGTCGACGTCCACCAGCATCATGGCGTTGGCGCCGTCGGGGACCCTCTTCAGGAGCTCTCCGTAGTGGATGCTCGCCTTCTGCTGGGCGAGGGCCGACGAGCCGAGGCCCGCGACCGCGAGGACAACGACCATCGCCCTGAACCCGGATGCCCTGATCATCGGAATCCCCCGGAAGCCTGGATCTCGCCGGCCGGCCCTGCCAACCCGGCCACGCCGCATCGCGCCGATGCGTTATATCACTCAGAGACATCCTTCTCCAATCTTATCTTCCCAGGACCGAGGGATTCCGGGCATCACGAAGCCCCGCCGGCCGGATCGACGTCGATCCGGAGCGACGAGACGGCCATGGCGAGGCCCGGCAGCAAGGGGCTCTCGACGATCTCCCCGTCCCGGAAGGCCCGTTCGGCCCATCCCTCGCCCTCGGGGGCCTCTCGACGAACGAGGAGGGTGATCCGTCGCATTTCGGGATCAACGATCCAGTATCCCCGGATGCCGAAGACGAGGTATTCCTCCCGCTTCGCCCGATAATCCCGGTCGCGGGCCTCGCGACCCGGCGAGACGACCTCGACGACCAGAGACGGCAGGACTCGGCCCCGGGCGTTCGGGGGCGTCCCTCGAAAGATCACGCCGAGGTCGGGATGGCGCTCCGATTCCAGGTCGGGGATGATCAGTTGGACGTCGCTCCCTTGAACGAAGCGGTGAATCCGGCCCGGATGGTCCCGTCGATGGAGGCTCAAGCCTTCATGAACGTTGTGGATGATCTGCGCATGGGAATCGTTGGCGACATCCGAGACTTCCAGCCTCCCCCGGGCCAGTTCGTAGCGGTGACCGGGTTCCTCGTCGGCCTCCTCGAACTCGTCGAGGGTCATCTTCCGGCCGTGGTCGGCCGGCCCGATTCGCGGGTGGACCGTCGCCATGAGAGGGCTCCTCGGGGCCGTCGGTTTCGGGGCCGAAGCCCGGAGCGATTTTCGACCCGGATTCGGCCTCGGTCAAGCCCGGCCGAGGGTCGCGCCTTCCTCCGGCTGGACGGCTCGGGTAGCCTGGGGACTTCCGAATTGAGGACGGCGAGCGGGGGACGCTCCGCCTCCGTCGATCGTCACCAGGGAATGGCTCGATGAAAGACTTCAACCCGTATGACGCCCCCTCGGCGGAGCCCGTCTTCGCCCTGAATCTCGGGGATACCTCCCCCTTCCGCATCGAGGACGGATGCCTGGTCGTCCCGATCGGCTCGACCCTCCCGGACATCTGCGTCTACACCGGGCAGGAAGGCGGCAACATCCCCATCCAGAAGACGTTCGTCTGGGCCAGATCCTGGATTTACTTGCTTATCTTGCTTAATATTCTGATTTTATTGATCGTTTACATGATCGTCCGCAAGAAGGGTCGGGTCACCTTCTTCGTCTCTCCTCAGGCGTCGTCGTCGCGGATGCAGTGGCTGGCGATCAACTGGGCCATCTTCCTGACCGGGTTGGTCGCCCTGGGCGTCGCCATCGCCTACGAGGCGCCCGTGCTCGGGATCGCCTGCCCGGTCCTGGTGATTACCTCGCTGGTGATCTATTACCTGAAGGTCCGAGGCATCTACCCGGCCTGGATCGACGAGACCCGGATCGCCCTCAAGGGCATCCCCGGGGAGGTCATGCATCGGATGGTCAACGCCGAGTCCAAAGGGGTGATCCTCCTGGACTGACCGGACCGCGCTCACGCCAGCTTCTTGAGGATCTGCTTGCCGTAGACGGCCCTCATCACCGATTCGACCGTGCGGTTGAGGAGGTGGAACGGCGCGGCCATCGGCCGGCGGATGTCCACGATCAGGACCACGCGATCCCCGGGCGACTTGTTGAAGACCTCGTGGTTCCAACTGTCGTCGAACAGGATGCTCTCGCCTTCCTTCCAGGTGTAATGCTGGTCCTTGATCCGGATGGAAGGCGGGGCCTCCTCGGGGACGATCAGGCCGAGGTGGTATCGCAAATAACCGCGATACGGACCGCAGTGGGCCGGCACCGACTTGCCCCCTTCGAGGATCGAGAAGAACGCCTGGAACAGCCCGGGGACGTGGTCCAGCGCCTCGGCCGTCTTCGGGCATCTCGCGCGGTTGGCCTCGGGCTTCTCGCCCATCGCGAACAGGTAGAAGACCTTCCAGCTCTTGTCCGGATCGACGGCGCCGGAGATGTAGTCCTGCATCCGGTCGAGGTCGTGATAGCGGGGGATGGCCGCCTTGTCGGGCATCAGGGCGAGCACTTCCTCGCGGATCTCGGGGAACGCGCGATCGAGCCCGCGAAGCTCGGGGCGGGTCGTCTCGACATCGAAGAACACCGGCCGCTTCTTGCCGCCGGTCTGGAAGTCGAAAAGCCAGTTGATCCCATCGAGCAACCGGAGCAAGCTCATGTAGTCCACGGCCACGGTCAACGATCCTCCGAGAGCCAGGAAAAGGGTCCGGGCCGCACGGTCCGTGCGATCCCCGTGCCGCAGCATGGCTAGACGCGGCGAGATGCAGGCTCTGGGCCGAGTTTGACGGGGCCGCCCGCGATCCGCAACGGGTCACACGCCGGCCCCGGTCTGGCATAAGGATCGCCTGATGGGGCAGCCCGCTCCTCGCAGGGTGGGTCTCAGTCCGTCCGCGAGGGCAGATCGGACCGAGCGGAGATCGCGAACATGTCGAGGAAATTCACGCTTCGGGCGGCGCTCCTCCTGAGCGTCCTCGCGATGCCCCCGAGGTCCGGTTGCGGAGACAACGCCGGGACCGGCACCACCGGGAACGGGACCGGCACCACCGGGACAAGGGCCGGCGCCGGCGCAGGGGGCACCGGGACCGGGGGAGCTGGCGGAGCCGGCACCGCCGGAGGAGCCGGCTCGGGCCACTGATCGTCTCCCGACGGACCTCAGGATGTGTTCAGCGCCGTAAGGTGGATTTCATCCACCTTACGGCGCTCAACCCGCACGAGGACCGTCGGCGTCAAGCGAACTGGGCGATGGTCGCCCAGCCCTCCGGGAGACGGGGGGCGGCCCCCTCCTCGCGTTCGGCCTTCATCCCGAGGGTCGTGAATCGAATCCAGCCCGAGCAGGACGGGCAACGCCCCGCGAACCCCGTCCCCTCCCACCAGGAGCGGACCAGGGGCCGATAGCCCTCCTCGGGATCGCCGTGGAGTTCGAGCTTGAAATCGATCCACTCCATGCGGTGCCCACACCCCGGATGTGGACAGATCGGATCGTCGTAGTGGACGTGGGGTGAAGCCATGACCCGAAGACCGCCCTCCCGATAGATCCGATCCAGCTCTTCCTGCTCGGGCCGTGTCAGGGTCGTCGTCTTCATGAGGTACCCTCCGATCCGGACGGTCCTTCGGGCATCGAATCGTCCCCGGCCCGACCCTCGCGGGAGGGTCGAGGCCGAGGGGGTCGGAATCGGATCTCAGACCCGCTTCTTCTCCAGCTGCATGTTCAGCCCGAGGCCGCGGATCTCGTTGGTGAGCACGTCGAAGCTCGCCGGGGTGCCGGCCTCGAGCGTGTTCTCGCCCTTGACCATGCTCTCGTAGATCTTCGTCCGGCCCTCGACGTCGTCGGACTTCACCGTGAGGAGCTCCTGGAGGATGTAGGCCGCGCCGTACGCCTCCAGGGCCCAGACTTCCATCTCGCCGAACCTCTGGCCGCCGAACCTCGCCTTGCCGCCCAGCGGCTGCTGGGTGATCAGCGAGTACGGCCCGGTGGCCCGGGCGTGGATCTTGTCGTCCACCAGGTGGTGGAGCTTCAGCATGTAGATGTAACCGACGGTGACCCTCTGGTCGAACTTCTCGCCGGTCCGGCCGTCGTAGAGGATCGCCTTGCCGTTCTCGGGCAGGCCGGCGTCCTTCAGGCACTGGCGGATCGTCGATTCATCCGCCCCGTCGAACACCGGGCAGATCGCCTGGAAGCCGAGCTTGGAGGCCGCCCACCCGAGGTGGGTCTCCAGGATCTGGCCGACGTTCATCCGGCTCGGCACGCCCAGGGGGTTGAGCAGGATCTCGACGGCCGTGCCGTCCTTGAGGAACGGCATGTCCTCCTCGGGCAGGATCTTGGCGATCACGCCCTTGTTGCCGTGGCGGCCGGCCATCTTGTCGCCGACGGAGATCACCCGCTTGGTGGCGATGTAGATCTTGACCATCTGCAACACGCCCGAGGGCAGCTCGTCGCCCCTCTTCAGGCTGTTGAGCTTGCGGTCCCGCTCGTCGCGGAGCGCCTCGATCCTCGGCGAGTAGTCGCGGACGATTTTCCTCGCGTCGTTGGCCTTCTCCGGGCTGCGGAGGTCCAGGGTCTCGAGCTTGAACCGCTCGGACTCCTCGGCCAGCTCCTTGGCGTCCTTGGTCCGGCCGAACGGCTTGCCCGTCGCGGGGTCGGTGACCGGCCCGCCGACGACCTCTTCGAGGGCCTTGATCAGCTGCTTGTACTCGTCGGCGACCTTCTGGTTCTCGGCGAGCTCGGTATCCTTGAGCTCCTTCTCGAAGATCTTGCGCTCGTCCTCCGAGAGGCTCATCCGGCGGCTGAACCGCTGGGTGTTGATGACGATCCCCTCGACGCCCGACGGCACTTCGAGGCTATCGTTCTTCACGTCCTCGCCGGCCCGGCCGAAGATCGCGTGGAGGAGCTTTTCCTCGGGCGTGAGCTCGCTCTTGGACTTCGGCGCGACCTTGCCCACCAGGATGTCGCCCGGCTTCACATAAGTTCCGATCCGGACGATCCCGTTCTCGTCGAGGTTGCGGAGGGCCTTCTCGCTGACGTTGGGGATGTCTCGGGTGAACTCCTCCCGCCCGAGCTTCGTCTCGCGGATCTCGATCTCGAACTCCTCGATGTGGATCGAGGTGTAGACGTCCTCCTTGACGATCCTCTCGGAGAGGATGATCGCGTCCTCGAAGTTGTAGCCGTCCCACGCCATGAACGCCACGAGGACGTTGCGGCCCAGGGCGAGCTCGCCGTGGTACGTCGCGGCGCCGTCGGCGAGGATGTCCCCCTTCTTGACCTTCTGGCCGACCTTCACGACCGGCTTCTGGTTCAGGCAGGTCCTCTCGTTCAGGCCGACGTACTTGCGGAGCTTGTAGATGTTGTTCTGATCGATGATGATCCGGGTCGAATCGACATAGGTGATCGTGCCGTCCTGGGCGGCCTTGACGATCATCCCCGAGTTCATCGCCACGGCCTTCTCCAGGCCCGTGGCCACGATCGGCGGCTCGGCCACGAGCAGGGGCACCGCCTGGCGCTGCATGTTCGATCCCATGAGCGCGCGGTTGGCGTCGTCGTGCTCCAGGAACGGGATCAGGCCCGCGCTCACGCCGACCATCTGCTTGGGCGAGATGTCGACGTACTCGACCTGCTCGACCGGGACGGTGTGGAAGTCGGTCTGGAACCGGGCGATGACCTGGGGGCCCTTGAGCTTCCCGCCGTCGTCGGTCGGCGCGTCGGCCGGGGCGAGGTACGCCTCGCTCTCCTCGTCGGCCCTCATCTGCTTCACGTCGGCCGTGCGCTTGCCGTGCTCGATCTTGCGGTACGGGGTGACGAGGAACCCGTACTCGTCGACGCCTCCGTAGATCCCCAGCGACGAGATCAGGCCGATGTTCGTCCCTTCGGGGGTCTCGATCGGGCAGATCCGGCCGTAGTGCGAGATGTGGACGTCGCGGACCTCGAAGCCCGCCCGCTTCCGGTTCAAGCCGCCGGGGCCGAGGGCCGACAGGCGCCTCTCGTGGGTCAGCTGCGCCAGGGGGTTGGTCTGGTCGACGACCTGCGACAGCTCGCCCCGGCCGAAGAAGTATTCGATCGCCGCGCTGATGCTCTTGGGGTTGATCAAAGACCGAGGGGTCATGTCCTCGGCGTCCTTCAGGCTCATCCGCTCCTGGACGGTCCGGCGGAGCTTGAGGAACCCCTTGCGGAGCTCGTCGGCGGCGAGCTCGTCGATCGTCCGCAGACGCCGGTTGCCCAGGTGGTCGATGTCGTCGACGTGACCCTTGTTCTTCCTCAGGTTGAGGATGTACTTGATGGCGTTGACGTAGTCGATCGGGTCCAGGGTCATCTGGTCTTCGGGGACGTTCTGATCGAACTTCCGGTTGATCCGGAACCGGCCCACCTTGCCGAGGCGGTAGCGGTTGGTGTCGAAGAACTTCTCGTGGAACAGCTCCTTGGCCTTCTCCAACTGGGGAGGATTGCCCGGCCGGAGCCTCTGGTAGATCCTCAGCAGGGCACTCTCGTGATCGGTCGTCGGGTCTTCCTGGAGGGACTGGAGGATCAGGGGGTCCTTGGCCTCGGCGAGGACCTCGATCGGGCCGATGTCGGCGTCGGCCAGGACCTGCGCGGAGGTCTTGGAGATCACCGATCCGCTCTCGATCAACACCTCGCCGGTGTGGGGATCGACGATGTCTCCGCAGGCGATCTTGCCTTCGAGCCGGGGGGCCGACTTCGGGTCGCCCGAGGGGATCGACTCGCTCTCGTAGAAGGCGCGGAGGATCGCGTCATCGGAGGAGAACGCCGGGCTCATCGCCCGGAGCAGGGTCATCGACGAGAACTTGCCCGACTGGTCGATCCGGACGCCCAGGGTCTCCTTCTTGGTGACCTGGAGCTCGATCCACGACCCGCGCTCGGGGATGATCCGGCAGGCGTGCATCTTCTTGTCCGAGGACTCGATCTCGACGACGAAATCGACGCCCGGGGAGCGGTGGAGCTGGCTGACGACGACGCGCTCGGCGCCATTGATGATGAATTCGCCCCCGCCGATCATGATCGGCATGTCGCCGAGGTAGACCGATTCCTCGATCGCCGTCTCCCCCTTGTTCAGGCGGAGCCAGACGTGGAGGGGTCGGCCGTAGGTCAGGCGGAGCTGGCGGCACTCGTCGGGCTCGTAGCGAGGCTTGCCGAGGTCGAACTTGATGTATTCGAGCTTCAGGGTCTTGTCGTACGACTCGATCGGGAAGATCTCGCGGAAGACGCCCTCGAGGCCCGAGTCCTGGCGGCTCTCGGCCGGCAGGTCGGCCTGGAGGAACCGCTCGTAGGAGCGGGTCTGGATCTCGGTGAGGTCCGGGACGGGATATTCGTCGTGGATCTTGCCGAAGTTCCGGGGGGTCTTCGGGGTGATGCGACGGACGGTCGAGTTGGGCATATCGTCGCGCTCCTCAAGGGGAGATGATCGGCTCGGCGGTTCGGACGGGGGCGAGGGCGGTCGCGGAGGTCACGTCAAATCCGATCCGGTCGGTCGGTCGGTCCCGGCCCGGGAGGAGAGGGGGCATGATCCACGATCGTCCCGAAGGATTCCCCGCGCGCCAGAGCACCCCGGCGGGCCGACCCGCCCCGCAAGTGGGGAGGGCCCATCGCCGGGGCGAGGGATTCGGGGGGTGTCGCCGACCTGCCCGCCGGGCCCCTCGCGAGGAGGGGGCGGCGGGCCGTCGGCCGGATCGAGAGGCGGAGGGGGGTTCGATTACTTGACCGAGGCCGTGGCCCCGGACTCCTGGAGCTCCTTGACGAGCTTCTCGGCGTCGGCCTTGGAGATCCCGGTCTTGATCGCCTTGGGGGCGGACTCGACCAGGTCCTTGGCCTCCTTCAGGCCCAGGCCGGTGGCGGCGCGGACGACCTTGATCACGTTGATCTTCTGGGCCCCGAAGTTCTCGAGGTGGACGTCGAACTCGGTCTTCTCGGCCACCGGCTCGGCGGCGACGGCGACCGGGGCGGCCACGGCCGGGCCGGCCGCGACGGCGGCGGCCTTGATCCCGTGGACCGTCTCCAGGTAATCCCCGAGGCTCTTGGCCTCCAGGACCGTCAGCTTGACGATCGAGTCGCCCAGGGTCTTGATGTTGTCGGCGAAGCTGGTCATCTCGGCGGTGGCCATCGCGTCTGCGATCCTTTCTTCGTGCGGGAGGGGTGCGGGGTTCGCACGGTCGTTCGAGAATACTCACCGGGCCCGATTCGTCGGGCCCTGGGAATGTCGAGGGAAGAGGAGAGGGAGGCCGGTCGGCCGATCAGGCGCCTTCGGCGGCCGGGGCCGCCTCGCCGCCTTCGCCGTCCTTCGGCTCGGCCAGCGTTTTCAACTGGCCCAGCAGGCCGGAGGCCGGGGCGTTGGCCAGGGACACCACGCGGGCCGCCGGCGCCAGGGCCAGGCTGACCACCCGGCCGATCAGGGCCTCGCGGCTCGGCAGCTTGGTGATGTCCTCGACCTGGGCCGGGCCGATCACCACGCCATCGACCGCGCCGCCCTTGATCGCCGGCTTCTTCAGCTTCTTGACCTGGTCGAACAGCTCCTTGGCCAGCTCGGCCACGCCGTCTCCGCCCCAGACGGCCACGCTCGGGCCGCTGAGGACCGCGTCCAGGCCGTGGATGCCCGCGTCGGCGAAGACCCGCCGGGCCAACGTGTTCTTCACCGCCCTCATGTGGATCTTCTTCTTGCGCAGGTCCAGGCGGAGCTTATTCTCCGAGACCGCGTCCAGCCCCTTGAAATCCAGGATCAGCACCGACCGCGAGCCGTTGAGCTCGGCCTTGAACTGATCCATCATCAATTCTTTGACGTATTTGCTCATCGTTGAGAGTGGGCGGTGGGCCGTGGGCAGTGGGCAGTTGAAGACGAAAGCAAAGACCGGTCTCTCCCTATCCTCTTCAACTGCCCACTGCCCACGGCCCACCGCCCACTCCGCCCTCCCTTAGGCCAGCACCCGGATGCCCGGGCTCATGGTGGCCGAGATGGTGATCGATCGGATGTACGTGCCCTTGGCGGCCGTCGGCTTGACCGAGCGGAGGTGGTTGAGGAACGTCTGGATGTTCTCGACCAGTTGCTCCTCGCTGAAGTTGATCTTGCCGACCGGCGCCGCGACGTTGCCGCCCTTGTCCGACCGGAACTCGATCTTGCCGGCCTTGAATTCCTTCACGCCGGAGGTGATGTCGGTGGTCACGGTGCCCGAGCGGGGGCTGGGCATCAGGCCTCGGGGACCCAGGACGCGGCCCAGGGGGCCGACGACGCCCATCATGTCCGGCGTGGCCAGGGCCACGTCGAAATCCATGAACCCGCCCTTGATCTTCTGGGCCAGGTCATCCCCGCCGACGATGTCCGCGCCGGCGGCCCGGGCCTTCTCGGCGTTGTCCCCCTGGGCGAACACCGCCACCCGGACCGCCTTGCCGATCCCGTGGGGCAGCGCCACCGAGCCGCGGACGTTCTGATCGCTCTGCTTCGGGTCGATCCCGAGGTTCGTCGAGACCTCCACGGTCTGGTTGAACTTCGTCGTCCCGAAGGTCTTGAGCTGCTTGACGGCCTCGGCCAGGGGGAGAGGGTCGGGCTTGACCTTCTCCTTCAGGGCCCGGAATCGCTTCGAATAGACTGCCAAACCGTTCGCTCCCTTCGTTGGGGGCTGCCGCCGATGTGAGGAATCCTCGCGAGAGTTCCGGCGGGCGGTCGCGCCGGCGCGAGATGATCGCTTCGAAGTAGGCGGCGAGGGAATCGAACCCTCACCCGGCCCTGATAAGGAGCCTGCTCGGACCACTGAGCTCGCCGCCCGTCACCGATCGGTGGCGGGCGATATCCAAGAGATCAGGGTCCAAGCCATCCGGTTCACCCCTTGATGTCGATGCCCATGCTCCGGGCGGTCCCGGCGATGATCCGGCAGGCGTGCTCCATGTCCCGGGCGTTGAGGTCCTGGAACTTGGTCTCGGCGATCTTCTGGACCTGCTCGGCCGTGACCGTCGCCACCTTGGTCTTGTGGGGCTCGGCCGAGCCCGAGGCGATACCGGCCGTCTGCTTCAGGAGGACCGCCGCGGGCGGGCTCTTGGTGATGAACTCGAAGGAGCGATCGCTGTAGATCGTGATCTCGATGGGGATCGTCGTCCCCTTCATGTCCTTCGTCCGCTCGTTGAACTGCATCACGAACTGGCCGATATTCACCCCGTGCTGGCCCAACGCGGGGCCGACCGGGGGCGCGGGCGTGGCCTGGCCGCCCGGGCACTGGAGCTTCACCTTCGCCGTCATCACCTTCGCCATCGTCGCCTCCGGCGAGTGGGCAGTGGGCAGTGGGCAGTGGGCAGTGAAGACGGAAATGGCGGCCGCTTGATCGCTTCGTCTTCACTGCCCACTGCCCACTGCCCACTGCCCACTGCGCAACTTAGATCCGTTCCACCTGCCAGTATTCCAGGTCCACCGGCGTGGGCCGGTTGAAGATGATGAGCATGACCTTCACGAGGCCGCGCTGCTCGATGACTTCCTCGACGGTCCCCTCGAAATTCTCGAACGGGCCGTCCTTGATCTTCACGCGGTCGCCCCGCTCGACGTCGATCCGCACCTTCGGGGCCGATTCGGTCTCGGCGGCCGTCTGCTGGCCGAGCATCTGGTCGACCTCGGCCTGGGTCATCTTCGTCGGCTGGCCATGGGCCCCGACGAAGTCGCCGACCCCGGGGGTCTCCCTCACCGTGAACCAGGTCTTCTCGTTGAGTTCCATCTCGACCATGATGTAGCCGGGATAGCTCTTGCGCTCGACGACCTTCTTCTTGTTATTGCGGATCTCGGTGATCTTCTCGGTGGGCACCACGATCCGGCCGAAGAACCGCTGGAGGCCCTGGATCTTGACCCGGCGCTCCAGGGCGTCGCGGATCGTATCCTCTCGACTGGACTGGACCTTGAGCACGTACCAGACCAGTTGCGGCGGTGGCTCGTCGTCCGGGTCGGGCTCGGGCGCCGCCGGGGGGGCCGCAGGCGGAGGGGCCGCAGGCGACGTCGGCCCTCCGTCGGGCGTCTGCTCCTCGATCTCGAACGGGCTGGACAGGCCGAGGCCGCCGGGAGTCTCGCCGGGGGCGGTGCTCGGGTCGTGGGTCTCGTCGGTCGGCTGGCTCATGAGGAGACCCGGGACGGAAGGAGGGACGATCGATCGGAGGATGGCTCGTTCGGGGCGAAGCGGGACGACTCGGCAAGGCGAGCTAGCCCGCCTGCTCGCCCAGCGACGTGCTCTTGAACTTGAGGACGCCGATGGCCTGGAGCATCGTGGACCAGAGGAAATCGACCCCGAAAAGGTAGACCGACAGGAACAGGACGGTCACCAGGACCACGATCGTGGCCCGGTAGAGGTCGTCCCGGCTGGTCCAGGAGACCTTGTTCATCTCCGCTTCGGTGGCGATCAGGAAGTCGGCGAACGGCGGGTACTGAACGAGCCGCCAGATCATCCAGCCGAAGGCCAGGCCCAGGGCCGTCGGGATGCCCAGGCGGACGGCCGGGCCATATTGCCCCTGGAGCTGCTGCTCGTGGAGCTGGTACAGCCCCGTGGCGACGATCGCCCCGAGGCCGACCCCCGTCCAGAGGCGGGCGTTCTTGCCCTGGGTTGGCTTGAACGTCTGGGTGCTCGCCAGGTTCGCGACGAACGAGACGACCCGGCCTCCGGTCTTGCGGAGCGACGAGCCCTTCGGCGAACCCTTGGCCGACTTCGCCGGCGCTTCGTCTTTAACTTTACCCATGGCGGCCACCCGACCGGAAAAGTGCTGGGGCTGGAGCGGAGGCGGAGCGGACGTGCCGGGTGCGGATTCCACCCTTCCCCGAGGCACGAGCGGAGGGAATCGAACCCCCAACCTGCGGTTTTGGAGACCGCTGCTCTACCAATTGAGCTACGCTCGTCACGATACGGACCGGCCGACGGCCCAAAATCGCCGCCGACCGGCCCGGGATTCTCTCGATTCTTACTTCTTCCGGGATTCCTTGTGGGACGTGTGCTTCCGCTCCTTCGAGCAGTACTTCTTCAGGTCGAGCCGCTCGGCCCCCCGCGTCTCCTTCGGGGTCCGATAGTTCCGCTCGCCGCACGAGGTGCATTCCAGCCAGACGTATTCGCGCATCGCCCCGCCCCTGAAGAGTGCTGGGTGCGGAGTGCCGAGTGCCGAGTGAAGACGGGACGGGGTCGGTCCCTCGGGTCTTGCCTCAGCACTCGGCACTCGGCACTTTCCGGCTCTGGATTACTGGAGGATCTTGGTCACGACGCCGGCGCCCACCGTCTTGCCGCCCTCGCGGATGGCGAACCGGAGGTTCTCTTCCATCGCGATGGGGGTGTGGAGCTCGACGGTCATCTTGATGTTGTCGCCCGGCATGCACATATCGGCCTCGGTATTGTTCTCCGAGAGGAGATTGAGGACCGATCCGGTGACGTCGGTGGTGCGGAAGTAGAACTGGGGCCGGTAGTTCTTGAAGAACGGCGTGTGCCGGCCGCCCTCTTCCTTCGACAGGACGTAGACCTCGGCCTCGAACTTCGTGTGCGGCGTGATCGACCCGGGCTTGCAGACGACCTGGCCGCGCTCCAGGTCGGTCTTTTCCACACCTCGGAGGAGGATGCCGACGTTGTCGCCGGCCATGCCCTCGTCCAGGGTCTTCTGGAACATCTCGACGCCGGTGACGACCGAGTTCTTGTTGGCGTTGAAGCCGACGATCTCGACGGCCTCGCCGACCTTGATCTTGCCTCGCTCGATCTTGCCGGTGCCGACGGTCCCGCGGCCCTTGATCGAGAAGACGTCCTCGATCGGCATCAGGAACGGCTTGTCGATGTCCCGGACCGGCTCGGGGATGTAGGTGTCCATCGCCTCGACCAGCTTCAGGATGTGCTGGGCCTCGGGGCCGGTCGGGTTCTCCAGGGCCGGGCGCGACTGGCCCCGGACGATCGGGATGCTCTCGCCGGGGAAGCCGTAGTGGGTCAGCAGCTCCCGGAGTTCCATCTCGACGAGTTCCAGGAGGTCCTCGTCATCGACGAGATCGACCTTGTTCAGGAACACGACCAGGGCCGGGACGCCGACCTGACGGGCCAGCAGGATGTGCTCGCGGGTCTGCGGCATCGGGCCGTCGGCCGCCGAGACGACCAGGATCGCGCCGTCCATCTGGGCGGCACCGGTGATCATGTTCTTGATATAGTCGGCGTGGCCCGGGCAATCGATGTGGGCATAGTGCCGGTTTTCGCTCTCGTACTCGACGTGCGAGACGGCGATGGTGACGGTCTTGTTCGCGTCGCGGACGGTCCCGCCCTTGGCGATGTCGGAATACGACTTCGCCTGGGCCTGGCCCTTGGCTGCGAGGACCGCCAGCAGGGCCGCCGTCGTGGTCGTCTTGCCGTGGTCGATGTGGCCGATCGTGCCGACGTTGACGTGCGGCTTCTTGCGCTCGAAGGTTGCCTTGGCCATCGTTACTCCTGCCTTGCGTTGCGTCGGGCGACGCCTCGCGGCGTCCTCTGTTGGGGGGGCGGGCACCCCACCCGGCCGCCCCTCGGGTCCTCGGGGAAAACAACGTCTCCGGGCGGGGCGGCGGAATCGATCGCGGAGGGGCCGCCGGGACGTCTGCGCTGCTCTGCTGTGATCGGGGCGAAGGAACCAAAAGCTGCCACTGGGATTCGAACCCAGGACCTCGTCCTTACCAAGGACGCGCTCTACCAGCTGAGCCATGGCAGCCGCGGTGCGTGGGACGCTTGCCGCGTGATTTGGGGAGGGTCGGTTGCGTCTCTCTTCTCCAGCTCTTCGGGTTGGGCCTCGTTCCGGGACTGGCGGGGCCCGTCTCTCGTCACGTCAGATCAGAGCGGGTGATGGGAATCGAACCCACGTTGCCTGCTTGGAAGGCAGGTACTCTACCATTGAGTTACACCCGCGTTCGGTCTGGCTCGGCCCGGTCGGGCGGAACTCCGCGGCCGATCGATCGTGGGAGGTCGGGTCTCGCGGGGTCGTGTCCTTGGGGTTCCGTCCGTCCCGGTCGGTCCGGCGATCCGTCCCGGCGTCTCGCCCCGGGATTGGGTGGAGCAGGATTCGAACCTGCGAAGGCATAGCCACCAGATTTACAGTCTGGCCCCTTTAGCCACTTGGGTATCCACCCGGGTCGGAGGGGTCTGCGGGGGCCTCCCTCAAAGGCCGGGGTCATCTGCCCGGGACCACCTCGACGGCGCTCCCGGACCAGAGCTGGCGGTGAGAGTCGAACTCACAACCGTCGGTTTACAAAACCGGTGCTCTGCCGATTGAGCTACGCCAGCGATCCGCGGGCCGTGAAATTCCTTACTATAACGCCGAACTCCGTCGATGCAAGATCATTCCCGCCCGCCGCCCGATTTTCTTCCTCGGCGCCGGGCCTTTCCGCGGACGACCGCGACGAGGTTGGCAACGATTCGCCGGCGGTCGTCGTCGTCTCGAAACGGCGCGCGGGGAACGGCAAACGCTTCGGGCAGGAGGAATCCTACATCGACCCCCGACCCTTCGGCAAGGGGCCGCGGAGGATTTTTTCTGCCTCCGACTGACCGACCCCGGGATTCTCCTCCAGGTTCGCACCCGAAGGGCGCCAACACCCCGGGGCTGCCGGCCGTCTAAGGTCGAGGAGGCCGGCGTCTCGGACCGGCCGGCGTGACCGGGAGTCCGCTCGTGGGCGATCGCGACGACGAGCGAGGAGGGGCCGCCGAAATCGTCCGCGACCATTCGTCGGCTGTCTACCGTTTCCTCGTTCACCTGACGGGGGATGTCTCCCTGGCCGAAGATCTGACCCAGGAAACCTTTGCGGCGGCCTGGAAGGCCCGGCGGGGGTTCCGGGGCGAGGCTTCGGTGGCGACCTGGCTCCACCGGATCGCTCTGAGGAAGGCCCTGGATGCCCGGCGGACCCGATGCCGGATCGAGGCGGCCGAGACCCTCGCCGCTCGCTCCGAGGCCGACGACCTGGACCCTTCGAGACCGCTCGCCGCTCTTGAGTCGGCCCGGGGGCTGGCCTCGGCCGTCGGGGCGTTGGAGCCGCCCGAGAGGCTGGCCGTGATCCTTCACTACTACCAGGGCCTGAGCTTCCGCCAGGCGGCCGAGGTCCTGGGCGAGCCGGTCGGCACTGTCAAATGGCGGACGAGCCGGGCGCTGGCCCGACTCCGGGCGACCCTGAACGCGGAGGACCACGACGATGGACGGCCCGCCGAGGCGGTTCCCGGCCCCCGACCCGCTCGAAGAAGCCCTCCGCGGTCTCCCACAACCGACGATCCCGGAGGGACTTGAGGACCGAATCCTTGCCGCCCTGCCCCGGGCCCCCCGGAGGTCGGCCAGGCTCGCGAAAATCGTCCTGGCCATGGCCGGGGCGGCCTCGGTGATCGCCGTCGGGGTCTGGGCCCGATCGGCCCCGACCCCTCCGAGGCGAATCCGCCCGGCGGCCCTGGAAAACACGTCGCCGAAGTTCATCCTCGACCCGGCCCTGGCCCTGAACCGGGCCCCGACCCCTTCTGTGAGGGAGCCGCGATGATCCGAATTTGGACGGCCTCGACGTTCGCCGTGATCACCCTGGTGGCCATCGGCCAGGCCGACGACAGGCCCGCAAACCTCCTCCAGAACCCCGGCGCCGAGGCGGGCAAGGGGGACAAACCTTCGATCTGGTTCGCCGCGAAGGGTCCGGAGCCGATCAAGGGCCTCGCGATGACCCGCGTCACGGACGAGAAGCACGACGGCAAGGCCAGCCTGGCCATCGTCTTTGAAGGTCCCGATCCGCCCCAGCCCATCGCATTCAACTGGGCCCAGCCGTTGACGGAAGTGCCGACGGGAAAAACGGTTCGGCTCACCGCCTGGATCAAGACCCGCGATGCCGACGCCGTGAACGTGTGCCTCCAGTGCTGGGCCCCGGGGGCTCGGCCGGGTCCCGACGAGAAGCTCGTGGCCTTTGGCAGCACTCCGGTCGTCCGAGGCGATCAGGCATGGAAGAAGTTCCGAAGCGAGCCGATCGCCGTGCCCGAAGGGACGACTTCGATCCTCGTCCGAGCCGCGCTCACGGGCTCCGGCCGGGCCTGGTTCGACGACCTGGCGGTCACGATCGAGCCGACCGCGCCCTCCCCGAAGAAGCCCGACGAAAAACCGGCCGAAGCCACGAAATCGGAGGACGAAGCGCCTTTTGTGGCAAGATATTTCGAGGAAATCCGCCCGAGCGCCCCTCCGGCGCCCCGGGGCCGCGCCAACTTCCCCACCGTCTCCATGGAACCCTCCCTCGCCAACCTCCTCGGGGGACGACCGATCCGCGCCCTGCCGGTCGAGAAGGACGTGATGGTGATCTCCTACCTGCCCGGCTGGGGCCGGGGGGACGTGGACAATCTCGCCGTGGGGAATTATGACGGCGGGGTCCGCGCCCTGATCGGCCTCCCCGAGGTCCCCCGGTTCGACCGCGACGATCCGGGAGTCCGGTTCGTCCTGGCGGTCTACTGCCGGAAGATCAAGGACGCGCCGGGGACGTCCGGGACGCTCCAGGTCCGCTCGATCTCGGGCGAGTGGGGCGAACAGACTTCCTGGACCTCGCAGCCCCCCGCCTCGGACGTCCCGATCTCGACCCATCCGTTCGAGCCGACCGTCGGCTGGAAGACGTTCGACGTGACCGGGGCGATCCGCGACCCGAAGGCCGACGGCCGGAGGGCGGGAGTCCTCCTCCGGTTCGAGGACGAGTCGAGGAAGGAACCCCACCGCCTCGAATACGACTTCGCGAGCCGGGAGTCCGCCGAGCATCGGCCGATCCTGATGGTCGTCGAAGACCCGAAGTTGGCGAAGCCTTGAACGGGACGAACCGCCAGGACGCCGAGGGCCGGTTGTCCGGCTTACGTCTTCCCGGGCATGCCATCGGACAGGGACGAGACCACCGCCTCGATGGTCCCCGGCGCGTTGCCTTCCAGGCGGTTATTGATAAATAAATACGTGGATCGACGGAGGGTCCGGGCGCGTTCGGCCAGGGTCTTCAGGGCGAGGCGGACCGGCTCGTTCGGCTCTTGCACCCGTTCATATGGCTGAAAGGTCGAGACGGCGTCCTCGTAGGCCCTTCCCCGGCGGAGCAAGGCCCTCGCGACGGTGAAATCGGCCGAGAACGCGCCGGGAAGCGCCATCTGGTCGCCGATCTCGGGCATCCGCGTCCAGGCACTGAAGACGTGGGCGACGTTGTGGCGAGAGAGCGCGTCGAAATACTCGGTCCCGAGGAACTCCGGGTTGCGGACTTCCACCGCATACCGAAATCCACCGGGGAGGCTCGCGAGGAACGGGTCGAGCCGGCGGAGGAAGTCGTCGGGGCGGGCGAACGTGCGTTTCGGGAACGTGCCGAATTCGAGGATGAGCGTCGCCACGCGGTCGCCGAACGCCGAAAGCGGCCGGGCGAACATCCGGTCGAACAGCCGAGGGTCGAGGAACGACGAGTTGGGCCGACCGGCCCGGACCCCGTACCGGGCATGCTTCGGCCACTCGGCCACGGTCAGTTCCTCGGGCACCTTGAACGCGAAGAGCAGTCGATCGGGGGTCTCGCCGAAAAGCTTCGACCAGAAGGCATCGGTCGGGAACTGGTAGAAGCTGAAGTCGCCGCAGACGACCGGGAAGGTCTCGGCATACTCGGCAAGGCAACCGGAATCGAACTTCGCCTGAGAAAACTTGCCTCGGGTCGAGTAGCGATCGGGCGAGTAGATCGAGCCCAACCACCCTTCATATTTCCAGGAGCTCGTTCCAAAAAAGACCCCCTGCTCCGCCAGGTCGCGAAGCTTCGGCCCAAGCCGGGCGGCCTGGGGGGGCGGCTCGTCGTCGAACATGGGGAGGAGGTTCATGGCGTCTCGGCTACTCGAAAAACCGCCGGACCGCGATCGAGAGGCCGGGCGAATCGATGACCCCATTCTCGCTCACGTCCCGGGCGCCGTTCCAGGCGAATCCGCGCCAGGGCCGCTCACTCCAGGGTCATCTCGATCGGCTCGACGGCGAACGTCCGGCCGTCGCGGCTCTCGACGCGGAGTTCGAACCGGGCCGGCCCGGCCGGGGCTCCCCTGCGGGACGGATCTCGGAATTGCCGAGCCGAACCCCGATCTCACCGGGGCGCCGGGGCGGCGACCATCCCAGGGAACCAGTGGGCATAGCTCCAGACGATTAATCCCACGAGCAAGGCCAGGGCCACGCTGTGCCACAAGACGGCCCGGAGCAATTCGCCCTCCTTGCCGCCCTCGCCGGTGGCCGCGGCGGCGACGACGATCGATTGCGCGTCGATCATCTTGCCCATGACGCCCCCGGTGGTGTTGGCCGAGGCCATCAAGATCGGGTTCAGCCCGAGCTTCGTCGCCGTGACCTTCTGGAGGTTCCCGAACAGGACGTTGCTGGAGGTGTCCGAACCGGTCAGGGCCACGCCCAGCCAGCCGAGCATCGTGCCGAAGATCGGGTAGAGCATCGGCCCGGTCCGGGTGAACGCCAGGCCGAGGACGGCGTCCATCCCCGAGTACTTCGTGACGAACCCCAGCGCCAGCATGGCCACGATCGCCGCCATCGCGGGGACCAATCTCACGACCGTCCCGGCGAAAATCCTCGCCAGCCTCGCCGGATGGACCCCCAGCAGCGCCCCGCTGAGCAGGGCGGCGAGGAACACGGCCGTCCCGGTCGAGCTCACGGGAACGATGTCCATCTCCGCCTTTTCCAGGTCCTTTTCGACCGGCTCGTCGTGGCCGGTCACGGCCGCTCCCTTGGCGATCTTGAGGTGAAGTCCGGGCATTTCCGGCTTCCAGGACGAGTGGGCGTCCATCGCCTTTTTCACCGGGGGCACGCCCCAGACCAGGACGGTGATCGACAGCAAGACGAACGGCATCCAGGCCCGGACGACCTTCGAGGGTTCGAGTTTGGGCGGAGGGACGTCGCCGACTTCGGGAGGCCGATCCTCGGGGAACCGCCACTGGGTCTTCGGCTTCCAGACCTTGAGCAGGATCACTCCGGCCAGGAGGCTCGCCACGGCCGAAACGATGTCCACGAGCTCGAAGCCGACGAAGTTCGACCACGCGAACTGGGCCCCGGCGAACGTCCCGCCCATCACCAGCAGTGCCGGCCAGACGGCCCACGTGTCCCGCCACGAGGCCATCGTCTTCACCAGCCAGAAGGGGATGATCAGCGACAGGATCGGCAAGATCCGGCCCGAGGTGGCGCTCAGGGCCTCGACGTCCAGGCTGGTGACCGTCGCCAACGTGCGGATCGGCGTGCCGATCGCCCCCCAGGCCACCGGCGCGGTGTTGGCCACGAGGCACAAGAGGGCCGCCTGGAACGGTCGGAAGCCCAGGCCGACCAGGAACGCCGCCGAGATCGCCACCGGCGCCCCGAAACCGGCCGCCCCCTCGATGAACGCGCCGAAGGAGAACGCGATCAGGACCGCCTGGAGCCTTCGATCGCCCGAGAGGCCGGCGATCGAGGCTTTCATGACGTCGAACTGCCCGGTCGTCACCGCGATGTCATAGAGAAAGACGGCCGAGACGATCAGCCAGAGGATGCGGAACGCGGCGAAGACCACGCCATAGCCGGCGGCGGCAAACACCATCGGCGCGGGCATCCCGAACGCGAAGACCGCCGCTCCCATCGCGGTGACCAGCCCGGCCACCGCGGCCTGCCAGGCGCCGACCTTCCCCGAACCGAGCAAGCCCAGCAACACGACCACCGGCATGGCCGCGATCGCCGTCGAGACCGGCCAGTTCCCCACGGGGTCATAGCTCTGAATCCAGAGATCCACGCCCGGCCTCCCGATCGCTCGAACCCCATCCGATCCGGCCGCCAGGATACGAGGCGCGAGGTCCAGGGGGAAGCCATCGGCGTCTCGTGGGCGTGGGTTCCGCCGTCCCCAAGTCCTTTCCTGCATTACGGTCAGGGGTGCGGTTTGCGGTCATTCCATCCACAACACGCCGGCGGCCACGGCCCCTCCTCGCGAAGATCCGGTGAATCCGCGATTTTCTAGTGGACAAAATGTCGCCGAACGGGCATAGTACCGCCGCGGAATGCCTGTTTCTTTGTTCAAGGAGGCCCGTCATGAAGAGTACGACGATCGGTGCGGCGCTGACATCGGTGATCCTTACCGCGGCGATGGCGACGGCGAAGGACGAGCCCAAGGCGAAGGACGAGCCCGGCCCGGTCGCCGCGGTGCCCACGCTCAAGGAGCACAAGGTCCTGGCGCGGGAAGTGGGCGTCTGGGACGCCGACATCACCACGTATCTGCCGGGAGTGGCCAAGCCCATGACTTCGAAGGCCGTCGAGACGAACAGCCTCCTGGGCGGCCACTGGCTGATCAGCAGCTTCAAGGGAGAGTTCGCCGGGATGCCGTTCGAGGGGCACTCCCAGACCGGCTTTGACGCCAAGAAGGGCAAGTACGTCGGCACCTGGCTCGACTCGATGTCCACCCGGATCGACACCCTTGAAGGGACGTATGACGAGCCCTCGCAGACGATGACCATGACCGCCGAACTCGAGAACCCCGCCACCGGCGAGCCCATGAAGATGAAGTTCGTGACAACTTTCAAGGCGGACAACGAGCGGGTCTTCACCGAGTACCACCTGCCCGAGGGCGGGAAGGAGCCGGTCAAGTTCATGGAGATCCGTTACAAGAAAAAGTGACGTGCATGAATGCCCCCCTCCTGCCGAACCGGGTCGGTGGCGAGGGCCGAGGGGAGGGGTCAAGAAGGTGCATTTCATGCCACCTACTCTTGCGTCCTCTCCTCTTCGTCGCGGTCTCGGCGATACCAGCTCCAGAGGAGGCGGAGGGTCGCTTCTTCGAGGAGGGCCTGCGAGGAAGGGAAGACGATCCTCTCGTCCTGGATCTCGCGACCGATCACGGCATGAGCGGTCGGGGTGACGAAGGCCTCGCAGGCCCTCTCGCAGATCTGTCTGAGGAAGAGGGGGAAGTTCTCGGCCGCGGAGGGCCGGAGGAGTTCGCCCATCGAGGCGTAGTTCATCGCGTTCTCGACGAACCGGAAGGCGATCCGGGGATCTTTCCGGACCACGATCGCCTCACCGACCGGGTCGCGGGGGATTCGGATCGACCGTTGCCTTCGGGCGACCATCTGCGGCCTTCTCAGGAGGGCATTCAGGCCGGTCGAGAGCGAGGAGACCCAGGAAGGGGGAACGATGTCGCGGAACTCGTCCTCGGCGGCGATCCGGCCTGCGACGACGAGTTCGACCTTGTCCCAGGGGACCCAGTGGGTCGGCTCGCCCCGCAGGCCCTCGATGCGGAGGCCGGCGTCCAGGCACGCGGCGGAGTGAATCGTCCGGGGCGGGCTGAGATTGGGGATGAGGTCGGGGCGGCGGGCTTCGGCGGCCAGGCCGAGGTCGAAGAGGCCGTCAAGGAGGTCTCGGGCCTGGCCTTGAGTAAGGCTCCGGTTCCAGATTCCAGGAGATCGAGCCACCCACTGCATCACGTCGGTGGGATGGGCGCCGGTCACTCGGGCGAGCAGGTCGCGAACCTCCTTTGGGTCGTCCGGAGGGTCGAACAGGACGAGCCGGTAGCCGTCGTCCGCCTTGGTCATGGCCGCCCCGCTCCTCGACGTGTGCCGGAGAGTGTTCGATCCCCTCCACTGTAGCAGGACGGTCCAGGGGGTCCAATCGGCTCGCCTCCGGGTCGCGTATTTGCGATGATCGAACGCAAACCCGACCAATCGTTGACGAACGAGAGCCCGGCCCTCAAGGCCGGGCGGAGGCGGCTGATGCCCCCGAACGACGCCCGACGCGATCTCCTTCTCGGCCTGCTTGCCCGGCAAGTGGGCCTGGTGGCCGGAGAGTCGCTGGCCGAGGCCGCCGCCGCGTGGGCGACCACCGTCCCGGAGGGCCTCGGCCCAGCCCTGGTCTCCGGAGGGGACATCTCCCCGCGCCAGTTGGACTTGCTGGAGACCCTGGTCGAGGCCCACCTGGAGGCCCACGGCGGCCTCCCCTCGGAAAGCCTCCGAGCCCTGGGCTTCCCGCCCGAGCTGGAGTCCTGGGGAGACTCGCGAGAGGAGGTCGCCTCGCGGATCGCGAGGGTCGCTGCGTCCTTCCGCCTCGACCCCGAGGCGACGCAGTTCCATCCCTCCGTCTCCGGCCGGCGCGAGGGGCCGGAACCGGGGAGGTCGCGCTATCGGATCGTCCGCCCTCATGCCCGGGGCGCCCTCGGCCAGGTGAGCCTCGCGATTGACGAGGAACTGAACCGCGAGGTGGCCTTGAAGGAGATCCAGGAGCGGTTCGCCGACTCCCCCGAGGCGCGAAGCCGGTTCCTGCTGGAGGCCGAGGTCACCGGCCGGCTCGAACACCCCGGGATCGTCCCGGTTTACGGGCTCGGTCGCGACGTCTCGGGCCGTCCGTTCTACGCGATGAGGTTCGTCCGCGGGGAGAGCCTCCGGGACGCGATTAACGCCCATTATCAGGCCGGCGAGGACGATCCAGCCGGCGGGTCCCTGGGCCTCCGCAAGCTCCTTTCCCGGTTCGTGGACGTCTGCGAGGCCATCGGCTACGCCCACAGTCGGGGGATCGTTCATCGCGACCTGAAGCCGGGCAATATCATGCTGGGCCCGTATGGCGAGACGTTGGTGGTCGATTGGGGCCTGGCGAAAGTCCTCACCGGCAAGGGCGAGCCGCCCCCGGAGGCCGCCGATCTCCTGGCGACGACCCTGACCGACGGCCCGTTCCGGCCTCTCTCGGGAGGCTCGACCGAGACGGCCGCGGGGACGGTCGTCGGCACCCCGGCGTTCATGAGCCCGGAGCAGGCCGAAGGGCGAACCGACTCGGTCGGCCCCCTCTCCGACATCTTCAGCCTCGGGGCGACGCTCTACGCGATCGTGACTGGCCGGGCGCCAATCTCGGGGTGCGACGCGATCGAGGCCATGAGCCGGGCCAGGCGGGCTGAGTTCCCGGCGCCCCGAAACGTCCGCCGCGATGTGCCCCGAGCCCTGGAGGCGATTGTCTTGAAGGCCATGGCGCGGAGGACCGAGGACCGCTACCCTTCGGCCAGGGCCCTCGCCGAGGACCTCGAACGCTTCATGGCCGACGAGCCGGTCTCGGCCTTCGCCGAGCCTCTCCTTGGCCGGGTCGCCCGATGGGCGAGGAAGCACCGGACGAGGGTGGCCGTCGCGGCCGTCGGGCTGGTCCTCTCGACCGTCTCGCTCGGCGTGGGCACCGTCCTGATCGATCGCCAGAGGGCCGAGGCCCTCTCGCAAAAGGATCGGGCGGACCGCTTTGCCGAAGAGGCCCGGGGCCAGCGAGACCAGGCCGCGAGGAACCTGGAGGAGTCTCGCAAGGTCGTCTCGGCGATGTTCGCCAAGGTCGTCCCGAAGCTGCCGGACATCCGGGGGATGGACGCGACCCAGCGCGAGATCGTCGAGGCGGCCTTGAAGTTCCACGAGGAGTTCGTTCGCCCCCAGAGCGACTCGGCCGAGGCCCTGGCCGACGCCGCCTCGGCCAGCTACGACGCCGGCGACATCCTCGAAAAACTTGGCCGGACCGCCGAGGCCGAGACGGCCTATCGCCGAGCCGAGACCACCTTCGAACGGCTCGACCGCGAATTCCCGGAGCATCCCGCCCGGGACGAAGTCCGGGGAAAGCTCGCCGACACCGAGATCGCTCTGGCGAACCTGGTCTCCGGGCTCGGGCGGAGCGACGAGGCCGAGGCTCGATTCCGGAAGGCCGGCGGCCTGGAATCGGGACGGCTCGCGACGGACCCCGACAACGAGGACGCCCTGAACGGCCTGGGCTGGGTCCACCACAACCTCTGCGTCCTCGATTCCGAGAAGGGCCGGGCCGCCGACGCCGACCGCGAGAATCGCGAGGCCCTGGCGATCCGCAAGAGACTCGTCGAGCGGTTCCCCGACTCTCCTCGCCACAAGAGAGGGCTGGCCCGCGCTTTCAACATGAGGGCCAACCTCCGGGTCGAGGAAGGAAAGCTGGCCGAGGCCGAGGCGGCCCACAAGGAGGCCCTGAAGCTCCGTCGGAGCCTCGTCGAAGGCAGCCCCAACGACGTCATGTTTCGCGCGGAGCTGGCCGCCACCTTGAGCAACCTCGCGAACCTCTATTACTCGCTCGATCGCAACGCCGAGGCCCTGGCCACCGGGATCGAATCCCGGGACATTCGCCGGGCCCTGGCCGAGGAGCATCCGGACGTCGTGGAATCACGCCAGGAGCTCGCCATCAGCCTGATGAACGTCGGGAATTTCCTCGGCGACCTCGACCGCCTGGACGAGGCGGAGGCCTCGTATCGCGAGGCCCGGAAGATCTATGAGGAGCTCGCCCGGGACCATCCCGATCAGCCGGTCCATCGGGGCCTCGTGGCGATGACCCACATGAACCTCGGCCTCCTCCAGGTCGAGAGGGGTCAGGTCGAGGCCGCCCGTCGCGAATACCAAGAGGCCCTGTCGAACTACGAAGCCCTGATCGAGAAGTATCCCGATCGGACGAATTTCGCCGTCGAGCTCGGGGGGACGTGCCTGAACTTCGCTCGTCTCGACCTCACGGCCGGCGACTTCCCCTCGGCCAGAGGCCGGCTGACCCGAGGGATCGCGGTCTTGGAACCCGTTCTCCGGCGGTTTCCGGCGCAGGCCCGGGCCCGAGACATCCTCGGCAAATCGTTCGCCCGCCGGGCCGACGCCCTCGAACACCTCGGGGCGTTCCCCGAGGCCCTCAGCGACCGCGAGAAGGCCATCGAGCTGGCCGACGCCGACGACATTCCCGCGACGAAGGTCCGCCGGGCCCGGACCCTCGCCCTCTCCGGCTCGGCCGAGCGAGCCGCGTCCGAGGCCGAATCGCTGGTCGATGGACCGGCGGCTCGGGACGGATCCCTCCTCTACAACGCCGCCTGCGTGATGGCGATTACCTCGGCCCACGACCCCGCCCGCCAGGCCCGAGCCGTGGCCCTCCTTCGCCTGGCCGAGTCGGTCGGCTACTTCCGCAACCCCGAATCCCGCGACAATTTCACGAGCGACGCCGACCTCGATCCCCTCCGCGACCGAATCGACTTCCGAGCCCTGGCCGAAGACCTCCTCTTCGCGACCCCTACGTTCGCGAGATGATCGGACCGGGCCGATTACTGGCTCTGCGGGGGTTCGGTCAGGGGCTCGGCGAAGAGTTCTTGCAGGGAAAGCTCGAAGCCCGGCAGGACGGCCCCGCCGTCCAGCGTCCCACCCTTCGGAACGTCCCGCGACTGATCGACGGCCGTGAAGACCCGAGCGGTCTCCGTCTTCGGATCGATGTACCAGACCAGGCGAACCCCGCTGGCGAAATACTCCGCGAGCTTGCGGTCCATTTCCTGTCGTGTGTTCCCTCGACTCAGGACTTCGATGGCCAGGTCGGGCACGATCGAGCAGACGGGTTCTCGGGGATACTTCCGGCCCGGGAGTCGGTCGACGGCGATGAAGGAAACATCGGGGACGCGGATCAACCCGGGGTCGAGCCGGTACATGCCGTCGGCCCCGAGGGCGATCCCGAGCCGTCGGGGCCGGATGAAGACGTTCAACAGGGTGATGAGCCACCCGGCCAGGTACGATTCTTCGGCTCCCACGGTCTTCTCCACAAGGACGCCGTCGACCAGCTCGCAGAGCCGCTTTTCTCGACGATGGATCGCCAGGACGTCGGCCTCGGTGGCCGTTCCAGGGGCCGGTTGCTGGCGAATCCTCCGGATCGACATCGGGCCGAACATCCGTTCGAGGTCCGAGAGGGTGAGCTCCTCGGCGGAAACGGCCGGCTCCTCTCGCGATTCGGTGATCGTGGCCACGATGGGTCCTCCGCTCGGGCTCGGGGCGATTGCTGGTTCGAGTATCGCGTGCGAACGTCCGGTCGGCAATCGCACCCTAGCCCGTGCCGTCGGCCCTCCGTTAAGATGGAATGCAGAATCGACGGCGACGGTCCGGCCACGGACGTGAACCGGCCCGATGCCGTCGGCCCCTCCTCGACGCGAACGCCCATCCAAGCCCAAGCGAGGTCGGCATGGCACGCTGGACCCTCCCCTTCCTCTCTCTCCTTCTCGCCGGCCCGATCTCGGCCGCCCCGCCCGACGGCTTCGACGCCGCCCACAAACTCCTTCAGACCGGCAAGTACGCCGAGGCCCTCGAAGCCTACGACGCCCTGGCGAAAGACACCCCCGACGACGCCGCGAAGGTGAAGGCCGCCATCGGGAAGGCCGACTCGCTCGCCTCCACCGGCGAGCTCGAGAAGGCCGCCGAGGCCCTCAAGCCCTTCGCCGAGCGCGAAAAGCCCGACCCCGACGCCGCCGCCCGCCTCGCCGACCTGGAATTCGACCGAGGCCACTGGGACCGGGCCGAGGCGCTCGCGAATTCGGCGATCAAGATCAAGGACGACCACGTCGCCGCGAGATGGGTCCTCGCCCGGCTCCTCGAATCGACCGGGAAGCTCAAGGAGGCCGACACCGCGTTCAAGTGGTTCATCGACTATCAGAACAAGGACCCGAAGGCGCTGTCGAGGAACGCGCCGGCCCTGGTGATCGTCGGCCAGGCGGCCGAGCGCGATTATCGCCGGAACGCACGGGGCGAAGACCTCAAGGATACTCTCGAGGAGGTGATCAACGACCTCTACGACGCCGCCCTCCGCACCGACCCGACCTACTGGCAGGCCCCGTGGCTCGAGGCCAAGCTGTTCCTCTCCGGCTACAACGAGCCGGCCGCGATGAAGGAATTGACGCTCGCCCGGAAGATCAACCCCGGGGCGCCCGAGATCCTCGTCACTCTTGGCGAGGCGGATTTGCAGGGCTACAAGCTCGCTTCGGGTCGCAAGAGAGCTGAGTCCGCCCTGGAAATCAACCCCCACTACGCGCCGGCCCACATCCTCCTGGCCGACCTGAACATCTCCGACGAACGGTTCCGCGACGCCCTGGAATCGGCCAAGAAGGCCGTGGCCGAGAACCCGAAGGATGAGGACGCCCTGGCCCGCCTGGCCGCGGCCTACCGCCTGGTCGTCGATCCCGTCGGCGCCAGCGCGGCGGAGGCCGTGGCCGTCGCGATCAACCCGAAGCCGGCCACCTTCTGGGCCGCCCTGGGCGAGAGGCTGGCCGATCGCCGCAAGTACCACTCGGCCGAGCGTGCGTTCCTCAAGTCGATCGCCAGCGACCCCGACCGGGCCGACACCAAGATCGGCCTGGGGATGCTCTACATGCAGATCGGCCGCGAGGACGAGGCCGGCGACCTCTTCACGACCGCCTTCGCCTCCGACCCGTTCAACGTCCGCGCCGACAACATGCAAAAAGTCCTCAAGCACCTGGCCTCGTACACCCCGGTCGATTCGGAGCATTATCAGGTGCTCGTCCTCCCCGGGCAGGACGCATTGCTCGGCAAATATATGAGCCGCTACCTGGAGCAGATCCACGAGGACGCGGCGAAGAGGCTGGGCTTCCGTCTCCCGGCGAAGACGAAGATCGAGATCATGAAGGACCACCAGTGGTTCAGCGGCCGGACCACCGGCCTGCCCTTCATCCCCACCGTCGGGGCCTGCACCGGCAAGATCATCGCGATGGCCAGCACGCGGAGCATGCCCAAGCCCTATAACTGGGCCCGCGTCATCACCCACGAGATGACCCACGTCATCAACCTCCAGCAGACGGATTTCAACATCCCCCACTGGTACACCGAGGCCCTGGCCGTCGAGTCGGAGCAGAGCCCGAGGCCGCAGACCTGGAACAAGCTGTTGCTCGAGAGGGTGCCGTCGAGGACGAAGCTCCTGAACCTCGACTCGATCAACCTCGGCTTCATCCGCCCGAGCGAGGCCGACGAGCGGCAGATGGCCTATTGCCAGGCCCAGCTTTACGCTCAATACATGGTCAAGCGATTCGGCCCCGACGCCAACATCAAGATGCTCGGCGCCTACAAGCGGGGGCTCACCACCGACCAGGCGATCAAGGATTCCTTCAACGTCGAGAAGAAGGACTTCGAGGCCGAGTACCTGAAGTTCCTCGACGGCGTGGTGAAGACGATCCGCACGAGGGTCGAGGACGAGAAGCCGGTCCCGTTCTCGAAGCTCGAACAGATGGTCAAGGCCAAGCCCGAGGACGCCGACCTCAACGCGAGGATGGCCTACGAGCACTTCGCCCGGAGAGACCTCCGCGCCGCCCGCCCGTTCGCCGAAAAGGCCCTGGAATTGAAGCCGCATCACCCGCTCGCCTCGTATGTGAAGGCTCGGCTCCTCCAGTCGATCGGCGACAACTCGGGGGCCCTGGAAGTCATCGAGCCGGCCTTCGATCCCAAGGAACCGAACGAGCGAGTGATCGACCTCCTCGCCGAGCTGCAGATGAAGGCCGGCAAGCTCGACGAGGCCGAGAGCCTGTACGAGACGGCCCGCAAGGACGACCCGGCCCAGACGAAGTGGATCGCCGGCCTCGCCCGGGTCCACCTCCGCCAGAAGAACCGCAAGGGGCTCCTGAACGACCTGGCGATGATCGCCGCCAACGACGCCGACGACCTCTCCGTCAGGAAGACCCTGGCCGAATACCACCTGAAGGACGGCGAGCTCGAAGCGGCCGAGAGATGGGGCCTGGAATGCCTCTACGTCCAGGTCTACGACCCGGCCAACCACGTCCTCCTCGCCGACGTCCTCTCCGCCGAGAAGAAATTCGCCGACGCCTCCGAGGAGTACCGGACCGCCATCGAGTTGAAGGTCAAGAAGCCCAACGACGTGAAGGTCAAGCTCGCCAAGGTCCTGATCGGCCAGGGGAAGACCGACGAGGCCAGGGCCACGCTCGACGCCATCCTCAAGGCCGACCCCGAGCACCCCGACGCCAAGGCCCTCCGCGAGGAGATGGACAAGGCAAAGTGAGCGACTCAACCATCCTGGGTGAAATCGCGAAGGATCGCGCGGTTTTCGTGCTGGTGATCGCCCTCCTCGGAGGGTGTCACCCGCCGGGCGCCGCGCGACCCGAGCCGGAGAGTCCGCCTTCCCGCCATGTCGCCGGTCTCATCGACCCGAAGCTGGGGAATCGGTTCCCGATCTTCGGTCACGTGCGGACCGAATCGGCCGACGGCGAGGATGGGCCGGTGGCCGATGCGGTCGTCTATCTGTCGGCGACGGACGCGGTCACGTTCCCGGGCGCCCTCGAACCCGTGAAGGCCAAGGTGCGGGGCGGCCGTCTCGTGCCCGAGAGCTTCGTCGCGGTCGTCGGCCAGCCGGTCGTGGTCGAGATCGAGGAGAAAGAAGCTCATTCCATCCATTTCCTCTCGCCTCGCGAGCCGGAGTACGGTTTCACTCTTCCTCCGAACATCGATCGGTGGGAGAAGACCTTTACAAAGCCCTTCGCAAACGTCCCGATTACCTGCGATATCCATCCCATCCCGCTGGGACACTGCTCGGTGGTCCCGAACCCGAATTACACCAGGACCGCGAAGGACGGGTCATTCCGGTTGCCCCTGGGAATGCCTCCCGGACAGTACAAGGTCCAGGCTTTCCATCCGGAACTTGGCCTGGCCGTGGCCGGGGTCAGGCTGGGGGAGGGCCCGGATTCGCAGGGGGCCATGGCGCTGAGACTGGTTTTCCGGACGAAACCGCGCCCTTGAGGCATAGCGGCGGGCCGGCACTCGTGCCCGGGGCGACGTCCCCCCCGCCGGCCGACCCCGAAGGGACCTGAATTCATGGCGACCGCAACTCTCATCGATCGGCTTGAGCTCGGCCCCCGGTCCGCCGGCATCCTCCTCTCGCCCGAGGAGTTCGACGCCGCCGAGTTCGAGGAAGGTTGGCGTTATGAACTCATCAACGAGGTACTCGTCGTGGCCCCGAGTCCCCTGCGGAAGGAACGCGACCCGAACGAGGAGCTGGGCTACTGGCTTCGGGCTTATCAGGAACACCATCCCCTGGGGGCCGCCCTCGATTTCACCATCCCCGAGGAGACGATCTATCTGACGCGGAACCGCCGAAGGGCCGACCGCGTGATCTGGGCCGGGCTGGGGCGTTTGCCCGGCCCCGACGATCCTCCGACGATCATCGTCGAGTTCGTCTCCGCCGGGAAGCGGAACCGGAAGAGGGACTATGAGACGAAGCGGGCCGAGTATGGCGAGATTGGCACCCAGGAATACTGGATCGTCGATCGGTTCCAGAGGATCATGACTGTCGTCGAAATCCCCGCGAACTCCGAGCGCATCCTCGGCCAGGCCGAGGTCTACCGCACCCCCCTCCTGCCGGGGTTCGAGGTGCCGATCGCCCGACTCTTCACCCTGGCCGATCGCTGGCCCGATGCGGAGGAGCTGTGATGAGGCGGGTCGTCCCCCTGATCGTCGTCGCGGCCTCGACCCTCGTCGCCTCGTTGGCCGGGGCCGACGACCCGCCCGAGGACTTCAACCCGAAGGTCGTCGCGTTCGCCCGGTCGAAGCTGGGCGAGCAGGTCGGCGACGGGGTCTGCTCGACCTTCATCCAGGAAGCCCTTCGCGAGGCCGGGGCCAAGGTGCTTCGCGAGCCCGCGGCGGACGGCGAATACCTCTGGGGGACGCCGGTGAAGTCGGCCAAAGAGGCCCGTCCGGGGGATATCGTCCAGTTCGAGAAGGCCACCTTCAAGGAACAGCGCCGGGTCGTGGACGATTGCGGACAACCCAGCCTGATCATCACCCGGAGGAAGTTCCCGCATCACTCGGCGATCGTCTCGGCGGTCGGGCCCAAGGGAAAGAGCCTCACCATCCTCCACCAGAACGCCAGCGGACCCGATGGCAAGCCGAATTTGACCGTGACCCAGGCCACGATCGTCATGTCGGAGCTCCAGAAGGGCGGGAGCGTCAAGATTTACCGCCCCATCGCGCCCTGACTTCGCGATGCTTGGATGCAATCCACGCGTCGCGAGAAACCTGACGGGGTTTGCAACTCCGGGACGAATCTTTTAAGATTTCCACGCGATGGACGAAGAATCGACCGACGGGCTGACACTTCGGGGCCTCCAGGCCCGGATTCGCGAGCTCTACGGGGCCAAGGATGCCGCCCGCGGCGACGCGGCGACGTTTCTCTGGCTGACCGAGGAGTTCGGCGAACTGGCCACCGCCCTGCGCTCGGGGACCGACGAGGAACTCGCCCTGGAGATGGCCGACGTGCTCGCCTGGCTCGCCACGCTCGCCAACCTCCGGGGGATCGACCTCGATCAGGCCGTTCGAACCAAGTACGGCCGGGCCTGCCCCGGAGGCTGCGGAAAAGTCCCTTGCGGTTGCGACCCGGCCGAGAAGCCTTGAACTGCCCACTCTTCAAGCTGGCGGAGGCCGCGAGAGACCATGAGACTGGACCGATGGTTCCTGGGCCTGTTCCTCGCCGTCGGCCTGACGGGTTCGGCTCGGGCCGCCGCGCCTCCCGCGGTCACGATCGAGAACGTTCGGGTCGGCTACGGCGACGGCACCCGCGACGGCCAGTACAAGACGGGGACGTGGACGCCGATCTGGGTCGACCTGAAGGCCGGCGCCGAGCCGTTTTCCGGGTTCGTCGAGGTCGGCGCGGCCGACGACTCCGGGACCGGCACGAGAATGGTCTTCCGGCTCCAGGAGATCCCCCGGAATGAAATGCGGACGATGCTCGTCTACGGGAGGCCCAGCGCCCGGGGGAATGACCTCGGGCTGAGGATCCTCGACGCCAGGGGCCGGCCGAAGGCGGGCTGGAACGGGGGGAATGTCGAGTCGCTGGGGGCCGAGGCGTCGCTGGTCCTCACGGCCGGCAATCCCCAGGGCGTGGGCGACATGGCGACCCTCCCGAAGTTCAGCGGGAACGGCCCGGGGCTGACCCCCTGGCTGATGGTCCAGCCGATCCGCCGGAGGGACGGACTCCCCGGCCGATGGATCGGCTTCGACGGGGCCGACTCGATCGTGATCGACACCAACGACTCGGTGTTCCTGGACAACCTCGCCCAGTCCGGCAAGGCGGCGGCGCTCCTGAGATGGGTGGCCGGCGGAGGCCATCTGGTCGTGGCCGTGGGTCGGAACTGGCAGAAGGTGGTCGAAGGGCCGCTGGCCGAGGCCCTCCCCGCGGTCCCGGCGGGCCGGCTGAAGTTGACCGACCGCGGCCCGATCGAGCTCTTCGCCGAGTCTCGGACCCATCCGATCCCCGCGGGAGACATCCAGGTCACCCAGCTCCAGGGTTGGGAGGCGCGGGGCGGCGTGCCCCTGGCGGCCTCGGTCGCCACGCCCCTGGTCGTTCGCGGGCCCTATGGCTTCGGCCGGGTCACGGTGATTGGGCTGGACGTGGATGAGAAGCCGTTCTCGACCTGGGAAGATCGGAAGCTCTTCTGGGACAAGGCCCTGGACCTCCGCGGCCGAGCCAGCGACGCCTCCGGGACGATCGCCCAGCCGGTGGGGGCCTTCTATCGACCGGCGTCGAGCGACCTGTCCACCGCACTCCACGGCAGTCTGGAACGCTTCCCCGGCGTGAAGCTCGTCCCGTTCGGCTGGGTCGCGTTCTTCGTCTTCCTCTATATCCTCCTGATCGGCCCCGGCGACTACCTCTTCCTCCGCAAGGTCGTCAAGCGCATGGAGATGACCTGGATCACCTTCCCGACGATCGTGATCGCCGTCAGCGCCCTGGCCTATGGCGCGGCGTATTACCTGAAAGGGACCGAGCTTCGGATCAACAAGGTGGACGTGGTGGACGTGGACCAGACGGCCGGGCGAGTCCGGGGGACGACCTGGCTGACCCTGTTCAGCCCGCAGAATCGGGATTATTCGCTGACGATCGTCCCTCAGGCGCCCGAAGCCGAGCCGCCTCAGGGGGTCACCGCTCCCGCCGACGCCAAGGCCGGGCCGAACGCGGAGGTCCTGATGAGCTGGTTCGGCTCGACCGATCCGGGATTCGGCGGCGGCGTCGGGCTCCCGGGGGCCAGCTACTCGTACGAGCCAGAAGCCTCGGCGGAGATTCTCTCCGGGGTCCGCGTGCCGATCTGGAGCACCAAGAGCTTCGTCGGTCGGTGGATGTCGCCGTCCTCCGCCAAGGCGCTCGATTCGGACCTCTCGGCCTCGGGCTCAGACCGGATCGAGGGGACTGTCACCAACGCCCTGAAGCGACCGATGAAGAACGCCGTGCTGCTGTGCGGCCGACAAGCCTATCCGCTCGGGACGCTCGCCCCGGGCCAGACCGCGACGGTCAACCCGTCGGAGTCGCGGGCCTTGAGCAACTTCCTGGAGACCCTGCCCAACGCGGTCCAGCTCAACCAGGGGCAGCAAATCTACTACTACAACGGCCGGCCTTACACCTCCGGGGACGACGCCCAGGCGGAAGCCTCCCGGCCTGACCTCGTCCGCCAGTTGCTGTTCCACGACGGAATGGGGAGTCGAGGCGCCCTGACCCCGAACCTCGCGTATCGCTGGCTCGACCTCACCGCCCAGCTCGACCTCAACCGGCCGATCCTCATGGCCGAGATCGACGGCCCGGGAGCCTTGCTCGCCCTCGGCGGGGCCGGCGCCGAGCCGAAGCTCAAGCAGACGACCCTGATCCGGGTCATCTTGCCGTTGAAGGCCGCGCCGGCCGAGAAGGCCAGGCCCTGATTCGCCCCGAGCCTGAGATCCGACCATGCGGCGATTCTTCCTCGCCCGAGCCGGCTTCCGCGTCCTGGTCCTCTTCGGCCGGGAACTCTCCCGAGGGAATCCGGTGGCCTACACGGTCCTGGCCGCCTTGCTCTCCGTCGCCGGGATCACCGGAATCGTCTGGTACGCCCGCAGGCCCCTCGGCGGAGCGATCGACAAGACCCCGATCGTTGACGACGAATTCCAGGACGACACCAACGTCTACCGCCAGACCTCCTGATCCGATCCCCTCACGACCCGAAACGCACCGCCCTTCTCGAGGGATGGCCCGATGATCGAGACCCACGACCTGACGAAGATGTACGGCGACCTATACGCCCTGAACCGGCTGAACCTGTCTCTCCAGCAAGGGGACGTCTACGGGTTCATCGGCCCCAACGGCGCCGGCAAGACCACGACCATGCGCATCCTGGCCACCCTGCTGAACCCCACGTTCGGCGAGGCCACGGTCTGCGGCTACTCGATCTACAACGGGGCGAAGGAGATTCGGCGGACGATCGGCTACATGCCCGACTTCTTCGGCGTGTACGACGACATGAAGGTCATCGAGTATCTCGAATTCTTCGCCGCCGCCTACCGGATCAAGGGCCCGGCCCGCAAGAAGATCTGCGAAGAGGTGCTCGAGCTCGTCGATCTGACCTACAAGAGGGACGCCCTGGTCACCAGCCTCTCCCGAGGGATGACCCAGAGGCTCGGCCTGGCCCGGGTCCTCCTGCACGACCCGCAGGTCTTGCTCCTCGACGAGCCGGCCAGCGGCCTGGACCCTCGGGCCCGGATCGAAATCCGCGCGCTGCTCAAGGAACTCCGGTCGATGGGCAAGACGATCCTCGTCTCCAGCCACATCCTGCCCGAGCTTGCCGACATCTGCAACAAGATCGGCATCATCGAGCAGGGCGTCCTGCTCGTCAACGGCGCCGTCACCGACGTGATGAAGCAGGTCCGTACCGACATCGTCCTGAACGTGAAGGTCGCCGACCGCCAGGTCGATGCAGCGAACCTCCTGGAAGGCCAGCGAGAGGTCGAGAGCGTCCAGGGGAAGGAAGACTACCTGATCGTCAAGCTCCGAGAGGGTGAGACCCAGTACAGCCCCCTGGCCGGTCTGCTGATCCGCGAGGGGTACGAGCTCACCATGTTCAAGGAGGATGAGATCAACCTGGAGACGGCCTTCATGCACCTGACCAAGGGGATCACCAGCTGATCGAGGAGGCGGAGGGCGCGCCGAATCGCGCGCCCTCCGCCCCCGGATTCAGCTCGTGAATCCGCCCCGGGAGACGAAGTTCGTGCCGCCCTGGGGGATGGAGATCAGGCTGGCCCCGGTGACCGATCCCTGGACGATGAACTGGGCATCCAGCGACCGGCCGACGGTCAAGCTGCCCCCAGGATTGATGACCAAGTCGCCCAGGATCTCCGCCCCCTGACCGCCCGGATCGGTCCCTTTGGCAGCCTGGGCATTCAGGCCGATGTCTCGACCCACGGCCAACGACGACCCGGAATTGACCGTCACGGTCCCCCCGACGTTCAGCCAGTTCAAGTCCCGGCCCACGTTGATCCCGGGGCCTCCACCGATTGTCAGATCGTTGAAGACGTCGAAGGTGTCCAGGTCCCCGCCCGTGGTGATCGAGGCCCCCGGCACCAGCGACTGGAAGGCGATCCGGCTGACCGACTCCGTCCCCGGGATCGTGACCGCCCCGGAAAGCTCGGCCGTTCGATAGCCCAGGATCGAGCCGATCTGGCCCGAGGTCACGTCGATTTCGCCGACATGGAGCACGTTGTCCTGGACCTTCGATTGACCCGGGTAGGTGTGGGCGATTCCCTTACGCCTCTCCCGGATCGTCGGGTTGATCGAAAGCTCGCTCGACGTGGTCGTTCCGTTCACAATCAGCTTGACCCGGCCGCCGGACATCGGCTCCGCATGGACGGTCCCGCCTCCCACGACGTCAATCTCGTAGAGTTCGAAATCGGTGTCCCGGACGTAGGCGGCGTGTCCGCCCTTGATCACGTGGGTCACGACCCTCGGTTGCTGGGGGAGCGGCGGGATGTAGGTCTGCGAGAGCACGATCCGGGCCTCCAGGGGCCCGACCGGCTCGGGCTGGAACGTCCGCCGATTCGACCGTCCGCCCTGGCGCCTCGATGCCATCCTTGAACCCTCCCGATCCCCTGGGCGCGGCTGGCGCCTCGGGGGCCGTCCGTGACATGACCACTCGATCGATCCGCGACCGCCCGCGACGCCCGACGGCCCTCTTTCCCGGTCTATCGGCCGACGCTCGACGACTGGCCCGGCCGATCCCCGCCGATCCGCCTCTCGCCGTTCCCGATCCGCCGGACCTGACGGACGCAACGATCGGGCCGATCGCGCCACCCTCAACCCGTCACGGCCTCCTTCAGCGGCCCCGGGAAGGTCGCCCAAGCGGCCCGATGCGTCGCTTCCAGGGGTCGTCGATTGTCATCGATCCACCTTCGCCCGTCGGCCGGACTCGGCGGGATCGACCCGCCCATCCTACCCGGAGATCGGAGCGAGGCCGAGTCCCGTCGCTTCCCCTTCCGGCCTCGGTTCGACTAACCTGGAAGGCCGATCTTCCTCGAACGAGACCTCGCCGGAGCCGCTCCCCGCCATGCAAGCCCCCCTGCTCTCGCGGAAGTCCGGACTCTTCGCCGAGAGCGTGATCCGAGGGATGTCCGTCGAGGCCCGGAAATACGGAGCGGTGAACCTGGCCCAGGGCATGCCGGATTTTCCCGCCCCGGCCGAGATCAAGGACGCCGCCTGCCGGGCCATCCAGGCCGACATCAATCAGTATGCGATCACCTGGGGCGCCCGACCCCTTCGCGAGGCCATCGCCGAGCATGCCGCCTGGCACCTCGGCCTGGACATTGATCCCGAGTCCGAGATCACCGTCACCTGCGGCAGCACGGAGGCCATGCTCGTCGCCCTGATGGCCCTGATCAACCCCGGGGACGAGGTCATCCTCTCCCAGCCCTTCTACGAGAACTACTGGCCCGACGCCATCCTCGCCGGCGCGACCCCGCGATTCGTGCCGGTGCGTCCCCCGGGATGGACGTTCGACCCCGACGAGCTCGCCTCCGCCTTCAACGACCGCACCAAGGCCATCGTCCTCTGCAACCCGAACAACCCCACCGGCACCGTCTTCACCCGAGGCGAGCTGGAGCACGTCGCCGCCCTCTGCCGGAAATGGGACGTCATTGCCATCACGGACGAAATTTATGAGCACATCCTCTACGACGGTCGAGAGCACGTCTGCCTCGCGTCGCTGGACGGGATGCGCGAGAGGTCGGTGACGGTCGGCGGGATGTCCAAGACGTACTCGGTCACGGGCTGGAGGGTGGGGACGATCCTCGCGCCCCTCCGATGAGCAAGGCGTTCCGCCAGCTCCACGACTTCGTCTCGATCGGCGCCGCCGCCCCGCTCCAGGAGGCCGGCGCGATCGCCTACCGGATGCCTCGGGAGTATTACGACCGACTGAAGGCGGGTTATCAGGCGAGGCGAGACAAGCTCTGCTCGGCCCTCGTGGAGATCGGCTTCGACCTCGATTTCCCCCAGGGCGCCTACTACGTGATGGCCGAGATCGGCGCGTTCGGCGCGGAATCCGACGTCGAATTCGCAAGGCGGCTCGTCCAGGAAATCGGCGTGGCCTCGGTGCCCGGTTCGAGCTTCTATCGAAACTCGGACCTCGGCCGGCAATACGTCCGGTTCTGCTTCTGCAAGAAGGACGAGACGCTGGATGGGGCCATCGCTCGGCTGAGGACGCTTCAGGTGATCGTCTGAGGGGTCGGAGGGCCGATCTTTGACCATGTTTTCGATCGAAAACGCCGAGGAGCCGGCCGAGACCCGGCCCCGCCGTCCGCCGAGTCTGTGGCGATGGCTGCCGCTGATCGCCGGCGTGGTCCTTTTCGAGGCGACGGACAACCCGATCCTCGGGGTGGTCGTGGCCTGCCTGAAGTTCGGTTGGGACGACCTGCTGACGGCCCGATGGCTGGCGAAGACCGATCCGGATCGACGACGGGCCGGGGCCTGCGCCCTGTTCCAGGCGTCGTGGGGGTTCGCCAAGGTCGCCCTGACCGGCCTGGTGGCGGGGCTGGGCGCGGTCCTCCTGATCGTGGGACTGGCGCAGGGGGCCAACGGCGCCCCGGCGGCCGTCCTCCGCCAGTGGCTGGGGACGTGGATCGCCCTGTTCCTGGCCTCGTTCGCCTTCCTGATCGTCTCGACGATGGGGACGATCGCGGCCCTGTCGGGGCGGGTGAAGGTCTGGATCGGCCCCGAGGCCCGCGACGCCTGGCGGATCGGCTCGTGGCCCCCGATCGGGCCGAGGGTCCGGGGGATCTGGGACAACCGCGTGCGGACGGTCCTGATCGCGCAGACCTTGCTGCTCCTCGGGATCGCCTTCGCGGCCTCGCTCGTCCTGATCGAGCGCCGAGGCCGCCCGCCGGAGGCCGTCCGGACGGCCCTGTGCCTCGGCTTCTTCGTCGGGCTGGTCGTCGTGGCGTTCGCCGGGGCGCCCCTCCGCAAGAGGATCGTCGCGCGGACCGCCCGCGAATGCTGGCCCGATCCGTCCCTCGACGCCCCCGAGGCATCGGCTGTAAGATGATGTGACGAACCGGAGACGGAGAGAGACACCATGCCGTTAGCGATCTCGGGGATGGAATTCCTGAGAGGCGAAGCGTCTCGATCGTCGTTCGCGACGCATCGCCGGTGAGGGCTCCGGGTTTCACGGTTCGTCGTCCTTCGAAACTCACGAGATCGAACCTCCGGAGTCCTTGATGCTTCGCCTCATCTCGGCTTGCTTCCTCTTGCCATCGGTCGCGATGAATCTTGACGTGGGCCCCGTCGGATCCGTCCCCGCGACCGTCGAAAGCTCGCTGGCGACCTCCGCCCGGCAGGTCCGCCAGTTCGCCTTCGATGGCGACGACTCGACCTTTTTCGCCTCCGAGAAAAACCCCGGGGCCGACGATTCGTTCACCCTGGTCTTTGAGCGCCCCGTCTCCCTGAAAGCCGTGGCGGTGAAGTCGGGCAAGCCCGACGGCGGCGATCGGCTCGATTCGGGATCGCTCGAGGTCTCGGCCGACGGCAAGGCGTTCGAACCCCTGGCGAGGTTCGCCGAGGGTTCGGCCCGGGGTGAGGCGGCGGGGAAGATGGTGAAGAGCGTGCGCATCCGGCCCGAGGGGGAGCAGCTTCATCCCCTGGTCGTCCGCGAGATCGCCGTCGACTCCGACCCTCCGGTGATGACGTTCAAGTACCCGATCGAGATCGCCGTGGACGTGACCGACGCCCCGGACCTGAAGGACTGGGCCGAGAAAGTCGCCGGAGCCTGCGAGCGGGCCTACCCGATGATTAACGAGGAGCTCCGCAGCGACGGGTACAAGCCCGCCCACTCGATCCGGATGACCTTCAAGTCCAGTTACAAGGGCGTGGCCGAGGCCGGAGGCGGCCGGATCACCGGCTCGGTCGATTACTTCAAGGGCCATCCCGACGACGTCGGCGCGATGGTCCACGAGACGACGCACATCGTCCAGCGCTATCGAGGCCGGAACCCCGGCTGGCTGGTCGAGGGCGTGGCGGATTACGTGCGATTCTTCAAATACGAGCCCGGCAAGATCGGCCCCATTCGGGCCGACCGTGCCCGCTACAACGCCAGTTACCGGACCACCGCCGCCTTCCTCGCCTTCGTCGCCGAGAAGTACGACAAGGACCTCGTCCGCAAGCTCAACGCCGCCATGCGCGAGGGGACGTACAAGGAAGAAATGTTCAAGGACCTCACCGGCAAGACGGTCCAGGAACTGGACGAGGAATGGCGGGCGACCCTCAAGTGATGGGCCGGAGGTGCGCCATCTTCCATTCCCACGCATGACGCGAATGGAAGATGGCGCATTTCACGCATCCTACTTCTTCTCGAAGATGATGATGTGTTGCCAGGGGAGGAAGTCCTGGAGCTCCTTGAAGGCGAAGCCCTGGGGCTCGATCTCCTTGCGGACCTGCTCGACGGTCATCTTGTGCTCGGGCTTGATCGGGACGTCCGGGTCCTCGGCGCGGAACTCGACCAGGACGAGCCGGCCCTTGGGCTTCAGCGCCTTGTGGAGCCCCTTCAGGGTGGCCGCGGGGTTCGCGCATTCGTGGTAGACGTCGATCATGATCGCCAGATCGACGACCGATTCGGGCAGTTTCGGGTCGTCGCCGGTGCAGAGGACGGGCTTGACGTTCGCGACCTTCGCCCGTTTGAGGTTGTCCTTGAGCATGGCGATCATCTGGGGCTGGATGTCCGTCGCGTAGACGGTCCCCTTCGGCCCGACCCGCTTCGCCAGCCTCAAGCTCGTGTAGCCCACGCCCGCGCCGACGTCGGCGACGACGTCCCCCGGCTTGAGCTTCAGGGCGTCGAGCATGGCCTCGGGCCGTTCCTCGTCCTCGCGCTCGGGGCGGATCAGCCAGTCGGCGCCGAGGTAGCTCATCACATCGGCGATCTCCCGGCCCATGTAGGTGCGATCGATCGGTTCGTGCGCGGGCGCCTGGGCCGGGACTTCGGCTTGGCCGCCTCCTTTTCCTCGGGCTTCGGTGCGTCCTGGGCGACTGCCGGAGCGGCGAGGACGAGCAGGGCCAGCCACCATCTCGCGACGCGATTCATGGGCGCCTCCTCTCGGGGTGCATGGGAGCAGCATCCAGGTTAGGCATCCGAGCGCCGGGGGACCAGGGCCCGGTCATCCCGGGGCGGGGCCGACGGCTTCGGGCAGAAAGAAGAACGCGAGGCCCAGCAGGGCGTAGATCATCAGGAGCATGGCGCCTTCCAGCCAGTTGGACTCCCCGTCCTCGGCCACCATCCGGGCGATCACCACCGCAAGGATCACCGCGACGACCTCCAGGGGCGTGAACAGCAGGTCCATCGGCCCCGAGGGGCGGAGATAACTGGCGAGGACCAGGACCGGCGCCACGAACAGGGCGATCTGAAGGGCCGAGCCCATCGCGATCCCCACGGCCAGGTCCATCTTGTTCTTGCGGGCCATGAGCAGGGCCGTCGAGTGCTCGGCCGCGTTCCCGATGATCGCCAGGACGAAAACGCCCATGAAGAGGTCCGACAGGCCCATCGCCTCCCCCGCCGACTCGACGGCGCCGACCAGGATCTCGCTCATCCACGCCACGAGGAGAGTCGCGACGACGAGGACCGCCGAGGATCGACGGATCCCCCAGGCGTGGCGGCCTCCGTGCTCCTCTTCCAGGTCGCCGTCGTCGGCTTTCGGGTTGTAGAGGTCCTTGTGGGTCTTCAGGCTGAACACCAGGTTCAGGCCGTAGAGGATCAGGAGGAGGATGGCCACCGAAACGCTCAGGCGATGCTCCAGGCCCGGTGCGGTCTTGACGCCCCCCACCAGGCGATGGAACAAGGCCGGGACGAGCATCGAGACGGCGGCCAGGGCCATCAGCGTCCCTCCCACACCGGCGGCCGTCTTGTTGAACCTCTGGACCCGATACTTCAAGCCGCCGGCCAGGGCGCTGCCGCCCAGCACCAGCAGCAGATTGCCGATTACGCTCCCGGTCAGGCTGGCCTTGACCACGTCGTCCAGCCCCCGGGAGAGGGCGAACAGGGCGATGATGAGCTCGGCCGCGTTGCCGAACGTGGCGTTGAGAAGGCCGCCAACACCCGGCCCGAGCCTCTCGGCCAGCCTCTCGGTCGCCTCGCCCATGATGCCGGCCAGGGGGAGGATGGCCAGGCACGCGGCGATGAACTGGAACGACGGGGAGACGCCGGCCAGGCTCAGGGCCGCCGCGACCGGGACGAAGCCCAGCATCGACCTCATCACGCCCAGCCGCCTCGGGTCGATCCAGTCTTGCCAGGAGGGCCCGGCGGGTGCCGCCTCGGCCTTCGGTCCGTTGACTCGGGTTTCGCCCAACTTATAATGACCTCCAGTCCCGCCCCGGTCCGGCGATCGCCGCCGGGGCGGTCGGGTTTCGCGACGAACGAACCCAGAACTCTGTCCGGGGAAGACGCCATGGCCGGGAACGTGCTGGAGTTTACCGACGCCAACTGGAAGTCGGAAGTCCTGGAGTCCGAGACGCCGGTCGTCGTCGATTTCTGGGCCCCGTGGTGCGGACCCTGCCGGATGCTCGCACCGACCATCGAGAAGCTCGCCGAGAGCTACTCCGGCAAGGTCAAGATTGGCAAGATGGACACCGATCAGAACGCCGTGACCCCGCCCAACCTGCGGATCAGCGGCATCCCGGCGGTGATCTTCTTCCAGGGCGGCAAGGAAGTCGATCGGATCGTCGGCCTCCAGCCCGAGGCGAAGTACAAGGCCGCCCTCGAACGCCTGGGAGTGACGGTCTGAGAACCCGTCTCGGGTGGCATGCCCACGTCCTCGTGGGCATGTCCTTGAGGAGAAGTTGCGGGCTCGGCGACATCCGAACCGATCGGTGCATTGCATGCACCCCACGCTCGTCAAGATTTGCGGGCTGACCTCGCCGGAGGATGCCGTCGCCGCCTCCGAGGCCGGCGCGGACTGGATCGGCCTGAATTTTCACCCCCCGTCCCCTCGATTCCTCGACGGGACGCGGGCCCGGGCGATCCTCGCCTCGCTCGCGACGACGGTCGAGCCGGTCGGCCTGTTCGTGAATCGACGCCCGGCGGAGGTCCGGGCCGTCGCCGAGGCGCTCGGCCTCCGGGTCGTCCAGCTTCACGGCGACGAGCCGCCCGAGGCCGTTGCCGGGCTGGCCGGCCTCCGGGTCGTCCGGGCGTTCCGGGTCGCCGAGGAGGCCGACCTGGCCGAAGTCGCGGCCTTTGCGGAAACGGCTCGTGACCTCGGGCATCCCCTGGAGGCGGTTTTGCTCGACGCCCGGGTCGACGGGAAGTTCGGGGGGACCGGCCGGACGATCCCCGAGGCCCTCCTGGACCGCCTGCCGAGCTGGGCCGATCGACTCCCTCGTGTGATCCTTGCCGGAGGACTCTCGCCAATCAACGTGGCCGATCGTGCGGCCCGGGCCCGGCCGTGGATGGTGGATGTGGCCAGCGGCGTCGAGGTCGAGCCGGGGCGCAAGGCGGCCGCACTCGTCCGGGCCTTCGTCCGGGCCGCCCGAGGGTTCGTTGATCCGCGATGATCGGGGCAGGCAGGCCGATTCGGCCCTTGGGGATGGGATTCGCTCACATCTTCGTGAGCGCGGCCTCACGATGAGAGGTCGGTGCCAGGCCGGGCCTTGGCCTGTGGCATGGTTTCGGGGGCGCGGATCGATCACGCGATGCCAGGAGGCGTTAACCGATCGCTCAGGCCTGGGCCTTCCGGGCGCGTCGGCGCTTCAGGGCGGCAGCCCCGGCGAGGCCCAGGCCCATCAAGGTCAGCGAAGCCGGCTCGGGCACGGCGTTAGGGATCGAAACGCCGCCCAGGGTCTTCAGGGTCGTACCTGTTGCCGGGCCCGAGGTCTTCTCGTCGGTGCTGGTGAAAGTGCCCAGGACCACCCCGGAGTAGCCCGGGTCGGTGATCTTCAGGGCGTCGGTGAACGGGGTGTCTGACGTGACGTGCGCCGCCCCGGTGTACGTGATCGTGACGTTCTCGATCGTCGGGTCGTCGCTGGGCGCAAGGCCCGACGGCGTCAGGCCCGTGTACTGAACGGTGGCGCTGAACGGGCCGGTGAGGCTGATCTGGGACAGGCTGGTCAAGCCCTTCACGTCGTAGATCGTGATCTGGTCGCCGGCGACGAGGGTGTCGATCGGCGCGCCGCCGTTACCGGGGTCCGGGGCGCTGCTGAAGTTCAGGCTGTAATAGAACACATTGCTGGGCGTGCCCACCGGGGGCGTGGAGTCGTACGCCGGGACAAAGTCGGCCCTGGCCGAGGCGGCCATCGCGGCGAGGACGCCCGCGGCCAAGACGATCCTGGACACTCTCATGCGCTGTCTCCTTCCGGAAAACGGTGTTGATCCCCGATCGGTCACGCCGGCCCGACCTCCCGGCCTGGCCCGGCATTCCGACCGGGACGGCCCACTCTAGCAACGCGATGGAGCGCACTTCAATGGGAATATCCAAGCTTGGTTAGTTGCTCAGATCTGGCCGGCGCAATTCGCACATGCTCTACATTCACCGGCCTGATACTCATGAAGTGACACGAGCGTGGCGGACCTCACCGTCCCCCAGCAAGTCCGATGCCAGGCGACGTTGAAGAATCAGGACGCGATCGGACCTCGGCCCTTGACACGTGCGTACGCACGTCGTACCATCTCGCAAAGTCGTGGAACCGGGCCGGGAGAAGGATCGATGGAACGAGATCGCCTGGGGCGACGACGCTCGCCCGACCAGAATCGGGGCCTCCGCTCCATCCATCCAATTCTGCCACAAGCCTGGACCAGTCGATCCGTGCGCATCGCGATGCCCGAATCCGACTGGGCTCGCCTGGAGGCTCTGGCCCGCGTGATTGCCCCGGACGAGCCCACCCCGGCCCGCGCCCTGGGTGCGACCTTGTCGCATTTTGTCAACATGGCCCCGTCGCCGCCGGCCCGGCCCGAGCCGCTCGACTGGCTCGACTGGGAACGACGCAAGACGCTCCGCCTGCTCTCGACCGGCCGCTGAGGGCCGGACCTCCGACCCGTTTCTCCCTTCCTTCGACACCGAGGAGTTCCTCACTTGTCCACCGTCCTGTCCGCCGACGTGAAGGACCTGGGCCTCGCCCCGGTCGGCTACCAGAGGATCTTGTGGGCCGAGCGCGACATGCCCGTGCTCCGCGCCATCCGCGAGCGGTTCGAGCGAGAGAAGCCGCTGGCGGGCCTGAGGATGAGCGCCTGCCTCCACGTGACGGCCGAGACGGCCAACCTCGCCCGGACTCTCGTGGCCGGCGGGGCGGACCTGGTCCTCGTCGCCTCGAACCCGCTGTCCACCCAGGACGACGTGGCCGCCAGCCTCGTCCAGGACTTCAACATCCCGGTCTTCGCCATCAAGGGCGAGGACGAGATGTCCTACTATCGCCACATCACGGCCGCCCTCCAGCATCGGCCGAATGTGACGATGGACGACGGCGCCGACCTCGTCAGCGCCATGATCTTCATCGCCCTGAACCGGCTGGACGACGTCCATTCCGAGGTCCGTGCCTGGGCCTCCAGCCTCTCGTCGGCCGAGAGGACCGGCCTGGTCGGCAACGTCGTGGCGAGCATGGAGGAGACGACCACCGGGGTGATCCGCCTCCGCGCCATGGAGAAGGACGGCGTCCTGAAGCTGCCGGTCATCGCCGTCAATGACGCGATGACCAAGCACTTCTTCGACAACCGCTACGGGACCGGCCAGTCCACCCTGGACGGCGTGATCCGCGCCACCGACGTCCTGCTCGCCGGCCGGAAGGTCGTCGTCTGCGGCTACGGCTGGTGCGGCAAGGGCGTGGCGATGCGGGCCAAGGGCATGGGCTCGCACGTGATCGTCACCGAGATCGATCCGATCCGCGCCATCGAGGCCGCGATGGACGGCTTCGAGGTCATGCCGATCGCCCAGGCGTCGAAGACCGGCGACATCTTCATCACCGTCACGGGCAACATCAACGTCATCCGGGGCGAGCACTTCGCCGCCATGAAGGATGGCGCCATGATCTGCAACTCCGGCCACTTCAACGTCGAGCTCGCCCTGGACCAGCTCGCCAAGCAGTCCAAGGACGTGACCAAGGGCGTCCGCGAGTTCGTCGACGAGTACCTCCAGGCCGACGGCCGCCGCCTCTACGTCCTGGGCGAAGGCCGACTGATCAACCTGGCCGCCGCCCACGGCCACCCGGCCAGCGTCATGGACATGAGCTTCGCCGCCCAGGCCCTGGCGACCGAGTGGGCGCTCACCCAGAAGGGCCAGCTCCAGCACCAGGTCTACGAGGTGCCCAAGGCCGTCGATCAGTGGGTCGCCAACCTCAAGCTCCAGACCATGGGCGTCACCATCGACACCCTGACCGACGAGCAGGTCAAGTACCTCTCCAGCTGGGAGATGGGCACCTGATCGGGATTGGGTCGTCCTGAGTGAAAAGAGGAAATCGGGCGGTGTCGGCTCAGGGCCCCTGGGCTGCCACCGCCCTCTCGTTCGCACCGCGAGACAGGCCATCGCGCCCGGCCCAACCGTGATCGATCCGCTTCCGACTCAGGACGCAGCGGCGAGGACGCCCGGATCGACGCGAGGATTCACCAGGATACGCCGGTCGATGATGCCGGCGATGGTCGGGATTCCGAGGGAAGGACGCGCTCCGTCGCCCGGGGCAGTCGGGCGCAACCCCCGACCCTCGATCGATCGATCGGCCGCGGATGTGGACCCGAGGCGGATTTCAACTCGGGGGAAAAGGTTCCGCCCGCAATTTGTCCCCCCGCCCGATCAGGGCCCGGATTTCCTCCACCTGCCTCGAAAGCGCCTCGAGGTGTGCCAGGAGTTCGCCGTGGTGTCTCTCGCCAAGGCGGGGCTTCTTGCCCTGGATGAAGAAGGTCCCTCCGGGTTCGAGCACGCAGCTCTCGATCTCGTCGAGCGAGGCGAACCCCTGGCGGTGGGCCACCGAGAGGAGCTCGGACTCCGTGAGAAGCTCGCGGGCCAGGCCTCTCGGCACGAGCTTCCCCTCGTCGATCAGGACCGTCGGCGTCCCTTCGAGGATCTGGTCGAGGCTGCGGTGCCGGAACAGGAATCGGATCACGCAGTAGTTCACCACGCAGAGCGAGACGGCCCCGATCATCCCTCCCAGGAGCGAGCTATCCTCGCCGATGATCGCGTTCTGGACCGTGTTGGCCAGCGAGAGCAACACCACGAGGTCGAACGGGTTGAGCTGGGCGAGCTGCCTCTTGCCGAAGACCCGGAGGAGGATCACAAGGAAGACGTAGACGACGATCGGCCGGAGGACTTTTTCCAGGACGGGCATCGCCTCGGGCAGGCGGAACATGGCGTCCCAGGCATGAGTGTTCCAGAGGGCGGGCATCGCGGAAGGCTCCCGAGAGGGGGCGGGGCCCGCTTCGGACCGTCCCGCTCCGGCGCCGCCCATTCTATTCAGATAACATAGTTTTCCACGAAGGCCCCGGATTCGTGGAAGACTTTCAGGTCTTTCGGCGACACGAACACGTCGTCCCCCCGGCTCAGGGCGAGCTCCTGGGACCTCTTGCGCGTCAACTCGACGAGGAGGGCCGTGCCGTCCTGCAGGTTCAGGTCGAGCCGGACGGTTCCTCCCAGGGGGGTCAGCCGCGAGATCGTCGCCGGCCAGGCGGGTCGGCCGTTGCGATGGCGGGTCACGTCCAGGTCGTGGGGGCGGACGTAGATGGTCATCGGCCCGTCGCCGCCGTGGATGTCCATCGCCAGGGGGCGCTCGTCGTCGGCCTGGTCGATCCCCAGGACCGTCTCCACCTTCAGAACGTTCACCGTCCCGAGGAACTCGGTCACGAACGGCGTGGCCGGGTGCTCGTAAAGCTCCTGAGGAGGGCCCATCTGCTCAACTTTCCCCTTGTTGAGCACGACGACCTGGTCGGAGACCTCGAACGCTTCCTGCTGGTCGTGGGTCACGAAGAGGCTGGTGACGTGGACCTCGTCGTGAAGCTTCCTCAGCCACGCGCGAAGCTCCTCGCGGACCTTCGAATCCAAAGCCCCGAACGGCTCATCCAGGAGGAGCACCTTCGGCCGAGGGGCCAGCGCGCGAGCCAGGGCGACCCTCTGCCTCTGCCCGCCGGAGAGCTGCGACGGATACCGACCGGCGTATCCCGACAACTGGACCAGCTCCAGGAGCTCGTCCACCCTCGCCTTCACCTCATCGCGCTTCAATCCCTGGATCTCCAGGCCGAAGGCGATGTTCTGGCGGATCGTCATGTGACGGAACAGCGCGTAATGCTGGAAGACGAACCCGACGCCTCGCCTCTGCACGGGCAGGTTCGTGGCGTCCTCGCCCGTGAGCTCGACCGACCCCGAATCGGCCGGCTCCAGCCCCGCGATGATCCGCAGGATGGTGCTCTTGCCCGAGCCCGACGGCCCGAGCAACGCCACGAGCTCGCCGCTCGGCACGTCGAACGAGACGCCGTCGACGGCGTGGAAATCGCCGAAACGCTTCGAGAGGTTCTTGACCGTGATTCCCACGAGGGATCTCCTGTCCGGGGCCGGAAGGGCCGCCTTTACGCCTTGCCCTCTCGGGCCGCCACCCGCTTGCGGACCGCCTCCATCCCCACCAGCAGGACGAACGACGTCCCGGCCAAAACCACGCTCGCCGCATAGGCCCCCTCGGGCCGGAAGCTCTCGATCTGGTCGTGGACGTACAGGGTGGCCGTCTGGGTCCGGCCCAGGATGTTCCCGGAGACCACGAGCAGCGCCCCGAACTCGCCGAGCGAGCGGGCGATCGTGAGCGCCACCCCGTAGGCCAGCCCCCAGCGGATCGAGGGGAGGGTGACCCTCCAGAACGTCGTCCACCGGCCGGCGCCGAGGGTATAAGCGACCTCTTCCTGATCGACGCCGAACTCGCGGAGGACCGGGACGACCTCGCGGACGACGAACGGGAGGGTCACGAACAGGCTGGCCAGGACCATCCCGGGCAGGGCATAGACCACCCGGAAGCCCGCCCTCTCGATCGCCGGCCCGAACAGGCCGGTCGGCCCGTACAGGACGATCAGCATCAACCCGGCGATCACGGGAGACACGGCGAACGGCAGGTCCACCATCCCATCGGCCAGCGCCTTGCCCGGGAACCGGTGGCGGACGAGGACCATCGCGAACGCCAGCCCGAAGACCGTGTTGATCACCGTGGCGATCGCGGTGATCCACAGCGTCAGGCCGATCGCCCGGCGGGCCTCCGGCGACGAGAGGGCCTCCCAGAACGGGGCGAACCCGCCGGCCAGGGCCTTGCGGACCAGGGCGGCCGTCGGCACCAGGATCAGCAAGGCGAACCAGCCCAGGACCACCCCGATCAGCAACCCCCGGGCGATCCGGCCGCGGAGGGGCCGAGCGTTCAGTCGAGGTCGGGCCGGCTCGGTCGGCGAGAGGGCGACGGACATCGGACCCTCCTAGAAATTGGCGAAGACGACCCGGAGATAGAAGGCGATCCAGAGGATCCCCGCGACCCGGCCGAGCCGGTCGATCGCCCCCTTCTCCGGCCGGGCCAGGCCCAGCCCGCAGAGGGCCACCCAGGCCGTCAGGACGGCCAGGCCCGTCGGGGCCAGCCAGGAGGCCGCGCAGAGCGCCTCCCCGCCGCAGACCGAGTCCCCGTTCGGGTCGAAATTGGCGAAATCGAACGGGTGCGAGAAGCGGCCAATCAGGTGACGAGACACGTCGCCCGGGGCGACCGAGGGGACATAGCGATTGGGACCCTGAGGGCGCTCGAACCCGACCGAATAGGCCGCGACGAGGACCAACCACGGGGCAACCCCGGCCCAGAACCCCGGTTGCCGGGCGATCGCGACGAGCCCGGGACGGGGACGCCTCAGCCGGAGGGCCAGGGCCCCGAGCGAGAGCCCGGCCAGAACCGGCCCGGAGGCGACGTACCGGAAGCTCTTCCAGGATTCATAGCGTTGCGAGCCCCAACCCGAGGTGTCCGGGTCCAGGTGCCCCTGCCGGAGGACGTTCGCCGACCAGGCCAGGCCCACGCCCAGGGCCGCCACCAGGATCAGGGCGTCGGTGATCCGCAGCGCCCTCCCCCTCCCCGGGTCATCGGCCCGCGATCCTTCGCTCATCGCCCCGGCTCCCTTCGCCGTTGGAGGAGGTTCATCCCGACCAGGATCCCGAGAGAGCAGGCCAGGAGGACCGTCGAAACCACGGTCGCCTCATACGTCCGACCGCTCTCGATCTCGCCGAAGATGTACATCGGGGCCGTCTTCGTGGCCATCGGCCGGTTGCCGGCGACCATCACCACGCTGCCGAATTCCCCGAGGGCCCGGCTGAACGAGAGGGCCGCCCCGGTCAGGATCGCCGGCCTCAAGGTGGGCAGCGTGACCCTCCGGAACGTGGTCCACCCCGAGGCCCCCAGGGTCGCCGCCGCCTCCTCCTCGGCCAGGTCCATCTCCAGCAGCACCGGCTGGACCGCCCGGACCACGAACGGGTAGCTCACGAACAGGAGGGCCAGGACGATCCCCGGCTGGCGATAGATCACCGCGAGCCCGTACCGCCCCATCGCCGCCCCGAGGGCGCTCGACGGCCCGTAGAGCGCCACGAGCATCACGCCGGTGACGACGGTCGGCACGGCGAACGGCAGGTCGATCATCGCATTGACGAACCCTTTTCCCGGGAACTGATAGCGGACCAGGACCCAGGCCGTGGCGGTCCCCATCACGACGTTGATCGCGACCATGACCGCGGCCGTGACGAACGTCAGCCAGAGCGCATGGACGGCGATCGGGCTGGAAAGCGCCTTGAGGAACGCCGAGGCACCCGGCACGGCCGATCGCCACGCCAGGACCGCCAGGGGCAGCGCGACCATCAGCCCGAGATACGCGAGGGTGGCCCCCCGGATCGCCAGCCCCGCGGGCGAGGCGGTCCGTCTCGGGGCTGAGGCGACCGAGGACATCGTCACTTCCCTCCCTGAGGCTTCACGAACAGCGAATCCCAGACGCCGCCCGGGTCGTACACGTCCTTCTTGACCTTCGCCCAGCCGCCGAGGTCCTTCATCGTGAACAGCTTCGGCGGCAACGGCTTGCGGCCCGACGGTTCGGGCGTCGAGTGCGGATCGAGGGGCCGGAACCCGTAGTCGCTCAGGATGCCCTGCGCTTCGTCCGACCGGAGGAACGCCAGGAACGCCTCCGTGACGGCTCGATTGCCATGCCTCGCCACCGACGAATCCACGATCGCCGCCGGGCCCTCGATCAACAGGGTCGCCGGTGGGATCACATAAGGCGCCTCCCGGCCCGTCATCTTCGCTTGCAAGAGCAATTCATTCTCATACGTCACCGCCACATCCCCGGTCCCCCGGCCGAACGTGGCCATGCTCTGGCGGCCGGAGGAGTCCATGTTCATCACGTTCTCCTGGACTCGTCCGAGGAGCTCGCGAGCCGCCCTCGGCCCCTTCTTCAGCAGGGCCGAGCCGTAGATCGCGTTGACGTTCCACCGGGCCCCGCCGGAGGTCTTGGGGTCGGGGTAGAGGACGCCCACTCCAGGCCGGGCGAGGTCGGGCCAGTCGGCGATCCCCTTCGGATTGCTCGGCCTCACGCCGATGACCACGAGGCTCCGGGTGATCATCCCCCCGTTCGGCGCCTTCCGCCAATCCTTCGAAACGACTCCCGCCTTCACGAGCAGGTCGATGTCCCCTTCCAGCGAGAGGATCGCGAGGTCCGCATCGAACCCCGAGGCGATCGCTCGGGCCTGCGCGCCGAGCTGTTGTACGACTCCTCGAACCGGACCGATCGGCCGGTCTCGCTCCGCCATTTCGCGGCGAAGGCGGGCATGACCCCGTCGTGCAGCGCCTCGCGGACGACCGAATAGGCGCCGATCGTCACCACGTCCTCATCCTCGGCCCGGTGCAGAGGGACGCACTTCAACCCGAGGCTGGCGACGACCAGAATGCCGGCGGCGATGGCGGTCCGGGACACCTCGGGCCTCCCTCCCTAGATCGACCACTCGTTCACGAACGACACCTGACGATCCTGGTTCTCCTGGAGAAGGTCGGCGAACGTGGTCCGATCGACCACGTCGGAGATCGCCTGCCGGACCCGTCCCCAGAACCCGAAGAAATGGCAATGACCGTGGAATTCGCATTCCTTCGGCCGGGACTGGCTCACGCAATCGACCGGGGCGATCGGGCCATCGACGTACCTCATGATCTCGCCGACGGTGATGGCGTCGGGCGGGCGCGCCAGGCGGTATCCGCCCTCCGCCCCCCGGCGGCTCTGGACGAACCCGCCCCCCTTCAACTGCCCGAGGATCACTTCGAGGAACCGGATCGGGATCTTCTCCCTCTCGGCGATGTCGGCGATCTTCATCGGCTCCGTCCCGCCCCGCTCGGCCAGGGCATAGACCGCCCGGATCGCGTAATAACACTTCGACGACACACTCATCGGCACCGTTCCCGGTCGAATGGACGAATCTTCTCCATTTCGACCATACAAGTCAAGATTGAATCGGAGAGGAAGCCGCGTCCCGTCCATGATCGGCAAAATCGTCCGAAAAGGGGAGACCCACGCCTATTTCGATCATGTTGATCGACATTTTCGCCGGGAGGGCGGACGGGTCGTGCTCGGAACGGACCGTTGCCCGGTGGCTCCGGCACCGATAGAGTCGCCGATAGCCCGGGACGATTTGCTCGGGCTCGCCCGATCGGATTCGAGAGACGGGAGGAACGCCGATGGCCACCGCCCTTCACATCCCGGCCGCCCCGATGGACCTGCGCACCCTCCATCAAAGGATGGGCCGGGTCTATCACCAGCCGGTCCGTGTCCATTCCTTCACGAACAAGCGGTTCACCGTGAATTTCCGCGTCCCTCTGGAAGACTTGCGGCGGATCTTACCCGAGCCGATCGAACCCGACGAGATTGGCTCGACCGGCCTGGGCATGCTCAGCATGTGCGCCTGCGACTTCTGGGTCAGCCGGATGGGCTGGGTGCCCATCCCCCCGGTCCGCAACAACGACATGCTCTGCCGGATCAGCGCGAAGATCCGCAAGGCCGGCCAGGAGTACCGGGCCTATTACACGCTGAGGTCGGACTCCTCCTCGAAGTTCCTCGGCTTCTTCGGCCGGAGGTTCTCGCACTTCCGCAAGCAGGTTTCGGAGTTCACCCGGATCGACAACGGCAAGGTCTACAGCCTGGAATGCCGCGCCGACGACCCTCTTTGCCGGGGGATGCTCTCGGCCGAGATGGCCAGCGTGACGAAGGAGAAGCCGCCCACGACGATCTTCGCCGACGTGACCGAAGCCAAGGAATTCGTCTTCGACCTCGACGGCAGTTGCGGCTACAACTACGACCGCGGCATGCTCTCGTTCCAGAAGATCGATTACCCGCCGTGGGACATGTACTTCTGCCACCAGGCGCGCTACGAATTCCCCCTGATCGACTACCTCGTCGAGACCTACGGCCTCCGCGCCGAGGCTCGACTGCCTCCTCTTCATGAAGGAGACGGCGCAGGTCTGGGGGACGTCCTGGATGTATCGACCCGAGAGGGCCCGGTGACGATCTGGACGGTCGGCTACGGCAAGTGGCCAGTCAAGAGCCGGGCCGAACGGCTCGTGGCGGCACTGAAGGCGAACGGGATCACCAGGGTCGTGGACACCCGGTTGAACCCGTGCGCCTCCGACCCCACCCCCGGCCGTCCATACGGTCCGAAACCGTGGAACCTCCAGGAAGGGCGAAACGGGATCGTCGGCCTCCTCAACGACGCCGGGATCGCCTATGAATGGATCGCCGAGCTGGGTAACCCCCAGAGGCAGGACCCGGAGATGACCATCCTCCGATCGCACCTGGCCGACGCCGAAGGCGGATGGCCGGTCCACCGAGGCTTGGATCGGCTCGCCGGGATCGTGTCGAGGGCCGACCAGCGGGTGGCCCTGCTCTGCGCCTGCGACGACCCCGCGAAGTGCCATCGGACCGTCATCGCCCTCGCTCTGGCCGATGGTGATCTCGGCAGACCGATGGAGGTCCGGGAGATTTAGGGCGTGCCGATCAGGGAAGGCCCGGGAACGCACCTCGACCCGACTACCGGGCTCGGGTCGCGGTCCAGGTCGGTCGGGTCGCTGGTGGAAGCGATGACCCGCTCTCCGAGGGCATGAGCGGGCCCCAGCTTGTCCCGTGTGAGGTGTCGCTCTCGAAGTTGAAGCTCAAAGGCCGAGGGAGAATCTCGGGGTGGCCCCGGTTCTTGAACCGGGGTGCCGAAGGCACGAGAGGCTCGGACCGATTGGGCGTGATCATCCCGGCCTCTTGCGGCTCGGCCGCCCCGGTTCGAGAACCGGGGCCACCCGGAGGACGAACTCTAGGCTCGAAAGCATTCCACCGAGTCGTGTCGATGCCGAACGGCGGAATTGGCCGGGCAAGGGCCTCAGGGCGCGTCTCGACGCCTCGCCTTCGCGAGCCTCCATGCGGCGGCGGCCTGTTCGCTTCGGGCCTCGGCGACTTCGAAGGCTAGGAAGGAGTCGCACAACATTCCTCGACACAATCGATTCGGGATGAATTGCGACAATCGAACGATATGACCTCGGATGGCATCCAACTCACCTATCCGGTCGGTCGAGGCTTCGCATTCGGCATCCATCAAGCGTCTTGAGGCGGCGAGCCAGGAATCGAAGCCGAGCGATGCCTGGGAATAGAGTCCGGTGGCCGTCTTGAGATGGTCGCGGGCGACCTTGACCCTCGCCCTGGCGAGCACACGCACCGCGTCGGGCTGGCCTTCCCGGGCGATCTCCAGGATCAAGAACGGCTGATCCTCGATCGGACCGGCGTCGGCCTCCCTCACGGGCGGGGGCGGCGGAGCAGGGCTTCCGGGCTTCGGACCGGCCGGGGCATCGGCAGGCCCCTTCCCGGCTCGGCCTTTCTCTCCTTCGACCCGACGTCGGGCCTCGGCCAGGAGGAGCGCGGCTTCCAGCTGCGCCAGTCGGGCATCGGAGAGGTTCGCGAGCGCCCCAATGCCCGCCTGCTGGTGCATGACCGTCTCCCGCGAGACCAGTCGGGTCAGGGCCTCCACGTAGCGACGGAGGGCCGCGACCTCCTCTTCCGGTGAGCTCGCCGCATCGCGTTCGGCTTCCATCAGCGCCCGATGGGCGTCGAGGTACCGATCGATCGTCAGGACTCCGAGTTCGTACTCGGCCCGAACGACCGTCAATCGAGAGCGGGCCAGGGGGAGCCGAGCCTCGGCCAGCTTGCGGACCGCTCCGGGATCGTCGCCGATGGCCAGCTTGTAAAGCCGGAAGGACTCGACATCCGTCGCACTATCGACCTCGTCCCCAGGCCGGATCTCCCGAGGTGGCTGCCCCAGCCCCCTCAACTGTTCGTCTTCCTCCGCGGAGGCCCGCCGGGCCGTGCATTGGCCGTCTTCGACGGCAATCACATCGACGAGGCCAAGGCTGACCCACCGTTCGAAGTCATCCATCGGCAGTTCGGGACGGGTCCGCGAGATGCGGAGCCTCATGCCAACCTCGGCGCCCTTGGAGCGGCCGAAGTCCATGAGGATCACGCCCTTCTCCGCATCGACTTTCGTGACCCGCCCGACGGAATCGCCGAGCTCCACCTTCGGAAGCCCGCTCGGCTTCGGCGGATCGTCGCCGGGGACCGTCGCCAGGGCCGCACCGACGAGGCACGCGAGGAACTCGGGGCGCATGAGGGGCCTGCCTTCGTTGAGGAGGGTCTCCCGGCCGCGCCCTTCGTGTCTCAGTCCGCCAGGGCGTACCGGACGATGCAGTAAAGCGCCTGGACTCCGTCCTTCCAGCCGATCTTCTTGCCTTCCTTGTAGTCCCGGCCGTTGTAGCTGACCGGCATCTCGTAGACCCGGCAGCGCCTCGCCGGTCGGCCGTCGGTCTCGGGGAGGTGGAACCTGGCCATCTTGGCCGTGACCTCGGGCTCGAACCCGAATCGGTTGCTCTTGAGCGTGATCCCCTGGATGACCTCGCGGCGGAAGACCTTGTAGCAGACCTCCATGTCCGTGAGGTTCAGGTTGGTGAACATGTTCGAGAGGTGCGTCAGGAACTTGTTCGCCAGGCTGTGCCAGTAGAACAGGACCCGGTGCTTCTCGCCGATGAACCGCGAGCCGTAGACGACGTCCGCCTTGCCTTCCAGGATCGGCTGGATCAGCCCGGGGTATTCCGACGGGTCGTATTCGAGGTCCGCGTCCTGGACGATCACGATCTGCCCCCGGGCGAGGGCGAATCCGGTCCTCAGGGCGGCCCCCTTGCCTCGATTCTTGGGGTGGAAGGCGATGGTCAGGTCGGTCTCGGTCTTCTCCCACTGGCGGAGGAGGTCGGTGGTGCCGTCCCTGGAGCAATCATCGACGAGGATGATCTGCTTGTTGATCGGGACGGCTCGGACCTGGCGGAGGATCTCGGCCAGGGTGTGGACCTCGTTATACACCGGGATCACGACGGAGAGCGTGAGGTCGTCGGGCACTCGGTAGATTCCCAGCTTCCGGCAAAGAGGCTCGCCCAGGAGGCGAAGGAGGAATTCCCGCCGTTCGGTCTCGTCGGCCGGGAGGTTCGAGGGGTCCATGTCCGAGTACATCGGGGCCGATTCGATCGAGTGAGCGAGCGCATCCATCGCGGGGGTCTCCTCCTGAGGCGGGGTGGACGTCGGCGGGATTATAAATCAACCCGCTCCGTGCCGGAAGGCGAGACGGGCCCTCGGTCGCAGAGAGAAACCACAGACCTGATCCGGGAAACGAGAAACGGCCCGCCGCGCCTCGGGGTCAAGCGAGGCGCGACGGGCCGCGAAGAGAGCCGATTACCGCGAGCTCAGAAGCCCGGGGGCGTTCCCGGAGCGGGCGCCGGAGCGGGCGCCGGGGTCGGGGCCGGCGGCGGGGTGTCGCCCGGAGCGGGGGCCGGGGCGGGCGCCGGGGTCGGGACCTCCGGAGCGGGGGTCGGAGCCGGGGCGGGCGTCGGGGCCGGGGCGGGCGCCGGACCCATCATCATCCCCGAGCCCTGGGGAGCGGCCATCGAGCCGCCCTGCGACGACGGCGAGATCATCTGGCCGCTGGCGTAGGAGGTGGCGAACGCCGGGGTGTAGCTGCCAAACACGGGGGCGCCGTAGCACGACTCATACACCGGCGTCCCGAGCGAGCAGCACGCCACGGCCTGCCTCTTGTGGCAGAGGCCGCCGAACAGCCCGCCACCGCGACGGTGGCCAAAGAGGCCGCAGCCACCACCGCCTCCGCCGTAGCAGGCCCCGCCGTAGCAGCCGCCGCCGTAGCAAGCGCCGCCGTAGCAAGCGCCGGTGTAGCACGAGCCATAGCTGGTGCTGTAGCAAGCGCCGCCGTAGCCCGAGCTATAGCAGCCCGTCTCGTACGCCACGCCGCCATAGCACGACCCGCCGTAGCAGGCGCTGCCGCTGTAGCAGCTCGAGTAGCAGGCCGGCTCGTAGGTGACCGGGGTGCACGCCTTGTGGTGGCAGCCCAGCCCGCCCAGGGCCATCAGCATCGCGATCGTTCCCTGCATGTCCAGACCTCCAGGTGCGCGTTCAAGACGGGAAGGCAACCACCGGACCGAAGTTGTCATCGGGTCGCCCGGTCGGCTCGGAGGACCGCAACGGTCGCCCGACCCCTCCAGGCCCCCGCGTTGCCCTGATCGGAATTCTCTGCCCGTGTCACGGAGATTCTAAAACCCGACCGATTCTCTGGCAAGATAATTTGGCAAGATAGTGGAAACAAACACGACCCGGGGATTTGTGATAACTTTCCCGGGGAGACTGGCGCCGGGCCGATCATAGGCTGAACCACTTGCGCCGACCTGTCTAAATACAAAAATTGGTTAAGAGGGGCAAATCGTGCCGGCTTTTCCCGCAAACGAAGTGCCGACGCCCCTTCCGTCCGGGCGGACCTGGCCGGGATGGGCCCGGTGGATCGTCTCCGGCGCGTTGGCCTATCACCTGGCGGCCGTGGTCCTCGCCGGGCTGGCCGATCCCCCCTCGTCCCCTCTGGAGCAAAGGGCGGCGGCGGCATTCCGGCGTTATTATGAGTTGACCGACCTCCGCCAATCGCATCGCTACTATGGCGATATCGGCGGGACGCCCGTGGCGACGGCCGAGATCCAGTTCCGGGACGGGCAACCGAGCAAGACGGTGCTCATCCCCGACCCGTCAGCCCGCCCCCGCATCCTCTATCAAAGGCAGCTCGCCCTGGCCTACCACCTCACGGGGGACGTCCAGGCCGCTCGCGAGTCCGGGGTCGGCTCCGAGGCGAGCGTCTGGGCGCGGTCGTATGCCCGGCACCTCTGCCGGACCCATCCCGGGGCGTCCTCGGTCACGTTGAAGATCCGAGCACACGTGATCCCTCCTCCCGAGAGGCTCCTGGCAGCGGGCGGGAAGCTGGACGTGGACGCGGACGAGTTCTTCACGCCGTTCCTCGTGATCGGAGACTTCCCATGCCCGGATCGCTGACCGACCCGAGCCGTCCGGCCGGTCCGATCGCCGCGGCGAGGGCCTGGGACCGCTTCTTCTTCACCCCGGCCGACCCCCGACCTCTGGCCCTGATCCGAATCGCCACCGGCCTGCTCCTGCTCTGGAGCCTGGGGTGGCTCGGCGCCGACCTCCACGCCTATCTCGGCTCCGACGGCTGGGCCGACCCGGACGCCGTCCGGTTCCACGCCCGGAGCCCGCAGAACCCGGAACCGTGGATCTGGTCGATCTGGTCGGCCGTGCCGGACGGCGGGCTGCGGGCGGCCTGGGTCGCGGCGATGGCGATCGTGGTGCTGATGACCCTCGGCCTGTTCAGCCCGGTCACCATGCCCCTGGCCTGGATGATCGCCGTCTCCACGGTCCGCCGGGCGCCGATGATGGTCTTCGGCTTCGACGGGATGGTCGCCACCTGGGCGTTCTGCCTCGCGGTGACCGGCGCCGGAGGGCGGGCGTTCTCGCTCGACCGCCGATTGTTCGGCCGGGGCCGACCCGTCGAGCCGACCGTCTCGGCGAACCTCGGATTGCGGCTGATCCAGTTGCATCTCTGCCTGATCTATGCGTTCGCCGGACTGGCGAAGCTCCGGGGGGCTCGTGGTGGGACGGCTCGGCCCTGATCAAGCTCCTGGCGATCAGCGAATTCCGGCCGGTGGACCTGACTCCCCTGCTGGGCGTCCCGGGTGGCGAGGCGCTCCTGAACCTGGGGTCTCACCTGACCGTCTTCGCCGAGCCTCGCCTATCCCGTCCTGATCTGGGTCCGCCCTCTGAGGCCCTGGGTCCTGGCCGGCGCCGTGGCGATGCACCTCGGAATCGCCCTGACGTTGGGGCTCACCGAGTTCTCCCTGGCGATGCTGGCGGGGAACCTCGCGTTCGTCTCGGCATCGACGATCGATCGGGCCCTCTCATTCGTCCGCGATCGTGGCCCGAAGCGGACGGAGGCCGTACAATCGGGGGAAGGGCCGGTCGACCTTCGGCCGGCGTCCCCCTCTCGGAGGCCCCACCGATGACGGACGACCCGAGGAGCTACGACGCCGAGCCCCCCATGCCCCGCGTCTTCCTTCGAGAGCCGGGCTGGCGGATCGAGGTGAAGGTCGGCAGCGACCGGACGTTCTGCTACACGATCGCGCCCGGAGAATCGGCCTATCACCGTCTGCTCGATGGCGAGCTGGTCTTCGTTCGGGGGGACGAAAAGCTCTGCCTGCCCTGCGCCGAGAGGCGAGGCCTTCTGAGCTTCGTCCCCAGGAGGCTCCGGGACCGCCCGGCGGAGATCGAGCTCGAGCCGACCGGCGGGGAAACGGAATACGACGTCCGCTAGCGATCCGCCGGCCCCGTATGCTAGCCTGACCGGCCCCGAGGGGCGGTTCCGCCCTCCGGGTTCGACCTCCGAAGGGGCCTCGGGCGATGGACGGTTCGGTGAAGTTCGACCGCGGGCGGCTCGTCGCCCTCCTGACCCGCGACGCCCTGCGAACGGGCCAGTTCACGCTGTCCAGCGGGCGGACGTCCCACTATTACGTCGATGGCCGGAAGGTCACGCTCTCGGCCGAGGGGGCGGAGGCGGTGGCCGAAGGGGTCCTCGCCGCCCTGGCCGGGTGGCCCGAGGTCTCGGCCGTCGGCGGGCTGACGATGGGGGCCGACCCGATCGTCGGCGCGACCCTGGCGCTCGCCCCCTCGCGAGGCTGGGGAGGCCTCCGAGGGTTCCTCGTCCGCAAGGAGGCCAAGGGGCACGGCACCGGCCGGTTGGTGGAAGGGCCGGTCGAGGCGGGAGACGTCGTGGCCGTGGTCGAGGACGTGACCACCACGGGAGGCTCCGCACTCAAGGCGGTGGACGCCGTCGAGGCGATGGGAGGCCGCGTCGCCTGCGTGATCTCCATGCTCGACCGCCTCGAAGGGGCCTCCGAAGCGTTCGCCGGTCGGGCCATCCCGTTCCTCGCCCTGACCGCGATCCGAGACCTCGGCGTCGAGCCGCTCGACCCGTATCATCCCGAAGTCACCGAGCTCCCCGAGATCGAAGGTTAGTCGCCCGTCCCTCGTGGAGGGTCGAGCGGCATGCTCACGACGGCGCGAGCATGCCACCCAACAAGGAGGACGGGGATGGAAACCGCCCTGCACCGCGAGTTGAAAGAGCGTTTCGGCGCCGATCGAGGAGGACGCTCGGAGGTCTCGCTCGAAGGGTTCCGGATCGACGCCGTGGACGCCTCCGGCGGGCTGATCGAGGTCCAGTCCGGCGCCCTCGGGCCTCTTCGTCGCAAGCTTTCGCGGTTGTTGGCCGAGCACCGGGTCCGGGTGGTCAAGCCCGTGGTCCTGGCCCGTCGGATCGTCCGCCGGGATCGCCCCGACGGCCCGGACCTCTCGTCCCGGTTGAGCCCGAAGCGGGGGGCGTTGCTCGACGTGTTCGAGGACCTCGTCGGCCTCGCCCGGATCTTCCCGCACGAGAACCTCACGATCGACGTGATGGGCGTGGAGGCCGAGGAGGTGCGGATTCCTCGCCGTCGGCGACCGGGCTATCGCGTGGTCGATCGCCGGCTTCGGGGAGACCGCGAATGCGTCTCCCTCGCACGGGCCTCCGACCTCTGGAAGCTGATCCCCGCCCCCCTGCCCTCCCCGTTCACCACCCTCGACCTGGCCGATGCTCTGGGACGCCCGGTCGGCTTCGCGCAGAAGATCGCGTATTGTTTGAGGCTCTCGGGAGCCGCCGAGGCCGGGGCGAAACTCGGCAATCGCCTGGTCTATCGCCGTCAAGATCCCGGCTCGGCCGACGAATGACCCCACAATTCTTCGGGAGGGAGGCAGGTCATGGGGTGGTTCGGGCCGAGCAAGGATGAGATGTGGCGGACCCTCGCCGACCAGATCGGCGCCGACTTCGTGGCCGGGGGCTTCTGGTCCGGGAGCAAGGTCCAGGCCCACGTCGGCCCGTGGACCATCACCCTGGATACCTTCGTCGTCTCCACCGGCAAGTCCTCGCACACGTACACGAGGATGCGGTCGCCCTTCGTGAACCCCGGCGGCTTCCGCTTCAGCGTCCGCCCCGCCCACGTCCTCACGCCGGTGGCGAAGCTCCTCGGGTTCCACGACATCGAGATCGGCGACCCCGAGTTCGACGAGGCGTTCATCCTCCAGGGGAACGACCCGGAGCGGGTCATCGCGTTCTTCGCCAACCCGAGGCTTCGAAGCCTGATCCGGGCCCAGCCGCATCTCGCGCTCCAGGTCAAGGACGACGAGGGCTGGTTCCACACCCGGTTTCCTGACGGCGTGGACGAGCTGTACTTCCAGGCCGGCGGGGTCGTCAAGGAAGTCGGCCGGCTGAAGGGCCTCTTCGACCTCTTCGCCGAGGCCCTCCACCAGTTGACCGCGATCGACTCGGCGACCAAGGACGATCCTGGAGTGAACCTCTGAGCCGGTCGAGGCCGCGACCCCGGGACCACCGATCTCACTCCAGCGGTGCTTGCGAGTCTGGAAATCGTTGACTTTGTTCGTTTAAGCGCGATCGCGGGGAGAAAACGGTGAGGATTTCTTGAATAAGCGCCGCGACGCGGTGGGGATGTTGCAGGAATGCATCGAGCCGCCGAGTTCTGTGGCGGGAATCGTGCCGGGAGGAGAGAATAAGCCCGAATCCCGTCCTCCGGCGTCCCTGGGCCACTCCGGGAACGCGCCGGCGGGGTTCCATCCTCGGGGGCCAGGCCGGACGGCCGACCCACCTGGACTGCACGATTCCACCGAAGAGGCGACCCGATGGCCACTCGACGACCGGAACTCGTCCTGGCTGTGCTGTTTGCGTCCATGACCTGCCTTGCGAGCTGCCGAGGGGATGCGATGGCAGGGGCCGATCCCCTGGCCGGCTCGGTGAAGACGCCGGAGGTCGGGCCTGGCTCGGGAGGGTTGCCAGGAGTCGCGGCCGACCCGTCGGCCCTGACTCGCGAGATTGCCCGGAGGTCCGTCGAGGGAGAGTCACTCGCCGATCGCCTGTCCCCGGTCGCGGTCGGGGCGTCCGAAACGCCCAGGTCGGCGTTACCGATCCTGGTTCCGGACGCTTTGGCCCGGACTGAAGCCGGATCGCCGGTCCCGACGCACCCGTTCGCGGACCCCGAGATCGCCTCGGACGCCGACTCCGGCCGCAACGTTCGCATCCCCGAGCCGGCCTCCCTCACCCTGATCGCCGCCGGGCTGATCGGTCTCGCCGCAAGGAACCGCATGAGGAAGAGCCTCCACCCGAAGCGCCTCGATCCGCCGGCGGTCCCCGAGCCTGCTTCGGCCTGACCTCGGGCCAGTCCGGGGCGTGGGTCGTGACGGGAGGCTCCGATCCGACTCGCTCGCCCCGGAACCCACCCGGCTGGGATTGATCGCGGTGGGGATTCCGGTATAACCCGGGGAATCCCCGGCTCGACCCTCGCGGGTCGTCCGGCCGCCACGGAGGGCGAGCCATGCCGATCGCCATCGGGCCCGACGGTCCTCCCCTGATCCTCGACCGCCGCCGGGCCCTGCTCGCGATGGCCTCGCTCGGCGCCTCCGCCGTGATGGGGTGCTCGCACCGCGCCGGCTCTCGGGGGAACGCGGACGGTTGGTTTGCCTTCCTCTCCGATCCCCACGTGGCGAGCGACCCCTCCGCCCGGCTCCGCGGCGAGGTCATGGCCGACAACCTCCAGGCGGTCGTCGCCGACATCCTTCACGGCGACGACCCGCCGCAGGGCGTCCTGATCGACGGCGATCTCGCCTTCCACCACGGCGAGCCCGGGGACTATGCCACGCTGCTCGGAGTCCTCGACCCGCTCCGGCGCCAGGGTCTGCCGGTCCACATGACGTTGGGCAACCACGACGACCGGGATCACGTCCTGGCCGCCCTGCCCGACCGCCCTCGCATCGGTCCCGAGGCGAAGGCCGCCTCGGTCGTCGAGGGTCCCGGCCTCCGCTTCCTCCTGCTCGACTCGCAGAACGGCGTGAACGTGACGGCCGGGAGGCTTGGCGACGACCAGATCGCCTGGGTCGCCCGGGAGCTGGACGACCATCCCCAGACGCCGGCCGTCGTCTTCGTCCATCACAACCTGAACGCCCAGAGCGATTCGGCGTTGAAGGATACCGCCGGCCTCCTCGACGTCCTCGCGCCTCGGAGGCAGGCCAAGGCCGTGTTCTTCGGCCATACCCACGTCTGGAACGTCCGCAAGATCGGGGATCTCCACGCGGTGAACCTGCCGGCAATCGGCTATCGGTTCCTCCCCAAACAGCCGTTGGGCTGGGTCGTCTTCCGGCCTCGGCCCGACGGGGCCGAGCTGGAGCTTCGCTGCATCGGAGGGGACCGAAGGCAAGACGGCCGGCGAGTCGATCTGTCCTGGCGACGCTCGTGATCTCCCGGAAGGAGGGCCGACGATGATCCTGGCGGTCCTCTCGGCGGGACTCCTCGGCCTCGCCCTCCTCGGTCGGAGGCTAGCGAGGGGTTCGGAGGCGCTCGGCTCGCTGGCTGATCGCGGCCAGTCTCGCGTCTGCCGGCGTCCTCGTCGGCCTGGTCATCGTCGGAGCCCTGGAGGCGCCCTTCAGCCCGTGGGACACCGTGAGGATTGCCCCGGCGATGGCGGCCGTCCGGGGCTTCCCTCTCTATGCGGGAAGGCGGGACGGCCCGATCCTGAGCACCATGTATGGCCCGGTCGGGATGCTCGCGTTCGTCCCGGCGGCCCTGGCGGGAGACCCCGGCCTCGCCTCGATCCTCGGCCGATTCCTGGGCTTCGTCGTCGCCTGGATTCCCCTGGTCGCGACCGTCAGAACCGCCGGACGGGCCGCCTCGCGAGCCTGGAACGCGGCGATCCTGGCCCTCGGGACGTTCGCGATGGTCGCGTCCCCTCCGCTCCGCTACTCGACCACGTTTCTCCACGCCGACGCACCCGCCCTGGGCCTGATGGGGCTGGCGATCTGGTCGGGCGCAAAGCCCAGGGGCCGGCCGGGAACCTCGGCGATCCTCTGTGCCCTCGCTCTCGCCTCGAAACAGACGCTCGCCCCGCTGCCTCTGGCCTTGATCGCGGCTTCGTTCGTCCTCGACGGTCCTCGCGAGGCGTTCCGTCGAGCATGGATGCTGGCCGTCGCCGGGGGGGTCGTTCTCCTGGGAGTCCTGGCGATCGCCGATCCGTCCGACCTCGTCCTGAACGTGGTCCGGATCCCCGGAGGGGTGCCCTGGCGAGGGCGACTGCCGGGCAACGTTCTCGGAGTGGCCGTCGAGCTGGCGATCCAGGGCCTGCCGATCGCGATCGGGACTCTCCTGGTGATTGGAACTCGCGCCTTTTCGCGACGAGCCCTCGACCGGCTCGGGACGAGCTTCGCCCTCGTCGCCCTGGCGATGGTGCCGATGGCCGTGCTCGGCCGGGTGAAACAGGCTGGCGACGTGAACAGCTTCAGCCCCGCCCTTTACCCGCTTCTCCTCGCCCTGGCTGCCCGATCCGTGAGCGCCGAGTCGACTCAAGCCGGGTTGAGGCTCCGCGCTTCGGCCGTCCTGACGGCCCTCTGCCTCGCCGGGACCGCCCGGCTGGCCGAGGAGGTCCGCATCCTGGGGAAGCTCCGGCCGGTCGATGCCGAGGCGAGTTATCTCCGTAGACGGCCCGGCGAGGTCTATTTCCCCTGGCATCCCGGCGCCCATCTCGCGGCCGAGGGGCGTCCGACCCATCATCTCTTCTCGGCCTGGGAACGGGGCGAGGCGGGGTATCCGGCGTCGCGTGATCAGCTCCTCGGCGCGATCCCGAAGGACTGCCAGTTCGTCGCGTTCCCGCTCAAGAGGCTCGGCCCGGTGGCCGGGTTCGGCTCGGACCTGATCGTCCTGGAAGCGCTGGGCCTGATCGATCCTCGTCAGCGGCCGGTTCGTCTCGCCGGCCTTCCCGACTACGAATGTTACCGCGTGACCCGATGATTCGATCCTTCCTCGACCTCCGAACCGTAGCCGGGCGGGCGACCCTGGCGATGGCAACCCTCGTCGGGTTGCTCGTGCCGATCGTCGCCCCGATCGCCTCGGGCCGGGTCTTTCACGCCGACGACCTCGGCGCGTTTCATCTCCCCATGCGAATCCTGGCGGCCCGGAGCGTCGCTCAGGGCGACGACCCCCGATGGCAGCCGGCGATCCTCTGCGGCTTCGACCTCCACGGCGAGGGCCAGCTCGGCCTGGAGCATCCCGTCCTCCGGCTCGTCCGGGCCTCTCTGCCGCTACCGGCGGCGTTTGGGCTGGAAATCGCGGGCCCTTATGCGTTCCTGGCCGTCGGAATGGTCCTCTGGATCCGTCGCCTCGGCCTCCCCTGGGACTCCGCCTTGCTTGGTGCCCTGCTCTTCGTGTTCTCCGGCTTCATCCTGCTCCGCTACGTCCATCCGAACGCACTCGGGGTGATGGCCCATTGGCCGTGGCTCCTCCTGGCGATCGCCTCGATGAGGAGGAACCCGCGTGCTTCGTTCCTGGCGGTGGGCTTGCTGACGACGTCGGAAGTCCTGCTGGGCTACCCCCAGTACGTGGCCTTTTCCGGGATCGCCGAGATGGCCGCGGCGATGGTGACGTTCCGTCGCGATCGCTCCCTCTGGCTCCGGTGGTTGGCGGCGAAGGGCCTCGGTCTCGGTGGCGGGATGGCCCAGGTCCTGCCGACCCTGGAATCGCTCCGGCTATCGACCCGGGGCCATCCGTCGGCCGTGTTCCTCGGGATGGATTCGCTCCATCCGATGGACCTCCTCCAGATCGTGGCCCCCGCGATCTTTCGGGCCGGACATCATCTCCTCGAAGGCCGATCGGCCTGGCCGCGCCACGAGTCGGCGGCGAGCCCGGGGGCGGTCGTCCCGGCGCTGCTGGCCTGGCTGGCGATCCGACGCTCGGCGGTGACGGTCCCGGGGGTCGAGTCGAGGGCGATCGGGACCATCCTGACGACTTCGGCCACGATTGCGGTCGGGTCATACCTCCTGGCCCTCGGTGCCTATTCGCCCCTGTTTCCCATCCTGATCCGAGTGCCGCTCTGGAGTGTCTTTCGAGGGCCCGCCCGATTTCTGGGGCTCGGTCAGGCGGCGCTCGCGGTCATGGCAGCGATCGCATTCGCGGACCTTTCGGCATTCGTGTCGCGAAGGAGGCCAATGCCCCGAGCTAGGCTCGGTCCGCTCGCCCTGCCGGCGCTGGCTGGGATGGTGGCGACGGTCACCGTGCTCTCAGTCGCCGGACCCCTCCGGCTCCGGGGGATCGCCGCGATAGGTCCGGCGACGCTCGGCCTCCTGTGGCCCGCTTCCGCCGCGATTCTGGTCGCAGGCGCGGCCCGTGGCTATCGACTGGCCCCGGCCTTGCTGATTGTCCTTGCCGCCGCCGATTCGGTAACAGCCTCGCTCGCCCCCCTGCTCCGTCACGATCGTCCGGAGACTCCGGAGCGTCTGGCGGATGCCGAGGCGCGTCCGCCCAGACCCCACGGGGATCGGATCGTGGCGCCGTTCAATCGTGGATCGGCCGGAGGCGCGCGACTCGTCGGCGGCTACGTCGGCTTGACGCCCCGTCGGGGCCTCGACGTTGCCTCTCCGGCCGCTCTGAGGATTGCCGGGGTCGGCTGGATTCGGGCCGAGGGCGACCATCCCTCGCGATGGATCCTCGTCGATCGCCCCCTGCCGAGGGCGCGCCTGGTGGACCGCGTGGTCGTCGATCCCGACCCCGCCTCCGCGCTCGCTCGGGTCGATCCGGCAACGACCGTCTGCTTGACTTCGGCCGTGGACGTCGAACCCGGGGCCCCGGGATCGGCGACCATCCAGGAGGATCGGCCGGGCCGGATTCGGGTCGTCACCGAGTCCAGCGGTCGCCGGTTCCTCATGGTCAACGAGGCCTGGCATCCCGGGTGGCGGGCGGAGCTGGATGGCCGGGTGGCCGAGGTGATCGCCTGTGATGGAGATTATCTCGGCGTGCCGGTCGCCGGCGGGCGGCACGAGGTGGTCTTCCGATTCGATCCGGCGAGCCATCGGCGAGGCCGATGGGCCTCGATCGGGTCGCTCGCGGCCCTCGTCCTGATCGGATCGTGGCCGGGGCGCTTGACATCGGGCGCGGCTTGCTTTCAGATAGGCCGTCGAGAAGAGGCCCGCGCGAGGACGACGGGGTTTCACGTGAAACGGCCCTCGGTCTCGACTGGCCGACCGAGCGACCGGCCGGCGATAACCCGGGCCGGATCGACCGCGGGGGGTGGCCATGGCCGATGATGACGACTCCGCAACTCCCCCGCCCGGCGATCGCCTGACCACGCTCGACACGAGCTGGACGACGATCCGCACCGCCCACATGCCCGGCCCCGCCGGGACCGCCGCGATGCGCGAGCTGATCGGCCGCTACCACGATGCCGTCGAGCGCTACCTCCGCCTGAAGCTCCGAGACCGGAACCTCGCCGACGAGGTCTTCCAGGAATTCTGGACCAAGCTGCTCGACCATAAGCTCGCCGGCGCGGACCACAACAAGGGGCGGTTTCGCGACTACCTCCGCACGGTCCTCCACCGGCTGATCGTGGATCATTTCCGGGGCCGGAAGCTCCAGCCGCTGCCGCCGGGCGACCTGCTCGACCCCACCGCCAATGACGCCGAATATGACCGGGTCTGGCGGGAGGCCGTGATCCGTCGCGTGTGGTCGCGGCTGGAAACCTACGAGGCGAGCACTCCCAAGAACCGCTACGCCAGCGTCCTGCATCTCCGCGTCGAGAACCCCGAGGCCCCGATCGACCAGCTTGCCGAAAACCTCGGGGCTCAGGTCGGCTCGAAGATCTCCGCCGAAGCGTTCCGAAAGACCCTTCAGAGGGCCCGCGGCAAATTCCTGGAACTCCTGATCGAGGAACTTCGGGTGACCATCCACCCGGCGACCAAGGATGACATCGAGGCCGAAATCTACGACCTCGGCCTGGGCACCCTCTACCGTCGCTACTCATCCGAGACGGATTAACGAAACTTTTTTTCGAGCCTTCTCAGACCGAGTCCTTGCGACGAGATGAGCCAAGAAAGCGTCCTGAGCCGTTCCAGACCCCAAGTTCGGGCAACAGATAGCCGAATCGCATCGCCAATCCGGTTCGAACTTCCTTGCAGTCTTCCCAGACTGGCAAAATCGCCCAGGGTCCGCACGACCCTCGCGAGCGAGAAAATGGCGCAACCTCTTGACGCCCTCGGCGCGCTCGGGGAATGATGGGATCGGTCAACCGGTCCCCGGGCGCGGAATTCCATCGGCCGGCCCTTAAACGTTTGGATACGTGAAGCCGGCCGACGTGGCTCGGAGTACCCAGGTTGGAGAGGGTACGTCGATGCTTGTTCTCTCGCGGAAGAAGAACGAGAGCATCATCATCAACGATCACATCACGATCACCGTGGTGGAGATCCGCGGCGACAAGGTCCGCCTGGGGATCGACGCGCCGAAAGACGTAAGCGTTCATCGTCGCGAGGTGTATGACGCGATTCAGAACGCCAACAAGGTCCGGGAAACCAGCCCGCCGGCCGGTGACCCGGAGTGATCGAGCCCCCGAAACCTCCCGCCTCGAATCGCCGATTGGCGGCCCGCCTCACGACTTCCCCGCGATGCCCTTGAGCAGGCGGACGAACTCCCTCATCCAGGGACCGTTATCGGGCCAACCCCGGACGGTCACCAGGGGCCCGTCCACGACCACGTCTCGGTTGACGAACTCGGCGCCGGCGGCCCGGACGTCCGGCTCCAGCTCGGGATAGCACGTCATCGTCCGACCCGAGGCCCCTCCGGCGGCGATGACGAGCAACGGGCCGTGGCAGTTCGCGGCGATCGGCTTCTTCGACTCGACGAAATGGCGGACGATCGCCACGGCCTTCGGCCGGTTCCGCAAGTACTCCGGGGCGCGACCTCCGGGCAACACCAGGGCATCGAAGCTCGCCGCGTCCACGTCGTCCAGCCCGAGGTCGGCCTGGACGAAGTATCCAGGCTTCTCGACGTACGTGTCATAGGCCGGGTCGAAGTCGTGGACGACCGACAGGAAGGTCCGCTTGGTTGGAGCGGCGATCTGGACCGTCCACCCCTCCTCTTCCAGGCGATACTTGGCGTAGTAGATTTCCTGGGCTTCGCCGGCATCGCCGGTCAGCAGCAAGATGCGAAGCATCGGGGTGCCCTCCTCAGCCGTCCTGTCGGTCGGGATCGGTCCCGAGGGTAGCAAGTCGCTCCGGGAGGATCAACCCGCCTTCAACCTTCGGGGTGTTCGAGCCGAGGTCTGCCCGGCGCGGCCTTGACCGCGGCGACGTCCGAAGCGTACAGTAACTCACTCGCCTCGCCCAGGGGCCCCGTCGTCTAGCCAGGTCCAGGACACGACCCTTTCAAGGTCGGTACACGGGTTCGAATCCCGTCGGGGTCACTTCAGCCGGGAAGCTCGTCGGGTCTCCGTTTCGAGGGGGCCAGGCGATCGAGCAACACGGCCACGAGCATGTCGCTGGTCACGTTGGTCATCGCCCTCATCCGGCCGATCAGCCAATCGACCGTCAACAGGACGGGCAGGATCGTCACCGGCAGGTCGACCGTCGCGAGGACGATCGTCAGCGAGAGGAAGCCTGCGTCAGGGATGCCCGAGATCCCCATCCCGGCAATTGCACAGGCGGCCACGGCCACGAGTTGCTTGTCGATCGGGAAGGGCACCCCGTAGGCCTGGGCCACGAACAGGACGGCCATCGCCTCGTAGAGCAAGATCCCGTCGTTATTGAGGTTCGTCCCCACGCAGGCGGCGAGGTTCGCCGACTGGGGAGAAACGTCCATCTTCCTGAGGGCCTTCAGGGTCTCGGGGAGCGTCGCCATGCTGCTGGCGGTGCCCATCGCGACGGCCAATGGAGCTCGCGCCCCCTTCCAGAACCATCCCAACGGCTTCCTCGCCACCAGGACGATCCATGCCTGGTACACCACGAAAACCTGGAGCGCCAGGCCGAGCGAAGCCGCTCCCACGTACGCCGCCAGCCCTCGGAACACGCCGAATCCGTGGCGACCGATGGCCGTGCTGACGGCCGCGAAGACCGCCAGAGGGATCAGGACCATCACCCAGCCCAGGACGATCTCCACGGCCCGGAGCATGGTCGAGACGAGCCCCTCGACCACGAGGTAATCGTCACGGCCCAGGGCGATCTGCTCGGTCTTGGCCCTCCGAAGGGCGGCGCCGACCAGGACCGCCAGGATCACGATGGTGATGATCGCGTTGTCCACGAACGGACGGACCACATTCGTCGGCAGGTAGCCGGTGATCTCCTTCAGGAAGTCGATGGACTGGGCGCGCTTCTGGAACTCGGCGAGACTCTTCGAATCGGCCGCGCTGGTCTCGATGTGAAACGACGAGCCGGGCTTCAGGACGTTCGAGAGCGTCAGGCCGATCCCCAGCGCGATCGCCGCGTTGGTCAAGGCGATGGCCACCATCGTGGCTCCGGCCCTCGCGCGGATCTCGGTGCGGAGGAAGGCGTCGAGGACCGCGAAGAGGAGCAAGGGGGCGGCCAGGGCCTTCACCATGTCGATCACCACCCGACCGATCGCCTCCAGCTCCGCGGCATGAGTTGACCGCCTCGTAGGCGACTCGAGTCGGAGCAAACACCCAAGCAGGATGCCCAGGGCCATGGCGATCAGGATTCGGGCGATCGGCGAGACCCTTCGGGGTGACCGGGCTTCGAGGCTCATCGGGCCCCCTTCCCTCGGCCAGCAGGATTTCCATGTGGGCGGCAACGCTGCCAGCCAGGATCGGCAGGTTGTATCCGCCTTCCATCACGCTGACGATCCGCCCTCCGGCATGGGTCTCGGCCACGTCCAGGACGTCCCGAGTCATCGCCTGGAAGTCCTCGACCTCCAGCCCGAGGTCGCCGACCGGGTCCTCGGCGTGCGCGTCGAACCCGGCCGAGACGATCACCAGCTCGGGCCGGACCCGGTCGGCGACCTCGTGGAGATTCGCGCGAAACGCCGCCAGGTACTCGCTCCGCGAGATCCCGTACGGCAACGGCACGTTCCTCGTGAAGCCCAGGCCCCGACCCCGGCCCGTCTCGTCTTCCAGGCCGGTCCCGGGATAGAACGGGTGGCGATGGACCGAGAGGAACGTGACGCGAGGGTCTTCGTAAAAAATCTCCTGAGTGCCGTTGCCGTGGTGAACGTCCCAATCCACGATCAGGACGCGGGCCAGCCCGATGCGCTCCACGGCGTCCGCCGCCCCCACGGCCACGCTGTCGAACAGGCAAAAGCCCATCGGTTCGGACGGCCGGGCGTGATGGCCCGGAGGCCGGACCGCGCAAAAGGCCCGGCGATCGGGCCCGGAGATCACCGCCGAGACGGCCTCGACGACGGCGCCCGCCGCCAGTCTACCGGCAAGTTCAGAGCCGGAGGAGATCCAGGTGTCCGCCTCGACCTGCCCGCCTCCTCGCGATTCGGCCTTGCGGATCGGCGTGAGGATCGCGAGCGAATGGACCCGGCCGAGTTCTTCGTCGGTCGCCTCGCGGATCGTTCCCGTCGAGCACCTTCGATCGAGCCCGGTCCGCTCCAGGTGACGGAGGACGGCGGCGAGCCTCTCGGGCTTCTCGGGGTGCCCCTCGGGCGGCGAGTGAGCGATCATCCGGCGGTCGGTGAACAGCATGACCATCGAGGCGGCCTCCCTCACGGATCGACTGGCATCGAAGCTAGCGCGTCGGGCGAGGGCCGTCAACAGGGCCGTCTCGGCGTAGTCCGAAGGAGCGCCCGCCGATTCCGTCGTTTCACGTGGAACGTCGGTGAGGAACGTGGGCCGATCGGGTAGGATGGTCGCCCATGACGATCCTCCAGACTCCCGGTCGCCGCGAGTCGGCCTTCATCGCCGGAGTGACCCTGGTTGGGGCCGTCCTGCGGTTCTGGAACCCGCAACGCCTCGGCTTGAATCACTTCGACGAGGGCATCTATGCCCTGGCCGGGCTCTGGAGCCTTTCGCCGAAAGGGCTCGCCGGAATCAGCCCCGAGCTGATCGCTTACGCGCCTCCTCTGTATTCGATCCTCGTGGGGATCGCCTATTTGCTGTCGGGAGGCCCGTCGGACCTGGCGGCGATCTTCGTTTCCCAGGTGGCCGGGGTGGCGACGATCCCGATCGTCGGCTGGCTCGGTTGGAGGACGTTCGGTCCGGGAGCCGGAGCGATGGCGGCCTCCCTGGCGGCGCTCAGCGGGCCTCACATCGTCTTCTCCCGGATGGCCCTGACCGACTCGACGTTCCTCTTGACATGGGCCCTGGCGCTGGTTCTGGGGAGCCGATTCTTGGAGAAGCCAGGAGCGATTCGGGCGATCGTTTTCGGAGCCTCGGTGGGCCTGGCCCAGAACGCGAAATATAACGGAGTCCTGGCGGGCGTGATCGTCGCCGCCTCGGCGGTTTGGGGGCTCGTCCGGCCGACCTCCGGGGGACGTCGCCAGAGCCTTCGGGCGGTGGGGTTCGGAGTGCTGGCAGCCCTGGTCGCGGCGGCCGTCTACTGGCCGTGGTATCGCTTCGTCGAGGCCCAGCCGGGCGGGTACGCGGCCTTGACTCGCCACCATCGCGGCTACCTGGACGGACCCGGCTCGTGGCCGGGACACCTCAAGGCCCAGATTGATCAGGCGGTGATCCTCTCCGGGTCGCTCTGGGGCTCGATCTCCTGGGGGGCCGTGGCCTGGCCGGTGGCCTGGATCGGCTTCGCCGTGGGACGATCTTCGGCCCTCGGCTGGCGACGATTCCGACTGGGTTTGATGGTCGGCTGCCTGGCCCTGGGTCTGCTCCCCGAGCTCTCGCTCTGGTCCGGGCTGGCCCTGGCTCCCTGGTTGCTCCTCTCCGATCGACCGGGGCCGAGGCTCGTGGCGATCGGCTGGTTGCTGATGGCCGCACTCTCGCCGTTCTACCACCCGTATGCGAGGTTGATGCTCCCCCTACACCTCCTCGGCTGGCTGAACGTGGCGGCGATGGCGACTCAGTTCCTCGGCGAGCCGACGGTCATCCTCCGGCCTCGTCTCGGCCCGTTTGCCGCAGCGATGACCGCCGTCCTGGGGCTGGCGGTCTGGCTTCACGGGCCGATCCTGTCGGATCACGACGGACCCTCCCGGGAACTTCTGGCGCCGACCGACTCGCTTCGCTCGGCGGTCCGGGAACTGTCGGCAAAGTTCCCGACCGGAGCGGGGATCCCGGGACTGGTCCGGCCTCCCGAGCTGTTCTATGCCGCCTCGAACGGCCTGGCGATCCGCCGGATGCCCGACCTCTCGGCCCTCCTGAACGTCCCGGGCCCGCCCGGCCCTCGGATCATCGATCGGGTCCAGCTCGACCAGGAATCGGACGGGCTCCAGGCCCTGAAGCGGCTCTCTCCTGCCTTCCAGGTCCGCGAAGTCTTCTCCTACCGTCTGAGCCCCGCGACCCGGCTCGACCTCGGCCCCGGGTGGCGTGGGCAGGATCATGGCCAGGGGTTCGAGTCGAGCGCCCTCCTCCTCCTTCAACCTCCGGTCTCCGGGACGTTCGGCCAAGCCCCGGGGTCCAGGACATTCCGCGATCCGCCCGCCGGTCTGGATTAACCCGTCGACCTCATTTCGTGATCGACCCATGCACCGTCCGCCGACCTCGCTCTGGCCCGACCCGAACCATCTCGGCCCCGTCACGGACCTCTACCAGGTCACGATGATGGCCGCGTATTCCGCCTCCGGGATGGCGTCGAAAACGGCCTCCTTCGAGCTCTTCGTGAGGAGGCTCCCGCCGGGCCGGGCCTACCTCGTGTTCGCCGGTCTGGAGCAGGCCGTCGGCGACCTCCTCCGCCTGGCGTTCTCTCGCGAGCAGGCCGACTACCTCCGCTCGCTCCCGACCTTCGCTCATGTGGACCCCGGGTTCTTCGACGCGCTTCCCGACCTACGCTTCGAGGGGGACCTCTGGGCGGTCCGCGAAGGCACGGTCGTCTTTCCTGGTGAGACGTTGTTGAGGGTCGAAGCTCCGTTGATCCAGGCCCAGTGGGCCGAGACGTTCCTGATCGCCTCTCTGAACTACCCGACGCTCGTGGCGAGCAAGGCGAGCCGGATCGTCGAGGCGGCGGAGGGCCGGACGTGCGTCGATTTCGGCGCGAGGCGAGGCCACGGGCCTCATGCGGGGTTTCTCGCCGCGAGGGCCTCGTATTTCGCCGGGTTCTCGGGGACGAGCCACGTCGAGGCCGCTCGCCTGCTGGGAATCCCGCCGGTCGGCACGATGGCCCATGCCTGGGTCCAGGCGTTCGACTCCGAGGCAGACGCCTTCGCCGCGTTCGTCCGCGTTTTCCCGGAGAATTCGACTCTGCTGGTGGATACCTACGACACTCTCGAAGGGGTCCGTCACGCCGCCGCGATCGTGCCGCCGGTCGTCGGGATTCGGATCGACAGCGGTGATCTCGTCGCGCTCTCCAAGGAGGCCCGGACGATCCTGGACGCCTCGAATCGCCGGGCGACGAGGATCTTCGCCAGCGGCGACCTCGACGAATGGAAGATCGCCGAGCTGGTCCGGCTCGAGGCCCCGATCGACGCCTTCGGGGTCGGCACCGAGCTGATCACCAGCCGGGACGCGCCGGCCCTGTCCATGGTCTACAAGCTCGTGGCGATCGACGGCCACGGGCGGATCAAGAAGAGTCCCGGGAAGCGGACGTATCCGCTCGCCAAGCAGGTGTACCGCCGGACGGACGGGCAGGGGAGGTTCGCTGGAGACCACGTCACGCGCTCCGACGAGACGGCCGACGGCGAGCCGTTGTTGACGCCGGTAGTCGTCGGGGGAGAACTCCTCGGGCTCCCCTCCCTCGAAGAGATCCGCGAGCATTGCCGGACCCAGCGAGCCGCCATCCCCGAGGACCTCCGAGGACCGGACGCCTCGGGAGCGTATCCCATCTCGTACAGCGAGGCCCTCGAAACCGAGGCCGCAAGACTCGGCCTTTCGTCCGAATCGCCCCCGTAGGGTGCATGCAATTCACCCAACCGCGAAGACGAAGCTCGCAACTGCGTTCGCCGCTCCCACGCTCCCTCCGTCTTGAGCTTTACACCCCCGGACCCTCCGAGTACCATCCCCGCCCGGACCGATCGCCTTTCTGAATCGGAGGCCGCACGGACGTGGCCAAGATCATCAGCGTGGCCAATCAGAAGGGCGGAGTGGGCAAAACCACGACCGCCATCAACCTCGCCGCCGGACTGGCCAAGGCCGGTCGGACTGCGCTGGTCGTGGACATCGATCCCCAGTGCAACGCTACAAGTGGGCTGGGCGTCGAGCCGCCGCCGAGGCACCCCTTGCTCGCCGGGAAACCCCTGGTCGAGTCCGTGGCCGAAACGTCGCAGCCGAGGCTCGCGGTCCTCCCCGGATCGCAGAGCCTAGCCGATGCCGACGCCCTCTCGGCCACGAACCGGCAACGGGCCTCGGCCCTGCGTCAACAGCTCCACGAAGAACTCGCCCACTTCGATTTCGTATTCCTGGATTGCCCGCCCTCGCTCGGCCAGTTGACCCGGGCGGCCCTCGGGGCGTCGGCCGAGATCTATATCCCGATCCAGTGCGAATACTTCGCGATGGAGGGGCTGTCTCAGATCATCGAGCTGGCCCGCCACACCAAGGCCCGCGACAACAACCGGCTGGAGATCGGCGGGATCGTCCTGACGATGTTCGACCCGGCGCTGGAGCTGGCTAATGAGGTGGCCAACGAGGTCCGCGAGTACTTCGACGGGGCGGTCTTCGAGACGATGGTTCCTCGAGACGTCGCGATCAGCGAGTCGCCGAGCCACGGCCGGAGCGTCCTGGATTACGCCCCCCGGGCCCGAGGGGCCCGGGCCTATGCCGAACTGGTCATGGAGGTCCTCGACCGTGAATAAGAAGCGTCTCGGCCGCGGATTGGCCTCGTTGCTCGGCACCGAGGAAGGGGGGCTGGAGCCCTCGGCGCTCGAAGCCGCCGAACTGATCCACGTGGCCGTCGATCAGGTCGATCCTAACCCGTTCCAGCCCCGCCGCCAGTTCGACCCGGCCGACATCGCCTCCCTGGCCGACAGCCTCCGCCAGCACGGGATGCTCCAGCCGATCCTGGTCCGAACCCGCGGCAGCCGCTTTCAATTGATCGCCGGAGAACGCCGGCTGAGGGCCGCCATCGAGGCCCGGCTCCACGACGTTCCCGCCCGAGTGATGGAGCTGGACGACCAGCGGATCTCCGAACTCGCGATGGTCGAGAACCTCCAGCGAGAAGACCTCAACGCGCTGGACAAGGCCACCGCCTTCCGCAGCTACCTGGACAGCTACGGAGGCACCCAGGAGGAACTCGCCGGCCGCCTCGGCGTGGACCGCTCCACCGTCTCCAACCTCCTCCGGCTCCTCGACCTGCCTGCCGAGGTCCAGGAAGCGGTCCGCAACAAGAAGATCACCCAGGGCCACGCCCGCGCCTTGCTCGGCCTGCCGGACGCGGCCTCGCAGATCGCGGCATGTTCACGGATCATTGCCGAGAACCTTTCGGTCCGCCAGACCGAGGCGCTCGTGCAAACCGGCGAGCCGACGGCCGCGAAGACCCGCATCCGCAAGGACGCCGCCGAGCCGGGCTCCACCCCCTCGGGCGGGAAGGCGCCCCACGTCCTGGAGCTCGAAGGGAACCTCCGGGAACGGTTCGGGACGCCCGTACTGATCCGGGTCAAGGCCCGAGACCGCGGGCAAATCGTCATCGACTTCAACAGCCAGGAAGAGTTCGAGAGGATCACGGGACTCATCCGCGGAAGCTAGCTGGCGGACCTACTCGACTTCCCATTTTCCGGCGGCGGATCGGGAAAACGAGAACCTTCCGAAGCGGCTCGCCCGAGGTCTGGAACGCCTCGGGCGGACCGTGGCGAGGGTTGCGGCGCCGGGGACCGATTTCGCGAGGATCGGCATCCCGATTGCCATGTCAGGTCAGGTCCGCGATGCATCTCCGGCGAAAGGACGCCCGACCTCGCCCCTCGTCGATGAAGAGGCGACCATGAATCAGGAAGATCCGAGTTCCGCCTCCCTGGAAGCGCTCCTGAGGCTCGCTTCCGAGCCCGACCAGGTCGTCGCGCTCCACGACGTCTTCGGCGAGTTCTTCCACACGATTCGGAACCGTCTGAACGGACTCCAGATGAGTCTCTACCTCGCTCGGAGGGGGGACTCGGCGCCCGATCCGTCGCGGTGGGACGAACCGGACCGGCTCTATCGCGAGGCCGAGCGGGTCGTCGATCAGTTCCAGACCGTTTGTCGACCGATGGACCTGAAGCCGATCACTCTCAGCCTGGATCTCCTCCTGAAGGAGTTCGTCTCGCGGTGGGCACCCCGGTTCGAAGGGCGAGAGGTGACCCTGAAGCTCGATCTGATCGGCCCGCCGGTTCCCGGCCGGCTCGATCCAACCCGCTGGACCCAGGCCCTCGACGCCCTGGCCGAGTGGCGAGCGGCCCGGATGGCGCCGAAGTCGCGGATCGCCCTGAGGGCCTGGAGCCTGAGCGGGACGAACCACCTGGAATGGCGAGAGAGCGGGGGGGGCGAGACGGTCCCCGCCGGGAAGTGCGGGGGAGGCGTCTTGCCGATGGCCGTCCTGGCCAGGGTCGTCGGCGCCCACGGCGGAACGCTCAAGCGTCGGCCCCGGCCCGGCCTGGACCTGCGGATGGAATGGCCGGTGGCCGGGGCGGACCTCGATGGACCTCCGCGAGACCCCGCCGAACTGGCCGTCCGGCCTTGACCGCATCCCCCGGGCCCCTCTACCATGCTCTTTCACACGCCTCGGGGCGTAGCGCAGCCTGGTTAGCGCGCCTGCCTTGGGAGCAGGAGGTCACCAGTTCGAATCTGGTCGCCCCGATGGGACCGGCCCTCCGGCCAATCCCCGAAACATCGCCAACCCTCGACCCAGGGCCCTCGAATCCCGGACAGGATGGGGGAACCGGCACCTCGGGGCCGAGTTGCCAGTCCCCGTTCGATGGGGATTCAATAGCCGCCGGGCGTTTCACGTGAAACCCCGTCGTCCTTCGCGGTAGCCTTGCCGGCGAGACGGTCGTTCAGCTCGTCGAGGATCTCGGCCGTCCGGCTCGCGCCAATCCGGTCGCAGCCGAGCTTCGCCGCGTTCAGCGCGGCGTCGAGCGTGCGAATTCCTCCGGCCGCCTTGAGCCGGACGTGGGGAGGGGAAAGTTCCCTCATCAACTTCAAGTCCTCGTCGGTCGCGCCCGAAGTCCCATAGCCGGTCGAGGTCTTCACGAAATCCGCGTTCTCCTCGCCGCAGATCTTGCAGAGGCGAGAAATCTGGGCCGGCGACAGATAGCAGTTCTCGAAGATCACCTTGACGATCGCTCCCCGAGAATGAGCGAGCCGGACGATCGCGCCGATCTCTTCCTGGACCGCCGCCCAGTCGCCGCCGAGCGCCTTGCCGATGTTGATGACCATGTCGAGCTCGGTCGCGCCGTCATCCAGGGCGAGCTCCGCCTCGCGGATCTTCATCGCCTGAGTGTGGCCGCCGTGGGGAAACCCGATCGTGGTGCCGACGGCCACCCCGCTGCCTTCCAGGAGCCTCTTCGCCAGCGCGACGGCATGGGGCTTGATACAGACGCTCGCGACCTTGTATTTCGCGGCCAGACGGCAACCGTCTTCGAGCTCGGCGTCGGTCAGGGTCGGACCCAGGAGCGAGTGATCGATCCTCTTGGCCAGGAAGTCATAGGTCAACTGCATCGGCGGGTCTCGGGACGGGAAGGGGGGTCGGAGCAACGGCTGGGGTCGATTGTGACCGGAGGCCGCCGTTCGGACAAGATCGCCGGCCTCAGCGGACCGGATGGAGGGCCGACTGTCGAGAGCCTTGGGGCTTCGGGGCGGGCGGCCTCTTGGTCGTCAGGTTCGGGCGGAACATCATCAGCAGGACCAAGGGAAGATACATCAGGACGAGCGTCCCGCCCTCGTCCAAGTACCAGAACTGGCAGGCCACGAGCAGGGCGGCCGACAGGGCGATCAGCTCTCCCAGGTTCTTCTCCGAGGGGACGATCGCCGTGGCCAGGACGAACGCACCGTAGGCGATCAGGACCGGCAGGCGATAGACGGGCTCGATCCGGGTCCAGAAGCTCCCGGCCGACGGCGCCTCGATCCCAGGAAGCAGCCCGACCTGTCGAAGGTTCCTCGCCCCCAGAGCCTGGCCCCAATCGGCCAGGGCCGGCACCGCCGAGACCACCGCGGCGCAGAGTCCCAGGGTCAGGACGGCCGCGACGAGGAAGCGGCCCATCCCTCGGCCTCGGTAGAAGCCGGCCCACAAGGGGAGCAGGCCGACCGTCGCCGGCATCCAGCCCGAGGCCAGCCCGATCAACGCGCCGGCGACCGCCGGACGGCCGTAACTGGCCAGGGCCCAGACGATCAACGCCGACGGCACAAGCTGGCCGCCATCCACCACCGCGATCCTCGTATAAGGCAACACGAGGTAACAGGCGGCCACCGCCATCCCCGCGATCGGCCTCTCAAAATGCCTCCAGCCGACGGCCAGCAAGCCCGCCACCAGGCCCAGATTGGCCAGCCCGGCGACGCTCCGGGCCAGGATCACGTGAGGCGGGTTCCTCCTCAGAGATCGGGGCAGCGTGCGGTCCAGGACCTTCTGGACCGTCTCGGGCGTGGCGGCCTCGGGTGCAGGGGGAGCCCCCTCGCCGGGCTTCGATCGCGGGTCGGCGGGATTCCTGGCCGCACCCTGATCCACCGGGAGGTTCGCCGTCTCGATCAGGAGGAGGCCCAGGACCCCCGCCGCCAGACACGCCAGCCCCGCGAAATTGAGGTTGGGCTCCAGTTGCGGACGGCGGGCCAACCCCAGGTCCACCAGGCACCGGACCAGCCAGAGCCCCGAGCCCAGGAACAACCAGAGGAACGCCCACCACGGCTGGGCCAGTCCCGAGCCTCCCACCAGGCGGATCAACCCCGGGGCCGGCGCGAAGAGCAGGACCAGGTCCAGGTTGCGGACGCTCCAGAAGCGGCTGAACTTGAAGAACAGGGTCAGGCAGGACAGGAGAGTCAGGAAGATCCAGACTTCCGGCCCGAGCCCGAGGTCGGCGGCGGGAGAACCGATCACGGCGGCCTCCCTCCGGCGGGCTGGGGGAAAGGCGGCAGGGGGAGGAACCAGGCAACCAGGGAGAATCGGCCCGCATCTTACGACGAGCGGAGAACCTCCCGCAAGGGCGGATCGCCGGGTCCGAATCAGTCGGCCTCGAACGGCGGGGGTTGGCCCTCGATCTGCGCCAGGGCGTTCCTCGCCGCCCGTTGTTCGGCGTCCTTCTTGTTCGGGCCCCACGCCGCGGCGAACCGCCTCCCGGCGATGAAGGCGGCCAGCTTGAAGCACTTCGAGTGGTCGGGCCCCTTCTCGTCCAGGAGGATATACGACGGCGTGGCCCCGAAGAGCCTCTGGGCCTGCTGCTGGAGGGTGCTCTTGAAGTTCACTCCGGACTGCCCCGAGACCGCGTCCTCGATCTCCGGGCCCATGTACCGGAGGATGAACCGCTTGGCGGCGTCCATCCCGCCGTCGAGATAGATCGCGCCCACCAGGCTCTCGTACACGTCGGCGAGGATCGACTCCGGCGTCTTGTCGGCCGAGCCCATCCCCTTGCCGACGATCAGGAATTCGTCGAACCCCAGCTCCTTGGAGATCTTGGCGCAGGTCCGCCGCGAGACGACCACGGACTTGATCCGCGTCATGTCCCCTTCGAGGAAGTCCGGATACTCGCGATACAGGGCCTCGCAGACCACCGCGCCGAGGATCGCATCCCCCAGGAATTCCAGCCTCTCGTTCGAGGCGAGGCGGTGATTGGCCCCCGAGGCGTGGGTTAGCGCCTCCTTGAGGTGGTCCAGGTCGCGGAAGCGGTAGCCCAGGACGGACTCGCAGTGCTCGAAGAGGTCCTCTTCGTCGTCCGGGGAAAGTTCGGCCATAATCGGGCTGCGCTAGGGAAGGGGAGGAGGAGGTGGCAAGGCTTCCCCGAGGCTATCGCCGCCTCCCGTGCCTGTCAATCGAGCGCCGGATGGGGCCTTTCGGATAGGCCGATTTCTCGATCACCAGGTTGGAGGTCCTCCCGGCCCGGCCGTCGCGGTCGCCGTCGATCGGCGTCCCCTCCGAATCGCAGACCCGATTGCCCAGGACGCGGACTTCGAAGAACCGGGCACGGGCAGGCAACCGGACCGCCTTCAGGGTCACGGCAAACGTCGTCGGATCGAATCTCGCCGATCGGAGGGCCACCCGATCGCGGACCGTCCTCTTGCCGACCCTCCACTCGGCGATCACCCGGTAGTTCCTCGCCCGGCTCGCCGAGAGGTCGGTCACGAAACCCGAAAACTGGACCGAGAATTCGGCCCGACGATGACGCCCGACGCGGACCTCCTCCGCCGTCGCGATGGTGACCGGCCCCGGGGGCGAGACGACCGGAGGGGCCGGCTGGACGGGAGCGGCCGACGGTCCCGCCGGGCTCGTCGCCGGAGGATCAGGGGCCATCGTCGGAGGAGACAGGGTCGCTGGCTGGGGCCGCAAGATCGGCGAGGGATCCGCGGGGATCGCGGGAGGCGTCGGGCTCGGGGCCGGCGACTCCGTCGGAGGCGACTTCGTTGAATCGGTCGGGGCAGGCGGAGGGGGCGGGTCGATCACGTCGGCCGCGAACGACTCGGACGTCTCGAACGAGGGATGACGGGCGCTCCGGACCCAAAGGAAGACCGACACCGCCCCCCGGAAATCCGCATCGGGCGCGTAGGAGATCATGCCGGTGGTCGCGTCGATCGAGGCGTGGACCTCCGGGGCGCTCCATTGAATGCTGTACAGGAAGGGCGGGGCCGGATCGACCGTGGAATCGGGGACGGCCGAGAACGTGGAGACCTCCCCGGCCGGCAGTTGGAGCCGAGGGAAGGGTTGGAGGGGAGGGCCGATGGACGTCCCGCCGTCGGTCTCCACGTCCACGACGAACGGGCTGCTGATCGATAGTACGTGGAGTCGGAGAGACCGAGGACCAGGATTCCCCCAGGTGCGACGGTCGCGTTACGGAGGGGCCCGAATGTCGGGTCCGGCGGCCCCGGGCTGAGCGCCAACGGCTGGACTCCGTGCCGGCCGTCGTCCCCCAGGACCTCCAGGTTTCCCCCGGGCAACTCCAGGAGAGGGACGGCCCACAGATCGTCGGCGGTTTGACCCACGAAATCCGCCGTGGTCGAGCCAGGCCCGACGCGGTAGACCTCATTCCCGTCATCCGCGGTGAGGTTCAGGTAGAGATCGCCGCCAACCACCTCGGCCGGGGCCGCCCCCAATGACCACGCCGGCCCGGACGGCGTCCCCGTCAGGTAGGCTGCTCCCGCCTCGGTGCCGTCGGTCGCCCACCGGCGAGCGGCACCGTTCTGGTCCCCCACCTCGAAGAACGCGCGACCATCGAAGGTGGTCACATAATTCTTCGAGATCGGATCTCCCCCGCGTGTCGGGATGGGCACGGTCCCCTCGTTCGTCCCGTCGCTGAAGTACGGCACCGTGCGGGCGGATCTCAGGTGCGTCTCGAAGCAGACCTCCGACCCGATCGCCGAGAGGCCCGTCAGGACGTCGAGTCCCGACTCGGCCGAGGAGTCGATCGTGGCCGGATCGAACACGAGACGCTCGTCCCCCGGGCCGCCGTCGGTCACCCAGAGTCGGTCCCCGTCATCCGGCCCGGTCAGGGCGAAGTACAGCTGCGAACCTGAGGCGACGATCTGCCCCGGAAACGATGGGAACCCGTGGTAAGAGAATTGCACCGAGGTGACCCGGGACGTCCCCTCGGCCGTGCCGTCGCTCCTCCAGACCTGGCAGCCGAGGTCGGGATCGTAGCCGAAGACGTAGATGGCGTCGCCGAGGGCCGTGAAATGGTTCAACGGGAACGGCGCGACCGAGGGCGAGGAGGGCGGTGTGGTGCCGATCGAGGCGACCTCTCGGGCCCCTTGCGGCGTCCCGTCGGACGTCCAGAGCTCCGGGTCGCCCGCCTCTCCGAAGGCCCCGAAATAGAGGAGGCCGTGGAGGACCCCGACGGTCAATTCCTGGGCCAAGAGGAAATCCGGGTCGGCTCCGGAAGCTCGCCGGAGGCCGGGCCGGGTTGGATGTCGGCCAGGAGGATCGTCCCCGAGGCCGTTCCGTCGGTGATCCACCGCTCTCGCCCGTGGGTTCCGTCATCGGCCGTGAACACCAGGCGCGATCCGAACGCGGAGAGGTCCTCGGGGAACGATCCCTGAGGGCCCGGCCGGATGTCCGCGACCATGTGAGTGCCCCGTTGGAGCCGTCGGTGACCCAGAGCTCGGACCCATGCTCGCCGTCGTCGGCCACGAAGAAGGCGAGCGGCCCGACCGTGACCGGATCGGTCGTGAGGCTCGCTTCGAGAGAGGTGTCCAGGGTGTTCGTCGGGACGGGAGCGGGGAAGGAGGCGACGAGCTTCGTCCCCTGGGCCGTCCCGTCGCGGATCCACATCTCATTGGAGGTCGTCCCGTCGTGGGCGGCGAACACCACCCGGTCGCCGATCGCCGTGATCTGCTCCGGGTCGGAGCCGTCGGGCCCGGGGTCCAGGTCCGCGACGGGCCCGGTGCCTTCGCTGGTCCCGTCGCTGTGCCAGGGCTCCAGCCCTCGGGAGGCGTCGTACCCCGCAAAGAACACGCCCTCGCCGGTCGCCACGAGCCGGGACTCGGGAGGGGCTCAATAGCCAGGGTATGGCCGGGGCAGGAGGGGGGCCGAGGTCGATCGTGGCCAGCCGACGAGTCCCCGAGGCCATCCCGTCCGACTCATAAAGCGCGGTCCCGGTCGGACCATCGTTCGCGGTGAAGAAGACGTCCGGGCCCGCCGCGGTCAGGTCCGCCACGCCGTCGAGATCGGCGACCGGGCCGGTCCCCGAGGCCGTCCCGTCGCTCGTCCACAACGAAGTGACGCCCCCGTCCTGCGACAGGAAGAACAGCCGATCCCCGGCCGCCACCGGCTGGCCCACGATCGTCAGGCCGCCGATGACGAGCTGAGTGCCCGCAGCGGTGCCGTCGGACACATACAGCGAGGAACCCTCCCACGAGCCGGGCGAGGTCTCGATGAACAGCCGATCAGACCCGGCGACGATCGGGCCGATGGGCCCGCATGTCGTCACACTGAGGACTTGAGCCCCGTCGGACGAGTAGACCCCCGCCCCAAAATCGCTCGACCCGAAGAAGTAGGCCGAGTCCCCCATCGCCGTGAGGTCGCCAACGGTCGTGCCCGAGGGGCCGATCGGCTAGTAGGCGTCGTGGAAGGCCGTCTCGTCGTTGCGGATCGCGAAGACGCCGGTGGCCCCGTCGCTCCCGGAAATGACAACCTCGCCTCCCGAGGCCACGATCTGATCGGTCCGGACAAGCTGAGGCCCGACGACGTAGCCAAAGCTCGTCAGGACCGTCCGGCCTCCGGTCGAAAGGTCGTAGCGATCGACATCGGCGCCGTTGAGGACGTAAAGCTCACCGTCGTTGACCGCCGAATCGCCGAGCGTGACGCTCGTGGAGCTGGGCAGGAGGCTCACCGGCACGGTCCCTCCGGGCGTGCCGTCGCTCTTCCAGAGCTCGGGGACTCCATTGGGCGCCGGCCCCACGAACGTGACGACATCCCCGGCGTTGCGGATCGTCGCCGGATAGAAATCCGTCCGGTTCACGTCCTTCACGGGGCTCAGGGACAGCAACCGCCGGCCTTCCAGCCGTTCCGCCGACGGCAGGCAGGCTCGGGGTGATCGGACGAATCGCCTCGGACGGCGGGGGAACGGGTTGCATCGGCGAATCCCTTCGTCGGGTGTCCATCCTGGGTTGCAATGCGTCGTCGCCGGCCCGGCGGGGGCCTCGGGAATCGTTCGAGCCGGAATCTAGGCGACGGCCCGGGATCTTGCAAGCACCCTGCGATCCGTTCGCGCCCGGCCTCGTCTCCGGATTTGACCCGACGCGGGCTCGCGATGTACCATGAGCCCTCCGAGTTCCTCATCGTCCGACGAGGCCCGAAGGGTCGCGAACGTGGTCCCCGCCAAAGACTTCAAGAGGCGGATGGTCGTCGAGATCGACGGCTCTCCTCACATGATCGAACATATCCAGGTCCAGACCCCCTCGGCCCGGGGGGCGGCCACGCTCTACAAGGTCAAGGCGCGGAACCTCAAGACCCGCAACCGCGTCGAGAAGAGCTACAAGGGCACCGACAGCCTCGCCGAGTCCAGCTTCGAGCGACGGCCCGTCCAGTTCCTCTACCGAGACTCCGACGGCTTCCATTTCATGGACTCGGCCGACTTCAACCAGTTCTCACTCTCCAATGAGGACATGGAAGACCAGGCCCCGTTCATGATCGAGAACATGCCGGACGTCGAGTCCCTGGTGGTCAACGACGAGGTCATCGGCATCGAGATCCCCGACACCGTCGAGCTCGCGATCACCGAGACCGCCCCGGGAGTCCGAGGGAATTCGGCCACCGGCCGGACCAAGCCCGCCACCCTCTCCACCGGGGCCATCGTCCAGGTGCCCGAGCACCTCGACCAGGGCGTCGTCGTCCGTGTCGACACCCGGACCGGCGAATACCTCGGCCGGGCGAACTGAGACTCGGGGAGCCGGGCGGGAAAATCACCCAAAACCGCACGAAACGCCGCCGAACGAGGCGCCGAAACGGGCCTCCGGGATCGATCGCCGCGGGTAAACCCCTTGTGGCCGATCGCCATCGGGCGTAAGCTCTCGCGACGATGGTCTCGACAACGGCCCCGAGGGGGAGTCGGTCGAGGAGGAACGGCCCGGAAGTGGCCCGCGGAGCGGTCCCGAATCGATGGTGAAGGCAGGAGCTTCTGGGATTCCCACGAGCCGGATCGACCGGGCGGACGAGGCCGCCCCGGGCCGCCCCGCGCCTCGGATTCGGGAACCTTCGGTCCGGTCGCGCGTTTCGAATCGGCCATCTCAACCATTTCGGTCGGCATAGGGTAGAATAGAGACGAAGATCCTCCGATCTTCGGGAACAGCGGCGGGGACGCGAGTCTTCTCGGAGGTCGAGGCCATGCGACCGATCGTCCTGGGAGCGGGACTGCTGATGGCGGTGGGCGCGGGTCGACTCTCGCGGCCGACCGGGGGCCGAACATCGTCCTCATCTACGCCGATGACCTCGGTCATGCCGACGTGGGGTTTAACGGCCGGAAGGAATGGGCCACGCCCCACCTGGACCGCCTGGCCCGCGAGGGGATGACGCTCCACCGGTTCTACACCGCGGCCGTCGTTTGCGCGCCGAGCCGAGGCGCCCTGCTGACCGGCAAGAACCCGATCCACTGCGGAGTCAGCCGGAACAACGACGACCTGCCCAGCGGCCAGACGACGATCGCCGAGGCGCTGAAGGCTCGCGGCTACCAGACGGCCCTGTTCGGCAAGTGGCACCACGGGGCGCCTCGGGCGAAAGGGCAGGGCGGGTCTTACACCCATCCCATGGACCAGGGGTTTGACGAGTTCTTCGGCTTCACCGACGCCACCCACGCCTGGGAGAAGTTCCCCAGCGAGCTCTGGGACGGCCGGCGGAAGGTGCCGGTCCAGGGCTACGCCGACGACCTGTTCATCGATCACGCCCTGAGCTTCCTCGAACGCCATCGGGCCGATCCGTTCTTCCTCTACCTGCCCCTGATCTCGGCCCACTTCAACATCCAGGCCCCGGCCGACGAGGTGGCCAAACACCGGGGGAAGTTCCCCGAGATCGACCCCGACCGGCCGATCAACGCGACCTACGCGGCGATGGTCACCCGGTTCGACGCCGAGGTCGGCCGGGTCCTGGAGGCCCTCGATCGCCTCGACCTGGCGAAGGAGACCCTCGTGATCTTCTCCAGCGACCACGGGGCCACCTTCGAGGCCGGCAACCAGGGGGCCAGTGCCGCCCTCGACAGCAACTTCCCGTTCCGAGGGGGCAAGAGGACGGTCTGGGAGGGCGGAGTCCGCGTGCCCGCGGCCGTCCGCTGGCCGGGCCACATCGCGGCGGGATCGTCTTCTGATGAAAACATGATGACCATCGACCTGTTCCCGACGATCCTGGCGGCCGCCGGCGCCGAGGCGAAGGACCGGCCGTCGGACCTCGACGGCGTGGACCTCCTGCCCGCCTGGACCCACCGCGGCCGGGTCCCCGAGCGAACCCTGTTCTGGGAGTGGCGGAGCGAGGGCTACAATCAGCTCGCGGCCCTGCACGGCGACCTGAAGCTGGTCATCACCCAGGGCGCGAAGCCGGAATTGTTCGACATCCGCACCGATCCGGCCGAGAGGCGCAACCTCGCGGCCCAGAGGCCGGAGGCCTCGCGGAGACTGGCCGAGGAGCTCAAGACCTGGCTGGCCACCGAGATCCAACCCTGACGACGAGGGCCCGACCGATGAAGACGTCCATCCCGGCGACGATCGCCTTGATTTCCCTGGTCTTCTCCGCATCCCGGGCCGACGAGGCCCCCTCCGGTGACGCCGCCAAGCTCCAGGGCAAGTGGACCACCACCGCCGGGCCCGAGCGCGACATCCCGGTGACCATCGAGGTCCGGGGCCGGGCGGTCACCGTCGACGTCTCGACCCCCCTGGGCCTGAAGGTCCACGCCGAGGGCACGCTCAAGATCGACGAGAAGGCCAAGCCCAAGACCATCGACTGGTCCGGCTTCACCTCCACCGACGGCCAGGACCTGCCCGAGGTCCTCGGCATCTACGAGATCGACGGCGACAAGCTCAAGATGGCCACCGGAGGCCCGAACAACCCCCGGCCCAAGGAATTCAAGGCGGGCGACGGGGTCCTGGCCGACGTCGTGACCTTCACCCGGCCCAAGTCCGCCGCGCCCAAGGCCGACGAGCACGTCGAGAAGTCCTCGATGGCGTCCACCTCCTCCTCTCGTTAGAATCGCCGGCCGAAGGACGCGGGGATCGCCTCGATCTCCCCCCTCGGACCAACCCATCCCGCCCCGACCCGAAGGATCGGACGATGAAGAGGCTCCCGACCGCCCTGGCCCTGATCGCCTTCGCCGCCTCGGCCGCCCTCGCCGACGACAAGGACAAGCTCGACGGCAAGTGGACGGCCAAGGCCGGACCCAGCAGCAACGTCCCGCTGACCCTGGCTTTCGACAAGGCCAAGCAGACCGTCGAGATCTCCTTCACCACCCCGATGGGGGACGAGAAGAAGATCGCCGGCAAGTTCAAGATCGACGAGACGGCCAAGCCGTACCCGACCATGACCTGGACCGAGATGAAGATCGACGACCGCGTCCTCCCCGATAACAAGGCGATCTACCAGCTCTCCGACGGCGACAAGACGCTGAAGGTCGCCGGGGCCCTCCCGAAGGCGCGCTGCCCAGCGAGTTCATCGAGAAGAAGGCCGATTCCAACGACGACGAGAAGCCCAACACCCTGGTCTTCACGCGGATGACCGACGAGAAGAAGTAAGCCCGGGAGGCATGCCCACGTCGCCGCCTTCGTGGGCATGCCATCGGACATCAAGAGACTCGCGCCTCACTGATCGGTCACCTCGACCCACGCGCCCCCGTCCTTCGAGCTCGTCACGGCGGCGTCGATGAACGCCATGCCGGCCACGCCGTCGCCGATCCCGGGGTGATCGAACGGCTTCGGGCAGGCCTCGCCGCGAGACCCCCGGATCTGCCATTCGAGCGTCCGGTGGAGGTTCGCCAGGGCCTCGTGGAACCCCTCCGGGTGGCCCGACGGGACGCGGATGTACGGCTTGATCGACGCGGGGAAGTAGCCGTATTCGGCCCCGAGCCGATACAGGTTCACGGGCTGGCCGCCCTGGTAGTGCTTCAGGACGTTGTGCTCGGTGATCGACCATTCCAGGGTGCCCGAAGTCCCGCTCACGCGGAACCCGTTGTCATTCTGGGCCCCGATGGTGATCTGACTGGCCGCCACGGTGGCGATCGCGCCCTCGGTCAGCTCGCAAAGGACGGTGAAATCATCGTCCAGGGCCCGGCCCTCGACGAACGCCTTGAGCCTCGCCGACAACTTCGTGGCCTTCAGCCCGGTCACGAACCGGACGAACTCATAGGCGTGGGTGCCGATGTCCCCGCCGCACCCCGAGGCGCCCGACTTCTTGGGATCGACCCGCCAGCTCGCCTGCTTCTGCCCCTCGGTCTCCAGCTTGGTGGCGAGCCAGCCCTGGGGATACCACGCCTCCACCTTCCTGACCTTGCCGATCTTGCCGTCGCGGACCATCTCCTTCGCCAGCATGACCATCGGGAAGCCGGTGTAGGTGTAGGCGACCCCGAACGGGGACTTGTGGGCGGAGGCGGCCTGGCCGAGTTTGCGGGCCTCGTCCAAGGTGGTCGTCAGGGGCTTCTCGCACATCACGCCGATCCCGGCCGAACAGGCGGCCTCGGCCGGTCCGAAGTGGGCGTCGTTGGGCGTGACGATCGTCACGTAATCGATCCTCTCGGACTCCGGCAGCGCCGCCTCGGCCTCGATCATCGTCTTCCAGTCGCCGTACCCCCTCGCGAAGAAGAGCTCCCGGGCCGAGGCGATCGAGCCTTCGGAGTCGCTCCGCAACGCCCCGGCGGTGAGTTCGGCGGAGTTGTCCATCAGGATGGCCCGGCGATGGGGGGCGCCAAAGAAGTTCGCGGGCCCTCCGCCGCCGACCATGCCCGTCCTCATCTTCCTCGAACCGCTCATCGCATCGTCCCCCGCAAGGCCCGCGTGCATCGTGATGGAAGGAGTCTCCCCGTCGGGAGATCGACACGATAGCACGCGCCCCGGGCCGGGCAAAGGGTCCAGCCGAGATGACGATCAACCACGACGCGGCCCGGCCCGCACAAGCCCCGCCCCCCGCGCAAGAAGACGCGCCGGCTTCGATGCAACGCCCCTCGGAACCATGGATTCGGTCGCCGAGACCGAAGCGGAGAGGTCGGCCCTCGGAGCCTTCCGGGACGCGGTCTCGGCGTGGCCTCCCGCTTGGAGGGCTCCCTCGGTGGACTTCGGGGCCCTCGTCACCGCGGCGTCCCGACGCGATAATCGGTCGGAGCCTTCCCGCAGGTCCCGTCTCACGCGTCCGGCTCCAGGGGGCGATCATGCCGCTTCTCCAACCCGAGGGTCACGCCCCGGGACGCTTCCCCACCACGCAATGGAGCCGAGTGGCCACGGCGGCCCGCTGCGACGACGGGGAGGCCCGGGAGGCCCTGTCGATGCTCTGCCAGGCGTACTGGTACCCCATTTACGCCTTCGTCCGCCACCGCGGGTTCTCGCCCGAGCAGGCCCAGGACCGGACCCAGGACTTCTTCGCCTACGTCCTGGAGCACGACTTGATCGCCAGAGCCGACCCGGCCCGGGGCCGCTTCCGCGCCTTCCTGCGCACCGTGTGCGCCCGGCACCTGGCGGGCGACCGCGACCGGGAGAACGCGGCCAAGCGGGGCGGGGGCCGTCCGCAGCTCGCCATCGACCCCCTCGATGCCGAGCGCCGCTACGCCCTCGAACCCGCCCACGAGATGACCGCGGAGCGGATCTTCGACAGGACCTGGGCCCTGACCCTGCTCGGCCGCGTCGTCGAACGGCTCCGCGGCGAGTACGACGATGCGGGTCGGTCGGCCAGGTTCGACGAGCTGATCGCCGTCCTGACGCGGGACCCCGAGTCGGACCCCTACGCGGAGATCGCTCGGAGGCTGGGGACCACCGAAGGAAACGTCCGCGTCGCGGTCCACCGCCTCCGGCGCCGCTACGGCCTCCTCTTGCGTGAGGCGATCGCGGCGACCGTCGGCGACGCCGACCAGGTCGATGACGAGATCCAGGCCCTCTTCGCCGCCCTGGAGGGCTGAGCCCGCTCGGGGTGTAACGCTCGCGACCATTTCCCCAATGAAGACGAGGTGGCTTTCGGTGTCGGACGCGAACGGGAACGGGAACCGGAACGGGGCGGGTGCGATGAGCGGAGCCGAGACGTGTCCCGACTGCGGAGAACGCCCGCCGAGCAACTCCCCGGCCGGGCTCTGTCCCCGGTGCCTTCTCCGCCTCGGGGCCGCGATCTCGTTCGATCCGGAGGCCCACGGATCGCCCGAGGAGGGGGCTCCTCCCTTCGACTCGACGAAGGTGCGTGTCCACCTTCGCGAATCGTCCGATGACGCCCCGCTGATCCGACCGACTTCGGCGGAAGGTCACGCGCATCCCGACCCATCCACCCGATATCAGCTCCTGGGCGAGCTGGCGCGGGGGGATGGGGGCCATCTTCCAGGGCCGCGACCTCTACCTCGGCCGCGACCTGGCCGTCAAGGTGATGCGCGAGGAGCACCGCGAGCATCCCGAGATGGTCCGGCGGTTCGTCGAGGAGGCGCAGATCGGCGGGCAGCTCCAGCATCCGGGGATCGTCCCGGTTCACGAGCTGGGCCGCCTGCCCGACGGCCGGATGTTCATCGCGATGAAGCTGGTGAGGGGCCGAACCCTGGCGGCCTTGCTGGCGGCGCGACGGGGCCCCGACGACGAACGCACCCGATTTCTCGCCGTCTTCGAGCAGGTCGGCCAGACCGTGGCCTACGCCCATTCGAAGGGCGTGATCCATCGCGACCTCAAGCCGTCGAACGTGATGGTGGGCAGCTTCGGCGAGGTCCAGGTGATGGATTGGGGCCTCGCGAAGGTGCTCGACCTGTGCGGCCAGGCGGACGGCGATCGGCCCAGCTCCGCCGGCGATGACGCGTCGGTCATTCGGACCTGGCGGGACGGCTCGGAGATGATGGAATCGCGGCCCGGCTCCGTCCTCGGCACCCCCTCGTACATGGCCCCGGAGCAGGCTCGCGGGGCGATGGACACGCTCGACGAGCGGGCCGACGTCTTCGCCCTCGGCTCCATCCTGTGCGAGATCCTGACCGGCCAGCCGGCGTTCGTGGGCGAGGCTTCCTCCGAGGTTTACCGCAAGGCCGAGAGGGCCGATCTCTCGGAGGCTTTCCGGCGACTCGACGCCTGCGGGGCCGATGCCGAGCTCGTGGCGCTGGCCCGGACGTGCCTGGCGGCCGTGCCGAAACATCGACCCCGCGACGCGAGCGTGGTCGTCCTGGGACTGACCGCGTACCTCCGCGGCGTGGAAGGCCGCTTGCGGGATGCCGAGCTGGCGACGGTCAGGGCCGAGGCGCGGGCCGCGGGCGAGCGTCGTCGTCGTCAGTTGACGCTTGCCCTCGTGGCGTCGGTGCTGATCACGGGCCTGATCGGCGCGGCCGGCTGGGGGTGGATGGGCCGCGAACGACGCCGGCGCCTCGGGGCCGTGGAGGTCGCAGTCAACGCCGCCCTCGCCGATTCCGCGAAGAAGCGCGAGAAGGCGATCGCCGCGGGGGGCGACCCGATCCTCTGGGTCGAGGCGATCGAGGCGGCGAGGCGCGCGGAGACGCTCCTCACCGGCAGCGACGCGACCCTCGAACAGACGCAGCGGGTCCGCCGGTTCCTCGACGAACTCACGCGAGAACGCGAGGCGATCGAGGACGTCGAAAAGGACCGCCGGATCGTCGAGCGATTGGCGGCGGTCCTCAACGACTTCGGCGTCCACGGCGACGAGCGGAAGGCCAACGCCGACTACGCGGCCGCGTTCCGCGCCTACGGCGTCGACGTCGATTCGCTCGATCCCCCGGCCGCCGGCCGTCTGCTGACGACGAGCCCGGTCGCCCCGGAGCTTGCGAGCGCCCTCGATCAGTGGGCGATCTTGCGCCGGAGTCGTGTCCTGCACGACCCGGCGGGTGCCGATCGCCTCGTCGCGGTGGCCAGGGCCGCCGATCCCGACTCGTGGAGGGACCGCCTGCGCGACACGGTCGGCCGCATGCAAGGCGGCCCGGCCCGTCGCCTCGAAGTGCTGGAGCGGCTCGCGGCCACCGCGGACGTGGAGCATCTCCCGGTCACGAGCGTCACCCGGCTGGCGACCTCTCTGGCGATCTTCGGGAGGCGCGACACGGCGATCGCCCTGCTCCGGCGGGCGCAGGCGGCGCATCGCGACGACTTCTGGGTGAACGCCGACCTGGGTCGCGAGTTCCTGGCCTCGAATCGTCCCGAGGAGGCGATCCGCTTCTACGCCGTCGCCGCGGGCGTGAGGCCCCAGAGCCCCCTGGCCCTGGGCGGCCTGGGTCGGGCGATCCTGCTGAGCGGACAACCCGGCGAGGCCGCCGAGCTGTTCCGCCAGTGGACCCGGCTCCGGCCCGACGACCCGCTCTCGCACGTCGCGCTCGGTTCGGCGCTGCTCGCGCTGGGGGCGTCGTCCGAGGCCCGCGCCGAATTCTCGGAGGCGAAACGGTTGAAGCCGATGGACTGGATGGTCCGGGATCAGGTCGCGCTGGCCTTCTCCGATCGCGGCGACTGGGACGCCGCCATCCGGGAGCAGGGCGAGGCCGTCCGCCTTTTCCCCGCGATGGGCGTGGCGCACAAGGCGCTCGCCCACGCCCTGCAATCGGCCGGTCGGCTGGGCGAGGCGGTGGCCGAATTCCGCGAGGCCGTGCGACTCGATCCCCGAATCTCCGCGTCGCATCTCTTCCTCGGCCGGGCGCTGATCGAGGCGGGCGAGCCGCGCGAGGCACTCGAGGCGCTGGCCCGGATCGGGCCGGGTCCGCCGCCGGACCCGTTCCTCACGTCCGAGATGTTGGTGTCTCGAGCGGAGCAGCTCATCGCCCTCGAACCGCGACTTCCCGCCGTGATGGAGGGGTGCGAGGCGCCGGCGAACGCCGAGGAGGCCGCGTCGTTCGCTCGCCTGGCCTTCGCGAGAGACCGGGCGGAGGCGGCGGCCCGCCTCTGGACCGGGGCGTTCGAGGCCTCTCCCGAGCTCGCGGCGGATTTGGTGGCCATGAATCGCTTCCAGGCCGCGCGCGCCGCGGCCCGTTCCGGGGCCGAGGGCGGTCGGGATCTCGCCGGATCGGGGGCCGAGTCGCGGGCGAAGTGGCGTCGCCAGGCGGTCGAGTGGCTCCGCGCCGACCTCGCGGCGTCGACGGCCATCGTGGATTCGGGCACGTCCTCGCAGCGAGCGGGCGTCGCCCGACGGCTCAGCCGCTGGCAGGTGGATCCGGCCCTGGCGTCCATCCGCGAGGAGCCCGCCCTCTCGACGCTCCCCGAAGCGGAGCGGCGTTCCCTCCGCGAGTTCTGGGACGGCGTCCAGGCGGTCCGCTCGGCGAACCCGGTCCCGGCGACCCGCCGGTCCGGGCCCGACCGAAACTTCTGACGGACGCTGTAACTTTCGCGGCGGATTTCCCAACAGACTATCCAGAGGCCGCGCGTCTCCGAGGTCGTGGTGTGGGCCGTCCGGGTCTCGGACGAGACCGCACCCAGAGGCGGCGCCCGGCCGGAAATCCCTGGAGAGGCCGTCAAACCGGGATTGGGGAATCCTCCGGTTTGCTTTGCGCAGATTTCGCCGGCGAGGGGCGGGCGTCCGTCCGAGACTCCGCCGGCCGGCTCGCATCGCGAGGGAATCCGAACGATGAGGCTCCGAACCCGACTGGCCGCCCTTTCGGTCCTTGCGCTCGGGCTCTCCGGCCCCGACGCCCCCGCCGCCGACGCGGCCTCGCCGAAGGGAAGACCGCTGGCCGTGCTGTTCCTGGGCGACCGCGGCCCGCATCGACCGTTCGAGCGATTCGTGCAACTCGCCCCCGTGCTGGCGGGTCGCGGGATCGAGCTGACCTACACCGACCAGGCCTCGGACCTGAACGCCGAGACGCTGGGAAAGTACGACGCGCTGGCCATCTACGCGAACACGACCCAGATCAGCAAGGAACAGGAGAGGGCCCTGCTGGATTACGTCGCGGGCGGCGGCGGGTTCGTCCCCCTGCACTGCGCCTCCTTCTGCTTCTTGAACTCGCCCGAGTACATCGCCCTGGTCGGCGCGCAATTCCAGAAGCACGGCACGGGGCAGTTCGAGTTGACGGTCGCCGACCCCGATCACCCGATCCTCAAGGGCCTCGAACCATTCCGCACCTGGGACGAGACCTACGTCCACTCGAAGCACAACACGAAGGACCGCCACGTCCTCCAGACCCGCGACGACCAGACCGGCCGCGAGCCCTGGACGTGGGTGCGCACCCAGGGCAAGGGGCGCGTCTTCTACACCGCCTATGGGCACGACGCCCGCACCTGGGGCCACCCGAGCTTCCATGATCTCGTCGAGCGCGGCATCCGCTGGGCCGCGAACAAGGGAGCCGTCTTCGACTCGCGGCCCCGGGTGGCGGAGGGGCTCCCGCCGTTCGAGTATGAGAAGGCCGAGATCCCGCTCTACACACCCGGCGCCCGCTGGGGCACCTTGGGCGAGCCGATCCGCCGGATGCAGAAGCCGCTCGCGCCCGAGGAGTCCATCAAGCACCTGGCCTTGCCGGGAGGACTCGAGGCGAAGCGGTTCGTCTCGGAGCCGCAGATCGGCAAGCCGATCACGATGACCTGGGACCACCTCGGCCGTCTGTACGTGGCCGAGACGGTCGATTACCCCAACGAGATGCAGCCGAAGGGGCAGGGGCGCGACCGGATCTCCCTGGTCGAGGACACCGACGGCGACGGCCGGGCCGACAAGGTGACCGGCTTCGCCGAGGGGCTGAGCATCCCCACGTCGCTCTGCTATGCCAACGGCGGGCTGATCGTCGCCCAGGCCCCCGACATGCTCTTCCTTCGCGATACGGACGGCGACGGCAAGGCCGACGAGCGCAAGGTCCTCTTCACCGGCTTCAAGACCAACGACACGCACGCCGGGCCGTCGAACCTCCGTTACGGGCTGGACAACTGGATCTACGCGATCATCGGCTACGCCGGATTCGCGGGCGAGGTCGGCGGCGAGCAGCTCTCCTTCCGCCAGGGGTTCTTCCGGTTCAGGCCGGATGGCTCGAAGCTCGAATTCCTCCGCTCGACGAACAACAACTCGTGGGGCGTCGGCATCAGCGAGGAAGGCCTCCTGTTCGGCTCGACCGCCAACGGCTGCCCGAGCGTCTACATGCCGATCCCGAACCGGTATTACGAGTCGGTCAAGGGCATGGCCCCGGCCGTCCTGGCGAACATGGCCGACTCGAACCGGTTCTTCCCGATCACCGAGAACGTCCGCCAGGTTGACTATCACGGCGGTTTCACCGCCGGGGCCGGATCGGCGCTCTACACGGCCCGCACGTTCCCGCGGAACTACTGGAATCGCACGGCGTTCGTCGCCGAGCCGACCGGCCACCTCGTCGCGGCGTTCACGCTGCACCAGGACGGCACCGATTTCCATTCGCACAACGCCTGGAACCTCGTCGCCAGCGACGACGAGTGGACCTCGCCGATCCTCGCCGAAGTCGGGCCCGACGGGCAGGTCTGGATGATCGACTGGTACAACTTCATCGTCCAGCACAACCCCACGCCCGAGGGGTACAGGACCGGCAAGGGCGCCGCCTACGAGACGCCTTTGCGGGACAGGACGCACGGCCGCATCTATCGGATCGTGGCGAAGGACGGGAAACCGTCGGATCAGCCGAAGCTGTCGAAGGATGATCCGAAGGGGCTGATCGCCGCGCTGAAGAGCGACAACATGTTCTGGCGGCTGCACGCCCAGCGGTTGCTGGTCGAGCGTGGCGAGAAGGACGTCAAGGACGACCTCCTGAAAATCATCGGACAGGACACGTCGCGAGACGCCCTCGGCCTCTCGCCGGCCGTGATCCATGCCCTGTGGGCGGCGAACGGCCTGGGCGTGCTGGACGGGGTCGAGCCGTCGCTCGCCGGCGTTCAGGAGGCGGCGTTCACGCACCCGTCATCGTCCGTGAGACGGAACGCGGCGCTGGCGTTCCCGCCGAATGTCGCGGCCCCGCTGATCGTGAAGCACGAACTCCTGAAGGACGGCGAGAAGCTCGTCCGGCTCGCCGCGCTCCTCGCCCTGGCGGACGCGGATGCGGGCGACACGGCCGCGGGTGCGGTCGCGTCGGCCGTCTTCGGCGGGGCGGTGGACCAGGACCGCTGGCTCCCCGACGCCGCGGCATCGGCGGGAGCCAGGAACGCGTCGAAGTTCCTGCGGAGCGCCGCCATCCGCGAGTCGTCCAGGGCCCCAGGCCCCGAAGCCCTCTCCGTCGTCTCGCGAGTCGCCGAGCATTACGCACGAGGCGCGGGCGATCCGGCGCTGGGCGAGATCCTCCGCCAGCTTCCGCAAGCCGACGCGAAGGTCCGAGAGGCCATGGTCGCCGGCTTCGCCAGGGGCTGGCCGAGGGACAAGGCGCCCGAGCTCGACGCCGAGGCCGAGAAGGCGATCGCCGCACTGCTGCCCAAGCTCTCGACCGACTCGCGAGGCCAGATGCTGGGGCTCGCCTCGCGCTGGGGATTGAAGGGGCTCGACGGCTACGTCGCCCAGCTTGCGAAGGACCTCCTCGCCGCCGCGGCCGACTCGGCGAAGAGCGACTCCGCCCGCATCGACGCCGCTCGGCAGCTCATCGACCTCCGCAAGAACGATCCGCAATCGGCTCGCGACGTCCTCGCCCTGGTGACGGCGAAGACCCCGCCCGAGGTGGCGAGCGGGCTGATCGGTGCCGTTTCCCGGAGCGACTCGCCCGAGGTGGGGACGGCCCTCGTCGACGCGATGGGTCCGCTGACGCCGGCCGCCCGGCAGGCCGTGGCGCTCGCTCTCCTGGGCAAGACGGACTGGACGGGCTCGCTCGTCGGCGGCATCGAGGCCGGCAAGGTGCCGATGGCGCTGCTGACCCTTTCGCAGTCGCAGGCCCTCGCGGCGCACCCGGACCGGTCGATCGCCAATCGAGCCAAGGCCCTGCTCGCCAGGGGCGGCGGCCTGCCCGACCCCGATCGCGAGAAGGTGATCCAGGCGCTGTCGGCGGTCGTCCTGAAGGGCGGCGACGCCTCGCGCGGCAAGGAGGTCTTCAAGAAGGAATGCGCCAAGTGCCACATCCACTCGGGCGAGGGCGGCAAGGTCGGCCCCGACCTCACCGGCATGGCGGCGCACCCGAAGTCCGAGCTGATCGTCCACATCCTCGACCCGAGCCGCTCGGTCGAGGGGAACTTCCTCCAGTACACCGTCTCGACCACCGACGGCCGAGTGACCAACGGCCTGCTCGCGGGCGAGACGAAGACCTCGATCGAGCTGATCGACGCCGAGGGGAAGAAGCAGACGATCCTTCGCGACGACATCGACGAGCTCGCCTCCTCGAAGAAGTCGCTCATGCCCGAAGGATTCGAGAAGACGATCCCGGCCGAAGGGCTGGCCGACCTGCTCCAGTTCCTCGCGCAGAAGGGGAAGTACCTGCCGCTCGACCTCCGCAAGGTCGCGACGGTCATCACGACGAAGCCGCTCGTCTCGGAGGCGGGGCCGAACCCCTCGCGGCTGATCTTCGAGGACTGGGGGCCGAAGGTCGTCGACGGCGTGCCGTTCGCTCTGGTCGATCCGCAAGGCGACCGCGTGCCGAACGCCGTGATGCTCCAAAGCTCGTTCGGGACGATCCCGCCGAGGATGCCGAAGGAGGTCAGCCTGCCCGTCAACGCCCCGGCCAGGGCGATCCACCTCCTCAGCGGGGTGTCGATCTTCGGGTTCCCCGCCGGGCGCGAGGGCTCCGTCTCGATGATCGTCCGCATCGCGTACGAGGACGGCTCGACCGAGGAGCACGAGCTGAAGAACGGCGTCCACTTCGCCGACGTGAACGGCGCGAAGGACGTGCCGGGCTCGAAGCTCGCTTACAAGCTCGGGGGGCAGCAGGTCCGCTACCTGACGGTCATCCCGGGGAAGAAGGAGACGATCGCCCGGATCGACCTGGTGAAGGGCAGCGATCGCTCGGCCCCGATCGTCCTGGCCGCGACCGTCGAAGGCTTCGAATAAGATCGACCCGTCTCACGTCCCGCGACGTCCCGACCCCGCCCCGAAGGGAGACCCCGCGATGAACGCCTTGTGTCTCATCGGTCTGCTTCCCGCGCTCCTCGCCCCGCCCCAGGAGGCGAAACCGGCCGAAGGGACGCCCGCGTCCACGAATATCCGGGGGGCCGAGTACCCGCGGATTCACGACGATTCGCGAGTCACCTTCCGCATCAAGGCCCCCGATGCGCAGAAGGTCGAGTTCGGCTTCTTCGACAACACGCGGTACGCCGCGACGAAGGACAAGGACGGCGTCTGGACCGCCACGACGACCGATCCTGTCGTGCCCGGCCTGCACTACTATCGGATGTGGATCGACGGCGTCCAGGTGAACGACCCGGCGAGCCAGACGTTCTTCGGCACGGGCAAGGATACCTGCTGCATCGAAGTGCCGGAAAAGGGCGTCGATTACTACATGCCGAAGGACGTGCCTCACGGCGAGGTCCGCGAGCGCTGGTACTTCTCGAAGACCACCGAGGCCTGGCGGCGGATTTTCGTCTACACGCCGCCCGGCTATGACGCCGATCGCGAGACGCGCTATCCGGTCCTCTACCTCCAGCACGGCGGCGGCGAGGACGAGACCGGCTGGCCCCGCCAGGGCCGGATGAGCTTCATCCTCGACAACCTGATCGCCGCGAAGCAGGCACGGCCGATGATCGTCGTGATGGAGCAGGGCTACGCGCGTCGTCCCGGCGATCCCGCCGCGCCGACCGCCCCGCCGCGACCGGCGCAGCCGGGGCAGACCCCTCCGCCTCGTCCGGACTTCAGCCGGATGTTCACCGCGTTCGAGGACGTGGTGATCAAGGACCTGATCCCGATGATCGACGCGACCTATCGCACGATCCCCGATCGCGAGAGTCGCGCGATGGCGGGCCTCTCGATGGGCGGGATGCAGACGTTCCAGATCACCCTGAAGAATCTCGACAAGTTCGCCTACATCGGCGGATTCAGCGGCGCCGGCGGCGGATTCGGCGGCGGCACCTTCGACCCCAAGACGGCCAACGGCGGAGTCATGGCCGACGCGGACGACTTCAACAAGAAGGTGAAGGTCCTCTGGCTCGGCATCGGCACGACCGAGCCCCAGCGCATGTACGAGGGCGTGAAGAACTACCACGAAGCCCTGGGGAAGGCCGGGATCAAGCACATCTATTACGAGTCGCCCGGCACATCGCACGAATGGCTGACCTGGCGTCGCTGCCTCAACGAATTCGCCCCGCTGCTGTTCACGAACACTCAAACGCCCCCGGCGTCGGGCGCGCGGACCGGCCAGAGGAACGGGCCGGCTCGGCAACAGCAGATCGTCCTGAACGACGACGACAAGCCCGCCTTCCCCGAACCCCCGGCCGGGATCGACGCCGAGAAGGACGTCCCTCACGGCAAGCTGGAGATGGTCTCCTATGAGTCGAAGTCCGTCGGCGCGACGCGGAAGATGAACGTCTACACGCCGCCGGGCTACTCGTCGGAGAAGAAGTACCCGGTGCTGTACCTGCTCCACGGCATCGGCGGCGACGAGACCGAATGGCAGCGCTTCGCCAGGCCGAACCGCGTCCTCGACAACCTGATCGCCGAGGGGAAGGCCGTGCCGATGATCGTGGTCATGCCCAACGGCCGCGCCCAGAAGAACGACCGGCCCGAGGGGAACGTCTTCGCCTCGGCGCCGGCCTTCGGGGCGTTCGAGAAGGACCTCCTCGAGGACGTGATCCCCGCGATCGAATCGAAGTATTCCGTCCAGGCCGACCGCGATCATCGCGGCCTGGCCGGGCTGTCGATGGGCGGCGGGCAGTCGCTGAACTTCGGGCTGGCCCACCTCGACACGTTCGCCTGGATCGGCGGCTTCTCCTCCGCCCCGAATACGAAGCCGCCCGGGGACCTGATCGCCGATCCCGAGGCGGCGAAGAAGCAGCTCAAGCTCCTCTGGGTCGCCTGCGGGAACAAGGACAACCTGATCCGCATCAGCCAGGGCGTGCATGCCTATCTCAAGGAGAAGGGGATCGAGCACGTCTGGAACGTCGACGGCCACGCCCACGACGCGACCGAGTGGCGGAACAACTTCTACTACTTCGCGCAGAAGCTCTTCCGCTGAGAAGAACTGGACGACTCACCTCGGTCAAGGGCCGGTCACAAAGGGGGTGGAACGTGGGAATCGGGGATCGATCTCGGCGGGGGTTCCTCCAGCATTCTCTGGGAGCCCTCGCCGCCGCGGGGCTGCCGACCTGGTATGCCCGAGAACTCCTGGCCGCCCAGGAGGAAGGCGCGCCCAGGAAAACGTCCGCCAACGATTGCCTCGCCATGGGCGTCGTCGGCATCGGCAGCCCTCAGAGCCGCAGCTTGCAGGTCGTCAACGAGTCGGGCCCCAGCGTCAAAGCGGGGCGGTTGACCTTCACCCTGGGCTGCGATGTGGACGCCTCCCACCGCAAGCGCGCCACGGAGACCATGCGCCAGCGGGGGTTCAAGGAGTTCGAGGCCAAAACGAAGGACTTCCGCGAGCTCATCAACGACAAATCCCTCGACTGCGTGCTCGTCACCACGCCCGACCACTGGCACGCGCAGGTGACCATCGAGGCGCTCAAGGCCGGCAAGGACGTCTACTGCGAGAAGCCGCTGACGCTGACCGTCGCCGAGTCCCTGGCGGTCCAGAAGGCCGTCCAGGACACCGGCCGAATCCTGCAAACCGGCAGCCAGCAGCGCACCGATTTTCGCGGCCTGTTCCGCCTGGCGGTCGAGATCGTCCGCGCCGGCCGCCTCGGCAAGATCAATACCATCGAGTGCCGCCTCAACGGCAACCCGACGAGCGGCCCCCTGCCGGAAACGCCCGTCCCCGAGGGGCTGGAGTGGGACCTCTGGCTCGGCCCCACGCCGAACGTCCCCTATCGCAAGAAGGACAAACTGTCGAACTGCCACTACGAGTTCCGGTGGTGGTACGATTACTCCGGCGGCAAAATGACCGACTGGGGCGCCCATCACCTGGACATCGCGCAGTGGGCCCTGGATAAAGATGGCAGCGGCCCCATCGCCGTGGAAGTGCTCAAGGCGTCCGAGCCCCACAAGGGCGGCGACGGCTACAACTGCCACCCGAGCTTCCAGGTGCAGTACACCTACGACAACGGCACCAGGGTCATCGCCATGAGCGGCGGCGGCACCGATTTGGAGTCCAAGCTCGTCGACAAGGACGGCAAGGTGCCCGAGCAGAGGTTCGGCCCGAATCGCGGCAAGCCCATGCGCGTGGGCCCGGACGACAACGGCGTCCTCTTCCTGGGCGACGAGGGCACGCTCTTCGTCAGCCGAGGCACGATCCTCGCCAGCGAGGCCAAGATCCTCGCGGAGCCGCTCAAGGACGACCCGAAGGTGTACGATGGCCGGCCGACCAACCAGATGCAGAACTTCGTCGATTGCGTCAAGAGCCGCAAGCCGCCGATTGCCAACGTGACGGTCGGCGGCGGCTCGGTGATCGTCTGCCACATCGGCGTGATCGCCCTGAGGACCGGCAAGAAACTGAAGTGGGACCCGGTCGCCCATCAGTTCGACGACTCGGAGGCCAACGCGATGCTGTCCCGGCCTCGCCGCGACCCGTGGCAGCTCCCGGCGTGACGGGACGGCGACCCCTGATCTTGTGTCCGTGGGCCGGAACTTCGCTTCAAGACCGAGGAGCAGCGTCATGAGGGCCGCGACGATGGGCTTCGTATTCCTGCCCCTGCTGGCCGGCCAGGTCGCATTGGCGCAGGCCACGCCTCCCCAGACCGCGCCGGCCCAGCCCGCGACGGTCGTCGAAGATTTCAAGCCGGCGTCGTCCAACCAGGGCGGCAAGGAGTATCCCCAGGTCAACTCCGAGCGCCGCGCCCGCTTCCGAGTCGTCGCGCCCCAGGCCCAGAGCGTGAAGGTGCCCGAGTGGGGCGGGATCACCCTGACCAAAGGCGAGGACGGCGCCTGGGTCGGCACGTCGCGTCCCATCGATGAGGGGTTCCATTACTACCGGATCAACATCGACGGCGCCGACGTCCCGGACCCCGGCAGCAAGTTCTTCTTCGGCGCCGGCCGCATGGGCAGCGCCATCGAGATCCCGGCCCAGGACGAGGAATTCTACGCCGTCAAGGACGTCCCTCACGGCCAGCTCCGCCAGGCCATGTACTTCTCGAAGAGCACCAACGCCACCCGCCGCTGCTTCGTCTACACGCCGCCCGACTATGACAAGGACCCGAGCAAGCGGTATCCTGTGCTGTATCTCCAGCACGGCGCATTCGAGGACGAGACCGGGTGGGGCAACCAGGGGCGTGCCAACCTGATCATGGACAACCTGATCGCGGCAGGAAAATCGAAGCCGTTCCTCATCGTGATGGACAACGGCGGCAACAACTTCGGCGGCGGGCCGCGACGTCCCCCCGCACCTGCCGCCGCCGGCGCCGGTGCGCCCCTCGCCCGAGGTTCGACGTCTCCGGCTTCGCGAAGATCATGATCGAGGAGTTGATCCCGTTCATCGATGCGAACTTCCGCACGATCGCCGACCAGCCGCATCGGGCCATGGCGGGGCTGTCGATGGGCGGCGGGCAGACCAAGCAGATCACCCTCGCGAACCTCGACAAGTTCTCGGGCATCGGGCTCTTCAGCGGCGGCAGCATCGCGGCGAATGACCCGGCGCTGGCCGACCCGTCGGCCTTCAAGGAGAAGGTCCGAGTGCTGTTCGTGAGCTACGGCAGCAAGGAGAACACCGCCGCCGCGAAGGCGAACCACGAGGCGCTGGAAAAGCTGGGCATCAAGAACACATACTATGAATCCCCGAACACGGCCCACGAGTGGCAGACCTGGCGGCGGAGCCTCTACCAGTTCGCGCCCTCGTGTTCCAGGATTAGGCGGGCCCCCGGCCCTCGCAGGTCCGCCAACGCCACTCGACCAGGAACCAGCGATGATGCGACACCGATCCCTCGGGGATGGCCTTGGTAGGTCCCGCCTCCGAATTCTCGGGCTCGCGGCGCTGGTCCTGCTCGGGGGCCGGTCGGCCGTCGCGGTCGAGCTCGCCGACCCCGACGACGCGTTCGTCAGCGATCATTGCGCGAGCTGCCACAATGACGTGAGCAAGAAGGGCCGGCTCGACCTGACCGGCCTGGCGTTCGCCCCGAGCGATCCCGCCAACCGGGCCGTCTGGATCAAGGTGCACGATCGCGTGAAGGCGGGCGAGATGCCGCCCCGGGGCGAGGCCCGGCCCGACGCCGGCCGGCAGGCCGCCTTCGTCGAGGACCTGGCGAGGTCGATCATCTCCGCGGAGCGGGCGGAGCTGGCCGGCGAGGGCCGGGCGATCCGACGCCGGCTCAATCGCGACGAATACCAGAACGCCCTGCGCGACCTGCTCGGCGTCCCCTGGGCCCAGGTCGCCCGTCGCCTGCCCGAGGATGGCGAGGCATATCACTTCAACAAGAGCGGCGAGGCGCTGGACGTCTCCTACCTCCAGATCGCGCGGTTCATGGATTCGGCCGACTACGCCATGAGGCAGGCGATGGCGAGGCACCTCGCGAGGCCGGCGAAGGCCACTCGCCGGCTGTATGCCCGCGACGAGCCGAGCCTGCGGAACTGGTGGCCCCGCGAGAACGGGACCCTGCCCGACCGCCTCTCGTTCCCCGTGCTCGACTCGCATGCCCAGCCGGACGTCCGCGCCGGCCGCGCCCCGGCGACCCGACCGGAGACGCGCGATCGCGAGGCGGTCGGCCGGGTGTCCAGCATCTTCAGCGACGCGGGCGGCTACAGCTGGAACGGCTGGAGGGCGCCGGTCGCCGCGCGCTACAAGCTGCGGATCTCCGGGTACACGATCTGGGTCGCCGGCGGCGGCGTGGCGCGATGGTTCTACGAGGGCCAGGGGGCCGCGAAGGCACCCGTGTATCACACGCTCCTGTGGCACCGCCCGAACCTGGACGAGGTCTACCCCGGCCGGAGGGACGAGCCGATCGGCGTGTACGCGCAGGGGGGCGGCCAGACCCGGCCGATCGGCGCCATCGACTTGACCCCGAGGCCCGAGGTGCGCGAGATCGACGTCGACCTCCTGGCCAACGAGGTCGTGCGGACCGACGGCTCCCGGCTCTTCCGCGCCCGAGTCAACGGTACGGACGAGCAATACGTCAATCCCCTGGCCACCGAGGACGGCATGCCGGGCTACGCCCTCCAGTGGATCGAGGTCGAGGGGCCGTTTCACGACGACGCGACCGCCGACGCGGGGTATGAACGATTGTTCGACAAGTTGCAACTCGTGCCTTCCGAGCCGCCGCGGCCCGGGGTGTCGCTCGAGATCGGCCCGGGTGGCCCCGGCCCATCCGCGGGCCCCGGCGCGAGGCGCGGGCCGGAGCCGGCGGACCCGGGCGGGGCGCCGTCCGCGAGGCCCTCTATGAAGTCGAATCCGCGGCGCCGAGGGACGATGCGGAGCGGCTCCTGCGATCGTTCCTGAAGCGGGCCTATCGCCGGCCGGTCGCCGAGGACGAGGTCAAGCGGTTCCTGGCGCTGTTCGAGGACCAGGCCGGAAAGGGGGCCGGATTCGGGCGATCCCTGCTCTCGGCCTACACGGCCGTCCTGGCGTCGCCGGGCTTCGTGTTCGTCGAGGAGGAACCGGGCCGGCTCGACGACCGCGCCCTGGCCACGAGGCTCGCCCTGTTCCTGTGGAACTCGATCCCCGACGACACCTTGCGGGCCTTGGCCGACTCCGGCGAGCTGAGCAAGCCCGAGGTCCTGCGCGCCCAGGCCGAGCGGATGCTCGGCGATCCCAGATCACGCCGGTTCGTCGAGGCGTTCACCGACTACTGGCTCGACCTGCGGAAGATCGACGACACCGCGCCGTCCGCCACGCTCTACAACGACTACGAGCTCGACGACCCCCTGAAATTGGCCTCGCTGGAGGAGACCCGGCTGTTCTTCGCCGAACTGCTGAGAGCCGACTTGCCGTCGAGGAACATCGTCGATTCCGACTTCACCTTCCTGAACGAGCGGCTGGCCGATCACTACGGGATCGGCGGCGTCTCGGGCGTCCATTTCCGCAAGGTGAAGCTGCCGGAAGACGGCCTCCGGGGCGGGTTCATGACGCAGGCCAGCGTCCTGAAGGTCACGGCCAACGGCACGACGACCTCGCCCGTGCTCCGCGGCCACTGGATCACCGAGCGGATCCTGGGGCTGGAGACGCCGCCCCCGCCGCCGACGGTCGAGGCCGTCGAGCCGGACATCCGCGGCGCGGTGACGATCCGCCAGCAGTTGGAGAAGCATCGCACCAACCTCAGCTGCGCCTCCTGTCACAGCAAGATGGACCCGCCGGGCTTCGCTCTGGAGAGCTTCGACGTGATGGGCGGCTACCGCGAGCGATACCGCGCGGCGTCCGAGAAGGTCCCCGCGGTCCAGGGGTTCGGCATGAACGGGCAGGCGTTCGCGTTCCATTTCGCCCTGCCCGTCGATTCGGCCGGCGCGCTGCCCGACGGCCGGCCGTTCAAGGACGTGCGCGAGCTGAAGCGGCTCCTCGTCCGGGACGAGCGGCCGATCGCGAGGAACCTGGCCCGGCAGTTGACCGTCTTCGCCACCGGCGCCCCGGCGCGGTTCTCCGACGGGGCGGCGATCGAGGCCATCCTCGACGCGACGAAGGACGGCCACTACGGCGTGAGCAGCCTCGTCCACGCGATCATCCAGAGCGACCTGTTCCGCAACAAGTAGGGGGGACCGGCCATGTGCCCGCAAACCGGGTCCGAGTCCAGGCCGCCGTTCGCGACGAGGCGGAGGCCGATCTCTCGGCGACGCTTCCTCCGCGGTTCGGCCGTGGCGATGGCGCTGCCCTCGCTCGAGTCGATGCGCGCCCCGTCCGTGAGAGCGGCCGACGGCCCCCGCCCGGTGCCCCGGCGGATGTTCTGCATCTGCAACAATCTCGGCGTCTTGCCGAGGCCGTTCTTCCCCGAGGACGCCGGCCGCGATTACACGCTCTCGCCGTATCTGAAGCACCTCGAAGAGCATCGCGCGGACTTCACCGTGCTCAGCGGCGTGTCCCACCCGTTCGTGGACGGCGGCCATCCGTCGGACATCTGCTTCCTCACCGCGGCCCCTCACCCGGCCAGCAGCTCGTTCCGGAACTCGATCTCGCTCGACCAGCTCGTGGCCGAAAGGATCGGCACGCTGACGAGGTTCCCGTCGCTCACCCTGGCGGTCAACGGCGGCCGCGGCCTGTCGTGGACGCGGACGGGCGTCGCGATCCCGCCGGAGGGCCAGGCGTCCGGGGTGTTCAAGCAGCTCTTCCTGCAAGGGACGCCCGCCGAGATCGAGCGGCAGATCCGCGAGATCGACGCGGGGCGGAGCATCCTGGACGCGGTCGCCGAGCAGGCCAGGGACCTTCGGCGGGGCGTGGGCGCCCGCGATCGGGCCCGGCTCGACCAGTATTATTCGGGGGTCCGCGACCTGGAGCACCGGCTCCAGGAGTCGCGAGGCTGGGCCGAGAAGCCCAAGCCGAAGGTCAAGGCCAGCCCGCCGACCGACCCGGCCAGCCCGGCCCAGTACATGGCCAGGGTGCAGGTCATGTACGACCTCGCGCGCCTCGCCTTCGAGACCGATTCGACCCGCGCGATCACGCTGATGCTCAACAGCGTCGGCACGCCCGTCGTGCAGATCCCCGGCGCGACGATCACCGACAGCTATCACAACCTCTCGCACCACGGGATGGCCGAGGAGAAGCTGACGCAGCTCAAGACCATCGACGAATGGCACATGAAGCTGCTCGCCGACCTGTTCAAGGGCCTGAAGTCCGCCCGGGAAGACGGCGAGGCGCTGCTCGACCGCACGATGGTCCTCTACGGCTCCAATCTCGGCGACGCGAACGCGCACTCGACGACGAACCTGCCGACCCTGATCGCCGGCGGCGGCTTCCGCCACGGCCAGCACCTGGCCTTCGACCGCGGACGCAACTACCCGCTGCCGAACCTGTTCGTCTCCATGCTCCGGAGGATGGGGATCGAGGAAGCCGGCTTCGGCCCCTCGACAAGCACGATGACCGGCCTGGAGGTGGCCTGAGCCATGACGCACGCCCTCTCGATCGCCCTGGTAGTCCTCGGCAGCCTCGGGGCGCCCGCCGACGGCCCGACTCTCATCACCTTCGACGCTGCCCAGGCCGGCAAGCCGATGCCGAGCTACGAGGAGCAGGGCGTCGTGTTCGCCCCGTCGCGCCCGCCGACCAGGAACCGCGCCGCCGGGAAGGTGATGTTCTTCCCCCACCTGAAGACGCCGAGGAAGGGCCTCCTCAACGCGATGGCGGACGAGTCGATCCCGGTCGATGTCCGCTTCCCGAAGCCGGTGACGGCCGTCACCCTCGTGCTCTGGGGCTCGATCGGCAGCCAGGCGGTCGTCGAGGCGTTCGACGCCGACGGGAAGCTCCTGGACCGGGCATCCCGGGACAGGGTGCCGGAGCGGACCGGGCCGGAGCAGCCGATCCCCAGCTTCGAGATGGCCGTGAAGGCGTCGGCCATCGCCTGCGTCCGCTTCTCGGGAGCGCCTCCGGGCGGCTACCTCGCCTGCGAGGAGGTCCGCGCCACGGCGGGGGACGACGCGGCGCCGCGGTCCCTGCGAGAGGCCGCGAAGGGCCGATTCCTCGTCGGCACGGCGGTCTCGTCGCGGCAGCTGGACAACCCGCCCCTGGCGGCGCTGATCGCCGAACAGTTCGACTGCCTCACCGCCGAGAACGAGTTCAAGCCGATCTCCCTGCACCCGCGGCCGGGCGAGTTCCGTTTCACCCCGGCAGACAAGATCGTCGACTTCGCCCAACGCCATCGCATGAAGGTCGTCGGCCACACCCTCTGCTGGCACAGCCAGTCGCCCGCCTTCCTGTTCCGAGGCCCGGACGGCAAGCCGCTGCCACGCGACGAGGCCCTGAAGAATCTCAAGGACCACATCGACGCCGTCATGGGCCACTTCAAGGGCAAGGTGATCGGCTGGGACGTGGTCAATGAGGCGATCGGCGACGCGAAGGGCGAATACCTCCGCAACACGCCGGCTCGCCGCGCGATCGGCGACGACTACATCGTCAAGGCATTCGAGCTCGCGCACGCGGCCGACCCCGACGCCGAGCTGTATTACAACGACTACAGCAACGAGCAGCCCGAGAAGCTCGAGAAGACGATCCGCCTGATCCGCGAGCTGAAGGCCCGGGGCGTGCGCCTCGACGGGGTCGGGCTCCAGTGCCACATGAAGCTCGCCGACGCCGACGCCCCCGATCGGCTCGACCGCGCGATCGCGGCCTACGCGGCCGAGGGCGTGAAGGTCATGATCACCGAGCTGGATGTGGATGTCTTACCGCGTCGCGACGGCGGCGCCGACGTCGCGGCCCGCGAGCAGGGCGGGGCCAACCCGTATCGGGACGGCCTACCGCCGGAGGTGGCCGAGGCCCAGGCCCGCTTCTACGGGCGTCTGTTCCGGGCGGTCCGGAAGCACCCCGGCGTGGTCACGCGAGTGACCTTCTGGGGCCCTCACGACGGCGCATCCTGGCTGAACTCCTGGCCGGTCGCCGGCCGCACCAATCACCCGCTGCTCTGGGACCGGGCCCTCAAGCCCAAGCCCGCCTTCGATGCCGTCCTGGACGCCCTGGCCTCGCCCTGAGCGGGCCGGGCCGACCGCACGAAGCCCGGATCGACGAGCGAGGCGGCGTCCCCGCCCATCGTCGTTCCGGGACGAGCGGGGAAGCGGCGCGCCAGCTGACCTCGGCTCGCTCGGTTCGGCCCGACGGGCCGAAACCGCTGGATCGGAAGCCACTTCGGGCGACGACACCGAAGCGGGCAAAGGGGACCCCGCATCGGGGTACCGAAGCTCGGCCCGCTTCGTCCATCCGCCCTCGGAACCCTTTGGACTCCGCGACGCTTACTTGTCCTTCTTCTCGCGCTCGCCCTCGATGTCGAACTCCTGCTTCTGGCCCCCGAACTCCGCCTCCCCCTTCCCCTTGAGCTTGTCCCCGTCGATCGTCAGGGTGTAGTCGATGGGGATCTCGTTCTCCATGAACTTCCTCACCGCGGAGAACGTCAGCTTCCCGTCCTTGAATTTCGGGTCCTTGAGCTTCTCGTCCTTCTGGTCCGGCCAGGTCATGGTGCCGACGATCGCGTCCCCCTCCTTCTTGAGCGTCAGGGTGGACGTCCGCTTCTGATCGCCGATCTCATAACTGCACTTCCACGTCCCGACCGGATCGGCCACCTTGTCGTCCGTCGCGCCCGCCAGGCCGGATGCCCCGAGGACCAACGCCATCGAGAGGATCGCCTTCATGGTTGACTCCGAGATCGTGGCGCATCGGGGGTAGTCCAACGTAGATCGCCACCCGTCGCCGGCAGCGATTGTAACCATGCCGCGACCTGTGGTCACAGCGATGAGCGCCGAGGCGGGGCAACTTGCGGCGATCGTGCGTCGCATCGGGACACATTCGTAATATCAACATTTGGCCAAGAGTTTGAACGTCGGATCGATCGGTGTCACGCCTGAGCCGCGTGCGGACCGACCGGTAATTGGCAACGACCACGCTAGGTCGATCGCACCTCTCGCGCCCCAATCGGCGAGGGCCCTCCTCTACGGGCCAGCCGATTGGCCTGAGAGCAGGTGCCCTGGCGGCCGACGAACGGCGGCAAATCCTTGTCAAATCAAGGGTTGCGATGAGCGATGAGGGACTCGAACCCCCGACATCCTGCGTGTGAAGCAGGCGGAGGATTGCTCGCCCGCGTGACACAACTTTCTTTGACACAATGCTTTAGAAAATCGCGTTGCGTGTTTGATGGTTTGCAGGAATTCCAGATTTCCTCGCCAATTCCGAAGGCGCTAGACCGTAACCCTGCCATTCTCTGCCTCTCTTGGATGTCGGAGTTCAGGGAAGCTTGAGGGTATTTATCGAAGAAGTTGCACAAAACATGCATTCATATCCGCTATTAATTAATTAGCTGGCCCGTGACAATCCTTGTTCTAGATTCCCCCTAAGTGCCCGCGAACCGAACAGAGTCGGCCCCGAAACACCGAGCGCGTGGCCCAGGGGCTACACCTGCCAATCGGTTGATCGTCTGAGCCTCTGCGCGTCGGACGCAATACCACTTTCTCGACGAACGAGCTTCGCTCGCTCCGGGTGGTTCGTCGCGCGGTTCGCGAGGATTTGCGGTTCCAGGCTGGCGGATCTCCAGGGAGTCACGGCGATGACGCAGGGTCAAGGCAAGTCACAGAAGGCGAAGGGTCGGACGACGAGGAATTCGGTCGGTCATCCGACGAAGTGTCGTGGACGGTTCCTCCTCGAGCGACTGGAAGATCGCTGCTTGCTGACCATTGACAACCCGATCGGGGTGATCATGGCGCCCAGCCCGGTCGAAGGGACGGCGTTCGCCGGCGCGGTGGTCGGGACGTTCGCCAGCTCTTCCGCCCTCGGCGGCCTGTCGGCGACGATCAACTGGGGGCCGACGGCCACGCCGACTTCGTCCGTCGGCACGATCAATCTGATCGGCAGCGTCTTCGTGCCGAACGTGGGGGCCGTGCCCCAGTACAGCGTCACGGGTGGAACCACCTTTCCCGAGGAGACCGGCAGCAGCTCCCAGCCGATCACGGTGACGGTCTCCGACGAATCCGACTCCACCAACGGCCTCATCACCAGCAGCACAGTGGTCGAGGACGCCCCTCTGACGACCACCGGCGGGATCGCGTCGGCGTCGGTCACCGAGGGGGCCCGGGTGAACTTCACCGGCGCCATCGCCCTGATGACCTTCACCGACGGCAACCCTAACTCGACCGCCGCCGAATTCGGCGCCTCGATCTCCTGGGGCGATGGCAGCCCCAGTAGTCTCGGCACGATCGTCAAGAGCGGTGCCACCTACACCGTGAGCGGCATCCATACCTACCCCGAGCACACCACCGGCACGCCCTACACCCTCCGCGTGACCGTGACTGACCTCGGAGGCTCGACGGCCACGCACACATCGGCCATCACGGTGACCGACGCGGCACTCAGCGGCCCGACCGCCTTCCCCTTCCAGGCGGCCGAGGGCCAGCAGCTCTCCAACATCCCGCTCGGCACCTTCCTCGACGGCAACCCACTCGCCACGGCCGCCGATTTCGCCGTGTCGATCAACTGGGGCGACGGCACCACCAGCGATCCCGGCTTCGCCACCCTGGTGGGCGGCTCGGCGAGCAACGCCAAGTTCGCCGTGAGCGGCTCGCACGTCTATGCCTCGGCGGCGGGCTCGCCGTACGCGGTGACGGTCTCGGTGACGGATTCGGGAGGCGCGACCACGACCATCAACTCGGCCGCGACGGTCACGCAGACGCCGCTTTCGGTCTCGGTCCTCTCCATGAACGCCGTCGCCGCCACCCCGACCTCCAGCCAGGTCATCGCCACCTTCTTCGACGCCGGTGGCGCCGATCCGGTGGGCAACTACTCCGCCAACGTTCTCTGGGGCGACGGCACGAGCGACGACACGACCGGAGCCGTCACGATCACCGCCGTCTCCGGGCAACCGGGCCTGTTCAACGTCAACGCGCCGGCGCACACGTATGCCGCGTCCGGGCTCTATCCGCTCACGGTCTCGGTCAATGACTCTGACCCGACCTCGGGCATCGGAAACGGCCTCGCACTCGTCTCCGGAGCCGCCGCCTCCACTCTGACGACCACCGGAGGGATCGCGTCGGCGTCGGTCACCGAGGGGCCCGGGTGAACTTCACCGGCGCCATCGCCCTGATGACTTACACCGATAGCGATCCGAATTCCACCGCCGCCGGATTTACTGCCTCGGTCTCCTGGGGAGACGGCTCGCCGGCGACTCTCGGCACCATCGTCAAGAGCGGTGCCACCTACACCGTGAGCGGCATCCACACCTACCCCGAGCACACCACCGGCACGCCCTACACCCTCCGCGTGACCGTGACCAGCCTCGCGGGCTCGACGGCCACGCACACATCGGCCATCACGGTGACCGACGCGGCACTCAGCGGCCCGACCGCCTTCCCCTTCCAGGCGGCCGAGGGCCAGCAGCTCTCCAACATCCCGCTCGGCACCTTCCTCGACGGCAACCCGCTCGCCACGGCCGCCGATTTCGCCGTGTCGATCAACTGGGGCGACGGCACCACCAGCGATCCCGGCTTCGCCACCCTGGTCGGGGGCTCGGCGAGCAACGCCAAGTTCGCCGTGAGCGGCTCGCACGTCTATGCCTCGGCGGCGGGCTCGCCGTACGCGGTGACGGTCTCGGTGACCGATTCGGGAGGCGCGACCACGACCATCAACACGGCCGCGACGGTCACGCAGACGCCGCTTTCGGTCTACGCCAGGCCGATCAACGCCGTCGCCGCCACCCCGACCTCCAGCCAGGTCATCGCCACCTTCTTCGACGCCGGCGGTAATGATCCGGTGGGCAACTACTCCGCGTTCGTGAGCTGGGGCGACGGCACCAGCAACACGCTCCCGGATGTCTCGATCTCCGCCGTCTCCGGGCAGCCGGGCCTGTTCACCGTCACCGTTCCGGCACATACCTACGCCACGCCCGGGCTCTATCCCATCAGCGTGTCTGTCGTTGACTCGGGCACGACGTCGGGCAGCGGCAATGGGTTCGCCCTGGTCGCTGCCGCCTCGCTGACGGCCTCCGACGGAATCCCGATTGCTGACGCAGTCGAAGGGCAGCCGCTCGCCCCCCAGACCCAGGTCGCCAGCTTCCTCTCGGGTGACCCGACCGCCGCCATCACCGGTTTCAGCGCCGTGATCGACTGGGGGGACGGCACGCCCTCGACGATCGGCACCATCACCCAGCCCGGCGGCGTCGGCACGACGTTCCTCGTCAGCGGCGGCCACACTTACTTGCGCGGGGCCGAAGGCGGCTACTCCGTCACCGTGCGGGTGACCGACGCCTTCAACAACTCGTCCGTCGCCATCACCCCGGTCACCTCGGTCGCCGACGCCCCGCTGACCACGGGCACGCCGCTGCCGGTCTCGTCGGTCGTGCATCAGCCGCTGGTGTCCATCCCGGTCGGGACGTTCGTCGACACCAACCCGTTTGCGACCGCGACCGACTTCACCGCCACGATCGAATGGGGGGATGATTCAGGCATCGATTCCAACGCCGAGGTGGTCCTCGTCGGCGGCGGTGGCTCGGGGACGATTTTCGCGGTCTATGGGACGCACACCTACGACGCGGCGGGTTCCTACTCGATCGTCGTCAACGTGGCGGATCAGGACGGCTCGACCCTCACCATCACGCCGGGCTCGGAGAACGCGAACGTCATGCAGTCAGCCCTGAGCGTGACCGCGTTGCCTCAGACGGCGACCGAGGCGACCGCCATCCTCTCGGGAACGGCCGTCGGGACCTTCCTCGACCTCGCCGGAGCCGATCCGGTAGGCAACTACTCGGCCTCGCTCGATTGGGGTGACGGATCGGCCCCCGACACGTCCGTCGTCATCACCGCCCTGGGCGGTTCGGCCTTCCGGGTCGATACCGGAAACGGGCACACCTACGCCACGCCCGGCACCTACGCTCTGAAGCTCACCGTCGTCAACGGGACGTCCACCGGACTTGGCGGCAATATCGCGACCGTTGCCGACGCCCCTCTGACGACCACCGGCGGGATCGCGTCGGCGTCGGTCACCGAGGGGGCCCGGGTGAACTTCACCGGTGCCATCGCACTGATGACCTTCACCGACGGCAACCCCAATTCCACCGCCGCCGAATTTACCGCCACGATTTCGTGGGGCGACGGCAGTCCTTCGAGCCTCGGCACGATCGTCAAGAGCGGTGCCACCTACACCGTGAGCGGCATCCATACCTACCCCGAACACACCAGCGGCACCCCTTACACCCTCAGCGTCGACGTGGCCGATCTCAACGGCTCGACGGCCGCGCATACCACCTCCATCACGGTCACCGACGCGGCGCTGAGCGGCCCGACGGGGTTCCCGATCTGGGCGGGTGAAGGTCAGCAGCTCTCGAACATCGCGCTCGGCACCTTCCTCGATGGCAACCCGCTGGCCTCGGCCGCCGATTTCGCCGTGTCGATCAACTGGGGCGACGGCACCACCAGCGATCCCGGCTTCGCCACCCTGGTGGGCGGCTCGGCGAGCAACGCCAAGTTCGCCGTCGGCGGCTCGCACGTCTATGCCTCGGCGGCGGGCTCGCCGTACGCGGTCACCGTCTCGGTGACGGATTCGGGAGGCGCGACCACGACCATCAACACGGCCGCGACGGTCACGCAGACACCGCTTTCGGTCTCGGTCCTCTCGATCAACGCCGTCGCCGCCACCCCGACCGCCAGTCAGGTCATCGCCACCTTCTTCGACGCCGGTGGTGCCGATCCCGTGGGGAACTATTCGGCAACCGTCCACTGGGGCGATGGCACCAGCGACGACACGTCCGAGGCGGTCACGATCACGGCCGTCCCCGGTCAACCGGGCCTGTTCAACGTCAACGCGCCGGCGCACACTTATGCCAGGCCGGGACTCTATCCCACCACGGTCACCGTCGATGACTCCGGCACGACTTCGGGCAGCGGAAATGGTCTGGCTGTGGTCGCCGCCGCCTCGCTGACGGTCTTCGACGGCAACCCGATCACTGGCGCAGTCGAAGGACAGCCGCTGCCTGGCTCAACCCAGGTCGCCAGATTCCTCTCGGGTGACCCGACCGCCGCCGTCGCCGGCTTCAGCGCCGTGATCGACTGGGGCGACGGCACGCCCTCGACCATCGGCACCATCACCCAGCCCGGCGGCGTCGGCACCGCATTCCTCGTCGACGGCGGTCACACCTACGCCCACGAGACGGCGGGCGGCTACACGGTGACTGTGAGGGTGACCGACGCCTTCAACAACGCGTCCGTCGCGACGACCCAGATCACCTCGGTCGCCGACGCGCCATTGAGCAGCCCGACCGCCTTCCCCTTCCAGGCGGCCGAGGGCCAGCAGCTCTCCAACATCCCGCTCGGCACCTTCCTCGACGGCAACCCGCTCGCCACGGCCGCCGACTTCACCGTTTCGATCGACTGGGGCGACGGGACGCCCGCCGATACCGGCTTCGCCACCCTGGTCGGGGGCACGGCGAGCAACGCGAAGTTCGCCGTCAGCGGCTCGCACGTCTACACGTCGGTGACTGACTTGCATTACATGGTGACCATCACCGTGACCGATTCGGGCGGCGAGACCACGACGATCGACACGACCGCGTCGATCACGCTGACTCCGTTGTCGGTCTCGGTCCTCTCGATCAGCGCCGTCGCCGCCACGCCGACCCCCGACCAGACCGTCGGCGTCTTCTTCGACGCGGGCGGAGCCGATCCCGTGGAGAACTATCAAGCCTTTGTCGACTGGGGCGACGGCCAATCCACGCCGGCTACAATCGACCCAATGTTTATGACGGATGGCATGTACTCCATCTCCGCGCCCACGCACACCTACGCCAAGCCCGGGATTTATCCCATCACGGTTTATGTCGCCGACACCTTCGCAATCTTCGGCATCGGAAACGGCTCGGCGGTGGTGACCGCCGCCTCGCTGACGGCTTCCACCGCCGGCGCGATCGGCGCGACCGAGGGGCAGCCAATCCCGGTGGCAACTCAGGTCGCCAGCTTCACCTCCGGCGATCCCACCGCTAGCGCTAGTGATTTCGCCGCCGTGATCGACTGGGGCGACGGCACGCCCTCGACCGTCGGCACAATCACCCAGCCCGACGGCGTCGGCACCGACTTCATCGTCAGTGGCGGCCACACCTACGCCCACGCGGGCCCGAACGGTTACACCATCACCGTCCGAGTCACCGACGCCTATAACAATACGTCCATCGCCACTTCCCGGGTCCCTTCGGTCCTCGATGCGCCGTTGACGACCGGCAAGTCGCTCCCGGTCTCTGCGGCCGAGCACGTGCCCCTGTATTCGGTCCCGGTCGCGACGTTCGTCGACGCCAACCCGAATGCGACCGAGGCCGACTTCGTCGCGGCGATCGACTGGGGCGATGTCTCGGGCATCGACACCAACATGCAGGTCGTGCGGATCGGCGGGACCGCCGCCGGGGCGATCTTCGCGGTGTACGGCTCGCACACGTACGAATCGCCGGGCAGCTTCGCGACGATGGTCCTGGTCAACGACATCGGGGGACAGTCGCTGACGATCGCCCCGGAATCGACCAACGTGACGGTCGCCCAGTCCACCCTGAGCGTGGCCGTGCTGCCCCAGACGGCGACCGCAGGGACCGCAATCCCCGCCGAGACGGTGATCGGGACGTTCAGCGACGCCCTGGGGGTCGATACGGTCGGCCAGTACTCGGCGAGCATCGATTGGGGAGACGGGTCGCCCGTCGATAAGTCCGTCGAGATCATCTCCCTGGGTGGCACGAGCTTCCGTGTCTCCTCCAGCGTCGGCCACACCTACGCCGACCCGGGCAGCTACGCGTTGAAGCTGACCATCAGCGAATCGCCGTCCTCGGCGATCGGCGGCAACCTCGTGGCGGTCAAGCCGGCCGCGCCCATCCTGCCGGTGCTCAGTCCGGGATCGCGGATCGATACGATCGAAGGGACGCGGTTCACCGGCGCGATCGTCGCCACGTTCACCGATAGCTCGCCGGGCGCGACGACCTCGGGTTTCGTCGCCACGATCGATTGGGGTGACGACACCCTGCCGTCCGTCGGCACCATCGTGCCCGGCAACGGTTCGGGCAACTTCGTGGTCCAGGGGAGCCACACTTATGCCGAGGAGGGATCGTTCGTCATCCGGACCTCGGTCGTCGACACGGATGGCAACCGTGACCAGACGAATACGTTGGCCATCGTCCTCGACGCGCCCCTCTCCGGTGCGTCGGGCGTCGCCGTGACGACGGCCGAAGCCGCGCCGCTGGTCAACGTGCCGCTCGGAAGTTTCGTCGACGGCAACCGGGCGGCGTCAGCCGCCGACTTCCTGGCCACCATCGACTGGGGCGACGACACAGCCCCCTCGACCGGCAACGTGGTCCTGGTCGGCGGCTCGGCGCCGGAGCGCGCTTTAGCGTCTTCGGCAACCACACCTACGCCGGGGCGGGCACGTTCACCGCGACCGTCACCGTCAATGATTCGGGCGGGGCGGGCACGACGATCACTTCCCAGGCGACGGTCCTGGCCTCGCGGATCACGGCCGCCACGGCCTTGCCGATCTCGACGACGGAAGGGCTCGCCACCGTCGCCGGCCAGGTCATCGCGACCTTCGATCACGGCGACAACCTGGCCCCGATCGGCAACTTCGCGGCGACGATCAACTGGGGCGATAGCTCGCCGGCCGTCGAAGGCAGCATCCGGTCTGGTGCCACGGGCTACAGCGTGCTCGCCCCGTCGCATACGTATGCCGAACCAGGCAGCTACGTCGTCCACGTTGCGATCAGCGACCTGGACAACCCGTCCGGGGGAGCCATGACGGCGAACGTCGCGCTCGTCTCCGACGCCTCCCTCGTCCCGGTCGCGACGCCGAACCTCTCGGCGACCGAACGGCTCCCGCTCTCGAACGTCCTGGTCGGCTCGTTCCACGACACCAACCCCTCCAGTTCGGTCGGCGACTTCACCGCCACGATTTCGTGGGGCGACGGCACCACCAGCCTCGGCGGCATCAGCCAGCCGGGGGGTGTCGGGACCGCCTTCGTCATCACCGGCAGCCACACCTATGCGGATGCCCACGCCAACGGCACGGGCATGTTCCCGATCAGCGTCACGGTCAAGGACGACGGCGGCCAGGGGCTGGCCCTCGCCGGAACCGCGGCGGTGGCGGATGTCCCCATCAACGTCTCCGTGATCCTCAACCCGGCGGACGACCACGGGGTGTCGAACTCCGACGGCATCACCAACGACAACACGCCCAGCTTCTTCGGCGGGTCCGAGCCCGGCTCGACGATCCAACTGTTCGCGATCTCGGCCTCGGGGAGCACGCCGGTGGGTCATGCCACCACCGGTGCCGACGGCCGGTTCACGGTGCCGATCAACTCGCCGCTGGCGGACGGCGTCTACACGATCGGCGTCACCGCCACGGACGCCTCCGGCCAGACGGTGGCCGTCGCCTACGTGCCGCAGCAGCTCGTCATCGACACGGTGGGGCCGAAGGTCCTGAGCCTTCAGTTCAACCGGAAGCAGGGACGAATCATCGTGACCGCGGCCGACGACCGCTCCGGGCTTGACCAGACCGCCCTGGTCGACAAGGCGAACTACCATTTTGGCGCGTATGCACCGGGGCACCCGACAACCAAGTCGCCTTACCCCATGACCTCGCTGTCGGCGACCCCCGCGTCTCTGCCGACCGACCGGCAGACCTTGACGATCGCGATCGACAACGGCACGGCTCTCGGCAGCGGCCGTTTCCTCCTGACCATCGACTCCGCGGACGGGGCAGGCACGCTGTCCGGCAACGGCCTGCGTGACGTCGCGGGCAACGCCCTCGACGGCGAGTTCTACGGGTATTTTGGCTCGGGCAACAACAAACCGGGCGGCGACTTCGTCATCGGGCTCCAAGGGTCCCAACAGAAGGTCTTCACGACGTGGCAGGCCCCGAACGGCGACGCGTCGCCCAAGCACCCGCTCGGAACCCCGAACGCAGGCAAGAAGCACACCGTCGTGGTCCCGCACAAGAGCGCCCTCAAGGCCGCCCATGCCGCCGCGGTCCGGGTCGTCGCGCGGGCCGCCACGCCCCAAGGGGTCCTTCCGGTGTCGAAAACCAATAACCATCGAGCACACGGACCACGCCCCATCGCGAGGTAGAATCTCGCGACGTGCCGGACTTATCGCAAGGGCCGGGACGCTTCCTATCGAGCGTTCCGGCCCCTCATTGTTGTTCGGTTCCGTTGCGGAGCACCCTGCGAAAGAGGGGGGCCTCTGACTGCCGCCTCTCGGATGTGATGGCGATCACCGTGAGGTCTCTCGACCGAAACTCGCCGTCCGGTTCCTTTTCAACGTCCTGACGATCACCGGCCACTCGAACTCCGGGCCCCGACCGATTCGGCTGACCCTTGACCTGGAGGGACCGCTTCGATCCTCGATCAGGAAGGCCTCGATCGGCTTCGATGTCCCGTCAGGGCTTCTTTTCGTGGACGAGACCGGGGTCACATCGGCCATGACGCCTGGAGGCCGAGACCCGCGAGGGGAACGGGTCGCGTCGTCAGCAGCGCCGTCAAGGGAGTCGGTAACCTTGATCGGAGCCATGGGCCTGGACAAGGTCCGCGCCGCGGTCGCATCATCCTGCGGAAAAGGCATGCGGACTAGAACTCGCCGAAATAATTGCAAACCCTTGTTAAATAAAGACTTCCAGTGGGCGATACAGGACTCGAACCTGTGACATCCTGCGTGTAAAGCAGGGCTCTACCGACTGAGCTAATCGCCCCGGGCGGCTTATTCTAAGGGTGGGTTGGGGCCCCGGCAATTGGCTCGGGTCGGGATTCGGCGGCTTCGGCCTCGTTGTAGAGGCGTTTGGTCCATCGCGAGAGGCCCCAGTCCACGAATCGGGGCAGGAGGCGGTTGGTCAGGACCATCAGCCGGCCGCCGGGCGAGAGCGTGACCTCGTTCTTGCCGCGTTCGATGGCCTTGAGCGTGGCTCTTGCCACCGCTTCGGCCGTCATCGTTCGGCGTTGTTGGGTTTTGTACACGGCGGTGTCCACCACGAGGTTCTTCTCGAACTCGGTGGCGGTGAAGCCGGGGTTGATCAGGGTCACCCGGATGTCGTCCCGGGCCCATTCGGCCCGGATGGCCTCGGTGAAGCCGGTCACGGCGAACTTGCTGGCCGAGTATTCGGAACGTCCTGGCAGCCCTCGCCTTGCGACGATCGAGCCGATGTTCACCAGGGTCCGGCCCGGCCGTCCTCGGCGGAGGCGGGGCAGGGCGGCCCGCGCGATCTCCATCAGGCCGAAGACATTGGTTTCGAAGAGGCGGCGGGCGACCGATTCGTCGTGGCTCTCGAACCGGCCGTAGGCGCCGAGGCCCGCGTTGTTGATCGCCAGGTCCAGCGCGGTTCCGAAATGGTGGTCAATCGTTTCAAAAAGGCGGGAACGGTCGTCGGAGGAGGTGATGTCGGCGACGATGGGGAGGACGGCGGCGGCCGGTGCCCCCGAGGCGATCAGGGCCGCTCGGGCCTGGTCCAGGCGGGCCTCGTTCCGGGCCACGAGCGCGACCCGGGCCCCTCGGCGGACGAGCTCGGCGGCCAGGGCCCGGCCCAGGCCCGTCGAGGCCCCCGTGACCAGGCAGCGGGCGTCTCGGAAATCCAGGCGGGGCATGGTGGCTCCGGCATTCCGGGGCGGATTCGGGAGATGGGGGATCGGCGGGGTCTAGCGGACTTCCGTCCCGTCCTCATAGGCCCCTTCCGTGCGGGTGGTGGCCAGGCTTTCGGGGTCGCGGCGCTTCCACGCGACGTTCCGGCCCGCCAGGTTCCCGCCCAGGGGCTGGCTGACGATCACCCGGCCCGGCGAGCGACTGGCGTTGCTCAGGATCGGGGTGGCCCGGCCCGAGATCGGGGTATTTTGGGCCACCATCGCCCCGGAGGAGCCGGGCGAGACCTCGCAGACCGTGCCGACGGCCGGGATCGAGGCGGTGATCGTGCCGACTTGCGGGTCGCAGGCCGAGACGGCCTGGCCGGCGGGATAGCCGTAATAGTGGTTGTGGATGCATCCGCTCCCCCAGGTCAGCCCGGCCAGGGCGATCAGGGCGGCGATCCGCGTTTGCTGGGCCTGTCGCATCGAGAAGCTCCTTCGCCGAGCGACCTTCGCGCCGCCTCCTCGATGGGGAAGGCAGGCGAGTCGATCCCTCGGCCCGAGAGAAGACCGCCGCCGGGACCGACCTTCGACCCGGCCCGTCCGTGGTGCCGAGCCGGGAGACTCTGGGAGCACGCCGCCGGGTCCGGTCGGCCGCGAATCGTCGGGACTTTACCCGACCCCCCAAAATCCGCCAACCGCAATTTCGTGGAGGATTGGGATGGGGGAGAAAGCTCGCGATTCCGGGGGAGTTTTGCGGGCGATTCGGGACGATTCACGGGGTCCACGCATGTCCTGTACTTACCCGAATGCCCCCAGGTCGCCGCGAAGTCCCTCCCGGGCGATGGATTGGCTTTCGAGGATTCGGTCCTGGAGGAGTTTGACGATGGAGTCGGGGTCGAGGCCCTTGAGATCGGCCGGGAAGATGGGCTTTCCGTAGTGGACCCGGATGGGGTGGGGACGGGGGAAGGCCCGGGACTTTGGCCAGGATTCGAACGTCCCGGCAATCGCGGCCGGGATGATCGGCACCCCGGCGCGTCCGGCGAGGGCTACGATCCCGGGTTTCAGGGCCTTCAGATCGCCGTCGGGGGACCGGGTGCCCTCGGGGAAGAAGGTCACGATCCCCCCGGCGCGGACCCGGCGGAGGGTCTCCTTGAACCCCTCCGACCCCCGACCGTCCCTCTGGATCGCGAACCCGCCGACCGATCGGATCAGGAAGCCGAGGCCGGGGACGAACAGGGTCGATCGGGCCACGTAGTTCAGGGGGCGGGGCAAGAGCAGGCCGAGGACGAAGACGTCCAGATGGCTCAAATGGTTCGAAAGCAAGATCACGCCGCCACTTGCGGGGAAATCCCCCCGGCCGGTGGCGCGGATTCCGCCGGAGACCGAGACCACCTGGGTGACGACCTGCTGGATCAGCCGATACCAGAGGATCTTGACGAGGGAGCGGTCGCGAGAGGGGGCGACGGCCCCGGGGCGGGCGGGTGGGGCCTCGGCGGTGGTCATGGCCGAGAGGGCTCCGGGGTCGGGGACCCGGTTCGGGCGGCTCGAACCTCTCCTTCGAGCAGGTCGATCACGGCGACGAGGTCCATCCCGGTGGTATCGACGAGCCGGGCGTCGGCGGCGGGCTTCATCGGGGCGATGGCCCGGGCCTCGTCCCGGCTGTCGCGGTCGCGGAGGTCGGCGGCGACGGAGGCGGCGTCGATCGTCTCGCCCCGGGCGAGGAACTCGGCCAGGCGACGGCGGGCCCGTTCTTCCAGGGTCGCCGTGAGAAAGAACTTGCGGAAGGCGTCGGGGAAGACGACGGTGCCCTGGTCGCGGCCCTCGGCCACCACCGGGTTCTCGGCGGCGAAGGCCCGTTGGAGCCGGACCATCTGCCCCCGGACGCTCGGGCTGTCGGCCAGGTATCGCGAGGCCCGGGTGACCTCGACCGAGCGGATCAGGCCGGTCACGTCCTCGCCGTCCAGGAGGACCTGGCCGGGAGGCAGGCGGACCTCGACCCGGGCGGTCAGCGTGCCCAGGGCCTCGTCGCTCGCCAGGTCCACGGCGGCGCGGAGGGCCGCCAGGGTCACGGCGCGGTACATGGCGCCGGTGTCCAGGAGCCGCCATCCGAGCCGATCGGCCAGGAGCCTGGCCACGGTGCTCTTGCCCGCCCCGGCCGGGCCGTCGATCGTGACCACGTTCCTCATCCTGTCTCCGCTCCGCTGGTCGTCCCCGAAGGCGTTCCCAGAAGGCAGTCTATCGCGGGTCCCGGCCCTCCGCCACTGGTCGGGCCGGGGGGTGATCGGGCCAAAGTCGGCGAAACGGAAAATCTTGCCGATCCGTAAAGCCTTGTCGGTATTCCGCCAGCGACGGCCCCGCCCCGGCCGTCGGAAAAACTCCGACGGCTCAGGGTTGACGAGGCCGGGGGCCGGTCGTATGTTGGCCACCGACATGGGAACGCGGCCCCGACGCTGGCCGCGAGCCTGGTCCCCCACCCGTCCCGAGACCTCCCGGCCCCTCCCTTCGCCCCGGCACCGCCGCCGGGCCTGGCCGAGATCGTATTGCTGGAAAAATAAGATGGGTCGATGCCGAGCCGGCAGGACGCGCGCGCCGGGATCGCACTCATTTCCGAGGGACGGCGTCCGGGCCCTGGGCCCGGCCGCGGACCCTCGCGGGAAGGCCGCACGGCCCGCGGGACCCCTCTCCACGGACGGAGAGGCCCCGCGGGCCGCGCTCGGCTTTTCTTCGCGTTCGAGGTCGCGCGGGCGGGCCGGGGTCAGGGCGAGACGGGCGACTCGGCCGCGAACCCGCCCCGGGACAGCCCCGGCAGCATCCCGGCCGTCTTCATCCGCTCGCGACGGGCGATCACCGCCGGGTCTTCGGGTTCCTCCCGAGGCACCGGGTCGCGATTCCAGGGCGTCTGCATCGTCTGGCAGCCTCCGGCCGAGGCCATCAGCGCCAGACCCACCAAGCCCAGAGCGATCCGTCGCGACATGATGGCCCGCCTCCTTCGGCCCGCCCGATCCGGGACGGGCCGGGAGGCTAATCCGGTTCGGCCGTTCGGTCAAGAGCGGCGCCGGGCGGGTTCACCCGGGGCCAGTCCTCGTGATCCCGACCGACGCGAACAGGAGACGGCCCGGTGTCGGCCTCGCCGGCTCATCGCCCCGCGGCCGGCGGAGGCGGAGGGGATGGCCTCGGGGGCGTCGCCCGGATCTCGCCGATCAGGATATTGTGGGTCGGGCTGGAGGTGATCAGCAGCGACCTTCGGCGATCCAGCGGCCAGTAGCCTTCGAGCTCGTCGTGAGGGGGGAACGTCTCGACGGCCACCCGGACGCCCGGCCCCGAGGCCCGGCCGTCGGCCAGCGCCTTGTCGAGATCCAGGACGTCGAGCCGCCAGCCTCGGCCCTCGATCACGTTCTGAACGCAGGTCAGGCGGCGGGTCTGGGCGTCCCAGTGGAGGTTCTGGTTCCACGGACCGGCCAGGACCCGGGCCGCCACGACCCCCGGGGCGCTGGACCTCTTCGCCTTGAGCAGGAGGTCCGGGTCGTAGAGCCGAAGCTCGGGCCGGACGTCGCCGTAATCGGCGGTGGCTAACAGGGTTCGGCCGTTGACCGTGACCAGCGCCGGCCGGCAGCCGTTGACCGCCGCGTCGTCCTCGACCACGTCCAGGACCGCGTGGTCCAGGTTCCCCTCGGCCCAGGCTTTGTCCCAGTCGAGCCGGTAGATCACCGCTTTCTTGTCCACGGTGTCGCCCAGGAACGTGCCGAAATGGTCGTCCCAGGTCAGGCCGGTGGGATGGAGCAGGAGGGGCTTGCCGTCCTTGCGGAGCCACACCGCGCGGCCGGTGGGCTTCAGGTCGAGGTCATATTCGCGGATCACGCCGACGCGGGGCGGAGGGAACCGGACGTCGCCATAGGCGTAGACCTTGCCGTCGCGGACCGCGATCCCCTGGGCGGCGCCGAGGCCATCCCCGGTCACGGGCCGGGGCTCGGCGACCTCGGCATCGGCCGTCCATTCGGCGTCGGGCGGGGGCACGTAGAGCCGGGGGGCCGCCTGGGCCGAGGCGCGCCCCGTCCCGCCGAAAAAGGCCAGGGCCAGGGCCAGCGAGCCGATCGAGACGGGGCGAGTCTTCGTCATGGCGCGAGTCTCATCCGAAAGGAGGCGGGGCGATCGGGAACTCCTCTCGATCTTGGCCGCGATCGCGCCGGCCGTCGAATGAACTTTTCGTGAGCGAGGCGTTCCGCGATCGGCGAGGAGGCTTCGCCCCGAGACGGGGGTCGCCCGGCCACGCCGGCCGCTCATCCCGGATCATCGAAAGCCGGCCGCCCGGCGATCACCGAATCCGTCGGCCGCGGATGATTCATGATCCGATTCACCACGCTATCATGCGATCGATTGTGAAATCGTGGATCGAACTCGCGCCCAGAGTCGTGCAGGCCAAAGTGCGAGATTGGGGCCAAATGGGTCGCGAGGCGGTCCGCCGCATCCCCGGGATTCGATGGGCTTTGCGACTTTTTTATCGAGACGTTCGGACATGAGCCGACCTGCCCGCGCACGCCCCGTTGCGCCGCGAATCCCCTAGGATTTCCGCCCTTTTCGCGTTTTTTCGACAAAAAGTGTAGTCAACTTCCTCGCGACGGTCAATTTCAGGGAATTTACGGTCCTTATACATGAATTTCCTAACAGATTTGATGATTTTCTCGTTCAAGGTCAGAGTCGGCGTGATCGGCCCGATTTGCCCATCCTTCGCGGTCGCCCGACGACGACGGTCGGGCCCGGGTGGCATGCTGACGTCCGCGTGAGCATGTCTCCAGCCCGACTTCGCTCGATCGGAAGACATGCTCACGCGGACGTTAGCATGCCATCCGGGCCTCTCGGAAAACGCCAGTTGCCCTGGGCCCGGCCGTCCGGCGGCGTTACAATGAGGAATTGCGTCGCAATCGGTCGTGGCCGTCCCCGGGCGCGGGGGATCGGCCCGTTCTCTGTCTTGCCCTCGTGCCGACGGGGCCGACGACTCCCGGACCGCCCGCGCCGCGGCTGGGGACGGCCCTCGATCGGGTGGAATCGAACCTTTTCATGGTTGATCGCAATCTCCTCCGCGAATTCGACATCAGCGACGACGAGATGGCCCTGGCCGTCGCCACCGACGGCGACATCGACGCCATGGAGCACGCCCTCGGCGGGGGCCAGGGCTTCGAGATCGGCGGGATCGTCTCGGGCAAGGTCATCGAGACCGTCGGCGACCAGGTCGTCGTCGATATCGGCTACAAGTCCGAGGGCCTGGTCCCCCTGAACGAGTGGGACGAGGGCGAGGCGCCCCCCCAGCACGGCGACAGCGTCGACGTCCTCCTGGAGGGCATGGACGACGACACCGGCGAGATCGTCCTGTCTCGCGCGCAAGGCCGTCCGGATGCGCGCCTGGGAGATGGTGATCTCCAAGTATCACGAGGGCGACGTCGTCGCCGGGCTCGTGACCAAGAAGATCAAGGGCGGCCTGCTCGTCGACATCGGCGTGAACGTCTTCCTGCCCGCCAGCCAGGTCGATATCCGCCGCCCCAGCGACATCGGCGACTACATCGGCCAGACCATCGAGTGCATGATCCTCAAGATCGACGAGGGCCGGCGCAACATCGTCGTCTCCCGCCGCAAGCTGATCGAGATCACCCGCGAGCAGCTCAAGAAGAACCTCCTGGGCGAGATCGAGGTCGGGCAGGTCCGCAGGGGGACGGTCAAGAACATCGCCGACTTCGGCGCGTTCGTCGACCTCGGCGGGATCGACGGCCTGCTGCACATCACCGACATGTCCTGGGGCCGGATCAACCACCCGAGCGACATGGTGCGGATCGACGACCAGATCGAGGTCATGGTCCTCCACGTGGACAAGGACCGCGAGAAGATCGCCCTGGGCCTGAAGCAGAAGACGCGCCAGCCCGTGGGAGAACGTCGCCGACAAGTACCCGGTCGGCACCCGCGTCCTGGGCGAGGTCGTCAACGTGATGTCCTACGGCGCCTTCGTGAAGCTGGAAGAAGGCATCGAGGGGCTCGTTCACATCTCCGAGATGTCCTGGACGAAGCGGATCAACCATCCGAGCGAGCTGGTCAACATCGGCGACAAGATCGAGGTCGTCGTCCTGGGCATCAACCGCGAGAAGCAGGAAATCTCGCTGGGGATGAAGCAGACCCAGGCCAACCCGTGGGACCAGGTCGCCCAGAAGTACCCGCCCGGCACGATGATCGAGGGCACCGTCCGCAACCTGACCAACTACGGCGCCTTCATCGAGATCGAGGAAGGGATCGACGGCCTCCTGCACATCAGCGACATGAGCTGGACCCGCAAGATCGGCCACCCCAACGAGCTGCTGGAGAAGGGCCAGCGCGTGGTCTGCCAGGTCCTCAACGTCGACCAGGAGCGCAAGCGGATCGCCCTGGGCCTGAAGCAGCTGAAGCAGGACCCGTGGGAGACGGACATCCCCGACCGCTACAAGCCCAACGACGTCGTCACGGGCAAGGTCACCAAGCTCACCAACTTCGGCGTGTTCGTCGAGCTGGAGCCGGGCCTGGAAGGCTTGCTGCACATCTCCGAGCTGGCCGACCACAAGGTCGATAGCCCGGAGGAGGTCGTCAACGTCGGCGACGAGATCGAGGTCAAGATCCTCCGGGTCGATCGCGGAGAGCGGAAGATCGGCCTCTCCCGGAAGAAGTCCGGGCCCGACGGCGAGGAGATCGAGGGCGAGGACGGCGAGGCCGCGGCCTCGACGACCACCCCGCCCTCGAAGGAGCTCAAGGGCGGACTCGGCGGGGGAGGCCCGCTGTTCAGCCTCGGCGGGACCGCCGAGCCGGCCGAACCCGCGCCCGAACCCGAAGCGGACGCCGAGGCCGAAGACGAAGCCGAAGACGAGGCCGAAGGCGAGGACGCCTGACGCCGGTTCGTCGGCCTCATGTCCGGCATCCCCGGCGCTTCTCTTCATCCGAGAAGGGCCGGGGGTGCCTGGCATGAGGCCGACGTCTTCTCATCTCATCGCCGGAGGATGTCCGCGTTCCCCTCGCCGGAGGCCACGCTCGCCTCGGCCGGGAGGTCGGTCCCGGTTCGGAGCCGATCCAGGGTCAGGCGGAGGCCCTCCAGGACCGTCGGGCGGGGGCCGGTCCCGGCGAGGTTCCGGGTCTCGCCGAGGTCGGCGGCGAGGTCGTACATCTCCTCGCGGCCGTCGGCGTTGCGGATGTACTTGATCGCCCCGGTCTGCACCGACCACATCGGCCCGAGCCACGCCGGGGGCCGGTTCCTGATCTTCTTCGACTTCGGCTTGTGGGCCACCTCGGCCAGGATCGGGGCCGGCCCCAATCCGCCTCCCGACCACGCCGCCGCCAGCGACCGCCCGGGGAATTCGGCCGGTCCGGCGCCTTGAGGAGGTCCAGGATCGTGGCCGGCAAGTCGCGGAGGCTGACCGGGTCGCCGATCCTCGCGCCCTTCGGCACCGAGGGGCCGACGACGACCAGGGGGACGTGGAGTCGGGCCGGTAGAGGCTCCGGCCGTGGCCGTACAGCCCGTGCTCGCCGAATTCCTCGCCGTGGTCGGACGTCACGATCACGATCGACCGATGGAGCCGCCCCCGCTTCTCCAGCTCGTCCAGGAGCCGGCCGAGCTGCGAGTCGAGGAACGCGAGGCACTCGTCGTAGCTGTCGCGGACGAGCTCCGCCTGCCTCGGCGTGATGTTCCGCTTGTCCCCCTGGTGCCACCGGCGGAGCAGCTTCACCTCGTCGGGCGAGGCCGGGACGAGGCCGAACTTGCGGGCGGAGACGCCCTCGGGGATCAAGTACGGCGCGTGGGCGTCGAAATAGTTCGCGAACACGAACGCCGGCCGGCCGCCTCGGTGGTCGACCCAGCTCAACACGTCGTCGGTCAGCCTCGACGCGTTCTTGTCCTCCGACGCCTCGGGAGGAGGGCAGCCGGTCCATCGCGAGGCGACCGACGCGACCTTCCGGCCGAGGATCGAGGCGCGGAGCACCTCGCCCGGCGAAATCGTCGCATTTTCATAACAGTCTTCGTAGTGAGCGAACCCGCGGGCGACGCCGTACGCCGCGTTGCAGTAGTACGAGTTCGCCGCGAACCCGGCCGTGACGTAGCCTCGCGAGGCCAGGACCTCGGCGAGGGTCCGGGGCGACGGGCCCATCGCGTGGAACTCGTCGGCGCCGAGCTCGTGGGGCCACATCCCGGTGAACAGGCTGGCGTGGGAGGGCAAGGTCCACGGGGCGGTGGAGCTGGCATTCTCGAACCGGACGCCCCGATCCGCCCATCTCGCCAGGTTCGGCGAGGTGTCGCGGTCGTAGCCGAAGGCGCTCAGGTGATCGGCCCGGACGGTGTCCAGGACGATCAGGTAGACGTCGGGCGACGAGGGATCGGCCGGGGGCAGGGCCGCCAGCGACCGGGCCTCTCGGCCGACCTCGCGGAAATGGACGATCGGGCCGAGGACGGCCATCGCGGCGACCAGGGCCGGGACGCCGAACCGGACGGCCCGGGCGGTCGCCATCGGGTGCTTCCCCGCGAGCCGGGCGAGCTGCGTGCCCAGGCCCGCGACCAGGGCGAGCCGGGCCGCCCAGTGGAGGGTGGCCGGGACCCGCTCGATCAACGCCCAGGCGAACAGGCCGCCGAGCATCACGGCCGCGACCTTCCGCCCGAGCTTCGGCCACCTCAGGGCGATCAGGGCGGGGACCAGGCCGGCGATCCCGAACAGGACGGCGTCGGAGAGGGGGGCCATCCACGCCACGAAGCGGTTGATCCTCAGGGCGTCGATCGCCACGGGCAGGCCCAGGGCCGGGCGGAGGACGACCCAGCCGAGCTCGGCCAGGCCCGCCACCAGGCCGACGCCCACCGCCGCCGCCTCCAGCCCGATCGGGCCCAGGCCCTTCGGCTCCGGCACCGGCTCCAGCGAAAGATTCGAATCCACCGGGATGCTCATCGGACGACCCTCCCCTCGGCGGCCCGTCCGGCCGTTTGCGGTTCTCGGGCCTGTCCCTGGATCGCTCCGAGGGCGTCTCGGAACCGGGCGAGCGTCGTGGTCGAGCCGGAGGCGCCGGCCACGTCGCGGACTTCGGCCGGGTCGGTCCGGCGGTCGAACAGCTCCTCGCGGCCGTCGGCGTTGCGGATGTAGACCATCGGGCCGTCGGCGATCGAGGTGATCGGCCCGAGCGACGCGGGGATCGACGGCGACGGCGAGAACTTCGTCTGATGCTCGACCTCGGAGAGGATCGGCGAGGGCCGGTCGTCGTTCCGGGCCGTGGCCAGGGAATCGCCGGGGAAGGGGGACGCTTCCCCCAGCCCGACCGCCCCGGCCACCGTCGCCGGGAAGTCGCGGAGGCTGACCGGGCGGGAGACCTCGCCGGTTCGCCGCGATCGACCCGGCTCCAGGACGATCAGGGGGACGTGGACCTCGGGCCGATACACGCTCACGCCGTGGCCGAACAGCGACCGCTCGCCGAACTCCTCGCCGTGGTCCGAGGTGATCACCACCAGGGTGTCATCCAGGACACCCCGCCTCTCCAGCTCGTCGATCAGGGAGCCGATCCGGCGATCGAGCGAGGCGATGCAGTCGCTGTACGAGTCGCGGAGCAGCTCGGCGGCCTTCGCGACGACCTCGGCCTCGTTCGGCCGGGGCTCGCCGGGCTTCTTCTTCGCGAGGTGGGCATACGCCTTGAGGATGGCGGCGCGGTCGGCCTCGGGCAGGCGGCTGAGGCCGAACTGGCGGGGGTCGCCCGGAGGGGGCTGGAACGGCTCGTGGGCGTCGTAGTAGTTCAGGAACGCGAAGAACGGGCGGCCGTTTCGGGCGTCGAGCCAGGAGAGGAAGCTCGTGTTGATGTCATCGGCCGTCTTCCGGGTCCGGGGGTCGCCGGGCCACTCCTTGGCCATGATGTGGAACCGGCCGACGATCCACTCGCCGAGGGAGCCGGCGCGGATCGTCTCGACCGGGGAGACCTCCACGTTCGCGGCGAAGTCCTCGTAGCGAGAGAAGCCGCGATCGAGGCCGTACCAGCCGTTGCAATAGTACGTGTTGCCGACGAACCCGGCCGTGACGTAGCCGCGAGCGGCCAGGGTCTCGGCCAGGGTGGGGCGGGCGTCGTCCAGGGGCGAATCCACGGTCACGGACAGCTCGTGAGGCCACCGACCCGTCAGGAGGCTGGCGTGAGAGGGCAGGGTCCACGACGCGGCGGACCTCGCCTCGTTGAACTTCAGCCCTCGGCTCGCGATCCTCGCGAGGTTGGGCGAGGTGTCGCGAGGGGCGCCGTAGAGGCTTAGGGCGTCGGCCCGGACGTTGTCCATGACGAGCAGGAGGACGTTCGGCGACCCGGGACGAGCGGCCGGGAGCCCGGCCAGGGCGCGGCCCTCGGCGCCGATCACCCGGCTGGCCTGATAGGCGGTCCAGGCGAGGAGGACGACCAGGCCGACCGGCAGGGTCCGCCGGACCAGCCGGCGGAATCCTTCGGGCCATCGCGCGATCGCCCGGCCCGCCGAGGCGCCGAGCCCGCAGGCCAGGATGATCCCCGAATTCGGGTGGAGCCGATCGACCGACCAGATCACCGTCAGGGCGGCCAGGGCCGCCAGGACGGTCGGGCCGATTCTTGCCACCAGCTTCGGCGAGAGCCTGGCCCCGAGGGTGAACAGCAGGCCCGCCGCGCCCACCACGACCAGGTCGGACGTGGGCACCATCCAGAGATGATGGCGATTGGTTCGGATCGAGGCGACGGTCACTCTCGGCCGGATCGCCCAGTAGGCGGCGTCCACGGCGAGCTCGACGCCCCCGGCGAGCAGCCCGAACCACAGCCCCGAGAGCCAGGGCGACCCGGGCGAAGGCCCATCGCGGCCCGGGGGCGCGTCTTCCTGACCAGCTTCCATCATCGAACCACGTCTCCAAATCGCGGGCGAGGGGGGGACGCGCGACTAGATGTGATCCCAGGAGAGGCCGATTCCAGAAGGCCGCGACGGACGAGTATCTAAGCGATCTCGCGAAGGATTACGAGCGCACTTTTCGGCGGCTCCGCCAGCGAAGGGCCCTCGTAGGGTGCATGAAATGCACCGTCATGTAGGGTGCATGAAATGCACCAACCACGCGGCGGCCCGAGGGCCGCCTTCCGCGTCTTCCCGTCGGATTCCGAGGTCTGTCGGATTCCGAGGTCTGTCGGATTCCGATTTCCGTCGGATTCCGATTTCCGTCGGATTCCGATCGGATCATCGGTCGTCCCGAGGGGAAACGGTGGGCGGCCGGGTGGCCGCCGCGTGGTTGGTGCATTTCATGCACCCGACATGACGGTGCCTTTCATGCACCCTACGGGACTAGATGTAACCCAGCCCGCTCAGGCGGCTTCGGACGATGTCTTCCTCGCTCTCCGAATACCCCTCGGCTCCGACCGCCGCGAGCGCGCCGGAGGCCAGCGATCGGCCCTGCATCGTCTCGGGGACGTCGTAGCCGCCGAGCTCCAGCAGGGTCGGGGCGATGTCCAGCAGGTGGGCGCCCTCGACTTCCCCCCTCACCGGATTGTTCGACGACGCCAGGACGAACGCGCCGTGCTGGGCGTGGTTGCAGTCGTCCGGGCCCGTGTCGTTTTCCTGGATGTGCAGCGACGGATACCCCACGCCGCCGATCGACCTCCAGGCCAGCGCCCCGAAGTGGACGATCAGATCGGGCGCGACGTTCTTGATTTTTTTGTACACGTCTTCGGGCTTGAACACCAGCGTCCCCAGGGGCTGGCCGTCGGGGCCGGTCGTGGCCTCGAACCGGGCCTTGATCTCGTCGCGGAACGCCTCGTAATCGGCCGGTTCGATGGTCCCGGACGGCTCCCGGCCCTTCACGTTGAAGAAGACCCGGGCGTAGTAGCCGCCCTCGCTCCAGACCTTCGTCTTCGACCAGTCCACGTCCAGCTTCGAGAAGGGCGTGACCGTCTCGGGATAGGAATTCAGGACGAGCAGCCCCTCGCGGACGAGCCACTCGTTCACGCAGAACCCGCCGTCGAGCCGCCGGGCGCCGTGGTCGGAGACGATCAAGACCACCGTGTCCTCGGCCAGGAGCTCGAGGATCGAGCCGATCTCCCCGTCGAGATAGCGATAATAGTCGCGCACGACCTCCTTGAACGGCGAATCCGGGTCGTGCTGGACGTGCAGGGGGTCGTGATGGCTCCAGAAGCCGTGGTGGACGCGGTCCAGGCCGATCTCGACGAACTGGAAGTAGTCCCATTCGGCGTTCTTGAGGTAGTGGCGGACGACCTCGAAATGCTTGCGGCTCATGTCGAGGATTTCGTCGCGCAACCATCCCTTGTCGCCGGTGCGGAAGCCCTTCACGTCGACCGGATAATGGCCGACGAGCGCGCGGATCTCATCACTGATCTGGGGAGGGTGCGTGAAGACGTCCTTCGTCGTGTCGGGCGTGAGGAAGCAGCCGACGGTGATGCCGTTGACCTTCCTCGGCGGGAACCCGGGCGGGACCCCGATCAGGACGGAGCGTCCGCCCTCGCGGGCCACCTGGTCCCAGATCGCCACCTCGGTGATCGAGCGCGCGTTGACGATGCCGAGTCCGTTATACGAGTGATCGACCCGGTTGCGGAAGCCGTAGACGCCCAGGGAGCCGGGGTCCTGGCTCGTGGCCATGCACATCCAGGCCGGGACGGTGATCGGCGGGACCACGCTTTCGAGCTTGCCGAAGCACCCCGCCTCCATCAAACGGCGGACGTTCGGCAGGTCGTCCATCCCGAGGAGGAGCTCCGGGTCGGCGCAGTCGAGGCCCATGACGAGGATCTTCATGCGAGCAGCGCCTCCCCTTCCATGAGAGGCCCGGGCGCGACGCCCAGGGCCGTCGAGATCGTCGGGGCGAGGTCCACGAGCCTCGCCCCCTCTCCGCGGAACGGACGGTTCATGAACAGGATGCCGGGGACGAGCGACGGATCGACGATGTGATCGCCGGCCCACGGCTTCACGTTATCCTCGATCAAATCGGCCGAGATCCCGCCCATCGACGACGCCCACGACGCCCGATACCCCCGGGCGAAGCCGACGAGGAGGTCGGGCGAGTCGGCCACGTGAGGCCCCCGATAGAGCGATTCGCGGGTGCGGACCGACTTCACGGCCTCGCCCCGGCCGGGATCGTCCAGGCCGCTCAACTTTTCGGCGATCCGGGCCTTCAAATCCTCGGCCTCGGCCTCCTTGACGATCCCCTGCGCCTCCCGGCCTTCCAGGTTCAGGTAGATCCCGCCGAGGCCGACGGCGAACGCCTTCGTCTTCGACCAATCGACGCCCCGGAGGAGGTCGCCGGCCCCGTCGCCGGGCCTCAGGCCGTCTCGGAGGGCGAGCAAACCCTCGTCATGAAGCCATTTGTTCAGGTCGACACATCGGCGGAACCCCCCGAAGCCGTGGTCGCTCATGGCGATCACCAGGGTGCGGTCGTCGGCCGCCGCGAGGGCCTCGCCGACCACGGAATCGGCCCTCTCGTACTGCTTTTCCAGCTCGCGGGCCATCTCGGGACGCGCGGGCGAATGGCGGTTGGCCGGGTGGTCGGGCTCGGTGTGCCTCCAGAGCATGTGCTGGACGCGGTCGGGCGTGTCGAACAGGCAGAAGAGGAACCCGGAGTCGAACCGCGACAGCTCTCGCCTGAACATGGCCTCGCGGTCCTCCCAGGCGAGGTCGCACTGGTGGAGGAAGGCTTCCTCGCCGATCCGGCCGTTGCTCAGCCCGGAGTGGTCCTCGACCATCCCCGTGGTGAAGAAGTGGCCGATCTCCGAGGCGAGGTCCGAGGCGTAGTCGCCCGGCGAACTGATCGGGAAGGGGGGGGCGTCGGGGTCGAAGTTCACGGGCGAGGCATAGAGCGCGAACTCGGCCCGATCCGGTCGAGGAAGAACCGGACCATCCCCTTCGCCGAGCCGAACATCCCGACCTTGAAGGCGACCTTGAGCCAGTCGCTCCACCGGCCGACTTCCAGGACCAGCTCCCGGGGCGAACCCGAGGAGCGGAGCCGGGCCCGGTTGGAGTCGGGCAGGGGGGTGACGGCGATCTCGAACCGGGTCTCCGAACGATCGCGGGGGTTCCTCGGGCCGATCAGGGCGGTGGTCACGGAGCCGTCGAGGGCCGGGGAAACCTTCACGATTTGCTCGGCCTCGCCGGGCCGTTCATCCTGGGCCGAGGTGAAGAAGGTGGCGGTGCCGAGGCCGCCGCGGAGGTCCGGCACGCCCATCCCGGAGAGGACCCGGCCCTTGATCGACTCGGGCGGGTAGGAGCACGGGCAGCGGAGGACGGTCGAGGCGACGCCGGAAGCGGAGAGGTGCTCCCAGATCGTCGTCCCCTTGCGGAGGTTCACGGCCTTCGGCGGGGAGAAGGCGTTCTTCTGCTCGTGCCTGCAGAGGGCGAGGTCCGGCAAGTAGGTCGCCGGGTCGCGGCGGAGGAAGTCGAACACGCCGTGGCCGCCCGGGTTCCTCCCGGTGGCGAACGAGGACCAGGCCACCGGGGTCTGCGCGGGGGCCGAGGTGGCGACCGTGGAGGAGCCGCCCCGGGCCCGGAGCCTCGCCAGGTTCGGGAGCCGCCCCTCGGCGATCCCGCGATCGACGAGCGAGGGCTCCAGGCCGTCGAGGCCGACGACGAGGACCTTGGTGATGGCGGAAATGGCTCAGGCCCCCCGTCCCGAGGCGTTGGGCTCGGAGTCCGGCCCGGCGTCGGCCATCGAGGGCCGCGACCGCCACGCGGCGGGGCCGGCGACGGCGGAGTTCCGGCCCGAATCGCGGCGGGATCGCCCGACCCACTTGAACGGGGCCAGGGCCAGGCGGAACGTCATCCGGCCGAACATCAGGACCACGCCCACGGCCGTCGCCACGACCGAAGCCAGCGGCAGGACCGTCTCGGGTCCGAAGTACGCGAAGAGCATGAGCCAGGTCTCCTTCGGGCCGTCCGAAGCCCGTCGAAGGGGGGGGGTCGGACATCGGGGCGGCGGCCCGGCGTCTCGGCTCGACCGGCCATCCGTGACCGGCTCGCCCAGGGGCGCCCGCCGAGGGCAGTGTGCCCTCATCCACTGCGCCAAAGCGCCTCACGTCCAGGTATCGGCCACAGAATCCGGCGAACTCCACAATTCGTTACAGATCATTCTCCCCGCAATTCCCCCAGGTTTGCCAAATCGACAGAGCTACCTAAATTCTCAGCCTTGACAGCCCGATAAAGACTGCGGGACAGGGGCCGCGACGGGTCGCCCGGGGCGACCTCGGGCCCGTCCCGGCCGACCCAGATGCGATCCATCCGTTGTTGCGGACCCCGACGCGACCCGACGAGACGACGAGGACCCGAATGGCTCGAATCCGCCGACACCGCCGGGACACCGTCCAGAGCCCCCTGGAGACGTACCTCCGCGAGATCAACGAGATGGCCCTGCTGACGGCCGACGAGGAAAAGATGCTGGCCTACCGGATCGAGCAGGGGGACAACGCGGCCCGAGATCGCATGGTCCGCGCCAATCTCCGCCTGGTGGTCAACATCGCGAGGGGCTACGTGGGCAAGGGCCTGGCCCTTCAGGACCTGATCGAGGAGGGGAACCTCGGCCTGCTCCGCGCCGTCGAGGGGTTCGACCCGGAGGTCGGCACCCGCTTCAGCACGTACGCCAGCTACTGGATCAAGCAATCGATCAAGCGGGCGCTGGTGAACACGGCCAAGCCGATCCGCATCCCCGCCTACATGATGGAGCTGCTCTGCAAGTGGCGGAGGGCCGCCGCCGACTTGCAGGACCAGCTCGGCCGGCCCGCGACGGTCGAGGAGATCGCCCGGGTCCTGGAGCTCCCCAAGAAGAAGCTGGCGATCGTCAAGAAGGCCATCAAGGTGTACAACCTCGTCCCCCAGACCGACCAGCCCGAGAACGGCTGGAGTCTGGGCGAGATGCTGATGGACGAACGGACCCGCGCCCCGGACGTCGAGATGGTCGAGGCCGACGACCTCAAGCTGGTCCTCCACCGCCTGGAGGAGATGGACAAGCGCGAGGCCACCGTCCTGAGGATGCGGTTCGGCCTCAACGACGAGCAACCCAAGACCCTCAAGGAGATCGGGGAATCCCTGGGCCTCACCCGCGAACGGGTCCGACAGATCGAGAACGAGGCCCTCGGCAAGCTCTCGGCCACGTTCCTGGCGGATTAGTTGTCAGTTGTCCGTGACACGGAGCGGCGGCGCGATCCCAGGGACCGTGCCGCCGCTTGCGTCTCTTGCTAACAACTGACAACTTCGCCAACTGACAACTTCGCTCACGCCAGCCGCTGGCGGCGGCGGCGATAGACCAGGCCCACCCCGCTGACGGCCAGCAGGACCATCGCGGTGGGTTCGGGCACGGGGAAGGGCTGGCCGGCGACGTCCGGGCCGTGGGTGTTGGTCGAGACCTTGGAGATGGTGAAGTCCTGCTGCCACGAGCCGGTGAAGCCGTTGCCGGTCTCGGCGATCAGGTGGATGTACGAGTTCGGCCCGAACAGCGAGGACAGGGCCCCGGCCGTGTCCAGCTTCAGGTCGGCCTGGAACTGCGTGACGCCGCCGGCGTTGCTCGTGGCGAAGTCGATCGGCTTGCCTTCGAGCAACAGGCCGCTGTAGGTCTTGCCGTTGGCCGTGATGCTGCCGTAGACCTGGTACAGGTTGCCCGGGTCATCGACGTAGTTGCCGTTCTTGTCCAGGGTCACATTGAGGACCTGGTAGCGCGAGCCGTCGGCCGCGGGGTCGATGTCGTACTCGCTGCTGGCGTCGTTGCCCGTGACGAGCACGTAGGCGGTGTTCTTCAGGTGGAACACGCCCTGCTGGCTGCCCGGGTCGTAGGTGTAGCTGACACCCTTGCCCAGGTTGGCGATGATGTCGGGATACGTCTGCGGGTCGGTCGAGGGGTGGAGCAGGTCGGCCGAGGCCGACGACGCCCCGACGGTCCAGGTCGAGACCACCAGGCCGGTCAGGGCGATGAAGCGGCGCATCCGGTGCATGGGAACTCCTTGAAGCCGGCCGCGACGGGCGACGTGGGACGAAATAGAGGTCACGCCAGGCGCCTCCTGCGCAAGGCGAGCGTCGTCCTGATCGCGGCGGGTCGTTCGGCTCCGATCGACTTGACGGGCCTTGCCTCGGGCTGACCGCTGCGGACGGCCGAAGCACTCCGACGAGACAAGGCGAACCTTTCGGACGGACCTACCTAACCTGTCAACACATCTCCTCCGGGCGGAGGCGGCGGCCGGGCGTCCGAAGACGCGCCTTCCGCCTCGGAACGGCGAGGGGACGCCGAACCAGGGACGATCGATCGGGACGGCCAAACGAGGGTGAGCGTCGGGGGAGTGGCCCGAAATCGGGCAAGAAGCCATCGCCGGAATCCATTCCCAGGTCCGAGGTCTCCCGGTTCGAGGGGCGTCTCGGACGTCGCCGACGTCCCCCCGAGCGGTGGGCCCGAATCCCATCAACCTTGACGGGACCGGCCCGAAGTGGCGGCACTTTATCGGGCAATCCGGGGACCGTCAACCCGAATCATTGGAGTTCCACCGGCCGGCGGACGAGGGGTCGAGGGGGACACCCACTCGACCTGACGCAACGATCGGTCCTGAGCCAAATAGGCCGCCAGATGGACCGCGAGGATGGCCACGTACTCCATGACCTGAAGCGAGGTAAAGCGGACCCGGGAAGGCACCGACCCTCGGCGGGCACGCCCAACTCCGCGCCAGGCCCCTACGCACCCTCCGAGCCATCCCACGAAGGCCCCCGTCGCCCCCATCGTTGAGCTCGCGACCGGGTCGAGCCGATCCGAGACCTCGGCGAAGACCGAGAATCCGATGAAGACCCCCGAGAGTCCCCCGACGGCCATCGCGAGGTCATAGCGCCTCCAAAACCCGCCCATCAGCCCACCGATCAGGCCCATCGGCGCGCCGATCACCAGGCCCCCGACGATGCTCGCGATCAGCAACACCTCGATCCACTCCCCCGCAAAGTAAGGAACGCCCGACGGCCTCGTGCGGGGAATCAGGCTCGCGATGGGGCAGAGCAGGAGCATGGCCAGGGTCGTCGACACCGCCCCTCCCACCACTCCGGCCCACCACGCTGGAAGAACCCTCGGCCCCGGCTTCGCATCCGCCATCGCGAACCTCCCTCACTCACGCGGTCTGAGGAGAGCACCTTCTGACGCATCCTCCCACCCGCCCGGGCCGATCGCCAGGGCCGAACCCCGCGAAGCCGTCGTGATCGCATGTGACCCGGCTTCCCTCCACGAACCGCCCGAACCCGAGCCGTCGGGTGGACAGAGGCACGAACTCATGCCATCATGTTCCCGGATCGGGTCGGCGGCCGACCCGGAAGGGATCCTTCGAACCGCGAGAGGATGGCGATGGCGGCTTTTCCGACGATGATCGACCGGCGCGGGCGCCTCTTGGTCCTGGCCCTGGCCCTTGCCTCTCTGGCGGGGTGCGTCCAGGAGACCCAGAACGGAGATACGTTCACGTACCGCTACGACTGGTGGATTCCGGTCGCGGTGATGATCGCCGGGGCGGTGGCCGCGCCGGCCGGCTGGGCCCTCCGCAAGAAGACCACGAGGTTCTCCTGGACCCTGATGATCCTCGGCGTCCTCGGGGTCGTCGGGTTCGGGCCGTCGATCTGGATGGACACGGTGACGGTCTCCCCCTCGGGGTTCCGCGTCCAGACGGGGATCTATGGCGGGACGGTCCACGACGTGAAGTTCGCCGACCTGCTCCAGATCCGCCAGGTCAAGGAGGTCACCCACGGCCGCCGGACCCAGACGAACTACTACCTCGTCTGCGAGAAGAAGGATGGCTCGTCGTCCAAGGTCCCCCTGAACAAGGTCGTCGATGCCGCGGCCGAGAAGATCGTCGTCCAGGCGGTCCTCCACGGGGTTCCCCTCCGCGACGACACCGGCGAATAACCACCTGGCGCCTCGATCCGAGGGGGAACGATCCGCCCGGCGCGGACTCCCCCTCGGTTCGGCCTCGCTGCGATTGTCGGCCCTCCGGGACGCGGGTTAGACTGAAGCCGACCGAGGAGGCCGCCATGCCCACGACCGACATCCACGATGCATCCTCCCACCTCGCCGAGCTGATCGCCCGGGCCGAGGCCGGCGAGGAGATCGTGATCGCCCGCGACGGCAAGCCCGCCGTCCGCCTCGTCTCAGTCGAGCCGCCGAAGACCGGAGAGGAAGACAACACGCCGCGAGTCGGAGGCCAATGGCGGGGCCGGATCTGGATGGCTCCCGACTTCGACGACTTCACCGACGAACTCGCCGAGATGTTCGGGATGAAGGACCCCGGATGACTCGCCCACCGTCGGGTAACATGCTCCCGCGGACGTCACTCGACGGACCCTCGTAGGGCAGGCCTCGGCCTGCGGTCGCATCCGCCCGGCAGGCCGAGGCCTGCCCTACGAACTTCGCTTCGATTCCCGGGAGCCCGCCTCGATGGAAACCGCCCGAGTCGCCCGAGTCCTCGACGAGATGGGCACCCTCCTGGAAGTCCGGGGCGAGAATGCGTTCCGCTGCCGGGCCTATCATAACGCGGCCCAGGCGCTCAAGGGCTTGCCCGAGGACCTGTCGGCGATGATCGACGATGAGTCCTTGAAGGACGTCCCGGGCATCGGCGCGACCATGTTCGCCAAGATCGCCCGGCTCGTGACGACCGGCAATCTCCCCGAATACGAGGCCCTCCGCCGCGAGACCCCGCCCGGCCTCGTCGCCCTGTTGCGGGTCCCCGGGCTCGGGCCGAAGAAGATCAAGACGCTCCACGAGGATCTCAAGATCGAGAGCCTCGCCGACCTCCGCCGCGCCGCCGAGGCCGACGAGATCGCCCATGCGAAGGGTTTTGGCGCCAAGACCCAGGCCAAGATCCTCGAAGGGATCGCCTTCCTCGAAAAGAGCGGCGACCGGATCTTGCAGAGCACCGCCCGACGGCTCGTCTCCCCCTTGTTTGAAGTCGTGAAGACGTCGAAAGGCGTGATCCGCGCCGAGGTCTGCGGGAGCCTCCGCCGGAGGGCCGACACCATCGGCGACCTCGACATCCTGTTCTCCTCCGAGCATCCCGGACCCATCCTCGACGCCTTCGTGACGCGGCCCGAGGTGGCGCAGGTGCTCGCCCACGGGCCGACGAAGGCGAGCGTGAGGCTGGCCGAAGGGGTGCAGTGCGACGTCCGGGGCGTCTCCGACTCCGAATTCCCGTTCGCCCTCCACTATTTCACCGGCTCGAAGGCCCACAACATCGCCATGAGGCGACGTGCCCTCGCCCGCGACATGACCCTGAACGAATACCGGCTCGAAGGCCCGAACGGGCCGGTCCCCTGCCGCGACGAGGCGGAGCTTTTCGCCGCCCTGGGCCTCGCCTACATCCCCCCCGAGCTCCGCGAGGACGTCGGCGAGTTCGAGATGGCCGAGCGCGGGCCGATCCCCCGATTGATCGAGCTCGACGACCTCACCGGCACCTTCCACTGCCACACCGACTGGAGCGACGGCGGCGCGACGCTCGACGAGATGGCCGAGGCCGCCATGTCTTTCGGGTTGAAATATCTCGGGATCGCCGACCACTCCCGGGCCGCCGCCTACGCCGGAGGACTGTCGATCGACCGAGTCCGCAAGCAATGGGCCGAGATCGACGCCTTGAATGCAAAACTCGGCAAGAAATTTCATGTCTACAAGGGCACGGAGTGCGACATCCTCGCGGACGGCTCGCTCGACTTCCCCGACGACGTCCTGGCCGGGTTCGATTACGTCGTCGCGAGCGTCCACTCGAATTTCGGGCTCGATCGCGAGGCGATGACGCAACGGATCTGCCAGGCGGTCGAGAACCCGAGGGTCACGATGCTCGGCCACCCGACCGGCCGTCTTTTGCTCTCGCGAGACGCCTACGCGGTGGACCTGGACCGGGTCCTCCAGGCCGCCGCGAAGGCCGGGACGGCCATCGAGATCAACGCCGACCCCCACCGCCTGGACCTCGACGCCGACCACTGCCGGAAGGCGAAAAAACTGGGAATCCCGATCGTGATCAACCCCGACGCCCACTCCACCGGAGGCTTCGCGAACCTGGATTTCGGGATCGGAGTGGCCAGAAGAGCGGGCCTGGAGGCGTCGGACGTCCTGAACGCGAAGGCGCCAGCCTCGGTGGCGAAGGCCCTGGCCGCCTTCCGCGAACGGGCCTGAGCACCCGGGCGTGGCCCGGAATCCTCCGTCAATCCGGGTCCGAGCCGGAGGTCGGATGCGCCGGTCCACGAACCGGGATCACCCCAAAATCGCAAGGTCCAGAGTCGAGCGTTGCTCTGGGTGGCCCCGGTTCTCGAACCGGGGTCGCGAAGCGAGAAGAGGCGAAGGCCCTCGCGGCCCGTCAAGGTTCCGGGCCTCTTGCGGCTCCGCCGCCCCGGTTCGAGAACCGGGGCCACCCAGAACGGCCGCTTTCCGAATCCGGAGCGACCGATCCGGCCCGGGTATGGGTCAAAACCCCTGGATTTCTGGGCCTCTCTCGGAGTACCCTGGAGTCTCCCCGCCGCTTCTCTCCCGATCGCTCTCGACGGGTCCTCATCATGAATGGACTGGTCCTCGCGCTGTCGTCCCTGATCGGCGTCCTCCCGGCCGATGGGCCGGCCGTCGATTATGTCCGGGACATCAAGCCTCTTTTGGCGACCCACTGCGTCCGCTGCCACGGCGAGACGAAGCCGAAGGCGAAATTGCGGGTCGATACGGCGAAGGGCCTGCTCCAGGGCGGGACGAGCGGCCCGGCCGTGGTCGCGGGGCAGGGGGCCGAGAGCCCGATCGTCCTGGCCCTCCGGGGCGAGGGGGCCGGCGCCCGGATGCCCCTGAAGCGCCCGCCCTTGCCCGAGAAGGACATCGAGGCGATCCGTCGGTGGATCGATGCCGGGGCCCCGGCCCCCGACGACGAAATCCCCTCGAAGCCGCCCGTCCACTGGGCCTTCCTCCCGCCGAAACGGCCCGATTTGCCGGCCGTCCGCGAGGAAGCCTGGGTCAAGAACCCGATCGATCGGTTCATCCTCGCGAGGCTCGAAAAGGAGGGGATTGCCCCCTCGCCCGAGGCCGACCGCGCGACCCGCATCCGCCGCGCCAGCCTCGATTTGATCGGCCTGCCGCCGACCCCCGAGGAGGTCGATTCGTTCGTTCATGACGAGAGGGCCGACGCCCACGAACGGATGGTCGATCGCCTGCTCGCCTCCCCTCACTACGGCGAGCGGTGGGGCCGTTTGTGGCTCGACGCCGCCCGCTATGCCGACTCCAACGGCTACAGCATCGACGCCCCCCGCTCCATCTGGCCCTATCGCGACTGGGTGATCGACGCCCTGAACCGCGACATGCCGTTCGACCAGTTCACCATCGACCAGATCGCCGGGGACCTCCGCCCCGACGCCTCGATGGCCCAGAAGATCGCCACCGGGTTCCACCGGAACACGCCGATCAACGAGGAGGGCGGGATCGACGTGGAGCAGTTCCGCATCGAATCGATCCTCGATCGCGTGAACACAACCGCCTCCGTCTGGCTCGGCCTGACGATGGGCTGCTGCCAGTGCCACGACCACAAGTTCGACCCGCTCCCCCAGGCCGATTACTACCGCCTGTTCGCCTTCTTCAACAACGTCGACGAGGTCGCGCTGACGCTCGCCTCGCCCGACGAGGTCGCCGCCGAAAAACGCGCCGAGGAGGCCGTGGCGGCGTATCTCGCGACGCTGGCCGACGACCCCGAGGTCGACGCGAAGCGGAAGGCGTGGGAGGACGGCCTGGACATGGGCGGCCGCCAGAAGCAATCGCAGGAGGTCCGCGCCGCGTTCGACACCGTGCCCGAGAAGAGGTCCGCGGAGCAGAAGACGACCGTCCTCGCCGCGTTCGTCGAGCAGGACCCGGCCGGCTCTCCCCATCGCAAGAAGATCGCCGAGCTGAAGAAGGGCGTGGCGAAACGGCCGACGACGCTGATCGTCCGCGAGCGATCGAAACCGAGAGAGAGTCACGTCCTCATTCAAGGGGATTTCACCCGCCTCGGCGAGAAGGTCTCGCCGGGAGTGCCGGCCGCCCTGCCGTCGCTGGCGAGCCCGGGCGGGGCGCCCGACCGGATGGACCTGGCCCGATGGCTCGTCGATCCGGCGAACCCGCTGACGGCCCGGGTCGCGGTCAACCGCTTCTGGCAGGCCGAATTCGGCCGAGGGCTCGTGGAGACGGAGAACGACTTCGGCACCCAGGGCACCCCGCCGACCCACCCCGAATTGCTCGACTGGCTGGCCACCGAGTTCGTGAACGGGGGCTGGAGCCCGAAGGCGATCCATCGCTTGATCGCCACGAGCGCCACGTATCGGCAAGCGTCGAATTTCCGATCGGACCTCGCGACGATCGACCCCGACAACCGGCTGCTGGCCCGGCAGTCGCGGGTCCGGCTCGACGCGGAGTTCGTCCGGGACTCGGCCCTGAAGGCCAGCGGGCTGCTGAACCCGGCGATCGGCGGGCCGAGCGTGTTCCCGCCTCAGCCCGACGGCGTGATGAACCTCGGCCAGATGCGCCGCGAGTGGAAGACGAGCACCGGGCCCGACCGCTACCGTCGAGGGATGTACACGTTCTTCTGGAGGGCCACCCCCCACCCGCTGTTCACCCTGTTCGACGCCCCCGACGGCACGCGGTCCTGCACGCGGAGGTTGCGGTCGAACACGCCGCTTCAGGCGCTCACGCTCTTGAATGACGAGGCGTTCGTCGAATGCGCCGGGCGCTGGCCTCGCGATTGCGAGGCGGAGAACGGCCGGATTCTCGGCGGCTGGACGAGGCGTTCCGCCTCTGCGTGGCCCGGTCGCCGTCGCCTCGCGAGCGGGACCGGCTGGAATCGCTGCTGAGGAAGGTGCGAACCGAGGGGGACGAGGCGGCGGCGTGGCTGACCGTCGCGAGGGTCCTCCTGAACCTCGACGAGTTCCTCACGAGGGAATGAGATGCGCCCCGCCGACCGCCTGCTCCGCGACCAGACCCGCCGCCACTTCTTCGCCCGCTGCGGGCTGGGCCTGGGCGCGATGGCCCTCGGCTCCCTCCTGGACGAGGGGAAGGCCCGCGCCGCCGACCCGGCGAACCCGCTCGCGTCCCGGGCCGGGCATCACCCGGCGAGGGCGAAGGCCGTCATCTTCCTCTTCATGGCCGGCGGGCCCAGCCAGTTCGAGATGCTCGACTTCAAGCCCGAGCTCCAGAAGAGGAACGACCAGCCCATCCCCGACTCGTTCATCCAGGGGAAGCGATTCGCGTTCATGAACACATTCGCCAAGGAGAAACCCAAGCTCCTGGCGACCCGTCGGAAGTTCGCGCAGCACGGGTCCAATGGTGCGTGGGTCTCCGAATGCCTCCCGCACACGGCGACGATCGTGGACGATCTCACGATCTTGCGATCCGTGGTCACCGAGCCGATCAACCACGCCCCCGCCAAGCTGTTCATGAACACCGGCACGACCCAGTTCGGCCGCCCGAGCCTGGGTTCCTGGCTCACGTACGGGATCGGCAGCGAGGCGGAGGACCTGCCCGGGTTCGTGGTCCTCCAGTCCGGCCCGCGAGGCCCCCGAGGGGGCGCCGTGAACTGGGGCAGCGGCTTCCTGCCGACGGTCCACCAGGGCGTCCCGTTCCGCAACGGCGCCGAGCCGATCCTGGACCTGGCCAACCCGAAGGGGATCGACGCGACCCGGCAGAGGGAGGCCCTGGAGGCCCTCGGCGACCTGAACCGGGAGAGGATGGACGTCACGGGCGACCCCGAGATCGCCACGCGGATCGCTGCCTATGAAATGGCCTATCGGATGCAGACCAGCGCCCCCGAATTGATCGACCTTCGCGGCGAATCGAAGGCCACGCTCGACCTTTACGGCGTCCAGCCGGGCCGCCCGTCGTTCGCCACGAATTGCCTGCTGGCCCGGCGGCTGGTCGAGCGGGGCGTGCGGTTCATCCAGCTCTACCACACCGACTGGGACCACCACGGAGGACCCGGCCAGGACCTCGCCGGCTCTCTGGACCTGGTCTGCCGCGACATCGACCGCCCGTGCGCCGCCCTGATCCGCGATTTGAAGTCGCGAGGGCTCCTGGACGACACGCTGGTGATCTGGGGAGGCGAGTTCGGCCGGACGCCGATGGGCGAGGTCCGCGAGTTCGTGGGCCGGAACCACCACGTCGACGCCTTCACCATGTGGATGGCCGGCGGAGGCACCAGGCCCGGCCTGATCCACGGCCAGACCGACGAGTTCGGCTTCCAGCCGGTCGAGGGCCGCGTCCACGTCCACGACCTCCAGGCCACCATCCTCCACCTGATGGGCCTGGACCACACGAAGCTGACCTACCGCTTCCAGGGCCGCGACTTCCGGCTCACGGACGTCGAGGGCGAGGTCATCCGGGACATCCTGACCTGAGTCATATTATCAGAATTTGGGTAAATTGGGTAATTTATTTCGTTGACTGGCCCCTCGAAAAGGATGTAACGTCGAAGGACATCTTTTTGAGGGGGGGCCGATGAGCGCGCGACGAGCTGGGGCGGGGCGATTCGTGCCCGGGGTGGAAGCGGTGGAGGGCCGGACCCTCTCGACCCTGGTCTTCATCCTGAACGGGAATGCGTTCTCGCCGGCCGGGCCGAATTCGCTGACGGCCGACGCGGCATCGGTGCTGGCGGCGGCCGGTCAGAGGCCCGTCCAGCTTTCCTATCCGACGATCGCGACGGCCGGGGCGGTCCGGGCGTTGGCCAACCAGATCCGGGCGATGGGTCATGGCCAGCCGATCGGGCTGGTGGGCTTCAGCGCGGGCGGAGCCCTGGCGATGAGGCTCTCGGCCGATCCCTCGCTGCACGTCACGGCGGTCCTGAACGACTACGGCCCGCCGGACCTCCGCGACTATTTCCAGTTCCACGGGCGCGATCGGTTCGCCACCTATGTTCGGTCCCACGTCCCGTTCACCCAGGGCGGGATCGCTGCGCTGAGCGGTCCGAGCCCCTCGACGGCCTACATCGCCTCGGCCTTCGGCCTCCGAGATCAGAACGTGACCGCTTCGCAAAGCGCGGCAAGCTTCGCGGACGATTTCACCAACGGACACGTCTACACCTATCCCGGAGGGCACGGGGCCTCGATCACCGCGAGTCGCCCGGCCCTCCAGGACTTCCTCGCCCACCTGGGCAATCCCACGTGAACGATCATGTCGGGTGCATGCCATGCACCATCTTCGACTGACGACGAATCGAAGATGGCGCATGGCATGCACCCGACATCCCCGGTTTTCAGGAGCAGCCCATCGAGTTGCCGCAGTTGAAGCAGCGGTAGCAGGTCCCGCAGCGGACGGTCAGGGCCCCGCAGTTGTCGCAGGCCGGGGCATCGGACTGGAAGTGGGCGAACTGCTCCTGCTGGACCTCCCGGGCCTCGGCCGCCGGGTCGATCGGCTGGATCTGGTGGACGATGGCCTCGGGGTGGTCCAGGTCCGCCACGGTGGCCTTGCGGTGGCCGTTGACCTTCACCGTCGGGGCCGACGGGAGCTCGACCGGCTCGCTGTAGTCGCGCTTCGGGGAATTCGCCTCGCGGTAGCCGGGGAGGAACTCCATCCCGAGCCAGCGGAAGATGTAGTCGGTCACGCTCTTGGCGATCGGGATGTCCGGGTTCTTGGTGAACCCGGCCGGCTCGAACCGCTGGTGGGCGAACTTGTTGACGAAGACCGACAGGGGGACGCCGTACTGCAAGCCCATCGAGACCAGCGTCCCGATGGTGTCCATCAGGCCGCCGATCGTCGAGCCTTCCTTGGCCATCGTGATGAACAGCTCCCCGGGTCGGCCGTCGGCGAAGAAGCCGACGGTGACGTATCCCTCGTGCCCCTGGATGTCGAACTTGTGGGTCAGGCTCCGCCGAGTATCGGGGAGCCGCTCGCGGCGGGGCTGGGGAGTGGAGGGGACCGGGGCCGGAGTCGCGACGACCGGGGCGACCGGGCGAGGCTCCGAGGCCGCCACTGGGGCCGGCTCGGGCGAGGCGGCGGCGAGCTTCTGCTCGGCCTGCTTCTCCTCGGTCGAGGTGCTCACCGGCTGGCTCTCCTTGGAGCCGTCTCGGTAGATCGCCACCGCCTTCAGGCCCAGCCTCCAGCCTTCGAGGTACGCCTCGCGGATGTCGGCCACCGTCGATTCCCGGGGCATGTTGATCGTCTTGGAGATCGCCCCGGAGAGGAACGGCTGGACCGCCGCCATCATCCTCACGTGGCCCGTCCAGGCGATGGACCGCGTGCCGCCTCGGGGCGTGAAGGCGCAATCGAACACCGGCAGGTGCTCGTCGATCAGGCCCGGCGCCCCCTCGATCGTGTCGTGCTCGTCGACGAAGTCCATCACCCCTCGGATCGTCGGGTCGTCATACCCGAGGGTCTTCAGGGCCATCGGGACCGTCCGGTTGACGATCTTGAGCATCCCTCCGCCGGCCAGCTGCTTGTACTTCACCAGGGCGATGTCGGGCTCGACGCCCGTGGTGTCGCAGTCCATCATGAAGGCGATGGTGCCGGTGGGGGCGAGCACGGTGACCTGGCTGTTGCGATAGCCGTGCTTCCGGCCCGATTCCAGGCACTCGTCCCAGACGGCGCGGGCCTCGTCCAGGAGCTCGGGCGGCACCGAGGGATCGATCGCCTCGACGGCCGAGCGGTGCATCTCCATCACGCGGAGCATCGGCTCGCGGTTCAGGGCGAAGCCGTCGAACGGCCCGAGGTTCGCCGCGTGTTCCGACGACGAGAGGTACGCCTGCCCGTGCATGATCGCCGTGATCGCGCCGGCCAGGGCCCGGCCCTCGTCCGAGTCATACGGCCGACCCGAGGCCATGATCAACGACCCGAGGTTCGCGTAACCCAGGCCCAGCGGCCGGAACTTGTGGCTGTTCAGGGCGATCCGGTCGGTCGGGTAGCTCCCGTGATCGACCAGGATCTCCTGGGCCGTGATGAACACCCGGCACGCCGCGCGGAAGCCCGAGAAGTCGAACGAGCCGTCTTCCCGGCGGAACTTCATCAGGTTGATCGACGCGAGGTTGCACGCGCTATCATCCAGAAACATGTACTCGCTGCAAGGATTGCTGGAATTGATGGGCGCGGTGTTCGGGCAGGTGTGCCAGCGCTGGATCGTATCCTCGTACTGGAGGCCGGGGTCCCCGCAGAGCCAGGTGCCCTCGGCGATCTTGTCCATGAGGTCGCCGGCCTTGTAGGTCTGCATCGGGCGGCCGGTGGTCACGGCGCGGGTGGTCCAGTCGCCGCCGGATTCCACGGCCCGGAGGAAGCCGTCGGTCACCCGGACCGTCAGGTTGGCGTTCTGGAACAGGACCGAGGCATACGCCTCGCCGTTGAAATTGGCCTCGTAGCCGGCGCGGATCAGGGTCTGGGCCTTCTTCTCTTCCTTCGTCTTGCACTCGATGAATTCGAGGACGTCGGGATGCCAGATCTTGAGCGTCTGCATCTTGGCGGCGCGGCGGGTCTTGCCGCCGGACTTCACCACGCTGGCGATCGCGTCGTAGACCCTCATGAAGCTCACCGGGCCGCTGGGCCGACCCCCGCCGGAGAGCTTCTCGCGGCTGGAACGCAGCGTCGAGAGATCCGAGCCCGTGCCCGAGCCGTACTTGAAGAGCATGGCCTCGGACGTGGCCAGCCTCATGATCGATTCCATGTCGTCATCGACCGACTGGATGAAGCAGGCCGACCCCTGCGGGTACTCGTACGCCCGTTCGGCTCGGACGACCGTTCGCGTTTCCTCGTCCCATCGCCAGTTGTTGGCCGGCCCCTCGATCCCGTAGCGGTGGTACAGGCCGACGTTGAACCAGACGGGCGAGTTGAACGAGCCGAACTGCTGGAGGCAGAGGGTCGTCAATTCGTCATAAAAGGCGTCGGCGTCCTCGGTCGAGGCGAAATAGCCATCCTCGCGGCCCCAGTCGGAGATCGTCCTGGTGACGCGATCGATCAACTGGCGGACGCTGGTCTCTCGCTCGGGCGTGTTGATCTCGCCGTAGAAGTACTTGCTCACGACCACGTTGGTGGCGAGCTGGCTCCAGGTCCGGGGGACCTCGCACTCGGTCTGCTCGAACAGGACGCGCCCCTTCTCGTCCTTGATCGCCGCGGTGCGGAGGTCCCAATCGACCGTGTCGAAGGGCGAGACGCCCGGCGTGCTGAAGACCCGGGGGACGGCCATCCCCCGTCGCGACGAGGTCCGGCCCTGATCCGCGCTACCCGTCTTGGATGCCCGCTCGCTGACCGTCGCCATGGACGTTCTCCGGTTCGGACCTGGTGATCGCTGCGTTGTGCCAGTTCGGACCGGCTCTGTCAAGACCTTTGTCCACCACTGAACGGATTTTTTTAATGATCGGGTGGATAGTCATGGAAACTTGACCGAGCCGTCAAGAAACCCACCGAGTTCGCCGCGAGCGGCAACCGAAGTCCCGAACCGTCAAGAATTGAGAAATTCCCGTCGACCTGGCTCGGACTTACCCTTCGGGGACGGTGGACATGCCATCCGGTATCTTAACCGCGCCCGAGAAGATGGAAAGAAAATCGGCGGTAGGGAGGGCCGGGCAATCTGGAGAAAAAGGCTTCGGCAGGATCGCCGAATTGCGCCGGACGTGATCGCTCTGCCGAAAGGTCAAGAAATGCGAACGCCGTTCCAGGCCCGAACGGGGGCCTGCAACGGCGGAGAGGAAGCGAGTTACGATCCGGCGAGGCCGATCCGTCAGGCGATGCTGACGGCGGTGACCTTGATGGTGGTGTAGGGCTGGCGATGCCCGCGCTTCCGCCTCATGTTCTTGCGGCGGCGGAACTTCTGGATGATGATCTTCTTGTCGCGGAACTGGCGGACGATCGTCCCGACGACCTTCGCCCCGGCCACGAGCGGGGCGCCGATCGTGGCGGCTCCGTCCCCTCCGGCGACGAGCAGGATCTTGTCGAAGATGACTTCGGTCCCGTGTTCGCCGTCGCGGCGATCGACGGTCACGAGGTCTCCTTCGCTGACCCGGTACTGGTGGCTACCGTTCTCGAAAATGGCGTACATCGCTCGGAAAGCTCCTGCCGGCCCGGACTTGGGCCCCAATCGCAGAGTGCGGGCGTCGTCGAGAGGCGGTCCGCCCCGACGGAAGGGGTCAATCTTAGCGATCGGAGGGGGAATCCCGCAAGGTCACTCTCAACCCGATTGACCGGCGAACGGACGGATTGTTATACTGAACGCATGAGACCGCCATTCCCCGGCATGGACCCGTGGTCGGAGCACCCGGCGTTGTGGCCGGACGTGCCTAGCCGCCTCATCGCCGCGGTCGCGGACGCACTCTCGCCCCTGGTCGCCCCAAAATACTATGTGGGCCTGGAGCAGAGGACGAACACGCTGACCTCGCCCGAGGAACTCGCGTTCATCGGCGTCCCGGATTTGTCGGTCTCGACCCATCATCCGGCCCCCGGCCCCGGGGGGCTGGCCAGGGACGAGGTTGGGGGCCAGGTTCTGGAGGTCGAGATCCCGAGCGTCGAGGAAATCCGCGAGACCTACCTCGAAATCCGCTCGGTGAAGACGCGGAAGCTCATCACCCTGCTGGAGATGATGTCGCCGGCCAACAAGCTGATGGCCAGGGGGCGGCGGAAGTACGAGAGGAAGAGGGCCCGGGTCCTGGACAGCCTGACGAACCTCGTCGAGATCGACCTCCTCCGCGCGGGGAAGCCGATGAACTGGGTCGGCGGGGGACGTCACAGCGATTATCGCATCCTGATCAGTCGGGAACCCCGGAGGCCCCGGGCGCAGCTCTTCGCGTTCAACCTCCCTGACCCCATCCCCTTGATCCATCTGCCTTTACTGCCGGGAGACCCCGAGCCGCCGCTGGAGCTTGGGATGGTCTTGCACGCCCTGTACGATCGCGCCCGGTTCGACTTGCTGATCGACTACTCCGAGCCGCCGACCCCGCCTCTCCGCGAGGACCTCGCCGCGTGGGCCCGGCCGATCCTGCCGAGTTGACCGGACTTCGCATCGGAGCCCCTGAATGAATCGCCTCGGTGTCGGGCTGCTTCTGGTCGCGATCGGAGGAGGAGCGTCTCCCCCGGCCTCGTCGGCCGAAGATGAGGCCGGCGTTGTCGATGCGACGACGGTTCGCGGCAAGGTCCTGTGCGGTTATCAGGGCTGGTTCCGCTGTCCGGGCGATCCGTCGGGGATGGGCTGGGTCCACTGGAGCCGCGATCAACACAGGATCGCGCCGGGGACGCTCACCTTCGACATGTGGCCCGACATGACGGAATTCGGCCCGGCGGAACGCTTTGCGGCCCCCGGATTCACGGATTCCGACGGCCGCCCGGCCTCTCTGTTCAGCTCCGACAACGCCGAGACGGTCGCCCGCCACTTCCGGTGGATGCGAGACGCGGGAATCGAGGGCGTCTGGCTCCAGCATTTCCTGGTGGACCTGCCGGGAGGGCTGTCGAACGAGCGGATCGAGTCGAGAAGGCGGGTGCTGGATCTCGTCCGCAAGGCCGCTCGCGACACCGGCCGGGCCTGGGCCCTGTCGTTTGACATCTCCGGGATGCCGCCCGATCGCATCGTCGAGGTCCTCACCGACGAATGGAAGAGACTGGAAGCCGCCGGAATCCCGGCCGACGCCCGGTACATCCACGAGAAGGGCCGGCCGGTGGTGCAGGTCTGGGGGTTCTACCGGAACCAGGCCCACAACCCGATGACGCCCGAGATCGCCCGCCGCCTGATCGCGTTCTTCGCGGCCGACGGCCCCCATCCCGCCTTCTTGATCGGCGGAGGGGCCTGGGACTGGCGGAAGGACCAGGACCCGGAATGGCGCGCGGTCCTGGATCGGCTCGACGGCTATTCCCCCTGGAATATCGGGAACGTTTCGATCGATTCCCAGGGAGTCAAGCACGCCACAACCAACTACTGGGCCGAGGATAAACGCGATTGCGACCGCCGAGGCGTCCTCTGGCTGCCGACGGTCTACCCCGGCTTCTCCTGGAGCAACCTCCAGCGAAACCGGCCCGGCACCAGCGACATCCCCCGACGGAAAGGCCAATTCCTCTGGGAGCAGTTCCACGAGCTGGCCAGGATGGAGGTGGACTCGGTGTTCGTGGCCATGTTCGACGAGGTAGATGAGGGCACGGCGATCTTCAAGGTCACGAATTCCCCGCCGAAACAGGCCCCATTCGTCGGCTACGAAGGGTTGCCGAGCGACTGGTACCTGAGGCTCGTGGGCGAGGGGACGCGGATGGTCCAGAAGCAACGGCCGATCTCCGCCGAGATCCCGATCCGGCCATGAGTTGTGAAGCAGGCCCGGCCGGGCTATGATCCAGCCGGACACATGGGGCGAAGGGGGCCGGCCACGATGGGCAACCAGGCGATGCGATGCGGCGCGATGACCCTGTTCCTGGCGCTCGCGTTCGGTCCGGGCCGGGCCGAGGCCCAGTTCTGGGGCGGCTGGGGGCTTTATAACCCCGAGAACGGCGGCGTTGTGGCCAAGGCGATCGACCAGAGGTCGCTCCAGGCGGGCCAGGCCGCCTACTCGGCCCGCTCCGGCGGCGGAGGGGGAGGCGTGGTCGCTCCCGTGGAGGCGATGGACCAGGCCGGTTACCAGCAATTCATGAGCTACGACGTGGCGACCCGCCGGGCGATCGAGGAGCGAGTGGCCCGCCACCCCGAGACCCCCGCCCCTCGCCGATCGGCGCCGGCCGCGACCGCGACCTCGGCCCAGGCGTCGGCACCGCCCCCGCCGAGGACCGTGTCGCTCGGAAACTTCTTCAATCGCTACGGCGAATTCGTCTGGATCGCCGACGCCCCGGCTGGGACCGACCTCCTGCCGGCTCGCTCGCTGTCCGATCAGGCCGTGGCCCTGGTCCTCAAGGAGTACCAGGCCCAGGGGATCGCGCCGGTCTCCGCCGTCACGGACGCTCGCCGCAAGCTCCTGGATTACGGACGACCCGCGCTGGACTTCGTCCGCAAGACCAAGACCCCGGCCGTCGCCGACACGTTCCACGTCTTCCTGATGTCGCTCTACACCAACCTGGAGATGGCGGCGTCCGTCCCCAAGACGATCCCTCCGGCGCCAGCCATCCCACCGGCGCCGCCCATTCCTCCGGCCCCTCGTCGCTAGGCGGTCATCAAAGTGTTGGGTGATATGCTTACGTCCTCGTAAGCATGCCACCCAACCACCCTGGCACGCCGGTCCGTCAAGAAACGGAGCTCAACGGGCGAGGGCCTTGGTCACGGCGGCTTCCAGGTTCGCCGGGCTGAGCATCAGGTCGACGACCTTGCCATCCCGGCCGATCAGGTAGCTTGAGGGCACCTGGGTCACGTCATAGGCCGTCGCGATCCCGCCTTCGCCGGGAGCGTCGATCAGGGTCGGCCAGGGGACGTTGTAATTCAACAGGAACCGGCGGACGCCCGCCGCGACCGCCTCGGCCGGGGTCCCGCCTTCCTGGAGGGCGTCCAGGTTCACGCCGATCACGCGGAACCCCTTGGCCCGGTTGGCGTCATGGAGCCGGGCCAGGATCGCCACGTTCTGGGCGTCGGGCACGTTCCACGTCGCCCAGAAGACGACCAGGACCGCGTCCCCCTTCATGTCGGCCAGCTTGACGGCCCGGCCGTCCACGTCCTTCCCCTCAATCGGGGGCGCCGGCTTCCCGACAAGGCTGACCTGGCGGAGCCGGTTGGCGGCCAGGTCGCGGACGGCCGGATGCTCGGCGGAGCCGGCGATGGCCTCCATCGCTTCTTTGGCCAACCCAAACTGGCCCGCACGAACGAGTTTCTGGAAGTACGAATCCACGAGGGAGAGCCGGGTCTCCGCCGGCAAGACGGCCCCGGCCTTCCCGCCCTCGGCCCGGCCGGCGCGGGCGGCGGCGAGGACGGCGTCGAGCGACTCGCGATACGCCCCGCGATCGACCCGGGCGAACACCCGGACCACGTGGGCCAGGAACTGGACCCGGGCCGGAGCGTCTTCCCCCGCCAGGACCCGATCGGCGGCAGCCTCGACCTCGACCGGCAGCCCCCGACCGATGGCCGAGCGGAACAGGTCCTCATAGGTCCGGGCCGCCTCATCCTTCGGCTGGGTCGCCGCAAGTTTGGCCAATCTCTGGAGATGGAGCCGATCCGCCTGCAAGACGGCCGCCCGATACGCGGAATCGATCGCCTCGCGGGTCGAGGGTTCCGCATCGTCCCCCCGAGTCCCCGAGAGCACTCCCAGCGAGACGGCCAGAACGGCGGCGAGCCGGATCATCGGCATCATCGGCATGCGATCCCCATCTCGAAATCAAGACCAGGCCATCCCTGAAGAAAATCCCTCGACCCGGCCGGCGACGATACCCGAGACGCCCCGCCCCCCGCAACCGCCCTCCCGCCCGGATCGCCGTTCGGAAAACGCCCAGGTGATCTGGCCGAACGCCATCGTTCGGTCGATCGATCGCCAATCCTCCAAACATGCGGACCCCGATCGGACCAAGGTGGATCCTGTTCTCCGAACGACTCGTCACGTATCCTGAAGTCCGATCGAAGGAGGTCGCCCGATGACGACGGCTCAAGAGATCTACTCGGCGAGCATCCGCCACCTACCGCCCCCCGAACGCCTCCGGCTCGCGGCGATGATCCTCCAGGACCTGATCCCCCCGCTAACCCCCGAAGTGGACGACTCCGATGCCTGGACCGACGAGGATCTCCGCGACCTGAACGCCTTCGCCCTGGACCACCTGTCGGCCCTCGACCCAGGGCGGCCCCCGATCCGAGAGATCCTCGATCGGCCAGGCGCGAGGGAACCCCGCCCCGGTCGCGCGGAACCAGGCGTTCGCCTCCTCGGTCCGGACGAGGAGTGGCATCCCTCGCGCCGGGACGGCCGGGACTTCGGAAGCTAACTCGGGAATTCCCCGCGGATCGAAGCCCCTCGGGCGCCGCCGTTCCGCATCGCGAACCGGGTGCGAGCCTCCGCTCCAGGGTCCGGCTCCGCCGGAGTGGCACCGATCTCGAGGCCTGAGTGATCCCGGCTCCGCACCCCGGCCCTGTTCACTCGCCCGGGCTCGGCTTGGCCTCCGACGGACTTACCGCGAGCCGGAAGCCCAGGTATTCGCTCCGATGCGAGGGCTCGAACCAATTCCGGTACGCCGACCGGCAGTACTTGCCCTCATCGACCCAGCCACCTCCCCGGACGATCCGGTGCGACGCCTCGGAAGGTCCGCGCGGGTCGGCAGGCAAGCCCGACGGCCGATGGTAGCTGTTGGAATGGTACCCATCCCAGCACCACTCGAAGACATTTCCGTGCATGTCGTAGAGGCCAAACCGACTGGGGAGTTTCTCGCCCACGGGATGAGTGTGGCCGCCCGCGTTCTCGAAAAACCAAGCATATCGGCCCAATTCGCCGGGAGGACAGGAGAACCGGGTTTTGGTCCCCGCGCGGCAGGCGTATTCCCACTCGGCCTCGGTTGGTAGGCGATATCCGTCGGCCGACCAATTGGGGACCGTGGCGTGGTCGCCTTCGGTCTTGTAGACCTCCTTGCGGCCTTCCAATCGGCTCAGCCAGTTGCAGAACGCCACGGCATCCGTCCAGGTGACCTCGACGACCGGATGGGCGTCGGTCTGCTCGAATTCGGGCTTCCGCCATGTCGATGCGTCGCCCTGCCGCTCCGCGCGGGTTCTGTATCCGGTTTCCTCGACGAACCGACGGAACTGGCCGACCGTCACCTCGGTGACCCCCAGACGGAAGGCCGAGACCTTGACCCGGTGCCGAGGGCGTTCGGAGTCCTCGGCGTCGGCGTCCTGATCCTTGGGGGGCGAGCCGAGGTCGAACTCGCCCTCTGGGATGGCGGCGAACTTCATGCCGAGGGTATTCGTCGTGATCTCGGGCCGGGTGGCGGGGCCGTTGGCCTTGGCGACCAGCGCATTGGCCCGCTTCCGGGCGTCGCCGTCGCCGCTGAGGTAGACGGCCACCGTCCGCTCGGCGTCCGCCACGATCGCGTCCCCCTCCTTGGCCGAGCAGGAGAGCTTGATCGCCATCTCGGTCCGGTCCTTGGGGACCACGACGAGGACGGCGAGTTCCTGGCTGCCGGCGCGCGTCACCTGGCCGAACTTGTTCATGTCCCAGTAGAGGACCTTCTGGTTGTCCTCGTGCCCGGCGACGACCACCTTCTGCAAGTCGGGGCGGTAGCTGTACTGGACGCTCGTGGCGCGGCCCTGAAACTCGTCCGTCTCCTTGGCGTGGCTCCCGCTCGCGCCGAGGTTCAGCTTCCAGCCGTAGATGTCGCCTCCGAGGCCGGCGCCGCCCTGCGCGCCCCACTTGACCTTCACGTCGGTCTGGACGGTCTCGCCCGCGGCGACCTTCACCGAGCCGTCGATGACGCTGCCCATCCGGGTCTTGGGCAGGAAGTCGATGACGTCGGCATCGTCGGGCACGCGGAGGCTGTAGCGAACCGTGTCCACCCGGTCCTCGGCCGCCCTGGACTTGAAGTTGGCCGAGACCGGGATGACGATCAGGACCGCCTTGTGATCGGACTTGCCGCCGTCCTTCGCGGCCGGTGGCTGGATCTCGGTCCAGGGGTGGACGGCCGCGGCGTCGAACTTGACGGGCGGGTCGTCGGCCCGAGCCGGGGCGACCGTCGCCAAACCGAGCAGGGCCGCCGCGATCATGAGGACGCGAGCCGACATGGCCACCTCCAATATCCCGCAATTGCCGATCAGGTGATGTCGGGCATAGCCTTCGGGGCGATCCGCGGCCCAACTCGAAACCTATTCGTCGGCCTCACCCTCATATTATCCGAGGGGCTCCCGCATCCCAGCCTCAAAGTTCCCTCCGCGACCGGAATGATCAGGGTCACCGGCTCGGCGCGTCGGTGGCCGCTGAATCGTCCGCCTACGGCTTGAAAATCGAAATATTTTTATGAATATCAATAATCGCCGGCCTCAGCGACAAGGAGCGGGGTACATGTTTAGCGCCAGACGATGTGGTCCCTGTAGGGTCCGCCATTGCGGACCTCTTCGATCATGCCGTGACCGAAGAGGTCCGCAATGGCGGACCCTACAGGGACCGCCCCCGAGCCGCTAAATACCTACAGGATCCGTGAGACCCGCGGCCGGTCTCGAAGTTGGAGGACGCCTCACCGTCCCCGGCGCGGGGGCGGCGGGGGCGCTGGCAAGATCCTGACTTCGTTATTCTGGGCGTCGAAGCAGTCGAGCTGGAGGTGCTCTCCGGGGGCGTCTTCCTCGGAGCGGACGTGGATCGTGAGGTTCGCCTCGACCTCGATCTTGGCGATCTCTCGACGCTTCCGGTTGTTGAGATACGTCTCCACGGCCGGGGAGACGCTCACGTTCACCCGGCGGATCTCCTCCCGGTGCGAGGCCAGGGCGAGCAGCCTCATCACGTCGATGGCCATGCTCTCGGCCGTCTTGACGACGCCGGCGCCTCCGCAGTGGGTGCAGTCCTCGTACACCGAGCGCTTCAGGCTGGGCCGGATGCGCTGGCGGGTCATCTCGATGATGCCGAACTGGCTCATCCGGAGGATCTTCGTGCGGGCCCGGTCGCGCTTGATCGCGTCTCTCAGGGCTTTTTCGACGCCTCGGCGGTTGCGCTCGTCGCGCATGTCGATGAAGTCGTTGCAGATCACCCCGCCGAGGTCCCTGAGGCGGAGCTGGCGGGCGATCTCCTTGGCGGCCCGGAGGTTCATCTCGTAGGCCGTCTTCTCGGCGTCGTTCTCGACCCGGAAGTTGCCCGAGTTGACGTCGATGGCGACCAGGGCCTCGGTCGGGTCGATCACGATCGAGCCGCCCTCGGGCAGGTCCACCCGCCTCCTCTGGATCTTGGCGATCTCCGCTTCCAATCCATACTTGTGGAAGAGCGGCACCTTGTCGTCGTAGAACTTCAGCCGGGTGACGAACTTGGGCATGACGACGCGGAGGAATTCCTGGGCGCGTTCGAAGGCCTGGGGCTCGTCGATCCAGATCGTGTCGATCTCGGCGTTGAAGATGTCGCGGATCGTCCGCGTGATCATGTCCGATTCTTGGTAGATCGGCGCCGGGGCCTTGGCCTTCTTGATCCGGCGGAGGATGACCTTCCAGAGCCGGAGGAGGTAGGCGAGGTCCCGGGCCAGCTCGCGCTTGGTGCGGTCCAGCCCGGCGGTCCGGACGATGAAGCCCAGGCCCTTGGGGGGGTTCAGGGCGTTCATGATTTCGCGGAGGCGGCGGCGCTGGCCCTCGTCGGCGATCTTCCGGGAGACGCCCACGCGGTTCAAACCCGGCATCAACACGAGATAGCGTCCCGGGATGCTGATATAGGTGGAGAGGGTCGGCCCCTTGGTGCCGATCGACTCCTTGATGACCTGGACGAGGACTTCATCGCCTCGGCGGAAGATGTCCTGCATCGGGGGCTTGCTGAGGCCGCGGCCCCTGGGGGCGCCCCGGGGGCCTCGACCGGCCGGCTCGGGCCCGGCGGCGTCCCCGCGACGGGGGCGGGCCTCGGTGGTTCCCCGAAGTCCCATCTCTCGTTCGAGTTCGGTGATCTCCTCGATCTCGCGGCGGATCTCTTCCTCGAGTTCGGGGTCGATTTCCTCGTCGGGTTCGGCCGGTTCGAGGTCGGCGGAGTCATCGTGGAGGGCGGCGAGTCCGCCCTCGTCGTCGTCCTCGTCGCCGAAGTCGAAGTCCTCCCGGCCGAGGTCCTCGGCGGGCTCGTCGAGGAAGGCCGGAGGCGGGGGCGGTGCCGGGGCGGCTCGCCGGGCGGGACGGGCCGGGGGCGGCGGCGGGACGGACTCGAAGTCCTCGTCGGGTTCGAGGTCCTCGTCGCGATCGAGATCGGGCTCGGCGCCGGCCTTGGCCTCGACCTCGGGCCGGTCTCGGCGGCGGCCCCGTCGGCGACGGCGGCGGCGGGGGCCTTCGCCCCGGGCCCCGGCCTCGTCCTCGCCGGGTTCGGCGTCGGCGTCGTCGTCGCGTTCGAGCATCCGGGCGAACTCGTCGAGGGGGGCGGGTTCGGGCTCGGGGCCCGCCAGGAGGCGGGTTCGGCCGGGACGTCGAAGGCGGCGGTTTCGGGCGGCCGGACGCGTTCGCGGCGGGGGATGTAGCCGGGTTCTCCGGCGCGGTCGTGGGGGGCGGCGCGTTCCCGGGGGGTTTCGGGCTCGGCGGCCCGGGACCGTCCGCGTTCCCGGCGGGGAGGACGGGCCTCGGGATCGGCCGGGCGGGCCCGGGGCGGCGGGGGGAGCGGCTCGGGCTCGTCGTCCGGCGGGAGGGGTTCCTCGACCGGCTCGCGGAGCCTCTCGACGGCCGGCGGTTCGACGGCCCGGGGGCGGGCCGGCTCGCGCTCGCCCCTCGGGAGCGGATCGCGGCCCGACCGCCTCCTCGGCGACGGGGCGGGGCGTCGGCGTCGTCGAACGCCGGGTCGGGCTCGGGCTCGCGATCGGGGAGGAAGGGTTCGGGCTCGGGTTCGGGCTCGGCGCGGGCCTCGAGGAGCTCGGCGGGCCGGGCCCGGCCTCGGCCCCAGCCTCGTCGCGGTTCGGCCTCGGGGTCCCGGGCGGGGGTCCGGGGGACGTCTTCGGGTTCGACGGGCGGCGAAGGCGGGGCGGGGCGGGACGGCGGCGGGGGCGAGGCGGCCCGGGATCGCTGGGTCCGGCTCGGGGGCAGGTCGGCCTCCAGCGGGTCGGCCGGCTCGGCCGGTGGGGGAGGCGGGGCGGCCCGGCCGATCCGGGACCTCGGCTCCTCGGGCTCGGGGGCCTCGCGGTCGCGCTCCCGGCTGGGGAGCGACCAGGAGAGCGGCTCCTCGGGCTCGGGCCGGCGGGCGGCGGGGGCGGGTCGCTCCTCTCGGGCCGGCGGAGGGGCGGGCGAGGGGCGGGGCGGGGGCGGCGGGAGGTCCCAATCGTCCACCAGGCCCTCGCCGAACCGGCGGTCGGTCTTGTCGCGGCGGCCCTTTTCGGAGCGGTCCGGGCGTTCGCGGTCCCAGAACCGATCGTCGGGGTAGGACGGCGGCGGAGGGGCGGGCCGGGCGGGTTTCTCCTCGGCCCTCCGGGGTTCGTCGCGGTCTCGGGGGTCTCGGGCCTCCCGGCGGGGTTCGCGGCCCCGGTCCCGGGCTCCGAGTTCGGCGTCCTCGTTGATCAGTCGGCGGTAATACTGGGGCTCGACGTCCGAGACGTGGAGGAACCCGTTGCGACCCACCGAGAAATCGACGAACGCGGCCTGGATGGCCGGTTCGAGGTTCACGATCTTGCCCTTGTAGATGTTCCCGGTATAGCTCTCGTGGCTGGTTCGCTCGACGTAAAGCTCTTCCAGGATGCCATCCTCGACGATCGCGATCCGGCACTCCTCGGGCTGGAGCACGTTGATCAGCATTTCTTTCTTCATGCGGTCGGTCTTTCTGTGGGCTTGGCTTGGTGGAGGAGAGAGTTGTCGGTCCTCGGTCTTCAGCGGTCGGTCGTCGATGGGTCGAGGGAGACGACCTCGGCGGTATGGCGCCGGTCGTCGATCCGGCAAGGCAACGATCGGGAGGGACGAGTCGGAGGAAGCGTCCTCGGATCGGTGGACTGACGACTGACGACTTCTCCATGACGACTGAGGACTGACAACTGGCAACGGACGACGACCGAGTCAGGCCAGCTCCACGTCGGAGCGGACCAGGATCGCGCCGGAGGCGGTCAGGTCGGACAGGCCCAGGGCTTCGACGACCTCTTCGGGCCGAGCGGAGCCGTCGGGGGCGATCTTCAGGCGGAGATGGAGGTCTCCGTGGGGTTCGAGGTCGGCCCCGAGGACGAACGGGCGCAGGTCGATCTCGACGGTGCGGTCCGGACGACGGCGGGTGAAGGGGCGGGACTCTCGGGTCATCAGGTCGGCGACGGCGGCTCTTGCGGCGTCGCGGCGGTCTTCGGGGATCGGCAGGCGATACTCGGCCGCCACCACCCGGGCGGCCCGGCCGGGCGGGATCGCCTCGGCCCGGGAGAACACCAGGCCCTCGGGGGCCTGCTCGGAGAGCCGGCGGAGGACGTCCTCCGGCGCGATCGGCTCGGTCAACTCCAGGTCCAGGACCTCTCGTCGGCCCTCGATGCCCAGCGCCATGGCCAGGGCGAAGGTGGCCTTGGGCCGGGGGTTGAACCCCTGGCTTTGCGCCACCGGGAGCTCGGCCCGGCGGAGCATCCGCTCCAGGCAGCGCATCAGGTCGTGGTGGCTGACCAGGCGCAAGTCCCCTTCCTTGGCGAACCTGAGGCGGATCCGGGTCGGCGGGGAGGCGGCGGCGTCCTGGCTCATCCGACGCGCTCCCCGGGTTTCTTGGGACGGGTCGGCGAAGGGCCTCCCAGGGCGAGGACCACGGCCTCGGCCGTCGATTGCTTCAGCGCCTCGGCGGCGATCGAGCGGGCCTGGGCCATGTCGAGGCCGCGGATCACTCGCTTGACCTCGGGCAACTGGTGGGGAGGCATGCTCAGGCACCTCAGGCCCAGGCCCAGGAGCAGCGGCACGTATTGCGGCTCCCCGCCCATCGCCCCGCAGACCGTGACCTCCAGGCCCCTCGGCCGGGCCGCCTCGACGACCAGGGCGATCAGGCGGAGGACGGCCGGATCGGCCGGGCTGAACAGGTCGGCCACGGTCTCGTCGGTGCGATCGACGGCCAGGGTGTACTGGACCAGGTCATTGGTGCCGATCGAGAAGAAATCGACCTCCTCGGCCAGCCGATCGGCCATCACGGCGGCGGCGGGGACCTCGATCATGGCGCCGACGGGCAGACCCTCGCGGACGGCCACGCCCTCGGCCCTCAGCTCGGCGGCCACGTCGTCGACGATCGCCCGGGCCCGGCGGAACTCGCCGAGGGTGGAGATCAGGGGGAACATCACCCGGACGTCCCCCAGGGCGCTGGCCCGGAGGATCGCCCGGAGCTGGGTGCGGAACAGGGCCGGGTCGCGGAGCGACAGGCGGATGGACCTCAGCCCCAAAAACGGGTTCTTCGCCGACGCCTCGGCCCCTCCCTGATAGGAGACGAGCTTGTCGGCCCCGAGGTCCAGGGTCCGGATCGTGACCGGCCGGCCGGCCATGGAGCGGACCACGGCCGCGTAGGCGGCGAACTGCTCGTCTTCGGTCGGGGCGCGGTCGGCGTTGAGGTAGAGGAACTCGGTCCGGTACAGGCCGACGCCCGCGGCCCCGCGTTCGAGGCAGCCGGCGGCCTCGGCGGGGAACTCGATGTTCCCCATCAGGCGGATCACCTGGCCGTCGCGGGTCTCGGCCGGGAGGTTGGCGAGCTTGGAGAGCCCGGCGAAGCGGGCGGCGCGCTCGGAGGCGGCCCGGCGGTACTTGCGGAGGGTGGCGGCGTCGGGGTCCAGGACGACCAGGCCCTCGTCGCCGTCGACGATCGCCGAGCGGGCCCCCGGCCCGGTCGAGGAACTTGCCGAGGCCGACGACCGCCGGGATCTCCAGGGCGGCGGCGACGATCGCCGTATGAGAGGTCCGGCCGCCGGCCTCGGTGGCGAACCCCAGGACGCGGCCGGGGTCCAGCCCGGCGGTCTGGCTGGGGGAGAGGTCGTGGGCCAGGATCACGCTGGGGGCATCCGGGGCGATGGCGGCCGAGGGTCGGGCGTCTCCGCCGGCCAGGGCGGCGAGGATCCGGCCCTCGATGTCGCGGACGTCGGCCGCTCGGGCCGCGAGGTGGGCGTCGGCCAGCCCTTCGAGACGGGCGGCGTGCCCTTCCAGGACGTCCCGGACGGCGTGCTCGGCGGCGACCCGGCCGGACTCGACGGCCCTCCTGGTGTCGCGGCGGAGCGACGGGTCGGAGATCATCCGGGCGTGGGCCCCGAGGATGTCGGCATATTGAGGCCCGAGCCGGGACCGGGCGTCGGCCTCGGCGGCCTCGGCGCCGATCCGGGCGGCGTCCAGGGCGAGGTCCAGGCGCTGGAGTTCGGGGACGACGGCCTCGGCGGCGATGGCGCGGGCCGGCAGGGCGAAGCCGGCGGGGTCCAGCGCCAGGGTCGGGCCGATGGCGATCCCGGGGCTCACGGCGATCCCGGGGAGGATCGCCATGGGGGCGAAGGCGGTCTTCTTCGAGGCGCGCGGCACGGAGGTGTCCCCGGTCCGGGGGGAGGAGGGGGAAGGCTCGGCCCGGGGGTTGGCTCGGGCGTCGAGCGGCGCAGGGGCGCCGCGTCCCGGGATTTCATGGCTCGGGGCCCTCGTCCTGCCCCTCGTCGTCCTCGTAGAACCGGGCGGCGACCAGGGCGGCCAGCGCCTCGACGACCGCCGGGGCGTCGGGCCCCCGGGCCTCGATCTCCAGGACCGTGCCCTTCTCGGCCGCCAGGCTGGTCAGGTCGAGGATGCTCTTGCCATTGAAGGCGTGGCCGCCGAGATGGACCCGCACCTCCGAGGCGTACCGACCGGCCAGCCGGACGAATTTGTCCGCCGGGCGCAGGTGGAGGCCCAGGGCGTTGAGGATCTCCACCTGGCGGCGGGCGACCGGTTCGTCGTTCGTCATCGAAAGCTCGGCTCAGCTCGGCTCGGCCCGGGGGCGAGTTCGCGCGGGAGGGGGCCGGGACATCGGCCCCTCGGGCCGTCGGGTTCGCGGATAGGATCCCGATCGTCTCGGCGCGCCGGGATCGCGGCGTTCGGTGCGGCACGGTTCGATCAGATTCGGCTTGATTCGTCAGGACGCGGTCTGATCGGCCTCGTCGAGCACGTCGATGACCTGCTCGCGGGTCTTGGCCTGGCGGAGGAAGCTGACGAACCGCTCGTCCTTCAGGTGACGGGAGATGTTCTCCAGGGCCCGGAGGTGGTCGCCCGGCTGATTGGGGGGGGAGACCAGGAGGAACAAGACATCGACGGGCTCGCCGTCCAGGGCGGCGAAGTCCACGCCCTTGCGGGAGAGGGCCACGGTGCCGATCAGGCGATCGACCTTGGGGTGGCGCGTGTGGGGGACGGCCACGCCCTGGCCGATCCCGGTCGAGCCGAGCTCCTCGCGGTTGAGGATCGCCCGGGCCACGCCGTCGGCGTCGGCCTCGGCCAACCGGCCGGAGCCGCAGAGGCTCTGGACGATCTCCCGGATCGCCGGTTCCTTGGTTGTCGCCTGGAGATCGACCAGGATCGCGTCGCGCACCACGAAATCCGAAAGCTTCATCCAGCCCTCCACAGTCCGACGCGGTCTCCGGCCGGTTCGTTCCGGCTCGGGCCCGCCCTCGCGATCGAGGGGCTGAGACGCGGGCGGCCGCCGGACGATCCGGGGGCCTCGGCCGACCGGGGCCAGGGACACCCGACCGCCTTCGGGGCGGGCCGGCAGGTCCGTCGAACGGGCCGACGGCCGATCACCGCGATCCCGGCGGTTCGAGCCCGTCGCGATGGCTCGCCAACGTCCCGCCCGGGGCCACCGCGTCCCCATCCCCCTGGACCTTCTCCTCGTCACCTCTCCAAGGCGGCTCGACCCGGGCGACAAAGCCGGGCTTCCGGGTCTCGGCCTCGATCGATCGCCGACCACCGAACCCCGGCCGCGACGCCCCGGCCTTCCGCCGGGTACGAGTCAACTCCGGGCCGCCGTGGTGGGTCGTGATCTCAAGGTCCAACCGACCACTCCTTCCGGCTCGACCGCCTCGCCCGCGATCCCGTGAAGGGGTCCTCGAGCGATGAATCAGACTAACCGCCGGCGCGCTCCCGGGTCAAGGGGCCAGGACGGACTCCCGGGCCGATTCTCGGCGGCGGTCAGCCCGGTTTGGTCCGGGCCGGCTGGGCCGAGGTCGCGGCCTAGACGCGTCGGGTGGCCTTGTGCGTCTTTGTGGCTTTTCGGCGGGTTGGGAGCGTCATCGAGGGCGTGGTGGACGCGGGGGACGTCATGGCCTGGGCCGAGCCGATCGACTGGCTGCGGACCGTCGTGGTCGTCGTGGTCGGCGAGGCGGGCGCCGAGGCCGTCGGGGCCGGGCCGGACTGACCGAAGGTCGTGACCGAAGCCCCTCCTCGCGAAAGGCTTTGCAACCACTGAGCCGTGGTGGGCCGGAACACGGACGGGTCGGCCTTGCCGTCGCCGTCGTAATCGGCCGGGATCGGCTGATCGACGCCCGGCTGGCCGAACGAGGCGACCTTCGGGCCGGTCGAGGAGCCGAGGATCAGCCACTGGGCGGTGGTCGGCCGGTAGACCGCCAGGTCGGCCTTGCCGTCGCCGTCGTAATCGGCCGGGATCGGCTGATCGACGCCCGGCTGGCCGAAGCTCGTGACCCGGGCCCCGGTCGAGGAGCCGAGGATCAGCCACTGAGCCGTCGAGGGGCGATACACGGCGATGTCGGCCTTGCCGTCGCCGTCATAATCGGCCGGGATCGGCTGATCGACGCCCGGCTGGCCGAACGAGAAGCTCCGGAGCCCGGAGGAGGAGCCGAGGATCGTCCACCGGGCGGTGGAGGGGTCGTAAACCGCCGGGTCGGCCTTGCCGTCGCCGTCGTAATCGGCCGAGACCGGCACGCCCTGGCCGGGGGTCCCGACGGCGAGGACCTCGGGGCCGACCTTCGAGCCGAGGATCAGGAACTGGCCGGTGGTCGGCCGGTACACGGCGATGTCGGTCTTGCCGTCGCCGTCGTAGTCGCCGGGGGCCGGGATGTCCACGCCGGGTTCGCCGAAGGTCACCGACCGGCCGCCGTTGGGGCCGGAGATGAACCACTGGGCCGTGGAGGACCGATAGACGGCGATCTCGGCGTGTCCCAGGCCGTCGTAGTTGCCCGGGACCGGCTGATCGGCCTTCGAGACGGTCGGTTCGGCCTGAATGTCCCATTCGACGTTGTCCTGGCCGATCGTCACGACCGACGATCGCGCCGGGAGGTTCGGGCCCGAGGCGGTCACCGTGTACGTCCCGGCGGGGAGCGAAAGGGAGTAGCCGCCGGAGTCCCAGGTCACGGTCTGGAAGCTTCCCTCGCCGTGCTGGCCGACGGCCTGGATCGTGATCCCGCCGAGCCCTTCGCCGGGCGTGTAGAAGTTGTTGCCATCGGAGTCAAGATAGGCGGCGCCGGTGAGGGAGGCCGGCCCGGTCTTCCAGGCAAATTCCTGGGTGAGCAGGTCGGGGCCGACGTTCAGGCCGCGATTGGCGGGGTTTTCCGGGTTCGCCGGGGCGGGGGTCGTCGGGGTCACTCCGGTCATCAGGCCGATGCCGATCTCGCTGAACGGGAGTTGGCCGGCGGCGGCGGCTTCGGCCGGGCCCGGGGCCAGCAAGTTCTTGAGGTGGCCGAAGTCGGGGTTGCCCCAGTCGATGAACAGACCGGCCTCGAAGTAATCCACGTAGCTCCGGGTCGATCCGGCCGGGACGTTGCCCGAATAGGCAAAGACGTTCTCGCCGGTGGCCCAAGAAGTCGACGAGCTCACCGGGTAATACGCCTGGCCGTCCCCGGCGACCAGCCCGAGCGACGGATTGACCAGGAATCCGTTGGGGGCATGGACTTGATTGTTGGCCGCGAGCATCGCGGCGTCGTGGTCCAGGGCGGCGGCGTTGAGGCGGGCGTTGAAGGCCAGGGGGGGCAGGGGGCCGTAGCTGTCAATCTCGCGGAGGAACGCCGAGAGGTCCACGCCCTGGGTCGCGGCCTGGAGCGTCGGGTCGGTCTGGGCCAGGGCCACGAGCCTCTGACCCTCCGCCGGGGGATTGGCCCGGGCCCGATTGATCAGCTGGAGCATGTACTGCTCGTCGGCCGTCGGGGCGGAGGGGAGGCTGGACAGCAACTCCCGGGCTTCCAGGGCAGCGACCGAGGGCCGAAACGGCCGGCGCGGGCCGCGATCGTCGCGGGGGCGGAGCGGCATCGGAGTTCCCATGAGGAGGCGAGGCGAGCGACGGGGATCGAACGGGAATCGAGTGCCTGTCGGCGCCGGCAGGTGAGGACTCGAAGAAGGGGAATGATCCGCAAACCGCCGCTGGGACGGGGAGGTCTCTCAGGCGGAGCCCGAAATCGATCAGGACGGTTCGCGAGGCGGACGCACCATCGGGTCGAGGCAACCGAGCCCGGGGTCCAGGCCGACGCGGCCCGGAACGTCCTTCAACATGAATCATCGGTCGGCTCGACGCAAATCCTTCGTCAAATCCATAAGGTTCGGCAGAACCAGACCTAACCTTTGCAATGACTTTGGGGTACGTCGTGTTGATCTCACACAACATCCGACCCATTTTAACACAACTGCATGTCATCAATGCGTTCACGCCGGCATGCATGCGTCGACGGACGACCTCGGCATCTCCGGGATCGATGTGATACGATGGGCTCCACCGATCGGGAGGACCGCTGATGGCCAGTCCGTTTCCGGGCATGGACCCGTATCTGGAAGCCTCGTGGGGCGATATTCACGGACGGCTCGTGACCTACTCCTGCGACGCCGTCCAGGAGAAGCTGCCGCCGGACCTGCGGGCCCGGATGCAGGAGAGGGTGGTCATCGCCGCGCCGGAGCCGGCGTCGTTCTACCCGGACGTGATGGTCACCAAGCCCGCCCGGAGGAAGTCCGGACGAGGCGGCGGGGTCCTGGTCGCCGAACCCGAATCCGACTCTGCGAGGCCGATCCTCGTTCCCCGAAAGTCGCGGAGGACCGAGACTTACATTGAAATCGTCGAGCCCGGCTCCCGCGAGAAGCTCGTGACCGTGATCGAGGTCCTCAGCCCCTGGTACAAGCGCAAGGGCCCCGGGCGCCGCGAATATCTCCGCAAGCTCTCGGCGATCCAGTCCTCGAAGACCAGCCTGGTCGAGATCGACCTCTTACGACGAGGCCATCGCGGGTTGCCCCTGGAGGCGGAATCGCTCCCGCCGTCGATCCGCTCCTCCTATCTTGCCAGCGTTTCCCGAAGCCCTCATGACGCGGCGCTGGAAATCTATCCGCTGCCCCTGCGGGAGAGGTTGCCGAGGATCGGCATCCCGTTGCGGCCCAAGGACGCCGACGCGGTCCTGGACCTTCAGGCGATCGTCGATCTGGCCTACAAGAACGGCCGATACGCGCTGGCGATCGACTATCGAGCCGAGCCGGAACCCCCGCTCTCGGCGGAGGATGCGGCGTGGGCGAGCGCGTTGCTCCGGGAGGCGGGCCGGCGCTGACCGGGCGGTCGGTCACGAGCTCCGCCCCGGGACCGACGGGCGGTCCCGGGGCGGGGGATGCCGGCCTGAGGTGGTCGTCCTCGACGGGTGAGGTTCGAGGATCGTCCCGTCCGGGCCGGCAGAGCGGGGCGGTGGGGCCTCCGGCGGCGATCTCGAACAGGGATCGGGATCGGTCCTGGCCCGACCGCTCAGCTCTGGCTGCGGCCGTGGGTGAATTCGTGATCGAGGGCGGCGGCGCGGCCTTCCCCGGCGTCGGGGGCCTCGGCGACGCGGACGCGTCCTCGTTCGGGGGCCTCGCGATGGGCGGCCTCGCCGCCTCGGTCGGGGGCCTCGGCCTCTCGGGCCATCTTCGCCGGAGGGGTGGCGAGATCCTTCGAAGTCGTGGTCTTCTTGCGACGGGACGGACGGGTCAAGAGCGACATTGGACACCTCCCCGCGCGGCGCGGGCAGAACCGGGGAAGGGAGAGGACCTCCGCGAGGAGGCCGTCGGGGGGATCCCTTCCCGCGCCCGACCGTTTCCTCTCGGCCGGGCGCCGGCCGCCCGAACAGGGGGCGGCCGTCGAGCTTCTCGAAGGCCCCGAACCACCCCGGGGCGGGCCCGGTCGGATCGGCAGACCTTGACGCTCTCCCCTAAGTTTAACCCGGGATCTCCGGCGTGGCTAGCCGGTGAGCCCGGTCCACCGAACTCAAGGGCCAGGACGGGGCCGACAGACCCATGAGGATCGGAATCCTTTCGGATACCCACGACCGGATCGACCGGACTACCCGGGCCGTGAGGCTCCTGGAGGAGTCCGGGGCCGAGGCCTTGGTCCACTGCGGCGACCTCACGACGCCCGACGTGGTCCACGAGTGCGGCCTCCTTCCGTGCCATTTCGTCTTTGGCAATAACGACTTCGACGAGATCGGCCTGAGGGCCGCCATCGACGCCGTGGGCGGCCTATGCTTGGGCTGGGGGGGCGAGGTCACCCTGGCGGGCCGGCGGATCGCCGTCGCTCACGGCGACCTCCCGGCCGAGATCCGTCGATTGGAGGAGGGCTTGCCCGACTACCTGCTCCTGGGCCATTCCCACGTCCCCCGGGATGAACGGATCGGCCCGACCCGCCTGATCAACCCCGGGGCCCTGCACCGGGCCGCGGCCTGGACCGTCGCGTTGCTGGATCTCGACACCGATTCGTTGCGTTTCATGAAGGTCCGATAAGTTTGCTGAGGCGAGCGGAACCGGGCTGGCCGGGGCTTCCGATCGCTCCGTATAATCGGGGCGGCTCCGACGGATCGGAGTGATCGCGGGCGCGACGTCCGGCGGACTCTCCCCGGTCGAGACATCCCCCCGGTTCCTCGGATCTCTCGACCCTCGGGCGCTCTGCGCCGCGGAAGGAGCGGATCATCATGCGTCTCTGCCTCGTCGAAGATCATGCCGTCGCCGGCCTGGAGCCGCTGACCCTGACCCGCCCGGCCTACGACCTCCTGCTGGGAGGGGGGACGCTGGGGGCCAAGATCGCCCGGGCCCTGGGCGTCGGCCCGGGGCCGGCCCGGCGATCGGCCGTCATCCGCCCCTGGCTGGCGCCGATCCAGCGCCAGCGCGACCCCCACACCGCCGTGAACGACCGCGACTGGCTGGCCCGGGGCGAGGTCGTGGTCGCCAACGCCCGCTGGGTCCCGCCGGTTGACTTCGTCCCTCCCACCGACGGAAGCTCCCCGTGGGTCGGCCTTTGCGACGGCCAGCCCGCCCTGGCCCTGGTCGGCCCCCAGGCCGCCTCGGGCCTGGAACCCAACGGCGTCGCCGGTTGGTTCGACGAGGTCCAGGACCGTTCGCTTTGCGTCGACGTGGGCGGCCAGTGGATCACCCGCCCGTGGGACCTCGTCGCCCTGAACGCCGAGCACCTCGTCCGCGACTTCGCCACCGCCGGCCTCCAGGGGCTGAGCAACCGCCACCTGGCCACCGCCGCCCTCGTCGGGCCGGTCGATCGCCTGTTCGTCCACGAGACCGCCCGGATTGACCCCTTTACCGTGTTTGACACCAGCGGGGGGCCGATCACCATCGGCCCGAACGTCGTCGTCCAGCCGTTCACCCGGATCGAAGGCCCCTGCTTCATCGGTCGGGACACCCAGCTTTTCCGCGCCAACCTTCGCGGGGGAGTCACGTTGGGGCCGAACTGCCGGATCGGCGGCGAGGTCGAGCAGTCGATCGTCCACGGCCATTCCAACAAGTATCACGAGGGGTTCCTGGGCCACGCCTACGTCGGCGAATGGGTGAACCTCGGGGCGATCACCTCAAACTCCGACCTCCGCAACGATTACGGCGAGGTCTACGTCCCCCTGGGAGGCGACCCGGTGGGCACCGGCCAGGCCAAGGTCGGCTGCTTCCTCGGCGACCACACGAGGACCGGCCTGGGCTCGATGATGAACACCGGGACGGCCGTGGGCGTGATGTGCAACATCTTGCCCGCCGGGCCCTTGCTTCCCAAGCACGTCCCCAGCTTCTCGGCCGTCCTCTACGGCCGGGTCGCCCCCGGCTTCCCCCTGGAACAGATGTTCGCCACCGCCCGGACCGTCATGGGACGCCGCAACCAGGTCTTCACCGCGGTCGAGGAACAGCTCTATCTGGAGCTGTACGAGCAGACCCGGCTGGAGCGTGAACGGGCGTTCCAGAAGGCCAACGACCGCCGCGGCGATTCCTGGCCCGTCGCCGCGATGAGGCATTGACCGGCCGATGGAGTGGGCAGAAAGCAGTGGGCCGTGGGCAGTGGGCAGTGGGCAGTGGGCAGGCAGACCCAGGGGAGGGCTCGTCCCGACCCGGGGGACGAAGGGGCTCCGCCGATCGGCCATTGGCTCACGGCCCTCGATGAAAGGATCGCGACCGGCCCCCTCCGACGATCGCACAATCCGTCGCGAGGGGGCGGGCCGTTGTGACACTCCACCGTCAATTCCACGGGCGCCCGGGGGCCCGGAAGGTGCGAATTCCCGGCCGGTTTGAGTCCCCGAACGAATTCGTCAAGATTCGCCGAAGTTTTGGGTTGGCCGGGATTTGCGGCTTTTGATCAAAATATGCAATAAAAATGCATATGGGCTTGAGGCGCGCCGACTGCGCGCGAGCAAACCCTTCCATTTCCGCCCAATCCGGCGTTTTCGGCGAAGAAGTGTAGTCCAGTTTGCACGTGGAAACGCTTGCGTGCCTCTGTTTTCGCCGAGATTTGAGAAATCGGTCAATCTTTCATGCTTTGAACTCAATGCATCCATGCTCGCGAGGGACGTGAAGTTTCCGGACGATGTGATGATCCGGGCCGGGAATGCCGATCAATCCCGTCGTGACGGGCGGGGAACGGATGTCCCCCCCGGGGGGACGAGGGACTTCCCGACGACGGGAGGAGGCCGGGATGGCGACGGTCCGGGTTCTGGTCGGCACGCGCAAGGGCGCGTTTATCTTGACGTCGGACGGGGTCCGCGACCGCTGGGAGGTCCGCGGCCCCCTGTTCGCGGGCTGGGAAATCTATCATATGAAGGGATCTCCGGTCGATCCCGACCGCCTCTACGCGTCGCAGTGCAGCGGCTGGTTCGGCCAGCAGGTGCAGAGGTCCGACGACGGCGGGGCGACGTGGGAGCCGGTCGGCAACGCGTTTGCCTACGAGGGGACGGCGGGCACGCATCAATGGTATGACGGCACCCAGCATCCCTGGGAGTTCAAGAGGGTCTGGCACTTCGAGCCCCTCGCTGACCGAGGCCGACACCGTGTTCGCCGGGGTCGAGGACGCCGCGATGTTCCGCTCGACCGACGGCGGCCGGACGTGGGACGAGCTGGCGGGCCTCCGCCACCACGACTCCGGGCCGCGATGGTCGCCCGGCGCGGGCGGGATGGGCCTCCACACGATCGTCCTCGATCCGACTGATCCCAAACGCATGTTCATCGCGATCTCCGCCGCCGGGGCCTTCCGGACCGACGACGGCGGCGAGTCGTGGAAGCCGATCAACCGGGGGCTGAAATCCAATTTCATGCCGGACCCCGACGCCGAGGTGGGGCACTGCGTCCACCGGATCGCGATGCATCCCTCGAAGCCGAACACCCTGTTCATGCAAAAACATTGGGACGTGATGCGCACCGACGACGCCGGGGATTCCTGGCGAGAGGTCAGCGGCGACCTGCCGACGGACTTCGGCTTCCCGATCGAGGTCCACGCCCACGAGCCCGAGACGGTGTACGTCGTCCCGATCAAGAGCGACTCCGAGCACTTCCCGCCGGAGGGGAAGCTGAGGGTCTACCGGAGCAAGACCGGCGGCGAGTCGTGGGAGCCCCTGGGCGAGGGGTTGCCGCAAAAGGATTGTTACGTGAACGTCCTTCGCGACGCGATGGCCCGCGACACGCTCGACCCGTGCGGCGTCTATTTCGGGACGACGGGCGGCCAGGTGTATTGCTCGGCGGACTCCGGCGACCGCTGGTCGGCGATCGTCCGGGACTTGCCCGCGGTCCTCTCGGTGGAGGTCCAGACGCTGCCATGATCCGCGTGGTCCTGCCGATGCATCTGAAGACCCTGGCGAAGGTCGGGGGCGAGGTCTCGGTGGACGTCCCGGGCCCCGCCACGGTGGCGGCGATCCTCGACGCCCTGGAACAGGCCTACCCGACCCTCCGGGGCACGATCCGCGACCGCCTGACGAAGAAACGGCGCCCCCTGGTGAGGTTCTTCGCCTGCGAGGAAGACCTCTCGCACGACCCGCCCGACGCCGAGCTGCCCGAGGCGATCGGCTCGGGCGCCGAGCCGTTCCTGATCGTCGGGGCGGTGGCGGGCGGGTAGGGATGGGCCTGGCTGTCATGTGCTTTCCCCGGGTGGCATGCCCACGTCTTCGTGGGCATGTCTTCCATGGATATTCACGAACCGAAGACATGCCCACGAAGACGTGGGCATGCCACCCGGGGGAACCGGGCCCGTCTTCGGAGCGAGCCCGAACTCCGCGAAGTCCGAACCCCGTCTTTGGCGACGTGTCTTGCCCTTCGTCCTAGGATGAGGGGGTCGTGACTTCGGGGCCTGGGCCTCGGGAAGGGTGGGGGGGCGATGAGTTCCGAGATCGAGGGTTGTCCCCCGCCGCGCCAGGGCCGGGACGGGGGCGCGGCGTTCTTCCTGATGATGATGGCCCTGATCGGCTCGACGACCGCCTCCGCGGCGAAGGTGGCCGTGGCGGGAGTCCCTCTGGGGCTGCTCCCCCTGGGGCGGTTCGGGCTGGCCGCCCTGTGCCTCCTGCCGGTGATCGCCCGGTCCGGCGCCCTGGGGAGGATGATCCGCTCGGACTGGCCCCGGCTCCTGGCGGCCTCGGCGCTGTGCGTGCCGATCAACCAGGCGTTTTTCCTGGCCGGGACGCGGCTGGCGCCGACCTCTCACGTGGGCGTGATCTACGCGACGTGCCCGCTCGTGGTCCTGCTCCTGGCCTCGGCGCTCGGGCAGGAAACGCTGGTCCTCCGCCGGCTCGCGGGCGTGGTGGCGAGCGTGGCGGGCGTGGCGGTGATCGGCCTGGGGAACCTCGTGAAGGCGGGCCCGGAGAGCCTGGACGCCCTCCGCGGCGATCTTCTCCTGATCGGCGCCGTGGTGTCGTGGGGCGCGTACCTCACGGCGAACAAGCCTCTGGTGGCGAGGTACGGGTCGGTCCCGACCCTGGCCGGGACGTTCCTGGCGGGGAGCCTCCTGCAACTGCCGATCACCCTGGCGAGCCTGCCGGGCCCGGTAGTCCTGGCTGAGGTGCCGATGGGGGCGTGGCGGGCGGTGGCGTACCTGGGCGTGATCGTCTCGGTGGTGGGATTATTCTGCCAGAACCAGGCGATGCGACGGCTCGACGCGAGCCAGGTCGCGGCCGTGGGCAACCTCGCGCCCCTGCTGACGATCGTCTGGGGCGTGTGGCTCCTGGGCGAGGAGATCACGCCGGCCCTGGCGATCGGCGGAGGGCTCACGCTCGGCGGGATCGTCTGGGCCAGCCGGCCCGAGCCGAAGCGCGTGGCGGCGGCGACGGAAGTCCTCCCCAGGCGAGCCACCGAGGCGCTGGTCGGCTCGGCGTCTCGGTGAGGGCCGGGAATCGAATCGCAGACATGCCCACGTCTGATCTTGTCTGGCAGGTGAGCAGGCGGTCTTTGTAGGGTCCGCTCTTGCGGACCTCTTCGCGACGAAGCGAAATCGAAGAGGTCCGCGAGAGCGGACCCTACAGAAGGGCGGGTTTCAGTCGTCGGACCGGAACGTTCTCGCGGCGGCCTCGGCCTCGTCGGCGGACTCGAACGCCGGCCCGACCCGGAGGCCGAGCGGGCCGGGGTAGGGGCGGACGTACCACTTGTCGGGCGCGTGATCGAACGGGTTGCCGATCTCGGCGGCGTTGTAGATCACGAACCGGCAACCGTCGCCGCGCGTGATCTTGAAGACCCGGCTTGAGGGCCGGGTCACGGGCGGGGGCATGGCAGTCTCCACGTCGGGAGCTCGTCCGTCGAGGTCCGGGCAAGGCGAGGGAAGCCACGACGAACGCCCGGACCGGGGTCACCGCGTCGCCGTCCAGCCGTCTCTGTTCCGAAAGAGGCTGCGACGACGACGCGGTCCCGTCCGGGCTGATCGAGGCCGCGCGGGTTGGCGACCTCGACAACCAGAACAGAATCTATGGGACATGCGGCGGCTTTTCTGTCCGTCGGATGACATTTCCCGGGATTTCTCGCCGTTTTCTTCGACCGATCGAATCCCGCCTCGCCGTTCATCGGACGATCTCTTTGTAATAACGCCGAGTCGCGGCGTAGCACTCGCAGGCGGACTCCTCCAGCATCGGGCGGTCGAGGATGGTGATGACCCCCCGGCGGAAGTCGATCATCCCCGCCGTCTGCAAGGTCCCGGCCACGACCGTGACGGTCTGGCGGCGGACCCCCAGCATGAACGCCCAGAACTCCTGGGTCAGCGGGAACTTGTCCTGGCCCGCCTGGTCGTGCACCGTCAGCAGCCACTTGCTGGCCCGGGCCTCGACCGTATGAAGCGCGTTGCAGGCGATCGACCGACCCGTGCCGTACAGCGAAACCGCGATGTAGCGGTGGATCAGCCGGGGCAGGACGCAGCCCCGGGCCAGGGCCTCGCGGAAGGCCGGCAGGGGCAGGCGAAGCGTCGAGCCGGCCATCTGGCAGATCACCCGATTCGGACTCGCGTCGATCCCCAGGGCGGCCACCATCCCGACGAACCCCTCGCTGCCGACCGTGCTGACCTCCACCGGATCATCCTCTTCCAGGACCGTCAGCAAGGAAGCCAGCGCCGTCGTGGGGAAGTGGACGTGCGAGACCTCCGCCTCGTACTGGTGGATCACGTCTCGCAGATTCAGGCTGACTCGCTGCAACAGAGGCTCCAACGGGGCGAATTCGTCCGGCGGGAGGCGGTCGAGCAGGCTGTTGCCGCTGTCCCGCAACTTCGGGTGAGGAGGCATGAAGATTCACCTGCTGGAAGTCCCGGCCCGTCGGCCCCGTCCCGTCGGCCTCTCGGTTCAGACCGGGTTGAACGATCGTAACCCCCGTCCCCGTCAGGGTATGTCACCGTGCGGACATAGCCCGCGAAATTCTCCCCGGCCGCACCTACCCGTATGCAGCTTATACAATTCAACACAAAAATACCATAGAAATTTTTGGATTTCTTCGATCCATCGATCCCCGGGCCGACGGCGCCGGTTTGCCTCCGGCGACCCGGGCGGGTATCCTCGCCACCCCCGACCGGACGGGGCGGAGAGCCGAGGAGAGGAGGCGCGATCATGGCCGGATGCGGCGGGCTTGCCGTCTACGTGACCAGCCACGGCTTCGGCCACCTGAACCGGACGGTCGCGGTCCTGAACCGCCTGCCGGCGGAACTCCCGCTGGAGATCCTCTGCCACGCCAACCTCTTCGACCACTGGCGGGAGCGGCTGAGGAGGCCGGCGACGTTCTCGCCGTTCGTCTCGGACGTCGGCGCCCTGAACCCCCCGGGCGACAGCGCGGCGACCGACGGCCCCGGGACGCTCGCCCAGGCCGCCCGGTTCCACGCCGAGGCGCTCCCCCGGGCCCCGGAAGAGGCCCGGAGGCTCCGCGAATCGGGGACGGCGGCCGTCCTGTGCGACGCCCCGGCCGTCCCTTTGCTCTCGGCCAGGGACGCGGGGATTCCCGGCTTCCTCCTCGCCAACTTCACCTGGGCCGACATCTACGCCCCCCACGCCGAGAAGCTCGGGCCCGAGGCGATGGCGTTCGTCGCCGAACTCCGGGCGACCTACCGACGCGCCTCCGCCCTCTTCCGCGCCGAGCCCGCCTTGAGGATGGCCGACCTGGACCGGATCGCCGTCGAGGTCGGCATGGTCGTCACCCCGGGTCGCGACCGCAAGTCCGAGCTCCGCAAGGCCCTGGGGCTTTCCAGCCGGGAGAAGGTCGTCTATTTCTACGTGGGCCGGTACGGCCAGGCCAACCTCGGCTGGGACCGGATGGCCCGGATGGCCGGGCTCGGCGTCCACTTCGTCGGCTTCCACCCGTCCCCCGAGGGGCCGATCCCGAACCTCCACGTCGTCCCCCCCGCGGAGTGGACCGGCGCCGACCTCGCCGCCTCGGCCGACGCGATCGTGGCCAAGGCCGGCTACGGCACCGCCTGCGAGGCCATGATCGCCGGGACGCCCCTGATCTACCCGCCCCGGACCGGGTTCGCCGAGCACCGGGCGCTGGACCGGGCCCTCCGATCGTGGGGGGGCGGCCTGCCGGCGTCGGCCGGGGCGTTCGCCGCGATGAAGGTCGAAACCCTGTTGAAGCGGGCCTTCACGCTCCGACCCGGCCCCCCGCCGTTCCCCGGAGACGGCGCCGCGAGGGTGGCCGAACGGCTCGTCGAGGCGTGCCGGACCCGAGGAGGACTGCCCCGATGAAGTTCGTGATCTGCCCGCCCGTCGGACCCGAGAGGTTCGAGGCCCTGAAGGCCGCCGCCCCGAAGGCCGAGTGGATCGACGCCCCCGACCGCGCCTCCGCCCTCGCCGCCATGCCCGGCGCGGACGCCTTCCTCGGCAAGATCACCCCCGATTTGCTCGCGAAGGCCGACCGGTTGAAGTGGGTCCAGACCTTCACCGCCAGCCTGGAACACTACATGTTCCCCGAGCTCGTCGCCCACCCCTGCACCCTGACGAACATGAGGGGCCTCTTCGGCGACGTGATCGCCGACCAGGTCCTGGGCTACGTGGTCTGCTTCGCCCGGAACCTGCACATCTACATCCGAAACCAGGTCGAGCGCAAGTACGAGCCGATCGGCGGCGAGTCCGAGCGGGTGGACAACGCGAAGGGGCCGGGGACGGTCAACGCCATGGACCGGGCCACGATCTTCCTGCCCGAGACGACGATGGGGATCGTCGGCTTCGGGGGGATCGGCGCCGAGATCGGCCGACGGGCCCGCGCCTTCGGCATGGGGCTCCTCGCCGTCGATCGCTTCCCCGGAAAATGCCCGGTGATCGAGGGGCTGGAGGGAGTCTGGCCCGTCGATCGCCTGCCCGAACTGCTCGCCCGGAGCGATTTCGTCGTGATCGCGGCCCCCCACACGCCCGAGACCGAGGCGCTGGTTCGATCGGGCGATGATCTCGAGGATGAAGCCGTCGGCCTACTTCATCAACGTCGGCCGAGGGGCCATCGTGGTCCTGGATGACCTCGTGGCGGCCCTCCGCGACCGGAAAATCGCCGGGGCGGCGCTCGACGTGTACGAAATCGAGCCGCTGCCGCCGGATCACCCGCTCTGGACGTTCGACAACGTGATCCTTACGCCCCATACGTGCGGCTATTCGCCCGTGATCGCGTCCAGGCACATTTTTACGCTCGTCGAGAACGTAAAGAAGTTCGCCCGGGGCGAACCGCCGGGGAATGTGGTGGAGAAGGCGCTCTGGTTTTGATCCAATGAGCGGCATGATGATCCCCCAAAACACCGAAGACGAAGCGAGGCCCGCGACCGAGGAACGACCCCTCGACCCGGAGGGATCGCCGTCTGACGCGGAATGGGCCGAGGCGTCCGTGGCCCTGGCCCCGGAGGTCTTCGAGGATGAAGCCTGGTACGATGACTAACCCCTCCCGGAAGGACCTCTCGATGCATCGCGGAACCACGATCGGCCGGACGGCCCTCCTGCTCGCGATCCTGAGCGTCCCGGCCCTCGGCGCCGACGGCGTGACGACGACCAACGACATCGTGTACACCTCGGCCGGAGGCCAGGAGCTCAAGCTCGACATGGCCGCCCCGAGCGAGGGGTCCGGGCCGTTCCCGGCCCTCCTGGTGATCCACGGAGGCGCCTGGAGGGCGGGCAACAAGAAGGACATGAGGCCGATCCTGGCCGAGTGCGCCGAGCGCGGCTACGTGGCGATCTCCCCGCAGTACCGCTTCTGCCCCAAGGACCTCTTCCCCGCGCAGGTCCACGACGTGAAGGCGGCCGTCCGCTGGCTGAGGACCCACGCCCAGGAGTACAAGATCGACGCCGACCACATCGGCGCCACCGGGTTCTCGGCCGGAGGTCACCTGTCCTTGATGCTGGGCGTCTGCGACGCCAAGGACGGCCTCGAAGGGGACGTCCCCGCCGACGCCCCCAGCTCCAGGGTCCAGGCCGTGGTGAACTACTTCGGCCCCACCGACTTCGCCGCCCCCGACATCCCCGACGCCTCCAGGCCCCTCCTCCGCGACTTCCTCGGCGGCACTCCGAGCCAGAAGCCCGAGGAGACCAAAAAGGCGTCACCCGTCACCTTCGTGACGAAGGACGACCCGCCCATCCTCACGTTCCAGGGCACGAAGGACCCGCTCGTCCCCTTCACCCAGGCCATCAAGCTCGGAGAGGCCCAGACGGCCGCCGGAGTCCCCGGCCGGGTCGAGCTGATGCTAGGAGCCGGCCACGGCTGGGGAGGCAAGGAGATGGAACGCACCATCGAAGACACCTTCGCCTTCTTCGACGCCCACCTCAAGCCAAAACCGGCGAAGTGAAACGCCGAAGGGACGGAAAAGGGGTCAGGAGCCGATCTTGAATCCTCGCAAGCGGGCCGGAAATCGGCTCCTGACCCCGTTTCCTGCCCGTTATTGAAAGCGGGCCAGGCCGTAACCGTCGCGATCCCCCGAGCGGGCCTCCAGTTCCTTGACTTCCTCCAGCCGCTCGGAGCTGACCACCCCGGCGAAATCCTCCGGCTCCATGAGCGGACGAATTTCGACGTCGGAGTCTTCGCCCATCGAGTCCGGGAATTTCTTCACCCAGTCGATCGCTTCCTGGAGCGAAGCGACCTTCCAGATCATGAACCCGGCGATGAGCTCCTTCGTCTCGGGGAACGGCCCGTCGGTGACGGTGCGATTCGAGCCGGAGAACCGGACTCGGGCGCCGCACGAACTTGGCTTCAGTCCTGTGCCATCGAGCATGATTCCCGACTGGATCAATTCGTCGTTGAACTTGTCCATGGCCGCGAACGCTTCGGGGTCCATCTCGCCCGATTCCGACGCCCTGGACGCTTTGGCGATCACCATGACCTTCATGACGGAGCTCCGAACGTGGTGGTTGGGGATGCGAAGGAAGTCGGCCCTCGTGCGACCGTTCCTCAGTAGTCGAACGAGAATCCCGCCGATCGACAACCTCCTCCAAAATCTTTCCGAAACTCGGTTCCCCGCGGACTCCGCGTCCGAAGTTGCGACGGAATCTAGAGTTCGGACAGTCGCCGAGCCAAGAACCTCCGCTCGGGCTCCTGCCGAGCCAACGAGAGGGCGCGCTCGTACGAGTTCTTCGCGTCGGAGACCCGACCGGAGCGACGGCACAGTTCCGCCCTCGCCGCGTGGGCCAGGTGATAGTCCACCAGGTCCCCGCGTTCTAGAATCGCATCGATCAGGACCAGCCCCGCCTCCGGTCCGTCCCTCATCGCGACCGCGACCGCCCGATTGAGTTCGACGACCGGCGAGGGATCGATTCGGTGGAGGATGGAGTAGAGCGCGACGATCTGATTCCAGTCCGTCTGCTCGGCCGTGGCGGCCCTGGCGTGGACGGCGGAAATGGCCGCCTGGACGGTGTACTCGCCAAGATTCCGCGACTGGAGGGCTTGCTCGACCAGGGCCGAGCCCTCGGAGATCATTTTCCGGTCCCAGCGGGAGCGGTCCTGTTCTTCCAGCCGGATGATCTCGCCGTCCTCCGAAGCCCGGGCGTCCCGTCGCGATTCGTGGAGCAACATCAAGGCCAGGAGGCCCTGGGCCTCCGGATCGGGGAGCAACTCGAGGAGCAACCGGCCCAGGCGGATGGCCTCGGCCGTGAGATCGACCCGCAACAAGGACTCGCCCTGCGAGGCCGCATAGCCTTCGTTGAACACCAGGTAGATGGCCGAAAGGACCGCGTCCAGCCGTTCGGGGAGATCGTCCGGGGACGGGACGACATAGGGGATTCGTGCCTCGCGAATCCTCGCCTTGCCCCGGACGATTCGCTGGGCCATCGTGGCCCTGGACGTCAAGAACGCGTGGGCGATCTCCTCGGTCGTCAGCCCGCAGACCTCGCGGAGGGTCAGCGGCACCTGGAGCCCTGGGTCGATGGCGGGATGACAACACGTGAAAATCAACCGCAATCGATCGTCTTCGATCTCCGAGGCGGCCCGCGATGCATTGGCCTCGGCCAATTCGTCGACCCGCGAAGCGATCTCGGGCTGGAGGGCCATCAGCCGGCCTTGCCGACGAAGGGCATCGATCGCCTTGAATCTCCCCGTGGAGACCAGCCACGCCCTCGGATTGGACGGCACGCCCTCTCGTTGCCAGATCTCCACGGCGGCCGCGAACGCCTCGTGGGTCGCATCGTCCGCCCGATCGAAATCCCCCAGCAACCGGACGAGCGAAGCGAACACTCGACGCGAGTCGGAGCGGTAGAGATCATCGATCCGGTCGCGGATCGTCGCGGACGCATTGCTTTTCATGTCGAGTGCTTCATGTCATCTCGACGGCGTCCGCGGCCCGTCGCGACATCGGTTCCGTCGGCGAGATCTTACCGGATTCGATCCAGAATCGGAAATCCGCCGTCGGAACAAACCGCGCCGACCAAGAGCAATCGGCGACATCACGAAACGGAGCGATCGCGTCCGGTGATCGACAGGGGAGGGGCCGGGCGGTATCCTGAAATCCGGGTCGAACCCGATCCGGATGCCCCGGCGCCGTCGTCCGGGGACCCTGGCGGCCCTGGTCGGGATTCGCTCCGTTTTTGGATCTACATCCGCGAATGACTGACCCCGTTCCCGAGAAGCCGAGGCGTCGGGCGCGGTATCGCGGTCGGAATCCTCGTCATTTTCACGAGAAATACAAGGAGCTCCAGCCCGAGCTCTACCCCGACGACGTGGCGAAGGTGATCTCCGGGGGGAAGACGCCCGCGGGGATGCACCGGCCGGTCATGGTGGCCGAGGTCCTCGGCGCCCTGCGACCTCGGCCGGGGGAGGTCGCCGTCGATTGCACCCTGGGCTATGGCGGTCATGCCCGCGTCCTCCTCGCCGCCGTCCAGCCGGGCGGACGGCTCCTTGGGCTGGATGCCGACCCGATCGAGTTGCCCAGGACCGAGGCCCGGCTCCGTGGCCTCGGGTTCCCTCCCGAATCGCTGGTCCTCCGACGGGCGAATTTCGCGGCGATGCCGGGATTCCTCGCCTCCGAGGCGCCCGGCGGGGCCGACGTGCTCCTGGCGGACCTCGGCCTGTCTTCGATGCAGATCGACAACCCCGAGCGCGGGTTCAGCTTCAAGGCCGACGGACCTCTCGACATGAGGATGAACCCGAGCCGGGGCCGGCCGGCGTCGGCCCTGTTGACGGAGCTGGGCGAAGCGGCCCTGGCCCGGATTCTTGAGGAGAACTCCGAGGAGCCCCAGGCCCAGGAGCTCGCCGGGGCGATCTATCGCGCCCAGAAACGCGCCCCTCTGGTGACGACCCAGGCGCTGGCCTCGGTCGTGGTCGCGGCGTGCTCCCGGACCCCTCGCCCCTCGGCTGGCCCGATGGAAGACGTGGTCCGCCGGGTCTTCCAGGCGCTCCGGATCGCGGTGAACGACGAATTCGGGGCCCTGGCCGCCTTGCTCCGCTCCCTGCCGACTTGCCTGAGACCGGGCGGGCGGGTCGCCATCCTCTCGTTCCACTCCGGCGAAGACCGCCGGGTGAAGGCGGCGTTCAAGGAAGGCCTGAGCCACGGCGACTACGCCTCGATCACCGATGAGGTGATCCGCCCCTCCGCCGAGGAGAGGCGCGACAATCCTCGGTCGACGTCGGCCAAGCTGAGGTTCGCGGTCCGAGGATAGGACCCGGGCACGGTCCCACCGGGGAATTTTCTGCCGGGACGCCGCCCCGATCGTCCTTGCCTGGTGGATCTGGGCCCGATAGGCTCGCGAGCGTCGCCGCCTCGCGGCACATCCGCGAGGCTCGCCGATCGCGGCGGCGATGGCATCGGATACCATGCCCATCGGGGCGTCCACACCCGGGTAGGCGACGAGAGCCGTGCTGTCCCGCTTGATCCGCTGGCTGGGCCGTCGGGTGGTGAAGAGGACCGAGCGAGATCCGAGCGGGTCCCCTTTCGATCCTCGAATCGGGGAAATCCACGCGCGGATGCGAGAGGCCGAGGAGAAGTCCTGGTGGAAGGGGAAGACCTCGGCCGTCGCCGAGACCGATCGGCAACTCCTGGTCATCGGCCCCCGTCGGGATGCGGGCCCCGGGGACCTGGCGGCGCTTGGGGCCATCCTCGGTGGATGGCAAGCCACTCGGTCCTACGCTCGCCACATCTGGGGCCTCGACGACCTGCTCGAAGGGCGCCCCCCACGAACACCGCCGATCTACCTGGCGGTCCCCTACCCGTGCGAGCGCTTCGAGGAGCAATACGAACCGGTCGCCCTGGTCTTTGTCGCCTCGGGGACGGACCTGGCGCAAGCGGCCGAGGATCTCGCCGGTTGCCTCGCGGCCCATTCCGGGATCCTGGCCGTCCTGCAAGACCCGGATGGCTATCGCTCCTGGAACCGCTGATCCGAGGGAAGACTCGGGGACGGGAGGACTGCGGACATCACGGAGAGTCTGTCCAGGATGGTGCTCGAGCCCGCCGCCCGGGTCTCCGGCTTGAGCCTGGCGAATCGACCCCCATCCCGCATCCCTCGGGCCGTTCCCCGGCCGATCAGTAGACGATCCCCGGCGCCCGGCGGTCGCCGATTCGGACGGTGGCCAGGCTGGTCTGGTTGTCGGAGTCCACGGCGAGCGCGGCGACGGACTTGACGTGAGCCACGATCGCCGCGATCCCGTGCTCGACGGCGTTGGCGATCTGCTCGGCCCCGTAATCGCCGAACGGGCTGCCCGGGATGAAGGCGTAGGCCGAGGTGGGGAACTGGACCGGGAAATCCGCGTTGGAGCGGAGGGTGGGGTCGATGTTCCCGAGCACCAGGTTCGCGGCGACGGCCGCCGCCTGGCTCCCCCCGGCGTTGACCATGAACTGGGTCGGGTCCGGGTGATGCTGCGATTGCCAGACGTGGGCGAGCTCGTGGATGAGCGTGTCCCGGCCCGGCGTGAGCGTCCCGCAATTCATGATCTGGATCGTCGGCGTGAACCCGGTGGAGGGCACGGCCACGGTGAAGGCCCGATTCTGGACCCCGCTGGCGTCGGAGATGAAGATCCTCGAGAAATCCAGGCTCGTCCCGTAGACCGCCGTGGCCATCCCTTGCTGACCGGGGGTCAGGTGCCGGACCGTCGGCAAGCTCGGGAGACTCGGGAGGCTCGGCAAGCTCGGCAAGCTCGGGAGGCTGAAGCTGGCGAGCTGGAACTGGGCCCCGCCTCCGCCCCCGTCGTTGCTGGCCACGGCCGAGGAGAACGCCTCGCGGAGGATCATGGCCCGGCCGAAGTTGGCGGGGTCGAAGTTGCCGCAGAGGATGCCGGTCCTCGGGGTGACCGGCGGTTCCTGGGCCCGGAGGGCGGCCCAGGTCTTGGGGCCGACGATGCCGTCGGCGGTCAGGGCGTTGTTCCTCTGGAATTCCTGGACTCTGGCCGAAGTCCTGGGGCCGAAGAGGCCGTCGGTGTTCAGGGGGGGCTGCGAGGTCGGCGGGCGACGGTTCAAGACGCCCTGCAACGCCTGGACGTCGGCCCCGCTGGAACCGGAGGAGAGCGTTCGGTCCATGATCTGAGGACTCCCGCGAGGGCGCCGGCCGAAGGCGAGCAAGAGCGGCGGATCGAGGTCACGTCCCCTCGCGACGCCACCCGGGAGGGCCGCCGGAATCGCGGCCTCCCGAGTTCTTTACGGGGGGCGTCCGGACACGTTCCAGGGATTCTCCGAATTCGATCGCCGAGATGTCGCGATCCGAGACCGGGCGCGATCGGGGTCCGGGACGGCGTTGCTCTGGCACCATTTTCCGAACCGAAGAAAACGGACAGGGCCCTTGCCTCGCCGGGTTGGGCCGACCATGATATTGCACCTCTCCCGACCTCCGCCGCTGGATGGCCGGGCCAACGCCCGAGATGGGATTTCGTGCCATGGGGTTGTTCGGATTTGGAAAGCGGAGCGCCAGTTTTCTCGTCGTGGTGACCTCCGAGGGCCAGGGACGCCTCCGGCTCAACGGGGTCCGCGCGGTCGAGAAGGACGCCAAGAAGTCTGCCACCGCCCACGAACGGACGGTTTGCTGGATCGAGTTCTCCAAGGACGGCGGGATGATCGACAAGGGCGTCGGGCGGTCCCCGGGCCGGACCGGCGAGGCCGATCGCCTGCTCCGCGAACTGCCCCTGAACCCGACGTGCCGGGCCGTCCTGGACCGCCTCCGCGAGGGTCAGGACTCGGTCGGCAAGTGGCTCCAGCTCGGCGAACCTGCCGCCAAGTAATCCTCGATCGCCGGGCCCTGAGCGGCCCGGCCCGCCCGATCAATCCTTCCTCCAGCCCAGCCCGGGGACTCCCACGTCCTCCGGGGCCTCGCCCGAGAGAATCCGTCCGGCCGCCTCGAAATCCCGGGCCGACTTCGCCAGCCTCTCCGCCGGGTCGAACCGGATGAAGGCGTCGCGCTCGAACCAGACCGCCGACCTCCGGCAGACCTCGGCCAGGAAGGGCCGATCGATCCGGAAGTGCTCGGCGACCACGTCGGGTTCGAGGTCCGGCACGGGCGAGGCTTCGGGCCATCCCAGGGACTTCCGCGCGCCCATTTGTTCGAGGGCGTCGCGAGCCAGGGCGAGGTAGCCCCGCATCGTCGGGTGATGGGCGTCGTGGAACAGCCCATCGTCAAGCTGGCCATGATCGCTGAGGCGGCGAAAGACCGCCGGGGCATCGACGACGATCGCCCGGTGGGCCGCTCCGACCTCCCGGACGGCGTCCTGGAACGCGGATCGGCACCTCTGGGGCATGGCGTCGAGTTCGCGAGCGGCGGTTTGAAGGCGGATCGCCTCGGGCCAGTCGCCGGCCCGCTCGCGGAGCCGGCCGAGGCGGAACGGGGCCTCGGCGAAGCCCGGCTGGCGGGCGATCATCGAGCGATAGCGGCCCTCGGCGGAGGCCGGGTCGGTCGCTTCGAGGCGGCGGGCCTCGGCGAGCTCCCCGGCGAAGGCCAGCCGCTCCGAACGGGTCATCCCGGGCGAGCCGATCGAGCGATTGGGCTCGAAACCGCCGTCGTTGCCGGCCGGGACGACGAAGATCGCCACCGCCCCGATCCGCTCGCACCATCGGGCGATCGCCTCAAGCCTCCGTCGGTACGAAGCGAGCCGTTCGGCGGCCTCCTCGGCGGTGCAGCACGGGCGATCGACGGCCTCGCGAGTGACCTTCGGCGGAGGGGGCAAATCCAGCCTCTGCGTCTCGATCCCCGAGCGGACCAGCCTCGCCAGCCAGGAGATCCGCGACGCCCCTTCCAGGACTCGCTCCGCCCAGGGCACCGGCGGATCGTCGCGATAGTACCGGACGGTGCGGTCCCACGGATGATGGGCCTGGAATTCGTTGTGGCCCGAGAACACGAGGACCACATCGGGCCGGCGCTGGATCGCGGCGACGGTCGGGAAGATGACTTCCAGGGACGCCCCGCCCCGGGCCGCGAATTCCAGATCGACCCGCCGCCCCGGGACGACCCGTTCCAGCCCCCAGCCGACGATCCCTCCCATCGACAGCCGGTCCTGGTACGGCTCGCCCAGGGCGCTGGACTCCCCCACGGCCAGGATCCGCAACGGCCGGGAACCGCCGGTCGAATCCGCCGGGAACGCGGAGGGAAGCGTCGGCAAGCGATGGGCGAATGCCCAGACGACGGCCGCCGCAACCTCGATCGCCACGCACCCGACCAGGAGGGCCACGCCCAGGACCATCCACCGGGCCGAGCCGACCCAGGCAAGCCTCCGCCGCCTCCTCCGCCAGACCATCGCGAACCCGACGACCACCAGACCCGGGGCCGCGACCAGGAGCCCGCCATGGACGACCAGCCCGAGCCAGAGCGCCGAGATCGTCGCCGGCCGGCTCACGCTCCGCGGGATCGTCGCCAGCCAGACACCGACCCAGGGACTCAGGATTAATAACGCGCCGATCCCCAGGCCGATCCCGACGGACTTCGCGGCGAGAGAACGGAGCCGAGCCATCCGGGCGGGCCTCGATGGACGAAGATTCAAGCCTGTTCAAGTTCACGGACGACCCGGCCGTCGATTGTAGGAAGGTCACAGCCCGAGGAACAGGCCGCCTGCGCCGCGAAGCAGTCCCCGGGACGGACGATTGAAGATCTCCTTCAAGCACGAGCGATGCGGTCCCCGACCCAAGACATCCTCTCGAGCAGTTCACCATCGGGCAACGGCGAGGACACCGTTGATTTGATGGTGTGAGGCGAAGGCGTGTCTTCCAGGCCGTCCCAGGCGATGGGCGGTTTGGCGGTGCGAAGGATCTCCATGGAAGGTCAAGGGCTGAGTATCGAGACCAAGTCGCGGACCGACGAGGACACCGGCGCACCTTAATCATCTAACAGCGGGGTAGGACGGTCGAAAAAACGAGAACAACATGCCCCGTAGAAAACCCCTTCGGAGCATCGATACGAGTAGGTCCGACTTCAGTCGGGCCTATAAAAAAGGGTTTTCGTAGGCCCGACTGAAGTCGGACCTACTCGTTTCCTCAGTCTCAATGGGATTTTCAGCAGGGCAAGAAGAACACGGTTTGGCGCACGAATGGACGTCGAATCCAGGGAGGGGAATTGGGGCGGACGCCGAGGAAACGCACCCTCGGCCTTAATTTATGAAACTATGCACTCACGGCGCAACTGGCTCGTGCTGAAGCGGGTTGACTTTACACTCCGTGGTGGGGACTGATACACTCACAGACCGAAATCGGGCGGTTCGGTGCAAGGAGGCCCGGCCGCTCCCGCCGATCGTGTCCTTCCAGGTCGCAGGAGACCCCTCGCCGTGTCGCAAGACAGCCGCTATTTGTTCACCAGCGAGTCGGTGTCGATGGGCCATCCCGACAAGATGGCCGACCAGATCTCCGACGGAATCCTCGACGCCATCCTCGCCCAGGACCCCTACGCCCGGGTCGCCTGCGAGAGCCTCCTGACGACCGGCCTGGTCTGCCTGGCCGGCGAGATCACGACGACGGCGATGGTCGATTACCCCAGCGTCGTCCGCCAAGTGGTCAAAGACATCGGCTACACGTCCAGCGAGATGGGCTTCGACGCCACCACGTGCGCCGTGATGGTCGCCCTCGGCAAGCAGTCCCCGGACATCGCCCAGGGCGTGAACGAGGACGCCTCCAAGGGCAAGGACATCGGCGCCGGCGACCAGGGCCTGATGTTCGGCTACGCCTCGAACGAGACGCCCGAGCTGATGCCCCTGCCGATCGCCCTGTCGCACCGGATCATCAACCGGATCACCGAGTTGCGACAGAACGGCACGATCAAGTGGCTCCGGCCCGACAGCAAGAGCCAGGTCACGATCGAGTACGAGAACGGCGTGCCGGTGCGGGTCCACACGGTCGTCGTCTCGACCCAGCACGCGCCGGACGTCGATCACAAGACGATCGTCGAGACGATCAAGAAGCAGGTCATCGAGCCCTGCCTGCCGAAGGACCTCTCGCACGAGGGGATCATCTACCACATCAACCCGACGGGGAACTTCGTGGTGGGCGGCCCCCACGGCGATTCCGGCGTGACGGGCCGGAAGATCATCGTGGACACCTACGGAGGCCGGGCCCGCCACGGCGGCGGCGCTTTCAGCGGCAAGGACCCCACGAAGGTCGATCGCTCGGCCGCCTACATGGCCCGGTACGTCGCCAAGAACGTGGTGGCCGCCGGCCTGGCCGACCGCTGCGAGATCCAGCTTGCCTATGCCATCGGCGTGAGCGAGCCGGTCAGCATCCACGTCGACACCGAGGGCACCGGCAAGATCGCCGATGCCGAGATCGCCGAGCTCGTCCGCAAGACGTTCCCGCTGACGCCCAGCGGGATCATCAAGCACCTGGACCTCCGCCGCCCGATCTACCGCAAGACCGCCTCGGGCGGGCACTTCGGCCGGAACGAGCCGGAGTTCACCTGGGAAAAGACCGACAAGGCCGAAGCCCTCAAAAAGGCCGCCGAGGCCGTCGCCGTCACCGCCTGAGCCGGACCGATCCCCGCCGCGCCCGACCCGGATTGAGAGGGTCGGGCGCGGTCATCCTTCGACGATCAGCCGTCCGGCGGGACCGTCGAAGGTGACCCGAAATTCGTTCAAGACCTCGCGACCGACGATCCGTTCGGACCCTCCGGCCACTGGTTGGACGATCGCGATAACGCTCCGCCCATCGATTTCCGCGCGGGCGAAATAGGCCACGGCCGAGATTCCAGGACCCATCACTCCCCGGCTGATCAGGGCCTGCGGAGGAGAATTTTCCAGGCCGAGTGCCTCGCAGTCGGCCTGGGGCAATACCGAAATGTCGGCCCCCGTGTCCGGGATCACGTCCGGGAACGTCCCGGCGACGTTCCCCGAAAAGTCTCGGAACGTGACCTCCAACCGCGGCATCGGGTGGGGCCGATACGAGGCATCGTAGGCGAATTCCTCACGACGGATGCGGAATTCGATCTCCTCCTCTCCCACCAGGGCGATGAAGGGATGTGTCCCTGGAGCGATTTCCAGGGCCCTGGCCATCACGGGGATCAAGCCTTCGCCAGAGGCGACGATCCGCCCGCTTTCGATGGCGACCCATTGCCCCGGATGGGTCGCGAGCAATTCCTCTCGCATTCGGAGATAATCCCGCTCATTGGCCAGGAAGCCCGGCGAGAGCCGGCCCCTCTGGTCGGCGGGCAGGCGGGACGTCAGCGGTTCCATCTTCGACCTCCTGAGATTGTCTCACTCGGGGTCGGGATGCGGGTCGAATCCGCACCCGCGGGGGGTGAATTCGTCCTTCGGGCTTGGCCCGAAGCGGAAGTCCTCGAATTCGAAGGTCCGGGTCGTCGGACCCGCGACGATGGTGATCTTTTTCGGGACCGCCGGGCCGTCGGCCTTCGCCTTGTACTCGATTCTCACCATGCGGCCGGCGCTTCCCTCGTGTTCCACGACCAACCAGCCGCGATCTGGGGCCACCAGCAAAGTGTTTTCCTCGAGTTGCTTCACCGCACCATGTTCCTGGATATAGACGATCCGAACGAGGGAGTTCCCGTCCCTTTGCACCGGAGTCGCGCCCTTCAAGGTGACGGCCGGATCGGCGAACAGACCTCTCGGCGTCGATGGCGTGGTGGAAAGTGTTCGCAAGAAGTCCTGTTGGAACATGTTGACTTGCATCGTCGCCGAGTTCCTCTTGACCGGCTTTCCCAGGTCGGTGAAGACGGGACCATGCCCGGCCTTCACCGTCTCGATCAAGAAGCTATCCTCGGGAGTCACGCAGGCCGTCCAGGAGCGGCCCTCGGTCCTGCCTTCAAGGCCGGACAGGGCCACTTTCTGAAAGGGGCCGTCCATCGTGAAAGCAACACGAGTTCGCGTTCGGGTGATGCCCGCTCGCCCTGTGAACTCGGTGGTCTCCATACCGCTTCCCCGGACCTGGGCGTACTGTTCCGAGAGCTTTCTGAAGGCGGCCGGGTATTCCTTCTTGACCCGCTCCAGGCACGCGGCCTCATCGTCGGCCCGGCTTGTGGCCGCCGAGGCCATGACCAGGGCGATCGCCAGCGAGAACCATCCGGCGTTCTTCGGCCGTCGCATCGAGACCTCCAATCAGGTCAGCGGGTCGAATCCCGAGTCGTTCAAGGGCTTCGACTTATCCTTGTCGAGCGGGGTGGCGGTCAGGGAGGCGTCCATCGGGTCGAGCCCGGCCCGGGCCCGGGCGAGGCCCAATCCTGGGTCGTGTCGAAGGCCGAGGAGCGGCCCGGGATCAGGCGGACGAGCTGGGTCTTCATTTTCGACCACCAGGAGCGCCGGGGGCGGCCGTTGGTGGTGGATTGGCCGACCTCGGCGAGCATTCGGACGAACGTCCGGCAGTCCTTCCACCTCGCCTTCGGCTCCTTGCTCAGGGCCCGGTGGACGATGGGCCGTTCCCGGGCGGGGAGCATCGAGAGGTCCGGCTGTCGGGCGAGGTGGCCGGCCATGATGACCTCGGGCGCCTTGCCGTCGAACGGGAGCCGGCCCCCCCGGAGCAGGCAGTACGTCACCGCCAGCGAGTACTGGTCCGACTGCCTGGCCACCTGCCCCTTGAGGAACTCCGGGGCGGCGTACTGGAAGGTCATCGCGGCGTCCCGGGCCGTGATGCTGTGGTCGGTGAACCGCGAGAGGCCGAAGTCGGCGACCTTCACGGCGCCTCCCATCAAGAGGATGTTCTGCGGCTTGACGTCGGAGTGATAGATCCGGCCTTTCTTGCCGTCGGCCAGCTCGTGGCGGGTGTCGTTGAGGAAGTCCAGCCCCTTGGCGGCCTCCAGGAGGTATTCCAGGAGCTCGTCGCGGGGGATTCCCTCGTAGCCGAGCGTCCGGCACTCGTCCAGCCTCTGGCGGAGCGTCTTGTTGGCGAGCTCCATGCCGATGACCAGGTGGTCGGACGACTGCCACGACTTGAACGGGACGAGCAGGTTGGGGTGGCGGATGTTCTTGATGATCTCCAGGGCCCGCCACTCGGCCCGGCCGACCTCCTCGCGGTCGAGCCGGACGAATTTGAGGGCGACATGGACCCCCTGATCGTCCTGGGCCTCCCAGACCTCGCCGAACCCCCCGCCGCCGAGCCAGCGGATCAGCCGATAATCGGGCGGAGGGCGGAGGTCGCTCCGGTTGGCCGAGCCCGGGTCTCGGCCGGGCGTCGCGGGGTAGCGGGGGGGGAGCGACCAGAGGAACCTCTCGGCGACCTCTCGGGCCGTTTTCGGGCGATGGGCGGGGTCTTTTTCCAGGCAGCTCCGGATCAGCCTCTCGATGGGCGGGGGGACGTGGGACGAGGCGATCGGCGGAGGGGGCTCGGTGAAGTGACTGGCCAGAAGCTTCAAGGGAGGTCCCTCGAACGGCTTCCGCCCGGCCAGGAACTCGTAGAGGAGCACGCCGAGTGAATAGATGTCGCTCCGGGCGTCGGTCGGGTCGCCCCGGAGCCCTTCGGGGCTGGAGTAGGCCATCGTCCCGTAAATCCGTCCGTCGCCTGGCTGCGATCCGGGTTCCTCCGCGCCCCGGAGACCGGCCACGCCGAAATCCACGAGCTTGACGAACTCCCGGCCTTCGGGGAAGCCGTCCAGGAGCATCAGGTTGGACGGTTTCAGGTCGCGGTGGACGATCCCCAGGTCATGAGCGGCCTGGAGGGCCGAGCAGGTCTGCTCCAGGACCCGGGCGGTCCAGTCCAGGGAGACCGGCTCGCCCGGCCGGAGCACCTCGCGGAGCGACTTGCCCGGCAGGTATTCCATGTCGATGAACGTCAGGCCGTTGGCGAACCGGGCGTCGTGGATCGTCACGGCATGGGGGTGGATCAGCTTGGCCGTGACGCGGGCCTCGTGGCGGAGCCAGGCGCGGGCCTCCTCGTCGTCGGCCTTCGCGGGCAAGATCGTCTTGAGCGCCCGGGGGACTTCCAGGTCAAGATGCTCGACCAGCCAGACCTGTCCGAAGCCGCCGCCTCCCAGGAGCCGGACCACCCGATAGCGGCCGAAGATGGTCTGCCCCGGGCCGATCGCCGCCTGGGCTTCCAGCGCCCCGAGCCACCGGCCGCCCTCGACGATCGACCTCGTGAAGTTCTCGGGGACGAAGGTCTCGGTCCTCGTGCTCGGCTGGCTTCGAGGCCGAGAGACGGACGAGTCGGCGTCGTCGGGGCTCGCCATCAACGCGCCCAGGGCGCTGGGAGGGAGATCCCTCCCCAGGCCGACGGCCCGGCGGAACTCCTCGGCGAGCTCACGGGCCGTCTGGGGCCGATTCGCGGGGTCCTTTTCCAAGCACCTCAGAACGACCCTCTCGACGGCCTCCGGGACGTCACACCCGGGCGCGACGACCGAGAACGGCGGAGGGGCCTCGGTCAGATGACTCAACATGACCCTCTGCATCGTCCCGCCGAACGGCCTCTGACCGGTCAGCAGCTCGTAGAGGATCACCCCGATGGAATAAAGATCGCTCCGAGGATCGATCGAGGCCCCGCGAATCTGCTCGGGGCTGGCGTAGTGGGTCGTCCCGAGGAACCCGCCGGAGAGGGTATGGACGTCGTCCCGGGCGCCGTCCAGGGCCTTGGCGATCCCGAAATCCAGGACCTTCAGCCGTCCGTCGCCGACGAGCATCAGGTTGGAGGGCTTGAGGTCGCGGTGGACGATCCCCTGGTCGTGAGCGGCCTGGAGGACGTCGCAGAGTTGCTCCACGATCCGGGAAACCAGGGCCAGGGGCAGGGGCCGACCGGCCCTCATCACCGAGCCGAGGTTCTTCCCCTCGACGTACTCCATCTCCAGGAAGGCGACGCCCTCGACGATCCCGGCATTATAAACGTTGACGACGTTCGGATGCGTGAGCTTGGCCAGGAGCCTCGCCTCGCGACGGAACCGGGCCTGCACCTGCGGGTCGTCGGCGATGTCCGCTTCGATCAGCTTCAGGGCCCGATCGACGTTCAGGGGGAGGTTGCGGACCAGCCAGACCGACCCGAACCCGCCGGCCCCGAGCTTCCTCTCGATCCGGTACTGATCGAACAGGACCCGGCCCGGGCCGACCGGCGAGCGCGAATCGTCGTCGGGCCCGGCCGACCCTTCGGGCGGGGCCAGCGGAGACAGCCGCAAGGCGAGCGGATGGTCGAAGGGCATCGGGTCCGGGGCCGAAGGGTGCCAGGGGAGAAATCCCCTCTCACGATAGACGAGCCCCGGCCTTCCCGCAATCATGACGAATCGCTGAGCCGGGGCGAGGCGTGCCGGCAAAAAGTGGCCGGAGCGAGGGCGATCCGGTAGCCCGTCCGAGGGGCGAGCGTTTAAGGTAGGGGGGGCCGCGTCGATCCGGCGGCCCTGTTCCGCAACCACCTCGAAGAATGCCGATGACCGACGACCTCCGCCCCCTCGCGGAATCCGCCCTCGCCACCCTCCCCGAAGCCGGCCCCGCCGAGGCCCTCGCCCGGGCCCCGGGGCGTGTCGAATTGCTGGGCAACCATACCGATTACAACGGCGGGCTCGTCCTGGCCGCCGCGATCGATCGGTTCACCGTCGTGGCGGGAAGGCGGCGGCCGGGGCGGATCGGACGGGCGGCTTCCGCGAACGTGGGGGCCGCCGATGCGTTCGACGTGGATGGCCTCGATCCGGACGCGGCCGAGTCGTGGACGAAGTATGTCCGCGGCGTGGTCTGGGCCGTTCAGGAGCGGTTCGGCCCCCTGGCCGAAGGCTTCGACCTGGCCCTCGCGGGCGACGTCCCGATTGGCGCCGGGCTCTCGAGCCTCGGCGAGCGTCCAGGCGGCCGTGGCGATGTTCCTGTTGAGGATCGGTGCCGTCCCGGGGGCCTCCGCCGACCTGGACGACCCGGCGAGGATGGAACTGGCGAACGTCTTGCGGCGGTCGGAGAACGGGTTCGTGGGGGTGGCCTCGGGCTTGCTCGATCAATTCTCGGTCCTCTTCGGCCGGGCCGATCATGCGCTGTTGCTCGACTGCCGGACCCTCGATTTCGAGCGTCTCCCGCTGGGAAACCCGGCGCCGGCGATCGTCGTCTGCGACTCGAAGACGACCCGGGAGCTTGCCGAGGGGAAGTACAACGAACGGGTCGCCGAATGCGGCCGAATCGTCGGGTTCTATCGGGCCCGTCGGGGCGATGCGGCCGTCGCTCTCCTCCGCGATGTCGCGCTCGACGAGGTCGAGGCCGATTGGGACGCGCTCGACCCGGTGGGCCGGCTCCGGGCCCGCCACGTCCTGACGGAGAACGAGCGGGTCCGGCTCGGGGCGGTCGCGCTGAAGGCGGGGGACGTCGCCGGGTTCGGCCGATTGATGAGCGCCTCGCACGCGTCCAGCCGCGATGACTTCGGCAACAGCTCGCCGGCGCTGGACGCCCTGATCGAAGCGGCCGAGGAGTCGCCCGGGTTCCTCGGTGGGAAGCTTTCCGGCGCGGGTTGGGCCGGCTGCACGGTGAACCTCGTGAGATCCGACGAGGCCGACGCCTTCGCCGAGGGGGTGAAGGCCGGCTATGCCCGGAGGACGGGCGTCGAGCCGACCGTCCACGTCTGCCACGCGGCCGAGGGGGCTTGGGCCCGGAATTGAGAGATTGTCGCTCGCGGCGGGCCCGGCCATAATGACGAGATGGACGGACCGGATGCCGAGATCGTTCGATACCGGAGGGCTTCGGGTCAACGGCTGGAGGCGGCCGAGATCCTCTTCAAGATGGGCCTGAACCTGGATGCGATGTATCTCGGCGGCTATGTCGCCGAGTGCGCCCTGAAGGCCCTCGTCCTGGCGAGGACGGCCGCCCCGGCGCGGGCCGAGACGTTTCGGAAGATCGCTCGGGGGCAGAAGAGTCATGATTTCGAGGCCCTGAAGGCCCTCCTCCGCCGCGTCGGCTGCACCTTCCCCCGGGAGTTGAACGCGGTCTTTCGGCGGGTCGCGACCTGGTCCACGGATTGGCGATACGCCGTCGGACGGGGCGATCGGAGGGTCGCGGCAGAGTTCCTCGACGACGTCCGAGCGGTCCGAAACTGGGTGGAGAGGAGCCTTTGATGCCCGTCCCGACCGACCTGAAGACGCCCGAGTCCGCCTCGATCGAGCAGGCCCTCGGCCGAGCGTTCGAGGATGTTTCCTCGTATCGATACAATTCGGCGTCGATCCGGGTCCGGGTGATCGATGAGCGGTTCCGGGGCAAGTCGCCCTCGGAGCGGGAAGCCCTCGTCGCCCCCCTCCTGGAGGCCCTTCCCGAGTCGATCCAGGACGACATCACCATCCTCCTCCTGCTCGCCCCCGGAGAGCTCGATCGCTCGCTCGCGAATCTGGAGTTCGAGGAGCCGTCCCCCTCGTCGTTCTGAACCAAGTCGTCCCGCCCCGGGAGGGATTCCATGAGCCGTCCGTATCTTGCCCCGATTCTGGGGATCGTCCTGGTCGCCTCCGCGACGGCCGAGACCTGCCTCTCCCCCTACGTCCGTCGGCTGGACCGTCAGGAGAAGTACCTCTACCTGTTCTGCGTGGACGCCGACGCCAAGGACAACGATTTCGTCGCCGTGATCGACGTGGACCCGAAGAGCCGGACCTTCTCGCGGATCATCCACACCCTGGACCTCGGCTCCAAGGGGAACGAGACCCACCACTGGGGCTATACCGACGACCGCACGAGGATCTGGGCCGGAGGGCTGCTCTCCAGCCGGATCTGGATCCTCGACGTGGCCACCGACCCGGCCCGGCCACGGATCGAAAAGGTCCTGGACGACATCCCGGCCGTCGCCGGGCTGACGGGCCCTCACACGTACTACGCCCTGCCGGGCCGGATGCTCCTGAGCTTCCTCGGCTCGAAGGACGGCGGCCTGCCGGCGGGGCTGGCCGAATTCACCAATGACGGCAAGTTCATCCGAAAGATCGACCAGCCTCCGGATGCCCCCTACGGCTACGACCTGGCCATCAAGCCCGAGCTCAACCGGATGGTCACCAGCTCGTTCACGCCGATGAGGAACTACCGCAAGCCGTTCGCCGAGATGGACACGAAAGACTTCGGCGACGAGATGGTCGTCTGGGACTTCAAGGCGAGGAAGCCGATCCAGGTCGGCCACGCCGGGGCGGCGCCTCTGGAGGTCCGCTGGTCGCTGAAGCCGGGCGCCGATCACGGCTTCACCAATTGCGCCCTGGATAACTCGCTGTGGATGTTCCGGGGCAAGCCCGACGGCCAGTACGAGTTCAAGAAGGTCGCCGACACCGGCCCCTTGCCCGCCGACCTCCGCCAGAGCCCCGATGACCGCTACCTCTTCGTGAGCAACTTCGGCGCGGACACGATCCAGCAGTTCGACGTCTCGGACCCCGATCATGTCACGCTGTTCAACACGGTGAAGGTCGGCACCCAGCCGAACATGATGCACGTCACGGGCGACGGGCTGCGGATGTACGTCTCGAATTCGCTGCTCTCGACGCTCGACCGCGACGGCACCTTCTGGGTCAAGCTCGTCCGGATCACGCCCGAGGGGATGAAGGTCGATCCGTCGTTCGGGATCGACCTCAACGGCTTCCCCACCGGACCGGCTCGCGGGCATGACATGCTTTTGAATTAAAAAGTGGGCAGTGGGCAGTGGGCAGTGGGCAGTGGGCAGTGGGGAAGGAAGCGGTGGGCAGTGGGCAGTGGAGGGTGGACGATGGGCCGAGCGGTGGCGTTCCTGGCGTTTGGGATTGGGTTGGGTGTGGGGTCTCCCCTGGCCGAAATTGGCCCTGCGCCGGAGGTCCGGTTGATCGACTCTCGCGGGGAGCCGTTCGACCTGGCGACGCTTCGCGGGAAGGTCGTGCTCGTGAGCTTCGTCTTCACTTCGTGCAACGGGACCTGCCCTCTGACGACTTCGACGATGGCGAAGGTTCGCGACCGTCTGGAGGCCGAGGGCCTCTGGGGCAAGTCGTGCGAATTCGTGTCGATCTCGCTCGACCCGGCCAACGACCCGCCCGAGGTCCTGGCGAGGTATGCGAAGGTCTATGGCGCCGACCCCTCGTCGTGGCACTTCCTCACCGGCGAGCCCGAGAGGGTGGCGAAGGTGGTGAAGGCCTGGGGGATGTGGGCGCGGAGGGACTCGACGGGGACGCTCGACCACCCTTCGCGGATCTTCCTCGTCGATCCCAGGGGGCAGCAACGGGAAATCTACGCCCTTTCCACGCTCGACCCGGCGACCGTGTCGGCAGACGTCCGCGGCCTCCTGGCGGAGTCGAAGTCGCGGTGACCCGGGCCCGGGAGTTGCTTTCCAGGGACGGCCGATGCGCGAACGACCCCCCGCGACTCGCGAGGAACCTTCGATGCCCGCTGTTCCGGTCCCCTCGCCATCGCCGGCCGCCGTCCGGGCGTCGCGATTCTTCGTGATCCTGAATCCCGGGTCCGGAAGCTTCCTGGCCGAGACGGTCCACGCGGCCCTGGCCCGTCATCTGCGCTGCGGCGACGGCTCGTGCGAGGTCCACCAGATGACCGGGGTCGATGACCTCGCCGCCCTCGCCCGGTCGGCCGTCGATCGAGGGTGCGACGCCGTGGTGGCCGCCGGGGGAGACGGGACCGTCTCGGCCGTGGCCGGCGCCCTGGTCGGGACCGACGCCCTCCTCGGGATCATCCCGCTGGGGACCGCCAACGTCCTTTCCAAGGAGCTGGGCGTTCCGATCGACCTGGACGCCGCCTGCGGCCTGCTCGCGGGCGAGTTCGCGGCCGTCGCGATTGACGCCCTGCGGATCGGCGACCGGCACTTCTTCACCCAGGTCGGCGTCGGGATTGACGCCCTGATGATCCGCGACACCAAGACCGAGGCGAAGAAGAGGTTCGGCCGGCTCGCCTACCTCTGGACGGGCCTCTCCCGGCTCGTGGGATTCCAGCCCCGGCGGTTCGACCTGGAGATCGACGGCCGGGCGCTGCGGGTCCGGGCCTCGCAGGTCCTGGTGGCCAACAGCGGGACGCTCGGGCAACGGCCCTTCCAGTGGGGCCCTCACATCCGCCCCGACGACGGCCGGGCCGACGTCTGCATCCTCCGGGCCCGGACCGTCCCGGACTATCTCGGCCTGGCGTGGCACATCCTCCGAGGGAAGCACCGGCAAAGCGTCAATGCCCGATATCGGACGGCCGAGCGCTCGGTCAAGATCGCCACGAAGCGGCCCCTGCCGGTCCAGGCCGACGGCGAGATCATCGGCGATACGCCGATCGAGGTGAGCGTGGTGCCCCGGGCGGTCCGGGTGATCGTGCCCGGCGGGCCGGCCGAGCGCTACTTGCCGATCCCATAGGCCGGGAACAGGTCGATCTCGGGCCAGGTCGTCACGTTGTTGATCGCCTGGTGGAGCGGGTCGTCGATCGAGAAACGGAGGGACTCGCCCGGGCGGTCGTCGCGGGCATTGAAGAGGAGGGCCAGGGCGATGCCGTCGGCCCGAAGGACCAGGAGCGCCTCGCTCCCCGGCAGCATCCCATCGTGCCAGAGGTTGAATCGGACGGGTTCCGGGTCGAGCGCGGTGACCTGCCATCCGGCGGCAAAGAAGACGGTGAGCGGCTGGCCGTCGTCTCCGAAGCCGGCCGGGCCGGCGGGCCTGGCGACCATCCTTCGGACCGTCTCGGGGGACAGGACGCGGTCCCGGGCCGCGGGGGCCATCGCCGAGGCGAGGCGGACGAGGTCCACGGCCGAGGCCACCCAGCCCCCGGAGGAGTCGATCGACGGCATCTCGACGTCGTAGGGCCGAGGGACGGGTCGGCCTTCGGCGGCGACGTCGGGCCCGGCGCCGAGGTCCAGGCCGTCGAGATAACGGACCTCGCCGGGGAGCCGGTCGGCCGGGCGGCTCCCTCCCAGCCGCATCCGGCCGATGCCCAGGGGGGCGAGCACGTCCTGGCGGACGAACGCCTCGTAGGATTGTCCCGAGGCGGCCTCGATCACCCGCCCCAGCATCTGGTAATTGGCGTTGGCATAGCGGTGGACCTGGCCCGGTTCCAGCGAGGGGGGCCGGCCGATCATCGCCCTCACGGCCGTTTCGGGAGGGGCCGGGAAGGTTCCCCGCTCCCGCAGGACCGCCTCGACGGCCGGATCGTCCCGGTCCGGGTCCCAGCCGGAGGTGTGCTGGAGGAGGTCGCGGATCGTCACCTTTCGCCATCCCGGGGGGATCGGCGCTTCGGGGTTGGGCCCGGGCCGACGCTTCAGGACGTCGATGGCCAGGTCGTCGAGCTGGAGCTTGCCCCTCTGGGCCAGGAGCATCACCGCGGAGGCCGTCACCGGCTTGCTCACGCTGGCGATCCGGAACAGGGAGTCGGGATGGACCGGCTCCTTCGTCTCGCGGTCGGCCAGGCCGAAGCCCCGGGCATAGACGAGGCGGCCGTCCTTGGCCACGGCCAGGGCGGCGCCGGGCCCGCCGTGCTCGGCGACGAACCGCCGGATGAGATCGTCCAGCGAGGCGAGCTCCGGGCGGGTCGATCCGGTCGAGGGGACGGCGGCCGGATCGAGCGGCGGAGCGGCGGACCGGGGGGGCAGCCGGAGGCCCTCCTTCACGGGCTTCCCGGGGACCTCCCGGCACCAGATCACCAGGTATCGACTCCGGCCCCCCTCGCGATACCCGGTGATTTCCAGGGGGATCACCCGGTCGTCGCCCCGGCGTTCCAGGGCCTGGGCGAGGGCGTCCGTCGAGAGGCCGAACTCGACGTCCCAGGGCCGAGCGTCGCCGTCGTTGACCATCGTCACGCCGAAAAGGGTCGTCTCCCCGGAGCGATACGCGGTGGCGGAGGTCGGCCGGAAGCCCTGGCCCTTCTTCTCGGCCAGGAACTCGGCGAAGCGTTCGGCGGTCAGGTCGATTTTCATGACCTTGCCCGCGACCGGCACCGGGTCGGTCGTCCAGAGGCCGCTGAACAGGACCTCCTCGCCGCTCGGCCGGGCGGAGAGGTAGACCAGGCGCCTCTCGGCGTCCCCTTCGTCGCACTTCGCGAGGAATTCCTTCGGCGGGATGTCCGACCAGCAATAGTGTTTCCGGTCGGCCAGGACCTTCTCATCGATCCAGAGGCTCGACCCGGAGGCCTGGCCCTGGACGTCGAACAGGCTGATGCTCAGGGGCCACCAGCGGTTGCCGAGCATGTCGTCGAAGTGGGTCTGGAATGGGACATCGACCGGAACCCGGCGGGCGGCCCACTCGAGGTTGTCGGGGTTCGGCAGGGCCACGGCGGCGAAGCGAGGCGATCCCGCCACGTCATGGCCGCTGATCTGGATCGGCATCATCTTCAGTTCGGCGACCCGCGTGCACCAGGCCGTCAGCTCCTCGTTCCTGGCGTCGAGGAGGGCCGAGAAGAGGCCCGGTCGGGTGACGGTCCGGGCGGGGCCCGGCGATCGCGTCACCACCTCCGACGCTCGCCTCCCGAGGAGGGCGAATCGCCCGGCCGCGAGCAGGGCAACCACCAGGACCGCCCCGAGCAGCAGGGGCACCCGAATCGGAAATCGGCCCGGAGGCGGGTCGGTCGAGACGACCCCTTCCTTTCGCCCGGGATCGATCGCGCGGCCCGTCGGGGCGATCCCCTCGAGCAAGGCGATGACGTCGGCCATCGTCTGGAGGCGATCCTCGGGGGCCTTGGCCAGCATCCGGGTGAAGGCGAGGTCCAGGGCTTCGGGCACATCCGACCGGGCCTGGCGGAGGGAGGGGATCGGCCTCCGGGTGTGGGCCAGGAGCCTCTCGGTCGTCGTCGGGGCCGGATACGGCGGGCTTCCGGTCAGGAGGAAGTGGAGGGTGCAGCCCAGGCTGTAGACGTCGGACCGATGGTCCGCCTGCCGCGAGTCGTCGATCTGCTCCGGGGCCATGTACCCGGGCGTGCCCATGACCACCCCGTCCTGGGTCAGTCCCTCGATCGTGCTGCGATCGGCCTCCTCGACGACCCGGGCCAGGCCGAGGTCGAGCACCTTGACGATCCCCGAGGCGTCCATCAGGAGGTTCGAGGGCTTGATGTCGCGGTGGATGATCCCCCGGTCGTGGGCCGCTCCCACCCCCCGAGCGGCCTGGATCACGGCGTCAACGGCCTCATCCACGGCCATCGGCCCCCGGTCCTGGACCCTCCGCCAGAGGTCGTCCCCCTCGAGAAACTCCATCACGAGGTAGGGGTGGCCGGCCGATTCCCCGGCGTCGTAGACGGCCACCACGTTCGGGTGGTTCAGCCGGGCCATGACCTCGGATTCCCTCTGGAACCGGAGCAGGGCGGCCGGATGGCTGGCGACCGATTCGGGTAGCCTCTTGAGCGCCGCCACTCGCTTCAGGCGGCGATGGACGGCCTTGTAGACCTCGCCCATGCCTCCGGCGCCGAGGCGACCGACCAGGAGGTAATTCCCCAGGATCAGGCGATCCCCGTCCCCCCTGCGGACCGCCTCGGCCTGGAACCGGGTGATTCGCCCCGAGGCGATCCAGGATTCGGCCAGGCGATCCAGGGCCCGAGGGTCGGCGGCTTCCCCCGGCGATCGCCGCCGGAGATCGGCCTCGGCGGCGTCGATCAGGCCCAGTCTCTGCAAGGTTTGGAGGAACGCGTCCGGGTCGATCGCCGGCCGCTCGCGCCCGAGACCCGGGTCCGTGCCGTCCTCGTCGGCCGGGTTGGATAGGGTCGGGGTCTTCTCCCCGGGCGCCATCGGCCCGGTCGAGGCGTCGTCGAACCCCGACGTCGGCGCGGAGCCGGGGGGGTCGTCGCAGGTCTCGCGGTCTTCCATGGGGGGAACCCGAGGCTCGGGGCGGCTCAGCAGAACGGCCGGAGCGCCTTGCGCATCTCGCCCGCTGTAGGATAACGGTCGGCGGGATCGCGGGCCAAGCATTTCTGCAAGACTCGGGCCAGCCCCGAGGGCACCTCCGGCCTCCGGGTCTGGATCGGCACCGGCGGCTCCTCCAGGAGCATCCGGATGATGTCCCCGCCGTCGGCCAGCTCGTCGTAGATGAACTTCCCGGCGATGATGTAATAGAGCGTCGCCGCCGTGGCGTAGAGGTCGCCCGAAGGCAGCACCTTCTTGAAGTCGAGGACCTGCTCCGGCGGCATGAACGGGATCGTCCCCCGCATCTCGCCGGAGAACGTGAGGCCCGAGAGGCCGATCCCCCGGAAGCTCTTGGCCAGGCCGAAATCGGAGATCTTGGCCGTGAGGCCCTGGGACGACTTGCCGATCAGGATGTTTTCCGGCTTGATGTCCCGGTGGACGTAGCCGAGCGAATGCGCGTGCTCCAGGCCCTTGAGCACCTGATAAGTCATCCGGCATGCCTGGACGATCGGGTACTTGCCCGGGTCCGTGGAGGCGACCTCCTCCAGGTTCGGGCCCGAGACGTATTCCATCGCGAACCAGAACTGGCCCCGGGTCGTCCCCTGCTCGAAGTACTCGACGATGTTCGGGTGCTTGAGCTGGCTGATCACGTTCATCTCGCGGAGGAAGCGGTCGATCGCGGACCGTGCCGCGGCCGTTTCCGGCGCGATCAGCTTCAGGGCGACCTTCCGCCCGGTGAGCTGGTGCGAGGCGAGGTAGACCACGCCCATCGCCCCTCGGCCCAGCTCTCGGAGGGTGGTGTAGTGGGGCACGGGCTGGAAGGTGGTGGCGACCTCGGCCCGGCAGGCGTCGCAGAGCCAGGTGATCGACTCGCGATGATCGGGGTTGGACCCGCTGGCCACGTCGATCCCCGGAGGGGCGAGCACTCCGCAGCCCGAGCAGGCGATCGAGCCGGGCTGGCCGAGCAACGAAGCGGGCCCGGAGACCGCCTCGGCCGTCCTCCCCGTCGTGATCCGCACCTCCGGCGGAGGCGCCCCCTCCACCTTCACCAGGAACACGCTCTGACCGGCCGCGATCCGGTCCCCCGAGTCCAGCCGCGCCCGGTCCACCCTCTGATCGTTCACGAATGTCCCGTTGGTGCTCCCCAGGTCGCGCAGCTCGCACCGAGGCGGCTGGATCTCGATCAGGAAATGGTCGCGAGACAGGGCGGAGTCCTCCGGCATGGCGCAGTGGACCAACCGGGACCGACCCACGATGAACGTGTCGTGGCCCTCGACGACGAACGAGCGGCCCTTGCGGGGGCCCTGGACGACATCCAAGATAACGCGCATGAGGGCGAGCGGATGAGACTTGGGGCTGGCCGAGGGCGACGGCCCATTATACGCTCGGACAGGCGGAGAACGATCGTCCTTCACGACATCGACCGATTTCGGCGACCAGTCTTCATGAAAAATTCACCGTTTCGTCTCTCCGACGAGGTCGCCCAGGCCCTGGAGACCGGCCGGGCGGTCGTGGCCCTGGAATCGACCTTGATCGCCCACGGCCTGCCCTGGCCGGACAACCTGGAGACGGCCCGGGAGTCCGAGGAGGCCGTGAGGCGCTCCGGGGCGATCCCCGCGACGGTTGCCGTGATCGGAGGAATCGTCCGCCTGGGGCTCGACCCGGCCGGCCTGGAGCGGCTCGCCTCGGCCCGGGGAGTCGTCAAGGCGGGGCGGAGGGACCTCGGGCCGGCGGTCGCCGGCAAGAAGGACGCCGCCACGACGGTCTCGGCCACCCTTCATCTCGCCCGGATCGCCGGGATCGGCGCGATGGCCACCGGCGGGCTCGGAGGCGTCCATCGCGGGGCTTCGGAGACGTTCGACGAATCCACCGACCTGGACGAGCTGGCCCGAGGCGACGGGATCGCGGTCATCTGCTCGGGAGTCAAGTCGATCCTGGACGTCTCGGCGACCCTGGAGCGGCTCGAAACGCTCGGCGTGGCGATGGTCGGTTACCGCACGGGCGAATTCCCGGCGTTCACCACCCGATCCAGCGGCCTTCCCCTGGACTGGCGGGCCGACTCGGTCGAGGAGGCCGCCGGGATGATCCGGGAGCACCGCCGCCTGGGGTTGCCCGGCGCCGTGGTCCTGGCCCAACCGGTTCCCGAATCCCTGGAAATCCCCCGGGACGAGATGGAGGCCCGGGTTGCTACCGCGATCGCCCGAGCCGAGGCCGAAGGGGTCCGGGGCAAGGCGATCACCCCGTTCCTCCTGGACGCGATCCGCCAGGCGACCGGAGGCCGGAGCCTCGTGGCGAACCGCGCCCTGATCGTCCGGAACGCCGCCCTGGCCGGAGAGGTGGCCTCGGCCCTGACCTCGGGTTCATGAGAGAGGCCCCTACTCGGTGGGCGGGGCCCCGAGCTGGATGGTCTTGAGCATGGATTCCACCTGCTTGCGGAAGCTGGCGGGCTGGTCCTGGAACGTGGTGGCGCTGACCCGGACCTTCGAGCCGTTGGAGAAGCTCATGATGTAGCCGTCGAAATAGCGCCGGAGCCCGGCCCGGCCGGTCCCCTCGCCCAGGGTCAGGGCGGCTTCCATGTGGTGGACGGTCATGCCCGGCCAGTCGGCCGAGGGGAGCTTGTGGGTCTGCCCGGGGACGACCTCGATCCCCTGGTCTCTCCATTCGTCGGTGAGCCTCTGGAACATGGCCTCGGGCTTGGTGTCCAGCTGCGGTTGGAAATCGATCCGGACGATGTCGTCGGGGGAGTCGGCGTGATAGCGCCTGAGGTCCACGACGTTGGGCAGGCCCGGGGGAAACACGGGCTGGTAGCCCTGGGGATGACGGAAGTGGAACCGGCCGTCCTTGTCGGAGAAGGTCAGCCAGGAATTCGCCGCCGTGGGTTCCGGGGCGGGGTCGGGCAGGACCAGGGGCGGGTCGTCGCCGGGCCGTTTTCGCGCCAGGACGAGTTCCCTCTTGATCGTCAGCTTCCGCCCGGTCTCGGGGATTGGCAGCGAGGAGCTCTGACCCAGGCTGAGCTTCTCGATCATCCCGGGGGCGTCGATCACCGGGGCATCGGCGGCGTGGGGCGCCGGGATGAAGGCGAAGCCGAGGCGGGCCCGGACCAGGGTCTCAAACGTCGCCGTTTCGTCGCCGGTCTGGAGCCGGCCCGTCACGTCGATCGTGGCGAGCTGCTGGCCCGGGTTCCTGGGGTGGGCCACGATGGAGGTGAGCTTCGCCGAGAGCACCCCGGAGCGGACCTCGTCGTTGACCAGGGCCACCGCGCCGGCCTTGGCGACCTTCCAGCCCTCGCCGAGCTTGACCGGGAGCTCGGGCAGGAGCAGGCTGAGCTTGGGGACGAACTCATAATTGATCGCGAACCGATATTCCTCCTCGCGGAGCGACCGTCCCGGGGTCAGGACCATGACCAGGGGCGGCTCGCCGACTTGCTCGCGATACCAGACCGTCAGTCCGTCCAGGGGGCGGCGGCCTTTCCGGCCCTTCCACGGGTCGGGCGTGACGGCGACCGAGTCGTAGTGGCGGATCAGATCGGTCGGGACCCGGTCGTCGGTCGGGCTGAGGACCGCCGGGCGCTCGCTGAAGGTGACCCGGTAGACCACCGGCTCCTTCGCCCCGGCGTCATCGCGAGAGGTCGTCTCCTTGAAGGCCACCTGAGTCTGGCCGACGGCCCGGCCGCGGTCCTCGCCCGGAGTAAACCGCTCCTGGAGGCGATAGCCGGCCGTCAGGCTCGCCACGCTCTGGGGCGGAGCCGCCTCCTGAGCGGGAGGGGCCGGGGCGTCATCGGCCGGAGCGGGAGGGATCGGCGCGGGGGCGGGCGAGGGCGCCGGGGATGGGGCGGGCGAATTCGGCGGGGCCCGGCCCGGGGCCGGAGGAGGCGCCGGCGCCTGGCCCGGGGCGGAGCTGACCACGGCCAGGAGGGCCAGGGCGAGCCAGGTGGATCGTCTCGCGGGCGTATTCATTCGGGTGTTCACCTTTCGAGGGCCCCGCCGGCTCCGGCAAGAGCGGCAGGAGCGGTCATTGTCGAGGCCGGGCGTCGGGGCCCTTCCAGCGGAGGGTTCCGAGCATCCGAGGGTCCTCGCCCGCGAATGCCTTCTCGGCCCCGAGCTCCAGGGTGAAGGTCGCCAGGAGCTGGTCCCCCTCGGGGCCCGCCATCAGGTAATAATACCAAAGTACGCCAAGATCTCCCTCCCGTCCCTGGACGGCCACCTTGTAGGAATACGACGACTCGTCCGGCCCCTCGACCTCCCCCGCTCCGAGGAACGCCACGAACCGCGGGCCCAGCGCCTTGCGGATGTCGTCCCGAAACGACTCCGGATCTTGGTGACGACCCTTGCCGGCCGACGGCCCGACCACCAGATTGCACTGGGCGACCAGCCCACCGCCCTCGATCCGTCGGAGGACGACTTGCCTCGGCTCGTCGGCCGTCTGGTGCCAGTCGCGGTCGTGCTCCAGCGAGTAGCGGGCGCCCGAGGGGGCGAGCAGGAGCCATTCGCGCCTCGGGTCGCTGTCCTTCGGCAGCGCCTCGACCACGGCATCGGCCAGGCCCGGCGGCACCTCGACGGGGCTTCTCTCGATGTTCAGCGTGCTCTTGACGTCGAATCCCAGCTCGACGGGGCCCGCCTCTCGCGACTCGGTCCGCGAGAGCTCCACCCGGGTGATCCGCGACGTCCGGCGGTCGAAGACCATCCGTCCCGTGAACGTGATCGTCCCCTCGCCGCCTCGGGCCGAGCCCTTGACCTCGCCGCCGAGGCGGACCTTCGCCCGATCGTCGTCGAGCGATTCGAGCTTCGCCTCCAGGCCATTGGACGTGATCTTGTCGTAGTCGCTCAACGACCTCGCGGCCTCGTCGGAGACCTTCCAGCGGTCCCCCTCGGCCACCGCCGAGGTCGGCAGGAGACCGGGGAGGGCCAGAGGATCGCCCGGCCCCTGGAGGAGGTCCAGCTCGGGGCGGGTCAGCGGCCCTCCGGGGCAGACGACCACCGGCCCCGAGTCGCGCCGTTCGGCCAGGAGCAGGGCCACCTCGGTCCGGGCCTCGATCAGGGCCGGGCGGGCCTCGCCGATCGCCGCCACGGCGTCGCGGAGCCTCCGGGCGGTCCGCGACGCCCGGCCGTCCTCGCCGACCTTGAGCACCCGTTCGTCGAACTCCAGCCGCGACTCGACCTTCATCGGCAGGGGCTTCGTCGAGGCCGCCTTCGCCGCAGCCGGCGAGGACTTCGTCCGGTAGGTGCCCGAGGCTTTCATCTCCAGGAAGACCCGGCTGGTTGATCCCACGGCCGGCGCCTCGCGAAGCTCGACCCCGCCACCCCGGGCACCGCCCGTCACGGCCGCCCAGGCGAGCGCGCAGGTCCAGAAACGAGCCATCCTTAGCCTCCTTCGGCACGATCGTCGAGACGTCCCCGAGGGATCACTCTAGTTCGCACCCGCGAATCCTGTCAATTCCGGGTGATCTTTGGCGGAGCAATCCCGCTCCCTGTGGTGAGGAGGTGCAACAGGATCGAGACGCGCCCGATCAGGGCGGTGGGAGGACCGACCGAAAACAGGATCTCTCCCGCCGCCTTCCCATCGGCCGGGGACAAGGCCACCCGGCGAGGCCGCGGCGGGCCGGCCTGCGCGAGCCTGGCGCCGTTTCCGTCACGCGACGGGAAATTGGCGACGGCCCGACCCCCGGGCGCCGATTCCCCGCCATTCTGGCCGAATGTCCAGGAATCTTCGTCCCGAAGGCATTCGGTTTGCGTAGGAAAAATCAGGGCGAACCCTGGACGTCGGCGACGCGTCGGGAAAAAACGCGAGCGGATTGGCGAGAATCCCGGACGATCCGCGAATGATTTCGGGGGGAGCCGTGTCTAAAGGTCCGAAGCCCGATGCCGAGGGTTCGACCGCCCGGCCCTCGTCCGTGTCGTAAGCTCATGAGGGAAGGCCGTCCCGGGAGACTCGGGGCGATCCCTCGGGGGGAGTGGTCAGGATGGGCAATGCCTACCATCATCCGGCGCTTCGGCAGCTCAAGGAGCAGCAGGCCAGGTTCGCCCCTCGCGAACGCCGGCTGGAGCAGATCGACCGCGCCGAGAGGCTCCTGGGCGAGATCGACGCCGCCAAGCGCTATCCCTATGAATATCTGTGCTTCCGCGTGACCGGTTTCCGGCCCGAAGGCGCCCCGGCCCTGGTCCTGGACGGGGCGGACGCCCTGCACGACCTCCGCCTGTTCGTCGAGGACCTCTCCGAGACCGTCCGCCAGAAGGCCGAGCAGGCCAGCGAGCCGGTGTTGACCGTCGAGGCCGTCGGCAAGAGGTTCAACGTCTCGACCCGGACCGTCACCCGCTGGAGGACCCAGGGCCTGGTCGCCCGCCGGTTCATCATCGACGGCCGGGCCAAGGTCGGGTTCCTCGAATCGAGCGTCTCGCGGTTCGTGGACGCCCACAAGGAGCAGGTGGACCGCGGCTCCCGCTTCAAGCAGCTCTCCGACGACGAGCGCGACGAGATCATCCGCCGGGCCCGGAGGATGGCGGTCGTCGGCGGCGAGGGACGGCTCACCGAGATCGCCCGGAGGATCGGCCGGAAGCTCGGGCGGTCCACCGAGACGGTCCGAACCGCGCTGAAGGCGTTCGATCGCGACCACCCCGACCGCGCCATCTTCGCCCCGATCGCGCCGACGCTCGACGACGCGGCCAAGGCCCAGATCTACCGCCTCTTCCGCCGGGGAGTGGCGGCCGAGGCCCTGGCCTCGCAGTTCGGCCGGACCCGATCGAGCATCTACCGCGTCCTGAACGAGATGAGGGCGAGGAAGATCCTGGAGACGAAGCTGGAGTTCATGCCCCACCCGCTCTTCGACGAGCCGGGCCAGCACACCGAGATCCTCGGCGACCTCCCCGGGGCCGAGCCGGGCAAGGCCCCTCGCAAGACCAGGGCCCCGAAGGGCTTGCCGCCGTACCTGGCGAGCCTGTACGAGGTCCCCTTGCTGTCCCGCGAGCAGGAAGCCCACCTCTTCCGCAAGATGAACTTCCTCAAGAGCCAGGCCCACAAGCTCCGCGAGGCCCTCGACCCCACCCGGGCCCGATCCGCCGACCTCGACCGCATCGAGGCCCTCCAGGAAGAGGCCCTGGCGGTCAAGAACCAGATCATCCGGGCCAATCTGCGCCTGGTCGTCTCGATCGCCAAGAGGCATGTCGGCCCCAGCAACAACTTCTTCGAGCTGGTCTCCGACGGCAACATGTCCTTGATCCGCGCCGTCGAGAAGTTCGACTACGCCCGGGGCAACAAGTTCAGCACGTATGCCTCCTGGGCGATCATGAAGAACTTCGCCCGGACGATCCCCGAGGAGAACTACCGCCGGGACCGCTTCGTCACCGGCCACGAGGAGATGTTCGAGGCCGCCGCCGACACCCGGGCCGACGAGCACGAGTACGAGACCGCCCTGAAGCGGATGCAAGACGCCGTCAAGGGCATGCTCGGCCGGCTCGACGACCGCGAGCGCCGGATCATCATCAGCCGGTTCGGCCTGGGAGGCGCCGACGAGCAAACGCTGGAGCAGCTCGGCAAGGAGCTCGGGATCACCAAGGAACGGGTCCGCCAGATCGAGTCCCGGGCCCAGGAGAAGCTCCGCAAGATCGCCGGGGAGGAGAAATTGGACTTGCCGATGCTGTGAGCTCCGCCCCGACACAATTCGGTCATCCAGGGTCGAATCCCTTTGCATGGCGGCCCGGACGGAGATAGGCTCTGGCCTGTCAACGAAAGTCTTCGTGGTCCGCGGCCGACGACGCCCTGGCGATCTCGCCATGCCGGCGGCCGCGCCCCCCTGGATGATCGCAACCCGCGAGAAAGCCGAGGCGAGCCATGATGAGGGCCGTCGGGGTTTGTTCGTTCCTGCGCTCGGGGCGAGGTCTGTTGCTCCTGGTCTGCCTCGGGGGCGCGGCGAATCCCTCCTGGGCCTGGGCCGGGGGAGAGTCTCCGACGGATCGGGCCCTCCAGCTCGCCAACGCCGGGAAGATCGATCCGGCGATCGCGCTGCTCCGCGACCACCTCAAGGACGAACCGAAGGACGAGGACGCCCGGATCGCCCTCGGGCGAATCCTGGATTTCGACGGTCGTCCGGACGAGGCGGTGTCCCTGTGGGAATCGGCGCTGACGGGCGACGCCTCGGACTATTCCTACCTGATGTCCGTGGGCGAAATTCGGCTCCGCCAGGGGGAATCCGGCCCGAACATGACCTTCCGGGCCGGGACCGTGATGGCCAGGCCGAGCAGGGACAAGGACGCAGAGGTCCGCTACAAGAAGGATCGACTCGCCGACGCCGCCTCGGCCTACGAGAAGGCGAGGAAACTGCGACCCGAGGCGCCCGAAGCGGCGAAGGCCCTGGCCTCCGTCTACTCCCGTCAGGGGAAACCCGAGGCCGCGCTCGGGGTCTGGAAGTCCCTGGTCGCCCTCGAGCCGGAGAATCCGGGATTTCGCCTGTCTCTCGCCCTGGCGACTCGCGACGCAGGCCATGAGGACGAGGCGGCGGACTTCCTGAGGCGCACCCTGGAGCTCGACCCGCGCCTGGCCGAGGCTCACGAGGCCCTCGCGGAGCATCAGGAGAAGAAGGGCCTGGCCGCCGAGGCCGAGAAGAGTCGCTCGCGGGCGAATTTCTACAAGCGTCTCCCCTCGTTCGCCACCCTGACGGACACCGAGGAGAACGTCCGCACCCTGGACGCCCTGGATCAGGAGGGCACGGTCCGAAAGCTCGCCGAGGACCCGTCGGACCGGGCCTCGGAGATCCTGGCCATCCTCTGCTGGTCCCACCCGCACAACGCCCTGGAGGCCGAAGCCTTCAAGGCCCTGGAAGCCCGAGGGGCGAAGACGACGCCGCTCTTGCAGAAGATCCTCGACGGGGCCCAGAGCACCTGCACGATCAAGAGCACGGCCCACATCCTGGCGCGCCGGAAGACGGACGGGCTGCTCGACTACCTCGAAAAAATGCTCCCCGGCGATGTCCGAGGGTTCGGGATGGACATGGACATCGCCGGGTCGCTCGACGACCTGGGCGATCCTCGGGCCGTCGAAGCCCTGGCCCGGATGGTCGATCCGGACACCCCCGGGGAGGGCGTCAACCCCCTGATCGATCGGAATTCGGCCAGATTCCGGGCGGCCCTGGCGCTCGGGGCCTTCGACACGCCCGAATCGCGAAAGACCCTGGAGGCCGGGGCCGGAACCCCGCCCTCGCCCCGTACTGCCTGGCGGCCCTCTATCGGATCACCCGGTCCCCGAAGGACCTCGAGGCGCTCGACAAATCGGTGGGACCGGATGATCTGTACGCGTCCTACGTCGCCGGCAATTACCTCCTCCGAACGGCGAGGACCGAACCGGCGGAGAAGCTGGCGCAACGCTGGAAGGAGCTCAGGGACGCTCGGGTCGCCAGGGACAAGAAGGCATCCGGCGGGAAATAGGGAGCGCCGCCTCCCCCGCGAGGGCAAATCCGGGTCGGGGCTACGACCCCGCCCGGTGGAATACGCTGGGCTCCACCGCCGCCACTCCAAAAAGGCGATTGTGGAGCATGCGCTCCATCGCCTCGACGTCGCCTAGCAATCCCGCCGCCGGGGTCCGGTCGGCCTCTCCTCCAGGCTTGATCGGGTAGGTCTGCACCAGGGCGATCCGTTCGAGCAAGGGGGGGTGGGCCGGGTCGGTCGGGGCCTCGCCGTCGGTCAGGAGCTGGTGGCGGATCGCCGTGAGCAGCCCTTCGGGAAGCCTGGACCAGAACTCCCGGAAGAAGGCGTAGAGATTCGGCGTCTCGGGGCCTCCGGGGGCGTAACCGTCCAGGACCTCTCGGAATAACGGCTGGACCGCCGCCACCTTCACCAGGGCCGAGGCCGCCGCGTCTCCTCCGGCGATCGAGCCCGAAGCCCGATCGGCCCTGGCCTCCATCCCCCGGGCGATCGGGGCGTGGAGGGTTTCGGAGAGTCGTCGGCAGAGCCTCGCCCAGAGCCTCAGAGGGCTTCTTGAGGGCGGGGCCGAGTCCAGGGCCCGGCCCAGTCCGTGGACGAACCGCGAGCGATCGGCCGAGAGCGTGGCGTCCCCCCGGGCGAGGTGGGCGAGCTCGTGGGCCAGGACCGCCCGGAGTTCGGAACGATCCAGGACGTGGAGCAACGGCAGGCCCAGGATCAGGGCCCGCGATCGGTCCCAGGCGACGACCCCGCAGCAAGGCAAATAGGTCAGCCGGACCTGGTCGGGCGGCCTCGCTCCGAGCTTCTTCGCCACCTCGGCGACCTCGGTGAAGAGGGCCGGGGCGTCGGTCCGGGTGATCGCCGGGCCGAGGTCCGCGTCGGGGTCTTTCGACGGGTCGGCGATCGTCACTCCGCCGAGCGAGGCGAACGCCGATCGGCGGTCGGAGACCTCGTCCCGGAGCCAGCCGCCCACGACGGGGACGAAACCTCCGAGGACAAAAACCAGGGCCGAGCCCGCGAGATTCCCGGCGGAATACGCGCCGCGGACCAGTCCCAGGGCCAGACCTCGGGCGGCCAGGCCGAAGCCGCCGACGGTGGCCGGAGTTCGTGCCGCCGGGACTTCTCCCGAGACGGTGAACGACGAATCCGAGCCGCCTCGTTGCTTCCGGCGGACCCGGAATTGCCCCCCGCAGCCGGGGCAGGCGAGCCTCTGCTCGTAGGTTGAAGCCGAGACGGGGTCCAGTCCCGTCCCGCAGGCCGGACATCGCCACCGGCCCGATCGGGGGACCGCGTCCATCTCGGCCGGACTCCGCGACCCTCCGAACCTCGACTCTCCGACAATCTCGGGACAATTGTCAGGAACCGGGTTGACGGCGTGAGACAGTTGTCTTAGGATACATCGGCCGCGACGGTCGGTCAAGCCTCAACCGTCGCGCGCCGCCCCCGCCTTCCGCCGAGGCCGCCGGGATTCCTTCCTCCTTCGTCGAGATGCCCGCAATGGCCAAGCGCCCCCCTACCATCCCGGATTCCGAGCTGGAAGTCATCAAGGTGCTCTGGGACCGGGGCCAGGGCACCGTCCGCGAGATCCTGGAGACGCTCAAGGCGGCCGGTCGGCCGTGGTCCTATGCCACGGTCGCCACGCTCCTGGACCGATTGGAGTCCAAGGGGATGGTCGCCAGCGACCGCTCGGAGCTCGCCTTCGTCTACAAGCCGATCGCGACCGAGTCGGAGGTCCGGCACAAGAGGGTCGGGCACCTCGTCGAGAAGCTGTACCAGGGGGAGCCGGGCTTGCTGGTCCTCCACCTGCTGAAGTCGCACCCGCTGGACGCCTCGCAGGCGAAGGAAGTCCGCGCCCTCCTGGAAGAGATGAACGGCGGCAAGGGCAAGGGCAAGGCCGACGGCGGCCCGGCCGGCTCCTGATCGGGCCATCGAGGCGGCGATGAGCGACGGCGCCGAGATCGCCATCCTGGTCTGCTCGTGCGGCGAGAGGCTTCGGGCCCCGAACGCCCGGCCGGGACGGGTCGGCCGATGCCCCAAATGCGGCGAGACCCTCCGGTTCGAGGGGACGCCTCGCCCCGAGCCGGACCCTCCCCCGGCCCCCCCCGATCCCCGGCCGAGGCGACCGCCCGAAGACGAGGAGCCTCCGCTCCCGGAACGGCTGGGCGACCCTTCACGCAAGCCCGGGAAGCGACGAAAGACGACCCCGATCGGCCGGGAGGGGATCGTCCGCGCCCCGAAGGCGCCGGAGACGGCCCTGGCCGGGAGCTTCGCCTATCCCCTGTGGGACGGCAACGGCGTGACCATGCTCGCCTGCCTGCCCCCGGCCCTCACTCTGATGTCGCTCCTGTCGATCGGCCTGGTGCCGACCTACATCCTGGGCGACGACGAGGTCACGAGGTTTGGTGCCTTCCTGATGGCCGCTCCCATGCTGTTATTCCTCCTGATGACGCTAGGTTACGTCTTGCTGTTCCTCACCGAGGGCCTGAGGTCGTCGGCCTTCGGCGACACCCAGCATCCCCGGGTCCCCCCGTGGCAGACCGGGCCGGTCCTGGCCAGCCTGTTCCGAGGGCTCTGGGCCGGGGCGTTCGGGACGCTCCTGTCGGCCCCTCTGATCGCGCTGTACCTCTCCGGCCGGCAGGAGTTGCAGGCGAAGGACTGGGCCGTGATGGCGTTGCTCAGCACGCCGGGGCTGGCCTATGCCCAGCTCGCCCTGATCGGCGTGTCGCTCCACGAGAGCTTCGTCGCCGCGAACCCGGCCACGGTCCTCTCGGCGCTCACGAGGGCCGGGATCGATTCCTTTCGCGTGATCGCCCTGGCGATGGCCTCGGCCGTGGTCGGGGCGGTGGCGTTCCTGGGCCTGTTCCTCCTGCCCGGTATCCCCGCGGTGATCCTTGGCACCTGGGTCTTCTGGGTCGCGACGCTCTATCTGGCGATGGTCGTCTGCCGGGTGCTCGGCCTCTTCTACCGGAAGCACTCCGAGGCCATCGGCTGGTTCCCCGACCGGCCCCGATGGGGGGCGTGAGGCCTCGTCGGGCCGATTTCATCCACCCAGGATCAACACCCGTTCCGCCACCTCGGTCACTTTCTCGACGATCGCCTCAAGCAAGAGACGGCCGGTCTCGGGGTTCGCGAACGAGGGGTGGCCGATCGCCCCGTGATCGGTGGATCGGGCGAAGTCTCGGGGCCAGGTCAGGCCGGCGAGACCTTCGGGCGTCTTCGACGGGTCGTCCTCGATCCGGTCCTCGCGGACGAGGTCCGGGCGGAGGTGCATCATCATCGCCGTCTCGATCTCGCAGGCGTGCCCCATGCTCTTCCGGGGCCCCGGCAGAGATCGGCGATCTCGGTGGCGGCGAGGTCCCAGTAGGCGGCCCCGGCGAGGGTCGCCGTCGGGAACATCACGTCGAGCCGGCGGAGGGCCACGCGCAACGGGTCGATGTTGCCGCCGTGGCCGTTCAGGATCAGGACCCGGCGGAAGCCATTCCTCAGGAGAGGGGCGAGCAGCTCGACCAGGAGCGTTTCATAGGTGGGCAAGGTCGCCGTGAGCGTCCCGCCGAACGGCAAGTGGTGCTCGCTGGCGCCGATCCAGAGCACCGGCAGGAGCAAAATCCGTCCGGGGAGGGCCGCGTCCAGCCCGTCGGCCACCGCCCCGCCGAGGATCGAGTCCGTGAACACCGGCAAATGCCGAGAATGCTGCTCGCACGCGGCGATTGGCGCCACGACGAGCGTGGTCTCCCGGTCGAGCCGGCCGATTTCCGGGGCAGTCATCTCGGCGAACCGCACGTTCGGGCCTCAGAGGTGGAGTTTCAGGAGGAGGAAGATCGCGATCGAGTAATAGATCACCAATCCCGTGGCATCCACCAGGGTGGAAATGAAGGGCGCGGAGATGACGGCCGGGTCCTTGCCGGCCCATCGGGCGAGGATCGGCACGAGGGCGCCGATGAAGTTCGCCCACACGCAGACGCAGAGGATCGTCAGGCCGACCACGCCGGCGAGCCCCCAGGGCTGCCCCCTCCAGAATCTCGCGTAGAAGAACGCCACGCCTCCCAGGGCGACACCCAGGAGCAGCCCGGTCAAGACCTCCCGGCCGACGACCCGGAGGACGTCTCGGGAGTGGATCTCCCCCAACGCGATCCCCCGGATGATCGTCCCGACGGACTGGCTCCCGGCGTTCCCGCCCGTGCCGAGCAGCAGGGGCAGGAACAGCCCGAGGGCCGGGAAGTAGTCGTCCCCCTCGATCCATTGATAATATTTCAGGACGGGATACGTGAAATTCTCCGCAAGGAAGAGCAATAAGAGCCAATAGATGCGACGGCGGACGCTCGCGACGATGCCGGACTGCCAGTACGGGGCCTCGTCGGCCTCGGGGTCGGCGCTCACTCCGCCGAACTTGAGGATGTCCTCGGTCTGCTCTCGGCGGAGGATGTCCATCGCGTCGTCGTGGGTGACGATCCCCACGAGCATGTCGGAGGCATCGACGACCGGGATGGCGATCAGGTCGTATTCCTCGATCTTCTTGGCGACGCTCTCCTGATCCTCATCGACCCGGGCGACGACGAGGTCGCGGGTCATGATCTCGTCGATGCGTGTCCGGGGCCGGGAGAGCAGGAGCCTCTTCAGAGAGATCAATCCGCGGAGCCTCCGCGACGAATCGACGACGTAGCTGTAATAGATCGTCTCGCGATCGGGCGCCTCGTGCCGAAGACGATCGAGCGCCTCGCGGACGGTCAAATCGGGCGGCAGGGTGGCGTAGTCCGTGGTCATCACGGCGCCGGCGGTGCCGGGCTCGTAGCTGGCCAATCGGCGGATGTCCTCGCGCTCGGCGTGGGCGAGCCGCCGGAGGATCTCGTCGACGCGGTCCTCGTCCAGTCGGTTGGCGAGGTCGGCGCGTTCGTCGTGGGACATCAGGTGCAACAGGTCGGCGGCCTCGGTCGGCGGCATGGCCTCGACCAGGCGGACCTGGGTCTCGGGTTCGAGGTAGCTCATCACGTCGGCCCGGGCGCGAGGCTCCAGCAAGCGGAACACGGCGTCCCCCTCGCCCTCGCCGAGGTCCTCGATGAGCTCGCCCACCCGGGCCGGGTGATATTCGGCCAGGAACTCGCCGACGGCCTGCGCCTCGCCGGCCTGGAGGAGCTCCCGAAGATCGGGCACCAGCAGCGGATTTCGCATCATGGCGCCTCATTGAAACAGTGGGCAGTGGGCAGTGGGCAGTGGGCAGTGGGCAGTGGGCAGTGGGCAGTGGGCAGTGGGCAGTGAAGAGTATTCGAATGGCGACGTCTCGTCTTCGGTGACGCGGGGAAACACCGACGTTCTGCCCACTGCCCACTGCCCACTGCTTTCTGCCCACTGCTTTCTGCCCACTATCCGATAATCGCCTTGCCCATCCACGGCTGAAGGACCTCCGGGACGTCCACCTTGCCGTCGGCCCTCTGATAATTCTCCAGGACCGCGAGCAAGGCCCGGCTGATCGCGACGGCCGTACCGTTGAGCGTATGGACGAACTTCGTTCCCTTCTGGCCGGGCGGCTTGTAACGGATGTTCAATCGGCGGGCCTGATAATCGGTGCAATCCGAGGTGCTCGTGACCTCGCCGTACTCGCCCGCCTCGCCTCGCCCCGGCATCCACGCCTCGATGTCGAACTTGCGGTAGGCCGGGCCGCCCAGGTCCCCGGAGCAGATATCCAGGACGCGATAGGGCAGGGCCAGCGCCTGGAAGATCTCCTCCTCGATCCGGAGGAGTTCCCGGTGCATCGCGCCGGAGACTTCGAGCGACCCCTCGGTGAACGCGAACATCTCCACCTTCGTAAACTGGTGGACCCGATACAACCCCTTGCTCGCCCGGCCCGCCGCGCCGGCCTCGGTGCGGAAGCAGTGCGAGAGGCCCACGTACTTCATCGGCAGGCGGGAGGCGTCCAAAATCTCATCGGCATGCATGCCGCCCAGGGTGATCTCCGCGGTCCCCACGAGGCTCAAATCGGTATTCTCCACGGAATAGATCTGCGTCTCGTGGCCCCTCGGGGTGAAGCCGATCCCTTCGAGGATCGAGTTCCGGGCCAGGTCGGGCGTGACGACCGGCGTGAACCCCTCGGCCACGAGCTTGTGGATGGCGAACTGCTGCAAGGCGAGGTCCAGCAGCGCCCCCTCGTTCTTCAGGAAGTAGAACCCCTGGCCCGAGACCTTCCCTCCGCTCTCGAAGTCGATCAGGTCCAGAGCCTTGCCGATCTCGACGTGGTCCCTGGCCGGGAAGTCGAATTTGCGGGGTTCGCCCCAGGTCTTGATGGTGGCGTTGGCGTCCTCGGTCCGGCCGCGGGGGGCGTCCGGATGGGTGAGGTTGGGGATCCTCGCCAGCTTCGCCGTCAGGGCCGTTTCGAGCTCTCGGAGCGATTCCTCGGCGTGGCCGACCTCTCCCTTGAGCCTCTTGCCTTCCTCGACGAGTTCCTTGCGGCGCTCGGGGTCTTTCTCCTTGCCGGTGGCCTGGGCCACCTCGTTCTGCCTCCGGCGGATCTCTTCGACCCGGCCGAGGACGGACCTTCGCCGTTCGCCGTCGGCCGACAGGGAATCGACCTGCGCCACGATCTCGGCCGGCACGTTCCTCTCGACACAGTTCCGCTTCACGTCGTCCAGGTGGTCCAGGACGTATTTCAGGTCCAGCATGAGAGATCCCTCGGGCAAGGCGGTACGGGTCGAGGACTACCAGATCGGTCGGAGGGCCGACGCCCGGATCTTCCGGTCCCGGGAGACGAGGGGCAAGTTCACGAGGAGGGCCGTCGCCGCGATGATCCGGTCGGGCATGGTCGAAAGGACGATCGCCCCTCCCGATCCGAGGGCCGCGTTCATGGCGTCCTTCGCGGCGGCCGAGAGCCCGGGCAGGCCGGCGAGGAACCAGATGGCGGCGTGGGTGTCGGAGACGAGGCCCGTCATCCGCGGGCCCCCGTCATCCAGCCGCCCCACATCTCGCGGCGGGCCTCGTCCATCTCCTCGGCGGTGATCGGCGGGATCAGCCCGGCGAACATCCCGGCGGAGATCCGCGCCCGGGGCGACGGTTCCGGCAGGACCTCGGCCAGAGCATCCCGGCCCTTCGAGGTTGGCTCGAACGCGGCTTTCCAGATCCGGCTGAGGTCCTGGGGGACGTCCTCGCCCTTCGTTCGCGGCGAGACCATCCCCCGGTCCACCAGCGAGCGGACCGCGTCGGCGGCCTCGGCAAGGGGGAGGCGGAGGTGGTCGCGGATCTGCTCCAGGGTCTCCGGCCCCCGGCTCGTCTCTTCGAGCACCAGGCGTTCGATGGGCGTCAGGGTTTCCATGAGGTTCTCGACCTTTCTTATTTTAAGGCGCCGGCCGTCGTCGGGGGACGAGTTCATCCCGGACCCATCGCTGCACGAGGTCGATCCAGGAGAGGAGGTCCAGGCCAGCCGCCCGGGCGATCCATCCGGCGACTTCCTCGGGTCGGACCGGGAGGAACCGGCTCTCGGCGCGGTTCATAGGTCCCCTCGGCCCGCAATCCCAGGAACTGGACGGCCTCGCCGTCGAACCGCCAGACCTCCGGGACGCCCAGCGCCGCGTAGATGTCCATCCGGTCGACGGCCGGGTCGGAGAGGTCGATCTCGACGGCCAGGTCGGGAAACGGGTCGCCCGGGCGGTCGGCCGCCCTCCCGGCGACGATGGCGAGCTTCTCCGGGCCCAGGAAATAGGACTCGTCGGCCTCCAGGCCCCTCCGCTCCGCCTCCTTCTTCCATCGCGACTCGCCCGCGGCCTCGAACGGCATGCGGAGGCCGACGAGGACGTCTTCGATCAGCCTCCCGAAGAGCTTCTTGTAGCGATCGTGGAGCGGCGACGGGCTCATGAGGACCAGCACTCCCCGATCATAGGTGATCCGGACCCGGCAGAAGCCGGGGTCGCGGTCCATCGCCTCGAACGTTTGCCAGGAGACATCGCGAGCGACGAAGGGGCGGGCGGCCTCCCTCCCTTTCGCGGTGCCTCGCGATGCTTCTGCCTCCACGACGGTCGCCATCGGTCGGTCCCCCTGGAATCGATCCTTACTTCGCCAGCTCGGCCATCAGGTGGGCGCTGGCCTTGATGCCCTTGTGGAAGTCCCCGAGCGAGAATTTCTCGTTCGGGCCGTGGAGGTTGTCGTCGTTCTGGCCCCAGCCGAGGAGTAGTGTATCGACGCCCAGCTCGTTCTTGATCAGGGTGACGACCGGGATCGACCCGCCCTCCCTCATGAAGACGGGTTTCGTGCCGAACCCGGCCTCGATGGCCCTCTCGGCGGCCTTCACGCCGGGGGTGTCGATCGCCACGAGGCAGGCGTTCCCTCCGCTGTAGGTGATCAGTTCATAGGTCACCCCCGGCGGGCAGACCGCGTCGAGATGGGCCTTCAAGAGCGCGGCGATCTTGCGGGCGTCCTGGTCCGGCACGAGCCGGAAGCTGAACTTGGCGCCGGCCGTCCGGGGCAGCACGGTCTTGGGCCCGGGGCCCTGATAGCCTCCATAAATCCCGTTCACGTCGCACGTCGGCCTGGCCCACTTCCGTTCGAGGGTCGAGTAGCCGGATTCCCCTTCGAGCGACCGCACGCCGAGCGATTCCCGGAATTGACCTTCGGAAAAAGGCAGTTTCGCGAACGCCTCGCGCTCCCAGGCTTCCAGGGGGCGGACGTCGTCGTAGAACCCGGGGATCGAGATGCGGCCGTCGGGCCCTTTGAGGCTCGCCAGGATGACCGCCAGGGCGTTCAACGGGTTCGCGACCGCCCCGCCGAACGTCCCGGAATGGAGGTCCGACTTCGCTCCGTTCACCGTGATCTCGAAATACGCCAGGCCCTTCAGGCCATAGGTGATCGCCGGCATTCCGGGGGCGAACTGGCTGGTGTCGGAGATCACGGCATAGTCGCACGCGAGCTTCTCGCGATTTTGCTTCACGAAGGCTTCGAGGTTCGCGCCGCCGACCTCCTCCTCGCCCTCGATCAGGAACTTGACGTTGATCGGCAGCTTGCCCGAGGTCTTCAGCCACGCCTCGGCGGCCTTCAGGTGGGTGAGCATCTGACCCTTGTCGTCGGTGGCGCCCCGGGCGTAGAGGTTGCCATCCCTCTCGGTCGGCTCGAACGGAGGGGAGAGCCACGGTTCCATCGGCTCGGGGGGCTGGACGTCGTAATGCCCGTAGACGAGCAAGGTGGGCTGGCCCGGGGCGTCGAGCCGTTCTCCGTACACGATCGGGTGGCCCTTGGGAAATTCGATCAACTCGGCCGGGATGCCCGAGGCGCGGAGGTCGTCGCGGACGAACTCGGCGGCGAGGCGGGTGTCGGCGTCGTGGGCGGGCTGGGCCGAGACGCTGGGGATTCGCAGGAGGCGTTTCAGGGTCTCCTCGAACGCCGATCGGTGCTCGTCGAGGTAGGCATCCACGCGGTCGATGGCCATGAGGTCGCGTCCCGGTCGGTCGGCAGGGTCGGGGAGCATCGGAAGGGCGAGTTTACCATGACGGGCCGGACTTGCCGCTAGACGAGGCGGTTCGCGGCCCAGGATGGGTCGCCCGGCCTTCGCGACCGCCGCCTCCCCCTTATCGGGCCGGGCCTTTCGGCCATTCGACCTCCACGCCCTGCTCCAGCAGCCTCTTGCGGAACGTCGCGAGCGAGGCGGGCGTGTTGCGGACTCCTCGGGGCGTCGCCTTCGTTTCCAGGCAGAACGCCGAGAGCGACCCGGCCGCCTCGCCGATCGCCCATTCGACCGGGTGGAGCCGGTAACAGCCGTTGGTCACGTGGGTTACGCCGAGGTTCTTGCACGCCGGCAGGAGGTTCTCGACGCGCTTCGGGATCAACGCACCCAGCGGCACCTGGAATCGCAACGAGGGGATGTCGATGTAGTTGTCGCCGCCGGTGCTCGGGTGGAGGTCGATTCGGTACGATCCCACGCCCACCGAGTCCTCGAAGCGCTCGGCCTCGACGTCCTGTCGGCCCAGCGCCTTTTTCCTCGCTTCGAGGCCGACGTGAAGCTCCGTCGCCGTGAATTCGGCCCGGATTCGCCGCGATTCCCGAATGTATACGGCCTTCGCCAGCCCGTCGGTCGTCCCCACGAGATCGGGTCGCAGCCGGAGCCCCTTCCATCCCGTTCCGCCGTCGGGCCGGGGGGCCTCGGTCTGGAGCCAGTGGAGGAGCGAGAGGCTCAGCCCCTTCGCCTTCGCCTCGTGCTTCGCGGCCTCGTCGTCCGAAACCCCGATCAACGGGCCGAGCCAGTAATCGTTCTGAGGCCAGTTCACCAGGGTGATCCCGCCTCGATAGGTCCCCTCGCGAAAATTCCTCGGGTCGGCGATCCGGCGATAGACCCAGAACCCCTTGCCGTCGCCGGTCGGGTCGAACTCGAACGGGCGGAGCTTGAGATCGCTCGGGTTGGTGCTCGGCCCGAACAGAGGTCCGGGCCAGGGCGGCGAGAGTTTCGGCACATAATCGCGCCAAAATCCGTATTCGGCCGGACGGTCGATCGTGTGGTCTTCCCCGGCGAGGTAATCCATCGCGAAGCAGGACGTGAACGACTGGATGTTCGCCGGGTCGGCCCGATCCGGAGCGTGGGGCTCGCCGGTCTCGGTCCTCGACTCCGAGCCGACCACGAACTCCACGCCCGCCATCGGCAAGAGGTCGCCCTGTTCGGTCGCATCGAGGAAATACGGGGCGGTCAAGACGCGGTCATCGCCGGTCTTGAGGTCGCGGACCGTCACCGATCGGACACGGTCCCCCTGGACCTCGGCGCGGGTCGGCCTGTGTTCGAGGAGGACGGTCAGTTTTCCTCCGCTGGCGAAGGGGGCGAGCAGGTCCGTCAAGACGGCCAGGGCGACCCTCGGCTCATGGCAGAGTCGGGAGACCCCGCCGTTGCCCGGGTTCAGGTCGACTCGGGCCCGGGCCGGGTCGGTCAGCGGATAATTCCGGCGGTAATAGTCGCGAATCGCCTTGCGAAGCGCCCGATACGAGCCATTCGCGCCGAAGGACTCGATCCAGGGGTGTTCGTCGGGAGGGACGGCCTGGCTGGTGAGCTGGCCGCCGAGCCAGTCGGTCGGCTCGGTCAAGACGACGGTCCGACCCATCCGCAACGCGGCCAGGGCGGCCGAGCACCCGCCCAGCCCCCCGCCAACGATCGCCAGATCGGCCGCAATCTCGCGAGGTCTCGAGCCCCGGGCCTCGGCCCGAGGAACGCCATCCCGGGCGGCGAGCATCCCCGCCAATCCCAGGCCGCAGCCTTCCAGAAATCCGCGACGATGCATCGGGGGATGAACCTTGGGGGCCCGGTTCGAGTCTGCTAGGATACCCCTCGGGCGAGAGTGGCGGAACTGGCAGACGCGCAGGATTTAGGTTCCTGTGCCGAAAGGCGTGAGGGTTCGAGTCCCTCCTCTCGCAGTCCGGGACCTCGAAAAAACCGGCCCGACATCGACGACGACCCCGGCCGGGCTCGCCAGCCCCCGACGAATCCCTCGATCCGCCGTCACGAATCGGTCAAGGAGGCCCCATGCCGAGATCGTCGCCGAGCCTGCTCGCCGTGGTCCTGGTCGCCTCGGCCTCGACGGCCGGGGCCGACTCCTACGCCCCCTTCACGAACTTCCGGGTCGCCGACGCCACCGGCCGCTACTACCTCGTCGTGAAGCAGAACGGGGGAGAGGGGGACCCGGGCCGGGGCACGCCCGTGACCTTCGAGATCGCCGAGAGGCGCCCGGGGAGCCCGCCGGTGGCCCCGGCCCACGATGAGCTCAAGGATTTCCGGACGATCGTCACCAACCCCGAGGTGAAGGTCCGCGAGGGGGTCATCCGGCTCGGCAAGGGGAACCTCGATCGTTGCCCGAGCGAACTCCTGATCTCGTCCACCGGTCAGGGATTCGTCGGCCTGGACGTCCGGGGCTACAACTACGGGAGCCTGAGGAGCGGCGATGCCGTCGTCGTGGTCGCGCGGGACGGGACCGTCCGCCATCGCAAGGACCTCATCGACCTGTTCCAAAAAAGCGAAGTCGACCGGTTCTCGCGTAGCGCCGGAGGGGTCTGGTGGTGCGGAGGCGGGTGGATCGACGAACGTCGCAAGGAAGTCGTCGTGGTCGGCGAGGGCTCCGGCCAGAACGACCAGCGAATCCCCCGGCTTTTCCGCATCGTGGACCTGGACAGCGGCAAGGTCCGAGAGGGGTCGCCGGAGGTCGTCCTCGCGGCGCTCGCCGAATCGAATCCCGGGGCCCTGGTGGAAGCCACCGACCTGGCGGCCGAGCTGAAGCTCGATCGGGCGAAGGCGGACCTCGTCCGGCTGTTCTCCGACGAGGCGACGCCCGACCTGGCCCGGCTCCATGTCGCCGTCGCCCTGGCGGCGCTGGGGGATCGCCGGGGAGGCGACGCGATGCGAAGGGCCGCCCTCCGCGAACCCAAACCGAGCTTCTACGCGATCACGAACCTCCCCGCCGTCCTGGGGGATGACGCGGCGCCCGTCCTTTGCGAGGTCGTGCGGCGATTCGGGGATAAAAGGACCCTCGGCCCCTGGCAGGCCATGCACGAGGTCTCGGCCAGGGCCGCGGTGCCGCCCTTGCTGGAGCTCCTTCGTGAAGGAAAGCCCGGTTGCGTGGATTTCGCCGTGGATTGCCTCGGAGACAAGGGGCCGGAGGCGAAGACGGCCGTCCCCAACCTCATCAAGCTGCTGGACCGCGAGGATAAGCCCGACCGGCTACTCTCGACCCACCAACACGTCGCGATCGCCCTCGGCAAGATCGGCCCGGTGGCCGAAGCCGCCCTCCCCTCGCTGATCCGACTTGCCGAGAAGCACGCCCCCGGGGAGTGGAACAGGGTGAAGGCCCAGACGCCCGCGCCGGAGAACGATCATTTCGGCGGAATGAAGTATTCGGATGATTATCTCATTGATACAATCTGCAAGATTCGGAAGAAGTGACGGCATCGCTCTTGCTTTCGGCACCCTGGCGCGATGGCCTGGTTGGCTGGGGCCGAGGCGTGACCCGGCGCCGGATCACGGCTCGACGCTAACCACCCCGGATTCCAGGATTGCGATCGACACACTCCAATGCCCCTCCTGGGCTCTTCCCATCGGCCTCGGGGCTTGTACAATGGGCGGCGGTCATGGAGGGCACCCCGTTATGGTGGCTCGGTCTCATCCCAGGGAAACCGACCGCTCCCCTTGACCCGTTTTCGGGTCTTGAGGATTGGCGGGGTGGGCGGCCATCATGGACTGGACGACCGCCCATCTTTCCCCGCCTCTCGGTCTTCTCCGATCTCATGCCGATCCGCATCGACAAGCTCGCCGCCGAACGCTTCGGCCTCTCTCGACGAGCGGCCCAGGACGCGATCCGCAATGGCCGGATCGACCTGGACGGCCAACGCTGCGACGAGCCCGGCAAGGAGGTCGAGCCCGACGCCGCCGTCGCGTTCTTCCCCAACCGGCCCAAGGCCCGCAAGGTCCAGGGACGTTTGCGCGTCCTTTATGAAGACCGGTCCTTGATGATCGTCGATAAGCCGGCCGGCTTGCTCACCCTGCCCACCCTGGAAGACGAGCGCGACACGCTTCTGGACCGCGCCGGCCGCTATCTCGCGTTGCGGTACGGGACGAGGCCCTACGTCGGGATCGTCCATCGGCTGGACAAGGACACGTCCGGGGCCCTGGCCCTGGCGCGGTCCCCGGCGGTCGGCCGATCACTTCAAGCGCTCTTCAAGACTCACGACATCGAGCGGCAATATCTCGCCGTGGTGGAAGGGGCGGTCCGCCGCGAGACCGGGACGATCGACCTGGCGCTGGTGACCGATCGCGGGGACCTCCGTCGAGGGGTGGCTCGCGAGCCGGGCGAGGGGCGGCGGGCCGTGACCCACTTTCGCGTGGTCGAGCGGTTCGGGCCGGTCGCCTCGTTGCTGGCCCTCTGGCTCGAAACCGGCCGGACCCATCAAATTCGCATCCACATGGCCGAGATGGGGCATCCCGTGGTGGGCGAGCGGGTCTATCGGCCGAGGGAGCAGCCCCGGTGCAAGGCGAGCTTCCATCGCCAGGCGCTGCATGCCCAGACGCTCGGCTTCCGCCACCCGGTCACCGGCGAGCCCGTCCGGGCCGAGGCGCCGGTCCCCGAGGACATGACGGCCCTCCTGATGGACCTCCGCAACCGCTACGGAATCCCCGGCGCCGGAGGCTGACGCCCCGTCCCTCTCCCCCGGGTCAATCGGGGGAGAGGGACGGTCGGCGGCTTCCTCGCCTCACTCCCCGGCGGGGCCCGTCGGCTTCACGTCCCCGGCGCCGATCACGATCAGCTTCGACGGGTCGAAGTATCGCTTCGTGGCCTTCGCCACGGCGTCGGTCGTGAGCCGGCCGATGGCCGCCTCGATCTCGGCGTCGTGCTTCATCGTCCGGTCCAGATGAAGGTGACTGGCCAGGAGCGAGCAGAGGGCCGAATCGCTGGAGCGGCGGACCTGCTGCTGCTTCAGGTAGCCGGTCTTGGCCTGTTCGAGCTCCTCGGCCGTCACGCCGTCGGCCAGGAACTTCTTGAGCTCGTCATCCACGCCCGCGACGACCTTCGGCAGGTTCGCCGGGTTGCAGATGGCCGAGATCGACAGCATGGCCCGCTTGTCCTCCGGGTCGGCCGAGAAGCCCGAGCCGGCCCCGTAGGACAGCCCTTCCTTCTGCCTCAGGCGGTTCCCCAGCCGGGAGGACAGGGCACCTCCGCCCAGGATGAAGTTGCCGGCGACCAGGGCCGGATAGTCCGGGTCGTCGTCGCGGACCGCCATGCCGATCCCGCCGACGTAGACCGCATTGGCCTTGTCGGGCGTGGCGATCGTCTCCCGGGCCGATTCGATCCCGGAGGCCAGCGGCCGCTCGATCCGGGCATACGTCTTCTTCGCCTCCCAGCCGTCGAGGGCCTTCTCCACGATCGGCAGGATCTCCGACGGCTCGAACGCCCCGACGATCGCCAGCTCGCCGTGGCCGGCGCCGAGGTAATCGGAGTAGAGCGTGCGGACCTGCTCGATCGTGGCCCCCTTGAGCTGCTCGATCGACTCATCGACGGTCGGGACGTACCGCACGTCGTCCTTCGGGTACTTGGACATCATCCTCTGGAGCCGGTTGGCGGCGAGGACCTGGGGTTCGGTCCGGCCCTGCTCGGCCCGGGAGATCCGCTCGGCCTTCATGACCTCGAACTCGTCGGCCGGGAGGGTGGGCTCGCGGAGGACCTGGCGGAGGATCTCCAGGACGGCCGGGAGGTTGGCCTTCTTGGTCTCGATGTTGAACGAAACCGAGCCGAGGGAGCCGCCCCCGCCCCCTCCGCCCCCGCGACGGCCGCCGCCCCCGCCCCCTCCGCCGGAGCCCAGGCGGGCGACGTTCTTGTCCAGGATGTCCTGGATCTGCTGGCGGGTCAAAGACTTGGTGCCGCGGGTCATCAGGTCGCCCAGGAACCCGGCCGCCGCGTTGTAGCCCTTGAGGTTCTCGGCGTCGCCGTAATGAAGCGTCAGGATGAGCTGGACCGTCTCGCCCCGGGTCTTCTTCGGCAGCAGGGCGACCTTCACGCCCTCGATCGACTTCGGCCTCTGGACTCGCGCCTCGATCGCCTCGGGCGTGGACTCGATCATCTCCCCTTCGGAGCCGGTGTCGCGGCCCTTGTAGGCGTCGAGCTCCGCCGCGACGTCCGGCCTTGCCGGCACGGCCGTCCGTTCCGGCTTGTCCGACGGCAGGAACAGGCCGACCGTCCGGTTGCTGGGCTTCAGGTATTTCTCGGCGACCTTCTTGACGTCCTCGGGCGTGACCTTCTCGACCCGGTCCCGGCTGAGGAAGTACATCCGCCAGTCGCCCAGGGCGATCCAGTCGCTGAGCCTCACGGCGACCTGGTTGGCGTCGTTGGCCGAGAGCTCGCGGGCCTTGAGGATCTGCCTCTTGGCGCGATCGACCTCCTCCTGGGTCGGCGGGTGCTCCTTGAGCCCCTCGACGACCTGGATCAGGGCGTCGCGGACCTCCTCGGCGGACGTCCCCTTCTTCACGGTGGCGGCGATGTCCAGGACGCCCGGGTCATGGGTGGCGCGGGCCCCGGCCGAGGCGCCGGCGGCCTTCTTCGGCTCGACCAGGGCCTTGTACAACCGGCCCGACGGCTGGCTCGACAGGATCGACGCGAGGACCTGGATCGCCGGGAACTCGGGATCGACGCCCGAGGGGATGTGATAGAGCAGGCCCACCGCCGGGACGTCGCCGACCCGTCGAAGGGTGACGATCCGCTCGCCGTCCTGGGCCGGCTCCTCGGTGTAGGTCTGATCGAGCTTCCGCTCCGGCCGGGCGAGGACGCCGAAGGTCTTGTTGGCGAGCTTCAGCGCCTTGCCCTCCTCGAACTTCCCGGCGACGACGACCACCACGTTATCGGGCTGGTAGAACTTCCGGTAGAACGCCTGGAGGTTCGTGATGGGGACGCGCTCGATGTCCGTGCGGTTGCCGATCGTGTCCTTGCCGTAGTTGTGCCACTCGTAGGCGACGGACATCATCCGCTGGTTCAGGACGCGCTCGGGGGAGTTCTCGCCGCTCTCGAACTCGTTGCGGACGACGGTCATCTCGGTCTTGAGGTCCTCGCCGCTCACGTAGCTGTTGACGAGGCGGTCGGCCTCCAGCCCGAGGGCGAATTCGAGGTTGTCGTCGGAGGCCGGCAAGGTCTCGAAGTAGTTCGTGCGGTCCAGCCAGGTCGTCCCGTTGAACTGCGCGCCCCGCTCCTTCATCAACTGGGGGATGTCGCGGCGGGTGGGCGTGCCCTTGAAGACCATGTGCTCCAGGAGGTGGGCCATCCCGGTCTCGCCGTAGCCCTCGTGGCGGGAGCCGACGAGGACGGTCATGTTGACCGTGACCTTCGTGCTGGACGGGTCGGGATAGAGCAGCAGGCGGACGCCGTTATCGAGGCGATACTCGGTGATCCCCTCGACGGTCGCGACCTTCTTCGGCGGGCCCGGATCGGCCAGGACGGGCGAGGCCAGGGCGGCCATCGCCACGACCCCCGCGCAGATGGAACGTGCACACATAGATGGATTCCTCGGGAGATGCGGGCGTCAAGTGAGCGACTCGACCCGGGGCCGTCGCCGGGGAGAGGAGGCGCCGGCCCGGGTTTCGGAGAGGCCCTCAGCATAGCCCGGAGGCTTCCGTGTCGCAACGGTCCGAGATCGGCCTCTCGGCCGCCGGAGCCTGACGGACCGGGGTCGTCTTCGCTAGAATCGGGCCGTCCCGTCCTCACCAGGGTGGAGCCCCTCGCCGATGGACCCGCAAGCCGCCTATGAAGACCTCCTCCGCCGGGGCCGCGAACAGGCCGTCCTCGGCTCGTGTGCCTCCCTGCTGGGCTGGGACGAGCAGACCCTGATGCCCCCCGGAGGGGCCGAGTATCGCGGGGAGCAGGTCGCCCTGCTCGCCGGGCTCGTCCACGACCGGGCGACCGACCCGAGGATCGGCGATCTGCTCGGGGAGGTGGAGGCCTCCTCGCTCGTGGCCGACCCCGACTCGCCCGAGGCCGCGAACGTCCGGGAGATCCGCCGCGCCTTCACCCGGCAGACCTGCCTGCCCCGATCGCTCGTCGAGGAGCTCGCCCGGACGACCTCCGTGGCCCAGGGGGAATGGGTCCTGGCGAGGAGGGCCAGCGACTTCGCCCGGTTCCGCCCCTGGCTCGAAACGATCCTCGGCCTGAAGCGGCAGGAGGCCCAGTGCGTCGGCTTCGAGACGTCGGCCTACGACGCCCTCCTCGACGACTACGAGCCGGGCGCGACCGAACGGGACCTTTCCTCGCTGTTCGAGGGCCTCCGCGCCGAGCTCGTCCCGCTGGTGGCCTCGATCGTCGAGTCCGGGGGCCGGCCCGACCCGTCGCTCCTCCGGGGAGACTATCCGATCGACCGCCAGAGGATCTTCGGCGAGACGGTGGCGGCGGCGGTGGGATTCGACTTCGCCCGGGGTCGGCTGGACACCACGGCCCACCCGTTCTGCTCGGGGATCGGCCCCGGGGACTGCCGGATCACCACGAGGTTCGACCCGTCGGACTTCACCGAGAGCCTCTTCAGCATCCTCCACGAGGCCGGCCACGCCCTGTACGAACAGGGGCTCGACCCGGCGAAGTTCGGCACACCGATGGGCGAGGCGGTCTCGCTCGGGCTCCACGAGTCGCAATCGCGGATGTGGGAGAACGCCGTGGGGCGGGGGGCCGCGTTCTGGTCGCACTTCCTGCCGATGGCCCGGCAGATCTTCCGGGAGCCGCTCCGGAGCGTCTCGCCCGAGGCGTTCCTGAAGGCGATCCACGCCGTCGAACCGTCCCTGATCCGCATCCAGGCGGACGAGGTCACGTACAACCTTCACATCCTGATCCGATTCGGCCTCGAACGCGACCTGATCGCCGGGAACCTGACCGCCGACGACGTGCCCGGGGCCTGGAATGAGGCGTATCGCCGCGACCTGGGCGTCTCGCCCGAGAACGACGCCGAGGGGTGCCTCCAGGACATCCACTGGAGCGCCGGCCTGTTCGGATACTTCCCGACCTACACCCTCGGGAACGTCTACGCCGCCCAACTGTTCGCGAAGGCGAAGGCCGAACTCGGGGACCTCGACGCCGAGTTCGCCCGCGGAGACTTCTCCGGGCTCCTGGGATGGCTCCGCCGGAACGTCCACCGCCACGGGAAGCGCTACCGGGCCGCCGACCTGATCCGAAAGGTCACCGGATCGGGCCCGGACCCGGGGCCGCTGGTCCGGGCGTTGCGCCAGGTCGTGGACATGCAGCTCGATTGATTAATTCCAACACTTTTTCTCATTTGTCGCTGATACGATGCCCCTCGTGCCCCTCTAACGGAACTCCACCCGGACCCTCTGGCCCAGCTTCAGCGGCGAGGGTCCGAGGAGCCGGATGCGGACGGGCAGGACCTGCGCATCGGTCGGCCTTGAGGGGTCTTCGGGGCGGGACTGGCGGGGGCCGATCGTGTCGGCGACCTCCTCGACCTCGCCGTCCCATCGCTTGCCGGGATGGGACTCGGCGGTGATCGTGGCCTTGTTGCCGACGGCGATCCTCGCGATGTCGAACTCGTCCACCTCGGCCTCGACCCGGAGGCGGGAGAGGTCGGCGATGGTCACGATCGGCGAGGCGGGGGCGACCGTCTCCCCGAGGCCGACGTGGCGGGCGATGACCACCCCGTCGATCGGCGCGACGATCCGGTACTTCGCGGCCTCGGCTTCGAGCCTCTCGACGCCCGCCCGGGCCGCATCCTTCCGCGATTGCGAGGCGACCAAATCGCGGCGGGTCGCGGCGTCCCGCGACTCCTTCGTCTTCAGGGCCGCGCCGATCCCCCCGAGACGGACGCTCTCGGTCTCGGCGAGGCTCAAATCCGCCTCGGCCTCGGCGAGATGGGCCCGGGCCTCTTTCAGGGAGGCCTTGACCTCGTCGGAGCGGAGCTCGGCCAGGACGTCCCCCTTCACGACCACGGCCTTCTCGCCGACGGCCATCCTCGCGACCGTCCCGAGGACTTCGGTGCCCACGACGGCCCTGGCCCCGGGCGCGGTCACCACGCGCCCCTCGGCGATCACGCGATCGCCCCGGCCCTCGCGAGCGATCGTCCCGGCCGGGGCGCGACCCGCGACGATTCGGGCCGGACGGCCTTCCAGGCCAAAGCTGCGGCGAGGACCAGGGCGATCCCGGGGACGATCACCCGGCCGAGGATCATCGTGAAGGACATCGGCCGGGGGTTCTCCTGATCGCCGAACTCATCTCGCGAGGCGTCCAATCTACCCGAGGGGCCGCTACCCCCGGAAGACGATCGCCGGGTCGAGCCGGGCCACCTTGCGGAAGGACATCAGGGCGGCGCCCAGGCACAGCGCCTCCGTGCCGACGAATACCAGGGCGGCCAGGCTGGGCGAGACGAGCATCCGGAGATCCAGGGCCTCCAGGATCGGCCGGAGCCCGAACGTCAGCGACAGGCCGAGGCCGAAGCCCAGGGCCGCCGCGAACGAGGCGTGCTCGGCGATGATCCCGCGGACGTCCGAGTTCCGGCCGCCCAGGGCCTTGATCGTGCCGAACTCGGCGAGGTGGTCGATCGTCGAGGCGTAGAGCGTCTGCGCCACGATCACCACGCCGACCAGGGCGCCGAGGGCCACCGTCAGGCCGATCGTCAGGCCCAGCCCGGTGCTCTCGATCCAGTAGTTCCGCGAGATCGCCGCCCACTCGGGCCCGGTGTGGACGTCGTTGAACGGCAGGCGCTCGCGGATCTCGGCCGCGACGGCCCGGGGGTCCGCCCCCGGTTCCAGCTTCACGAGGATGAACGTGGTCCGGCCGGTCAGGTCGGCCGGCGAGAGCTCCTGGGCGAGCCGGTAGTCGACGAACGCGATCGGGCTCGTGGTGAACGACGCGGCCCCTCGGGTCCGGCCGAGGATCTCCAGCCTCTTCCCCGAGAACTCGCGGTGATCGCCGGCCGAGAACGCGCCGAACCGCCTCTCGGCCGAGGCGTCCAAGAGAGCGAACCGGCCCCGGCGGAGATCCCTCGGGTCGCCCGACTCGACGTCCCACGGGAACCTCCACGCGGCGAAGTCCTCCAGGCCGTAATAGACCACCGACTCCTTCGCGCCGGTCGGCAGGGCCACCATCGCGTACCCGACGATCAGGTTGTCGGCCCTCGCCACCCCGGGGACCGATCGGACCCTCTGCACGTAATTTTCCGGGAACGGGTTGCCGAAATCGACGTTCGGCGCGTTCCGGGCGGTCACCCAGAGGTCGGCGCCGAGGCGGTCGATGGTGATGCTCGCGTTGTCCAAAAGGCCGAAGAACAGGCCGGTCTGGATCAGGACGAGCGCCGAGGCGAACCCCACGCCGAGGACCGTCACGGCGAACCGAGGGCGGTCGTCGAGCATCATCTTCAGGGCGAGGTCGATCATGGCGGGGGCTCGCGGACGAGGAGGCGGACGACCGGATCGGGCATCCGGGCGATCAGGGCCATCAGCCAGGCCATCCTTCGGGGGAATCGGACGACCCCGGGGCGCCTCCTCGCGACGACCCGGGCGATCCTCCGGGCGGCGGCCTCGGCGGTCATCACGAACGGGGTGGCGGCCGAGTCCATCGTCATCATCGGCGTCTTCACGAATCCCGGGCAGATCGTCGTCACGGCGATCCCCCGGGGCCTCAAGGAGATGCGGAGGCTCTCCATCCAGGCGTTCACGGCCGACTTGCTCGCACAGTACGCCGCCTCGCCCGGCAGGCCCTTGAACGCCGCCAGGCTGGACACGGCCACGAGATGGCCGCGCCCCCGGGCGAGCATGCCCGGCAACACGGCGTCGATCGAGAGGACCACCCCCATCAGGTTCACCCGGAACGTCTCCTCGACCTCAGGAAGGTTCAAAGGGTCGAGCGTCGTGGCGGCGCCGAACCCCGCGTTGGCGATCAGGACGTCCGCCGGCCCGAGCTCCTCCTCGATCGCCCGGACGGCCGACCGGATCGACGAGCGGTCCCCGACGTCGGCCGGGTGGGCGGCGGCCCGGCCCCCGTTGGCGACGATCTCGAGGGCGACGGCCTCGATCTCAGCCGATCGGCGGGCGGTCAGGCCGACCCGATAGCCCTCCGCCCCGAGCCGGACGGCCAGGGCCCGGCCGATCCCGCTGGAGGCCCCGGTGACGATGGCCACGGGCGATTTGTCGGTCGTCGCGGGCAAGGTCGAGTCCCCTTTCGGCGGTCAGCGGTCAGCTTTCGGCGGTCGGCGGTCGGCGTTGTGAGGTTTCTGATGTTGTTCCTCTTGGGGTCAAGAAGCTCGGTAGGTCCGACTTCAGTCGGGCCTACGAAGGATTGGTGTTCGTAGGCCCGACTGAAGTCGGACCTACGGAGATCCGCCTCGGCGCCGGGATCGCCCCTCCGCAAACCCGCCGACCGATGACCGACTCATATCTATATCTTTCGCAGGACCAGACATGTATTGCTCCCTCCGAACCCGAACGAGTTGGACACCGCCACGCGGACGGCCTGCTCCCGGGCCTGGCCGGCCACGAGGCAGAGGTCGACGTCGGGGTCGTCCAGGTTGATCGTCGGCGGGATGGCGCCGTGCTTCATCGCGGCGAGGCAGGCGAGGGCCTCGAACGCCCCGGCCGCCGTCAGGAGGTGGCCGGTCAGGCTCTTGGTGGCGGTCACCGGGACCCGCGACACGTCGTCGCCCAAGACCGTCCTCAACACGGCGGCCTCGGCCGAGTCGCCGACGGGCGTGCTGGTGGCGTGGGCGTTCACGTGGTCGATCTCCGACGGATTGACCCGCGCGTCGGCCAGGGCCCTCCTCATCGAGGAGGCGGCCGGGGCGGGGTCGGGGCTGGGGATCACGTGGTGGTGGGCGTCGCTGCTCGACCCGCACCCGGCGACCTCGGCATACGCCGGCGCCGAACGTCCGCGGGCGTCCCGGGCCCTCTCCAGGACGAACGCCGCGCCGCCTTCGCCCAGGACAAAGCCGTCCCGGCCGCGGTCGAACGGCCGGGAGGCGGCCTCGGGGGCGTCATTGCGTCGCGACAGGGCCCGGAGGTTGCCGAAGGTCGCCAGGCCGATCGGCGTGACGGCCATGTCGCAGGCGCCGGCCACGCAGGCGTCGACCAGGCCCATCCTCAGCCACTGGCGGCCGATCTCCAAAGCGTGGTTGCCGCTGGCGCAGGCCGCCGAGAGGGCCAGGCACGGGCCGTCGAGCCCGAGGTCGCGGTGGACCCGCTCGATGGTGGTCTCGCGGTCCTGGTCCGGGTCGTTCACCCGGGAGCCTCCTCGGGCGTGGTCGGCCTCCCACAGCAGCATCCACTCGGCCCCGAGGCCCAGGACCAGGCCGACCCGGATCGCCCGGCCCGTCAGCCCGGAGTCGGCCAGGGCGGCCGAGGCGCACCACAGGGCCAGCCTCTCCAGGGGGTGGCGTGAGGCGAACCCCTCGGCGTCGAATCCGTCGGGGCGGGGGATCTCGGCCACCTGGCCGGCGATCTGGCTCGGGTAGTCGGCCGTGGGGAAGCGATCGACCCGGGTCACGCCCGATCGCCCGGCGAGCAGGGCCGACTCGATGCCCGGGACGTCGGCGCCCAGGGGCGAGGCGGCGCCGACCCCGGTGATCCAGACCGGTTCCTCGCGGGTCATGACGAGACGGCCTCCCTCGCCGGTCGCCACTCCACGCGGAGCCGCCCGGAGGCGTCCGAGGCGACCGTCCGGCGCCCGGCGTCGCCGTCGCCCTCGCCGTCGCCGTCGCCGTCGAGTCTGCGGGCCAGGTCGAGCCAGTCTCCCGGCGGTTCGTAGAGGCGGGAGTCGGCCGGGAGGATCGCGAAGGACGGCCGGGGGTCTTCGGGGTCGGCCTCGACCAGGGCCAGGGCCAGGGCCGAGCACCGCGAAGGGCCCGGCTCGCGGCGGTCGGGCCGGAGCTCGGGGTCCCAGCCGGTCAGGACGAGCCAGACGCCCGGGACGGACCCGCCGGCCAGCCACGAGACGGCCGTGAGGAACCCCTCGGCCGGCGCGTTCCGGCCGCCGCCGACGCCCAGGTTCGGGCCGTGGAGGCCCAGGGCCAGGCTGATCGTCCCGGCGGGGGAATGCAGGGCGAAATGGGGGATCAGATGGGGCGAGACGCCCCAGACGCCCTCGGCCGAGAAGCTCTGGAGCGCCTTCGCCAGCGTGGACCGGCCGAGGAACCGCGACGCCACCACCACGCCCCAGCCCTCGAACCGATCGGGGTCGGCGCCCATCGCGTCGAGGGCCGAGAACACGGCGGCGACCCCGGCGACGGTCTGCTCGTCGGAGTATCGCAGGACCGACGGCGCGACCTTCGCCCCGCCCTCGGGCCCGGGCCGGCGACGCAGGGCGGGCAGGTCGTCCGGGGCCGCGCGGAACAGCGCATGGCCGAGGAGGGCCGCGGCGGGGACGTTCTGGCCCCGAGGGCCGCCCCCGGACGGGCGCCCCGAGGCGGTCGAGGTGTCGTTGGTCACGGTTCGGGGCGATTCCTTCGCGCAGAGGAGAGAGAGGCGGCCTCCGGCTCCGGGTCGGCGTCGATCGGGGGGGGACGCGACCCCGGGGAGGCCCGGCACGACCGCGCGCCCGCCTGCCCGATCCCTGTGCGGAGGGCCGGTTGGAGTTTGAGCTAGCGAGACGTTCGAGTCTATCGATAGAATCGCCCGCTTCACAATCCTAGTTTTCTCGCGAAGAACGTCCCGGGCCCCAGGCCGCCCCCTCGCCACGGACGCCCGGCCCGCTTCGGGCCGCCGAGGACCCCCCATGACCGCGACCTCCCCAATGGAGAAGTTGGGGCACGCCCTCCGCCAGACCACCCTCGTCCGAATCATCGAAGAGTTCGGCCGGACCCACGCCGAGTCCCACCTCAAGGACCTCGTCCTGGACGCCTGCGGGCCCGGTCGGTCGGTCGAGGTCGACGGCCGGAGGGTCGTCAACTTCGGCTCGGACAGCTTCCTCGGGCTCGACCGCGACCCCCGGGTGATCGCCGCCATCGTCCGGGGGCTGGACCGCTGGGGATCGCACAACGGCTCCTCCCGAGCCTTCGCCAGCGTCCGGGCGAACGTCGAGGCCGAGGAGAAGCTGGCCGAGTGGCTCGGGGTCGAGTCGGTCCTGATCTATCCGTCGGTCATGCTCGCCAACCTCGGCGCGATCCCCGGCCTGGTCGGCCGCCGCGACGCCGTGGCCCTGGACGAGCAGGCCCATTCCTCGATGCAGGAGGCGGCCAAGATCGCCCGGGCCAACGGCGCGAAGGTCGCCACGTTCTCGCACAGCGACCCGGCCTCGCTGAGGAGGGCCCTGGAGGGCCTCCGCCCGTATCGCTGCGCCCTGGTCTGCATCGACGGCGTGTACAGCATGAGCGGGGTGGTCCCGCCGATGGCGGAGATCGACGAGGTCGCCCGGTCGCTCGACGCGGTCCTCTACATCGACGACGCCCACGGCACCGGCGTCCTCGGCAAGGACGGCCGGGGGACCGTCCTGGACGCCCTGGGCTCTTATGACAACACCTTCGTCGTCGGGTCGCTCTCCAAGGCGTTCTCCTGCGCCGGCGGGTTCATCGCCGGGCCGAGCTCGTTCCGGCAGATCCTGAAGATCCGATCGAGCTCCTACGTGTTCGGCGGCCCGGTCGTCCCTCCCTACCTCGAGGCGATCGGGGTCGTGGTGGACATCCTCCGGTCCCCCGAGTACGACGCCCTCCGCACCCGGCTGGACGCCCACATCGGCCGGCTGGCCCGGGGGCTGGAGGCCCTGGGGCTGGTCGTCATCGGCGGGGCCACGCCGATCGTCTCGATCCTCGTCGGCGACGAGGCGAGGACGCTCGACGCCGGCAAGTTCCTGTTCGATCGCGGCTATTACGTCCAGTCGGTGCTGTTCCCGGCGGTCCCGTACCACTCGGGGGTCCTGCGGGTCCAGTGCAACGCGAACCACGAGGAGGCGGAGGTCGACGGCCTCCTCTCGGCGTTCGCCGACCTCGCCCGGACGATGGACCTCCCCCGCCCGAAGGAGCCCCCGCGATGACGACCGGCCGGGTTCGGACCCTGATCCTCATGGCGGTGGCGGTGGTGGTCCTGGCCGTGGGGGAGACGTTCCTCTCCCGGGGGATGAAGGACTCGGCGAAGGTCGAAGGGCCGTGGGCCCGCCAGGTCCTGGCGATCGCCTCGGACGGCTGGATCTGGGCCGGGGTGGCGCTCCTGGGCCTCCACCTGGGCCTGTACATGCTGGCGCTCCGGGGGGCGGACCTCAGCTTCGCCCTGCCCCTGACGGCCGGATCCTACCCGATCGCCACCCTCCTGGCCCGCTTCTACCTCCACGAGGCCGTCAGCCCGACCCGGTGGATCGGGACCCTCCTGATCACCCTCGGCGTCGCGATCGTGGCCGTGTAGCCGGGCCTTTCATCCGGCCGAGGCGGCCAGTTTCGCCTCCATGAGGTCGAGGAGGTCGCCGACGGTCTTCGTCCGGGCGAGCTCCTCGGGGGCCAGGCGGACCCGGAATTCGCGCTCGATCCTCATGACGAGCCCGACGACGTCCACGGAGTCGAGCCCGAGCCCCTCGCGGAGGTCCTGATCGTCCGAGAGGGCGGGCACGGGCTCGCCCATCTCCTCTTCCAGCAGGCCCAGGAGGGTCGTCCGGAGCGATTCCCGACTCATCATCGTCGCGGGTTCCCGAGGAGACGTCCGAGAGGCGTTGCGATTGCGGCCCGATCCTCGAAAGGATAACCGGACCTCCGCCCCCGCGACAGACCGGAGGCCGGGACGAGCCGGGCGCCCCGCCCGGCGATCGTCTCGGTTGCATTCCGGGGCGCCGGGGAGTATGGGTGGAGGGAGGACGCCGTCGGGCGCGTCCGACCCCGAGCGGAGGACCTCCCGTGGGCGACTCGTCGAGCTTCGACACCGTCGAGATCCTCCGGCCCGAACCCTCGGCCCGGGGACCCGCTCTCGTCCGCGCCGAGTTCGGCGCGATGACGCACGTCGGCAAGGTCCGCGAGGGGAACGAGGACAACTTCCTGGTCGCCAAGATGGGCCGGCTCTTCGAGCCCCTGATCACCAGCCTGCCCGCCTCCGAGCTGGGCAACCCCGCGCCGGAGGTCGGTTATGTCCTGGTCGTGGCCGACGGCATGGGCGGCATGGCCGCCGGCGAGCGCGCGAGCCTCACGGCGATCCGCACCGGCGTCCGGCTCGTGATGGAGTCCCCCCGCTGGGCCCTGACCATCGACGACGCCGAGATCGGCCCTCTGATCGACCGGATGAAGAATTATTTCCGCGAGGTGGATGACGCCGTGATCCGCGAAGCCCAGCTCGACCCGCGCCTCAAGGGCATGGGCACCACCTTGACGGTGGCCTACACCGCGGGCGATCACGCCTTCTTCGTCCACGCGGGGGATTCTCGGGCGTATCTCCACCGACGGGGCGAGCTTCGCCTGCTGACCCGGGACCACAGCCTGCCCGGGCGTCGCAACGTCCTCCTGAACTTCGCCGGGGTCCGGGGGATCGACCCCGAGATCACCACCCTCCGCCTCCTCGACGGCGACCGTCTCTTGCTCTGCACCGACGGCCTGACGAACATGGTCCCGGACCCGCGAATCGGCGAGATCCTGGACCGGGTCCGCGAGCCGCAGCCCGCGGCGGCGGCCCTGATCGAGGCGGCCCTGGATGCCGGGGGGCGGGACAACGTCACGGCGATCGTCGCCTCCTACGCGATCGCCTGAGAGGGCGCCTCACCGATCAGACGAGCCTCGGCGGGGCATCCGGGGCGAGGTCCGGCGCCGGCCCCGGCACGGGCCCCCGGGGCTGGAGCGTCGCGAGCAGGGCGATGACCTCGGCATACGCCAGCGAGAGCCCTCGCCACGATTGCCACGACTCGCCAACCCCTCGCCTCGCCTCGTCCAGGGCCCGGACCCCTTCGAGGTCTTTCGGCTTGATGGCCTTGAGGTCCTCCAGATGGGCCTGGGCCGCCCGGCTCGCGAACGCGGCGGCGGCGCAGAGGTCTCGGAGCGTCGCGCCGGCCGTCGCGAGCCGGGCGATCAGGTGGCCATACTCGCGGTAGTGGGCCGGGCGGACCAGGCGGATTACCCGTCGGCCCTCCTCGATCAACTGGCCCACGCTCATCTCGGTCTGCGCGAGCCGGCCGGGGTCGAGGAGGTCGCCCGGGTCGCGGACGGGGAAGGGGGGTTCCTCCGGCGGAGCAGGCCGAGATGGCGGAGGGGCCGGCTTCGGCGCGATCGGGTCGGCGGGCGGTTTCGGAGACGGGTCGTCGGGCATCGGAACCCCTCGATCGGGCGCCTCACCGGATGCCACGCTCCCGGGACGAGGCCCGATGCCTCGCCCCGAGCCGGTGGCGGCGATCCCCGGGGCCCGCGTAATATCTATCCCGACCCGGACCGCCCGGCAAGAACGATCCCGAGGAACCCCGCCCATGCCCTGGACCCTGGCCTTCCTCCTCGTCCCCCTGGCCCTCGCCGACGGGAGCCCCACCGACCCGGTCGTCGGCCCGCTCGAACCCCTCTTGAAGAAGCCATCGAGCGAGCTGGTCACCGTCGTCGAGCGCTGGTCGGCCGACCGCGAGGGCGTGGGCCGGAGGTTCCCCGTCGAGTTCTCCCCGACGAGGATCGGCCGACTCCGCGAGTTCTCCGAGGCATGGCGGGGCCGCCTCAAGGAACTCGATTTCGACGCGCTGGGCACCGAGGGCAAGGTCGATTACCTCCTCCTCGACAACGAGCTCAAGTCCGACCTCGACCGGCTCGACCGCGAGAAGCGACGGGCCGAGGAAACCGCCGGCTTCCTCCCATTCTCCAGGACGATCACCGACCTCGTCGAGGCCCGGAGGCGGCTCGACCCGGTCGATCCGATCAAGTCGGCCGAGGTCCTCGCGAGGCTGCCGGGCCAGCTCGACGCCGCCCGCAAGGAGGTCTCGGCGAGGGAGAAGGACAAGAAGACCCCCCAGCCCGTGGCTCTGCGAGCGAGCCGGGATGCCGACGCCCTGAGGACCGCCCTCGGCGGCTGGTTCCGCTATTACGACGGCTACGACCCGACGTTTTCCTGGTGGGTTCGCGCCCCGTACCGCAAGGCCGACGAGGCCCTGGGCGATTACGCGAAGTTCCTCGCCGACACCGTCGCCGAGGCCAGGCGGGGCGACGACGACACCATCCGCGGAGACCCGATCGGTCGCGACGGCCTCCTCGAAGACCTCCGCGCCGAGATGATCGCCTACTCGCCCGAGGAACTCCTGGCCATCGGCGAGAAGGAGTTCGCCTGGTGCGAGGCCGAGATGAAGAAGGCGTCGAAGGAGATGGGCTTCGGCGACGACTGGAAGGCCGCCCTGGAGAAGGTCAAGACCCTCTACGTCCCCGCCGGAGACCAGCCCCGCCTCGTCCGCGAGCTGGCGAAGGAAGCCATCGACTTCGTCGAGAAGCACGACCTGGTGACCGTCCCCGCACTCGCCAAGGAAGACTGGCGGGTCGAGATGATGAGCCCCAGGCGCAGAAGGTCAACCCGTTCTTCCTCGGAGGCGAGTCGATCATCGTCTCGTACCCCACCGAGAGCATGTCGATCGAAGACAAGCTCATGAGCGTCAAGTCGAATAATATTCACTTTTCCCGGGCGACGGTCCACCACGAATTGATCCCCGGGCACCACCTCCAGGTCTTCTACAACCGCCGGTTCAACACCCACCGACGGCCGTTCGGCACGCCGTTCTGGACCGAGGGATGGGCGCTCTACTGGGAGATGCTCCTCTGGGACAAGGGGTTCCCCAGGTCGCCCGAGGACCGCGTGGGCATGCTCTTCTGGAGGATGCACCGCTGCGCCCGGATCGAGTTCTCCCTGAAATTCCACCTCGGCCAGATGACTCCCGACGAGGCCGTGAACTTCCTGGTCGATCGCGTGGGCCACGAGCGGTTCAGCGCCTCGGGCGAGGTCCGGCGGTCGTTCGCGGGCAATTATTCGCCGCTGTATCAGGCCGCCTACATGCTCGGCGGCCTCCAGCTCCGGGCGCTTCACAAGGAAGTCGTCGAGACCGGCAAGATGACCGACTGCGAGTTCCACGACCGCATCCTGATGGCCGGGGGCATGCCGATCGAGATGGTCCGGGTCCTCCTGACCAACCCCGACATCCACCGAGACTTCCAGCCGACCTGGAAATTCGCCCCCTGAGCGCCCCGGCTCGTGGCCCAAATCCGCTCCGGAGACGGATGCCTCGGACATCCCGCGCCGCCGAACCCCGGCTCACGCTCCCCGGGGCCGTTGGCACGGAGCATGCATAAAGGTTAGAATCATCGATCGGATTGGCCACCCCCCCGGAGGATCAGCGATGCGATTCGAGACGAGATCCGCGATCCTGGCCCTGGTCCCGATCCTCGGCCTCACCCCGGCCGCCACGGCCCAGGACGACATCGGCGACATGGGCAACGGCCCGCCGATCCTGGAGTCGGACCGGACGCTCCGGGGGCATGAAAAATTCGTCCGAGGGGTGGCGTTCTCGCCCGACGGCAAGACGATCGCCTCGGCCGGCGAGGACGTGGCGATCCTCTGGGACGCCGCCTCCGGCAAGCTCCTCCGCCGGTTCGACGACAAGGCCAACGACCGCCCCGAAAGCTTCTCCGTCGCCTTCGCCCCCGACGGCAAGACCCTGGCCGTCGGCGGCTACCTCGGCGACGTCTTCTTCTGGGACCCGGCCTCGGGCAAGCTCCGGAAGAAGTTCGACGAGCCCTCGCTCGCCATCCTGACACTCGCCTACTCGCCCGACGGCTCGCTCGTGGCCGCCACGAACGACCAGAAGTCGGTCATGCTCTACGACGTCCGCGGCGACAAGCTCGCCGGCTCACTCGACCCGCCCAAGGGCATCTCCCAGGGCTTCGCCTTCACCAACGACGGCAAGACGATCGTCCAGATCACCCGGGAGACCCTCTTCTTCTGGGACGTCGCCGGCAAGAAGCTCCGCAAGAGCTTCGACCTGGAGCCCAACGATGCCTCCTCGTCCTACATGGCCGTGGCCTGCTCGCCGACGGCCGGGATCGTCGCGGTCAACGGCGGGCCGTTCCTGAAGCAGAAGACGATCCTCTGGGACCCCAAGGCCATGCAGCCCCGGGGCGAGCTGCTCTCCTCCGAGTTCGAGCCGAGCATCAAGTGCATGACCTTTTCGCCCGACGGTCGCATCCTGGCCACCGGGGCGGTCGTCGGAGGGACCGAGAAGAACGCGGTGAGCCTCTGGGAAGTGGCCACCGGCGAGAGGATCGCGATCCTGGTCGGCCCGACCGAGGACGTCACCGGCCTCGCCTTCTCGCCCGACGGCCGCCACCTCGTCGCCTCCAGCCTCGACATGGCCCTGAGCACCTGGGACTTGCCGATGTCCTCCGGGAAGGCCTCGGCGAAAGCGAAGGCCAAATCCAAGGTTAAGTCCAAGGCGAGCAGCCCGAAGGCCAAGGCGAAGAAGGGCAATGGATGATCGGTCCGCCGATCACGCCGCGCTTCGCGGATCGAGGAAACGAGCGTTCCGCTCCGCGAAATTCGGCGTGATCCGCCGAGGAACCCGCCTCCCCACGATTCATGCGAGCAATCCCTTCACCACGTCCCCGCCCACGTCGGTCAACCGGAAGTCGCGTCCCTGGGACTGGAACGTGAGCCGGGTGTGATCGAGGCCGAGCAGGTGGAGGATCGTCGCCTGGAGGTCGTGGACGTGGACCGGCGATTCGACGACGTGGAAGCCCAGGTCGTCGGTCGCCCCCATCGTCATCCCGGCCTTGATGCCCCCTCCGGCGAACCACATCGTGAACGCCTGGGGGTGATGGTCCCGGCCCAGGCTCCGGCCCAGCGCCGCGTTGGATTCGACCATCGGCGTCCGGCCGAACTCGCCTCCCCAGACGACCAGGGTGTCTTCCAGGAGCCCCCGCCGCTTCAGGTCCAGGACGAGGGCCGCCGAGGCGCGATCGGTCTGGCCGCACTGCGACTTCAAACCGCCGGCCACGTCCGAATGATGGTCCCAACCCTCGTGGTAGAGGTTCACGAACCGCACGCCTCGCTCGATCAACCGGCGGGCGAGCAGGCAGTTGTTCGCGAACGAACCCTTGCCGGGCTCGGCCCCGTAGAGCTCCATCGTCTCGCGAGACTCGCCCGAGAGGTCCATCAACTCCGGGGCGCTGGTCTGCATCCGATACGCCATCTCATACGAAGCGATCCTGGTGGCGATCTCGGGGTCGCCCGTGTCGGAAAGGTGCCGGCCGTTGAGGTCGCGGATCAGGTCCAGCGAGTCCCTCTGGAGGCGGCCGTCGAACCCCTCGGGGCTGCTCACGTCCAGGATCGGGTCGCCCTTCGAGCGGAACGGGACGCCCTGGTAGGCCGTCGGCAAGAACCCGCTCGACCAGTTCGCCGCGCCCCCGCTGATCCCCGACCCCGAGGAGAGGACGACGAATCCCGGCAGGTCGCTCGCCTCGCTCCCCAGGCCGTAGGTCACCCAGGAACCCATGCTCGGACGCCCCGGCAAGCTCGACCCCGAATTGATGAAGATTTGAGCGGGTGCGTGATTGAACTGATCGGTGTGCATCGACTTGACCAGGGCGATCTCATCCACGACCTTCGCCAGGTTCGGGAGCATCTCGGAAAGCTCCGAGCCGCACCGGCCATGCCGGGCGAACCGGAACCGCGACGCCATCAGGCTCGCGTCGGGACGGATGAACGCATAGCGCTGCCCCTTCACGACCTCCGCCGGGACCGGCTGGCCGTCGTACTTCTTGAGCGTCTCCTTGTGGTCGAACAGGTCGAGCTGACTGGGGGCGCCGGCCATGAACAAGTAAATGACTCGCTTGGCCTTCGGCGCGAAGTGCGGCGGCCTTGGCGCCAGGGGATCGACGGCCGGAGGGGCGGCGAGGAGGCCGGATTCCATCATCAGGGACGCCAGCGCGATCTTGCCCACACCCACGCCGCACTCGCGGAAGAAGTGGCGGCGGGTGGCCCCTCGGAGGCGTTCTCTGGCGATTTCGGGGGTCATGAGGGGCTACTCCTTCGTGATCGTCTCATCAAGGTTGAGCAATACCCGGGCCACGGCCGTCCACGCGGCGATCTCGGCGGCCCGGAGCCCGTCCGCCTTCCGATCCAGGCCCGCGACCTTCGCCGGGTCGGCCTCCCCGGTGAGGAACCGGGCAAGCTGCAGGTCATGGAACCTCGCGAGGGCCAGCGCCTCGTCGTCTCGCGGAGGCCGGGACAGGCAGAGCCGATAGGCCAGGCGAATCCGGGCCTCGAATGACCCGGGCTCCTCCGCCACCACCCTCCGGGCCAGGGCCCGCGAGGCGTCCACGAACACCGGATCATTCAGCAGCGTGAGCGCCTGCAGGGGCGTGTTCGACCGCTCCCGACGCACGCACGTCGTCTCCGACGTCGGGGCGTCGAACGTGATGAACGACGCATAGGGGGCCGTCCTCTTCAAGAACGTGTACAACCCCCGTCGATAGCGGTCCGCCCCTCGACTCGTCGGCCATCCTCCGCTGTAGGCCAACGCCGTCACGCCTTCGGGTTGAGGGGGATAGACGCTCGGCCCGCCGACCTTCGGGTCGAGCAGCCCGCCGGCACCCAGGGCGATGTCCCGGACCATCTCCGCCTCGACCCGGAACCGCGGCCCTCGGGCCAGGAGGACGTTCTTCGGGTCGCGTTCGAGCCTCTCCGGCGTCGTCACCGACGATTGCCGATAGGTCGCGCTCGTGACAATCAGCCGATGGAGCCGCTTCAAGCTCCACCCCGTCCGAGGCAATTCGGTCGCGAGCCAGTCGAGCAATTCGGGATGGGACGGCTCGTCGCCCCGGGTGCCGAGGTCTTCCACGGTCCCGACGAGCCCTCGGCCGAAGAACGCCTGCCACGCGCCGTTGACCACCACCCTCGCGACGAGCGGGTTCTCCTCGGAGACCAGCCATCGGGCCAACCCCAATCGGTTCCTCGGCTCGCCCGACGGGAACGGATGGAGGAAGGCCGGGGTTCCCGGGACGACCGGCTCAACCGGTTGGAGGAACTCGCCTCGCTTGCGGAGGAACGTCGTCCGCGAGTGTTCCTGGCGTCGCTCGGTCATCACCAGGGTCGTCGGGAATCTCGGCATCGACCGCCGGAGTTCTTCGATCTTCGCATGCTCTCGCCAGAGTTCGGGGGCGATCGAGAGGTAAAAGTCCCGGATGCCGTGCGACTGGGCCTCGGTTCGCTCCGAGGCCGGGATCAGGAGCAAGTCCTCGACCTCGGCCGGCAGGCTCGATGCCTTCACCGGCCCCGGGCCGGTCGTCGCCGAGACGCGGAACCGGCCGATGGTCATCTGGTGGATGCCGTCCTGATGCATCGTCAGGACCAGGCGGGACGGGCGGCCGTCGCCGATCGGCTCCCTGAGCGTGAACACGGCTTGATGGGCGCGACCGACCCCGCCCTTGATCGACCAGCCGGTGTCGGTCTTGCCATCGACGGCCATCTCGGCCGATCGGTTCGGCTCGGCGAAGTCGTGAGACGCCCCGGAGAAGCGGACGGGGCTCGGTACCTCGCCGTCCGGCCCGGCCGAAAGCTCGAATTCGGTCAGGATGAAGTCGCCGACCGACATCAGGGGGCCCGGCCCGGGCCCTGGTCGGGAAGGCTCGGATCGGGCAAAACTTCCAGGCGGAGCGCCGTGATCCCCTTCAAATTCGAGGGGATGTCCACCTCATACGTATCATTATTCGGCTTGTCGCCCGTCGCGAGGACCGAATTGTCCTCCAGGACGTTCATCGTCGCATGTTTCTTCGAGACGACCCGCGACGGCGAGAGCGGGACCCAGCGCGTCGGCCGGAGCGATTGCTCCCAGGCGGCTTGTTTCGCGGCCAGGTGCTCGCGACGCCTTTCCTCGACGGGCCTCGCGGAATCGCTCGCCGGCCCCTTCGCCGACAACCGGAACCGGCCGAGCGTGTGCTTCCCCCCGTAGCGGTTTTCGAGGGTGATCGCCAGGCGAGTCCCGCCCTCGAAACCGACCTTCTCCTTGAGGAGGAACGTCGCCGAGCGGTCCCGGTTCAGGCGGCCCGAGCCGTCGTCGATCGCCCAGCCGGTGGAGAGGTCGCCATCGACGGCCCCTTTCACGTCGAACTCTCGCTGAGAAAACTCGGCCGTCGCGCCGCCGAATGCGACGGGGATGGCCTTCGACGGGTCCGAACGAGGGCTCGCCTGAACTCGTAATTCTCTGAGCACGAAATTGCCATTCGGGGCGCGTCCGGGGCCTCCGTGGGGCAGGGACGGGTCGGTCAACGCATCGAGCCGGATGGACGTGATCTCTTGCAGGCCCGTTTCGAAGACGAGGGTGTACGAATCCGCCTCGGGGGCCGGGCCCGAGGCCAGCAGCGAGCCGTCGTCCTGCTTCGCGAGCGCGGCGGCCGATTCGGTCGTCGCCGAGATCGGTTGGAGGACCTCCCAGCCGGCCGATTCATCGTCGGCGGGGAAGAGGCTCGCCAGGTCGGCACGCCTGGCCGCGACCTTCGCCGTGATCTCGGCCCGTTTCGCGGCGATGTCGGCCCGGGGCAGGTCCAGCTCGGGTTCATCGGCGTTGTCGAGGAAGGCGAGGAGGCCGTAATACTCGGGCTGGGTGATCGGGTCGAACTTGTGGGTGTGGCACTGGGCGCAGCCGATCGTCAGGCCGAGCCAGACGGTCCCGGTCGTCGCCACGCGATCGACCACGCTGGCGAACCGGAACTCCTCGATGTCGATCCCGCCTTCCTCGTTCGTCATCGTGTTCCGGTGGAACCCGGTGGCGACCTTCTGGTCGATCGTGGCGTCCGGCAGGAGGTCTCCGGCGATCTGCTCGACCGTGAACCGATCGAACGGCATGTCGTCGTTCAACGCCCGGATGATCCAATCGCGATAGGGCCAGATCGAGCGTTCGCGGTCCTTCTCGTAGCCGTTGGTGTCGGCATAGCGGGCGCGGTCGAGCCAGCGGCGGGCCCATCGCTCGCCGTAGTGGGGCGATGCGAGCAAGCGATCGACGACCTTTTCATAGGCATCGGGCGAAGAATCGTTCAAAAAGGCATCCAGTTCGGCGATCGTGGGGGGAAGGCCGATCAGGTCGAGGCTGACCCGTCTCAGGAGGGCCGCTCGACCGGCCTCGGGCGACGGCGAGAGGCCCTCGCCCTCCAGCCTCGCGAGGACGAAGCAATCGATCGGGTTGCGGACCCATCCGCGAGCCTTCACGCTCGGCAAATCGGGCCGGACGGGCTTGAGGAAGGCCCAGTGCTCGCGATATTCGGCCCCCTCGGCGATCCATCGCTTGAGGATGTCCCGGTCCCGAGAGCTGAGCGTCTTGTGGCTCCCCGGAGGGGGCATGATCCGCTCGGCCTCTTCGGCGTCGATCCGCTCGACGAGCTCGCTCTCCTCGGGCTTGCCGGGGACGATCGCCACGGCGCCGCTCTTGACGGCGCGCGTCGCCGGGTCGCGAAGATCGAGGCGGAGCCCGGCCTTGCGGCGGGAGTCATCCGGGCCGTGGCAGGCGAAGCACTTCGCGGCGAGGATCGGCCGGACGTCGCGATTGAAATCCACCTTTGGATCGGCCGCGGAGGCGACCGACGCGGTCATCGCGAGCCCGAGGGCGAGAAAAGGGCGAGTCGGCATGGGTGGGATTCCGTCCGGCGCGGGGCCGTCGATCGGCGGGGGAAGATTCCATTGAACCGCCCGGCCGCCTCGGGCGCCAAGGGAGGAGGAGAGGCGAGATCCTCGAAGAACTCCCGTCCCGCTCCTCCCCTGGCGGCCTGGCGGTCGGCTCTCAGATCACGAATGGCTTGCGGTATTCGCGGGTCAGGAGGGCGTTGGCCTCGCCGTCGCCCGGGAAGGTCTCGGAGGCCGGGTCGAACTTCAGGCGGCGGCCGACGCGGTAGGCGATGTTGCCCAGGTGGGCGAGCGAGGAGCTGGTGTGGGCGGTCTCCACCGGGGCGTGGAGGCGGGAGGGGTCTCGGTGGCGGACGGCGTCGATGAAGTTCGCGAAGTGCCTGGCCACGGGGTCGCCGTCGCTCTTCTTCTTGATGGACTTGCCCTTCTGGTCGAACGCCTCGTAGGAATTGTATCCCTTGACGACGAGGTAGCCCTCGCTCCCGTAGAAGAGGTTGCCGACGCCCGCGCCCCCCTCGGTGTTGGTGGCCCAGGGGCGGACCTCGAACTCGATCATCTGCTTCTGCTCGGGGAAGCTGTAGCTGCTGGAGAGGACCTCGGGGGTCTCCTTGTCGTCGTCCCAGAGGAACTTGCCGCCCATGGCGACGATCTCCGTCGGCAGGGTCTCCAGGCCCAGGCCCCAGAGGCACATGTCGGTCTCGTGGACGCCCTGGTTGCCGACGTCGCCGTTGCCGTAGGCCCAGTGCCAGTGCCAGTTGTAATGCACGAACTTCTTCGAGAACGGCCTCTCCTGCGCGGGTCCCTGCCAGAGGTCCCAGCTGAAGTCGCTCGGCGGGGTGTCCGGGTCCTTGGCGTGGCCGACGGACGGCCGGTTGCGGAAGACCAGGCCTCGGGCCAGGTAGAGCTTGCCGATCAGTCCGTTGCGCATCGCCTCGACGGCCTCGCGGATCGCCTCGGAGCTGCGGAGCTGGACGCCGTGCTGCACGACCCGGCCGTTCTTCTTCGCCGCGTCGATCATCTTGCGGCCCTCGGAGACGTTGTGCGTCCCCGGCTTCTCCACGTAAACATCCTTGCCGGCGTTGCAGGCCCAGACGGTGGCCAGGGCGTGCCAGTGGTTGGGCGTGGCCACGCTGACCACGTCCACGTCCTTGCGGTCGAAGACCTTGCGGAGATCCGTCTCGGTCTCGGGCCTGTAGCCGAACCTCGATTCGAACCCCTTGGCGCGGGAGTCCAGGACTTTTTGGTCCGGGTCGCAGAGGACGGTCACCTTCACGCCCGGAGTGCCCATGAAGCCTTCGATGTGCGTCTGCCCTCGTGAGTTCAGGCCGAGGACGGCGGCCCGAACCGTCTCGTTCGGGCCCTGCTGGGCGAGGGATCGCGAGGAGGCCAGGCCGGTGGTCACGGCCGCCCCGGCCGCGGTCAGGAAGGTTCGACGATTGGGGTCCGTCATCGAGGTGGCCTCCGGGGAGAGGGATGGTGGGCGGGCCTTGCCCGCCGCGGGTCGGTGCATTTCATGCACACTACGGGTGTCGCGGTTTCAGGACTTCGAGCATGGCTTCGTGCAAGGGGCCGTTGGAGGCGAGCACGCTTCGGCGGCCCAGTGTCAGCGGATCGCCCCTGGCGTCGGTCACGGTCCCCCCGGCCTCCTCGCAGATCAGGCGGCCGGCGGCGAAATCCCAGGGGGAGAGCAGGTATTCGAAGTAGGCGCCGAACTGGCCATTCGCGACGAGGCAGAAATCGACGGCCGCCGTCCCGATCCGCCGAACGCCATGCGTCTCGGCGCGGATCAATTCGGCCGTCGCGGAGAGCGTGGCTTCCATCAGGCGACCTCGGTCGTACGGGAGCCCGAAGCCGATGATGACCTCGTTCAAATGGGCATGCCGCGAGACGTGGATCGGTCGGCCGTTGAGGAAGGCGCCCTCGCCTCGGACCGCGGTGTACCATTCGTCGGAGATCGGGTTGAAGACGACCCCGCATTCGGCCCGGCCGGCTCGATAGTAGGCGATGGAGACGGCGAAATGAGGGATCTTGTGGGCGAAGTTCGCGGTGCCGTCCAGGGGATCGACGACCCAGAGATGCTCGGCCGAAAGGCTCCCCTCGTGCGATTCCTCGCCGAGGACTTCGTGGGTCGGGAAGTGCTCGCGGATGACCTCGACGATCGCGGCCTCGGCCTGGAGATCGGCGTCGGAGACGAGGTTGGCGACGTCCTTCTCGCGCATCGTGACGCCGTCGCGGAAGAATCGCGACAGGATCGCTCCGGCGGCTCGGGCCGCCTCCTGGGCGACGGCCATCTCGGGCGGGGTCATCCGGTTCGGGCCTCTCGCAAGGGGCGCATCGGGCGGGCGGGCGTCACCGACCATCATAACGCGGAGGAGGCGCCGAGGGTCGGAATTTTCCCCAGGGCCGATCAGTGTTTCAAGATGCACAAGCTCGCGAGCAGGTCTCGGACGCGGGCGGCGTTCCGCCGCAGGCCGGCGGCGATGTTCGTCACCCCGTCGAGCCGCAGCTTACTGACGGCCAGGTTCCGCAGCGCCGCCAGCGCCTGCGGCCCCGACCCGCTCCGGGTCCGGTTGGCGTCCTCCCCCATCGTCACGTCCCGGACGTAGTGCAGCCGGTTCTCGATCCCCCAGTGGCCCCGCACCCACCCCAGGAGCGCCGCCGCCTCGGCGCTGACGCGCGGCACGCTGGTGATCAGGTACTGGACCTCCACGGTCACCCCACCCCCGGCCGCGACCGTCCGCTCCAGGAGCCCGACCTGCGCCACCCCCGGCCAGTCCAGGTAGCCGTTGAGCGCCGTGGTCGTCCGCAGCACCCGCCGCTCGACCCGCCCGCCGTGCTTGTCCAGGGCCGTCGCCACGTCGGCCTGCTCGGCCGCCTTCCGCCGGCCGTAGGGGGGAAAAGGCCGGCCCGAAGGCGGCCGCGATGTCCGCCTTCAGGGTCGGCTGGTTGTCGTCGACCTTGACCAGGTAGTGGCCGCCGGCGTCGACCACCTGGCGGCACAGATCGCGCTGGCAGAACGCCGCGTCGCCGGTGATCACGCGGCCCTCCAGCACCATCCCCTCCAGGAGCCGCAGCGCCGCCTTGTGCTCGTTGGTCTCGGCCGGGACGCGGGCCTGGGCCAGCACGCACCCGGTCTGCTGGTCCAGGGCCGCCAGCAGGTGGACCGCGGGGGCGGCGGCCGTGCCGCTGCCGCGGGAGGACTTGCCGTCGAGCGCCACGGCCCGCAGGCCCGGGCCGGCCCGCGGCCCCAGCAGGTGCTCGGCCCAGCGGGCCACGGCGGCCTCCAGGGCGTCGGCCGGGAGGCGGGCGAAGAGGGCCTGGAAGGCGCCGAAGGAGGCGGGCCGGCGGCGGTAGCCGAGGCGGTGCATGAGCTCGATCGGCTGGTCCCGGCCCCACTGGGCGATGGCGGCATAGCCGCGGCACCCGCAGAGGATGGCGCAGCAGGCGTGGGCCAGCATCGCGACCATCGGATGCCTCCGGCCGTGCCGGGACCGCGGGTCGGGGACCTCGGCGAGGAATGCGAGCAGGCTGCCGGGGGGTGCGTAGGTCATCGGTGTCATACACTCCCAGAGAGGAACCGGGAGTCTACTACAGATTAAATAACCGATCGACCCTGGGAATTTTCCCGCCTCGCCCGACGCGACTCCCGGGACCGGGGCGTCCGACGGGGGGCGTAAACGATCGCGTCTCCCAAAATTGGTGCCGGATCGTATCCTCGCAGACGAAAATATGATTTGACTCTATTGATACGGATCGCCACGGCTCAACCGGCCGAGGCGCCGGCCATCCAGAGGGTATCGAGCGGGGATGGGTTCCTCGGGTCGGAGTCGAGGGCGTGGGTGGCGCGGTTTCGGCCGCGGCGTTTGGATCGATAGAGGGCCTGGTCGGCCTCGTCGATCAGTTCGTAGGGGTCGGCCAGATCGCAACGAAGGGTCGCGACCCCGAGGCTGGCGGTCACGGGTCGGAGCGGCCAGTCGGCCGTCTCGATGGCCCGGCGGACCCGCTCGGCGGACTCGCCCGCCTCGCGGACGTCGGCCCCGGGCAGGAGGATCAGGAACTCCTCGCCTCCGTAGCGAGCCGCCAGCGACTGGCCATCGAGCGACGTCCGGAGCACCCGGGCCAGCCGGCGGAGGACCTCGTCGCCGGCCCGGTGGCCGTGGGTGTCGTTGTAGAGCTTGAACCGATCGACGTCCAGGAGGATCACCGAGAGCTCCCGGCCGCCCCGGGTCGCCGCGTCGATCTCGATCTCCAGCGACTCCAGGACGTGCCGGCGGTTGGAGAGTCCGGTCAGCGAGTCCACCGAGACCAGCTCGACGAGCCGTTCGTTCTGGGCGAGGAGCCGGGCCCGATCGCGGTCGGCGCGATCGGACCGGGCGATCAGGGCGTCGTGGGCGGTGACGATCCTTCGGCCGGCCCCGATTCGCGCCTCCAGCTCGCGGGGGTCCGGGGGCAAGGCGAGGACGCCGTCGGCGCCGTCGGCCAGGGGCGCCCGCAGGGCCTCGGGCGAGGTCCGGGCGGTCGCGGCGAACAGATAGACATACAAGTCATTGTCGCCGGCCCGGAGCCTCCGGCACAGGGGGACGGCGTCGGGGCGGTCCCAGTCGGCGATCACCAGGCGGTGGCCGTTTTCCCGGATCGCGTTCCACGAGGCTTCGGCGTCGGCCACGACGGTGGCCCGGTGGCCGATCTCCCCGAGCCGGGCGACCAGGAGTGCGGCCGGCTCGCCCTCGCCGACGATCAGGACCTCCGGCGGCCTCGACGGGGAGCTGAATTCGGGAGACGGGGCCGGCGAGGCCGGCGCGGGCTCGGGATCGCGGGCGATCCCCTCCGCGTCCAGGAGGAGGCAGAACTCGCGGACGACGTTCGGGTCGAGGTGGTTGCCGGCGAGCGATTCGAGATACGTCCGGGCTCGTTCCGGGGCCCAGGCCCGGCGATACGGGCGATCGTGGGTCAGCGCGTCCCAGATGTCCACCGCGGCGAAGATCCGGGCCGGCAGGGGGATCTCCTCGCCCTTGAGCCCTCGGGGATAGCCCGATCCGTCCCACCGTTCGTGATGGTTCCAGGGGATCTCCACGGCGGGGCGGAGGAAGTCGATGGCCGAGAGCATCTCGGCGGCGAGGCTGGGGTGGGTCCGCATCACGGACCATTCCTCGGGCGTGAGCGAGCCTTCCTTGAGCAACACGGCGTCGGGGATGCCCATCTTGCCGATGTCGTGGAGCAGGGCCCCGCGGCGGACCTGCTCGAGGTCGGGGCCGCCCATGCCCATCGCCCGGGCGAGCCGGACCGTCCTTTCGGTGACCCTCCGCGAATGCCCCTCGGTCTCGCGGTCGCGGAGGTCCAGCAACCGCGCCCAGCCTTCGATCGTGGCGTCATACGAGGCGCGGAGGTCCGCCTCGACGGCCTTCAGGGCCGAGATGTCCCGCCCCACCCCGGTCAGCCCCACGACCCGCCCGGCGTCGTCCTTCAGCGGGACTCCGGTCCATTGATAGATCGTCGAATGACCGTCTTTATGGAGCAGTTGGCCCTCGCTCTCGGCGAACCCGTCGCGATGGGCCCGCAAGATCGCCTCATGGATCGTGGCCTGATCCTCCTCCGCGAAGAATCGCAGGGCGTGGCGGCCGTGGATCTCCTCGGAGGATAACCCGGTGGCGACCTCCAGGGGCCGATTCCAGCGGACGACCCGGCCTTCGAGGTCCAGGGCGTAAAGGATATCCGGCACCGTCTCCAGGATCTTCTGGAGGGTCTGGGCCGCCTCGGCCCGCTCGGCCTCGGCCCTCTTCCGCTCGGTGATGTCCTCGGTCAGCGTGATCAGGTGGCCCGGCCCGCCGCTCCCGTCCGGGATGATCGACACGCTGCACTTGCCCCAGACGATCTCGCCCCGCTTGGTGATGTACCGCTTCTCCAAAAGGAAGCTGGGGATTTCCCGGATCAGCAGCCGCTCCAGCAGCCGGAGGTTCACCTCGCGGTCCTCGGGGTGGGTGATCGCCAGGATGGTCCGATCCCCCAGCTCCTCGGCCGAGTAGCCGGTCAGGGCGCAGAACGCCGAATTCACGCGGACGAACCGGCCGTCGGGCGTGGCCAGGCTCACGCCGACCGCCGCGTGCTCGAAGGCCAGGCGGAACCGCTCCTCGCTGGCCCGGAGCGACTCCTCGGCCCTCTTCCTCTGGGTGATGTCCGTGGAGATCCCGCAGGTGGCGTAGGGCCGGCCCGAGGCGTCGAACAGCGGCACCTTGATCGAGAGGTACGTGCGGACCCCATCGACGCCCGGGACGATCTCCTCAGACTCCACGGCCTCGCCGGCCTCCAGGGCCTTGCGGTCGTTGAGGCGGAAGGTCGCGGCGACATCGGGCGGGAACAGGTCGTGGTCGGTCCTGCCCAGGACCATTTCCCTGGTGCCCGGGTACATGGCGATCCAGCGGCGATTCATCAGGAGGTATCGGCCGTCGAGGTCCTTGAGGTAGACGACGGCCTCGGTCGCATCGAGGATCGCTTCGAGCCGGGCCTCGGTCTCGCGCAGGGCCGCCTCGACCTGATCGCGGCGGCCGTCCCGCTCCGCCGCCAGGGCCAACGACCGATCCGCCGCCGACCGGACCAGGGCGAAGCTGCCGGCCAGGACCAGGACGGCCCCCGCCCCCAGTGCCGGCCCCACGACCCATCCTCCGGCGCCGCCGGCCAGGGCCAGGCTCAACGATCCGCCCAGGATCGCCGCCAGGGCCGGCAGCAAGAGCAGACCGATCTCGGCGATGGCCCGGCGCCGAGCGTGAAGTCGCGTCATCGTCGAGTTCCCGGGGCGGCCTGGACCTCGGGATCTGTCGTCCCGAGGCCGGCCCATCATCCCGACCATAGGTCACGCCGCTTCTCAACGCCCGCAGGCCGCCTCATGCCCGTCCGCGACGCCCAACTAGGCCGAAAAACCCCGCGAATCGGCCCGGGTCGCCGTCCCCGGGGCCCTGGGATTTGCGTAGGATGGTCCGCTCCGGAAACGATCCCTCACCCGGCGAGGCCCCCTCGCGTGACCGACGATCCCGCCCCCCCCTCGGCCTCGACCCGCCACCGCCTGGCCGTCGCCCCCGCCTCGGCCCGCGCCGAGATCGTTTTGAGGAGCGTGGAGGACCATCCCGACGGCCTCCTCCTCGTGCCGAGGACCGACGACGGGCCGGCCGAGCTGGACGAGGTGGACCTCAGCCGGACGGCCCTCGGCCGGAGGGTCGCCGAGGGCGGATCGCCGCCCTCCTGGTGGGACGCCGAGCACAGGACCGGCCGATTCCGCAAGGCGGACCTCCGGGGCGCCCGCCTCCGACGCGCGGACCTCCGCGGGATCGACCTCGGCGGCTCGGATCTCTCCGGGGTCGCCGCCCAGGGGGCCGACCTCCGTCGCGCCCGCCTCGAAGAGGCGAATCTCTCGGGCGCCGACCTCGCCTCCGCCCGGCTGACCCGGGCCCAGCTCGGCAAGGCGGACCTCCGGGGCGCCATGCTCGAAGACGCCGACCTCGCCGGCGCCTCCCTCCGCTTCGCCGACCTCCGCGAGGCCGTGCTCGAAGGCGCGAACCTCCGCTCGGCCGACCTCTGGAGCGCCGACCTCCGCGAGGCGAACGTCTCGGGGGCCAAGTTCCGTGCCGCGAACCTCCGCGAGGCCCGGATGGCCGGGGCCGACCTCTCGCGGACCGACCTTCGCCGGGCCGTCCTCCTCAAGGCCAACCTCTCGGGGGCGAACCTCTCCGGGGCCGACCTCCGAGGGGCGGACCTCGGCGGGGCGAACCTCTCCGGGGCCGACCTCCGAGACGCCCGCCTCGAAGGGCTCGACCTGTCCCAGAGCCAGCTCGCGGGCGTGCTGCTCGCCGGCGCCTATCTCGACCGCACCCGCCTGCGCCGCGACCAGCTCGGAGACGCCATCGGCGAGGAGCTCGCCGGTCGGTTCGAGCTCGCCGGGCGGGCCTATCAGGGCCTCGAACGCAACTTCGCCGAGAGGGGCGACGCCGACGCCTCAAGCTGGGCCTATCGCCGCCGTCGCCGGATGCAAAAACGCGCCGCCATCGAGGCCGCCCGGGCCGCCTTCCGCAACCGTCGATGGACGGCCGCCTTTCACGAGGGGGCCCGCTTCGCCTGCGACCAGGCCGTCGAATGGCTCTGCGACTACGGCGAGAGCATCCCCCGAGTCCTCGCCACGATGGCCGTCGTCTATCTCCTGTTCAGCGTCCTCTACGGGATCACCAACAGCGTCGTGGTCGTCTCCCAGGCGGCCGACGGCTCGACGGTGAAGCAGGTCACGAGAAACCCGCTGGACCTCGCCGTCTTCAGCCTCCTGGCGATGACCACCTCCGGCAGCCCGGCCGTCGGCCTCGAACCCCGGACCGAGGCCGTCCACCTCCTCACCGGCCTGCAAGCCTCGCTGGGGATCGCCCTGACCGGCCTGCTCGGGTTCGTCCTCGGGAACCGAGTCCGGCGGTGAGTCGTCGGTCCTCCAGTCCCGGGGCCCGCCGCGATCTAGGCCAGGACCTCGCGGACCACCTTCCCGTGAACGTCCGTCAGCCGATAGTCGCGCCCCTGGAATCGATATGTCAACCGCTCGTGATTCAGGCCGAGCAAGTGCAAGATCGTGGCCTGGAGGTCGTGGACGTGGACCGGGTCCTTCGCGACGGAGAACCCCAGCTCGTCCGATTCCCCGTGGGTGAAACCGCCCTTCACGCCCGCCCCGGCGAGGACCATCGAGTAGCAGTCCGGGAAGTGGTCGCGGCCGAGGACGGCCGAGCCGGCGGTCCTCCCTTCGCGGAACGGGGTCCGGCCGAACTCGCCTCCCAGGACGATCAGGGTCTCGTCGAGCAGCCCCCGCGATTTCAGGTCTCTCAGGAGGGCGGCGACCGGCTTATCCATCGTCGCGCACTTCTTCGTGAGGCCGTCGGTCAGCCCCTCGCCGGCGCCGGTGCCGTGGAAGTCCCAGCCCCAGTCGAAGAGCTGGACGAACCGCACGCCCTGCTCGACCAACCGCCGGGCCAGCAGGCAATTGTTCGCGAAGCTCGAGCCGCCGGGCTGGGCCCCGTAGTCTTCGAGGACGTTCTTCGGCTCCCGGGAGATGTCCATGACCTCGGGCACCGACATCTGCATGCGGAACGCCAGTTCATATTGCGCGATGCGGGTGGCCGTCTCGGGATGGCCGAGCGCCCGGCCCTCGATCTCGTTCAGGTCGCGGAGGGCGTCGAGGCTCATCCGCCTCATCGGGCGGTCCATCCCCGCCGGGTCGCTCGCGTACAGGACCGGGTCGCCCATGGACCGGCATTGCACGCCCTGATAGACCGACGGCAGGAACCCGCTGCCGAACGAGTTCTTCCCGCCGTTGGGCTGGACCCCGCTGGAGATCAGCACCACGAACCCGGGAAGGTTCGCGTTCTCCGTGCCCAGGCCATACGTGACCCACGTCCCCATCGACGGCCTTCCGCCTCGCGGCGAACCCGTGTAGAGCAGCAATTCGGCCGGGGCGTGGTTGAACTGATCCGTATGCATGGACCGGATCACGCAGAGCTCGTCGGCGACCCCGTGGAAATTCGGCACGGCGTCGGAAAGCCACACGCCGCCCTCGCCGTGTCGCTCGAACTTCCGGGGAGTCCCCAGCAGTTTCGGCACGCCCGAGGTGAACGCGAACCGCTTGCCCTTCAGGAAGGCGTCGGGGCAGTCCTGCCCGGTCCTCTTGACGAGCTCCGGCTTGTAGTCGAACAGGTCGAGATGCGGCGGGGAGCCGGTCAGATGGAGGTAGATGACCCGCTTCGCCTTCGAGGCGAAGTGCGGAGGCTTCGCCGCCAGGGGATCGACCACGGCCGGAGGGGCGGTGTCGGCCGGGGCGTCGTCCGCGAGCAGGGACGCCAGCGCGATCCCGCCCAGGCCGGCGGTGCTCTCGCGGAAGAAGTGACGGCGGGTGCGGATCTGGGTGCGTTCCAGGAGGGGGTCCATCGGCGGGGCCTCGCGATTATCGTTTCATGAGCATTTCATCGAGATTGAGCAGGACGTTCGCCACCACGGTCCAGGCGGCGAGGTCGGCGGCCTCGGACCCTCTCGGCAACGGCCCGAGGGGGTCGGTGGCCATCTTGAGGGCCTTCTCCGGCTCCTTCGCGAACGCCTCGCGGGCCGATTCGTACAGGAGGACCAGCCGATCGGCCTCGACGTCGGTCGGGTTCCTCGCCAGGCCGATCCGGAAGCCGCTCCGAACGCGATCGCCGGGGGTCGAACCGGCCGCCGCCATCCTCCGGGCCAGCCCCTGCGCGGCCTCGACGTACACCGGGTCGTTCAGCGTGACGAGCGCCTGAAGGGGCGTGTTGGTCCTGGTCCGGCGGACGGTGCAGACGTCGCGATTCGGGGCGTCGAACGCCGTCATCGAGGGATAAGGGTTCGATCGCCTCCATGTCGTGTAAATCCCTCGACGATAGCGGTCCTCGCCCTTGCTGGTCTCCCAGTCGATCCCCCCGCCGAACGCCGCGCTCAGGCCCGAGGCCGGTTGCGGGGGCTTCACCGGAGGCCCGAAGCTCTTCGAGCTCAGGAGGCCCGCGACGAACAACGATTGATCGCGGATCGTCTCGGCGGGGAGGCGGAACCTGGGCCCTCGGGCGAGCAGGCGGTTGTCCGGGTCTCGCGATTCGAGGTCGGGCGTGACCTTCGAGCCTTGCCGATAGGCCGCCGACGTGACCAGGAGCTTCAGGAAGGCCTTCAGGTCCCAATGGTTCGCGACCAGCTCGGTGGCCAGCCAGTCGAGCAATTCGGGGTGGCTGGGCAGCTCGCCCTGAGACCCGAATTCCTCGCTCGTGGCCACCAGGCCGATGCCGAACAGGCTCTCCCACGTGCGATTGGCCAGGACCCGCGCCGTGAGCGGGTTCTTCGGATCGACGAGCCAGCGGGCCAGGGCCAGCCGATCGCGGGGGGCGCCCTCGGGCAGCGGGTGGAACGCCTCGGGGACGCCCGCCGAGACCTCGGCGCCGAGGCTGAGGAAGTCGCCTCGAACCTGGATGTTCGTCTTCCTCCGCGCATTGCCCTGCAACTCGCGGAAGATCGGCACGGTGGTCGTCGGCTTGATCGCGGCGAGCGATTTCTTGACCTCGGCGAGTCGGTCGCGCGACGGCTTGAGCTCGGGGGCGACCTCGGCGAGGTAGAACCGCGAGAGCTCGGCCTTCTGGGCGTCGCTCCGGGCCTCCGGGGCCGTTCTCACGATCGCGAGAAGGCTCTCGGGGAGTCTCGCGAACTCGCCGGCGCGATCGTCGTCGGAGATCGACAGCCGGAACCGGCCGAGGGTGTGGTTCTCGAACTTCGAGGCCTGCTCGATCGTGACGGAAAGGGTCGAGCCCGTCTCATATTCGATCGCGTTGGCGGGCAGGAGCGTCAAGGCATGGGGCTTGCCGACGCCTCCGCCGACCGCCCATCCGCGGCTGGCGGGGTCGGCGTTGTTCAGGACGTTCGAGGCGTCGAAGGAGGCTTGCGAGTAGTCCGCCAGGGCCGCCGCGAAGCGGATTTCCTTCGCCCCGCTCGGCGAGAGCTCGACGCTCGGGTCGGGCGCCTTCGCGATCGTCTGCGACCAGACCGGCTCCCGTCTTTCGTTCAGGACGACCACTCGGAAATCGCTCAGGCGGAACTGGAGGCCGCCGTCGGTCCGGTTCCAGATCGCGATCTTCTCGATCGGCCCCTCGCCCTTGAGATCGACCTCCCACCACGGATCGTCGGCGTCGAGCGTGTGGGTGGTCGAGAGCGCCTCGAAGTACCGGCCGTCGGTCTTGCCGTCGATCGCCCTCGACGCCGTCCCGCCGAACGCGGTGCTGATCTGCCGGGCCTCGCCCTTCGGCGCGACGTTCTCCCCCTTGCGGAAGACCTGGACCTCGGCCAGCGAGAGCAGCTTCTTCGGCCCGGGAAGCTCGACGCGGACGAACCGGCCCGAGACCTCCGTGCCCTTCGGCGGCGTGATCGTCGCCGAGACCCTCGAAATCACGAAGTTCCCGCCCGCATATCCCGGACCCTTGCCGGGCAAGGCGTCGTCGGCGAGCGCCTCGAGCTTCAAGGCCGTCAGTTTTCGGCCGTCCAGGACGGATCCCATCGTGAACACGTCGGTCTTCGCCTTCGATTCCGCCCGGATCGAGCCGTCCTCGCCGGCCTCCAGCTTCGCTCCGGATTGACTCGTCAAGGTCCTGGGCCTGAGCGGCTTCGAGGAGAGTTCGGACCCGAGCCCTTGCTCCCACTTTTCCCGGGACGCGACGAGTTCGGGGGTGGAGGTCCGGAGCGTCGATTCCAGGCGAGCGACCTCCGCCGTCCAGTCGGCCTTCTGCGTCTTCTGCTCGTCGCTGAAGACGCTCAGCAGGGGGCTTTCGTCGCCCCGGTCGGCGTCCTCGGTGTTGTTGAAGAAGGCGAAGATGCCGAAATATTCTTTCTGGGCCAGGGGATCATATTTGTGGTCGTGGCACTGGGCGCAGGCGAGCGTGGTGCCCATCCAGACGGCCATCGTGGTGTTCACGCGATCGACCACGGCGACGTTGCGGAACTCCTCGTCGTTGGTGCCGCCCTCGTTGTTCGTGGGGGTGTTGCGGTGGAACGCGGTGGCGACGAGCTGGTCGTCGGCGGGGTTCGGCAGGAGGTCTCCGGCGATCTGCTCGATCGTGAACTGATCGAAAGGCTTGTTGGCGTTGAACGATCGGATCACGTAATCGCGATAGGCCCAGATGGTCCGAGGGGGGTCGTCGGCATAGCCGCTGGAATCGGCGTAGCGGGCGAGGTCCAGCCACATCCGGGCCCAGTGCTCGCCGTAGGAGGGGCTGGCGAGCAGGCGATCGACGTGCCGTTCATAGGCGTCGGGCCGGTCGTCGCGGACGAACGCCTCCACCTCGTCCACGGTCGGCGGGAGGCCGGTGAGGTCCAGGCTCACTCGACGGATCATCGTCTCGCGGTCGGCCTCGGGCGAGGGTTGCAAGCCTTCGGATTCCAGCCTCGCGAGCAAGAAGCGGTCGATCGCGTTCCTCGGCCATGATGCGTCGCGGACGCTGGGCAGGGGGGGCCGGGTGGGGACGACATACGACCAATGTTTGGCATACGGGGCGCCCTGCTTGACCCATTCGGTGAGGGTCTCCACGTCCTTCCCGGTGAGCTTCTTGCCCGTCTTCCTCGGCGGCATGACGAGCTGTTCGTCCTCGGTCGAGACCCGTTCGAGGGCCTCGCACTCCTCCGGCTTGCCGCGGACGAACGCGGAGTGGCCGCCGAGGTCGGCGAAGGCGCCTTCCTCGGTGTCGAGCCTCAAGGGCTTGCTCAGGCCCTTGCGCTTGCCGGCGTCGGGGCCGTGGCAGGCGAAGCAGAAGTTGGAGAGGATCGGCCGGACGTCCCGGTTGAAGTCGATCGTCCGGGCCGAGGGCTCTCCCGCGAGGCTCGGCGTCGCGAGGGACGCGAGGACTGCCGCGAGCCACCGGCACGATCGGCCGCGCCCGATTCGGGGCGAGCGAGAAGGGGGGCGATTCATGGGAGGGTGACCGTCGCTTCGGGAACGGGTGGGAGGGCGATCCGCAAGGCGGGCACGATCCGGCGATGTCCCCGGCATTGTACCGCGACGGCCGCCCGATGTCAGTCCTCCGCGCGGGCCGATCGGCGCGCCGGCCGCCACGTTCTTGCGGAGGGGTCCGGGGCGTGGCATCCTTGGGGCACTCGGGCCCGGACGCCGGCCCTCACCGTCTTCTTCTCTTCCGGGAAGCTTGCTCATGACCAATCGCCGCCAGTTCCTGGGCCAGGCCGCCGTCGGCGCGGCCGTCCCGATGCTCCCGGGCCGGGCCCCGGCCTACCTTCGGTCGCTCCGCCCCGGGCCGAACGACAAGGTCCGGTTCGCCTCGATCGGCATCGGCGGCAAGGGAGACAGCGACACCAACGACGCCGGCTCCCACGGCGAGCTCGTCGCCATCTGCGACGTCGATTCCAACACCCTGGACAAGATGGGGGCCAAGTACCCCAACGCCAAGAAGTACTTCGACTACCGCAAGATGCTCGAGGACCTCGGCGACAAGATCGACGCCGTGACCGTCTCCACGCCCGACCACTCGCACGCCCCGGCGTCGGTCATGGCGATGAAGATGGGCAAGCATTGCTTCTGCCAGAAGCCCCTGACTTGGTCGGTCGAGGAAGCCCGCTTCATGCGCGAGCTCGCGGCCGAGAAGAAGCTCTGCACCCAGATGGGCAACCAGGGCACCGCCGCCGACGGCTTCCGCAAGGGCGTGGCCCTGATCCGATCGGACCTCCTCGGGCCGATCAAGGAGATCCACGTCTGGACCAATCGCCCGATCTGGCCCCAGGGGATCGCCAAGCCCACGAGCACCCCGGGCGTCCCCAACAACGTCCGCTGGTACGAGTTCCTCGGGCCGGCGCACGACCGCCCGTTCAACCCCGCCTACCAGCCGTTCGCCTGGCGAGGCTGGCTGGACTTCGGCACCGGCGCCCTGGGCGACATGGCCTGCCACACCATCAACGTCGCCGCCATGGCCCTGGAGCTGTTCGACCCGGAGAGCGTCGAGGTCGTGGACACCTCGGGGATCGTCGATAACGCGAGCTACCCCACCTGGTCGATCATCCGCACCCAGTTCGGCCAGAGGGGCAACCGCGCCCCGCTGACCCTCAACTGGTACGACGGCGGCAAGAACCTCCCCGAGGACAAGAGGCTGTACAAGGACCTCCTCCACGGCGAGAAGCCGTCCGGCTCCGGCCTGTTGCTCGTCGGCGAGAAGGGCTCGTTCTACTCGCAGAACGACTACGGGGCCGAGCACACCCTCCTGCCCAAGGACAAGTTCAAGGACGTGAAGGAGCCCGAGTCCGAGCTGCCCAAGTCCCCCGGCCACTTCACCGAATGGGTCCAGGCGATCCAGAACAACGAGCCCAAGCGGGCCCTCTCCAACTTCGACTACGCCGGCCGCCTGACCGAGACCGTCCTCCTCGGCGTGGTCGCCCTGAAGGCCGGCACCAAGATCGAATGGGACGCCGCCAACCTCCGCGCCAAGAACAACTCCAACGCGGATCAGTTCATCCGCCGCGACTACCGCAAGGGCTTCTCAATCCACCAGTAAGCCCGGCACCCCTGGGATCAAAAGGCGGACAGAAACGCAGATTACGCAGATTTAAAAGAATTTTAATCTGCGTAATCTGCGTTTCGGTCCGCTTCCCTGATTCTCGCCGATTCGCCGCCTAAAATGAGGGTGAGCCTCGAACCTCCCCTCCCTTCCGGATTGGTCTCCTACCATGACACGGACGGTCCTCGACCCGCCCCGGACGGGCCTTCGCCCGGACGGTTTCTTGCCCGGCGGCTGGTGGCACGACGACCCGGAGACCGGCCGGATCGTCTGCGACCTCTGCCCCCGCGCCTGCAGCCTGAAATCGGGGGATCGCGGGTTCTGCTTCGTCCGCCAGAACGTCGGGGACGAGATGGTCCTGACGACGTATGGCCGGAGCACCGGGTTTTGCGTCGATCCGATCGAGAAGAAGCCGCTCAATCATTTCTATCCCGGGACGAGCGTGCTGTCGTTCGGGACGGCCGGTTGCAACCTCGGCTGCAAGTTCTGCCAGAACTGGGACATCTCGAAGTCGAAGGAAGTCGAGCGGCTCTCGGCCGAGGCGACGCCCGAGGCCATCGCCGAGGCGGCCAGGCAACTCGGCTGCCGGAGCGTGGCTTTCACGTACAATGATCCGATCATCTGGGCCGAATACGCGATCGATTCGGCCCGAGCCTGCCACGCCGCCGGGGTCAAGACGGTCGCGGTGACGGCCGGCTACATCACCCCGGAGGCCCGCCGCCCCTTCTTCGAGGTCATGGACGCCGCCAACGTCGACCTGAAGGGGTTCACCGAGGAGTTCTATCACAAGATCACCTATTCGCACCTCCAGCCCGTGCTCGACACCCTCGAATGGCTCAAGAAGGAGACGGATTGCTGGTTCGAGATCACCAATTTGGTGATCCCCGAGGCCAACGACTCGGCCGACGAGATCCGAAGGATGTCCGGCTGGATCTTGCAGCACGTGGGCGACGAGGTGCCGGTCCACTTCACGGCGTTCCACCCCGATTTCCGGATGAGGGACCGCCCGCCGACGCCTCATTCGACGCTGATCGAGGCCCGGTCGATCGCCGTCCGGGAAGGCCTGAAGTACGTCTACACCGGCAACGTGGACGACGTGAAGCATCAGAGCACGTACTGCCCGCATTGCCGGGCCCTGGTGATCGAGCGAAACTGGTATGATCTGGGGACTTACAACCTGAAGGGCGATCGGTGCGGGAGTTGCGGCGGACGGATCGCCGGGAGGTTCGCGGATCGGCCGGGTTCGTGGGGCCGCAAGAGGCTGCCGGTCGAGATCCGCCAGTTCGCCCGGCCCTCGCCCGATCCCGGGCCGCCGGTTCACCAGATCGGACGGAGCCCGACCATGACGACCGCCACGGAGACCGCCTCGACCGCCCTGACCGACCCGATGAAAGGCGCGATCCTCTCGGCGGCGGCCGAGGTCGTGGCCTCCCGGGTGCTCGATCGGCCGGTCCAGCTGGCCGACCCCTCGCTCGGCGGCTCGGCCGGGTTCCCGGTGATCGGGGCCTACGTGACGTTGAAGAAGAACGGCCAGCTTCGCGCCTGCTGCGGCACCCTGGGCGAGACCCGGAGGCTGAGCGACGCCCTGGCGCAGGCCGCGACGATCACGGCGACCGAGGACCACCGCCTGCCGCCGATCTCCGCCTCGGAGTTGCCCTACCTGGAGCTCAGCGTCAACCTCCTGAAAGACCTCCGGCCGATGACCGCGACGGGCCGGGACCGGATCGACGCGGTGGAGGTGGGCCGCCACGGCCTGCGGATCCATCGCGGGGGGGCGTCGGGCCTGCTCTTGCCCAGCGTCCCCACCGAGCACGGCTGGGACGCCGAGTCGTACCTCCGAGGCATCTGCCGGAAGGCCGGCCTGCCCACCACGGCCTGGGAGGACCAGGAAACCTCGCTGTTCACGTTCGAATCCGACGAATTCGGCGGGCCGTTCGACGTCTCGAGCCTCGAAGGCCAGGGGACGGCCTCGTCGTTCTCGGCCTCGGACCTCCGCGCTCTGGCCGAGCTCGCCAGGACGAACCTCGTGGCGCTGGTCCGGGGCGGGACGCCTCAGTTCTACGCCTACGGGGTGAGCGACGGCAACGTGGCCGGGCTCGCCCTGTCGTTGACCCTCCCGGGCTCGGCCGACCCGATCCACGTCTTTCAGCTCTCGTTCCGGCCCGGAATGCCGCTCCAGGCGTCGATCTTCCGGCTCTGCGAGCAGGCGGCGGAGGTCGTCCGGCGATCGGGGGCGGCGCCGGAGGCGATCCGAGTCGGCGTCAGCCTGTTCCGCGACCCGGCCATGCATGGGACCGTCCTGGAGCCGGACCTCCGCGGAGTGGACCCGTCGCGACGGGCCTTGCTCCTCCTCGAAGGCGACAAGACGGCCTGGGCGTTCGACCCGGCCGAGACCCCGGACGAGCTGCTCCGGACGGCCCTCCGCGAGCTCGACGTCTTGAACCCCGCCTCGGCCGGCCTCTACACCCTGGACACGCTGACGACCGACCGCCGGGTCGTCATCCGCTCGGCGCCCAGGCCGATCGACGACCGCTCCGCCAGGCGCCCGGCCGTGGCCGGGAAGTTCTATCCGGCCGACCCCGACGAGCTTTCGAGGATGGTCCAGGACCGGCTCGGCCGGGCCGGGCGGAAGCCCGGGCCGTGGCCGGCGGCGATGGTCCCGCACGCCGGGCTGGCCTATTCGGGATCGTTGGCGGCCGCCGTCCTGAACCGCCTGGAAATCCCCGAGACCGTGATCGTGATCGGCCCGAAGCACACGAGGCAGGGCGTGGCCTGGGCCGTCTCGCCCCACGAGTCGTGGTCGATCCCGGGCGCGACGATCGCTTCGGACCGCTCGCTGGCCGAGTCCCTGGTCGAGGCGATCCCCGGGCTCCACCTGGACGCCGCCGCTCATCGCGACGAGCACGCCATCGAGGTCGAATTGCCCTGGATCGCCCGGCTCGCCCCGGAGGCCAGGGTGGTGGGGATCGTCGTCGGCGGGGGCGGCCTGGACCGCTGCCGCGAGTTCGCCCGGGGGCTGGCCCAGGTCGTCCGTCGCCTGCCGACGCCCCCCCTCTTGCTGATCTCCAGCGACATGAACCACTTCGCCAACGACGGCGAGACCCGTCGGCTCGACGAGATCGCCCTGGAGGCGATGGAGACGCTCGACCCGGCCCGGCTCCTGGCCACGGTCACCGAGCACAACATCAGCATGTGCGGGGTCCTCCCCGCGGTGATCGTGATGGAGACCCTGCGGGATCTAGGCGGCCTGGAGAAGATGGAACGGGTAGGGTACGCCACGAGTGCCGAGGTCAGCGGCGACACCGGCCGGGTCGTCGGCTATGCCGGGATGCTCCTGGGTTGATCCGGGAAACGGCCCGGGTTTCGGGCTGAGTCGTTGCCGGGATCGGGTCGTCCTTGCTAGGATGTCGGCCATGGCCAATTCCCGCGTAGTGGATCGCGAAACTCGGTCCGGCGATGACTTGCCCGACTGGAACCCCGGCCTCTCAAGCTTATGCCCACCGCCAGCGTCCTGATCCCGAGCTATCGCCGGCCGCATCGCCTGTTCCAGTGCCTGGAGGGCCTGGCGGTTCAGGATCCGAGCCCGGACGAGGTGCTCGTGGTCTGGCAGGGGGACGACACCCCGACCCGGGACGCGGCCGAGTCGAAGGTCGGGGCCGTGCCCTACCCGCTCCGCGTCCTCCACCAGGCCGAGCCGGCGATCGTCCCGGCCGAGAACCGGGCCCTGGACGAGTCCTCGGGCGAAATCATCCTCCTGATCGACGATGACGCCGTGCCCCGCCCGGGCTGGCTCGGGCGTCACCTGGCGATGTACGACGACCCCACCATCGGCGCCGTCGGCGGACCGGCCGACGACTACTTCGCCGACGGCTCGCCGTTCCCCCGACGCTCTCGCGAGCCGATCGGCCACCTGAGCTGGTACGGCCAATCTCATGGGAACATGTACGACCAGGACGTCTCCTGGCAGTCCCGGCCCCCCCGCGATGTGAGCCACCTGGTCGGCTACAACATGAGCCTCCGCCGAGCCGCGTTCGATCGGTTCGAGGACGCCCTGAGGCCGTACTGGAACAGCTTCGAGATGGACGCCTGCCTCCAGGTGGCGGCCCGGGGCTTCCGCGTCGTGTTCGACTTCGGCAACCTCGTCGATCATTACCCCTCGAACACGGCGTACGTGGCCGGCCGGCACGGGGACCTGATGATGAAGTGCGTGAATCCGGCGTATAACCAGGCCTTCATCCTCGGCCGGTGGTCGCCGCCCCACCTCCGCCCGTGGCGGTACATGTATTTGACCCTGGTGGGGATGCCCCACCGGCCGGGGCTGCTGATGTTTCCCGTGGCGGTCCGCCGCTACGGTCAACTGTCTCGCGAGTGGTCCCTGTATCGTCAAGTCCAGGCGGCCACCCGTGAGGGCTGGCGAGACGGGACCCGGGCCCGGAGAATGGCTCGCCAGCCCCGGCCCGCGGCGTCCACCCCGGCGGCCACCTGATTGGATTCCCCAGGGGCCCGGGAGGGCCGTTCGGGGCCGAGTGCGAGGGGTGTGGTTCTCATCCTCGGACATGGACAGGGGTTCCCATGACTTCGATCCGTTCTCGCCTCGCGGTCCTCGGCCTGGCGATGGCCGCCTCATGGGCCGGCTCGTCCCCGGCCGCCGAGCCGCTCAAGCTCCTGATCATCGACGGCCAGAACAACCACGACTGGAAGGCGATGACCCCGCCGATGAAGGCGTCGCTGGAGAAGACCGGCCGATTCGCCGTGGACGTCGCCACCACCCCCGACTCCCGGGCGCCCCAGGCCGCCTGGGACTCGTTCCGACCCGAGTTCTCGAAGTACGACGTCGTCCTGAGCAACTACAACGGCCAGCCCTGGCCCGAGCCGGTGCAGAAGGCCCTGGAAAAGTACGTCGCCGACGGCGGGGGGCTCGTCGTCGTCCACGCCGCCAACAACGCCTTCGAGGGCTGGACCGAGTGGAACAAGATGATCGGCCTGGGCTGGCGAGGCCCCGGGTTCGGCGACCGCCTGACCCTCGATGACAAGGGCCAGGTCGTCCGCACCCCCAAGGGCGAAGGCCCCGGCGCCGGCCACGGACCCCAGCATCCCTACAAGATCGTCGTCCGCGACGCCGAGCACCCCGTGACTCAGGGCATGCCCCACGAGTGGCTCCACGCCCGCGACGAGCTGTACCACGGCCAGCGCGGCCCCGCCGCCGACATGCACATCCTCGCCACCGCCTATTCCGACAAGGCCAAGGGCGGCACCGGCACCAACGAGCCGATGATCTGGACCATCCCCTATGGCAAGGGCCGCGTCTTCACCACCGTGATGGGGCACGTCGGCGGAGGCGACCTGACCTCGATCCAGGACCCCGGGTTCCAGACCGTCGTCGCCCGAGGCGCCGAGTGGGCCGCCACCGGCAAGGTCACCCTGCCCATCCCGGCCGACTTCCCGAAGGATTGAGGCCCGAGGCGTGCCGAGTGCTGAGTGCCGAGTCTCCAGACGAGAGGACGACCGATGAGCGCCGCGACCAAGCCTCGATTCTCCGTGATCGTCCCGACCGCCCTGGCCGTCGCCCTCGGGCTCGGCTGGGCCTTCCGCGAAGTCGCCTTCGCCCGGGAGCGGGCCAAGGTCCTCAACTCGCAGACCGTCAACCTCGACCAGGTGAAGATGGGGCCGTTCGAGTACGACGGCAAGAAGGTCGGCGAGGTCGGGACCTATCTCGAAGGCGACACCCCGGCCAGCCGCGATTTCGTGACCGGCCGGTTCGTCCTCGCCCCCGGCCAGACCCCTCACGCCCCCCACCGTCACGTCGAAGAAGAGGTCATGATCGTCGAGAAGGGGGACGGCGAGATCTTCTGCGAGGGCAAGACCACCAAGGTCGGCGCCGGCTCGGTCATGTACACCACGCCCAACGCCCCCCACGGCATCGTCAACACCGGCGAGACCCCCCTGACGTTCTACTACATCAAGTGGGCCACGCCGGCCTCCCGATGAGTGCCCTCCCGGAGGTTGTCCCGAGTGGCATGCCCACGTCTTCGTGGGCATGTCTTCGATTCGAATCGGCCCGAAACACCGACCTTCCTGGGCATGCCACCCAACTCGGGGCCGCTACGCGCCGGACCTCGGCGGCAGGATCGCGCGTTCGGGCCTCGCCTTGTAGAACGGATCGAGCGGGAAACAGCCGGAGATCGTGCCGTTTCTCGGCCCGGACGTGCAGTCGCTGAACGTCCGGCAGATCCGTTTGCGTTCGAGCCGCTTTCCTCCCAGGACGTCGGCCGGGAACTCGGGGTAGGACAGGACCAGCCGGCCGATCCCGACGAAATCGGCCCCTCCGCCCCGGACCACCGCCTGGGCCACGTTCGGCAGCCATTCCTGCAAGTACGAATAGGCCGACCCGACGATCGCCACGTCCGGATGCATCGCCTTCAATTGCCTCGTGGCGGCGAGCTGCCGGGCCACGCCCACCAGCGGGTCTTCCGGAGGCAAGTAGCCGTCCGACGGCGGGAACGCGGCCGGGCGGAGGAGGTGGGGATTGGTGTACGGGTTGCCCGCCGTCGCGCAAATCCAACCCACATCCATCGACTTCAGCAGCGAGAGCAATCGCGACGGCTCCTCCAGGTCGATCCCCCGGCCGGTCTCGGGGTCTCCGCCGAAGGCGAACGGGTAGGTCGGGCCCTCGAAGGGCATCGGCTCGCCCCGGCCGTCGGCCCGTTTGCGGTACGGGACGAAGTCGAACACGCTCAGGCGGACGCCGACCTCCAATCCCGGCGCCTCGGATCGGATGGCGGCGATGACCTCGCGGAGGAACCTCGTCCGGTTGGCGAACGACCCGCCATACGGCCCCGGCCTCCCGACGGCCGAGAGCAATTCGTGGCCGAGATAGCCGTGGCAGCACTTCACGTCCACGAAGTCGAACCCGATCCGCTGAGCATCGCGCGCCGCCCTCGCGAAATCGCCGACGAGGCCGCCGAGCTCCCGGTCCGAAAGGACCGGATGGCCCGGGTCGAGTCCGAATTTGCGGTCCAGCAACGGGTGATGATAGGCGATCCGGGGTTCCAGCCTCGATCGGTCGCGGGGCCGCGAGAACCGGCCGGAGTGCGTCAGTTGGAGCCCGACGAACAGGTCATCGGTCCGCCCGAACCGTTCGCGATGGGCCGAGACCAGGCGCTCGCGGAGCCCCTGGAGGTCGGCGAGCGTCGCCTCCTCGACGACCAGTTGATTCGGGTTCGCCCGGCCGTCGAACCGGACGGCGGCGGCCTCGCCCCCCCAGATCAGCTTGGCCCCGCTCCGGCCGAACCGCTCCCATCGGCGGGTCGTGAGGTCCGAGGGGCGGCCGTCGGCGGTCCCGTCCCAGCCCTCCATCGGCAGGATCGCGAACCGATTGCCGACCGTGCCGCGCGGCCCGGCGAACGGGCGGGCCAGGGGGGCGTCGGGGCCGGTCTCGACGACTTCATCGAACGGCAAATCCAGGCCGAGCCGCCCGACGTGGGCGAGGAAGTCGTCGGCCGTCTTCAGGGACGCGATCCGGGGGATTTCCACGCGATTCAGGCTCCTCGGAACCGATCCAGACGGTCGGCGATCTCGCGGAGGACGTCTCGATCCGAGTCGGGCCGGGCGAGCCCCCCGGGATGGGTCCGGTCCGAATCGATCCATCCTCGAATCTTCAGGAACATGGCCGCCGAGTGCTTGTACGCCGGCACCGGAGGCCGAAACGCGAACTGGCCGAGGTACTGGAGCCCATCATTCAGCTCGAAGAACGCCGGATCGCCGCGCTCCCACATCGCATCGCGGACGGCGAACAGGTCGGGCGCGAAGGTGCTGAGGCCGAGGAGGTAATCGCTCCCATAGATCACCATATCAATGGCCAGATCGTTGCCCGTGAGGACCAGGAAGTCCGGGCGGACCCGGTCGCGGAGGGCCAATCGCCGCCACTCCTCGACCCGGCTCAGCGACGAATGCTTGGCGCCGACGCACGAGCGGATGGTCAAGATCCGCTCATAAACCTCCAGGGAGAAGATCCGGCCCGACGGCGCGAACATGGTGCCGAGCTCGAAGGCGAGGAAGCGGTCGGTCAGGCGGCCGACCCGTTCGAACGCCGCGATCAGGGCGTCATCGGGCCGTTCGGTCAGCCCGAACGAGGGGAAGAGGATGGGCATCCCTCCGCGGCCCTCGATGGCCTCCATCTCCCGGGCGTAGGCGGGCAGGTCGAAGGCCGAGCCGGGCGAATCGGCCACGAACGCCCCGGCGATGAACGGCCGGCCGTCGAGGGTCTCGCAAGTCGCGTCGAGGACGGCCTTTCGCGTCTCGGAGTCCAGCAAGTGAACAAATCCCGTGTCCATGTTCACCGCCGGGACGAGCCCCGAGGCGGCCGTCCGGGCGAGGTGGGCGCGGAAGCCCGGCCAGTCGATCGCCCCGTCGGAGCGGAACGGCAGGAGGACGGCCGACATGCCCACGACCTTCCGGAGAGGGCGGATCAGTTCCAGCGGGTTGAGTGGGGGTCCCTTCACGGTCCCTCCGGTGGTCGTCCTGGTCACGGCTTCGGACGTCTCCAACCGAGCCGCCCTGCATTGGATCACACCGGCCTCGTCCCATCGACCCCATCCCGGCCGAAGCCGCTCCGTGGCAATCCCCGGGCCGACTCGTTAGATTCGGGAATCCCCATCTCCCACTCGCCCGAGGGCCACCGTCCATGAAACGTCGCCACTTCCTCCAGGCCGGCGCCGCGGCCTCGCTGGCCGCCGGGGCCTTGCCGTCGTCGTGGGCCTTCGACGACGGCAAGACCCGCCGGGTCGGCCTGATCGGCACCGGCTGGTACGGCAAGGCCGACCTCCTCCGCTTGATCCAGGTCGCGCCGGTCGAGGTCGTCTCGCTCTGCGACGTCGATCAAAAAATGCTCACCGGGGCCGGAGAGATCGTCGCCTCCCGGCAGAAGTCGGGCAAGACCCCCCGGCTGTTCCACGACTACCGGGAGATGCTCAAGCCCAAGGACCTGGATATCGTCCTGATCGCCACGCCCGACCACTGGCACGCCCTGCCGATGATCGCGGCGGTGGAATCGGGCGCGGACGTCTACGTTCAAAAGCCGATCAGCGTGGACGTGGCCGAGGGGCAGGCCATGCTCACCGCCGCGAGGCACAACAAGCGAGTGGTCCAGGTCGGCACCCAACGGCGGAGCACCCCCCACCTGATCGAGGCCCGGGACCGCGTGGTCCGCGAAGGCTTGCTCGGCAAGGTCGGGCTCGTCGAGGTCTACTGCTACTATCACATGAGGGCCCGGGGCAACCCGCCCGACCAGAAGCCGCCCGAGGGGCTCGACTGGGACTTCTGGTGCGGCCCCGCCCCGTTCCGGCCGTTCAACCCGATGATCCACCCCCGAGGCTGGCGCTCGTTCACCGAGTACGGCAACGGGATCATGGGAGACATGTGCATCCACATGCTCGACATGGCCCGATGGATGCTCAACCTGGGCTGGCCCAGGCGGATCGGCTCGGCCGGAGGCATTTTTGTGGACAAGGCCAGCAAGGCCGACATCCCCGACACCCAGACCGCCACCTTCGACTTCGGCGACACCACGATTGTCTGGCAGCACCGGACCTGGGGCGAGTCCCCCGACCCCAAATACCCGTGGGGGGCCACCTTCTACGGCGACAAGGGGACGCTCAAGGCCAGCGTGAACAGCTATGATTTCACCCCGATGGGAGGCGGCAAGCCGCTCCACGGCGACGTGGTGATGGAGCTCGACCAGTACCCCGAGGACCGGACCGAAAAGGACCTCGAACGGCACGTCGCCCCGGCGATCCGCCGCCACATGCTCAACTTCCTCGCCGCGATCGACTCCCGAGGCAAGCCCGTGGCCGACATCGAGGAAGGCCACATCTCCACCACCAGCTGCATCCTCGCCAACAACGCCCTGAAGCTCGGCCGCTCGATCACCTGGGACGCCGAAAAGGGCCAGGTCGTCGGAGACGACGAAGCCAACAAGATGCTCGCCCGCCCCTACCGAAGCCCCTGGGTCCACCCGGCGGGGAACCGGGTTTGAGGAGGCCGGACCCTTTCCCGTTCCTGACTCGACGATTCCATCGGCGAATGCAGGAGGAAGAACCGAGGAATCCTCTTGCGACGGGCGGCACCCATTGGCAAGATGACCAAAGCGGCCGCGATTCTGCGTCCGAAATGACGAAAGCGTCATTTCGGACGCAGAATCGCGGCCTGACAAGATTCTGCATCGCTTCTGACGCAGACTAAATACTTGGCCGCGGAGGCGAAGTTGGCTGGCATGGTGCAGCACTTGACGGGGTGGCTCGACTACGACCGCCCGTTCCTTCACCTGCTGGAACCGAACGAGCGGATCGACTACTTCGAGAAGCGCGTGCGGTTGGTCGTTGTCAACCCACTCGCCCGTATCCTAGACAATGAAATTCACGTTGCCCTCGATTCATCTGCGTTGCTGATCTTTGGGGTCGCAATCTGCTCGGCGATCGAAGCGACTGGAAAGCTCCAAACCGGGTGTCTGGAAAAAAGAGGTCGTGACATCAACAAGAAACGGTTTCATGCGTTCCTGAAGCACTACATGGCATCGGAGTACGAAACAGAGAAGCTCGACAGCAAATCCTACGGGGACATGCTTTTCCTACGGGGACATGCTTTGGACCGATTTCCGCAACGGCCTCGCACACGGCTTTTCAGTGTGTCATGGAGGGTTCGACGGCAATCGGGGTGATCCCTACTTCACTGTTCGAACGACCACAAATCAGAACAGCTTATCTATTAACCCACATATGTTATTCGAGGATTATTCCCTTGGGCTTGGTCGTTACCTATCGAAACTTCGTGCCTGTCAACGTAGTGATCAGTTGTTTGAGGACTTCGAGAAAGTCTTCGACTCGGTGTTTATCAAGGGGAACTGATCGCTCACAAAGGCACGCCGAACCATGCGGGCCGGTGGCGATGGTGCCTTTCTGGGTGCCACTGGTCGTACCCGACCAGTGTTCTGTTGGCGGGGCCGGGGAAGGGAAACGGGGACGTTCTGGCTCTCTCGAAAACCCCGTTGGAAGAGGGTTGGAGGAGTAGGACCGACTCCAGTCGGGCCTACTCGGTTCGGACCCCGAACGGGGTTTTCGACAGAGCCAGAACGTCCCCGTTTTTGCCTCCGCTGTGAATCAGGCCCGCTTCCCGCGGCGGGCGTAGCCTAAGACGCCTAGGGCACCCGTCCCCAGCATGACGAGGCTGGCCGGCTCCGGGACGGATCGGACCGTGAAGGAGTTTATCTCTCCCTTCAGGGAGTAGTTCGACCCGGGATTATTGTAGTCCGTATGCCTTATTTCAAAGATCGTGACCAAGACCTGGGAAAAATCGACGACTAGATCGTTCAACCGATCGGTATTCAAGAGCGTGCCCGGTGTGGCGGAGTAGCTGTTATTTAAATCGAAGAGCACTTCATCGTAGATCTGTGGCACTGGGCTACCCACACGACCCGTGGCCATAAGTAGTAGGCCATCCTGATAAGTGCCGAGGAAGTCTACAAAATCGTCATTGAGTAGCTGGATGAACCCGAGTGGGTCGGAGAAATCGGCGAGGATTGCAGTCGGGGTGCTCGCCGAGAAGCGGATGGCGATCGGAGAGTAGACGGCCAGCCTTTCCCCGTCTATCGACTGCGCAGGGGTCGTGTCGTCGAAAGTGAACTCGCCCTTGAATTGCTCACCCGACTGTGCGGGAGCTAGTCCAGACGCTTGGGTGATTGTACCCGTGAACGCATAAATGTCGAAATCTGCCTGGGCATGCTTCGAGACGCATGGCGAGAAGACAAGGACGACGAAGGTCGTGCCGATCAGGCGGCCGAAACATGGCATGGATATGACTCGCAGTCGAACTTGGACTCGATTCTGTCGGTCTCACGGTACGGCACAGGCCGTAGAACGCAAACGGAGCGTTCTGCGTGAAATCTCGTCGGCGATCTCACGATCGCATCAGGGTATCGACGAGCTCTCGGCAAGTCAAGCGAGGGGAAAAAGGAGCATAGGGAAACGGGGGAATTCACATTTATGAACATAAAATATAATGTCTTATTTTCCCCATCGAGTCGAGACCGAAGAGAGCAGAATATGGGTCAGGAGCCGATTTACTGACCGCTGCATAGAGAAGATCAAGTCGTTGGAGCGTTCCGAAGCTGAAATGGTCCGGTCTCGGGTCTCGGGAACTTGATCTTCTTTATGCGGCCGTTAGTAACTCCCGGCAGGAAGGCCTAAGAATCGGCTTCTGTCCCCTCATCCCCCTCTGTCCACCTTTCCGCTCCCCTCTCCTCCTGAACGATTTTGGCTTAGCCCATCGTTTTCGGGCAGACGCTCCCCTCCGCAGGACTTGCCGTCAAGCAGGAAAGGGTCGCATGGCTGGTGGTTTTTTGTTCCACTTGAAAAGCCGTTTGGTCCTGGCAAAGATGTCGTTCCAATCGGCGGGAGGAAGAAAGGAGCCTCCCAGATGGTCGGCTACGTGAAGGAGAAACGGACAACTGCGACGACGACTGTCAGAAGGACGAAGACCCTAACCGAGAGAACCATCGAAAACGTCGTGACGGAGGAAATACACCTCACTTGTCCTGCACTGAATTCCGCCCTTGAAACCGCTGCCGTTTATGTTGAGTGTATAAAGGAATTTGCTAGATTTATCTTCGTCAGCCTATAATAATCTACTCAACCGAACGCCGATTGGTGCCCCGCTCGTCGCGGGGCATTTTCTTTGGGGGCGGAAAAGCAGTAACTAGAAAAGAGGACTTGTCGAAAATATTCTCAGATCACATTATTTCAATCTTTCTGAACTAATATCATCTCCCCTTTGATACCCTTTCTCTCGGCATCATCGGATCGCGATCCCGCCCCCTCTTCGCCTGGAGGGGGCGGGGCCGTCCGCGTCACTTGAACATCGGGCTATTCCGGTCTCCCTTGGAGAGCAGATAGGCGATCATGTCGAGGATTTCATCTTCGTGGAAGGTGTTGAGGAGCCCTTCGGGCATCATGGAGACGGCGGAGGGCTTCTTCTCCTCGACTTTCTTCTGATTGATGCTGACCATCTTGTTCGGGTCGAGCATGTCGGTGTTGATCATGAGGGTGTCGCCGTTGAGGTTCACTACCCGGCCGGTGACGACCTGGCCGTCGGTCGTGGCGAACGTCCAGGCCTGGTACTGGTCGCTGACCGTCTTGCTGGGCAGGACGATCGATTCCAGGAGGTCCCTCGGGCTGAACCGGCCGGAGACCCCGGTGAGGTCCGGGCCGACGGTCCCTCCTTCGTTGGCGAACCGGTGGCAGTTGAAGCACGAGGCGGCGGCGAACAGGGTCCGGCCTCGGTCGAAGTCGCGGTGATTGAGCCGGGTCTCGGCGACCGGCGCGAGCTCGGGGACGGTCCACGCCTTGACGAACGGCCGGGGCTTGGCGACCGCAACGACGGCCTTCGCGTCGGGCTTGGCGTCGAGGATCGGCTGCAACGCGGCCTTCTCCTCGGTCGAGAGCGTCGCCACCGCGTCCCCCTTGATCTGCCGGATGAATCCGGCGAGGCTCGCGCCTCCCTTGAAGTTCGCGGCCTTCGGGAACCACTCGAAATAGGCCTTGCGGAGCCCGGGCGTCCAGCCGGTCCTGAGCTTCCTCAAGGCCGTGGCGTACTCAATCTGCTCCTCCTGCGTGGGCGCGGTCTCGAGCAAGGCCATCGTCTTCGAGGCGGCCGACGGCGCCTCCAGGGCGATCATCAGCTTGCAGAGCTCGGCGTTCAGCTCGCGACCCTTCGCCGGGAAGAGCGTGTCGAGCTTCTCGACGATGTGGGCGACCGAAGAATCGTCGGGCCGACCCATCCGGATCAGGCACAATTCGAGGACTCGCAGGCTCTCCAGCTTCTGGGCGGTCGAGAGCGCGTCCCAGTCGAGCCGGCCGAGGCCGTCGAGCAACTTCGGCTGAAGCTCTTTCCCCCCGACCCGGGCCACGGCGAGCAAGGCCGTCAACAACGCCTGCGTCTCGGTCTCGGCCAGGGCTTTTTCGACCCACTCGCCCGGGGGCTGGAATTCCAGGGCCACGCGGGCGGCGTAGCGGATGAAGCGGTCGGGATGGCCGAGGTTCGGCCACGCGGCCTCGATCGCCTTCGGGTCCTTGCGGCCCTGGAACGCTTCGAGCGACCGGCGCAGGGCCCGGGCGTCGGCCGAGGTGTCGGTGGGGTGGGCCGGGGCGGTCGATTCGGCGCCGGAGTAGGTCACGCGGTACAGGCCCGAGAGCGTCCTCCGCCCGCCCACGGCGAAGTACATCGCGCCGTCGGTCGGGTTCACGACCACGTCCGTGAGCGCCAGGGGCTGGCCGGTGACGAACTCCTCGACCTCCGCCTTGTAATGGCTCTGGTCGGGCGAGAGGTGCAGCGCGTAGAGCTTGCCGTAGCTCCAGTCGCAGATGAACAGGGCTTCCTGGTACTTCGCCGGGAACTTCGCGCCGTAGCCGAACGTCACGCCGGTGGGCGAGCCGGGGCCGATGTCCACCGTCGGCGGGAGGCTGTCGGGATAGTAGGTCGGCCACTTGCCCGAGCCGTTGCGGTAGCCGAGGTCGGAGCCGGGATCGGCCTGGCAGACCCTCGTGGGCCGATACCAGGGCGTGTTCACGTCCCATTCCATGTCCGAATCGTACGTGAACAGGTCTCCCCAGCGATTGAACGCCAGGTCGAACGGGTTGCGATAGCCCATCGAGACCAGGACCCAGTTCTTGCCGTCGGGATCGACCTCGTAGATGCAGCCGCCCGGGGCCCTCTCGTCCTTCATGAAGCCGTTGCCGTCGGTCAGGTAGGGGAGGACCTGGTCCTCGTCGTAGATCCTCGGGACGTCGGAGCCGGAGAGCTGGGTCAGGGCCGTGGCGTTGCCGGCGATCACCCGGAGCGACTTGCCGTCGGGCCCGAGGATCACGGCGTGAGGGCCGTGCTCGCCCCCGCCGTTCAGGCCGCGGAGCGCCTCCACCTTGTCGAGCTTGTCATCGCCGTCGGTGTCGGTCACCCGGTAGAGGCCGCTCGGGTACTTCTGGCCCTGATTCACGACGACGTACAGGCTGTCGAACGCCCAGAGCAAGCCCTGGGCCTCGCCGATCTCCGCCTCGATGGGCTCGATCTTCACCTCGCCCGCCTTGCCGACCGGCGGGGGCGTGACGCGATAGAGCTTGCCGTACTGGTCCGAGACGATCAGACGCCCCTTGGGATCGACTGTCATGTTCACCCACGATCCCTGTTCATCCTTCGGGACGGTGTAGAGCAATTCGACGTCGAACCCCTTGATCTTCTTGAACTTCGAGGGGTCGGACGCCTTCGGCTCGTCCGGCGAGGCGGCCCGGGCGAAGGCGAGGTCGTTCGTCGCGTTCCAGGGGGCGTCGCCGAGCTTGCCCACGGCCGTGGCCTTCGCCCACTTCGAATCGTCGAAGTTCGGGGCGGTCCAGCCCCGGGGGGCCGGGACGCTGACCTTCCACGACTCGTCCGAGACCACGACGATCGGAGGCCCCGACTTCGGCTCGATCGTCAGGCGGAGGACCAGCCCCGCGGGGCCTCCCTGGTTCCTGCCTCGGACGGCCAGGACGTGCCGGCCGGGAGCGGCCAGGGCGGCGGTCACGACCTTCGCCGAGGGCTCCGCCCAGTCGTTGTTCTCGATCACGGGCCGGCCGTCGAGCAGGACGGCCGCCTCGTTGTCGGCCGCGACCACGATCCGGGCCGACTTGATCCCCTCGGGCACCTCGAACGCCTTGCGGAGGTGGACGGCCTGGCTCTCCGAACCCTTGTCGGCGGTCCAGATCCAGAGGGGGGCGGCCTCGCCCTCGGGCGCGACGGCCCGGCCGGTGGAGGGCGTGCCCGCCCAGGCGGCCAGAGCCGCCAGGGCCCCGAAATGGACCCGGAACGATCCCAGTTTCCTCATCGCGAACTCCTCGAAAATCTACGGTCCAGGGCCGGACGTCGTCGGCGGGGGCGTCAGTCGGCGGCCTCGCGCGGAAGGCCTTCCAGTTTAGAGGAAGAGGCAGGCGATTGCGACATGGCAGAACCCCCGGGCGAGGACGACCCGTGGCGAGGTGTCCCGGGATCATTCGATGCGGCTTTAGGAGATACCATCGCGACCGGGCCCCGGGCGAGAGTCCGGAAAATCCCGGAGGCCCCCGACGGGCCGGGTCAAGAGCGTCCCCGGGTGGCATGCTCACGTCTTCGTGGGCATGGCTTCGGTCAAGGCTTGAACAAACGCCATGCCCACGAAGACGTGAGCATGCCACCCAAACGACGATCCATCGAGGCCGCAGGAAACCGTCTAAGAAACGGCGAGTCCAGCCGTGAAAGGGGAGGCCGGGGTGCGCCGTCGTCGGCCGATGGCCCGTTGACCGGGTTCTTTCGGAGACGGATGATGAACGGGCCTTCGAGGTTTGGCCTCGCCTCGCTCCCCCTTCGCGATTGCCATCGGAGGAACCTGCCGTGAGACTCGCCATCGGACGGATTCTCGTCGCCGTGGGCCTGCTGGGCCCGGTCCTGCTCGGGGCGGACGAGCCGAAGGGGGCCGTGCCCCCCGGCCATCGCGCGGTCGAGCCGGTCGTGCCGGAGCTGCCCGGGCCGGTCGTCTCGGCCATGCAGGACGGCCGGTTCGCCGAGGCCGCCAAGGCCGTCGAGGCCCTGGCCAACGCCCCCAAGGCCTCGCCCGACGATCGCGCCTACTTCACGCTGATCCGAGGCACCGCGCTGAGGCTCGACGGCAAGCTCGACGACGCCCGCCAGGCCCTCGCGGCGCCCTGCGGGATGCGCCCAACGGCAAGTGGGCCCCGAAGTTGCGATCGGCGCTCGCCGCCGTCGAGGTGGCCGCCGGCAAGTTCGCCGACGCCGAGCGCCTCGCCCGGACCGACACCGAAATCCTCCTCGACCCCAGGCGCAAGGACGCCCTGGCCGACGTCTACCGAGGGTTCGCCGAGCGCCTTCTCAAGCCCGATTCCCCCACCACCCCGAGCGACCCCGAAGGGGCCCACGCCCTGCTCGCCCAGGCCTTGAACCTGGCCAAGGGCGAGGCCACCCGGGCCGCCATCCGCCTGCGGATGGGCCACGCCAGCCAGCTTGCCGGCAACCCCGGCCGCGCCATGGCCGACTATCAGGCGTACCTGAACGAATTCCCCAAGGGCCCCGACCGATCGACCGCCCGGTTCCACCTCGGCGAGTCGCAACTGGGTTCCGGCCAGGCGCTTCCGGCTCGCCTGACCTGGACGGACCTCGCCCACGACCTGGAAAAAGTCGATACCCGAGAGGCCGCCGACTTCCGGGCCCGCTCGTTCTTCGGGATCTCCAGGACCTACGGCCTCCCCAACCCGCCCGATGACGCCCAGCTCGGCCTGGGCGTGGCGGCCCTCAGGAAGCTCGTCGCCGAATACCCCGGCCATGACCTGGCCGTCCAGGCCGGGCACGAGATCGGCATGGCCTATTTGAGCCGAGGGAAGACCCAGGAGGCCCTGGCCGCCTTCGCCGCGTTCCTCCAGACCGAAGACGCCCGGGGCGCCTCCGAGGAGGCTCGCCGACGACGCGCCGAACTCCTGATGGACGCTCAGTATCGGGTCGGACTGGTCTTGCAGAGCCAGGGCCGGTATTCGGAAGCGATCACCGCCTATCAAGCCTATCTTGCCAGGTATCCCAACGGCCCGCAGTCGGCCGACGCCCAGCGCGCCACCCTCGATTCCCGGCTCCAGATCGCTTACGACCTGCTTCGGGCCGAAAAGTACGCCGACGCCCGCGCCGCCTTCCTCGCCTTCGCCACGCAGAACCCCCTGGATGGCCGGGTCCCGCAGGCCCTCTTCGAGGTCGGCCAGGCGTTCGCGGCCGAGAAGAAATATGACGACGCGATCTCGGCCTGGGAGACCCTGGCCGGCAAGTTCCCCAACACCGAACCTTCGGGCCACGCCCTGTTTGCGATCGCCGCCACCTTCGAGGAAGAAAAGGCCGATCCCGCCTCCGCCATCGAGCGGTTCCGCAAGGTGAACGTCGAGCCCTGGCAGTCCCAGGCCAACCAGAGGGTCGCCGTGATGGAGGCGAAATCCCTGACGGTCGTCACCGAACGGGCGTTTCGCTCGGGCGATGTCCCCAAGCTGAAGATTGCCACCCGAAACCTTCCGAAACTCACCTTCACCGCCTACAAGATCGACCCCGAGGCCTATTTCCGCAAGAAACACGCCATGACCGGCGTGGAGGCGATGGACATCTCGCTCGTCGCCCCGGACGCCGAATGGACGGCCGACGTCCCGGATTACGGCAAGTACAAACCGATCGATTCGCAATATGAACTGAAGAAGATCGAAGTCCCGGGCGTTTACGTGGTCAAGGTTTCCGACGAGAAGAACCTCCAGGCCACGACCCTGGTGATCGGCTCGGACATCGACGCCATCGTCAAGTCGTCTCGCGAGCAAATCCTGGTCTTCGCCCAGGACATGAAGACCGGCAAGGGCCGAAAGGGGGCCCGCATCCTCGTTTCCGACGGCTCGGGCGTGATCTTCGACGGTAAGACCGGGGACGATGGCGTCCTCTTGAAGGACTGGGAGAAGCCCCGAGACCCGAATTCCGGGATCACTTACCTCGTCCTCGACGGCGGAGACGTCGCCGGGTCCGGCCTAACTCTGCCGGGGACGGTGGCTCAGGGTTTGACCGCCCGCGCTTACATTTACACCGACCGGCCCGCCTATCGGCCCGGCCAGACCGTCGCCCTCCGGGGGGTGGTCCGCGAGGTCGAGGGCGGCCAGTATGCGATCCTGCCCGACGCCAACTACGTGGTCGAAATCTACGACGCCAAGGGCCGGAAGCTCGTCGATAAACCCTTGAAGCTGTCGAACTTCGGCACGTTCCACCTCGATTTGCCGCTCGAAACGGCGGCGCCGATCGGGACGTACCGGGTCCGGCTGACCCGGCCGGGCAAGAGCGAGTTCTCCGGGGCGTTCGAGGTCCAGGCGTATGCGTTGAGGAAGATCGACCTCGCGATGGATCTCCCTCGCACGGTTTATTATCGCGGCGAGACCGTCAAGGGTTCCGCGATTGCCAAATATCAGTACGGAACCCCTCTGGCCGACCGCGCCATCGCCGTGACCCTGCCCGATGGCCGGGTCCTCCGGGGCAAGACCGACGCCGAGGGCAAGTTCCCCTTCGAGCTGGAGACCACCGGGTTCGCCGAGGAACGGGCGCTTCGGATCGTGGCGCAATTGCCCGAGGATGGAGTCGGCGTCGCGGCGAACGTGATGCTCGCCGTCCGGGCCTTCCGGATCGACCTGAACACCAGTCGCGATGTCTACCTCGACGGCGAGAGCTTCCCGGTTCGCATCAGCACGATCGACGCCCAGGGTGAACCGCTTGGCGAAACCCTGAGCGTAGCCGTCCTGAAGCGAACCGAGAAGAACGGCCAGACCGTCGAGCGCGAGGTGTCCCGGGAGGAGATCAAGACCGACCCAAAAACCGGGGCCGGGTCGATCCGCCTGAAGGTGGAGGACAAGGACGGCGGGGCCTTCGTCGTCCGCGCGGCGGGCACGGACCGCTTCAAGAACCCGATCGTGGCCGACCTGGCGCTGACGATCTCGGGCGAGAAGGACGCGACGAAGCTCCGCCTCCTGACCGATCGGACGAGCTATAAAGTCGGCGAGGGGGCCGAGATCCGCCTGATCAACCGGGGGCCGGCGGGAACGGCCCTGGTGGCCTGGGAGGCCGACCGCATCCTCTCCTACCGGCTCGTCCCGGTCAAGGAAGGCGAAAACCCGCTGGCGTGGGAGGTGGCGGGGAACGAGTTTCCGAATTTCACCCTGTCGGCCGCGAAGATGGCCCCGTCCGACTTCCAGGAGGCCCGGCTGGACCTTCGGATCGAGCGCGACTTGCGGGTGACGATCCGGCCGACGAAGCCGGCGGTGGGCCCGGGCGAGGAGGTCGAGGTCGAGATCACCACGACCGACCAGAACGGAAAGCCAACGCCCGCCGAGCTTTCGCTCGCCCTGGTCGATAAGTCGTTGCTGAGGTTGTTCCAGGACAAGCTCCCCGCGATCGGCTCGTTCTTCTACAACCAATCGAGGACGGCCGCATTCACGACCGAATCCTCGGCCACGTTCCGATACTCTCCGGAAACGGTGCCCGTGCCCCAGGCCGTGGTGGAGGAGGCCGACCGCAAGGCGGCGATGGTGGAGGACCTGGCCCGGTTGGGCGAAGTGCGGATGAGGGCCGGCCTCGAGGTCGCCAAGAGCGAGCCGGGCCCGGTGGGCGGTTTCGAGCCCCCGGCCGCGATGGCCGCTGCCCCCGCTCCCGCCCCGGCGGGCGCGGAGGGAAAGATACCCCAGGCAGTCGGCGGCGGCGGATTGGGCGGCCAGAACAGCGCGATGTTTGGCGGACGGCGGATGGCGGACATCAAGGACGCCGCCCTGGGACTCCAGGTCGAGGAGATGGCCGAGGCGGACTTTGACGGCGAGAAGGCAGGCGAAGCCAAGAAGAAGGCCGGTACCAGCTACAATCGACGCGATTGGGCCGCGGATCGAGGCGTCGTGGCGAGGAAAAGCCGGGGCGGGGCCGGCGGGGCCAACGGCGTCGCCCCCCGCGAACGGTTCGTCGAGACCGCCTTCTGGGACCCCGCCATCGTCACCGGCAAGGACGGCCGGGCCGTCGTGAAGTTCCGCGCCCGGGCGCCCTGTCCGAATACAAGTTCACCGCCCGAGGCGCCTCCGGCTCCGACACCCTGGTGGGCCAGACCACGGCCGAGGTCGCCGTCCGCAAGGACTTTTTCGTCGATCTGAAGGTCCCCGCCGCCCTCACCGAAGGGGACAAGCCCCGATTCACCGCCGAAATCCACCATCCAGGCAAGCTGGGCAAGCTGGAGCTGCGATTGGTCCAGTATGCGGGCGGCCACGAGACCGTCGTCCCGAAGGTCGTGGAGGTCAAGGGCGGCTCGGTCACCGAAATCGTGTTCGACGGCTTCGAGGTCCCCGATGATGAGGAGGTCCGGCTCACCCTGGGGGCCATCCTCGGCGAGGCGAAGGACGAGTTGACCCTCTCCGTGCCGATCCGGCCGTGGGGCACCCAGGCGGTGGCCTCGGCCTCGGGTTCGTCGTCGTCGGGCACCTCGGCCTTCGTCAGCCTTCCCGCCGGACGGCCTTACGAGTCGCCCGAAATGCTCGTGGTGCTCTCGCCCAGCGTCCGCCGGATGCTCGTCGAGCTGGCCTTGGGCCAGGAAGTCTACCCTCTCCGAGGCCGGGTGATTGCCTGCATCCCCCAGCCCCCCGATTCTCTCGCCGACCGCGCCGGAGACCTGCTCGCGGCGGCGTCCGTCTTGAAGTATTTGCGAACCTTGAAGCCCAGCGAGGCCCCGGAAGCCGTCCGGGTGGCCGATCGCGTCCGGGGCCTGGTAGCCGAGCTCGTCACGAGCCAGAACGACGACGGCTCGTTCCCCTGGGTGGCCGGGTCGCATGGTCAAGCCCGGCCTGGAGATCGGATGACCTCGGCCCGGACGATGTGGGCCCTGGCCGAGGCCGAGACGCTCGGATTGATGACCGATCCGGGGGTCCTGGATAAGTCGGGCAACTGGCTGATGGCCGAACTCGCCCGGATCGACGCGTCGGACTGGGAAGCCCGCTCGGCGATCGTCCACGCCCTGAGCGCCCGGGGCAAGGCCTCGTTCGAACAGGCGAACGCCCTCAATCGTTCGCGACAGGGGCTTCCGAATGTGGCCCTGGCGTATCTTTCCCTGACGTTCTCGAACCTTCAGCGACAAAGCCTGGCGGAAGAGGTCCTCGGCGTGCTGGCCCCTCGGGGCAAAACGGAGATCGCCGCCCCGGGAGACGCGCCTCGCCGGTACTGGGAGGGGACGGGGCAGGGTCCCTGGCACCGTTCACCCGCCGAAACCACGGCCCTGGCGGCCCTTGCGTTCGCCCGGGGGAACCCGAAGTCGAACGAGACGGCCGGAGCGGTCGCCTGGCTCGAAGCCCATCGCCAGGGCCTGGGCTGGCAGCCGCCGAAGGCCAAAGGGCCGGCCCTCGCCGCACTGAGCCTGTTCCACGGTTCGGCCGAGGCCGCCGAGGATCGCTACCAGTTGACGGTTCGCGTCAACGGCGACGAGATCCGCACAATTGACGTCGTCGGCGCGACCGAGGGCCAGGCCCTCCGCGTGCCCGTCCGCCTGATCAAGACGAACGCCCCGAACCGGGTCGAATTCGCCGTAAAGGGTCGCGGGAAATTCAGTTACGCCATCACCCTGATCGGCTTCACCCGCGACTTCGCCCCCGATCAGGACTCCCGAGGCAAGCCGTTCGCGATCCGAAGACGGGTCTACTGGGCCGACGAGCCGAGTCTGGACGGCCGGACCCTGCCTCACGGGTTTAACGTCGCGCCGAACGCCGATCGGTTCGAGAACACGGTCACCCAGGTCCCCCTGGGAGGCAAGGTTCCCATTTCGATCGAGGCCTATCGGGACGTCCCCAGCAACCTTCCTGTCTGGGAACGCGATTTCCTGGTCATGAAGGAGTACCTCCCGGCCGGGACCACCCTGGTCGAGGGTTCGGTGCGGTCCCAGGCGAGCCATTACACGGTCGAGGACGGCGAGCTCACCCTCTACTTCACGCCCGATCAGAGCCCGGACGTGGTGTACGAGGTCCACGGGTTCCTGCCGGGCGCGTACCGGGCGTTGCCCCCGTCGCTCTCCTCGGCCTACGAGCCGGGCCGGAGGCATCTTGGCAAGCCCGACAAGCTGCAAGTCCTTGCCCCCGGCGAACGTGCGACCGACCCCTATCGGCCAACCCCCGACGAGCTCTTCGCACGAGGCAAGGCGCTCTTCGACGACGGCCGGTTCACCGAGGCCGAGGCCAGCCTCAAGGCCCTCTGGAGTGCCTACACCCTCCGGGACGACGTGATGAAGGAGGCCGCCCGGCGGCTCCTGACCATCGCGATCAAGAGGGACGAGGCGAAGGACGTGGTGGCGTTCTTCGAGGTCCTGAAGGAGAAGGCCCCTGAGCAAGTCCTTTCCTTCGACGACATCCGGGCCGTCGGCCGGGCCTACGGCGCGATCGGCGAGCACGAACGGGCCTTCCTGGTCTGGAGGGCCACGGCCGAGGCCGGCTACCTGGAAGACGCCCGGGTCGGCGAGGCCCTCCGCCAGAGGGGCAAGCCCCTGGAGAGCGTCGCCTACCTCCTCGGCCTCTGGAGGGAGAACCCCTCGACGGCCGCGATCCAGTCCGACTTCCTCGGACTGGCGCAAGTCGTGGCCGGGCTGGCGGATCGGTCGACGACCGACCTGTCCGTTCGACGAGAGATGACGGCCTCGGGCGTGACCCGGCCCGACCTCTTGCTCCAGGCGATCCGGCTCGACCAGGCGTTCCTGGCCCAGTCCCCCAAAGACCCCCTGGCCGACGAGGCCAGCCTGGCCATCGTCGGGGCGTTCCTCGGCCTGGAAGACGACAAGGCGGTGGTCACCCTCGCCCGCCGCTATGCCGAGCTGTATCCCAAGAGCCCGTTTCAGGATAGCTTCCAGTACAGCGAGGCCCTGGGCCGGTTCCACCTGGGCGAGTACGACCGGGCCATCGCCGTGGCCGGGCGGATTGCCGAGGCCGTGTACAAGGGGGCCGACGGCGTCGATCGCGAGAGCCCCAACAAGTGGGAAGCGATCTACATCCTTGGGCAAATCCACGACGCCCGCCGCGAGCCCGCGAAGGCCCTGGCCTTCTACGAGCGCGTGGCCGATCGCTTCTCGGACGCCGCCGGGGCCGTCAAGGCGTTGACCCGCAAGGAGTTGAAGCTCCCCGAGGTCGCCGTCGTCAAGCCGCCGGACGCCGAGAAGAAGAATGCCGAGAAGGACGAGCCCGCCGCCAAGCTCGACTATCGCAACATCGCCGAGGCCGACGTGAAGGTCTACCCCGTCGATCTGATGAGGCTCTACCTGACCCGCCGCAACCTCGACGCCATCGCCGGGATCGACCTGGCGGGCATCCGGCCGCTCTTCGAAACGAAAGTGAACCTGGGCGACGGCAAGGACTTCGACGACAAGATGAAGTCGATCCCCCTGCCCCTGAAGAAGGATGGGGCGTACCTGGTGATGGTCCGGGGCGACGATCGCTACACCTCCGGGATCGTCCTGGTCTCGCCTCTGGAGATGCAAGTCCTTGAGGAGCCGGAGTCTGGGCGCGTTCGGGTGGCCGTGAGGGACTCCCGGACCAAGGCGCCCGTGGCCAAGGTCCAGGTCAAGGTGATCGGGACGAACAACCCGACGTTCTTCTCGGGAGAGACCGACCGCCGCGGGGTGTTCGTGGCCGAAGGCGTGCGCGGGCAGGTCACGGCGGTGGCCAAGGAAGAGGCGGGCGCCTATGCGTTCCACCGGGGGACCACCTTCGTGGGCCAGCCTCCGAACGTCCCGCAGGCCCCGAACCAGGAGGCCAAACCCGGGGCCGCTCCGGCCGAGGGCCTGGAAAAGAACGTTCAGATGCAGAACAACGACAACCAGATGCGACAGCTCAAGCGCCTGGAGGAGCGGCTCAAGCCGCAAGACCAGGGCGTGAAGGTCAAGGAGGCGTATTGACCGAAGCCTCCCCGGGCCGAGGGCTTGCACCCGGCCCGGGGATCGGGTGTGATGCCGGAAGAGGGCTGGCTCGGCCAGCGAAGGTCGTCCTGGATCGCCGAATTCGCCGATGGAGGGCCCGGAATGTCCTCATTCGGCGAATTCGGCGATCCGGGATCCTCGGTTCGACCCGGGTTTCCTGGCTTGCGAGCCGGAGTCGCCTCATGATTCGCTTCGTCGATGAAGCCCGGCCCTCGCGGCGATCGTTCCTGAAGATCGGCGGGACGGCGGCGATCGGGGCGGCGGGGCTGACCCTGGCCGATCTGGCGTCCCTTCAGGCTCGGGCCGGGGAGGTCCCGGGGCTCCTGACCGGCAAGTCGGTCATCTTCCTGTTCCTCCACGGCGGGCCCAGCCAGTTCGAGACGTTCGACCCGAAGATGGGGATGCCCGAGGGGATCCGGAGCGCCACCGGCGAAGTTTCGACGAAAATCCCGGGGATCACGTTCGGCGGGTCATTCCCGGGCCTGGCGAGCCTGGCCGATCGCCTGGCGGTGGTCCGGTCGTTCGTCCCCGGGGACGCGGATCACAACATCAAGCCGGTGGTGGGACGCGATACGTTCGGGGCGAACCTCGGGTCGGTGCTGTCCCGGGTGGCGGGTGCGAATCATCCGAAGTCCGGCCTGCCACGGAACATCCTGCTATTGCCCCGATCCGTCGATCCCTCGACCCAGGCCGGCACCTCGGCGTTCGGCAAGTTCGGCTCGGTGGGCTCGCTGTCCGCGGCCGACGCCCCGTATGACCCGAGCCTTGGCGGCTCCGACGGCTCCGATTTGACTCTTTCGATCCCCCGAGGCCGGCTGGACGACCGCCGCCGCTTGCTCGCCCGGTTCGACGCGATGGCCCGGGGGCTGGATCGTCATGGGGCCGCCGAGGGGGTCGATCGGCTCCGGGACCAGGCGTACCGGCTGTTGACCGGCGGTCTGGCCGAGGCGTTCGACCTGGCGAAGGAAGACCCTCGGCTCGTCGATCGGTACGACACCGCCCCGCTGGTCCGGACCGACTCGATCCGCACGAAGTGGAACAACCACAAGAATTACGCCGACAACGCGAAGACGCTGGGGAAGCTGCTCCTGCTGGCCCGGAGGCTCTGCGAGCGGGGTTGCGGGTTCGTGACCGTCACCACGAATTTCGTCTGGGACATGCATGCCGACGTGAACAATGCGCCGATGGCCGAGGGGATGGGGTACATGGGGCCTCCGCTCGACCGGGCGGTCTCGGCATTCCTGGAGGACGTTCGGGCCCGGGGGCTGGAGGACCGGATCCTCCTGGTGGCGTGCGGCGAGATGGGCCGGTCCCCTCGGATGAACGCCCAGGGCGGGCGCGACCACTGGGGGCGGCTCGGCCCCCTGGTCCTGGCCGGCGGGGGGCTGCCCGGGGGGGTCGTCATCGGCCGATCGGCGAAGGACGGATCGGCCCCGCAGTCTGAACCCGTGACCGGCCGGCACCTGATCGCGACCATCGTGCGCACCCTCTTCGACGTGGGCCAATTGCGACTGGTCCCGAACCTGCCCCGCGAGTTCTCGCAGATCATGGCGGGCTGGGAGCCGATCCCGGGCCTTCACGGCTGACCGGCCGGGACCCGTCCGAGCGTTGTCTCTACCCGGACTATCGCGGGCCGCCCGCCGGGCGATCACCGAATCCGATCGAGACGCCGCCGGCCCGTGACATCGCGGTGGCACTCGGGCGGCCGGCGCGGGGCCCGAAACGGCCGCGCCCGACGCCGTTTTCGACGCCGAACGCCTTCATTTTCGCCCGCCCGATCCATTGGCCTGATTGCTGGTTACGACCCTTGAGCAAAATCCCCCACAAATCCGAATGCCAGCCCTGGTACGAGTGACTGCGCGCCCGGATTCCGCTTGTTTTCCAGCGTTTGTGCGCGTTTCGGGTGCCGAAGTGTAGTCAAGTTCCTCGTTTCGTAACGGCCGAATTAGCAAACGACGATTCGAGAATCGCGGCAAGATTTCTGCAAATCCTGCCGGGTTCGCCGCCCATCGGGCCGGCGGATTCCAGATTTTCCCATGAATTCATACCAGGAATCGCGACCGATTGCGCAAGGAATTGCGCGATCAGGTCAGGACGACGCCGGTGGTCCGGGCGAGGAACCGGGGCGAGCCGGGGGAGTCGAAGGCGAGGCGGGCGGTGTGGTGGCCGGATGTCCCGCGTTCGAGGGCCATGACGGTGGCCTCGATCGGGTCGTCGGGGTCGTCGTCGAGGCTCAGCCAGACGGATCGGTCCCTGGGCACATCTTCATAGACGGCCACGGCGGCGCCGACGAGGCTCACGTTGAGCAGGAAGCCGCGGACCTCGCGGAGGGGGCCGCGATCCGGGAGCCAGACGAGCCGGACCCGGTCTCGGCGGGCGTCGTAACGGGTCTCGACGCGGCGGTTGACGGGCCGTTCCGGCGGCGACGCGGGCCGTGCCGGGCGGCCGAACAGGGCGATCCTCATGACGGTCCTCGCCTTCGATCCCGGCCCGATCCCCGGAGTCCCGAATGCCCGAATCGAGGGGTCCGGGGGTGTGGCCTCGCTCTCCCTCGATGGGTAGCCTAGGTCGCGGGCGAGGCGGGCGGGGTCGCGTGGCGAATTCGAAACGGGGCGGCCTCCCGCCCGGCCGTTGCGGAGGCGGCCGGGCGGCCCGAGAATGGGCCCGGCGGGATTCGCGGGCGATCCCCGGGCGGCTTCCCGTCCCGATGAGGAGATCCCGGCTCCCGAGCCACGGGGAGGCGTCGATGCTGGGTCTCCGGGAAGCCTTCCTGCGCGGCAAGGAGGCGGTCGAGGAGCGGATCCTCCGCCGTCCCTCGCTGTTTCGCCGATCGTTGCGAGAGCTCGACGAGGGTTGGGCGGCCCGGGAAGGCAAGGACCGCGCGACCCTCGCCGCGTGGCGGGCGTGGCGGTGCGTCCCCGCGTATCGCGAGTTCCTCGCCCGTCACGGGCTCGATCGGCCGGACGTCCCGTTCGATCGGGTGCCCGTCATGTCCAAGGACAGTTATATTCGCGCCTTCCCGACCGAGGCCCGCTGCGCCGGCGGGGGATTCGTGGCGGCGGGCGTGGCGATCGACGAGTCGTCGGGCTCGACGGGGAGGCCGTACAACTGGGTCCGCGGCCATCGCGAGCGGTGCCGGATGCGCCTGGAGATGGCCCGGATGCTGGGGTGGACCTACGGCGAGGCGCCGAGGATCGCCATCAACGCCTTCAGCATGGGCGCCTGGGCCACCGGCGTGAACGTCGGCGAGGCGCTGGAGCTCCACGGCGTGGTCAAATCCACGGGGCCCGACATCGACAAGATTTGCCACACCCTCGAATTCTTCGGGCCCGGGCCGGGCTATTTCGTCTGCGGCTACCCGCCGTTCCTGAAGCTCCTGGCCGACACCCTCCGCCGCAAGGGCTTCCCCCTGAAAGACTACGAGATGCACGCGCTGGTGGGCGGCGAGGGGATGGGCGAGGACCTCCGCCGCTACCTCCTCCGCGACTTCCGCACCTGCTTCAGCGGCTACGGCGCCTCGGACCTGGCGATGGGGATCGCCGTCGAGACGGCCGAGACGGTCCGCGTCCGATCGCTCCTGCACGACCGCGCCGACGCCCGCGACGCCTTGATCGGCGGCGACCATCGCGTGCCGATGGTCTTCCAGTACAATCCCATGACTCATTACATGGAAACCAATGATAATGAAGAATTGATCGTCACGCTCACGTATTCGCGGGTGCTCTCGCCGAGGGTCCGCTACAACATCGGCGACGAGGCGAAGCTGATGACGAGGGCGGCCGTGACGAAGGCCCTCCGGGCGATCGGCGAGGAGGTGGCGTCCCCTCCCGAGGACGCCCTGCCGTTCCCGTACCTGATCCTCTTCGGCCGGAAGGACGCGACGATCAGCATCATGGGTGCGAATATCTATACGGCGGACCTGGAGCGCGTCCTCTACGCGATCCCCGAGGTCTCGGCCGGGATGGCGTCGTTCCAGGTCCGCGTGGCGGGGGACGGCGAGGGGAACGTCCGGCCGAGGCTGGACGTGGAGTGGGGCGATGGCGACCCGCCTTCCCTGGACGAGGCGGCGATCGCCGAATCGATCGGCCGGGCCCTGGAATCTCTCAATTCCGACTTCCGCAACGCGAAGACCGAGTATGCCGACGCCCTGAAGTTCGAATTCCGGGTCCACGGGCACCGGCAGGGGCCGTTCGCCGGCGAGCGGATCAAGCATCAATACATCTCTTCGCACGATTCCATGCCCGCAATCTCCCCGACGGAGGCCGCGCGATGAGCCGGAAGGTCAAGCGGATCGCCCTGGGCGTGGGCGTGGCGTTGCTGGCGATCGGCGGGGCGGGGTTCGGCGTCTATTCCTGGCTGACGGCCGAGGAGCCCGACCTGCCCGTGTCGGCCGAGTCGGGCCGGGCGTACTTCCGCCATCGCGACTTCGGCTCGCCGTACCAGACCGGGCTGCCCTACGCCCTCGCCCTGGCGGCGATGGACCGCTATCCGGAGGAGCTCGGGCGAGACCGCCCGGCCTTCTGCGAGAAGTTCGGCACCCTCGTCGATCCCGCCGACCCGGAGGGTTTGCCCGTCGGGTTCGTCCGGCATCACGACCGGCTCTCGGGCACCGATTTCCTCATGACCAACTGCTCGCTGTGCCACACGGGCGTCGTCGACGGCAAGCCGGTGCCGGGCCTGGGGAACCGGAACCTCCGATTGAACGCGATGAATCATGCCGTGATGAGGATCGCGGCACGTTCGGATTTCAACGCGGATTCGATGATGGAAACATGCCGGAAAGTGGCGAAGGACCACGCGATCCCCTGGGGAAAACGGGCCGAATTCGTGACCGGCGAGGCGATTCGTTCGCTCAAGGCGATGGCGGGCAAGCCGACGGCCGACGCCTGGGGCGGCCTCTCGAACGTGGATGCCGGTCCGGGCCGCAATACGCCGATCGAGTTCGCCAAGGAGGTCTCGGGCGTGCCGATCGGCCCTCCGTATGGGCTGGTGAAGCTCCCGGCGGTCTGGACCCACCCGCATCGCGCCACCTTCGGCGTCGATGGCTCGCTGACCGGCGACATGGCCATCGCGCTGGCGGCCGTCGAATTCAACAAGCACATGCCGGCCAGGGACATCCTTCGTCGCGAACCCAGGTGGCGATCCGTTCACGAGTACTTGAAGACGCTCCGCGCCCCCGCCTACCCCCGGCCGGTCGACGCGACGGAGGCGGCGCGCGGCAAGGCGATTTTCACGGAGAATTGCGGGCGGTGCCACGGCTCCTACGGGGCCGACGGCTCGGTGAAGTACAAGGAGAAGGTCGTCGCGCTCGACGTGATTGGCACCGATCCGGACCGCGTCCGATCCGTGACCGATGCGCTGGTCGAGGTGCGATCGCGGGGGGATTTCGCGAAGTTCGTGAGGCTGGAGAAGACGTCGGGATATGTTCCCCCGGTGCTCTCGGGGCTGTGGTGCCGGGGCCCGTACCTCCACAACGGCTCGGTGCCGACGCTCGCCGACCTCCTCCGCCCGGCCGAGGAGAGGCCGGCGAAATTCTTCGTCGGGGGCGACACGGGGTACGACCTCGACCGCGTGGGATTGCTCTACGAGGAGGAGGCGAGGCCCGGGCCCGACAACCCCAGCACCGGCAAGGGGATCGCGCCCGGGACCGTCGTCCCGCGAGCCGGCAAGAGGGCCTCGCCCCGGCAATTCCCGTTCGACACGTCCGCCCCGGGCAACAGGAACGCGGGGCACGAGTTCGGCTCCGAGCTGCCCGAGGCCGACAAGAAATCGTTGCTCGAATATCTCAAGACCCTCTGAGGTTGGACGCTCGAACATTCATGCATCGCATCGTCGAGGTGGAATCGAAGGCCGACCGCCGCCGGTTCGTCCGGCTGGCCCGGGCGTTGTACCCGGCCGATTCGCCGTGGGTCCGCCCCCTGGATTCGACGGTCCTGGACTATCTCGATCGCGGCCGGAATCCGTTCTATCGCGACGGCCGAGGGCGGGCGTTCCTCGTGGAGCGAGACGGTCGGGCGGTGGGGCGGATTCTGGCCCACGTGTGGGACCGTCACGGGCGCGTCCACGGCGAGAAGGCCGGCTATTTCGGCTTCTTCGAGTGCGAGGACGACGCGAAGACGGCGGGGATCCTCCTCGATTCGGCGGCGGAATTCGCCCGGGGGTGCGGGGCGACCACGCTCCGCGGGCCGTTCCAGATGACGGCCGCCCAGGAGATGGGGATCGTGGTCCGCGGGTTCGATCGCGCCCGGCCGCGGACATGGTGTTCACCCCGGAGCATTACCCGCGCCTCCTGGAGGGCGCCGGATTCCGCCGATGTTTAGAGATGACCACATGGCGGAATGAGGATACGAGTGCGCTTGATCCGAATGGGATGCTCTCGCCCGAACATGCCAAGACCCAAAAAAAATTAGGCATGATGATCCGGCCGATCCGAGGGAATCGGCGGGACGAGGACCTGGAACACGTCCGCGAGCTGGTGAACTCGGCGTTCCTGGGCAATTGGGGGTTCGTGCCGATCACCCGGGAGGAGTGGCGGTTCCAGGTCGGGCCGATCGCCGCGATGCTCGACCCGGCGCTCGTGCTGCTGGCGGAGGTCGGCGGGGTCCCGGTGGGCGTGACGTTCGCGGCGCCCGATTTCAACCGAATCCTCCGGGACATGGGCGGCCGGATGCTCCACCCGGCGGCGTTCCGGCTGTTGAGGAGGCCGCCGACGGAGGCGGCGGTGGTGATCCTGTTCGCCGTCCGCAAGGCGTATCAGGGCCTCGGGGTCAGCCGGGCGTTGAACGCGTCGCTGGTCCGGGCGATGAAGGAGGGCGGCTATTCGAGCCTGGCGATCACCTGGGTGGCCTCGGAGAACGCCGCGAGCCGGGCCGAGGCGCTCGCCCTGGGGATGGCCCCGCTTCACGAGCTCGCGATGTTCGAGAGGCCGATCTGATCATGGATTCCCTGCTGAGCCACCTCCTCGACGCCGCGAGCCGCGCCCCGTCGGCCCACAACACCCAGCCGTGGGCGTTGCGGTGGCTCGGCGATTCCCTGGAGATCGCGCCGAGGGCGGATCGCTCGCTCCCGGCGATCGACCCCGAGGGCGTCGAGACGCTCCATGCCCTGGGCGCCTGCCTCGAAAACGTGTCGCTGACGCTCGGGCATCTCGGCTTCGTCGCGAGGTACGAGGTGGATCTGCGAGGCGGAGTGGTCGTCCGCTGGACGCCATCGGAGGGGCCGAGGCCCGACCCGTCGCTGTACCGGATGATCCCGATCCGGCGGACCTCCCGGCTGCCGTATGGTCGCGAGCCGATCGGGGCCGACGACCTCGCGGCGATCTCGGCGGCGGTGGCCCCTCCTTGCTCGCTCGCGATCCTGGAGCGGCCCGACGACGTGATGGCGGTCCGCCGGCTGGTGGCCGAGGCGACCGTCGAGCAACTGCGGGAGCGGGCGGTCTCGGCGGAACTCTACGAGTGGGTCCGGTTCTCGCGACGAGACCGGCGATGGTTCCGCGACGGCCTGAACGCGGCGTGCCTGGGATGGTCGCGGGCGGAGGCGGCGGTGCTGAGGGTCCTGCTCTCGCCGAGGGCCTTGAGGCTCGGCGGGTCGCCGTTGGCCCGGTTCCTCGGGGGGGACCTGGCGAAGAATGCCCCCGAGGCACCGGCCCTTGCGCTCTTGATCGTCGATGGAGACAGCGCGGCGAGGCGGATCGAGGCGGGGCGGTCCCTGCAACGAGCGTGGCTCACGGCGGCCTCTCGCGGGCTCGCGACGCATCCGATCAGCGCGGCCGTCGACCAGCCGGGGACCCGGCCGGCGGTCCTCGCGCGGTTTGGCGTGCCCGAGGGATGGTCGCACGTGAACCTGTTCCGATTGGGGATCTCGGGGGAGTCGGCCCGGAGTCCTCGGCTGCCGGTCGATGAGATCCTGGGATAGGGGCCGCGGCGGGTCCCCCGCCCTGCGGGCTTTGGCATGGCGGTTGCGGGAGTTTCCCGCCCTGAGACCCGAGGGGGGCTGGTGGTCCGGGTGCGCCGCGAGGGTTCGCGAGCCGCCGGGGCCCGCCTTGGGAGGAGGCCCGCCTTGTCGCCGCGGGCGGAGAAGGACTCCCCTCGATGCCGCCGATTTCCGCCGAGATTGACCCCGCGTCCCCGGGGTCTCTGCTGGTCGTCGACGACGACGAGATGAACCGGGACATGCTCTCCCGGAGGCTGGAGCGCAAGGGGTTCGTCGTCGAGGCCGTGGCCGACGGCGAGCAGGCGCTGCGGAGGATCGGCGAGGCGGCGTTCGACGTCGTCCTGCTCGACGTGATGATGCCCGGGGCGTTCAACGGGCTGGACGTCCTGGAAATCCTCCGCCGCGACCACTCCCCCAGCGCCCTGCCGGTCATCATGGCCACGGCCCGCGACCAGAGTTCGGACATCGTCCGCGCCCTGGACCTCGGCGCGAATGATTACGTGACCAAGCCCCTGGATTTCCCCGTCGTCCTGGCCCGGGTCCGGACCCAGCTCTCGTTGAAGAGGGCGATGGACGAGGTGATGAGGCTGGAACGGGGGCTGGAGGAGAAGAACCGGCGGCTGGAGGCGGTCAACGCCCGGATCGGCCGCGACCTGAAGGCGGCGGCGAAGGTCCAGGCGGGGTTCCTGCCGAGGAGGCCGCCGGAGGTCTCCGGCGCGTCGTTCGCCTGGGTGTTCCGGCCGTGCGAGGAGCTCGCCGGCGACGGCCTGAACGCGTTCGCGATCGACGATCGGCGGGTCGTGATGTATGTGCTGGATGTCAGCGGTCATGGGGTGGCCTCGGCGTTGCTGTCGGTCTCCGTGGCCCGGGCCCTGGCGCCCCCGCCGGACCCGGCGTCGATCCTCTCGGCCTCCGACTCGGGGTTCCCGGCCCCCGAGGCCGTGGCCGACGAGCTGAACCGGCGGTTCCGGTTCGACCTGGACACCGAGCAGTTCTTCACCCTGGCGTTCGGCGTCCTGGACGTCCCCTCGGGCGAGTTCCGGTTCGTCTCGGCCGGCCACCCGGCGCCGTTGCTGGTGCCGGGGGAGGGCCCGCCCCGGGCGATCCTGGGCCGGAGCTATCCCATCGGCGTGATGGAATTGCCGTATCGGTCGCATTCGGTGACCCTCCGCCCCGGCGACCGCCTGTTCCTGTTCTCCGACGGCGTGCCGGACGCCTCGGCGCCCGACGGCGAGGCGTTCGGCGAGACGAGGCTGGCCGGCTTCTTCGAGGACGGCCGGGGTCGGCCCCTGGGCTCGCTCCTGGACGACCTCCAGGCCGCCCTGGAACGCTGGTGCGGCGAGGCCGGGCCGAGCGATGACATCTCCTTACTCGCCGTCGAGCTCTCGGCCGACGCCGCTTCGAGGGCCCCCCTGAGATCAGCGCCCGAACGACCGAACGGACCCTCGCCCTGGGCTTCGGCCTGGCCTTCGTGGCCCTGGTCCTCAACGCGATGGTCACGTACTCGAACATCCGCCGCCTCGTCGGCAACGAGGCGTGGGTCGTCCATACGCTGGACGTCCTCGCCGTCGTCGAATCGACCGGCACGGCCCTCCGCGACGCCCGGACCAGCCAGCGCGATTACCTCCTCACCGGCGACGAGGCGAAGCGGGCGAGGTTCGCCGGGTCGGCCGACGACGCCCGGGACCGGCTCGACCGGCTCGCGAGGATGACCGAGGACAATGAGCGCCAGCAGGCTCGGATCGCGGCGCTTCGGAACGAACTCGACGTGAAGCTCGCGGCGATCCGCGCCATGATCGAGGCGAGGAAGGAGGGCGGCCTCAACGCGGTCCTCCCCCGATTGATCGCCGGATCGACCGAGACCTCGATCGACGGGCCTCTCGGGCGGCTCAACGAGATCGCGACGGAGGAGCACGCCCTGCTCGTGGCCAGGCGGTTTGAGTCGCGGTCGAGCCTCCGGGGCACGACGGTCGCGTTCGTCGCGGCCACCGCCCTGGGCCTGCTCCTGCTCGGGTCGGTGTACATGCTCCTGAATCGCGACAGCCGCCGCCGCCGCCGAGACGAGGCCGCGATCCGCGAGAGCGAGTCGCGGGTCCGCCTGCTCCTGGATTCGACCGGCGAGGGGATTTATGGGATCGACACCGAGGGGCATTGCACGTTCAGCAACCCGGCCTGCGCCCGGCTCCTGGGCTACGAGGACCCGTCGGCCCTGATCGGCCGGGACATGCATTCGTTGATCCACCACACCCGGCCCGACGGCTCGCCCCTGCCGGTCGAGCAGTGCCGGATCTACCGGGCGTCGCAGGTCGGGGTTTCGGCCCAGGTGGATGACGAGGTGTTCTGGAAGGCCGACGGCTCGAGCTTCCCCGTCGAGTACCGCTCGTTCCCGATCCGCGACGACGGCCGCCGGGTGGGCGCGGTGATCAGCTTCGTGGACATCTCCCGGAGGAGGCGGGCGGAGGAAGGGATGCACCTCCGCGACCGCGCCATCGACGCGATCTCCCAGGGCCTGATCCTCGTCGACGCCCTCGGCCCGGACGACCGGATCATCTACGCCAACCCCGCGTTCGAGAAGATCACGGGGTACTCTCACGACGAGATCCTCGGCCGGAATTGCCGGTTCCTCCAGGGCCCGGGGACCGATCCCGGGGCGATCGCGACGATCCGCGAAGCGATCCGCACGAAGGGCTCGTGCGAGGTCGAGCTGCTGAACTACCGGAAGGACGGCTCGCCGTTCTGGAACTCGCTGACGATCTCGCCCGTGGAGGACGCGACGGGCCGGGTGGCCCATTTCGTGGGCGTCCAGACCGACATCACCGAGAGGAAACGGGCGGAGGCGAACCTGGCGAGGAGCGAGGAGAGGTTCCGATCGCTGATCGAGGCGACGGCGGCGATCGTCTGGTCCACGTCGGCCTCGGGCGAGTTCGTCGAGGAGCAGGAGGCGTGGGAGGCGTTCACCGGCCAGACCGCCGGGCAGTCGCGAGGGCTGGGCTGGATCGAGGCGGTCCACCCCGACGACCGCGACGCCACCCTGGCCGCCTGGGCCGACTCGCTCGCCGGCGGCGAGACCTACTCGACCGAGCACCGGCTCCGCCGCCGGGACGGCCAGTACCGGATCATGAGCGCCAGGGCCGTCCCGGTGATGGCCGAGGACGGCTCGATCCGCGAGTGGATCGGCGTCCACGACGACATCACCGCCCAGAAGAGGGCCGAGGAGGCCCGCCGGGAGAGCGAGGAACGGTTCAGCGTGATGGCCGACTCGATCCCGCAACTGGCGTGGATGGCCCGGCCCGACGGCTCGATCTTCTGGTACAACAAACGATGGCATGAATATACCGGAACGTCTCCCGAGGAGATGGAAGGCTGGGGGTGGAAGAAGGTCCACGACCCGGAGCTCCTGCCGGCGGTCCTGGAGAAGTACAAGGCCGCCATCTCCAGCGGGGAGCCGTGGGAGGACACCTTCCCCCTCCGCCGCCACGACGGCGCCATGCGATGGCACCTCTCGCGGGCCCTGCCCGTGAGGAACGAGGCCGGGCGGATCGTCCGGTGGTTCGGCACGAACACCGACGTGACCGAGCAGAGGCAGACCGAGGACGCCCTCCGCGACGCCAAGGAGGCCGCCGAGGCCGCCAGCCGCTCCAAGAGCACCTTCCTCGCCAACATGAGCCACGAGCTGCGGACCCCCCTGAACGCCATCATCGGCTACAGCGAGATGCTCCAGGAGGAGGCCGAGGACGACGGCCGGGCCGAGAACGCCGCCGACCTGAACAAGATCCACACCGCCGGCAAGCACCTGCTCGGGCTGATCAACGACATCCTCGACCTCTCGAAGATCGAGGCCGGCAAGATGGATCTGTATCTCGAGACGTTCGACGTCGGCGAGATGCTCCGGGGCGTGGTGGGGACGGTCGAGCCTCTGGTGGAGAAGAAGGCGAACACCCTGGACCTGAGGGCCGGCGAGGGCCTCGGGCCGATGCGCGCCGACCTCACGAAGGTCCGCCAGGTCCTGCTCAACCTCCTGAGCAACGCCAGCAAGTTCACCGAGAGCGGCCGGATCGTCCTGGAGGCGAATCGCGAACAGGCCGACGGCCGCGAATGGATGGTCTTCCGCGTGACCGACAGCGGGATCGGGATGACGGCCGAGGGCCTGGCCAAGCTGTTCCAGCCGTTCACCCAGGCCGACGCCTCGACCACGCGGAAGTACGGCGGCACCGGCCTGGGCCTGGCGATCACCCGGCGGTTCTGCCAGATGATGGGCGGCGACATCGTGGTGGCGAGCGAGCCGGGGCAGGGCTCGACGTTCACCGTCCGCCTCCCGGCCGACGTCCCCGAGAGGCTGGGCGACACCTCGGCCCCCGGGGACATCCGCCCCCAGGTCGGCGCCGAGGCCGGCAGCCTGATCCTGGTGGTGGACGACGATCCGACGGTCCGCGACCTCATGACCCGCTCCCTGGGCCGGGAGGGGTTCCGCGTCGAGTGCGCCTCCAGCGGCGAGGAGGGGTTGCGGAAGGCCCGGGAGCTGAAGCCCGAGGCGATCACCCTCGACGTGATGATGCCCGGCATGGACGGCTGGGCCGTGCTCTCGTCGCTGAAGTCCGACCCGCTCACGGCCGAGATCCCGGTGGTGATGGTCACGATCGTCGATGACAAGAACCTCGGCTACGCCCTCGGCGCGGCCGACTACCTCACCAAGCCGATCGACCGCGAGCGCCTGGCCTCGGTCCTGCGAAAGCACCGCCGGGGGACCGCCCGGGGCACCGCCCTGGTGATCGAGGACGACCAGGCGACCCGGGAATTGGCACGCCAGATGCTTGAGGATGACGGGTGGACCGTGGTCGAGGCGGAGAACGGGCAGGTGGGGCTGGACCGCGTGGCCCAGGCGCCGCCGGACCTGATCCTCCTGGACCTGATGATGCCCGAGATGGACGGGTTCGCCTTCGCGACCGAGATCCGCCGCGACGCCCGATGGCGGACGATCCCGATCGTCGTCCTGACCGCCAAGGACCTCTCGCCCGACGACCGCCAACGCCTCAACGGCAAGGTCCACCGGGTGTTGCAGAAAGGCGAGCACTCGCGGGCCACGCTGATGGAAGAGATCCGCCGAGAGCTCGCCGACCGCATCCGGACCAAGATCGCGGCCGCCCACCACCCCGGATGAGAAGACCCCCACGTCCACCGATCAAGGATGAGGACGGATATCAATATGCCGAAAATCCTGCTGGTCGAAGACAACGAGATGAACCGGGACATGCTCACCCGGAGGCTCGAGCGCAAGGGGTTCGCCGTCGCCACGGCCGCCGACGGCCGGCGGGGGATCGAGGCCGCCACGAGCGAGCCGTTCGACCTGATCCTGCTCGACATGAGCCTGCCGGAGATCGACGGCTGGGAGGCGGCCCGTCGGCTGAAGGCCGACCCGAGGACCGCCGCCACCCCGATCATCGCCCTGACCGCCCACGCCATGGCCGGCGACCGCGAGCGGGCCATGGAGGCCGGTTGCGACGACTACGACACCAAGCCCGTCGAGTTCCCCCGGCTCCTCGAGAAGATCGAGGCCCGGCTCGCCCCGACGGCCGATTCGATCGCGTCGTGAACCGGCCCGGGATCGAGCGTCGCGCCGACGAGCGTCGCGGAGGGGATGCGATCCGATCGGCGAGGCGGATAGAATCCCCTGACGCCTCCCGAACCGGGCGACGCACCGCCTCGATCCGCGACCTCCCGCGAGCCGCCCGCCCATGCCCAAGATCCTCCTGGTCGAAGACAACGAAGAGAACTGGGACATGCTCGCCCGGAGGCTCCGCCGCCGGGGCTTCGAGGTGGTGATCGCCCCCGACGGCGCCTCGGGGATCGCCCTGGCCGGCTCCGAGGCGCCCGACCTGATCCTGATGGACATGAACCTCCCCGAGATCGACGGCTGGGAGGCGACCCGGCGCCTCCGCGCCGACCCCGCCACCCGAGCCATCCCGATCATCGCCCTGACCGCCCACGCCATGGCCGGCGACCGCGAGAAGACCAGGGAAGCCGGCTGCGACGACCACCACGCCAAGCCCGTCGACCTCACCACCCTGCTCGGCCAGATCGAGGCGCTCTTGCCGAAGAAATGAGGGCATCAGCCCTCATCTCCCGGGTGGCATGCCCACGTCTTCGTGGGCATGTCTTGGTCTTGGGCCGGGCCGCAGACATGCCCACGTCTTCGTGGGCATGCCACCCGGGGAATCCCGGTCCGCAATCTCGAATCACGGCTTCCCCGCCGACAGCCCTTCGAGGTAATCCAGGAGCGAGGCGAACTCGCGGACGGTCAACGGAGCGACCAGCCCCTCGGGCATCACCGAGACCTGCGTCTTGGTCCTCTCCTCGATCTTCGCCGACGGGATCGTGAATTCCTTGGCGTCGGCCGTGCGGATCGTCACGCCGTCGGCCGCCTCCTTCACGACGAACCCGGAGATCACCTTGCCGTCGTCGAGGGCGAAGACGTTGGTGACGAACCCCTGGGCGATCGTCTTGCTCGGCGCCAGGATCGCCTCGGCGAGCTCCCGCCGCTTGTACGTGGTCGCGATCGTGCCGAGGTACGGCCCCCTGGGCGGGTCGGACTGGCGGATCGTGTGACAATTCGTGCAATTCTGCTGGGTGAACAGCATCTCGCCCAGCGATCGGTCCCCCTTCGCCGAGACCACGGCCTTCAGGGCGTCGTCCGGCGTCATCGAGCCGACGACCGGGCCGCCCCGCCCTCTCCTCTCGCCGAGCTTCATCTTCGAGGCGGCCTCCTTCGCGGCCGAGGCGACGGAGGGGTCGGGATCGGCCATCGCCGCGAGGATTCGGTCGGCGAACGGCCGATGATTGGCGAGCGTCGCGGCCCGAAGGATCTGAATTCGCCGCTTCGGAACGGCCCAGCCCTCGGAAATCGCCTTCGCCGCCGCCGATTTCGTCTCGGGCGACGCATTCCCATCGTTCGAAATCACGAGCAGGGCGGCGTCGGCCCAGTCCGAGGGCGATCCGTCGAGCTTCGCGGCCGCTTCCTCCAGAATCCCGTGGTTTTCCGCCATTTTCGACGATCCGAGGAACGCCGAACGCGCCCGGCCCAGCTCGGGCGAATCGGGATTGAACCGCGACAGGGCATCGAGAGACGCGGAGACCGCCGAAGGGTCGGCGACCCGGGCGAGTCCCACCAACGCCGAGGCCCGGACGTCGGCCGGGGTCGCCGGATCGGTGGCGGCGCGGACGAGGATCGGCAGGGCCGCGGACGGGATCGCCTCGGCCTTCGCGAGCTGGTTCACGGCCGACGGGATCAGCGAGGCCTCCTTCGCCGCCATCGCCACCACGGCATCGAGGCCGCCGTCGAGCTTGACCTTGTGCCGGTCGAGCTCCTTCAGCAAGAACGCCGCATCACCCCCTTTCATGGTCATCAACGCATCGCGGAGGGCGGCGGTCGCCTTCGCGGTGCCGGCCCACGATTCGGGCTGATAATAGGGGCCGGACGTGTCGGGCCGGGTGCCCCAGCTATCCCCCTTCCACGTCCCCTCAATGAACGCGAGCCGGGCGAGGGCCGAGATCATGCCCTTGCGGATCGCCGGGGAATCGAGTCGAGACGCGAGTTCGTCCACAACTCTAGGATCGTGGATCAGTTGGAGCGACTTCAACGCCGAGAGCCGGCGGGGCAGAGGGGCGTCGGTGCGATCGACGGTCGAGAACAGGGCGTCGATGGCCTTGAGGTTCGCGAGGCTCCGGATCGTCGTGTGAGCGACGACCGGATCGGGGTCGTCGAGCAGGGCCGTCATCGCCGGGGCGTTCTCGACCTTGCCGAGCCTGGCCAGGCCGATCACGGCCTGCAGCCGGGTCGAAGGCATTGGCGAGCTCAGGGCGTCCAGGAACGGCTTCGCGGGGACGTTCGCGTCCTCGTCGCCGCGATCGGCCAGGGCGCGGAGGGCGGCATCGCCGACGATCGCATCGCTCGCCAGGGGCAGGAGCGTCTCCGTCGCCTTCGATCCCATCCCCTGCTTGATCGCGAAGATCGCGGCGATCCGGCCATCCTTGTTCTTCCGGCGGTCCCCGGCGAGTTCGGCGAGGGCCTCGACCGTCTTCGGCCCGGCCAGCCCTCGGCGCAGCAGGGTCCTCTGGGCTTCCAGCCTCCGGCGATGGCTCGGGGAATTCAAGGAATCGACGAGACGGCCGTCATCCATCGTCGCGAACTCGGGCAGAGGGGCGGGGCGATACCCCTTCGGCGACACGCGGAGGACGTAGCCGACTTCCTCGCCCGCGTAATCGAACACGGCCCCCTTCCAGCTCGTCACGAACAGGTGGCTCGACCCGTCCACGTCCAGGTCGGTGACCCTCGGCACGGCGAGGAACTCGGACTGATCGGCCGAGAACGTGGCCCCGTTGTGCTTCGCATGGTGGCGGAACACCCAGCCCCGGCCCCAGTCGGCCGTGTACAGGGCGTCGCCGTCGCCGTTGGGGAAGCCGGGCTCGCTCAGGAACAGGGCGCCGCAGCCGGACCCTCCGCCGTAGTCGGCCAGCGGTTGGATGATCTCATCCTTGAAATTCTGGAACAAGGACGGATAGCCGTGATGCTCCATGCCCGAGAAATGATGCAAGCGGATGTCCCAGCCGCCACCGTCGTTGGTGTTGTCTCGCGTGAATCCGTTCAACCGTGGGTCCATGGCCACTTCGAGGATGTTCCGCGTCCCTCGCGAGAAGACCTCCAGGTTCGAGCCGTCGGGCCTCACGCGGACGACGCCCCCGCCCCGGAATTGCAGCTTCCGGCCGTCGGCCCCTTCGGCGTTCATGAAGCCGAAGTCGCCGATGGCGAGGTAGAGCCAGCCGTCGATCCCCAGGGTCACGCCGTTGGAGGTGTGGTCGGCGGGCCGGTCCTTGAAGGTGAAGGCGATGTCCTTGACGAGGACCTGCTCCTCCTCGGCGTGGCCGTCGCCGTCGCGGTCGATGAAGGCGCTGAGGTGGGGCGGATGCATCAGGTAGAGCCGATCGCCGTCCCAGACCAGCCCCCGGGGCGAATCGACGTCGGCCACGAACAGCGTCGTCTCGTCGGCCCGGCCGTCGCCGTCGAGGTCTCGCAGCCGGTAGACCGATCCCCGGTGCGGGCCTCGTCCGAGCGATCCATTTTTATCCACCGAGACGTAAATATCCCCATTCGTCGCGGCGGCGACGGCCACCGGGTAGTTCACGGCGGGAGGCCGGGCGAAGACGGTGGCCTCGTACCCCTCGGGGAGCTTCACGTCGGCGAAAATCGGGGCGTCGGCCTCCTTTCGCGGGTCGTCGGCGTTCACGACCTCGGTCTTCTCGCCGAGAACCTTCACCTCGCGGAGGCTGGCCCAGCTCCCCGTGTTGCAGCCGAGGTACGTGACCCGAACGAACCGCGACGGCCGGGATTTCTCGGCGAAATCGACCTGCTTCGGGCCGGTCTTGTCATTCTTCGAGGCGTCGGCGAGGGTCGTCCAGGACTTCCCGTCCTCCGATCCCTCGACCTTGCACCGATACGCCGCGCCGGGGTTCTCCCAGTCGAGCCGGAGGCCGGTCAAGACCTCGGGCCGGCCGAGATCGACCTGCCACCACTGGCCCTCGTCGGAGTTGTTGGCGCACCAGCGAGTCTCCGGGTTGCCGTCCACCGCCAGAGGGGCGAGGTTCCCCTTGCCGGCCTCCTCGGACGAGGCGAGCGTCGGCCGTTTCTTCGCGAGATCGACGCGGGCTTCCTTGGCTTTGGATGGCTTCAAATAATCATCCGAAAGCTTATCGCAGGCCCAGAGCGTGCCCCGGGTCAAAAGGTTCAGGAATTCCGGGCTGGAGACGGTCTCGTTGTGGTGGCCGATGGTGGTGCCGAAGACGCGGCCCTTGCCGTATTGATTGGTCCAGACGCACGTCTCCTCGTGGCCGTTCTCCTCGTTCTTGGAGACGCAGAGCGGGTGCGCCGTCGGCCAGACCTTCTCGATCCAGTAGAGCTCGCCCGCGGGGTTCGCCCACGCGGGGCCGAACCCTTTCATGATCGGATGAGCCGCATCCACGTTCAAAACTTCGTGAGGATACGCCGCCCCGTGACGCCGCGAGGTCACCCCGCAGAACTTGAACCAGTTGTCCGTGCCGTCGCGATAGCAGTGCATGGCGCAGTGGATCACCACGCCCGGCACGCCGTCCTCGTGGGGCTTGAGGATGCGTTTGGTCCACTCGGGGTCCTTGGTGTCGGCGAAGCATTCGTCGTGGATCACGACGTCGTAGCCCCTGGCCCAGTCGTCCTTCTCATAGATCGGCAGCTTCGCGAACGTGCCGTTGCCGCCCTGCTGGACGACCGTGAATTCGATCCGGGCCCGCTCGGCGATCCCGTCGGAGAGGATCGTTTTTTGATTCGTGTAGTCGTGGCAGCAGCCGCCGGTGATCAGGAGGGCCTTGAGGGGCTTCGGCGGGTCGTCGGCCCTCGCTCCCAGGGGCAGGGCGAGGAGGGCGAGCGTCCCGAGGAGTGGGCCGAATCGGGGCATGGCGGGGTCTCGCGGAGGGTCGGTCGGGGAGCGGAGGATTCCCAGGATACCCGATCTCCCCGGCGATTTCAGCAGCCGGGGGCTTCGCCCCGGGGCCGCTTCCTGGACATCCCCCCCGCCGGATTGACCTGGAAACTCGCGGCCCGTTCGTTTGCAATGGGCGGCGAGACGTCCGAGGGCCGCTCGACCCGCCCCGACGACCCGAACGCACGACCCCCTCACCACGGAGCGACATCGGATGAGACGATTGATGATCGGAGGGGCCGCGGCGATCGCGCCCCTGGCCCTCACCCTCGGCCTCCTGGCCGCCGGCCCCGAGCCGAAGTCGGGGATCGACACGGCCTATACCGACAAGGACGTCCGCCCCCAGGACGACCTGTATCGCCACGTCAACGGCAAGTGGCTGGCCGAGGCCAAGATCCCGCCCGATCGCTCGATCGACGGCGCATTCATCAAGCTCCGCGACCAGTCCGAGGCCGACATCCGCGCCATCATCGAGGCCACCGCCAAGGCCGAGAACGCCGCGGGTTCCGAGGCCGCGAAGGTCGGCGACCTCTATGCCTCGTTCATGGACGAGGACCGGGTCGAGAAGCTCGGGATGGACCCGATCCAGGACGAGCTCGCCGAGATCGACGCCGTCGCCGACAAGGCCGGCCTCGTCGCCTTGCTCGCGAAGCTGGAGAAGACCGGCGTGGGCGGGACGTTCCGCCTGTTCGTCTCGACGGACGCCAAGCAGTCGGACAAGTACATCGTCTATCTCTCGCAGGGGGGGATCGGCCTGCCCGACGAGTCGTACTATCGCGACGAGAAGTTCCAGCCGATCCGCGACGCCTACAAGGCCCACCTCAAGTCGATGTTCGAGCTCGCGAAGATCGAGGACCCCGGCAAGGCCGCCGACGAGACCTTCGCCCTCGAAACCACGCTCGCCAGGGGCCACTGGGACCGCGTGAAGAGCCGCGACAGCACCCTCACGTACAACAAGAAGACCCTGGATGACCTCGCCAAGCTCGCGCCCGGCTTCGACTTCCCGGCCTTCTTCAAGAACGCCGGCGCGAACGGGATCGAGGAGGTCGTCGTCCGCCAGCCGAGCTACCTGACCGCGATGGCCGAGGCGATCGACTCCGTCCCCCTGCCGCAGTGGAAGAACTGGCTGAAGTGGCACGTCTTGCGGAGCCGCTCGCCCCTGCTGAGCAAGGCATTCGCCGAGGAGAGCTTCAAGTTCTTCGGGAAGACGCTCACCGGGGCACCCGAGCAGCGCCCGAGGTGGAAGCGGGGCGTCTCGGCCACCGAGGAGGCGCTGGGCGAGGCGCTGGGCAAGCTCTACGTCGCCAAGCACTTCCCGCCCGCCGCCAAGGAGAAGATGCAGAAGCTGGTGGCCAACCTGATCGAGGCCTACCGCCAGGACATCGAGACCCTCGACTGGATGGGCCCCGAGACCAAGACCAAGGCGCTCGACAAGCTCTCGAAGTTCGCCCCCAAGATCGGCTATCCCGACAAGTGGCGCGACTATTCGGCCCTGGAGATCAAGCGTGACGACCTCGTGGGCAACATGAGGCGGGCCGCCGAGTTCGAGGTCGATCGCGAGCTGAAGAAGCTGGGCAAGCCGGTGGACAAGACCGAGTGGGGCATGACCCCGCAGACCGTCAACGCCTACTACAACCCCGGCTTCAACGAGATCGTCTTCCCCGCCGCGATCTTGCAGCCGCCGTTCTTCGACCTGGAGGCCGACGACGCCGTGAATTACGGCGGGATCGGCGCCGTGATCGGCCACGAGATCGGCCACGGCTTCGACGACCAGGGCTCGAAGTACGACGGCGACGGCAACCTGAAGGACTGGTGGACCGAGGCCGATCGCAAGGAGTTCGACAAGCGCGCCAAGATGCTGATCGCGCAATATGACGAGTTCCACCCGTCGCAGTTGCCCGACCTCCACGTCAACGGCGCCCTGACGATCGGCGAGAACATCGGCGACCTCGGCGGCCTGACGATCGCCCACAAGGCGTACGTGATCTCGCTCGGGGGCAAGGAGTCGCCGAAGCTCGACGGCCTGACCGGGCCGCAACGGGTGTTCGTCGGCTGGGCGCAGGTCTGGCGGTCCAAGGCCCGCGACGCCGAGGTGGCGCGACGGATCGCCACCGACCCGCACTCGCCGCCCGAATTCCGCTGCAACGGCGTGATCCGCAACCTCGCCGAGTTCTACGACGCCTTCGGCGTGAAGGACGGCGACAAGCTCTGGCTGCCCCCGGAGAAGCGCGTGAGGATCTGGTAATCCGTCGCGTCCGAGGCCACGAACGAACCTCGTAGGGCAGGCCTCGGCCTGCCGTCCCCGACCACCGGCAGGCCGAGGCCTGCCCTACGAGGAGTCGCGAGGCCACGATGTCGCCGTCCTCTTCGATCCAGGGAGCATTTTCATGGAAATGCGCGAATTCGGCCGGACGGGCCTCCGGGTCAGCGTCCTCGGCTTCGGCGGGGCGGAGATCGGCTTCGAGCACGCGACGCCCGAGGCCGTCGAGCGCCTCCTGCTCGACGCGCTCGACTCCGGCCTGAACGTCATCGACACCGCCGAATGCTATCACGAGAGCGAGGAGCTGATCGGTCGGGCCGTCTCGACCCGTCGGAAGGATTACTACCTCTTCACCAAGTGCGGCCACCCCGAGGGAGCCGGCGGGATCGAGGACTGGCGCCCTCGGTCGCTCCTGGAGAGCATCGAGCGGAGCCTCCGTCGCCTGAGGACCGACGCCGTGGACCTCGTCCAGCTCCACAGCTGCTCCGAGGCCGAGCTCCGCAAGGGGGACGCCATCGGGGCGCTCGACGAGGCCCGCCGCAAGGGGTACACCCGCTTCATCGGCTACAGCGGGGACGGCCCGGCCGCCCGTTACGCCGTCGAGTGCGGACTCTTCGACACGTTGCAGACCTCGGTGAGCATCGCCGACCAGGAGGCGATCGACACCACGCTGCCCCTGGCCGCGCAGAAGGGCCTGGGGGTGATCGCCAAGAGGCCGATCGCCAACGCGGCATGGAAATATGCCGAGAAGCCCGAAAACGCGTACCACGTCCCGTACTGGGAACGGCTCCGGGCCCTGAAGTACGACTTCCTCGGCCTCAAGCCCGAGGAAATCGCCTCGATCGCGCTGAGGTTCACGATGATGGCCCCCGCCGTCGATACGATGATCGTCGGCACCAAGAACCCCGACCGCTGGCGCGAAAACGCCCGATTGATCGCCTCCGAGACCCTCCCGCCCGACGTCTTCGAGTCGATCCGCCAGCGATGGCGAGAAGTGGCCGACGCGGGATGGGGCGGCCAGACCTGACCGGACCGTTTCCCCCGGCGGACGCGTTGCGACCGCCGCCCGGGTCGGCTAGTCTGAAGGGGCGAGGCGACCCAGTCCCACCCCACCCTCCGGGCCATCCGCGATGCCAGGCGAGCTCCACGCCCCGGGCAAGCCCATCCATCCCGGCTCCGGTCGTCGCCGGGCGGCCCCATTCCCCCGGGGGAGGCAGGTCGATCCCGCGGCCCTCGACGAGGTCCGCGCCCTCCTGGGCGACGAGCCGAGGCGCCGAGACCTGCTGATCGAGCACCTCCACCGCGTCCAGGACCATTTCGGCGCCCTGGCCGCTCGCCACCTCGTCGCCCTGGCCGACGAGATGCGCCTGGCCCTGGTGGAAGTCTACGAGGTCGCCTCGTTCTATGCTCACTTCGACATTTTGACGGACGACCAGGCCCCGCCCCCCCGGCCGACGGTCCGCATGTGCGACGGGATCGCCTGCGCGATCCGGGGCGCCGACCGCTTGAGGGACGAGACGGCCGAGGCGCTCGGAGGCGCCGCGAGGGTCGTCGCGTCCCCCTGCATCGGCCGATGCGACGGGGCCCCGGCGGCGCTGGTCGGCCGGTCCGCCGTCGATCGCGCGAGCGTTGGGGAGATCGTCGAGGCGGTCCGTGCCGGACGGACCGGGCCCGCGACGCCCCCGGCGAAATCGTTCGAAGCCTACGTCGCCGACGGCGGCTATCGCACCCTCCGCGAGTGCCGATCGGGCGTCCGCAGCCCCGAATCGGTCGTCCAGGCGATCGAGGCGTCGGGCCTCCGAGGGCTCGGCGGCGCGGGGTTCCGCTCGGCCCAGAAGTGGACGATGGTCCGCCAGTCCCCCCGCCCGCGATTGATGGCCGTCAACGCCGACGAGGGGGAGCCCGGCACGTTCAAGGACCGCCATTACCTCGAACTCGACCCGCACCGATTCCTCGAAGGCATGCTCATCGCCGCCTGGTGCGTCGAGGCCGAAGCTATTTACATCTACTTGAGGGACGAATATGCGCAGATTCGAGCCTTGCTCGCGCGTGAGATCGAACGCCTGAACACGGAAGAACTGGCAGGCATCCCGATCCACCTGCGCCGGGGCGCCGGGGCCTACATCTGCGGGGAGGAGACCGCGATGCTGGAGAGCCTCGAAGGCAAGCGCGGCTACCCCCGGCACAAGCCGCCCTATCCCACCCAGGTGGGCCTGTTCGGCCGCCCGACCCTGATCCACAACGTCGAGACCGTCTACTGGGTCCGCGAGATCCTCGAGCGCGAACCCGGCTGGCTCGCCTCCCACGGGCGGAACGGCCGCAAGGGGCTGCGGAGCTTCTCCGTGTCGGGCCGGGTCAAGGCCCCGGGCGTGAAGCTCGCGCCGGCCGGGATCACCGCCCGGGAGCTGATCGACGAATTCTGCGGAGGGATGGAGGACGGCCAGACGTTCAAGGCGTATCTGCCGGGAGGGGCGTCGGGCGGCATCCTGCCGGCGCACATGGCGGACATCCCCCTGGATTTCGGCACGTTGGAGGCTCACGGCTGCTTCATCGGCTCGGCGGCGATCGTGGTCTTCTCGGATCGAGACCGCATGAAGGACGTGGCCCGCAACCTCATGAAGTTCTTCGAGGACGAGAGCTGCGGCCAGTGCACGCCGTGCCGGGTGGGGACCGAGAAGGCCGTGAGGCTGATGGAAGCCGACGAGTGGGATGCCGCCCTGCTCACGGAGTTGAGTGCGGTGATGAGGGATGCGTCGATCTGCGGGCTGGGCCAGGCGGCGTCGAACCCGCTGCTCTCGGCCCTCCGCCACTTCCCGGACGACCTCCGATGATCGACCCCGCGTCCCAGCCGGTGGAATTCACCCTCGACGGCCGATCGGTGGTCGCCCGGGCGGGCGAGACGATCTGGCAGGTCGCCGCCCGGGAGGGGACCGCGATCCCCCACCTCTGCCATTCGCCCGAGCCCGGCTACCGGCCGGACGGCAACTGCCGGGCCTGCATGGTCGAGGTCCAGGGAGAGCGCGTCCTGGCCGCCTCGTGCATCCGCCGGCCGATGCCGGGGATGGTCGTCTCGACCAGCTCGGACCGGGCCGAGACCGCCCGATCGCTCGTCTTCGAGCTCCTGATCGCCGACCAGCCGCCGAGGGCGGAGGCCCACGACGCCGACTCGAAGTTCTGGCGATGGGCCGATCGCGTGGGCGTCGAATCGAGCCGATTTCCCAGGGATGAACGCGTCGAGCCGCCCGATCGCAGCCACCCGGCGATGGCGGTCCAGCTCGATTCGTGCATCGAATGCAACCTGTGCGTCCGGGCGTGCCGGGAGGTCCAGGCGAACGACGTGATCGGGATGGCCCGGCGCGGCCATCATGCGAAGATCGTCTTTGATTTCGATGACCCGATGGGTCGGAGCACCTGCGTGGGGTGCGGCGAGTGCGTCCAGGCGTGCCCCACGGGCGCCCTCCTGCCGGCGAGCGTCCTGGACGAGTCGGGCCGTCGGGCGAAGCTCGCCGATCGCCAGGTCCCGAGCCTCTGCCCCTATTGCGGGGTGGGGTGCCAGGTCACGTATCACCTCGGGGGCGATCAGATCCTGTTCGTCGAGGGGCGGGACGGCCCGGCGAACCACAATCGTTTGTGCGTGAAGGGCCGCTTCGGCTCGGACTACTCGCGACACCCTCAGCGGCTCACGAACCCGTGGATCCGCCGGCCCGGGATGCCGAAGACCGTCGAGATCGTCGTCGATCCGGCCGACATCTCGACCCACTTCCGCCCGGCGTCGTGGGACGAGGCCCTCGACTTCGCCGCCGACGGCCTGAGGTCGATCCGCGACCGCCTCGGGGGCCGGGCCCTGGCCGGGTTCGGCTCCGCGAAGGGGTCCAATGAAGAAGCCTATTTGTTCCAGAAACTGGTGAGGACCGGTTTCGTCAGCAATAATGTCGATCACTGCACGAGGCTCTGCCACGCCTCGTCCGTCGCCGCGCTGATGGAGACGATCGGCTCGGGCGCGGTGACCGCGACGGTCGCGGAGTGCCTCCACTCCGACGTGATCCTCGTCATCGGCGCGAACCCGACGGTGAACCACCCGGTCGCGGCCACCTTCCTCAAGAACGCCGCGAAACGAGGGGCGACCCTGATCGTGGCCGACCCGAGGGGCCAGGCGCTCCGCCGCCACGCCTCGACGATGCTCCCGTTCCGGCCCGGGTCGGACGTGGCGCTGCTGAACGCCCTGATCCACGTGATCGTCGATGAAAAATTGTACGACAGGGCGTATGTCGACCGATTCACCGAGGGGTTCGACGACCTGTGCCGCCAGGTCCGGCCCTGCTCGCCCGAGGCGATGGCGCCCGCGTGCGGGATCGACGCGGAGGCCCTCCGGTCGGTGGCGCGCACTTATGCGAACGCGAAGGCGGCGATGATCTTCTGGGGCATGGGCATCTCCCAGCATGTTCACGGGACCGACAATGCCCGATGCCTGATCGCCCTGGCGTTGCTCTGCGGCCACGTGGGGAAGCCGGGGGCGGGACTGCATCCGCTGAGGGGCCAGAACAACGTCCAGGGGGCCTCCGACGTCGGCCTGATCCCGATGTTCTACCCCGATTATCGCCCGGTGAAGGAAGACGCCACCCGGGAGCGTTTCGAAACGCTCTGGGGCGCCGATCTCGACCCGATGCCCGGCCTGACCGTGGTCGAGATCATGAACGCCATCCGCGGGGGGACGATTCGAGGGATGTACATCCTCGGCGAGAACCCGGCGATGTCCGACCCGGACCTCTCGCACGCGAGGGAGGCCCTGGCGAGCCTCGATCACCTGGTCGTCCAGGAGATCTTCCCGACCGAGACCGCCTCGTTCGCCGACGTGATCCTGCCCGCCTCGGCGTTCGCCGAGAAGGACGGCACGTTCACGAACACCGATCGCCGGGTCCAGATCGGCCGCAAGGCGATCGACCCTCCCGGGGACGCCCGGCCCGACTGGTGGATCGTCCAGGAGATGGCCCGTCGTCTCGGGCTGGATTGGTCCTATGAACATCCCCGCGATGTTTTCGCCGAGATGACGCGGTGCATGCCGTCGCTCGGTGCGATCACCTGGGAACGCCTGGAGCGCGAGGGGGGCGTGACGTATCCGTGCGACTCCGAGGACGAACCGGGGCATGAAGTCCTGTTCGCCGAGGGGTTCCCGACGCCGACCGGCCGGGGGAAGCTCGTCCCGGCCTCCGTCCTGCCGCCCGACGAGCTGCCCGACGCCGACTATCCGCTCGTCCTCTCGACCGGGCGGCTCCTCGAACACTGGCACACCGGCGCCATGACGAGGCGGGCGAGCGTCCTCGACGACCTCGAACCGGAGGCGGTGGCGCTGGTGTCGCCGTCGGAGCTGGAGAAGATCGGCGTGAGGGCCGGCGAGTTCGTCCGCATCGAGACGCGGAGGGGCGGCATCGACCTGAAGGCCCGGGCCGATCGCGACGTCCCGCCCGGCCTGATCTTCCTGCCGTTCTGTTTCGCCGAGGCCGCCGCGAACCTCCTGACCAACCCCGCGCTCGACCCGTTCGGCAAGATCCCCGAGTTCAAGTTCTGCGCGGCGAGGATCAAGGCGGCCGAGCCCGTCCGTTCGTAGCGGTCGCGATCGCGGGCCTTGCTCGGCCGGAAAACCCGGTCGTCGCCGATCGAGTCGGTCCGACTTCAGTCGGGCCTACAAAGCCTGACACTCTTATAGGCCCGACTGAAGTCGGACCTACTCGATCTCTCGCTCCGTCGGGGCGTTTCGACATGTCATGAATGCCTCGCCAACCTCCCGGCCTTCACGATCCCCCCCTGCATCACGGCGATGAACTTCGAGCGATCCTCCAGGATCGCGATGTCGGCCACGACGTCGCCCTCGACGATCAGCAGGTCCGCAAGCTTCCCTCGCTCCACGGTCCCGATCTCGGCGCCTCGGCCCATGATCTCGGCACCCGTTTTTGTGGCACACTTGAGGATGTTCAGGGGCGAGAATCCGGCATACTTGACGAAGAAGGTGAGTTCCTTCGCGTAGTCGCCGTGGGGGTTCCAGGCGAACCCGTAGTCGCCGCCCATCCCGAGCCGGCCCCCGGCCTCGAGGATCATCCGGGCGCTCTCGATCCCGCCGTCCAGCGTCTCCTGGTGGCCGTCCACGACGGCCTGGGGCATCCCGAAGGATGGGCCTTTCTCGATGCTCGCCAGCTCGAACTGGAGGGCCGGGACCACGGGAACATCTCTCGCGAGCAGCAGGTCGAGCGCCTCGGCGTCCATGAACGTGCCGTGTTCGAGGCAGTCGAACCCGGCGCAGAGCGCGTTCTTGATCCCCTGGTTCGCCCGGCAGTGGCCGGTGACCTTCTTGCGGAAGTTGTGGGCCTCGGCCACGACGGCGGCCATCTCGTCGAACGTCATGCAGAGCGTGTGGTGGTCGGCGGCGTCGGGCGCGGCGGCGTCTCCGGTGGGATAGGTCTTGATCCACTCGACCCCGTCCTTCACCAGCTTCCGCACCGCTTTTCGCCCCTCTTCCGGCCCGTTGATCAGGAGGATCAGGCCCTCCATGCCGAGCTTCATATGTTCGGGGTTCCAGTCCATCAGCCCGCCGGCCCCGCAGATCTCCCGGCCGCTGGCGGCGAGCCTCGGGCCCGGCATCAATTCCTCTTCAATCGCTTTCTTCAGCCAGACGTCGATGTTGTGGAGGCTCCCGCCCGAGCGCGCGGCGGTGTATCCGCATTCGAGGGCGAGCTTCGCGTTGCTCGCGGCCAGGAGCGTGACGTACTCGACCGGGTACTTGATGTCCAGGTCGGCGAGCTCGGCGACGTTGAAATACGTGGGGTGGAAGTGGGCCTCGACCAGCCCCGGGAGGATCGTCCCGCCGAGGGCGTCGATCTCCCGGACGTCGGGCGGGACGTCGGGCGAGGCGAGCGCGGGGCCGGCGTAGTGGATCTTGCCGTCGCGGACGATCACCTCGGCGTCGGGCACCGGCGAGGCCCCGGTCCCGTCGAAGAGCCGGCCGTTGCGAATCCTCGTGACCCCCTGGGAAAGCTTCATCGTCGCGTCCTCATTCGGTTATTCCAGCGAGCCGAGGAACGGCAGGACGGCCCTCATCATCGCGTCGAGCGCCGAGGCGTGGACGTTGTGGCCGACGCCGGGGAGCTTCACGAGGACGCCCTCGGGCAGGAGACTCGCCGAGCGTTCGGCCACGTCGTCGGGCAGGGCCCCACCGAGCGAGAAATCGGCCGCGAGGAGCAGGGCCGGGCACGCGATTCGGCCGAGGTCGCCCAGAACGTCCGACCCGTCGAGCCACCGCTTCGCGATCGGGACTTCGAGGACCTCGGGGTCGAGCCTCTTCAGGCTCGCCGCCGATGATCGGAGGGAGAGGACGTCGCGGAACTCCCCCAGCCGCGACGGCCCCGGGCGATTCGGCAGGGTCACGATCGCATCCGCCATCTCGGCGGCGATCGCGGCGACGGATTGACCTGAACCGGCGTGCTTCACGAACACGCGGAAGGTTTCGAGGAACGGCGTCTCGACGATCCGCTCGCCGGCCATCTCGAGCGGAGGGTCTTCGAGGACCACGGCCCGGACTCGGTCGGGGGCCGCCGCCGCGACGCCCGCGGCGACGTTGCCGCCGAGCGAGTGGCCGATCAGGATGGCCGGCTCGGTCAGCCCCCGGCGGAGGAAATCGACGACGTCGGGCACGTAGTCGGCGATCCGGTAGGCCCCGGGCGTGCGGCGGGAGAGGCCGTGCCCCCGGAAATCCAGGGCGGCGACCTCCCATCGCGGCGAGAGCCAGGGGATCACGCCGAGCCAGTCCTGCCAGCGGCGGGTCACCCCGTGGAGCAGGACGACCGGCGGGCCGATCGGCGGCGACGACGCGACGTGCAGCTCGACCCCGGCGGCCGTCACGAACGAGCGTTCTCGCATGAGGGGACCCGAGGGGTTTCGGCGCGTTGACAGGGGGCGGGAGGGCCCGTACCCTCGAACTCATCCGGGACTCTAGCGCCGCCCGCCCCGCCTGTCAACATGCCGGGCTGGCAAGCGAATCGGGTCGGATGGCATGCCACCCGACCCGATTCGTCATCCGCCGTCGCTCCCCGGATCGCCCCGGGACCCGAAGCTTTTGGTTCAAGATCGCGAATTCCCCGGCGCGGCCCCTTGACGGGGCAGAGCGACGTCGTATCATCGGACGATGAGGATTCCGAAGGCGAGGCGAGCCGGCTCGCGGAGGGTGTTGTCGATGTCGAACTCGAACCATCCGGTCGAGCCATCTCGATGGCGGCACCTCCTTCCCCTGATCGTCTTGCCGTCCTGGTTCGCGGCATGCTCCTCCACGTCTCTTTCCCCCCCCTTTAACATCAACCAGCATTCGTGGATCGGTCTCGCTCCTGGAGTTGGCCCCTCTCTGCTTGGGGGCGCTTGCTCCGGGTGAAACCGCGCGAGCGAGCGCCACGGTGGACAACCGGCGATCCTCCCCTTTGATCGTCGAGCGATTCGAGACGAGTTGTCCCTGCCTTCGCGTCTCGCCGGGCTCTCTGCGGGTCGAGCCGGGGCGTTCGGCGGAGATGACCGTCACGTTCGACCCGGCCGAAGATCCCGGATTTCGCGGGGAACTGGCCATCGTCGTCACCGGGCGGGATGCCGACGGGAGGCCGTGCCTCCGCGCCAATTGCCTCGTGACGATCCGCGATCTCGTCAGGAATTGATCGGCGGACCTGGAGCTAGCCCCATGCCTCAACCTCCACCTCCACCCAATGCGGCACCACTCTCGATGGCCCCCGGGGGCCTTTCCTCGATTGTGAAGACGATGGCGATCTCGGGCGCGATGCTCGCCGCCGTGGCGGCGGTGGCGATCGCGCGATTCGGGTCGGTCCCGGCGGCCCTCGCGTTCGCTCGCGGCGAGCGCCTGGTCTTCGAGGCCCGGTCTCGGGACGTGGGGAAAGTCGGCGCCGAGCAGGTTCGCCTGGTCCGCTTCCCTTATGTGAATTACTCGGCGTCTCCGATCACGATCGTCGGGGCGAAGTCCTCGTGTACCTGCACCTCGGCCGGCGGCCTGCCGGTGGTCGTCCCGCCGGGAGGGCGCGGGGCCCTGGAAGTCCGGGTGCGACCCGGCAAGGGCGCCGGCCCCTTCTCCGGGGCGTTGGAAGTGTACACCGACGCGGGACGATCGACCTCGATCCGGCTGGTCGCCTCGGGCGAGGTCCAGGCGGACGAGGCCCCGGCCCCGGCCCCGAGGGGAGGGCCTTCCTCATGAACCGACTGCGAATCGCCTCCTTCGCGATGGCCCTCGTCGCGGCGTCCTGCGGGGCGTTGGCGGCCTGGGCCTATGAGCGACACCTGGCGATGCCCGCCCCGGGCGACCTGACGATCGATTCCCCGATCAAGAGCCTCGGGACGGTCCCGCCGAGGACCACGGTCCGCGTCCCGTTCCGGTTCACCAACCGCGGCCGGGGACCGATCCGGGTCGTCGGCGGGACGTTCACTTGTAGCGCCGTCGCGTGCATCGAGGCCGAAGGGCTGCCCTTCACGATCCCCCCGGGCGAGACTCGCGAAGTGGTCGTGGTGACCGAGACGAAGAACCCGGGGCATTGCGATCGGACGATCGCGATCTTCACCGATTGCCCGGGATGGAAGTCCCTGGAGCTGACCGTCCGAGGAGAGGTCGATGGGCCGACCCCCTCGCCGGTCGCCTCCTCCTCCCCTTGAGGTCGTCTCGACGTCCGATGCCGCCGTCCGCGTCGGGCGGTGGCCGGCTTCCCAAAGTGCTTGCCAGGAGGTCCCGTCATGGCCCGTTTGCTCCACCTCGGCTCCACGCTGTCGGCCGCCGCGTCCGTGGTCCTGCTCACTCTGGCCGTCCTGATCGGCGCCAATTCGATTGCCGTCGCCGACCCGACGCCCAACTTCAGCTGCGTCGATGATTGTGGCTGTGCCAACGGCGGATCCGGCAATACTTGCTCCCGAGACACGACAGACAAGTGTTATAAATGCACATGCAATGCAAACAGGACATGCGAATGATATCTATTAGTAGGGCCCGGGGATCGACTCTCGGGCCAGACCTTCGAGGACCAAGCCCGATGCTCTGTACTGTATGCGCATCCCTCCTCGTCTTGGTGGCGAACCCGAGGGAGGAGCTCCTCACTTCTTACCCGAAATACGCTCGTTTGTACGAGGAATATTTCCGACAGTATCGCGCCGACCTGACCATCTACGAGCATCCGCTCCTCAGCGATGGAGACCGTACGTTCAAGGTCCGCTTGTTCGAGGACGGCGCGAGTCGGCGCTCGGACCGAGTGCTCATCGCGGGGCGGAACCAACCTGCGGAACTGATAGCGGTCACGTCCCCCGAGCGGTCGTTCCTCCTGATCCGGGACCAACCGGATCGCCCCTTCACTCTTGGGGCGTTCGACACGAAGCCTGACGATTTCGTGATGAGGCTGAACGAGCAGCGTGCACGCGTGGAGTTCCCCTGTCGATTCAACCTGGATCGGATCTCGACGATCCTCAGCGACCCCAGGTTCGAGCTCCTCGAGGTCTCTCGCGAAGATCATGACGGGGCGAAGTGGATCAAGGCGCACTTTCGCCATCCGTCCAGCGGCAAAAAGAACGACTTCGCATATCAGGGCTGGTTCACCCTCAACCCCGCGAAGTCCTGGCGGCTCGAGTCGAGCGAGATCCGCTGGGACGACGGGATGTACATCCAGTACACTCCCTATTATCACGAGGAAACCGACGGCTTGCCCATCCCCTGGAAGCTCGTCCAGCATTCCGGGACGAAGAAGCACGGCGAGACCTATTCCGGGGAGTTCGTCATCGACAAATTCGAGCGCGGGCCGACACCGCCGGGGCGCTTCACCCTGGACGAGTTCGGGCTGGGGTCGCTGGAGCGGCCGTCCCGGCCGTCGATGTGGTCGGGCCCGGTCCCCTGGCTCGTCGTCCTGGCCGTCGTCGCGGCGGCCGTGTCGATCGCGTTGGGGAGGCGGGCCGTCCGCGCGGCGTCGTGAGCGGCCCCGGACGCCCCGGGCCCGCCGGGAGGACCGACCGATGACTCACCGCCGCCGGGGATTCACCCTGATCGAGTTGCTCGTCGTCCTCTCGGTCCTCGCCCTCCTGATCGCGCTGCTCCTGCCGGCCGTCCAGGCGGCGAGGGAGGCGGCCCGGCGGATGCGATGCGCCAACAACCTGAAGCAGCTCGGCCTGGCGCTCCATCACTATGAGGCGGCCTACGGGTGCTTCCCTCCCGGCCGGATGAGGTCGTATGACCCCCGGTTCTCGGGCTCGAATCCCCCCTGCACCTCGCAATATATCGACAAGAGCCTGCATGTCCACATCCTGCCGTTCCTGGAGCAAGCGGGCCTCTACAACGCGATCAACCACGAGTTGACGATCGTCGGGGTGGAGAACACGACGAGCCACTCCGTCGCCGTCGGGGCGTTCGCCTGCCCGAGCGATCCCGATTCCGGAGTCGCTCGCGACCTGATGGCCGACGCCCTGATCGGCCTGGGCAACCCGGACCCGCCCGGCGGTCGGCATCGGATGGTCTTCACCAGCTACGAGGGGTGCATGGGGTCTCTGAGGACCGACGCCCGGGCGATCCCGAGCAACGATTGCCGGGTCCTCTCGATGGCCTCGGCCCAGAACGACGGGATTTTTCACGACGTCCACCCCATCGCCGTGGCGTCGGTCACCGACGGGATGAGCCAGACCTTCTTCGTCCTGGAACGGGCCACGAACCCGCTCCGCGCCCTCGACGCCATCGACCCGTCGCTCTTCCCGCAGAAGGGCTGGTACGTGACCGGCAACTGGGGAGACACCCTGGCCACGACGTTCTATCCGCCCAACGCGGCCGAGAAGGTCGCCCTCCTCGCCGCCGAGGCGCGGACCCTCTCCGCCTCCAGCCTCCATCCGGGCGGCCTGAACGCGCTGATGGGGGACGGCTCAGTCCGATTCGTGAAGGACTCGATCGAGACCTGGCCGTTCGAGCCGAAGACCGGCCAGCCGATCGGGGCGAGTCGCGACCCCGGCGGATGGTGGATCGACCTGCCCCGACCCGGGGTCTGGCAGGCGCTCTCGACCCGGGCCGGCTCCGAGGTCGTCGCCGCCGACGCCTTCTGATCTCGGGCCCGGACGGCGCGTTGACACGCCTGGCGGGGCGCATTACCCTCGATTCCCTCCGGCCCCGCCCCGCCCCCCTCTCGCCGAGGATTCGCCCGATGAGCATCGCCGCGAGGCCGCGTTTCCTGACCCTCGGCTCGCTGATCCTCCTCGGCCTCGCCGCCCCGATCGCCTCCGCCCAGGGGCCTCCGAAGACGCCCGAGCAGAAGGCCGACGCCGCCCGCCTCCTGTTCTCCCGGGACAACCTGATCGCCTGGTGCATCGTCCCCTTCGACTCGAAGAAGAGGGGGCCCGTCGAGCGCGCCGAGATGCTCAGGAGGCTGGGTTTCCGGCACTTCGCCTACGACTGGCGGGGGGAGCACATCCCCACGTTCGACGCCGAGGTCGAGGCGCTGAAGAAGGAGGGTGTTTCGCTCGATGCCTGGTGGGTCGCGCCGGGAGAACTCAATCGCGAGTCGAAACTCATCCTGGACGTCCTCAAGCGCCATGGCGTGAAGGCGCAATTGTGGGTCCTGCTCGACTTCGGCGGCGACAAGGCCACCGGCGACGAGCAGCAGAAGCGGATCGACGGCGCGGTCGCGAAGCTCAAGCCCCTGGCGAGCGAGGCGAACGCGATCGGGTGCTCGCTCGCGCTCTACAACCACGGGGGCTGGTTCGGCGAGCCGGAGAACCAGGTCGCGATCGTCGAGAAGCTGAAGGGCGAGGGCGTGAACAACGTGGGGATGGTCTACAACCTCCACCACGGCCACGACCACCTCGGCCGGTTCTCGGCCGTCCTGCCCAAAATGCTGCCGTATTTGATGTGCTTGAACCTGAACGGGATGGAGCCCGACGGCGAACGGCTCGGCAAGAAAATCCTGCCGCTGGGTCAAGGCTCGCTCGACCTCGAATTGCTGAAGACCATCCGTGACAGCGGCTATCGCGGGAGGATCGGCATCCTCGGGCACACCCAGGACGACGCCGAGGAGCGGCTGAAGGACAACCTCGACGGCCTCGACTGGCTCCTCCCTCAGCTCGAAGGCCGCGAACCGGGCCCGAGGCCGAAGCCCCGGACGATGGCGGGCCTGGCCCTCGGACCGAGGACGAGGCGAAGGTGGCCGAGCTGGTGGAACGGGCCAAATTGGAGGGGAACGCCGCGAGGGGCGCGGCCGTGTTCGCGGACGCGAAGTTCGGCTGCCTGTCGTGCCACAAGGTCGGCAAGCAGGGCGGATCCGTGGGGCCGGACCTGAGCGTGATCGGCACGTGCACGACTCCCGAGGCGATCGCCGAGTCGATCCTCTGGCCGGCTCGAACCGTCCGGCCCGAGTACGTCGCCACCGTCGTGGCCACGGCCGATGGCCGCACGATCCAGGGCTACAAGAAGGGCGAATCGGCGGCGGAGCTGGTGCTGAAGGACGCGGCGACCGGCCGGGACTGCACGATCCCGAAGGCGACGATCGAGGAGAGGCGCGAGGCCGGGACGCTCATGCCCGACGGCCTCGCCGCGTCGATGACCCCCGAGCAACGACGCGACGTGTTGCGGTTCCTGGTCGACCAGGGGAAGCCGGGATCGCCCTCGGGGGACGCCTTGCTAGCACACATTCACACTCCAGCGTCGTTTCCCTATGAGGCCGCCCCGATCCATCCCGAGCGATGGCCGAACCGGAAGGAGAAGGTCAATCGCGACCGCCTTTACGACTTTTATGCCAAGGAAGCCGAGTTCTTCGCGAAATCGCCGAACGTCCCGCCCCTGCTGCCGCAGTATCCCGGGCTTGACGGGGGCGTCCTGGGCCACTGGGGCAACCAGAATGATGATGTCTGGATGGACGGCCGATGGAACGATTCGGACCTGGGCACCGTGCTCTCCGGGGTCTTTCGCGGCCCGGGCGTGACGGTGCCGAAAGGGGTGTGCGTGCGACTGGGGGACTCGGGCGAGCTTTCGGCGTGCTTCAACCCGCAGACGCTCACGTATGACGCTCTCTGGAAGGGCGGATTCGTGAAGTTCTCCCCGCGCCGACATGGGTTCATGGACGGGCTGATCCAGGATGGCTCGCCTTTGCCCCGGCCCGAGGGGTCGAAGCCCGAGGGGCCGATCGTCTACCACGGCTTCCATCGCCACGGCAAGCGGGTGATCTTCTCGTATCGAGTGGGCGAGACCGAGATGCTCGATGCCCCGTGGGCCGAGGGGGGGCAGTTCACGAGGGTCGTCGGCCCGGCGGCGACCCACCCGCTCGCGGCGATGACGAAGGGAGGGCCGTCGAAGTGGCCCCAGAGGGTGACGACGAGGGGGGAGGTCGGCACGGGGTCGCCCTATGCGATCGACACCATCGCCGTGCCGTTCCAGAATCCCTGGAAGGCGCTCATGTTCTTCGGCGATCATGATTTTCTGCCGGATGGCTCGGCGCTGATCTGCACGATGGTCGGGGACGTCTGGCGGGTCCAGGGTCTCGACGATACCCTGCAACACGTGACGTGGCGGCGGTTCGCCTCGGGGCTTCACCAGGCGCTGGGCCTCGTGGTGAGCGATGGTCGGGTTTATGTCCTGGGTCGCGACCAGATCACCCGGCTCCACGACCTGGATGGCGATGGCGAGGCCGACTTTCATGAATGTGTGAGCAACGCGTACGAGACCTCGCCGGCCGGACATGACTTCATCTGCGGCCTTCAGCGCGATTCTCATGGAGACTTCTTCACCTGCTCGGGCAAACAAGGTCTCCTCAAGGTCCGGCCCGATGGGAAGTCCGTCGAGGTGCTCGCCACCGGCTTCCGCAACCCCGACGGCCTCGGCCTCTCGCCCGACGGCGCCCTGACCGTGCCTTGCTCGGAAGGGGAGTGGACGCCGGCCTCGATGATCTGCGAGATCAAGCCCGGCGGCCATTACGGCTACGGAGGCCCGAAGAACGGCCTCCCGCCCGACCTGCCGCTCGCGTATCTCCCCCGGGGGATGGACAATTCCAGCGGAGGCCAGGCGTTCGTGCCCGACGATCGCTGGGGCCCGCTCAAGGGCCAGATGGTCCACACGTCGTTCGGCTCGGGGACGATTTTTCTCGTCCTCCGCGACAGGGTGGACGGCCAGCCCCAGGGTGCGGTCGTCCCCCTGCCCGGCGATTTCCGCTCGGGCGTCCATCGGGCGCGGTTCAACCCGAAGGATGGTCAATTGTACGTCTCGGGCCTCTCGGGATGGGGCACGTACACGCCGGATGACGGCTGCTTCCAGAGGGTCCGCTACACCGGCGCCCCGCGCAGCTGCCGACGGCATTGCGGTCCCACGAGAACGGCGTGCTCGTGACGTTCAGCCGGCCCGTCGATCGCGCGATCGCGGGCGATGCCTCGAAGCAGTTCGCCCAGGCGTGGAATTATCGGTACGGCGCCATGTATGGATCGCCCGAGCTCTCGACGAGGCACCCCGGGACGCCCGGCCACGACCCGATGCCCATCCTCTCGGCCACCGTCCTCGAAGACGGCCGATCGGTCTTCCTCGAAATGCCCGACATCCAGCCTGTCAATCAATTGCATTTGCATTTGAGGGTCGATGGCGGCGAGCCGATCGACCTGGTGGCGACGGTCCACAAGCTGGCGTCGCCGTTCTCCGGGTTCCCGGGCTACCGGCCGACCTCGAAGACGATCGCCGCCCACCCGATCCTCGCCGACCTCTCGCGATCGGCCAAATCGGCGCCGAACCCGTGGCGGTATCCGCTCTCCGGGGCGCGGTCGATCACCATCGAGGCGGGGAAGAACCTCACGTACTCGACGGCCGTCCTGAAGGCGAAGCCCGGGGAGGCGCTCAAGCTGTCGTTCGTGAACCCCGACGTGGTCCCGCACAACTGGGTGCTGATCAAGCCCGGGACTCTGCCCAAGGTCGGCGACCTCGTGAACAAGATCATCGCCGACCCCGACGCGGCGGCTCGCCAGTACGTCCCGAACACCGACGACGTCCTGGTCTATACCGACATCGTCAACCCCGACGACCGCTTCGCGATCTCCTTCAAGGCACCCGAGAAACCCGGCAAATATCCCTATATTTGCACATTTCCTGGGCACTGGATGATCATGAATGGGGTGTTGATTGTCGAATAGCCGAAGAAATAAGAATATAACAATGGGACCACCCGAAGCCGCCCCGATCGACCCGACGATCGGCGCGACCGACGGCCTCCTCCTTCTCGCCCTGGCCTTCACCGGGGGGCGGCTGACGCTCCAGGATTTGATCCACACCGTCGATTATCTCGATCGGATGGTCGTGACCGCCGAGGAGCTGGACGGCGGCCTGAATCGGCTGATGGCCGCCGGGCTGGTCGAGCACGAGAGCGGCGTGTTCTTCCTCGCGGACGAGCCGGCCGCCGAGTTCGCGGTCTTTTCGCGAGGCTTGAAGCGTTCGCGGTTCGAGGCGGCCGAGCAATTCTTGAAGTCTCGGGGTCCGCTGGCCTCGGTCCCCCGCCGCGTGACGGTCAGCTCGCAGGAATGGAGGACGGCCCTGGAGGAATATCGCGGTCGATTCCAACCGAGTTTCCAACGGGCGACGAAGCCGGGGCGCTGAGGCCAGCGATCAGGGCCGCGGGGCGGTGCGTTGCAGGTCGAGCACCTCGACGTCGAACCCCCCGACCGCGATCCGTGGTCGGGCCGGGTCGATCGCGAATCCGCTCTCGTCGAAGGCCTCCACGGTGCCGAGGAACTTGCCGGACCCCACGGCCCAGGCCGAGACCCAGGCCCAGGTGCCGGCCGCGACCCACTCCCCCGACGGGGCGAATCGGATTTCCGTCCACTCGAAGCTCTCGTGGCGCTCGGTCTCGCGGGCCGTCGAGCTCGCCACGTCGAACAGGACGATCGATCCCGAGCGGCCGGGCCAGGCGAGCGTCCGACCATCGGGCGAGGGCGAGGCCGGGTGAACGTTCTCGGCCCGGCGGATCGTCGTCCCGACCCGCTTCGTGAGCAGATTGAAGACCGTGAGGCGGCCCCTCGGCGTATTGGGTGCATCCGGGACGACGTCCTCGGTGGACGAGGCCGCGACGAGCTTCGACCGGCCGGCGAAGATCAGCGAATCGACCTTCCATTCGGAGGGCAGCCGGGCCGCGCCGAAGACCGCCGCGATCGCACCGGTTTTGGTGTCGAGGACGCGGATCACGTCGTCGGTGCCGAGGACCGCGAGCGATCGGCCGTCGGGCGAGGCCGCCATCTCGCTCGGCTCGAAGAGGAGGCCCGAGGCGATGGTCCGGGGCGTCCCGGAGGCGAAGTCCCACGAGCGGATCGTCCCGTCGGCTCGCGAGACGATCAGCGAGTTCCCGTCGGCCGAGACGACCGAAAGCCCGAGTGAGCCGATCGGGAGGACATGGCGGGGGCGGCCGGTCTTCAGGTCCCAGACGATCCATTCGCCGCCGATTCGCTTCCGCATGTCGGTATAGGGCGATCCGTCCTCCTCGGTGCGATAGGTCGCGAGCCAGGACGCATCGGCGGCGAAGGCGAGCCGGCGGACCGTATAGGACGAGCCGGGACGCTTCGGCCGGGCCAGGGTCTTTCGGACGCGGCCCGTGTTCGCATCCAGGAGGTAGACGTTCCCGCCCTCCACGCTTACCGGCATCCCGAACGGGCAGATCGCGCGTTTCGGCCCGGTGCCGAGGGCCAGGGTCGAGCCGTCGGGCGAGAAGGCGAGCGACTCGACCTTCACGCCTCGGCCGCCCGAGGGGCGGTTCCGCGCGATCGGCTCGGTCGGGATCGTCCAGGTCGAGACGGCGGGGCCACGGCCTTCTCCGGCCGAGGCAGCGGCGGAGAGCGCCCCGACCGCGAACAGGACTACGCCCATCGTCCGGGAAGTCATCGTGCCACCTCGCGGTCTCGGTGCCTTGCCCCGGGGGATTCAGACGACCACGAACGGCCGATTATTCAGGGCCGCCGTCGGCGTCCGGCCCTTCGAGGACCGAGAGGATCTCCGAGGCGAGATAGATCCGGTCGCGGGGCTTGCCGGTCGCCTCGCGGACGATGCCCAGCGCCACGAGCTTGTCGATGTTGTTCTGGGCGGCCTGGAACGTCAGGTTCAGGCGTTCGGCGGCCATGTTCACGGTGATCGCCGGCCGTTCGAAGAGGAGGTCCAGGAGGTGGAGGGGGTTCGCCGACTGGGCGACCTCCTGGAGCCGCTTTCGGTAGGTCGTCCCGAGGTCCATCAGCGCCTTGCATCGCGACGAGGCCACGAGCGCCTGCTCTCGGACCCCTCGGGCGAAGAATTTCACCCAATCGGCCCATCGCCCGTCCTGACTGATCCCGAGGAGCCCGTCGATATACTCCGCCTTGTGACGCTCGAAGAAGTCCGACAGGTAGAGCAGGGGCTGCGAGAGCCAGCCCCTCTGGCAAAGCAGGAGGGAGATCAGCAGGCGGCCGACCCGGCCGTTGCCGTCGAGGAACGGATGGATGGCCTCGAACTGATAATGGATCAGGGCGAGCTCGACGACCGGCGGCATCGAGCCGGACGAATTCATGAATCGCTCCAGGGCGTCGAGCGCCGAGAGCATCTCGGGGACGGGCGGCGGGACGAACCGGGCTTGCCGAGGGGTCTGGCCGGTCCTGCCGATCCTGTTCGGTCGGTCCCGGAACAGGCCGGGCCGCTTGTCCCCGCCTCGGACGCCGTCCATCAGCCGCTCGTGGACCTCTCGGATCAGCCGGAGCGACGGGGGCAAGGTCGCGAGCCGCGCCAGGCCATACTCCAGGGCGGTCACGTAGTTGAGGACCTCCTGGCGATCGGCCCACTCGTCGCTCTCGACATCGCCCGACTTCGGGGCGGCCTCGAACAGGACGAGCTGGCGGAGGTCGGTGATCGTCCCCTCGATCCGGCTCGAGGAGACGGCCTCGCGACGGAGGAACGGACCGATCAGCAAGTGGGGATTCGGGACGGTCCGACCCACCCCGGAAAGCTCTCCCAGGGCACGGTCGGCCCCGGAGAGGATCTCGACCATCTCCGCGTCATAGACCAGCGGGGGCGGCAACGGATGCGGTACGTAAGCCCAGTAATCTCCGGTCGGGCCGACGGCCTTCACCAAGCGGCCCGGCGCGTGTTCCGAGAAGTCGCTGCCACGCATCAGGAAGCCCCGCAACCCTTTTGAATCCAGCAGCTTGGAAAATTGGGCCTTGCTTTGAAATCACGGAACCGTTGGCCGCGCTATTCTACTCGTTCGCCAGAAAACTGGAATAGGGCGGGGCGCGATTCTCCGAAATTGGAACAGGGCCGTGGTCCGTTCCACATTTCCCCCCGAAAGTAGAATAAGCCCCTCATTTCGGGGAATCCCGCCAGATCCAGCGGAGGATGTCGGGCAGGAGGGCGGCTCCGTGGTTGTCGGAGTGGCCTCCTTCGCCGAAGACGAACTTGAGGTCGTAGCCCTTTTCCTGGAGCGCGGCGACCATCGCCTGGTTTTGCAAGTGCCAGTCGCGTTTGGGGTTGCGAGGGTTGCGGTTGTCCTTCGCGCCGTCCTGGAGGAAGATGCGGATTGGCTTCTTGTCGGTTTTGCGGACGAGGTCGGGGTAGACGTGGCCGCCCCGGATGTCGGTGAAGCTGCCGATCAGGCTGATGACCTTGCGGAACTGGTCGGGCCGCTCCCAGGCGACCGTCCAGGCGCAGATCGCCCCGCTGCTGGCGCCTCCGATCGCCCGGCCCTCGGGGTCTTTGGTGATGTTGTAGGTCTTCGAGACCTCGGGGATCAGCTCATCGACGAGGAATCGGGCGTACGCATCTCCCAGAGAATCATATTCGACGCTCCGGTTGTTGGGGTTGCCGGTGCCGATCGACTCGGGGAACTCCTCGCCGCGCTGGCCGGGCGTGATAAACAGGCCGATGGTGACCGGCATCTCCTTCTTGTGGATCAGGTTATCCATCACGGTCGGGACGCGGAGGACCCCCTTGGGGTTGATGGCTCGGGCCCCGTCCTGGAAGACCAACAAGCACGCGGGCTTCTCCGCCCGGTACTGGCTCGGGACGTAAATCCAGTACTTGCGGACGGTTCCGGCCAGGGCCTGGCTCTTGAAGAGGAACGGGCCCTTCACTTCGCCTTTGGGGACGCCTTCCTGCGGCTGGGAGTCGGGCCCGAGGGTTTCTTCCTTCGACGGGGCAGGGCGGTTCTGCGCCAGGGCGGGGGCGGCGGCGGCGAGGATCGCGAGGAGGCAGCCGGTCCTGAGCATGGGTCGATTTCTCCGCCGGGATAGAATGGGAGCGACTTCGCCGGAGGGGGTCGCGGCCCATCATAAGAGGGGGCCGGGCCCTCCTCAATCGACCGCCCCCACCTCGATTCGAGAAAGGCGCCTCGTGGAACTCGTGAACCTCGGTCGGACGGGCATGAAGGTCTCGCGGATCTGCCTGGGCTGCATGACCTACGGCACCAGCAAGTGGCGGCCCTGGGTCCTGGACGAGGAGGCCAGCCGGCCGTTCTACCGACGGGCGTGGGAGGCCGGGATCAACTTCTTCGACACCGCCGACATGTATTCCGACGGCGAGAGCGAGGCCGTCCTGGGCCGGGCGTTGCGCGACCTGGCCATCCCCCGCGACCAGGTCGTCGTGGCCACGAAGGTCTTCCACCCCACCGGCCCCTCGGCCAACGAGCGGGGGCTTTCCCGCAAGCACATCCGCCACGCGATCGAATCCAGCCTGAAGCGATTGAACCTCGATTACGTCGACCTGTACCAGATCCACCGGTTCGACCCGGCCACGCCCATCGAGGAGACCCTCCGCGCCCTGGACGATGTGGTGAGGTCGGGCAAGGCGCTGGCGATCGGGGCGTCGTCGATGTTCGCCTGGCAGATGGCCAAGATGCTCCACGAGTCGGACCGCCTCGGCCTGAGCCGGTTCGCGACGATGCAGAACCACTACAACCTCGTCTATCGCGAGGAAGAGCGCGAGATGAACCCCCTGTGCCGGGACGAGGGGATCGGCCTGATCCCCTGGAGCCCGCTGGCCCGGGGGTTCCTCGCCGGCAACCGCAAGCTCGACGGCGGCAAGAAGGGCGGCGAGACGAAGAGGGCCGAGACCGACGACTTCGCCCAGAGCCTCTACTACAACGAGGGGGATTTCGCGGTCGTCGATCGCCTCTCCGAGATCGCCGGGAAGCGAGGCGTCTCGAATGCGCAGGTCGCCCTGGCCTGGCTCCTCCACCAGCCGGGCGTCACGGCGCCGATCGTCGGCGCCTCGAAGCCGCACCACCTCGACGACGCGATCGCCTCGGTGGAACTGAAGCTGGACGAGGCCGAGTTGAAGGCCCTGGAAGAACCGTATCGGCCCCATCCGATCCTGGGGCATCGCTGAGCGTCGGCGCCCTTCTTCCGCGGAGGGCCTTTGGCGGTTAGGATCGGTCGAGACCCCGCCACCGGGAGGGCTTCTCGTGATTCGCTTCCAGACCGGGGCCCCGTGTTCCCGCCGAGAATGGCTGAGGATCGGCGGGATCGCGGGGATCTCGGGGCTCGGGGTCGCGGGCCGGACGTCGGCGAACGCCGCCGCGGGCCGGTCCCCCGGGTTCGGGCGGGCGAAGTCGGTGATCGTGGTCTATGCCAACGGCGGGCAGAGCCAGTTGGAGACGTGGGACCCGAAGCCCGAGGCGCCCCTGGAAATCCGAGGCGAGTTCGGGTCGATCGCGACCTCGGTCCCCGGCGTGATCCTGGGCGAGCACCTGCCGAGGCTCGCCCGATTGGCCGATCGGCTCACGATCGTCCGCAGCATGGCCCACGACGACCTCGACCACGGCTCGGCCACGTACCTGGCCCTGACCGGGCGATTCCACCCCCAGAAATCGGCCAATCCTCCGCCCCGGCCGACCGATTTCCCGACGTTGGGTGCGGTCCTCACGCGGATTCGACCGGATCGGTCCCGCCCGTACACGGCCGTCCATGTGAACGCGCCCGCGCTGGTGCCCGAGGTCCCCGGGCCGGGGCAGGACGGCGGGTTCCTCGGCCGAGATTTCGAGCCGATGGTCATCGGCGACGTCAGCCGGGGGAATCCGCCCCTGCCGGACCTGGACCCGTCGCCGGACCTGCCGCCGGTCAGGATGGAGGCGAGGCGATCGCTCCTGGAAAGCGTCGATACGTTCCGCCGCGAGCTGCCGAAGGACCGCACCCTGGGCGAGATGGCCGGCCTGTATCGCCAGGCGTACGACCTGATCGGCTCGCCCCGGTGCCGCGAGGCGTTCGACCTCTCGGCCGAGCCGATGGCCGTCCGCGATCGGTATGGTCCGGACCGCTCGGGGCAGGCGTGCCTGCTGGCCCGGAGGCTGGCCGAGGCGGAAGTCCCCCTGATCACGGTGATGTGGAACCACTCCGCGCGGGGGCAGGACCGCCACGCCGACGACCCCGACGCGTTCGGCTGGGACACGCACAACGACATTTTTCGGGTGATGCGCGATCGGTTGCTCCCCCGCTACGATCGCAGCGTCTCGGCCCTGATCGAGGACCTCGATTCGCGGGGGCTGCTCGACCAGACGCTGGTGGTCTGCATGGGCGAGTTCGGCCGGGCGCCCCGGGTCGCCCCCGAGGCCCGGTTCGCGGGCGAGGGCCCCGGCCGCAAGCACTGGGCGAACGTCTATTCGATCGCGATGGCCGGCGCGGGGGTGTCGCGAGGGGCCGTCCTCGGCGGCTCGGACCGGATCGCGGCCTATCCCCGCTCCGAGCGGTTCGGCCCGTGGGACGTCTCGGCCACGATCCTCGCGGCCCTGGGGATCGACCCCGAATCGCCGTATGAGGACCCCGTCGGGCGGCCTTATCCGGCGACGATCGGCTCGCCGATCGCGGGGCTGTATCGCGGGTAGGTCGCGGCGGCTGTGGACTGTCCCTAAAAATGGTGTCGGATCGATTTTTGGCGGCGAAAAATCGATCTGACACTGCTCTGTAGAAGCCCCGATTGAGAATGAGGAAACGAGTAGGTCCGACTTCAGTCGGGCCTCCGAAAAGAAGATTCCTGTAGGCCCGACTGAAGTCGGACCTACTCCGATCGATCCTTCGAAGGGGTTGTCTACGGAGCCGATCTGACACAATTTTTTAGGGACAGCCCACGGCAGCCGCTACGCCTTCATCTCGAACTCCGCGAGCCTCGCGTGGGCGGCGGTGAAGACGGTCTCGGCCGAGTCGCCGAACGCGACGTCGTGGACGTGGGCCGGGGCCTTCTCCTGCATCAATGCACCCTTGGCGTCCAGGTCCAGGATCATCACGAATCCGTCGTTGGCGCCGCCGACGGCCAGGATTCGGCGGCCGTCGGGCAGGAACAGGAGCTTCTCGACGATCCCCTTGGTCGATTCTCCCGGGAATTCATAGAGCCGCTTGCCGCTGGTCCAGTCGAACGCCTCGACCCGGGCGAGCCCTTCGAGGTGGTCGATGTTGCCGATCGGCCCGATCCCTCCGACGGCCAGCTTCGCGCCGTCGGGCGAGAACGCCAGGGCGCGAATCCCCCCGATCGAGTGCCTCCGCTGGGTCGGGTCCCAGGTGTACATCACGGGCGTTTCGAGGGTCGTGACCGATCGGCCGGTCGACGCGTCCCAGACGACGATGTGGCCGACCTTGTCGCCGGAGGCCACGAATCGGCCGTCGGGCGAGACGGCGCAGGCGTAGAGCATCGACGGGAAGTGATGCGGGGTCATCTCCGCGTGGCCGGCGAGGTCGAATCGGCGGATTCCGGTCCGGGCGTCCCAGATCCGGCAGGCCATGTCGTCGCCGACCGAGACGACGAACGAGCCGTCGGGCGACGCGGCCACGTCGCGGATCGCCCGGGAGTGCGCGGCGATCGAGCGGACCGGCGTGCCGGAATCGAGGTCCCACCACATCAGCTTGCCGTCGTATCCGCCCGAGACGATCGACCGGCCGGCGAGGGCCACGGCGTTCACGTAGCTCTCGTGGTCGCCGATCTTCCGGGGGGCCGGCTTCTCCTGGGCGAAATCGACGTCATAGACCCCGAAATCGGACCCGCCGAAGACGACGCGGCGGCCTCCCGGGACGTGGGCCACGCAGAAGACCATCTCGGGCCGGTTCAGCGCCTTCAGGGATTTCCACGACGGCGGGTTCGCGGGCATGATGGCGGGGCCTCCGGCGATCGGTTCGCGAGACGGGTTCAGGCCAGGACGTCCCGGATCGGCTCGGTCCCGGGCTCGGTCAGCGGGACGGGCCGGGAGCCGACCTTGTAGTTCTTCTGGTGGTCGATCCCCAGGGCCTGGAAGATCGTGGCGAACAGCTCGGCGGCGCCGACCTCGCCGTCGCTCACGGCCTGGCCCTTGGCGTCGGTCTTGCCCCAGACCGATCCGCCCTTGACCCCGCAGCCGCTGAGCGTGGCGCTCCAGGCGGAGGCGAAGTGGTCTCGCCCCAGGCTCGGGTTGATCTGGGGGGTCCGGCCGAACTCGGCCAGGGTGATCACCAGCGTGTTTTCGAGCATCCCGCGACGGCCGAGGTCGTCCAGGAGCGTGGCCATCACGTGGTCGAGCTCGGGGACCATTTCTTGATGGGTCTCGAAGTTCTGGCCGTGGCTGTCCCACCAGGCCCGGCCGACGCGGACGAACGGCACGCCCGCCTCGACCAGCCTCCGGGCGATCAGGGCTTGCTGGCCGAACTGGGTCGGGCCGTACTCGTCGCGGATTCGCTGCGGCTCCTGCTCGATGTCGAACAGCTTGTCGCTGGCCATCAGGCCGCGGACTCGCTGATAGGCTTCGTTGTGGGCGCCGAGGTCGGAGGAGATCACGCGCCCTCGGGCGAACCGGGCGCTCGATCATCTCGCGGAGCTCGGCCCTCTGAAAATGGTCCGACTCGGAGAGGGCGGTGGGCTTGCGGATGTTCTCGGGCATGTTGCCGGTGGTCAATTCCATCGGCGCGAACCGGGAGCCGAGGAACCCGGCGGCCCCGGGGCCGAAGTCGCGCCCTTCGGTGGACGAGTAGAACGAAACATAGTCGGGCACCGCGCTATGGGCCTGGCCGAGCTCCCGGGCCAGGACGGCGCCGAGGTCGGGATAGCGGAGGCTCGGGTCGTCCATCCGGCCTCGCATCATCAAACGGGCGCCCCCGCCGTGGTCGCCGTTCTTCGTGTTCAGGGATCGGATGATGCAGGTATTCTCCATCCTCTGCGCCATCTTGGGCATGAGTTCGGAGATGTGGACGCCCGGGACGGACGTCGGGATGGCGCGGAACGGCCCGCCGGTGGGCGTCCCCGGCTTGGGGTCGAAGGTTTCGAGCTGGCTCGCCCCGCCGGCCAGCCAGAGCAGGATCACCCGTTTCTGCTGTTTCTTGAGGGCGTCGGCCAGGGCGGGGGTCTTGAGGACGTCCAGGAGCGTCATGTCGGCCGCCAGGGCCGCGGCCCCCGCGGCGATCGTCCCGAGGAACCCCCGACGACCCAGGGAATGCTCGGGCGATCCGCAGAAGGCTGGGCGACGTGCGTTCGACATCGGGATGGCCCCCGTGATCTCAAGAATTGAATCGGGATTCCGCGCTGCTGAGGATCGTAGGGCAGGCCTTGGCCTGCCGAGTCCGGCGAGGGTCGGCAGGCCAAGGCCTGCCCTACGGGAATGTCCCCCAGATCGTGATCGTTTGCTCAATAATTGAACCGGAATTCCGCGCTGGTGAGCAAGGCCCACACGAGCTGTCGGCAACGATCGGCCGGCTTGCCGTTGTCGTTGGTGAGGAACTCGCGGAGGGCGATCGCCTCCTCGTCGTCGGGCGGTCGCGAGAGGATGGCCTGAACCGCCAGGTTGACCCGTTCGGCCGGGTCGGGAAGCTTCGCCAGGCGGCCGACGAGCCGGTCTCCGCCCTCGGAGAGAAGCTCGTTCAGACGGTCGCTGTTGCTCATCAACAGGGCCTCGGCGGCGCCGATCTGATAGTCCTCGCCGGGCCGGGCGATGGCGGAGGCGAGCCCTCGGCCCGGCCGGCGAGCCCTTCGATCTTGCGGTCGGCGTCGTCGGCCAGGGAGGCGGGGTCGGTGGTCGCAACCCACATGGACAGGGCCAGTTGCATCGGCGAGAGCGGCCGGACGGCCCCGACCGCGAACCATTTCGGCGACGGCGGCTCGGCCGACTCCCATCGGCTCGTCCGCGAATAGGCCCGGCTGAGGACCAGGCCGCGAGTCAGCCGCCTGAGGTCATAGCCGTGGTCGATCGTGTCGCGGGCCAGCCACTGGAGCAGCTCGGGGTGGCTGGGCGGGTTCTCCGAATGCATCTGGTCCAGGGGGCTGACCAGCCCCTGGCCGAAGAACCGATGCCACAGGCGGTTGGCGATCGACCGGGCGAAGAAGTCGCGCTCGCCGGGTTCGAGGGCGATCTCGGCGAGCTTGCCCCGGGCGCTGAACTTCGGCGGCTCGGGGGCCTCTTTCCGCTTCTTCGACTCGTCGAGCCTCTTCTTTTCGGCCGCCTTCTCGTCTTTTGAGGGCTCCTGGACGCCGGGCACCTCGACGACCTTGCCCGTCAGGAACATGAATTTCGCGTGCCTTTCCTCGCCCTCGGTCGTCTTGAACTTCACGGAGCCGAACTCGCGCTCGCCGACGAACCCGCCGACCTCCACCGTGCGATCGAGGAACGACTTCATCCCGTAATAGTGGTCCTGCTTCCAGTCCTGGACCTTGGGATGGTCGTGGCACTTGGCGCAACTCACGTTCACGCCGAAGAAGACCGAGCTGACGTCGCTGGTCAGGCGGTCCGTGTCCTTGGCCCGGGCCTTGAGGAAGCCGGAGGAGCCTTTGTTCGAGGCGTCGGCCTCGTCGGCGGCGAGGATTTCGCGGAACACGCGGTCCCAGGAGCGGTTCTCGCCGAACGCCCTGGTCAGGTAATCGCGGAGATCGCCGCGGGTCCCGGCCATCAGCATGGCGTCGAACCAGTCGGCGCCGTGGCGGACGAACCCGGGCGAGGCCATCAGGCGATCGACGAGCTTGGCCTTCTTGTCCGGGGCCGAGCACTCGACGTAAAGCCTGGCTTCCTCGGCCGTTGGGATCCGGCCGACGAGGTCCAGCGTCAATCGCCGGACGATCGTGGCGTCGTCGGCCTCGGGCGCGGGCCCGACCCCTTCGCGGGCGAGCTTCGCCCCGACGTAGGAATCGACGACCTCCTCGATCGGCCGGTCCGGCGGGAGGAGATCGTCGGCCCGGGCCGAGCCGATCCCGCCGATCATCACGACCCCGAGAATCACCCCCGTCGGAATGCGCATCGCGGCCCCTCCGGACCGATCGGCCGGTCCGCCCCTCGGCGCGGGCGGCTTCTTCAACTGTTGTTAAACTACACCCGATCCGAGGCGGAAGCCAGGGGGGATTGGCGAAAATCTTGGGGTCTTGCTCGCGATCCCGAAGGTGCGGAGAAACCGGGCCCGGGATCGCGAGGGGTCCACGACGCAGGACCCGACCCTCGGATCATCGCGAGCGAGCCCCTCCGGCGATCACCGAATCCGTGGGCCGCGCCTCCTGCATGATTCGATTCATCACGTCTGCAGTCATTCGATTATGAATCCGCGAATGAAACGCGGCCCGGCGGGAGGCGCGCGCAAATGGCGCGATCCGGGCCGATCGGGCCGAAAATCGATTCGCTGCATCCCTTGAAATCCACAGGATTTGCGATTTTGAAAATCAAGAATTCCGACGTGAGAAACCTTGCTCGCGCACACCTCGTTGCGCGGGGAACAGCCTGATTTCCGCCCTTTTCGCGATTTTCGGGCGAAATGTGTAGTCAACTTCCCGGCGATTGCTTATTGTGAATACCTTGTTTTTCTATGACTTGAATTGGTGTAAATATTAGCAATTATCATGACGTGGCGAGGACTCCCGGCGAGCGCGGGGACGACGGAAGTCGGGCCGGCGCGATTCGCCGCGTTGGCCGCTTTCTTGTTCATGAGACCAGTTCTGTGATTCCAACGTCAGGATCGACGCAGCCCGCCCATTCCTCCCGATCGTTCGCCTTCGACCCGTGCGAGCCGAGGGTAGACGCCCGAAATCGCGGCTCGGGGCGACATCGGCGGCGCATTCGGCTAGAATCGACGGGGAGCAGAAGGCTTCAGGGAGGCGCAGACGCCCCGATGTGCGAGTTGATGGCCCTGTCGTTCGCGAGGCCGCTGTCGGCGTCGATCTCGATCCGGGCGTTCTCCGGCCGAGGGGCGGAGAACGCCGACGGCTGGGGCCTGGCGTGGTATCCCGAGGGCCCCGCCGCCGCCCTGGTGAAGGAGCCGGTGGAGTGGGGATCGAGCCGGCTGGCCCGGTTCCTCGAAGGCTACCCGCCGGTGAGGTCGTCGCTGTACGTCGCCCACGTCCGGCACAAGACGGCCGGCGCCGATCGGCCGACGTTCGCCGACACCCACCCGTTCCTCCGCCCGAGAGCGGGCCGTGATTATGTCTTCGCGCATAATGGGACGCTCGACGCCGCGCTCTGGGAGCTCCCCACGGGCCCTCACGTCCCCCTGGGCGAGACCGATTCCGAACGCGCCTTCTGCCGGCTCCTCCACGAGATGGACGGGCGGGGCGGGCACCTCGACGACCCGGATTCCTGGCGATGGCTCCGCGATCGGCTCTCGGCCCTGAACGCCCTGGGGAAGCTCAACGTCCTCATGACCGACGGCCGCCGCGTGTTCGCCTATCATGACCTCGGCGGCTGGAAGGGGCTGGCGTTCGGCGGGCTTTCCGGCTCGGGGCATCTCGGCGACGACGAATGGGCCGTCGAGCTCGACGCCCCGGGCCCGGTCCCCGGCGCGGTCGTGGCCACCAGGCCGCTCGACGACGGCCCGTGGCGACGGTTCCAGAGGGGCGAGCTGATCGTCTTCGAGGCCGGCTCGGCCCGGTTCTCCAGCGTCTCGGGACATCGATCCGCCGAGGACGCCGAGGGACGCCGATAAAGGCGATGGATTCTGATCCGCGTCCCTCGGCGGATGGTCCCTTCCGTTCTCACGCCCCCAGGTCGAACCGGACCGGCGGCAGCGACTGGACCGCCTGGCGGAGCGATTGCTCCCACAAGGTGTGGATGGCCAGGAGGTCCGGGTCGCGGTCGGGGAACCGGCGGTGGCGGTTCAGGGCGAGATCGTCCCTCGCATAGACGAGCAGGTCGATCGGCGGGCCGACGGTGACGTTGGAGCGCATGGTGGAGTCGAGCGAGATCAGCGCGTATTGCGCGGCGTCTTCCAGGCTCGTGCGGTCGTAGCGGACCCCGCGATCGAGGATGGGCCTCCCATATTTGCATTCGCCGATTTGCAGATAGGGGGAATCCTCGGTGGCCTGGAGCGGGTTGCCCTGGGGATAGATCAAATACAGGTCGTGGGGCTGGCCGCGGATCTGGCCGGCGAGGACGATGTGGACGTTGAACTTGTAGTCGGACTGCTCCAGGGCCTTGCGGTCGATCTCGGCCACGCGTCGGACCTGGTCGCCGACGACGCGGGCGGCGTCGTACATGGTCTCGGCCGTCGCCAGGCCCCGGCCGTCGTCGAAGTCGCGGCGGAGCAGGGTCACGATCGACTGGCTGCACGAGAGGCTGCCGCTGGTGAGCGCCACGAAGGCGCGCTCGCCGGGGATGGCGAACGTGTGCATTTTTCGGCAGACGTTCACCTGATCATAGCCGGCATTGGACCGGGAGTCCGAAGCGACGACGAACCCATCCCTGGTGGTGATCCCGAGGCAATACGTCATCGTGGCCCGACCCTCGCCGACCGGCCGCTCCCGAAGGCCGCCCGCCCCGGGCGACGCCCGACGGCCCCGGCTCCGGAATACCATGCTCGGCACGCGGGATGCAAGGCGTTGGGCGATCGGCCGAGCCGACCGCCTTGGCGATCGAGGCGTCATGGATTAGCCTGGCGTCTCGTCGTGATCCCCAGGGAAGGAGCCGCCCGCCGATGTCCTCGACCGCCCCGGCCCCGCCGACGCTCCAGCTCCCCTGGGGCCGATCCGGGTCGATCCCCCTGGACGTCCCCTCGGACTGGAACGTCCTGCAAATCGCCGGGCCCGACCTCTCCGGCCCCCTGGACGACTACCCCGCCGCGCTGGCCTCGGCGCTCGATCGGCCCGAGTCCGGCCCTCGGATCGAGGCGGGCCTGGGCCCCGACTCCCGGGTCGCGATCGTCGTCGATGACCCGTCGCGGTGGACCCCGGTCCGCGACGCCTTGCCCGTCGTCCTGGCCCGGATTCACGGGGCCGGAGTCCCCGAAGATTTCGTGACGATCAGCGTCGGCGTGGGCCGGCATCATGCCGTGGACGACCCGGCGATGAGGGCCCGGGTGGGCGAGGCGATCGTCGCTCGCTACCGATGCTTCAGCCCTCCGGTCGATGACCTCTCGCAATACGATGACCTCGGGACGACCGCCGAAGGGGTGCCGGTCCGCGTGTTCCGGCCGGTGGCCGAGGCCGACGTGCGGATCCTGATCGGCTCGGTCCTGCCGCATCTCCAGGCCGGTTTCGGGGGCGGCTACAAGCTGATCTTCCCGGGGACGAGCCACCGGACGACCCTCGGTGCGCTCCATCGTCAGGGCCTCGGCGGCGACGCGAGCCGGCTCCTCGGCGGCGATCCGGGGTCCAACCCGATGCGGGCGGCGATCCGCTCGGCGGCGAGGCTGTTGCCCGGCCGGTGCGCGTTGATCAGCCACCTGATCGGCGAGCCGGGGCAGGTGTTTCGCGTGCTCTCGGGCGACGTGGACGCGGTCCAGGACGCGCTTTCGGCCGACGCGGCCCGCCGGTTCCGCGTGCCCGAGGCGCCCGAGGCCGACGTGGTGATCGCCGGCAACGACCCCTGGCCGGGCGACCCGATGATGAGCTTCAAGGTGCTGATCAACCACCGATCGGCGGCGAAGCCCGGCGGCCTCCTGATCGGGTTTTTCTGGACGGTTCCCGAGGAGATCGACCGGACGTTCCCGCTCGGGCCGCTGAAGGCGATCGCGGCGACCGGGCCCCTGGGAGGATGGATCGCCCGGAGGGGGCTCGCGGCGGCGGACTGGGCCTCGGCGGCGGTGGGCTCGCCCAGCCAGTTCCTGATCCGCTGGGCCCGCGAGCTGGTCGTCGATCGCACGGTGATGGTGTTCGCCCCGCCGCTCCGAGAGCGGCTCGGCCCTCGTCTCGGCCCGATCCGGCTGTTCGACGACCAGGACGAACTCTGGAAGGCCGCTCGCGAGGCCCTCGCGAACGTCCCGAGCCCGACGGCCCGGATCTTCCCCCGAGGGGGCCTCACCTATTGCCCGTCGCCGGATCGGGTCGACTGAGATCGAGACGGAGGGCCGACTCGATGACCCCGATCTTCCCCGGGATGGACCCGTACCTGGAAGACCCGGCGATCTGGCCGGGCGTCCATGCGCGGTTCATCGTGTATCTCGCCGAGGTCTTGAGGCCCCTGGTCGGCCCCCGCTCCATCGCGGACGTCGAGCAGAGGGTGTACGTCGAGGGGCCGGATCGCGAGGTCATCCCCGACGTCGTCATCCTCCGCAATCGTCCCGAACGCCTCGCGTCCTCGGTCGCCGTGGTCGAGGACGATGCGTATGTCGAGGTCGAGGTGCCTCCGGTCGAGGTCCGCGAGACGTATGTGGTCCTCATCGATCGGAATTCGGGCGATCGGGTCGTGGCGACGATCGAACTGGTCAGCCCGACGAACAAATATGCGGGGCCGGGTCGCGCCTCTTACCTTCGGAAGCAACGGGAAGTGCTGGCCAGCGATTCCCACCGGATCGAAATCGACCTGCTCCGAGGCGGCCCTCACGTGCTGGCCGTCGCGGAATGGGCGGCGCGGTCCCAGGGAGATTAAGATTCTCTGATCTGCGTGAACCGGGCCGAAGGGGACCGTTCCCGCTTCGGCCTCTACCCCCGGACGGTCCGCCAGAGGCTCCCAAGGGTCCGAATCCCCCTGGCCGAAGGCGACCCCGACGCCCTTTTGGACATTCAGGCCGTCCTCGCGATGACTTATGAGCGAAGCGGCTACCGGGACCGCCTCCGCTACGGAGAACCCTGCCGCCCCCCGCTCCGGCCCGAGGACCGCGAGTGGGCCGAGGGGCTGATCCGCGAGGCGCCTCGATGAACAAAAGAGGCTCATGAGTCCGGATTGGTGGTGACGTCGGATCTCCCTCGTTCCCACGCCGAGCGTGGGAACGAGTCGTTGAGCAAACACCAATCCGGAATCATGAGCCACAAAAGACAGCAATCCATTCGTTTTCTGATGATGTGGATTGCCGTGTGCGGGGTGACGTTCGCCGCGGCCCGGTCCGATTCGGGTTGGGGCTGGTTCGTCCTGGTCTTCATCGGTCCCTTCTGCGGCGCCGGCCTCCATCGATGGCGGGGAGGCTCGGGGATTCTCGGGGGGATCGTCGGAGGCTTCATTTCTTATGAGGGTTTTGGAATCATCATATACGCGCGCTATTCTTTGATGCCCAGGGGGCCGAACGTGGTCGATTACCTTGGCCCGGTGCTCGCCCTCTCGTTTCTGGCGATCGCTGGGACATCCTCTGGCCTGGCGTTCGGTATCGTCTTCTGTTTTCTCATGAAGATCCTGGACGCGGGTTGGAAAGAACTCAGACGGGTTGCCCAACCGACCCGCCCGGACGACGACCTTTGAGGCCGAGGGGGGCCGCGGCCCGTCGGGTCGCGTCTTCGTAGGGCAGGCCCCGGCCTGCCGATCCTCCCAAAAGGCAGGCCGAGGCCTGCCCTACGAGGATCGGCGAACGTCCTCGGGCTGGAAACCTCGTCTCGCCGCGACGTTCGACCTACTTCCCCCTGGCCTTGCCGGCCAGGGCGCGGATGTCGTCGATCACGAGATAGTGGCCGTGGTCGGCGGTGACGATCAGGGCGCTTTCATCCCAGTTGCTGTTCTTTTCGACCCATTGGAGGATCACGCGGACCGCCTCGTCTCCGCTGTAGACGGCGCCGATCGCGTTGTCGAGGTTGTTGTCGTGCAAGGCGAAATCGACGTCTCCGGCCTCGACGAACAGGGCAAACGGCTGCTCCGGCTTCGCCGAAAGCACCGTGAGCGCCGCGCGGGTCATGTCGGCCAGGGTGGGGTTCTCGGCGAGGTCGGCGGGGAGGTATTCCTCGCGAGACCCTCGGATTCCCAAAGCCGGTCGGAAGTCGCCGTCGGCCGTCTGGTAGGGCAGGTGGGCGCCGGTCACGCCGAACATCCCGAAGAGGCGCTTGCCGGACTTCGCGGCCTCCTCGGCGGCCGATCGGAGGGCGTCCGGCCCGTTCGAGCCGGGCGTTCGGATCGCCGAGACGTACTTGCCGCCGTTCTTCGCGTCGATGGCCTTGAGGTCGGCGTCGGAAATGTAGGTATTTTGATTCAACGCGGCGTTCTTGCCCTGGGTCTTGTTCAGGGGGGCGTCGGGCGGGGCGGTGGCGAAGCCGGCCCCGAGGACGACGTCGAGCCCCGGGTGCTCGGGCTCCTTGCCCGTCTCCTGGGCGATCGACTTCAGGCCGAGCATGTCGCGGGCGAGGTCCTGATAGTCGTCCCGGTGGACGTTATGAGCATACATGGCGGCGGGCGAGGCGTGGTCGAACGGGACGCTCGTGGCCGTCCCGACCTTCCAGCCTTCCTGCTGGAGCGTGTTGAACACGGTGGGCAGGAACCGGCCGTCCTCGCCGACGTTGATGCCGTTGTTGTACGACTTGATCCCGGTGGCGAACTCGCCGGCGCTCGGGGCGCTGTCGGTGTAGGCATGGAGGACGCGGCCGACCTTCGCCACCCCTTCACGGTCCTTGGCGTCGGCCGACTGGCCCTTCAGGTAGCCCGGGGCGGGGAGGGGGCCTCCCTTCCAGGGGGTCGCGCCGGCGATCTGGGCGTCATAACCGCCGAGCAGGCTGGATTTGGGGATCGTGACGGTCTGAAGGTCCACGTCGGTGTCGTTCTTGTCGTGGGTCGGGCTGGTCACGTACCAGCCGAACCGGGCGGAACCTCCGGCCGTCTCGTCCAGGAACGCCAGGCCGGAGCCCTTGCCCTCGGCGTAGTCCTTGCCGCTCCGGGCCACGGCGGCGGCGCGGGTGGTGTCCCAGTCCATGCCGTCGAACCAGACGATGAAGAGGTGCTTGACCCCCTTGTTCACGGCGTCCCTCTGGACCCGGTACAGGTCGCTCTGGTCGCAGTATTCGGCCGAGGGGTTGAGCGTGTTGGGCGGGAGCGTGCCGTACATCGCCTTGAGCTTCGTTTCGTCGCGATAGGCGCTGTTCGCGCCGGTCACGGAGCCCAGGTCGACTTTCGTCCCGAAGGTGTAGATCGGGATCAGTCGGTTGGTGTGGCTGGTATGGTTCGAGAACGTCGAGCCCGGCCCCTGGGAGCCGAAGTGGTAGGCCCGCGCGACCTTCTCGGTTTTCGTCGCGGCGTAGCGGTCCTGCAAGTCGCGGATCGGGTCGTCGCCGAGGGCGAGGGCCGCGCCCAGGGTCAGCAAGAGCGAGGAGACGAGCGGAGCGGGTTTCAAGGCGAATGTCCTCGGATGCGGGCGGGGCCGGTCAGTCTCTCGGGGAAATCCTCCCCGATCCTGGCGGCGAACCGTGAAGGCCGGATGTCGGACCGTACCAAATCGCGAGGAAGACGGGGAGATCGTGGGATGGAAGAGAATCGAAACGCAGATGACGCGGAGGATTCATGGAAAATTGCAGGTTTTCCTCCGCGTGAATCGAAGGCTCGTGCTTCGACGACTTGCGTTTCCAGGGCCCGTAGGGCAGGCCTTGGCCTGCCGAGATTCGCGACACCGGCAGGCCAAGGCCTGCCCTACAGGGCTTCTCGTCTTGTTCGATGGAGGGGCTCAGGTCTCGACGACCTGCGTCTTGAGGCCCGACCAGTGGCCGCGGGCGTCCTTGCCCACGATGAAGACCTCGATGTTGGTCTCGCCGACCCGGTAGACGCGGAGGTCCGTGAGCGAGGACTTGAGGAGGTGGGCGAGGTCCTGGAACCGCTTCGCCTGGGCCTTTTCCTGGGCGTCTTGCCAGGTCTTGGGCTGGGCTGCGTCGCGGAAGAGGTCGTCGAGGGTGGTCGTCTCGACGGGCGCGCCGGAGGGGGCCCCGGCGAGCTTGCGGACGGCGGCTTCGTCGAGGGCGCCGGACGTGGGTCCCCAGGCGATCGGCTCGAACGGGGCGTCGGTCTCGCTCGGCATGAGCAGGCCGGAGCTGGCCTTGGCCAGGGCCAGGGCCGTCTCGGTCTTCGGCGGGTCGGGCATCTCGGGGCCTCCTCGATCGGTTGAAGCGGAGGCTGCAAACTCGGTGCCGGGTCCGGACGGCTCAGTCCTGGCCGTCGCCCTCCTCGCCGTCGCCTTCCTCGGCCGGAGTGCCGTCGAGCGAGGCTTCCTGGTCGTGGTCGATCTTGACCTTGAGCTTCTCCTGGACGTCGGCCGGGAGCTTGGAGAAGAAGGAGTAGCCGGTCAGCTCCTCGACCTCGCCCACCGACCTGCGGTATTGCCTCCAGTCATCCACGACCGTCATGTCGTTCGGCATGATGACGGCGATCACGCGGGTCGAGGCGTTGATCCTCGCCAGGTCGTCGCCGCCCTGGTCGGGCAGGACCACGACGACCTTCCAGGTGACCGAGGGGACCCGGATTCGTCGGCTGGCGTTGAGGGTCGTGCGGAAGCCGTCCTTGCCCGTGCCGCCCGCGCCGGCGCCTCCCGAGACGATGTAGAGCTCGCTGCCCTCGGCGGCGAGCTGGCGGCAATAGTCCTCCAGCTTCTCCCAGCCCTTCTGGTTGTTGGCCGGGGACTGGGGGAGGATGTTGGTCATCAGGAAGACCTCGTCATTGGCCGGCCGGGTGGCGGATCGGTCCTTGGAGGGGCACATGTGGCCGCGGTCGAAGCCGGTCCCGCTGTAGTCCGAGGGCTTGACGTGGTACCAATCCGCCGGCAAGGAGTCGTCGGGGACGAAGGCGCCCCGGTGCTCCGAGCCGATGTCGGCCTTGGCCAGGTGCCAGGCGACCCAGTTGGGGATCTTGATCTGGTTGTTGTAGGAGACGGAGTATCCGGCCTTCTTCATGAGGAAGTCGGAGTCGTTGGCGGGGTCGGCGGTGGCGGGCCTGGGCATGCCGAGGAGCAAGGGGTCGTCGGCGGCGAGGGCGGGGGCCGCGAGCAGGACCGTCCAGAGGGCGAGGCGGGGTCTCATGGGGCCGTCTCCGGTTCGAGGCGGACGGATCGAGGGCGAGGCGGCGATTCTCGGCGGGGGCTCCGGGGCGGTCAACGGAAATCCCCGGGTCTGGTCAAGGGGGCCTCGGAGGCTCTATAATCCGCGCCTGACCGTCGCCCGGGTGGCTCGTCGAGCGGTCGTCGGATCGTCGGCGAAGCGTGCCCGGTCGCGCCCGATCGATCGCACGGAGAGTCCCCACGATGCCCGCCGCCTCGACCTCGACCTCGACCGTTTCCCGCCCCCTCGGCGCCACCGCCCTGCTCGGCAAGGGCCTGACGCCGGGCAAGCTCCGCGGCCTCCAGAGGATCAGCAACCCCAACGGGACGCTGACGATGCTGGCCCTGGACCAGAACTCCTCGATGATCGAGATGGCTCAGAAAGCCCTCAAGGGGAAGGGCCAGGACCGCGAGCCGACGTACGAGGAGATCGTCGACGCCAAGGTCGACATGGCCCGGCAGATGGCGCCGGCGGCCTCGGGCGTCCTGATCGACGCCTATTACGGCGCGTGGCCGGCGGTGGCCTCCGGGGCGATCCCGCCGGGCAAGGGCCTGTTGATCCGCGTGGAGAAGTCCGGCAGCCCGAAGAACAAGATGGGCGGCCCGATGGGCGAGTTCGAGCCGGGCTGGTCGGTCGAGAAGATCAAGCTCGTCGGCGCCGACGCCGTGAAGCTCCTCGCCCCGTTCGAGCCCGGCGAGCCGATCTCCGCCGAGCACAACCTCGCGTTCATCGAGAAGGTCGCCTCGGATTGCCGGAAGTGGGACATCCTCTTCCTCCTCGAGCCCGTGGCCTTCCCGATCGGCACCGAGAAGAAGACGGACAAGTCGTTCCTGGACCGCAAGGCCGAGACCACGATCGAGTCGGCCCGGCAGCTCTCGGGCTTCTGCGATGTGTACAAGGCCGAGTTCCCCGGGACGCTCGGGCATGAGTCGGACGACCAGCTCAAGGACAACCTCCACGCGCTCTCCGAGGCGAGCGTGAAGCCCTGGGTCCTGCTGTCGGCCGGGGTGGATTACCCGCAGTATTACCAGCAGGTGGAGATGGCGATGGACTCGGGCTGCTCGGGCGTCCTGGGCGGCCGGGCGTTCTGGAAGGAGTATTTCCTCCAGGACGGCGCCGCGGCCCGGACCAAGTTCGCGGCGACCGAGGGCCTCAAGAGGGTGGCCGACGTGGACAAGATCGTCCGCGAGCACGGCACGCCCTGGTTCGCGACCTATGGTTTCTCTCAGGAGGAGCTCCACACGATCCGGGCCGCCGAGGGCTGGCATTCCCGGTACGCCCCGTGGGCCGAGGCCGCCGGGGGCGCCGGGGGCCACGCCGTCCGCGCCGGCGAGGTCTACTGAGCGGCCGTCGGGCCGGCTCGGGATCGATCCGGAGACGGGGCCCGGCGCGGTGTGTTGACGAAACGCAACGTCGGGCCGCCCCGGGCGTCGTAAGCTGGTGAAGCTGAGGAAAGCTGCGGCGGACGGGGCCCGGTCGGGCGCGGGAAATGCGCTCTTTCCTTCGGATTGTGCCCTTGAAAACCTCCGTTCGGTTCAATTATGGTGTTTTGACCATGTTCGTACCGATCGCGACCTCCCCCCCACGTCCCTGATCGTCGCGATCGCGTCCGGGCCTCGCTCCTCCCTTCCGTCCGCCGATCGCCGACCGAGATAGGTCCTCTTCGACTCGAAGTGCCGAGCCTCGCTCCCAGACCGCCCCCAGGGATGGTCGCGGCCCGAAGAGCGCATCCGGAGATTGCATCCATGAGCCGTCCGTCTCGTCCCCGGACCCGGAGGCGCCCGCCGCGCTGCTCCCGACGGTCACGTCGCTGGAAACCCGGCAACTCCTCAGCGCCGGCGGCACGTCCGCCGGCTCGTCCTCGCCCCATCCGGTCGTCCACGCGGCCGCCATCGGGGCCTCGACCCACTCGACGGCGACCCCGACGATCGGGGCGAAGACGCTCGCGAAGTTCGAGGCCCACCACCAGGAAACGACGCAGGTCAAGGTGCATCACCTGGTCTCGTACCCGACCCCGCCGAGCACCGCGTTCTCTCCCTCGCAGATCGCCCACGCCTACGGGTTCGACGCGATCAGCTTCAACGGCGTGAAGGGGGACGGGACCGGCCAGACGATCGCGATCGTCGATGCCTATTCCGACCCGAACATCCAGGCCGACCTGAACACCTTCGACGCCCAGTACGGCCTGCCGGCGACGACCGTCCAGCAGCTCAGCCAGACCGGCGGGACGAGCCTGCCGGCCGCCGATTCGACCGGCGGATGGGAGCTGGAAGAGGCCCTGGACGTCGAATGGGCCCACGCCATCGCCCCGGGCGCGACGATCCTCCTGGTCGATGCGACCTCGCCGACCGACGCCAACCTCCTGGCCGCCGTGGACACCGCCGCCGCCAAGGCCGGCGTGGTCTCCATGAGCTGGGGCGGCTCGGAGTTCTCGGCCGAGACCTCGGCGGCCTATGAGAACCACTTCATCCATCCCGGCGTCGTCTTCGTGAACGCCTCGGGAGACGCCGGCGCCCCGGCGAGCTGGCCGGGCGTCTCGCCCAACGTCCTGGCCGTCGGCGGGACCTCGCTCCACCTGGATTCCCAGGGCAACTATTCGAGCGAATCGGGCTGGTCCGGCAGCGGCGGTGGCCCCAGCACCTACGAGTCCCAGCCGTCGTACCAGAACGGCGTGGTCACCCAGACCACGACCAAGAGGGGCAACCCCGACGTCTCCTACGACGCCGACCCGAACACCGGGTTCGCCGTGTATGATTCCTACCAGTATTCCGGCACCAGCTACGGCTGGATCCAGATCGGCGGCACCAGCGCCGGCTCCCCGCAGTGGGCGGCCCTGATCGCGATCGCCGACCAGGGGCGGATCGCCTCGGGTCAGGCGGCCCTGAACACCTCCGGTCCCCAGGAGGTCCTGAGCGACCTGTACAAGTCGGCCAAGACCTCGGCCTATCACGACGTGACGACCGGCACCAGCACGGGCAAGACGAAGTACTCGGCCGGGACGGGCTACGACTACGTGACGGGGATCGGCTCGCCGGTGGCGGACCAGGTCGTTGGCGCCCTGGTCGGGTCCACGACGCCGCCTCCCCCGCCGCCTCCTCCTCCGCCGCCTCCCCCGCCGCCGCCTCCGCCGCCGCCGCCTCCCCCGCCGCCGCCTTCGGGCCCGGTCGTGGTGGCCGACTATAACTTCGACAGCCCCGGGACGGGATCGGCCCAGGGTTGGACGTTCAACAACTCGATCGGGACGCCGGCCGCGGGCCTCTGGCACGTCTCCAGCGGCCACGCCACGGCCGCCGGCCACTCGGCCAGCGACAGCCTGTACTACGGGGCCGGGGAGACGACCTCCGGCGGAGGCACCTACCGGACCGGCAATTCCCGGAACGGCGGTCTCGCCACCTCACCGACGATCGACCTGACCCACGACACCGCCCCCACGCTCAGCTTCAGCTACCTGCTGGGCACCGAGGCCTCCACGGCCTACGACAAGGCCCAGGTCCAGGTCAGCAAGGACGGGGGCGCGACGTGGACCGTCGTGGCCGACCGCACCTCCGGCATCCTGAAGAACACCGGGGGCACGTTCCAGACGGCCACGGTGAACCTCTCGTCGTTCGCCGGGTCGCAGATCCTCGTCCGCCTGGCCTTCGACACCGTCGATGGCAGCTACAACAATTATGAAGGCTGGTACGTGGACGACGTGACGGTCAAGGCCACGGCGTCCTGAAGCCCGGCGCGGGACCCTCGGCCCCCTCCGTTCGTTCGGGGGGGCCGGGGTCCGGCGGCCTGATGTCGTCAGCGGAGCTTCGCGGCCTGGTCCCGGGGGCCTTCGGGGGCCTTGATGCTGATGGACTCGACCTTCGAGCCTTCGGGCAGGAGGCCGCCGATGTCGAATTTCGGGGTCGCCATGCTCAGCGGTCCCTGCCGGTGCCGGCCAACCCGGTGAATTCGACCTCCAGGCTGTCGGGAGAGTCGGCGTACCCGATGTGCTTCCCCTCGGAGGACGCCCGCAGGGCCGCCTGGTAGAGCGCGATCGCCCGGGTGGAGACCACGTCGAGCGGTTGCCCGGAATCGCGGGAGATCCCCCGCAGGGTCGCCAGCATTTCCGGGGTGACGTCCAGGGTGATCTGGGGATGCGCCGCCGGGTCTCTGGAGACTCCGGCGGTCGGTGGGCCAAGCCGAGTCATGGCGAAGCTCCTCCTTCCTCGATCACGATCCTATCGGCCCCGTCTTGGCGGAGGAAATCCCCCTCCGCCTCCGGGCCGGGATTGCTCACCTCGATTCTACCGGCCGTAGAACCCTCGGCGCTCCTTGTCGCTGCGGGGCGGGATCTTCATCCGCTTGGCCTGGTTCATGAGGTCCTTGGGGTCCTTGGGCTTCTTGACCTTGGGCATCTTCTTGGGGTCGGGGTAGCCGGCCCAGGGCGGGGGCGCCGGCGGGGTGAAGGCGATCGGCGGCGGCCGGTATCCGCTGTTGGAATCGACGACCTGGAACGTCTGCGGGTCGATCAGCTTGGTGGCGTTGGTCTTGTGGTTGTGCATCACGGCCGAGCCCTTGCCCGAGGAGAAGGGCTGGCCGGCGGCGATGGTGTCCACCAGGTTCACGCCGTTGCGATCGCCGTAGATGTACGTCAGCTCGCTCAGCGAGTCGAAGGTGATCCGGTCGCCGTAGATCGACTTGGTCCGGGTCTGGGCGTAGGAGCCGCGATCGGCGCCCCAGGTGCTCAGGAGCGTCCGTTCCTTCTCGTCCTTCGAGCCCCTGGGAGGGGGCTCGCTGATGACCTGGACGATCGGGGCGGTCAGGCGGTAGTAGTCGACGGGGAGGCGGTCGCGGTCGAGGTCGGAATCCTCGTCGGGGACCACGGCGCTGATCGCCTCGACGGCTCCGAAGCAGTTGGCGACGCTGTAATCCTCGGACGACTCGCCCTTCTCGGCCGACATCCGGCCCCACATCTCCTTGGAGAACTCGACCCGGGTGAGCTTCAGGGGGGGGATCAGCAGGGCCTCGGCGTCCTTCTTGACCCGCGCCTTGGGCTTGGCCGAGGCGTTGGCGGGCCCGGGCCGGGGCCCCGTCGTCCTCGGACCGGGAGTAGAGGTACACCACGCCCGCGCCGGGGACGACGTATTGCCCCGAGGCGCGCTCATACGTGATCGTCTTGCCGATGATCCGCCGCTTCGCTTCCAGGAGGTGCGTCCTCTCCTCGTACTTGCGGGTCACGAGGTCCGCGCCGTTCCAGGCCTTCAGGAAGGCGATCTCGGCCTTCGGCTCCTCGGCCTTCTTCTCGGTTTTGTCGGGGGCCGGGGGCTTCGGCTTGAAGAAGGCGATCGGGCGGTTGAAGGTGGCTTCGAGGTCCTCGGAGGCGAGGGACGAATCCTCGGTCCGGTCCGGGTCGGTGAGGTCGGTCCAGGCGATCACGTGGGAATGGAAGGTGGCCCGGGCGGGCAGGGGGTCGCCGTCGGCGTCGGTGGGCTGGCCGTAGAAGTGCATCCAGGCGTCCTTGTCCGACGCATCCTTGCCCCAGGAGATCGTCAGGGGGCCCTTGGCCTTCTTCGGCGCGGTCCGGGCGTCCTTCCTGGCCTTCGGGTCGGCGGTTTTGGGGTCTTGCAGGAGGTCGTTCTCCCCCTGCTCGGTCACCAGGACGCCCGGCCCGCGGACCCAGGCGTGATTGGCGGCCTGATCGACGAACAGGTAGCGGCCGAGGATGCTCCTCTCGACGGTCACGGCCTTGGCCGGGCGATCGGGGGTGCCCTCGATGGCGATCCAGGCCCGGCCCTCGCCCCGGGACTTCAGCAGGGCGAAATCGCCGGTGAGGTCGCCTCCATTCGAGCCGCCTTGCTTCGCCTCGGCGTCCTGATGGATCACCACGTCGCCGCGAAGCTCGGCCTTCTCGACCTGCCCTTTCTGCCCCTTGGCGCCGGCGTCCGGCGAGTTGACGACCCACGCCTTGACGTCGTCGGCCACGGCGACCATCGCGGGCTCGGGCGGCTCGGGCGCGGGTTTCGGGGCGTCCTTGACCGGCTCGGCGTCCGGCTTCGAGTCGGCCGCGGCGACGGCCTCCGCCGGGGCGGTCGCGGTCGCGGTCGCGGCGGGCTTCGCGACGGCGACGGGTTTCGTCGCCGCGGGGCCCGGAGGGGGATCGAGGAAGTCGGCGTGGAACTCCTTCCGGGCCGTGATCTCGTCCGCCGACTTGCCCCGCTTCGGCGGCTTCGCCGAGGGGTCGCCCGGCGTGGCGACCGTCACGAGATGGACGTTCTCATAGCCGTGGAGCGTCTCGATCCGCATCCCCTTGCCGGCGCCCGACGAGGCGTTCTCCGGCCCCTTGCCGTCGGCCGTCCTGGCCGCCGGACCATCGGCCGGGACCCAGCCGTCCTTCGCGATGATCTCGACCCGGCCGGCCGCGTCGGAGGGGGTCTCGGACCCGTCGGGCTTCGCCGGAGGCCTGGCCTTGGGCTTCATCCGGGCGATGATCCACTTGTCGGCCGTCATCTCCCCCTGAGTCCGGCTCCAGATCCTCGGGTGATCGACCAGGGTGATCTCGCGACCCTCGGTCTCGGGGATGCTGACCATCGTCAAGCGGTCTCGCCACGAGGCGAACTGATCGACGGGCTCCTTGCCGGCGGCGCGGGTCTCCAACGTCCCCGGCCCCCGGGCGACGATCGACGGCGGCGGGCCACCCGGGGCGTTCTGGAAGATCGTCACGTCCACGGTCCGGATGGTGTGGACATTCTGGGGCTTCCCCTTGTCCTTGCCCTCGGAGAAGAATTCCGTCTTGACGACATCGACGACCCGGTCGGCCAGGAAGTAGATGACGTCGGGCTTCTGGGGGAGGTTGCGGAAGTACTTGAGCTCGTTCCCCCGGGCGATGGTGCCCTCGGAGGGCGATTTGAGGAAGACGGCGTGGCCGGTGGCCTTGGCGTAGTGGAGGGTGAGGTTGGACATCATCCCCTCGTCGGCCAGGACCTCGCCGATCTCCTCGTCCTCGTCCTCGCCGCTCATCCCGGCCGGGGGCGCGGCGGCGGCGACCTTCGCGGGGGCCGGCTTCTCCGCCTTGTTCGGCGTCTCGGCGGCCTCTTCGCGGGGGAAGAGGATGGTGAAGAGGTGGTCGCAGTCGATCCGGTCGCCGTCGGTCGGGTCGCCCTGGCGGACGATCACGTTGCGGTCGAAGTCGGCGAGCGTGGCGTCGGCCGGGGCCGGGGGGCCGACCCGGACCGGCTTGCGGGTCCGGGGCATCTGGATCGTCATCGTCCCGTCGCACTGGATGTGACCGGGCTTCGGCCCGGCGGGCCGGGCCTTGCCGTCGGGGCCCGGGGCGTCCTCGGGCTTGGCGCGGCTCCCTCCGGGGACGATCCCCGACTTGCCCACGTCCACCACGTCGATGATCACGTCGCGGAGCAGGGAGATGGCCTTGATCCCCTCGAACCCGGCGGCCGGGTCGTTGGGGTCTCGGCGGCGGAGCTCCATCTTCATCCCGAGGCCGCTGGCCGTGAGCCCCTTGTCTCGGAGGACGACCCGCTGCTCCTCGCTCAGGCTGGTGATCTGCTCGTCGTGCTCGTCGAAGACCATGAGGTCCATCGGGTCGCTGGTGGTGTCGTCGGCGATGTCGGCCGTGCCCTTGTCGTCGCGGATGCGAACGTCGCCCTGGATCAGGGCGTGGACGATGTGGGCCGCCTCGTCGCCGGGCTTGGCCAGGTCGATCGGGCGGTTGAAGTCCACCCGGGCGCTCTTGCCGGTGATCGTCTTCAGGGCGTTGCTGGTCTTGGACCGGGTGATCACGGCGATCGGCGTGAAGGTCCAGGTCTTGCCGTCGCCGATCCGGACGTGCTCGTTCCAGTAGATCCAGTAGCCGCGGTCGCGGTCGTAATAGCAGAACGCGGCGGAGGCCGCCCAGTGGGTCGGGCCGAACGCGGCGACGGCCAGCTCGTGCGATTCCAGGAGCCCCCGGGACGTGGGCGAGCCGTCGGGCAAGATCGGCACGCTCCGGATCGGCGCCACCCGGGCGCTGAGGATCGCGAACCCCTTGCTGTAGCCGAAATATCCGGCCGTCAGCCCGAGGAACGTCGCCGCCATCATCGCAAGTTTCTTGAGCACGTCCGCGTCCGGTGTTAGAGGCCCCGCCCCGATCGCCCGCTCACCGCCGACATGCAGCCGGTATGCCCGTCATCGCGTCATGTCAGATTGACAAGATTTTGAACGTCTTTGAACCCGGAAAACTTCACCCGAACCCCGCGACCGCTCCATCCCATTCCCCCCGAGCCTTCAACATCGCCTCGACCAGCTCGCGGACCGCGCCCCGCCCCCCCGTTCCCTGGCGACGAAGTGAGCGACCTGGCGGACTTCCTCGACCGCGTCGCCGGGGCACGCCGCCAGGCCCGCCTCGGCCAGGACGGGCAGGTCCGCGAGGTCGTCCCCCATGAACGCCACCCGGTCGGCCGTCACCTCGTGCTCCTTTAGGAACGCCCGGAACGGCGCGATCTTGCTCGACGCCCCCTGGATCACCGGCGAGATCCCGAGCTCGGCCGCCCGATGCTCGACGCACCTCGCCGACCGGCCCGAGAGGATCGCCACCTTCCGCCCGGCCTTCCGCCACAGGGCGATCCCGGCGCCGTCGCGGACGTGGAAATGCTTGGTCTCGACGCCGAGGTCATCCACGGCGATCGTGCCGTCGGTCAGGACGCCATCGACGTCCAGGACGAGCCACTCGACGGCTCGGAGGCGACCGGCCAGGTCGTCGGAATCGGGCATCAGGCCGGCTCCTCCAGGTCGAGCGGGTCCAGGCCGATCAGGTCGGTCACGTCGACCAGGCCGACCAGCCCTCCTCGGCGATCGACGACCGGCAGCTCGGAGAGCTTCCGGCTCCTCAGCGCCTCCACGGCCTCGCCGACGGTCGATCCCTCGACCACCATCACGGGCCGAGCCGTCATCACGTCGCCGATCGGCCGGTCGAGCATCGCCTCGCGGCGGGTCTCGAACAGGCGGGCGAGGTCGCTATCGGTGAAGATCCCGGCCAGGCGGCCGTCGGCCTCGACGACCAGGATCGCCCCCGACCGCCTCCGGGCCCCGCCCAATCGGACGAGGACCTCACGGACCGTCTCGCCCGGGGCCGCCAGCCGGAGATGCCGGCCGGTCCTCATCACGTCCTCGACCCGGCGGAGCTTCCGTCCGAGGTTCCCGGCCGGGTGGACCAGGGCGAAATCCTCGGCCCGGAAGTCGCGCATCCGGCTGACCAGCAAGGCCAGGGCATCGCCCACGGCCATCATCGCGGTGGTCGAGGCCGAGGGCGCCGAGCCCGAGAGGGCACGCCTCATCGATCGGCCCCAGGACGATGCAGACGGCGGCCTGGCGGCCCAGGGTGCTCGTGGTCGATTCGGTGATCGCCACCAGAGGGGCCCCGATCCGCCGGATCGCCGGCAGGAGCCGGACCACTTCCTCGGTCTCCCCGCTCTGCGAGAGGGCCAGGACCACGTCACCGCGGCGAATCCGGCCGAGGTCGCCGTGGACCGCCTCGGCGGGGTGGAGCGGGGAAGCGGAAGTCCCGGTGGAGGAGAACGTTGCGGCGAGCTTCTGGCCCACAAGCCCCGCCTTGCCCATCCCGGTCACGATCACCGAGCCCCGGCCCTGGAAGATCATCAGGGCCGCCCGGGCGATCGCGCCGTCAAGCCGGTCGCCGACGCGGACGATGGCCCCGGCCTCGACCCTCAGGACGTTCCTCGCGAACGCCAGGGCGTCGGCCTCGGCCTCCAGGGGAGGGGGGATCGCGATCACCGGGACCACCTCCTTGCTCGACCGGCGGAATCCATCGAGACCCGGTCCGGGCGGGTCGGGGCCGAACCATAGCCCATCGCCGTCCCCCCGTCAACGCGGCCTGATCGCCCGATCCGATCCGATCGAGCCGACATCCCGAGAGGGACGTCCCCCAAGAATTGGTCGGCTGCGGTGGGAGGGAGACTTGCGAAAGCCTGGTTGTTCGAGTGAAGTCGGCAGTCTTCGTGGAATGGGGGATGGCCGAAGGTTTCAATGCGTCTCCCGGCCCGCGCAGCGGGAAATCGGCTGAAGGCGGACGGTCGGAATGCCGATTCCCAGGGTGTCGGTGGAATGACCGGCACGGCCAGGGATGGCCGATCGGGTTCCGCGCCTCCGGCGGGTCCAGGGATGGGCTTGCCCTCGCGGGCCCGGGCCAAGGGATCGGGCCGACTCTCGAAAATCCCCCGAAGCCGTTGGAGACCGTGACCGGGGGTCACGGCGAGGGACCGCCGGGTCACCGGCCCTCCCCCGGCCCGCCAGGGCGCTCGAACGTCGCGATCGGCCGCCGACCGTGCATCGGACCTCGTTCGGCGAGGCCCGCTCGTGCCGGTCGGCGGCCGATTCGTTTTGTTACGTCACGACGTCCACCGAGTCGGTCCGCTGGTCGCCTCGGGCGACTGCGGGCCGGACCCGGTGCCGCCCGGGTTCGATGACGAGGAACGCGCCCGGAGGTCCTCCTCCGTGTAGAGCGTCGGCACACGCTCCAGCTCGGCGTGGACGGCGTCCAGGGTCGAGGGCGTCACCCTCAGGTACGGGACACCCGCCCCGAGCGATTGTAAGAACACCAGCGCCCCAGAATCCCGGTCGCGCGTGACGAAGAGTCGCCCCTCATCCTGGGCGGCCCTGAGCAGATCGGCGTCGGCGCCCCGGGACATCTCCCGGTCGGCGGCGGTCACCACGTCATGGGCCGATCCGCGGAGGAACCGGACGGTCAGGGTGTAGACGTCCTGATCGATCAGGAACCTCACGCCGTCTCCGCCAGGCGGATCTCTTCCAGGGCGATCACGTCGATGGCGAACTGCACGCACGCCTTGACGTCTTCGACGGTCAGCTCGGGATAATAGTCGCGGCGGATCGTCTCGGAGGACGCCCCTTCCCGGACCAGTTCCAGGACGTTCTGCACGGGGATTCGGGTTCCGGCCAGGCACGGTTTGCCGAAGTGGACGTGCGGACCCACGGCGATGCGTTCACTCATGACGAGGCCCCGGTCGATCGGACGGTCTCACGGAGGTGGCCGACCGCCGCTGAGGACGGGCTCACCGCCCTCCCAGGCCGATCAGGAGACGCGAGCCGTCGGTGAGCATCTTGTCGCAAAAGAAGAGCTGGTTGGGCGGGCTCTTGACGATCGTGGTGAACTCGGTCTGCCCGTTGAGGTCCAGGGCGAACTTGAACTGGACGTTCCCATCGGGGTCCAGCACCTGGAGCAGCTCGGTCCCGGCGACGAACCCGGTGTCGCCCAGCTCGCAGGTCATCCCCCGGCCGGCGGTCAGCCGTTTGCTCTCGACCCCCAGGAGCTTGAAGCTGTGGTTGGGGAAGAGGCGGCGGAGCTGGGGCTCGATCTTGGTGAGCCTCGGGTCGATCGAGTCGCCGCCCGGGGTGGCGACGATCCCGAAGAGCGTGACCTGGCGAGACGGGGCCGGGCGAGGCGTCGGCCGGCGGGGCGTCCCCTGGGCGGAGGCCGAGGACGCCCCGATCAGGAGGAGGAACAGCCCGAGCGCGGCCCGTCGGGACGATCGGAAGTGGGGCAGGGGGGCCGCGGGGGTCACTCGACCGATTCCATGAAGTTCAGGACGTCGAGCTCGACGGAGACCGTGTCGGTGTCCGAGGCCGTCTTCTCGGGGCGGATCAGGACCACCGGCTCGTTCCGGCCGTTGAGCTTGACGATCAGCGTCGTCCCTTCCTCGATCGCATAGGTCGGGATCTGGGCGGACGCCCGATGCGGCTGGGCCAGGGGCAGGGCGAACGCCCCGAGGACGATCGCCGCCGCCTGGGCCACGGCCACCGTCGCCAGGAGCCACCGCTTCCGCCGGGAGATCCCGGAGAACGGGATCACGTCGGCCCCCACGGCCTGTCCGGCCTCGACCTCGGCCGTCACGCGCGACCAGACCGCCTCGAACGCCCCGGGCGGGGGTTCGGGAGGCCGGGAGGCCGCCCAGATCCGGTCCAGGTGGCGGACCGATTCGGACCAATCCGCGCACGACGGGCAGCCGGACAGGTGAGCGGCCATCGCCGGGCGATCGGGACCGCCGCCCGGGGCGGAAAGCTCGCGCTTCACCTCATCGCATCGCATGGCCGGCCCCCTCTCGAATTCCCAGTCCGAACGTTCTACGGACGATTCGTCCCAAAGTGTCCGAAATTCACCCGATCCCATCAACCCCGTCGAGATACCCCTGCAACTTCTGTCGGGCGTAGTGCAGGCGGCTCATCACGGTTCCGACCGGCAGATCCTGGACCGCGGCGATGTCCTTGTAGCTCATCTCGGCCTCGGCGAAGAGGACGAAAGTCGTCCGGGTCGATTCGCTGAGGCGTCCCAGGGCGGTGTCGAGGAGGCGTCGGAGGTCGTCGCGATGGAGCCCGAGGGCCGGGTCGTCGTAAGAGGCGGCCTCGGCCCCTCCGGTCTCGGCCTCGTCGATGCGGATCGTCGGTCGTCTCCGTTTCTTTCGGCCCGAGTCCAGGGCGGAGTTGGTCACGATCCGAAGCAGCCAGGTGCGGAAGCCGGATCGGCCGTCGAAGTCGTTGAGGTGCTTGAGGGCCTTGACGTAACCTTCCTGGACCGCGTCCTCGGCGTCGTGCTGGTGGCCCAGGAGCCGATAGGCCACGCGGTGGGCCACGCCGAAATGCCTCCGGAAGAGTTCTTCCCGGGCGGAGGCGTCTCCCTCCCGGGCCCGATCGACCAGAACTTCATCGGGCGTGAGCACGCCGGCCAAAGCCTCGGGCATCCGCGGACTACCCCCTCCGCCTGCTCCGCGCCAATCGCCTGCGCCACAAGGAGAGACGCCCGCGACGTCCATCCTATTCGGGCCCGGTCCGGGAATCGATCCCGGACCGCTTCCTTGGACCCCGTCTCAGGGCGAAGAGGGTGCGACCGCCCGGAGCTTCCCGGAGAGCGAATCGACGGCCCGGGACAGGAGCGCCTCCCCGACCACGTTGACCGGGACCAGCCCGAGGAGCTGGGCCTTGGCCTCGTCGTCCTGCTTCATCCGGCGGATTCCCGCCACCGGCTGGGCGAGCGTCTTCTGGTCGTCCTCCGGGAGATGCTGGAGGAGTTCCAGGCAATAGGCGGGGAGGATTTCCTGGGCCTTCTCGAACGAAATCCCCGCCATCACCCGACGGACCAGGGCATCCCGCGACTCGCCCCGGCGGCGATCGATGGCCGCATCCACGCCCGAGAGCACGGACTGAAAGACCATGACCGGGCCGACCCCCACGTCTCGGCCGTCCCTCCTCAAGGTAAACAGGGCGCTGCGAAAGAAGGCCATCGCTCCCAGACCGGCGACCAGGGCCCGGGTCCATCGAGCGGCCATTTCCGAGGTGGGCGCCGCCGGCTTCGGGGCGTCGGAGGTCCATCCGTAGACGAAGATCAGAGCGAGCGCCAGGCACGAAATGGCCGAGTTCCGTGAGAGATAAATCAAGGAAGGCCGCAGAAAGAGGACGCGCCACGGCTCGTCCCGATACCGGCTCACGAGTTCCCCGACTCCCACGCTTGCCCCCAGCGCCCCGGCCGCGGCGAAGTCGATAGAGGAGATCGCTAGACTCATCCGATCTCCTTCGCCTCTCTGGCCTTCCGGCCCGAATCCGTGATCCGAAAAACTTCGGCGCCCTCCGGACCTTCGCGAGCGATCAGGCCGAAATGTTCGAGGCGCTCCAAGGCGCGGAGGAGGGTCTTCAGCGGGCCTCCCAATGGCCGGACGAGGTCTGGCAGCGACATGGGCCCTCTCTCGGTCAGGACGTCGAGGAGGAGGCCCTCCGGATCCTGGACGACCGCCCGACCGTGGAGAGCCCTCCGAACAGCCTCTTCGGATCGGACTCTCGCGGCTGCGGCCCGGGCCGACGCCGACGGCCCAACCGGACCGGCTTGTTGTTCTTCCACCACGAAGGCGTCGCTCGATCCCGCCTCAAGGCGACGGAGGGTGTCGAGATACGTTCCGAAGGCATTCAGGCTTTCGCGGTCGGCCATCAGCCAAGCCTCTCGGGGAGGGTGTTCGGGTGCCCTGAGGAGTGGGGAGGAAGACGCGAGCTTATCGGATTCTAACCGGATCGCCGGTCCAAGTCACATCGGCCTCGCCGCGAATGGTTTGTCGTAGGATTTAGGCACTGCGATCGAGAGAACAAATCCCGGAAAAGCCTTGGGTAACCACAGCTCACGCAGATTAGGCAGGTTGAATTCTTGCTTCAGAAACCTGCGTGATCTGCGGTTGCCGAAGGCCCCTGGCTTCTCCTCGACTGCGTAGCTCGGATCCGCCGGGGGAGAATCGCCGGAAAAGCTCAAGTTCGGCTTGACCCCCGACCGACGCCGCCGCACAATGCGGCCGAATTCGGGGCCAAGACCCGCCCGAACCGCAGACGGCCCGGCCTCCTCCCTCGTGATCTTCCCCCTCTGAGACGACCGCCGGATCGGGCCGACCGCGGGTTCGGGGGAGAGGTCCGCCTTCAGGGATGGAGGGAGTCGCGCCGTGACACGACGTCTGCCGATCGGGATCGCCCTGGCCGCGCTGGGGATCAGCCTGGCCGCCTCCTCGCCGACGGCCCTGGCCGACCCGGTGACCGAGAGCTTCACCCTGACCAACACGACCGGCGGGCCCGTCTCCCGGGCCGATTTCGCCGTCTTGCCCGCCGGCTCGATCGTCCCGCCGCTGCTCGGGACCGACCCGGCCACCGGCCTGCCCCAGACCGGAAGCCCCGTGACCATCATCACCAACGGCTCCGACGGCTTCGACCCGGCGAACTTCTCCGTGGCCCTGGGCAGCGGGACCAACGCCGAGGGGCTCCGGCTCCTGTTCGGGCAGAAGCAGGTCATGGATTCCTCCGGAGGGATCACGTTCGTCCCGGTCTCGGGCCCCAACGGCGAGGCGCCGCGGTTCTGGGACGCGGGCGGCCACCTGCATTTCTCGGTCACGCTCGACCCGGCCTTCCAGGGGGCCGTCCGCCTCGTCTCCCTGACCGCCGGGCTGAACGACCCGGTGCCGGACCAGCCGAGCGTCCCGCCCGGCGACCCGGGATCGGGCGGCTCGCCGAACGTCCCGGAACCGACCACGATCGTCCTCTGGTCGGCCGCCGCCGGCCTCGGGCTGCTCAAGGTCCGCCACCGGACGCGGGCCCGGGCGTGATCGACCCGGCCGGTTGCACACGACCGGCCGAACCGGCATGATGGGGCCTTCTCGGAGGAGAGGGCCCCCGCCGTGCAGGTGTTGATTCCCGAGGACGCGATCCGAGACCGGATCGCCGAGCTTGGCCGCCAGATCGAGGCCGATTATCAGGGCAAGCCCCTGACGATCGTGGCCGTCCTGACCGGCAGCCTGATCGTCCTGGCCGACCTGATCCGCCGGATCGGCCTGCCCCTGAGGGTCGCCCTGCTCCAGGCCAGCAGCTACAAGGGGGCGACCACGACCGCCGGGGCCCTGCTGATCAACGAGGCGTTCGCCCCCGACGTCACCGGCCGGGACGTCCTGTTGCTCGACGACATCCTCGACACCGGCCGGACCCTGGCCACCCTGGTCGATCGGATGAAGGACCGAGGCGCCCACTCCGTCCGCACGGCCGTGTTGCTCCGCAAGGTCGGCCGGCAGGAAGTCGAGATCGAGCCCGATTACTGCGGGTTCACGATCCCCGACAAGTTCGTGGTCGGCTACGGCCTGGACTTCGACGACGATTACCGGCACCTGCCGTATGTCGGGGTCCTGGAAGGGTGAGGATCGCCCTGGTCACCCGCCGGTATCCGCCGTCGATCGGGGGGGCCGAGCGAGTCCTCAGCTACCTCGCCCCGGCCCTCCAGGACGAAGGGGCCGAGGTCACGGTCGTGACCTCCGACCTGATCGGCAACGAAGTCCCGCCGCCGTCCGAGGTGCCGGTGGTCCGCCTGCCAAGCTCCCGGGCCCGGTTCGTCGGGACCTGGCTCTATTTGAGGAACCTCGACCGCTGGTTCGCCCGAAACCGGGTGGATCTGGCGTATGTGTCGATGCTCAAGCACGACGCCTTCGCGGCGATCGGGGCGGCCCGAAGGCTGGGGTTCCCCGTGGTCCTGAGGCCCGAGGGGGCCGGGGCCACCGGCGACATCGCCTGGCAGAACTGGGGCCGGTTCGGTCGGACGATCGCCCGACGATGCCTCCGGGCCGACGCCGTGGTGGCGATCTCCCCGGCGATCCGGGCCGAATTGCTCTCGGCCGGCTATGATCCCCGAAGAATCCACGACATCCCCAACGGCGTCCCGATCCCCGAAACGCCCTGGTCGCCGCGCCCGGGTTGGCTCGATTCGCCCAGGGCCGCGTTCGTCGGCCGGCTCGCGCCCGAGAAGGGGCTGGATGGGCTCCTCGACGCCTGGCCGATCGTCCTGAAGGCCCTTCCCACGGCTCGATTGACGCTCATCGGCGAGGGGCCCGAGCGTCCGCGGCTGGAATCGCGGATCTCCAGCCTGGGAATCGGCGGATCGGTCAAGTTGATCGGCGCCCATCCCGACCCGACGGCCCTCCTCCGCGAATCCGATCTGTTCGTCCTGCCCTCTCGCGAGGAGGGGATGAGCATCGCCTTGCTCGAAGCGATGGCGTTGGGCATCCCCAGCCTGGCGACGGACATCCCCGGCAACCGGGGAATCCTGGCGGACCGACTCCACGGCCGTCTCGTCCCTCCGGACCAGCCCGAGGGCCTCGCGCTCGCGATCCTCGACGGCTGGAGCGAGCCCGAGGCCCTCCGAAGGATGGCCGAGGCCGCCCGGCGTCGGGTGATCGACGAGTTCTCGATCTCGGCCGTGGCGAGGCGGCATCTGGCGTTGTTCCAGCCATTGGTCGGAGCATGAATTTGGACCGTTCGACCTCTAGTGGTCTACCGCTGTAAAGGTTGTGGGTAGAGATGGGCGAGTTTCCGACGGGCGTCGGCCACACGGAAGCTCCACTCCAGCCTTACCCCGAGCCGATTCCGCTCCGTCTGCCACGTATCGACCTCCCTCGTCACGGACTCCTTGTCGGGCAGGCGGCGGTCGAGGCACTGCCGGGAGAGCACCGACAGCTCGCACTCCGCCATGTTCAGCCAGCTGGCGTGCTTGGGCGTGAAGTGGAACTCCAGGCGACGGGCCAGCCGCCACGCCTCATCCGGCGGATAGGTGGCGAAGAGCGACCCGAGCGCATGAGTGTTCAAGTTGTCCAGCACTACCCGGATCACGTCCGCCTCCGGATACAACTCGTCGCAGAGGTGGCGCATCTGGGCGGCGAAGTCGGGGATCGCCCGGCGGTCCGTCACCGTGACATGACGCCGGCCAGCCAGGGGCTCGACGATCACGAACAGGTTGGCCGTGCCATGGCGGGTGTATTCGTAATCCTGCTTGGCTGGCGAGCCCGGCCGAGGCGGGATCGGCTCGGCGACATCGCCCCGCAGCTCCTTGCTCGCCTCGTCGAAGCAGACCACCGGCCGGGCCGAGTCGTGGGCCTCGGCATACAGCTCGAGCACGTCCTCCATGCGATGGATGAACTCCCCATCTACGCCCTTCGGCAGGCACCACGACTTCTTCTGCCACGGCTTGAGCTCGCTTTTTTTAGGACCCGCAGGATCGTGTCCTCGGAGACCGATTCGACAACCTGGAGCTCGACCAGGCGGTTGGCCAGCATGCGTGCGGTCCAGGTGGCCCGCCCCTCAGGCACCGGGTTGCATGCCATGGCGATGACGATCGCCTCGGCCTTGCCGTCGAGGAGGGGCTTGGCCCCGGGGCGTGGCCTCTCGTGGATCGCGGCGCCGAGCCCGCCGGCGGCGAACCGACGCCGGACGTTGGCGACGGTCCCGAGGGAGACACCGACCCCCTCGACGATCTCCTCGTCGGTCTCGCCGGCATCGGTCCGGAGGAGGATCTGCGCCCGATTCCGCTGACGACGGGTCAGGGGACCGGCCTCCCACCGATCGAGCTCCATCCTCTGGTCATCTGTCAACTGAACCGCATGTCGCTTCGGCATGATCGGCCTCCTATGAGGCCATCTTACCGGAATGACCGTCAATCTCTACAGCGGGCAACCACTAGCCGATTTGCCGCCTTGAGGAGGGACGTCCGGCCTCTCGGGCGAAGGCGGCAGCCTTTCTGGCCGCACGAGCGGCCCGGGCCTTATTCCGGCCCTCGACCCAACGTTCCCACTGCGTTCGGTAGGCCGGATCGCGGATGGCCTCGTCGATCATGGCCTGTCGGACGGCGGGACTGGAGGGGATTCGGAGTGAGGGAAACACCTCCTCGGCGAAGAAGCTCACGAGCTCGGCGGGTCGTTCCGGGCAGGCTTCCAGGACGGGTACGGTCCCCAGGGCCGAGGCGATTCTCCAGACGGCCCCGAGGAGATGGCCTTCGTAAACGCCTTCTTCCAGGCGACGCACCTCGTCCGGGGTCATCGCCGCTCGCCTGGCAAGCTGGCCCTGGGTCAGTCCCCCGGACTCGCGAAGGTCGTGGATCAGGCACGCCGCCGCCAGATTGGCTCGCTCCTCCTGGATCGCCGCCGAGCGTTCCCCCGTCGGGTCGATTCGGCGTCTCAGGATTTCGACGGCATCGGTCGTCGGACTTCGATCGGGCTTCATCTTCAGGCCTCCGTCGCCGTATGACGATCCGGGAACAGTGCGTAATTCGCCTTTCGGACCAGGGCGCGATCGATCTCGGCCGGGGGGACTCGACGTTCCTTGACGACCCCGTGCGAAATCACGGCCGTCTGCTCGTGGAAAAAGTAAAGGACACGATAATTCCGGTCGAGAGTCACTCGAAGTTCGTACACGCCATCTCGGAGGAAGTCCGCCGCCGGTCGCCGGAGCTCGTGGCCGAAGGTCTGCAAACGTTCGAGGAAGGCGAGACATTTGTTCTGCGCTTTGGGCGGGATCGTCGAGAGCCAGTCCAGGAAGGGAACGCTCCCATCCTCCTCCCGATATAATCGTACCGCCGTCTCGGGCACCTTCGCCCCTTCTCTCGTCGCGATCTCGGAGGTTGGGTTGAGTGGGGATGCCGACCCGTCCCGACTCGATTGGGTCCTCCCTCATCGTAGCCATGTCCGGGTTCTCCCGCGATCCCCATGAGATCGGTTCTGTGCTGAACGTCCTGCAATTGATCCCCACGCTCGACCGCTCGGGCGCCGAGAAACAGATGGTCCTCCTGGCGAAGGGGTTGCCTCGCGACCGCTTCCGGGTGGAGGTCGCCGCGCTCACGAGGCTGGGCCCCCTGGAATCGGAGCTTCGCGAGGCGGGGATTCCGATCACCCTGATCGGCAAGAGGCTCAAGGCCGACCCGTTCGCGCTGCTTCGCCTCTCGCGGTTCATGAAGGAGACGCATTTCGACGTGGTGCAAACCTGGATCTTCGCCGCGAACACCTACGGGCGGATCGCGGCGAAGAGGGCGGGGGTGCCGGTCGTGGTCGTGGCCGAGATGGCCGTCGATCTGTGGAAGGGCGGGTCGCAACTGGCCGTCGATCGGTTCCTCGCGCGCTGGACCGACCGCGTGGTGGGGAACTCGGAGGCCGTGGCGGCGTTCTATCGGAAGAACGGCGTGCCCGCCGACCGCCTGGCGGTGATCCCCTCCGGGATCGGCGACGAGGAGCCGCCCGAGGTGGACCCGAAGGCGGTGAGAGGGTCGCTCGGCCTGGAACCCGACGCCCCCCTGATCCTCTTCGTCGGCCGGCTCGCCCCGCAGAAGGCCGTGGATGACCTGATCGCCGCCCTGGACGTCCTCCAGCACGTGAGGCCCGATTTCCGGGCCCTGATCGTCGGCGACGGCCCCCTCCGGGCGAAGCTGGAAGACCTCGTCCGGGCCTTCCGGCTCGGCCCGATGGTCCGGTTCCTCGGCCACCGGGAAGACGTCCCGAGGCTCCTCGCCGCCAGCGACGTTCTGGTCTTGCCCAGCCTGTACGAGGGTCTGCCGAATGTGGTCCTGGAGGCGATGAGGTTCCGCAAGCCGGTCGTCGCCACGGCGGCCCCGGGGACGACCGAGGTCGTGCAAGACGGCGAGACCGGCCTGCTCGTCCCGATGAAGGCGCCCACCGCCCTGGCCCGGGCGATCCGAACGGTCCTGGAAGACGCCGGGCTCGCCAGGAGGCTGGGCGAGGCCGGGAGGCTCCGGGCCGAGGGCGCCTTCCGCGCCGAGGCGATGGTCGGGCGGTTCGCCGATCTCTATGAATCGATCGCGAGGGCCAAGGGCCTTCGGATATAGTGGAAGACCTCGCCCCTCGGCTCCAGCTCCTGGGAGGGCCGTCCCGATGGCCACCGTCACCGATCTGCCCGCCCTCGATCACTTCGTCATCCCGCCGATGCCGGTCAAGCGGTTCACGGTCGAGGAATACCTGCGGCTCGTCCGCGACGGCTTCTTCGATTCCGACGATCGCTTCGAGCTCCTGGAAGGATGGATCGCCCCGAAGATGACGAAGAACCCTCCGCATGCGATCGCCAACGACCTCGCCTATGACTTCCTTTCGCCACTGGCGACTCGGGCGGGATATCACATCCGCAATCAGGGCTCGGTGGAGACGGCCGACAGCGTCCCCGAGCCGGACCTCGCGATCGTCCGGGGGAACCGGCGAGACTACCTCCAGAGGCACCCCGGGCCGGCCAACACCGCCGTGGCCGTCGAGATCTCCGATTCCAGCCTGTCTTCCGACCGCAAGCTCAAGGGCCGGATCTACGCCCGCGCCAACATCCCATTTTACTGGATCGTGAACCTCGTGGCTCGCCGGGTCGAGGCCTTCGCCGACCCGACCGGCCCCGGGGCCGAGCCGTCGCACCGATCGCGGGCCGAATTCGCCCCCGGCGACCTCGTCCCGCTGGTCCTGGACGGAGTCGAGGTCGGCCGGGTGGCCGTCGATGACCTGTTGCCTTGATCCTCCCCCGAGGCCTATCCCCCGTGGGGGGCGAACCGTTCGAGGTCCTCGCTCTTGGCCACGATGGTCAGGCCGTCGTCGGTGACGGTCAGCCCTCGGGCGAGGTCGGCGCGACGGTCCCAGCCGATCTCGAATCCGGCCGGCACCTTCACCTCCTTGTCGAGGATCGCCCGGCGAATCCTCGCGTGGCGGCCGACCTCCACGCCGTCGAAGAGGATCGAGTCCTCGACCAGGGCGAAGCTGTTGATCCTCACCCCGGGCGAGAGGATCGACCGGAAGACCTGGCCCCCCGAGACGATCGCCCCCTGGCAGACGATCGAGTTGTACGCGGCGCCCCGGCGGTCGGGGTCGGTGTGGACGAATTTCGGCGGGGGCATGGGGGGCTGATAGGTGTGGATCGGCCAGTGCCGGTCGTACAGGTTGAGGATCGGATCGACCTGGATCAGGTCCATGCTCGCCTGATAATAGGCGTCGAGCGTCCCCACGTCCCGCCAGTACGCGGCCTGCTTGCGGTTCTCGTCCCGGAACGGGTAGGCGAACACCCGCGACTGCGAGAGCATGGCCGGGATGATGTCCTTGCCGAAGTCGTGCTTGCTCTGGTCCTTCTTCGCGGCGTCCTGGAAGAGCAGCTCGTACATCACGTCGGTGGAGAACACATAAATACCCATCGACGCCAGGGCGAGATCCGGATGGCCCGGCATCGGGCGAGGGTCGCGGGGCTTCTCCTCGAAGCCGATCACGCGGTCCTGATCATCGACCTGCATCACCCCGAACTCGCGGGCGAGAGGGCGGTTCACCGGCAGGCAGGCGATCGTCAGGTCGGCGCGATTGGCCCGGTGGGTGGCGATCATCGCCGAGTAATCCATCTTGTAGATGTGGTCCCCGGCCAGGATCAGCGTGTCGCGCGGCCTGGCTTTCTCGATCGTGTAGACGTTTTGATAGATTGCGTCGGCCGTGCCCTGATACCAGTGCTCGGCGATCCTCTGCTGCGGGGGGATGACCTCGATGTACTCGTCGAGCCTCTCGGGTGAGGAACCGCCAGCCCTGGTCGATGTGCCGGGCGAGGCTGACGGCCTTGTACTGGGTCAGCACCAGGATCTTGCGGATGTCGCTGTTGATGCAGTTGGACAGGGCGAAGTCGATGATCCGATAAATCCCGCCGAACGGGACGGCCGGCTTGGCCCGGTCCCTGGTCAGGGGTTCCAACCGAGTTCCCCGGCCTCCGGCCAGGATGATCGCCATCACATCTCGAAGCACGCCAACGCCTCCGCTCCGCACGACCCCCGGGGCGGTCCGGCCCGCCCGAACTCATTGTGCGCGGAAACGGGGCGCAAGCCAACCCGGTGCCAAATCGGAGGAGATCACGCCGAAGGCGGGCCGAACAGGTCATCGACGCCCAGGACGAACCCGGGCAGCACGGCCCCGCCGTCCAGCGAATCGCCCCGGCCGAGGATGGTGACGGCCTTCGGCGAGTCGTGGACGTAGACCTCATCCTGATCGGGATAGACCACCCACACGAGCTTCACGCCCGCCTGAAAATATTCGCGGACCTTGCCCGCGACGGCGGAGGCCGAGTTCGTGGGGCCAAGGATCTCGACGGCCAGGTCGGGCACCACGGCCCAGGCGGCGGTCTTCGGAGCCCGGCGGTCCACCGGCCAGGTCGCCGCCGAGACGAAGGCGACGTCGGGCCGTCGGCTTCGGTTCACCGCCGGGCGAACATCGAACAGCATCTCCACGAAGGCCCGGCCCAGGCCCCGACCCCTGGCGAAGTCCTGGATCAAGTCCGCGAGGATGTTCGCCAGCTCGAATCCATAGGCGCCTATCGGCGGCTTCTCCACGAAGCGGCCGTCGACGACCTCGTACAGCGAATCGGGAGGGACGTCAACGGGGATTCGATTTCGACCGTGGCCATGAGCGGGACCTCCATTCGGGACGTCCGCCGGTCTACCACGATCGGCCGGGATCACGAGGGCGACTCGCCATCGAGGCTCGGCATGACCATCTCGCCCGAAGCCCGGACGCCGGCCGACCTCGCCGTCGAGATCCTCAGCGAAGGCAACACGGCCGAGGAGATGGGCCGGAAGCGCCAGGAGTATTTCGCCGCCGAGGTTCCCCTCGGCCGGATGATCGACCCGGAACGCCGGACGGTCGCCGTCTCTCAATCGCCCAGGGAGTTCGTGGTGGAGGCGGAGGGCGAGTCGCTCGACGGCGGAGAGGGCCTCCGCGGGTTCGTCCCGCCCCTGGCGGACCTTCCTGGGGAGCGGGATCGTCGGGGCGACATGGGATCCTGGCTCTCGTCGCCGGACCTCGGTTCGAGTGGCCCATCACGACAGGAGGTCCTGCAGGGCATACACGTCCATCTCCCCCTGGCGGAGCCGTTCCAGGGCCGAGGTGGCGGCCTTGGCGGCGTTGATCGTGGTGATGCAGGGGATCCCGTGGCTCACGGCGGCGGCGCGGATTCGGCCCTCGTCGGTCCGGGCCCCCTTGCCGCTGGGGGTATTCACGATCAGGGCGATCTCGCCATTGGCCAGCAGGTCGAGGAGGTTCGGCCGTCCTTCGTGGATCTTGCGGACCGTGGCGATCTCGATCCCCTGCTCGCGGAGGGCCGCCGCCGTGCCTCCGGTGCCCATCAGCGAGTAGCCCATCGCCGCGAGCCTCCTGGCGATCGGGACCACCGCCGCGCGGTCCCTCGCCGCCACGCTCACGAACACCGTCCCGCTCATCGGCAGCTTGCTGGAGGCCCCGAGCTGGCTCTTGGCGAAGGCCGCCGCGAAGTCCGGCGCGATCCCCATGACCTCTCCCGTCGAGCGCATCTCCGGCCCCAGCACGATGTCCACGCCCGGGAACTTGGCGAACGGGAACACGCTCTCCTTCACCGAGACATATTTCGGCGCCTTTTCCTCGGTGATCCCCTGATCGGCCAGGGACCGCCCCACCATCACCCGGGCCGCCGCCTTGGCCAGGTTCATCCCCGTGGCCTTGGACACGAACGGCACCGTCCGCGAGGCCCGGGGATTGACCTCGAGGACGTAGACCTCTCCACCCTTCACGGCGAACTGGATGTTCATCAGGCCTCGGACCTTCAGCGCGTCCGCCAACGCATAGGTTTGCTCCTTCAGGCGAGCGATCGTCTCCGCCGTCAATGCGAAGGGGGGGATGGCGCAGGCCGAGTCCCCCGAGTGGATGCCGGCCTCCTCGATGTGCTCCATGACCCCGCCGACGATCGTGCGCTCGCCGTCGGAGACGGCGTCCACGTCCACCTCGGTGGCGTCTTCGAGGAACTTGTCGATCAGGACCGGCTTGTCGGGGCTGGCGTCCACGGCCTCGGCCATGTAGCGGGCGAGGCTCGGCTCGTCGTAGACGATCTCCATCGCCCGCCCGCCCAGGACGAAGCTGGGCCGGACCACCACCGGATAGCCGATCCTCTCGGCGATCCTCCGGGCCTGGTCCTGGTTCGTCGCCGAGTCGCTGGGGGTCTGCTTCAGGCCGAGCTTGTCGATGATCAGGCGGAACCGCTCGCGGTCCTCGGCCAGGTCGATCGAGTCCGGGCTGGTCCCGATGATCGGCACCCCGGCCGCTTCGAGGGCCTTGGCCAGATTCAGGGGCGTCTGCCCGCCGAACTGGACGATCACCCCCCGGGGCTTCACCCGGTCGCAGATGTTGAGCACGTCCTCGACGGTCAGGGGCTCGAAGAACAGGCTGTCGGACGTGTCGTAGTCCGTGCTGACGGTCTCGGGATTCGAGTTGACCATCACGACTTCATACCCGTCTTCCTTGAGGGCGAAGGCGGCCTGGCAGCAGCAATAATCGAACTCGATCCCCTGGCCGATCCGGTTGGGGCCCCCCCCGAGGATCATGATCCTCGGCTTGTCGCCGACCCGGGCCTCGTCTTCGGATTCGTAGGTGGAGTAATAATAGGGCGTGACGGCCTCGAATTCGGCAGCGCAGGTATCGACGAGCTTGTAGACCGGCGCGATCCCCCGCCGGAGCCTCTCCCGACGGACCTCGACCTCGCCCTCGCCCCACAGGTGGGCGAGCTGGCGGTCGGAGAACCCGCTCCGCTTGGCCTCGCGGATCAGGTCGTCCGGGGCCTCCTGGAGGCCCCCCGCCGAGCGCAGTCGCCCCTCGACCGCGACGATCTCCTCCAGGTTCGCGAGGAACCACGGGTCGATATTCGTGAGTTCGTGGATTTGTTCGACGTCCAGGCCGGCCAGGAGGGCGTAGCGGAGGAACTGGGCCCGGTCGGGGTTGGGCGAGGCGAGCTTGGCCTTGATGTCGTCGAGCGAGGGCGGATTGGCCGTGCCCCAGAGGTCCTTCTTGTCGCATCCGAAGCCGAACCGGCCGGTCTCGAGGCCGCGCAACGCCTTCTGGAAGCTCTCGCGGAACGTCCGGCCGATCGCCATGACCTCGCCGACGGATTTCATCTGCGTGGTCAGGACCGGGTCGGCCTCGGGGAACTTCTCGAAGGCCCATCGGGGGATCTTGGTGACGACGTAATCGATCGTGGGCTCGAAGCAGGCGGGGGTCTCTCGGGTGATGTCGTTGCGGATCTCGTCCAGGGTGTAGCCGACGGCCAGTTTCGCGGCGATCTTGGCGATCGGGAACCCGGTGGCCTTGCTCGCCAGGGCGCTGGAGCGGCTGACCCGCGGGTTCATCTCGATCACGATCATCCGGCCGTTGCGCGGGTCGATCGCGAACTGGACGTTCGACCCGCCGGTCTCGACGCCGATCTCGCGGAGGATGGCGAGCGAGGCGTCGCGCATCCTCTGGTATTCCTTGTCGGTGAGGGTCTGCGCAGGCGCCACGGTGATCGAGTCGCCGGTGTGGACGCCCATCGGGTCGAAATTCTCGATCGAGCAGACGATCACGGCGTTGTCCTTGCAGTCGCGCATGACCTCCATCTCGAACTCCTTCCAGCCGATCAGGCTCTCCTCGATCAGGATCGAGCCGACGGGCGAGAGTTCGAGGCCATAGGCGACCATCCGGTCGAATTCCTCGCGGTTGTAGGCGATCCCGCCGCCCGAGCCGCCCAGGGTGAAGCTCGGCCGGAGGACGCAGGGCAGGCCGATCTCGTCGCGGACCTTGCGGGCCTCGTCGAGGTTGTGAGCGAGGCCGCTCCGGGCGCTCTCGAGGCCGATCTTGGCCATCGCGTCCTTGAACAGGGCGCGGTCCTCGGCCTTGCGGATCGCCTCGGCGTTGGCGCCGATCAGGCGACATCCATAACGCTCCAGCGCCCCCGAGTCGTGCAGGGCGAGCCCGACGTTCAGGCCGGTCTGGCCTCCCAGCGTGGGCAGGATCGCGTCGGGCCTCTCCTTGGCGAGCACCTGCTCGACGACCGACGGAACGACGGGCTCGATGTAGGTGCGATCGGCCATGTCGGGGTCGGTCATGATGGTGGCGGGGTTGGAGTTGACGAGGACGACCTCGAACCCCTCCTCCCGCAACGCCTTGCACGCCTGGGTGCCCGAGTAGTCGAACTCGCAGGCCTGGCCGATGACGATCGGCCCGGCGCCGAGGATCAAGATCTTGTGGATATCAGTTCGCTTGGGCACGGCAGGGTCTCGTCTCAACGGCATCAGGAGGCGCGAAGCGGGCGCACGTCGGGCCGCGCTCACCCGGAGGACCAAGGGCGGCGCGGCCCGGAAAATTTCACGATCATAGTCGGGATTGCCCGGGCTTCGCAAGACCGACGGACGCTTCCACAGGTGCCACTCCGTTCAGCGGCCGGGCGTGCTGTCGGAGATCTTCAGGCCGGGCGTCTCGTGGAGCTTCCTGTGGAGCTCCTGGATTGTCTCGGCGTGCTTCGGGTCTCGGGCGAGGTTGTTGTGTTCGTGGGGGTCTTCCTGCTCGTCGTAGAGCTGGCGGCCCCCTCCGGACCATTCGACGTATCGGTAGCGGTCGGTCCGGATCGCGAACCCGGAGATCGCGTCGGGGCGGTTGCCTCGGCGGACCTGGGAGATTGCGAAGCCCTTCCCGGGCGTCGAGGGGTCGTCGAGCTGAGGGCGGAGGCTCTTGCCTTCGAGGGACTCGGGCGCCCTCAGCCCGCAGAGGTCCGCCAGGGTGGGGTAGAGGTCGATCATCTCGACGGGTGTTGTGCTAGTCTTGCCCTTGGCCTTGGAACCCGGCACCGCGATGATCAGGGGGACTCGGGCCGATTCCTCGAACAGGGACATCTTTTGCCACATCCCGTGCTCGCCCAGGTGATAGCCGTGATCGCTGGAGAAGACGAGGATCGTCGAATCGGCCAGGCCGAGGCGTTCGATCGCGTCGAGCACGAGGCCGATCTGCGCATCCATGAACGTGGTGGAGGCCCGGTACGCCTGGATCGCCTGCTTCTGGAGGTCCGTGCTGATCCCGTAGTTCGGCGGGCGGACGGTGATCGCCCCGGGAGGGATGTGCTTGCGGTCGTCGGGAGGATTTTCGGCGAGCTTCACGAATTCCAGGGGGTGGTCTTCGAAGTACTTCCTCGGCGCGACATACGGCGTGTGGGGGCGATAGAAGCCGACCCCGAGGAAGAACGGCCCGTCCTTGTGGTCTTCGAGGAGCTTGATCGCGGCGGAGGCCCCGATTCCGTCGGTCTGCTCGGCGTCGGTGCCGTCGGCGGCGAGCCAACTGAGGGTCCCGCCGAAGTTGCGGTTCCGGGTGCTGATGGTGAAGATCTTGTCCTCGTCGTCCCTGTCCCGGCCCCGGGGGTTGACGGTCTCTTGCCACGACGGGGGGTCGTCCAGGCCCGGGGTGCCGATCTGGTTGGGCACTCCGTAGTGGTAGAGCTTGCCGACCCTCGCCACGAAGTAGCCGTGGTTGCGGAAGAGCTGCGGGAGGGTCACGGCGTCGGGCAGGTTCTTGCGGAAGTGGGTGGTGTTTTCGAGGACGCCGGTGGAGTCGGGCCTCCGGCCGGTCAGGAACGAGGCGCGGCTGGGGTTGCAGAGGGGGAACTGGCAATAGGCGCGGCCGAACCGGACGCCTCGCGAGGCCAGGCGGTCGAGGTTCGGCGTCCTGGCCGAAGGGTGTCCATAGGGGCCCAGGTCGGTGTTCTGGTCGTCGGCGAGGATCAACAAGACGTTCTTCGGGCGGTCGTCGGCCCGGGACGGGCCCGCCACGCAAGAGACGGCCACCGCCATCAGGGCCGAGAGCCGGAGGAGACGGCGATCGGGCATGAGGTCGGACTCCCCAGAGGGCGAGAGGATGGGAGGGAGGGAATGGGTCATCATACGACGGTCCAGGTTGACCCGCCATCAACGGGCGGGGCGATCGGGTTTCTTGCGCGTGGCGATCGTGGGGGGCTTGTCCCAGCGTTTGGGAAGCTCCTGGCAAACGCCCGGGGTTCGGGGGAGAATGGGGCCGACGATGGGGTCGGGATCGCCGAGCCGCGACCCGTCGGGCTTTTCGGGAGGTCAGGGTGGTGAAGGTGATCCGACGGATGACTCGGCTCGGGGGCGTCCGGTCGGCGAGCGGCGCGGGCTCGGTGATCCTCGGCGTGGCCGCCCTGATCGGGTGGTTCTCGGGCTTGAGGCCGCTGGCCCAGGTCCGGCCCGAGTATATGCCGATGGCCCCGAACACGGCCCTGGGCATGATCTTGTTCGGCCTGGCGGTGATCGGGGTGGGCGAACCCAGGGACGGTCAGCCCTGGCGGGGCCTCCTGGCGTTGATCGCCCTGCCGGCGGTCCTCGTGGCCGGGCTCCGGCTGATCGAATTCGCGATCGGGCGGGACCTGGGGATTGATCGGCTGGTCCTGCCCGTGCCCGGCGAGCGGCTCGGCCTGGCGCCGGTGGGCCGGATGGCCCTGTTGACCGCGGGAGGGTTCTTCGCGGCCGGGGGCTCGCTGGCCCTGGCCGTGGCGTCGAGGACCAGGCCGATGGCGGCGCACGCGGCCGCCGTCACGGCGTTCGTCCTGGCGCTCCTGGGCGGGGTGTTCGCCGTCGGTTATGTCTATGACGCCCCGTTCCAGTACGGAGGCCGGACGATCCCGATGGCGCTGACGACCGCCGTGGGGTTCCTCCTCCTGTCCGGCGGGTTGATCGCGGCGGCCGGGCCGAGGAGCGTGGTGCTCGCCCCGTTGAGCGGGCCGTCGGTCCGGGCCCGCCTCCTGAGGAACTTCCTGCCGTTCGTGATCGTGGCCGTGGGCTCGGCCTCGTGGGCGACCCACGCCATCACGGTGGCCTCGGGCGATCGCCTCGCCGCGATCTGGTCGGCCCTGGCGACGGTCTCGGCCTCGCTCGTCGGCGCCGTCCTGTGCATCCGGATCGCCGGGCGAGTCGGCCAGAGGCTCGAACGTGCCGAGGAGGCCCTCCGCCTGGCCAACGACGAGCTGGAGCTTCGCGTCGAGGCCCGGACCCGCGAGCTCTCCGCCGCCAAGATCCAGCTGGAACAGAGGAACCGCGAGCTCCAGGCCGCCGCCGCCGAGCTCGAGGAGAGCGCCGCCTCGGTCCGCAAGGCCCACGAAGACCTCCAGCGGGCCTATTCCGACCTCCAGCTCGCCGAGTGCCACCTCGTCCAGGCCGAGAAGCTCTCGGCCCTGGGCCAGATGGTCGCCGGGGTGGCCCACGAGATCAACAACCCTTTGGCGTTCGTCTCCAACAACGTCGCCGTCCTCCAGAGAGACGTCGGCCACCTCCATCACGTGATCCGGCTCTATCAGGAAGCCGAAGGGACGCTCCAGACCCACCAGCAAGAGCTGCTGGATCGCATCCACGACCTGGCCGAGCAGTTCGACCTGGCTTACGTGCTGGACAACCTCGACGGCCTCATGAATCGCTCCCGGGAGGGGCTGCGCCGGATCCAGCAGATCGTCAAGGACCTGAGAGACTTCGTCCGCCTGGACGACGGCGACCTCTCCGAGGCGGACGTCAACGAGGGCATCCGCACCACGGCGAACATCCTCGGCAGCCTCGCCCGGTCTCGCCAGGTGGCGCTGAACCTGGAGCTCGCCGAGTTGCCCGAGGTCACGTGCTTCCCGGCGAAGCTCAACCAGGTGGTCCTGAACCTCGTGGCCAACGCCATCGACGCCTGCGAGCCCGGAGGCCGGGTGACCGTCGCCACCCGCCCGGCCGACGGCGGGATCGAGATCACCGTGAGCGACGACGGCCACGGCATCGACCCGGCCATCCGATCGAAGATCTTCGACCCGTTCTTCACCACCAAGCCGGTCGGCCGAGGGACCGGGCTCGGCCTGTCGATCAGCCTGGGAATCATCCGTTCCCACGGAGGCACCATCGACTGCGAATCGACCCCCGGCCGGGGCACCCGGTTCGCCATCCGCATCCCGATCGAGCCACCGAAGCTGGCGACCTCTCGGTGAGCCGGGTTCCCGACGACCGAATCGAGAAGGAGGGCCATGCGATGGACGATTCTCCGCAACGAACGACGGGGGAACAGGCCGAAGCGTCCGTTTCGGGACGCCTTCGCGCGATCTCCCGCGAAAATCGCCGGAAATCCCGGGGCCACGTGAGCCGGCTGGCGGTCGTTTCGGCGGTCCTTTTCGCGGCCATCGCGGTCCTGATCGTCGTCCTCGTGGGAAGGCGCCACGAGGCCGTGCCGCCCCCGGTCCCCACTCCGGAAGAGGCCCAGGAGCACATGAGGGGCCTCATGGCCGGCATGCAGAGGGACAACGGGAAGATCCTGCGAATCCTCAAGAACGCCCAGACCTTCGACCAGCTCCGGGCCGAGATCGACGCCCCGGCCGAATCCCTGATCGCCCTGGCGAACGAGGCGAAGGCGGGCCTGGCCCCGGGGTTGGTCGGTGCCCAGCCGGGGCCGGGTTGGACGGCCCTCCTCAACGGGATGATCCAGGATGCCCAGACCCTCCGCGACGGTGTGGCCGACCCGTCGGGCGATTACCAGGAGGCGAGGCGGGCATTCTTCGCCATGACCGCCCGATGCGCCTCGTGCCACCGGGCCTATCGGGCCCCCTGAGTCCCCGAGAGGTGGGCGCCGGGGCGAAGGCGAGGGCCGACCGGATCAGGGCCCAAACCCGGCCAGCTCGTCCGCGCCGATCCCGTGGACGCCGCCGTTCGCCCCGCCCGATCGCCGACCCTTCAACCATCGCCCGAGAGGACCGGGCAGGGCCCCGGCCTTGGCCAGGGTGATCGTCGCCGCCAGGAGGAACGAGGCGAGGCCCCAGGCGATGTGATCGAGGCCGACGACCGATCGCCTCAACGTCGCGTATCCCTGGCCGCCGAAGACCACTCCCCACGCCCCGAGGCTCACCGCCGAGGCGACGTAGGCGGGCCTCCCGCCGATCAGCCGGCCGTAACCCGCCGCCACGATCGCGACGGCCAGGGGGTAGAACCTCACCATCTCGGCCGGGATTCGCCCGGGAGGAAGGTCAAACCCGTCGACCACCGACCCGATCGCGAAGTGCCCGAGCAGGACCGCCGCAATCACGCGGAGGGAACGCCCCAGGCCGCCCGAGACGATCGCCCCGAGGAGCATGGCCGACCCGAGCGCGACGTGCCCCGCCGCGATCCCCCGATAGGCCGACCATCCCGGGACGTTCAGGCCCGAATAGGTCGCCCAGGCGAGGCAGATCGTCGCCGGGACCGCCCTCCACGGTTGATTCCTTCGGACCGCCAGGACGCCCTGGAACGCGGTCAGGATCAGCAGCGGCAGGGCGCGAGGCGAGACGAGCGAGGAGGCGCCGATCGTCCCCGGCGCGACGATCGCGAAGCCGAGCAAGCTGGCCGAGAGCCCGGCCGATGCCCCGGGAATCTTCCGAAACAGCGCCACCAGGTAGAACCCGGCCGCCATCGCCAGGCCCCAGAACGGCGGAGAGGCGCCGGTCGTCTCCAGGATCATCCCGAGGAACCGCCGAGACGACGGGTCGGAATGCCCGCCGAGACCCGCCGCCACCGAGAGCACCAGAGGCCCGACCATCGCCAGCGTCACCAGCCTTCGGCTCCCGGAAACCAGCCCCATTTCCAGGAGGAGGACGACCACCGCGAACCCGAACGGGACGAGGAAGTACGGCGCGAAGATCGTGCTATCGATCGCCATATAGCGATCCGAGCCGCCCGAATAATTCGCCGCCAGGCAGAGGCAGAAGGCCCGGGCCCCACGCCCAGCCCGAGGAAGACGAACGCCGACCACGGATAGAGCGGCCATCGCCAGGGGCTGGCGTCCTTCCCGGGATAGCCGGCCCCTCGGCGGATCGCCGGCAACAGGGTCAGGGCCACCAGCCCCGCCGCCGCCGGGAATCCGAGGAGGCCCCAGGCCAGCGCGGAGCTGTCGGGCGATCTCATCCACGGGGCGAGCGCGACCGGGTACAGGTAGAACAGCCCCAACGCCAGGTGATACGGCCCCCGGAACCCGATCGGCAGGCGGAGCCGGAGCCCCCGGAGGAGCAATTCGCTAACAGCGACCGCGAAGATCAGCCCGCCGGCCTCGCAGAACGAGCCGAGCCGGGCGTCCCGGGCCAGGATGTCGTCGAAGAACGCCGGGATCGCCAGGAGGACCGTCACGACCAGCAACAGCAAGGTCCGAACGTCGTCCCACACCCTCAGACGACGCACCAAACCAATCGCCGTGCCGACCATCAAGAGCGTGTAGCCGCCCAGGCCCAGGAGCAAGGCCCAGGTCGGGAACGCCCGGGAGTCGGGGTCGAACGAGGTCCTCAGCCCCAGGAGCACCAGGGCCGCGCTGATCACATAGAACGGGTTGCTCGTGCCGATCCGTTTCAAAAGGCGGCGGCCGAGCGATCGGGACGGGGACTCGGGAACGGTCCTCTTGGGCGCAGGGGCGACGGGGGCGCTCATGAGTCGGCCTCTCGACGGTGGGCAGGAAGCCCGGAGATGGGACGAGGGCGCTCCGGCCCTCGCCTCCCATCATGCGCTCCCCCGACAAATGTCGCAAGGCCCTTCGGACTCGCCGATCGGGCCTGGGATTCACCACGGAGCCACCAAGGGCACGGAGGAAGACACCAAGGAATCGAGGGTCTTCTTCGTGTCTTCCTCCGTGCCCTTGGTGGCTCCGTGGTGAATCCAGGGTTGTCAGGGCTTGGCCATCGCCTCGGGGCGGACTCCCTTCGCGGCCCCCTTGAAGCCGAACTTGCGGGGCTTGTACTCGCCGACGAGGTCCACGTTCGCATCGGGCTTGATCTGGTCCTCCAGGCCCACGGCCCAGTAGGTCGCGTTGACCAGCAAGCGGCGGAGGCCGGCGTTTTCCAGGTCGGTGGCGGCGCCCATCGTGGTCGTGAACGCCTTGCCGGCCTTCGCTTCGGGCGAAAGCTGGTAGCTCTTGATCCAGGCCACGGGCATCATCGGGTCATTCTTCGGGCCCTTCGCCGGGGGATCGTCGGACTTCATCCCCTCGACGACTTCGCCGTAAACCAGGGGCTTGCTGTCGCCGGGCAGGGGGAGGCGGACCCCGTAGACGTCGGTCGGGCCCCAGATGTCGCCGTCCTTCAGGCCGCGGAGGATCGGGTGGTCCTTCTCGTCCTTGGCGAGGATGCCGCGGGTGGACTGGCTCCCGTGGTTGCCGTGATGGCTGATCCAGGTCTCGCCCAGGACGACCCGGCCGAATCCGCCTTGCGGGTCCCGGCTATTCCACGAGTATTTCGCGAATTTCCGCCCGCCCGGGATGTTGAAGGCGTGGGTGGCGGTCCTCATCCCGATGATGGGCTTGCCGGCCTCGGCGAACGCGAGGATCCTGGCCATCTGCTCATCCTTGAGGTTGCGGAACCTCGTGGCGAGGATCATCAGATCGGCCGATTCGAGGGCTTCGAGGCCGGGGATGTTGTCGTTGCGGTCGGGGTCGATCGAGCCGTCCTCGCCGATGGCGAACAGGACCGTGCACTTGAAGCCGTGACGCTTCGCCAGGATCTTGGCGAGCTGAGGGAGGGCCTCCTCGGAGCGGTATTCCTCGTCTCCGCTGACCAGGACGACGTGCTTGCCGTGGCCGGGGCCGTCGCCGCCTTCCAGGACGATCCAGGAGTCATCGGCTCGGCACGTCGAGCCCGCGACCAGGGCGGCCGAGGCGAGGACCAGGGCCAATCGAGGGAGGATCTTCGGGGCAATCATCGGATGGGGCCCTTCGGGCGGAGGATGGCTCGGGCGGACTCGTCCGCCATCGTAGCCGGGTTCGGGCCGGGCTCGAGCGCCCCGTTCCCGGGCCCGGCGTCGATCGATTGTTCAAGCGGGAGGGGCTGACGCCCTCTCCCCCGAGGGCCGGGGAGAGGGTCAGCCCCGCCCAGGGGGAAGGGAAGCACCGATCCGTCGGGGACGCGGCGAATCCTCGCTCAATGGTGGAGATGCCCTCCCGAATAAACCTTGCTCCCCTCCTCCCCCCGGGCCGCGACGTACGCGATCAGGTCGAGCACTTCCTCGCGGGTCAGGCGGTCGAGCAGCCCCTTGGGCATCGGCGAGACCGCCGACTTCTTCCTCTCGGCGATCTCCGATTTCTTGAGGACCGTCGCCTCGGCGCTCACGAGCGGGTTCTCGACGACCTTCACCACGTCGTTGGTTTCCTCGACCACCAGCCCGGTGATGACCTTGCCCGAGTCGGTGGCGATCGTCGTCGCCGCGAACTTCTCCTCGATCTTGTCCGACGGCTCGAGGACCGACTTGAGGATCTCGACCGGCGAGACCTTGGCGTCGAGCTTCGCCAGGTCGGGCCCGAACTCCTTGCCTTCGCCGTTGACCTTGTGGCAGGCCACGCAGCTCGCCGCGCGGAACAGGAGCTTGCCGTTGGCGAACGACCGGCCGGGGGCCATCGCCTCGACCTGGGGGGCGAGCTCGGCGAACGTCCATTCCTTCCTCGGCCGGTTCAGCTCCAGGAGCGAATCGGCGATCGGCAGCGGGTGGCCGGCGAGGTAGCCCTCGGGGTCGGCGAGGTACTCGTCGAGGTCCTCGACCACGTAGAGCGAGCCGTACATCCTCCGCCAGTGGCCGGGGTAGGTGCAGACATACGGATAGACCCCCGGCTTCTCGGGCGCGGTGAAGTTGAGGGCCTGCGCGTCTCGGGGCTGGAGCAGGGCGCTCTTGACGAGGATGTCCGGCGAGTCCGGCACGTAGCCTTTCGCCGCCGCCCCGGGGCTCGTGGCGGTGGTCTCGCCCAGCATCCCGACCTTCTCGAGCGCCCCGGGCTTCGTCACCACGAAGTTATGCGGCATCATGTCGTTGTTTTCGAACACGAGCTGGACGGGCTTGCCCGCGCGGACGGCCAGGCGGTCCTTGTCGAACAGCATCCGCTCGGGCAGGGTGCCCAGCCGGATTTGCCTGACGCCGAGGTCGCCGAGCTCCTTCCTCGCCTTCTTCGCCGCGTCGAGGGGCAGGAGCGCCGCGAGGGAGTCGGCGAGCTGGAGCGCGTCCATCGCGGCGGGAGAGGTGCGGTCGGCCGTCGGGATCGACCGGACGTAGCCCATCAGCGATTCGAGGAGGGGCGCCGCCTCCTCCTTCGGCCAGGACGCGATCGGGATTCGGCCGATGGCGCGGATCGCGGCGGCCCGGTCCTTCCCCTCTCGGGCCAGGGGGACGAGGGCGACGAAGGCGGGCGTTTCCTGGCCGCGAACATACGTCAGCGCGTTCATGGCCGCCCGGCGGACGATCGACTCGGAGCCCCCGCCGTCGATCTCGATCGTCGCCCGAGGGGACGGGGCCGGCATCCTCGCCCTGGTGAACACGGCGTTGCGGTCGTTGTCGAGCACCTTCAAGGTGTAGTTGCGGAGCCGGTCGCCCAGGCCGTCGGCGCGGTTATAGACCGCGATCGACTCGATCGGGACTTCCGAGCCGAGGTCCACCTCCCACCAGGGATTGCGGGTGTTTTCCTCGGTGTGGGTCTGGCCTCCGCCCCCATACGAGGGATCCTTGTTGCCGTCGATGGCCCGCCTGGCGTCCCCGCCGTAGGCCGTGTTTTTCTGGGTCGCCTTGCCCTGCCTCGCGACGTTCCGGCCGTCGCTGAGGACCTCGACCTCGGCCAGGGTCAGCGTGCGATTGCCGGTCAATTCGATCCGGACGAACCGGCCATACGTCCCGGCCGCCTTCGTCCCGCCGAGCGATTCGGGCAGGCCCTTCAGCAGGGGGACGACCTTCGGGTAGAGGGCCTCTCGCATGTTCGGATCCCGGATCAACGGCATGGCCGCGAGGAGGTCCGCCAGCGCCTTGACCGACTTCTCGCCGAGCGACCAGGCCCGATCCACCCCGCCGTCCGCCGCGATCAGGGCGACGAAGCCGAGCTGCCTCGTCACCGGCTTCTTCGAGGCGGTCGCCAGCTTCTCGATGCCGTCGCGGGCCTCGGCCAGCTCCTTCGACGGGCGACCGGTGAGGAGGCGGGCGAGGTCGAACGTGACGGACTCGTCGCGGTCGTCCTCGGCCTCGTCCCGGGAGCGGATCGCGTCGATCAGGACGGGCAATTCCGGCTTGCTCCGGAGCATGGCCAGGCCCGAGAGCGCCTCCTGCCGGGCCTCGTCGCGGAGGCCCGGGCGGAACAGCATCTCGAGGAAGACCGGGCGGCTCCTCGGCATCTTCAACAACTCCTCATTCGAGACGCTCTTGAGGAAGAACCGGGCCCCGGCGTCGCTGGTGAAGCGGATCGGCTTCCCCTCGGCCACGGCCTTCTTCCAGTGGGGCTCGACGGCCTTCATCGTCTCGTTGCGGACGTAGTCGAGATACGGGTCGGTCGGGTGCTCGGCCGAGATCAAGGGCACCTCCACGGCCTCGGGCAAGGCGAAGAAGCTGGCCGCGCGGACGCTCTCCATCCGGACCCGGGCGTCCGGGTCGGCGGCCTTCTCCTTGAGCAGCTCCAGGGCGCCGGGGACCTTGTCTCGCGAGTAGCAGAGGACGCGGACCGCGGCGGCCCGGGCCTTCGCGTTGGGCGAGTTCAGCATCCTCTTGAGCAGGGCGTCGTCCACGGCGTTGTGATACTGCTGGACCCACAGGGCCTCGGCCATGTGATGTTCATATTCGGGGTCGTTCTTGTCGAGGCCATCCCGCCACTTCGCCAGGGCGGCGAGCACCTGGTCGGTGGCCCGGGCGCCGAGCTCGATCTTGGCGCGGGATCGGGTGCGGTCCTCGGGCTCCTTGAGCAGATCGAGCAGTTTTTCGATCGGCTCCCCGGCGACCTTCGCCGGCTTCAGCAAGGGGCGGCCCTCATGCGTGACCTTGTAGATCCGGCCGTGGATCCGGTCGCGGCTGGGGTCGCGGAGGTTGTGCTGCATGTGGCCGATCACCGGGTTTTGCCAGTCGGTGAAGTAGATGGCGCCGTCGGGGCCGGTCTCGATGTCGGCCGGGCGGAAGTTCTCGTCGGTCGAGGAGAGGATCGGCTCCAGCTCGGTCCCGGCCAGGCTCGCGCCGTCGTCGTCGATCTTGTAGCGGAGGATTCCCTGGAAGCCGATCACGTTGGGGACGAGCAAATTCCCCTGGAAATCGTCGGGGAAATGGCGGCTGGTGAGGAACTCCACGCCCGGGCACGGCCGCGTCCTCTGGCGGTAGACCTGAGGCGGGCCGGCGTGCTTGTTCGGGTAGTCGAGATGGCCGGAGAACAGGGCCCCGTGATAGGGATTGGCGCCGGTGCCATCCACCACGATGTCCTGGCCCCAGCGGTCGAAGGCGTGGCCGTGGGGGTTGGCGAATCCGTAGGTCACGTAGGCGTCGAACTTCTGCGTCTTCGGCTCGTAGCGGTAAATCCCGGCGTTGGCGTTCCTCAACGTCGGGGCATAGGGCGTCTCCACCTGGGTGTGATGGAACGTCCCTTCCTGGAAGTAGAGGGCGCCTCCGGGGTCGAGCGTGAAGCTGTTGGCGGTGTGGTGGGTGTCGGCCGAGTCGAGGCCCGAGAGCACCCGTTTGCGGACGTCGGCCTTGTCGTCGCCGTCGTTGTCCTTCAGGAACACGAGGTCGGGGGCCTGCGCCACGAGGACGCCCCCCTCGGCGAACTCGAAGCCGGTCGGGCAGTGGAGGCCGTCGGCGAAGATGGTCTGCTTGTCGGCCTTGCCGTCGCCGTCGGTGTCCTCATAAATGATCAGCTTGTCATTCATGGGGTCCTTGGGCTTCCAGTGGGGGTACGTCGGCCAGGTGGCGACCCAGAGCCGGCCCTTCGTGTCGAAGGCCATCTGCACCGGGTTGATCAGGTCCGGGAACTCCTTCTCCGAGGCGAAAAGCTGGACCTTCAGGCCCTTGCCGACGGTCATCTTGGCGATGGCGGCCTCGCCGTCGAGGTAGACGTGCTCGCCGTTGGGGCCCTGGCCGGGCTTGTTCGTGGTCACGGGGATGAACGGCGGGGTGTTGCCGTCGTCCACGGCGAATTCCTCCCCCTTGGCGACCGCCCAGACCTTCTTGTCGCGGTTGGCGGTCATCACGTCGAGCACTTCCATCTCGCGATCCATGACCACGCGGTTGGTCTGGCCGCCCACGAATCGGAGGTCGGCCCGGCCTCCGTAGATCGAGTAGCCATCGACGGTCCGATAGCGGTTGAACCAGGTGAAATTCCGGTCCAGGACCGCCTTGCGGATCTTTTCGAGCCCGGCGATCGAGCGTTGCGGGGCGTCTTTTTCGCCGAACAGCGATTCGTCGATCAGCTTCGCGAAGGTGTATCCGCCGTCCTCGGTGGGGTGGACGCCGTTGATCGTCAGCGGGTAGGGCGCGCCTTCATACAATCGCTTCGAAGGGGTGAACAGGTCGACGAACGTGACGCCCTCGGCGCGGGCCACGTCCTTCATGGCCTCGGCGTAGAGGGCGAGCCTCTTGTTGTTCTCGGAGCCGTCGGGCAGGTTGCGGTCGCGGAGGTTCTCGTGGGCCAGGGGCGAGAAGAGGACGACCCGGGGCGCGTCCTTGCCGTTGTATTTCTGCGAGAGGGTGTGCTTGAGGAACCTGGTCAGGTCGTCCTTGAACTTCGGCAGCCCCTCGGCGCCGGCGAACGACTCGTTGTAGCCGAAGAAGGCGAGGACCACGTCGGTCTTCGTCCGGGAGAGCCAGCTGTCGGGCGATCCGAAGTCGGCCGAGCGAATCCGTCGCGAAAGCTCGATCTCGTCGCCCGAGAACCCGAGGTTGCGGACGACCAGGTCATGGCCCGGGAACCGGCTGAAGAGGAACGCTTCGAGCCAGCCATCATGCTGCATCCGGTCGGCCAGGGTGTTGCCGATCACCGAGACGTGGTCCCCCTTGCGGAGTTCCAGACGGGGCTCGGCCTGGCCCCTGGCGACGATCGGCGCGAGCAGGGCGAGGACCGGAACAATCGAGGCGAGGCGGAGGCTTGGCATGGCGGGAGGTCCGGGAGGGCGGGTTCGGGCGGGTCGCTCCGTCTGCTTGGATTACATCCGACGGAACCCGGCTCCGCAACCGGCGAGTGGCCCCAGGAAACGCCCCGAAGCCCGGGACCAAACGGAAACCGCGTAAGGAAACGTAAGAGTCTAAGAAACAGGACGTATAGGACGAACAGGACGACGGACGATCGGGCCTGGGGACGTCCGACCCGCGTTCCGGCCTCGTTTCCCCCGATTTCCGGGCCCGACCGCCCGGCTTGAGCTAAAGATCGAATGACGGCCAGACCGGGGAGAGGGGCTCCGCCGGTCCGATTCGGAGGAGGTTCCGGGGATGACGGGCGTCGATCGGCCGAGGGTCGGATATGTCGGCGTGGACGTTCTGAACAACGCCACGATCTGCAACGAGGCCGCCGGGCTCCTCCGCCGTGGGGTCCCTTTGGAGGTCGTGTCGGTCCATCGCCACGACCGACCCACGTTCTACCGGGACGAGTCGCTCGAAACCCTCCGCCGGTCGATTTATGACCTCTCGCCGATGACGTTCGGCCGGGTCGCGGCGGCCCTGGTCCTGGCGCCGTTGCTGTTCGGGTTCCGGTTCTGGGCGACGGTGGCGAAGGCCGTCTTCGGCCCGGCCGAGGGACTCCGGCAGAGGCTCACGATCGTCTATCAGCTCGTCCCGGCGGCCATCCTGGCGAGGCACTGGCGATCGCGGAACGTCGGTCACATCCATGCCCACTGGGCCCACACGGCCACGGCGGTGGCCATGCACGCGGCGGGGTTCCTGGGCGTGGGGTTCAGCTTCACCGGCCATGCGAATGACCTGTTCGTCCATCGCGTGGGCCTGAGAGCGAAGGTCAGGCGGGCGCGATTCATCGTGTGCATCTCGGAATATCACCGCCGGTTCTACCTGGCGATGGGGGCCGCCCCGGCGCGGCTGCCGGTCGTCTATTGCGGGATCGACATGGACCGGTTCCGCGAGGGATCGTCCGAGACGCCCGGACGGCCGCGGGTCGTGGCGGTGGGCCGGCTCGTGGAGAAGAAGGGGTTCGGCGACCTGATCGCGGCGTCCGCCCTGTTGCGGGATCGCGGGTTCGACTTCGATTGCACCATCGCCGGGAGCGGGCCGGAACTCGCGAAGCTGCGGGCGATCGTGGCCGATCACGGGCTGGGATCGATCGTCGAGGTGACCGGCTCGGCCGTGTTGCAGGAGGATTTGCCGGCGTTGCTCGGCTCGGCCTCGGCCTTCGCCCTGCCGTGCGTGAAGGACCGCGAGGGGGACATGGACGGCCTCCCTCAGGTGCTGATCGAGGCCCTGGCCTGCGGCGTCCCCGTGATCTCGACCCGGCTGGTAGGCATCCCGGACCTCGTCCGGGACGGCGAGGACGGCCGGCTCGTCGATCCGGGGGACGTCCGGGGGCTGGCCGACGCGATGGCCGAGCTGTTGAGCGATCCCGAGCGGGCCTCGGCGATGGGCCGATCGGGATCGGCCTGGGCCCGCGAGCATTTCAGCCTGGACGAGACGGCCGATCGGCTCTCGGCGATGTTCGCCGAGGCGGCCGGGACGCCCGGAGACGCCCCGTTGACGATCGTGCCGGGCCCCGCGCCGGGGTCCGAGGCCCGGTATGAGCCGAAGGCCGTGGAAATGGCCTTGTAGACGCCCCGAGAAGATTCACCACAAAGTCACGAAGGGCACGAGGGAAGACACCAGGAAGACGGGGGATTCCGGCCGTCCTTTGTGTCTTCCTTCGTGCTCCTGGTGGCTTCGTGGTGAACATCCCGAAGGTTTTCGCCCGAGCAAGTCGCGTGGGCGTGTCCTAGAGTCCCCGGGGGCGCCGTGGCCCCGAGAGACGTTCCATCATCCGGCCCGAAGGACCGCGGACCGCCATGCCCGATTCTCCCGGCCCGCTCGCCACGCCAAGGCTCCTGATCGTCTCCCCGGCCAAGGACGAGGCCCGATACCTCGAACGGACGATCGCCTCGGTCACGGCCCAGACGATCCGCCCCTCGCGATGGATCATCGTCGATGACGGCAGCTCCGACCGGACCGGCGAGATCGCCGACTCGGCCGCGAGCGAGCATCCCTGGATCGAGGTGCTCCATCGGCCCAGGGGGCCCCTCGCCGAGTCGGCCCCGGGGTCGTCGAGGCATTTTATGATGGGTTATCGACGGCGAATTTGAGCGAATACGACTACGTCTGCAAACTCGACGCCGACCTGGAATTCGCGCCCGACTACTTCGAGAGGCTCTATCGCAAGTTCGACGCCGACCCCCGGCTCGGCACGGCCAGCGGCAAGGCGTTCATCCCGGTGGGCGGGCGGTTTGTCCTGGAAAGATCCGGCGACGGCTTCTCCCACGGCGTGGCGAAGCTGTTCCGCCGCGAGTGCTTCGAGGAGATCGGCGGGTTCGTCCGCCAGGTGATGTGGGACGGGATCGACTGCCACCGATGCCGGATGCTGGGCTGGGAGGCCCGGAGCTTCGACGAGCCGGCCCTGGCGATCCGGCACCTCCGGCAGATGGGATCGTCGTTCAAGAGCGTATACCACGGTCGGATGCGATGGGGGCGCGGCCAGTATTTCATGGGGACGCACCCGCTCTATCTCGCGGCGATCGCGGCGTACCGGACGCTCGAACGGCCGTGGGTCGCGGGCGGCCTGTGCATCGCCGCCGGATACGTCCAGGCGGCCCTGTCGCGGCATCCCCGGTACGAGGACCCGGCGTTCCGCCGGCACCTCCGCAAGTGGCAGATGGCCGAGCTCGGCCGAGCGGCCTCGGCGCCGTGGCGGAGGGTGTTCGGTCGGCCGGGGCGGCCGTCGGTCGGGGTTCATCCGGCTTGATTTCCCGAGGGTCCTGGGAGGGATCGAGCCGCCAGGGACGCCGCGTTTCGCAGATTTTTGATCCCGAGAATCCTCCTCTGCGAAACGCGGCGTCCTCGGCGGCTCGACCCCTGAGCCTTCAACTGGAGAGGCAAGGCGGATGGGATCGGCGACGATCGAGAGGCCCCGGGCGGGGCGGGCGGCGAGGCTCTCGGCCGACGGCCGGGCGGGCCTGGCGAGCCTGGGCTGGACCGGACTGGCGCAGATCGCCGGGCTGGTCATCCGGCTGGCGAGCAACATCCTGCTGGCCCGGCTCCTCGCCCCGGATGCCTACGGCCTCCTGGGCTCGGCCCTGGCCGTCCTGACGACTCTGGAATGGCTCGCGGACCTGGGGATTCAGCCGGCGCTGGTGAGGCATCCCCGCGGGATGGAGGAATCGTTCCTCCGAACGGGCTGGACGCTGGGGCTGGTCCGGGGGGCGGCGATCACCGGGGCGGGCCTGCTCTGCGCCGGCCCGGTGGCGGCGTTTTCGAGGCAGCCGGCGTTGTTCGGCATCCTCGCGGGGCTGTCGTTGCGACCGGCCCTGTTCTCGCTGAGAAGCCCGGCGATGCCGACGCTGCGAAAGACCCTGAATTACCGGGCCCTGTTCGCCGATGAGGTCGCGCAAACGGCCGTGGGATCGGCCGTGAGCGTGGCCCTGGCCTGGCTGACCGGGTCGATCTGGGCGATCGTCGCCGGGACGCTCGCCGGGGCCGTCACCGGGGTGATCGTGTCGTACGGGATCGCCCCGGCCAGGCCCGTCCCGGAATGGGACCGCCAGGCCGCCCGGGAGATCGGCCATCTGGGCCGCCAGGTGCTGGTGAACACCCTGGTGATGGCCTTGTGGCTCAACATGGATCGACTCTTCGGCCTCCGCTACTTGCCCCTGGCGGCGATGGGCGTCTACGCCGTGGCGTGGAACCTCGCGTCGGTCCTGGAAACGCTCGTGACGCGGGCCTGCGACGTGTATTTCTCGATGCTGGCCCGGCGAGGCGATTCCCACCAGCACGACTGGCACCGGACGATCTGCCGGAGGGCCGTGATCGTCGGGGCGCCCCTGGGGGCCGTCGCGGTGGCGATCAGCCCGAGGATCATCCACCTCCTCTACGACCGGCGATACGGGGCGGCCGGGCCGTTGTTCGCGGTGATGGTGGCGAGGCTGATGGTGCGGTCGCTCGGGCAGGTCCAGTTCCAGTACCTCCTGGCGAGGGCGGAGGTCCACCTGGCGACCAAGGCGTATGGAGTGGCCCTGGCGGTCCAGGCGGGGCTGTTTTGCGGGCTGGTGCCGAGGCTCGGGACGATGGGCCTCGCGCTTGCGGCCCTGGGATCGACCTCGGCGCTCACGCTCGTGCAGACCCTCCTGCTGGCGAGGAGGACGGGCTGGGGGCTGGCAGGGTTCGTCCTGACGGCCGCCGGGATGGGCGCGGGGTTGGCGGTCGTGTTTTTCTCGTATTATTGATTCATAATTCCATGAATTAAATTCACGCTAGGGACCTTCGTCACGCCCCTCGCCCTGCCAGAATTCCGGCGCCCGGTCCGGGCCGTCCAAGTCGTCGAGCCGCGACCTCCGACGCGATCGGAGTCGCCCGTGGACCGCGGCATTCAGCCAGATCGCGACGACGACCAGGCCGAGGGCGATCCCGACCTGGGCCGCCCTGCCGACGGGCGTCTCCGCCCAGCGGATGGCCCGCCCATGCACCGGGATTCCCCGGAGGCCCTGGCCGCTCGCCTCGCCCGCCGCCAGGAAGAACGGGGCCGAGACGATCAGGACGACCAGGCGTTTCGGGGCGTGCGCGTTCATGGCCGGACACTCCGGGAAGGATCGTCCCCGGGATCATTCGGCGTCCCGGGCCGATTATTGCTCGGCCATCGCGGGGCGGTCCGGCCTTCCTTCCCCCTTCAGGATCGTCCCGATGAAGGCGCGATACCTCGCGGCCTGGGCGTCCCAGGTCCAATCGGCGAGGACCCGGCGGCGGGCCGACGCCCCGAGGGCCTGGCCGATTTGCGGGTCGAGCGCCCGGCGGAGGGCTTCGGAGGCGGCCTCGGTGTCGGCGAAGAACTCGGCCGAGCCTCCCAGGACCCATCGCGGGACTTCGACATCAGGCGCCACGATCGGCAGGGCCGAGGCGGCGGCTTCGAGGTAGACGATCCCGAACGGTTCTTCCCGGCTGGCGTGGAGGAACGCGTCGGCCGAGCGGAACAGGCCCGGCATCTTCGCCCTGGGGACGCTCCCCAGGAGCAGGTGACGACCCGGCAGGAGCGTCTCGGCCAGGCTCGCCACCTTCGCCCGCTCCGGGCCGTCCCCGGCGACGACGAGGAAGGCGTCCGGCACCTTCGACGCGGCGAGAATCCCCTGGTCCACCCGCTTCGAAGGGATCAGGGCGCTGACCATCAGGACGACCGGACGATCGCTCGGAATCCTCGGGTCGAACGCCTCGTCGCCGGCCTCACGGGGGCGGAACACGTCGGGATCGACGCCGTTGGGGATCAGCGCCGAGGGATAGCGCCGGCGGTGGCTCTCGTGATACGAGGGGTTGATGCAGACGAGGCCGTCGCAGCGGAACAGGCGGAATTCCCGGCTGCTGGCGAAACACATCCAGTCGCCGTTCTGCGTGACGAAGACCTGCTTGGGCCGTCGGCGTCCTCCGGATTTCTGCAAGAACCAATTCACAAAGGGATACGTGCAAGCAATCACGGCATCGAACCGCGACGGATCATAGGCCCGAGCGGCCATCAGGCCGAGGAGGAAGGTGAACTCTTCATAATGGGTCTCGCCCCGGAGGCAGGGGAGGCGAGGCCAGCCCTCGAACCGCTCTCGGGGGATGCAGCCGACCCGGTGGAGGGGGATCCCTTCGGGGCCGTCGTCGCCCGAGCCGAACAGCTCGACCTGGACATCGGGGAACCGGCCGAGGGACCGGGCCAGCTCCAGGAACGCCGTCTCGGCCCCTCGCTGGACCCGTCCGAGTCCGGGCAAGATCATGGCGAGTCGCGTGATCATGCGAGTTCCCCCAGCAGCTCCGCGGCGAGTCCCGAATCCTTCACGCCCGGGGAATCTAGGACAGGATCGCGGGCCCGACCGGGCGAAGTTGAGCTAGAGTCCCTCCGGCCGGGAACCGCCGGAGCCGAGGGGCCTCGTCATGCGCATCCTCTACAGCCATTATCTGACCGAAGACGCCCACCCCGCCGCCCTGATGGTGGCGGCGATCGCCGGGGAGCTTCGCGAGATCGGCCATCAGGTCATCATCCACCGAAGCGCGGGGCCACCCGAGCCACGCCCTCGCCCTCGATCCGGGGCAGGGGGTGGGAAGGGTCGGATGCGCGCCTCGAGACGGCTCCGCGATGCCCTCTGGTTCGCTCGCGCCCTGGGCCGCAATCGGGCGATGCTCCGTCGCGACCTGGCCGCGATCGCTTCGGCGAGGCCCGACGTGGTCCTGGCCCGCCAGGATGCCTATTGCGTCTCGATGCCGAGGGCCGCGAGCCGTCGAGGGGTCCCGCTGGTCACCTATGCCGATGCCCCGGTCGCGTATGAGACGCGGCTCTCGGCCCGAGGGCGAGGCGGCCGATGGCATCCTCCGGGGCTCGTCGAGGCGATGGAGCGATGGACGCTCCGCCGGAGCCGAGCGGTGGTCACCGTGAGCGGACCGGCGGCGCGGAGGCTCGGGCGTTATGGCCTGAAGACGCCGATTTTCGCGGTCCCCAACGGCGTCGATCCGTCGCGATTCCCGGCGACCTCGACCGAGACGAGGACGGCCCGGAGGCGCGCCCTGGGCCTGTCGGCGCCGAGGATCGCCGGGTTCGTCGGCTCGTTCAGGCCGTTCCACGGGATCGACCGCCTCGTGGAGCTGATCCGATCCACCGAGGGGAGGGCCGACACGCAATGGCTCCTCGTGGGCGACGGCCCCGAGCGGCCCGCTCTCGAAGAGGCGATCGGCGATCGGCCGGACGTGGTCTCGCTCGGGCATCGGCCCGCCGAGGAGGTGGGGCGGCTTCTCGGCCTGATGGATCTGGCCGTGGCCCCTCATCCGCGGATCGATGGCGACTTCTATTTCTGCCCGTTGAAGGTCCTGGAGGCCGCCGCCGCCGGCTGCGCGGTGGTGGCGAGCGACCAGGGGGACATCCCCGACCTGCTGGACTGGGGGAGGGCCGGCGTGATCGTCTCGGAAGACCGACCCGAAGCCTGGATCGCGGCGGTCCTGGGCCTCCTGGACGACCCGTCCCGGTGCAAGGCTCTCGGGGATGCGGCGCGGGGTCGCGTCCTGGGGCAATTCACGTGGAGGGACACGGCCGAAGCCGTGGCCGGGGTCCTGGAGGGGGCCATCGAGCCGGAGACGGCGCGATCGGCCGTCCCCGGGGGGATCGGTCGGCGATGAATCGAGAGGACCGAGCGGCGGTCAGGGCCGGGCTTCCAGGCTCCGGAGGAGCTTCTGGCCCTCGGGGTCTCCGGCCCGGACGGCGGCCTTGAGGCTGGCGGAGGCGGAGGGGCGGTCGTCTCGGGCGAGGTGGGCCAGCGCGAGGTTGTAATAGATCCGTCCGGAGAGCTCGCGGCCGGGCCCGGCAGCCAGGGCACGCTCGAAGTCGTCGATGGCGTCCCGGTAGCGCTTCGCCCGGTAGCGGAGGACCCCGCGGTTCAGCGCGGCGTCGGCGAGCCGGGGGTCGAGCTCCAGGGCCCGGCTGTAGTCGCGATCGGCCTCGTCGGTTCGGCCGAGGGAATCGAGGACGACGGCGCGGTTGTAGTGGCAGGCGGCCGAGTCGGGCCGGAGGGTCACGCAGGTCCGGAAGGCGGAGAGGGCTTCCTGGGGGTGGCGGAGGCGGGCCTCGCAGAGGCCCTGGTAGAAGTTCGGCCAGAAATCCTGGGGGCGATCGTCCAGGGCGAGGCGGAACTCCCGGGCGGCGTCTTCGAGGCGGCCGCCCCGCAGGTAGAATCGGCCCTTCTGGTCGTGATCGAGGGCCGAGGGGGTATCCGGGCCGTCTCGGGCCTCCAGGCCGTCGGGGTCCAGGGACTGGCGGGCGAGGCGAAGGGCCAGGGTCGGGCCGAAGGCGGCCTGGGCCTGGTCCAGGACGTGGCGGGCCTCGGCCTTCGCCTCCTCGACCTTCTCGGGAGGGGCCAGTCGGACCCGCAGGCTGGCCCAGACGACGGCCACCTCGATCAGGTCGGCCCGGGCCCGGCGCTCGGTCGATTCATCCAGGCCGACGCCCGGCGCGTCGATCAACAGGGCCCGGGCCTCGTCCCAGGCCAGGCGGCATCGGGCCAGGGTCTCGGCGTCGGCGGCCGAGGGGGTGGGGCCGTCCTGGAACCTCAGGCGCTCGGCCAGGTCGTGGAGCTCGCGGGCCTTGGCGGCCCGGCGGGCGAGCTGGCGTTGCTCGGCCAGGGCCTCGGCCCTCGAACCGGCCATCGGCACGCCCCGGGCCAGGCTCAGGCCGCGATCGGCCGAGCGGATCGCCTCGGGGAACTGGCCGTCGAGGCGGAGCCTCCGCGCGTCGGCCAGGTCCGAATCGACCTGGCGGACCCGTTGCCTCCAGAGCTCGCCGGCCAGGCCGACGACGACCAGGGCCGCCGCGACCAGGGCGAGCCGGGCCGAGCCTCGGCCCAGGGCGTGGGGCCGGCGCCTCCGCCATTTCCTCCAGCGCTCGGCCGGGCTGCGGTTGGGCACGCCCTTGAGCGGGAGGTCCGAGAGGTGGCGGCGGAGGTCGTCGGCGAGCTCGGCCGCGCGGTATCGGCCCGAGGGATGGGGGTCCAGGCACTTCGCCACGATGTCGGCCAGGCCGACGCTCACTCCGGGGTTGGCGCGATCGGGCCGGGGGCGGGGGCTGGCGTCGTCTCCGCGATGGTGGCCGCTCAGGGCTTCCTCCAGCAGGAGGCCGAGCGAGAAGACGTCCGAGCGGCCGTCCAGCGGCACGGCGATCGGCCCTCCGGAGGTGACCGCGCTCATGGCCGATCGCTGCTCGGGGGACATCCATCCCGGAGTCCCTCCCAGGCGGTCGGGCGCCCAGGCCCCGGCCGGCACGGGGCCTCGCGCCAGGTGGAAATCCAGGAGCATCGCCTGGCCGTCGGCCCCGATCAGGACGTTCGAGGGCTTGACGTCCATGTGGACGAGCCCGCGATCGTGGGCATACTGGAGGGCGTCGGCCAGGCACGCGACGATCCAGCAAACGCCCTGGACGTAGCTCGAGCGCTCCAGGTACTGGCGGAACGGCCCCGGATCGGGCGGAGAGGCGACTCCCGGGCCCTTCGGGCCGGCCGAGTCCAGGGCGCGGAGGAGGTCGCGCCCTCGGCGAGTGCCGGCCGGGACCTTCCCCAGGGCCGCGAGGATCTGCGCGAAGTTCGCCCCGCCGAGATACGGCATGCACAGGGCCCGCAGCCCTCGTTCGGCAAAAACGTGCTCGGAATACAGGGGAACGATGTGCGTGTGCTGCAACCGGGCGAGCGAAAGGTGCTCGTCGTGGTCGATCGCCGCGATCTTCAGGACGACCGGGCGATCGGCCAGGGACGGCTGGGCGGCGAGGAACGTCCGGCCGGAGTGTCCTCGTCCGAGCTCGCCCAGGAGCTGGAAGTCCCCGAGGCGCTCGCCGACCTGGGGGAAATCGACCTCGGCCGGAGGCCTCATCATCCGGTCCACGCCGAGCAAGGCCGCGAGCTCGTCGCGCCATCGGGGGAATCGGGCGACGACCTCGACGGTGGGGACGTCCTCGCCGGCCTCCCGGCGGAGGCTGATCTCCTCGAAGATCAGGCGGACGGCCGCCTCGTCGTCGAGCCCCGGGTAACGGGCGAGCAGGGCGGCGGCGTCGGGCCGTTCGCCCCGGGCGAAGGCGGAGGCCATCCCCTCGACCAGGCGGGTGATCCAGGAGTTATCGGGCCCGGCGGAGGGGCCGAGGAAGGACATCTCGGACGATCGCCCCTCCATGACGGTCCCCTTCCTCGGATCGGATCGGCGGGCTCATTCAGCGGCTCGGGTCGTCGTCTCGCGATTCGGGATCGCGCTTCTTCGCCACCTTGCGGGCGAGCTCGTAGAGGATCCGGCGGACGCTCCCCTCGTGGAGGCCGGTCTTCGCCGCGATCTCGGCCAGGGGCAGGCCCTGGCGCTTGAGCTTCAGCAATTCGCGGTGGTTCGGCGGGCACTGTTCGAGCATCTGCTCCCAGAGCTCCTCGCCCTGGGCGATCTCGCTGGGGCGGGGCTGGTTGGTGGCGGGCAGGGCCCCGGCGTCGGAGTCGGCCAGGGGGCGTTCGTGCTCCAACGCCCTTCGGAACCGCCTCCGGCCGTCGATCAGGCGGTGGCGGGCCAGGGTCGTCAGGAACGCCTTGAGCTGGGCCGGGTTGGCGAACTTCCAGCCCGACTGGCGGAACCCCGAGAGCACGTCGGCCCAGACCGCCTGGACGATGTCCATCGAGTCGAGCTTGGCGCGGAGGGCGCCGTTGAGCTGGCGGCTGACGGCCATCCTCAGATACGGTTCGTAGGTGCGGAAGACCCGCTCGGCGGCTTCCAGGTCGCCGTTGTTGAGCCGTTCAATGAGCTCGTCGAGCGGTTCTTCTTCGGCCATGATCAGGGGACCCTCGCGGACCACGACCCGGGCCATCCGGCGAATCCCAGGCCGGAGGCGGGATCGGCCGGGCGATCGGCGCTCTCCTCGGTTTCCTGGCGGAGCCGTTTCCACTGGCGGCGGCCGAGCTCCAGGGCCACGATGGCGGCGGCCCAGACGGCCGGGGCGGGGATGGCTCCGGAGGCGTCATGGAGCCAGGACGGCGCCATTCCCAGGTCGTCCAGGCCGTCGAGGAATCGATCCACGGCCTGCTCCAGGGCGCCGCGGTCGCCCGGGACGAAGTCGGCCAGGAGGTCCGAGCCTCGGGGGTCGGGAATCTCGGAACCGGGCTCGCCGGAGGTCTCGGAAACGGGCCTCAGGGCGGTCCGGGCGTCGGAGATCGCGGCGCCGGCGGACCGGTCGGGGGCCGAGTCCGGCGGGATCGGCAGGACCGGGGCGATCGGTCCGGAGGTCGCCCCGCGGGCGCCGGACGACGAGGCGATGGCCGGCGAGGCCTCTGCCTGGGGCAGATTCGTCGTCATCACGGCCACGAACGAGGGGTTCGGCCCGGACCGGGCGGAGCCGTGATGGGCGGCGGTCTCGACCGAATTGGCCGAGGGCGGGGCCGTCAGCAAGGTGGCGGACGGGGGCGCGGGCATGGGCGCGAGGGCCGGGGAATTCGTCTGGGACGGATCGCCGCCGAAGCCGAAGCCGTCGCGGTGATGGAATCCGTCCATCATCGCCTGGACGGCCTCCAGCACGCTGAGATCCGGCCGGGCGAGGGTCGGGCCTGGCCCGGGGCCGGGCGAGCCGTCGGGGCCGTTGCCCGGGTCCTCCGACCCGTCGGTCGAGGTCGAGATCGAGAGCTGGACCTGGAACGGCCGGGCCGTCAGGCCCCGGAGGGACGGGACCGGGCTGCCGTCGCCGTTGAACCCGCCAAATCCCCCATGGAACGGGGCGGCGATCATCAGGGTCCGGGGATCGCTCAGGGGGATCCCGATCGAGGCGATCGCCCCGACCCCCGCGGTCGATCCCGACGCCTCCTCGGCGGCGAAATGGGCCTCGATGGCATGCTGGATGACCGGCGCGGGGGCGGAGGGCGGCGACCAGGACGCCCCGAATCCGCTGAGCAGGTGGCGCCCTTCCAGGGGGTCCACCCCGATCCGTCCCGCCTTCGGTCGCCTCCTTCGATTAGCCATGGACGGCTTCCCCCTCGAAGCCCGCATCCCGGGCGGTCCCACGCTTTCGGTCGATCTCACCGAATATCTTATCGGAAATCCGGCCGGGGGAACAGGCGGAATTGTCGCAACCGGCCCCGATCGGCCGCCCCGGAATTCCCGGGCCCTGTCGGTCGGCCGCGTTCCGTTATATAACAGAACCCGACGTCCCCTCCCTCCGCCCGCCTTCGCCGACGGGCCGTCGTCGGCCCCCGAATCGTTGAGACCCCTCATCCATGATCGTCCCACGGACGGAAGTCGATCGCGACGCCGTGGCCGCCCATTATGATCAGCTCGACCGCTTCTATCGAGAGATCTGGGGCGAGCACGTCCACCACGGCCTCTGGACCACCGGCCAGGAGAGTCCCGAGGAGGCCGTCCGCGCCCTGACCGCCCTGGTGGCCGACCGCGCCGGGATCGCCCCGGGGAACTCGGTCTGCGACATCGGTTGCGGCTACGGGGGAACCGCCCGGCTCCTGGCCCGGGACTTCGGCGCGACCGTCACGGCCCTTTCGGTCTCCCCCGTCCAACTGAATCATGCTCGGGGGGTTGATCCGTCGGCCGAGAACCCCGAGTATGTCCTGGGGGACTGGCTCGCCAACGACCTGCCCGACGCCTCGTTCGACGCGGCCATCGCCATCGAGAGCTCGGAGCACATGGCGGACAAGGCGGGGTTCTTCGCCCAGGCCCGGCGAGTGCTGAAGCCGGGAGGCCGGCTGGTGGTCTGCGCCTGGCTGGCGACGCCTCGCCCTCGGAAGTGGGAGGTCCGCCATTTGCTGGAACCGATCTGCCGGGAAGGCCGCCTGCCGGGGATGGGCTCGGCCGACGAGTACCTCGAACTGGCCCGAGAGGCGGGGCTGGAACCCTCGGGCGTCGAGGATCTGAGCCAACAGGTCAAGAAGACCTGGCCCCTCTGCGCCTGGAGGACGATCAAGGGCCTGGCCCGAGATCGGTCCTATCGACGGTTCCTGCTCTCGCCCGAGAATCCGGACCGGATCTTTGCCCTGACCCTGTTCCGGATCTGGATGGCCTACGAGACCGGCTCGATGCGCTACGGCCTGATGACCGCGACCCGGCCGATCGAGGCCTCGGAATCGCTCGCGCTGGCGGGAGAGGAGTCGGCCCGCCGATGAGCTTCCAAATCGAGGGGCTGGGGACCGCCCTGCCGGAGACGGCCATCTCCCAGGCCGACGCCGCGGCGTGGACCAGCCGGATCGCCGGCCATTCCGAGCCCGAAGGCCGACGGCTGGCCGCCCTGTATCGCCGGACCGGCATCCGCAAGCGGTTCGTGACGGTCCTCGACGCCCCGGCCATCGACCCGGCCCAGGCGATGGCCGCCTCAACCCGATGGCGGATGAGGCATTATGACGAGCGCGTCCGCCCCCTGGCGAGGAAGGCCGCGAGCCGCGCGCTGGAGTATTCCGGGGCCGATCCGCTCTCGATCTCTCATCTCGTGACGGTCTCCTGCACCGGGTTCTCGGCCCCGGGCTTCGACCTCGGGCTGATCCGCGACCTCGGGCTGTCGCCCATGGTCCAGAGGACCCACGTCGGCTTCATGGGCTGCCATGGCGCCCTGAACGGCCTGAGGGTCGCCCGCGCCCTGGCCGAGAGCGACGAATCGGCCCGAGTCCTCCTCTGCGCGGCCGAGTTGTGCAGCCTGCATTTCCGCGATGCCACCGAATCGGAGATCGCCGTCTCCAACGCCCTGTTCTCCGACGGCTCGGCGGCGTTGGTCGGCGTGGGTTCCGGGACGGGGGGCGGCTGGTCGCTCGGGGCGAGCGGCTCGTGCCTCGTCCCGGGGACCGAGGACGCGATGTCCTGGACGATCGGCGACCTCGGCTTCGAGATGACCCTCTCGCCCCGGGTCGCCGGCCTGATCGGCGAGCATCTGCGCCCCTGGCTCGGCTCCTGGCTCGGAAAACACGGGCTGACGATCGAGGAGATCGGCTCGTGGGCCGTCCACCCGGGAGGCCCGAGGGTCCTGGACGCCGTGGACGAGGCTCTCGGGCTCGCCTCGGACGCCCTGAAGGAGTCCCGAGAGGTCCTCGCCTCGTGCGGGAACATGTCCTCGCCGACGATCCTGTTCATCCTCGACCGCCTGAAGCGAAAGGACGCCCCCCGCCCCTGCGTGGCGATGGCCTTCGGACCCGGCCTGGCGATCGAGGCGGCGCTGTTCCGGTGACCCCGCCGCGCCCCGACGATCCGCGGGATACACTGGAGCGGACAGGCTGGTATCGCCCCCCACCTTGATTGACCCTCTCATGCGCGAATTCGAGCCGCCTCCGCCGGGTACTCTCCATCAGGGCGATTGCATCGAGGGCCTGAGAGGCGTCCCGACCGGGGCCGTCGATCTCGCCTTCGCCGACCCTCCGTTCAACATCGGGTACGATTACGACGTCTACCACGACCGCAAGGCGTTCGACGAGTACCTCGACTGGTCGAAGGCGTGGGGCTCGGAGGTCGCTCGCGTCTTGAAGCCCGACGGCTCGTTCTGGCTGGCGATCGGCGACGAGTTCGCGGCCGAGCTGAAGGTCCTGTTCCACCGCGAGATCGGCCTGCACCTGCGGTCGTGGGTGATCTGGTATTACACGTTCGGCGTGAACTGCGCGAAGAAGTTCAGCCGGAGCCATGCGCATCTGCTCTATTTCACGAAGGACCCGGCGCGGTTCACGTTCCACGACGACGCCATCCGCGTCCCCTCGGCGCGGCAACTGATTTATGCCGACAAACGGGCGAACCCCCGAGGCCGCCTGCCCGACGACACCTGGATCCTGAGGCCGCAAGACGTCCCCGGCGGAGGGTTCCGGCCCGAGGAGGACACCTGGTGCGTCTCCCGGGTCTGCGGGACGTTCAAGGAGCGCAAGGGCTGGCACGGCTGCCAGATGCCCGAGCAGGTGCTCGGGCGGATCATCCGGTCCTGTTCGAGCCCGGGAGACACCGTGCTCGACCCGTTCTCCGGGAGCGGGACGACCCTGGCGGTGGCCAAGAAGCTGGGCCGCCGCTACCTCGGCTTCGAGCTCTCGCCCGAATACGCCGACAGGGCCCGGCTGAGGCTCGAAGGGATCGAGGTCGGCGACCGCCTCGAAGGCGGGGAGGAGCCGAGGGTGACCGGCACCCTCGGCCGGAAGGCCTCGAAGATCCTGCCCTGATTTCCGAGGAGAGGCCGGGCGCGGTAAGATCGTCGGAAAGACGACCGGAGGAAGTACCCATGCCGTCGCCGTTCCCGGGGATGGACCCGTACCTGGAAGACCCGCGGACCTGGCCGGATTTCCACGCCTCCCTGGCCTCGGCGCTTCGCGGGGCCTTGAATCGCAGGCTCCCGTCGCCGTATTACGCCCGGGTCGAGCTCCGGACCGAGGTCGGGATCGCCGACGAGGCCGACGGCCCCGGCAAGACGATCGTCCCCGATGTCCTGGTCCTCCAGGGCCGAGCTTCGCCGTCCTCGGCCATCGCGACGACCGACCCGGCCCAGGGCCGGACGACCGCCTCCCCCTGGGTCGAGTTCCCTCGACCCGAAACGGAAGCCGTCCGTCATTATTACCTGGAGATCCGCGACCCGGCCCAGGGGCACAAGCTGATCACCCTGATGGAGATCGTCAGCCCCTGGAACAAGAAGGCTGGCGCGGGGCGTCAGGCTTATCGCAAGAAGCAGCGAGAGATCTTGAAGAGCGATGCCAGCCTCGTCGAGATCGACCTGGTTCGTCGGGGGCGTCGCCCTCTGCCCGACGCGTATCTGGAAGAGGCGGTCCGCGTCCTCTCGCCCCGGCCCGATTACCTCGTCCTGGTCAGCCGATCGTGGAGGCGACGGGGCGACGATCCCGGCTCCATCGCCTTCCCGATCCGAGTCCGGGAGCCTCTGCCCTGCATCGTCGTGCCCCTGAAGGAGTCGGAGCCGGAGATGCTTTTGGATTTGCAGAGCGTCTTCGACATGGTTTACGACGCAGGCCCCTACCACCGAGGTGCCGTCGATTACTCCCGGCCTCCGGTCCCTCCGCTCTCGGACGAGGACGCCGAATGGGCCTCCGGGCTGCTTGCGGCCGGTCGGTGAGGGTTACTCCTCGTCCCCCGACGGGGTGGCCGGGGTCGCCTCGCCGTTGGACTCGATCTTGAACTCGCTGATCTTCTTGTGGAGCGTGTTCCGGTTGATCCCCAGGCGGGCCGCCGCCTTGATCTGGACCCGGTCGCACTGGGTCAAGACCTGCTGGATCAGCTCGCGCTCGACCTGGCCGACGATCCGCCCGTGAAGGTCGTCGGCCAGAGGGCCGGCGGCGACGATCCCCTGGCGGACGAGCTCGGCGCAGAGGGTGGCCATGTCCCCCCTCTGGGCCCGGATCGGCCGGGGCGGGGCCTCGCCCCGGAGCTGCGGAGGCAGGTGCTCGGGCAGGAGCTCGGGGCCGTCGCCCAGGACCACCGCTTGCTCGATGTTCGTCTGCAACTCGCGGACGTTCCCCGGCCAGTCGTGGTCGATCAGGAGGCGCATCGCCTCCCGGTGGACGCTCTTCACGTCCCTCCGGTTCTGCTCGCCATATTTCTTCAGGAAGAAGGCCACGAGTAACGGGATGTCGTCCCGGCGCTCGCGGAGAGGGGGCAAGTAGATCGGCACGACGTTCAGGCGGTAGTACAAATCCTCGCGGAACCGCCCGGCGTCGATCTCGTCGAGGAGGTCGCGGTTGGTGGCGGCGATGAACCGGGTATCGACCTTGAACGTCCGGGTGTCGCCGACTCGCTCGAACTCCCCCTCCTGAAGGACCCTCAGGAGCTTGACCTGGAACTTCGGGCTGGTGCTGTTGATCTCGTCGAGGAAGATGCTGCCGGTGTGGGCGGCCTCGAACCGCCCGGTGCGGTTATCGACGGCCCCGGTGAACGACCCCTTGACGTGGCCGAACAGCTCGCTCTCCAGGAGGCTTTCGGTCAGGGCCCCGCAGTTCACGCGGATATACGGGCCGGATTGACGGGGGCTGAGGTCGTGGATCGCGCGGGCGATCAGCTCCTTGCCGGTGCCGGTCTCGCCGACGATCAGGACGCAGGCGCGGCTGGGGGCGACCTTGCGGGTCACCCGGGCGACCTCGCGCATGGCCGAGCCCGCGCCGATCACCCCGGGGAGGGCCATGTCGGGGCCGGTCGGGGCGGCCGAGGCGGCGAATCTTGGAGGAGGTGTCCGGTCGTAGGGGCTGGCCATCGATTCGGCGCGTCCTTCCCGGGGCCGGGCCTCGCAACGACTCGGGGCGAGGTTCCGGCCCCTCCCGGTCGAAGAAGACCGATTCCTGGGTGCTGGGGCATCGCCGACGGGGGAGAGCCGTCGAAGACGGGGGTCAATCACGATCCGGACGAGAACGGTCCATCGACTTGCAAGCGAGGTGAGCGGGGTTCAGGATCCGGGCTTGGCGGCCTCCTCCGGGGCGGGCGCGTTTTCGGCGGGGGGGACGTCTCCTCCGGCCGGAGGAGGCGCCTGGGCCGGCGGGGGCGGGGGCGGAGGCGTCGCCGAGGCGGCGGCCCGGGCCGGCGGTTGATAAGCCCGGAGCCTCTGGCCGGCGGCCGGAGGAGCGGGTTTGAGGGCCCCGATGACCGAGGCGATCGCCGCCTTGAGCGACGGGTCGGCCTCCACGCCCAGGTCGGCCACCAGCTTGCGTTCCTGGAGGTCGCTCAACAACGGGCCGAACCTCTGGACGCTCCTGGCCAGGGACCGGGCCGCCCCCAGGCGGAGGGCCGGCGGACGGGAAGCATCGAGCAGGACATCGGCCAGGCTGCGTTGCGCGTCGACGCCCGGAACGTCCCCCAGCGCGGCCACCGCATAGGGCGCCGCCGGGGCCGAGAGCGCCTGCGCGAGGTACGGCTCGATCGCCGGGATCTGGCCGGCGAACGGGCTGTTGGGCCGGGAGGCGACCTGGGCCAGCATCGCCGCCGCGCCCTGGGCGAACCCGATCCTCTCCTCGGTCGAGAGCGGACGGGTGCCCATCGCCGAGAGCCCCGGCCGATCTGCTCCCTCGACAGGTTCGGCTCGACCGGGCTGACCACGAACGCCACCCTCGGGAATCGCTTCAACAGCCCGTCAATCCGGTCCTGAGACCGCAGGGGGCCGTACAGGAAGATCGGGATGCCGGCCGTCCGGGCGTCGGCCCGGAGGTTGGTCATCGTGTCGTTGGCGGTCCACGCCCCCTGGAGCTGGGAGGGCTCGAGCAAGATCAGCTCGACGTCGGCGTTGCTCACGGCCTCGCGGAATGCCTCGGGCCCGGACTCCGCCAACGTGGTATCGTAGCCGATCTGCTGGAGGACCTGGACCGTCGTGTTCCCCCGGATCGCGTTGCCGTCGATGACCAGGGCCCGGATCGCGCGGTTGGTCACGAACCGGGCGAGCATCGGGACCACGCGACTGGAACCGGGGAACGGACGGGTCGGGTTCATGTCCACCAGGGCCGACGCCGCCGCGTACTGGACCCGCCGATCGGGGTCGCTGAGGGCCTCGACCAGGGGGCTGAACCGCTCGGGAGTCCCCCGGGCGTCGCGATCGGCGACCTTCCCCAACGCCAGGCACGCCTCGGCGGCCAGGGTGCCGTGACCGTCGGCCATCGCGGCCCGAAGGACGGACGAGAGCACCTCGGGCCCCGCGGCCACGGCCGCGGCGAACGCGCCCGAGGGGTCGCGCTCGGCCACCACGCCCACTCCGTCCCGTTCGGCGGCCTTTTCCAGGGCCAGGCTGACCAGGGCCACCTGCGCCGAACGGTCGGACGGGTCGAGCGACAGGGCCTCGCGGGCGAACCGGCCTCCGAGGATCGATTCGGCCGCCGTCTTCGGGACGACCCGCATCGTCGGCGGGGTCTCGCCTTCCCAGAGCCAGAGTTCGGTCGGCTCGGCGGCCATCGCCCCCTTGTGGCGGTGGTAATCCCACGCCTGATCGGCCAGGACCCGCACCGCGGCCTGGGGTTGGAACTCGAACGGCCTGCCGGTCAGCGCCTCGATCGCCTTCCGGGCCGAGTCGCGAAGGCCCGAGGCCTCCTTCCACGCCGCCGGGTACGTCAGGAACGGCACCGCCCGGACGTCGCCGATCCTCCCCAACGCCTCGGCCGCGTCGGCGCCGAGCCTCAAATCCGGGGAACCCAGGACGCCGATCAGGCCCGGGACGGCCGAGCGATCGAGCCGGCCCATCCCCGTGACGATCGCCGCCCGGGATTCCGGCGTCACGGACGGGTCGCCCAGCGCCTGGACCAGCGCCGGGACCGCGAACGAGCCGGCCTCTCGGAGCCGATCGACGGCGTAATCCCTCTCGGCCGAACCCTTGGTGAGCATCTGGACGAACCGGGCCAGGCGAGTCGGGTCGGTCGCGTTGCGGCGGATCGCCGCCTGCATGTTCTGGAGGATCGGCGCGGCCATCGGCGCGGTGGCCGGGTCGCGGTCGAGGTTCAGGACCGACCCGGGCCCGTAGCGGTCCCGGATCGTCAGATAGACCGCGTCATCGGGATTCGCCTTGAGGAAGGCCCGCAAATACGGGGCGGCCAGGGGCGCCTGGCCCGAGCGGACGAGGTAATCGGCCGCCTCCCAGAACTCCAGGGGCGTCTTCGGAGGCCGGGCGAACGTCTCCGGCCCCGGCGCGTTCTGGCCGAATGCCGACGACGCCCCAACCACCATGACCAGGGCGACCGCCAGCCGCCTCGGAACCGAGCGTCGATCAAAGGCGATCATATCAAGGTCCCGTAGGGTGCATGCGATGCACCGTCGTGTAGGGTGCATGAAATGCACCGACAAGCGGCGGCCGACGGCCGCCATCCATCCCCATCGGCGGTCCCACCCACTCACCAAGGTCCGTCGTCCCTCACCCTCCGCCCATCTCCGCCCGGACCAGGTCCTCGTAAGTCTCCCGACGCCGGACCACCCTGGCCTCCGCCCCCTCGACCAGGATCTCGGCGGCCCGGGGGCGGGTGTTGTAGTTCGAGGCCATGACCATCCCATACGCCCCGGCCGAGAAGATCGCCAGCAGGTCGCCCGAATCCAGGGCGGGAAGCGCCCGGTCCTTCGCCAGGAAATCCCCCGATTCGCAGACCGGGCCGACCACGTCCCACGGCTCGGTCCCGGGGATCTCGGCCTCGTAATCGACGGGAGGTGCGGGCAGGCCGTCCGGGACGTCCACCGGCCAGATCCGGTGGAAGCTCTCGTACAGGGCCGGGCGGATCAGGTCGTTCATCGCGGCGTCCTGGATCAGGAACCGCTTCTCGCCCGACCTCTTCGTATATAACACACGACTGACCAGCACGCCCGCGTTCCCCGCGATCACCCGGCCCGGCTCCATCGCCATCCGGCATCCGCTCGCCCGCAAACCCGGCACGATCGCGCGGGCGAACTCCGCCACCGGCCTCGCCTCCGGGCCTCGATAGGCGATCCCGTAGCCTCCTCCCATGTTGTACCACCGGATCGGGTGGCCCATCTCCTTCAGCTTCGCGATGATCTCGACGCCCTTGGCCACCGCCCCGGCGTAGGGCTCGACCGTGGTGATCTGCGAACCAATGTGCATGTGCATGCCGATCATCGACAGCTCGGATCGCCCCACGATCGCCGAGGCCAGGGCGAGCGAGCGGGCGATGTCCATCCCGAACTTCGACTCCTTCTTGCCCGTCGAGATGTACCGATGCGTCTTCGGATCGACGTCCGGATTCACCCGGAGGGCGATCGGCGCGACCTTGCCGAGCGACAGGGCCACCCGCGAGATCGCTTCGAGCTCCGCCTCGCTCTCGACGTTGAACATCAGGACGCCGGCCTTCAAACCCTCGGAGATCTCCCCATCGGTCTTGCCGACGCCGGCGAACACGGTCTTCGAGGCGTCGCCGCCCGCGAGCCCCACGCGGTAGAGCTCGCCGCCGGAGACCACGTCGAACCCGCTGCCGTGGGCCGCCATGACCTTGAGGATGCCCAGGTTCGAGTTCGCCTTCACGGAGTAGCAGACCAGCGGATCGACCTCGGCGAACGCCTCCTGGAGGGCCTTCAACTGCCCCAGGATCGCCGCCTGGCTGTAGACGTAAAGGGGGGTGCCGAACCGCTCGGCCAGGTCGGCCACGGCGGTCTCCTCGCAGAACAATCGGCCGTCTCGGTAGTGGAAGGGGTCCATGATCCTCTCGTAGGGTGCATGAAATGCACCATTGTGTAGGGTGCATGAAATGCACCATCCGATACCGTCTCACCTCACCTCGTCACGTCGCAATCACGACCGGCTCGGCGGGCAGGCCCACGCCGGGACGGTCCACCTCTCGGGGGCGTCGCCCCGCTTCTTGCGGCTGAAGCTCAAGCATTGCCCATAAAAGCTGTCGATGACCTGGCCCGACGCCATGTCGTCCATCGCGATGTCCTCGATCAGATCTTCCCACGAGACCAGCGACAGGTCCAATCGCTTCAACGTCGGATCGAACCACGACTCGAACCAAGGGTCGAGCGTCCCGGCATACCCTTCCAGCCGATGCTGGACCTTCCTTCGGATCGACTTGGCCGAGAATTCCTCCTCGAACGCCGCCTCCTCGATCCGCGATCGGGGCGCGGTCACCACAAACCCGAGGCGGTCGAGGCTCGTCGGCGGGCAATCGGCCCGGCGGAGGACCTCGGCCATGCACGCGACGGTTCGCGCCGCCTGGTCAAAATTCGGGGCATTCTTGACCCCCGGCGAGAGTCTCCCGGCGATCTTGGCCTCGACCACGACGAACTGGCGGGCGTCGGGACGGAGCGCCAGGTCGGTGGCGGCGCGTCGGCCCACGTTCAGATGACCGATCAGGCCATCGGCATGGGTGCGAGACTCGGCCAAGCGGTCGCCGCGATATCGGGGCAAGAACGCCGAGGGCAAGAGGGCCTCCGAGAACCACGACGCCCCCTCCAGGGGGGCCAGAGGATGGGGTTCCTCGCGACTCGTCGCGAACCAGTCCAAAATCAGCCGAAGCAGCCAGTTCTCATTGAAAAGCTCCGTCGGGGGGAACGGAGACCGCCCCGCCTCGCAAGACTCCAGCATCGCCCGGATGCGTTCGGTGACCATGAAGCGATTCCATCCACGAGGCGAGGGCCGAGAAGCCGGGCCCGACGGGCATTCCCTCGGCGATTGCGGGGCCGCCGGGGGGCGCCATCAAGGAAACGAAACTCGATCAGTCAAGGTTTCGTGTAGGGAACCAACAAGAGCGAGGTTGCCGGGAAGTGCTTCCGATTCAGGGTAACCACGGTCGCCGAGAGGGTTTCCGCGGTCGCGGCGACCAGGGCATCGGACAGCCCAACGCCGTGGCTCTTCCGATAATCGCGACGAATCAACCCCCCTCGGATCGCGATGACCAGATCCAGGGGCACGACCGTGACGCCCTTCAAGAAACCCTCGAGAACCACACGCTCCCGCCCTTCCCGGACCCCTCCATCGAGTTCCGCCACCGTGACCACGCTCATCAAGAATGGGCCAATCCCCCGGAAGAACGCGCCGGCCTGGGGATGACCGCGGAGGTAATCGATCGCGACATCGGTATCCACAACATACGGACCCCGCATGATGGCCTCTCCCGGCTCAATCGCGATCCAGTTCCGCCCGGATCTCCGCGAACTCGGAGACGTCTTCACGGTCCTGCCAGCCTCCGAAGGCGCTCAGCATCGCCTGCCGCCCCTCTTCGAGCCGATGCTTCTCGGCCAGCATCTCCAATCCTTGGCGAAGCAGGTCCTCGGGCGATTTCCCCATGCTCTGAGCGAGCGATCGGAGCGCCGCGTCTTCGCTCTCGGTCCGTTGGATGGAGGTCGTGACCATGGCTGGGACTCCGGACGGTTCCTCGGGTCTCGGTAAACGGTTGGACTCCTCGCGCAGCTCGTCCCGGGAGGGCAGGTCGGTCCGATCCTTCCACGGGCCTTGCCCTCCCCTCAGGGCGGCTCGCCAGTCCGGGGCGTCGGGCGGTCGGTCGGGGGCATCATGAAGTCTCCGGGATCGTTTCGCGGGACGACATCTCCCCGCGAGGGCTCACGCTCGTCCCTTCACTCCGGTCAAGACGCCAAGCTGCACCGCATCGGTTCGGAACCCGTCGCGGGGCTGGATCGAGAGCCGGTCCTTTCCCCACCATTCGCCGGCCGCCCAGTAGCAGCCTTCCATCCCGGTGCGGTCGAGACCTTCGAGGAACCGGGCCATCACCGCGAGCCATCGCGGGTCGTCGTTGGGGACGCCGAACTCGCCGACGAAGCCGCGGACCCCGTTCACGGCGCACCAGCCGGCGAACGCCATCAGGTGCCGAACCCCCCGGTTTTCGAGGCTTTTGTCGCGACGCAACTCCTCGTCATAGCTCAGCTTGTAGGTGCCGCTCTCGTCGGAGTCCCAGTAGGAGTGGGCCTCGTAGAAGACATTGTCGGCCGGGTCCTTGATCCACGCCGTCGGGCCGTTGGACTCAAGAAACCGGCGGGCCGACGACCAGCTCTCGCCCGGGACGATCACCGCCCGGCGGTCCCCGGACCGGCGGATCGCATCGACGGCCGCTTGCGAGATCCCCTTCCAGTCCGAGCCTTTCAGGTCGTGGGTCTCGTTCATCAGGGCGAACGCCCGGACCGCCGGCTCTCCCGAAAACGCCTCGGCCAGCCTCCTCCAGAGGTCCGCGAACCGCTCGCGAGGCACCGGCACCGCGTCGCCCACTTTCTCATCGATCACCACGTCGGTCGGCTTCCCGCCGATCACCGTCCGGTAGCGAGCGAAGTTGTGGGGGTCGAGGATCGCGGACCCTCCGGCCTTCTTGATCCGGGCCACCGCCTCCGTCAGCCGCCCGAGTTCCGCCCCGTCCAGCGGCTCATTCAGCTTCGGCTGGATGCGCTCCCAGCGGAACGGGATGCGGAAGTCCCTGATCCCCCTGGAGACGAAATACTCGACCGTTTTTTCGCCAAAATAGGTGTAATCACGGCCGAAGACGCCGGGGGATTCGTTGGAAAAATCCTCGCGGACCCCGAACTCGGCTCCGGCGAGCGTGACTCCTCGGCGGCGGGCCTTCGACGGAGGCGGATCGTCGGCCGCACGCCCCCCGATCGGGCCGAGGGCCGCGATTCCGGGGGCGATCAGGCCGGATCGCATCCAATCGCGACGGTTCATGGCGCTTCCTCCTCGCCCATCAGCCGGGTTTTCCAGGCTTGGAGTTGGTGGGCGACCTCGCTCGGGGCGGTCGAACCCTCGGAGCGGAAGGCGCGGACCGCGTTGGCGACCCCGAGCCACTCGCTCACGTCGGGGCCGATCGCCGGGGAGGCCGCCGCGAAGTCCTCGGTCGTCAGGTCGGCCAACCGGGCCCCGTTTTTCTCGCAGAAGGCCACGAGCTTGCCGACGACCTCGTGCCCCGTCCGCTGCGGAACCCCCTTGGCGATCAGGTATTCCATCAACGTCGTGGCATCCAGGAAGCCCTCGTCGAGCCGGCTCCCGATCCGGTCGGCCCGGAGCGTCGCCCCCGAGACGACCACCGCCGCCAGCTCCAGGGAGGCCGAGACGGTGTCGAAGGCGTCGAAGACGGGTTCCTTGTCTTCCTGCAAATCGCGATTATAGGCCAGGGGCAGGCCCTTGACGAGCACGAGCAAGGTCATGAGCGAGCCGACGACCCGGGCGCACCGCCCCCGGATCAGCTCGCAGACGTCGGGGTTCTTCTTCTGGGGCATGATGCTCGACCCGGTACAAACCGAGTCGGGCAGGCTCAGGAACGAGAATTCCTGGGTGCTCCAGAGGACCCACTCCTCGGCCCACCCGGAGAGGTGCTCGGCGATCATCGCGAGGACGAAGACGCTTTCAATGGCGAAATCGCGGTCGCTGGAAACGTCCATGCTGTTGGCGGCCACGCCGTCGAACCCGAGCTCGCGGGCCACGAATGCCCGATCGATGGGCAGGGTCGTCCCGGCCAGGGCGGCGGCCCCCAGGGGCAGGACGTTCAGCCGCTTCCGGCAGTCGGCGACCCGCGAGCGGTCCCTCTGGAGCTTCTCGACATAGGCGAGGAAATAATGGGGGGCGAGGACCGGCTGGGCCCGTTGAAGATGGGTGTAGCCGGGGAGGATCAGCTCGTCATGACGCTCGGCCGCGGCGACGAAGGCCCGTTGCAAGTCCTTCAGAAGGCTGCTGATCCGGTCGAGGCCGTCGCGAATCCACAATCGCGAATCGAGCGCGACCTGATCGTTGCGGCTGCGGGCGGTGTGGAGCTTCCGGCCGACGTCGCCGAGGCGGTCGATCAGGGCGGCCTCGACGTGCATGTGGATATCTTCCCGCTCCAGGACGAAGGGGAAGGAGCCGGCCTCGATCTCGGCCCGGATTTCGATCAGTCCCTGCTCGATTCGCTCGCACTCATCGGCCGAGAGGAGACCGACGTGCCGGAGCATCCGCGCATGGGCGATGGACCCCCGGATGTCGTTCTCGAAAAGACGACGATCAAAGGAGATCGATTCGGTGAATTGCTCGACCCGGCGGTCGGTCCCACCCGAGAATCGCCCAGCCCACGGCTTGCCGGCCACCGCTGCATCTCCGAACAGTGCATAAGGATTCGGCAGGACTCGCCTTCATCGTATGCAAGCCGTTCGGGAGATGTCAACGGCGGCAGTGGGCAGTGGGCAGTGGGCAGTGGGCAGTGGGCAGTGGGCAGTGGGCAGTGGGCAGTGGGCAGTGGGCAGTGGGCAGGCGACGACCCTCTGTTCTGGAGACAGCGCCCCTTCACAGAGGGTCGATGGTCCAACGTGCCATCCGCTCAGCACTCAGCACTGATGAGCCGGGCGGTGAGGCGAGGGCGATCACTTGGCCTTGGCCACGCCGATGACTCCGCAGGCGACGCGGCCTCCGGCGTTGCCGGTGGGCTGGGTTTTGAGGTCGTCGGCCTTCTCGTGGACGATCAGGCCCCGGCCGAGGATCGAGCTCTCGCCGTGGAACATGAGTTCGCTGTCGATCTTGTCGTAGGTGGCGACGCCCTTGGCGTCGGCCTCGATGTTGCCGAGGTCGCCGACGTGCCTCTTGGCGCCGAGGGCGCCGTGGGGGTTGCCCTTGGGGTTGAAGTGCCCGCCGGTGCTCATGGCGTCGGGGGAGGAGCAGTCGCCGAACTCGTGGATGTGGAAGCCGTGAGGGCCGGGGGTCAGTCCGGTGATCTTGGCCTCGACCCGGACGCCGCCCTCGACCTTGGTGAAGGTGACGGTGCCCGAGGCGTCGCCGCCGGACTTGGTGGCGTGGAGGACGGCGATGGCGCGGGTGATGGGGGCGGCCTCGGCGTGTTCGGCCGGTTTCTGGGCCGAGGAGACGGCGGCGGCCAGGGCGACGACCCCGAGGGCCGCGGCGATCGAAACGCTCTTGGTTCTCATCGCGTCATTCTCTCCGGGAAAGGGAGCGGGGCGGGAAGGAGGGCCGGGCGGCCCTGGCCGCCACCCCCGAACGGTAGCCGGGCGGTCGGGCCTTCGCAAGGGGCCGGCGGGGTCCGCGGGCGAAGGGGCTTCGATGTGTTCATCCGGCGAACCTAAGGGCCCACCAGACGCTGGATTACGGCCCGCCGGGGCTCGATGATGACCGGATGCGCCGTTCGGCTCGTCCCGGCGCCGGACCGATGGGTCCGGGTTGCTTCGTGGCGGCGATCGGGCTAAAGTCGAGGGGTCGCGCGACCCGCCCCGCGGGCCGCGCCCGCTCCGGCGGCCCGCCACGACGAGCCCACACCGGCGTCTTCGCGCCCCGAGTCCCCGCGCCTTGTGACCGTGAACGAGACCCGTCATGACCCCTTCACTCGAACGCCTTTCCGAGATGGTCCGCCAGGCCGAGGCGAAGACGCGGGCCCAAAAGCTCGGCGTCGAGACCCGCCAGGCCGCGGAGACCCTCCGCGCCGCCGAGGAGCGCGCCCGGGTCGCTGAGAAGCGGCTCCACGACGAACGGCCCGTCCGCCAAAAAGCCCTGGACGAGGCCGACGTCGATGAGAAGAACCTCAAGGAGCTGACCCGGAAGGTAGCCCAGCTGATTTCCGCCTCGGGCGTGAGCCCGGACGACGCCCGCAAGTTCGAGGCCGAGATCGCCGCCAGCCGCGCCGAGATCGACCTCAAGCGCCGCACCTCCCTCGCCGAGCTCGAAACCATCACCCGACAGGCTGCCGAGGCCCGCCGGGGCTTGCAGGCGGCGATGGAGCACTATCAGAACGTCCGCAAGGAACTCGACCGCTTGCAGCCCCAGCTCGCCGGCGACTTCTCCGCCGACGACCGCCTGGCCCGCTCCGCCGAGATGCTCCTGCCCGCCGGCCAGATCCATGCCCTGGCCCGCGAGATCGACGACGCCACCAACCATTTCGGCATGCTCGATAACCGCGAGCAGCTCGCCCAGTTAACGATCTGGATCGGCCGCTATCGCCGGCTCCAGGCCCAGGAATTACCCGATGTCTCCGAGGAAGACCGGGCCTTGCTGACCCGCCTCTTCCCCCGCCTGGTGGGCATCTCCAAGCAGTATGAGCCGGGCTATATCGAGGCGTTCCGCCAGGGATTCAACACCGACTGGGACGCCTACGTCGCCGACGCCGAGGACCAGCTCCGCCAGGCCGCCGAACTCGCCCGGAGGAACAAGGACGTCGAGCAACGCCGGCGGGAGCAGCAAGCTCGCGACTATGAGAAGCAGAAGCTCGCCAAGGAGACCGGCCAGTCCGCCCTGGAGGAACTCCGGGCCGTGATCGCCCGCTATCACCTCCCGGAGGAGGGCGCCGAGGAATTCCAGGCCGCCCTGGCCCGGGTCATCGCCAGCCTCGGCGCCTCGGACCTCGGCCTGATCGAGCTGGTCCGCCCCTATTCCGACCTCCTGACCGGCGCCGAGTTCCGCGCCATCCGCAAGCACCTGGACCGCGCCAGGCAGGAGGAGGACAAGTCCGACGAATCGCTCCAGGAGCAGTTCGCCGACCTGATCGCCACGACCAAGGGGAAGAAAGTCCTCATGATCGGCGGATCGGCCCGAGAGGACATGAGGCGGACCCTCGAACGGGTCTTCCAGTTCGACGAACTCGACTGGGAGAGCTACGAGGGCACCCGACCGGCGTTCCTCGAATCGCTGGAACAGCGGGTCCGCAACCGGGGGATGGACCTGGTCCTGATCCTCAAGAGCTTCATCGGGCACCACGTCCCCGAACGGCTCCGCCCCTTATGCGAGCAATTCGAGGTCCCCTGCCTGATGGTCGAACACGGCTACGGCCCCGCCCAGGTCGCCGAGACCATACGACGAGGCATGGCGAAGGATGGCGTGAACGTGCCCGAGCGTCGCTGAGCGGAGGACCGAGCCGATGAGCCTCGCCCCCTCGAAGGAAATGACCCTGGACGACCTGTTGCGGGTCCCGGGCAAGGCCGAGCTGATCGACGGCAGGATCGTCCCTTTCATGCCGACCGGACATCGACCGAACCTCGTGGCCGGTGAGATCTTTTTTTCCTTGAAGCTGCACGCCCGCGCCGTCGGACAGGGGACGGCCTATACCGACAACATGGGCTTCGCCGTGCCGCGGTTGTCCTCCGGTCGGCAGTCCTTCGCGCCGGATGCCGCCTTCTTCTCCGGCCCGCCGCCCTCGAACCCGATGCGGTTCGTCGAAGGCGCCCTGGACTTCGCCGCCGAGGTCCGCAGCGAAGGGGATTACGGCCCCGCCGCCGATCGGGCGATGGCTGCCAAGAGGGCCGACTACTTCGAGGCCGGGACGCTCGTCGTCTGGGACGTGGACCCCGAATCCGAGACGATCCGCTCGTATCGGGCCGACTCGCCGGATTCGCCCGAGGTCTTCCATCGAGGCGACCAGGCCCACGCCGAGCCGGCCGTCCCGGGCTGGCGGGTCGCGGTGGACTCCCTGTTCGGATGACGGGCGTCTGGATCGGGAAAACTCGGTAAGCTCCGGATCGGTTTCCGTCTGAGAGGTGTCGAACCCTCCTCGCGGAGCCTGCCGAACATGACCGACCCGACCCGTCCCGACTGTCCCGATTGCGGCTCCGCCCTCGGCGACGACGCCCTCTGCCCGGCGTGCCTGATGAGGATGGCCCTGGAAACGACGGCCGGGCCGGCCCCGAACGTCTCGGAGTCGCCGAACTTCGGCCCGATCCGCTATTTCGGCGATTACGAGATCGTCCGCGAGGTCGCCCGAGGGGGGATGGGGATCGTCTACGAGGCCCGCCAGACCTCCCTGAACCGCCCGGTCGCACTCAAGATGATCCTCAGCGGGGCCCTGGCCGGCGAGGAGGACGTCCGCCGGTTCCGCCGCGAGGCCGAGGCCGCCGCCGGGCTCGATCATCCCGGGATCGTGCCGATCTTCGAGGTCGGCGAGCATCAAAATCAGCATTATTTCAGCATGGCCTTCATCGAGGGCCCCAGCCTCGCCCACGAGGTCGCCGCCGGACCCTTGCCGCCTGGACGCGCCGCCGAGATCGTCTGGAGGATCGCCGAGGCGGTCCAGTTCGCCCACGATCGGGGCGTGATCCACCGCGATTTGAAGCCCGCGAACGTCCTGATCGACGCCCGGGGGCGCCCCCGAGTGACCGACTTCGGCCTGGCCAAGACCGTCCGTCAGGACTCGGGCCTCACGGCGACCGGCCAGGTCATGGGCACGCCCAGCTTCATGCCCCCGGAACAGGCCGCGGGCAAGCCCGTCGGCCCTCCGGCCGACGTGTACTCCCTCGGGGCGATCCTCTATCAACTGCTGACCGGCCGCCCGCCGTTCCACGCCGCCGGGCCGATGGAGACGCTCCTCCAGGTCATGGAGCGCGAGGCCGTCCCGCCTCGCCAGCTCAACCCGAGCGTGCCGAAAGACCTGGAAACCGTCGCGCTGAAGTGCCTGGAAAAGATCCCGACACGCCGATACGCCTCGGCCCGAAGCCTGGCCGACGACCTGGCCCGATGGATCGAGGGCAGGCCGGTCCTGGCGCGACCGGTGGGCCGGATGGGCCGGGCGGTCCGCTGGTGCCGGCGCAATCCGGCGATGGCCGCGCTCGGGGCGACGGCCGCCTCGCTGCTGATCGCCACGGCGGCGGCCTCGACGACCGGCTACGTCCTGACCACGAAGGCCCTGGGCGAGGTGAAGACCGAGAAGGCGGCGGCCCGCGAGAGGCTCCGCGATTCGCTCCTGAGCGGGGCGAAATCGGCCCGGCTCCTGGGCGACCCGTGGGCGGCGAGGGCATCGGTCATCGAAGCGGCCAAGATCCGTCCGGGCATGGACTTGCGGCGAGAGGCGGCGCAATCGCTGGTGACGCCCGGCGTGCGGCTGGTCCGCGAGATCGTCTTCGGCAACGTCTATCGGTTACGATTCCCCGAGAAGTCCGTGCTGGTCGAGGGCTGGCGCGTCGGCAACCCGGCGAGGGACGCGCACACTCTCGCCGTCTTCCGGGCGGAGGACGGCCAGGAGGTCGGGCAGTTCCTCGACGCGGCCTCGGCGATGACGGCCCAGGAGCCTGCCCTGGCCCCCGGCACCTCGATCGTCGCCTACGAGGCCGTCGCCGAAGGCCGGACGATCCGGGTCCGGGACGTCGTTTCCGGCCGGAACCTGGGCGAATACCCCGGGTTCGACCGCCCGAAGTTCGGCCCGGATGGCTCGTGGCTGGTCCTGACCACGGAGAACAACTTCCACGGCCTCCGGGCCGTCCGGGTCAAGAAGGACCGAGCCGACCAGGTCCGGCCGTCGGGCGATTTCGTCGGCTTCCTCGGGCCGAGGAGGCCCTGATCGTCGAGGACCGCGACCTGAAGGGCTGGGACCTCGCCACCGGCCGGGACACGTTCACGACCCCGATGCCCACCGGATATCATGTGCTCCGCGATCGGCCGATCGGCCCGAACGTGATGCTGTATCAGTGGTTCCAGGAAGGGATGCACCTCCTCTCGATCGATGCCCGGACCGGCCGCCAGGTGTTCGAGACGCATGACGTCACGCCCTACGCCTACGGGATCAGCCTCGCGCCCGAGGGGCCGGTCCTGGCCTTCGACCCGGGCTCGGGCCCCGGCGAGGTCCAGGTCTGGGACACGGCGAGGAACTCGCTCCTGGCCCGGCTCGGCGGCGTGATGGCCCCCCAGGGGAACTTCAACACCCAGCAGAGGGGCGCCCTGTCGCCCGACGGCCGTTTCCTGGCCGTTTATGCCCGGATGAATCGCGACCGGGTTCAGAACGCCGTGGTCGTCTGGGAAGTCGCGACCGGCCGGAAGCTCGCGACCCTCCGCGACCAGAAGATGCCGGCCTGGAGCGGAGACGGCCGGAGGCTCGCCACGATCGGCCCCGGCTCGTATTCGGAGACCGAGCCGGACGGGTCCGTTCGGACGACCGGCTCGGAGATTGCCGTGGTGAAGCTCTGGGAGGTCGCCGACCCTGCGCCGTCCTTCCGGAGCGACGGGCCGGTCAAGACCCTGGAGACCGCCGCGAGCGGCCGATGGCTGATCCGTGACGAGCTCTGGGCCGACGAGCCCCGATCGGCCCCCAGGACGCTCCGGCCCGTCTCCCGGCTGGATGACGCCGAGTTCGCGGCGCTGCTGCCCTCGGGCGAGGTCTGGACGGCCCGGTTCGCCCTCCGGGGAGCGGCCGTCAAGGAGACCTTCGAGACGACCGAGTTCCGCCGGGTCGCGCCCGAGCCGGGGAGGACCGTCGGCCTCCGCCTGGACGGCTGGGCCCGGGCCGCGGCGATCTCCCCCGACGGCTCGCTCGCCGCGGTCCTCTGGCAGGAGATGGCCACCGACGGCCAGCAAGTCATCGGCAAGGGGGAACGGCTCGCCCTCTGGGACCTCGCCTCGGGACGGCTGGCGACGATGATTTCCCGGGCGGACCAGATCGTCACGTTCTCCAAAGGCTCGGCATCGTCCCGGAGCGACCCGCTCGGCCGTCCCCAGGCGTTCCCGAACCTCTCGGGGCCGATCGCCTTCTCGCCCGGAGGCAAACGCGTCGTTTTCCTCGCCGGGAGCGACCTGGCGATCGCGACGGTACCCGAGGGCCGCCCTCGGAGGCGGTTCTCCAGCACGGTCTGGCTCGGGCCCAGTACCCGGCAGAGCTTTCCGATCCGAGCCTTCGCCCTCGGGCCCGACGGCCGGACGCTGGTTTACGGCGATTCGGAAGGGAGGCTGAGCGTCGGGGCCGTCGAGGGAGTGCCCGAGGCGACGAAGCTCCCGCCCCTTCGGTTCAAGAAACCCGACGGGACCGAGGAGTTCGTCGAGATGGGTTACGAGGGTCATCCGTCGGCCGCCTGGAAGGCGCACGACGGCCCGATCCTGGCCCTGGCCATCGCCCCGGATGGACGGACGGCCGCCTCGGGAGGCGAGGACGGGATCGTCAAGCTCTGGGAGCTGTCTTCCGGCCAAGAGCTGGCCGGATGGGAAGCGCACACCGCCGCCGTGACCGCCCTGAAGTTCCACCCCGACGGCCAAACCCTCCTCTCCGGGGCGGCCGACGGGATCGTCACGCTCTGGGACGTCCCCGCCATCCGGAACGGGTTGGACGGCCTGTAGGGTGCATGCAATGCACCAACCCGCGGCGGCCCAGGGGCCGCCCGCCATCTGCCGATTTCATCGCCCAGGAACCGAGAAAAGGAGGGCGGCCGTTGGCCGCCGCGGGTTGGTGCATTTCATGCACCCGACATGACGGTGCATTGCATGCACCCTACGGTTTTTCCGCCGCCCGGAGGTCGTCGAACTCGGTGATGGCGTCGGCCTTGGACCATACGCCGATCATCCCGGGATCGGGGAACGTGGCGTCCTGGACTTCCAGGAGCTTCCGGCCGTCGAGCGAGCATTCCATCGTCGGGCCGCTCATGACGATCCTCAGGGAGTGCCAGCCCGGGCTTTCCTCCTCGACCTTCACCCCCCGGAACATCGTCCGTTTGCCGTTCACCACCTTGTAAACGCGCAGGTTCTCTTCCAGGGGGTTATAGCGGCACAGATAATAATTCTTCGCGTCCCTGGCCCGCCAGACCAGCCCCCCTCCGCGATCGACGTCTCCCGAGATCGCCTTGAGTTTCACCGACAGGTCGAGGTTTCCGAAGCTCGCGTCGGGGACGAGGGCGAGGTTGAACGTGTCATCATCGCTCTTGGCGGTCTGGGAGAGGACGCGGGTCGATCCGTCCTGCGCGACGGCCCACGAGCCGGCCTCGGCGCGGAACCCTTTCGGGATCGCGCCGGGGGGGTCGGACTCGAAATCCCACGAGCGGTCGGCGGCCGTCGCGACGAGCAGCAGGGCGAGCCAGGACGAGGCGTTGGGGAAGGACATCGGGGCTCCTCCGATCGCGATGGCGGGTACTTCGACTCCGATCAACCGCCGGCGAACTCCTGGGCGAGGAACGCGGCCACGCCGTCCCAGAGTTTGGCCGCCTTCTCGAAGTCGGCGGCCATCGCGTGGACGGTTTTCGGCGTCTCGACCCTCGCGGGCGTCTCGGTCTTGCGGTTCAAAGGGATCTGGGCCGACGGGCCGTTGGCCAGCGCCCCTTCGACCTCCGGGCTCAGCAAATGATTGGCCAGGGCCTCGGCGTCTCCGGGGTTCGGGCAGCCCTTGAGGATCGCCAGCGTGTTCGGGAGGAACAGAGTGCCGATCTGCTCGGGCCGGCGATCGGGATAGATGATCGCCACGGGCCGGCCGGCGGCGATCTCCTCCATGGCGTCGTCGGTGTCGGTCATCCCGACGGCGATCGAGCCGGAACCGACGGCCTGCGCCACCTGCTTGTTGCCCGAGAGGACCTGGATCCCGTTGGCCTTGAGGTCGCGATAATAGGCCTTCGCCTTCTCCTCGCCCCAGGCGGCGAACAGGCAGGCGGCGTGGGTGGCCGTGGTGCCGAAGAGCGGCTTGGCCATCCCGATCTTGCCCATCCATTTCGGGTCGGTCAGGTCCAGGATCGACGTCGGCCGCTCCCCCTCGGGGACGACCTGCGTATTGACGAGCAAGACCCGCGCCCTCGCGGCGAAGCCGTACCAGGTGCCGTCCTTGTCGCGGAACGCCTCGGGATAATCGGCCGCGTTGGCCGGCTTGAACGGCGCGAGCAGCCCTTTTTCCTTCAGCCGCAACGTGTTGAGGATCTCGTTGTTCCAGAACAGGTCGCAGCGAGGCCGAGACGCCTCGGCCAGGATCTCCTGGGTCAGCCCGACGGTCTTGGTGCTCTCGGCGTCGAACTTCGGCAGGACGGTCACGCCGGCCTTCGCCGCGTATTGCTTCAGGATCGGCTCGGCGAACTCGCGATCCAGGGCCGAATAGACCACCACCCGAGGCCCCCCGCCGCCTCCGCAGCCGGCCAGGACCATCGAGAAGGCCAGGGCCAAGCGTCCGAACGACTTGCGGGACATGATCGAGGGCCTCGCGACGGGCTAGACTAACGATTTCGGAGATACTGTAACTTTCGTCCTGGTCGGAGGTCAAGGACGGAGAGAGACCAACCGCCAAGCCGCCAAGCCGCCAAGGACGCCAAGGGCAAGAGGAGAGGAGAGGAGAGGAGAAAGAGAGAAGGAGAGACGCGAGAAAAACCCAGGGAGGCGGATCTTCGGAAAGACCGCGTTTGGGTCCGATCTTCTCGGCTTTTGTCCTCCTTCGCTTCCTCACTTCCTTCTCGACTCTCTTCCACCTCTCGCTTTCTCCTCTCCTCTCCTCTGCCCTTGGCGTCCTTGGCGGCTTGGCGGTTGATCTTCGGTTCTTTCGATCCTCCCCGAATCGGCCCTCCCCGATCGGCCGATCTATGGTAAGGTGCGGCGGTCCGCCCGGGGGAGTCCTCCCGAGGCGAGGCGAGCCCAGCCGAGCGAACGAGAGGCGGAGGCGGCCAATGGAGTGGCGGGCCCGCGCCGGCGCGATGCCGAAGGGATCGGGGACACGGCGATGGGCCGAGGCGATCGCCTCGCCGGCCCGTCCCCTGGTCCGGCCCGCGCCCCGATCCACGATGTTCTTCCCGGTGGTGGTCCTGGTGGCGATCTTGCCGGGACTCTACGCGCTGAGGAACTGGGACCTGAACCCGCCGGGGCCGTGGTGGGGCCTCCGGGGGCTGATCGCCCTGGAAGGGCACTGGCTCGACCAGACCGGGCCGACGGGCCTGCCCCCCGGGGCCGAGGCGCGATCGTACCGGGCCGTGGCGCTCCAGCCTCCGCTTTATGCCTGGCTGGAGGCGGTCGCCCTGGGCCTCGGCCCGGTCGGGCCCCGGTGGCGACGGTCTTGCCCAGCTACTTCGCCGGGGCCGCCGTGGTCGTCCTGGTGTTCTTCCTCGGGAAATTGTGGAGGGGCCCCGGCGTCGGGCTCGCGGCGGCGATCTTGACCGGGTTCAACCGGGCCTTGCTCGTCCAGATGCAGCAGGCCACGCCGACGACCCTGGGCCTCGCCGGCGCCTTGCTCGCGATCCTCGCCTACGGCCGGTCGCTCCAGGCGATCGACGGCAAGAGGGTGGCCTGGGCCGTGACCGGCGGGCTGGGCCTGGGGCTGTCCCTGCTGTCGGTCGGCGCGTTCGGCCTGCTCGTCATGCCGATCATCCTCCTGCACCGGGCCAGCCTCGCCACGGCCGATCCGCTCGGCGGCAAGGGCCGGGCGACCCCGTGGAAGTGGTGGCGAGACCATCCCACTCTCGTCGATGGCGCCCTGGCGCTGGCCATCGGCCTGGCGATCGCCGGCCCGTGGCACGCGATGATGGTCGCCCGGTACGGCCGGGGGTTCCTCGCGGCCCTGATGGCGCCCCCCCAGGCGACCGGCCCGACCCTGGGGCTGACGGCCCGGATGATCGACCTCGCCCCGGCGATCCTGCCCCTGGGCCTGTTCGCCGCGGCCCGGGCGCTGCGGAGACTCCTGACGGCCGAGAGCGACGACCGGATGACCGTCGGCGGGGCCCTGTGCCTGGCCTGGCTGGCCGTCGCCGCCCTGGCCCCGGCGGTCCTGGCCCGGGGGCCTCGACCGGCGTTGAACCTGTTCCTGCTGTTCCCCCTGAACCTGTTCGCGGCCTCGGCGATGGTGGACCTCTCGGGACGCCGAATCCCCGCCCGGGCCCTGTGCTGGCTCGCCCCGGCCACCGCCACGACGCTGGCCTGGTGGTCCAGCACCCACCTCCGCCAGGCCGCCTCCGACCTGCTCGAGCTCCGGTCCCCCGCGCCCGACTCGGCCCTGGGCATGCACCTGGCCCTGGACCTCGTCGTCGTCCTGGTGATCGCCGTGAGGGGGCTGGACCGCTGGGCCCGCCGCCGGGACGACCGCCGATTGATCGTCCTGGCCGGGTTCCTCGGCGCGGTCCTGGCGGCGACGGTGGCCTCGGGCCTCCGAGAAGTCCGGTTCCGCCACCGGGAGACCACGGACTTGCTGGCCCTCCGCGACGCGATCCTCCGCCGGGAGGCCGCCAAGCCGTTCGAGGTCCTCGCCGTGATCGGCCCGGCCCTGGGCGGAGAGGGCCTCGAATTCCGCCCCGCCGGCCGCCTCCGCTTCCTCCTCCGCGCCTCCCTGCCCCGGGTCTCGCAGGTCGACCTGACCCGGGTCGAGGACCTCCGGACCCTCCCGGCGGGCCAGCGCCTGGTGGTCCTCTCCGGGGTCGGAGGCCGGCTCGACTACGCCACCCAGTCCCGCCTGAACCTCGAATCCATCAACCCCGGCCGGTCCGGAGTGATGGAAGCCTTCGCCACGAGGAGCGACGGAGGCCGCGAGGCGAGGCGGTAAACGACAATCCGGGAACCCATCTCGGGTGGCATGCCCACGTCTTCGTGGGCATGTCTTCGATTCATGCGTGACGAAAGAAGACATGCCCACGAACACGTGGGCATGCCACCCGGGAATGACCCCAGCCGCGAGTTCATTCAGTCGCGGATGACCACCCGGCCGCCCCCGCCGTCGTCCTCGACGACCCGGATCTCGCGATCGAGGAACGCGCGGATCGTGTGGACATTGGTGCGGAGGTGCTCGGTGACCTCGGTCACCGTGTATTCGCTCGGGCCTTCGGCCAGGGCGAGGGGCAGGAGGAGCTGGTCGGCCGAGTGGGGATCGACGGCGCCCTGGGCGTCCTCGAACGCGAGGAGCTGGGCGACGGCCTCGGCGGCGACGGCCTCGGCCGGCTTGCCCCGGGCCCCGAGGCCGACGAACGAGGCCCGGGTGTGCTCGTGGTCGGCCGTCAGCGAGAGCGCCGCGCCCGGGGCCGGGCCGTCCCATTCGACCAGGCGGACCTCGGCCTCGATCCCGCGATCGGCGAGCAGGGCGACGGCCCGGTCGCGCATCCTCTCGGCCACCGCGCCGCGACCGAGGCGGCAGACGCCGGCCTCGCCCCGGACGGCCTGCAGGGGGCCGCGATCCCGGATCGTCCGGGATTTCGGCCTCGCCGGCTCGATCCACGCCTCCACGCGCCCGCCTCCCTGGGGATAGAACCCGGCGGCCGGCATCGTCAGGCCGATCGAGACGCCGAGTCCCGCCAGATGGGCCCGCCAGCAGGTCTCCAGGAACGGGAACGACGGGGCGGCCAGGTTGAACGTGCCCCCCTTGAGGCTCACCCGGACGGCCTTCACGGCCTTCAGGGCGATCGGCAGGGCGATGGTCTGGAGGACCAGGGCCGTCGATCCGGCAGTGCCGATGTCGTGGGTGAAGTCCGCGGCGGAGACCTCGCCGGGCCGGAACGTCAGCTCTTTGGAGCCGATCGCACCGCCCCGGACCTCGGCCGAACCGAGCTTCGCCGCCGCCTCCACGGCCGCCGCGTGCTGGGGTCGGAGGCCCGGGACGTCCCGATTGGCGCGAATCCTGGTGATCCGGAACGGCTTGCCGGTGATCAAGGACAGGCTCAACGCGGTGCGGAGGATCTGCCCGCCCCCCTCGCCCCGGGAGCCGTCCAGCTCGATCATCCGGCCCGAGGAAGACGTCGACACGAGGCGAAGCTCCGGGCTCGGCCCCTCGCCGACCGATCGGCGGGGGCGGGACAGGACGTCGTGCCGGCCGTGGGCGACCCACCGCCGGGAGGCGCCCGGCCCCGATCCGATCCCGAATCCGAAACCCCGAGGGGCCGGGCCTCCATCCATGGAAGACACTCCTGGTGCGAAGAGGTTCGAGGCCGGTCCGCTCGGGTGCCTGTCGCGCACCCTACGGGGTGGATTTGCTCTGAGGGGCCCCGCTGAGGTCGGCCGAGGGCTCGATCGGGACGAGGCCCGACGGGGTGTTCGGCGGGGCCTCGGACCGTGCGAGCCAGACGAACACGACCTTCCGCATCGGCCGATCGCTGTTCCCCTCGGACTCGGAGAACAGGAAGTCGCCGAGCGACCCCCGACGGTCCGACCGGGCGCTGATGGCGACGACCTGGCCGGGCTTGATCGCCAGGGTGCAGGCCACGTCGCGGAAGGTCTCTTCCTGCTGGCCGTTCTTGATGATGAACTGGCGGGGGGCCTGCGGGGTCGCCCCTTCGGCCACGCCCCAGCCCCGGCTGGACGGGCCGTGGTGGATCTCCGGGGCGAGCTTCAGCGCGAGGTTCTCGGGGCCGTCGAACGTCGCGGACATCCTCAGGAAGCCCCGGGCGTCCTGGTACACCTTGCCCACGGCCTTATCCTTCTGGCCGAGGAACAGGCTCAGCGACGGGGCCGGCGGCGTGTTCGGATCGACGAGCGTGACGTCCCCCTCGGGCAGGACGACCGTCTGCACCTCCAGCTTGCGAGGAGGGGCGCGTTCAGGACGGCCTGGACCTCCATCGGCAGGTCGCCGGAGATCACCCCGACGCGGAGGCCGTTGCTTTGCAACGCCCGGCGGACCTCGGCGTCCCCGACCTGCTCGTCGGCGACCCGCCAGAGCGCCTCGTTCAGCGCCGGATCGTCCTCGGGCCGGGACGCCACGGCGATCCGGAACAGGCACATCTTCGGGGCCAGGACGCTGCCCGAGCCGCCGACCCGGGCGGCCTCCATCCGTTCCGTCCTCGACGACCCGGTGAGCGAGCAACCCACCGTCAGGGCCAGCCCAGAGGCCACGGCCACGCCCGCGAGCAGGGACTTCATCGGCGGAATCCTTTCCGCGACGCGGGAACGGACCAACGGCGGGTCCCATTGCGACGATCGCCAGCGCGAAGTCTAGGGCCAGTCACCCCGGCCGTCAACGTCAATCCCGGGGCCTTTCCGGCCCGAAGAGCTCCGCCAGGGGGAGACGGAACCCGGGAAACAGCCCCTCTTCGGCCAGCTCGTCCTCGCGGAACAGGATGCGGACCGATTTCGGCGAGTCATACGCATAAAGCTGCCCGTTCCGGGGATACACGATCCAGACCCGCCGAGAACCGGCCCGGAAATACTCCAGGATCTTGTCGAGGACCTCCGTCGGCCGGTTCGTCGGGCTGACGACCTCGACGGCCAGATCCGGGACGACCGGCCAGCCCTCCTCGTCGGGGATCGGCCTCTCCAACGGCCATTTCTCGACCCCTACGAACGCCACGTCGGGCCTCCGAGACCGAGCGATCACCGGGCGGAGGTCGAACAGGACCTCGGTGACGACCTGTCCGAGCTGATGGTCCTCGACGAAGGAATCCAGCTTCGTCTGGAGGCTCGACGCCACTCGACCTTCATAAGCACCCATCGGCGGTGTTTCCTCGATTCGCCCGTCGATCACCTCGAACAGGACCTCATCCGGCGGGGATTCGATCGCGCCGGGCATCGGGCGGGTGACGGTGGCCATCGCGGCGGCCTCCTGGCGAGGTTCGTGAGGGGTCGAGGCCCGCCGATCGTAGCAGATCGCGGGACGACCGGGAACGTCGGCGGGCGGCCCCTCGGCCCCCGGGGCAGGGGACGAGGGGCGGAGAGAAGGCGGTGCGATCAGGCGCCGATCGCGGCGTGCTCGCCCCGGACGACCGCCTCGTCGATCGTGAACGACCGACCCCGGCCGCTCTCGGGCAGGTCGAACATGATGTCGAGCATCAGGTTCTCCATGATCGACCTCAGCGCCCGGGCGCCGGTCCCTCGGGCCTTGGCCCTCCTGGCGACCTCGCGGATCGCGCCGTCGGTGAACGTCAATTTCGCCTGGTCGTAATGGAACAGGACCTGATACTGCTTGGTGAGCGCGTCGCGGGGTTCGGTCAGGATGCGGGCGAGGTCGTCCTCGGAGAGCTGGTTCAGCGAGCAGAGGATCGGCAATCGGCCGATCAGCTCGGGGATCATCCCGAACCGTTCGAGGTCCTCGGGCGTGACCTGCGCCACCAGCTCGTCGCGCTCGCGCTCCTTGTCGCGAGAGACCGCCTTGCCGAAGCCGATCCCCTTGCGCCCGAGCCTCTTGGCGATGATCTCGTCGAGGCCGACGAACGTCCCCCCGCAGATGAACAGGATGTCGGTCGTGTCCACCCGCAGGTACTGCTGCTCGGGGTGCTTGCGCCCGCCGGCCGGGGGGACGTTGGCGACGGTCCCCTCCAGGAGCTTCAAGAGGGCCTGCTGGACGCCCTCGCCGCTGACGTCCCGGGTGATCGAGACGTTCTGGCTGGTCTTGCCGATCTTGTCGATCTCGTCGATGTAGATGATCCCGCGCTCGGCGGCGGCGATGTCGTAGTCGGCGGCCATCACGAGCTTGAGGATCAGGTTCTCGACGTCCTCGCCGACGTACCCGGCCTCGGTCAACGTGGTGGCGTCGCCGATGGCGAACGGGACGTGGAGCCGGCGGGCGAGGGTCTGCGCCAGGGCCGTCTTGCCGCAGCCGGTCGGGCCGATCAGGAGGACGTTGCTCTTGGAGACCTCGACCTCGGCCAGGTCCGGGTCGTCGATGTCGCCGCCCATCACCCGCTTGTAGTGGTTCACCACGGCCACGGACAGCGTCCGCTTCACGCGCTCCTGGCCGATGATATAATCATCCAGGTGCTTGACCAGCTCGCGAGGGGTGGGGACGCCGTCGAGGGTCATCGCCTTGCGCTCGTGCTGGGCGAAGATGCCTTCGCAGGCGTCGGCGCACTCGGCGCAGATGTGGGCGACGTGGGGGCGGAGGTTCAGGGCGGCCAGCGCCTTGCCCTCGATCATCGGCCCGGCCTCCGAGCCGGGCCGTCCGCAGAAGTCGCACAGGATCGGGGGCGGCCCCGGGTGATCCGCCGTCGGTCGTGGCCGTCAACGTCGTCGCTCCGAAGTCGGGTGGCGGCCGAGGGCCGTCTGCCCTCGCCATCCCGAGAGGATATCATCTTGGGGCCTGGCGGGCGAAGAAGTCCATGAAGGCGTCCCAATCGACGTCCGTCACGTCGTGGGCGCCGGGCCGGATGTGATACCCCTCGCGGCTCCAGATCAGCACGTTCACCCCGGGCATGTCGCGGGCCGCCAGGCCGTCCGTGCCCAGGAGCCGATAGGCCGGGTCCGCACCCTTCGCCGACAGGAACTCCCCCCGCGGGTCGGCCCACGAATCGTCCTGGGCGCTGCACACGAGCAGGGGCCGGGGCGCGACCAGCGAAAGCAGCATGTGCTGATCGAACGGCATGTCGGCCTCTCGATCGTTGTACGCCTTGTAGTTGCCGCAGAACCAGTGGGGGAAGGCGGTGTTGATCCGCGCGACCGTCTCGCCGAACCGCCTCTTGCTCGAGCGCCGCCCCGCCCTCGCCCGAGTCGTTGGAGATCACCAGGGCGAACCGTTCGTCGCGGGCCCCGGCCCACAGGGCCGCCTTGCCCAGCCGGGAGTGGCCCATCACGGCCACCCGCTTCGCGTCGATGTCGCGATCGGTTTCGAGGTAGTCCAGGGCCCGGCTCAGGCCCCACGCCCAGGCCGCGACCGACCCCCAGGATTCGGCCGTCCGGGTCGTCGTGTCGAGCGAATGAACGCCGTTCTTGAACCCATCATCATAATCCGGGTCGACATCGCCGTAATAGGCGGTCGCGACGGCATATCCGCGATCGATGACCTTTGCGAGCGGCCATCGCGACGCCTCGGACCCTCGCGATTTCTCGGTCGCTCGGTTCGCCTCGATCCCGTGCTGCCGATCGTTCGCCATCCACCCTCGGGCCAGGGGGACCGACGGATCGGGATCGACTCCATGATTGCCGTCGAAATTCAGGCCGAGGAACGCGGGATGGGGGCCGTCGCCCTTGTGGTTGGGCAGGTAGACGATCAGGTCCATCCTCGGGCCGTCGGGCGAGCCGGCGAAGTAAATTGCCACCTCCTTGCGGGTCGCCCGGCCTCCGAGGGCGTCCTTCACCACGCGGGTGACCTCGAATGCCAGCTTCTCCGGCCGGCCGGGGGCCTTGCCGTACATCTGCGTCTCGAACAGCGCGACGATCTCGGGCCGTCGCTTCGCCGCCCATTCCGCGGCATCCTTCACCCGCTCGCCACTCGCCAGGACGAGGGGATCGGGCAGCGTGTACGCCGGAACCTTCGCCTCGTCGTAGTTGAAACCCGGGGGTTGAGCCATCGCGACACCGGGAAGAAGGAGAACGGCCAGGGCAGACAACCCCGGGCGGAACTCGGATGGACGCATGATCGAGCCTCGGGACAAGGACCATACCTTCAATCTGCCCACCGCCCACTGCCCACTCACTCCACCGGCAACAGCCGGGTGATGGCCAGGCCGTTCCCGAACGTCTTGAAGTCCTTGAACGTCCACACGACCTTCTTGTCGCGCGTGACCTCGACGACCTGCGGGTTCTCCGGGCCGGCGTGGCAGTTGCCGAAGACGACGTTGCCGTTGGGGCGGACGTCCAGCGAGGTGACCCACGCGAGGCGGATTCCCGGCAATTCGTCGTGCCCGACGCTCCAGACCGTCGTGCCCTCGGGCGAGACCTCGATCACCCGGTTGCCGTTGCCCGCCGCGATCAAGGTATTCCCGCTCGGGAGCCTCAATGCACCAAAAACCTCGGTGCCGTGCCCCTCGGGCCCGTGGCCCGGCGATCGGGGGCGGCCGGCGAGGTCCAGGGCGTACGTCCAGACGACCTTGCCCGACTCGTCATATTCGCGGACCTTGCCGTCCCCCTCGTGGCAGACCAGGTAGTGGCCGTTGGCGAGCTTCCGGGCCATCCTCGTGTCGCGGTGGGGGTCGGGATGGTCGATCGTCAGCGCGATTTCATGGACGATCTTGCCGGATCGATCGACCTCGATGATCCGGCCGTTCCCGCTCTCGGCGATCATCGTCAGGCCGTCCGGCAGGCGCTGGAAGGCGTGGACCTCGACCCGGCCCTTGTTCTTCTCGGTCGGCTTCGATTCGTACGTCCACACGACTTCCTTCGTCGGAGTCATCTCGACGATCGTGGTCGGGGTCGTCGGCAGGAGGACGTTGCCGCCTTCGAGCACCTGCAAATCGTGGACGTCCACCTTCACCGGCACTTCCCACGAGACGCGGCCATCCGGCTCGACCAGCGCGACATGGCCGCGATCGCCCCCGAGGACGCGATACGACGGGCCATCGGCGGCGATGGCCGAGGAGGCGAAACCGGCGGCGATCAGGGCCGCGATGGTGAATTTGGCGATGGACATCTTTTCCGATCCGATTGGTGGAGAGGGGGGAGATGAACCGCCAAGACGCGAGGGCGCCAAGGGCAGAGGAGAGGAAGAGGAGGAAAGGTCGGAGAGGAAGAGGACCGAAACGCAGATGACGCAGATTTAAGAATTCAATTCTATTTCAAATCTGCGTCATCTGCGTTTCGAACTCCCTCTTCCTCCTCTTCCTCTCCTCTGCCCCTGGCGCCCTTGGCGTCTTGGCGGTTCATCTCCCTCTTCCTCCAGTATTTCATGGATTTCTACGCGATCACCTGCTTGATCAATTCCGCACCCTCGACGCCGACGAGCTTCTGGTCCAGGCCGTTGTAGAAGTAGGTCAGGCGGTCGGGGTCGAGGCCGAGCTGGTGGAGGACGGTGGCGTGGAGGTTCTTGACGTGGAGCCGGTCGGAGACGGCGGCGCCGCCGATCTCGTCGGTCTCTCCCACGGAGATCCCGCCCTTGATCCCCCCGCCGGCCATCCACATCGTGAAGCCGTAGGCGTTGTGGTCGCGGCCGGTGCCCTTGGCGTACTCGGCCGTGGGCTGGCGGCCGAACTCGCCCCCCCAGACGACGAGCGTCTCGTCCAGGAGGCCGCGGCGCTTCAGGTCCTTCAACAGGCCGGCGATGGGCCGGTCGGTCCGGCCGGCGTGGTAGTTGTGGTTCTTCTCGAGGTCGCCGTGGGCGTCCCAGTTGCTGTCGTTGTGCGCCCCTCCGGCGTAGAGCTGGATGAACCTCACGCCGCGCTCGACCAGGCGACGGGCGAGCAGGCAGCGGCGGCCGAAGTCGCGGGTCTTGTCCTGGTCGATCCCGTAGAGGGCCTTGGTTTCCTCGGTCTCGCGGTCGAGGTCCACGGCCTCCGGCGCGTGGCTCTGCATCGAGAACGCCATCTCGTAGCTGGCGATCCGGGCGGCCAGGTTCGAGTTGTCGGCGCGGGGGGCGAGGTGGTCGGCGTTGTAGTCGTGGAGGGTGTCGAGGAGCCGCCTCTGGGCCGATTCGGGCAGCCCTTCGGGCCTCTTCAGGTCGAGCACCGGCACGCCCGCCGAGCGGAGGATCGTCCCCTGGAACGACGCCGGCATGTAGCCGCTCGACCAGTTCTTCGAGCCGCTGATCGGCCCGCCGGTCGGGTCGAGCATCACCACGAAGCCGGGCAAATCCTCGTTCTCGCTGCCCAGCCCGTAGCCGACCCACGAACCCAGGCACGGGCTCCCGGAGAGGATCTTGCCCGTGTTCATCTGGAGCATCGCCGAGCCGTGGATCGGCGAGTCGGCCGTCATCGAGTGCAGGAACGCGATGTCGTCCACGCACCCGGCCAGGTTCGGGAACAGGTCGCTGACCCACTTGCCCGACTGGCCGTACTGCTGGAATTTCCACTTCGGGCCGACGACTCGACCCTCGTTCTTCTTCCCGCCCCGGCCGAACGTCTTCACGGCGATCGTCTTGCCGTCGAGGTCGTAGAGCTTCGGCTTGTAGTCGAACGTGTCCATGTGGCTGGGGCCGCCATACATGAACAGGAAGATGACCGATTTCGCCTTCGGGGCGAAGTGCGCGGGCCTCGGCGCCAGCGGGTTCGCCGCCCGCGAGACCTCGTCGCCCCGGGCCTTGCCGGCGAAGAAGCCGTCTCTCGACAGCAGGTCGACCAGGCCCAGGCCGGTGAACCCGGCGCCGGCCTGCCAGAGGAACTCGCGGCGGGTCCGGCCGCAGAACGTGCCGGAGGGGCGTCGGGCCTGGTCGCTCATGGGGTCTCTCCGGCGATTGGGGCCTGAGTCGGTCCGACTTCAGTCGGGCCTACAAAGAGGTTTGAGGATTCGTAGGCCCGACGGAAGTCGGACCGACTCGTGACCTGGGCGGCCAGCAACTCAGATTAATCCAAATACAAGAATTCATTCAGATTGAGCGCGACCAGGCAGAACGCCTTCAGGGCCGCGTCGGGCCCGAGCCCGTCCTTCGCCTCCAGGCCGGCGATCAGGTTGGCACCCCGGCGGACGTCCGCTTCGGAAGGCTCCCGGGCCGAGACCAGCCTCAGGGCCAGCCGGACCCGGTCCTCGACCCGGTCGCCGGCCTCTCGCCGGAGCCGGACGGCCAGGAGGTCCGCCTGCCGGTTCAGGAAGTCCCCATTGAGCATCCCCAGCGCCTGGGTCGGCTGGGTGGTGCTGAACCTCGACGGCGTGGAGCGGTCGGTCTCGGCCAGGTCGAACGATTCCAGGATCGGCAGGAGCAACGACCTTTTCACGTGGACATAAATACTGCGCCGGGCCTGCTCCTCGGGCGACGACTTGCCCCAGCCGCTGCCCGGCACGGACTGCCCGGCGAGCACTTCCCGGGGGATCTCGGGGTAGACGCCGGGGCCGAACATCGCCAGGTTGAGCGTCCCGGAGGCGGAGAGGATCGAGTCGCGGACCTCCTCGGCCGACAGCCTCCTCATGTCCATCCGCCAGAGCGAGTCGTTGGTCGGGTCCTTCGCCAGGGCGTCGGGATTCGCCCTCGAAGACATTTGATAAGCGTTCGACATGACGATGGTCTTGTGGAGCGGCTTGAGCCGCCATCCCCCGGCGACGAGCTCGGAGGCCAGCCAGTCGAGCAGCTCGGGGTGGGTCGGCGGGTCGCCCTGGAGGCCGAAGTTCGAGGGCGAGCGGACGATCCCCCGGCCGAAATGCCCCTGGAAGACGCGGTTGGCCATGACCCGGGCCGTCAACGGGTTGGAGGGCGAGGCGATCCAGTCGGCCAGGGCGAGCCGACGGCCGGTCGTCTTCGCGCCGGGGGGCGGCGAGGGGACGTTCGCGGGCGTCCCGCCCAGGACTTCGAGGAACGCCGGCTCGACCTTCTCGCCCGGGGCGTGCGGGTTCCCGCGGGCCAGGACGAACGTCTCGGGGGCGACGGGGCCGGCCTCGGTCACGCAGAGGACCGTGCCGGTCGCCGCCGTCTTCGTCCGGAGCTCGGCCAGGACGCGCCGGGCCTGCTGGTAGCGGTCCACCCGCTCGGGGCCGAGCACCTTCGCCCCGTCCTTGCGGATCGCGGCGCGGACGTCGACGACCTCCGCCTTCTTCATCCCCGCCGAGAGGGGCCGCCGCTCCACGCCGGGCCCCGACCACGCGACCGTGAGCCCCAGGCCGTGGCCGTTCTGGAAGTACTCCAGGCGGATCGGCACGCGACCCTTCTTCAAGGCGACCGAGCCGACCCGAGGGCTGCCCTCGCCGTGGATGCCGTCGTGCTCGGCCACGGCCTTCCCGTCGACCTTCAGCCGGGAGCCGTCGTCCGAGTCGAGCGAGAACGTGTAAACGCCTTCATTCGGGACGTTCAAGAACCCCTCGAAGACGAAGCCGAACGCCTCGTCGCGGGTCCGGGGCGAAAGGTCGAACAGGCCCGAGGGGAGCTCGCCGGAGTCCTCGGGCTTGATCGCGTCGAAGTCGGGCAGGCGGTCCCAGGTGTCGCGATAGAACCGGTAGCGGAGGTCCTCGACGTCGATCCCGCGGACCGCCGCGATCGCCTCGGACCTCCTGCGGTATTCCTCCTCGATCCCCGCCACGGTCGCCTCGGCCTTCGCCCGCCGCTCGTCCTGCTCGCGGGCGATCCGGGCGGCCTCCTCCTCATGGCCCGGCTCGACGATCGGCATCTCGTCGGTCGGCCCGCCGTTGCGGTAGTGGTTCACGTTGCGGAAGAACGAGACGAAGCGATAATAATCCTTTTGTGCGATCGGGTCCAGCTTATGATCATGACAACGAGCACAATCGATCGTCAGCCCGAGGAAGACCTGCCCGGTGGTGGCCACGACGTCGTCGTAGCCGTCGAACCGGGCCTGCTCGCGATCGACCGGCTCGTCGTCCCAGATCCCCAGGCGGTAGAACCCGGTGGCGGTCACGGATTCGACGTCGCGACCCGGCAATTCGTCGCCTGCGAGCTGCTCGCGGACGAATCGATCGTAGGGCTTGTCCGCATTCAAGGACCGGATCACATAATCGCGGAATCGCCATGCCGAGGGCTTCACGCCATCACGTTCGTAGCTGTTGGTCTCGGCGAACCGGACGAGGTCCAGCCAGCGACGGCCCCACGCCTCGCCGTATCGGGGGGAGGCGAGGAGGCGATCGACGACCTTCTCGTAGGCGTCGGGCGCCTCGTCCTTGAGGTACGCCTCGACCTCGGCCGGAGTCGGCGGCAAGCCCGTCAAATCATAGGTGACCCGCCGGAGTAGCTCGGCCTTCGACGCCGGGGGGTTGGGCCTCAGGCCCTTCTTCTCCAGACCGGCGAGCACGAACGCATCGATCGGCGAAGCTACCCATGAAGACTCTTTCACGGCCGGGGCATCGGGCCGGCGGACGGGCCGGAACGCCCAGTGGGAGCGGTCCTTGTCGGTGATGGAGAAGCCGGCCTTCTTCGCGGGAGGCGGGTTCGCGGCATCCCCGGCCTCGCCCGGCCAGGGCGCGCCCATCTTGACCCATCGCGAGAGCGCCTCGACCTGGTTCGGCGGCAGCTTGCCCGAGGGCGGCATCTTGGGGCCGTCTTCCTCGTACTTCACCGCCGCCACCAGCGGGCTCTCCTCGGGCTTCCCGGGGACCACGGCCGGGCCGAGGTCGCCCCCGGCCAGGATCGCGGCCCTCGAATCCAGCCTGAGGTTCGACTTCTGCTTCGCCGGCCCGTGGCACTTGAAGCACTGATCGACCAGGACCGGCCGGACGTTGGTCTCGAAGAACCGGGCCTCCTCGTCCGTGGGAGGGCGATCCTCGGCAACGGCGGACCCGAGGCCGGTCACGAGGAGGGCAAGGGCCGGATAAAGGCCGGGTCGCATCATGAGATCACCGGGGCGGGCGGGGTGTCCGGGGCGGGGCGTCGGGCGGGCGAGTCGTGTCTTCGGAGGCCCTCAATGTACCATCCTCGAGGCCGGATGCCAGCGCCAGACTCGCACCGGCCGGGCGAAATCCCTCCGCCGTCGGGATGCCCGGGCCCGGGCCCGGGCCGACCGGAAGTCACCCCTTCGGCTTCACGAGGTCGAGGACGAGGAAGACCCTCCCCGTCTCTCCCTCCTCGATCTCGGGCTTCTTGGGGCGTGTCTTCCCGTCCCCGAAGCCGAGGCGGAGTTCGCCGTCCTTCACTTCATAAACACCCAGGTATTTGGGCTTATTATCGATGAGAATATCCACGGTCTTGGGGGTCTTCGTCGGGTCGAGCCGGAACTTCACCTCCTCCTCGTGCTCGCCGTTCTTGAACGTGACCTTCTCTCCCCGGATCGAGAGGGCGGATCGGTCCCGGATCAGGGCCGACGGATCGTCAAGGGACAGCTCATGCCCATAGATGAGCTTCCAGATCCCGGCCGGCGGCTCCAGGAATCCGAGCTGCTTCTGCCTCCACTGCCCCTCCAACTCCTCGGTCGCCTTCGGATCGTCCCCGGCGACGAGGGCGAGCAATAATACCAACACACGGCTTCTCATGATGATACATCTCCGAGGTTGGGCCTTCCGGCGACCGGGTCCCATGAACGCCCATAGAGACAACAATCCCATACGCATGTCAAGCAGGAAGGCGGGGAGGGAATCGGGGCGGTCGAGTCGTCGTCGTTCCGGCCTCGGTCCGTGACATCGCCCCGCCCCTTCGGTTAGAATCGCGACCATCGCCGGACGCGATCGGCCCTCTTGCGGCGGGTCGGCCCGGCCTGACGATTCCTCCTCGACGGATCGACCTGCCGATGAAAGCCGTTGCGGTCACCCCGGGCCAGCCCCACAGCGTCCACCTCCGCGACGTCCCGGAGCCGAAGCTGGGCGACCAGCCCCATCCCCACGTCTGCCTCGTCCCCGAGGGGCGGTCGGTCCTGGTCAAGACCTTGCGGGTGGGCGTGGACGCCACCGACCGCGAGATCAACGAGGCCCAGTACGGCAACGCCCCTCCCGGGGGCGACTTCCTGATCATCGGCCACGAGTGCTTCGGGCAGGTCCTCGAAGTGGGCGAGAAGGTCGCCGAGGTCGAGCCCGGCGACTTCGTCTCCTGCACCGTCCGCCGGCCCGGCAAGTCCCTCTTCGACGACATCGGCCGGAACGACATCACCTCGGACGAGACCTATTACGAGCGCGGGATCAATCTCTGTCACGGCTACATGTCCGAAATGTTCGTCGATGACGCCGAGTACATGGTGAAGGTCCCCCAGGGGCTGAAGCACCTGGGCGTCCTGGCCGAGCCGGCGAGCGTCTGCGCCAAGGCGATCGAGCAGGCGGACCTGGCCCAGAGGAGGCTCCAGGTCTGGGAGCCGAGGCGGGCGTTCGTCCTCGGCGCCGGCCAGATCGGCCTGCTGGCGACGATGATGCTGCGGCTCCGGGGGCTGGAGGTCTTCACCCTGGCCACCCGCCCGGGCCCCCACCTCAAGTCTCAGATCGCCGAGGCCTACGGGGCCACTTACATCAGCACGAAGCAGGAATCCATGCGCGACCTGGCGAAGAGGGTCGGCAAGCCCGACCTGATCTTCGAGGCCACCGGCAACGCCGAGGTCTGCTTCCAGGCGATGGAGGCCCTGGCGATCAACGGCGCCCTGGTCTGGACCAGCATCACCGGAGGCAGCCGCGAGGTCACCGTCGATGGCGCCAGGATCAACCTCGAATGGGTCCTGGGCAACAAATTGCTCGTCGCCAGCGTCAATGGCAATCGCAAGCACTTCGAGATGGGTTTGCAGGCCCTCTCCCACGGCGAGCTGACCTATCCCGGCGTCACCGCCCAAATCCTGACCGACCCGGTGGCCGGGCTCGATCGGTTCGACGAGGTCATGAAGAGGCTGGAGGACAAGGAGGCGCTGAAGGTGTTCGTGGAGGTCGCCCCGTAAGGGCCGGGACGACCCGCCGAAAGGCCGCCGACCGCCCCGATTCCGGGGAGCCACCTCGCCCTGCAAGAGCTACAATCGGGCCCGCGACCCCGAGCGATCGGCGGAACCGGGCCGAGGCCTCGATTTTTTTCCCGGGAGAGTCCATGAGCGGTCTGAACGTGCGGAAAGACGCGGCCGAGCTCGATTTCCTGTCCCTCGGGGCGCTGGTCCACCGGCTCGACCCCGGGATCATCCCGTTCCGCAAGGCCCGGTCGCTGGAGATCCACGTCTCGGGCGGCGAGTACAACGTCGCGGCCAACCTGTCCGACTGCTTCGGCCTCAAGACGGGCGTGGCCACCGCGATGGTCAGGTACCCGATCGGCGAGCTCGTCCAGGCCCGGGTCCGCGAGACCGGCGTGACCCCCTTCTACAAGTGGTTCGACCACGACGGCGTCCGAGGTCCTAACATCGCCACGGTTTACAGCGACCGCGGCCTCGGCGTCCGGCCCCCGGTGGTCTTCTACAACCGCGCGAACGAGGCCGGCGCCCTGCTCAAGCCGGGGGATTTCGACTGGTCGGCCATCTTTGGCAAGGGCGTCCGCTGGTTCCACTCGGGAGGCATCTTCGCCTCGCTGTCCGAGACGACCGCACCGCTCATCGTCGAGGGGATCGAGGCCGCAAAGGCCGCCGGGGCCATCACTTCCTTCGATTTGAACTACCGGGCCAAGCTCTGGGCGTCGGTCGGCGGGGCCGAGCGCGGCCAGCAGGTCATCCGGGGGATCGCCGGCAAGCTCGACGCCCTGATCGGCAACGAGGAGGACCTCCAGAAGGGCCTCGGCATCGCCGGCCCGGACCCCGTCGAGGGGAAATCGAAGCTCGACCCCGACACCTTCTTCACCCTGATCGAGCGGGTCGTCGAGCAGTTCCCCAACATCAAGCTCGTGGCGACCACCCTCCGAGAGGTCCATTCCACGAACCGCCACGACTGGGCGGCCGTCCTCTGGCTCGACGGAAAGCGTTACGTCAGCCCGACTTGCCAGCTCGACGTGATCGACCGCATCGGCGGTGGCGACGGCTTCGCCGCCGGCCTGATCTACGGCCTGATCGCCGGTCGGTCGCCCGAGGAGGCCCTCCGCCTCGGCTGGGCCCACGGTGCCCTGCTCACCACCTTCCCCGGCGATGTCACGATGGCGAAGCTGGAGGAAGTGGAGGCGTTTGCGAAGGGTGGGTCGGCCCGGGTCCAGAGGTAATCTTCGGAGATTTTGACGGATGCTGACCGCCGAAGGCTGCAAGATCCGCCGGGAGAGGCTTTGGGACGCCCTCCCGGCCCCCTGCGATCTCCTGATCGTGGGCGACCCGTCGAGCCTGATCTATTTCGCCAATTATTGGCCATCCCCGTTCGTTTTTCGGACCGTCGAATCGGCGGCCGTCCTCGTGATGGGGCCGGATCGGTCGGTCCTGGTGGCCGATTCGATGGTCCGGCCTTTTTTGGACCGGGCCCACGTGGATGACGTCGTCGCCCCGACGTGGTATGACGGCCAGCACGCGGCCCCCCACCGCAAGGCCCTTCTGGTGGATTCCACCCTCGGCCGGCTTGCCTCGATCGCCGGAACCCGGGTCGGTGTCGAGCTTTCGGCCGTTCCTGCGGGCGTCGTCGAGGGGTTGCGAGCGGCCCGGCCGGGGGTCGAGATCGTCGATGTCTCCCGGGCAATCCGGCCGCTGCGAAGGTCGAAACATGCAGATGAATTGGCCGTTTTGAGCCGGTCCATGAAGGCCGGCGAGGCGGCCCATGCCGCGGCCCTGGCCAGGGTCCGGCCGGGGATGACCGAGGTGGACGCGTATCGGATCGTCCTCGATGCGGCCGTGCAATCGCTGGGCGAGGCCGCAACCGTTTACGGGGACTTCGCTTCGGGCCCGAGGCTCGCCACCGAGAAGGGCGGACCGCCCTCGTCGCGGGTCATCCAGGCTGGGGACCTGCTCCTCCTCGATTTTTCGGTGGTCGTGGACGGCTATCGCGGCGATTTTACCAATACATTCGCCGTCGGCGCAGGGCCGACCCCTCGCCAAATCGAGTTGTTCGACGCCTGCGTCGGCGCGATGAAGGCAGGCGAGTCCGCCTTGAAGGCGGGGGCGCCGGCAAATGGGGTCGATCGGGCGGTTCGGGGGCATTTTGCCTCGCTGGGCCTCGATCGGTTCTTCGTGACCCATTCGGGCCATGGGCTGGGCCTCGGGCATCCCGAGCCGCCGTACTTCGTCCCCGACAGCGACGAGACGTTGCAGGCTGGGGATGTGGTCGCGATCGAGCCCGGCCTGTACGTCGAGGGGGTTGGCGGGATGCGGTTCGAGAGGAACTATCTCGTGACGGACGAAGGGTTTGAGACGCTGTCGAACCACCAGATCCGCATCGATCAACCCTGATTCGATCCGGGCCGATCGCGCGGCATGAGGGGGGTGCATGGCCATCGGTCGCCGATTCCTGGAACGGCCCCGCCCGTGCTCCTACTTGCCCGATCGCCCCGCCCGGATGGAGTATGAGTGGGCCGACCGGCTGACCTCGGCCGAGTACCTCGACCGGATGAACGAGGGCTGGCGGCGGTTCGGTCGGACCCTGTTTCGCCCTCGTTGCCCAGCTTGTCGAGCTTGCCAGCCATTGCGGGTCGATGTCGATCGGTTCCGACCCGACCGGAGCCAGAGGAGGGCGTGGAAGGCGAATTCCGGGGAGGTCCTCCTGGAGATCGGTCCGCCTGGGGTGGACGATGAAAGTCTTGACCTGTCCAGGCGTTATCACGAGGCGCAAACCGAGGCCAAGGACTGGCCCGAGCATGAGGAGGATAGCGGGTCGTTCGTGGCCAGCTTCGTGGACAACCCGTTTCCGACCCTCTGCTGGCGATATCGGCTGGGGACGGAGCTGGTCGGCGTGGGATTCGTGGACGACGTCCCGGCCGCCCTGTCGGCGATCTATTTTTTCCACGACCCGGCCCATCGGGACCGCTCGCTCGGGACGTTCAATGTCCTGAGCGTGATCGACCGAGCCCGGGCGTGGGGAAAACGTTACGTCTATCTGGGTTACTACGTCGAGGGCTGCCGATCGATGCAATACAAGGCCCGATTCCGGCCGAACCAGGTCCTGGGCGTTGATGGGACATGGAAGGACATGTCGGGTGCATGAAATGCACCATCCATTGCACGACCGGAAGTCGCCATCGTTCGTTGGACTCGCCCACGCCTTAATGGCTGGAAGATGGTGGGCGGCCGATGGCCGCCACGGGTTGGTGCATTGCATGCACCCTACTTGAGGGCCTTGACGATCGTTTCGGCGACGACTTCGTGGCCGACCGGGCCGAGGTGGACCCGGTCGTGGACGAACAGGCGGTTGGGATCGTCGTTCCCGGCGGCGTGAAACCCGCCATAAGTGTCGGCGAGGCCGGCGTTTCGGTCGTGGGCAGCCTTTCGGCAGGCTTCGGCGAGCTCGGCGGTCTCGGTCCATCGCGAGGCGGCGGGGTTGGTGGTCACGATCAGGACGTCCGCCTTGTTGTTCGTGGCCGTTCGGATACGGTCGATGGCGTCGGCCACGGCCTTCTCGAACTCGGGGCCTCGCATGCCGGCATCCCAGTCGTTTCCGCCAAAAAAGACCGTCACGAGGTCGGGCGTCGGGGTCAATTCCAGCCATCGGGGCATCAGGATCAAGTTCTGGCGGAGCTGGGTGCCGCCGATTGCCGGGTTCACGATCGTGACGTCGGACCCGAAGTCCTTCTTGAGCTTGCTTTTGAGGAGTGCCGGCCAGTTGACCTCGCGATTGGCCCAGTGGCGGGTGTCGGTCAGCGAGTCGCCCATCGTCACCACGGTGATCGGCCGACCGGCTTTGAGCTTCGCCCGGGTCCGGGCCAGCGGAGGTCCCTGCGGCGGGCTCGGTTTCGTGGCCCTGGCAATGGTTGGCTCCAACCGAAACTCATCGAGAGCGAACGAAATCGCCGGATAGTTTCCCCAGTACCACCAGCGGCCGACCCAGATGCCGGTGATCTTCGAGGGCGGGTTGCCCTCCGGCCCACCGAGGGGTTTTGCCCTCGGGCCGGGGAGGACCGGGATCAGGTCGGACCAGCGGACGCTCACTTTCGTCCATTCTGTCCCCTTGATCGGGAACACGAAATCGTACCGAACCGCATAATCTTCATCGTAAATGAACTCAAGGCCGCCGAAGCCGTCGGGGCCGTCCCCCTTGACCCAGAACGAGAACCCGTCGGCCTGGTCCCAGGCGGGCGAGCCGTGGAGGTTGCTCGTGGCAAACGCCCCGGCGGACCCCTCGTCGAACCGGAAGTGGATCGCCTGGCCGAATTTTCCCCGGACCAGTTCGATTTTCCCCTTCTCCTTCGGGGGCTGGAACTTGAGCTCGTCCATCGTCGCGATCACGTCCCCCTCGGCCGCGCGGACCGACGCCCTCGGGCCGAGCGCGGCGGAGGCCAGGATGACGAGGAGGACGAAGGGGCGGCTCATGGTCGGTTCTCGGTGAGGATCGAGGCTTTCTGATGCGAATTCGCGTCGAATGATAGCGAGGCGGACGACGACCCGCCATGGGTGGCTTTTCGGAACGCAAAACGCGAAGGATCGAAACGCAGAAGAGGAAGCATCGAAACGCAGATTACGCAGATTACGCAGATTTCATACATTCTTGAGCTGCGTCATCTGCGTTTCGATGTTTTCCGCCCAATTCGCATGGTTTGCGGGCCTTGGGGGTGAGAGGTTGGTGGTTTCTCGGGATCGGGGCCGGTATAACCGCCGGGTCTTGGGGTCGGATCGATCGGGGAGAGCCTTCCATGAGTATCGCGACGACGGGCCCGTGGGTCGCTGGGATTCTGGTCGCCCTGGGGATGTCGATGGACGTGGCGGAGGGGCCGACGGGGCCTCCTCGGGCCGTGATCGACGGGACGGGGCCGGGCTGGAAGTCTCTGGGAGAGAAGGACTTCGCTCCGGTGAACTGCTCCAGGGAGACGTGGACCTGGACCGAGGGGATGGTCCATTGCTCGGGCCAGCCGGTGGGCGTGCTCCGCACGGCGAAGGAGTACGGCAACTTCGAGCTGGTGGCCCGGTGGCGGCACCTCCAGTCGGGCGGGAATTCGGGGATTTTCGTGTGGGCGCCGAGGAGGCGTTGAAGGACCTGAAGCCCGGGAACCTGCCCCGAGGGGGGATCGAGGTCCAGGTGCTCGACCACGGTTACGCCGAGCAGTACGAGGCGCAGACGGGCAAGAAGCCCGACTGGTTCACGACCCACGGCGACGTGTTCCCGGTCGGCTCGTCGAAGATGACGCCGTTCCCGCCGGTCTCGCCCGACGGCTCGCGGAGCTTCCCCTCGAAGCGGCTGAGCAAGGGCGTGAACGAGTGGAATGATTATTATGTGCGGGGGATCAACGGCGAGATCCGGCTCTGGGTCAACGGCGAGGAGGTCTCCGGCGGGTCGGGGTGCCGACCGAGCAAGGGATACCTGTGCCTCGAATCCGAGGGCGCGCCGGTGGACTTCCGGGACCTCCGGATTCGCGAGCTTCCCTGACGGCGAGACCCCGCCCCGAAGGGGATCATCGCGAGAGGCCCCCGGGCGCGATCACCGAATCGGCGGCCGCCGGGAACGGGACGCGGCGCACTCGCGGGCGCGAACCGGGCGCCGAATGCGCCCGTTCGGCCATTTTTCGGGGAGGGTCGCTCGAAAAAGCGTTCGGCGCAAATCCTGGAGAGGTTGCTTATTGCGCGCGAGCGATCCATTCATCCAAAGACAAGCTGGCGTCGGCGCGCACGAGTGACTGCGCGCGAGCATTCGGCGGTTTTTTCGGCGGTTGGTGCCGCTTTGGATCGCCAAGTGTAGTCAACTTTGGAAAAATTGATGATTCCAGGCCCTTGCGTTCTCATCAAGTGAGAATTTGAGTGGCATGCCCACGTCTTCTTAGGCATGCCTTCGGTTTGGGCAAACCGAGCCCGAAGCCATGACCACGAAGACGTGGGCATGCCATCCAACGTTCGACGCGTCGGTCTCGGCGAACTACGGGATCGCGGGGAATTTAGCCCCCTGGGTGAGCTGCGTCATCCGGGGGGCCTGGTTTGACCTGAGAAACTGGTCAAGCGAGGTGCTTCTGGACCTGGGGCATGAGGGTGCAGAAGTCGAGTCCGCCGGGGCAGGCGCGGGAGGCGGCCTTGAGGTCGGCTCCCGACCAGTCTCGGGCCTGGGGGTCCATGGCGGCGAAGAGGCGGCGGGCCTCGGAGCGGTCGCCCAGGTGCTGGTGATAGGTCAGGAACCGGGTGAGGTTGCCGAGCTCGGCGGTGGTGCCGGCGGCGGCGGAGCATCGGCCGTCGCAGTCGGTGCAGAGGGTGGGTCGGCCGTGGGTCAGGACGGCGTCGCGGAGCTGGAAGAGCTCGGCGGCCTTCAGGGGCTCGAACGACCGGGCGGCGTCGGTGTTCTGGCGGACCTGGTCGGTGTTCCTCATGGACACGCAGACGGCGCTGATGCGTTCGTCGGTCCAGATGGCGTGGAGGAGGCCCTGGTGGGCGCTCAGGCCCTTCTCCATGAGCATGGGGGCGCGCTTCTTGACCTCTTCGAGGACGTCGAAGTTGGGGGCGTCGCCGAATCCGCCTTTGCCGGCGACCTGCTTCATGGAGATCAGGCCGATGCCGGCCTTGTGGGCGGAGTCCAGGGCCTTGTTCAGGGCGGAATCCTTGTCGAGCCAGGGGGCGTACTGGAGCATCACGGCATCGACGATCCCGCCCTCGGCCGCGGCCTGGATGATGGCGGCGCGTTGCTTGTGGTGGGAGGAGAACCCGATGAACTTGGCCTTGCCGGACTTGCGGATGTCGTCGGCGGCCTTCTTGAACTCGGCGCCGATCTCCCCCTTGCCGGAGACCATGTCCACGGCGTCCTGGAGCTTGTGTTCATCCCCGAGCCCGTGGATGAAGAAGAGGTCGATCCAGTCGGTGCCCAGGGCCTTGAGGCGGTCGTCGACCATGCCGGGCATCTGGGTGGGCCGCTTGGGGGAGTCCTTGGTGACGAGGAAGATCTGCTTGCGGACGTCGGGGACCTGCTGAAACCATTTTTTGAGGTTGGGCTCGGTGCCGTAGACCTTGGCGGTGTCGAACATGCGGACGCCGCGGGCGAAGGAGAGCCGCAGGACGTTGTCGTAGGCGGAGCCGCGGACGGCGCCCTGGTCGAGCAGAGTGACCTGGACGCCGGTCTTGCCCAGGGGTCGGGTCGGGATGGGTTCGGCGGGGGCCTGGGCCGGCGCGGCGGCCTTGTCCTTGTCCTTGGCGGGGTCGTCCTGGGCCCTCAGGCCCGAGGGCAGGGCCAGGGCGGAGGCGGCGACGGCGCCGGCCTGGAGGAACGTGCGGCGGTCGGTGGTCTGGTTCTGGTCGTGGGCCATCGCTCGCGTCTCCTGGAGGGGCGGGCCTCGCCTGGAAGGGCGGCCCGCCGGGATGATCGACTCGATCCGATTCGACTCGATCCCGACCGTCGCCCCGGTGCTACCCAAGCTCGCCCCGCGGTCGGAGTCGCCCTAAGAGCTTACGCGGAAGGCGGCCGGGAGGGAAGAGCGGCGAGGATCGGGCCGGGGCCGTTTCCCCCTCGGTGGAAGATCCTTCGGGAGTGCCCTGTGGAAGGGTCTTGGTTGGCACGGGTTCCGATCGGGGCCGGCCGCCCTCCCCGGATCATTGGCCGTCCTCATAGAATCGCTTCATGAGGTCGAACCGGGAGCGGACGAGCTTCGAGTTCATGGGCTCGGAGGCGAAGACCTCGCGGCCGTCCTGCCGGATCACGATCCGGTAGGGTTGGTTGAGCTTCTGGGTCAGGTGGTACAGGGCGAGGGACTCGGCCAGGTCGTCGTGCCAGTTGCTGCTGCCGTAGAGCGAGGGGAACGGCGTCCGGCCGAGGGCCTCGTAGACCGCCTCGGCCCGGTCGATGGGGAGAACCTGGCCCCCGGCCCGGTACTTGACGCGCTCCAGGAGCGGGTCGCGATAGCGGGGGACGGCGACCGTGCGGTCGGCCCAGACGCCCTGGGTGAACGCGGTGGCCGTCGGGCCCGTCGCGGGCCTCGGGGGCGGCGTGAGCCTCAGCGAGGCATCGACGACGTGCGTCCCCTCGTGGAGGAGCAGGTAGAGGATCGCGTCGAGCTTGCCGGCCTCGACCGAGAGGCCCCGCTTCGAGCCGGAGGCGTCGAAGCAGGTCCCCTCCTTCCACGTGAACCATTCGGAGACGTCCTCGCGGAGGATGCCGGCGCGGATGGTGATGTCGAAGAGCCGGTAGGGTTCGTCCGGGTTGATCGTCGAGGTCAGCGCGGTGTTGGGCATGCCGTCGAGGAAGCTCACGCTCCTCAGCCGCTCGGCCAGGACCCGGCGATGCAGGGGCGGCAGGGCCTCGAACGCGGCCGAGAGCTTCCGCCGTTCGTCGTCGGTCAGGGCGTGGGGCGTGGGCACGGCCAACCCGGCCTCCCGGAACATCTTGAGGACCGCCTCGGGGGTTTCCTTCACCCGAGAGCCCAGGGGAGACGCCGGGTCGAGCCCGTGACGGCGGAGCGCCTCGGCCCTCTGCTCGGGGGTCGGGGCGTCCTCGGCCTCGACCGGGGCAGGCAGGCCCGAGGCCGTCAGGAGCAGGCCGGCGAGGAGGGGCGGGGCCCATCGCATGATTCATCCACCTCTTCAGGGAACGATCGGGTCTCCCGGGTTCGGACGGTCGATTCTAGCCTTGAGCCAGCTACGGGGCCACCGGAGAGGCGCGTTCTCGCCTTGACGGGCCCCGGCCACCGGCCTAGAGTCCCGCGATTCGCGGCGGAGCGGGCGGTCCCGACCCGGACGAAGGGGGTGCGCCTTGAGCCGATCCCTGGCGAGATGGGCGGTCGTCGCGGCCGTGCTGCTCCCCCTCGGGGCGGCCGGGTGCGGGACGCTGCCGAGGTCGCGAGCGTCGCGGATGAGCCTGGAAGAGTCGGCCATCTTCCACCCTCGCCCCTTCCCCCAGGGCGACTGGAAGACGGGCGACCCGGGCATCGAGGACGTCTGGTTCGAGACGCCCGACCGCGTCCGCCTCAACGGCTGGTTCGCCGAGGCGAAGCATCCCCGGGCGGTCGTTTTGTTCGCCGAGGGGAACGCCGGGAACCTGACGAGCCGGCGATCGGTCCTCTCGCGGTTCCGGGACGAGCTCGGGGCCTCGGTGATGATCTTCGATTATCGGGGCTACGGCCGGAGCGAGGGCCGGCCCAGCGAGCCCGGGATCCTCGCCGACGCCCGGGCGGCTCGTCGGTGGCTGGCCGAGCGGACGGGGGTCGCCGAGGGCGACATCGTCCTGGCCGGGGAATCGCTCGGAGGGGGCGTGATGGTCGATCTCGCGGCCCGGGACGGGGCCCGGGGGCTGATCCTGGAGAACACGTTCAGCTCGCTGCCCGACGTCGCGGCCCACCACCTGCCCCGGTTCATGCCCGTCCGCCTGCTGATGTCCACACGCCTGGATTCCGAGTCCAAGATCGGCCAGTACCACGGCCCTCTCCTGCAGACCCACGGAGACGCCGACCGCGTGGTGCCCATCGAGCTCGGCCGCCGCCTCTTCCGCAAGGCGAACGAGCCCAAGACGCTCGTGGTCGTGCCCGGAGGGGGCCACAACGACGATCCCTCCCGCGAGTACCTCGACGCCCTGGATCAATTCCTCGACGGCCTGCCGGCGGCCGGCAAGCCCGAAGGATGAGGGCCTCGCGGGGCCTCGCCGGAATCGGAAAGATCGCCCGGACCCACCGGCCGCTCGCCGGCCGAGCGGACGCGGAGGACATCGACCCCGCACGTCACCGGGGCCCCGGCAGGTCGTGCCGGAGGCGGATCTCGGCGATCGCCCCGAGGGCGGGCCAAGCCCTCCCGGCCTGGACGTCGGCGGGCCCTTGACGGATCGCCGAGCCTCCGAGGATGCTTTCGGCGATCCGGGTCGTCTCCGCCCTCAATCCGTTAATTCCGGCGGTTTTCATCTCTTCTTCACACCAATCGGTCAGAATGGGGCGACCCGGGTCCCCGGCCTCTCGGTCGATCGATGCCCCGTTGATGAGCCGCGATGCCTCCCAACCGCGAGTGCTCTGTTTGCGGCCAGTCCCTGCCCGCTCCGGCGGGCGGGGCGGGGGTGTCGGCGGCGGGCGGGGATCAGACGGTCAGCCGGTCGATGCTGATGCCCTTGCCGAACTCGCGGGCGGGCCGGTCCGGGGAGATGATCGCCCGGCTCGAACCGGGGACGTATCGGCTGATCTCGGCCACGGCTCCCCTCGCCGAACTCCTGGGCCTGGGGCCGGACGAGTCGAGGGACGGGGCGCTGCGGGACGCCGTCCTCAATTTGCTGATGAACGCGGAACAGGCGATCGAGGACTCGGGCCGAGGCCGAGGCCGGATCGTCGTGTCCACCCGGTCCGAAGGGGACCGGGCGATCGTGGAGATCGGCGACGACGGCTGCGGGATCGCGCCGGAGAGCCTCCCCCGGATCTTCGACCCGTTCTTCACCACCAAGGCCGTGGGTCGGGGCACCGGCCTGGGGCTCAGCCTGGCTCATTCGACGATCGTCGAGCACGGCGGGACGATCGACGTGGCGAGCGAACCCGGGGTCGGCACCACGTTCCGAATCGCCCTGCCGATCGGCCCGGGAGCCCGGGCCGTCGCCGGGTCCTGAGACCCCGGCCTCGGCCCCGGCCCATCCTCTCCCGTCTCGAAGGAGGTCTTCCGTGGTCGGCGCGACTGAAGATTGGATCGGCCGGGCCCTGGGCGGGGGCCGCTACCGGGTCCTCGGCCGGATCGGCTCGGGGAGCATGGGGCAGGTCTTCCGGGCGTTCGACAACAACCTCCAGACCGAGGTCGTGATCAAGTTCCCGATCGGCCCCGAGCAGGGGATGCCGATGCCGAACCTGATCGAGCGGTTCAGCCGGGAGACGCGGTCTCTGGTGAAGCTGGGCCACCCCCACATCGTCCGGATCATCGACGTGGGGGTGATGAGCGACCGCCCGTTCGTGGTCATGCAGTACCTGACCGGCGGCAGCCTGAAGGAGCGGATGCAGGGCGGGCCCGAGGGCGAGGCCCGGCCGATGGACCCGGCCTCCCTCCGCGACTGGCTGCTGGACGTGGCCCGGGCCCTGGACTTCATCCACTCCCAGGGGCACATCCACCGCGACGTGAAGCCGGCGAACATCCTCTTCGACGCCCACGGCAACGCGTTCATCGGCGACTTCGGGATCATCAAGGCCCTCTCCCGGGACGAGGCCCGGACCGCCGAGGAGAACTCGCTGACGGCCCCGGGCTTCCTCCTGGGGACGCCCAGCTACGTGGCCCCCGAGATCGTCATCGGGGCCCGGACCGACGGCCGGGCCGACCAGTACTCGCTCGCCCTGACCGTCCACGAGGTCCTCACCGGCAAGAACTACCTCGTCGGGCCGTCGCCTTCGGCCACGATCGTGAACCAGACGAACATCGACCCGCCGCCCCTGGACGAGCTCCTGCCGGGCATCCCGGCGAGGCTCTCCCGGGCGATCCGCCGGGGGATGTCCAAGGAGCCCAACGACCGCTTCGCCTCCTGCGCGATGATGGCCCAGGAGGCCCTGGCCGAACTGCCCGAGGCGCCCTCGGTTCGCGAGGCCGCCCCGGAACGAGTGCCCGTCGGCCTCGTCCCCTGCCCGTCGTGCCGGGCCCTGATCGGCGCCGACACCCGGTTCGTGGGCGAGGAGGTCCGTTGCATTCACTGCGGGACGATCTCCCGGGTCCTCCCCCAGGATCAGACCGTCCAGCTCCGGGCGGTGGTCGGGCCGACCGACGCCACCGGGCCGTTCCCGGCCCATCCCTCGAACGTCTCGTTCACCGAGTTCTCGTTCGCCGAGAGGCCCGACCCCGGCACGATCGAGGCGCCCACGCCCCCGCCGAGAGACCCGTCCTCGAACGTCTCGTTCACCGAGTTCTCGTTCGCCGAGAGGCCGAGGCCGGACCTCGCCGATGAAGCAACCGGCGCCCCCCCGCCGAGGCATCCCTCGCAGGTCTCGTTCACCGAGTTCTCGTTCGCCGATCGGACGGGCCTGACCGGCGCCCCGGCGGCTCCCTCGGCCTCGGCGCCGAAGCCGGCGGGGCCTCCGAGGAAGAAGGGCGCCCGGGGCCTGATCGCGGCGGCCTCGGCGTTGGTCGTCGCCGGCCTCCTGATCGCGGCGATGTGGCCGTCGATCCGGGGGTTCTGGGGAGTCGGTCCGGAGGAGGTCCGCCGGTCCTCGGCCAAGCCGGGCGGGTCGGCGGGCTCGGCCTCGGGGATCCCGACCGTCCCGGGCGACTTGCCCGAGGTCGTGATCGCCTACGGGACCGAGAAGGAGGCGTGGCTCAAGGCGGCCCTGAAGGACTACGAGGCCACCCCCGAGGGCAAGCGGTCCCACATCACCCTGAGGGGCCTCGGATCGCTCGAAGGCGCCAACCTCGTTTTGGACGGCCCGGGGGACCGGCCGATCCACGTCTGGAGCCCCGCCAGCAGCGCCTACCGGAAGCTCTTCGAGGAGCGCTGGAAGGCGAAGCACGACCGGCCCGCGATCCTGGAGGCGCGCGAGCTGGCCGTCACGCCGATGGTCTTCGTCATGTGGAAAGACCGCCACGACGCCTTCGTCAAGAAGTACGGCGAGGTCTCCTTCAAGACGATCGGCCGGGCGATGGCCGAGCCCGACGGCTGGAGATCGATCGCCGAGAAGCCCGAGTGGGGCCTGTTCAAGTTCGCCCACACCGACCCGGAGACGTCCAACAGCGGGTTCCTCGCCCTGGTCCTCATGGCGTACGAGTTCCGGGCCAAGCTTCGTCACCTGACCGTCGAGGACGTCCGCGGCGAGGACTTCGTCTCCTGGCTCGCGACGTTCGAATCCCGGCTGACCCGGCCCTCGGGCTCGCTCACGGCGAGCACCGGGACGCTCATGAAGGAGATGGTCAACAAGGGCCCCTCGCAATTCGATTGCGTCCTGGTGTACGAGAACCTCGCGATCGACTCGATCGACAAGGCCCTCTCGAAGTGGGGCGAGGCCGGCTCCCTCCAGGTCATCTACGCCGATCCCAACGTGTGGAACGACCACCCCTACTACGTCCTGGACGTCCCCTGGAGCTCGGAGGCGCAGAGGAAGGAGGCGCGGCGGTTCCTCGAGTTCCTGATGACCCAGGCGGTCCAGGAAAGGGCCCTGGACCACGGCTTCCGACCCGGCAACCCGGACGTGGCGGTGAGCTTCCCCGAGTCCCCCCTGGTCAAGTTCCGGGACCACGGCGTCCGCCTGGCGGTCCCGAGGATCTGCGAGCCCCCGGGGGCCGAGGTCGTCACCGGCCTCCAGAAGGCCGTCGCCCCGGGCCGATGAGGTCGAGCTAGGGGTTCGAAGCCCCGGCGCCCGGGCTTCGAGCGCCCGGTTCAATCGATCGAGCAGGGCGCGGCCGAGCTCGGGCTCGGTCATGGCGACGAACGCGGCGCGGCCGGCGAGCACCGCCGGGGATTCGCCGCCCTCGGCGTCCTTCCCGGCGGCGAGGTTGTGGATCGCCGCCCTCAGGTTCCTCTTGAATTCGCGGGTGGGCCGGGGCGAGCGGTCGCCGTTGACGACCAGGCCGGTGATCCGTTGCCGGCCCCCCGTGCGGCCCACCGTGGTCTTGCCCGGGTGGACGGCGAACCCTTCCCCCTCGACGATCCTCCGGACCGAGCCGAGCAAACGGCCGATCCCGGGCGGGCCCTTCGCATCGCCCGGGCGGCTGAAGGTGAGGTCGTCGGCGTAGCGGGTGTAGCGCCAGCCCCGATTCCTCGCGAGGCCCGAGAGCCTTTGGTCGAGCCGGAGGCAGAGCGTGTTCGTGAGCGCGGGGCTGGTGGGCGCGCCCTGGGGCAGGCATCGCGGGCCGAGGGCCACGAAATACGTCTTCCCCTCGTCCTCGACGATCTCGCGAGGGGCCTCGGTGCAGAGCAGGGCGAGCAAGGTGGCGACGTGCTCGCGGTAGCCGGCGCTCCGGAACAGGCCCTTGACGCGTCTCCATGAGACCGTCGGGAAGAAGTTCTTGAGATCGATCTTGACCACGAGGTCCGGCGCCCGGTGGATCGCGGCGTTCGAGAGGATCGAGCGGCCCGGGAGGAAGCCGTGGGCCGCCCCGTGGACCGGCAGCTTCTCGGCGATGTTCCACAAGATCCAGCGCTGGGCGGCCTTCAGCCGGGGCATCGGGGCCCAGATGGCGCGCTCGGAGCCGTCTCGCTTGGGGATGGTGAACCGCCGGTAGTGGATCGACCGGGCGGCGTCGCGGTGGAAGGCCAGCCAGCGGAGCTGCGCGACGGTCAGCCCGAGCGCCTCGGCGAGCTGGCGGGGGGAGTCGAGCGGCGGCAGCTCGTTCTCGGCGGCCCGCTCCTCGGCCTTCGGGTGGTCCCACTTGTCGGGCCCGGGGTCGTCCTTCCAGTAGATGCCGTCGCCGAGGTAGACGATGTGCTCGGCCCGATACGCGGCCCAGGCCTCGCGCCGGAGGCGGACCTTCTCGGCGGCCTCCGCCTTCAGCGACTTCTTGTACTCGGCCAGCTCGCGCTCGGACATCCCGTCGGTCTCTCGCCGGGCGACGAGGAAGCCGCGCTCGGCGAGTTGCGCATCGATATAAGACGGGATGCCGCCGGCCTGGACGATCGCTCGCCAGAGGGTCAGCGGGTCGGTGGTGCGTTGAGTGGCCATGAGGGTCTCATCCGGCCGAGGCGTCGAGGAATCCGCGGGCGTCGAGGTCGGCGATCCGGGCGAGGTACGCCCCGCGCACGTCCTCGGTCGAGTCGAACGTGAGCGTCTGGAGCCGCGAAGGGCCGTCGGCGCGGCCCCATCGCGACTTCACCCGGCGGCGGTCGAGGGTGATCTGCACCACGTCCTCGCCGGACGGGTCGCGGCGGCTGAACAGCCGGGTCTCGGCGGTGATCGCGTCGGCCGGCTCGGAGCCCGACGCCCTCCGGGCTTCCCGGGCGGCCAGGGCGAGCCGGAGGGCGACGAGGTGGACGCACGGGCCGCCCTTCAGGCCCTGCTTGCGGAACGTCGAGCACGTGCATTCGGCCTTCGCGACCTGCCCCTCGTCGGCCAGGAGCATCTGCGGCCGATATTCGCGGCGGTCCTCGTCCACCACGACCTTCCCGGTGATTTCCAGCCCCGAGCCCGGGATGCGGTTCTCCCCGGTGATCGTCACCGCGCCCCGGCGGACGAGCAGGTCATGCGCGACCTTCTCGCGGGGGTCGCGGAACTCCAGCCGGGAGAGGTCGAGCGGGGCGTCGGTCAGAGGGCGCAACCGATAGACGTCGGCCGCGATGTCGTACATGATCCGGCCTTGCTGGCAGCCCAGTTGCAGCGCCTCGACCAGCTTCGGCCAGGGCAATTTCGTGGCCTTCGCCAGCTCGCCGGCCCCGGCCGACCACCGGGGGGCGAGGTGGGCGAGGACCGCCTCCAGGTCCTTCCCGCCCGGCTCGGCCTTTCGCGGCAGGAGGAGGTCGAAGTTCAGCGCCTGGGACCAGTTCGCGGCCGTGAAGCCGGTCAATCCGAGGGTCAAGGACATCCCCCGCCCCCGGAGGACCCAGAAGCTCGGCAGGCCGCTGCCCAGGAGGTGGACATCGACATCTTCCACGAACGGCAGGAAGCGTTGCATGAGCATCAATCGGCGGCGGCCCCAGACCCGCGCCACCCGCGAGGACTTGCCCCTGTACGGCCCGGCCGTCGCCGGGATCACCTCGTTCCACGGCTCCAGGACGAGCCGGGGCGGCTGCCCGGGCATCAGCTCGACCCTCAGCCCCCGGCGCTGGCCTTTCTTGTCCGCGTGCAGTCGCAGATATCGCAGCGCGTTATACAGGTCGATCGGCTTGAGCGAGAACGTGTCGCGCGGGAGGGCGGCGGCGGACTGGACCTGGAGGAAGCCCCGGAGCCAGGAATCGGGCACCTGGATCGTCTTCTCCAGGACTTCGCCGGCCGTCGCCGTGGCCAGAGCCACGCCCTCCCGGCCGATGCTCAGGCGGGTCTCGCGGTACGACCGCATCTGCTGGATGCCCCGGAACAGGCCCTGGCTGAAATCGACGTTCGTCGTGCCGAACGACGGCTCGGATTCGCTCGTGAAGGCGTCATGATCGATGCCGAGCTTCGCATAGGCGCCCTCGTCCTTGCTGAAGACCTCGAAGAAGACCTGGTCGGGGTGGACCGTCACCACCGGGTCGAGGATCACGAAGGCGAGCGGGTCGTTCTGGAGGAGCCAGGAGAAGTATTCTCGCTGGGCGTGGAGGGCGTCCAGGCCCGAGGATTCGCGGCGCATCCTCGTGTAGGCGAGGTAGGCGGTGCGGTCCTTGGGCTGATAGCGCATGTCGCTGGCGACGACGGCGTAGAGGGCCGACATCGCCTCGCGGAACCGCAAGGGATCGTTGATCACGCCATCGAACCGGACGGGGTCGCGGCGGAGGTCGCCGGCCAGGGCGAGGCGGGCCGATCCCTCGTCCGAGACGAGGCGGCTGGCCCCGGCGTAGGTCAGGTGGACCTCGGTCCGCTCGGGCCCGGCCGGTTCGGCGACCTCGGGATCGGGGGCGTCGCTCATCTCGCCACCTCGGCCTTCTTCGGGGGATTGGCCTTGAGTCGGAGCCTCCGCGATCGTCGGACGGCCCGCCAGGCGGCCTTGCGGATCTCCTCGTCGTCGCCGGAGTTGGCGCCGATCCGCTTCAGGACGTCCTCGGCCGGCCCGAGGGCCGTCGCGGCGAGCGCCTCGATCGCGCCGAGCCGGGCGAATTCGGGCCGGGAGCGGTCCTCGGCGACGGCGGCCAGCGTCTTCACGTCTTGTTCTTCGACAAGATAGGGCAAGACCACGCCTTGATAATGAGCGACGCCCGCGTTGCTGCGAAGGACGGCGCCGAGGCCGTCGGCCCGGGCCAGGCGGTCGAACGCGGAGCGGTCGGAGAGGAGCGTTTCGGCGAGTTTGGCGGCGGCCTTCGGGGCGTTCTCGGCGAGGGCCTGCGCCGCCTCGGCGCGGAGGTCGGGATTCCCCGCTTCGGCGGCCGATTCGAGGGCCTCGATCGCATTTTTCGAGGGGTTCGGAGAGGCGGCGAGGGCCTGGACGGCCGCCTTTCGGACCGTCGCCGCGAATCGGTCGTCGGCCGGGGTCCGGGCGATCTCGGCGAGGAGATCGAGGGCGGCTCCGAGCCTCCCGGATGCCCAGATCAGCCGGGCGAGGGCGAGGGCCTCTTCGGCTCGGGGGCCGCCGTCGGCCTCGTCGCGCGAGGTCTCGCGGCGGGCCTTCCAGGCCGACCATCGGGCTTCGAGCGCCTTCTTCACCGAGGCCCCGGCCTTCGGCGAGCCGGCCCGGCCCAGGAGGCTCGCCGCCAGGGCCGCGACGATCGGCGACGGGCTGCCGAGCCCGGCCTCCGCCTCGGCCAGCGGCGGCGACGGCCGGTTCAGCAACGCCCGGCACAGGGACGTGCGGACCTCCTCGGGCGGCGATTTCTCCAGGATCGCGAAGATCCGCGCCGGGCTGGACCGCTCGCAGACGCGCTCCTCGGCGGCCTCGAAGTCGTCCGAGCCGGTGGCGTTCTCGTTCTGGACGATCGCCTCGTCCGGCTCCAGCGAATCCGGCCCGAACACCTTCCTGGCCGAGTTCACGGCCGCTTCGAGGACGCTGAAATCGTCGTCCTCGGCCAGCAAACGAAGGAGGAGGTCCTTCGTGGCGGGGTCGCGGTCGTGGGCGAGCTGCTCGACGGCGATCTCGCGATCGAAGAACGACGGGTCCACGGCCCGGTCGCGGATCAGCCCCCAGCCGGAGGCCGTATTCAGCCAGCGAAGCCCCTGGATCGCGTGCTGGACGACGCTGCCGTTGCCCCGGGCGTGACGTTCGAGGAGCCGAGTGATCGCCTCGGCATGTTTGGACTGGCCGAGGTGGCCGATCGCTTCGGCGGCCTCGTCCTGGAGCGCGTGGCCGTCCTCCCCGGCGAGCTTCACGAGCACGTCGGCGGACCTCTCGTCGCCCAGCTCGCCCAGGGCCGAGACGGCGCGGCGGCGGAGGTTCAGGTCGGTCACGAACTCGACGCTCGCGAGCAGGACCGACAGCCCCTCGGGCCTCCCGGCCCTCGCCAGCCCCTCGGCCGCGAGCAGTTGCGCGACCGGGTCCTTCGAGCCGAGCGCCTTGACCAGCGGGGCGAAATCGCCCTTTCGCTTGCGGGCTCGCCAGCCGATGGCCTCGATCGCGGCCCGGCGGGTCGATTCGTCGGGGTGCGCGATCAGGGTCGCGAGGACCGGATCGACGGCCCCGGATCGCGACCATCGAGCGGGGCGGATCAGGTCCGAGGCGCCGGTCTCTCCGGGGGCGGTCAACCGGCCGAGGAGGCGGGCGAGCAGCTCATCCTGCCGGGGGAACTGCGAGGCTTCCCACTTGCGGTCGTCGCGCTCGTCCTCGAAATCCTCGATCGGCTGGTCGTGGCCGGAGATCGCCAGGAGGGCCGGCACGAGCGCGGGGGATCGCCGGCCGGGCTTGTCGAGGAGGGCGAACAGGCGGTCGAAGACCTCCGGGTTGCGGGACGAGCCGGCGGCCTTGAGGAGGTCCTCGACGGGCGCCGTCCCGGCCGGGTCATCCTCGACGCGATCGACGAACGCGGAGGCCGTTCGCGGGTCCCCGAGCGAGGTCAGGGCGCGGACGTAGGGGCGGGCGGCGTCGGACTTCGGGGCGTCCTTCAGCAGGCCGACCAGCGCGTCGAACGCGGCCAGGTCTTTCTTGCCGGCCAGGCCGAACGCCGCGGCCTCGCGGACCTCGGGGTATCGCGATTTCAGGGCCTTTCGCAGCGAATCCTTCGCCTCGGGGGCCTTGTCGAACTCGTCGATCAGCCACGAGACGGCGAGCCGCCGCAACGGCTCGTGGGCGGCGTCCAGGGCGCGAGCGGCCACGGGCGCCGGGCCTTCCCGGGCGATCAGGAGCTTGGCGGCCTCGGTGGCGAGGTCGTCCCGTCGCGAGAGCATGGCGGAGTCGAGCACCCGTCGGCCCTCGGCGGACGTCCCCGAGCCGGACAGGAGCCTCCAACCCCTTGATGCCGAGATCGACGTGGCCCACGCCCAGGGCCTCGGCGGCGAGATCGCCCGAGGGCAGGCCGAGCCCGGGCAGCGCCTCGAAGGCGGGCAGCCTGACCGCCGCGTTCGGGTCGCCCATCGCCTGGACCAGGACCGGCCGGGCCCCGGAGGCGAACTTCGGGTCGGAGCGGGCCATCGCCACGAGGTGATTCAGGGCCGAGAGCCGGACGGCCACGGTCTTCGACGGGTCGTTCGGCCGTCCTCCGTGCTCCCGGACCAGGCCCACATAGGCGCCGAACGCCAGGTCGCGGAGGCCCTCGGCCGACGGCCGGTCCTTCGGCGGCTTGCGGGTCTTCGAGGCGGCTCGGAGCGCCTGGATTTCCGCCGCGAACCGGGCCGAGTGGACGGCCCAGACCTGGTCGAACTCGGCCGACTCGTCGGCGTCGAGGTGGCGGAGGAGCCGGGCGGTCCGGCGCGGAGGCGGGGGTCGGCGTGGGCGAGGAGCTCGCCGAGGTCGTCGAGCGTCGCGGCGGCGATCTTCCACGGCGTCTTGCGGTCGGCTTCGTTGATCAGGCGGCCGACGAACGGGGCGAGCCCGGCCGGTTCGGCGAGGGCCTCGAGCGCCTCGGCGGCGACCAGGCGGGTCCTCGCGTCCCGGGCGGCGAGGGCGGCCAGGAGCCGACCGGCCATCGCCCTCGGGGCCTTCCATTCGAGGATCACGAGCATCCGCAGGGCCCGGTCCCGGGCCTTCACGCCGGAGTCGTCGAGCGTCGCGAGCAGGTGCCCCTCGCCGCTGGCCGATTCGCTGAGGGCCAGCGCCGCCCCGAGGATCTCGCCGGCGCTCAGGCTCTTCGCGGCCTCCTTGGAGAGCATCAACGGGACGGCCGACGGGTCGCCCGAGTACGCCAGGCCCACCGCCGAGGCGGAACGGACCTGGACGTCTTGATGTCGGAGCGCGTCGCGCAGCGGCGCCGTCGCCCCGGGCGGGCACGACCAGGCCAGGGCCTGAGTGGCCCGCCATCTCAGGGCCGGATGCGGGCTGTCGATCAGGGGGATCAGCGCCGGGACGGCCGCCGGGTCGCCGAGCTCGCCCAGGCCGTCGAGGGCCGATTCGGCGAGGCCGAGCCAGTCCTTCTTCCGCTCGTTTTCGAGGGGTTCGGGGGTCGTGACCAGGGAGAGCAGGGGGGCGAGCGCCTCGGCCCGGCCGTGGCGGGCGAGGGCCTTCGCCGCCCGGAGGCGGACGTCGGCATGAGGGCCGTCCAGGGCTTCCAGCAAGACGGGGACGGCGTCCTCGGCGACGAGCGATTCCAGGGCCGCGAGCCGGACCGCGCGAGCCTCGTCCTCCAGGGCCCGGACCAGCAGCTTCTGAGCGGCGGCGGTGTGCTTCTTGACCAGCCCCTCGACGGCCGCCTTGCGCATCTCGGGATAGCGCGAGCCGAGCGCCGCGTCGAGGATCTCCAGCCCCTTGGTCTTCTTCGTGGCGAACTCGAAGGCGCGGCCTCGGAGGGCCGAATCGGGGTCGTTGAAGAACTCCAGGAGGACGTCCCAGCCGCCCGGCTGGCCGACCAGGGCCTCGGCCTCTTTCAACGCCTCGGAGCGGACCTCCGCGCGAAGGCTCTTCATGGCGAACCGCAGGGACGCCGGGCCCCCTCCGCCGATCCCCAGGTTCAGGACGGCCTTGAACGCCTCGGAGTGGATCGAGGCGAAGGCGTCATTCAGGGCGTCGGCCAGGAGGTTCCACGCGCGGTCGTCGGGCCCCTTCGGCGGGGCCTTCCTCGCGGAGGCGATCAGGACGCCGAGCCCCCGGCGGCGGACGTCCTCGGACGGGGCCGTCAGGCCGGCTTCCGCCGCCTTCCACGGGTCGGCCTGGTGGAGCCGGGCCAGGGCCGAGAACGCCGCGTCGCGGACCGCCGCGTCGGCGTCCGCCAGGAGCGATCGCAGCCTCTCGACGGCCCGGGGGTCGTCCAGGGCCGCCATCGCCCGGCAGACCTCGACCCGGGCCGTCGCCTCGTCCTCGCGACTGAGTTGCAGGAGCAGCCCGAACGCCCGGGGATCGCCCAGGACGGCCAGCCCCCGGGCCCCTCGAAGGCTCGTATCCAGCGACCGGCTGGCCGACGCCTGGAGGAGCGGCTCGAGGTCGTCGCTCGCGAGGGCTGCCTCTTTGGTCGTGGCCTTTTTCGGCGCCTTCGCCGGCTCGGCGGTGCCTTCGAGGTCGGCGACCTGGCGTTCGAGCTCGGGGTCCCGGGCCCGGAGGCTCGCCAGCAAGGACGGTCGGGCGTGGAGCGCGAGCAGGAAGGCGACCCGGCGGACCTCCGCATCGGCGTCCTCGGCCCGGAGCCTCAACGCGGTCCTCACGGCCGGGTCTTCGAGGAACCCCCGGCGGAAGAGCCGCAACAGGGCGGCCTGGCGGACGTCCGCGAACTCGGTGCCCAGGGCGATCAGGTCGGCCTCGGGCGAATCCTTCGCATAGGCCGATTCGAGGCCGATCAGCGCGGCCTGGCGGGTCTCGGGCGTCCTGGCCGACAGGGCGGCCGTGAGCCGGGCGAGCGCGCGATCGTCCTTCGGGGCGATCTCGGCGAGCGCCTCCACGGCCGCCTTGCCGATCTCGGGCTTCTCGGCCCTGAGCGCGAGGTCGAGCGTCCGCAGGTCGGCCGCCCCCCTCTGCCTCCTCAGCCCGGCGAGGACCGCCGAGCGGACGGCCGCCTCGGGATGCTTGAGCATCGGCTCCAGCAAGGTGGCGGCCTGGGGGTTGTCCGACTTCCCGAGGAGCTCGGCCGCCTTCACGCGGAGGGCGTGGTCGGGGTCCTTGCCGACCTGCTCGGCCACCAGCCCGAGCCCGGCGGAGTCGTCGTACTCGGCCAGGCGATGCAGGGCGACTTCCCGGCCTCGATGGTCGTTGCCGCCGAGCTCCCGACGCGCCGACGCCAGGGCGTCGTGCCCCCGGGTCACGAGGTCGCCGATCTTGCCGGAGGCGTCCAGCGAGAACGTCCGGACCGTGTTGTCCTCGCAGGCGACGGCCAGGTGCTCGCGGCCCAGGCGGGTCACCAGGGCCATCGCGACGACCTTCGCCACGCCGTCCTTCTGGGTCGAGGGCTTCACCCCGCCGACCCGGGGCCAGGATTTCACGGCGCCGTCCCGGCCGCCGGTCAGGAGGCGGTCGGCCGGGCCCCAGATCATCGACGGGACGACGTCGGCATGAGTGTTCCCGCGTCCCTTGTCCTCGGGTTCGAGCTTGCCCCGGGCGTGGGTGGTGAACAGCCTTTGATCGGCCCCGGCGGAGAAGAAACGGAGGTCGTCGCGCTCGAACAGCAGGGCCGTGACGGCGGCTTCGTGGACCTTCCGCGAGTCGCTCGGGACGAACTCCGCCGCGCCCTCGCCCTCGAAGACCGAGATCGAGCCGTCGACCGACCCCACCGCCACCCACTTGCCCGCCGGGTCGGCCGCGATCGCCGAACGGACCGCCGGCAAGGGCAGCGATTGTTTCGTCCTGCCATCCTGGCGCGAAAGGATCAGCAATTCGGAGCCGACGATCGCGCCGAGGCGGTCGTCCGACAGGATCGCCAGGCCCTTCGGAGGCCCCGGGAGCTTCGGGCCGATCGGCTTCGGGGCGTCGCCGACGGGGCCTCGATAGAGCTGGCCGTCCCCTCCGCCGACCCAGACCGAATCGCCGTCGGCGACGAGGGCCGAGCCGCCCCCCGGCAGGACGAAGACTTGCGACTTCGGCCGCTCCTCGCCCAGGTCGTTCCAGACGAGGCCCGCCGGCCGGCCTTCGGGGTGATGGGTGACGAACAGGACCGCCGAGCCGACGCCGACGGCCGCCTTCAGGTCGCCCCGGAACGGGATGTCGTAGTCCAGAGGTTCGCTCACGACGCCACCCCCTCGCCGATCGGCCGCAGCAAGGACGGCCACGCCTGGCGAATCCGCGAGATCGCCACGAGGCAGGCCGATTTCTCGCTGATCCCGCGGGACGGCAGGAACTCTTCGAGCAGGGGCAACACCCCCCGGGCAAACGCCTGGTCCTCGATCGCCAGGTCGCGCGTGACCTCGATCATCGCGAGCTTGGCCATCCGCGCCGGGAGGGGCTTCAATCGCCCCTGGGCCTCGACGGCCTCCCCCTTCTCGGGCCGGGGGGGCGGCAGCTCGAACAACGACCGGCGGAGGAGGCCCCACATCGACCGGGGCTCGGCCGGGGGATTCTCGGGCCTCGCCGGAGGGCCGGTCCCGCGGGTCTCCGCGGCCACGGCCGCCGCCTTCCTCGCCCCGGCGCCGACCGTGGGCGCCGGGGGGAGCGACGGCTTCCAGCCCTCGGTGATCCCGCGATCCCGATAGAGCGACCACAACGCCCGGACGACGAACGCCCTCATCTGGCGATCCGGGCTATCGGTCAATCGGAACAGCTCCTCGGGTTCGCGGAGCCGGGGCGACCGGCCGATGAGCTGCATCCCGAGGTCTCTCGTCGAGGCATCGGCGGACTCGCAGAAGCTGTACACGGCGGACGGGCTGAGCGTCTCCGGGTCGATCCGGAACCGGCGGTTCTCGGGCAGGTCGTCGGCCAAAAGGGCTTCCGCGACGAACCGGCGGACGTCGAGATGAGGGCTCTCGGCCAGCTTGACGAGGCTCTCCGGCGGGGGCGACCAGCGGGCGAACTCCCAGCGGGCGAGCGTCAGGGCGAAGTCGCGGAGCGGCTTCCTCGTCTCCTGGAACAGCGGCTCGATCCGCCGAAAATCGAAGAACTCCGAGGGCACCTCGGCCCCGGGATCGACGGGCTTCTCGGTCCGGGCCGGGCCGATCTCGGGGTGATGTTTCAGGAGGTATTCGATCGCGAATCGGGCCCTGGGCGCGTCGGCCGGACCGGGGGCGGTGGCCATGTCCCAGAGCCGTTCGGAGCCGGCGAGCGAGGCGTCGGCCGAGACCTCCTTCACGCCCCCGGCGAGCATCTTCAGGAATGCGGTCTCGGAGATGATCTTGATGTTCGCCCCGGAGGCGTTCAGGGACTCGGCCTTGGTCTGCTTGTCCCCCTTCTTGCCGTGGCCGAAGAGCGGCGAGCCCTCGTCGCCGATCACGAGGTAATGGAGCTTCGCCGACACGCCCGAGGCCACCGAGCCGGCCGAGGCCTTCACCTGGGCCTCGGCGTCGTTCCTCTTCATCGTGGCCATCTTGCCGGTGAACAGGAAGGACGCGCCGCCGAGGTCGATCGGCCCCGATGTCGAGGCCGAGGCCGTCGCCGGATCGCCCGGGGCGAAGTCGGCCGGGACGAACCCCTTGGTCAGCACTCCCACGGCGAAATCGTGATACCGGGGCTCGCTCCGCGAGGCCAGGGACAGGAGCCACTCGAACCCGAGGTCGGCGGGCAGGACCTTGCGGACGTCGCCGAGGATCGCCAGCACGCGGTCGGCGAACCTCTCGTCATAGGCCAGCGATTTCGCCCACTTCGGCCCGAGCCGGCGGGCCTCGACCACGGCGGGATGGGCCTCGAAATCCGCCGAGGACGCCATCGCCTTGAGGAAGTCGATCCCGATCGACGAGGGCTTCAGCCGCCCCGAGTCGATCCAGGAGGCCACGGTATCGCGCGTCCTCGAATCCAGGACCAATCGGCGGAGGAACGCGGAGGGCAGGGCGTTGAGGTCGAACCTCTCCAGTTGCTTCAGGGCGAACGGGGCGACGTGACCCCAGGCGTCCTCATCCACGTCCTCGGGCGCCGCTTCGATCAGCCCCCGGAAGAAGTCCGGGCCGAGCTTCTCGGCGGGGTGGACCTGCGCCAGGAGGCCCGAGAGGAAGCGGAAGGCGTCGTCGTGGGGCGTGAAGAGGTGGGTGCGGAACCACTCGGGCGTCAGCTCCTTGGGGCCGAAATTCTTGCGGATGGCGTCGGCGGCGAGCTTCGAGCCGTTCTCGGTCTCCAGGAGCCGGCCCCAGGCGTCCAGGCCCACATCTTTCCGGGGGTCGAGGTCGCCGAGGAGGTCGGCCGCGAGCCGGCGGACGTCGTCGTTGTCGTTGTCGGCGAGCTCGATCAGGCGGGAGACGGGCAAGTCTCGCGAGTGGGTCCGCGCGTAGCCGGCCGCATAGGTCCGGGCCTCGTCCGACGGCGAATCGAACAGGCGGAGGACCGCCTCATGGAGCCCCAGCGCGCGGAACGCGGCCTGCTCGAACCTCGGGACATTCGACAGGACCCAGACCACGAACTGATCGACCGACTGGCTGCGGACGGCCACGAGCCGGGCGACCCATCCGGGCTCGACCTCGCGGAGCGAGGCGCGGAAGTCCTCCTTCAGCGCCATGCTGGCGAACCGCCGGGCCCTCTCGTTCCGCGACCGCTCCAGGAGGCCGAACAGGGGGCGGGGCGTCCGCTTCCAGAGCTCGGGATAGGCGCGGAACTTGGTGAAGTTGCCGGTGGACATCGCCCCGGTGTACCCGAATTCCCCGCGCCCGTAGCCCTTGCCGCCATGAAGCAGGATGTGGTTGGCGACCCACGTCTTGGCCCACTGGGTCCCGTCGTCGTATCGGGCCAGGACGTCGGCGGCGAGGTCCGCATAGGCGGCCGGGAGGCGTTCGGCGGTCCGGCGGAGGTGCCGCCAGGCCCTCCGGCGGAGGTAGGCGAGGGTGAGCTTGCCGACCTCGGTCTGGTGCTCGGCATAGGCCGAGTCGAACCGGGCGGCCAGGGCGGCGAACATCTCGTCGTCCCCCTTCGCCTGGGCCTCCTTGAAGATCCTCTTGAGCGCCTTCCACGGGCCGTATCGCGCGGGGATTCGGGCGATGATGTCGAGCAGGCACTGGCGGGCGAACGGGCCGTCGTCTTTCCAGAGGGCGGCGAGGACTTCGTGGAGCCGGAGCCGGTCGGGCAGGGGGACTTCGGCGTCCGGCGATTCCAGGGCCTTGAGCTTCGCCTGGCGCTCGATGCCCTGCTCGGGTCGGGGCTTGCGGCGGAAGTCCTGGGAGCGGGTCTCGGCCAGGAATTTCGCGAAGGTCGGCGCGCCCTCGCGGATCGGGGTCTCGGGCTCCGGGTCGCTCGACCCGGCGAGCTCGACGACGAGGTCGATCAGGGCCGGGTCCCTCGCCTCCAGGGCCCGACGGACTTCGTCCAGGCGGATCGAGGTGCTCACGGCCGGTTCCTCGCCTCGAAGGTCGGGAGACGTGTCGGGCAGTTCGACCCGACGCGAGGCGGGCCGGAGGGAGAGTCCGGCCCGCCCCGCGACGAATCGGGGTCGGGGAGGTCGCTCTACTTCAAGACCTGGGACATCGAAGGCTCTCGGACTCGCCGGGGTGATCACGACCCCTACGGCGGCGGAACCCCGATCGGCGGGGTTGCTCCAGACCCGCCGCCGTAGGGGTCGTGATCACCCCGGTCAGCGAGTCTGAAACAGCCTTCGTTGTGACGCATGACCGGCCGAACGCTCGGGCGGCGCAACGCCGCCCCGGTGCAGGGCACCGAGCTAGACCTCTCCTCCCGGACCCCTTGCTCTCGTCGAGCGCAGGACTCTTCTAATGATGCCGGGACACGCATGCAAGGGCCCCGTCCGAATTTCGTCAAACTTCATCTCGACTCGTCGAAAATCGACCCGAGACGAGGCGGGCCGGAGGGAGAGTCCGGCCCGCCTCGCACGGAATCGGGGTCGGGGAGGCCGCTCTACTTCAAGACCTGGGACATCGAAGGCTCTCGGACTCGCCGGGGGAATTACCCCACCGGGGCCTGCGGAACCCCGATCGGCGGGGTTGCTCCAGACCCGCAGGCCCCGGTGGGGTAATTCCCCCGAGAAGCGAGTCTGAAACAGCCTTCGTTGTGACGCATGACCGGCCGAACGCTCGGGCGGCGCAACGCCGCCCCGGTGCAGGGCACCGAGCTAGACCTGTCCTCCCGGACCCTTGCCTCTCGTCGAGAGCAGGACTCTTCTAATGGTGTCGCCGAACGCATGCAAGGGGGCAGTGCGGCTTTTTTCGGAACTTCAGCCCCGCCCCACGAACGGCATCTTGGTGGCCATGACCGTCATGGTGAGGACGTTCGCCTCCAGGGGGAGGCTGGCCATGTAGACGACGGCCCGGGCCACGAGCGCCGGGTCGATCGTCGGCTCGGCGGCCGTGGAGCCGTTGGGCTGGGGGACGCCGTCCTTCATCTTCGCGGTCATCGGCGTCTCGGCGTTGCCGACGTCGATCTGGCCGCAGGCGATGTCGAACGGGCGGCCGTCCAGGGCCGTGCTCTTGGTCAGGCCGGTGATCGCGTGCTTGGCCGCCGTGTAGGGGGCCGAGCCCGGCCGGGGCGTGTAGGCCGAGATCGACCCGTTGTTGATGATCCGCCCGCCTCGGGGCGATTGGGCCTTCATCCGGCGGAACGCCTCGCGAGAGCAGAGGAACGCCCCGGTCAGATTGGCGTCGAGGACCCGTTTCCACCCCTCGAACGTCAGGTCGCCGACGCTGGTGGCCGGCAGGTTCGTCCCGGCGTTGTTGAACAGCAGGTCGAGCCGGCCGAACGCCCGGAGGGTCGCTTCGAACAGGTTGAGGACCGAGGTCTCGTCGGTCACGTCGGCCGGGACGACCAGGGCCCGGCCCCCGGCCGACCCGGCGAGCGCGGCCGTCTCGTGCAACGGCTCGGGCCGCCGGCCGGCGAGGGCGACGGAGTATCCCTCGCCCAGCAGGGCCAGGGCCGCCGCCCGTCCGATCCCCGAGCCGGCGCCGGTCACGATCGCGATCTTCGAGGGGGCCGCGTCCATCGTCGGGATGTCTCCTCAAGCCATCGATCTCGCGAGCGATCAGGCCGCGTCCGCCTCGGCCGGAGACAGGCTGTGGATGGCCACCCGGTGGAACTCCTCCTGAGTGACCTCGAACGGCGACCCGTTGAGGGCCCAGAGGGCTTCCAAAACCTCGTCCAGATCGCCCTCGGGCTCTTCCCACGAGACCACGAACTGCCCCTCGCCCCGGGCCACCACGTCGGCCCCGAGGTCGTCCAGGTGGCTCTCGATCTCGCCCCGATGGGCGGGATCGGCCGTGAACGTCCATCGGACCACATCGACGGTCGGATTCGAACTGGAATCGGGGGTCATCGCCCACCTCCTTGCTTCTGCCCGCCAAACTGGACTAACGAACACTATGATAGCGGGTGAAGCGGCGTGCGTCAAGGGGTTTCTTGTGGGGCATCCTGGGGAATGACCCCGTCGGGTGCATGCAATGCACCAACATCGCGACGGCCGAGGGCCGTCTACCGATTCCCTCAACCTGCGCTTGAGACGGCCCCCACGAGGACGAGGAAGGCGGCCGAGAACCCCCGCGGGCTTGGTGCATTTCATGCACCCTACACAACGGTGCATTTCATGCACCCTACAGGAACTTCTCCTTGGATTATTCGAACACGAGGACTCCGAATCGTTGGAAGTCGTGGAAGCTTGGGCCGACCCGGGACCAGTCCCATTCGGTGGCCTTGCCGTCGTCGTAATCGACCCGGTAGAAATTGCCCCTCCAGCGCGTCCCCGGCTTCGGCGGGACGTTCCTCAGGGGCCGGAGCAGCTCGAAGGGGAGGAAGATTTCCGCGGTCCAGCCGGTGATTTCGGCCCCCGGTTCGAGCTTGCCGCCTCGGGCCGAGGTCGCCTTCTTCGTCTTGCGGTCGCCTCCGTAGAACCACGGGCGCCAGCCGAGGAACTTGCCGTCGAGGTTCGGCACGAGGATCGCCAGCTCCTTGTTTCGGGGCGAAATCTCGTACTCGAAATAGATCGGGTCGCGCTCGTCGGGCCAGAGGAAGACCTCGAAGACGTCCTCCAGCCAGAGGCTGTCGAAGTCCTCGGTCTTCGTCGAGGTCACCTTGCGGTCGGCCGCGTCCATCAGCACGTAGAGGCCCCTGGACGAATAGAGGGCCTTGATGCGAGTCTCCGGGTGATCGCCGCGGCCCTTGCCGCTCAGCGGGGTCCACTCGGCCTTCGCCCAGGCCGCCGCCGAGCCGTCGCCGGTGACCTCGAAGTCCTCCGTCCGGCGGATTCGAAGCTCCTTCGAGGCCGTCGAGGCCGGGGGGATCGCCAGCAGACGCTCGGCGTTCTTGCGGTAGACCTTTTCGAGCACCTCGTCGGGCAGGAAAATCCCGTAGATGTTCCAGAATCCCTGGCGATGGTGGCTCTCGGAACAGTCGAAGTACTCGTCATCCGTTTCGAGGAAGCGATAGTAGATGCGATACGCCTTGCGGTCGGGCGGGGTGTCGGTGCCGAAGAGGATTCGGTCCTGATACTTGAGGAAGAACCGGCGGGCCGAGTAGGGCTGGCGGCCGAGCTCGGAGATCCTCGCGTCGATGTCCACGAACATGTTGGGGTATTTGTCGAGCTTCTCCGCGACGGCCGCCAGGTCCTCGGCGTTGTTGCCGAAGTGGGTGTTGATGAACGTGGTCCCGGGGTGGTTGGCGATCACCCGGTGGAGGGCGTCGAGCAGGTCCTGCCGCCTCGGGAACCTGTCGCCGAAGAACAGCCATCCGGGGTTCTGGTTGAGTTCATGCCAGCGTTCGTTGAAGCGATCGAGCGGGGTGAAGAACGCGGAGGGGTCGGCCGTGTGGATCAGGACGGGCCGGTTCTGGCGGGCGCAGACGTCCCAGATCGGGTCGAGCTTGGGGTCGTCGACGGGGACGAGCCGGCCGTCCCTGTACCGGACGTTCAGGCCGAACGTCTTGTGGAACTTCAGGCCCCGGGCGCCGGCGCGGAAGCTCTGTTCGAGGCGGTCGGCTTCTCGCCGGCTCCAGCCCTCGTCGTCGATCCCGGAGAAGTCGATCAGGGCGAAGGTGAGGAAGCGGCCGGGGTGGGCCGAGTCGAGGGCGGCGATCGTCTCGACCAGCCGATCGCCCCAGCCGCCGTCGAGGTTCACGACGGTCTGGACCCCGGCGGCGTCCATCTCGCGGAGGTATCGGGCGACGAGTTCGGGAGTCAGCCGGTCCTTGCCCCCGCCGAGGTGGTTGTGGACGTCGATCACCGGGAATTTCGGCCGATCGACGGCGGTGGCCTTCGTCACCATCCTCGACTTCGGCTCCCAGTCGCGGAGCTTGAGTTCGCGGATGTCGGAGGGCGGGTCGTCGGCGAGGGCCGGAGAGGCCGCGAGGGCGACGGCCGCGAGGGCGATTCGGAATCTCATGGAGGACTCCTGGTCGAAAGGGAGGCGGGCCGAACCGAACCGGGCCGGGAGTTTGCCGAGCCCGGGAGGGGGTGCCGAAGGGTCGGGCCGCCGGCGATCAGCGCCGGGGGACGAGGTCGGCGAGGACGCCGAAATGGTCGGAAGGGAAGCTGTTCCCCGGCTTCGCGTCCACGACCCACCGCCCCGAGGCGCGCCAGCCCGGGCTCGCGTAGATCTCGTCGAGGCTCTTCCAGCGGAGGCCGTAGAACTGGTAGGTCGGCGCGTCGGGGGCCTCGGCCGAGGGCCGAGACGCCGGAACGAGCCCCGAGTCGGAGAGGAGGTTCCGACTCGGCGAGCCGGGCGTGGCGTTGAAGTCCCCGGCGAGGAACACGTCGTCCCCGGGGTCTCCCGAGGCGACCCGCGCCAGGAGGATCCGGTCGGCCCGGATCTGCGCCGCCTCGGTCAGGTAGAGGTGGGCGTTGTAGAGGCGGAGCGCCCGGCCGGTCGTCCGGTCTCGGAGTCGGACCCAGGTGCAGATCCTCTTGGGGCCGAGCCTCGGGCCGCCGGGAGGACGGTCGGAGGGCTCCTCCAGCCAGAACGTGCCGCCGTCGAGCCGGTCGAACCGGGAGGCGTCGAAGAAGATGGCGCAGTGCTCGCCCGCCGATCGGCCGTCGTCGCGGCCGACCCCCTCGCGGCGGTGGCCGGGCAGCTCGGCTTCGAGGAACCGGACCTGGCCGTCCAGGGCCTCCTGGACGCAGAGGAGGTCCGGCCGCGTGGCGCGGAGGGCGTCGCGCAGGGCGAGCTTGCGGACGGCCCAGTCCTTGCGGCCCCAGGGCGGGCCGCCGTCGGAGCCGAAGAGGATGTTCCAGGTCAGGATGCGGAGGGCCGTCGGGTCGGCCTTCGGAGGGGGGATCGGCCCTCCGGGGCTGACCGCCGCCCAGGCGATCAGGCCGAGCCAGACGGCCAGCCCCCCCGCGAGGGTCGCCCGGGGGGCCCGGCCGATCCCCCGGGCGGGCGAGGGGCCCGGGGCTCGGCGCAGAGCCCCCGGGCCAGCCAGGCGAACGCCGCCAGGGCCGCGGCGAACGTCCAGGTCCGTCGGCCGAAGGGCTGGAAGACGAACGCGACACATCCCACGGCGGCCAGGGCCGCGACCGCCGCCAGGCCGTCGAGCACGCCCCGGGCGATCCGTCGTCTTCGCGGGCTGGGGACAGACGCCATGCGAGGCCCCTGGAGGTTCGGCCGACCGACCCGGATCGGGCCGCGAGCGCCCTCGCGACCCTCGCCCCGATCATAGACCGGGGCCGATCGCCGGACAATCCGCCGCCTCGGACCGGGGTCGCGGCGCCCGCGCGTCCCTTGCATCGACGGCGGCCGGCGGCCATGCTCGGCGAGACTCGCCGATCACCCCTGGAACCCTGAGAGTCCCGCCCATGAGCCGGTCCCCCTCGTCCCGAACGCTTCTGGCCTGCCTCGTCGCCGGGATGGTCGCGGCCCCCGCGATCGCCCAGGAGGAGCGGAAATCGTCCGAAGCCGTCGCGTCTGCCTTGAAGCCGTACGTCGATCGCGGGGTCCTGGCCGGCGCCGTCGCCCTCGTGGCGGACAAGGACGGCGTGGTGAGCGTCGACGCGGTCGGGTGGTCGGACGTCGCCGCGAAGAAGGCGATGCCCCGGGACGCCCTGTTCTGGATCGCCTCGCAGTCCAAGCCGATCACCGCGACGGCCTTGATGATGCTGGTGGACGAGGGCAAGGTGAAGCTGGACGACCCGGTGGCGAAATTCCTGCCCGAGTTCGGCGACCTCTGGGTCTCGGCCGCTCGCGACAAGGATTACGTGATCCTGAAGAGGCCGTCGCACCCGATCACCGTCCGCGAGGTCCTCAGCCACACCTCGGGCCTGCCGTTCTCCTCGGCGATGGAGCGGCCCACCCTGGACCTCCTCACGCTCCGCGAAGGGGCGATGAGCTACGCGATGACGCCGCTCCAGTCCGAGCCCGGGGCGAAATATCAATACTCGAACGCGGGCATCAACACGGCCGGGCGGATCATCGAGGTGGTCTCGGGCATGCCCTATGAGCAATTTCTTGACGATCGCCTGTTCAAGCCCCTGGGGATGAAGGACACGACGTTCTGGCCGAGCGGGGACCAGCTCGCCCGGTTGGCGAAGTCGTACAGGCCGGACTCGGCGAAGGCCGGGCTGGAGGAGACGACCATCGGCCAGCTCAAGTACCCCCTGGACGACCGCTCCCGACAGCCGATGCCGGCCGGAGGGCTGTTCTCGACGGCCGAGGACCTGGCGAAGTTCCTGAGGATGCTCCTCAACGGCGGGGAGCTCGACGGCAAGCGGTACGTCTCGGCCGAGGCGATCGCGGAGATGACGAAGAAGCAGACGAGGCCGGACGTGAAAGAAGGATACGGGCTGGGCTGGTCGGTCGGCGGGAATTCGTTCGGCCACGGCGGGGCGTATTCGACGGATATGCACGTCGATCGCGACCGAGGGCTGATCCTGGTCTGGCTGGTCCAGCACGCGGGGTTCCCCGGCGACGGCGGGGCGGCGCGGGCGCGTTCGGGAAGGCGGCGGAGTCGGGGGCGAAGGCGAGGAAGTGACCGCCGGTCCTCGGCCTCCCCGCGGCCCGGTCTCGCGGGGCCGGAATTCTGAGATCGGTGAAATTCTTTTTTCTGGGCATGTGGAGGATCATTCGCGTTAAAATCCTTTGAGGCCGGGGCGTTCGTCCTGGCCTCCATAGCCGGAGCCGAGGCGTCGCCGGGCAGGAGAGCGGCGCGATGGGGCCGGCATCCCTGACGAAGGGGGCGGTGCCATGAGCGATCGCGACTCGGGGCGATCCGCACGCGAGCCTTACGGGCCCTCGGGGGGAGGGCCGGGGCCGCCGACCCGCGTGGTCGTGGCCGACGACCACGCCCTGCTTCGCGCCGCCCTCCGCGTCCTGCTCCGGGGGCTGGAGGGCGTCGAGGTCATCGCCGAGGCGGCCGACGGCGTGACGGGCCTCCGCCTGGTGGCCGAGCTCCGGCCCGACGTGCTCCTGACCGATATCGCGATGCCCGGTCTCAACGGGCTGGAACTGGCGGCGCGGGTCGCCGCCGAGTTCCCGGAGACCCGGGTGATCGTCCTGTCGATGCACCGGGACGAGGTCTACGTCCGCGAGGCGGAGAAGGCGGGGGCCGCGGGCTTCCTGCCGAAGGATGCCGAGGTCGAGGACCTGGCCCGGGCCCTCCGCGAGGTGGCCCGGGGCGGGACGTATCTCCACCACGAGGCCCCGGCCCGGACGCCCGCCGCCCCCGGCCCGGACGAGCCGGCCGAGGACCGGCTCACGCCCCGACAGCGCGACGTCCTCCGGGGGATCGCCGAGGGGCAGACGACCAAGGCGATCGCCCGGTCCCTCGGGGTCAGCGCCAAGACGGTCGAGACCCACCGACGGATGCTCATGGATCGCCTGGGCATCCACGATGTCCCCGGGCTGGTCCGCTACGCCGTGAGGATCGGCCTGGTCCGGCCCGAGGGCTGAGCCCCGGCCGAGGATCGGGAAGGCCCCGGTCCGGGCCCGGGGATCTCCCGATACCATGGCGGGCCGGAGCGGGCGAGACTGGTCCATCCGCCCGACTCGCGCCGCAGGACGCCGCCCGTGAACTTCCAGACCACCCCCGAATCGGACGGCGATCTCTCGGCCCTGGCGACCCGGCCGCCGGTCCGGCTCCGGGTCCTCCTGGCCGACGATAGCCCGACGTTCCTCGCCGCGGCCCGGCGGCTCCTGGAGGCCTCGGGCGGGACGGAATTCGTCGGCTCGGCGTCCTCGGGGCGGGAGGCCCTGGGGATGGTCGAGGCCCTCCGCCCGGACCTCGTCCTGATGGACCTCCACATGCCCGAGATGGGGGGCCTGGAGGCCACCCGCCGCCTCGCCGCCCGGGACGACTCTCCCCTTGTGGTGATCGTCTCGATCCAGGACGCTGAAGAATACCGGACCGCCGCCCTCGGCGCGGGGGCTTCGGGTTTCGTGACTAAAGCCGAGCTCGGCGATCGTTGGATCGAAGTCCTCCGGGACATCGTCCCCCGCGCCGACATGCCGCAGTCCGCCGATCCGTCCCAGCCTCCCAGTCCTCTCATCACGGCCGCGCCCGGCCCCCCGTCGCGACGTGGCGACGACCGGCGCCCTCGACCGGTGACTCCTCGAAGAAGGTAAAATCGATGCAACCTGCCCACGATCCCGCTGGTCTCGAGGACGGTCCCTGCTCGGCGCGATCGCTCCTAGCGCGGCTCCTCTCGTCCCTGGATGCCGCCGGCCGGGGAGACACCGAGGCCAATCCCGACGACTCCCGCCTCGCCCGGTGGGAAGACGAGGATTATCTCTACTTCGAGGTCACCCTGCCGGCCCACGGCCTCCGCGACGTCGATATCGCCGTCCACGACGGACGGGTGCTCATCCGCATCGAGCGCTGACGCCAGCGGCCGGAAATCCTAAAGAATTCGGCTTGACCGCCGCCGCGCCGTCTTCGTATTCTTTCGGAGATGGCGGGCCCTCGGGGCCGAGCGACGGCCCGCCCGGCGTCCCCTCGGCCGTCGACCCCTCGCGTGAGCCTTCCTCATGGCGACCTCCCACCCGACGGCCCGTCGCGGCTTCACGCTGATCGAGCTCCTGGTCGTGATCGCGATCATCGGCGTCCTGGTGGCGCTGCTCCTGCCGGCCGTCCAGGCGGCGAGGGAGGCGGCCCGGCGGGCCCAGTGCACGAACAACCTCAAGCAGATCGGCCTGGCGCTGGCCAATTACGAGGCGGTCGCCGGCGCGTTGCCGATGGCGATGGCCCTTTCCGGGACCGGCAATTCGGTCGTCTTCAACACCGGATGGAGCGCCCAGGCCCGCATCCTGCCGTTCGTCGAGGGCAACGTCCTGTTCAACGCCGCGAACTTGCAGGTCTTCAAGGAAGACCCGCCGAACGCCACGGTCATCGCGCTGAACGTCAACGTGTTCCTCTGCCCGAGCGAGGTGAACACGAAGATCTCCCAGCACGATTATGGCGCGTTGGGCGTGGTCAATTACGGCTTCTGTCAGGGAGACTGGTTCGTCTGGGGAGGGTTCAACGGGCCGGAGAACCGCCAGGCGTTCGGTCCCAACCGGAGCCGCAGGCTCTCGGAATTCGTCGATGGGTTGAGCCAGACGGTCGTGGCGGCGGAGGTGACGACCTACCAGGCCGCCTCCAACTGCCGGCACACCCCCTTGCCCTCGGTGAACAATCCGAACCTGATCCCCGACCCCGACGCCGACCCGTTCACCGTGGCCCCGGAGTACGACGACGGCGCGTGCGTGACCCAGAACCAGCACGAGTTCCACACCGAATGGGCCGACGGCCACGCCCACGCCGCCGGCTTCACCACGGCCTGGCCGCCGAACAAGCGGATCCTCGGCCGGTCCTCCTACAAGGGGATGGACCTGGACCTCAACGGCAAGAACGAGGAGGACGGCGGCCCCACCTTCGCCGCGATCACCGCCCGGAGTTACCACCCGGGAGGCGTCAACGCCCTCCTCGGAGACGGTTCGGTGAGGTTCGTCAAGTCGTCGATCCAGGGGACCGTCTGGAGGGCGCTGGGGACCGTCGCCGGGGGGGAGATCGTCGGCGGAGACGCCTATTGAAACGATCGGACGGGGGGCTTCCGCCGCGGATCTCGCAGGCGCGAGGGACGCCCCCCGACCTCACCTCCGCTTGACCGCGAGCCGTTTCGCCCAGTGGCGGGCCCGGGGGATGGCGCGGTGGGCGATCGCGGCGCGGGCCGTCGGCGATCCGAATCCGGCGACGTAATCGCTGCCCGAGCTGCCGTTGGCCTGGCCGTCGAGCCGTCGGCCGGAGTCGTCCAGGAGCGCGTGGGGGCCGGTGCCGAACGCGGTGATCCGGTACGAGCCGGAGGCCGAGACCGCCTTCGCCAGTCTGATCGTCGCGGTCCGGGTCGTCTCGTCGTAGGAGACCGAGGCGATCGCCACCGACCCGATCTTCTTCCCCTTGGCGTTGAGGATGTCCACGCGATAGCCCCGGCGGTTGCCGGCGCGCTTGGCGTTCATGGGTACGTTGAACGTCAGGGAGAGCGTCGCGATCGACGAGCTTCCGCCGACGCTCATCCCCGAGACCTGCGGCCCCACCGGCTGGACGTAGCGGACCGTCTCCGGGCTGCCCGTCACCAGGTTCGCCCCGGTGCCGGTCAGGGGGATCGTGTTGGCGCCGAAGGTATCGACGGCGATCCCCGCCACGCCGTTGCCCCGGACCGTGTTGCCCTGGAGCAGATTGCCCGTGGCCGACGAGCCCAGGACCTCGATGCCGACCTCCGCGTTCCCGGCGATCAGGTTGCCGAGCCCGGCGCCGAGGCCCCCGATCGTGGTCCCCGGGACGTTGTCGAGGAAGATCCCCACCGTCCCGTTGCCCCGGGTCGTCCCGTCGGCCGTGACGCCCAGGACGTTGCCGATCACGAGGTTCCCCGAGGACCCGGGCGTCGAGATCTGGAGGCCCGAGACCCCGCTGCCGACGACCCGGTTGCCCGGACCGATCGTGTTGCCCGGCGCCGCGTTGAGGAAGATCCCCGAGAGCAGGTTGCGGACGACCGTCGTGCCCGAGGGGTCCAGGCCGATCAGGTTGCCGAGGACCACGTTCCTCGTCGCGCCGGAGCCGTCGAGCCTCACGCCGACCTGCGAGTTGCCCGAGATCACGTTGGCCGAGCCGGGGTCGGTCCCGCCGACCGTGTTGCCCGGGGCGCCGAAGAGGAGGACGCCGATCGAGTTGGCGATCGCCTTGGTCCCGGCCTGGTCCAGCCCGACGTGGTTGCCGACGACGAGGTTGCCGGTCGCCCCCGAGTCGTAGATCTCGATCCCGGCCGCGTTGCCCGAGACGAGGTTCCCCTGGCCGGTCGCGGGGCCGCCGATGAAGTTGCCGGGCGCCCCGTTGACGAACACGCCCACGTCGCTCTCGCCCCGAGAGGCCGCCGCGACGCTGAAGAAGCCGTCCTCGCCGGTCGCGTCCAGCCCGATGATGTTCCCCTGGACCACGTTCCCCGAGGCCGAACCCTGGAAGATCTGGACGTTCACCTCGCCGTTGGCCGAGATCACGTTGCCGGCGCCGGGACCCCCCGCCGATCGTGTTGTTCGACGAGGCGCTGATGAGCACGCCGTCCAGCCCGTTCCCCTTGGGCTTCATGCCGGTCGAATCCAGGCCGATGAAGTTCCCCTGGACCAGGTTGTACGACGACCCGGAGGAGATCTGAACCCCCACGAACGCGTTCCCGGAGATCACGTTGCGATCCGCCGAGGCCGTCCCGCCGATCGTGTTGCCGACGGACCCCTGGAGGAACACGCCGGTGTCGCCGTTGGAGAGGATCGCGTCGCCGACGATCGTGGAATCCCCCGCGCCCTTCAGGAGGATGCCGTCGTCGGGGAAGTTCTCGATGGTCAGGCCGCGGATCGTCGAGGCGCCGGCGTCGATCACCAGGCCGTGGAACGGGGAGGCGGCGCCGTGCTGAGAGCCGTCGAGCGTGACGATGGGCGACCCGGCGAAGCCGGCCTGGGAAGTCGCGTCGATCACGATCGGCACGGTGATTTCCGGCAGGGCGGTGACCGGCTGGATGGTGAGCTGGTTCGAGGGGAGCTGGAAATGGATGGCCTGCGCCGTCCCGGAGGCGTCCGCGTTGAGGATCGCCTGGCGGAGCGATCCGAAGCCGCTGTCGTTGTTGTTCAGGACGTTGAAGGTGAAGATGGAGTGCGTCGCGAACGACGTGGAGACGATCGTGGGCGTGCCGGTCGTGCCGATCCGGGCGTCGGCGAAGACGGTCAAGGTGCCGGCGACGGTCGGCCTCGCCTGGACGACCAGCGTCTGGCTCTGGCCGGGCTGGACCACGCCGACATCGACCTGATAGAAGGCGGACGAGCCGGCCGGCGGCGGATTGACGATCCCGTTTTGCGAGATCGGGTCGAGCCCGACCGGCAACGCCTCTTCGAGGACCACGTCCTCGGCGACCTCGCCGACGTTGGTGACCGTCAGCGTGTAGGTGACGAGGTCGGCCACCCCGACCGGCTCGGGCGAGCCGGCCAGCGAGAGCGAGAACATCGGCGGGGGCGGGGGCGGAGGCGGGGGGACGGTCGAGAGCGGGATCGCCTGGCTGAATTCGGACGTCGCGAAGCTCGTCGCCGTGGCCGTGATGACCTGGCTCGCGCCGATCGTCCCGGAGAGCGTCGCGGTGAAGGCGGCATGGCCGTTCGCGTCGGTCGTGAAGGTGATCGACCCCCGATAGAACTGCCCCTCGCCGAAGCCGGAGGGGTCGGCCGCGTCGTTGGTGAAGAAGTCGAGCGTGGTGGGCGTGCTCTCGGTGCCGTCGAAGGTGCCGGTGACGATCAGGTTGCCGCCGGAGACCGTGGCGGAGGTCAGCACGGGGTAATTCGGGAAGCGGTTGGGGTCGGTGACCGTCGTGGGAGGCCGGTTGGCGGTCACTCCGACGTTGGCCAGGTCGATCCCGAGGTTGGCGTTGCCGTAGATCAGGTTGCCCCGGATGATCGCCGAGGCGCCGGCCGAGGAGATCGTGCCCGAAGGCGAGGAGAAGTACTCGCCGATCCCGGCGCCGGTGCCCGAGACGGTCCCGCCGTCGCCGTTGAAGGCGATCCGGTTCCCCTGGCCGGCGCCGGCCCCTCCGATGGTCGATCCGAGGTCGTCCGGGGCGATCGAGATCCCCTGGAGCTGATTGCCGAGCGGCATGGTGCCGGCGGCGTCGGTGCCGATCAGGTTCCCCTGGACGAGCGTGGCGGAATTCGACAGGAGGATGCCGGGCCCGCCGTTGGCGGAGATCAGGTTGGCCCCGAGCGAGAAGCCCTGCGCATCGGTGCCGAGGGCCGCCCCGATCGTGTTGCCCGTCGCGTTCTCCACGGCCACGCCGCCGGCCGCGTTGGTCAGGATGGACTCGCCGTCGGGCGTCGTCCCGATGAAGTTGCCGATGACGAGATTGTTCGTCGAGCCCGAGGAGGGGAGGTCCAGGCCGAACCCGCTGCCGGGAAGGCTGGGATTGGGGATGCGGAGGAAGCCGTTGCCCGAGATCACGTTATGGGCCGCCCGCGTCGTCCCTCCGATCGTGTTCCCCGACGAGAACACGAGGAGGCCCGCCAGCTCGTTCCCCTCGTTGGAGGTGCCGAGCCGGTCGGTGCCGATGTAGTCTCCCTGGATCAGGGTGTTGCCGCCCTGCAAGAAGACGCCCACGCCCTGGACGACCCCGCTATTGGTGGCCGCCACGGTCGGGTCGCGATGGTAGTTCACGATCGCCAGGCCCGAGAGCGTGTTGCCGCCGGCGACGAACGTCAGGCCGTTGTCGCCGACGTCCTGCGAGCCGTCGAGCGTGATCGTCTGGGTGGGGAACTGCGAGGGCGCGGACCCGTCGATGTCCACGGCGTTGAGGATCACAGGCAGGGGGGACGTGGGCCGGATCACCTGGTTGCCCCCGGCGATGGCGAAGCCGATCGTGGGCGTCCCGGGCAGGGTGTTGGCGTTGACCATCTGGATCGCCTGGCGGAGCGTGAGGCCGCCGGGGACGAACGCGCCGTCGTCGGTCCGGGTGACGATGAACGGCGTGAGGATCATCGGCGGGGAGGCCGCCGCGGCGAACTCCGAGGTGCTCCCGGAGAGGTCGGCCGTCGCGGTGAAGAACGAGCCGACGAGCATCGGCGTGCTCAGGGCCCCCACGAACGTCCCGATCCCCGAGCTCGGGACCGTCACGAACGCCTGACCGAGGAATTGCTGCCCCTGGCCGAATCCGGAGGGGTCCGCCGCCTTGTTCGCGAAGAACTGGACGGTGTAGGTCTGGCCCGACGTGCCCCGGAGGCTCCCGCTGATCGTGGTCGAGCCGCTGACCGTGGCCACCGCCGAGATCGTCGGGAAGCCCGGGGCCCCGTTGGACGGGTTCGGCGACGGCGAGCCCGTCCCGCCGAGGTCGATCCCCAGCCGATTGTTCGAGTAGATCGAATTGGACTGGATCGAGATCCCGGTGGTGGTGCTGCCCGTGACCGCCACGCCCGCCAGAGAGTTGAAGGCGATCGTGTTGCCGAACGCGGCCGAGGGGCCGCCGATCGTGTTGTTGCTGGCGCCGTTCAAGACGCTCACGCCGTTGCCGACGTTGCCGATCCCCATCGTCCCGGAGCGATCGACGCCGATCAGGTTTCCGGCGATCAGGTTGCCCGTGGTGCCGGGGTCCTGGAGGCTCACGCCGTCGGCGGAGTTGCCGTTGATCGTGTTGGCCGCCGCCGAGATCGAGCCGCCGATCGTGTTGTTAGAGGCCCCGGCGGCGATCGCCACGCCCGAGTTGCCGTTGCCAGAAAAGCCGCCCGGGGTCTTCGAGCCGATCTGGTTCGACCCGATCACGTTCCCCTCGACGAGGATGCCGCTGGTCGGCGTGCCGTTGCCGGAGCTGTGGCCCTGGATCAGGATGCCGTGGCCGGCGTTGCCCAGGATCAGGTTGCCCGAGCCGGGGGCGGTCCCGCCGATCGTCACGCCCTGCGAGCCATTGTCGAGGAAGATGCCGGCGGTGGTCGTGACGGTCGAATCCAGGGCGCGGTCCCCGTCGCGTTCGAGCCGATCAGGTTGCCGACCACCAGGTTCGGCCCGGAGGCATCCAGGAGGACGTTGGAGTTGATGTTGCCCGAAAGGATGTTGGCCGACCCGGAGGCCGTCCCGCCGACGGTGTTGCCCGCCGCGCCGTTGGTCAATCCCACCCCGTTGCCGTTGCCCAGGGCGGCGGTCACGGCGGCGTTGGCGCCGATCGTGTTGCCCAGGATCAGGTTGCCCGTCGATTCGGTGCCGTCGATGTCGATCCCGAAATCGCTCGGCCCGTTGCCCGAGATCAGGTTGCCGAAGCCGGGCGAGGCGCCGCCGATGGTGTTGTTGTTCGAGCCGGTGCCGGGCGAGCCGAGGTCGGTCAGGATGATCCCGGACGCGCCGCTGGTGCTCAAAGCGAACGTCCCGGTGGCGTCGGTCCCGATCCGGTTGCCCACGATCAGCTCGCCCGAGGCGCCGAGGAGGTCGATGCCGTCCAGGACGTTGCCCGAGATCACGTTGCCGGCGCCGGCGATGGTGCCGCCGATCGTATTGCCCGGCCCGGCGCCGTCGATGATCCCGGTGCCGGATTGGTTGGTGGGATCGCCGTTGCCCAGGGCCGAGGAGCCGGTCAGGTCGGTGCCGACGTAGTTGCCGACGATCAGGTTATTGGACGTGCCGACGCCCTGGAGGCCGATGCCGTTGGTGAGGTTGCCCGAGATGATGTTGCGGGCCCCGGCCGAGGTCCCGCCGATGGTCACGTTGAAGGCGCCGTCGGCCAGGAGGATGCCGTTGCCGAAGTTGCCCAGGGGCTGAGTCCCGGAGGCGTCCGTGCCGATGAGGTTGCCCGCGATCAGGTCCGCGCCGGGGGCCGACGTCGCGTTGACCATCGCCAGGGTGATGCCGTTGGCGGAGTTGCCCGAGATCACGTTGGCGGAGCCGGAGACGGTCCCGCCGACGGTGACCTGGGCCGCCCCGTCCAGGAGGATGCCCGAACCGCCGTTGCCCAGCGAGGCCGTCCCGGTCGAATTCGTGCCGATCTCGTTGCCGAGGATGAAGTTCGTGGTGGACGTGCTGTCCTGGACGACCACGCCGTCGGCGGCGTTGCCCGAGATCACGTTGAAGCCGATGGTGGAGTTCGTGGCCCCCGAGGCGAGCACGACCCCGGCGAGCGAGTTGCCCAGGGCGACCCCGCCGGTCGAGTCGGTGCCGATGTAGTCGCCCAGGACGGCGTTGCCCACGGCGTTCGAGCCGGTGATCTGGACGCCATTGCCGTGGGTCGAGCCGCCGTCGCCGTTGCCCGAGATGATGTTCCGCTCGGCGGCCGTCAGACCGCCGACGATGTTGAACGACGAGTCGGCGATGGTCACGCCCGATCCCGAGTTGCCCAGGGCCGAGGTGCCCGAGGGGTCGGTGCCGATCAGGTCGCCGGAGATCACGTTGTTGTCGGCGGCGGCGGACAGGGCCACGCCGTCGCCGTCGTTGGCCGAGATCACGTTGGCGGAGCCCGAGGCGGTCCCGCCGATCGTGTTGCTGGTCCCGCCGAGGATCGCGATGCCGGCCCCGGTGTTCCCGGCCGCCTGCCCGGCGAGGTTCAGGCCGACGTAATTGCCGAGGATCACGGCGTTCGAGCCGTTGACCTCGATCCCGCTACCGGTGTTGCCGGAGACGAGGTTCCGGGCGGAGGCGGTCGTCCCGCCGACGGTGTCACCGCCCGGCTGGCCTCCGCCGGAGTCGAAGAGGCGGAGGCCGGGGCCGCCGTTGGCCACGACGTTCATCCCGGTCGCGTCGAGGCCGAAGATGTTTCCCTGGACGAGGTTGCCGCCCCGGGTCAAAAGGGCGTTGTACGACGAGTTGCCCGAGATCACGTTGCCGGCCCCGGCGGTCGTCCCGCCCAGGATCAGGCCGCTCTCGGACCCGAACATGAACAGGCCCGCCCCGTTGGGCAGGGCCGTGGAGCCGGTCGTGTCCGTGCCGATGTAGTTGCCCAGGACGACGTCATCGATGTCCCCGAGGGCCACGCCGCCATCGGCGTTCCCCGAGATGATATTCCGCGCCGCGGCCGAGGTCCCGCCGATCGTCACGCCGAGGTTCGTCTGCGCATAGATCCCGTCGAAGTTGGGGATCGCGGCCGTCCCCGAGACGTCGGTGCCGATCTTGTTTCCCTGGATCAAGACGTCGGAGTTCGTTCCGTTCCCGACGCCGGTGCCGATGTAGATGCCGGACGTGGCGGACCCCGAGATCAGGTTGCCGGAGCCTGGGGCGGTCCCGCCGATGGTCACGTGGGTGGCCAGCTCGTGGATGTCCTGGACGTTCTGGCCGCCGACGAGCGTGCCGGTGCCCGCCGCGTTGGTGCCGATGAAATTGCCCTGGAGGAGGAAGCCGGAGCCGTTCAGGGTCAGGCCGTGGCCGACCAGGTTGCCGGCGCCGGCGGCCGTCCCGCCGATCGTGGTGATCGCCGAGATCGAATTGCCGAGGAACACGCTGTCGGAGTTGGTCCCGGGAGACAGCACGGTCGTCCCGCTCACGTCGGCGGAGAAGATGTTCCCCTGGATCACCAGGCCCGAGACGGTGGTGCCGGGGACGGAGAGGTCCAGCGACGAATTGCCGGCGATCACGTTGCCCGGGGACGTGCCGAAGCCCTCGGGGGAGGCCCCGCCGATCGTCGTCCCGGCGGCGTCGACCTCGGCGCCGACGGAGTTGGCCACGGCGGCCGACCCGAAGGCGTCCGTGCCGATGAAGTTCCCCTGGATGACCGTCCCGACGCTCCCGGCGGCGACCTGGAGGCCGATCCCGACGTTCCCCGAGATCACGTTGCGGGCCGGGATCGTCGCCCCTCCGATCGTGATCGCGTTGCCGAGCGAGATCGCCACGCCGCCGGCCGAATTGGCCACCGGGACGGTGCCCGAGGAGTCCGTCCCGATGTAGTTGTTAGCGATCAGGGCACCCGTGGCGGGGGACAGCCCGCTGAGGACCAGGACGCCCTCTCGGGTGTTGCCCGAGATCACGTTGCGGTCGGCCGGGGTCAGTCCGCCGACGGTCCCCCCGTTGGTGCCGATCAGGGTGATCCCGTCGAGCGAGTTGCCCGGGACCGAGGCGGTCCCCGATGGCCCCACGCCGAGGTAGCTGCCCGAGACCTGGAACCCGCCAACGTTCTGCGCGAGGATGCCGCTGCCGTTGAACCCGTCGATCGCCACGCCCCGGATCGACACGCCGGGGCCCTCGATGTCCAGGCCGTATGCGGGGGACGTGGCGATCGACCGGCCCGAGATCTCGACCAGGATCGCGGCGTTCTCGCCCACGGCCAGCGAGTTCATGCTGGAGCCGGGCTGCGAATAGCCGTCGAGCAGGAGGGGGACGGTCAGGGCGGGCAGGGGGGTGATCGGGGCGATCGTCTGGACGCCGGGGGTGAGGATCTGGAACGAGATCGTCGGAGGGATGTCGGGGTAGAGGTTCGCGTCGGTGATCGCCTGGCGGAGCGAGCCGAACCCGCTGTTGTTCGTGTTCACCACCACCGTGCTCTGGGAGAACTCGGAGGTGTCGCCGGTCGGGCTCGTGGCCGTGGCCGTCAGCGCCGCCCCCTGGGCGATCGGCGGGACGCTGGCGGAGAACGTGACGCGGCCCGAGGGGTTGGTGGTCACGGTCGTCTGGCCGTAGAACGTGCCCCCCTGGGAGAAGCCCGACGGGCCGCCGGTGTCGGAGAAGAACTGGATCAGGAACGTCGTGTTGGGCGTGCTGTCGAGCGTCCCGATGATCGTCGTGCCGGTCTGGTTCACGCTCGCGATGTTCACGAGCGGGAAGTTCTGGAGGTCGTTGGGGCCGACGTGGGGCCCGCCCGGGGAGTTCGCCGTCGGGCCGTCGCCGCCGAGGTCGATCCCGAGCGACACGTTGGAGAAGATCGAGTTCGACAGGATCGCGTCGCCGACGGAATTGCTGTCCTGGACGACCACGCCGGAGAGGGCGTTGAAGGCGATCACGTTCGAGACGCCCGAGGTCGTCCCGCCGACGATGTTGCTCGACGCGCCGGCCTGGAACAAGATGCCGTCGCCCGAGTTGCCCAGGCTCCCGCCGTTGGCATCGGTGCCGATCTGGTTGCCGGCGATCAGGTTGCCGGTCGTGCCCGTCCCGGTGAAGTCCGCCCCGTGGCCGAGGTTCGCCGAGATCAGGTTGCCGGCGCCGGAGGCCGTCCCGCCGAGGGTGTTGTTCGCCGAGTCGGTGAAGAGGAGGCCGCCGGAGGTGTTGCCGAGGAAGGCGGCTCCGGCCCGGTCGGTGCCGATGTAGTTGCCCTGGATCGCCGCCCCCTGGACGTCCAGGGCGGACACGCCGTAAACATTGGCCGAGATGATGTTGCGGGCCGCCGCCGAGGTCCCGCCGATGGTGCCGGCCGTCGTGCTCAGGACCAGCGCGATGCCGTCATTGGCGTTGCCGACCCGCGAGGCGCCGTCGGACCCGAGGCCGATCAGGTTCCCCTGGACGAGATTCGTCCCCCCGCCCTGCAGCATGATCCCGTCGCCGCCGTTGCCCGAGATCACGTTGCCGGCGCCGGAGGCCGTCCCGCCGATCGTCAGGTTCGTGGCGGAGGCGCCGCGGATGCCGTGGGCCGCGTTGCCCAGGCCGATCGTCCCGGAGATGTCGGTGCCGACGTAATTGCCGAGGATCGCGACCCCCGGGCCCGAGTTCAGGGTGATCCCGTTCTGGGCGTTGCCGGAGATCACGTTGCGGGCGGAGGCGGCCGTCCCGCCGATGGTCAGGGAGCCGACGTTCAGGCCGACGTCGATGCCGTCGTTGGTGTTCGCGAGCTTCGCCTTGCCCGTGGGGTCGGTGCCGACCAGGTTGCCCAGGACGAGGTTGCCCGTGGAGGACGCCCCGCTGATCGCCACGCCCACGCCGTTGCCCGAGATCACGTTGCCCGAGCCGACGGCCATCCCGCCGATCGTGTTGGACGTCGCCTGCTCGATCTCCACGCCGTTGCCCACGTTGCCCACGGCGGCCGAGCCCGAGGCGTTCGTCCCGAGGTAATTGCCCAGGACGACGTTGGACCCCGTGGCGCCGGAGATCCCGTCGATCAGGACGCCGTCCGAACCGTTGCCGGAGATCACGTTGCGAGACGCGGAGGAGGTGCCGCCGATCGTGATGCCGGTCGTCCCCCCCTGGAGGTCCACGCCGGAGATCGTGTTGCCCAGGGCCGCGGTGCCGGGAGCGTTCAGGCCGATGTAGTTGCCGACGATCAGGTTGCCCGAGGTCGCCGAGCCGGTGACGAAGACGCCGAATCCGCCGTTGCCGGAGATCACGTTGCGGGCGGCGGCGGCGGTCCCGCCGATCGTCAGGCCGACGGTCCCGCTGAGGACGTCCACGCCGTCGTTGCGGTTGGGCACGGCGGCCGTCCCGGTCCCGTTGGTGCCGATCAGGTTGCCCTGGATCAGCCCGGACAGGTCCGTCCCCCGGCCGTCGAAGGTGACCCCGCCGATCGAGTTGCCCGAGATGATGTTGCCGACGATCGAGGTATGGTCGGCCAGGCCGTTCTCGACGCCGTTGGTCACGTTCGGCACGGCGATCGAGGCCGAGGCGTCCAGCCCGATGTAATTGCCCTGGACGAGGTTGCCGCTGACCGCCAGGCCGGACAGGAAGACGCCCTGGGACCCGTTGCCCGAGATCACGTTCCCCTCGCCCGAGACCGAGCCGCCGATCGTGTTGGACGAGGCGGATTGCTCGACGAACACGCCCTGCTGGCCGTTGGCCAGGGCGGCGGCGCCGGTGTGGTCCGTGCCGATGTAGTTGCCCTGGACCACGTTGGCCGTGGCCATGCTGCCCTGGAGGTCGATCCCGATGCCCGAGTTGCCCGAGATCACGTTGCGGAGCGACGGGTCGGCCCCTCCGATCGTGTTGGCCGGCCCGCCGACCAGGACGCCCGTGCCGTTGGCCAGGGACGTCGATCCCGAGGCGTCGGTGCCGAGGAAGTTGCCGACGATGAGGTTGCCGCTGCCGAACGCGTCGATGGCCGCCTGGCCGGGGAACCCGCCGATGACCAGCCCCCGGACCGTCGAGCCCGAGTCCAGCGTCAGGGGGATGAACGGCGACGAGTTGGACGCCTCGGTCAGCTCGACCTGGAGGACGGCGTTGTCCCCGACGGCCAGCGAGTTCATGCTGGAGCCGGCCTGGCTATAGCCGTCGATCAGGACCGTCGCCGTGATCGACGGCAACGGCCCGGCCAGGGCGATGACCTGGACGCCCGGCGAGCCGGTGATCGTGAAGTCGATCGTCGAGGTCCCGCCCACGCTGTTGGCGTCGAGGATCGCCTGGCGGAGGGTCCCCGCGCCGCTGTCGCCCGTGTTGTTCACGAACAGGGTGGCCATCAGCCGCCGGTCTTCCAGCCGCTCGAGGGCGGCGGCCCCCGGGCGAAGGCCCGCCCCTCGGCGGCGGCGACGACCCCCCGCCGGATCTCCGTTGGAGTTATGCATAGGCTCGTTCATAGTCCTGCCCTTATGCAAAGTCAAACGGATTCGGGCGCCCTGGCACGAAACGCCACAATAAGATGGGTTAGCCTCACAATATCGGATGGTTGGGCGAAAAAAACAAGCGCCTGATGGCGTTCCGGGCGCGATCGCTTCCGGAATGCCTCATATTCGGAATTCTTCCGGCCAGAGCGGAAAACCGGGCGGACGGCGGCGTCCTTGAGCATAGAGGGGCGGATCGGGCCGGGATCGCGGGGGGCTCGGGATGGCGAGGATCGGGCCGGATCTGCTGGCAAGCCTGTTCGACGACCACGCCCGAGGGCTGGCCCTGTATGCCCGCCAGTGGTCCGACGCGCCGGAGGACGTCGTCCAGGAGGCGTTCGTGAAGCTCGCCGCCCAGCGATCGACGCCCGACCGTCCGCTCGCCTGGCTCTACCGGGTCGTCCGCAACGGGGCGATCGCCGCGAGCCGGGGGGACCGGCGGAGGAGGAGGCGCGAGGCGAGGGCCTCCCCGGACCAGACCCTCTTCGCTTCGGCCGACGACCGGATCGACGCCCGGACCGCCTCGGAGATGCTCGAAGGCCTCGACCCCGAGGGCCGCGAGGCGATCGTGGCGAGGCTCTGGGGCGGGCTGACCTTCGAGGAGATCGCCCGCCTCCAGGGCTGTTCCCTGACCACCGCCCACCGCCGCTATTCCGCCGGGCTGGCCCGGCTCCACGAGAGGCTCGAACGCCCATGTCCCCTCACGGACCTGGCCCCGAAGGGCCCCTGAACGACCTGGAACGACGCCTGGCCGGCTGGTCCCCCTCGGCCCCGAGGCTGGACCGGGACCGCATGCTCTTCGAGGCGGGCCGAGCGGCAGCCAGGGCCGAATCGGCCGTCCGCTGGCGGGTCGCCTCGGCCCTGGCCGTCCTGCTCGTGGCGGCGAACGTCGCGGCGATGGTCCGGATCGTCGGGAGGCCGGGGGCAGTTCGGGACGTGATCGTCACGAAGGCCCCCGAGCCGGCTTCGGAGCCGATCCGGCCTCTTCCGATCGCCGAACCGGACCCGAGCAGCTACCTGAGACTGACCCAGCAATGGCGATCGGGCCCCAGCGACGCCCAACCCGCCCCGCCCCCGACCGTCCGAACCCCATCGAACCCCGAGCCGCCGCTCTCGCCCCTGAGCGCCCGGAGGCCGGGAGGGCTCGTCGATCTTTGAACCCGTTCGAGGGCCTCTCCCGACCTCGAAAGATCGGGGCCGGGTGGCATGCCCACGTCTTCGTGGGCATGTCTTCGGATGGACCCAGGACCGCGATCGAAGCCATGCCCACGGCTTCGTGGGCATGCCACCCGGCATCGTCCATCCACTGACTCCGTTTCCCGTCGTTTTGGAGGAATTCGCCGATGCATGCCGCCCGAATCGTCGTCGCCAGCCTCGTGCTGACGGCCTGGCCCGCTGGGGTGATGGCCCAGGAATCGATGCTGAAGCCCGGGGCCGCCGCGCCGGCGCCCAAGCCGCGAGAGCTCACGCTCTCGCCGATGGCCGCGCCGTCGCCGGCCCTGCGATATCGCCTGTTCCCGCTCTCCTCGGAGAGGACGCCGGGGGACGCCGCCCCGATCTACAACCGATTGGGCGCCGAGACCCCCTCCGACGCCCTGGCCAACATCAACACGAAGGCCACGGACTGGCTGGAGAAGCCCATCGAGGAATTGCCCCTGGATGAGGCCCGCAAGCTCGTCAACCAATGGGCGCGTCGGCTCCAGCAACTGGATTTCGGGGCCCGCCGCAAGTCGTGCGACTGGAATTACACGCTGCCGGAGGAGAAGGAGAACGCCATCGAGATCCTCCTGCCCGACGCCCAGGAGATGAGGACCTGGGCGCGCCTGCTCTGCGTCGCGGCCCGCCTGGAGATCGCCGAGGCGGCGGCCCCCCGCACCGGCCTGGAGCGGATCAAGGCCGCGATGGCGGGCCAGCCCTCGACCGCCTCGCAGTGGCAGGACCGGGCCGTCCGCACGATCGAGACCGGCCTGGCGTTCGGCCGTCACGTCGGCGACGGGCCGTTCGTGATCAACGGCCTCGTGGGGATCGCCATGGAAATGCAGATGCTCGACCGGGTGGAGGACCTGATCTCCCGTCCCGACGCCCCGAACCTCTACTGGGCCCTGACCGCCCTGCCTCGCCCCCTGATCGACCTCCGCGGGGCCCTGGAGAACGAGCAGAAGCTGGGCGAATGGCTCGTCCCCGAGATCACCGACCTCGACCGGCCGAGGACCGAGGGGGAATGGGAGGCCCTGCTACCCCGGCTCCACGCCCGTCTCATCCGCCTGAACAAGGAGGTCGCCAACGCCGACAGCCCCTCCGGGATCGCCGGCACGAACCCCGCGAGCTTCGCCGTCCTCGTGCTGCCCGAGGCCCGGGAGTATGAGACGGCGAAGCGAGGTTCGATCGCCGGGATGTCCGACGCCGAAGTGATCATCCGGTTCCTGGCCGACCGATACCGGGAGGTCCGCGACGACGTGTTCAAGATGAGCTACCTGTCCTTCCCACAGGCCCAGGCGATGGCCCCGGGGATCACCGAGAGGCTGAACGCCCTGAAGGGCCGCCCCATCAACGTCTTCGGCCAGCTCTTCCCGGCCCTCGTGCAGATCCAGGTCGCGCCGACGAGGCTGGATCGCCGGGTGGCCGCCCTCCGCGCGATCGAGGCGATCCGGATGCAGGCCCAGGCCGACGGCGGCAAGCTGCCCGAGCGGCTCGACGCGGTGACGATCGTCCCGGTCCCCGACGACCCGATGACCGGCAAGCCGTTCTCCTACTGCAAGGACGGCGACGCGGCGATCCTGGAGGCCGCGAAGGTGGCCAACGCCGAGACCCTGGCGTACCGGCTCCTCCTCCGAAAGTAGCCGGCGGTCTGCTAGGATCGGGCCCTTTCCGGGGCGAGCGAGGGCCCGATCGTGGCGACCGCGAAGACCAACGCCGTGAGGCTCCTGGAGCGCCTGGGCGTCTCGTTCGAGCTCCGGGAGTACGAGGTCGATCCCGACGACCTCGCCGCCGAGGGGGTCGCGAAGAAGATCGGGCTCCCGCCGGAGCAGGTCTTCAAGACGCTGGTGGCCCGGGGCGACAAGGGGGGCGTCTGCCTCGCGGTCGTCCCGGGCGATTGCGAGCTCGACCCCAAGGCGCTCGCTCGGGCCACTGGCGACAAGAAGGCCGACACGGTCCCCCTGAAGGAGGTCGAGCCTCTGACCGGCTACATCCGGGGAGGCGTGACCGCGCTGGCCGGCAAGAAGGCGTATCCGGTCTACCTCGACGAGACGGCCACGCTCTTCGAGGTGATCTCGGTCTCCGCCGGGACCCGGGGCCTGCAAATCCTGATCGCCCCGGAGGATTACATCCGGGCCGTCGGGGCCCAGGTCGCGGCGATCGCCCGATCGAAGGGATAGGGCCTGGCATGGCCGCCGGGCCGGCCCGACGTTATGGTGAGGCCCGAGACCTCTCCCTCCCGCTCTCGGCAAGGGTTCGAACGATGCGCCTCTCCCCAAATCGCCGGGCCGTCCTCGCGATGGCCGCTTCGGTCCTGGTCCTGCCGTCGGCGTCGCTCGCGGACGAGCCGAAGGCCGCCGACCCGGTGTTCGTGGGCTACGTCTTCGGCCGGACCGGCGGGATCGACTACCGGCTTTATACGCACCTCTGCCACGCCTTCCTCGTGGCCGACGGCGAGGGGCGGATCAAGACGACGGCGAGCGTCCCGAGCCGGGAGCTCACGGCCCGGGCCCATGAAAAAGGCGTGAAGGTCCTGATCTCGCTCGGCGGCTGGGGCTGGGATGAGCAGTTCGCCGCGATCGTCGCGAAGCCCGAGGCCGAGGACCGCTTCGCCCGGGACGTGCTGGCCCTCGTCGATCAGGCCGATTACGACGGGATCGACTTCGACTGGGAGTATCCCGACACCCGCGAGGAGGTCGCCGGCTTCGAGAGGCTCTGCCGGCGGTTCCGCAAGGAGCTCGACGCCCTCGGCCTGAAGAAGAATCGCAAGATGGTCTTGACGATGGCCGCCTCGGCCAACCCCGGGACGCTCCGCTGGCTCGACCGGGCGTTCCTCCTGGAGACGATGGACTGGGTGAACGTCATGACTTACGACTTCACCGGCGGCTGGACCGACTTCGCGGGCCACCACTCCCCGTTGTTCGCCTCGTCGAAGGCGCCAAAGGGGCCGGCGCGATCGACCGAGGCGACCATGAGGTTCCTCGTCGAGGAGAGGAAGATCCCGGCCGACCGCCTGGCCGTGGGAATCCCGCTGTATGGCCGGGGATTCCCGGTCTCCGAGCCGTATGCCTCCACGAAGGGGGCCCCGAAGGGCCGGCTCCCCGGCGGGGATTACGCGAACCTCGCCCGGCTGTTGAAGGAGGGGGGCTGGCGTCGCGAGTGGGACGCCGAGACGAAGAACCCGTGGCTGATCGCGGCCGACCATTCGAAGGTGATCGGCTACGACGACGAGGAGTCGGTGGCGATCAAGGCGCGATGGGCGAGGGAAAACGGGTTCCGCGGGGTCTTCTTCTGGCAGGTGGCCGGCGACCGCCTGCCCGACGGCTCGCATCCCCTCCAGGAGTCCGCGAAGAAGGCGTGGGGCGGAGCGGCCCCTCGATGAGGTGAGACGGCCTCGCGAGGGGCGGGCCCGGGGAGTCTCCCGGAAAGTTCTGTCCGGCCCCGGCCGCTCCTGACCATGTTCCCTCCGAGGAGACGGGCCGCGGACCCGGGATCGGCCGAGTGAGGAGGCATCGGAACCTCCCCGGCGATCGGTCCCCCAGGCCATCCAGCGGCCGGCGAGCCCGGCCCCGACGATCCGACGCGCCGCCCTCCCAGGGCGGTGGCGCCCCGGGTCCGCGCCGAGTCTCCCTCGGAGGAGCCGCATCCATGACCTTGAGACGCCATGAGAACCGAACCGGTCGGCCCCGCAAGGATCGCTCGCGGCGCCGGCCCGCCTTGGAGGCCCTGGAGGTCCGCCAGGTCCTCTCGACGACCTTCACCGTCACCTCGCTGGCCGACGCCAATCCCCCGGCGAACGTCACGACCCTCCGCCAGGCCCTGCTCGCCGCCGATGCGGACGGCAACACCGACCCGGCCCATCCCGACGTGATCCAGTTCGCCGTCTCCGGGGCGATCACCCTGGAGACGCCCCTGCCGACGATCACCGGCTCCCTGGCGATCACGGGGCCCGGGGCATCCGGCCTGAACGTCAAGATCGACCCGAACCTCCTCACGGTGGCCACGATCTTCACCGTCGGCGACGGCGCCTCGACGCAGGTCTCCGGCCTGAGCCTGGGCGGCGGCGGGGCCAATGCCATCGTCGTGGGGGCCAATGCCTCCCTGACCGCCCGGAACGACACCTTCTCGCGGATCGGCCTGGGCGGCGGCGACGCCCAGATCGGCGCCGTGATCCTGGCAAACCAGGAGGGAGCGACGGTGGACGTCGAGGACTCGACGTTCGACGGCAACTTCGCGCCGGCGGTCGTCGACCAGGGGGCGGCGTCGCTGACCGTGGCGCGATCGACCTTCTCGAACAACTCCAGCAGCGGCAACGGCGGGGCCCTGCTGATCGGGGCCGACAGCCACGGCCAGGGCGGCGGCTTCTCCGTGACCGACAGCCTGTTCGTGAACGACTTTGCCAACTACTCCGGGGCGCAGTCTATCTCGACGCCGGGGCCCGCGGGTCGATCACCGATTCGACCTTCACGCAGAACCAGGCCAACCTCCTCGGCGGGGCGATCGCCGCCCGGGCCATCGGCTCCCCGGCCGGCTCGATCGCGCTGACCCTGGCCGATTCGACCGTCGTGGGCAACCTCGCGGGCATCAACTCCGGCTCGCCCCTCGGGGGAGGGATCTACGGCGACGCCGGCCAACCGATCACCCTGATCGACTCGATCGTCGCGAAGAACACGAGGGACTCGGCCACCGGCTCGCCCGACGACGCCTCCGCCACCTTCAGTACGTCCAGCGCCTTCAACCTGATCGGCGACGGGACCGGGCAGGCCGGGCTGGTCGCCTTCGGCAACAACAACCTGATCGGCACCGACGCCTCGCCGCTCGACCCGCTCCTCGGCCCGTTGCAAAACAACGGCGGGCCGACGCTGACGATGGCCCCGACCCCCGCCAGCCCGGCCATCGACCGGGGCGGGCCCAGCCCCTCGACCGACACCGCGAACCCGAACGATCAGCGAGGATTCCCCCGGATCAGCGACATCCCCGACCGCCTGAACGCCGCCGGCGGCGACGGCCGCGACCTCGGCGCCGTCGAGGCCCAGGGGCCGTTCCGGCCCACCGTCCTGACCGTCAACTCGACGGCCGACGCCAACCCCCCGGCCGGCTCCTTGACGCTCCGCCAGGCGATCGAGGCGGCCGACGGCACGATCCCGCTGTCCTCCCTGCCGGCCGGGCAGGTCCAGGCCGGCGCCCTCTATGACCTCGTGATCGAGTTCGCCGTGACCGGCCAGATCGCCCTGAATTCGCCCCTGCCGGCGCTCCAGGGCCAAATCACGATCCAGGGCCCGGGGGCCTCGCAGCTCACCATCCTGGGCAACCCGACGACCCCCGACGGCGTGATCCACGCGGGCCTCGACGCCGACGTGACCGTCAACGCCGTGACGCTCGACACCGACTTCACCCCGGGATCGACGGGCATCGCCGTCGATGCCGGCGCGGCCCTGGCGGTCGATTCGATCGCGGTCCTCCACGGCTCCCTGCCAGCGACCAACCAGCCGTATACCGGGGGGATCGTGGCGACGGCCGGGGGCACGTCGGTCGCGATCGAGCGATCGACCTTCAACGACCTGTTCGGCTCGGCCGTGACGAGCCTGGGGGGGACGCTCTCGGTCGATGAATCGACGTTCGTGGGCGATACGTCCTTCAACTATGGAGGGGCGATCGACAGCGGGGCGTCGGCGGCGGGCATCGGCGGCGTCCTGACGGTGACCCGGAGCTATTTCAACAACGATTTCGCGAACATCGTGGGCGGGGCGATCGCCGCGCTGGGCGGCTCGTCGGCGACGATCAGCGACTCGACGTTCGTGGACAATGCCGGAACCTCCCTCGGCGGGGCGATCTCCGGCCGGGCGCTCGGCCCGGACTCCAACGCCATCAGCTCCGTGACACTCCTGAGATCGACGCTCGTGGGCAATTCGGCCAACTCGGGCGGCGGGCTGTACACGGACTCGGCGCGCCGGCGCTGGTCCGGGACAGCATCCTCGCCGGCAACACCGCCTCGAACGGCCCGGACGCCGCCGCCACGTTCGCCCCGGGAAGCACCAACGACCTGCTCGGCGTGGCCTCGGGCGTGACCGGGGTGACCAACGGCCAGGACGCCGTCTTCTTCGGGGCCCCGGACCGCCCGCTCGACCCGCTCCTCGGCCCGTTGCAGGACAACGGCGGGCCGACACCCACCTTCGCCCCCCGGCCCGGCAGCCTCGCCCTGGACGGCGGCTCCGGCTCGGCCGACCCCGGGACCGACCAGAGGGGTGCGACCCGCGGCACCGTGATCGACATCGGCGCCTATCAGGCCACGGCCAGCCGGCTGAACGTCTTCTTCCCGTCACCCACCGCGGCCGGCCAGACGCAGCTCTTCGCCGTGAACGCCGTCGATTCCTTCGGCCAGCCCTCCTATGACGACCGCGACGCCCTGACCTTCGCCAGCGGCGACGCGAGGGCCATCCTGCCGGCCTCCGGCTCGCTGGACCTCGGGTTCGGCACGTTCTCAGCCACGTTGAAGACGGCCGGGTCGCAGACGCTGACCGTGACCGACTCCGGGGCGGGCCTCTCGGCCACCCAGGCGAACGTGATCGTCCAGGCCGGAGCGGCGGCGGCCGGTTCGGTCGTGTCGGGGAACTCGCAATCGGCCGTCGTGACGTCGGCGTTCGGCACGCCTCTGGAAGTCCGCGTGACCGACGCGTTCGGCAACGCGGTGGCCGGGGCAAGCGTTACGTTCTCCGCGATCACCGGGAGTCGGGCGCGACCGCGACGTTCCTCGGAGGACTTTCGACGGCCTCCGCGATCACCGATTCGCAGGGCCTCGCCTCGGCGCCGATCCTGGCCGCCGGAGCCATCGCGGGAGCCTTCCAGGTCTCGGCGACGACGAACTCCGACGCCCTGGGCCTCGCGACGTTCTCCCTGACCGCCTCGGCGGCCCGGCCGATCACGGTCGTCTCGACGCCCTCGGTCACGGCCCTCCAGGGGGATTCGACCGGCCCGGTCACGCTTGCCACCTTCACCGACCCCGACGGCGCCTCCTTCTCCCCGGCCGACTACTCGGCCACGGTCAACTGGGGAGACGGCTCGGGCGTCGCGGCGGCGACCGTGGAGGTCGCCGGGGGAGTCATCTCGGTGAGCGGGACGCACACCTACCTGACCGCCGGCCTGTTCCATCCGACGGTCGTCCTGAGCCACGTCCCGACCGGCCGGACGGCGACGGCCGACGCCTCGGTGACCTCCGAGCCGGACGTCTCCTCGTCGCTCTCGATCCGCCGGGGAGGCCAGCTCTACAACTTCCGGACCGGCCTCTACAACGTCCAGCTCACGATCACGAACAACGCCGCAACCCCTCTGACGAAGCCGTTCGAGCTGGTCGTGGCGGGCCTGCCGGGATCGGTCTCGGTGGCGAACGCCTCCGGGACGACCGGCGCCGGCCTGCCCTATCTCCTCGTGGCCCCGCCGGCCCCGATCGCGCCGGGCCAGTCGATGGTCGTCACGCTGACCTTCCGCAACCCGGCCCGCCTCCTCTTCGACTACGCCCTCCGGGCCTATTCGATCTCCTGAGAGGCGAGCCGGTGGGGTGATTTCCCACGGCGAAGGAGGGGGAGAGTAGGTCCGACTTCAGTCGGGCCTACCTTGAGAATTTCCCCGGTAGGCCCGACTGAAGTCGGACCTACTCCTCCATCCGGCGGTCCACCCCCCTCTTCGGATCGCCTCGAAGGCCGACGAAACATCGAGAATTTTCATAACTCAACACGCGACCATGCCAAGGAGACGAGCGATGAACGACCGCACGCCAAACCGCTTCGCCCCGGCCCTCGCCGCCCTGGTCCTGGGCCTCTTCCTGATCCTGCCGGCGCCGACCCGGGCCGACCTGATATACCATGTGGACGTGGATGCGACCGCCGTGGCCTCGGGGACGTCCGGCGAGATCTATTTCCAGTTCAACCCGGGCGGCGCGTTCTACCAGCAGGCGACGGCCACGGTCGCGAACGTCCGGGAGCAGGGGATCGCGTTCCTCGGCGGGACGACGATGGGCGACGCCTCCCAGACCGCCCCGCTGCCGGGCGGGACGCTCTCGCTGGACAACGGCACGATCACGAATGACCTGCTGGAGAACGTGACGTTCGGCGCCGGGAGCCGGCTGTCGTTCGACGTGACCCTCGGCGGGGCGGCGATCAACGCGCCCGACGGCAACCCGAACGAGTTCGCCACCACGTTCTTCTTCGGCGTCCTGGACGCGGACTTCAACCCGCTCCTGCCGGTCGGCAACGGGGTCGATCCGCTGGTGCAACTGGAGATCGCGCCGGGGTCGGGGAGCGTCTCGGTGCTGGACACCCCGCCGGTGGCGCTGGTCACGAGGTCGGTGCCGGAGCCGGGCTCGCTGGCCCTGCTGGGGATCGGGGCGACGGCCTTCGGCGCGATCGTCCGTCGTCGCCGCCGAGGAGCGGCCGAGACGGCGTGAATCCCAAGGCGGGTCGGTTGGGATCGACGGGCCCGCTTGCTATCCTGGGGACGTCCGCGGTCGCGGACGTCCCCACTCGCGCGGAGGAGCCCTGTCGCCATGCCATCCCTCTCCCGATCCGCCGGAATCGCCTGCCTGATCGCGGCCTCCGGGGCCGTCGCCCTGCTCGTGGCCGGCGAGGCGCCCGAGACCCCGGCCCCGGCCCGGTGGCGTCAACACGACGTCCGCCGCCCGAAACCTCCGGCCGTCGAGCCCGCCGACTCGCCCGTCGCGACGAAGCCGCCGAAGGATGCCGTCGTCCTCTTCGACGGCTCGAACCTCGACGCCTGGCAGGGCCGCGACGGCGGGCCCGCGCGGTGGAAGGTCGTCGAAGGCGTGATGGAGACCGCCCCGGGCACCGGGCCGATCGAGACCAAGGCGAAGTTCGGCGACGTCCAGCTCCACATCGAATGGGCCGCGCCCGACCCGCCGAAGGGGACCAGCCAGGACCGAGGCAATAGCGGCGTCTTCCTGATGGGCCTGTTCGAGATCCAGGTCCTCGACTCGTACCGGGCCGAGACCTACGCCGACGGCCAGGCCGGGGCGATCTACGGCCAGTATCCGCCGCTGGTCAACGCCTCGCGACCGCCCGGCCAGTGGCAAGCCTACGACATCGCCTTCCGCCGCCCGAGGTTCGACGCCTCGGGCAAGCTGACGGAGGCGGCGAGGATCACCGTGTTCCACAACGGCCTGCTGATCCAGGACAACGAGGAGCCCTTCGGGCCGACGTCCTGGCTGAAGTGGCTGCCGTACGAGGACACCGGCGGCAAGGGGCCGATCGCCTTGCAGGACCACGACCACCCGGTCAAGTACCGCAACATCTGGGTCCGCGAGATGCCCGAACGCGCCGCGCCGACCGAGGCCCAAACGGCGAGACCGAAGGCCGTGACCCTCTCCGGCGCCGTGCTCGACGGCTTCGCCGGGACCTATCTCCTGGGCTCGAAGCCGGGCGCCGCGAGGGTCAAGATCGCGAGGGAAGGGGACCACCTGACCGCCACCTTCCCGTTCCGTCCGGCGCCCTGGAGCTCGTGCCGGTCTCCGAGACCGAATTCGCCATGCCCTGGACCGACGGCCGCTTCACGTTCCACAAGCAAGGCGACGGCACCATCTCCGGGGCCCGTTTCCAGGTCGGCGACGGCCAGAGGGAAATGAAGCGAGTCGAACCCTGAGCCGCAACCAGCACGGAACCGCCCACTCCCCACTGCTCCGTCCACTGCCCACTGCCCACTGCCCACTGCCCACTGCTCCAAGGGATAGACAGCGGTGCCCCGGGCGATCACAATCGGGGACGATCGGGCCGACGGCCCCAGTCGGGGGCGGGCCCGGTCGGGACCGAGGATCGCCCTCCGTGGCCCAACCGCTCGACGGCGAAATCTACTCCGACCTGATCCGCCGCGTCCGGGCCGGGGACGACCGGGCGGCCGAGGAGCTCGTCCGGCTGTACGAGCCGGAGATCCGCCTGGAGGTCCGGGGCTGGCTCCGGCTGAGGAACCCCCGGCTCCGCCGGGTCTTCGACTCGATGGACATCTGCCAGGCCGTGCTCGCCAGCTTCTTCGTCCGGGCGGCCGTCGGCGAGTTCGACCTGGAGGAGCCCCGGCAGCTCGTGCCGTTGCTCGTGGGGATGGCCCGGAACAAGCTGGCCGAGCAGGTCCGGTTCCATCAGAGGGGCCGTCGCGACGTCCGGCGGGTCGAGACGGTCGAGCCCGGGCAGGACGCCGCCCCGGCCCGGGCCGAGACGCCGAGCCAGATCGTCGCCCGGCGGGAGCTCCTGGAGGTCTTCCGCCAGAAGCTCTCGGCCGAGGAGCGCGAGATGGCCGAGCTCCGGGCCCAGGGGATGGACTGGGTGAGCGTCTCGGCCGCGATGGGCGGCACGCCCGAGGCCCGGCGGAAGCAGCTCTCGCGGGCGATCGCCCGGGTCGAGGAGGAGCTCGGCCTGGATTCGGTGGCCGGCTGAGCCCGGGCGAGCGGCGCCGGTGTCCGCCCGGCCCCTCCGCGGCAATGGGCCCTCGGGGCGCCGTCTCGGCCCCGATCCCGGAGATTGAGAGAGAGGCCGCCGATGGACGATCCCGCCGAACCGTTCGCCCCCACCACGCGATTCGCCCCGGACGGCCTCGATTCCCCCGAGGACGGGGACGGCCCTCTCGTCGATCGACTCTGCGCCGACCAGCTCGAACGGTGGCGGGACGGACGGCACGCCCCGGTCGAGGAGTACCTGGGCCTCTACCCCGAGCTCGGCCGGGACGACGAGGCGCAGTTCGAGCTGATCTACAACGAGTTCCTCGTCCGCGAGGAGCTGGGCGAGCCGCCGACGGCGGACGAGTTGATCGGCCGGTTCCCCCGATTCTCCGAGCGGTTGCTCCGCCAGCTCGACCTGCACCGGGCCCTCCGGGCGAACGAGCCGACCGACCCGGAGCGCCATCCCGGGGAGTCGCGGGCCTCGGCCCCTCCCGATCTGCCCGGCTACGACGTCCTGGAGGAGATTGGTCGGGGCGGGATGGGGGTCGTGTACAAGGCCCGCCAGCGAGGGCTCGGCCGGCTCGTGGCCCTGAAGGTGATCCGCCCGTGGCTCCTGGCCGAGCCCGGAGTGGCGGCCCGGTTCCGCGCCGAGGCCGAGACCGCCGCGAGGTTCGGCCACCCGAACATCGTCCAGGTCCACCAGGTCGGCGAGCACGACGGCCAGGGCTTCCTGGCGCTGGAGTATGCCCCGGGCGGCAGCCTTCAACGGCGGCTGGCCTCCGGCCCGATGAACCCGAGGGGCGCCGCCGGCCTGGTCGAGGCGCTCGCCCGGGCGGCCGAGTACGCCCATGGTCAGGGGGTCGTCCACCGCGATTTGAAGCCGGCGAACGTGGTCCTGGCGGCCGACGGCTCGGCGAAGATCACCGACTTCGGCCTGGCGAAGCTCATGGAAGAAGACGGCGGCCTGACGCGGACCGGCGATATCCTGGGGACTCCCAGCTACATGGCCCCGGAGCAGGCCCGGGGGCCCCGGCGGAGGTCGGCCCGGCCACCGACGTCTACGCCCTGGGGGCGATCCTCTATGCCTCCCTGACCGGACGGCCGCCGTTCCAGGGGGAGACGCCGCTCTCGACGCTCGACCAGGTCACCCGGCACGAGCCCCTGCCCCCGGGCAAGCTTCAGAGGCACACCCCGCGCGACCTGGAGACGATCTGCCTGAAATGCCTGGAGAAATCGCCGGGCGCCCGCTACGGCTCGGCCGGGGCGCTGGCCGAGGACCTCCGCCGGTTCCTGGACGGCCGCCCGATCCGGGCCCGGCGGGTCTCTCCGGCGGGGCAGGCGGCGAAGTGGTGCCGGAGGGAGCCGGGCAAGGCGTCTTTGGTCGCGGCGCTGGCCCTGGCCGTCGTCGCCGGCCTCGCGGCGACCACGGTGCTCTGGAGGCGGGCCGAGGCGAAGGCCGACGACGCCCTGGCCGGTCGCAAGCTCGCCGCCCAATCCCACGACCGGGCCCGCGATAGCCTGTATGTGAGCCAGGTGGCCCGGGCCCGCCTGGAGTGGCGAGGGGCCGCCGTCGATCGCGTGGATTCCCTCCTGGAAGCCGCCGAGCCCTCCCGCCGGGGATGGGAATGGGGCTACCTCCGCAACCTGAACCACCCCGAGGTCTTCGGCGTCAAGGACGAGGTCTTCCCCGAGACCACCGGCGTCGCCCTCGACCCCGACGGCACCCGGCTCGCCGCCCTGACGATCAACCCCTTCAACAACCCGATCGGCAATCCCGGGCTCGCGGACGGCTGGGTCGATCTGTTCGACGTCGCCGACGGCCATCGCGGCGCCCGGATCGAGGCACCGATCGCCGCCTGCCGCGTCGCGTTCTCGCCCGACGGCAAGAGCCTGGCCGTCAGCGGGGCCGGGGGCCAGGCGAGGCTCGTCGCCGTCCCTTCAGGGCGGGAGATCGCGCGATGGGAGGCCGGGGGCACGGTCGGGTTCTCGCCCGACGGCCTCTTCCTCGTCGCCGGGGGCAAGGATTCGGTGGTGTTCTTTCGGGCCGAGGATCGGGCGGAGGCCCGGCGATTCGCCTCCGACGGCGGGCGGGCGACGGTCGGGCCTCTCGGGCGGCGGATCGCGGTCAGCGGGCCGGCGGCCGTGGCGATCCTCTCGGCCGAGACCGGTGCCAGGCTCGCGGAGCTTCCTCACGGCCCGGCGGGCCCCCCGGGGCATCGGGCCGATTATTTCCGGGGCGAGGGGCCCGACCTGGCCTTCAGCCCCGACGAGCGGCTCCTGGTCGTGGCGACCGAGCCGCCGAGGATCTGGGACCTCGCCTCGGGCCGCGTGAGTCACGACCTGATCGGCCATGACGGGCCGGTCCTGGGCGTCGCCTTCCGCGCCGACGGCCGGCTCGCCGCGACGGCCGGGCGAGACGCGACGATCCGCCTGTGGGACGTGAGGACCGGCGCCCCGCGTGGCATCCTCCGCGGCCACGCCGAACGCGCCGCCTGCCTCGCCTTCTCGCCCGACGGCCGGCTCCTGGCCTCGGGCGGGCGCCGCGACGGCGACGTGAAGCTCTGGGACCTGACCCGAGACCCGGAATACCGCGCCCTGCCCGACGTCCGCGCCCAGGCGATGGCCTTCGGCGACGACGGCCGGCTGAGGATCGTCCGCAAGAGCGGCCAGGTCCTGACCTGGGATTCGGGGCCCGACCGGCTCGAAGCCGGGCCGTTCGCCGACCTGACCGGCCGCTACCTCAGCCCGGCGACCCCCGCCGACTTCGACGCCGGGGCCCGAAGGCTCGCCACGATCTCCGACGACCGGACGACGATCGTGGTCCGCGACCTGGACTCGGGCCGGGATCGGAGGCTCTCGGGCCTGCCGTGGCCGGCGGTCTTCGTCGCCCTGAGCCGCGACGGCCGGTTCGCCGCCGCCAGCGGACTCGACTCGTTCGAGAAGGAGCCGGACCGCCGGGCGTTCCGCGTCTGGGACGTGAATTCGGGGACGACGCGCACCTCCTGGACCTCCGCGCGATTCCCGGACATCCACATCCAGGGGGCGATGGCCTTCGGCCCGGACGGATCGGAGATCGCCTTCGACGACTATGAAAAGACGGGGAAAAGCCCCCCGGATTCGCCCGGCCGGGGGTTCGTTTGCGTGAGGCCCTCGGCCGGAGGGCCCGACCGGCTCCGCCTGGCGTTCGGCCGGAATCGGATCATCGCCATCGCCTTCAACGGCGACGGCTCGCGGATCGCCGCGGCCGACATGGATGGGGCCGTGGCCGTGTGGTCGACCGTCTCGGGCGAGGCGATCCACCGATTCCGGGCCAAGGAGCAGGTCCCGGTCTTCCGCCTGGCCTTCAGCCCCGACGGCCGGCGCCTGGCCGGAGCGGACCGCGAGAAGACGATGGTCTGGGACCTGGCCACGGGCGAGGAGCTCGTGGCGCTGCGGGTCCACGGGCGGAGGCCGAGCGACGGAGGGTTCAACCCGAGGGTGGCCTGGAGGCCCGACGGCCTCCTCCTGGCCTCGTCGAACTGGGATGGGAGCGTGGCCGTCTGGGACGGCTCGCCGCCGACGGGCCCGGCGGCCCGGAGCCGCGAGGCGCGGTCCCGGGCGTTCGTCCATCATCTGGACGAGGCCGAATCGGCCCTCGAAGCGGGCCAGGCCGGGGCCGTGGCCTTCCACCTCGGCCGCCTCCGAGGCCAGGAACCGCCGGACGGCCGTTCGAGGGCCCGTCGAGCGGCCCTCCGCCTGAGGGTCGGCGACTGGGCGGGCTCGGCCGAGGACTCGCGGCGATGGGCCGACTCGGGGGAGACCGACGAGGGGCCCGCGTGGCTGACCCGGGCCCGGGCCCTGCTCATGGCCCGGGACGAGGCCGGCTCTCGGGCCCTGGCCGACCGCTGGGCGGCCCCGGATTCCCCCCCGAAGCGGCAGCCGACGACGTGGCCGATCGCGAGGGTCGCCGCCCTGGCGGCCGGCGGCGGGGCGGGCCCGGCCGAGGCGCTCCGGCTGGCCGAATCGGTCCCGCCGTCGGGCAAGCAAGCCGCGCAGATCGACTGGACGCGGGGCCTGGCGGCGTACCGGGCCGGACGGTTCGACGAGGCGATCGCCCGGGCCCGTTCGGCCGCCGAGGAGGACCCGTCGCGGGCCTTCGCCTCCTGGCCGTTGCTCGCCCTGGCGAATGCCCGGCTCGGCCGGGTCGAGGAGGCCCGGGCCTGGCTCGGCCGGGCGGAGGGGTTCGCCTCCGGCTTCGCCTCGCCCGGGTCGGCCGACTCCCCCGAACCGACCCTGTTCCCGGAGGAATGGCCCGAGTTCTCCGTCCTGAGGGGCGAGGCACGGGCCGCCACGGGCGAATCAGCGGGCCGGGGGACTCGGTGAAGCGATATCGGAAGCCTTGACCTCGACGCCCAGCTTCTTCAGGGCCGCCTCGACCTTCGCGCGATCGGCCTTCGCCGGGTCCATCCTCACGATCGCCCGGCCGTCGTGAAAGCTGACCGTCGCCGCCTCGACCCCCTCGACCTGAGCGATCGCCCGGTAGGCCCCGAAGCAACAGGCCTCGCAGTCGATCCCGGCCACGGGGATCTCGAACCTCGCGAACTTCGCCGGGGGGCCGGTCCGGGCGGCGCCGATGCCCAGGGTGGCCACGGTGATCGATTGGACCTTCTGGTTGAGGACGCGGACGATCTCCTCGGGCGTCCCCTTCGAGGCCAGATTCGCGGGAGAATAGCGGAGGACGGCCTCGGCGTCGTCGAAGTCGAGGCTCACCAGCTCGATCTCGGGGATCTTGCGGAGGGCCTCGCGGAAGACGCGCTCGCGGTCCTTCGAGAACAGGCCGAGGACCTTGTGCCGGTACGTCCCCGGAGGATCGGCGGCCCCGCTGGAACCCAGCGCCAGGGCCGCGAGCCATCCGGCCAGGAGGACCGATGTCCGGTTCATCGCGGGGGCTCCGAAACGCGAGGAGAGGCGGTCGGTCGAGGTCAGTGGACGCGGAACAGGGGGCCCTGGACGACTTCATGGATCAAGGTCCGCACGCCGCCCTTGGCCTGGAGGGTCCGGTCCACGATCCCGGCGATCTCCTCGCGGTCGGCGAAGGAGATTTCGCGGCCCGTGCCGAAGATCGTCAGGCGGCGGGCGAGATTGGTCAGGAGGAGGCGCTCGTCGGCGGCGACCAGGTCCTGAAAGGCCCGGATATTGCGGAACGGGCGGCCATCGGGCAGGACGCCCGAGGGATCGACGGGCGGCCCGAGGCGGAAGATCAGGTTGGTCCAGGGCTCGAACCCGGCCCGGGGGGCGGGATCGCCCTGGCCGATCGACCGATACCGGTCCCTCTGGCCGCCGATCACATCGAACGACTCCAGGGCGAAGCCCGGCGGGTCGATCTTCGCGTGGCACGAGGCGCACGAGGCGTCGGAGCGATGCCGGGCCAGCTGCTCCCGGATCGTCTGGGCGCCCGGACGTCGGGCTCGATGGCCGGGATGTTCGGCGGAGGGGGGTCGGGGGGCAGGCCGAGCAGGCGATCCATCACGAACGCCCCCCTCGGCACCGGCGAGGTCGTGGTCCCGTTGGCGGTGAGCTTCAGGATCGACGCCTGGGTCAAGAACGCCCCTCGGGGCGAGCCGGCCGGGAGGGGCACCCGGCGGAACGCCGAGCCCGTGACGCCCGGGATGCCGTAGAGCGTCGCCAGCCTCTCATTGAGCATCGCGAAGTCGGACTTGACGAGGTGCTTGACGCCGAGATCCTTGGCGATCAGCTCACGGAAGAAGAGACGGCTCTCGGCCACGGCCGAATCCTGGAGATAGAGGCTGAACTCCGGGTAGAGCTTGCGGTCGGGGTCGGTCGCGGCGATCTGGCGGAGCCTGAGCCACTGGCCGAGGAAGTCCTCGGTGAATCGCGAGGATTTCGGGTCGTTCAGGAGGCGATCGACCTCGGCGCGGAGGATCTCGGGCTGGTGGAGCGTCCCCGAGTCGGCCCGCTTCATCAGGGCGGCGTCGGGCATCGACCTCCAGAAGAAGTACGAGAGGCGGCAGGCCAAGGCGTGGTCGTCCAGCCCGCCGGAGGGCTCGATCAGGTAGAGGAAATCGGGCGAGCAGAGGGCGGCCTGGTAGGCCCGCCTCATGGCCTCCTCGAAACAGTCCCCGTCCTTCAGGCGCTCGCGGACCAGTGCGACGTATTGCCGGCGGGTCTCGGCCGTGACGGGCCGGCGGAACGCCCGGCGGAGGAACGCGCCGAGGAGGCGGTCGGCCTCCTCCAGCGGCCTCGCGGTCTGGACCGTCCAGACGCCCGAGACCGGACTGGGCCGGTTCTTCCCCGCGAAGATCTCCTGACGAGCCGGGGCGCGGTGGGGGGGCCGAGTCGGGGAGCGCGGATCGGGCCGGAACGCGGTGGGGCGGAGGTCTCCGAAGAGGTGGCGATGGCTCCGGGGCGGCCAGACGTCGTGGAGAGGGCCTTCGACCTCGAGATAGTCGCAGGCGATCCCGGGCCCGGTGAACCCCAGGGCGCGGTCCTTGCCCCGGGTGGGCGCCCGGGGGCGAGCGAGGCGGCGTTGAAGCCGATCGTGTCCTTCGGGTTCAGCCAGGTGACGACGTCGTGGACCTTCGGCTGCAGCGACGGGGCGTCGTAGTATCCCAGGACCGTGTTCGGGTGGTCGCCCCCGGTGCCGTTGCCGGTCAGGTGGATGATCGACAGCCGGCCGACCTCGGTGCCCCGGGCCGGCAGGACCCGGCCCTTGTCCCACTGGAAGCTCCAGAGCGACGTCCGGAGCCGATACCGGCCCGGATCGATGGCCGAGAATTCGATGAAGGAGGGGTGGAAGGACTCGTCCTCGGGCCGGAACAGGCCGACGCTGCTCTCGGAATCGAACATGCCCAGCGACTCGTGGGCGAACTGGTCGAGGTGGCGCTGGGCCCCGGCCGGAGGGAAGGCCGGGTCGGGCTTCTTGTCCTTGAGCATGACGGCGTCGCCGTAGAGCAGGACGAGGGCCACGAACCCGTGGGGATTGGCCAGGGAGATCCGCTGGCGGGTCACCGGGGGGGCGTCGGGCCGGGTGACGATGGCCGCGCCCAGGGCGAGGTCGGCGGCCTCGACGTAGCTGGCCAGGTTCACGTGCGAGATGTCCAGGGCGTCGCTGTTGGTGTCGAAGCCGTGGGCCGAGCCGTCGGCCGGGAGCAGTTCCTGGAACTTCAGGCCGGGGAGGTCCAGCAGGTCGCGGACGGTGTTCTCGTACTCCACCCGGGTCAGCCGGCGGAGGCGGGTCCGGCCCTCGCCGGCCGAATTCACGCGCTCGGCCTCGACGATCTTGCCCCGGAGCCATCGCCGGGCCTCGGCGGCCTGGGCGGGCGAGGGCCGGGCGGACTTCTTCGGCGGCATCTCTCCCGACTCGATCCGGTCGTGGACCTTGACCCAGCGGGCCAGGGCCTCGGGGTCGGCCGGAGGCGCCTCCAGGAGGCCCGCCAGGTCCAGCCCGCCCTTGGGATCGGGCGGGGCGTGGCACTTGCCGCAGAAGGTCGCGAAGAAGGCGGGCGGCGCCTCCGCGGCCCGGGACGAGCCGGCGGGGGCCAGGGCGGCGAGGGCCAGGGCGGCGAGGATCGGTCGGCTCATGGGATGTGGGCCAGGATCGATCGGGAAGGACCGGCGGAGGGGAAGGGCCGGGAGGGGGGTTCAGGCCATCTCCAGGCCGCGGAAGGTGCCGCGGCCGGTCGAGAATTCGTCGGCCTCGATCCCCAGCCTCTGGAGCATCGAGACGAAGAGATTCGTCAGCGGGTAGTTGTTCTTGGTGTCGAAGGCCAGGTGCTGGCCGTGGCGGAACCCCCCGCCGGCCAGGAGCACCGGCAGGTTGTCGTTGGCGTGCGAGTTGGCGCTGCCCATGCACGTCCCGTACAGCACCATCGTCCGATCCAGGAGGGTTTGCCCCTGCTCTCGGGTCGAGGCCAGGGATTGGAGGAATTTCTGGAGGACGTCGAACTGCGCCTCCTCCTTGGCCTTGAGCTCGGCGATGACGTCCGGCCGGTTGCCGTGGTGGGTGATGTTGTGAATGATCGACGTGTCGATGAACAGCGAGATCACCCGCGACGAATCGGTCTCGATCGCCAGCTTGATGACGTCGAACATGAGCTGGGTCTTGCGGACGAACTCGCGGGGGTCGTCGATGTCCTGGGGAGGCGGGGCGGAGACCCGGGGCTTGGGCTTCGTCTCCCAGACCTCGGCGCTTCCGAGCCGCCGCTCCAGCTCGCGGACCGAGGTGAAATACTCGTCGAGCCTCTGCTGATCGGCCCGGGAGAGCGTCTTCTGGAGCCTCCGGGACTGCGCGGCGACGAAGTCCAGGGTGCTCTTCTCCTGGCGGAGGGCCTGGATGTTGGCCTTCACCTCGGCCGGATCGCCCTGGAGGAACAGGCGGCGGAAGAGCTTGTTGGGGCTGCGTTGGGCCGGGATCGGCGCCCCGCTCCGGGTGAAGCTCAGGGTGGGGGCCTCGCTGCTCATCGCCAGGGTCAGGGAGGGGTAGCGCGTCTGGTCGCCGATCCTCTCGGCGGCGAACTGGTCGAGCGAGATCCCGTTGCGGAACCCGCCGCGCTCGGGGTGGGGCGTCCCGGTCAGGAAGCACTTCTCGGCGGCGTGGAACCCGGTGACGCCCGGGTGGCTGACCCCGGAGAACACCGTCATCTGGTCGGCCAGCCCGCGGAGCCGCCCCAGATACGGCGACGGCGAATAGCCCCGACCCGGGTTCTCCGGGAAGAAGTACTGGGGGAGAATCCCCATGTTCGTCTCGATGGCCACCATCCGCCGGGGGACGTCGGCCGAGGCCCCGCCCGCCCGAGCGGCCGGGAGCATCCCTTCGAGAAGGGGCAAGGCGATCGCCACGCCCGCGCCTCGGAGCAGGGCCCGTCGGGAGAGTCGCGTCTCGCCGGGCGTTTCCATCCTGGCCATCGGTCGTCCCCCTCGAAGCCCGGCGATCCGGCCGGCCGGGCGTGCCGCGTTCGGTCCTCGCCGACGGCCCCTCGGGATCGAAACGTCGGCCTTCTTCTCTCCATTGGAGGTCTCTCGGGCCCCGAAGTCCAGGGCAGGGGCCCGAAAAACCGTGAGGGGCCCCCCTTCGGCGATCGAAACCCGCCGTGTTCAGCGGGGGACCGCGAAGCTCAGATGATGGGCGCAATGGATCCGCTGGAGGTGGTCCCACTGCGCCCGGCTCAGGGGGCCGAGATAACGATGGACCGCCTGGGGGCCCGGCGAGGCGGCATAGTACGCGATCGCCGCCCGGAGGCGATCGGCGGCCTCGGCCTCCGAGAGGCCCGTCGGAACGGTCGCCCCGGCCGGGAGGTCCAGGCCCTCGGGCAGCCTCTCGTCCTTGAAGACCCGTGCCACGTCCGGCTCGGGGAGGCGGAGCGACGGGTCGGGCCGGGTCGAGGCCGGCAGGTCCGCCGCCATCCTCATCGACCCGGCCAGGTGCGCGCAGATCGTCGCCAGCGACCATTGCCCGACCGTCTGATGCCCCTGAATGAGCCTCTCGACGTCGGCGATGACCTCGTCGAGCGAGGCGAAGCGAAGGTCTCGGCGTCCGGGGGTCATGGCGAGATCACTCCGCCTTGCCGACGAGCGACGGCTGACGGGTGGCCCCGAAACCGACGTTCGACTGGGAATCGAACCGGACCTCGCCGTCGGTGAATTTCAGGGTCAAGGTCGCCTGGAACGGGGTCTCGGTGAACACGAGCTTCGCCTTGTACGTGTCCTCGCCGGTCCACGCGCCCGAGGCCGCCATGGGCCCCTCGGGCAGGGGCCCGAACGCCAGCCGGCCTTTCTTCCACGAGCCGGCCCCGCAGGCAATCTTCCGGTCCGTGCCGTTCATGCGGAGGACCAGGGTCGCCGCGTTCCCCTCGCCGTCGGCCTCCACGGCGATCGATTCGAGCTTGCGGTCATTGGCCGGGAAGACGTACTTCTTCCCCGAGACCTTCGCCGGCGCGGCGGAGCCGGCCTGGGGCTTCAGCGAGAGCCCGGCCAGGGTCGTTTCCAGGGCCTTGCGGGCCGCGTCGTCGGCCGAGAGCGACTCCGTCTTGAACGCGGGCAACAGCTTGTCCCAGACGAGGTCCAGGACGGCCTGCATGTCCCGAACTCCGCTGGTGATGGCGATCACGGCGTCCTGATCGGGGATCACGACGCAGTACTGGCCGAACGCCCCGTCGCCTCGATAGGCGTTGTGCCGGGCCCTCCAGAACTGATAGCCGTAGCCCTGGTCCCAGTCGCTCTTCGGGTTGCTGCCGTTGGACGTCTGGCGGGCGGTGGCGGCCTCGACCCACGACGCCGGGACGAGCTCCCTGCCGCCCCATCGCCCCTTCTGGAGATAGAGCTGGCCGAACTTCGCGATGTCCTCGGTGCGGACGCTCAGGCCGTAGCCGCCGGTCGAGATCCCCTGGGGGCTGGTCTCCCACGTCGGGTTCTCGATCCCGAGAGGCTCGAAGAGGCGGGGCTTCAGGTAATCCAGCACCGTCTGGCCGGTCGCCTTCTGGACGATCGCCGAGAGCATGTACGTGCCCGACGTGTTGTAGAGGAAGTGCGTCCCCGGCTTGAACGGGACGGGCTGGGCGAGGAAGGTCTTCGTCCAGGGCTCCTCCGAGGTCCGCTTCGGCTCCTCGACCTGCCCGGTGGACATCCTCAGGAGGTCGCTCACGCGCATCGACCTGAGGTTCTTGCTCGGCTCGGCCGGGGCGTCGTCGGGGAAGAACTTGAGGACCTCGTCATCCACGCTCAGCTTCCCCTCGGCGATGGCCATCCCCACGGCCGTGGAGGTGAAGCTCTTGCTCAGCGAGTAGAGCGAGTGAGGGGCCTCCGCGGAGTACGGCGCCCACCACCCCTCGGCGACGACGTGGCCGTGGCGGACGATCATCACGCTGTTCATCGAGTCGATGGACTTGTCGGCGGCCTCGACGAACGCCAGGAGGGCCGACGAGGAGACGCCCTGGGCCTCGGGGCTGCTCCGGGGCAGCCCGGCGGCGAGGCACGGGGCGCCTCCGATCGCGATCAGGGCGACGAGCGAGAGGATCTTCATGGCGGCGGCCTCGGGGAGGGTCTCAAAGCGGAGCGGCCTCGTCCGGGGATCATCGTCGATCCCGATGGCCCATGCAACCCGGAGGCTCGGGAAGCCCGATCACCGGGCCGTCGCCTCCGACCGGACGAGAGGGGGCGTTGAAGCCCCGTGCGAACCGTCGCGCCGGACCTTCTTCCCCAGGGGGCCGACCATCATCGGGAAGCCGGGGACTCGGGCCTCGTACTCGCGATACGGATCGCCGACGAACCGCTCCATCCTCCGGTCCTTCAGGTGGCTGCCCACGGCGATGTGGGCCGTCCAGAGGAGCGCGAGCACCAGGCGATCGGTCGTCATCTCGGGATTGAACCAGACGAGGCCGAGGAAGCTCAGGTAGACGGGATGGCGCACGAAGCGGTAGGCCCCCTTCGGCGCGAAGGCCCTCCGGGGCGTCTCCTCGCGGCGGAGCCAGGCCCACCACGTCGTGAAGCCGGTCTGGTAGCCGAAGCCCGTCAGCCAGAGGCTATAGACCAGCGCCGCCCAGCTCGCGAAGAACAGGCCCGAGACGACCCAACGCCCTCCGCCATCGAGTCGCCAGAGCGCGGAGGGGCTGGCGTGCCAGAGTTCCATCGTCAGGAAAAGGCTCAAGCACGTGAACGCGCTGAAGAAGCTGCCGCCCAGGGCCGTCGGCATCATTTGATTCAACCGGGATCGGATCGAAGGCCAGAGCATCGCGCTGTGGAGCACGGCGAATTGGACCGCCAGGAGACTATCCAACCACGCCCAGCGGAGCCCCGGGGCGATCCAGGCATGGAAGCCCTCGCCTCCCTTCAAGAACACGAACAATCGGACCACCGTGACCGCGAAAAGTGCCTGATTGAGGGCGCCGAACGCGCCCAGAATCGTCGATGGACATCCATGTCCCGGCTCCTCATCGAGTGAGTGGAAAGCCCCGATCATCCGCGACCCAGGGCCCGGCTCAGCGGCATCCGGGAGGCCGAGATCGCCGGCCCGAGCCCGGCCAGGAGAGAACCCAGGCCCGCGCCCATCGCCACGAGCCCGACGTCGGCCCACGGCACGCTCACCGGGAAGGCGAAGCCGGTTTCGGTCAGCAAGAGCACCCGCAAGACGTACCATTCCAGGCCCAGCCCGATCATCGCACCAAAGCCGACGCCGATCAACGCGAGGAACCCGGCCTCGAGGATCACCGTCCCGAAGACCTGCGAGGGCGTCGCGCCCACGGCCCGGAGCAGCCCGAGCTCTCGCCTCCTCTGAAGGACGCAGATCAGCATCGAGGCCGCCACCCCCAGCGACGCCACCGCCGCCGCCACGACTTCCTGGACATACGCCACGCCATGAAGCCGGCGGATCATCCCGAGGATGTGCTCGCGGAGCGCCCGGCGCGGCATGGCCTGGATCGCCGCATCCGCCGCCCACGGCGACCGCAACAGGGTTTCTTGAGACGTCCCCGGATCGAGGCCGCCCAGGGCGACCGCGAACAGGTCCACCGATGACGCATCGAAAACGTCCCGATAGCGGCACCGATCCACCAGGATCGTCCCCCGGCTGTTCGAGAAATCGACCACCGTGCCGACGACCTTCAAGGCGACCGGCCCCGAGGCCCCCGGCAGCTCGATCGTCTGGCCGACGGCGATCCCGTTCAGCGCGGCGAAGTTCTCCGAGACCAGCGCCGTCCCCGGCCCTTCGAGGCGGCGATAGAGGTCCAGGTCGAGCAAGGGAGGCCGGCGGTCGGCGGCCATCGCGACGTAGGACCGGGCGTCCAGCGCGAGCAGGAGGACCTGGGTCTTCCGCCCCTTCCACGACCAGTCCAGGTGGCGGAACCGCATCGGGACGGCCCGCGAACCCGGCAGCGCCGCCTCGATCCGCGGGCCGAGGGACTCGGCCATCGGGACCATCCGGCCGCTGGCGCTCATCGGGCCTCCCGAGGTGACGAACAGGTCGCCCGTGATGCAGCGATCGACCCATCGGCGGACCGCCCCCTCGTTCCCCTGGATCACCCCGCCGGTCTGGATCATCAACGCCACTCCGCCGGCCAGCCCCGCGACCGCCGCCCCGGCCCGGGACGGCGACCGGATCAGGCCATCGATCGCCAGGCGCCCCGGGATGCCGCCGAGAAGGCCGGCGATCGGGCGGAGGGCCCGGGCGACGGTCGTCGTCGCGATCGGGACGACGAGCAACGTCGCCCCGATTCCGAGCACCAGCGCCGAGTACGCCGCCAGGGGCGACGGCGCCCCTCGACCCGCGAAGAAGGCGACGGCCGCCGCCAGGCCCAGCGCGATCGCGATCGGCAGGCGGGCCCGTCCGGGGCGATCGGCGTCCGGTCCCACGGCATTCAGGGCCTCCCTCGGCGAGACCGACGCGGCCCGGGAGGCCGGCATCCACGCCGCGAGGATCGCCGTGACGAGCCCGGCCGCCACGCCCACCAGGGCGACCCCGGCCGTGAGCTCCACGCGACCGGGCGGCAGGGGCACGAACAGGTCGCCGACGGCGCGGAGGAGCGGCCCCACGGCCAGGCGGGCGACCCCGCAACCCATCGGCACCCCGGCCGCCGAGCCGATCAGGCCCAGGAGCAGGGCTTGACCGAGGATTCCCAGGCGGACCTGCCCCGGGGTCGCCCCGATCGAGCGGACGAGGCCGATCGTCCTCCGAAGGCCCGCCACGGTCACGCCGAGGACGTTCGCGACGAGGAACAGCGAGAGGCCCAGCGCCCCCGCCCCGCACAGGCCGAACCCGACTCGGAGCGCGCCGAGGGCCTCGCGGGTCCGCCGGCCCTGGCCCTCGGGCGTGATGACCTCGCCGAGATCGCCGACGACCGCGCGGAGCCGGTCGCGGACGCCGCCCAGCTCGGCCGGGTCGTCCACCTCAATGTCGAACCGGGTGACCCGGTCCGGGTGGCCGGCGAGCTGGGCGGCGACTCGCGCGTCGGTCAGGACGACCGAGCTTCCCAGGGCACCGGCGGCGCCGTCGCCGTCGATCGTGCCCACGCAATCGAGCTCCCGGCGCTCGCCGCCGATCCTCGCGACCAGCCTCCCGCCGCCCGGGCCCACGGCCTCGCGGAGGGACCGGCCGATCAGGACCGGATGCCTTCGGAGGACCAGGCCCCGAAGGAACGCGGCCGACGCCCCGGGACTGATCTTGACCCCGGCGGCCCTCGCGCCGGCGTCGGAGATCGCCACGTCGATCCCCACGAGGACGGCGGGGACGTCCGACCTCCCTCGGATCAAGATCCGCTCGATCACCACCGGACGGGCCGAGCGGACGCCCCGGACCCTCACCACGCGGTCGAGCAGCTCGCGACGAAGTCCCGAATCCCCGTGGCCGAGGTACAGGTCGGCCTCGGTCGCGGGGGACGAGGCGAGGAGGGCGGCGTCGAGCGCCTCGTTCAGCAGCCACGTGGTCGTCCACGCGACGACGCCCAGCGCGAGGCTCGCCGCCACCAGGGCCGAGCGAACCGGATGGTCCAGGGCCTCCCGGACGCTAAGGACGCGAAAGAGAGCGAGCATGGGACTCCTTCGGGTCCGGGGCCTCCTCGATCCTCCCATCCCGGATGCGGACGATCCGATCGGCGTCGGCGGCGGCCTCCGGGTCGTGGGTGACCATCACCACCGACGTCTCTCCGGGCCTCGGCAGGGACCTCAGGAGCGTGCGGACCTCCCGGCCCGAGGCCGAATCCAGGCTCCCGGTCGGCTCGTCGCAGAGGACCAGGCACGGCCCGATGGCCACGGCCCGGGCGATGGCAACCCTCTGCCTCTCGCCTCCGGAGAGCGCCTCGGGTCGGGCGTCGGCCCGGGAGTCCAGGCCGAGCCGTTCGAGCCACCGGCGGGCGAGGGCCATCGCCTCTCGGCGAGGACGGCCGTCCAGGAGCATCGGCAGGGCCACGTTCTCGGCCGCCGAGAGCGAGGGGACGAGGTTGAACTCCTGGAAGACGAAGCCGATCCGCCGCCGCCGGTCGAGCGAGCGCTCCCGCTCGCTCAGCCGGGCCAGGTCGCGGCGGAGGAACCGCACGGCCCCGGAGCTCGGGGCGTCCAGGCCGCCGAGGAGGCGGAGGAGCGTCGATTTCCCGGAGCCGCTGGGCCCCATGATCGCGACGTACTCCCCCGGCTCGATCCTCAGGCTGACCTCGCGGAGGGAGACCACCCGGCGGCCCCCCTCGCGATGGACCTTCGTCACGCGGTCCAGGACGATCATCGGACGACCTTCGGGGCCGTCCCCTTCGCCTGGCTCGCGGCGTTCCGGACGACGAACTCGCCCCAGATGTCCAGCTTGTCCTCGATGCTGACCAGGCCGCCGAGGGCCGAATAGGGCTGGATGCCGAACTCGGTTTGAAGGATCGAGAACGCCCCTCGGAGCCGAGACGTCCCCGGCGCCCCGCCCGGCTCCAGCTTGGCGTCGATGGTCAGGGGGCGGGTCGTGCCGTGGAGCGTGAAGCTGCCGGTCAGGCGATAATCGCCGGGCGCGCCGGCCGCCTGCTTGCCGGTCGGGCGGAAGGAGTCGATCTTGAACGTGGCTTTGGGATAGTGGGCCACGTCCAGGACGTCGGCCGAGAGCATGTTGGAGCAGGACTTCTCGCGATCGGCCGCCTTGATCGGTGCGGTCAGGCCGACGAACTTGCGGGCCTCGGGGGTGTCGGTCACGAACGTCTTCATCGCGAAGACCAGCTCCCCGCCGGTGCCCGGGGCGATCCAGCCCGACTCCAAGCGGCCGATCACGCCGTGGTCATGGCCCAGGCGGCTGCCCGAGGTGACCTTGATGAAGACGCGGCTGGCCTCCAGGTCCGCCTCCATCCGGCCCGCCTTCGTCGGCGAGGAGGCCGGGGCCGCACCCTGGGCCTGGGCCGCCTTGGTCCCGCCCGGGCCGTGGATCGCGAGAATGACCGAGGCCGCGGCGACCAGAGACTTTCTTGACATCATGTCCTCCGAATCTCGAACATCCTGAAATCCGAGAGGCCCCGGGCCGCTCGACACCCCGGGAAACGGATTCCTCCCCGACGGCCGAGCGCGATTTTTCGGAGGCGAGACCAGGGGCCGGGCCGCCGCCGCCCCGGGCCTCGACTGGCCTGGTTCGCGGGCCCGAAATCGAGTATGACGGGTGTGCCTCGGCCTCGAACGCCGCTCCCGGGATCGGGAGACTTCGATCGGCACTCAGGGACGTCGTGGCCATGCCGAAGCACCCCCAGACTCGCCGCCGCCCGTTCGGCCCCCGGGTGGACCTCCTGGAAGGTCGCCGACTGCTCGCGCACTCGTCCTGGATCTCGCCGGCACCTCCGGCGATCGTCGCCCACGCCTCGGTCGGGGCCGCGACGGCCGACGATCCCGATGACGCCTCGGAGATCGACTCGCGATCGGCGGGGTCGGCGACGGCCCCGGTGGCCGAGGCCCGGGCCGACGACGAGGACGAGGACGCCCTCCCCTCGGAGCGGGATCTCACGCCGGACTCGTCCCCGACCGGCCCGGCCGATCCCTCGAGCCTGGCGCCCGCCCCGAATCCCGGGACCGCTCCGGGCGACGCCTCCGACTCGTCGGGACTCCCGCCGGCCCAGGAACACCGCCCCGGCCAGATGCTCAGCCCGCTTGCCCCCGGGATCGCCCCGGCCACGGCGACCAACGCCGAGCCCGCCGGCCCGGCCGGCGCCCCGGCCGAGTCCCCGGGGTTCCTCACCGCCCCTCCGCCCGGGTCCGAGCCGCGGAGCCCCCGGCCGACCAGGCCGAATCGGGACCCGATGGCCGCGAAGAGGCCGCCCCCACGCCCGTCGCCGCCGGACCCATCGACCAGGCCCGCCCGTTCTCCGGCGAATTCCTCCTGGACGCGTGGGATCACGTCCTGGACGAGGTCGGCGAACTCGGAGCGATCGGCCCCCTCGGAGGCCCGGGCGCCGGGCGATCGCTGGCGCTGGGCCTCGCCTGCGTCGCCACGCTCGGCGCGATCGAGGCCCGTCGCCGATGGCGCGAGGACCGCTCCCGACGACCGCTCGCCCCGCCCCTGATCCCGGGACTCTGGCTGCCGAGGTGATCTGATGAGCACGGATGCCGCCGCGACCGACCCCCTCGCCCAGCTGCTCAAGGACCTTCGCGAAGGCGGCGTCTCGGCCGCGCGATCCGCCCTGGAGCGCTACGAACCGTACCTGAGGATGGCCGTCCGGCGGAGGCTCAGCGGCCCCCTCCGCGCCAAGCTCGACTCGATGGACGTCGTCCAGTCGATCTGGGCCGACCTGCTCTGCGGGGTCGAGGCGAACGACCCGAGCTTCCGCGACCCCGCGCAATTCCGGGCCTTCCTCGTCCGGGTCGCCCGCAATCGCCTGATCGACCACCACCGCAAGCACCATCGGGCCCTGGAGAAAGAGCGCCCGCTCGACCCGTCTGCCTCGGGCAACCTCCCCCGCGCGAAAGGCCCCTCGCCGAGCGAGGTGGCGCAGGCCGGCGAGCTCTGGGAAGACCTCCTCCGCCGCTGCCCCCCGACGCATCAAACCATTCTCCGTCTCAAGAGGGAGGGCCGCTCCCTGGCCGAGATCGCCTCGGCCGTCGGCCTCCACGAGGGCAGCGTCCGCCGAATCCTCTACGAGCTCGCCCGCCGCATGCGAACGGCCCCGATACGGGCGAACTGAACCCGCCGCGAGGCTCCCTCGATGTCGTCCGACCCGTTCCTCTCCGAGTCCCCGAGCCCGGGAGGGCCGTCCTCGGCCTCGACCTGGGTCCGCGACCGCCTCGACGACCTGGCCGGGCGCCGATCCCTCGGGGACCTCGCCCCCCTGGAGGGCCTGATCGCCGAGAATGCCGACCGCGACCCCGAGGCCCTCGTCCGCCTGATCTACGAGGAGGTCCTCTCGCGACGAGAGGCCGGCCACGCGCCCGAGACCCGCGAGGTCCTCGCCCGATTCCCGAAGTTCCGCTCCGAGCTGGCCGTCCTCCTGGACTTCGACCGCTTCCTCGAAGCCACGACCCATTCGGCGACCCTGCCCGAGGTCGGCGAGGAGATCGGCCCGTTCCTCCTGCTCGAAGAGCTCGGCCGGGGGGCCTCCGGCCGGACGTACCTGGCCCGCGAGCCCGCCCTGGCCGATCGCCTCGTGGTCGTCAAGTTCCAGCCGGCCGACCAGGACGAGCACCTCGCCCTGGCCCGGCTCCAGAACACCCACATCCTCCCGTTGTTCTCCGAGCAAACCTTCCCCGAGAGGCGGCTCCGGGGGCTTTGCATGCCGTATCTCGGCGGCGCGAGCCTCGACCGCCTCCTCGCCGAGGTCGCGACGATCCCGCCGGCTCGACGACGAGGGGCGGACCTGCTCAGCGCTCTCGACCGCTCCCAACCCCGATCCGCCGAGCCGCCCGTGACCGACGGCCCGTGCCGCCGCTACCTCCGCGAGGCGACCTGGGAGCAGGCCGTTTGCTGGATCGCCGCGTGCATGGCCGACGCCCTGCACTCGGCCCACTCGCGAGGGCTGGTCCACATGGACCTGAAGCCGTCGAACGTCCTGATCGCCGCCGACGGCCTGCCCCTGCTCCTGGATTTCCACCTGGCCCGCCACCCCGTCGCGGCCAGGGCGATCGTCCGAGGGAGGCTCGGAGGGACCCCCGGCTGGATGGCCCCGGAGCAGGAAGCCGCCTTCCGCGCCGCGACCCTCGGCGACCCGACCGAGCGGGCGATCGACCATCGGGCCGACCTCCACGCCCTGGGCCTCCTCCTGGTCGAGTCCCTGGACGGCCCGGGGCGGGTCGGCCGAGGTTCGCCGATCGCGACGAGGCCCGGGCCGGGCGGGTCGGTCGGCCTCGGCGACCTGATCGGCCGCTGCCTGGCCGACGATCCGGCCGACCGCTACCCCGACGCCTCCGCCGTGGCCGACGACCTCCGCCGGCACCTCGGCGATTTGCCCTTGCGGGGCGTGCCGAACCGGAGCCTCCGCGAGCGATGGCGGAAGTGGCGGAGGCGGAGCCCGTCGTCGTTCGCCCGGGGCCTGACGCTCGCGGGCGGTTTCGGCGGCCTCCTGGTCGCGCTGACCCTCGCCTCGGCCGAGTATCGCCAGAGGGTCCGCGACAAGGACGAGGCGCTCGCCTCCGGCCGGGCCCGGATCGCCGAGGGTCGGCACGGCGAGGCCGTCGCGATCCTCGATCGTGGTCTGAAGCGGGTCCGAGGGCTGGTCGGGCAGGGGAGGGCCGAGGCGGAAGTCCGCGAGGAACTCCGAACCGCCCGGATCGGCCAGAAGGCCGACGAACTCCACCGCCTCGCCGACCTCATCCGGTTCCGGTTCGGCGCCGAGGCCCCCGACGAGGAGGCCGCCCGGGCCCTCGACGAGCATTTCTCGGCGATCTGGGACGATCGCCAGCCGCTGATGGACTGGGCGAGAGGCCGGGCCGTCCCGGGCCTGGCCGATCGGGTCCGCGACGACTTGCGGGAGCTCGCCCTCGTCGGGATCGACGCCCAGGCCCGCCGGACGACGGCCGACGACCGGCCGCTCGCCCTGAAAGAGGCCCTGACCACGGTCGAGGAAGCCCGCAAGACCTGCGGCCCCAGCCCCTCGTTGAGCCGCCTGGCCCGCGCGCTGGCCGCCGAGCTCGGAGGGGTCGCCGCCGAGGACGTCGGCCCTCCGCGGAACGCCCGGGAACACGACGACCTCGGCCGCTTCGAACTGAGATCCGGCCGGCTCGTGGAGGCCCTTGCTCAGTTCGAGCGGGCCCTTGAGGAACGCCCCCAGGACTTCTGGCCGAACTTCCACCTGGGCCTCTGCGCCTACCGCCTGGGACGCTTCCAGGAGGCCGCCGCCGCCTTCCGCGTCTGCGAGGCGCTCTCGCCGACGAGCCCGGAGTGCGCCTTCAACCACGCCCTGGCCCTCGAAGGGCTCGGCAAGTTCGACCAGGCCCGCCTCGCCTACTCGCGGGCCCTTCGCATCGACCCGAGCTTCTCGGCCGCCGCCCGGAATCGCGAGATCCTCTCGCTCCGCGACGCGGCACGGGCGATCCCGGACCCCCGATAGGCCCTCAGTCGTCGGCATCCTCCCGACCGGGACGCTCCCCGGGCCGATCGGGGTAGGGCCGCTCACCTTTGAAGAGGCTGTACCAGTTGATCCGGTTCAGCCAGAACGGGTCCGGCGCGTCCAGGTGGCTCCAGTCCAGCGACAGCGTCTTCTCCATCCAGTACCGATCGGCCGCCGAGATCTTCGGCCCCGAGGGGTTCCTCTCGTCCAGGGGGACGTTGTTCGGCACCGCCCGGTACGGGGTCGGGTCGGGCTCGTCGGTGAAGCAGGAGACCATCGGCTCGGCCACGGAGTCGAACCGATTCATCGGATCGAGGCCCAGGATCATCTCGATCGACCGGATCATGTTCGCCTGGGTGTAGAACGTCGAATCGACGGCCTTCCGCCGGCTGAACGGGCTGATCGCGAGGAAGACGGTCCGGTGGCCGTCGATGTGGTCGGGGCCGGACTGGGCGTCGTCCTCGACCACGAAGATGCACGTCCGATCCCACTCGGGGCCCTTCGAGACCGCCTCGACGATCCGCCCCAGCGCCAGGTCATTGTCGGCCATCATCGCCCGGGGCGTGGGGTACTTGGGGTTCACCCCCTCGCCGTGGTCGCACGGCAGGCTCAGGATCGTGAGGTCGGGGACGCGGCCATCCTTGCAAAACCGCTCATACTCCCGGATGAAAACATCCGCGCGATGTTGATCGCTCATCAGGAGGGGCCAGTAATGCACCTCGCGGTTGATGAAGGGCCGGAGGTTCGCCAGCCGGGTGTCGGCCGAGAACTTGAACTTGTGGGTCCCCGCCTTGCGGTCCTCCCAGACCTCGAACCAGTCGTTCGGCTCGGGCTCGACCCTCGCCAGGGCCTCGTCGCAGAACTCGCCGTAGACGCGGATCGACTTCCCCTTGCGGGCCGCCGCGTCCCACAGGGCGCCCCCGGAGGAGATCGCCATCGCGTCGTCGCCGTCGTCGGGGTAGGTCCGCGAATAGCCCACGTAGAAGTGTTCCAGATAATCGTTCGCCAGGCACTGAGTGGACCAGGCGTGGCCGTCGGCGCTGTTCGTCCCGCTCACATATCCATTGTCGAACAGGGTGAACTCGCGAGCGATCTTGCGATGGTTCGGCATGACCGCCTCGCCCAGGGAGCACAGCTTCGGGTCGCCCTCGCCCTGGGGCAGGTCGCCGAAGACCTCGTCATACGTGCGATTTTCCTTGATGATGTAGATCACGTGCTTGATCGCGCCGTTATAGACTCTTCCCGGCGGGCGTCCCGGTCGGCTCTCCCATCGGTTGTTGCGGGCCACGAGCGCCGTGGCCTCGCCGAGGTCCCGGGCCAGGTCCACCACGGTCACGGTCCCCTGGAAATCGTGGGCATTGCCGGGGCGGCCGAGGGTCGTCTTGCTGACCGACCCGTTCCCCTTCGTGTTCAGCACGTAGGCCGTTTTCCCGTCGGGAGCGAGCGCCACGGCCACCGGGAAATAGCCGGCGGGGCGATATCCGAGCACTCGACCGGCCTCCAGGTCGACTTCCGCCAATGCGTTATCGCCGCCGTCGGCCACGAACAGCGTCCGCCCCCGGATCGCCAGCGCGTTGGGCATCCCGCCGAGGACGCGGAGCGATCCCCAACGCAGCTCGATCGTCCGGGAGACCGTCGCCGAATCCAGGTCGATCTCCGAGACCGAGTCGCTCATCGCGTTGGCGACGTAGGCCCTCCGCCCGGAGACGACCACGGCCGTCGGATGGATGCCGACTTCCACACGCCGAGACGTGCCGGCCTTCCGATCGATCAAGGATACCGATCCCGACGCCGGCGCGCCCCGGTCGTCCACCAGGATATCGAGATTCTGGCTCTTGGCCGTCTTTTCCCCGGGCCTCGCGAGCCTTCCTCCCCAGTTGCTCACGATCAGCGTCGATTCATCGTCGGTCAGCCTCGGCTCGAACGGGAGGTTTTCGACGGCGAATTCGCGGACCCTCTCGTTCTTCGCGAGATCGACCTCGACCACGGCGTTGCGGTTGGCCGCCGCGACGAACAGCCGGGAGCCGTCGCGGGTGATCGCCATCCCCCCGGGGACGGGGTTGGGGTCGTCGGCCGTCGGCGCGATCCGGATCCGCGTCTCGACCTTCAGCCGCTTGCCATCGAGCCGGAAGACCTGGACATGACCGGCGGCCGTGCTGGCGAAGAGGCGGAGGCCGTCGGGCGACCAGACCAGGCCGCGAAAACCCGCGTCGCCGCCCAGGGTCGCCACGCTCCCGGGCCGCACGCCCGAGGCATCGGCCAGGAACGCCCGGCTCTTGTTCAACACGGCGAAGAACTCGCCCGAGGGATACAACGCCAGGTCGATCGGGCGGCCGTCGAAGGCGAGCGAGCCGCCCTCAACCCTCTGCCCCGACGACACCAGGAACGAGCCATCGGGCTGCTTGCCCATCCGCAGCACCGCCCGACGGGCCAGCCCGGCGGCCCCGGCGGAGACGAGGACCACGATCGCGATCGAAAAGACCTTCTTCCTCGTCATGACGATTCCCTCGGGCCGGGCCGGTCGACGGAGAGGCCGCGATTGTAACCGAATGGACTCGCGCCGGGGGTTCGATTATCGTGGCGACGCCCTCGCCCCGGGCAAGGGCCGATCGAGAGGGGTCCGTCCGCTTCGGAGGGGATGATGCCTTCAGGGATCAAGCGGCTTCTGGCCGAGGGGAAGCTCGTCCGGGTCTTCTCGACCGGGCAATTGCTCAGCCCCAAGCTCGCGGAGATCGTGGCCCTCCGCGGCCATTTCGACGCCTTCTGGCTCGACCACGAGCACGGCGGAGTGACCCTGGAGACCGTCCAGGGCGCCGCGATGGCCATCCGCGCCTCCGGCCTCGACAGCTTCGTCCGGATGGCCGCGACGGACTATGCCTCCGTGATGCGGTTCCTCGAGGTCGGCGCCGGAGGGATCATGGCCGCCCACGTCCGCTCCGCCGAGGAGGCCGAGCGCGTGGTGAGCTGGGTCAAGTTCCCGCCCAGGGGCCGGCGAGGGCTCAACGGCAGCAACCGCGACGGCGATTACGGCGCGATCCCGTTCGCCGAATACATCGACAAATGCAACCGCGACACGTTCGTGGCCATCCAGATCGAGAACCTCGACGGCCTGGAGCACGTCGAGGCGATCGCCCGGGTGCCCGACGTCGATCTCCTGTTCATCGGCCCGGCCGACCTGAGCGCATCGCTCGGGATCGCCGGCCAGTTCGACAACCCGAAGCTGCTCTCGGCGATGGACCACGTCGCCGACGTCTGCGACGCGGCCGGGATCGCCTGGGGGACCGTCCCCATCGGCCTGGAACGGACCCGCGCGCTGATCCGCCGGGGCTGCCGGATGCTGGAAGTCGGCAGCGACCTCGGCACGATCCGCCTCGGCCTCCAGGCCAGCCGGGCGTTCACGGATGACCTCCTCCGCGAGTGACCGCGACCGGCCGGCTCAGAACTCGCGAGCATATCCGGCGGTCCAGCCGCCGTCCACGGTCAAAATGTGTCCATTCATGTAACTATTCTCGGGATCGGCGAGGAACAGGGCCGCCACGGCGATCTCCTCGACCTCCGCCGGCCTCCCGAGCGGGACGTGCGCCAGCATGGCCTTGACCGAATCGCGGAACAGGCCGCCCTCGCCGTAGAAGAGCTGCCGCGTCCCGTCGGTCAGGGTCGATCCGGCGCGATCCCGTTGACGAGGATGCCGTCGGCCCCGAGCTCCAGCGCCATGGCCTTGGTCAGGTTCACCACGCCCGCCTTCGCCGCCACGAACGCACATTGCAGGCGGAGCGGCACGAGCCCGGCGATCGACGCCACGTTGATGATCCGGCCCGATTTCCGCGCCTTCATCGCGCGGGCCGAGGCGCGGCTGACCTCGTACAGGCCGGTCAGGTCGACGGCGAGGATGCGGTCCCACTCGGACCGGGGGAACTCGTCGATCGTCACGCGATGGGCCATCGTATTGATGCCCGCATTATTCACGACGATGTCGATCCGTCCATGCTCGGCGACGATCGCCCCGATGGCGGAGTCGGCGTCCTCGCCGCTCGTCACGTCCAGCCTTCGCCACGAGGCGCCGGCCACGGAGGAGGCCGCCTCGCGGGCGCCGGCTTCGTCGATGTCGGAATAGACGACGTTCGCGCCGTTCGCGGCGAAGCGGTCGGCGATCGCCCGGCCGATCCCCCGGGCCGCGCCGGTCACCAGGGCGACTCTGCCCTCCAGGTCGCATCGCATGAGCGTTCCTCGATTCTCAGGACATGAGCCACGGTCCGGGGTTCTCGATCGCCCGGCCCACCGCCCGGAGGAACCTCGCGGCCGGCCCGCCATCGACGATCCGGTGGTCGAACGTGAGGCTCAACGGCATCCGGTCGCGGCCGACCGCGGACTCGCCGACCATCACCGGCTGCCTGGCGATCCTCCCCACGCCGAGGATCGCGCACTCGGGCGAATTCACAATGGGCGTGAACGTTTCGATCCCAAAGGCGCCAAGATTCGTGATCGTGAACGTCCCGCCCTGCATCTCCTCGGCCCGGAGCGAGCCCCCGCGGGCCCGGCCGATCAGGTCGCGAGACCTCCGGACGATCTCGCGGAGCCCGAGCGCGTCGGCCCCTCGGATCACCGGCACGAGCAGCCCCGCCTCGGCATCCACGGCGATCCCGACGTTCACCTCGTCGAGCAGCTCGATCCGATCGCCGAGCCATCGCGAATTCATCACGGCATGGTCTTTCAGGACGAGGGCCGACAGCTTCACGAGGAAATCCGTGAAGCCCGGGACCTCGTCGGGCTTCGAGGCGCGGAACTGCTCGCGGAGGTTCACCAGGTTCGTCGCGTCGACGGTCGTGGTGAGGGTCACGGCGGCCGTCGTCGATCGGCTCTCGACCATCCTCGCGGCGATCGTCCGGCGGGTCGGGGTCAGCGGGACCGATCGCGACGCGGGCGAGGGGCGATCCGCGACGGCCGCCGGATCGCGACGAGACGCGGCGAGGACGTCCGCCTTGCGGACCCGGCCCGACGAGCCGCTCCCTCGAAGGGTGGTCCAGTCGATGTTCAATTCGCGGGCGATCCGCCGGGCCAGCGGCGAGGCTTTCACGCCGTTGCGGGCCGGTCGGGGAGGCTTCTCAGCCGCCTCGGCGACCTCGGCGACGGTCGCCGTCGGAGCCCGAACCGCGACCGCCGACGGCGGCGACTCGCCCGGAGCGAGGACGAAGCCGACCAGCGCCCCGACCGGCACCGTCTGGCCCGCCCGAGGGGCCGTCTCCGGGACGTGGAGCACGCCGGACTCGGTCGCCTCGACCTCCTGGGCGGACTTCTCGCCTTCGAGGGTGAACAGCGGATCGCCCTCGCGAATCGGGTCGCCGTCGGCCTTCAGCCAGCCGACGAACACGCCCTCTTCCATGTTCCAGCCGAGGCGGGGGATGCGGATCTCGACGGCCATCGGGGCGGAACTCCGGGTCACTCGGCCACGAGGTCGCGGATCGCTCCGACGATCGCCTCGACCGAGGGCACGACGGCGGCTTCCAGAGGGGGGCTGTACGGCGTGGGAGTATGGACGCCATTGAGGCGGCGGATCGGCGCGTCCAGGTCATCGAACCCGGCGTCGGCGACCCTCGCGGCGATCTCGGCGCCCAGGCCGAACGGCGAGAACGCCTCGTCCACGATCAGGAGGCGGCCGGTCTTGCGGACCGACCCCAGGATCGTCCCCGAATCGAGCGGGGCGACGGTCCGGGGGTCGATCAGCTCGACCGAGATCCCCTCACGTTCCAAAATCGCGCACGCTTTCAGCGATTGATACACCATGAATGCGAGCGCAACCACGGTTACATCCGTCCCCTCGCGGACGACGGCCGCGCGGCCGAACTCGATCTCGTAATCCCCCTCGGGCACCGGCCCCCTGATCGCCAGGGCCTCGCGATGTTCGAGGAAGAGGACCGGGTCGTCCGATCGCAGGGCCCGGGCGAGCAAGCCCTTGGCGTCGGCCGCCGAGGAGGGGACGACCACGCGGAGGCCGGGGAACTGGGCGTACATCGCGTAATAATTGCCCGAATGATGGGTCGCCGCCGAGTGGCCGATCCCGATGCAGCCGCGGAGCAGGACGGGCATCTTGAGCCGGCCGCTGCTCATGTATTGCATCTTGGCGATCTGGTTGAGGATCTCGCCCACGCCGTCCAGGACGAAGTCGGCGAACATGAAATCGACCACGGGCCGGGTGCCGGTCATCGCCGCCCCGCAGGCCAGGCCGACGAACCCTCGCTCGCTGATGGGCGTGTCGCACAGGCGGACCGGGCCGAAGCGGTCGTAGAGCCCGAGGGTCGTGGCGAAGTTGCCGCCTCGCTTGCCGATCCCTTCGCCGAGCACGAAAATCGTCGGGTCCGCCTCCATCGCCGAGGTCAGGGCTTCGAGGGTCGCTTTCATGAACGTGAGTTCGCGACTTCTCGCCTCCGGAGGCTCGACGGGCGGCGGGGCCGGGGGGGCGTAGATGTGATCGGTCGCCGATCCGGGCTCGGGATATGGGCTGTCCTCGGCGAACCGGAGGGCCTCGGCGATCCGGGCCTCGATCTCGGCGTCGATCGCGTCGAGATCGGCGGCGTCGAGGAGCGATTCCTCGATGGCGAGCCCCCGCAATCGCTGGATCGGGCATCGGAGCTTCCAGAGTTCGACGTCCTCGCGGGTCCGATACGTGTAATCGCCCATCCCCTCGGCGTGGGGGCGGGTCCGATACGTCTTGCACTCGATCAGGGTCGCGCCTCCGCCGCTCCGCGCCCTCTCGATCGCTTCGAGGGCCGCGTCGGAGACGGCGAACACGTCGTTGCCATCGACCTCGACCCCGGGCAACCCGTAGCTCGCGGCCCGGCCTGCGACTCCCGGGTTCCCGCTGGAGTAATCGAAGGGGACCTCGGTGGCGAACCCGTTATTCTCGCAGACGAACAGGACGGGAAGCTTCCAGATGCTCGCGAGGTTCAGCCCCTCGTGGAACGCGCCGTTGTTCACGGCGCCGTCGCCGAAGAACGCCACGGCCACGCGGTCGTCGCCGAGCAGTTTCGCGCTGTAGCCGGCGCCGGCGGCCTGGAGGATGCAGGGGCCGACGATCCCGGTCGTGCCCATCAGGCCGACCTCGGGGGCGAAGAGGTGCATGCTGCCGCCTCGGCCCCGCGAGCAGCCCGTCGAGCGACCGAACAGCTCGGCGGCCAGCTCTCGGGGATCGACGCCCTTGGCCAGGGCGTGGCCGTGGCCGCGATGGGTGCTGAAGACCGTGTCGTCGGCCCTCAGGTGGGCACACACGCCCGAGGCGATCGCCTCCTGGCCGACGTAGGTATGGCAGGCGCCGTGGATCAGCCCTCGCTGATGGGCCTTGGCCAACGCCTCCTCGCACCGGCGGATCGTCTGCATGGTCCGGTACAGGCCCGCGACCTCGGCGGCGGTCCGGCCCGACGTTCTGGTGACGGTCGCCATCGGGTCACTCCGCCTCGGCCACGACCGGGTTGGTCAGGCTGCCGATGCCCTGGATCTCGATCGTCACCGTGTCGCCGTCCTTGAGGAAGACGGGCGGCTTCCTCGCCCCGCCGATCCCGTGAGGCGTCCCGGTCAGGATCACCGTCCCCGGCAAGAGGAGGGTGCTCCCGCTGAGGAATTCGATCAAAGTCGGCACATCAAAAATCATGTCGTCGGTGTTCCAGTCCTGCATCACCTGATCATTCAAGATCGTGCGGACCTGGAGCGTGTTCGGATCGGGGATCTCGTCCTTCGTGACGAGGCAGGGCCCGAGCGGGGCGAAGGTGGCGAACGTCTTGCCCCGGCACCACTGCGTGCCGCCCTTCTGCATCTGCCAGTCCCGGGCGCTCACGTCGTTGGCGCAGGTGTAGCCGAGGACGTGAGCGAGCGCCTCCGATTTTTTCACGTTCCGGCACGCCTTGCCGATCACCACGGCGAGCTCGCACTCGTAATCGACCGCATCGCTGCGGAGTTGCCTGGGCAGGACGATCGGATCGCCGGGATTCTGGAGTGCGCCGATGTTTTTCATGAACAGGACCGGCCATTCGGGGATCGCTTGCTTGCCTTCCTCGGCGTGGCGGCGGTAGTTCAGGCCGATGCAGAGGATGTCCACCGGGACGATCGGCGCCAGGAGCTTCGCCACGTCGGCCGGCTCGCCGGTGTCTCGGAAGTCGCCGAGGAGGTCGCCGTCGAGCCGGGTGGTCGAGCCGTCGGGATGGAGGCATCCAAGCGCGATCCGACCGCTTGCGTCCTGATATCGGATGATTTTCATGAAGACCTCGTGAGCCAGGCGGGCGACAACCCAAGTTCGGCGGCCAGGGGGGCCAGGGCGGCGAGGACATCGGGCGGCAGGGCGATCCCCTCGGCCAGGGCGATCCGCCGGGTCGCCCATTCGCGCTCGCCGGGGACGAGGAGGCGATCGGTCCCCTCGGCCGTGGGGGCGGCATGGATCTCGTCGATCAGGGCCCCGACGCGGGCGGCGAAGGCGTCGGCCCCGATCATCGCCGAGACGTCCATCGCGAGGAAGGCCGCCCCGTGGTTCGTGGGGGCGGACGGGTCGCCGAACATCCAGCCGCCCACGCCGGCCGTCACGGCGGCCCCGGTGGCCAGCGCCGAAAGGGCCTCGATCATCAGGGCGAGGCCATAGCCCTTGTGGCCGCTCATGGGCGCGAGAGCCGCTTCGTGCGGATAGAGGGCGGCCTCAGTGGTCGGCCTCCCCCGGCGATCGACGATCCAGTCGGCCGGGATCGGCTTGCCGAGCTGTTTGGCGGCATAGACCTTGCCGCCCGCGACGGTGCTCATGGCGATGTCCAGGACGATCGGGTCCCGGTCCCCGGCCGGGATCGCATAGGCCAGGGGGTTCGTGCCGGTGACCGGCCCGCGAGAGCCGGGCGCGGCCACGCTCGGGGCGTCGTTGGCCATCGCCAGGCCGAAGAAGCCGGCTCGCGCGGCCATCGTCGCGTAATAGCCGGCCGCGCCGAAATGGTTGCTGTTGCGGACGCCGACGTAGGCCACGCCGGTCCGGCGGGCCCGGGCGATGGCGTCTTCCATCGCCTTGACGCCGATGACCTGGCCGAGCGCGGAGCCGCCGTCGAGGATCGCCCAGGACGGCCCTTCGGCGACGATCCTCGGATCGACGTCGCCGCGAATCCCGCCCGCTCGGAGGCGGCGGACGTATCCGGGAAGGAGCTTGGAGCCGTGGGTGAAGACGCCCAGGCTGTCGGTCGTCGCCAGGGCCTCGGCGGCGATCGCGGCGTGGTCGGATCGGCCCCGGCGCGGGCGAGGGCCTCGTGACAGAAGGCGGTCAGTTCCTCGACGGCGACTCGGGCGGCGGCCATCGCGGCTCCTCGGGCTTCAGGCGGTCACGCCGTTGACGACGTTCCTCGGCGGCTCGCCCCGGATCGCCCCGGCGATCAGCTCGGCGGCCGTCTCGCGGAGGGCGCGGACGGCCTTCTCGCTGGTCGAGGCCACATGAGACGTGATGACCACGTCCTCCAGAGCCCGCAAGGGGTGGTCGGCCGGAGGGGGTTCGGGGTCGGTCACGTCGAGCCCGGCGGCCGAGATCCGGCCGCTCCGGATCGCCTCGATCAGCGCGGCGGTCTCGACGACGTCGCCCCGGGCCACGTTGATCAGGATGGCCCCCGGCTTCATCCGGCCGATCGCGGCGCGGTCGATCAGGCGGCGGGTCTGGGGCGTGGAGGGGCAGTGGAGGGTCACGGCGTCGCTCTCGGCGAGCAGGACATCGAGCCCCACCGGCTCGGCCCCGAGCTGGCGGAATTCGCCGCCGAGGACGTTCGGGTCGTGGGCCAGGATCCGGCCCTTGAACGGCCTGAGCCTCGCGGCGACTTCCCGGCCGATCCTCCCGAAGCCGACGATCCCGACGGTCAGGTCGCGCAGGGCCTTCATCTGGCCCAGGGGGCGGGCCAGGCCCCACTTCCCCTCGCGGACGAGCCGGGCATTGGCGCAGATCCGCCGGGTGGCATCGAGGAGGAGGGCCATCGCGTGGTCGGCGACCTCGTCGACGCAGTAGGCCGGGACGTTGCACACGGGGATGCCGCGCTCCCGGGCGGCGTCCAGGTCCACGTTGTCCACGCCGATCCCGTAGCGGACGATCCTCCGGGCCCGGTCCATCGCGGCGATCACCCGCGCGTTGATCGGGGCGAATTGCGTGAGGATGTACTCGGCCCCGGGGACGGCCTCCACGAGCTCGGCCTCGGTCCGGCACTGGCGAGCGTCGATCGAGCCGCCGACGGCCGAGAGGATCGGCTCCTCGACGTCGAGTTTCTCGAACGTGGAATCGGTCACGAGCACTCTAGGCATCGCCCCTGCCCCCCGCGGAACACCCGGGCCGAGACGCGAGGAGGGCCAGTATACGCCGACCCCGGGCCGAAGCAAGGGACGACCCGCCGACGATCGGCCGGGCCGCTTCCGGCTCAGGTCTCGTCGATCGCCGGGGCGGCCTTGTCCTCCCTCTTCGGCACCCGCAGGGCCGCGAGGATGACGCCCCCGGCGATGTAGCAGCCGGCCAGGAAGAGCATGCAGGCCCGGTCGCCGAACCGGGCGTCCTTCATCTCGCCCACGATCGGCGAGCCGACCATCCCGGCCACGTTCGCGCAGATGTTCACGAAACCGATCGCCACCGCCGCCGCCGAGGCCGACAGGGTGAGCGTGGGCAGGACCCAGAACGGCGGGGGCCAGGCGAAGGCGAAGACCTCGAAGGCGCAGAGCCAGGCGAAGGTCGCGTTCCACGACTGACCGGGGTACACGCTGCCCATCAGGCAGGCCCCGGCCAGGACCTGCGCCGCGATGCACACCCACTTGCGCTCGCCCGTCCAGTCCGAGATCCGGCCCGAGGCCCAGACCCCGGCCAGGCCGAACAGGTAGGCCACGCACAGCCAGTTGAAAACGGCGTCGGGGTCGGCCGAGCCGTGGGTCGAGACCAGGAGCCCCTTCACCACGTTCGGGAGCCAGAAGGCGGCGGCGTACCCGCCGATGTTCGTCGCGAAGATCGCCAGGGCGAGGATCCAGACCGCCGGGCTCCGCAGGGCCTGCGCCAGGCCGACCCCCTTCGCCGCGACCTCCCGGCGCTCGGCCTCCAGCTTCGCTTCGAGCCACTCGCGCTCGGCCGGGTCGAGGAACCGGGCGTCCGAGGGGCGGTCGGTCATCAGCCAGGGGAGGGCCACGCCCAGGGCCACCGCCGGCAGCCCCTCGCCGAGGAAGACCCACTGCCAGCCCTCCAGCCCGAGCCAGTGCTGGTGCAACAACCAGCCCGAGACCCGCGCCCCCAGCGCCAGGCTGACCGGCACCGCCAGGACCAGCCCGGCCATCGCCTTGCCGCGCTCGGCCCGGGGGAACCAGTGGGTCAAATAGACGATCACCCCCGGGAAGAACCCCGACTCGGCCAGGCCCAGGAGGAACCTCATCGCCGAGAACTGCCATTTGTTCCCCACGAACGCCACGCCCATCGAGCACGCGCCCCACGTCACCAGGATCCGCGTGAACCACTTCCGGGCGCTCCACCGCTCGACCAGCAACGCCCCGGGGATTTCCAAAAGGAGATAGCCGGCGAAGAAGATCCCGGCGGCCCAGCCGAAGTCCTTCTCCGAGTAGCCGAGCGACGCCTGCATCTTCTCCTTGGCGAACCCGACGTTCACCCGATCCAGATACGAGACGATGTAGAGGACGAAGATCAACGGCAGGATGCGCCGCGCGACCTTCCGCCGGATGCGCTCGGGAGAGACCTCGGGCCCGGCCCCGGGAGGCGCATAGGGGTGGGACATCGTCCGTCCTCTCTCGGTCGGTAGGGCCGGGCCCGGGGCGATCACCAAAGGGCGATCGCACGACCCGGGCCGCCGTGGCATCCGGCGATCTTCACCGCCGCGAACAGGAAATAGGCATGGTCGGGCATCGCCTGGAGGTTCGTCAGCGACTCGACCCCGACCATCCCCCGGGCACCGAGCATCCAGTAGGTCATCAACGCCCGCTTCGGCCCGACCCCGCCGAGGTCCGGCGCGTCGGTGCCGACGCACTTCACGCCCTTCTTCGCGAGGTAGGCGATCGCCTCGGGGCCGGGCGCCGGCCAGCCCTCGGCCTTGCCGTTCAGGGGGTCATCCAAACAGGCCTTGCCCTCGGGACCGGGGCGGCAATGGCGGTCGTTCCAGCCCGAGCGGAAGAGGACGACGTCCCCCGGCTTCAATTCGCCGTCCTTGGCCTCGAACGCCCGGATTTGCGACTCGGTGACCTCGGGAGACGCCGGCCATGCGCGGCGATCGGTGGCCCCGAGCAGGCCGGAGACGTCGATCACCCTCGCCTCGCCGCATGTCTGCGAGATCGGCACCTTTTCGGTCGTCACGTCGCTCGTCCCGGGAGGGCCGAACCGCTTCGAGAACTCGCCGAGCCACGCCCGGACCTCCTCCGGATAGGTCGAGACGTCGAACCCCGGGGGCGGCAGGGCGAACGACGGCGGGACGAGGTGCGTCCCGCAATGGCTGTCCATCCAGTGGGTATCATACGTGGTCTTCGTGTTCGGATTGTCGCCGAACCGAATGCGAATATAAGGCTGGCGATGATCGCCGACCCCTCGGCCGGGCGAGGTGACGGGCAGGATGTCGGACAGGGTGACCGAGAGGTCGGCCGCTCGCTTCTTGCGGGCCGATTCGATCAGGCGAGACGCCAGGGGGTCGCCGACGATGGCGATGGCCCGCCCTTCGCTGAAGGCGCCGCCGAGGTGCTTCGGCGCGAGCATCGCGTAGAAGGCGCCGGTGGCGGGCAGGGGGGCCAGGCCGGTCAGGCTCTCGGTCCAGATCATCCCGTGCTTCAGCCCGGCGAAGTGGGTCGGCTCGGCGAGGTCGGGCAGGGGGCCCATGCTCGTGCTGTCGGTCCCGAGCGTCATCACCCCGCGAGAGGCGAGGTACTCCATGCAGTCGGGATCGGGGTCGGGCCAGGCGGGGGCCTTGCCCTCGACCGGGTCGGCGGCGAAGCGACGGCCTTCGGGCAAGGGGCGATAATACTTGTCGCTGAACCCGCTGCGGAACAGGACCACGTCTCCCGGCCCGAGCGGGCGATGGGCCTTCTCCCAGGCGAGGATTCGCTCTTTCTTGACCAGGGGACTCCGGCCCGGGGGGGCGGCGTCGAGGAGGTCGGTGCAGTCGATCACGCAGGCTTCGCCGCCGAACTGCCAGGCGGGGACTTTCTCGGTCGAGATCAGGCCGGCGGGCCCGGCGTTGGGCAGCCCGGAATCGGGGGGCGTGACGGAATGGGTCGGCACATCCAGCTGCGTCCCGGTGTTGCCGTCGATGACCAGGGCCTCGGTATGGAAGGCGCCGAGGGGGCCGATCCGCCCTTCGGGAGTCATCTGGAACCGGGGCCACGTCGGCCAGCCGCTGGGATAATTCGGGGCGATCAGGAGCGAGAGGTCGAGGTGCTTCGGCTCCTCGGCCGACGCGCACGACCCCAGCCATCCCGCGACCAAGGCGAGGGAAAGCCGCACGGACGCCGCCGGGGAGGGCGGTTTCGCCACGATCCACATCCTTTCCGCCGGAGGTCCGCGCGCGGGTCCGCAACCCCGAGTCCGAACCGGGCGATCTCTGGAGAGGCCGACGCCATCCGCACGAACGGGGCGAGGGAAGACCCAGGCCGCCGTCAGTCTGCACCGTCCCGAGGTCCAAAGCAAGGGGCCATCCGGAGTGTCCGAAGAGTGGCCCGCGCCCACGATTTCCCCCCGGGCCGGGAGGCATGCTCACGTCCTCGCAAGCATGCCTCTCGACGCCGGACCCGGTCCTCGACGGGTCACGGCCTGACTTGGACATCCGGCCTGTTGAGCTGGAATCGCCGGACCCCCTCCGGCGTGACCCGACTCCCGCCGGTCGAGACCTCCTTGAGATTGGGGAGGCCCTCCAGCTCCCTCAGCCCGGCGTCGCCGACCTTCGTGAACACTAGGTCCACCACCTCCAGGCTCTTGATCCCCCGGAGGGATTCCATCCCGCGGTCGGTGATCTCGTTCCGCCCAAGGCCCAGGCGGAGGCGTCTCAGGCGAGGGAGTGCGAGAGATGGCCCAGCCGGGCGTCCGTGATTCGATTGCCCCGGAGGTCGAGCTCCTCCAGGGAAGGGACGTCGGCCAGGGAGTCGAGGCTCTCATCCGTGAGCTTGCAGTCGTTGATCTCGATCCGGGTCAGATGGCCGATGTTCCGGAGGTGGGCGACCCCGGCGTCGCTCAGGTTCTCGGCGCCCACGACGGTGAGCGTCTCGAGGGCCGGCAGGCCCCGGACCCGGGCCATGTTGTCGTCGTGCAACTGGCGCCCGCTGAGGTGGAGTTCTCGGAGTCGGCCCAGCGAACCGAGCTGCGCGGGCAGGCGGTCGAGCGCCCGGCCGGCCTCGACCTCCTCGCCGGGAGGGCGCGAGTCGCAGAGGTTGACCCAGGTCACTTCCTGGAAATATTCGTCGCCCACGAGGCCGCGAAGCCAATCGGGCCCCGGCGGCTTCCGGCCCTTCGCGTACTTCCCGCCGACGAACTCCCAGTCGTAATGGTAGGACCCATTCGCCTCTTTGAGGGCCCGAACGGCCTTCCGCTGGTCATCCGCCTTCCTGGCTTGCCAGCCCAGGAGAAGGCCGAGGGCCAGGATCCGCACCATCAGCCCCCTCAGGCCGATCGCCAGCCGTCCCCTCTTCTTCGCCTCCTCGCCCATCGATTATCCCCGCTCCGAAGTGGATCGGCCCGCGAAACGGGGAGCCCGTTGCTCTGTAGAACGACCCCTTTCACTTTACTGGCGCCTGCCTGCATTTCCTCGCGCCTTTTCCCGCCTCACCCAAACCCGGGAGAAACGGAGCGCCGGAGCCGCGAGCCGTCCCGGGGAGACGCCCCGACCGACCGTTCCCGGGACCCTCCCGGCGAAACCGTCTTCTTCGTATCGGCGTCGCGGCGGACGCCAGGCATCGACGACGAGCCGACGGATGGTCGGCGGCCTCGTGGGCCGGGCCCGCTCCCTCGCGAGGTCAGTCGGGGCCCCCGGCCCGGCGGACGAACGACTCTCCCCGGCCCCTCGCCCGGGCGATCCACGCCGGGGAGGCCACGACCAGACCGCCCGCCGAGGCGGCGAGGAGTCCGAGGCCCAACCCGAGCCCCACTTCGGTGAGCGCCGACGCGAGCAGAATCCACTCCGACACGGGCACCGGAGGCGGCAAAACGAGGCCGGCGGCCTCCGCCCTTCGGACCGCGACATGCTGCCGAAGGAACTCCTGACGGGCCCGGACCACCGGCGGCCCGTACCGGAGGAGATAGCTCCGGGTCGCATGCAGATTCATCAGGGCCACGGCCGCGCACAACCAACCCGTCGCCGCGAACCCGAGCCAGAACGCCCGGGATCTCCCGCCGAACACGGCCCGATCCGCCCCGGTCGTCAGGATCAAGGCCAGGGGAAGGGTCAGAACGCCAACGCCCGGGTCATCGCCCACGCGGAACGGCAACAAAGCATGCAGGGCCGCCAGGCCGACGGAGAAGATCGCGACATCGGCCATCAGCCGAGCGATCGTCCAGGTGCGCCTCCGCATCATATCACCGCCTCCGCCGTTCAAGTCCAGGCTCCGCAGACCGGCCGCCGACCCGTGGCCTCGATCGTACCAAAGAACGCCCGCGGCGGCCCGGCCCCCGGCAAGGCTAGCTGAGGCGGCTTGCTCGGCAGCCTGGGACAATCCTCGAGATTCAGAACGTCCCCTCCTCCCCTTCTCCCCTCCATGTCTCCATTTCCCCTCACACCGGCTTCCGGCTTCGGAGGCGTGAGACCTTCCGAATCGAGAACGTCGCTCGCGGCTCGGTCACCTCCTCGCCTCGACCCTCGGGGCCCTCCAGAGGTGGACGCCGTCGTTCTCGTCGCGAGAGCCGCCGCCGGAGGCGAGGGTCGCGCCGTCGGGCGAGAACGCCAGGCAGTCGGGCGGATAGATGTGGCCGCTGAGGCGGGCGAGCTCCTGCCCGGTGGCGACCTGATGAATCACGAGGTCGATGCCGTCGCAGGCCGCCAGGCTCAGGCCGTCGGGCGAGAAGGCGATCGGGCCGTGGACCTCCGGGATGGTCGCCTCCGGCCCCTCCTGGTCGGTCTTCCAGACCGAGACCCCGCCGGTGGAGATCCTCGCGGCGATCCGTCGGCCGTCGGCCGAGAACGTGAGATGAGAGGCCAGGGCGATCCGGGGCCACGTCCCCGGCCGCTCCCGGCCGGTGGCCGGGTCGAGGAAGCGGATCGCGCGATCGCCGCCCTCGGCCGCGAGGGTCCGGCCGTCGGGCGAGAAGGCCAGGGGGGAGGCGCCGTCTCGGAGGGCCCAGGCGACCCGGCGACGAGCCACGTCCCAGACCTCGACCCGCGAGACCGTCTTGCCCAGGTCCGAGTCATATCGGCTCGGATTGGTCGCGAGGAACCGGCCGTCGGGCGAGAAAACCAGCTCGGTGACGCTCTCGGCCCCCTCGCCGGGCAGGAGGGTGCCGATCGCCCGGCCCGAGGCAACGTCCCAGAGCCGGATCAGGGCCGGAGGGCCTCCGCCGGTCCCGGTCTGGCCCCCGGTCGCGAGCGTCCGGCCGTCGGGCGAGAGGGCCATCGCGAAGCTCCAGTGATCGATCTCGAACCCGGCGGCCTTCCGGCCCGTCCCGGCGTCGAACACGAGGACGTTCCGATAGTCGGCCGAGACCACCGTCTTGCCGTCGGGCGAGAAGGCGACGTCCTGGATCGCGTACGGCTGCTCCTCCAAAGCCCGGAACTCGGGGTTGCTCGACGGGTCCCAGGTGCGGACCGAGCCGGCCAGGTCGCCCGAGGCCAGGGTCCGGCCGTCGGGCGAGAAGGCCAGGGCCGTGACCGGGACGAGGTGGCCGCGGAACGTCGCCAGGGACGCGCCGGCCCTCTCCGCCCAGGACGATCCCTCGCGGCCCAGCCGGAGGAGCCGGACCAGGCGGTCATCCCCCCCCACGGCCAACGATCGGCCATCCGGCGAGACCGCCAGGCAGTTCACCTCATGGCGAGAGCCCGCGAACTGGCTTCGGATCGCCTTCTTCGGAACGTCCCAGACCTCGACCACCCCCGCCGGGGGGCTATCGGCCGACGACCCGCCCGAGATCAGCGACGAGCCGTCGGGCGAGACGGCGAGGCAGGTCAGGCGGTTCAATCGCGAACCGAGCTCCCAACGCTTCCCCGGATCGTCCAGGGGGACGACCTGGATCAGGGAGACCCCCACGGTGATGATCGTCGTGTCGCCATCGACGCTCACGAGGTTGCCGCCCAGGGCCAGCCACGAGCCGTCGGGGGCGAACACCGCGGCCGACGGCGAGATTCCCGTCCTGAACCGGGCCCGGACCCGTCCGGAGGCCGTCTCGACGGCCCACACGGTCTTCCCCGTCTCGTCGCGAGCCAGCCCGGCCAGGAGCCGGCCGTCTCGCGAGAGGGCGAGCAGGTCGACCGGCTCGTCTCCGATCGCGAGCTTCCGGGGCGGGCCTTCGCCGCCGATCCAGAGCCCGTCCTCGGCGAGCCCCGCCCAGACCCCTCCGATCTCCGCCGCGCAGTACGCATTCAGGAAGTTCGTCTGCCAGAGGGTCGTGGCCGGGGCGTGCCCGTCCGGGTCGAAGGCGACGACCAGGCCGTTGCGTTTCTCCCCTCGGGTGTTTGGCAAGCCGGTCAGGAGGCGTCGCCCGTCGCGATCGAACGCCAGGGCATCCAGGCTGTTCCCGGCCAGGGCGTTGGAAATGGTCTTCTCGGCGTGGCTGGCGTTCCAGAGATACCACCAGGAGAACTCGCGGAGGTCGGCCTGGCCCGGGCCCGGCCTCTGGCGGTCGAGGATCGCCCGGGCCCGATCGACCCGGGCATCGAGCCAGTACCTCTGGGCGAGGTTCACGTCGGCCGCGTACCAGAAGCGGCGGGCGTCTTCGCGTTGTTTCTGGGCCTCGACCCTCGCCGTCGCCTCGGACTTCAGCGAATCGCTCAATCGCCGGTTGTACCGGGCGGCCACGCCCAACCCGGCGGCCAGGGCCACCGCCGCGAGCCCCACGAAGATCAGGACCGCCGCCGCCGGGCGCCTCCGGCCCCACTTCCACGCCCGTTCGGCCATCGACGCCCGCCTCGCCCGGATCGGCTCCCCTCGCGACCATCGGCCGAGGTCCTCGGCCAGCCCTCGGGCCGTCTCGTACCTCCGGCTCGGGTCTTTTTCCAGGGCCTTCAGGCAGATCGTCTCCAGCTCCCTCGGGATCGCCGGGTTCATCTGCCGAGGCGGCACCGGCTCGCGTTCCAGGACCTGCAAGAGCGTGTCCATCGCCGAGGCCGCCTGGAACGGCGGGCGGCCCGTGAGGGTCGCGTACAGGACCGCGCCGAGGCTGTAGATATCGGCCGGGGGGCCGACGTCCGATCGTCCCTGCGCCTGCTCCGGCGGCATGAATCCGGGGGTCCCCATGACCTGCCCGGTCGCCGTGAGCCCCGAATCGCCCTCCAACCGCTTCGCCAGGCCGAAATCCGTGACCCGGGCGCGGCCGAGGACGTCGATCAGCACGTTTTGAGGCTTCAAATCGCGATGGATGATCCCGTTCTCATGGGCATACTGGACCGCCCCGGCCACCTCCGCCACGATCGCGGCGGCGTCCCTCGGAGGAAGCGGCACGCCGGCGATCGTCTGGGCCAGGCTCCGACCCTCGATGAAGGCCATGCTGAAGTAATGCCGGCCGTCATGCTCGCCGATCTCGAAGATCGGCACGATCCCCGGGTGATCGAGCCGGGCGGCGGCCTCGGCCTCGGCATGGAACCGGGCCACGTCGGCCTCGGTCGCCAGTTGACCGGCCAGGATCATCTTCAGGGCCACGCTCCGGCCCAGGGAGACCTGCCGGGCCTCGTACACGACGCCCATCCCCCCTCGCGCGACCTCGCGGATCAGCTCGTAATCGCCGAAGTAGTGGAGGGTCTCGAACGGCTCGGGCTCGACGGCCGGCTCGGTCATGCGGAGGACGGTCGCCATGTCGCCGATCTCGGGGCCGACGGTCGGCCGGGCGATCGTCTCGGCCTCCCCCGGCGGCATGGCGGCGAGGAGCAGGCAGGCCACGCAAAGGCCGTGCGGTTCGTCGCGGTCGAGCGGGGCCCCGCAATGGGCGCAGGTCGTCGGGCCGGGCATGGTCGCGTCCCTCGGGTCGTCGAAGTCCTCCCCGGAGAGAGAAGCGGAACCGCCCGGGCGTTACAAGGCTCCTCGCGGATCAATCCGAGAGGGCGGCGAACAGGTCGCGGAGCTCCTCGTCCACCTCGCCCGGATCGGCCACGGTCCGCCCGACCTCCTCGCGGAGGATCTCGCGATATCGGGCCCGGATCCGATGGGCGGCGACCCGGGCGGCCCCCTCGCTCAGGCCGACCGTCGCCCCCTGGCGGCGGTACGAGGCCGAGTCCTCGCCGACCAGGAGCGGCTTGAGAGCCTCGAACACCGCCGCCTTGCCCGAGGCCGCCATCTCCCTTCCCAGGCGATCCATCACCAGGTCCAGCAACGTCGTGGCCCATCGACGCAGATACACCCGCTCGGGAGTCCGCTCATGGCCGGGCTCGCGAAGATAGCGAGACTCGGCCTCGCCCCGATCGAGCGAGGCCGTCAACCGGCCCCCGCCCCGCTTCAACCGGCGGTCGCGGTCCCTCTGGTTCGCCAGGTAATGGGAGCAGCACGCCATCAGGAACGACCGGAAACGGCCCCGGGCCGGATCGACGGTCGCCAGCCCGTCCCTCTCCAGGAGGCTCGCGAAAAACCCCTGGACCAGGTCTTCCGCCTCGTCGGCGAGAAACCCCTTGCTCCGCACGAAGGCATAGATCGGATACCAGTACGCCGAGACCAGTTCGCCCAAGGCCTCCGCCGCCCCGGGATCGTCCCGCCCCTTCGCGGCCAGGACGATCCCCCATCGCGTCGAGGCGAACATCGGCCGCGGAGCCCCAGCGCCCAAAAAGGTCCCATCCATGTTCACGGCTCGTAGCAATCCGTCTCGTAGACGTCGCCGGCCTGGGGCGCGGCCGCGGTGCTCGTGCCACTCTTCGACGTGAAGATCGCGTGGCGGCGGTCCGGGGCCGCTGCGGGGCCCAGCCTCCTTCGGAGGGATCTCGCGTCGTCCGCGGCCAGGTCGTAGAGGGCGATCTTGCCGAGGAAGACCGCATCGGTGAGCGTCGGGCCGCCCGACTGGCCGGGGTGAGGACTCGGGTTAGTCGCCAGTTCATTCGGATCATAGCATGAGCACGGTGCGGTGCAGGTGCCCGTCACGGTCCAGTTCCCCGAACCGTCGCGTGTCCAGGTGCATATGCCCGAGCAGGCTTGGAAGATACCGTTGATCTTGGCCATCGCGGATCCTTTCGTTCCGGTGTCGATCGCTCTAGGGACGCGGCTCGCGAACTTCGAGCGTGCGGACCACTCGCAGCCCGTGCCTGAGGGACAGGGGGATCGTGTAGCGGTTGCTCTGGGGGCCGGCGACGGTCGCGGCCGAGAGGTCGGAGCCGCGGCGGAGGAGGTCGCCGCCGAGCAGGGCGGCCCGGTTCTGGGGGTTGCCCCCCGGGCCCGTCCACCGGCCCAGCTCGGCGACGTTGCCCAGGGTGTCGAAGAGCCCGAGGTCGTTCGGCTTGGCCGTCGCGACCGGGAAGGGGTGCAAGGGGCCGGGCCGGTTGCCGAACGTCTGGACGTAGCGATCGACGAATTCGAACGCCTCGCCGTAGGGGCGATCGCAGCCGGTCCCGGCGCGGACATATCCGGGGAATTCCGCGTCATCCGGCATCCGGAAGCCGGGCCGATCGGCCGCCGGGCCCGGGGCGACCTGCTCGACGCGGTCGATCGCCAGGCAGAGGCGGGCGGCCAGTTCGTAGCTCAGGCCCGTCGCCGGGAGGTCGTCCTGCCCCTTCAGGCCGAGATATCCCACCGGCAGGACGTCGAGCGACCTCGCCTGGCCGATGGTCAATTCGGTGTCGGCGACCTCGATCGCGGGCCCGCCCAGATCGACCCTCACGAACGTGAGGAGCGAGCGGCCGACCCTCCAGCCCTGGCCCGGGGGTGCGGGTGCCTCGGACAACTCCCGGTCGATCGTCGCGAGGGTCGGGCCCTGCCCCCACGACTTCAGGAGCCATTTGGCCGCGCCGTGGACCCCCGGATCGGGGTCGGCTCGATAGAGGGCCAGGGCGCGTCCGGTGGCGCGTTCGCGATCGGCGGGCCGCCATGCGCCGGTCGGCACTTCGCCCATCGCGAGCAGGAGCCCCCGGCGGATCGGGGTGTCCGCCCCCCCGGACGCCTCCAGGGCCGCGACCAGGGTGGCCGGCGCGACGCCCGAGGGGCCGAGCCGATGGACGAGGTAGGCGCGGCCGCCCGGGTCGCGGATCTCGCGGAACAGGGCGAGGCCGTCGGACGGCCTGCCGAGGTGGACCAGGGCCAGGGCCGCGTTCGCCCGGCTCGACTCGGTCCCCCGCCCCCCGGAGGCGCGATCGCGGAGGGCGTCGACCAGGCCCGGCGCCCGGCCGTCGAGCGCCCGGCAGATCGGGCCGACGTCCTCGAACGGCCCGGCGATCATCCGGTCGGCGACGGCCTGCGTCCGGGCACGGTCCGGGCCGGCCAGGGCGACCATCGCCGCCAGCTTCTGGCGATCGGTCCCCGACCGGGCCAGGGCCTTCAGGTCGCCATCGACCAGCCACCACGCGGGCCGATCTTTCACCAGCGCCGGCAGCGACGGGACCGACGCCGCCTCGACCTGTCGGATCCAGCTCAGGGCCTCGCGCCTGGTCTCGACGGCCCCGACGCCGAGGAGGCCCAGGGCGATCAGGCCGCCCGCCGCGAGCCTCTTGCGATGCCGGATCGCGGCGCGGAGGCGGCGGGGCCAGCCCGATCCGCGGATCGGGTCGCCATTGACGAACGCGCGGAGGTCGGCGGCCATGGCCCCGGCCGACGTGTAGCGATCCCCCGGGGCCTTCGCCATCGCGGTCCGGCAAATCCGATCGAGGTCGCGGGGCAGGTCGCGACGGATCGATCGGGGCGACGGCGGGGGGGCGTCGGCCGTGATCTTCGCCACGACCTCCGCGCGGCCCGGCCCGGTGAACGGGGGCCGACCGGCGAGCAGCTCGAAGAGGATCACGCCCAGGCCGTAGACGTCGCTCGCCCGGCCGATGTGCCTCGCCCCCTTCGCCGCCTCGGGGCTCATATAAAGGTACGTCCCGATCGGCTCGTCCGGATGGGTCGGATGACTGGGCGGGGCCGAGTCGTCGAGGAACTTCGCCATCCCGAGGTCCGCGACCACCGCGCGGAGGCGGGGCGGGTCGCCCGGGTCGTCGTCGTCGCCGATCCGCTCCAGGAGGACGTTCCCGGGCTTGAGGTCGCGATGGAGCATCTCCGCGCGGGCGATCGCCGCCACGCCGTCGGCGAGCCCGGCCACGAGCGAGGCCGCCCACCGGGGGCAGACCGGCCGACCCTCGCGCCTCCGCTGCCACTTCGACAGCGACCCCTCGGGATAGTACTTCATCACGAGGTAGGGGACGCCCCGGCTGTCGTCCACCTCGTACAACCGCGCCACGTTCGGGTGATCGACCCTCGCGAGCTTCCGCCCCTCGTCGAGGAATCGCGAGGACGCGAAGTCGGACCCGAGCGTCCGCAGGTTGGGCACCTTCATGGCCCGCTCGGCCCGAGCCACGGGGTCGAACACGCGGAGGACGACGCCGCACCCCCCGCCGTCGATCTCGTCCAAAACCTCGAACCGGCCGATCCGCCACGAATCGACGGCGGGCCCGGCCGGCTCGTCGCCGAGCGCCTGGCCCAGGAGCGAGCGGAACGCGGGGGAGATGCTCGGCGGATCGGTCGCCGGGTCCGTGCGGTCCTCGGACCGGCTCATCCGGGGCCCCCGTCCCCGTCCGGGGGCAGGGCCGATCGGAGGCGATCGAGCGCCCGACGGCTGACTCGTCCGGCATAGGCGGCCGAGCATCCGAGACGGCGGCCGATCTCCTCGAACGACTCGCCGTCGCGGTATCGCCAGCGGACGAGTTGCTGGTCCTCCTCGGCGAGCCCGGCGAAGGCGACGCCGATCAGGCCGACCAGCTCGGCCCGGGCCACGCGCTCGGTCGGGGGAGTCCCGGGGTCGCTGGGTGGTACGTCGCCCGGGAAATCGACCCGGAGGAGCCCGGCCCGCTTCCTGGCGTGCTCGCGACGCTTCTCGCTCACGTGGAGGCGGACGAGGATCGTGCGCAGCCAGGACCTGAGGTGGGCTGCGTCCCCCTCGGGCATCCGCCCGGCGCGGGCCTTGAGCACGGCCGCGATCATCGCCTCCTGGACGAGGTCCGAGGGGCTGGCCCGGTCGCCCGTCGCCCCGCCGCGAAGCGCCTGGGCCACCGAGAGCAGGTAGCCGCGATACGTCTCGAGCGTCCGCTCGATCCGGCGAGGATCGTCCTGCGACGCCGAGGGGCCGGTCATCCTGAAACTCGCGCGGTTCCGGGGTCGGGGCGATCGAAGGGGCCGAGGGCGACGCCGCCCCCAATCGCGATTATCCCGCAACGGACCGCGACCCGCATCATTTTTTTCGATCCGATTTCTGCAACAATCCGGAATAAGTCCGGAAAAATCCCCCGAACCGGGTTTCGGGCCGGGCGCGGATTGCGAGAAGGAGACGGGAACGATCGCGAGGCGGCCGATCGTCACGCACCCGGGATGCACCGACCGCATCCCGTCCGCCCGGAACGTCCACCCAGACGAGATCGAAGCGACACCGTTCCTCCCCCCACGGCGACCGATCGAGCGGAGCCTCGGGCCGCCGTCAAGATGTCTCGAATCGACCCCGCACCCCGGTCCGCAAGGACGGCCGGGGAAGGTCCGCGCCGCGCGGGCCTCCGCCGGCCTCCGTGGGGCCCCCAACGAGAGGAACTCTTACCATGACTCGCGCCCGCTCCCTGCCCCTGGCCTCCGCCCTCGCCGCCCTCGCCCTGCTCGGCGGGTCGAGCGTCCGGGCCGACTACACCATCGGTGCGTCGGCCTCGGGTGGATACACCACGGACAGCGGCTTCTTCGGTCCCCCGAACGTTTCGGCGACAACCAGCAATTATTTCGTGCACGCCTATGACACGGGGTTCAGCCAAGGGGAAGCTAGGGCCTATTTCATCTTCGATCTGTCCGGCGTTTCCGCGGTTGTTCAGAACGCGACCATCCACCTGGATGAACCGGTCGGGGGGTTCTCCAATCCGTTTGCAGGCACTCTGGCTGGAGTGACTTCATTGAAGGTGAATCTGTTCGATGCGTCTCAGGATGCGGCGTCCCTTCCCGCCGACAACTCGTTCAATTCCGGGACCCCGGGCTACGCGAACGACGTCGCGCTGTTCAACGACCTGGGCGGCGGCACCCTCCTCGGCAGCACGACCGTCACCGCGTCCCAGGACGGGACGACCCTGGCGATCGCGCTGAATCCGGCCGCAATCTCCTCGATCAACGCCCACGCGGGCGGGAAATTCGTCGTGGGGGCCGCGCTCGATCCCTCGGTTGTCTCGATGGCCAATGGATACTTTGCTAGCTACGGGGTGTTCCACAATTCCACCTCCTCCGGCGTCCGCTCGCTCACGTTGCAGACGAACGCGGTGCCCGAGCCGGCGAGCCTGACGATCCTGGGCACGGGCCTGGCCGGCGCCCTGGGCTACGCCCGCCGACGCCGCGCGGCGAAGGCCGCCATCGCCTGATCCCACCCTCGACATCCGACCCCAATCCGGCACGGAACGAGGAAAGGGGACATGACCGCTCCGTCGAGATACTCCGAAACAACCCTCGTTCCCAGGCTCGGCGTGGGAGCGAGCGATGTCAGCTTCTCGACAGAGCAGGACATAACGAATTATTGCCGAGCTTGGGCAAGAAGGGCGATCGTGGACTTCATGAGTGATGTCCCCTTTCCTGGTTCGGTCGTCGGTCTCGTCAATAATGAGCATACGTGCAATTCGGAACATTTCCCACTCTTTTCCCGAGGAATCCGCACCATGATACGACACCCGCTAGCCGCGCTCGCCGTCTGCCTCGCGCTCGCCTCGCCGGCAAGTGCCGACCTCGTCACCTACGACTTCACCGGGACCGTCACCCAGTTCACCGGGATCAACGCGATTCAGGTTCCCACCGCCGTCGGCGACAAGTTCACCGGGAGCTTCACCTACGACGAGTCGTCGCCGATCACCAATCCGTCGCCGAACTACGGGTTCTACAACGGTGCCCTGCAATCGATCGACGTGAAGTTCCCGAGCGATTACTCCGACCTCACGGTCGCGTCGCTGATCTCGGGCGGTTCCGTAACGAGGTACATCGGCGTCGATTACCACGTCTCGGCGGGCGCCCAGTCGGTCGATTCCTTCGCCGCGTCGGTGGAGAATCTCCGATCGACGGGGCCGTTCACGAGTTCCGCAAACCTTGAGATCTCCCTCACCGATTTCGGCAACCCGCCGACCGCACTCACGTCCGACGCGCTCCAGGGGCTGACCCTCGACCTGTCGAAGTTCCCGATCCATAACCTGGTGTTCTCGGAAAACCTCCTGGGCGTGAACGAATTCAACATCGGCGGCACGATCGACACCCTCCGCCTCCGCTCGGTGCCCGAGCCGTCGTCGCTCGCCCTGGGAGCGATCGGTCTGACCCTCGCCGCCCGCGCCCGCTCCCGGCGTCGTTCCTGACGCCTTGCTTTCGGACTGTACTTTCAGGGAGATCATGCATGTCATGCGGCCAGGCTGAGCAGCCTTTCGGCCATGGCCTGAATTTCCGCCTCGGTAGCCCTCGGGCTTACAACCGCACGAATCTCCTCAGCCAGCAGCGCACGGCGCCACGCCCGCCGCTTGTCCGCATGGCTCGGGCGGCGTGATGCCTTATCCCACGGCGAGGCCGAGCGGTCCACCAACTCCTCGCTCTTCCGGACCCAGGCCCACGCCTCGGTCATCGTGTACGTCCACAGGCAGATGTGAAACGCCCCGACGTTCGCCCACAGAAATCGCACCTGCTGCTGGCCGGCACCCACGACCTGCTTGCACTCGCGGAAGGTGATCTCCAGGCTGAAGCGGTCCGCGACCATCCCCAGGATATCGGCCACGCTCGCCGAGGTGTCGGTGCAGAAGTAGGCCCGCCAGCCGGTCGACTCATCGACCAGCACCACCCGGATCACGCCACCGGACGGACGCCAGGTCGCCAGGAACGTCTTGTACTTCTTGACCGAGGCGACCCCGTACAGGGTAAGCGTCTCGGAGGACCGGCCTCGTTTCTGACCGGCCCGCTTGGCCAGGTCGATCTTGTCCGGGCCATAGGTTCGCGGCCGGCCTCGCTTCCCCGCCGGGCGGGGGCCAGGAACCGCCCGAAGGGCTGCGTCCTTGCGGAGCCGGCTGACGACCGTCATCCCCAGAGCCGCCGCCGGCTTCAGGAAGTCCTTCTTGGCATACGCCCCGTCAGCCACCACTTCGTCGGGGTGTCGTCCAGGGCGAGGGTCAGCCGCGTAGCCCCCTTGAGCAGCGGGCGGACTACATCGATCAGGAGACGCCAAGCGATGCGGTCGGCCTGCTTGCCGGCCGCCGCCACGGCGATGTAGCAGGATTGGAACTGGTCGCTTAATGCCCGGGCCGATCGAATCGGAATTTGGTCTCGTCGCTTCTCGCCGATTTTGGTAGCTATCGCGCCGCCAGACGGCCTTCGCACGATGGATGAAGACCCATGGAGTGAGACCGATGTGCCAGCTAGTGCTGCTGTGCTTGCTGTGCGGCGTCCCGCAGCAGGGAAGCCCCGCCACGGATGGCTCCGCTTCCGCGATCCAGCTCCTGGAGCAGGGGACCGATGCGATTCGTGCCCGCGAATTTGAGAAGGCCGTCCTCCTGCTCACGCGCTCCATCAAACTCAGGCCGGAATCCCCCAACGCCTACTTCGCACGGGGGACCGCATTCTTTTACCTCAAGTATTCCGACGCCGCCCTGGTCGACCTGGGCCGGGCCATCAGCATCGATGAAGCCTACCCCGAGGCTCATTCCACGAGGGGGATGGTCCTGCAGGCGAGAGGTCAGTTGGACAAGGCGATGGCCGATTACGATCGGGCCGTCGAGATCGCCCCGAATAACCAAAGCTACCGCTTGAGACGGGGCCTGGGACGTCTTGCCCAGCAGGCATGGGCGCAGGCCATCGCCGACTTCTCCGAGGCCCTCCGACTCCAGCCCGACTACGCAAAGGCCTACATCTGCCGGGGTGAGGCCCGGTCCGAGACGGGAGACCTCGCCGGAGCCCGGGCCGACCTCGACCAGGCGATCCGACTCATGGCCGGGCCGGGCGACGACATCTTGGGCTTCGCCCGCCGGGTCCGCGGTGACATCTCCCTCAAGCAGAAGGATTACCGCCGCGCCATCGACGACTATTCGGAGGCCATTCGACTCGACCCCAAGGACGCCGAGGCGCTGCGGAGCCGCGGGGACGCGTACTTCCTGCTCGGCGAGACCGCCCGCTCGATCGCCGATCTCGACCGCTCGATCGAGCTGGCGGATGACGACGACCGGTCTCACGGCTGCCGGGGGAGGGCACGGGCGGCGGCCGGGGACCACCGCGGGGCCTCCGAGGACTATCGACGGGCGGCCGAGCTGAAGCCGCTGGTCGCCACGCATCATCACGGGCTCGGGGTCGAATTCGGCGCGATGCGGCTCCCAGGACGACGCGATCGTCTCGCTCACCCAGGCCCTCCAGCTCGACCCGACCCTGTGGGACGCATATCTCGAGCGCGGCAAGATCCTGGCCTCGCGATCCCGGTGGGGCCACGCCCTGGCGGACCTGGACGAGGCGATCCGCCTCAACCCGAAGTGCGCCCCGGCGTACTACGCTCGCTCGACCGTCCTCCGGGCCCAGGGGGACAAGAGCGCGCGGACTCCGACCTCCGACAGGCCAGCCACCTCGATCCCGGGATTGTTGGAGACTCGAAGAAATGAACCCGCCGACCGGCCTGAAGACGGTGGGTTCGATGTCCCACCCTGGGATCTAAAATCCCTCGCCTTCAGGCGACCACTTCAGTGCGTCCGGTGGTCACGGTCCGAAGTCGTCGGAAGGCGATGAGGTCTTGGGCGGTGAGCGGTCGTGAAGGGTTGGGGATCGGATCTCTGGTCCGGGCTTTGGTCGGGCTTGTAGCCGACTGTTGAACCCACCGGCTTCCAGCCGGTCGGTGCTTCAGTTAAAAGGGGGCGGAAAAGGGGACGGGGGGCGGAAAAGGGGACGGGGGCGGAAAAGGGGACGGAGGAAATATGAAATATTCGGACCCCGTCCTTCGTACCATATCTCATCTCACTGGTTTTCGAATATTTCCTCCGTCCCTTTTTCCGCCCGTCGTCCCTTTTTCCGCCCGTCCGTCCCTTTTTCCGCCCGTCTTCCGTCCCTTTTTCCGCCTCCAACGTCCTGATCTTGGCCGCCGCGGCCTAGTTTTCTACAGAGCCCCTCCTGACCCCTTTTCCCCGCCTCGTGCCTGGGGCCGGGGGTTCCGGCCCCTGGGTGGGTCTGGTTCGGGGTCTTGCCGTGATCCGCCCTTCGGTTTGCGATCGGAGGCTCTTGGGGGGCGTGGGCCCGAGGCTTGCCTTTGGGGGCCTTGGTGGTCGATGGCATTTGCACTTGTTGCTATCGGCGATCGTTGCCGGCGGGCTTCTCGGCCGGGCGGAACTCGAAGTGGGTGATGGTCAGGTCGATGGGTCGGGCGGGGCCTCCGGTTTCGTGGGTCAGGACGACTTCTTTGAGGTTCATCAGGCCCACCGAATTCGGCAGGGGGACGTGGATTTCCCCGTCTTTTCCGCCGGTTGCGACGAGCCGGACCGTGATCTCCTTGGGGATCAGCCCCGAGGCCGACTCGTTCCCCGCCTTGAGCTGGATCGTCACCGGGCCGATCGCCTCGGGGCATCGGTAGCGCAGGATCAGGTGGCCGCCGGACGGGCTGACTCCGTCCTTCGACCGGGGCACGAACGCCACCCCGATCCGGGTGGCCGACTCGGCCCGGATCAGGACCGCGCCGTTTTCTCGGGAGGATTTCACGCCTCCTTCCTTGTCCGACCAGGCGTAGAACGGCACGTCGTCGGCCAGGAGGTTGGCTTTTTCGCCGGTCGGGAAGAAGGCGGCGAGGCGGTCGGCGATCCCGGCGTGGTCGGCGTACCGGGCGAAGTTCTCGGGCCCGGTGGCGAGGATCCCGGAGATCAGCGAGAGCGTGTGGGCCGTCGTCTGGAACCGGACGATCTCATTCTTCTTGATATTAAACCCTTCCCACGGGCCGTGATCGGTCAGGAGGCTGGCGACGACCGGCCAGTTCTCGGCGAGGAACCGCTCGACCTCGTCCGGGGCGATGGTTGAGGCCACCCCGAGGGTGTAGAGCGAGGCGGCGTCGGTGATCCGGGGTTTGGGGTTGACCGTGATCTCGGGGATGCCGACCGCGCCAGTATAGGTCGTGCCGTCGCCGGTGTACGACTCCGAGAGGAACCCCGGGAGCCTGTGGACGGCGGCGAAATCGGTCTCGATCGCGACGACGTCGGTGAGCAACTCCTTCCAGGTCGGATATTCGAGCTCTCGGAGGACGATGCCGAGGCCCATCGCCTGGAAGGCGGAGCCGTCCCACGGGGCCAGGGCGTAGGTCGTCCGTCCATCCAGCTTCCGGTACGGCTTGATCTTGAAGCCGAGGTTGCGGATGGCGTCGGCGGGCAGGCCGTACCTCGCGGCGATGAAGATCGCGGGCCCTCGGAACTCGTTGACGAAATAATCCATGTGGCCGGTGGTCCAGTTTCCCTGGGCGTCGAGCCAGCCGAAGAGGCGGTCGTGGGTGGCGTCCCAGCCGAAGTAGAACAGGCCGATCTTGGGGTCATAGAGCCTGGCGTAGCCGGCCTTCTGGTCATCGAGGAATGACTCCAGGTCCTTGCGGATCGCCACGACGTCCGGCCGGTTCGCGATCTCGGGCGAGAGCAGGGCGCCGATCGTCTTGGCCACGGAGGCGGAGAGGTTCGCGTTGTCGCCGAAGATCACCAGGACGACCCGGCGATCGAGGATCGCCATGAGCTTCTGCCTCGTGGGGTCGTCCTGGAACGGGGCGAGCGGCCCCTCAAAATGTTCGTATCCATATTTTTCGGATCGATGGATCGCGGCCTCGGCGTCCTGGTTCCTCGGGGCGATCCAGCCGGCCTCGGCCAGGGCCTTCCAGATCGCGCCTCCCTTGTCGGGTCCGAAGGCCGCGACGATCGCCTTCTTCTCGACGTCCGAGCCGAGCGGGCCGAGCCTCTTGCCGGTGGCGAGGTCGAGGAAGTTGACGAGGAGGCCGCCGGCGCCGAGGGTCGGGTCTTGCTGGTCGTGCCGGAGCGACTTGACGAGGAGGGCGAGCCCGTCGAGGGCCTGGTCCTTGGTCAAATCGGGCGAGTGGACGCGGCCGGCGACGGCGTCGGCGAGGAGCTCCATGTGCTTGCCGATGGCCGTGAGCTGGGTGAACGACCGGAGGTAGAGGCCTCGCGAGGGGTCCTGGTTCCAGCCCTCGAACGGGTAGCCCGAGGCGGGGTCGATCATCTTGTTGGCGGGGGCGAGGTAGCGGAGCGAGTTCTCCAGGAGGGCCCGGGTGTGTCGATTCTCGGCGGGGACGGCGGGGGCGTCGTCGCCTCGGGCGAGCCCCGCCCCGGCGAGGAGGGCCGCGAAGGCGGCGGCCAGCCTCGCCCGGACGCCCCGAGGCCCCGATTTCGGCTCGTCGCTGGAAGCTCGCCCGGAGGTCGTGGCCATGAGATCGGTCCTCGCTCGCGATGGGTGGACGGCCGTCGGCCGCTTCGGGGTTGGCGGGCCTCGCCCGCCCTAGACAACGGTGGGCTTCGCCCGCCCGACGGGGCGCCGGGGGGCCGGCCCCACGTCGCGCGAGACGCTCGCCGGTTCGAGCTCGGCCGGCGCCCCGGGGCCGTCGGGCGGGAGGACTTCGCCTCGGATCAGCCTGAGGCCGAGCACCCCTTCGATCGCCTGGCGGAACATCCAGCCGGCCGCGCCGGTGTAGCCGTTCCAGATCATCCGGCCGGGCTCGAAGGTGGTGACCATGTCGGCCGCTTGCTGGTTCGGTTGGCCGCCATAGGTCTCGATCTCTCCGGGGATGGCGTGAGAGATCGCCGCGATCTTTCGCCAGAGCCGACCGGCCGTCTCGACGAACCGGCGGGCGTCGTCCTCGCGGCCCTCGCGCCAGGCCTGCTTCGCGAGGATTCGCGCGGCCCCGACGAGCCACTGGACCCCGTGACAGTACATCCCGTTCTCGCGGACCCCCTCGGGATACCCGCTGCTCCGGCCGAGATACGGCGTCGAGTCCTCGCGCAGCGGCGGCCAGCCCAGGAGGATGGTCTTGTCGGTCTCCAGGGTCGCCAGGGCCGTCTCGAAGACCGTCCGGCCGCGACCGGGATTGATGCCCGACATCACCGCCCAGCCCGCCGTGAGCGCGTCGATCTCCCAGATCCCGCTGCCCTTCACGCCGATCTCCGTGCCGTCGTCGTGGAAGGCCCGCAGGTAGCGGTCGCCCCGCCAGGTCGATTCGAGGGCGTCCTTGAGCGACGCGAGCCGGCCGGCGTAGTAGGCGCGTCGCTCGGGCCCGTCGATCGTTTCGGTGATCGGGACCATCCGATCGAGGAGATAATAGAGGAAAAAGCCGAGCCAGACGCTCTCTCCTTTCCCCTCGGAGCCGATCTCGTCGAGGCCGTCGTTCCAGTCGCCGGTGCCCATCAGCGGCAGGCCGTGGACGCCCATCCGACGGTCGAGGACCAGGTCGATGGACTTCATCGCATGCCGATAGATCGAGTCCTCGCGGCTCGATCGCAGGGGGTCGAACCCCATCCCGCCCTTGCCGGCCGGCAGGGGCTCGAACGGGAGGTCGGATTCGAGGTACGTGACCCGTTCGGCCAGCAACGACTCATCGCCGGTCGCGTCCACATATTCCACCACGGCCCAGGAGAGCCAGAGGAGGTTGTCCGAGGCGTGCGTCCGGCCGACGAAGCCGGTCCTGCCGTCCTGGAGGAGGTGGAACCAGTGGACCACGTCCCCTTCCAAAAACTGCTGGGCCGCGTTCAGGAGGATCTGCTTGCGGGCGAGGCTCGGGTCCATCCAGATCAGGTTGACCGAGTCCTGCAACTGGTCGCGGAAGCCGAACGCCCCGCTCGCCTGGTAGAACCCCCGGCGGGCCCAGATCCGCTCGGCCAGGGCCTGGTATTTCAGCCAGTCGAGATAGCGGTCGAACTCGGGCGATTCGGTGCGGACCGAGAGCGTCTCCATCAGGCCGAGCCACCAGGTCTTCGTCGCCTCCAGGCCGGCGCGGGCCGAGGCTTCGTCGCCGTACTTGCGGACGGCCTGGCGGGCCCGGTCGCGGTCGTCGGCCTGACCGAGGAGGACCACGAGCGTCTCCTCCCCGCGAGCCGGGATGATCACCGAGGCGAGCATCGCGGCCACGGGCCGGTCGTCGCCGGAATCGCTCTCGGACGGCTTGCCGGCGGCCACCATCGCCGGGTGGGCGAGGTCGCGATCCGGGCCGAAGAACCGGCCCCGCGACGTGGCGACCGCCTCCGCCCTCGGCCCCCTCATCGCGACGAACGCCGGGCCCGTCCGATACGTGTTCCTCGGGTTGACGAATGTGAGATCCAGCACGTCATCGCCGCCGGTCTGCAACGGCCCCGAGAATTCCGGCTGGCCGGCCAGGACCATCTGGAAGTACGAGGCCACCCGGAGCGAACGCTCCCGGTCGCCCCGGTTGCGGATCGTCAGGAGATACACGCCCAGAGGGTCGTCGGGCGGGACGAACACGGTCAATTCCGTGTCGATGTCCCCCTTCGTCATCCGGAAGACGGCCGTGCCATCGACGCCGAATTCGGCCTCGTTCTCGGCCTCCGCGTCGTTCAGGGGGTGATAGGTCGGCGAGAACCACTCGCCCGAGGCCGGGTCGTGCAGGTAGAACGCCTCGGGAGGGACTTCGCGGGTCACGATGTCGGGCCAGTCGGGGGTCAGCCGGTTCTGCTGCGCGTTCACGCTCGACGACGTGTTCAAACCGCGATTCGTGACCGACACGACATGCCCGAGGGCGTTGGAAAGGGTGTGGTCGAACGGCCGGGGGGTGAACGGGGTTCGGACGAGCATTTTCCGGCCGTCGTCGGAGAACTCGACGTAAGGGTCGGGCGTCCCGGGGGGGATTTCTCCGTGGCGGATCGGGTGGGATTCCTTTTTCGTCCGCGAGTCGGAGACGTTGCGGGCGCCGGGCGGGTCCAGGTGCTTCGCGATCAGGTCGATGGCCGCCCGTTTGTCGCCCGTCATGCCGATCAGGAGACGCATCGTCGTCGTCCCGCGAGGCGGGAGATTCACGTTGAGCAGGAGGGCGGCGATCGGGTCGAGCGTGGGGTGGGCGTCGGTATCGACGGCGTCGAAGAACTCGAACGTTTCGAGGGCCCGGGGGTCGGCGAGGACGCGGCCTCGGCCGAGGAAATCGACCCGGGCCGAGAGGAACCCGTCGGGCGGGACGTCGGCGGCGAGGACGCCCATCGCCTTGGCGTGCTTGTCCCAGGCGAGGACCGCGCGGAGGGCCGAGACGTACTCGACCTCGGCGAACAGCCGGTTGTACTGCGTGTGGCCGCGGTCGGCGTCGGCCCGGTTGAGCACCCATTCGAGGTAGGCGACGACCTTCAGCGTCTTCGGCGAATCGGAGAGGTTCTCGATCGCGATCGTCCAGATTTCGGCCGCTTCGCCGGGGCCCGCGAGCCGGACCTCGGCCGAGGCGCGGACCGCGTCGCCGGTCGCCGCCAGGACCACGGAATCCCGGCCCTTTTCGATGCGCCTCGCCCCGTCCCGTCGCCCCGGCGCGTTGCCGACGAGCATCAGAGGCCGGTTATCCGAGGAATCGGGATCGACGACGAAAATCGCCCGGCCGGCGGGATCGAGCAAGTCGTAAGAGCGCCGAGAAATGTCGAACCCTCGGGCTTTGGCCGTGCTGACCACGTCGCCGTCCCCCCGGACCGTGACCTCGTAATCGAGGTTCGAGACGGCGAAGGCCGGCGATCGGCGGCCTTCGGAGCGGCTTCGGAGCAATCGGACGACCGCGAACACGGCCGACGCCCCGAGCACCGCCCCCAGGACGATCGCCACCTGCTCGCCGACCGGCATCGCCGCGAATTCGGCCAGAGGCCCCGGGCCCGAGCGGCTTCGCAAGGTCTCGGCCTGGCTCCAGGCGGTGTCCCAGTCCTTGCCCCGAGGGATGTAGAACGGGATCAGCAGCGGCGCCCAGGTCGTGAACCGCTTCACGCCCTCGGGGATGCATCGCGAGGTACTCTCCGGCGCGAGGAACCGGGCCAATCGGCGGTCGAGCCGGTCCATCCCGAGGAAGCTCAGATTGACGAGCGTGGAGACCCGGAGCCCGAAGTGGTCGAGCCAGATCAGGATGCGGACCGAGTCATAAGCCAGCAAGGAGATGAAGACGCCGAGGCTCCAGGCGCGGAACTCCTGAGGGCTGGACGTGAGGTCGTGGACCGTGGCCACCACGGTGCGGATCGCCCCGTCCTGGTTGTACCAGGTGGGGTCGCCCATCGGCCGGAGGAATGACTTGATGATCGGCGACATCCACAAACCCCAGCGCAACACTCCGATCATGTTCTCGACGAGCTGCAACAGCCCCGCCCGGGTGAATAGGGCCTTGATGGGGCCGGCCTCGCGGTCGAAATAGGCGGCGAGGAACGTCCGATTGATCGCGAACAGCCACGACGGGATCGACCAGGTGATCACGCCGGCCAGGGCCTCGTCGAACAGGAGGCTGGGGCCGCCGGCCTGCGTCCCGAGGTTGAACAGGCCCCACTTGCTCAGCAGGATCCGGTCGTCGAAGATCCGCGGAGCCTGGCCCGGATCGACATATTCGTGGAACTTGCTCACCACGACCGCGACCTGCACCGAATCGAGATAGAACCCGATCGCCGCGCCGATGAACCCGCCGAGCAAGCCGAGGACGACATACGACCGCACCGGCTGGACCCGGTAGCGGCCCGTCGAGGCGCCGATCCCGTCTCGGAGGAGGTTGACCCCGGCGAATGCGAGCAGACCGACGGCGAACCCGAACTCGATCCGCCAGGACATCGCCTCTCCGGGCAGCCCGCGAGACAGCCCATAAGCCAGCCCCGCGCCCACGATCGCCCCCCGGGCATAAAGCATGGGGTCGCGATAGGCGTTCCCGACCCGGCGGAAGAACGCCTGGCTGCCGTCGAACGTCTCGATGATCGCCTTGCCCAGCGGGAACGCGACGGCCCCACCGATCAGGCCCAGGACCAGAGGCGCCGACCTCGCCAGCCATTGCACGGCCCGCCAGTCGGCGAGCAATGCGATGACCGAGAGCAGGGCCATGAAGGTCCCGCTGTAAACCATCCCCTTCCTCGCGCCGAGAATCGGATGCGACAGCGAGGAATCGGCCGTCGGGGGCCGGCCGGCGAGGGCGTCGAGCAGGAACCCGGTCAGGAGATAGCCTTCGGCCCAGAGCCCGGCCTGCGAGAAGATCGTGGCCGCCACCACGGCGACGGCCCGAGCGACCGGCGGCCACGAGGCGACCGCCTCGCCCGATCCCATCGCGGCGATCCACGGCCCGGCCACCGCCGCGATGGCCACGCTGAGCATCGCGAGGTGGCCTTTCCACCCCTTCAACGGCGTCCTCTTCGTGGCCAGGCCCAGGGCGTTGGCCACGAGCTCGTTGAACGCGAAAAGCACGGCGACCCGGCCGAGCGATTCGGCGATCTCGGGGCGGCTCGCGAACGCCTTGCCGCCGAGGAGGTCGCCGAGCCCGTGGATCAGGCCGGCCGATTCCAGGAGCGTGAGCGAGCCGACGGCATACGGCGTCCCGACGATCAAGCCCCCGGCGATCCAACCCAGGGACTTCCCCGCCGTCGCCAGCCTCACGGCCTTGGCGACGTGGTAGAGCCCCACGGCCGCCGCCGCCACGAACGCGCTCAGGGCGAACAGGTCGGACCACTCCGCCGGGGGCTGGAGGATCGCCGACGGGCTGGACGAGGCCGCGAGCAGGCCGGTGGCCAGGGCGTCGCGGAAGATCTCTCCGCGAGTCGGGCCCCGGCCGCACAGGGCGAATGTCCACCACGCCGCCAGCGCCGCGCCGGCGCCGGCGAAGACGAGCGGATGCCAGCCGACCTCCATCGGGCCCTTCGACCCGAGGGCATAAACCCCCACGACCACGGCCGCGACCCCCACCGCGCCGACGCCGAGGACGGCGTCGCGGAGGAAGCCGCCCGGCGCCAGCGCCCCTTTCGGCAGGGGCCTCGCGCCCAGGGCCGCCAGGAGCAGGCCCACCAGCAGGACCCCGCCGAACCGGGCGGTCCGGTAGGCGGCCAACCTCTGGAAGAAAGGCAGGCGCTCGAACCGGATATCCAGGTCGATGGTGCCCGTCGCCGGGGGGCCGTCGCCGATCCGGGCGACCGAGACGACGACCTCGGACACCGAGCCGATCGCCTTCCAGTCCACGGACCTCTCGGCGGAGGCCCAGTCGTGGTGGAGCTCGATCGGGATTCGCTGGACGCCGGCCGATCCCTTGATTTCCAGGGTCACGCCCACGTCGCGGAGGCCGGCGGGGTCGGCCGATCGGGCAGCCGGGCGGACGACGTCGATCTCGCCTTCCCGCATCGCCTCGGGGAACTTCTTGGTCCAGACCCCCGCGGCGGCCCCCTGGGGGATGGTGAAATCGAACCGGAGGAGGGCCCCGGCCTTCGGGTCGGTCGAGGGCTGGACCTCGGCCCGGGCGGGCCCGACGTTGAACGTCCCTCGCTCGGCGGCGTCCGTGAGCCGGACCTCCTGGCCCGAGGCCGGGGCAATCCGGCCTGCCAGCAGCAGCAGCAACACCAAGCTTAGGGGGACGAGCCAGGCGACCGGGCGCCGACCGACCTTCGATTCCTCGACCATGCGCTCGGCCCCCTCCGGGACGATCCTTCGCCTCTCCACCGGAACCCTCCTCAAAATCCGGCAACGCGGGCGGAATGTCAAACCCCCCTCGAGAGACGGCCGATTCGGCGCGACGGCCGTTCGGGGGTCCGGCCTTGCCTGCCGGGACGTCGCCGATGAAGATGGTCCGGGCATCGAGGCCCGTTTTCGCGGGCGCTCACGGATCGGAACGGGGCATCGTCGGCCTCGGGCCCGCGTCGGGCGAAGGGAGCGTCATGAAGTTCCGCAATGGCCGGGACAAGGGTTTCCATTCGGCCGTCCGGGCGAGGGCCTCGGCCTACTTCCAGGCCGAGGGGGTCACCCGCTTCGGCGACCGCCGGGTGGCGCTGAAGGGGATCGTCCTGCTCGCCGCGACCTTCGGCCTGTACGGGCTGATCCTCAGCAACCGGCTGAGCGGCCTGCCCCTGCTGGTGGCGGCGGTCCTGTTCGGGGTCTCCGGCATCCTCGTCGCCTTCAACCTCGCCCACGACGCCGCCCACGACGCCCTGACCCCCAGCCGCCCCCTGAACCGGGCGATCTACTACGCCACGTTCCTCCTCAACGGGACGAGTCCCTACCTGTGGAAGAGGCGGCACGTCGGCTCTCACCACACCTTCCCCAACGTCCAGGGCGGGGACGCGGACATGGACGACAACCCGTTCCTCCGGGTCACTCCGGCGTCGCCCCACCGCCCCCACTTCCGGTATCAGCACCTCTATGCGCCCGTGGTCTACATGTTATTCTCGCCCTACACGATCTTCATCTATGATTTTGAATTCTTCTTCCGCGAGAGCCTGGCGAACATGAATGTGAGGGGCGACCTCAGGCGACTCCGCGTGATGGCGATCGTCGCGGCGGAGAAGCTGATCTACCTGACGGCGATGCTGGTCGTCCCCCTGATCGTGATCGATCAGCCTTGGCCGGCGATCGTCCTGGGCTTCGCGCTGATGCACGGCGCCGCCTCTCTGGCGTTCACGCTCCCCCTGGTCAGCACGCACGTGGCCGAGGAGATCGCCTACCCCGAGGCGGACGAGCGGGGGTACGTCGATGGGTCGTGGGCCGCCCATCAGCTCGCGACCTCGATGGACTACAGCCCGGAGAGCCGGCTGGCGAACTGGGTGCTCGGCGCGGTCAATGCCCACGCCGCGCACCACCTGTTCCCGGACGTCTGCCACGTCCACTACGTCGCGCTCTCGAAGATCATCCGGGAGACGGCCGGGGAATACGGCGTGACCTATCACGCGATGCCGTTCCCGGCCGCCCTCCGCTCCCACTTCCGGCACCTGAAACGGATGGGGCAGCCGCCGCCGCCGCCGCCGCCGCCCCGGGAGGATCGCCCGGCCGCGGTCACAGGCTCGACAGAGGCTCCGTCGAGTCCCCGAACGCCTTGAGGCGGACGTCCGCCTTGTCCAGCATCGAGAGGAACAGGCTGCACATCTTGCGGTTCGGGTCGTTCAGGTGGTCCAGCACCCGGCCCGTCTTGAGCTTCCCGCCGGCCCCGCCCAGGATCACCACCGGCAGCTTCGTGGCGTCGTGGCTGCCGCCGACGAGCATGCTCGAACAGTACAGGATCATCGAGTTGTCCAGCGCCGTCCGCCCGCCTTCCTGGATCGCGTCGAGCTTCGCGGCGACGTAGGCCAGCTGCTTCAGGAAGAACTGGTTGACCTTGAGCCAGTCGTCGGTGTCGCTGTGGGAGAGCAGGTGGTGGATCATGTAATCCACCCCGAGATTGGGGAATCGCAGGGAGCTGTGGTCGTTGTTGAGCTTGAGGGTGCAGACGCGGGTGGTGTCGGTCTGGAAGGCGAGCACGAGGATGTCGCACATCAGCTTCATATGTTCGCCGATGTCCTGGGGGATGCCGTCGGCGGGCCGGGCCATGTTGGGCTTGTCCAGGGTGGGCCGCCAGCCCTGCATCTCCCCGCGACGCCCCGCGTTCTCGATCCGCTGCTCGACCTCGCGGACCGAGTCGAGGTATTCGTCGAGCTTCCTCTGGTCGGAGACGCTCACCGCGCGGCGGACGTCCTTCGCGTCCTCGAGGACGGCGTCGAGGACGCTCTCGTCCCCCTTGCGGGCCTCGTCCTTGAACAGGCGGTCGAACGCCAGGGCCGGGTAGAGCTCCAGGGGCGTCGGCGTGGTCGGCGAGCTCCACGAGATGTGCGACGAGTAGAGCATCGAATAATTCTTGTGGACCGACGGGTTGGATTTCTCGCAGCCGAGCACCAGGCTGGGCACCTTGGTCGATCGCCCGTGGGTCTGGGCCAGGAGCTGATCGACGCTGGTGCCCGAGCGGATGTCGCCGCCCGAGGCCAGGGGGGCGCCGGAGAGGAGGTTGCCGGTCTGCGAGCTGTGGATGTTCCCCTTCAGCGCCTCGGCGTTGTAGAGCCCGCGGATGAACAGCATCTTCTCGCGGTGGGGATGCAGGGGGGCGAGCACCCTGCCCAGTTCCATCTCGCGGCCCGAGCCCTTGGCCCACCACTCGCGGGAATGGAAGCCGTTGCCCGAGAACAGGACGGCCATCCTCACCGGGGCCTCGCTCGCCCCGGCTTTCGCCTCGTCGCCCCAGACCTTCAGGGACTCCATCCAGGGCAAGGCCATGCTCACGCCGACACCGCGGAGGAACGTCCGACGGGACAACTGATAGGCGCTGGCGTTCATCTCGGGCCTCGGGCGGGTTCGGGGTGGGGCGGGGGTGGGGTGGCAGGCGGCGTCGGGAATGAAGTTTACCAGAATCCCGCGAGCGAGCCGAGATCCGCGAAGACGGCAGGCCGAGGCCGGCCCGACGAGGGCCGGCGTTCGCAGCCCGGCCGTGAACCGCCCTACGGAGCCTCCGTGGCCACGGCATCGCGCCCGCGGATCTCCCGGAACTGGCGGCTCTTGACGATCGTCTCGACCACGTCGCCGATCCGGCCCCCTCCGGCGACGAGCTTCGTCATCTCGTCGAGCAACGGGTCGTCCGAAAGCTGGACCGCTCGGCCCAGGGCGTAGCCGAGGAGCTTTCGCGAGAACTGGCGGGAGACCGCCTCGCGACGGGTCGTCAGGAGATACGTTCGGAGGCCGTCGAGCCCTCGGAATTCGGTGCCGTCTCGCAGCTTCGCCTCGACGGCGATCGGGTGGTCGCCCAGGTCCTTCTCGCGCTTCCGGCCGATCGCGTCGAAGCCTTCGAGGGCGAAGCCGAACGGGTCGATGCGGACGTGGCAGGTCGCGCACTTGGCGTCCTGGCTATGCTTCTCGACGAGCTGGCGGACGCTCAGGCCGCCGGTCGCGGCCTCGTCCTCGGGCAGTTGCGGGACTCCCGGCGGCGGCTTGGGCAGCTTCTCGCCCAGGAGGACCTCGGCGACCCAGTTGCCCCGGAGGATCGGGCTGGTCCGCGAGGCCCCCGACTGCTTCGCCAGCGTGGTCGAGAGGCCGAGGATGCCGCCCCGCCCGGCCGCCTTCATCCCTTCGACCCTCCTCCAGCCGTCGCCGGAGACCCCGGGAATCCCGTAGTGCTCGGCCAGCCGGGCGTCGAGGAACGTGGTGTCGGCATCGAGGAATGCGAGCGCGGGCAGGTCTCGGCGGAAGAGGTCGGTGAAGAAGAGGATGGTCTCCTCGTACATCGGGCCCTTGAGGCCGTTGAACGTCGGGAAATGCCGCTCGCTTTTCTCGTCAAGGGTGTCGAAATCATAGACATGAAGCCACTGGCAGGCGAACTCGGTTGCGAGGCGGCGGGAGTTCTCGTTTTGGAGCATCCGGCGGGCTTGCGCCGCGATCACGTCGGGATCGCGCAATCGGCCGGCGGCGGCGAGGTCTCGGAGGGCCGGGTCGGGGGCCGACGACCAGAGGAAATAGCTCAAACGGCTGGCCATTTCCCAGTCGCTGACCGGCGACGCGGCCGAACCCGGACCGGCCGCCTCGACCCGGTAGAGGAACGCCGGAGAGACCAGGATTCGCGCCAGGACGAGCCTCCAGGCATCATCATGGGGCAATTCCTCGTTGCGAAGCTTGCGATAGAGGCCGCGAAGCTCCTCGGCCTCGCCCGGCTTCAGGGGGCGGCGGTAGGCTTGTTCGGCGAAGGCGATCGCGGCGTCAAGCTGCCTGGGCTCGGCCTCGACCAGCGCCTTGCGGAACGCCGCGGCCCGGTCCATGATCGGCTTTCGCAGGGGTTCCAGCACCTTCGGGTCGCTGTCCTGCGAGGCGTATTCCAGGAGCTGCTGGAACGCATCGACGAGGATCAAGGCGTCCTGGCTGATGAACCGGAGCTCGTCCCAGAGCCGATCGTGCTTCGCCGCCTGGGCGTCGTCCAGCATCAGGCGGCGGAGGTGGTCGTCCTCTCGATAGAAGAGGGTCAGCGTGATGACCTCGTCGACCGGGACGATCTTCGTATAGCAAAGCGCCGGAGGAAACAGCGAGCGGAAGGCGGCGAACGCCGCTTCATACCGTTCGCGAGCCGGGCCCGAATCGGCCACGATCACGGGACGGGACGGGTCGGGCCGGGGGCCCGACCCGGGCTTCGCCGTCGAGACCGCGAACTGCGCGGCCTCCGCGCCCCCGAGGCGACGACCCGCGCCGAGGTCACGAATTCGCAGCCCTCCACCAGGCCGGCCGGGATCGTCACCTCGACCAGAGACGGCGCCTCGACGCCCAGGCTCGTCGGCTCGATCGCCTCGCCCCCGGGCTTCTTCCCGAACGTCGCGGGCCCGATCCCCGGGGCCGGGGCCCCGGCGGCGACCTTGCCGATCTCGCTTCGGACCGACCGGAACAGCGGGCTCCGCAAGGAGGCCAACTGGCGATACAGGGCCGCGTCGGGGCCGTCCTTCGGCGGATGGCCGGCCGAGAGCAGGGCCTGGACCTCTCGACCCAGCGCGGCCTTCGCCTCGGGGGTCGTGGCCGATTGCCACTTCGCCAGGACCGATCCGGCGGGGAACGTGGTGCCGGGGTCGCCGCCTCGGTCGGGCTCGGTGAAGAAGTGCCAGACCCCGGGATGGCCCAGCCGGTCGGCGTGGGGGTTGCCGGCGAGGATGTCGGGCGAGACGTCCCCGGCCAGGTCCCAGGCCTGGCCGTCGGCCGAGAGGTTCAGGTCGACGGCCGTGAGGTCGCACGAGTAGTTGCCGTCCCGGGGGCCGATCGCCAGCGAAACCAGGTCGCCGGGCCTCACCGCAACGCCCTCGAACGGGCCCAGCGGGATCACCTTCGAACCCTGCGACACCCCCGCCGCCAGCCTCTGGCGGGTCGACCCGCGGCGGACCTCCAACGCCCAGGTCACCCCGTTGCCGCACTCGGGATGGGCGTGCTGGACCGATCCCGAGATCTTCAACGTCGCCGAGACCGGGCTCAGCCAGCCGGCGACGACCCGCAACGTCGGCGACGGATGCATCGCGACGCTGTGAGGCCGCAGATTGCCCGGGATGCGAACGTGAGTGTCCGATGAATTGGCCGTCACGTTCGGCGTGGCCCCGGGCCCCCAGCCGTTCACGAAATCGAACCCCGATCCCTTCCGATTCTTCTCCCGGAGATGGGACGTGATCGCCACGGGCCCGCTGCCGAGGCCGAGAGAGTCGAGCCACGAGGCCAGGACGTCGGGCGGGACGTCGTGCTTGCGGGCCAGGTCCTCGGGGTTGAAGCCCTCTCGGGCCTCGCCCGCCTCGACGGCCGCCGCCAGGCTCTTTTCCGCCGCCGCGAAGACCGTCTCGCGACGGGCGAGCAAGCCTCGGGAGACCTCGGGAACGTCTCGGAGGGGCAAATCGACCATCCCGGGCGAGACCAGCCGGGGATTCTCCCAGACGACCGCCCCCCGACCCGGTCCCTCGGAGGCGGCCTCGGCGCTCAGGAAGAGCGTGACGTCCTTCCCGTCGGCGGGCGGGGCGAGCGGGAGGCGGAATTCCTGCCCGGTCTGCAAGGGGGAGACCGGCTCCATCCACGACTTCGGCCCGCCGATCTTGCCGAGCTGCCCCACGCTGTTGAACTTCCAGAGCGCCGACTGCCAGAGGCCGATTTCCCGGGCGATCGCCGCCGCGTCGGCCTCGCTCGCGGCCTTCCATCGAGAGCGGACGCCGTCGAGCAGGGGCGAGGGCTCGTTCGCGTTCAGGGCCGACCAAAGAATGCCGAGATATTTGGGGCTGAGCTTGCGTTGCTTCGCCACGGCCTCGACGGTCTTCGTCCCGTTCGCGAGGGCGACGCGCTCGGCCAGGGTCGCGGCGAGGTAATGTTCCAGGGGCAGGCGACCTCCGGCGTTGGTGCCGAAGACGATCCCCTGGAGGTTCACCTGGGTGCTGCCGCCGGAGTCGGTGAACTCGGCGTAGGCCGAGCGGATGCGGCCGACGGTCTCATCGGTCCAGTCCCGGCGGGTGGGACCGGCGGAGAACCGCAGGCCGTCGGGCAGGGGGACGGCGTGATCGGCCACGCCCTTGGCGGCGTCGAAATACTTCGCCAGCAGCGCCGGCGACATCACCAGGGCATTGCCCGTGTTGGTGAACCCCTCGCCGGCCGCGCCATCGACGGGGAACTCGCGGGCCGGGTCGAGCGGGACGCCGGTGAGGTCTCGCAAGGTATATGTGTATTGAGCATTGCTCAATCGACGAAGGACGACGGGCCCGGGGTCGCCCGCGCCGGCCAGGGCCTCGGCCCGGAGGTAGCGGGTCAGCCAGTCTCGCAGCGCCTGGCGGTCGGCGGCGGGCATCCGCTTCGCCTCCTTCGGCGGCATCTCGCCGTTGTCGAGCATCTCGCCGACCTTCAGCCAGACGGCCGTGGCCTTGCGGACGTCGCCGAGCGAGCCGAACCGCTCCAGGTCGAGCTCGCCTTCCATCGCCTTGGTTGAGTGGCACTTCAGGCAGTATTTCGCCAGGAGAGGCCGGGCCTCGCCGGCGAATTCGGTCGCGGCCTTCGCCAGGAGGGCCGGCGGGTCGTCCGCACGAGCGGCGGGGACGATCGCGACGATCGGGGCGAGAAGGACGAGGCCCGTCATCCGCCTCCGGCTGCGAGTGCCATTCATATCGACAGGTCCACCCGTGCCCCAGGATGCCTCAACGCCGCCCTCGGCGGCCTCGCGCCCTCAACGAACGCGCGGCGAGAATCCCATCAACTTATCGCCGAGGACGGGGAAAAGCGAGGCGGGCCTCCCGGCGGGGCAGGGCCGGTCCGTCGTTCCCGTCGGAGGAGCGGACCCCGACTCGCGCAATTCTTTGGGAGCCGCCTCACATCAACAAATCAAATTTTCAACTCTATTCAGGTCATCGCCGCCCGGCTCCCCTCTTCCGCGGAGGTCGCGCGAGCGGCCTCGGGGGCGAGGCCGGGTCGGGAGGTCCGGGCCGGCCGGCCGGCTCAGCAATACGATTTCTCCTCGACCAGGCCGGAGCGGTAGTGCTCGTTGAGGAGGCGTTTCAGGCCGGCGCGCTCGTCGTTGCGGCGATAGACCGAGCGGGCCAGGTCGATGAAGCGGGCCCCGAAATCCCCCTCGGCCTCGGCCCCGCGGATGGCCTCCTCGATCTCCCAGAGCCCTTCGTTGACCCGCTTCAGCTCGCCTTCGAGCGCGCGCCCTGCTCGGTCCGGGCGATCGAGCGGTCGCGGGCCTCTTCCAGGGTCGCGAGTTCGGCGAGGACGTGCCGACGCTTCTCCGGGTCGGCGATCCTCTCGGACTTGATGGCGAGGATGCTGATCTTGTCCAGGAGCTCGCCGAAGCCGACCTCCACCGTCACGGAGCCCGGCGCGGGGCCATCCGGCGCACCTCGTCGGCGATCCGGGCCAGGACCTCGGCCCAGTCGCCGGGGCGGGATTGGCGGAAGAGGCGCATGGTCGGGTACCACGGGCAATCCTCCCGGCCGAGGAGCCATCGCCAGTCCGCGGACGCCCCGAGGGCCACCCAGACCGGCACGCCCAGGGCGCCGGCGAGGTGGGCGATCGAGGTGTCGGAGGTCACGATCAGATCCAGATGCCTCATCACGGCCGAGGTGTCGGCGAAGGTCGCCCCGGCCTCGTCCAGCCGGGCGCCGAGGTCCACCAGGGGGACCGTCGCCGAGGCCGGGGCGATCTGCTCGGTCCCCGGCCCCTTCTGGAGCCCGTAGAGCCGGACCCCGGGCACCGCGGCCAGGGGCGCGAAGCGGGCCAGGGGGATCGAGCGGTGCCGGTCCGCCTTGAATCGCGGGTTCCCCTGCCAGGCGATCCCGACCTTCCACGAGCGATCGAGCGCCAGCTCCTCGCCCCATCGGGCGACGGCCGCCGGATCGGCCGAGAGGTAGGGGACGGCCCTCGGGAGGTTGGCGAGCGTCGTCCCCAGCAGGCGGGGCAGGCCGAGCAACGGGGCGTGGACGTCGAACGGCGGCGCCTCCTCGCCCCGGGCGACCAGCCCCGCGATCCCCGGGCAGCTCCCGAGCAGGGGGACCAGCCCCTTCGGGCATTCGACGAGGACCCGCCCGCCCCGGTCGCGGACGCTCGCCGCGAACCGGATGAACTGGATCGCGTCGCCGAGGCCCTGCTCGGTGTGGAGGAGGATCGTCCGCCCCTCCAGGGGGGAGCCGTCCCACTCCGTGGCCGGGTCGCGGCGGGGGGCGGCGCCCGGACCTTCCACCGCCATTCGTACTCGGCCCAGCCCCGGGCATGGTCGCCCCGGGTCAACCAGGTCAGGGCCCGATTCATGTGAGCATCGGCGAAGTCGGGGCGGAGCCGGATGGCCTGCTCGAAGTCCTCGGACGCCCGATCGAGGTCGCCCCTCTCGACGTGCGCGATCCCGCGATTGCTGATCGCGTCGGCATAGTCCGGGCGGAGCCGGAGGGCCTCCGCGAACGACGCCATCGCCTCGTCCAGCCGCCCGAGGCCGCGGAGCGTGTTGCCCAGGTTGTTGTGCGCCTCGGGATAGTTCGGGCGGAGCTCCAGGGCCCGGCGGAACTCGGGGATCGCCTCCTCCAGCCGGCCCAGGTCCCTCAGGGCGTTGCCCAGGTTGTTCCTGGCCTCGGCGTACCTCGGGCGGATCTCCAGGGCCCGGCGGTATCGGGCGATGGCGTCGTGGTGGAGCCCTCGCTCGGCCAGGGCGTTGCCGAGGTTGTTGTGCGCCTCGGGATACTCCGGCTGGATCTCCAGGGCGGCCTCGTAATGACCGATCGCCTCGCCGGGCAAGCCGGCCTCGACCAGGGCGTTGCCGAGGTTGTTGTGCGCCTCGGCATACGACGGGCGGAGGCGGATCGCCTCGCGATAGAGCGCGATCGCCTCGTCTCGGCGGCCCCGGGAGGCGAGCAGGTTCGCCAGGTTGTTCCGGGGCTCGGTGGACTCGGGACGGAGGCGGATCGCCTCGCGAAAGCTCGCCTCGGCCTCGTCTTTCCGCCCGAGCCGCCCCAGGGCCAGGCCCAGGGAGCTGTGGGCCTCGGGATTCCGGGCGCGAGCCGGATCGCCCGGCGATGGGCCTCGACGGCCTCCTCCGCGCGGCCCAGGCCGACGAGGGCGATCCCCAGGTTCGTCAGCGCCTGCGGGTAGTCGGGCTTCAGCCGGATGGCCTCGCGATAGCAGCCGACGGCCTCTTCCGGCTGGCCGAGCCGGGCCCGGGTCAGGCCCAGGTTGCTCAGGGCCTCGGCATAGTTCGGGCGAAGGCAGAGCGCCTCGCGGAAGGCCCGGACCGCCTCATCCGGCCGGCGAGTCCGGGCCAGGATGATCCCCAGGTTGTTCCACGCCTCGGGGTACGTCGGGTCGGCCGAGATCGCCCCCCGAAGCGCCGCCTCCGCCTCGTCAAGCCGTCCGGCCTCGCCGAGGCGAAGCCCCAGGTCGTTCAGGGCGGGGGGGTCGGGAGCGGAACCGGCGGGCGCGTGGCCCGGAGGTCCGGTCGGAATCGGGTGGTGGCGGTCCATCCGGAGTTCCAGTCCTCAAGGGGATGGGGGCGAGGATCGGCGGGCCTCGATGCGATTGCCGCCGCTCATCGATCGCGCGACGATCCCTCGGGCAGATCCATGAGGCACTTCTCGATCGAGAGACGCCGCCGAGTCGGGAGATCATCCGAGTCGCGTTCGAGGATTCGTCCCGATCAGGGCCTCGTAACAGGCCTGGCACGCGCCGTCGATCAGGTCCGGGGGCGAGCCGGGATCGGCCGGGATCAGGTAGAGGCCATCGTTGATGATTTCGGCGTGAGCCGCCTTGTCCGTGACCAGGAGGAGGAGCGATCCGGGCGAGGCCTTGAAGGTGCGCCGGCAGAGTTCTGCATCGAAATAGTTGATGATGCGAAGCTTTCGGACCTCGGAGCGAGGATTGAAGGCCTCCCGGGAGTTCCCTCCGGATTCGGTGAAGGAGGATTCGTCGAACACCTCCACGAGATAGGCGTCGAAGGCCCTCAGATAAGTCGGGATCACGGCCTTGGCGAGGAGATCCCAGTCGATCCTGGAGGCCGCCAAGACGATGGTCACTAAGTCGTCGGAGAGTCCGTCGTCCCGGAGAAGCCTCCGGTATCGATAGCTGATCAGGGCCCGTCGAGCGATCCCCCCGAGGTATTTGGTCCAGGAGAGGATCGCCGTCGACCCGCCCAAGAAGGGCGGGACCGGGGGGTAGGGGCGGCCCCCCGGGCCCCAGGGGGCGGGCAGGGACTCGCAGCCCTCGAAGAAGCGGGCGTGCTTCCGCTCGACCGGGTCGGACTCCTCGGCTCGCGAGTGCAGGACCAGCCAGATCCTTCGATTGTCCTTGCTCATTCTTGGGGGACGACCACGATGTCGATCTGAGGGTGCGAATCCATGCCGGTCGCGTAGCGGAGGAGCCGGCGGGCGTCGGTCGCCGCCCGGTTCGTCGGGACCTCGAGCCTCAGACGATATTCCGGGTTCTGGCTGAGGGCTTCAAGGGGCCCGCTCCTGAATTTGGCGACCTGCCCCGACTTGGTCGTCACGTTCCACTTCCGATCGATGAGCGTGTTGGGCTCCTCCGGCCCCACCCATCGAAGCGGGCGTAATTATTGCCGCGCGGGTTGGCGTTGTCGTAGCGCAAGGCCGGGACTTCTCGCATGTGGTCGGAGATGCGATACCTCGCCCCGGTGGCCCCGTCCTCCCAAGCCTTCGCCTGGCTCTCCTTGCCGGTGTTCTCCGTGGTCCACGTCAGGCCCCGGTTCTCCTCGGTCTCCTCGATGGTCTCCTCGTTGTAGGCATTGTGGACGAGGACCCCGGCGTTGGAGACGAGGTAGACGTGCTCGGCCTGGACCTCGATGTTGTAGACCAGGGCCTCGGCCGGGCGGGGCGAGACCGCCTCGACTTTCCGGGTCCCGGCGAGCGTCCGGACGCGGTCCCCGGCCCGGAGCTCGCCCGCCTTGAGGAACCGGCCTCGATCCTCGGACCAGAACGGGTGGTTGTCGGTGCAGCCGATCGGCTCGTCCTGGCCCTCGACCCGGACGTTGAGGAGCCGGTTGTCGGGCTCGTGGGCGAAGGTGCCGGTGACGACGTGGCCGGTCCCCGGCCGGATCTCCGGGCACGGCTCGATCGCCAGGACTTCCGCCTTGCCCGCCGCGCCGAGCTCCCGGAGGTTCAGCTCGACGGTCCGGCCGACCCGGGCCTCTCGCGAGCGGAGCCATTCGAGGGGCCGGAGCAGGGCGATGTCGAGCCTCTTGCCGGTCGCCTTGGTCATCCTCAGCCGGACGGCCCGCCACGAGGACGGCTCGGGCTCGGCCTCCTCCAGGGCGGAGGCGTCGCGCTCGGGGTTCGAGCCGACGACCCTCTGGCCCAGCGCGATCGACTGGATGTCCAGCGTCCGCGGGGTCGCCTCGGCCGCACCGGGCCGGTGGGCCAGCCCGACGAGCTTCGGGCGATCCGGGGCGGGCCGCGCCGCCGGCCGGGCGAGCAGCCCCAGGCCCGCCGCCGTCAGGACGAAGGAGCCGATCGCCAGCCAGAGGCCGCCGGGCCGTCGGGGGGTCGTGTGCGTCTTCATGGTCCTCACCTCGGTGGGGTGTGCGATGTCGGAGGGTCCGTGAGATCGGGCGGGACGACGTCAGGCGATGCCGAGGAGGCCGCGAGGCTCGGCGGCGAGGTCGTCGAGGGTCGGGTCGTCCGGGTCGTCCGGGCCGAAGTGGTCGTCGATGGCGAGGTCGAGGAACAGGGCCCTCCGGCGTCGTCGCCTCTCCTGGAGGTCCCGGTAGAGCCAGAGGCCGCCGAGGCCCGCGCCGAGGACGACGCAGGTGATCCCCAGCGGCACCCGGACGGTTTCGAGGAGGTCGGCCTGGAGGTCGGCGTCGGCGTCGGCGTCCAGGCCGGGGAGGGCGGCGAGCAGGACCGTCTCGGAGTCGTCGGCCAGGACGACTCGGGTGCCGGCCACGAAGCAGTTGCCGATGCCGAAGGCGTCGCCCAGGGGGGTCCCGCAGAGGTTGAACAGGCCGATCTCGTTGGTCACGTGGGCGATCGAGCTGATGCCGTGGTAGGCGCCAGAGTGCCGCGGGCGACCTGCCAGAGGCCCATCCAGTCGCCTTCGCCCACGCGGGTCAGGCCCTCGCGGATGTCGCCGAGGCCGGAGTAGATGCCGACCCCGCCGAGGATCACGCGGCCCGCCTGGCCGATCGGCGCGAGCTTCTCGCCGAGGTTCGCCAGGCCCGAGGTGATCTTGCTCCCGTCCTCGGCCAGTTGGGCCGCCCCGCCCGCCTTGCCCAGGAGCGGGATCGCGCCGAAGGTCGCGCGCAGGGCCGCGTCCTGGTAGTTGCCCCGGAGGAACGAGATCCCGGCGTTCAGCTCGTCGACGACCGGGGCGAACTCCGCCGCCGGGGTGAACGGGAGGATCATCCCGGCGACGTCCAGGATCGTCTGGAGGTCGTCGAGCCAGGACGCGCCGGCCTCCCGCCCCTCGGCCGTGATCTTGCCGTCGATCTCGTTGTAGTGCGGGATCGCGAAGGAGAACGACCAGGGGAACGTCCCGGCCGGGCTCACGCTGACCCCGGCGCCGGAGTAGGTCGCCAGGCCGCTGGTGGTCTGCGAGAACGTGCCGTCGGGCGTGTTGTTGTTCAGGGTGCCCGAGGCCTGGTACGTCGAGTGGTCGTTGTAGGTCGATTGGAAGATGTAGCTGTCGAACGACGGCGGGTTGATCGAGGTGGAGGTGCCGTTGTCCGAGCTGTTGGAGCTCTGCGTGCTGTCCTCGTCCTCGCTGAAGTCGCCGCTGGAGCCGGTCGGGGTGTAGTGGGCCGAGCTCCCGCCGGTGCCGGTGTAGTTGCCCTCGGAATGGTTCGAGGAGCTCCCGCTGCCGCTGTCGTTGCTGGAGGAGTAGGACCAGCTCCCGCTGCCGTCGGTGACGTAGCTCTTCGAGGAGACGTCGGTCGAGGCGTTGTCGCCGGTGCTCGCGCCGTTGGTGAACGAGTCGGACGCGGAGTCCGAATGCCCGGCGCTGGAGCCCTCGGAATGGCTGTAGGAATTGGTGCTCGTCCCGGTGGCGCCGTCGCTGCTCCAGCCCTGGGAGTCGTGGCTGTGGGCGGTGGCCCCGTAGGTGTTGCTGCCGGTGTGGCTGAGGCTGTCGCTCCCGCTGTTGGTGCTGCCGCCCGGCCCCTGGGAGTAGGTGGCGGAGTTCCGCGAGCTCGTCGTGAGCTGCTGGGTCAGCGAGGTGCTCGCGTCGCCGCCCCCCGAGTCGTCCTCGGACGACGAGGAGTCGCTCGAATGCGACGAGCTCTGATAGGTGGACGTATCGCCGTACGCCGCCGAGCTGACCTGGCGGTTCGTCTTGCTGAACGAGCCGTTCGTCCAGCTCCCCGACGAGCTCGAGCCGAACGTGCCGGAGTCGCTGTAGGTCGAGCTCACCGTCCCGGTCTGCGCGATCGAGGCGTTGAACGAGTTCTGGCTGTTGCTGGAGCTGCTCCCCCCGCTGTAGGAGCTGCTGTAGTTGGAAGACGAACCGCTCTGATACGTCCCGGAGAACGTGCTCGCCTGGTTCGTCCCCGAGCTCGAGGAGAAGGTGCCGTTGGTCGAGGCGTTGGCGTCGCCGGAGTGGTAGGTGCTGGCCTCCTGGTAGGCGAAGCTGGTGTTCGCCGAGGCGGTGGTCTGCCCGGTGCTGGTCCAGCCCGACGAGCTGCTCCCCCCTCCGTTGGTGGCCGAGGACGAATGCGAGGTCGTCCCCCCGCCCGAGGAGCTGGCCTGGGCCGACCGCGTCTCGGACGCCGAATTATGGCCGTCGCTGACCCGGCTGGACGACGTGGGCGAGGCCGAGGCCGTGTACGAGCCCTGGTCGGTCGTCGTCAGGCTCGAATCGCCGCTCTCGCTGCCGGACCCCGAGCTCGAGGTCGAGTCGCTGATGGTGCTGCTGCCCCCGCCTCCTCCGCCGCTGTACCCGTACGAACCCGGGTAGTTGTACGACGTCGAGGTCACGGCCGAGGAGGACGAGCTGCCCGACCCGCCGGTCGACCAGGTGTCGGACTCGGCCGAGCTGTCCGCATAGTTGCCGTTGGTCTGCGAATAGCCGTTGGAGGTCGAGTACGTCCCCGAATCGCCGGAGGAGAACCCGTAGTTCCCCGACTCGCTGATGCTCGAGTTCTCCGACTCGCTGTCCAGGGTCGTGGTGGTCGTCGATCCGCTCGTCGAGGTGCCGCCGCCCGAGGTCGAGGAGTGGTCGTGGAACGTGTCGGAATAGGACGACGAGCCCCCTCGGAGCTCCCGAACGAGCCGGAGGTCGTCGAGTTCACGTTGTCCTTGTGATAGGCCCCCGAGGCGCCCGAGGAGAAGGTCGAGGACGAGTTGTCGCTGGTCTGGTAATCCCCCCCGTAGCTGGTCGTCCCGAAGCCGAAGCTGTCGAAGCCCCCGGTGCCGGAGTAGGTCCCGGAGTGCGTCTCCGAGTCGATCGAGCCGTGGATCGTCGTCGCGCCCGAGTTGCCGTCGTTCACGAACGCCGACCCCTGGCTGTAGGTGCCGGAGTCGAAATAGGTCTCCGCGTCGGTCTGGGCGTCGGAATACGTGTAGTTGTCGGTGTCCGTCTCGTTCGATGACGAGTCGGTCACGGTCCCGGCATCCTGGTAGGACGAGCTCCCGCCGGCCGACTCGGCATGGTTGTACGAGCCGGTCACGCCGAATGAGGAGTTGCTCAGGGCGTAGTGGGCCGTGTCCTGGTCGCTCGTCGAGGACGATCCGCCGTCGGACGACGCGTACTGGCCCTGGGTCGTCGTGGTCGTCCCGTTGGTCGTGACGCTGGACGAGTACGACCCCGCCTCGCTCTCGCTGCCCGAGCCGGTCGTCGCGTCGTGGCGGGTCGCCGTGGAGCTGGAGGAGAACGCGTTGTTGTTCGTGGTGGCCGACCCGGCGAGGCCCGTCGAGAGGGCGTCCGTCCCTTGCTCGGTGCTGGTGTAGCTGCCCCGGGTCGTCGTGGTGCCGGAGCCGTCGGTCGTCGAGTCGGTGAAGTCGCCCCCGCCGGAGTACGAGAACGAGGAGCCCAGGGAGTCCGAATTGCTCACGCTGTGGGTCAGGCTGAAATTCGCGTCGTCGAAGGCGTAGGAGCCCGAATCGGAGTCCGAGGTGCTCTCGGTCTCCGACTGGGCCTCGGTGAAGTGGCCCACGTCCGAGCCCGAGGACGAGCTGTATCCGTAGTCGTAGCTGCTGGTGGAGTAGGAGCTCGAATAGTTGCCGTTCTCGGAGTAGGACTCGCTGCCGGACCCGGAATCGCTGGTGGCGAAGCTCCCCGTCACCGAGAAGTCCGAGGGCGTCTGCGTGAAGCTGGACGAGTAATGGACCGACGAGGCGTCCGTCCCCGAGATCGCCGTGGTGAAGGTGCCGCTGTCGCTGCTGGTCGAGGACGAGTCCGCGTACTGGCCGGTCTCTCCGCTGGAGAACGTGTCGGTGCCGCCGTCGTCCAGGCTGTACGTCCCGCTGGCGTTCACGGCGCCATTGGCGTCGGTGAAGCTCTCGGAGATCTTGCCGTCGTAGCTCCCGGACTGGCTGTCGGAGTCGTGATACGTCCCGCTGTTGCCGCTGGAGGCCCCGACGACGAGGTAGGTCCCCGAGTCCTGCGAGGAGTCGGTCGAGCCCCCCGTCGCCTCGACCGAGGTGCGGCCCGAGACGGTCGTGCTCGCGCCGTTGATCGTTTCCGACGCCGAGGCGGTGGCGTCCTCGGAGTACGTCCCGGACGACGAGTAGCCGACCGAGCCGGTGTACTTGTCCTGGCCCTCCACGACCGAGTAGGAATCGCCCCCCTGGAGGCCCATCGTCTCGTCGGCGTGGGCGGTCAGCCGGGCGCTGGCCGAGACGACCTGGGTCTTGTCGGTGACGGTGTAGGAGCCGCCCTCGCCGTAGGTGTAGTTCTGGTTGTAGGCGTCGGTGTACGTCGAGCTGTCCGACCCGCTGTCGCCCGAGGCGCTCCAGGTCGAGCCTCCGGAGTCGCTCTCGGTCGTGGAGTCGCCGCCCCCCTCGCCGTAGGTGTAGGAGCCGGTGAACGTGTAGGCCGAATCGCTGGCCGAGTACTGGCCCGAATCGCCGTAGCTGTCCCCGTAGGAGCCCGAGGCGCCGTCGCTATACGTCCCGCTGGACGAGGAGGAGCCCCCGCCGCCGGACGACGAGAACGAGAAATGGCCCGAATCGGTCCCGGAATAGGAGAAGTCGTCCGAGCCGGAGAGCGTGTAGCCGTCCGTCACGCCGGAATGGCCGCCCCCGGCGCTGAAGCTCCCCGACTCCCCGTAGGAGAAGCTGTAGCCCCCCTTGAGGTCGGTCGTGGACGTCCCCCCGCCCGAGCTCCCGGTCGAACTCAGCGAGTAGTTGTCCGTGTCGATGTAGTCCGAGCTGTACGAGCCGGTCTCGGTCGCGGAGAGCGAGCCGGACTCGGTCACCCCCGGGCCCGTCGTCGAGTAGGTCCCGGACTCGTGGAGCACCAGCTTGTACTTGCCGCTGACGTTGATGATGTAGGAGTGATTATCCGTCTCGCCGTTGGCCGAGACCGCGTAATCCCCCTTCTCGGTGTAGGAGAAGCTCAGGTCGATCGTCACGTCGAGGGTGAAGGAGCCGCCCGAGGCGGTCAGGTTGTAGGTGATCGTCTCGGTCTCCGAGCGGGTCGCGGAGCCGGTGGGGGTCGTCGGCGAGTCGTTCGTGGTCAGCGTGTTGTTGTAGGTCTTCGGGGCCGGCGAGGACGAGGGCGAGCTCACGCTGAAGGTCGGGCTGAGGTCCGGCGTGCCCGAGGTCGTCGAGGCGTTGCCCTGGCTGTTCAGGGGGGTGTAGCTCCCCACGCCCAGGGCCGCGGCGCCGTTGGCCGTCGATCCCGAGGCGCCGACGTTCGCGTCGTAGGTCGAGCCGCCCTGGGCCACCGACGAGCGATACGCCGCGTCGGACGCGGCGACCTCGCTCCCCGACCCGGGCAGGGCCCCGTTGACGCCCGGGTTGCTCGCCGAGCCGCTCGGCGAATAGGAGAACGAGATCGAGGCCCACGCGCCCGTCACGTAGGCCGACTGCGAGTAGCTCCAGACCTTCGCCCGGGCCTGGATCGTCACCTGGCCGGCCGTGGTCAGCGGCGGGCGGTAGGTGAAGTTGCCCCGGGCGTCGGTCGTCGTCGAGCCGTCGGGCGAGCCGTCGTTGTTGGTGTCGAACTCGACGGTCAGGTGATCGACGCTCCCCCCGCCGTTGGTGACGGTCCCGGTCACGGTCGGGTCGCTGGTGGAGGTCGAGCCGGGGGGGCCGTACATCGGGCCCGACCCCGGCGCGCCCAGCCCGCCCTTGCCGCCCGAGCCGCCGGTCCCGCCCGATCCGCCGGTGCTGAGCAGCGCCAGGCCGGTCACCGACGGCGCGGAGGACGAGCCGGTGGTCAGGGTGAAGCTGAACGGGGCCCAGGCCCCGTACAGGTACGCCTTGGTGTCGGGATCGTAGGCCCCGGCGCGGACCTGGACGGTGTGGGCGCCCGGCTTGAGGTCCCTCGGGTCGTACACGAACCCGCCCTGGCCGTCGGTCCGGGCCGTGCCCGTGGCGACCCCCGAGCCCGTCGTGTCCACCTGGATGAGCAGCCCCGCCGGGGAGCCGTCGGCCCGGACCGTCCCCTGGATTCGCGGGTCGCTCGTCACCTTGTCCGTGGACGACGTCCCGTCGTCGTTGACCAGGCCGAGCGCCTGGATCGTCGGCGCGGCCGGGGCGACCAGCGTGAACGAGAAGGGCGTCCAGGAGCCGACGATCCAGGCCTGCTGCGTGTCGTCCCAGGACTTGGCCCGGGCCTGGATCGTGACCGGGCCGTCGGCCGGGCGTTGGGCCGGCGTGAAGCTGAACCGGCCCTGGGAGTCGGCCGGGGCCGAGCCGTCCGCCTGGCCGTCGCCGTTGGTGTCGTATTCGATCGTCAGGCCCGAGCCGCCGTTCGTGCCCGAGGAGGCCACCCCGGCGATCGACGGGTCGCTGGTGATCTTGTCGGTCGCCGACACGCCGTTGTCGTTGGCCAGGCCGAGCGTCGTGATCGCCGGGGGCGAGGCCGTCGTCAAGGTGAAGGACAGCGACGCCCAGGAGCCCGTGACGTAGGCCCCCAGGCCGTAGTCGTACGCCTTGCCCCGGGCCCGGACCGTCACCGGGCCGGCCGCCAGCCCGGCCGGCGAGAGGGCGAAGTGGCCGCCGGAGTCGGTCGTGGCCGTGGCGTCGGGCGTCCCGTCGCCGTTGGTGTCGATCTCCACCGTCAGCCCGGCCGAGGCCGTCCCGTTCTGCGTGACCGCCCCGCCGAACGCCGGGTCGGCCGTCACGTTGTCGGTCGAGGACGCCCCGGTGTCATCGAGCAAGGCCAGGCCCGCGACCACCGGCGCCGCCTGCGGATTGGACTGGAGGGTGAAGCTGAAGCTCGTCCACGCGCCGTACAGCTCGGCCGACTGGTCGCTGTCGTAGCCCTTGGCTCGGGCCTGCAACGTGACGGTCCCGGGCCGGGCCCAGAGCGGATTGTACGTCAGGGCCCCGGTCGCGTCGGCCAGGACGGAGGCGTCCGGGACGCCGTCATGATTGGTGTCGAACTCGACGGCCAGGCCGGAGATGCCCGCCTCCTGGCTCGTGACCGAGGCGGCGATCCTCGGGTCGGTCGTCACCAGGTCCGAGGCCGAGGTGCCGGTGTCGTCGAGCAGGGCGATCGAGGCGAGCGTCGGCGCGGCCTTGACGTGGTCCAGGAGGGTGAAGCTGACGGCGACCCAGTCGGACGTCAGGTCGCGACCGTCCGCCGAGTCGTGGGCGATGGCCCGGGCCCGGACCGTCTGCGGCCCCGGGGCGAGCCCTCGCGGGACGAACGTGAAATTCCCCTGAGAGTCGGTCGTCGCCGTCCCGTCCGGCTGGCCGTCCCCGTTCTCGTCGACCTCGACGGTCAGGCCCGAGGCGCCGTCGGGGTCCGTGACGCTCCCCTTGACCGTCGGGTCGGACGTGATGCCGTCGGTGGACGACGCCCCGTTGTCATCGGCCAGGACCAGCGACGTGACCACCGGGCCCGTGTTGGCGACCAGGGTGAAGCTCAGGGAGACCCAGGCCCCGTCCTGGACCGCCCCGAGCACCGAATCGTACTCGGTGGGCCGGGCCCGGATCGTCACCGGGCCGGGGGACAGGCCCGAGGGCAGGTCGATAAAGTTCCCCTGGGCGTCGGTCGTCGCGGTGCCGTCGGCCTGGCCGTCGCCGTTCTGGTCGAACTCCACGGTCAGGCCCGAGGTCGGCCCGTCGTTGGTCACCGAGCCGGTGACCCTCGGGTCGGACGTGATCCGGTCGTACGGCGACGAGCCCGTGTCGTGGAGCAGGGAGAGCGAGGGGATCACCGGGGGCGCGTCGGCGCGGCCAGGGTGAAGCTGAACGTCCTCCAGTCCCCGTAGACCCAGGCCGACTGGACCGGATCGTAGGCCCCCGCCCTCGCCTCGACGGTCACCGGCCCGGGGTCAGGCGAGTCGGCGTCCAGGTGAAGCCGCCGTTGGCGTCGGTCGTCGCGTTGCCGTCGGCGTAGCCGTCGCCGTTGGTGTCGACCTGGACCGGCAGGCCCGAGGCCGTCGCCCCGTCGGTGACGACCCCGGTGAGCGTCGGGTCGAAGGTCACGCCGTCCGGGGCCCCGAGTCGTTCAGGAGGCCGAGCGAGGCGACCACCGGCGGGGGGTCGGGCGCCTCCAGGGTGAAGCTCAGGTTCGTCCAGGCCCCGTACACCGTCGCGTCCTGGGTCGCGTCGAACGCCCCGGCGCGGGCCGAGACGTGGACGGTGCCGGGCGCGAGGTCCAGGCTCGACGGGTCGAAGACGAACGCCCCGGCGCTGTCCGTCGCCGTCGTGCCGTCGGCCTGGCCGTCGCCGTTGACATCGACCTGGACCGTCAGCCCATCGACGCGGGCGCCCCCGTTCGTCACGGTCCCCGCGATCGTGGGGTCCGTCGTGATCCCGTCGGAGCCGGACACGCCCGTGTCGTGGAGCAGGTGGAGGCCGCCGACCACCGGCGACGGGACGGTTCGGTCCTCCAGCCGATCGACCGGCGAGGGCCGGAAGGCCCGGTCGGGGAGGGCGGCGGGCCGCCTCCGCCAGGCCATCCGGCCGTGGTTCCTCTTCCGCGACGACTTGCTCATGGTCGGCGTCTCCGTCGAGGATGCGTCATCGAGCACCGAGGGCGAGAACGGGCCGCGCGCCGGCCTCGGGTCGCGGCCGACCCGGGCGACCGGCCTCCGGGAGGCCGGCGCGTCGGTTTCGTCAACTCAAAGGACGGACGAGGCGAGGGGAGACACCGCGACCCGCCGAACATCGGCCGCCGGAAGGGCGGCGGATGCCGGAGACTCGAATTCGCGGGGCTCCCGAATCAGACCACGGAGGGGCGGAACGGACGAACGATCTTCGCCTTACAATTCCAAACGGACCTCGGACCACGCAAGGGGCACTCGGGGCGGCGAGCGGGCGCTCTCGGCGAAATGGCCGGCCCCCGGAAAGTCGGCGAACGATCGAGATCGGGCGGACGAGCGGGATTCTTGCGTCGGGCAACGCGGCCATGCAAGCGAATAATGGCAATTTTCGCAAAAATAATCGCGGCGTCGCGCCCGCTCAACGTCCGCGGAACACGAGTGCATTCCCTGAGGAATCATCACAAAACATATCAGAGCATCCCACGCAATTTGCTTGTTTAGGCGGAGACGTGATCGCTCGTGGAAGCCACCGTCCCGCCGGGCCCGGCCGCCGGATCGACGCGGGGGCGGCCGACCCACTCCTCGAAATCCGAGAGGACCCGGCGGGTCAGGCGCCAGGCGATCAGGCCGGTCGCCGCGACGACCGCCAGGACGCCGAGCACCACGCCCCAGCGGATCCGCCAGTCCCACCCGGAGAACACGGCATATTCCCAGGGCGCGACCAGCGAGGCGCCCATCACCGCGATCTGGATCAGGAACATCAGCATCGTCAGCATGGAAAGCCGGCTCGACGCGGGGCCCGCGGGCTGGGGCTTCAGGCTCCCGAAGAACCCGAGCGCCAGGCTCAGCCAGGCGAACAGGGGCACGTCGATCGCGACCAGGAGCAGGGGCAGGGGCATCACCACCCCGCAGGCCAGGCCGAGGACCCAGACGATCGGCACCGGCCACGCCGACTGCCAGAAGCCGTGGAGCGCGGCCTTCGCCTTGGACCGGAGGATCTCCTCGCCGCTCAACGGGGTCGTCAGGAGGGCATCCCACGTCTTCTTGTCGCGCTCGGCCGTGATCTTCCCCGAGATGACCGTCCCCAGGCTCATCGCCGGCACCAGGGCGAAGATCCCGGTCGCGACCCGGACGACCAGGTTGAAGCGAGTCCTCTCGGTGAACGGCCCGGCCGCCCCCAGCCGCCAGTATTCCTGGAACGCCGGGACGCCGTAATAGATCGTCGCGAACAGCAGGCCGATCGGCATGGCCAGGACCAGGGCGATGGCCACCAGCGCCAGGGCATTGATGAGGATGGCCAGGATCAAGACCCGGACCGTGCGGAGCCTCAGGGCGAGGACCGAGCCGCCCCCTCGACGCATCGGCAGCTCGTACTCCCTCCAGAAGATCGGGTCGTCGCCGCACGGAGGGCGGTAGCCCCTCGTGGGATCGAGCCAGTTGGGATGGCGATCGCGGGCCTTCAGGTAGCTCGCCGCGTGGACCGTCGCCAGGACCGCCACGATCGCCTGGATGCCGATCATGACGCCAACCTTGCCGGCCAGGTCCATCACCTCCGGCCGGAAATACCAGCTCCGATCGATCACCAGCCACAGCGGGCTGCCCGGGGCGATGTAGGAGCAAAGCGCGCCGATCTCGCCCAGGAGCCCGCCCCAGAGCGTGTTGGAGCGGACCGGCAGGACGGTCAGGAACGGCAGGAGGACGAACCAGGCCAGGACCCAGGCCGTCGCCTGGGCGCGGGCCGTCGCCGCCTGGTCGCGGGCCGCCGAGGCCAGGATCGACAGCGCCGCCATCAGCAGCCAGCTCGACCCGAGCACCGCCATCGCCAGCAGGAACTGGACCTCCAGGCCGCCGAGATAGGCCGTCGCCACCAGCAGGGGGAGGCCGGTGAGCGCCAGGCTCAGGGCGGGGAGGCCGCGGGCGATGAGCTTGGTCGTCACGATCTCGATCGGCCGGAGCTTGCTCAGCAGGAGCGAGGGCAGCGTGTCCTTCTGGCGCTCCTCGGCCACGGCGGCCCCCACCAGGGCCGGCACGAGGAAGGCCAGGACCAGCAACTCCCCGCCGAAGACCGCGACGAACGCCGCCTGGCCGAAGACCGTGGTGCGGTCCCAGTCCTCCTCCCGCGTCGGGTCCATCGAGAAGATCACGGCGCCGACCACGCCCGCCGCCAGCAGGAGCAGCCCCGCCACGAAGACGCGATAGAGATAGGTCCGACGTCCGCTCGTCGCGGCCCGGAACTCGCGACGGAACAGCGGTCCGAGGCTCATGGGCATCTCTTTCGGGGCATCGGCGGGCGGGGATCAACGCGGCCCAGTCTACCAGGCCCGCCCCGACTCAGCCGAGGTACGCCCCGCACGATTCGCGGACGACCAGCGAGGGCGAGAGCGCCAGGCCGCGAGCCGGGAGCGTCGGGTCGGCGATCCGGTCGAGCATGGCCCGGACGGCCACGATCGCGATCTCCCGGCAGGGCTGGTGCATCGTCGTCAAGGGGACCGACAGCATCGTGGCGTGCCGGACGTCGTCGAAGCCGACGACCCGGACGTCGTCCGGAGTGCGGAGGCCGGCCCTCGCGAGCGACCGCAGGAGGAGGGCCGCGACGTCGTCGTTCGCGCCGAGGACGGCGTCCACCCGGCCCTTGCCGGTGAACCCCCGGGCGAACTCGGGGTCGTCCGGGTCGCCCTGGCGGACGAATCCGGAGGGCACGGGCCGCCCTCGATCGAGGATCGCCTCCCGGGCCCCGGCGATCCTCGCGTTGACCGTCGGCGCCGACATCGGCCGGACCGCGAAGGCCATCGACCGGCAGCCCAGCTTCATCAGGTGGTCGGCCAGCCGGTAGCCCCCGGCGAAGTTATCCACGCCCACGAGGTCGAACTCGCTGCGATCGGGGAACGCGCCGAGGTCGCGATCGAGCAGGACGACGGCGATCCCCGCCCTCCTCAGCTTCTCGGCCAGGCCGCGATTCAGGGCCTCGCGGTCGGCGGTGTGCTCGAACGGGGCGAAGAAGACGCCCGCGACCTGCCCCCGGATGAACTGCTCGCAGAGGTCTTCCGCCCCCTCGGCGCTGACCGCGTCCTGGGGGCGATGCCGGGTGCTCCCCCAGAGGACCGAGTAGCCGTGGACCCGGGCGAGACCGGCGATCTCCCCGCAGATCACCTCGAAGATCTCCGTGGTCCCCAACCCGGGCACCAGCAGGCCGAACCGCCGGTGGGCCTCGTCCGTCCCCGACGAGGCCCTCACGAAGCTCCCCGAGCCGACGCGACGCTCCACCAGCCCGCGCTCCTGGAGGTCCCGCAAGGCCCGGGCGATCGTCGGCCGGGAGACCCCGAACCGCTCCACCAGCTGCGCCTCGCTCGGCAACCGGCCCGACGGGGCATATTTCCCCGCCGCGATCTCGGCGAGCAGCTCCTGAGAGACCCGGTGATGCTTGGGCACGGTGGACATGGGATCGCTCATGACAGGAGGCGGAATTGTCATGACAAGATCATGACAAATTGCCCTTGAAACGTCAAGGAACCTCGCATAGCCTATGGCGAGCGAGGCCCTCCCCAGACGTCCATCGAAGCGACGCCGATTCGAGCCAGGCACGGTCCCTCTCCCGGGCCGGCGAGGAGGTCCCCGGTCCCCGATCGGGAGGGGTCAACGCACGGTCGTTCCGATCATGAGTCCTCCGATCCTCGCCGTGGGCGAAGTGCTCTGGGATCTGCTGCCGACGGGCAAGCAGCTCGGCGGCGCACCGGCCAATTTCACGTATCAATGCCGATCGCTGGGCGCCGACGCGGCGCTGATCACCCGGGTCGGCGCCGATCCCCTGGGGCGCGAGGTCCTGGAACGATTCCGAGGGCTCGGCCTCCCGACCGAGACGGTCCAGGTCGATCCCGAGCTCCCCACCGGGACCGTCGACGTCGAGCTCGCCGCCGACGGCCAGCCGCGATTCACGATCCGGGAGCACGTCGCCTGGGACCGGATCGAGGCGGGCCCGGCGGCCCTCGATCGCGCGGCCCGGGCCGGGGCGGTCTGCTTCGGCAGCCTCTCGCAACGCGAAGGGCCGTCGCGATCGGCGATCCGGGCGATCGTCTCGGCCAGCCGACCCGGGGCCCTGCGCCTCCTCGACGTGAACCTCCGCCCCCCGTTCGTCGATCGCGACGTGATCGCCGAGTCCCTGGAGCTGGCCAGCGCCCTGAAGCTCAACGACCAGGAATTGCCCGAGCTCGCGGCGATGTTCGGCCTCTCGGCGGACCCGAAAACCGCGATGACCGAGCTGGCCGACCGCTTCGGCCTGTCGCTCGTGGCGCTGACGAGAGGCCCCCACGGCAGCCTGCTGCGGTCCGGCGGCGAATGGTCCGAGCATCCGGGCTCGGCCGTCTCGGTCCGCGACACGATCGGCGCCGGCGACGCCTTCACGGCGGCCCTGGTCGTCGGCCTCCTGCTCGGTCGCCCTCTCCACGAGATCAACCGCCATGCCAACGAGGTCGCCGCGTTCGTCTGCTCCCAGCCCGGGGGCACGCCCACCCTGCCCGATGCGTTGAAGTTCCCCCCGGACCCCGAGACGGAGGCCCTCCCGTGATTCCCACCGACGTTCGACCGGCCGGGGACGCGACCCGGCCCCCGGCCCGGGTCTCGGTCACCCCGGTCCTGATCGGCAGCGCGATCGTGGCGGCCCTCGGCGGCCTCCTGTTCGGCTTCGACACGGCCGTGATCTCGGGCACCACCGAGGCGATCAAGACGACGTATCATCTGAGCGAAAACCTCCTGGGGATCACCGTCGCCATCGCCCTGGTCGGCACCATCGTCGGCTCGATCTTCGCGGGAAAGCCCGCCGATTCGTGGGGCCGGAAGAAGGCCCTGATGGTCCTGGCGGTCCTCTATTTCGTCTCGGCCCTGGGCAGCGCCCTGGCGTGGGACTGGTATTCGTTCCTGGCCTTCCGCGCCCTGGGAGGGCTCGCCGTCGGCGGGGCCTCGGTCGTCTCGCCGCTGTACATCGCGGAGATCTCCCCGGCGAGGGTGCGCGGCCGGCTGGTGGCGGCCCAGCAATTCAACGTCGTCCTGGGCATCCTGGTCGCGTTCCTGTCGAATTACTTGATCGCGCGACTGAATCTGGGCGCGTCGGAATGGCGATGGATGCTGGGCGTCCAGGTCATCCCGTCGGCCGCGTTCTTCCTCCTGCTGTTCCCCACCCCGGAAAGCCCCCGATGGCTGATGGCCCGAGGCCGGGTCGAGGAGGCCAGGGCCGTCCTGGCGAGGCTGGGCGTCGATGGCCCGGGGATCGACGAGGAGGTCGAGGACATCCGGCGATCGCTCGACCTCTCGCACCATCACGGGTCGGACTCCCTGTTCCGATGGGAGTATCGCCGGCCGATCTTCCTGGCCGTGGCCATCGCGATGTTCAATCAACTCTCGGGGATCAACGCGCTCATGTATTACGCCGCCGAAGATTTTCGAGATGGCCGGCGCGGGCAAGGACTCGGCGTTGCTGCAATCCGTGGCCGTGGGCGGGACGAACCTCCTGTTCACGATGCTGGCCATGACGGTGATCGACCGGATCGGCCGTCGCAAGCTGATCCTGATCGGCTCGGCCGGCTACCTCGTCAGCCTGGGGGCGACGGCGTGGGCCTTCTACACGTATGGGACCGAGTTCACCGCGACGGGTTCGGCGGTCGTCCTCGGGGGCCTGCTCCTGTTCATCGCGGCCCATGCGTTCGGCCAGGGGGCGGTGATCTGGGTGTTCATCAGCGAGATCTTCCCCAACCGCGTCCGCGCCAAGGGGCAGGCCCTGGGGAGCACGACTCACTGGGTCATGGCCGCCCTGATCACCTGGACGTTCCCCCTGATCGCCCGGAGCTCCGGCGGCCATGCCTTCGCCTTCTACGCGGCGATGATGGCCCTGCAACTGCTGTGGGCCCTGTTCCTGATGCCCGAGACCAAGGGCGTCCCCCTCGAAGAGATCCAGAAGACGCTGGGCATCGAATGAGCCTTCGAACCCCGGGGAAACACCTCATGCGCACCGCGATCCTCGCCGCCTGTTTCGCCGCGATCGGCCTCGGGGCCGGCCCCCTCGCCCGGGCCGACGGCCCCGAAGGCCCTCGCCCTCGGTTCCACTTCACGCCCCCCCGAAACTTCATCAACGACCCCAACGGGCTGGTCTTCCTCGATGGCGAGTACCACCTGTTCTACCAGCACAACCCCGAGGGAGACCGCTGGGGCCACATGAGCTGGGGCCACGCCGTCAGCCGCGACCTCCTGCGATGGGAACATCTTCCCATCGCCCTCCGGGAGCAGGACGGCATCATGATCTTCTCCGGCAGCGCGGTCTTCGACGCGAAGAACACCTCGGGCCTCGGCCGCCCGGACTCTCCGCCGATGGTCGCCGTCTACACCGGAGACGGCCACAAGACGCAGACGCAGAACCTCGCCTCCAGCACCGATCGCGGCCGGACCTGGGCGAAGTTCCCCGGCAACCCCGTGCTCGACCTCCACTCCAACTCGTTCCGCGACCCCAAGGTCTTCCGCCACGGGCCGACCGATCGCTGGATCATGGCCACCGTCCTGGCCGACGATCGCAAGGTCCGCCTCTGGGGCTCGAAGGACCTCAAGGCCTGGGAGCCGCTCGGCGACTTCGGCCCCGCCGGCTCCGCCAAGGGCGTCTGGGAATGTCCCGAGCTGTTCGAGGCCCCCGTGGAAAACGGCGACGACGGCGAGACCCGATGGGTCCTCAAGGTCGATGTCAATGACGGCGCGCCGTTCGGCGGCTCGGGCGGCCAGTACTTCGTCGGCCGGTTCGACGGCACGTCATTCCGCGCCGAGGGGAAGACCGACGATCCCCTCTGGATCGACTTCGGCAAGGATTTTTACGCCTCGCAGACCTGGAACGACGCCCCCGGGGCTCGCCCGGTCTGGATCGCCTGGATGAACAACTGGCAATACGCCAACGAGATCCCGACCGCGCCCTGGCGAGGGGCCATGACGATCCCCCGGACCGTCTCGCTCCGCAAGACGGACGACGGTTTCCGCATCGTCCAGGCCCCGGTGGAGACCTTGAAGACGCTCCGGCGCGACCACCACGCCCTCGCCGCCCGCCCGATGCCCGCCGGATCGACGTCCCTTCGAGGGGACGGCATCGCGGGGGCCTCGATGGAGATCCTCGCCGAGTTCGACGGCGGCGATGCCGGGGAATTCGGGATCAAGGTCCGCTGCGGAAACGGCGAGGAGACCGCGATCGGGTTCGATCGCCGCTCGGGCACGGTGTTCGTGGACCGGACGCGCTCCGGGGCCGTCGGCTTCAGCCCGCACTTCGCCGGCCGCCACTCCGCGAGCCTCGCCCCGGGCACATTCCAGGGTCCGGTGCAGCTCCACGTCGTCCTCGACGCCACCTCGGTCGAGGTGTTCGCCGACGGCGGCCGGGCCGTCCTGACCGATCAGGTCTTCCCCGCGCCCGCCAGCCTCGGGGTCGAGCTCTTCGCGACCGGAGGCCCGGCCCGGCTCCGGTCGCTCGACGCCTGGGAACTGCGCCCGTGATCCTCCATCGGACCAGGCGGACGGTCAGGCGATTGGTCATGACCGGGATCATGACCAAGATCCCGAACCTGAGAGGGCCTCTTGTCGGCCCAGGCGGGACCCGACGAAGACATGGAGACGACGGCGGGTCCCCGTCGTTCCTGTGTCTTCCCTCGTGCCCGTCGCGGCCCTAGAAATGCCACGTCCCCGAGATCTTCACCCCGGGGGTCAAGGTATGCACCGTCCCGTTGGTCTTGTATTCGAGATAGGCGCCGGGCCCGAAGGTCAGCTTGCCGCCGAGGGTCTCGACCTCGGGTCCGACGGTCAGCGTGGCGGACATGTCCGGCGGGCCCTGGGCGAACGCCTTGGGGTCGACCTGCGCCTCGGCCTCGATCTTGGCGATCTCCAGGGGGCCGAGCTTGAGGATGTCCTTGGTCTCGGCCTTGGCGAAGATATAAACGCTCACTTCGGTCTGCGGCGACGGCCGGACCCGCTTCTCGATCAGGAACCCGCCCCCGCCGGAGACCTCCAGGTGCTTGCCGATCGGCGCGCTCCAGACCGTCGCCTTCAGGTCGGTGGCCAGGGCGACCTCGCGGTCGGTCTGGCCGGTGCTCAGGTTCCTCTTGAAGCTGGTCTCCTGCCCGGCCTCCAGCTCGAATTCCACGTTCTGGGAGAACGGGAACAGCGAGGGGTCCAGCTGCAATCGCGGCGGCTGGAGGAACGACGGCAACGGCGGGACGCTGTTCGGGAACGGCAGTTGGAGCGGAGGCAGCGGCGGGAACGGGAACGGCGAGGGGTCCGGCGACGGCGGGTCATCCCCCCCGATCGAGAACGCCAGCAGCGCCGCCGACCGGGCCGCCAGGCCATAACCCACCGGCAGGAGATGATGGGACAGCGTGACGAAGCTATACAGCGCCGCCGACGTCTCGGGCCCGACCAACCCATCCACCCCCAGCCCGTGAAGCCTCTGGAACTGCACGACGAGGGCGGCCGTCCGCGGCCCGAACGCCCCGTCGACGACGAGGGTCGGGGCCCTGGGCAGGTGGTAATTCAGGGCAACCTGGAGGTTCTTCACCTCTTGACCCGTCGATCCCTGAGAGAGCAGACTCATCGGCGGCGGCCTTTCTGTCCGATCGGCCCATCGCGGAGGGCCCGGCGCGGCGTCCTGTGCTCCCCTCTCTTACGCTCGACGACCCCGGCCATTCCTCGAAATGCCGAAAATGGTGTCAGATCACGGCGGGAAAATGGTGTCGGATCACATTTCCTGCCCGAAATGTGATCCGACACCATTTTCCCCGAAGTGGACAACACTTTTCGCGTAAAAAGTGCGAAATCGCCCGGAAAACAAGGCGTTTCGTGATGGCAACGACCGATGCGCGCACAAGACACCGCACACGTCAATACTTTGCTCGGTTTGGCGAAACCGGTCAACACCAAAAGACTTGCGTCGCGGCCCACGCACGCCCATCCACCCGCCGAACGCCCGGATTTGGCCCTGGGGTCCGTCCTCCGGCGAGCGGCCGGAGTGTCATGGGCCTGTCGTGAATTCTTCGTGACATTAAGATGTCACGCGCAGCCCCTCCCGCCGATCGAGCGATCGGCCCGGGGGGTCGGTCCCGATGGTCTGGGATGAGGGGGAGAGAGGGGCGGCGTCGGCCCTCGTCGTCGAACTTCGGCCCGATCGGGCGGGGGCGTCTCCATGTCGTCGCTTCAAGACACGTTCAAACTTCCGCCGACACCGGGCCCGGGGCCTTCGAGAGCACGTCCAGGACCGACGGGCCGGCGGTGCCGATCGTCCGGAAGAAGTAGCCCCGGCAGACCACGACCTGTTCCCGGTACGGGGGATAGCGCCGGAGGATCTCGTGGGCCTCGGCCATCCGGTAGTGCGGGAGCATGGCGAAGAGGTGGTGGGTGACGTGGAAGTCCTGCCCGTAGGGGAACACGCAGGCGTTCAGGAGCGGATTCACGCGAAACACCCGAGAGTTCGTCAGGTCGCCGTCGTCCGGGGCGTTGGAGTGATGGGCGATCTCCCGCAACTGCATGAAGATGGGATACGCCGTGAGCAACGGGACCACCCAGAACAGCAAGAAGATCGGCCAGGCATGCAACGCATGAACGATCGTCAGGACGCTCAGCCAGTAGCACCCTCGCATCATCCGGCCGATCCGGAAGCGATAGACCGCGCGGATCTCGGGGGTGTCGTCGCCCGATCCGGCGTTGGCGTTGTGGGCCTGGCCGTAGAGATAGGCCCAGAGGGAGGGTAGCCAGAGGCCCTTGACCACGTAACGGAACCAGAAGCGGGGCTTGGGCATCGGGAACGGGTGGTCCTCGTCCCCCTGGAGCCGGCGGAGGTCCGGGTCACGTTGGGGGTCGTTCACGAACCGATGATGGCCGCTGTGGGTGTTGCGGAACTTCTGGGTCATCGCCATCAGCGGGAACATCAACAGGAGATCACTGGCCAATTCGTTCGCCAGCTTGTTGCGGAACAGCGTGTAGTGGCTGGCGTCGTGGGCCAGGCCCGAGAGCCGATGCTGGAACGCGGCGATGGCCACGATCCCCACCGCCGCCACGGGCAGGAACCCGAGCAGGGGGAGCCGCCCGCCGGACCAGGCCAGATAGGCCCAGGAAGACAGGCCCAGGGAGACGACCAGCCCCAGGTACTCGCCGGCGATGAACTTGAGGTTCGTCCGGTTGTCGGCGCGCATCAGGGGGACCAGGGCATGATGGGCCTCGTCCCACGAGAGGTCGGCAGTCTCGGCCATCGGATCGCTCGCCCCCCACATATCTCCGGGCGTGGTATCATCCCGCCCTTCCTGTTCAGCCTACCCATTTTAATACCATATCGGCACGAAGGGGAGGCGAGAATCGGGAGAATTGGAGGGCTGGGGGTGTGACTCCGGATTCCGGAGATCGGCTCGTCGCCTCGATTCCCCGGTCCTCGAACCTGGGGAATCGAAGCGATCGTGAAACCCCATCCCCGGGATTCCGAGCCAGGCCCGCCCTCCAGCGGATCACTCTCGGGTCGCACACACGTAAGGCAGGCCTCGGCCTGCCGATCCGTGGGGACGGCAGGCCGAGGCCTGCCCTACGAAGAACCGGCGTGCGCGATCCGAGAGTGAACCGCCCTGGCGGCAAGGGGCGACGCGGTCCGCCCGGGACGCGGGCGCTTCCTGATCGTGCGTTCACCGCCCAGAGATCCAGACGGGGCGGTTTTCGCCTCGCCCGGAGGCTCCTCGGTCGCGGGATCAGAGGAGGTTGGCCGTCCAGGCGGACTCGACCCGGCGGACGCGGTTGGGCAGCCAGGCCATGATCCCGTGGCGGATCGACTGGAGGAGGTCGCTGGGCCCGGAGATCACCATCACGGGGAAGAGCGAGTTGAGGCCGCTGACCTCCAGCCCGGGATACATCGCGTGGACCTCGGCCCAGACGTCCCTCTTGGCCTGCCGGACCGCGGAATCGCGGGCCTTGAGCGAGGCGTCGGCGCCGGGGGAACTGGCGAGGACTTCGAGGATGAGCTTCTGGTTTTCCATCGTGATGACCTCGGGCGGCCTTCGAAAGGCCGCTCCCTCCCTCTCGGGTCCGGATCGGGTGGCGACGCTCGCGAGCCTATCATCCCCGGCCGGAACCACCAACGGGACCTTCCTCCCTCACGCCGATCCTAACTCATGTTCGCCCGAAAGACACCGAAATTCGACCGGAGACGGACGACCCGGGTTCACAGGAGCCGACGGGTGGTCCCGCCGTGGGGGGCCTGGCCGATCGGCAGGGGCGTCCCGAGCGACGTGAGCCACCCTCGAATATCGGCCTGGATGGCCGAAGTGATCGCGAAACCCGGACGAGCCTGGAAGGCCCGGGCCGCGAGGCCCACCACCAGGGGAGATGCAAAGGACGTGCCCTCGCGAAGGACGGGCCGGGCCCGGGCGTCCAGCGTGACCACGTCCTGGCCCGGGGCGACGAAGTCCGGCTTGAAGTAGCGTCCCGACGGCCCGTATCCATAACAACAGTTTGCGTAGAGTTTCGCGTCCCGGTCAAGGGCGCCGACGGCGATGACCTCCGGGTAGCTGCCGGGGCAGACCATCTGGCCGGGCCCGTAATTCCCCACGGCGGCCACCAGGCCGATCCGCCTCTCCAGGAGGGTCTCGACGATCGACCGGAACGTCTCGGTCGGCTCGACTCCGGCCGCGCCGACGATCCCGAAGGAGCAGTTGATCAGGTTCAGGCCCAGGGGGTTCTGGGCCTCCAGGGTCTCGACCAGCCAGCTCAGGCCCTCGATGATCTGCTCGGGGTCGGCCGTCCGGTCCTTGCGGAAGCACTGGGCGACGGCGACCGAGGCGTCGGGGGCGATCCCCCGGCGCGATCCGGCGGCCAGGGTCACGACGCCGGAGCCGTGGCCGTCGTCGCTGACGTCCTTGGGCAGGGTCCCGACCTTCGACCCCCGGGACGAGAACTCGGCGAACCGGGGGGCCCGGCCGGCGAATTCGGCCGCGACCACGTCGCCGGAGATCCCCGTGTCGGCGAACCCGATCCCGACCGAGGGCCGGGGGCCGGTGCCCATCGGCACGAACGCCGGGAGGTTGCGAAGATGCCAGGGTTCGAGGGCCGCCTCGGTCGAGGGCGACGGCCCCCGGGGGCTCCCGGCGTCGGGCAGGGTGATCTTGATCTCGGTGATGTCCACCGGCGACGGCGCCCCCGGCCGGGTCAGGATCTCGGCGGCCTGGGGGGGGCCGGAGACCAGCATCAGGTTCAAGGCCGGCAGGGCCCGGACCACGATCGGCTCGGCCTCGACGCCCCCGGCGGCCATCGCTAACTCCAGGCCGGCTGTCTCCTTGCGGACGACCGGGCCGAGCGCCTCCAGCTCGTGGACCAGCCGGTCCACCCGGCCCTCGAACTGCTCGTCCAGCCGCTTCCGGCGATCGAGCCCGGCCGAAACCGTCGCCGATTGCGGGGAAACCAGCTCGGGACGCCTCAAAGGCACGAGATATCTCCGGGGCGCCTTGCGGACGGCCACGAACCGATGGGTCCTGCCCAGCAGGTGGATCAGCTCGTCGTTCAGGGACACCTCGCACCGCACGGAGGCCCGGGAGCGGAAGACCTCCGACGGCCCGGAGGACTCCGACGCCACCGCCGGATCGGCCGTGAAGATCCGCCACAGGCTGGCCAGCCCCTGGCCATGCCGGGGAAGCTCGCGGACGATCACCCGGATCAGCATGCCGGGCTCGAGATTCGGGATTCGGGACGATTCGGGCATCGCATCGACTTCCGACGAGATTCGGGGCCATCGGCCCGGGGCCGGGGTCGTTTAAACGGCCGGCCTCGGCCCGCCGATCCGCCAAAACGGCAGCCGATCCGCCAGAATGGCGGGCACCACCACGCGGTCCGACGCGGACCGACTCACACGGAGGCCGGCGAACCCGGCGGCAGGGCCGAGACGTAGGGCAGGATCCAGAACATCAGCTCCAGGCGGACCCCGGCCGGACCATTGGCCTTCTCGATCCAGCCCTTCAGGAGGAACCCGGCCGGCAGCGTCACGGCCAGGATCGGCGCCACGTGGGGCGAATAGGCCGAGACCGCCGCCAACATCATGTTCAGGTCCTTGCTGACCAGCTCGGCCAGGGCCGAGGCCGCGTCCTGCTTCAGGTCGACCTGGACGCCCCACCACGTCGCCTTCGTGGCGATCGTCCCGTCGATCAGGGTGCGGACCCTCTGGACCACCTCGGCCGTCTCGTTCAGGGCCTTGAGCGCCTCCTCCACCTTCTTGCCCAGGTCCTCGCCCGACTGCGCCCGCACGACCTCGGTATGGGCGTCGATCACCAGGGGGTCGCAGCCCGCCCTCGCCACGGCCGACTCGATCAGGGGGCGATACGACGGGTGGACCGCCTCGAACAGCCGGGGGTCGATCTCATACCGCTTCGCCGCCCGGTTCCAGGTCACGCCGTCCACGGCATCGACCATCTGGCGGAGGCGGCGGAGGTCGTCGCCGTCCTCGAACGCGGCCTCGCTCGCCACGCCCTGGGCGCGGACGATCTCGCGGTACGGGACGCTTGGCCCGGGCATGGGAGAGGCTCCGGAACGGGGAAGAGGCGCGGGCAGCCATCGAGGGCCCGCGACCACGCGGCCCCCTCCAGGCTAGTCCGTCCCGAGGGGCGATTCAACGCCCCGTCGGCGAAAGAAAGCCGAAATCGACCCGCTCGCGGCGTCTCGGGTGCAACGTGTGTCTTCCGCGAAGCTTCCGAAGGCCCCGCGAGGCGTCACGCCCCCGGCTGAGGGGTCCATTCGAACGCCCAGAGGACCAGGTCGGTGGCCGGCGGGGTGATCCCCCGCCTCTTGAGCTTCGAGGCGACCTGGCCTCGATGATACGTCCCATGATTGACCACATGCCGGAGCGCCGCCCACCGGGGGACGCGGTACTCGATGTCCTGGATGTTCCGATACACCAGGTCCGAGGCGAGCCGCTCCGGAGTCATCGTCGGAAGGATCTCGCGAGCGAACCGATCATGGCTGTCGAAAAGACGTTGCGCCGCCTCGTCCAGGGTCGGCCAGTCGGTCTCGGCCACCCGGGCGGTCGAGGATTCTCCCCGGAACCGCCGCGACCAGAGGTCGCCGGCCCACGCCAGATGGACCACCACCGAGCGGATCGACGGCCAGCCGACCTCGAACGGCTCGGCCTCGGCATAGACCTCCGGCGCCAATCCTCGGCACGCGGCGATCATCCGCTCATCGGCCCATCGATGATAGGCATACAGGCTCGGGATGTCGTCGGTCATGGTCGGGCCTCCCTCGGGATCGAGGCCGGTATTCTGACCGAACCGCGACCGCCTCGCCAGTCCTCGACCCGGACGCACCGCCCGAAAATCGCCCCGCCCGAGACCCAACCGTTGATCTTCCCGCGATTGTTGCCGATCTGGAACCGCTCGCTCCGGATCGCCCGGATCAGATGCAAGCATTGGGGCCGAAACGCCACGCCCTCGCCGCTCCGGAGCCGTTCGATAGGAGCCGAAGCCTAGCCCATCCATGGATTTCCGCCGAGGCAACCTCGGGCCACGGGGAAGGGGATCAGGCGAGGCCGCCCCGAAGCAGTTCGCGGGCCACGACCCGCCAGTGTTCCTCGATCCATCGCTCGCCGATCGGCGGGACTCGGCGGCACGACCAGCCCCCAAGCTCGAATTCGCCGGCCATCCACCCGGAGCGCAAGGTGTTGCTGCTATGGATGATCACGGGACAGGGCTGGGGATGAGCGACCAGGGATCGGGCGACCCCGAGGCCATCGCCAAGGTCCGGCGGGTCGCCCGGAGAAGGCTCCAGGTCGTGGTCCAGGGAGATCAGGCGAGCCTCGGCCAGGTGGTCCCCCAGCTCGCGGCTCATCGCGTGGGCGTCTCGCCAGAACCGAATCGGCAGAGCCGGGGCGATCGCGCGCAAGGCCTTCTCGAAGCGACGGACCCGGTCGCCATCGTCCTCAAGGATCAAGATCTCCCCGCCGATCACCCGACCACCCCGCCCGTCCCGGGAAGGATCGGGGCGGGTCCGGCCCCGGCCAGGTCGTACAGGGCCGTCTTCAACGCCGGATACCACCTCGTCCCGAACCAATCGTCGCCCCGGATCGGCCCGATCGTCTTCAGGGTCCAGCCTTTCCGGCCCAATCGATCGATCCGCTCGCCCGGCCCGGGGCCCTCTTCGGAGTGGACCAGGATCGGGAACCGCACCGGCTGGGCCAGGAGGAAATCGGTCAAAAGGGCCTCGCCGTTCGGCCCTCCCAGCGATTCGCGACCCAGGCAGAGGACCAGCACGTCCCCCAACCTCGGACCGATCGCCCCGACCACCGCTTCGGGGTCCGGTTCCAGGAATCTGTCATACATAGCAAGGCGATCGTCGAGCCACGAGGCCATCCGCCCGGCCCTCTCCGCGTCTCGTTCCAGGACCGCGATGAGCTTACGCACGCGGATGGCCCCTCTAGAGACACCGAAGCGGTAGGGGACGGGTCAAGCCATCCGGCGGAAACCACCGGACCACGCCGCCGGGCAACACAAATCCGAGGTTTTGCAAATTCTTCGCCACGCAGCAGAGCGCTTGTTGGCTGTCGAATGGAAACGTTCCGCTGAGATTCGTGACTTCCCGGACATGACCCGGGCCATCGATGGCAAGCTCGCCCGCGTACAGAGCGTCCTGGGCCAGGCCCAGGACCCGGGGATGCATGTGGGGGACGTTGGGGGCGACGTGGATCGTCTCCGCCAGATCCACCACGAAAACATACTCCCCAGTGGACTCCTGGAGGCTCAGCGGCCGACTCTCCGGGGAGCGAGAATACGGGGTGCGATCGAGGGGACTTTTCGACGCTCCGAACATCGATACGGGCCCTTTACCATATCTTCAACATAGCCTTCCACCCGACCCGCAGGCAAGGAGACGTCGAAAGAACGCGACGCAAACCATCATTGCGGGCCGATTTGTGAAGGAGCGGACCGCTGACGAGTTCACGGCCCTGGCGAGCGTTCTACACCCCGATTCTTCACACGCCCACAAGATTCCCGGCCGGAAAAGGCGGTTTGGAGCAATCCAGGAAGCGGGCCGATCGGGGATCGGAGGCGGGTCTCGACCCCGGTCTGGGCCTGGACCATAGCCAAGGCCCGGCCTTCTCGGCCAAGATGAGGGTCGGCCTCGCCCCCTTCCAAGCTGGGATGACCCGAGTGGCTTCGAAATCTAAGAAACGGCTGTCTCCCTTCCCGCCGGCCGAACCCCCGACCCGGGCCCGCCTCTGGCGGCTGATCGCCGCCGGCCTGGTCGGGGTGTCGGCTGGATTGCTCGCGGCCTTCGTATTCGTCCCTCGGACGGAAACCCCTTCGGAAAAACCACTTCCCGCGACCGCGCCGGCCGCCGATCGCTCCCCGTTCGGCCCGACCGTCCCGAATCCCGCCCGCCCCGACGCCCGCGCCCGAGGGCATGGCCTGGATTCCCGGGGGCGAGTTCTCGATGGGCAGCGACGACCCCCGCGCCAGCCTCTGCGGAGGCCCCGACGCCATGCCCGACGCCCGGCCGATCCACCGGGTTTCCGTCGATGGCTTCTGGATGGACCGGACCGAGGTCACCAATGCCCAGTTCGCAAAGTTTGTCGAATCCACCGGTTACGTGACGGTCGCCGAGAAAGCCCCCACGAAGGAGGAGTTCCCCGACGCCCCGCCCGAGAACCTCGTGGCCGGCTCCACGGTCTTCACCCCCTCGGCCGCTCCCGTGCCCCTGGATAATCATTTCCGCTGGTGGCGGTACGAAAAAGGCGCCGACTGGAGGCATCCCGACGGCCCGGATTCAACCCTGAAAGGCCGCGCCAATTTCCCGGTCGTCCACATCACGTTCGAGGACGCCGCGGCCTTCGCGAAATGGGCGGGCAAACGCTTGCCGACGGAAGCGGAGTTCGAGTTTGCCGCCCGAGGTGGCCTTGCCGGGAAACTTTATGCCTGGGGAGACGACCTGAACCCGGGTGGGAAGTTCATGGCCAACACCTATCAGGGCCCGTTCCCGGTCACCGACACCGCCGAGGATGGTTTCTCCGGCCTTGCCCCGGTTGCCCAGTTTCCCCCGAACGGCTATGGCCTCTTCGACGTCGCCGGCAACGCCTGGGAATGGACGAGCGACTGGTATCGGCCAGATTATTACCAATCGCTCGCCGATCGCGGCGGAGTGGCGAAGAACCCCCAGGGCCCCGACTCCCCCTTCGACCCGGCCGAGCCGACCGAGAAGAAAAAAGTCCACCGGGGCGGCTCGTTCCTCTGCACCGATCAATACTGCACCCGCTACATGGTCGGGACCCGAGGCAAGGGCGAGGCCCGAACCTCCAGCAACCACGTCGGGTTCCGGTGCGTCAAGACACCCTGAAAAAGCGGAGTTCCCGTGGACGAAACCGAGATCCGATCCTTCATCTCTGCCTACACTTCCGACGACGAGCCTCGAATCCGGTTCGACTGGAACGGGCTCGACGACGACGATTTCGCCGACCGCAACCAGGTCTTCCGCGAGGCGGTCCTCGACGCCGTTGAGGCCGATGCCGCATCCGCCCCCATCCTCCTGATCCGCGACCTCTACCGGGCCGAGACCGAATTCTCGACCGAAGCCTGGTGCATCGACGGCCGGGTCAGCGAGCTGGCCGAGCAGCTCCTGCGAAGGGGCGGCGACGAGTTCGTGATGGACTACATCGAGGGCCGATCCCGCAGCTTCGACGCCTACATGGGCAGCGCATTCGAGGTCGATCCCCCGCTCGCCGCCCGCCTCCTCGGTTTCGTCCAGGCCCGGCTGAATTCGGAGACCGACGAATCGCGCATCGAATTGCTCAAACAGGGCGAGACCTGGTTCCAGGAATGGGTGGATGACTCGAAATCCCGCCCCACCTGAGAACGTTCGGAGAACTGGTTTGAGCAGAGTCCTTGTGGTACTCTGGAGACCATGAATACTTCCCCCACGCTCCCTGCCCCTCGGGAGATGATCCAGGACGTCGCGGCCCTCCGGCTGCCTCCTCGGGCCGATCGTCGGCTGCAAGACCTCATGGACCGAAATACCGAAGGGGATTTGACTTCCGAAGAAGTCGAGGAGCTGCGAACCCTCGTCGAGTGGAGCGAATCGCTGGCGCTGGTCCGGGCCCAGGCGATTCGGCTCCTGGGGCAGTCTCCCGGATGAGCGGCCCCTCGGCCGAGACGATCCGGTTCGTCCGCGATCGGGCCGGGGATCGTTGCGAGTATTGCCGGATGCATCAGGCCCTCCAGGGGGCAACGTTTCACGTCGAGCACATCCGTCCCCGCTCGCGGGGAGGGACTTCAGACCTCCACAACCTGGCCTGGTCCTGCCCGGGGTGCAATCTCCGAAAATCGGATCGCATCGACGCCCCCGACCCGGAAAACGCCGCCTTCGTACCTCTTTTCCATCCCCGAAACGAGGCTCTGGGCAGAGCATTTCCGATGGGATGGACCGTTCCTCTATGGACGGACGCCTTGCGGGAGGGCCACGGTCGAGACCCTGGAGCTCAACCATCCCAGGCGCCTGAAGATTCGTGAAGCCGAAGGGATGTTCGACCTCTTCCCGCCCTGAGGGCCTTCGGGTGTTGCTCTCGATTCCGGGTCCATCTCGGATCGGCCCGGTCCGGCCACCCGGGAACTCCCGGATCGAGAGCGATGACGGCTGACCCTCGATTGGCCACGCCCGCCCCTGGGAGCTGGCCCCTCCGCTCGCTACAATGGCCGGGATGCGTCCTCGGGGTCGATCGGGCGAGGGTTCGGAGGGCGTTGTTCGGAATGGATCGCTTGAGCGTCCTTTGCTTCGGGGGCACCTATGCCCTGGCCCTGGCCGGCGACCTCGTCCGGTTCGTCGTCCGGGGGCGAGGGCGCTGGTATGCCACGTTGGCGCTCACCGGGCTTGGCTGGATTGTCCATACCGCGTATCTTGCCAACCGGGCGTGGACCGTCGGCGAGCTGCCGGTCACCACGGTGTTCGAATCGCTGTTAGCCCTGGCGTGGATTCTGGTTGCGATCGACCTGTACCTGGAGATCCGGTCCCCTCGGCCGGTGGCGGTGGGGGTCTTCCTCTTGCCGGTGGTCCTGGCCATTTTGGTCGTCGCCGGCCGGGCCCCTCGGGCCGAGTGGACCGGCTGGGGCGGCGGGTGGATGACGTTCTGGGGGGCCGTCCACGGGCTCTTGCTCCTGGCCGGGGCGGTCTGCACGTGCGTGGCGTTCGCGGCGGGATTGATGTATCTGGTTCAGGCCAGTCGGCTTAAGCACAAACGGCCGCCCCGGATCGGGTTCATCCTCCCCAGCCTGGAGCAATCCGAGCGATGGAACCGGGGGGCGATCACCGGGGCGTTCCCCCTGCTGACGGCGGGCCTCCTGATCGGCCTGGGCCTGATCGTCGCGACCAAGAGGGCGGGCGGGGAAGTGCTGGGGTGGACCGATCCGAAAGTCCTGAGCACCCTGGCTTTATGGATCGTCTTCACGGGCCTCCTGAACGCGAGGTATCGGTCGGAGTGGCGGGGGAAGCGGGTGATGGTCCTGACCGTGGTCGCGTTCGCATTCCTGGCCTTCGCGATGGTCGGCGTGGGGTTGCTCCTGCCCACGGCCCACGGCGGCAGGAGGGTCGCGACGGCCCCGGAGGTCCGGCCGTGAAGCTCCTGGCCCTCGGGGTGGACCACCGATCGGCCCCCACGGCGGTCCGGGAGGCCCTCGCCTTCGACGCCTCGGGCCATGATCGTGCCCTTCAGGATCTCCACAACACCTTTCCCAACAACGAGTTCGTCCTCCTTTCCACCTGCAACCGCGTCGAGGTCTACTCCGCCAGCGACGACGAGCTTGCCATCCCCGCCGTGGACACCCTGACCGCCTGGATGGCCCAGTTTCACACGTTGGAGCCGTCCGGGTTCGCCCCTCATCTGGTGGCCCATCATGATGACGCGGTCGTCGCCCACCTGTTCCGGGTGGCGTCGAGCCTCGAAAGCCTCGTCCTCGGCGAGGGGCAGATCCTCGGGCAGGTCCGTGACGCCTACCAGGCCGCCGTGGCGGCGAAATCGGTCGGGCCGATCCTCCACTCGGTGTTCCAGGACGCGCTTCGCGTCGGCAAGAAAGTGCGATCCGACACGGGTTTAGATCAAGGCAAGCTCTCGGTGGCGAGCGTGGCCGTGGACGTGGCCCGGGAGGTGTTCGACAGCTTCCGGGACAAGACCGTCCTGGTGATCGGCGCCGGCAAGATGGCCGAGCTGACCCTCCAGCACCTGGCGACCCTGAAGCCCGGCCGGATCGTCGTCGTCAACCGCAACCCCGAACGGGCCCAGATCCTGGCCGCGAAGTGGAACGGCGAAGTCGCCGAATTTGACAGGCTCGGCCAAGCCCTGATCGAGGCCGACGTCGTCGTGAGCACCACGGCGGCCGAGCAGCCGATCGTCACCAAGGCCATGTATGGCCGGGTCCAGAGGGCACGCCGCAATCGCCTGGCCCTGATCCTGGACATCGCCGTGCCCCGGGACTTCGAGCCTGAGATCGGCGAAATCTCCGACCAGGTCATGCTTTACAACGTGGACGACCTCCGCGCCCAGGTCGAGAGGAACCTCCAGGGCCGCAAGAAAGGGATCGAGCCGGCCCGCGCGATCCTCGAACGGGAAACCGCGCTTTGCTTGGCCAATTTAAGACATAAAAAGCACGCTGGGGCCCTGCTCCGGCAGCTCGGCGACTACGCCGACGCGGTGAGCCTCCGCGAGCTCGACCGCTTCTTCGGCGCGTGCCCCGAGCTGACCGAAGGGCAGAAGGAGAAGGTCGCTCACCTGGTCCACCGGCTCCAGAACCAGTTCCTCCACCATCCGAGATCGGCCCTGAGAACGGCCGCCGCAAACCCTCCGGACGAGGGAAAGCCCCACCCCATCCTCAACGCCGTAAAGCACCTATTCGGCCTGGACACATAACCTGAGGACGGGGAAGGGCGGGCTTGGCCCGCGCAGGATTGGTGCATTTCATGCACCCTAACCGATGAGCAAGCCTTCTTCCACACAAAAGCGTGCGAAAGTGATCCCAGCCGTGGCGGGGGTAGTGATCCTGGCCCTCGGCGTCGCGGCGGTCTGGGCCGTTCGCTCGCAATCCGGGCCTTCCCGGCCTGCCCCTCTGGCGGAGGCCCGCGCCCTGCTTGCCGAGGGCAAGGCGGCCGAGGCGGAGAAGGCCCTGGCTCGGGCCATCGCCGCCGAGCCGAGCGATCCCGACCCGTGGCTCCTCCGGCTGGAAGTGCTCCGGGTGGAGGATCGGCCATTGGAGGCGCAAGCTGAGGGCTGGAAAGCGTATGAGGCGGTCCCGGAGCGGGCCCGGCGGAACATCCTCAAGGCGATGACCCTCGCCCTCCTGGCCGAGCCTCCCGACTCGATCGCCCGCTCGGCCCTGGCCCGGTGGTCGCGGAGCGACCCGAACGATCTCGACGCCCGGGTCGCCTTGCTCCGACGGATCGCCGCCGCCCCTCACCCCGGAGACCCCGACCGGCCGGCTCGGATCGCCGAGCTCGATGCGATCGTCCACGCTCGGCCCACCGATGCGCCCGCCCGAGAGGCCCTCGCCCTGGCCCTGATCGACGCCGGCCAGCCCGACCGGGGCCGGACCGTCCTCGAAACCTGGCCGGACGCGGTCCGCGACGCCCGTTTTGATCGCCTCCGGGGCCGCTGGGACCTCGAATTCGACCACAAACCCGAGCTCGCCGCCGAGGAGCTCGGCCGGGCCCTGCAATCGCTCCCGCAGGACTGGCGGACCCGGTCTCGCCTGGCCCGGGCCCTGAAGGCCGCCGGACGGGACGCCGAGGCCCGCCAGGCCGCCGACTCGGCCGAGAGGCTCCGCGAGGCCCTCGACCCGATCCCCCTGGGCCGGCGGCTCGACGAGGCCCTCGCCCGGCTCGACGAGCCGGCCGCCCGGCTCGACCTGGCCGACCTCTGCGCCCGGGTCGGCCTCGACCGCCTGGCCCGGGCCTGGGAGCGCGACGCCCGGCCGAAAGGACCGGCCCAGGGCCGAGGTTCGACCTCCTTCCTCCGCGCTGAGCCCGGGCCGGGAGGCCCGAGTCACCCCCGGCCCGGCATCGGCCCCGGTCGGCGGCTCCGTCCGCGAAATCTGTACGCGCGTATCGGATTGCTTGCACGAACCCAGTTTACATGTTAGAATAGGAATCTCTATCGGAGCCGGCCGGGGCACTCCCTGCAAGGATCGCCGACGTCGGGACGACGGGAGGGGGACGGGGCCGATGGACCTGCCGATCTTCGGGGCCTCGCGGGCGAGGCGGGGTGGCGAGCGCAGGAAGCAACGTCGGCCGACGGCCGGGGGGCTGCGCGCCGGTCGAGGTGCTCGAGCTCCGGAGGCTCCTGAGCACGACCTTCACGGTCCTGGACACCCTCGACGACGCCGCCCCCGGCTCGCTCCGCTGGGCGATCGGCCAGGTCAACGCCGACGCGACCGACGCCCCAACCGATCCCGACGTCATCGCCTTCGCGATCCCGGCCACCGACCCCGGTTTCAACGCCGCCACCGGGACGTGGAGCATCTCGCCGGCCTCGGCCCTGCCCACGATCACCGGGGCCGTCGTCATCGACGGAGATTCGCAGCCCGGTTCGAGCCAAAATACGCTGGCGCAGGGCGATAATGCCGCGATCGCGATCCGCCTCGACGGCGCGAAGGCCGGGGCCTCGGTCGATGGCCTGGCGATCTCGGGCGGGAGCAGCCTGGTCCGGGGGCTGTCGATCACGGACTTCAACAACGGGATCCACCTGGAAGGCCCGGGGGTCGACCTGATCGCGGGCGACTTCGTGGGCCTCGACGCGGACGGGACCACCCTGGACGAGAACGCGGACTTCGGCGTGTTCCTCGACGGGACCCCGGCGGTGACGATCGGCGGGACGGCGCCCGGAGACCGGGACCTGATCGCGGCCAGCAGCCGGGAGGGATTGACCTTCGACGACTTCGGCGAGGGCGTCCTGGCGAGCGACTCGGCCGGGGACGTAATCCTCGGCAGCTACTTCGGGACCGACCGCACGGGGACGGTGGTCGTGGGCGCCTCCAACGGCGCGGTCCGGCTCCGGTCGTCCCCGGGCGCCACGGTCGGGGGGCCGGCCCCGGCCGACGCGAACGTCCTGACGGGGACGAACCTCGATGGCCACGGGGTCTCCGCCGATGGGGATGCCCTGATCCAGGGGAACCGGATCGGCACCGACGTGACCGGCACGAAGGCGCTGGGCAACGGCTCGGGCGTGGTCGTGGGCCCGAACAGCCAGGTGCTCGACAATTTGATCTCGGGGGGATCGGGCACGGGGATTGACCTGGCGGCCGACGGCATCCTCGTGCAGGGGAACCTGATCGGCACCGATGTCACGGGCACGAAGGCGCTGGGAAACGGCTCGTCGGGGATCTACTCCTCGGCGGGCCGGAACACGATCGGGGGCGCCGCGCCGGGCAGGGCAACGTGATCTCGGCCAGCGGCTGGGACGGCATCACGCTGACCTCTCAGCAGGAGGGGTCGAACCTGATCCAGGGCAACCGGATCGGCACCGACCTCACCGGGACCCGGGCCCTGCCCAACAGCGGCGACGGGATCGACGACATCGACGAGCGATCCAACACCATCGGCGGGACGGCCCTGGGCGCCGGCAACGTGATCTCGGGCAACCTGGGCGCCGGGATCGTCCTGACTTCTGCCTACGCCAGCTATAACCTCGTCCAGGGCAACTTCATCGGGACGGACCCAAGCGGCCGGCTCGTCCTGGGCAACGGCCGCGACGGGGTCGACCTGATCGACGGCTTCAACACGGTGGGCGGGACGACCGCCGGGGCCGGCAACGTGATCTCGGGCAATCGGGGCTTCGGGCTCGTCGCGAGTGACAACGACGACCTGCTCCAGGGCGACTTCATCGGCACCGATCCCCAGGGGGACCCGGGGCTCGGCAACTCAGGCGGCGGCGTGACCGCGAGTGCCCAGGGCACGACCCTCGGCGGCACCGCCGCCGGGGCCGTCGTGATCGCCGACAATGGCGGGCCGGGCGTGGCGATCCTCGGCACCGGCGACCTCGTCCTGTTCGACTCGATCCACGACAACGCCGGCCTCGGCATCGACCTGGGCGACGACGGCGTGACGCCCAACGCCCCCGGAGGGCCGCACTCCGGGCCGAACGACTCGCAGAATGCCCCGGTCCTCATCGCCGCCGCGGCCCTCGATGGCCAGGTCGTCATCAAGGGGACCTTCAACAGCACGCCGGACGCCACCTTCACGATCCAGTTCTTCTCCAACCCCGGATTCGACCCCTCGGGCTACGGCCAGGGGGCGACCTACCTCGGCCAGGTCGCGGTGACGACCGATTCCCGGGGGGACGCGAGCTTCCTCGCCACCGAGCCCGACCCGGGCGGCGTCGTCGCCAGCGCCACGGCCGCCGACGCCTCGGGCAACACCTCGGAATTCTCCAACGACGTGGCGATCGGGTCCACGTCGACCACCCTCTATGCGGGCGACGACTCGTACGGGGCCTCGATCGACGAGGCCCGGGACGTCTCCGCCCCGGGCGTCCTGGCGAACGACTTCGACCTGACCGGCGGCGCGGCCCCCCTCGTGCCCGAGCTGGTCGCCGGGCCCGCCCACGGGGGCGTCTCGCTGGAGGGCGACGGCTCGTTCTCCTACACGCCCGGTCCGGGATTCACGGGCGCCGATTCATTCACCTATCGGGACACCCAGGGGCCGGCGACCTCGAACGTGGCTACGGTCACGATCACCGTCTTCCCGAGGACCTTCGTCGTCACGAACACGAACGACTCGGGCGCCGGCTCGCTCCGGCAGGCGATCCTCGACGTCGATGCGGCGAGCAGCGGGTCGCCCGACACGATCCTGTTCGACATCCCCGGCGCCGGCCCGTTCACGATCGCGCCGGCCACCCCGCTGCCGGACCTCACCCGGCCGGTCATCCTCGACGGGTACTCGCAGCCCGGGGCGTCCCCCAACACCTTGGCCGTGGGGGACGACGCGACGATCCAGATCCGCCTCGACGGCGCACGAACCACGACGCCCCCTCGCCCGGACGGCACGATCGGCCTGGCGCTCTCGGGCGGGTCGAGCTCGGTCCTCGGGCTGGCGATCACCGGCTTCAACGAGGGCATCCACTTCTCAGGTCCGGGCGGCGACTCGATCGAAGGCGATTTCCTCGGCCTGGACCCCGACGGCGAGACGGTCGACGGCAACGCCCTGGCCGGCCTGGTGATCGTCGGCGCCCCGGGCGAGACGATCGGCGGGTCGGCCGCGTCGGCTCGGGACCTGATCTCGGCCAACGGCCAGGGCGAATATTCTCCGAGCGGGGCCGGCGCCAGCGTGAGCGGCTCGGCCGGCGATCTGTTCCGGGGCAGCTACTTCCGGACCGACCGATCGGGGGCGGCGACCCGGGGCGAATCCCAGTTCGGCATCCGGCTCACCGGCTCTCCGGGGGCCACGGTCGGGGGCCCGGCGGCCGGCGATCGGGACGTGATCGTGGCCAGTGGCAATATGGTCGGGGCCAGCGGCGATACTGGGGCGGGACTCTCCACCGACGCGGGGGCGCTCGTCGAAGGCGACTCCATCGGGGTGGACGTCACCGGCACGGTCGCCCTCGGCAACGGCGCCGGGGCGATAGTCGCGAGCGGGTCGCAAGTGCTCGACGACGTGATCTCGGGCAACCGGGGCAATGGCCTGGTGGTGGAGGGCGCCGATGTCCTGGTCCAGGGCAGCGAGATCGGCACGGACATCACCGGCACGAAGGCCCTCCCGAACGGCGTGGCGGGCGTCCTCCTGTCCGCCGGCTCCGACACGATCGGGGGGGACGCGACCGGGCAGGGGAACGTGATCTCGGGCAACACGCGGCAGGGGATCTACGTCTCCTTCACTAGTGCCGGCCTGAACGCCATCCTGGGCAACGCGATCGGCACCGACCGGACCGGGAGGACGGCCCTGGCCAACGGAGGCGACGGGATCGAGGTCGAGGGCGCCCCGGGCGACACGATCGGAGGGACCTCCGCGGGCGCCCGCAACCTGCTCTCGGGCAACCTCGGGCCGGGGTCTCGCTGGGCAGCCTGGGGGACCTGGTGGAGGGGGACGTCATCGGGACCAACGCCGAGGAGACCGCACCGCTGGGCAATGGCCGGGACGGGGTGGACGTCGGGACCGTCGGCCAGGAGACCATCGGGGGCCCGGCCGACGGGGCCGGCAACGTGATCTCCGGCAACGCGGGGGTCGGGATCGACCTGGCGTATGCCTACGGGGGCGGCGGCGACCTCATCGCGGGCAATTTCCTCGGGACCGATCCCACCGGCACCCTCCACCTCGGCAATTCCTCGGGCGGGGTCACGGTCTCCAACGCCGGCAGCACGATCGGCGGAGACGTCGCGTCGGCCAACGTGGTCGCTTACAACGGCGGGGACGGGGTGGTGCTCCTGGGCCCCACGGCCTTCGCCGACCCGATCCTCTCCAACTCGATCCACGACAACGCCGGGCTCGGGATCGATCTGGGCGGGGACGGCGTCACGCCGAACACCCCGGGAGCGTTCCCCGAGGGTTCCAACCGGCTCCAGAATTATCCCGTCCTGGTCGCGGCCGTCGCCTCCGGGTCGTCCACGACGATCTACGGCACGCTCAATAGCACACCGAACGGGACGTTCACGGTCCAGTTCTTCGCCAACGGGGCGGCCGACCCCTTGGGCTACGGTGAAGGGGAGACGTACCTGGGCCAGCTCACCGACGTCGCCACCGACTCCGACGGCGACGCCTCGTTCACCTTCGTCGCGCCCGGGCCGCTCACCGGGGATGCCCTGACCGCCACGGCCACCGATTCGCCCGGGGATACCTCCGAGTTCGCCCGTGATCTCGCGGCGGGCTCGGCCGGGGACGCGGACCTCGCCGTCTCGCCCACTTCCGGCGCGACCTCGATGGTCACGATCGGCCAGGGCGTGAACGACGTGTTCACGATCACGGACGACGGTCCCGATCCCGCATTCGACCTGGTGGCCACCGGCACCCTGCCCGGGTCCCTGAGCGGGGCGACCGTCACGGCCTCGGAGGGGGACGTGACGACTTCGGCCGGCGGGTTCACCGTGTCGGTCCCGTTCTTGCCGCCCGGCGGGTCGTTCGCCGTGACGGTCTCGGGCACCGCGGCGGCGGCCGGGTCGTTCGCCGTGACGGTCTCGGCGACCTCGGCGATCGCCGACCCCAACTCGGTGAACGATGCGGCCACGATCATCACGACTGTCGGCCGGGCCTCGACGACCACCACCCTCTCGGCCCGCCCGAATCCCTCGGCCCTGGGGCAGGCCGTCACGTTCACCGCGACGGTTTCCGGGACCTCCCCGACGGGCGTCCCCGGCGGCTCCGTGGTCTTCTCGGTCGATGGCCGGGAGGTGGCGACCGTGCCGGTCGTGGCCTCGGCCGACGGGCTCTCGGCCTCGGCTTCGTTCGCGATCTCGGGCTCGGCGCCGGCAGCCATCAGGTCACCGCCTCCTACGGCGGCGATGCCCATTTCGCCCCCAGCACCTCGACGGCGATCACTCAGGACGTGGCCCCGGCCCCGACGGTGACGTCTCTAGTCGTCTCGCCCGCCTCGCCGGCCGTCGGCCAGGCCATCACCTTCACGGCCACGGTCGCCGGTTCGTCCTCCCCGGTCGGGGGGGTGACTTTCTCCGTCGACGGGGCGGCCGTGGCGACGGTGCCGGTCGTCGAGACGCCGGGCGGATCGTCGGCGACCGCCTCGTTCACCTCGGCCCTCCCGGCGGGTGCTCACACGATCACGGCCACCTACGGGGGAGATCCGACCTCGGCGCCGAGCTCCTCCTCGGTCACGTTCGACGTGGGCCGGTCGGCGGCCTCGACGGCGTTCTCGGCCTCGCCGAACCCGGCGATGGCCGGGGGGTTGGTCACTCTGTCGGCCACGGTCTCCGGGGTCGTGTCGCCCTCGGGGACGGTCACGTTCTACGACGGCCTCGCGCCGATCGCGACGGCCCCGCTGACCCCCGGCGGCCGGGCCGAGGTCGTCGTCTCGTCCCTGGCCCCGGGTTCGCACGCCCTGAGCGCGATCTACGGAGGGGATGCCTCGCTGAGGGCCTCTGCATCGGCCCCGGTCACGCTGGTCGTCGTGGCCCCCTCGCCGCCACCGGCCCCCGAGGCGCCGACGGTGGCGGGCGTGGCGCGCTACGGCTTCCACGCCGAGCCGACGACTCTGGTCGTCACCTTCGGCACGGCGGTCGATCCGGGCCGGGCCACCGACCCGGCGAACTACCGGATCATCGGGCCGGGAGGCCGGCCCGTCGGCCTCGCGTCGGTCAAGCTCGCCTCGGACGGCAAGACCGTGCTCCTGACGACCAGGCGGCCCCTGAACGTCTACAAAACCTACCGGCTGACGGTCGTCGGCACGCCGCCCGGGGGGATCGCCGGCCCCTCGGGCCTGCCCCTGGCCGGCTCCGGGGCGCCCGGGACCGATTTCTCGACGACGATCACGAAAAAGACGCTGGTGAGGCTCCGCCCGACGATCCACGGACGCCCCGGGCCCGCCCCGGGACACCTCGATGCCGCCCGGGACCGAGGGAAGGAAACGGGGAAGTAAGGCCCGACCCGGGCGAGACCTCGCCGGACGGGGGCGCCCCGGGTTGCCCAGCGATCCTGAGGCATCGCGACATCCGCCCGACCCTGGGCGTCGACCCCGACGTCGGGCCGCCGGATGGGGCCGAGGCGAGGGACTCGCTCCCCATTTTGGGCCGGACCTCGGGGACCGACGCGGCCGTCAGATCCGAGTGAATCGCCGGACCTGAGGACCGAGGCGACGCCGGCGGCCCTGGCGAGATGCCGGCGCCGCGGGACCGGCCGGGAATCGCGTGCCTTTTTTCCGGGATTATCCTTGTCCCGGGGCGGGCCTCGCGCGCAGTCTCATCCCTATATGGACCACGAGCAAGGGCCGATGAAGAGAGAAGACGGGCCGGGCCCCGCCCCGGAGCTGGGGGCCGATCCCTCGGCCTGGGGCGAGTTCCTCGCCGCCCATCGCGGCCGTCTGAGGCGGATGGTCGCCCTGCGGATGGATGATCGCGTGCGAGGCCGCCTCGACCCGTCGGACGTGATCCAGGAGGCCTACCTGGAGGCGACCGAGCGGCGGCCGGAGTACGCGCGCGGGCCGGACCCGATGCCGCCGTTCCTGTGGCTGCGATTCCTGACGCTCCAGTGCCTGCAGATCGCCCACCGCCGCCACCTGGGGGCCTGGGCCCGCGACGCGGGTCGAGACATCTCGATCCACGCCCCGGCGTCGCCGGCCGCCTCCTCGGCCGCGATCGCCGAGCAGCTCCTCGGCCGAGACACGAGGGCCAGCGAGGTCGCGATCCGCGCGGAGCGGAGGACCCGGCTCTTGGAGGCGCTCGACCGCATGGAGCCGATCGACCGCGAGGTCCTCGCCCTGAGGCACCTCGAGCAGCTCTCCAACCGCGAGTGCGCCCGGGTGCTCGGGCTGGGGGAATCGGCGGCGACGAAGCGTTACATCCGGGCGTTGCAACGCCTGAAGCAGATCCTTTCGGCGCTCCCGGGGGGCGGGCAGGGGATGTGGCCATGAGCGATCCGCAGGCGCCGCCGGACGACGCCCTGGGCCCGATCGTCGAGTCGTTCCTCGATCGATTCCGCCGGGGCGAGCGGCCCGCGCTCTCGGAGCTGGCGGGCCGGCATCCGGCCCTGGCCGACGAGCTTCGCGAGCTGATCCCGGCGCTGGTGGAGCTGGAGCGCTCGGCGCCGGCACGGGCTCCTTCCCCGGCCGGGACGCGGCCTCCGACCGATCGGAGCCCGACGGGCCCGGCCCGAGAGGCTGGGCGACTATCGAATCCTCCGGAGGATCGGCCGGGGCGGGATGGGCGTTGTCTACGAGGCCGAGCATGAGTCGCTCAAGAGCCGGGTCGCGCTGAAGGTCATGCACCCGCGGTTCCGCGCCGACGGCAAGTACCTGAAGCGGTTCCACGTCGAGGCCCGTTCGGCCGCGGGGCTGCACCACACGAACATCGTCAGCGTGTTCGATTACGGCGAGCAGGACGGCGTGTGCTATTACGCCATGCAGTTCATCCCGGGCCAGCCGCTCGACGACGTCCTCGCCGACCTCCGCCGGCTCCGCTCGGAGGGGTCGGCGACCGCCGGATCGGGCGTCCGGCGCCCGCCCGGGGCGGACGCGGCGACGGGCGCGCGCCCCGTCGCCGAGGGCCTCGTCACGGGCCAGTTCGTCCCCTCGGCCTCCCCGGGCCTCGCGACCGATCCCACCGAGCCGTTCGACCCGGGCCCGGACGGCGATCCGCCCGGGGAGGACGGCCCCGCGGAGGGCCCTCGGCGCTCGTTCGGGCTCAGCTCGGGATCGCTCGGGGGGGCCGAGGGGCGCTATTACCGCGAGGTCGCGAGGATCGGCGCCCAGGTCGCCGACGCCCTGGACTACGCCCACCGCCGGGGGGTCCTCCATCGCGACATCAAGCCGCCCAACTTGCTCCTGGACGCCCTGGGCAACGTCTGGGTCACCGACTTCGGGCTGGCCAAGCTGGAGGCGGTCGAGGAGGTCTCCCAGTCCCAGGAGCTGGTCGGCACCCTGCGCTACATGCCGCCCGAACGATTCCGGGGGGCGTCGGACCGCCGGGGCGACACGTACGCCCTGGGGGCGACCCTCTACGAGCTGCTGACCCTCCAGCCCGCGTTCGACGGGGCCGACCAGCTCCGCCTGATCGATCGCATCGTCCACGAGCGGCCCACGCCGCCTCGCCAGGTCGACGGCCGGGTGCCGCGCGACCTGGAGACCATCGTCCTGAGGGCGCTCGCCAAGGACCCCAAGGATCGGTTCGGGTCGGCCCGGGAGATGGCCGAGGAGCTGCGGCGGTTCCTGGCCGGGCACCCGATCCGGTCCCGCCCCGTGTCGGTCCCCGAGCGGTTCTGGCGGTGGTGCAAGCGCGACCCGTGGCTCGCCGGGGCGAGCGTGGCCGCGGCGGCCCTGACGGTGGTCCTCGTGGTGGGGATGACCACCGCGGCCTACGTCTTCCGCGACCAGGTCTCGGCGCTCAAGCGGGAGAGGAATCGCACCGTGGAGGCGTCGCGCGACGCGAGGCGAAGGGCCGTCGACGCCTACATCGCCCAGGCGGACGCCGGGAGGTACAGCCGACGGCCGGGCCAGCGGTTCTCCAGCCTGAAGGCCATCGGCGACGCCGGCCGCCTGCTCGCCTCCTGGGCGTCGGAAGGCACCGAGGAGGCCCGCCACGACGTGGCGACGCGTCGCGACGTGCTGAGGGACCTGGCCATCGCCGCGCTGGCCCTGCCCGACATCCGCGCCGGCGGCTCGATGGGGCCGGCCCCCCCGGGCAGCACCGGGGTCTTCGTGGCCGACCCGTCGTACTCGCGCCACCTCGCCCTCGAGCACGGCGGCAACTGCACCCTGTATCGCTCGGCGGATCGCGTCGAGCTCGCCCGCTTCCCGAACCTCGGCGAGCCCGGCCCATGCTGGCCCTTGTTCGGGCCCGACGGCCGGACGCTCGCGATCGGCTACCGCGACGGCCGGCTCCGTCTCTGGCGGGTCGATGGCGACCGGCCCGAGCTCGTGGCCGACGAGCCCGGGGCTCGGCGTCGTCCCGGTCCCTGTGCTTCCGGGGCGACGGGACCGAGATCCAGTACGCGACGTTCGGCGGCGAGGTCCGGGTCCAGGACCTGCGATCGGGGCGGAAGCGGTCCCTGCCCCGGGGCGAGGGGACGCTCCACCTCGCGGCCTTCCACCCCGACGGCCGGAGCCTGGTGGAGATCGTCGAGGACGCCGGCCGATGGTCCGCCAGGGTCCGGGGGCTGGACGACCCGACCCCCACCGCGTCGCTCGACCTGCCGGCCTCGATCAGCTACGTCGCCTGGTCGCCCGACGGCCGCCGCGTGGCGGTGGCGCGCGACGACTCCCGGATCACCGTCTGGGAGCCCGGGCGCCCCGGGGCGACGCCGCTGGTCCTCGCCGGCCTGACGAACGCGGGCGTGTTCCTCGCCTTCAACCATCGCGGCGACCTGCTGGCCAGCCAGGGCTGGGAGGGCGTCCTGCGACTCTGGGACCCGCGCACCGGGCAGCCATTGCTGAGCGTGCAGACCGATGCCTTCCCCCGGTTCAGCGCCGACGATCGCTTCGTCGGGATCGGCCAGACCGGCCGGGCGCTCCACGCCTTCGAGGTGGAGGCCGGGCGCGAGCTCCGGGCCCTGCCGGGGGACGAGGCGCTGGACCGCCTCCCGCAGGGCCTGTCGTTCGACATCGACGGGCGCCTCCTCGTCACTCGCACGCGTCGCGGGGTCCAGTTCTGGGATTCGGCCGGCGCCGAGTGGCTCGCCGACATCGACGCGCTGGCCTGGTCCAACGTCCAGTTCGAGGCCGACGGCACGCTCCTGACCTTCGGCCCGAACGGGCTGCTGCGCTGGCCGGTGCGTCGCGGGCCCTCCGGGCGGATCGTGGGGCCGCCCCGGGTCGTCCGCGCCGACCGCAGCGACAACGGCGGGAATGTCGCCACGAGCCTGGACGGCCAGGTCCTGGTCGTTGCCAGCCCCGGGCAGGCCCCGCTCGCGATCTCGGGAGGCCCGACGGCGCGACCCCGCCCCCTGAGGCCCCAAGCGGACGTCCGTTCGGCCGCCGTCAGCCCCGACGGCCGCTGGGCGGCGACCGTCAGCCACGAAGGGACCGATGCGGGCGTCTTCATCTGGGACGTCGCGACCGGCCGGCGCGAGGCGGTCCTGGATGCCCCGCTCCGCTCGCACCTGCGGTTCAGCCCCGACGGCCGGTGGTTGGCGACGAGCATGCAAGGCTGCCGGCTCTGGGAGGTCGGGACCTGGACGCTGCTCCGCGAGTTCGACCCCGAGAGCCGCCTGATTTCGTTCAGCCCGGACGGGACGCTCCTGGCGAGCTGCGCCAAGGACCGGGTCCGCCTCTACGACCCCGCCACGGGCCGGCGGCTCGCGACGTTCGAGACGCCCGGGCAGGGCACGGAGAATCATCCCGCGTTCTCCCCCGACGGTCGCCAACTGGCCATGACCGCTGACCTCAGCCATGCCATCCTGATCTGGGACCTGGCCCTGATCCGCTCCGAGCTGGCGACGATGGGCCTGGATTGGGGCGGCCCGGGCGGCGAGACGGCCGATCTCGCCGAGATCCCCCCCGCGGGGCCTCCGCCGCCGCTCCGCGTCGAGGTGCGGGGCGGCGGCTCGGACGACCTGGCCCGGATGCAGGCGAGGCACGCGGCCTGGCTCCAGTTCCAGCCGCTCAGGCGGCTCTTCTCCCGACGCCTGGACCGTGCCGAGGATTACCACGAGCGGAGCCACCGGTGGGAATCCCTCGGCCAGTGGCGCGCGGCCCTCGCCGACGCCGAGCGGGCCTGCGAGGGCCGCAAGGACGACGCGCACTGGGTCGCGACGGTGGCCCGGGATGCCTACCAGGTCGGCGAGGACGCCAAGGCCCTGGCCGCGATGAGGAGGGCCCTGGAGCTGAAGCCGGCGGACGCCCAGACCGACGCCGCGCTCGCCTGGGCTCTGCTGCTCACCGACGAGGCCCACCGCGACCCCTCGGAGGCGCTCGAGAGGGCCGACCGGCTGCTCCGGGCCGACCCGGCGAACGCGAGTTACCGCATGACCCGGGCCCTGGCCCTCGCCCGGCTCGGCCGCGATGCCGAAGCCGAGGCGACGACCGCCCCGGGGGCGACCCTCTCGCCGGTCGGGCGGCTCGTGCTGTCGCCGTCCTACCACCGGACCGGCCGGGCCGAGCTCGCCCGGCGATCGCTGGACGAGGCCCGGGCGTGGCGGGCCTCGGGCGCCCGGCTGACGCCCCGCCAGGCCCGCGACGTGGACGCCCTGATCGCCGAGGCCCAGGCCGTCCTCGCCGGGCCCGCTCGCGCCCGATGACGCGGCCTCGGGAATCGCGGTCCCGGACGAGGCTCCTCGCGCAGTCCTTCACTCAGAGGACCCCCGACGAAGCCGCCTCGAAAGGACCCAGCGCGATGTCGCACCCGAACCCCTCCCCGACCCGACCCGGCCCGAGGACGAACCGGAGGCCCTCGCGACGGGCCCGCGTCGAGTTCGGCCGCGGGCTCGGCCTCGGCCTGGAATGGCTCGAGGACCGGGCCGTCCCCACCATCGTCTTCCCGGCGACGTCGTACGGGTCGGAGACGGTGACCGACGGCGGGAGCGCGAAGCTCCCGAACGTGACGCTCGTGCTGGTCTTCTGGGGGACCTCGGCGTGGACCTCGTCCCCGGGCGTCTTCAACGCCGACGCCAACGGCGAGATCGGCGACGCCCGGGCCCTGGCGAGCAGCCCCTACTTCGGCGGCCTCCAGCAGTACGTGGGGGGCACGCCGCACGTCAGCGTCAATCCCACGTCCTACATCTGCTCGCTCCCCGCCCCCGCAATCGGGTCCGGGGCGATCGCGGAATCGACCCTCACCAGCAACGTCTTCGGGATCGTCGGCTCCGCCATCACGGCCAGTTCGCTCCCCTCGCCGACGTCGTTCGGCGGCTCGACCCCGATCTACGTCGTGGTCACCCCGCCGGGGGTCTACGACTCGTTTCCGGCCGCGAACGGCCAGCCGGCGGGCACCGCCTCCGGTTTCAACAAGGACGATCCCGCGGTGGTCTACCCCGGGACCCTGGGGTTCGGCGACGCCCACGTGATCTGGGCCCAGGGGGTCGCCACGAACGACCCGCGCCTGGCCGTGGGCGATCCGTTCTCCGTGACCCTGGGGCACGAGACCCTCGAGACCATGACCGACCCGTTCGGCGGCCCGGGCATCTCGATCGGGCCGTCACAGCCCGGGGGCCAGGCTCAACAGCTCGGGGATGGCAACGCCAGGTCGTTCAACTACCGGGTCAACGGGGTGATGGTCCAGTCCTACTGGTCGCGAGCCGACACCGGCTACATCATCCCCGACGGCTATTCGGCCAAATTCCTCGTGACCACGAATCCGTCCACCAGCCAGGGCCAGTTCACCGAAGGCTCGTATCAGACGCTCAACGTCACCGGGGGGCAGAACGGCGCGACGAGCGACACCATCACCGTCAATCGCCTCGCCGACGGCGAGGTCACGGCGATCCTCGACGGCCAGCTCGTCCACTTCGACGCCAACGCGGTCAGCAACGTCGTCGTCAACGCGGTCGCGTCCGCGACGACGGTCAACCTGACCGGCGTCTGGGGCTACGGCACGGGCGTGACGATCAACGCCGCGACCACCTCGCCGGTCACGATCAACGTCAGCTCGGACGCCGGGAACGAGGACAATTTCCTGAAATCGTCGCTGCTCATCAACGACCCCCATCGCGTCACCCGATTGAACCTGGACGACCAGCACGACCCCTCTGCCCAGAACTGGATGCTCGACGGCACGACGTTCAGCCTGGGCGGCGTGCCCATCGTGGAATACCCGTCGGGTAGGCCCGGGCAGGTCACCCTGAGCACGGGCCCGGCCTCCGGCCCCGTGGACGTCGAGGCCGCCCCCAGCCCGATCATCCTCACCCTGGGCGGCCCGGGCTCGAACGTCTCGTTCGCCTCGCAGGGCCAGAGCCTCCGGGCCATCCAGCAGCCGGTCAGCATCGTCGGCATCGTCAGCACGCTGAACTTCCTCGACTACACCGACGCCGACACCACGGCCGCGACCGTGAGCCTCGACGCCGGATTCTTCAGCCAGTCCAACGCGTCGTACGTCTCGTTCTCGGGCTCGCCCGCGATCAACTACTACGCCGGCAGCGAGAACGTCGCCATCACCGCCGCGGGCAGCTCGAAGAACCTGGACGCCCTGGTCCCGAGCATCCGCATCTTCGGCGGTCCCGGGAAGGACTCGCTGACCGTCAACGACTCGGCCCACCTGGGGCTCGGCGAATACAACTCCGGGTACATCCTCAATAGCGCCTCGGTCGGGAGGTATTTCGCGACGAACGTCGTGGGCGTGGGGCTGGTCAACCAGTCCCGCCTGATCACGTTCACGAGCCTGACGGGCGGCGTGACGCTGGACTCGGACAACGTCGGCACGCCCGTCGACGTCGAGAATTCCGGGGTCGGCCCGGTGACGGTGAACGTCGGCACGGGCAGCACCCCCGTGACGCTCGCCCCGCAGTACCAATCGCTGGCCGGGTTCCTCGGCCCGGTCACGCTCAACGGCGGCCCCGGCGCCGATTCGCTGATCGTCAACGACCAGAAGGACCCCTGGACCGCGGGCTACCTCGTCTTCTCCGGCACGTACTCGTCGATCTATCGGACCTACACCGGCCCCCCTTACTCGACCACCGTCTCCTTCAAGGGCTTCGGGGCCGTGACCCTGAATACCGACAACAACGGCTCCGCCGTCGATGTCGAGGGGATCAACTCGCCGACGACGGTGGACCTCGGTTCCGGCAACACGGCGGTGACCGTCGCCGGCCTCGGGCAGTCGCTCTCCCCGTTCGCTCGCGTCCCGTCCTCCCCGATGCCGCTGACGATCAACGGCGGCCCGGGCTCCGACTCCCTCGCCGTGGACGACCAGCAGGATCCCTGGACGCCCGGCGGGGCGTACACCGTCACCGCCTCGGCCGTCACCCGCGTGAACCTCGGCGGCTCCGACCCCAATTTCCTGACCGCGACCATCAATTATTCCGGCATCTCCGCGGGCGTGACCCTGAACGCCGACAACAACGGCAGCTCGGTCGACGTCGAGGGCACCTCGGCGCCGACGGCCGTGAACCTCGGCTCGGGGAACACGGCGGTCTCGGTCGAGTCCTCGGGCAAGGACCTCGGCCTGCTGGCGAACGACCTGACCGTCACCGGCGGATCGGGGACCGACAGCCTGGCCGTCAACGACTCGCTGAACCCGCTGGCCTACACGAGGTCCGGCACCACGACGACGAGCTACAGCTACGCCGTGACCGGCCAGGCCATCTCGCGGACCAGGCTCTATCACGGCCTCTTCGTCAGCAGGCTCGCGCGATCGATCAACTACGCGAACATCCTCGGCGGCGTCACGGTCGACACCGACAACAACGGCACCCCGCTCGACGTCGAGGGCACCTCCGCGCCGACGACCGTGGTCGTCGGCTCGGGGGCGACCGCCATCTCGGTCACGACGTCGGGCCAGGACCTCAACCTCCTCGGGGCCGACCTCACGGTCGTCGGCGGCGCGGGGGCCGACAGCCTGCTCGTCGACGACGCGCTCAACCCCAACGTGACGACGACCGGCCGGTATTCCTCTTATATCTACAATTATACGGTGACAAACCAGGCCATCTCCCGGACGACGAACTTCTACGGCCTGATCCACGGGTGGTCGACCCGCACGGTCAATTATGCGAACATCCGGGGCGGCGTGACGTTCGACACCGACAACAACGGCACGCCCGTAGGCATCTCCGGCGCGAGCGGCGCGGGCCCGGTGACGATCGACGGCGGGGCCGGGGTCAACGGCCTGACCGGCCCCGGCGCCGCCAACTCCTGGAGCCTGACCGCCGCGAATGCCGGCTCGCTCGACGGCTGGGTCACCTTCGCCGGATTCGCCAACCTGTCCGGCGGCGGGCTGTCCGACAGCTTCGACTTCGGCCCCTCCGGCTCGATCTCCGGGAACCTCAACGGGCAGGGCGGCAACGACCTCCTGAACTACGTGCGCGTCTCGACCCCCGTCGCGGTGAACCTCGCCACCGGCAAGGCCAGCGGCGTCGGCGGCTCGATCTCGGGCATCCAGGGGGTCGTCGGCGGCTCGGGCAACAACGCGCTGACCGGGTCGGGCCGGAGCCTCCTGATCGGCGGCGCGGGCGCGTCGCAGCTCGTCGGCGGGGCCGGCGACAGCCTCATGATCGCCGGATCGACCCTCTACGGCCTCCAGGATGCCGCGCTCGAGGCGATCCTCACCGAGTGGGACCGGACCGACCTGGGCTTCGCCGCGAGGGCGGCCCACCTGACCTCGGGCGGAGGGCTGAACGGCTCGAACGTCCTGACGCTCTCGACCGTCAGCAACAACGGCAAGGCCGACACGATCACCTCCAACTCCGTCCCCGGCCTCAGCCAGTCCTGGATCTTCGCCAGCGCCACCGACGTCATCCTGACGCGCAAACCCCTCGACCAGGTCCTGATCCTGCCCGGGACCTGAGCCGGGATGAGAATCCGGCCGGCCCGTCGGAATCTCGGCCGGGGGCCGGTCGCCGCTCGTCCCGGCCGGGATCCGGTCACTGGACCAGGTCGCCGAACTCCACGCGGAGGCGGTCCAACATGGACTTCCCCAGGGAGATCAGGCCCAGGGCCTGGTGGCTCGTCAACACGTAAGCGATGATCCCCGCGAGGTCCTTGCCGATCAGGGGATCGAGGTCGTGCCTCTCATGCGAGGTCACATAGAACAGCCAGTGCCGGCCGGCCTCGCGCGCGTAGCGGCCGATCCCACGCAGGACGCGGCGGGCAGATTCGCCGTCCCTCCCGATGACCGGGCCGACCCGCGTGTATTCCATCGGCTGTCGCGAACGGGGAAGGGATTTCCGCAAAACCGCATATCCGCCGGGCGGCTACCGGGCTAACCTTACGTGAAGTGGAGTCGGCGTCGCAAGGTCGTCCCGAGGCCGAGTCGGACCGCTTGCAGGGCCTCCGACGCGGCCCGTCCGGGCGATCACCGAGGAGAAGCATCCGTGATCCGGGCCTTTGGCAATCGTTCCCGATGCCGATCCGCGGCGCCGAGAGATTTGAATACAAATACACTATTTGATGCAAACTCGCGCGGGCCGTATGCAGCGGCGTTTCTCCTCGTGTGGGTCGCGGCGCTCGCGATGGCCTCTCCTGCGACGGCCGCCGACGACCCCGGGGACGGCGGCGCGGCGGTCGATTACGCGCGCGATGTTCGACCGATCCTCGCCCGCGCCTGCCTGAAGTGCCACGGGCCGGAAAAGCAGCGCGGCGGGCTGAGGCTCGACGAACGCGCGTCGGTGATCGCGGGGGGAGATTCCGGCGAGCCGGCCGTCACGCCGGGAAAAATCGACGCCAGCCCCCTGCTGGAGCGGGTGACGACCGCGGATATGGCATTGCGCATGCCTCCCGCCGGAAAGCCGCTCTCGACGGGCGAAATCGCGCTGCTCAGGCGCTGGATCGCCGCGGGCGCGCCCTGGCCCGAGACCGACGCGAAGGGCCCGACCGCCGGCGCCCGGCCCGAGATGCGGGTCACCGACGCGGACCGGGAGCACTGGGCCTTCCGCCCCCTTCGGGCGGTCGAGCCCCCGCGCTGCGCAACGAGAAGGCCCGCACGACCCTGGACCGATCCCTACTCGCGAAGCTGGAGCCGAAGGGGCTGACCTTTGCAGAAGAGGCCGATCGTCGCGTGCTGATCCGCCGGCTGACCTTCGACCTCACGGGCCTGCCGCCCACGGTCGACGAGATCGAGGCATTCGTGAAGGACGGGTCGGCCGACGCCTACGAACGCCTCGTGGATCGGCTCCTGGCGTCGCCGCGTTACGGCGAGCGCTGGGGGAGGCACTGGCTCGACCTGGCGCGCTATGCGGACAGCGACGGCTATGAGGGCGACCTCGATCGGAAGACGGCCTATCGCTATCGCGACTTCGTGATCCGCGCGCTGAACGACGACCTGCCGTTCGACCAATTCGTGCGCTGGCAGATCGCCGGCGACGAGTACGAGCCCGAGAATCCCTCGGCCGTCGCGGCGACCGGCTTCTGCACCGCCGCGCCGAGCCAGGAGACGACGCCCGCCGACACCGAGGAGAACAAGCTCAAGATCCGCTACGACGAGCTCGACAACATGGTCTCGACGGTCGGATCGGGCCTGCTCGGGCTGACGATCGGCTGCGCCCGATGCCACGACCACAAGTTCGACCCGATCCCCACGCGCGACTACTACCGGATGGTCGCGGCCTTCCAGACGTCCGATCGGCAGGAGGTGCGGCTTTCCCGCTCGCACCGCGACCGCGATCGCTGGCTTGCGGAGCGGCGCCGGCTCTATCGCGAGGACAGGATGAAGGCGCTCGGGCTCTCCGACGAGGAGAAGTTCTGGCTGCGGCAGCCGGAGCATTTCTTCGTCCCGGTTCAGATCGAGCTCTACAAGAAGCACGGCAAGGCGCTCGATCCCAGCCCCGACCAGCTCCGCGCCTGGCTGGGCGACGAGGGGCGTTCCACGCTCGATCGGCTCGATGATGCGGCCCGCGCCGCGGAGGCGGCCGGCGTCGATCCGAAGGCGACCGCGCTCGCCCTCCTCGATCGCGGCGGGCGGCCCGAACCGGCGTACATCCTCGCTCGCGGCAGCGTCACGAGCCGCAAGGATCGCGTGACCTTCGGCGGTTTGCAGGTCCTGACTCGCGCCTTCGCACCCGAAGATTACCTCGCGAGAACGAGATCGGATGTTGGGAGACCGAAGGACGCAGTCGAGGACGATTCTCCGCTGGCCACGACGTATCAGCGACGGGCGCTGGCGGAATGGCTGACCGACCCGGAAAACGGCGCCGGCGGCCTGCTGGCGAGGGTGGCGGTGAACCGGCTCTGGCAGCATCATTTCGGCGAGGGGATCGTTCGCACGCCGGACGATTTCGGGACGAAGGGGGAACCGCCCGATCATCCGGAGCTGCTCGACTGGCTGGCGAACGAGCTGGTCCGCGGGGGCTGGCGGCTCAAGCCGATCCATCGGCGGATCGTCACGAGCGCCGCGTACCGGCAGGGTACGACGGGCGCGCCCGCCGGCGCGGCCGTCGACCCGGAGAATCGCCTGCTCTGGCATCGCCGGCCGCAACGACTGGAGGCCGAGCCTCTGCGCGACGCGATGCTGGCGGTCAGCGGCCGACTGGACCTCGCGATGTACGGCCCGCCCTTCCGGCCCCGGATCCCCGCCGAGGCGATCGCCACCCGGAGCAAGGATGCGTACCCGGCCGACGTGAAGGAAGGACCCCCGGCCTGGCGGCGATCCGTCTATGCGTTCATCAAGCGGTCCGTCCCGAATCCTCTCGCCGAGGTCTTCGACGCGCCCGACTCCACATCGACCTGCGGCCGGCGGAACGCGACGGCCGTGCCGACTCAGAGCCTGGCCCTGCTCAACGGCGACTTCGTGCGCGGCTGCGCCCGGGACCTCGCCAAACGCGTCATCCGAGAGGCCGGGCCCGAGCGCGGAGACCGGATCGCTCGCGCCTACGCCCTCACGCTGGGGCGTCCGCCGCACGTCGCGGAGCGCGACGCCGCGATGGCGTTCCTCGCCGACACAGACGCCGACGCGTCCGAATTGCTGACGGACTTCTGCCACGTCCTCCTCACCCTGAACGAGTTCATCTATGTGGATTGATCGCAAATCGGCGTCGGACGCCCCGGGGACGGGCTGCCGTTGCGGCCGGGTGAGGACGGGGATCACCAATCGTCGGGAGTTCCTCCGCGGCGTCGGCGCCGGGTTCGGGATGCTCGCGCTGGCCGACCTGCTCGGCCGCGACCGCCTGCTCGCCAGCGACGAGTCGCCGCGACCCCATGCGGCCGGGGCGACCCATCACCCGGCGAAGGCCCTCTCGGTCATCTGGCTGTTCATGGAGGGCGGGCCGAGCGCCATGGACACGTTCGACCCGAAGCCCGAGCTGACCCGCAGCGACGGGCGGCGGCCGAATCTGCCGATTGATGTCTTCTTCGGGAGTCCCGGCCCGCTGATGAAGTCGCCGTTCGGGTTCTCCCGGCACGGCGAGAGCGGCGCGTGGGTCTGCGACCAGCTTCCGGGGCTCGCCCGGCACGTCGACGACATCGCCTTCATCAAGTCATGTTACGCAGAATCGCCCGCCCACGGGCCGGCGATGTACCAGATGAACACGGGGATGACGCGCGCGGGGTTCCCGAGCGTCGGGTCCTGGGTGACGTACGGCCTGGGGAGCGAGAATCACGACCTGCCGGGCTTCGTCGTCCTCCAGAACAGCCGCGGGAGCAAGGGAGGCGCGGGGAACTCGGGCGCGGGCTTCCTCCCCACCGCGTATCAGGCGACCGGCTTCCGCTCGCAGGGCTCGCCCATCCTGGACCTGGCCCCGCCCGGCGACGTCACGCCCCGTCGGCAGCGGAGGATGCTCGACCTGAACGCGGGGCTCGAACCGAGCCCACGCCGAGCTCCATCCCGGCGAGGCGGACCTCCTCGCCCGCATCCACAACTACGATCTCGCCTACCGGATGCAGTCGGAAGCGACCGAGGCGGTCGACATCAGGTCCGAATCGGCCGCCACGCGGGCCCTCTACGGCCTCGATGACGACGTCACGCGCCCTTACGGCGAGAAGTGCCTGCTCGCCCGCCGGCTCGTCGAGCGAGGCGTTCGGTTCGTTCAGGTCTATTGCAACGACGAGTGGGACGCGCACAACGACCTCGCCGAGAACCATCGTCGCCGCTGCCGAGAGACGGACGGGCCCGCCGCCGGACTCCTGACCGACCTGAAGCGGCGCGGCCTGCTCGACTCGACGCTCGTGGTCTGGGGCGGCGAGTTCGGCCGGATGCCGATCTCCGAGAAGGGGAACGGCCGCGACCACAACCCTCACGGGTTCCTCACCTGGATGGCCGGCGGCGGGATCAAGGGCGGCGTGAGTCATGGATCCACCGACGAGATCGGCTGGAAGGCCGCCGACTCCCCCGTCTCCGTCCACGACCTCCACGCGACGATCCTCCACCTCCTCGGCCTCGACCACAAGCGCCTCACCTACCTGCACAACGGCCGCCGATTCCGCCTGACCGACGTCGAGGGCGACGTGCTGCACCCGATCCTCGCGTGAAGCCCGTGGTGGTCGATTTCGCTGACAGGACTTTCACCGATGACCTCGCTCCTCATGCTGTCTCTCGTCGTCGCCGTCCCCCCGAACGACGCCGATCTTGGCGGCTAAATAGCTCCCAGCAAACCGGAAAGCGCCGTCTACGTAGAACGGGGTGGATGATCCACCTGAACGCCACCCCCGGTACTTTCATGGCACGCAGCATCAGCCTGAGCCGCGAGCAGCGGGCGGCCCTGCTCGACCGCTATCGGAAGGACCCCGAGCCGGAGGTCCGCTTCCGCAGCCGCTGGTCCTGCGGGGCGCGCCGCCCGGCACGACCTTGGGATAGACACCTCGTTCGCGGTGGGATAGGTTCTCGTCGCGTACCGTCACCGGCAAGGAGGCCCATGCGATGAAGCGTGTCACGATCGGCGTGTCGGCGTTGGTGGCCCTCGGCGCACTCCTGGCGCCCGCGCGCGCGGCGGCGAGCCGAGCCCGGACGAGACACGGGCCATCGCGGTGATCATGAACCGAGGCGGCTACGCCACGCCGGGCGTGGGGCTCATCCCCGCGGGCATGGTCGTCACAGCGGGGGACAAGACGACCGACGACGATCTGAAGGAGCTTCACCACCTGCCGGCGCTCACCGTCCTGACCCTCGAAGTCGCGACGCTCTCCGACGCCGGGCTCGCCCACCTGGAGGGCCTGGACGGCGTGAAGGTGCTGAGCCTCGCGAAGACGCGGATCACCGACGCCGGGCTCGCCCACCTCAAGGCGATGAGACGGCTGCGCTCGCTCGACCTCAGCGGCACGCCCATCACCGACGCCGGCGTCGCGCACCTCGTCCAGATGAGGGGCCTGCGTGAGTTGGACGTCCAGGACACCCGGATCTCGCCCGCCGGCCGGAAGACGCTCCGCCGGTCGCTCTGGTGGTGCCGGATCAAGTGACGCGGCGGACCGACACATCGAGCGGCCCATTTTTGCACGCCCTCCGGAAGGACACAGAGGATCGACCTGCACTTCCTGCCCGCGTACAGCCCGGACTGCAACCCGATCGAGCGGGTGCGGTGGCACCTGCACGACCGAGTGACACGCAACCATCGCTGTCAGTCGATGCAGGAGTTGCTCGACCTGACGTTCGCCCGGCTGAAGGGCCGCATCCCGTTCAGGGTTGAGGGTGCCTCGGTCTACCGGATCGCCGCGTAACTCACTTTCCCCTTTGCGGGGAGTTATTTAGCTCCGGCGCGCCTACGAATCGGGCAGGCGATCCGTCACGATCCCTCCCGGCATCCATCGGGTGCCCGTCGCCGCGGGCGAGTATCACCTCCGCTTCGCCGCGATGCACGATTTCACGATCGACGGCTCGGGTGCGACGCACGTCCTCGAGGATGGCCGTCGCCAGGGGATCGAGTTCACCGAGTGCCGCAACGTGACCGTCAAGAACCTGACGATCACGAGGCCCGTGCCGGCCTTCACCCAGGGGCGGATCGTCGCCTTGGCGGCGGATCTCACGAGCGATGACGTCGAGATCGACCGCGGATACCCGGCGAACCTCGACGACCCCGAGGCCTTCCCCACCAAGGTGTTCGGATATCTCTTCGAGCCGCATGCGCGGCGGGTGAAGGCCGGCGCGGTCTCGCTCTACGGGGACGACCATCGCCGGGCCGAGCGGCTGCGGCCCGGCGTGTTCGGATTTTTCTGGGATCACGCCTACGGGCCCGACGTGATCCCCGCCGCCATCGGCGACCACATGGCCTTCCGGGCCCACGTGCGGGGCGACGTGCACCTCAGCCGCTGCGATTCGATGACGTTCGACTCCGTCACGATCCGCAACGGCGGGGATCGAGGGTCGGATCCACGCGCTGAAGAGGGACTACGGGCTGAAGCAATGTCGGTACCGGGGCGAGCGTGGGTTCGGGCGGTGGGTCGGGTAGGGTAGGAGGGTAGCCCACGACCCGGCCAAGGTGGCGGGGGCGGCCCGGGGGTCAGCCGGGGCCCCGAGGGGGCGACGGCGCGGCCGGTCCGGGCTCGTCGCCACGATCGACTCCGGCTCAAGGGAGCGAGGCGTGAACGAGGACGGCACGGCGGGGCAACCCTCGTCGGACCCATCGAAGAAGGGCAGGGGGACGACGGCGAAGGGTCGCTCGCGAGATCGCCACTCCCAGGCTATGGCCGGGCGACATGCTCGCCGAGGAAGGCCCGGATGAATCCGGCGATCTCGTCGCCGTTCGTCTCCAGGGCGAAGTGGCCGGCGTCGATCAGGTGGAACTCCAGAGTCTTCAGGTCGCGCCGGTACGGCTCGGCCCCGTCGGCCGGGAAGATCTTGTCGTTCTTCCCCCAGACGATCAGCATCGGCGGCTGGTGCTCGCGGAAGTAGGCCTGCCATTTCGGGTAGAGCGGCGGGTTGCTGCCGTAGCTGAGAAAGAGGTCGAGCTGGATCTCGTCGTTCCCCTTGCGGTCCATCAGGAACTGATCGTGGGCGGCGCCGTCCGGGCTGACGAGCTCGACGTCCTTGACACCGTGCGTGTATTGCCATCGAGTCGCGTCGTAGGTGAGGAGCGGGCGCAAGGCGTTGCGCTTCTCCTTGCTGCTGGGGTCCTTCCAGTAGGCCTTGAAGGGCTTCCAGAAGTCGTTGTCCAGCCCCTCGTCGTAGGCGTTGCCGTTCTGCACGATGATCGCCGAGATCCGCTCCGGGTGCGCCGAGGCGAGGCGGTATCCGACCGGCGCGCCGTAGTCTTGCACGTAAATCGCGAACTTCGTCAGCCCGAGCTTCTCGGTGAACTCATCGACGACCTTCGCGAGGTTGTCGAACGTGTAGGCGAACTCCTCCCGCGACGGCATCGAGCTGTGGCCGTAGCCGGGATAATCCGGGGCGACCACGTGATACCTGTCCGCGAGCGCCGGGATGAGCTTGCGGAACATCTGCGAGCTGGTCGGGAAGCCGTGCAGCAGGAGGATCGTCGGGGCGTCCTTCGGGCCGGCCTCGCGATAGAAGATGTCGAGGTCGCCGACCTTGACGGTCTTGTGATGCACGTCCGCCGGGTGCTGGGCCGAGGCCCCGCCGGCCGGACCGAGGGCCAACGTGCCGGCCGCGATCAGGGTCAGGAGCGACGGGGACGGTGTCGTGCGGATCATGATCGTTTCTCCGTGGGTGATGGGTCGAGGATCGGGGCGGCGTCTCGCGAAAGGCGGCGGGGCGATCGTCATTTCCGGCGCCTCCGGGACACAGCATAGACCGAGCGCCTGAGTTCGAGGAGCGGGTCGTCGGAGGCCTCGATGCCGTCGGCGAGCCGGAGCGGGTCGAAGCCCAGGGCACGCTGGGCCGCGTCGCTGTCGGCCACCTTGCCGGTGACGGACAGGTCGCCCAGCTCCACGACGGGCCGATCGTCGGGCCAGACGGCGGTCGCGTCGTCGACGGGATCGCCCTCGGCCGCCATCTGGACGACCAGGCGAAACCTCACCGGCCCCCTGGCGAGACGGTCGGCCAGCTCGTCGATCAGGAAGTTCGCCGGCTTCGCGGCGGCCTCGGCGGCGGTCAGGAACTTCGAGCCCGCGTCCGGGCGGAACTGGTAGCGGCCATACCGCGCCTTCCCCTCGGCGTTGGTGAACAGGAAGGCGTTCACGCCGAAATACGGCTCGGTCGCGAAGCTGGCCGGCGTCGGCTTCGGGGCCGTGATGACCCGCTTGGCCCCGGGATGGGCGGTCAGGAATCGGTCGAGCGCGGTCGGCTTCGGCGCGTCCTTGCCGCTCTCGGCGACGGCCCGGAGGAGGGCCAGGAAGTCGTCCCCGCTGCCGACCGCGAAGCCGTTGAAGGCGTTGGAGACGATGTCGGTGCTGCCGCCGCCCGGCAGGTGGAAGCGGGCGGCCATCCCGTGAGGGCTGGCCCCGGCGGCACCGTCCGGCACGTCGGGGAGGCCGGTGCTGTCCGAGAAGCGGACCGTGACCTCCACCGCTTCGTCCTGGAAGTGGGGGGCCTTCGACAGGCCTCGCGCCGACGCCGAGGGCACGAACCTCCCCTCGCAGACGACGCCCTTGGCATGGGCCGATCGGAAGCCCGGATGCTTGCCGGAGATCGCGTTCATCGCGTCCACGATCTGCTCGGGCAGGTCGTGGGGCTCGTCGGCCCTCGCGGCGCGGCCGAGCATCGTGGCCGTCGCGATCGCCTTCAGCATGTCCCTCCTGCGGAATGCCCCGGTCATGGACGTTCTCCAGTCATGATCTTGAGTTCGTGACAATTCGACAGACGCCGACCCGCGACGGGATCCTCCCCGTCTCGTCTAGCCCATGGCGCTCTCGGCCTCGCCCGTCGTCAGGACGGCGTTCGCCAGGTAGCCGAAATTGACGATCGCCGCCTTGTAGCCGTCGCCGAGTTGGGGATGACGCGGGCCGGCGGTGGCGTCCTTCACCACGGCGACCTCGAAGCCCCGTTCCAGCAATTCGCGCAGGTGGCTCTCGACGCAGAGGTTCGCCAGCATCCCGGCCAGGATGACCTTGTCGACGCGACGCTTGCGGAGTTGCAGGGCGAGGTCGTTGGTCTGAGGGCCCCACACCTTATGTGGGCTCACGACGACGGTCTCGCCGTCCTCGATGAAGGGCTTGTATCGCTCGAGCCAGTCGGCCCCGGAGCCGAGGAGATTGTCGACGAGGAGCGGGCCGGGGCGGTGGAACTCCTGGCTGCGGAGCATCATCGTCTCGGCCGCCCCGCCGAACCGCCAGGCGTGATCCGGGGGATAGAGGTAGTGCGGCGAGATGAAGACCCCGAAGCCCCGGCCCTTCGCGGCCCGGAAGAGCCGCTCGATGTTGGCGACGGTGTCATTCTCCTCCACGCTGGCGCCGACGGCGCCCCAGGAGACGCCGCGTTCGCTCAGGACGTCGTTCTGCGGGTCGATGACGACCAGGGCAGTGTCATGTTTGGATAAATTCATTTTGAATACTCCTCTAATTTAGCATTGACTTCGCGACTCATGGAAGTTGACCACGACGCCCGATGCGCGGAGCGGGTCGCGGCCAGGCGGCCGGCACCGATCCCGAACGGCGAGTCGGGCACGACGCCGACGGGCGGAGGGCCGGTCCCGGGGTCGTTGTCATCGGGATGCGCCCCTCCGGTTCGGTTCGGAGGGGTGTGCGGTGAGAGCGGCGGATGCGGACGGGACGACGTTCTCATCGACGGGGATTTTCCGCGACTCGCTCCCGCGGGCGGTGGCTCGCGAACCCCTGGCCGCCTCGCGCAGGGCGGCCCTCGCCGAGTCGGCCATCGTCACGATCGCCGCGCCCATCATGATGGCGTCCTTGATGATCAGTCGGCCGGACCCGGAGAGCCTCGGGAAGCCGTGCCCCGGGCTGCCCGGCGGCGGCACCCAGCACTCGGGCGTGGTGACGAGGAACGACAGGGTCACGAGCGGCATCCCGGCGACCAGGAAGCTGCCGACGGCCGCGACCCTCGGCAGCCGGGGATGCACCGCGATCATCAGCCCGAGGGCCACGATCACCGCGCCGAGCCCTCGGGCGAACGGATACGTCCCGTTCCGCTCGTGCCACTCGCGGTTGGCGGGGACCAGTTCCCCCTCCCGGTTCATGTGCCGGCGATACTCCGGGGCGGGCCGCCGGTAGAAGAAGCTCATCCAGGGGCTGTTGGCGACGTAGGGGACGATCCCCTCGTCCTCGTAGCGGTAGGCCTTCAGGCCGCCGATCCAGACCAGCACGACGACGAGCCCGGCGCGCGTCGCGAGGATTCCCGCGCGGTCCAGCCGCGCCGCCGTCTCGAACAGGCCGTCGATCCTGACCATCGGACGTCCCTCCCTCCGTCTGGGCCGGCGCGGCGGGCGTTCACGGTCACGCGCCACCCGGGCACAGGCGGCGGGCGGGGCCGACCACCGCGATCGCCGCCCCTCTCGCCTCGCCGCCCTGTTTGAGCGTGGCGGGTGGACAGGGGACCGGATAGCATCGGGGCGGGAGATCGCGCATGCACCCGCAGGAAGGCCGTCATGAGCGAGGATCACACGACCGCCGCCGTCGGCCGCTACCTGGTCGCGCTGGCCGACGGCGGGCCGGCCGACCCCGTCATCCGGGCGCTGCTGGACCGCGCCGTGGGCCGCCTCCGGATCCTTTGCGCCAGCCTCCTGCTCCGCAGCTATCCGCGACTGGCCCGGCCGCCGATGAACCTGGAGGCGGACGACCTGCTCGACGCCGTGGTGGAACGGCTGCTGAAGGCCATGCGCGACGTCCGGCCCGCGACCGTCCGGCAGTTCTTCGCGCTGGCCAACCGGCACATGCGCTGGGAGCTGAATGACCTGGCCCGACGCCTAGATGAGGAGCCGGGGGCCGTCGAGATGCGCGAGGGGCTGGTGACCGCGGCCCAGAGCAGCGGCTCGGCCCTCGGCCCGGACGCCCTCCGCATCCTGGCGGCCATCGAGGCGCTCCCCGAGGAGGTCCGCGAGGTGTTCGACCTGGTCCGGGTCCAGGGGCTGTCGCAGGTCGAGGTGGCCGGCCTGCTCGGCGTCTCCGCGAAGACGGTGCAGCGCCGTTTGAACGCGGGGGTGCTCTCGCTGGGGGAGGCCCTGGCCGACCTCCGGCCCGAGGCCGTCCCGGCCGACGAATCGCGGGGAGATTGAACGGCCCCGGGGCGGGAGGCGGAGCGATGCCCGATGACGTTCGCATCAGGGAGCTGGTCGAGGACGCCCTGGAGTCGGGGCTCCCGCCCGAGGCCGTATGCATCGATGACCCGGAGCTCCTGCCCCTCGTCCGCGAGCGCTGGGAGCGGTTCCACCAGGTCGAGGCCGCGCTGGACGACATCTTCCCCCGGCACGACTCGACGCAGGATCACCTCGGCGCCGACCGGCCGTGGCGGGGCGACGACCTCCCGAGGATCGCCGGCTACGCGGTGGAGGCGGTCCTCGGCGCCGGCGGGATGGGCGTGGTGTACCGGGCCCGTCACGAGACGCTCAATCGCACGGTGGCCATCAAGATGATGCGCTCCGGCGACCATCCCGGGGCGGCGGAGCGTGCGCGGTTCGCCCGCGAGGCCGAGGCGGTGGCGAGCCTCCGGCACCCGAACATCGTGCAGGTCTTCGACGTGGGCGACTGCGCCGGCCTGCCCTACTTCACGATGGAATTCGTCGAGGGGGGGAGCCTCGCCCAGCAGTTGCAGGGCGCGCCCTGGACCGCCCGGCGGTCGGCCGAGCTGGTGGCCACGCTGGCGGGCGCCGTCGAGCACGCCCACCAGCGGGGGATCGTCCACCGCGACCTCAAGCCGGCGAACATCCTGCTCCAGGCCGACGGCACCGCCAAGGTCGGCGACTTCGGCCTGGCCCGGCGGCTGGAGGCCGGGCCGGCGATCACGATCAGCGGGGCCCGGGTCGGGACCCCGAGCTACATGGCCCCCGAGCAGGCCCTCGGGACGGCCGCGGCGCTGAGGCCGGCCGTCGACGTCTACGCGCTGGGCGCCCTGCTCTTCGAGGCCCTGACCGGCCGGCCGCCCTTCCGGGGCGTCACGGCCGCCGAGACCGAGCGGCAGGTCGTCGCCGACGAGCCCGTACCGCCCTCGCGCCTCAACTCGAAGGTGCCGCGCGACCTGGAGACGATCTGCCTGAAGTGCCTCCACAAGAACCCGTCGCGGCGCTACCACTCGGCCGAGGAACTCCGGAGGGACCTGCTCCGCTTCGGCCGGGGCGAGCCGATCCTGGCCAGGCCGGTCGGCCCCCTGGAACGCGCCGGCAAGTGGGTGCGACGCCGGCCCGCGCTGGCCTCGCTGCTCGGCGCGAGCCTCGTGCTCGCCATGATCCTGGGCGGCGGCGGGGCCAGGCTCTTCCTGGAGCGGGAGGCGACCCTGCGGGCCGTGAGGGACGACCTGCGCGAGACCGTCCGCCACCAGCGCCGATCGTCCTGGGCCGAGTCGGGCGCGGCCCTCCAGAGGGCGAAGATCCGCCTGGGCAATGGCGTCGATGCCGAGGTCGCCGCCCTGCTGGACCGGGCCGAACGAGACCAGAGGACGGCCCTGGCCCTGGAGGACGCCCGGATCAAGGACGCGATCCGTCTCCGGAAGGACGGCGCCGATCTGGAAGCCCCCTATGAAGCGGCCTTCCGGGGGAGCGTGCTCGGCGAGGTCGGCGGCGATCCGGGCCTCGCCGCGGCCCGGATCCGGGCGTCCGAGATCCGCCAGGCGCTCGTGGACGGCCTGGACGACTGGGCGAACTTCGCCGCCTATCGGCCCGACAGGGGACGCCTCGCCTGGCTGCTGGAGGTCGCCCGCCAGGCCGACCCCGACCCGACCGGCTGGCGCGACCGGTTCCGCGACCCGAGGATCTGGTGGGATCTCCCGGCGATGAAGACGCTGTCCGACGAGGCCGACCTCGCCCGGCTGTCGGTGTCGCTGGTGCTGGCCCTCGGCGACCGCATCCGCAGGAGACCGGGGCCTGGATCGCGCTGATGGAGAGGGCCGTGCGGCAGCATCCGGACGACCTGCTGATCAACACGTTCCTCGCCCGCACCCTGGAAGAAGTCGGCAATTCGTCGGAGGCGCTCCGCTACTACCAGGCGGCCATCGCCCTCCGCCCGGGCGTCCACTGGGTCCACCAGAATCTCGGCACCTCCCTGTTGAGCCTGGGGCGGTTCGACGAGGCGATCGCGTCCTACCGCGAGGCGATCCGGCTCGCCCCCGAGGATGATCGCGCTTACCCGTTCCTCGGCTACGCCCTCGCCCAGACGGGCCGGACCGAAGAGGCGTTCCTCCTTTTTCAGAAGGCGATGGCGATGCCCGACGCCGCGCCGGCGGCCGCGGGTTGGTGGCGGCGCCTCGGCATCGCTTCGGGACGGGGGAAGAGATCCGGCGCGGATGGCGCAAAGAACTCGACGGCGGGCCCTTCGCCCTCGACGCCTGGGACGGCTACGCCGAGTTCTGCCTCTTCCTCGGGGATCGGGACGAGTATCGCCGGGCCCGGGGCGTCCTCCTCGATCACGTCAAGCCCGGCGGGCAGCCCCGCGACGCCGAGCACGTCGGCCGGACCTGCCTGCTCCTGCCCGGCTCCGCCGAGGAGGCGAGACGGGCGACCGCGCTCGCGGATTTCGCCGTCGAATCGGGCCGGGGGCGTCAGGAATGGACCCACCCGTATTTCCTGTTCGTCAAGGCCCTGGCCGAGTATCGGGCGGGCCATTTCGACGAGGCGACCGCCATCCTGAACGGCCCGACCTCCGAGGTGCTGGTCCCGGGCCCGCAGCTCCTGCTGGCGATGGCCCAGGATCGCCTCGGCCAAGAGGACCGGGCCCTCGCGACCCTGGCGGCGACCACCTCCGCGTTCGACTGGCGACCGACCCAGGCGCGCGACCGCGAGGCCTGGATCTTCCACGCCCTCCGCCGCGAGGCCGAGGCCCTGATCCTGCCCGACCTGCCGGCGCTCCTGGCGGGGGACCTCCGACCGCGAGGCCCGGAGGAGCGACGGGCCCTGATCGGGTCGTGCCTGGCGAGGAACCTCGTCGTCGCCGCGTCTCGCCTCCAGGCCGAGGCGGTCGAGGCCGATCCGAAATCGTTCGCGGACATCGACGGCGGAGGGCACTACCCGTCCGCCCGGCTGGCCGCACTCGCCGGCTGCGGCGGGGGCGCCGACGCCGCCGGCCTGACCGAGGCCGAACGCCGACGCCGGCGGGATCAGGCGCTGCGATGGCTCCGCACCGACCTCGATTCGTGGGCCAGCCGGGTGATCGGCGGCGACGCGGAGGCCCGTCGAGTCGCGCGGGAGCGGTTGACCCCCTGGCTGTCCGAGGCCGACCTCTACCTCGTCCGCGACGAGCACGCCCTCGCCCGGCTCCCCGCCGCCGAGCGTCGCGCCTGGCAGGATTTCTGGCGCGACCTGGAATCCCTCATCCAGCGGGCCGCCACGACGCGATAACCGCCGGGCGGGCGGACGTCGCGGACGTCGCCCGCTGCGATCGAGCCGCCCCGGCCGCCGATCGTCCGCCACCTGGGCACTCCACGCAGGGCGGGAAATTCGCCGATCCCTCCCTCGATCGGAGTGGCCATCCCGGAGGCTCCGCGCCACGCCCGGTGGCGGCCATCCATCCGCCCTGGGGGAGCCGTCGATCCCCCACCACTCAGTCCCGTTCAGCAAGGCGTCGATATCGGCCCGGAAAGCCTGCCCTCCTTCCGCTCGTCTGAGGGGATCTGGGCGATCGCCAGGACGGCGAGGCCGCCCGTGAGGTCGAGGTCGGCCTTCCGGTGCGTGGGCGTCATGGCCACCGACCGCTTGTCGCTTCCCTCGCCCGCCGAGGCCGACGATCCGGGCCGCTCGCTCCCCGGATGCCGATTCGGCACCCACCTCACCAATCGACCGTCTCCGGCCGCGGCAGGGAAGCCGACGACCGGGTCCGCGACCCGTCTCGACCGGGCCGGCCCCGCACGAACGGCCCGCCGGGGGTCGAGGCCAGGGCCGGAGGGCGGCGGGCCTTCCGGGGTCCGTCCCCCTCGTCAAAGGCTCTCGGGGATGAGCTGCTGGCGCCTCGCCAGGTCGCGGAAGGCCCCGGGGACCCGGATCATCTGCGAATACGTCCCGGCCTGGACGACCTTGCCCCCGGCGAGGACGTAGATCCGATCGGCCTCGACGATCGTGCTCAGGCGGTGGGCGATCACGACGCGAGTCGTCCCCCGGAGCCCGTCGCGGAGGCCCCGAGCGACGTGCTGCTGGGTGCGGTTGTCCAGGGCGCTGGTCGCCTCGTCGAAGAGGAGGACCCTCGGCCGGCCGACGACCGCCCGGGCGATCAGGAGGCGCTGGCGCTGGCCGCTGGAGAGGCCGCCCCCGGATTCGCCCACGAGCGTATGGAGGCCCATCGGCATCTGCTCGATATCGTCGGCCAGGCCGGCCAGGCGGGCCGCCTCCATCGCCTCGGCGTGGCCCAGGCCGGAGGACAGGCCCACGATGTTCGTGAGCAGGTCGCCCGGGGTCAGCTGCGCGTCCTGGAGGACCGTGCCGACCTGGCGGCGGACGTCCCGGGCGTCCAGGGTGGCGAGCTCCCGGCCGTCGTAGGCGACCACCCCTTCGCTCGGGGCTTCGAACCCCAGGAGGAGGCGGAGCAGGGTGCTCTTGCCCGAACCCGACGGCCCCACGATCGCCACGAACTCGCCGGGCCGGGCCTGGATGTCCACCTTGTCGAGCACCAGGGGGCCGTCCTCCGAATACCGGAAGGAGACGTCCCCCAGGCGGATCGACCCGCCGAGGACGACGGCCTCCGAAGGTCCCTCAATCCCTTCCGGGGCGGCCTCCAGGATCGGCGCGAATCGTCGGTACTGCTCCCGGGCGTCGAGGAGGGCCGAGGCCGATCGGCCCAGCCCGAGGACCGCGCCCACGCCCTGGCCCAGCGCCAGGTTGAACGCCAGGAACTGCCCGACGGACAGGGTGCCCTCGCCCAGGAGGCTCGCGGAGGCGAGCACGGCCATCAGGAGGACCAGGGGCCAGGCGTCCTGGAACAGGGCGAGGCGGTCGGCCAGCCCCTGGAATTCCAGCATCAGGCCGAGCTGCCGCCGGTACTTCTCGGCCCAGCGGGCGAAGGCCCGGCCCTCGGCCCCGGCGACCCTCAGCCGGGCGATCCCGCCGAGCATGGGGACCAGGAGGCCCGCGATCTCCCCCTGGGACCGGGCGATCTCGTGACGGAGCCGGCCCAGCGGCCTCATCGCCAGGAGGGTCGCGACCGGGGACAGCGCGATCAGGGCGACGGCCACCAGGGCCATCCTCCCGTCGATCGCGAAGAGTGCCGCGAGGTTCAGGAGCGAGAAGGCGCCCACGAGCATCGAGACCAAAGGCGTGGTGGCCATCACCCCCACGGCGTTCGCCAGACCCATCGCCCGGAGGGCCAGGTCGCCCGACTCGTAGCCCGAGAAGAACCGCGCCGGGAGGTTCAGGAGCCGGTCCCAGACCGCCGGCAGGAGGTCCGATTCCAGGCGGGCGCGGACCCGGGCCATCGCCAGGCCCTGGATCGCCTGGAACAGGGCCACGGCCGTCCCGATGGCCACCAGGAACCCGCACAGGACGCCCAGCCGCCGACGGTCGGCCCTGGGGATGGCGTCGTCGATGGCCACAGCCGACGCATAGGGCAGCACCAGGCCCAGGAGGCCGGCGACGAGGCCCAGCACCAGGACGATCCTCAGCTCCTTGCGGAAGGTCGGCAGGGCGAAGCGGAAGAGCTCGCCGAGCGAGGGCCGCTCGATCCGCAAGGTGCGATAGAACGCCACGGCCGACGCCCCGATCGAGCGGGCCGACGCCTCGGTCAAAGGCCCCTCGGTCCCGTCCGAGGGGTCGACGATCGTGTATCGGCCGCCGGGGCCGGGCAGGAGGGCGACCGGCCGGGCCTCGTCGCCCCGGGCCGCGAGGAGGGGGCCGCCCTCGGCCCGCCACCAGCCCAGGGGCAGGCGGACCCTCCTCGTCAGGAGGCCCAGGGACCGGGCGACCTGGGGCAGGGGGGCGCCGTCCGGGACCGGGGCCGCCGCGTCGCACCCGAGGGACTCGGCCACCGCGCGACAGGCCGCGACCCTCGGGGCCTCATCGCCGGGCGTCCGTCGCCGGGACCGGGGGGACGGCCCCGAGGGCCGGGCCAGGAGGGCGACCGACTCGGCCATCCTCGCCTCGTCGCGCCGGGCCGCCAGGGCCCGGCGGGCCAGGGCGGACGCCTCCGCCTCGTCCCGGGAGGCGGCCAGGGCGTCGAGGACCGCCCGGTGGAATCGCCGGAGCCCGAGCCAGGGGTCGCCGTTCTCGATCAGGGACTCGGTGTCGCAGGGCCGGAGGGCCGCCGGCCCCTCCGCGCTCGCCCAGGCGTGCGGGGACAGGGGGAACCGGGACCCGTGGTCGCATGGCGCCACGTGGATTGACCCGAGGAAGGCCAGGTCCGCGTCCCCCTGCCGGACCCAGAGGACCCGGCTCCTCGGCGTCACGGGCCGTCCGGCCTCGACGGCGGCGAGGTCGTCGGGTTCGAGGCGGGTCGAGGACGACGGCGGGTCGCCCGAGGCGGTCGCCCGGCTGACCCGGTCGATCCAGTCGTCGAGCAGGGCCGCCACGTCCGACCGCCAGGCCGGCTCGAAGCTCGATCGGATCAGCTCCGCGCCGGCGAACCGGCGGAGCCTCGCCGGGCCGACGCCGACGGCCAGGAGCCCCCCGTGGCCCTCCCCCCGGACGCCTTCGAGCCCGAAGATCGCCCCGCCCTCCTCGACCCGGCAGAAATGGCGGCGGCCCGGCGGCCCCCCGCGGGCGTCCGGGTGGAGGGAGAAGACGTCCACCCGGCCCGAGACCACCACCCAGACCGCCCCGGGCTCGTCCAGGGGCAGCGGCCGGTTGCCGGACGTCTCGACGATCCGGGCCCCCTCGGCCAGCGACTCCATCAGACTACCGGCCTCGGCCTCCGGGTCGTCCGCCACCGCCGTGGCCGAGGCCGAGGCCGAAGCTTCCAGGGCGAGGGCCGCGGCGGGGTGGCCGTCCGAATGGCCCCGGGCCGCGGAGTGGGTGCCGTTGAGCGCCGGAGGCGCGGCGGGACGCCCCCTCCCGGCGGGCCCGAGGCCGGGTTCCTCGGCCGACCCGTCGGCGTCCTGGAGCGTCTGGAGCTCGTGATAGAAGCCGTCGACGTCGGCCATCAGGGCGTCGTGGGTCCCCCTCTGGATCACCCGCCCCTGGCGGAGGACGAGGATCTCGTCGCAGTCGCGGATCGTGCTCAGGCGGTGGGCGATGATCAGGCAGGCGCAGCCCCGGCGGCGGAGGTTGTCGTCCACGAACGCCTCGGTCACCGGGTCCAGGGCGCTGGTCGCCTCGTCGAGGATCAGCAGGGCGGGATGGCGGACCAGGGCCCGGGCGATCTCGACCCTCTGCCTCTGCCCGCCCGAGAGGTTCCTCGCCCCCTCCTGGAGCCCGGAGTGATACCCGCCCGGGCGGGCCATGAGGTCGGCGTGGATCCGGGCGTCCATCGCCGCGCGGGTCAGGTCGCGGTCGGGGATCGTGTCGTCCCAGAGCGTCAGGTTGTCGCGGACCGTCCCCCGGAACAGGAAGGACTGGTCGTCGATCATCGCGACCCCGTCGGTCAGCACGTCTCGGGGGATCTCGCGGAGCGGGCGGCCGTCGAGGAGGACCTCGCCGCTCCAGGGCTGATCGAGCCCGGCGGCCAGCCTCCCGATCGTCGACTTGCCGCTGCCGGAGGTCCCGACCAGCGCCACCCGGCTCCCGGGTCGGACCTCCAGCGACAGGCGATCGATCAACGGCTCGTCCACCGTCCGGTTGAAGCCGAAGGTGACGTCCCGGAATTCCAGGTGCCCCGAGAGCCGGCGAGGGGGCGGCCCGCCCGGCTCCTCCGAAGGCCCTCCCGACGCGGTCGGGGTGAAGACCGGGTCGATCGGGTGGCGGCGGACGTCGTCGATCCGGTCGAGCTCCGCCCGGAGCGCCTGGACGCTCGACCCGAGCTGGACGATCCCGGCGAACGGGCCGAGGTACTGGGCCACGATCGCCTGGAAGGCGACCATCACGCCGACGCTCATCACGCCCTCGACGACCCGGCCGCCGCCGATCCAGAGCAGGGACGCCGTGGTCAGGAGCGACAGGAACGGCGGGAGGACGCCGAGGGCCGCCCCCACGGCCCCGATCCTCTGCGAGGCGTTGGTGATCCTCGCCTGGTTGCCCGTCAGGCGGACGAACGCGTCCTGCTCGGTCCCCCCGGCCTTGATCGTCTCGATGATCTGGATCGACCGGGTCATCGCCCCGAAGAGGCGGCCCCGGAACCGCTCGGCCTTCAGGGCGTCGTCGGTCAGGTATCTCCGGGACAGGCCGATGCCGACCAGGTTCAGGACCCGCTGACCACCCCCACGGCGGCCAGGGCCGGGTCGATGGCCGCCATGATCGCGGCGAACAGGGCGATCATGAGGAACCCGAGGAGCGTCGAGGCGAGCTGGCCGGTGATCAGGTTGGCGACCGCCGAGTTGCCGTCGATCCGCCCGGCGACCTCCCCGGCGTAGCGGTGCTGGAAGAAGGCCACGGGCAGGCGCAGGACGTGCCAGAGGAACTTCGCCGACTGGGCCGACGCCAGCCCGGCCTGGACGCCCCTCATCGTCCTCAGGAGCGACCCGCGGACCAGGAGGCGGAACACGGCCGTCAGGCCGATCGCCGCGACCAGGGGCCGGACCCATCGCCATCGCCCGGCCACCAGCACCCCGTCGATGAACACCAGCGGGAAGGACGACGCGACCAAGTCGGCGATGGCCAGCGCCAACCCGGCGAGGACCGCGAAGAGGATCGCCGCCCGGACCGGGGCCGCCCGGGAGGCGATCGCCCGGAAGAGGCCGGGCCGCTTGCCCCCCTTGCGGAACGACGGCCCGGGCTCGAACCGGAAGGCGATCCCGGAGTACGACTCCCGGAACTCCGCCTCGCCGATCGACCTCCGGCCGGTCGCCGGGTCGTTCAGGAACACGCGACCGCCGGCGAACCCCTCGACGACGAGGAAGTGGTTCATCTCCCAGAAGGCCATGAACGGGGGCTTCAGGCCGCGGAGGGCCTCGGCCGTCGCCTTCATCCCCTTGCCCGTCAGGCCGTACTTCTCGCCGGTCTTCTTGATGAACAGGGCGTTGCTGCCGTCCCGGGAGACCCGGCACTCGACCCGCAATTCCTCCAGGGGGACGTACCGGCCGAAATACTCCAGGAGGATGCCCAGGGACGCGGCGCCGCACTCCGTGGCCTCCATCTGGAGGTAGGCCGGGGTCCGGACCCTCCGAAATCGTCTGGCCCGCCCGGAGGACATGGGCATCGTCCTGGAGGAAGTGGCTCGAACTAATCGATCGAGAGGAGGTGCTTGACCCAGGGCATGGCCAGGGCGATCAAAGGGCGATGCTCGACGACGACGTCGGCCCCGCAGAGCGTCCCGGCGGTCAGCGGGTGCGAGGCCCCCGACCGGGACGACCAGACCAGGCGGTTCCTCCGGCCCGAGTCCTGCGCGCCCGGGGTCGCCTCGGGCAGGGCCACGCGGAGGCCCAGGAGGACCTCGCCGGGGGCCTTGCCGGAGAAGTGCGCCACCAGCGCCGGATGCTTCAGCTCGGCGAGCATCGCGCCGTCGGTGGCGGGGATCTCGGAGATCGAGCGGACCTCCCCCCGGATGAACCCCTGCTCCTGCCGGAGCGCCGTGTCGGGCAGGATCTCGACCGGGTCGCCGACCCGGATCTTCTTGCCGCGGCCGGCCGGGACGAAGACGATCGCCTCCATCGCGGCGCCCGCCGGGGCCCGGGGCTGGAGCAGGGCCGCCACCGAGCCCTTCTCCACCAGGGCATGCGGGGTGATCCGCAGGTCGATCACCTTGCCGTCGTGGGGCGAGAGCAGGCGGGTCTCGCGGTCGAGCCGGTCCCGGAGCAGCCCGATCTCGATCTCGGTCCGATGGATGGCCAGCTCGCGCTGGACCTTCTCGCGGCGGCGGGTCGTCTGGTCCTTCAGGCGGTCGAAGACCAGCTCCTGCATCTTCGCCTCGCCCGAGCCGATGGCGCTCTCGATGGCGTCGGCCTCGGCGCGGGACCTCAACGCCTCGGCGTCGCTCAGGAGCCGTTTCTGGTTCAGGCTGCGGTCCCCGGCGGCGATCCTCCGGTAGTCGGCCAGGCGATTGCGGTCGATGTCGATGGTCCGGCGGAGGGCCTCCTCGACCTTGGCCAGCGCCGAGGCCCGCGACTCTTCCTCCGCCCGGTCGAAGCGGCTGAGCTCGCGGTCCTCCTCGCGGAGCCGGGCGAGGTCGGCCTCGGCGGCCACCAGCTCGTCGCGGATCTCCTTCTGGTCGATCTCGGCGATCGTGTCCCCGGCGCGGACCGTCGCGCCGACGGCCGTGAGGACGGTCGTCAGCCGGCCCGACGACGGCGCGGTGACCTGGAGCAGGCTCTCGCCGCCCCCGCCCGGACCGGCCAGGAGGATGCCCCGGCCCGGGACCGTCAGCGGGACCTGGTACAGCGTGGCGAACGCCGCGACCGACCCCAGCGTCAGCAGAGACGCCCCCAGGAACATCCACAGGCGCAGGGAGACGACCCGAACCGGGGCGTCGAGCTGCTCGAACGCCTCGGGGGGCCTCTCCGCGACCAGGGCGATCGGCGATCCACTCGGGGGCACGGCGATTTCCTTCCGCGATCGAATCGACTCGGGCGCGAGGCGAACTCATCGCCCCGCCCGGGTCGGCGCCGGTCAGCCGACCGAGCCCGGCGAGCCGGTGAGCGTCGACTCCGAGGTCTTCGGCGCGCCCGAAGTCGTGACGGTCGTGGGGGTCGCGGTGAGGGTGTCGCTGCTCTTGCTAGTCACGATCGCGCCCCCGGTGGTCGTGGTGGTCCCCGTGGCCGAGGTGGTCACCATCGTCGGATGGGTCGCCCCTCCGGCCACTCCGGCGAGCTGGTCGTCGGTCAGCTCCACCATCGCCTCGACCGGATCGCCGCCCCGAAGATTCTGGATCGCCATGGCTCGGTCTCCTCGCGAAAGGGGGAATCGTCTGTCCGGCCGGTTGCCCCGCCCGGCCCTCGGCCCGTCGGCCCCCGTCGTCGGAGGCCGCGTCGTTGGGTACACCGATCTATACCGGCCGACCGGCCGAGACCTGAATCGCCCCCGGAAAAAATTCGAGGGCGGCGATTCCCTCGGGCGTCGGGCGGGAAACTTGACGACCGAGGGCCGATCGATTCTAGTTTGAAGAAATCCCGACCCTCCGCTCCTTCCTCGCGACGCACCCCCAACGCCTCCCTCGGCCGGACCTCCTGAGCCATCCGGCCCCGATCGGAGCCTCGTCGACATGCTGGATGACGCCTCCCGGACCAACGCGAGCCTCCTCGGGCGAGTCTGCCAGGGGGCCAGGGATCAGGAGGCGTGGGCCGATTTCGTCGACCGCTACGCCCCGAAGATCTACGCTTGGTGCCGCGCCTGGAGGCTCCAGGAGGCCGACGCCCAGGACGTCACCCAGGCCGTCCTGATGAAGCTCGCCCGGCAGATGGAACGGTTCCGGTACGACCCGGGGCGGAGCTTCCGCGGCTGGCTCCGCACGCTCACGGAGAACGCCTGGCGCGACTGGCTGGCCGATCGCGACCGGGCCGCGCGCCGGGGCGAGTTCTTCGACGGGCTCGCCGGGGTCGAGGCCCGCGAGGACCTCGCCCGCCGCCTGGAGGAAGAATACGACCTGGAATTGCTCGAAGAGGCCGAGCGGCGGGTCCGCGCCCGGGTCTCGGCGACGACCTGGGACGCCTATCGGATGACCGCCCGGGACGGCGTCGCGGCGGACGACGCGGCGGGGCGCCTGGGCCTGTCCGTGGCCGCCGTCTTCAAGGCCAAGAGCAACGTCCTGAAGAGGCTCCGGGAGGCGGTCCGCGACCTGGAACGCCCCGGCGGGGCCGAGGCCGACGCGGGATGACGCCCCGACGGCCCGGCGACTGCTCCTGGGGGGAGTCGAGACCTCTCCGCCCGTCGGAAGGAATGCACCCATGACCCCGACCCACGGCGGGCCCGACCGCCCGGCCCCGGAGCCGTCCGACCCCTCGGCGCCCGGCTGCTACCCGTCGGCCCACCTGGCCCGATACCTGGACGACCGGCTGGAGGGGGCCGAGGCCGAGGCCGTCGAGGCCCACGTCGCGGGCTGCCGGGCCTGCCGCGCCGGCCTGGAGGGGCTGGCCGACGCCGGAGTCCCGACCGGTCGCGACGACCAGGCCCCGCCGGCGCCCTATCTCGACCTCCTGAAGCGGATGGGGCCGCCCCGGACCTCCTCGTCGCCCCCGCACTCGACCGACGCCACCACCGGGGACGGTCGGGCCCCGGCCCTCCCGGCGGGCTCCCGGCCGGCGATCCCGGGATTCCGGATCGTCCGAGAGGTGGGGCGGGGCGGGATGGGGGTCGTGTACGAGGCCCAGGAGATCGCCCTGGACCGACGGGTCGCCCTGAAGGTCATCGCCCCCCCGGCCGGGACGCACGCCCCGGAGGCCGAGCGGTTCCGGCGCGAGGCCCGGGCCGCGGCCCGCCTGCACCACACGAACATCGTCCCGGTCTTCGGCGTGGGGGAGGCCGCGCCCTACCTCTTCTACGCCATGCAATTCATCGAAGGCGAAGGGCTGGACGCCGTCTCCCGCCGTGGCTGGGGGCCGAGGCCGACCGACGGCGCGACGGTCTCGGCGGGACCGGGGCCCGGGCCGTCCGACGGCCCTCCGACCCTGGAGCTCGACGCCGACGCGACGCTCGCCGCTCCCCCCGGGCCCGGCCTCCCGGCCGAGGGACCGGCGCCCGCCCCGCCCGGGCCCGAGCCGTCGCCGCCTCCCGGAACCGATCCCGGCCGGGATCGGTTCCGGGAGGCGGCGAGGGTAGCCCTCCAGGTCGCCCAGGCCCTGGACTACGCCCACCGCCAGGGCATCCTCCACCGCGACGTGAAGCCCTCGAACGTCCTGATCGACGACCGGGGAGACGCCTGGGTGGCCGACTTCGGCCTGGCCAAGTCGTTCGACGGCGACGGCGAGGCCCTGACCCGCACCGGCGACATCGTCGGCACCCTCCGCTACATGGCCCCGGAGCGGTTCGACGGCCGGTCCGACGTCCGGGGCGACGTCTACGCCCTGGGCGTGACCCTGTACGAGCTGCTGACCTCGCGCCCCCTGTTCGACGAGCCCAACCGGGCCCGCCTGATCGAGAAAGTCCTCCGCGAGGAGCCGCCCTGGCCCCGGTCGATCGACCGCCGGGTCCCCCGGGACCTGGAGACCGTCGCCCTGAAGGCGATGGCCAAGGCCCCCTCGGCCCGGTACGCCTCGGCCGGCGAGATGGCCGAGGACCTCAGGCTCTACCTCGCGGGCGAGCCGATCCGGGCCCGGAGGTTGGGGCTGGCCGAGAGGGCCGCGCGCTGGGTCCGCCGCGAGCCGACGGTCTCGGGCCTGGCCGCCTCGGTGGTCCTGGCGATCCTCGTCGGCTTCGGCCTGACGGTCTGGAAGTGGCGAGAGGCGACCCGACGGACGGCCGAGGCCGTCGAGGCCCGCCGCGAGGCCAGGCGGACGGCCGCCGACCTGACGCTGGACCGGGCCCTGGGGTTCCTCGACCGCGGGGAGACGGTGGCGGGCCGTCTGTGGCTGGCCCGGAGCCTGGAGACCCCCGAGATGGCCCCGGACTCGCGACGCCTGGCCCGGCTGAACCTGGCCGCCTGGGCCGCCTCCGCCCCCCGGCTCCTCCGGGTCCTCCCCGACCTGGGGACCGCCCGGCACCTCGAGTTCGGCCCCGACCCCTCGACGATCACCATCGACTCCGCCGAACACGGCCCGAGGGCCTTCGACCTGGCCACCGGCGCCCCGGTCGCCGGTCGGGACGGGTCGCTCCACCGTTGGGACCTCTCGGCCTCGCCCGACGGGGAGGCCCTGGCCCGGGCCGAGCCCGACGGGACGGTCGTGGTCCGGGACCGGGGGACGGGCCGGCCCCTGGGGCCCCCGATCCGGGCCGGAGCCGTGAAGGCGGTGGCCGTCGGGCCGGGCGGGCGGGTCGCCCTGACGATCGGCCCCGGGGGCGCCCGGTTCTGGGACGTGGCCTCGGGGGAGCCTCGGGGCGCCGCCCCCGGGATGCCGGCCGGGGCCGCCTTCGCCGTCTTCGACGGCCGGGGAGGCGTCGCCACGATGTCCCCCGGCCGGCTCCGGCCGGACGACCCGACCACCGACTGGGTCCTCGACTTCTGGGACGCCTCGGGCGGACTCAAGGCGTCCCTGACCGGCCTGCCCGGGCTCGTGAACCGCCCCGCCAGCCACCTCCTCGGCCCCGACGGCGAGACCCTGGCGATCGTCCACCACTCGGGCGACGTCGGCCTCTACGACTGCCGCCGAGGGGCCGCCCGGGGCCCGGTCCGGACCGGGGGCGGGTTCGTCACGGCCCTGGCCTTCCACCCCGACGGGGCCACCCTGGCCACGGGGTCCAACGACGGCCGGGTGATCTTCCGGGACGTCCGGGACGGCGCGGCCCGGGCCGAGCTCCTGGCCGAGCCCGGCCCGGTCACCGACCTGGCCTTCCGCCCCGACGGCCGCGATTTGGGCGTCCTGATCGAGGGGTCGTTCCGGCTCTGGAGGCTCCCGGACCGGCCGATCCCGGCGCCGATGAGGCCGGGCCGAGTGGGCCAGGCGGTCTTCGCGCCGGGGTCGGACCGGGCCCTGGTCACCGACCCGGCCGCGGGCTTCGCCCAGGCCGTCTCCGCGGACGGACGGCCGATCGGCGCCCCGATCCCCCTGGGGTGGCCCGGCGGCGGCGTCCTGCTGGCGGCCGGGCCGAGCGGGCCGACCTGGGCGACGGCCTCCCGCGACGACCTGAGCGTCTCGGCCGAGCTCCGGCTCCACGACGCCCGGGGCCGCGCGGTAGGCCCGGGCGTGCCCCGTCCCAACTGGATCCTGTCGATGGGCTTCTCTCACGACGGCAAGGCCCTGGCGGCCACCGGCTTCGGCGGCGCCCTCTTCCGGCTCGACGCCTCCGACGGCCGGATGGCCGGCGCCCCGCTGGCCCTCGGGCCCGGGGGATGTCGGTCTCCTTCTCGCCCGACGACTCGACCCTGGCCGTCGGCACTCTGAAGGACGAGCCTCGCGACCCGCATCGCTCCCAGATCCGGCTCTACGAGGCGAAGTCGGGCCGGCTCCGGGACTCGGCGGACGTCCAGGGCTTCGCGACCTGGACGCGATTCAGCCCGGACGGTCGGACCTTGCTGGTCCGGTCGATGGGGACGCTCGAAGGCGCCGACTTCGGGCGCTATCAGCTCTGGGACCTGGACCCGCTGCGGCCCCGGGGCGTCCCCCTGGCCATCCCGGCCCAGAACCCCGGGGCCGTGGCCTTCCTGCCCGGAGACCGGCTCCTGACGAAGGGCCCCGGGGGGGTCTGGGAGTGGGACGTGCGGGCCGGCAAGCCGCTCCGGCTGGTGATCCCCGAGGCCCGGGGACTCGCCGCCCTGGTCGCGGACCCGTCGGCCCGATGGTTGGCCCTGCTCGGCGACGACGGCCGGGGGCGGCTCCACGACGCGGCCACGTTCGCGCCGGTCGGCCCTCCCCTGGTCGCCGAGGGCCCCCTCCAGGCGCTGGCCTTCTCCCGGGACGGCGCGTCGATCCTCGGGGCCGGCGAGGGCCTGATCGTCCGGTCCTGGCCCCTGCCCGAGCCCGGCCCCGAGCCGGGCCCCGAGGAGACGTCCGACGCCCTGGCCCTGGCCACCGGGGCGACCCTGGACCCGTCGATCGGATCGGTCGTCCCGATGGCGGCCTCGTCCTGGGCCGAGAGGGACCGGCTCGCGCCCGTCCCGGACCCCGAGGAATCCCCCGAGCGGGCCGCCCGGCGCCATGCCCTGGCCCTGGACTCCGCCGAGGCCGAGGGCCTCACCTTCGCCGCCCTCTGGCACCTCGACCGCCTCGCCCCCCTGCGGCCCGGCGACTGGGCCGTCGAGGCGCGGCGGGCGACGGCCCTGGAACGCGACGGGAGACGGGACGAGGCCGAGGCCGCCCTCGACCGGGCCGCCCGGATCGCGCCTTCGGAGGCCCTCAGCGACTGGGAACGGACCCGGGCGGCCGAGGCGCGGGGGCGGGCCGTCCGGGGTCGGCGACCTGGTATCTCGACCGCCTCCTGGCCGGCCATCCGGGCGATTGGAGGGCCCTGGCCGAGAGGGCGGAGGTCCGCGGCCAGGCCGGGCGGATCGACGACCGCGACGACGACCTGGAGCGGGCCGCCGGCCTCGGGATGGACCTCGCCGGGGTGGGCCGCCAGGCCGACCGGCTCGTCGCGGCCGGGCGGTGGGGCCGCGCCTCGCGGCTCCTGGCGATCGTCGAGGGCCGGGGCCCGCGGCGCCCCCGATCTTCACCTATCGCCGGGCCGTCGCCTCCCTGATGGCCGGCGACCTCCCGGGCTATCGCGAGGCCTGCGCCCGGATCCTCGCCGGGGCCCGCGGCCACGAGGGGACGATGCACGCCAACCAAGCCGCCTTCGCCTGCGCCCTGGCCCCGGGCGCGGGGGCCGATGACGCCGAGCCGCTCGCCCTGGCCGAGGGGGCCCTGCGGGCCGCGCCCCGCGACCAGGGCCGCCGCCGCCACAGCATCCTCAACACCGTCGGCGCCCTGCTCGTCCGCGACGGCCGATACCGCGAGGCGACGGACCGGCTCCTGGAGGGCATCCAGGCCGACCCGGAGGGCGCCCAGCCCCAGGACTGGGCCTTCCTGGCGATCGCCGCCCGCGCCATGGGCGACGCGCCCTCGGCCCGACGATGGCGCGACCGCTTCGAGTCGGCCCCCCGGCCCCCGGGGCCCTGGGAGGCCGCCGAATGGCAGATCCTCCGTCGCGAGCTCGAAGTCGGGACCAGGCCGCTCCCCGAGCTGCCGGCCGAGGTCTTCGCCCGGCCCCGCTGAGCCGCCCGGGCCGTCGCCGGGCCCCGTCCCCGGTCGGTCGATCCCTCGTCCATCTCGACGGCCGGTCGGGGCCCTCGGCGGCGGACTCCGGCAGGAATGCCCTTCCGGCTTCGGAGAACCCGTCGGCCACCACAGGCGGCTCAGGTCGTCGGCCTCCTGGGCGCGTCCGACGAACGTCTCCTTGACCGCCGGGCGGCCGTCCTGCGTCGAGATCGGGGACAACGCGTCCCACCGTTGCTGTTCCAGGACGACCTCGAAGAAGCCGATCAGGGGGTCGGGCGGGTCCCCGCCGGGGTTGACCAGGCGGCAGAGGTCCAGGTCGTCGATCACGGCGCAGGTCACGCCCCGACGCCCGCGGATCTCCTTCAGCAGCGCCTCGCGGACCCGCTCGGTGATCCTGGCGGCGAGCACGGCACGATCTCGGAGGCGACCTATTTCGCGGGCGACGCGGGCCGGGTCGAGCTGGCCGGCGGCATTCTTCTCCGGCGGGAAGAGCGACCGGAAGCAGGCGTCCCCCTCGCGGACGAACTTCCGCCACGCATCGCGGCAATGCGTCAGCTTGAGGCGATTGCCGCCGTTGGTGAAGGCCGGGTACTCCTCCTTGAAATCGGCCCGCACCGAGGCGAGCCTCGACCTGAGGCGCGAGACCGGGCGATCGGCCCCGGAATGCAGGGCGGCGCGGACCCTGTCCAGGGGGCGTTCGTCGCCGACGTGGGTTCGTGCCGCTGTGCGGGAGCAAGGGCGAGGAGGCGATCGATGCCAGGGCCTCAAGGTCGTCGAGCGGGACGACGGGCTCCGATCCCCCAAGGACGTCGATCCCCCTGGCCAGGAGCCAGGATCGGAGCGGCCGTCTCCATTCCAAGACGTTGGGGGTCTCCCCCTGGAGTCTCTCGGCGAACCCTGCGGTGCCCCAGGGGGCGGGTTCACACATGCCGGAGGGGGCGACCCAGGTCGTCTTGCCGAACGCCCCGAAGCTGCTGAGGCGGTCCGGAAACCTCTCGCTCGCTGGAGACACGGGAGTCCGCTCCGCTCCCCCTCGGCCGACCCTTCCACATCCCCGTTCGAGGGCACCGCCGATCCGACGACGGGGGTCGGCACGATGGGCCGGTCGATCATGGTTAACGAGCCGGGTTTCTCCTCGAGACCCCAGAACTTCTCGCTCCTCAGGACATGCTCGGAGGATTCGCGATACTCCGGCGGGAGGGAAGTAGGGGGCAAAATGGACCGCGGGGACCCGGCGTGCCCCCCCTGCGGCCCTTCGGGGCGGGCGTCTGGACCTCCGCCCCGAGCAAATCCGAATCATGAGACGGTGATGATGGACATGGTCTCATCCCTCCGTATCGTTCTCGAACCACTGGCCTTCCACCCTCCGGGCCGACCAACCCGCCCCGGCTTGCGACTCGAATACGGGTCGAGCATGCCCTCATCTGCCATGCCTTTGCGAGATGGAGAGAGTCAGGGCAACCTGACACAGGTAGAGAAGTGTGATTCTCGACTCGGCTGGGAACCGCTCACGGAATCCGGGATCATGAATCCGGACGATGCAACCCGTCGGCGCTCCGGCAATCGGGGCAAGCGATCGGGGCGGGGATGCTCTGCGTCGCGTTCATGCGGGCCAGCCGGCGGATGCGGGCGGCTCGGCATGAGGGGCAGAGGGCCAGGGACTGGATGTCCCACAGGTCGGCGAAGACGCGACCGGCCCGCAGGGAGAGGCCGTATTCCAGGGCCGCCTCCAGCGAGGCGAGCGACGGCGGGGCGAAGTCGCCGGACTCTCGGAGGGCCTCCATCGCGCCATTGCCCGCCCTCGTCGGGATGAGCGAGCAGACGGACGCGCCGCAGTCGAAGGCGAAATCCAGGGATCGCCCCGCCCATTCGACCCCCTCCGCCTCGGATAGCCACGGGGGTCGGACCAGGATGAACACGCGCAGGTCGATGTCGTGGTCCTTGAGGAACTCGGCCGCGGCGCGGAAGCGGTCGAGCGTCATCCGCTTGTTGAGTCGCGGCAGCACCTCGGGATGCGTCGTCTCGAGCCCCAAGGCGACCTCCAGAGGCTTCGCGAGCCGGTCGCGGAACTCGACGCAGCGTCGCCCGACGAGCGCGGGGTGGCATTCGACGATCGTGCGGGCGAACGGGGCGGCGAGCCGGGCGACCTCGGCGTATTCCGCCGGCGGGATCGCGCGGGGATCGAAGAAGCTGCCGGCGTTGTAGAGCTTCAGGTGCGAACGCGCCGGCTCGATCTGCGGCAGGCCCTCGATGGCGAATCGGACCTGCTCGGCGATCGCCCCTTCGGGGACCGTGTCCTCCAGGGTGTTCTTCCACAGGTCGCACATCAGGCAGCGCCAGGGGCATTCGCGATTCGTGAGGAAGACCGTCGCGACGTCGACGGCACTTCCGTCCGGGCCGGGCTCGGCCTCCGCGAGGACCACGTAGGGGCGCCGGGGGTCGAGCGCGTTGCGAGGCGGCCTCCGCTCCAGGATCCAGCGATCCCGGGCGGAGGGGTCGTCGGGATAGATCGTCATGGCGGGTTGGCCCCGATTCAGACCGGCACCGCGTTGCCCGAGACGCGCTCGGCGAACGGCGACCACGCGACCTTCAGCCGCTCCTCCCACTGGCGGAGGAACACCTGCCGGCACCACGCCTTGCTCACGCGCCACTGACGATAGGCGCCGCCGGCGCCGTCCTGGAACCGTCGCTTGGCGAAGACCGGCATGCGGACGCCCGTGACGGCCTCGACGCCCGCGCGGACGACGTCGGCCTTGAGCGTCGCGAGCCGCCCGGCGTCCCCCGCGAGCAGGTCCTCGAACGGGATCGCCACGGCGCCGGCCATGGCGGCGCGCGTCGTATAAGGGCTGAACGCGGAGAAGCCGAGCCGCTCCGCCGGGGCATATGTTCGGATATAGGAGCGTGACAGCCCGCCCGAGTAGGTCAGGCTGTGCTTGACCGCGTCGATGCCCCAGCCCTCCTGATAGAGCATCGGGTTGCGGAGGATGCTGGAGATCGTCAGGTCCGAATCCTCCAGCGGGTACGACTTGAGGTTCTCGTCTCCGCCGTCGCCGTCGAGCAGGTGACGCACCGAGGGATGCCGCTCTCGGATCGCCCTCAGCAGCAGGAGCGACGCCGCGGCGCATTCGACGTCGAGCGGGTGATAGTCCTCGATCGTCGCGATCGCCTCCTCGTAATCGGGCTTCGCGCCTTCCGGAGCGATCCGCTCCCACTGCGATTCGAGGCCGAGCTCGCGCACCCAGCGCTCGGCCTGGGCCGCGTCTTCGCCGCCGCCGAGGTCGAGCGAGTAGGCCCGCAACAGGTTCGGGTCGCGGCCGAGTTCGGCGAGCGCCTTCCGGGCCAGCAGGAAGACCGAGCCGCTGTCCACGCCTCCCGAGAAGAGCACGGCGATCGGCTCACCATCCGGCACCCGCGCGATCCAGTCGCGGGCCGTCTCGTAGGCAGCACGCACGTAGGCGGCGCCGAGCGCGTCGAGGTCGCGAGGCCCTTGCGCCACCTCGGGCGAGAAGAAGCGGCGATACCGGGGATTCGGGTCGGGGCATCCGACCTGATCGACCTCCACGAGGTAGTGCGCCGGGATCATCCGCGTGTAGAGAGGGTCGAACTGCCAGCCGATCTTGAGCGAGCAGCAATACTCATAGAGGCGATCGATGCGGTCCGAGACGACGAGATAGGGGCCGTGATGGCGCTTGGCGACGAAGTAGCGCAGGGGCACCCCCATCGTCCTCGCCAGGCGGACGGTGTGCCCCTCGTGCGCCACGGCGGCGAAGTGCCCGCCGGTCGCCGCGAGCCGATCGACGTCGGCCCGATGCACGGCCGATGCGACCTCGTCCAGGGTCGCGCCGGTGAGCCCCGACGCCCGCGGCCCGATCAGGTCGTCCAGCCTCTCCACGCCCTGCAACATGAGTCCGGCCTCGTCCGAAAGGAAGGAAGGAGCGATGAATCCGCGTCGATCACGGCGCGACCGCGGGCGTCGGGACGGGCACCGTCGAGGGCCCGTGTGTTTGGTTCCACCAGATCTCGACCGCGTTCGCCGCCGGACCGACGAGGAAGAGCGCATAGTATGCGGCGTGCACGACCTCGTTGAGTCGCAGGATCATCTCCGCGACGGCCACGAGGGATGCCACGAGGCACTGACCCCACCAGGTCCTCACCGTGGTCCGCGGATCGGTGATCATGAAGAAGATGAAGAGCTGATACATAGGCCCGGTGATCGGCGCGACCTCCGCCAGCCAGGGGCGGCCCGTGACGGCGCTCCTCACGAATGACAGGGCGATGAACGAGGCGACATAGGTGGCGCAGATGTGGAACCGTCGCAGCCTAAGGATGATGAGCGAGCCGAGCGTCCAGACCACCGCGAGGGCCCAGATCCGATTGTCCCACTGGATGCTGAGCGACGCGACCGACGCCGGGGCGAGGAACAGCATGACGCTGACGCCCAGGTTCGAGGGATTCCACAGGTGCCGCCCATGCCAGCGGATGGCATATTTCGAGGTGATCGAGATCAGGCTGCACAGGACATATGGCCAGAACGCTGGCGAGCGGATCAGGATGCCGACACTGATCCCCGAGATGTACGCGCTGGCCAGGTGCGGCCACTTACCGACGAGCAGGAGGGACAGGACCAGCTCGATGACGATGCTGGACACGATCGCCAGCAGCGTCCGCTCGGTGCTCTCGAGGACGCCCGCCCCCCACTGCGCCACCAGCAAGATGCAGGTGATGAGCATCGGCGGCAGGTAGCGATTATCCAACGAGAAGACCTTGCGCCAGCGGTGGGCCGCCCGCGCCTTTGCCTCGGCGGGAAGGTTCTTCGCGGGTGTCTCGATCGCGGTCGTCGCCATCAGGGCTCCTCCACCGTATGAACGCGCCCGGATTCGGGCGTCGGGATGACCTGTTCCTTGCCGGACGGCCAGCGGATGACGGCCTTCTCCATCTTCGGCGACTTGCCCAGGCCGAAGTGCAGCGGGCGGGGATTCTGCGCCGAGTACCCGCGCCGCCCGTGACCTGCTGCAGCTGCTCCTGCCCGTCCCAGAACAGACGGACCTCGGCCCCGATGGCGCTGCGGTTGGACGCCTTGCCGCGGAGGTCGAAGCCGATCCACTTGTTCGCGGGATCGACCGTGTTCCTGTAGACGAGCAGCGGCCCCTTCTGGTTGGCGACGACGAGGTCGAGCGCGCCGCGGTTCCAGAGGTCAACGAGGATCACGGCCCGGCCGTCGTGCCGGTCGGTGTAGCCGACGGCCTGCGCCACGTCGGCGAAATGCCCCGCGCCGTCGTTCATCCAGACGCGCTTCGCCTGGTAGCCCGAGAGGCTCTTGTCCCCCATCGCCGGCCAGTTCTTGGCGTCGGAGATGATCGAGCTGTGACCGCCGGCGATCACCGAGTAGTCATACCAGTAGCTGGCATCCTTCGCATCCGAGATATAACCATTGGTGAGCACGAGATCCTGCGTGCCGTCGTTGTTCAGGTCGCCGAACTGGGCGCCGAAGCTCCAGCCGCCGAGCTCGACGCCCGTCTCGCGCGCCAGGTTGTCGTACTTGAGGCCGTCCCCCTTCGTCCCCTCGCGAGGGACCCAGAGGTTGTTCCCCTGGATCAGGACGCCCTCCTCGGAGATGTTCGTCACGTAGATCGAGAACCGGCCCTGGTTGAAGATGTCGCCGAAGCTGACGTTCATGCCGCTCTTGGGCGCGAAGCCGACCCCCGTCGCGTTGCCGATCTCGCGGAATCGCTTCCCGCCCTCATTCGCGAAGAGTTCCGAGACGCCGTAGTCGTTGGCGACGACCAGGTCGGGGAAGCCGGTCCCTCGCAGATCGGCCGCCGCCGCGCACAGCGCCCAGCGCGGCTCTCCAGGCCGGTCGTTTTGGCCGCGTCCTCGAATCGGCCGTCGCCGACGTTGCGGAAGAGGTATTTGCGCCCGCCGTTCTTCGCATACTCGAAGCTCTCCGGCATCATCTTCGTCGTCTTGAGGTGCCAGAGGTCGAGGTCGTCGGCCCAGTAGCCGCCGAGGAAGAGGTCGAGCCGGCCGTCGCGGTCGAAGTCGAGCCACGTCGCGCACCCGGCGTTGACCCACGCGGGGAGGCCGGCGGATTCGGTCTGGCGGGTGAACGCCTTGCCGCCGTCGTTGTGGAAGAGTTCGGGGCGGCCCCACTTGTAGAGGAACAGGTCTTCATAGCCGTCGTTGTCGTAGTCGCCCCAGACCGAGCCCATCGAGACGCCGGTCCCCTCCTTGTTGACGTCGGCCACGCCGAGGGGGCCGGCGACGTCCTCGAACGTGCCGTCCTTCCTGTTGCGATAGAGCCGGTTGAAGCTCCCCTCGCCGCTGTTGGTGACGTAGAGGTCCTGCCAGCCGTCGCGGTCGAAGTCGACCGCCGAGACCCCCGCGCCCATCGAGGCGATCTGCGGCATGATGTGCGCGAGCTTGGCGTCGAGCGTGGGGGCCTTGTGGACGAAGTCGATCCCCGACGCCTTCGACACCTCTTCCAGGCGGAAGCCGTAGCGCGAGGGCCCTTCGGACTTCGACCCCGAGGGGGACGGCTTCGCCCCCCCCGACGACGGCGACGAGCGATTCAGCACCAGGGTCGCGCCGATCAGCCCGACGAACAGGAGGATCGCGGCGATCCGTCCGGCCTTGGCCCCGAGCATGCGTTCCGACTCCGATCCTGCTATGGTTTCGCGACCGCCCGGGGCTTCAGCCCGTCGCGGAAGACGTGCGGTGTGACGTAACGGGTGTGATACTGCTGCCAGTCGTCCGGATGGTCCCGATAGACGGGGTCGTCTTCCAGCTCGCCCGGAGGCGTGTCGTAATTCGGTCGCGCGTGGGACGGCAGGGGCAGGACGGTCTTCGAGAACGCCGTATTGTAGTCGCCATCCTTGTTCCAGCCGTCGCCGATCAGGACGAAGTCGCGCGTCCATCCCGGCGGCGGAGGGTCCGCGGCGGGGAAGAGGAGCCGGACCTCGTCCCCGGCGTTGGCGATCACGTAGCGGTCGTCGACCCGCTCCAGAAGCTCGCGGACGTCGCCGAACCGGGTGTAGAACCCGATCAGGTCATTCCAGCGCTGGCGCCCCCCGTCCAGGATATCGTAGCGAGGGGTTTCCGGCGAGCCGGCATCCGCCTGCGTCATCCGCGAATAGCCGCGATGGCGCAGGTCGGCCGTCGCCGGGGCTATGCGGCGGATCTTGAGGGGTGCCCCGTCCTCGGCCGTCGCGACCGAGAGTGCGTCCCAATAGACCTCCAGATTCGTCCTCAGGCGGAGCTTGCGCGGGGCATCGGACCGGAACACGCCGTCCAGGTCGATGAGAACGGTCTTGTTCTTGCCGGCCGGGAACCCCAGGTGGTCGCGAACCACGGCCCATTGGCCGTCTGCCGTCGGGGCCTCCAGGCTTAGCCCCCTCGGCGGCTCATGAGTCCCCTGACCAAGCGCCACGTTGATCGAGCTATCGGTCGGGTGAATCCAGCCCTCGGCGACGAGGACGAGCTTCCGGTCCCTCGGCACGTCCTCGCCGATCTCGACCTCGACCCAGTGATCACGCGTGACGCCCTGATAGAAGCCCCGGCCGAAGGTGTCGAGATAGCGGCCGTCCCGCGCGGACGACGTCATGGACGTCGTCTCCCCGATCGTCGCGAGCGCTCTTCACCGGGCGGACGCGCCCCGTGGCGTGGACCTTCAGCGTCGGCGGCTTGCGGGCGAACCGCTCGTCGACGAACACTTCGGTGCCACTGGGGTGATCGACGACCATCAGCGAGACGTGGTCCCAGAAATGGGTCTCCCACAGCTCGGCGGTCATGCGGAGGTCGTAATTCCCCTCGCGCGGGGCGAGCTGGTCGCCTCGGATCTTGATCCAGTCCTCCGTCTGGCCGACTCCCGCCGTGTCCTGCGCGTTGATCCGCAGCCCCAGGGGCGAGCGCCAGAGGAAATCGGTGACGAAGCGGATCTCCGACCCGTCGAAGGCATAGATGAAGGGGCACGAGCCCTTGAGCCTCTGCTCGGCGGCGATCGCGACATTCGCTTTCGTGTTGAACTCGGCCTGCGCCGTGCCGTTCGGCCAGACCACGCGGGCGACGTCGGCCCCGTTGTGGGTGCCGAGGCCGAAGTGGACCACCGGGCCGGCGATCACCTGCTTCTGGACGAGCAGGCCCGCGCGGACCTGGATCTCGCCGCCGAGGCCGAAGGAGTTGATGCGGCCGTCCCCCACGCTCTTCGCGGCGCGGGGGCGGACGTCGAGCCAGCCATACGACGCCTTCCCGCTGTTGGTGCCGAGGGAGACCGTCGGGCCCGCGACGCCGTTGCTCACGGTCCCCGCGACGTCGAGACGTCCGTCGCGGTTCGCGTCGGCGATCCCGAAGACCTGGAACGGCGCCAGCGACTCCATCGCACCGGCCGCGCGGACCCAGGGATCGCCCGGCCGCCCGCCGAGCCAGAGCCTCCGTGGCGAGTTCTCGTGACGAGAGGATCAGATCGATCGCGCCATTGTTGTCCAGATCCGCGACCAGGAGGCGATCCCCGCCGCCGTCCTTCGGGCCCGGCCTCCGGAACAGCTCCGCGAAATCCCAGGATCGGCCGCCCTCGCGATCGGAGAGTCGCAGGACCGTGGACCACGTCAGGAGGAGCAGGTCCATCAGGCCGTCGCCGTCCGCGTCGCCCACGGCGAGGTCTCGGACGCCTTCGATCTCCTGGGGCACTTCCCTTTCCACGAACCGGCCGGCCCGCTCGTTCATGAACACGCGCAGCTTCGAGAAGCCGGCGGGGCCGGTCCCCTCGACCATCGCCGCGTCGGGGTCGCCGTCTCCGTCCAGGTCGGACCACGCGAAATTGTGCATATCCTTGCACTGTTTGAATCGGGACTCGTCCGACGCGAAGGTGCCGTCGCCCCGATTGACGAGTACCCGCGTCGCCCCGTCACGCACGCCGACCACGAAGTCGAGATCGCCGTCCATCTCGATGTCCGCGGCCCAGATGCCCGAGGCGTTCGTCCCGAGGATCTCCGGCCCCAGCTTCGTGGCGGCGGTCACGTCGGTGAACGAGCCGTCCTCCTCCTGCTTCAGGAACCGGACACCCCCGGCGCCGGCGAGGACGAGGTCGGGCCGATAGTCCGAATTCCAGTCGGCCACGGCGACGCCGTGGGGCGTCGGCGGTTTCGCGTCCCCCCCGCCGGGGAACGGGGCGATGGTGCCCGAGCCGCCGGCCCTGCGAAGCTCGCGGCCGTCGGCTTCGAGGAGCGTCACCGCACCATCCTTGGGGTCGATGAGCAGGAAGACGGCGTCCGCCCTCCTCGCCGCGTCCTTGCCCGGGGGACTGAAGGCGAACGCGACCGACCGATCCGGCGGCGCGGGAGTTGGAGAGGGGTTCGGCATGCGCAGGAACCGGGGGATCGGCGCGCCCACGGTGCCGGCCGGGAGTTCCAGGGCGTCGCTCCCCTGGCGGAAGGCGGGGACGGTCACGAGCAGGTTGCGGAGGCCCAGCACGCGTGACGTGGCGAGCCTCGGGTTCTTCTCGGCGATGGCCTTCTCCACGGACGCGAACTGCTCGCGGGCCCTCTCGGGCCAGGAGGCCGACTGGCCGCTCAGGCCCCGGATCGCCGCCCGGAGCGACTCGGCGTCGCCCGACTTGGCCGCCAGGCGGGCCCGGTCGATCTGCGCGGCGAGGTTGCTCGGGGCCAGCTCCACGATCTCCGCCAGCAGCCGGAGGGCCTCGGCCTCGGCCTGCCCCTGGCGCTCGTATTCCTTGACGAGAGCGTAGCGGGACCGGAGGGCTTTCGGGTCCAGATCGATCGCCCGTTTCAGGTGCGTCACGACCCTGTCGAAGTCGCCGCGGCGCTCCTCGAGGAGTGCCGAAAGGTGCTCGACGGCTCCGCTGTCGGGGGCGAGCTTGCGGGCCTCTTCCATCGCCTTCGCGGACGCTTCGAGGTCGTTGAGGCGGAGCAGCGCCAGGCCCAGGTTCGCCCAGGCCGCCGGCTCCTCGGGCACGATCCCGACGGCCCGGTCCAGCGCGTCGCGAGCGATCGGGTTCGCGTCCGAGTCGAGGGCCGCGACGCCCGAGGAGAAGGCCGAGACCATCTCCTCGTAACGTGGCGAGCCCGGAGCGGGCAGCCTCGAACGAGTCGCCCACCAGATCAGGAGGGCCGTCCCGCCGACGGCGAGGATCGCCAGGGGCAGCCCGACGACGAGGAACAGCATCCGTCGGGCCCGGGTCATGACGCACCGCCCGCGTCCGGGGCGTGGGCCCCGGCGTCGATGGGGGCCGCGGCTCTTCCGCCGGAGAAGTGGAGGTCGTCGAGGATCTGGGCGCGGAGGCGGAGGAACCGGGGGTCGTTGCGATGCCTCGGCCGTTCGAGCGGGACGTCGAGGACCCGGTCGATCCGCCCCGGCCGCGGGGTCATCATCACGATGCGGTCGCTCATGTAGAGCGCCTCGTCGATGTCGTGCGTGACCAGCACCATCGTCGTCTTCCGCGCCTGCCAGAGCCGGATCACCTCGTCCTGCATCCGCATCCGGGTAAATTGATCGAGGGCGCCGAGGGCTCGTCCAGCAGCAGGACCTTCGGGTGGTTGATGAGCGCCCGGGCCAGGGCCGCCCTCTGCGCCATGCCGCCGGAGAGCTGGTGCGGATAGGCGTCGGCGAAGGCGTCCAGGCCGACGAGCCTGAGATACTCCTCGACCTCGCCGCGACCCTGGCGCAGGACGCCCCGCGCGACGAGGCCCGCCTCCACGTTACGCCGGACCGTCGCCCAGGGGAAGAGCGTCGGGTCCTGGAACATCAGCCCGCGCTCGGCGCTCGGGCCGGCGATCGGCTCCGAGCCGATCCGCAGCTCGCCCGACGAGGGCCGATCCAGGCCGGCGATCAGCCGCAGGAGGGTGGACTTGCCGCACCCGCTCGGGCCCACGAGGGCCACCATCTCGCCCGGGGCGACCGAGAGCGACAGGCGGTCGAGCGCCAGGACCGTCGAGCCGTCCTCCGCGCGGAAGGATCGGGAGACCTCTCGGACGTGCAGGCTCGACGAGTCGAGGTCGATCGCGCTTACCACCGGATCACGCCCTTCTGCCAGCCGAGGACCCGGTCGCGGGCCCCGAAGAGGAGCGTCATGAGGCCCGAGAAGAAGGCCGCCATGACGATCAGCGCCCCGTAGACGTGGGCATATTCGAGATAGCCCTGCTTCCACTTGAGATACCACCCCAGCCCGGCCGGCACGCCCATCGTCTCGGCCACGATGAGCGTCAGGAACGCCGAGCCGAGGCCCATGAAGAGGCCGAGGAAGATGCTCGGCAACGCCGACGGCAAGGCGACGCGGAAGATCAGGTAGCCGCGCCCGCGCCCAGGGTCCGCGCGACGTCCAGGTACGACACCGGCACGTTCGCCATGCCCGAGGTCGTGAGCATCGTCACCGGGAACCACACCGCCACTGCGATCAGGGCCGAGCCGGAGAGGAACCCGCTCGGGAAGAGCGCCATCATCAGCGGCACATACGCCGTGGCCGGGATCGGACCGACGAACTTCAACAGCGGCATCCCCCAGTACCGGATCGGCCGGAACCACCCGATCAGGACGCCGCACACCAGCCCCGCCGCCACGCCGCACGCATAGCCCGAGAACAGCAGCTTCAGCGAGTGGAACGCGCTCCACGCCAGGTCGCCGCGGTCCTCCCACATCGCCATCAGCACTCGGTCGGGGTCGGGGAAGTACGGCAGGGGCAACCAGGCCAGCTTGAGGGTCATGAGGTCCCAGGTCGCGAGCCAAACGATGATGCCGGCGAACAGCGGGCTTCGATGTCGCAGCCACGAGGCGAGGCGTCCGCGAGCGCCCGGCAAGGCCGCGAACCCCAGGCCCGCGACCAGGAGGACGACGAGCAGGCCCGGATAGAGTTGCGACGGCGGCGAGGATTGCCCGTCCGGGAGGAGCCGATGGGCCGCCAGCGCCGAGACCGCCGCCGCGGTCGGCGCGAGGCGGACCGCCCAGGCGGCCGGGCGCGTCCCGCCCCCCGGGCCCGCGGCGAGGGGCAAGGCCGCCGGCCCCTCGTCGCGGAGGTTCGTCGTGCCTATCGTCCGCACAGCTCGCCGTCCTTCGCCGCGCCGCAGCCGGCGCAGCACATGAAATGGGAGTCCTTCTCGCGCGCAGGAGCGCGGCCAACGCCACGCGATCCATCTCGACCGGTCGGCCTCCCCCGGCGACCTTTTCGACCTGGAGGCCCTTGATCCAGTCATCATCGACGCCTTCCAGGTCGATCCAGGCCCGCTTGGCAAGCTCGGCCGGATCCGTCGAGGGGTTGAGCAGCCCGGCCGCCTTCATCTCCTTCGCGGCCAGCCCGATGCTCTCTCGGCAGCGCGAGACGCCCGGCATGTAATGCAGTTTGCCGATCGCCTGCGCGTTGAGTTCGGCCGAGGAGGCGACGTACTTCTTCTCGACCGCCAGCTTCGCCGCGGCCGTCGGGTTCTCCTCGACCCACCGGGCGCCCCTCAGCAAGGCCCGCGTCACCTTCGCGGCGCCGGCCGGGTCCCTCGACGCGAACTTGCCGCTCACGACGGTCGCGCAGCAGTATTCGTCCCTGTACGGCGCGTCGACGGCCTGGTCGGCGATCGTGCGGACTCCCGATTTGGCCGTGAGGATCGAGCCCAGCGGTTCGGAATCGGCCACCGCGTCGACCTGCCCCTTGTCCAGCGCCAGGCCCATGACCTCGGGCGCGACGACGACCCAGGCGACGTCCTTCCGCGGGTCGAGCCCCTTCGCGGCGAGCACGCGGCTGGCGAAGAGGAACGGCGGGCTGCCCATCGTGGGGATGCCGATCTTCTTCCCCTTGAGGTCCTCGGGGGACTTGATGTCCGACTTCGCGCCGACCTGCACGCGGAGGCATCCCGAATGGACCCCGCCGGTGATCTTCACGTCCAGGCCCTGCTCGATCGGCTTCAACAGGTACATGATCAGCGTGTAATTGGCGTCGAAACGGCCGAGGCCGAGGCCGTCGCGCAGTCCGTCCCAGTCGGTCTTCACGAACTCGACGTCGAGCCCCTCGTCCTTGAAGAACCCCTTCTCCTGAGCGACGAACATGGCGGCCTCGCAGGTGAGGCCCAAATAGGCGACCTTCACCGGCGTCGGACTACCGTCCTTGGCCGACTTCGGGCCCTCCGACGAGCCGCCGCACCCCGTCGCGAGGGCCGCGAGGGCGAGCGGGACGAGCGCTGATCCGATGCGAGACCGCTTCGGCGGGGCGGGGCGGGGGGTTTCCATCCGTTGACCTCCGGTGGGTGGGAAGCAATCCCATTTTCGATCGATCATACCATCTCGCGCCGCGATCCGGGGCGGCGCCGGCCGAAGACCGGCCGGCGCCGCCGACGGCGGACCCGTCACTTCGTCAGGATCTTCTTCTGATTGGCGAGGATCTCTCGCTGGTTGCCGAGGATCTCTCGCTGGTTGGCGGCGATGGTCTCCTGATTGGCCAGGATGTGCTCCTGGTTGCTCTGGATGCTCGCCTGGTTGGCGATGGCCTTGTCCAGCTTCTCCTGATTGTGCTGGATCGTCTCCTGATTCGCCAGGATGGTCGCCTGATTGGCGGCGATCCTGTCCAGCTTCTTCTGGTTCTGCTGGATGGTCTCCTGGTTCGCCAGGATCGCCGCCTGATTCGAGACGACCTTGTCGAGCTTCGACTGATTGCGCTCGATGGTCGCCTGGTTCGCCAGGATCCTCTCCTGGTTGCCCAAGATCGACTCCTGGTTGCCGATCACCGCGTCGTTCGTCTCGGCCATGATGCGTCTCTCCTGTTGCGAGGAATGGGAACAAACGGGCCACACGGACATTCACTCGGCGCCTGCCGACGCCTGTGATTCGGAGCCTTCCGGGCCTGGGCCGACGTCGGGCCCTCGCGGGCCCCCGATCGCGGCGCCGCGATGGATGGCGATCTGGTAGGCGGGCAGGCCCAGCGCGACGATGGCCAGGCCTCCCCCGGAACGCAGGGGATCGTTCATCACTTGAAGAACGACTACCAGCGTCGTCGGGACGATGAACCCCAGCGGGGTGATCGGAGACCCCGGCACCCGCCCCGCGTCGCCCGTCGCGGGCAGCACAAAGACGGTCGCGGCGATCAGAGCGAGGAACCCGATCGTGACCGCCATGAAGTAGGCGAGGATCTGCTCGAACGACCCCGAGGCCGCCAGGATCGACGCGAGGGTCGCCTGGACCGCCGTGGCGCGGGCCGGCGTGCCGAGCCTCGGGCTGATCGCCGAGAGCCACGACGGGAACAGGCCGTCGCGGGCCATCGCGTAGTACACGCGGGGCGCCGCCATCAGGTACGCCGCCAGGCTGCCGAGGACCGAGACGATCACGACCCCGGCGAACACCCGCTCCACCGCCGAGCCGAACAGGATCGCTCCGGCCTGCGCGGCGAAGCCCCGCTCCGGGTCGACCGCGGACCACGGGACGAGGTACCAGAACACGGCACTGATGAGGACGTACACGAGCGTCACGATCGAGACGCCGAGCGTCATCGCGCGAGGCACGTTGCGGGCCGGGTCGCGGATCTCGCCCGCAATCTTGCTGACGTCCCAGAACCCCGCGAGCGAGAAGAACGCGGCGAGCAGCCCGCCGATGAGCGCCGGCACGAGCGGGCCGGCGCCCGAGGGCCGGCTCACGAAGGGATCGAAGTGCGCCCACGAGCCCCGACCGGAGCCGAACCCCCCGACGACGATCAGCGCGAGCAGGCCGAGCTTCAGCGCCGAGAGCACGCGCAGCACCCCCGAGCCGATCGCCAGCCCCGCGACGTTCACCGCCGCCATGAGCAGGATCGCCCCGACGGCGACGGCCCGCAGGCCGAACGCGTCGAGCGGGACCAGCGATCCCGCGTAGCGTGCCAGCCCCGCGGCCAGCATGGCGGTGAGGCCGGGGTCCGTGACCAGCAGCGACATCCAGCCGTAGAGGAACGCGACGCGAGGCCCGAAGGCCCGTCGCAGGTAGACGTAGCCGCCGCCATCCTCGGGGTGGCGGGCCGCCAGCGCCCCGAACGACAGGGCGCCGCAGATCGCCATGACGCCCATCGAGCCCCAGACGACCAGGAGCCAGAACGGCGAGCCGAGCGAGCGGGCCATGTCCGACGGCGTGAGGAAGATCCCCACGCCGATGACCTGCCCGACCACGAGCGCCGACGCCGAGGCCAGGCCCAGGCGGCGGGGCATCAGGTCGGGGGCGGCAATCTCCGGACGCGTCGAGTCAGGCATCCGCGTCCGGCCCCCGATAGCCCCGGCTCGCCAGGTTCACGCCGATCCTGCGATAGACCTCGGGGTCGCGCGGCGCCCAGGTCGCGAGGCCGTCGACGTAGCGGTTATACATGCAGAACGCGGCGGCGATCAGGACGGTGTCGTGGATCGCCTTGTCGTCGGCGCCGGCGGCGCGGGCCCGCTCGACGTCCTCCGGGCGGACGGTGCGGGCGTCCAGGCGGACCTTGTGGGCGATCTCCAGCAAGGCCTTGAGCTTCTCGTCGATCGGGGCCGAGCGCGGTCTTCGAGGACGAGGTCCAGGAGGTGGCGATGCTCGCCGAGGTGCTCGCGGGCGACGGCGGCGTGCGACTGGGTGCAGAAGTAGCACTCGTTGCCGTGCGACACCGACGTCGCGATCGTCTCGCGCTCGGCCGGAGTCAGCGAGGACGGCCCGCGCAGGAGGGCCTCGGCCAGGCCGTTCAGGTGGCGCTCGGTCTCGGGATAGGCGGTCATCGGCCCGAGGATGCCGGGGACGCCTTCGGGGAGTGTGATGTGGGGCACGGCTGGCTCTCTCCGATCCGCAAAGGGGTGGGCATGGACAGACTGGGCCATCGGGGGTCGGCCCGGCTCATCGGGGGCCGCTGGCGGCCGACGCGGACTCGTCCTGCCTCAGCAGCAGGATCAGGGATTGCTCCAGCTCGGCGAGCTTGAACCCGAACGGGCCTCGGCCGTTCTTGAAGGCCACCTTGCCGCCGAGGTCGATCAGGTAGAGGCGGCCGGGGAGGCCGCTGGAGAGGTTGTTCGCCGCGTCGTCCATCGTGTCAACGAGGATCGGGAAGCAAAGCCGGAGGGACCGGCTGCACGTCCGGGCCACGCCGACCCGATCGTTGTTCTCCATCCTCCAGCCGTCCGTCGGGTGGGGCTCTCGCACGTAGACCATGACGAACTCCGCGCGGTCCTTGTAGCGCTCGTACAGCTTCTCGATGTTCCCGGCCTGGGCCCGGAAGGGGCCGCAAGTGAAGGTGCCGAAGATCAGCACCACGGGCCTCGACCCGACGAGCATCGAGAGCGTCACGTCGCCGGTCCCGTCGGCCTTCGGGAGGGTGAAGTCCGGGGCCGGCGCGACCAGGGCCGTCTTGTCGAGCCCGGCGCGGGTGGCGTCGGAGGCGGCGTAGGTTTCGCCATAGGTCGATCCGTTCGCGCGGGCCGCGACGAACCGCATGGCGGCGCGGAGCTTCGGGTCGAGCGGGCTCCGGGCCCTCTGGGCGTAGTCGAGTCGCAGGATCGCGGCCGTGGTGCGCGGGAGCGATCGCGCGAGCATCCGGGCCCATGACGGGAGCGGCTTGCCCGAGCCGACCTCGGCCGGCGGCATCGCTTTCCAGGCCTCTTCGTTCGAAAGCGGGGCGAGCAAAGGGTGAGCTCCCGAGGCGTGGGCGTCGTGGGGCGTCAGCGCGGCCAGGCCGAGCGAGGCGGCGATCGTCGCGAGCCATCGAGACTTCGGTATCATCGCGGGACTCCGGGAGTTGGAGTCGATCCGTGTCGCGCCCGTCAGGGGAAGCCGCGGAAGACGGTCACCTTCGGGCTGGTGGTCACGAGGTAGTTGACGGTCTTGACGGCGCCTTTCCCGGACGCGTCCTTCAGGGTCAATTTGACGGGGACCCGCAGGTTCGAATCGACCTTCTTGCCGTCCCCTTCGATCGAGAAATCGACGAGCTTCGCGCCGGTCTGCCAGTCGAGATCCTGCGCGACGATGGCCTGCGGGCCGGACTTCAGGGAGTCGGTCGACGATCCGTCCTTCCAGGCGTCGAGCGTGACTTTGAGCGCGTCGCGGGCCTTCCCCTCGTCGAGCGGAGTCGGGCCGATGGACTCGGCGCACCCGGCCGCCGCGAGGGCGGCCAGGGCCAGGAGCGACGCGCGGAGCTTGCGTGCGGTGATCATGGCGTCGTGTCGCTCTCTTGGTTCAAAGGTCCGTTTGGTTGATGATCTCGCCGCCCGACCGCGTGCCCAGGGCGCGCCAGGTTTGGAGGTTGATCGAGTCCTTGACGAACTTCACCGGGCCGTCCCCCCTCAGGACGTTGATCCCGCCCGGATGGCGGCTCGACGGCGGCATGATCACCCTGAGCAAGATGAAGAAGCCGCACGACCGCGTGTTCGGCCCGCCCAGGTGCGTGAAGACGTGCTGGCCGTTGGTCCACGGGGCGCCCATGAAGAGCGGGAACTGGTTGCTCAGGTCGGTGATGTCCAGCACCCGGCGCTGGCTCACGGCGTCGTCGATCGTCGTGGGCGACCCCTTCGGGAAGAAGACGTCGGCGATCGGGCTGACGACGGCGTTGTTGCCATCGGCCAGGATGCGCTCGCTGTAGAACGCGGTGTTCGACAGGCCGTCGGTGATGTCGGCGAACCGCGTGGCGCCGTTGCCGTAGAACTCGCCGCTGGGGGGCTGAAGCGCCGTGTTCGGGCCGGTGGCCGCCTGCCAGACGATCCAGCTCCCCATGTCGGCCATGTAGTGCGTCTGTGCGCCGATCTGCGCCAGCGCCGTGTTGTTCACGTCCGACGGGCAGATGAACGACGAGACGGCCGAGAACGAGACCGTCGCGTTCGCGGGGTCCGAGCTGGGGAGCGAGAAGTTCAGGCCGTTGTACTGGTTCGTCAGCTCTAACCTCGGGAGCAGGTGCGAGACCGCCGAGAAGCTCGAAGCCGACGGCGAGGGCTGCATCGGCAGCTCGGCACCGGGCAGGGCACAGCAGGGCGATCAAGACGCCGATGATGGCGATCACCATGAGCAGCTTGATCAGGGTGAAGCCGCGTCGCGCCTCAGGAATCTTCATGAATTCATGCTCTTTCAAGACAAATGATGAGCTGAACTCGTCGCGCACGTTCCTCGAGGCCCGTGCGACGCCCCGACCGGGCGCGGGGCGCGACCGTGGCGGATCGGGCGGCATCGGTGGAATCCGGGAGGTCGAATGCACGCGCACCCGGCCCATCCGACCCCTCGCGCCGCTCCGCGCGCGGTGTCCGATCGAGCCCGGAGGCGTGGACGTGACGGCGGCGAGGGCGGTCGGCTCGTCGTGCGGACCCTCGGGTTGGGGCCGCCGATCGCTCGAGGCGCAGGAGCGTCACCGCCCGCACCGGGAGAGGATTCTCCAAGGGCATGCGTGGCCGCTCGCGACCGCCGAGAGATCGGCGACAGTCCGGGGGAGATGGCGCCTGCCCCTTCGGGCGCGCACCATCATCGCGATGGGCCGTCGACCCGACCGCCGGCGCGGCTCATCTCGGAGGATGGAAGATCGCGTCGGCCGCGAGGATCGGGCTCGCGTCGCCGTCGTCGTGACGGCGGGGGAACGAGGCCGGGGTGATCGGAGGCGGCGGCGCATCCAGCACCGCCCACTGGCTCATCCGCGGCGACGTCGCCGCCGAGGGGGGCAGGGGCTGCTCGGAGCGGTCCGAGCAATACGGCCCGGTGCATCCGCCCGAGTCCGGTCTCGGCATGTTGTGAGACTCGTCCAGGAGGGCCGACCGGCCCGTCTCGCCCAGCGCCCCGGCGTCGCGGAGCAGGACCAGGTGGTCCGGCCCTTCGCGTCCCGGATGCCAGCAATCGGCGCGGGCCGCGCCGGGCGCGAGGCCAGCCACCGTCAGGAGGGCGAAGGCCACTCCGACGAGGCGGAACTTCAAGCGACCCGATGCGCCGGACGTTTGCACGCGAGTCAGGGGTCCGTGCGGTGACTGAACGAGCGCGGGAAACGACGCGCCGATGGAAACGGCGAGCGACCGGCATGTGCCCGTCCCGCTGGATGTGAGAGCTTATGCTACGCTCCGAGCCGACGCAAGCCGCTTCTTCTCGCGTCGATCCGGAGACCTTCTCTGTTCCGTACTTTCCCCTCGTGGCCTGAAACCATGGCACGAAACTCCGCCCGATCGTCAATCGATGCCGCACCTGCAAGGCCCGCATCTCGGAGCGGAGATGATCTATCCTGGTCGCCGAGTCACCTGAGCCAAGCCAGCGGTGCTCAGCAGATGCGTTTCACAAGATGGTTACCTCGGTCCGACGTCGGACTCGGCCCCATGGAACGGCGAGGGGGGCTCGGCATGTCCGAGGAGCAGAACCCGCGTGGCCGGGGGCTGTCATGGGTGCGAGCCTTGGAGTTCGCTCCGGAGTCCCTGGTGAAGGCGAAGCCTCGCCTAAGAGCCTATCCCAGTAGGCCGGCGGATCGATAGGTGATCCAGGCGCAGACGAAGTGCAACATGCCGAAGTAATTCTCCACCTGCTTCTCCCAACGGATCAGGAGCCGACGGAACCGGTTCATCCAGCTGTGTGTCCGCTCCACCACCCAGCGGCGGGCCTTCTGGCCCGCCTCCCGCTTGAGTTCCTCGGCCTCCTCGCCCCGGGCCCGGACGTGCGCCGTGAAGCCGAACTCCCTCACCAGTTCCCTCGTGTCGTCGTAGTCGTAGCCCTTGTCCAGGCACAGCCCCTGCGGCCTCTCCGGCGTCGGCTCGGGACGATCCGCCGGGATGCTCTCCAGGGTCGCCTCCACGAGCTTCTTGTCGTGCCGGTTGGCACCATCGACCGCAAGCCCCACCGGCACCCCGCCGGCCTCAACCAGCGGGCTCCGCTTGGTGCCCTGCTTGCCCCGGTCCGTCGGGTCCCGGCCGGGCCGCTCGCCTCCCAGCGGGGCCTTGGTCATGGCCCCGTCCATCGCCAGCCACTCCCAATCCAGCCCCTTCAGCTCGTCGTATTCCTGGAGGCCCGAGGCCCAGAGGTTGACGAAGACGCCGGCGGCGGCCCACTCCTGGAAGCGGCGGTGGGCCGAGGAATGCTTGCAGATGCCGGTGGCGTCGAGGGCCCCCCAACGGCAGCCGGTGCGCAGTACGAAGAAGACGGCGTCCATGGCCTTGCGGTCGTCGGTGCAAGGGTTGTGGCAGCCCAGCGGGTGGAGCGGCCGAGGCGGTAGCAGTTGCACGATGCGTTCCCACAGCGGGTCGGGGATACGCCACTGATCGTCGACCGGTGGAGCGGATGGGGACGAGGCGCGGGGCCGAGCCTTGGCCATGAGACGAATCCCGGAAAAGGAGCGGGCATCACACACGAATTGTATGCGCCTGTCCACCTACTGGGATACGCTCTAAACCTGCGTGCAGTCATCCGCGGGGGTGGCTCGACGACCCAGGCCGGACCATGTCGGTGCGGGCCACGGCGCGGATGGGCGAGGACGCCATGAGCGGGATTTATGCGCACCTCGGCGGCTCGGACGGTCGGCCGCATGACCTCGTCGAACACTTGCGGGCCGTCGCGGACCTCTCCGCGGAGCTCGCCCGCCTCGCCACGCCGGGCCTGGAGACGGATGCCCGGGTCGCCGGGTGGCTCCATGACCTCGGGAAGTTCCGCCCGGCCTTCCAGCAATACCTGCGGGGGGCCTGGTCGGGGCCGGAGAAGGGGAAGCGTCACGCCGTCTACGGCGCCGCGTCCGCCCACTCCGCGCAGCGATATAGTGCGGCGTTCGCCGTCCTCGGACACCACGCCGGCCTGGCAGATTACGGGGGGTATCAGGACGGCCTCACCGATCGCGACCTGACGCCGGGGCAGGCGGCTCCCGAACTCCTGAAGAGGCTCGAGTCGGCGATGGTGCCGAGGTCGATCCCGTGGCATGCACCCCTCGCCGACCCCCTGATCGCTCTCGACCCTCGAAGCCAGTTCGCCTCGGCGTCGTTCGATCGCGAGCTGAGGGTGCGGATGCTGTTCTCGTGCCTGGTGGACGCCGACCACCTCGACACCGAGCGCTATTTCACCGGCGAGGGGCGGCCGTCGATCCCGTTCGATCCCGTCGCGCTCGGCGATCGGCTCTCGGAGTACGTCCGGGGCCTCTCGAAGCAGGACGATGGCGCCATCGATGCGGCCCGGCGGGACGTCTACGAGTCCTGCTTGCGGGCCGCGGCCCTCCCGCCCGGCCTGTTCAGCCTGAGGGCGCCGACGGGCTCGGGCAAGACGCTCGCCGCGATGGCCTTCGCCCTGGAGCACGCGAAGCAGCATGGGCTCCGCCGGGTGATCGTCGTCCTGCCGTTCCTGGCGATCATCGAGCAGAACGCGGCCGTCTACCGCCGGGCCCTGAACCGCGACGGCGGGCCCGACGTCGTCCTGGAGCACCACTCCGCCGTGGCCGTCGAGGAGGGGGACGGCGAGGAGGGCATCTCGAAGGCGAGGCGTCGGGCCGGCAACGCCACCGAGAACTGGGACGCCCCCGTGGTCGTGACCACCGCCGTCCAGTTCCTCGAGTCCCTCTTCTCGTGCCGGCCCGGCCGCACCAGGAAGCTCCACAACATCGCGAGGTCGGTCGTCGTCCTCGACGAGGTCCAGGCGCTCCCGTTCCCCCTGCTCGACCCGGTCCTGAGCGCCCTGGGCGACCTCTCCGCCCACTTCGGCGTCACCTCGCTCCTCTGCATCGGCGACGAGGCCGACCTTCGCCCGGAGGAAGACGACCCTGCCCAGCGGATTCACCCCCGGCCTCTGCCGCGAGGTGATCGAGGACCGGACGGCCCTCTTCCGGGACCTCGCCCGCGCCCGCCTCGAACTGCCGTTCCTGGCCGAGGGCCGCTGGTCGTGGGACGACCTGGCCGACCGCCTGGAGGGCACGCCGAAGGCCCTGGTGATCGTCAACCTCCGCAAGCACGCGCAGGAGCTGTTCAATGCCCTGAAAGGGCGCGAGTTCCGCAACCTGCACCACCTCTCCAGCACGATGTGCCCCGCCCACCGAGAGGCCGTCCTCGGCCGGAAGGGCGACGCCGGGCCGGGGACCATCTACGGCGACCTGGAGACCGAGGACTGCATTGTCATCAGTACGCAAGTGGTGGAAGCCGGGGTCGACATCGACTTCCCGGTGGTCTATCGGGCCCTGGCACCACTGGATGCAATCATCCAGGCCGCCGGTCGGTGTGACCGCGAGGGCCTCCTGACCCGCGCCGCCGGCTCGCCCGAGGGGCGGGTGATCGTCTTCGAACCCCTGGACAAGAACGACACGCCGCCCGGCTACTACCGTCGAGCGACGGCGACCGCCCGCGAGTTCCTCCTCGTGCATGCCGCCGACCCCTCTCGCATCCTCACCGACCCCTCGATCTTCGAGGCTTACCACGAATATCTCATCAAGAGGGGCGAGGGTTGCGAACTCGGCCTGGAGATCCAGAAAGCGCGCCGGGAACTCAGGTTCCGCAGGGTCGATGAGCTGTTCAAGGTCATCGACGAGGCCGGCCGGGGCGTGGTCGTCCCCTTCGGCGAGGCCGCGAGCGAACTCATCGAGGCGATCCGCGCAGGGCCCACCTGGGCCCTGGCGACCATCGCCGACTCCAGCGGCTGAGCGTCTCGCTCATGCCGGACTGGATCGAGCACTTCCGCCGCCAGGATTTGATCCAGCCCCTTTCCCACGGGCAGGAGGACGGCCCGCTCGAATACCTCGGCAAATATGAAGAAGCCTTGGGCATCCCCGTCGTGGAGCTGCCCATCGAGGAATACTGCGTCATGGGGAAGGGATCGGACCCATTCGGGGACGTCCGATGAACCCTCCCGATCGGTGGCGGACCGAAGGGCCCCCGGCCCGAGGCCGCTCGGGCCGGGGATGTCTCCCTCTCCCTCGGATGACCCCCGACCTCCATCGCATCGCCGCGGATCGCCGTGACTTCGCCCCGCCCTTCGACACCTCCGAACCGACAACGCCACGAAAGGAGCGATGAGCGTGAGCAAACATCCGGGCCTCGTCTCCCTCCGCGTCTGGGGCGATTTCGCCTGCGTGACCCGCCCCGAACTCAAGGCGGAGCGCGTCTCCTATCCGCTCCTCACGCCCTCGGCGGCCCGCGGCATCCTGGAGGCGATCTACTGGGAGCCTCAGATGTGCTACCTGATCGACTCGATCGGGGTCATCCGGCGCGGCTCGTGGTTCTCGTTCCGGCGGAACGAGGTGAAGCGGGTCGTCTCGATGAAGGAGGCGGGCCGGGCGATGGAGGGCGGGCCCCCGATGGCCGCGATCCGGGCCGGGGGCGGTGCCGACGACACCACCCAGAGGGGCATGCTGGCGCTTTCGGGCGTGGAATACCTGATCACGTCCGAGATCCGCCTGACGGACCGGGCCGAGCCGCCGAGGGACTTCATCGAGAAGTACCGCGGGCAGTTCGTCCGCCGGGCGAAGGCGGGGAAGTGTACGCACCGGCCCTGCCTCGGGGTCCGGGAGTTCGACGCCTTCTTCGAGCACGTCGAGGACCCGGCGGCCGTCCGGCTCGGCGTCGAGGATTGGGCGGCCACCGAAGACCTCGGCCTGATGCTCTACGACGTCTTCGACCCGACGCTCCGAGGCTCCGGCCGCGACGTCGCGCCGGCCTCCGTGTTCTTCCACGCCCGGGTCGTCGGGGCCCGGCTCGACTGCCACCCCGACCGCGTCAAGGTCATCAAGAAGAAGGAGGCGACGGCGTGATCCTCAAGGCCCTCCACGACTATGCCCATCGACAGAAACTGATCGAGGACATGGCCATCCGCAAGAGGCCCGTCCACCTGGTCCTCCGCATCGACTCCGCCGGCCGTCCCCTGGCCTCCGGCGCGTGGGACCCGCTCAACGACGAGGTCCCCGACCCCAAGAAGCCGGGGAAGATGAGGTCGATCGAATTCAAGTCGCTGGCGATGCCCGAGTACCCGGGCGTGAACGCCGGGGGTAAGGCCCATTTCCTCGCCGACTCGGCCGAGAAGGTCCTCGGCCTCTCCGCGAAGGACGGCGAGCCGATCCCGGCCGGCGGCAAGAACGCGGCCAAGGCGTTCGACCATTACTGGAAGCGGATCGCCGACGCCCACGAGGCGACGAAGAGCGCGGAGCTCGCGGCGATGCTCGGGTTCCGGGACCTCTTCCTGGCGGCCCCCGACCGCAAGGCCGCGCTCGCGGCGATCGCCGACGTCGTGCCGGTCGGCAAGGAGGGCAAGCCGGCCTTCTCCGCCCTCACCCCGAACGGTCCGGTGCCCCTCGAAGGCAAGACGGTCACGTTCCAGGTCGGGGCGCTCGCCCTCCCCGTCTTCGCCGACGAGGACTCGCCCCTGATCGACTACTGGCGCGACCAGTTCCGCCGCGAGCGGTTCGCGGAGGCCACGCCGGGAACGACGGCCCCTCGGGGGATCTGCCTCGTCACCGGCGACGCGGAGAATCCGGTCGAGGTCCCGATCGCCGAGGTCCACCGGACGACCATCAAGGGCGTCCCGGGCCTGCCGCCGATCGGCGGCTACCTCGTCTCGTTCGACAAGATGACGCCGAGCCTCCGCTCCTACGGTTTCGAAGGGGGCTGGAACGCCCCGGTCTCCGAGGACGCCGCCGCGGCCTACGCCCTCGGCCTGAACCACGTCCTCTCCGAGAGGGGCCTCCGGGCGAAGGTCGGCGATGCCGTCCTCTGCGGCTGGGTGGACGTCCGCCCCGAGCTGGGTGGGATGGTCCTCGACGTCCTGAACGTCCCGACCTCGGACGCCCTGGAGAGGTTCTTCCGGGCCTTCGAGAAGGGGGGCGAGTTCTTCGAGTTCCGCACCGGGGGGCTCTATCGATCCCTGACGCTCGCGGCCAACGGCGGCCGGGTCGTCGTCCGCCGATGGCTCGACGAGCCCCTGGGCGAGGTCATCGACGCCGTCCGTGCCTGGTTCGACGACCTGAAGGTCGAGGCCATCGCGGTCCCCAGGAAGGCCAGGGGGCCCGCGCCCTCCGGCCCGGAGGATTCGCCGTTCGGGGCGATCAACCCATTCTCGGTGTATGCCCTCGCCGCGACCACGGCCCGGGTCCCGTCGGAGGTCCAGGATTCGACCTACGACGCCCTGTACCGGGCCGCCCTCGACCCGTCCCGGTTCAACCCGGCGGCGCTCCTCGGCCCGGCGCTCCAGCGGCTGAGGATCGCCGCGAAGGAGAAGGGCAACGGCCTCCGCTTCGACACGTCGCGATTCGCGCTCATCAAGCTCATCCTCAAGCGATCGGGAGACTCGCCGATGCCCGTCGAACTCGTCCTCTGCGAGGACACGAACGACCCCGCGTACAACGGCGGCCGGCTCCTCGCCGTCCTCGACGACCTCCAGAGGGCCGCCCAGGGGCAGGTCGGCGGCGACGTCGTCTCGCGGTTCTACGGGGCGGCGTCGGTCTACCCCGCGAATTCCTTCCAGACCCTGCTCCGGCTGGCCAAGGCCCACGAGAAGAAGCTCAAGAAGAGCGGCGACCCGAGGCTCCAGGGCAAGGGCTGGGCGCTGTCGGCGAGGGTCAACGAGATCCTCGCCCGGCTGGGGCCCCGCAGCGTCGGCGCCGCCCCGGAATTCCCCTCGCTGCTCGGCCCCAAGGAGCAGGGCCGGTTCGCCCTCGGCTTCCACCAGCAGAAGGCGGCCGACGACCGCGCCATCAAGAAATACCTCGCCGACAAGGCCGCCGGCAAGGCGGCCGAGGACCCGACCCTCGAGGCGCTCGCCGAGGTCCAGGCCCCCATCCCCTCCGAATCCGACTGACCCGGACGACCCCCTCGCGCCACCAAGAAAGGACGCCGTTCCATGTCCGAGCCCCTCGCTTCGCGCCACGACATCCTGGTCCTCTTCGAGGTCACCAACGGCAACCCCAACGGCGACCCCGACGCCGGCAACCAGCCCCGGGTCGATGCCGCCTCGGGCCGCGGCCTGGTCTCCGACGTCTGCCTGAAGCGCAAGGTCCGCAACTACGTGGACCTCTTCCCGCCGCCCACCAACGGCAAGGCGTTCGACATCCTCATCAAGCAGGGGAACGTCCTCAACACCAAGCAGGCCGAGGCCGAGTCGAGGACGAAGGACCAGGTCCGGGAGAAGAAGGACAAGGCGAAGATCAAGGACGAGCACGGCCGCCTGATCAAGGACTGGCTCTGCAACCAGTACTACGACATCCGCACCTTCGGCCAGGTGATCTCGACCGGCGGCGACGTCATGAAGGGTTCGGCCCACGGCCAGATCCGCGGGCCCGTCCAGTTCTCCTTCGGCAGGTCGTTCGACCCGATCACCACCCAGGAGATCACCATCACCCGATGCGTCGCCACGAAGGAGGCGGATGCCGAGAGCGGCCGGACGATGGGGCAGAAGTACATCGTCCCCTACGGCCTGTACTCCGCGAAGTGCTACGTGTCGCCCCGGTTCGCCCAGAACACGGGGTTCGACCGGGCCGACTACGACCTCTTCATCGAGGCCCTGACGCACCTCTTCGACCACGACCGCTCGGCGGCCCGGGGGGACATGGTCGTCCGGGGCGTCCTGGACTTCGAGCACGTCGGCACCCAGGCCGGCCCCAACCCCGAGCAGAACCGCCGCGAGGCGATGCTCGGCTGCGCCCACGCCCACGAGCTGTTCGACTCGGTGGGGGTGGCGCTGAAGGCCAGGGACTCGATGCCACAGTCGTTCGCCGACTACGCGGTGAAGGTCGGGTTCGACGAGGCGAGGTTCCCGGGCGTGAAGCTCCACCGCCACGTGGACCCGGCGCGATGACCGCCGCCGACTCCGAGGGGGACGACCTCGTCCCCCTGTCGGCCCTGAACGCCCTGCTGTATTGCGACCGCCGGGCGGCGCTGCGCCACCTGGAGGGCCTCTACGTCCACAACGAGCACACCCGGCGAGGCGATTCGCTCCACCGCAGGGCCGACCGCCCCGGGTTCGAGCGCCGCAAGGGCGTCCGCACCGAGCGCGGCCTGTGGATCGCCTCCCGGCGGCTCCGGCTCTACGGCCGCGCCGACCTCGTCGAGTTCCGCCGCGGGCCCGGCCGAAAGCCGCCCGGCCTCCCCCTCGTCGAGACGCCCTACCCGGTCGAGTACAAGCGGGGCAAGGCCCGACCCTGGAGCAACGACGACGTCCAGCTCTGCGCCCAGGCCCTCTGCCTGGAGGAGATGCTCGGCCTGCCGGTCCCCGAGGGGGCCGTCTTCCACGCCGTCAGCAAGAAGAGGCGCGAGGTCCCGTTCACCCTCGAACTCCGCGACGAGACCGAGACCGCCGTGGCCCGGCTCCACGACCTGCTCGCCTCAGTTCAAGTCCCGCCCGCGGTGAAGAAGCCCCAGTGCCGGGGCTGCTCGCTCCGGGGCCACTGCCTGCCCGAGGCGTTCGCCCACCCCGGCCGCCTCGCCGCGATGGCCCGCGGCCTGTTCTCGGCCCGGCTCTCCGATCCCGCCCCCTGAAACCCCCCGTCGGCGACCCGGGAGGCGCCCTCCGTGGACATCCAGCTCAACACCCTCTACGTCTTCACCCAGGGGTCGTACCTGAGGCGCGACCACCGGACGGTCGTCGTCGAGGTCGAGAAGCAGAAGAGGCTCGCCCTGCCGATCCACAACCTCGACGCCATCGCCGCCTTCGGCCAGGTGATGGTCAGCCCCGGGCTGATCGAGCTCTGCCTGGAGGCGGGCGTGGCGGTGACCTTCCTGTCCGAATCGGGCCGGCTGATCGGCCGGGTGGACGCCCCGGGCTCGGGCAACGTCCTGCTCCGCCGCCAGCAGTTCCGGATCGCCGACCGCCCCGAGTCCTGCCTGCCCCTGGCCCGCTCGTTCGTCGCCGGCAAGGTCCACAACGCCCGCAACGCCCTGCTCCGGGCCGCCCGGGAGTCCGACTCGGCCGACGACGTCGCCGCCCTGAACTTCGCCGCCGGCCGGATGGCCGAGAGCATCGAGGGCCTCCCCGACGCCGCGACCCTCGACGAGGTCCGGGGCCGCGAAGGGGACTCCGCCCGCTGCTACTTCGCCGCCTTCCCGCGGATGATCCGCCACGGCCGCCGGGACCTGGCGATGGACGGCCGCTCGCGACGCCCGCCCCTCGACCCGGTCAACGCGATGCTCTCGTTCACCTATGCCCTGATGGTCCACGACTGCGTCGCCGCCCTGTCGGCCGCGGGCCTGGACCCGAGCGTCGGCTTCCTCCACGCCGACCGCCCCGGCCGCCCCTCGCTCGCCCTGGACCTGGTCGAGGAGTTCCGCACCCTCGTCGCCGACCGCCTGGTCCTCGCCCTGATCAACCGCCGGCAGGTCGCGCCCTCGCAGTTCGCCCGCCGGGACGGAGGGGGCGTCGAGATGAACGCCGAGGCCCGCAAGACCCTCGTCCAGGCGTACGTGGCGCGGAAGAGGGACGAGCTGAAGCACCCCCTGCTCGACGCCCCGGTGCGAATCGGGCAGCTCCCGTTCCTCCAGGCGAAGCTCCTGGCCCGCCACATCCGGGGCGATTCCGGGGCCTACCCGCCATGCATCGTCCGCTGAGGCCCGCCCGACCATGCTGATCCTCGTGACCTACGACGTGGCCACGACCACCCCGGCCGGCCGCCGACGCCTCCGCCGCGTGGCCACGGCCTGCAAGAACTACGGCCAGCGCGTCCAGCAGTCGGTCTTCGAGTGCCTGGTCGGCCCGGAGCAATGGGTCCTCCTCAGGGAGGCGTTGCTGGGTGAGATCGACCCGGCCGAGGACAGCCTGAGGATCTATCCTTTGGACGAGGCCGTCCGAAGGAAAATCGAGCACCACGGGGTCAACGCCCCGCTCGACCTGGACGGCCCCCTGATCCTCTGAGATGAGGCCGAAGCCCCGGTCGGCCCGCGCTCTTTGACAAGTCGGAAGGCTTCCACGTAGAGTCGAACGGATCGCGGACCCCCCGTTCCGGCGTCGGGCCGGGGGGTCCGCGATCGTCCGAAATCCATGACCCATGAACCCTTACGCAGTCCCTCTCCCCATAACCGACCGGGCCTCGGCCGCATCCCGACGAGGTCCGCGAAGGCTTGTTCGCAAATCCCTGCGCCCGAGCCACTTGGGGAAGGGCCGCCTCTCCCGGCCTCTGAGTCGGGAGCTGATTGAAACGCGGAGGGGAGCGACCATGCGAGCGGACTTCACGCCTCTCCCGGCCTCTGAGTCGGGAGCTGATTGAAACCTCTCAACGCACCTGAGCAGCGCGACCGCCAGCAGGTCTCTCGGCCTAAGCTCACGGTCATGCGATCTTCGAAGGGGCGAGCCTGGCCCGTGGCCCGGTATAGGCTCAGGAGGATCACGGCACCCGCTCCAACCGACTCGACTCCAGCCGATCGCCCGGCGGGTCGGTGCCCCTGCCTCTCGCTGCCCATCATGGTTGGAGCTGGCACCGCTCAGGGGTCGTGTAACCCCGTGATGCCGCGTAGCCCCGGTGCAACCCAGGGTGCAACCAGACCGGCCCTGTTGTCCTAAGTCAAGAGCGGGCGAGGGGATTCGAACCCCTGACGTCCAGCTTGGGAAACGGGTCGTCACCCGCCCCGAAAATCGCCGGAATGCCTTCCTGCGAAGTATCATACAGCGATCGGGGCCGTTTGCAAAGCGGTGCGTCGGAACGCGAGAAAGTGCGGGGAAGGGCAGTACGCCGACCGGTAAATGAGTACAAAGTGAGTACAGATTTCCGACCGAGGTCTTTCAGAGGAGGCGATCCAGAGCGTCGAAGCAATTCGTCTCCACTCGGTCCGATTCCGATTTGAGCTCAACTCTCGCCGACGAGGCGACGGAACTGGGCGAGGGCTAGGGTAGTTGGGAGACTTGTTTCAACCCACCCCTCGCCTCGTCGACGAGGGGAACCCGGTGAGGCCGGCGCGGTTCACGGCGGTCGAATAGTTTCAACCCACCCCTCGCCTCGTCGACGAGGGGAACCGCCCGTGGACGTGTTGCGGGCCCAGGTGGCCGAGTTTCAACCCACCCCTCGCCTCGTCGACGAGGGGAACCCCTTGCGGTCCCACTGGACGTCCTCGACCTCCGAGTTTCAACCCACCCCTCGCCTCGTCGACGAGGGGAACCCCGCCAACGCGGCGATCGTCGCCTCGTCGTCGCCGTTTCAACCCACCCCTCGCCTCGTCGACGAGGGGAACCGCGAGCCGGTCTGGGCCGGCGTCGTCGCGTAGGTGTTTCAACCCACCCCTCGCCTCGTCGACGAGGGGAACCAGCTCGCCGACCTCGCGAAGACCCTGGCCGACCTGTTTCAACCCACCCCTCGCCTCGTCGACGAGGGGAACCGATCGCCACCGACGCGCCGTCCTGGCCGTAATGTTTCAACCCACCCCTCGCCTCGTCGACGAGGGGAACCGTCGCGGAGGCCGGCCCCGGGACCGCCCGACCAGTTTCAACCCACCCCTCGCCTCGTCGACGAGGGGAACGCGAACGCCTCGATCTCGGGATAGCCGTCGGGGCCGTTTCAACCCACCCCTCGCCTCGTCGACGAGGGGAACGGCCGAGCTGAAGGCGATCCGGCCGGACCTGGACCCGTTTCAACCCACCCCTCGCCTCGTCGACGAGGGGAACGCCCCGGCCCGAAGCCGCCGGCCCCAGTCCGTCGGGTTTCAACCCACCCCTCGCCTCGTCGACGAGGGGAACGACGAATTGCTCGCGTTCCGGTTGGCCACCGAAGTTTCAACCCACCCCTCGCCTCGTCGACGAGGGGAACGCTTCGGCACGCGTCGAGGGGTCCAGGTGGCCGGTTTCAACCCACCCCTCGCCTAGTCGACGAGGGGAACCCCGCGCCGGCGTCCTCCCGGCGGTCCGACTCGAGGTTTCAACCCACCCCTCGCCTCGTCGACGAGGGGAACCAGCTCGCGGTCGATCTCGGCGTTGCACTCGCGCAAGGTTTCAACCCACCCCTCGCCTCGTCGACGAGGGGAACATGTCCTCGTCCCGCATGATGTCGTCGAAGAGCCGGTTTCAACCCACCCCTCGCCTCGTCGACGAGGGGAACAGCTCGGGCGGCAGGACGGGCTTCCTGCTCGACATGTTTCAACCCACCCCTCGCCTCGTCGACGAGGGGAACGCCACTCCCGGTGCTGCCGGCTCCGCCTCATCATGGTTTCAACCCACCCCTCGCCTCGTCGACGAGGGGAACGGGTCGAGGTCCTCCGCCTTATCAACCCCTGAACCGTTTCAACCCACCCCTCGCCTCGTCGACGAGGGGAACTTTTCGCCGCTCAGCCGCTTCTTGACCGCGGCCTGTTTCAACCCACCCCTCGCCTCGTCGACGAGGGGAACCCGGTGCCGTGGTCCAGGACCTCCTGCTTGTACTGGTTTCAACCCACCCCTCGCCTCGTCGACGAGGGGAACGCCCAGGTCGCACCCCAGCGACGTCGGCCCGCAACTGTTTCAACCCACCCCTCGCCTCGTCGACGAGGGGAACCTGGGCTTCCTCGGCCGAGTCGTGGCCCTGGTTCCGGTTTCAACCCACCCCTCGCCTCGTCGACGAGGGGAACCGGCCGGGGTCGATCGACACTCGGTCTGCTGGAAGGTTTCAACCCACCCCTCGCCTCGTCGACGAGGGGAACGCCGCCCCACTGGCTCGATGCCGAGGCCCTCAACGTTTCAACCCACCCCTCGCCTCGTCGACGAGGGGAACGGCAGGCTCGTGCCGTCGTTGCCGTAGCCGGCGACGTTTCAACCCACCCCTCGCCTCGTCGACGAGGGGAACGCCAGGAGATGGCCAGCAATTCCACGAAATTGGCGTTTCAACCCACCCCTCGCCTCGTCGACGAGGGGAACCTGCACGAGGAGCTCGTCCGCCGGGGCCAGTTCGAGTTTCAACCCACCCCTCGCCTCGTCGACGAGGGGAACTGCCCGTTCGAGGGCCTCGCCACGAAGATCTGGGAGTTTCAACCCACCCCTCGCCTCGTCGACGAGGGGAACGGTACGGCGCGGAGGGCGTGGAGGCGATCGTGTCGTTTCAACCCACCCCTCGCCTCGTCGACGAGGGGAACACGGGGCCGCCGCCGACGTTGGGGGGGGGATCGCGTTTCAACCCACCCCTCGCCTCGTCGACGAGGGGAACGCGACAGCCCTCGCTGGACGTCGCGCAAGGCACCGTTTCAACCCACCCCTCGCCTCGTCGACGAGGGGAACCCCTCCACCGGCACGCGGTGTAGGCGTAGTCGCGGTTTCAACCCACCCCTCGCCTCGTCGACGAGGGGAACCATGCCGGTCGGTCGTCCGGTGGATGCGGACGGGTTTCAACCCACCCCTCGCCTCGTCGACGAGGGGAACCAGCGGAGACGCCTCGGGGTCACCCCCCGGCGTGTTTCAACCCACCCCTCGCCTCGTCGACGAGGGGAACGATGTCCTTGCCCCGGGCCCAGCCGAACGCGAGGTTTCAACCCACCCCTCGCCTCGTCGACGAGGGGAACTCGATCTGCCAGATGTGGCCGGCGGCCGGGAGCAGTTTCAACCCACCCCTCGCCTCGTCGACGAGGGGAACCCGGGGCCAGCCGACCCACTTCTACGCCTACGCGTTTCAACCCACCCCTCGCCTCGTCGACGAGGGGAACGCCCTGGAGGCGCGGGGGGTCGTCGCCCTGGCGATGTTTCAACCCACCCCTCGCCTCGTCGACGAGGGGAACTTGTCGGGGATGGCGGGTGGCTTCAAGGCATATCGTTTCAACCCACCCCTCGCCTCGTCGACGAGGGGAACCCGTCAGGCTATGCTTCCTCGGACTCACCGAGTTGTTTCAACCCACCCCTCGCCTCGTCGACGAGGGGAACCCCTGTAGGCATAGGTTCTTGCGGGTTAAGGATTTGTGTTACCTGGAAAGCGGGCCAATCAGCCATTGGGGTAGTTTCCCGAGTTTCTGACCGCGCTACTCGACCAAAACCTTTTGTAGCCAAGAACTTCCCTCAAATCGCGATCCTCCCCCCTTTCCAGCATCGCTTCTGGTCCGCGTTCGAGTCCGCCGGCCCTCGGGTGGACCGAGTGCATCGTCCGGGATGGGGGTTGGCGCGATTTCGGCGGCGGGGGCCACGGCTCAGGCGATCAGCGGACCCTGAAAATCGACCGAGGGCCGCACCCCGTGATGCTCGGCCCGGGACGAGGGGGCCTCCCCGAGGCGGTAGAAGCGGAGACTGTCCTCGTTCGGGTCGAACTCCGCGAGGAGGGCCGGTCGGAGGGTCACCCATTGCGCCTCGCCGACGTCGCACTCGAAGACGCTCTGCTGGACCCGCTGGCCGAAGTCTTTGCAGAGGCGAGCCACCCTCCTCAGTCGCCGACGGCCGGCCGGGGTCGTGGTCGAGACGTCGTAGCAGACCAGGACGAACATGGCGGGGTCCCCTCGGAGGTTCAACGGACGAGGAACGGCGGATAGGGGTCCAGGTCGCCCCGGATCGTCCGGGCCAGGAGGCGGGCCTGGATGTGGGGCACGATCGCGAAGCTCGTCGCCTCGCCGGTCAGGGGGTGGGTCAGCGACGACTGCTTGCGTTCCTGGTAGGCGACGATGACGGCCTTGCGCATCGCGGCGTCCATCGCGACCCCGCCGGCCGGGTCGCTCACGAACCCCGAGGGCGAGACCTGCCCGCGGTTGATCATGGCCAGGACGAGCCGGTCGGCCAGGGAGTGGCGGAACTCCTCCATCAGGTCCAGGGCGAGCGAGGGCCGCCCGGGCCGGTCGGCGTGCAGGTAGCCGACGGCCGGGTCGAGGCCCACGGCGGCGAGGGCCGAGGTGCAGTCGTGACGCACCAGGGCGTAGGCGAACGACAGCATCGCGTTGACAGGGTCCCTCGGGGGGCGGCGGCTCCTGGTCGCGAACCGGAGGGCGGGGTCGGCGGCGCGGATCATGGCGTCGAAGGCGGCGAAGTAAGTGGCGGCGGCCTCTCCTTCGAGGCCGCGGACGGTCTCGAGCGATTGGCCGGGCCTGCCCAGGTCGGCGAGCCGCTCGGAGAGCCTCGTGGCGGCCGAGTCCAGGATGGCCGAGCGGGCCGGGTCCTTCTGCTCGCGGGCGGAGCGGACGATCAGGGCCCGGGCGTTCGCCACCTTGCCGACGACGAAGGACCGGGCCAGCCCCGCCGCGGCGACCGGGTCGTCGGCGAGGCGATACTGGCGACGGCGGAGCAGGACGTTGCCGGAGGCCGGCCCCTCCACCCGCGCGAGGAACCGGCCGTCCCCGTCGAGGAAGGACAGGCCGATGCCCCTCTCGGCGCAGGCGGCCATCAGCTCGGGGCTGGCCGAGACCGGCCCGAGGCAGACGACCCCGCCGAGGTGGTGGAAGGGGACGGCGAGCCGGGTCTGGTGCTCGACCCTCACGGCCAGGTTCTCGCGGTCCTTGGCGAGGTAGGCGCCGGGGGTGGTGACGAAGAGGGTGTTGTGGTAGGCGCTCACGGGGGGGCCTCCGGGACAAGGGCGTAGCGTCGGGGGTCGGCGGGGTCGATCGTCGGGGGGGCTGCCGGGCCCGTCACGCCCGGCAGGCAGAAGTCGAGCAGGGAGCAGCGGTCGCATCGTCGGTCCCGCGTCGCTCTCGGGGTCGAGCGGGCGTCGAACAGGGCATGGCACCTGAGGGCGGCGGCCTCGACCCGGGCCCGGAGGGGGGCATCGAATTCGACCGGCTTCCTCCGCCTCGTGGTCCCGTAGAAGAGGGCCCCGCGAGGGACGTCCAGCCCGGTCATCTCCTCGAGGCAGAGGGCCTGGGCGCAGAGCTGGACCTCGTCGGCCCCGCCCCTCTTGGGTCGTCCCCGCTTGTACTCGACGGGGAAGGGGCGCCAGACGGGGCCTCCGGGGCCGGCCTCGCGGTGGAACTCGACCACGTCGGCCCTGCCCGAGAGTCGGAGGCGATCGCAGCGGAGCGGCAGGGCCCGGGAGACGCGGATCGAGGCGCCGAGGGACTGGCCGGGGAGGTCGGCCCGCTCGTGGAGCTGGCGGCCGGAGATCGTCAGCTCGTTCTCGGCCCAGATCCCCTCGACGTGGATCAGGGCGAACTGCCTCTCGCAGAAGATCAGGTGCTGGAGCGCCGAGAGCGGCAGGTAGTCGTCGATCTCCATCGTTTCGTCCTCCGATTGCGGACGAGGGGCGAGGTCCGCAATCCTCGCCCCTCGTCGCGACGGGCCCGGTCGAGCCTCAGATCAGCGAGCGGATCGTGACCCCCTCGATGGCCGACTCATCGACCGTGACCCGGTAATCCTCGAACCTCCGGGCGGGCCGCTTCGCCCGGGTCGGGTCGTCTTCCGGCGTGCGAGCGCACTTCACACGCTCGAACAGGCGGTGAGCCGGGTGGTTGCCCAGGGCCGAGGCGTGCTCGAAGACGATCAGCGTCCGGGCGGCCATCACCCCCCGGGAGGCGGAGCGGTCGTGATCGAACATGCCGACCAGGGCCTTCCAGAACAGGTCGAGGTCCGCCCGGGTGAAGCCAGTATCCAGCGCCAGGTAGGGGGAGACGAAGCCATGGCCCCGATACAGGGCGTAGGGGACCGTGGACTTCCGGCCCATCTGCCCGCTGGATGCCTCCTCGCCCTCGCCGGTGAGATCCTGGCCCCGCTTGGTGTCGTCCTTGTTGGTCAGGGCCACTCGCGTGATCGCGTGCTCCAGGGTGAGGATCGGGTCGATCGACCGCGAGAACGAGAGCTGGATCGGCCCCCGCACCTGCCCGCAATTCCAGTGCTTCTGCGCACCGGCCGGCTTCTTCTTGGCGGGCGCGTCCTTGTCCTTCGTCCCCTTCTCGGCCCTAGGCTCGGCGTCCTCGTCGCCCGCCTTGCCCGTGCTCATCACGGCGCCGAAGGCCCGGACGTCGAAGAAGGTCTTGCACATCCAGGCGCGGGCCTCCTTCACGGTGGCGGTCCGGCTGTCGGGTTCCTTGCCGATCGCCGAATAGGCCTTCTTCTGCTCGGCGGCGAGGATGCCCCGCTCCTTCACGTAGATCTCGTAACCGCCGATCGGCCTCCGCTCGGCCCCCTGGCCCTCGGCCTGGGTGAGCTGGACGAAGTTGCGGACCTTGCGCTTCAAACAGACATCGGTGACTAGCCCCTGGCCGGTCTCAGGGTCGATCCGGGGGGCGTTGCCGGCGTCGGGGTCGCCGTTGGGGTTGCCGTCCTGGACGTCGAAGAACAGGACGAACTCGTGGCGGCGATCGACGGGCTGAGACGGTTCGGACATGGGGAGGCTCCGGCTAAGTCCAGGGGTTCGGGGGACAGTCGATTGGAAGCGAGTGGTAGGGAATCAGGAGTTCGTCTCGGACCCGGCCGCGTCGTCTTGCGGGGAGGGCTTCTTGGTCCAGAGTTCGGCCCGTTGCTGGTAGTAACCCAGGGCGAACAGGCCCTGCTCGGCCAGGGTGAGGGTCGTCGGGAAGGGTTCGGGCGGGCTTAGGAGGTTCATCACCTCCTGGATCTTCTGGACGTAGAACGGCCCGGACATCTTCGCGAGATGGCTCTGTGCCTTGCGCAGGAGCGTGCCGAAGACGGACGCCGGAGTGGCCGAGGCCGCCCCGTAGAAGCGGTCGGCGATCGAGGCGTTGACCTTGCCGATCGCCTCGCCCTGGAGCTTCTCCAGGACGGCGAACAGACGGCCCAGGCAATAGGCATTGTTGGAGCAGGTCTCGTCGAGCACGGGCGGGATCTCCTTTCGGATCAGGGAGGCGACTCGGTGATCGGGGGCCCGCTGGTCGTGGGGCTTCAGCCAGCGGTTGATCGTGGCGCGGATCAGAGCCATCCGTTCGCGGGTGTGCTTGTACTTCCCCTGGTCGGGCTTTTCGGGCTCGGAGCGGATGCGGGCGATCGCCGCCGAGAGGACCTCGGCGGGGAACGACTCGCCCGAGAGGATGGCCAGGAACAGCCGGCCGGCGAGGGCCGGCGCCACGTTCTCGAACTTCCCCTGGGCCGCCAGCGAGCGGACCAGCCACGACAGCGGCGGCCACCTCGGCGAGTTCGGGAACCGCCGGACGATCTCGATGTCCTCGAAATACTCCCGCAAATGCGCCGCGACCTCGCCGACGGTCGATTGGAAGTAGCTCCGAAGCGTCGCCCGGCCCTGCCCCCCGGTGACGATCAGGGCGTGGAACGGCGTGGTATCCCCGAGGAGGACGCCCTTGCCGGAATGGACGGCCTCGAACAACGCCCCGGCCTTGCCTGCGTCCTCGAAATCGAGTTCTCCGATCTCGTTTTCGAACTGATGCTCCTCCGCTCCTGAGGCCCAGTAGACGACCCCGGTGTCGTCGGAGAGCCGGAAGGACCGGCGGGGCAAGGTCCGGCCGTCGGGGGCGGTATACTGCGGGTGGAACAGGCGGCTCAGGGCCGTCCCGTAGGAGTCGGAGCACTCGCGGCAGATCGGCGCTCCCTCGTTCCCCTCCTGGCCGTAGGACTCGAAGGCGCTTGCGTTCGACGACACGATCGCGATGCCCGAGGTCGAGCCCCCGGGGATCCTCTTGACCTGCGGGTGGGCGACGGCCGGGGCCCTGCCCCCGCAGACGAGGCATTCCGGGAGGTCGGCGCCCGCCTCGACGGCCGGGTGCCGCATCGCCTTCCAGGCCGAGCGTACGGCTTCGCGGTCGTGGACCATGCCCGACTCGTCGCCGAGCATCGCGCGGAACGCGAACAGGTCATTCGCGGCGGCCTTTCCCCGGACGGCCCCGATCGCCCCGGAGACCGCCGCGTCGTCCCGGACGAAGGCGAGCAGGGCCTTCAGGCCGGCGTCGTCGGGGGCCAGAGTCAGCGCCGTCTCGACAGACGCGGCGAACAGGGAGCGGTGGAGCGCCAGCTTCGGGACCTTCCTCGGGTTCTCGTCGGGGTCGTATCCGAGGGCGTATTCGGCCTTGTCCACGAGGAAGTTCGCCGCCGATCCGCTCGTCCGGACCGGAGCGCGGGGCACCTGGAGGACCTTGGGCCGGGCCTTGCCGTCGACCTCAACCCGCGTGTCGACCATTCCGAAGAATTGCCCATCCAGGCCGATGTGCACGATCCACCGTACGGGCTTGGGCTCGAAGTCGGGGTCCTCGACCAGCCCCTCGCGCTTCGCCAGGTCGGCCAGCTCCTTGAGGATCATGCGCCCACCTCGCCGTCCTCGCGACGGCTCATGGCCGGGACCTCGATCACGCCGCCCTTCATGCGGGCCTCGAAGAAGACCGGGCGGTTGGGGCGGCCGTAGTCGATGTCCAGGAGCATCCGGCCGAGGTCCATATCGACGGCAATCGGCTTCCAGTCCTCGTCACCGGCCGGCTCGATGATCGCGGGGAACTCGCGGGTGCCGAGGTACGGGCTCATGTGGTACTGGCCCCGCTCCAGGCGGCGGCGGAACATCTCGTCGAACTTCAGGGGGTTGTCTTCCGGGCCGGCGCGGCGGGTCATCGCGAACGAGACCTCGGCGACGTAGTCCACGTCCCGCAAGACCAGCGCGTTGCGCTGGGCCCGGTCCTCGTCGGCGAAGTAGTCGGGCACCTCCTCGCCCCTCATCAGGGCCCGGGCGTTCCGCGTGGGGATGACCCGGTTCACCTCGTTCCGTTTGACCGAGGCGAACTTGATCGGCGCCAGGACCGCGATCCGGTGGACGTTCCAGCGGATCGCCGGCTTCCAGACCACCGCTTCGACCGCCCCCCGGACGGCCGAAGGCGTGATCACATGATAGGACACGCGCTCGGTCTTGAGCTCGGGCCTGGTGAAGCAGGCCCATTCGCCGCGGATTCGGACACGGTAGGTGCGTTCGGCATTCGTCACATTCATGCTCCTTTCGGGGATTGGAAACTTCGCCACTGCGTTTCAACCCACACGCCGCCGGGACGGTCGGCCGCCGCGTCGCGGCCGATCGGTGCCCCGAGGAGCGTGGGGCACCTTCGCCCGATCCAAGAACGGCCCTCGTCCGGGAGCGTTCGGGGAATTTTTGGAAATTTCGCTACTGCGAACCGAAGACCCGGCTCAGGGGTCCGTGATGAGCGCCCCGGGATCGGCCGGGACGACCCGGTCCACGATCAGTCCGTAGGTCGGGTCATACTGCGGACCCGGCGCCCTCAACACATGGACCTGCTCGTGGATCGTTTGGATCAATCCCTCTTTCCTGAAGAACGCCAAATCATGTTCGTGGGCATTGACGAGGAACGGTTGCAGTCCGCGTAGCGTGCGGCGGCAGGGGTCGCGCTCGTAGTCCCGGACGCCGGCCTCGAAGCCGCCGTAGGGAACAACCACGCCGGCCTTCCCGTCCTCCTCGATGATGCGGAATCGGGCATCGACCTCGGGGAAATCCCGCTCCGTGCGTGAGAGGGTCACCTCGGTCCGGTCAACGTTGATCGACGAGAAATACTCTCGGAAATAGCGGTCGAACGTCGTCGGGTCGAACAGGTCCAGGGGGTCGCCCGATCGTCGAAGAGTGTCGGCCACCTGGAGTCCGAGCCTCAAGCCCGGGGGCGGGTCGCTGGGGGCGCGGAAGAGGATCAGGCGGCCCGGGATGGGGTAGCCTTCCGCGTCGGTCAGCCGGCCTTCACGGTTGCATCGGCCAGCAGCCTGGGCGCAGGAATCGGCCCCCCCGAGCGCGCGGAAGACCGTGGGGAAGTCAAGATCGACGCCGGCTTCAATTAAAGTCGTGCTCACGACTCGGATCGGACGGCCCGCGGCCAGGTCCGCCCTGATCCGCTCGATGACCTCCCGGCGGTGGGTGGGGCACATGCGAGTCGAGAGGTGGACGGTCCCCGGGCCGACCGCTTCGGCGAGGAGGCGGGCATCGTCGCGACGGTGGACGATCGCCAGGGCCCGGTCGTGCTCGCGGACCCGGGCCGCCAGGGCCTCCCAGGTCGTGGGCCCATCGTCCTCGGGAAACTCGACGCTCACCCGATCTGCGACGGCCCCGAACTGGGCGCCGACGTCGTCGATGACCTCTTCCACGTCAACGAGATGCGGGAAGTCCTGGAGGCCGACCTGCTTCAGCGACAGGGCCGGCTGGGTCGCGGTGCAGAACAGGGCCGACACGCCGTAGTGGTCCACCAGCTCGTTCAGGGCGTCGAAGATCGGCTCGCGAAGCTCATGGGGGAGCGTCTGGACCTCGTCGAAGACGACCACGCTCCGGGCGATGTTGTGGAGCTTCCGCGTCGCCGACCTCTTGTGGGAGAAGAGGCTCTCGAAGAACTGGACGCTGGTGGTGACGACCACCGGGGCGTCCCAGTTCTCCGAGGCCAGGCGGCTGTGGTACTCCTCTCGCTCGGGGTCGAGGTTGCTGTGGTGCTCGATCACGAATTCGGCCAGGTCGTCGCCGAAGGCGTCGCGATAGACCCCGGCCGTCTGGTCGATGATGCTGGTGAAGGGGATCACCACGATCACCCGGCGGAGCCCGTTCTTGATCGCATGTTCGAGGGCATAGGCCAGGGCCGAGAGCGTCTTGCCGCCGCCGGTCGGGACCGTGAGGCTGCGACGGCCGGGGGGCGCCTTGGCCCGGCCTCGGCAGGCGGCGAGGACCCGGGCCCGGAGGTCCAGGACGGCCTCGGCCCGTTCGCGGGCGCCGGCGGGGAGGGAATCCGCCCGCTCCCGCCCCCGGTCCGCCACGCGGAGGAGGTGGGCGTCGAGCCGCTCCTTCATGCGGGTCAGCAGGGTTTCGTCCCCCTTCGCCCGGTCTCGGACCCGGGACCGCTCGGGGTTGCAGAACGCCTCGGTGTCCAGGCTGTCGGCATCGACCAGCGCCGAGAAGAGCATGCGGGTCCAGAATTCGTGGCGGAGTTGGAACAACCGCAGGCGTTCCTCCCGCGAGGACGCCGCGCCTTGCAGAGCCTCGGGCCGCAGGAAGTCCGGTGGCGGGGGTAACTCGTGGGCCAGAAGGTCGCTCGGGGCGCCGCCCGATTTGGCGGCCCGGAGCCTGGAAGTTTTCTCTTCGGCGGTCAACCGTTCTTGCTCAAATTGACACCTCTTGGGTAACCCGCCGTGGTGCCCGGCGATGACCATCGCCAGCGTCAAGGCCGTCGGGGGAAGCTCGTTCCTCTCTCTTCCCCCGAGCTTTCCCTGGCACTTCTCATACACGAACGCGGCCCCGGCGGTGGAATGGTCCACCTTCTTTCCCGGTCCGCGCGGTTCGTCGAGCACCGAGGCATCGAGGATCGCCGGGTCTCGCGAGGACGCCCTGAGGTACGACTGGAAATCCTCGGCGTACTTGCCCAGGTCGTGCCAGAGCCCGGCCAACTCACCCCAGGCCCGCGAGCCGAAGGCCCCGGCGTGGTCCCCCGCGAGACGAGCGACCCCGGCGAGGTGCTTTTGCATTGTCTGCCACCGGTCCGTACCGGCCCCCTCGAGCGTGTGGGCGTATCGAGGTTCCTGCGGTTCGTCCATCTCGGGCCTCTTCGGGAATCGGGGCGGCAGAAGGGTCACAACAGAGCCACTCGGTCCCGCTTGCCGATCACCGCGGGGGCCCGTACTGGGCCGCCGCGAGCGCCAGGGCCCGGGCCACGAGGTCCCGGAGGGCCTCCGGCTCGATGACCCGGCAGTCCGGTCCCCAGGACAGCGCGAATCGCTCGACCTCGCGGAGGTGATCGACGGTCAGGGTGAGGTCCAACGAGCCGTCGGGCCGGTCCTCGACCGACTGGCTGGGGTGCCAGACCCGCTCTCGGACGTAGCGGACGGCCAGGCCGGAGAACCTCAGCCGGACGTGGTGCGCCGGCCCGCCGCGGAGCACGGCGAACGACCCGTCGAGGTCCTCCTCGACGCGGAAGTCAACCGGCGGGTCGAACGTCTCGCCCGTCGCCTTCAGGCCCCGGATCCGGGAGGGGGCGAACATGCGGATCTCGCCCCGGGCGTGGCAATGGGCGATCAGGTAGGGGCTGCCGTCGATCGTGGCCACGTGGTACGGGTCGATCCGGCGGTCGGCCTCCTCGTCGCGCGAGGCCGAGTAGTAGCGGATCGCCAGGCGGGACCGGGAACGGATCGCCGCGAGGAGGGCCTCATAGACGCCCGGGTCCAGGGGGGACGGGGCAGTCAGGCGGAACGAGTGCGCCTCGGCCTCGCCGGCCGCCGTCCCGGCCGTCCCGGCGGCGATCTTCCGGCAGGCCGAGGCGAGGTCGGCGGCGTACGGGGTGCCCCGGTACTGCCTCAGGACCCCCTCGGCCAGGAACAGGGCGATCAGCTCGCTCTCGTCCAGGTCCAGGAAGGAGAGGCGGTAGTCGGGGTCGGCGTAGCGATAGCCGTTCCGCCGGGCGTCGAACTCCAGGGGGCCGCCGAGTCGGTCTCGGAGGAACTCGATGTCACGCTGGACGGTCCGGCGATCGACCTCGAGGAGCCGGGCCAGGGTCGACGCGTTGCGATACTCGCCGGCCCGGACGGCCCGGTCCAGGGCGGCGATCCTTTGCATGGCGAACCGCGTGGCGACCTTCACGGCCTGCCTCCCCGAGGTACGGCACCGATCCCCCGGCACCGGCAACGACCAATCTAACGAGGGGGGTGGGACATCGACCGTCGTCCCGTCCGGACTTCGCGGATTTCTCCTCTCGGCATCGGCCGGCCCGGCGGATCGCGGATCAGCCGGCCGCTCCGAGCATCGCTTCCAGGGCCTCCAGGGCGAGCCGACGCCTCAGCATCCCGCGGCTCATGGCGTCCTGGACGTCGAACGTCAGGAGGCAGTCGAGGCAGGCGGTCTCGCAGCGGGCGTCGTGGGCGTCGTCGCCCCGGAGGATGCGGCGGGCCTCCTCCAGCCAGGACCGGCCGCCGTCCCGGTCCCGATGCTTCTCGAAGAGCTCGCCGACGTGTCCGGCGCCCCCCGGGACGTTGTCGTGGAGGACGATCCCCCGGCCCAGGGGGAAGCCACCGAGCTCCCGGGTGTCGAGGTCCAGGAGCCTGGAGCCCGAGGCGAGCAGGGACCGCCCGAGCGTCTCGATCACGGCCTCGGCCTCCTTGTCGTCGACCGTCGCGGGCAGGCACCGATCGAGGTCCAGCAGCAGCACGTCGGTCGTCTCCCTCGCCGCCAGGACCCGGCGACGCAGGGGGGGCGGATCGCCGGACCTCAGGCATGGGGACTTCCCTTTGGCGTCGTCGAGGGAGGCATGGCGGCTGAAGCTCTTCGGCAGCCCGACGAGCCCGTCGGCCGCCTCCCCGGGCTTCCTCCTCGGCTCGCTCTCGGCGTAGCCGCACTTGACGCACACGGCGAAGCCGTTCGCGTGTTCGCCCCGGTGGTAGACGAGGATCTCGCCGTCCTCCCGATAGAGCGCGAGGAGGCCGGGGACGCCGCCGAAATCCTCGGCGCGGGCCGCCCCGGAGCCCCCTCGGGCGAAGCTGATGGTGGCCCGATCGACGCTCCCGACGGACTCGACCTCGGTCCGTCGTCGCGGGGGGTCCCACAGGGCGCTGGTGAACCCGTGCCGGGGCAGGAGCAGCTCGTCGGGGGGGCGCCTGGGGCCGGCCCCGCAGACCGGGCATTCGTCGAAGGACTCCTGAGAGTCGATCCGATACGAGTAGTGCCCGTCCTCGCATTCCGACCCGAGTCCCCTCAGCCCGAAGGCGCTGTTCACGTTCGCGCCGGTCCAGTGCTTCATCAGGCCTCGCGAGGTCACCACCTTGCCGCCGGCCAGGAGCTTCGAGCCGGGCGCGTACTCGCGGAGGGCGAGCAGGCCGCCCCTTTCCAGTCGGAATCGGTCCTCCTCGCGGCCTCGCTCCCGGCCCGACCGATCCGTCCTGGGGACGACCACCCTCAGCTTGAGCATCCCAATCGGGAAGCCGTAGCGGGGCAGGACCTGACGATCGGCGAGGACCTCGATCACGGTGGTGTCGGCGAGCGTGTCGAGCTGGTAGCAGACGGCATTGGCCCGCGCCCGGTCGCCGGGGTCGTCGCCCTCGACGGCCTTCCACGCGGCGAGCACGTCCGCGTAGTCGGCCCGCCACCGGCCGATCTCCGCGGCGAACTTCTCGCGAACGTCCCGGAGGAATCCGTCCCACCGGGCCAATCCGGCGGCGGCCGGGGTGTCGTGGAGCACGGCCCCCAGGGGCTGCGAGAGGCGAGTCATCCCCTCCGACGTCTCGGCCCAGCGAAGGAATGCGAGGAACCCGCCGGCCAGCCCGGCCTCCCCGTCCGCCTTCCACGGGAGGCCGCCCGGCAGGACGTAGGGGAGATCGGCCGAGGCCGGAGGGCGCGGCTTGCCGGACTTCCAGAAGGACTGGACCCGCTCCACCCCGCAGAAGCCGCCCATCAGGCCGTAGGCACGCATGGCCCCGACCTTGTGGCCCTCGGGGTACACGGCGCGGAAGAATTCGCCGAGGAGGAAGGCGCGGGCGTGGCGGAGGCCAAGCCGCTCCCGGCCGAGGAGGACCGTCGGGGACCTCAGGGGGCGGGCGAGATAGCCGCCGAGGTCGCCGAAGACCTCGCGGTCGTAGGGCCGGGGCCGGGCGAACGTGACGACGAGCGACGATCCGTCGGCCCGGCGGCCGGCCCGCCCGGCCCTCTGGAGGTAATTCGCCTTGCCCGGGGGCACGTTCCCCATCAGCACGCCCGAGAGGCCGCCGATGTCGATCCCCAGCTCCAGCGCGGTCGTCGAGCTCAGAACGTTCCGCAGGCCCGCGCGGAAGAGGTCCTGGAGCCGACGATTCTCCGGGGGGTCGAGCTGGGCGCTATGCTCCTCGGCCCAGAGGCCCAGGGCGAAGATCTCCGAGGCCTTGAACTCCCGACGGAGGCGGCCCAGCCTCGGGTCCCGGTCGAGCGCGTCGTCGTCGACGGCCCTCAGGCCCACGCACCCGGCCTCGGGGGCGCAGCCCAGGACCGACCTTGGCTAGAAATGGCCGGTCGTCTCGCAGAGGAATGGGGTCGCGGGGCGCCTCAGCCCCAGCTTCGCGAAGACGACTCGGATCGCCGGGACCTCCCCGCCCTCCGCCGGTCGGCCCGTCGTCTCCAACCACGGCAGGCCCGACGATCGGATCGCCTCGAACGCCGATCGCAGGAGGTCCGGGGCCCGCTCGGTCGCCTCGCGCCCGGGGAGGCCCGCGGCCTCCAGGACCGACGCGGCGAACCGGCGGCGGGCCTGCCTCTCGGTCGTACCGACGAGCCGGAACAGGCGATACCCCTCGCCGTCGGCCGAGCACCACCGGCCGACCAGGTTCTCGCCCAGGGGGTAATCGCGGTCCCCTTCCTCGCCGAGGGTGACGGCGCCGTCGGAGCGGACCGCGTCGCAGATCGCGGCCAGGAGGCCGTGCCAGGCGGCTCGCAGCTCGCTCCGGGCGGCGGCCGACGACATCGACCCGAGGAACGCGGGGTCGGCCGCCACCGCGTCGAGCCGCGGATAGACGACCTCGACTAGCCCGGCCGTCTCCAGCGAGATCCGGCCGCGAGGTCGGGCCGCCAGCTCTCGGGCGATCAGGTTCGGTAGCCTCCTGCGGATGGCTGCCTCGTTCTCCTCCCAGGACTTCGCCGACCATTCGGCCGCCTGATGCTTCTCCCCGGCGTCGGCGTCGAGCAATTCGCGGAGGATCGTCCCGCTCTCGGCATTCTTCGCCAGCGAGTCGGTCCATTGGTCGATCGTCCCGCCCTGCCGCGCGGCCTCCAGCTCGCGTTCCTTCGCCGCGATGTCTCGCTCGATGCCCTCGCGCTGCGGGCCGGTCAGCCCCGGCCGTTCGCGCCTTCGCCCCAGGGTCTCGAGGTCCTCGGCCAGGTCGCCGATCCGCGCCGCGTCGGCCGCCGATCCGCCGCCCTCGACGAATCGGGCGATGGCGGCGCGGGCGACCTGGATCTCGTGCTGGAGGGTCAGCCGCGGGCCGAGGCGGGCGGCCTCGGCCCGGCTGTCGCTGAAGGCCAGGAGGCGGCGGCCCCTCGCGGGCCTCACGATCGCCCCGGGCGACGGGAATTCGGGCAGGCCCGCCAGCAGGGTCTCGGCCACGATCGAGAGGGACAGCGCGGCCCCCGACTCGAACGGGCTCCATTCCCTGGCCGCCGAGGCCCCGCACCTCGGGCAGTCCTCGACCGGCCAGAGCCTGAGCGCCCCCGACGACGTCCTCCGGCCGTCCCTCGGCGCCACGCCGATCGCCTTGGCGCCGTCGATGGCCATCGTGGCGAATCGAACGACGGCGCCCTCGTTCGGGCGGGGCGGGGCGGGCCGATATCGGCCGTCCATCTCCACCGCGGCGAGCCCCCACTCGCCGCAATGGGCGCAGCGATGGAGGCTCATCGCGGCCGACCCGCACGATCCGCAGAGGTCGGACCTTCCCGGCCAGACCCGGCCGAGGCCGTCGAGCTTCCGGTCGGACCGGCCCGAGCACTCCGCGTTCAAGCACACGACCAGCCCGTCGGCGGGCCTCACCAGTGTATGGAGCCGGTGGGGCAGCAGCGGGTAGGCCCCCGGCGAGTCCCGGGCCGCCGCCCCGGCCTGGAGGAGCTTGATCGTCGCCCCGACCGCCTCGTCGTCGGATCGTCTCCAGACCCGAGCCGCCAGGTCGTCCAGCCTCATGTGACGCTTCCCGTGCAATTCGTCGTCGATCCGATGGAGGATCGGCGCATGCTCCAAGGCGTCTCGGAGGAGGACGGCCGGGCGATCGCCGCAGGCGCCCGGCGCCGCGTTTACCTCGTCGCCTCCGACGATCGCCCGGAGGTCGTCGGCCAGGGCCCGGCAGTCCCTATCCGAGACGTTCAGGCGGACCTCTCCGGCGGGGTCGGCGACGAGGGTCGGGCCGGTCAGCCAGGCTCGGCCCGCGACCGAGGCGGCTTCGGGGGGGACCGGAGGCGGGCTCGGGACGGCCATTAGGTTGCGGGCGCTGCGTCCTTCGATCACCTGGACGAGTTCGCGGGGCTTGGTGAAGAGGGTGGCCGCGAAGGCCCCTAGCTCGGACGAGTCTCCCCGGCCCAGGGTGGCCGAGGTCGCGACGTGGAGGACGTCCGAGGGCGCCCGGCCGCAGCGCTCCAGGACTCGACGGAGCAGCAGGGCGATCTCGGCCGCGAGCGTCCCGGTGTAGAGGTGGGCCTCGTCCAGGACGATCGATCGTAACGCCGGCCCGAAGAAGATCGCATCCTGGGGACGGCAGAGCATGTATTCGAGCATCGAATAATTGGTGATCAGGACGTCCGGCTGAGGGCCCCGCTCGCGGTGGCCCGGGACCTTGACGCCCCGATGGTCCTCGCGCCCCCGGGCCTGCTCGCGGGTCCTCATCCGGCTCGCGTCGAAGGGCGGCAGGTCACGGTTCACCGCAGCCTTGTAGTCCTCGGGCGTCTCGGACGTGAAGTGGAAGAGGGTGAGCCGGTCCTGGCCCCGGAGCCAGGAATGGAGCCGATCGACCTGGTCGTTCACCAGGGCGTTCATCGGATAGAGGATCAGGGAACGGATGCCCCGGACCCCGGGGTTCCTTGGGGTTCGGGCGAGGTCGTCGAGGACGGGCAGGAGGAAGCTCTCGGTCTTGCCCGAGCCGGTCGGGGCGGTCACGACCAGGGCCGGCCTGCCGGGCAGACCCTCGGCCCTCGCCGCCTCGATCGCCCGGAGTTGATGCTCGTAGAGCGGCCGGTGCCCGGGGACCGCCCCGGCCCGGTCGAGCTGGTCGGCCAGCCAGCCGTCGAAGTCGCCGTGGCGGACGAGGTCCCCCAGGCTCGTCACGGAGGCCAGGGCCGGCGGCGAGGACTCGACCCACAGGTCGCTCGTCAACCCGCCCTCGGCGGGAGGTCCCGACCAGATCTCCCGGGCGATGGCGCGGAGCCGGGCGTCTCGGACGTGGTGGTCATCGGCCGTGAACTCTACGAGCCTCCTGCGAAGCGAGTCGGTCAACTTCAGGGCGTCAAGCGGTTGCAAAATGGCCACCTTTCCAGTGGGAGACCGCGCCGGCTTCGAGGCACTGGAGGATGTCCATCGCCAGCAGGAGGCGGCAGGCCGTGAACTGGGTCACGGCGAGGTCGAGGTTCGGCCGCTGGTCGAACTCGTCCCCAGGAGGATGGCCGAGCACGGCCGCCATCCCGCTGGCGTTTAGGCCGCGGAGGAACGCATCGGCCAGGCCGGTGGCCCGCGAGACGCCGTCCCGGAGCGTGTCGTCGGTGCCGACCCACTCGCCCACGTCGAACCGGAGCGAGTCCTCGATCGACCTCCGGACGCCGGCGAACAGCACTCGCCTCTCCGGGTCGGAGGCGCCCTCGGCCCTCGCCTTGAGGAAACGCCCCATCGTCACGGGGCAGAGATCCATCAGGCGGAGGGCCGCAGCCACTTCCGGGATCGGGGCGGCGCCGCCCAGGACGCCGGCCACGCCGTCCAATTGGTCCGGCCCGGGCCACCAGTCGCGGAACGCGGCGCGGGCCACGAACCGCCAGCCGTCGGAGGAGTCCTCGACGGACCAGGCCCGCAGGGCCTCCGCCGGCCAGCGCTCGGCCAGCCGCCGGACCTCGGGCAGGGATCGCGGCTCCAGGGCGGGCAACCGGGCCCAGCGGATCCACTCGGCGATCAGGCCGGGGTCGCGGGCCGAGGCGACCTCCTCCAGCCCGGAGGCCCAGCCCGCCGCCCACCAGGCTCCGAGCCTCCGGCCCTCGTAGGTGACGAGCAGGGCCCGGGCTCGGAGGCGACGAACGGGGGCCGGACCGACCACCAGTCCAGGCGGACGGGGTCGCCGATCGGCCAGGCCGACGGCCTCAGGTGGAACACCTCCCCGGAGCGGTCCCACCAGTGGACCTCGTGATCGTCGCCGATCTCCAGGGCCCTCGTCAGCTCGATCCGCCAGGCGTGGGCATCGACGGTGGCCTCGGCGACCACGACACCCCGGACGATCCCTCGATCCACCACGCGATCGGCCAGGATCAGGGCGTCCAGACGCCTCGGGCCGCCGTCCGGAGGCGTGCCGGGCACGGCGTTGAACGGCCCGAGCCTCACAGTCAACGGGCCCCGAGGCCCGAAAGTCGCGGGATGATCCGAGGGCGCGGCTCCGTGCGTCCGACCCAGGCCTCACCCTCCATCAGGGCCCATGTCTGCGATCCCTCGCGGATGACCTGGCCGTCCCAGGCCGTGGGGGGGAGGATCAGCACGGGCGACCTCCGGCCGTCCTCGGCGTCCAGGGCGTTGCTCGGGTCGAGGACCTCCCAGCCGTCCTCGCGGAAGATGGCCCCCCCGTGGCGAGGCGGCTGGAAGGTCTCGACGACCCGGGCCGACTCCCCCTGGCGCTCCAGTCCGATCAGCCACCGAGTCGTCCCGGCGAGCGTCGGGACGGTGGACGTGATCGGCCCGACGCGGGTCGTCCCGGGGCCCGCCGGCGACGGTTCCAGGGGCTCCATCCCCCGGCGGACGAAGGCGACGCGCACGTCCTCTGGGTGGCGGACCAGGATCTCGTAGGAACGGCCCATCGGCAGGGAGGGCAGGCTCGCGGCCTTTCCGGCGAGCTCCAGCCGGACGCTGGCCCAGGGCGGGGCGGCGGCCCCGGCCGAGGGCGATCGGGCCTCCCAGACCGTCGCGCCGTCGAGGGTCAGCCTCGCCGCCGCCAGCTCGGGGCCCGCCAGGGCGGCGGCCCGGAGTTTCAGCGGCCCGGATCGGACGGCCCTCCATTCGCCGGGCGAGGGCACGAGCGTCAGGTCGTCGGCATGGACCAGGGCGTACCTCCCCGTCGGGTCCGTCCGAGCGCCCGCCGCGACCGGCCGGCCGGACCGCAGGTCGAAGAGCGAGGCGGGCTCCTGGGGGTCGAAGCACACCAGGGGCAGGGCCTCGCCCTCGCCCGAGTCCTCGTCCCGGAGGCTCGACGGCGGCGATCGCGGGGAACCCGGGCAGGGTCACGGCATCGCGGTCGGACGACAGGCCGTCCTCGTCGCGCTCGATCCTCGCGAGCACTCGCCCGGCGACCCTCAACGAGTACTCGCGACCCGGCAGGGGGGCCGTCGCCAGGTCGGCGACCTTGCAGGCGAATTGGGGTGGGCCGCCGCCGGCCCAGACCATGAGGGGCGGGCCCAGGATCGTCCTCAGGCCGCGAGGCGGACCCGTCCGGCGCCCTCCGAGGAGGGCAGCGACCGGCCTGCGAGCCTCGACGAGCCGGTCTGCCCAGCACGGCAACACCCAGGGTGAGGCCGTGAGCCTCACCCGCAGGGCCTCGGCGGGCAGGAGGCGGCCCCGGCCGTGACGGAGGTCGCGCCAGAGCGCCGAGAACGACTGGGAGCCGAGAGGCCCGCCCCGCTCGGCCAGGCGCTCGATCGCGACCTGGAGGCCCTGGCCCGAGAGCCAACCGGCGAGGCGGTGCTCCGCGTCGCGGAGGCCGAAGCCGAACTGGAGGAAGACCGTCAGGTAGTACCGCTTCGTGTCGGCGTGGCCCGTGACGTGGCGGAGGCCGAACTCCTCCGCGGCCGCGCGGAGGGCCACCTTGAAGGACTCGCCGGGCTGACCCTGGACGAAGAGGTCGGAATCCGCCCGGAACCGGAGCCTCCCGTCGGGGCGCCGGCGGACGTATCGCCAGAGCGTCGCCTCGGTTGCCTCGCGACGGGCCGCCTCGGCGGCGACCGCCAGCAGGACCAGGCCGAGGCAGGCCCGACGTGATCGCTTTGGGCTCACCGGCGGGTCCGCCCAGCTCCAATCGTCGCGAGTCCACTCCCGGACCGTCCGCCCGCCGAGCCTCCCGGCCCAGCAGCCCAGGCGTTCGTAATCCTCTTCGTCGAGTCGAAGCTCGGCGATGGACCAGGGACTCGCCAGCCCGAGCCCGTCCCGACGACGCTCGATGGCGGCGACGAACTCCTCGGTCCCGCCATTCTCCTCGACCCCTACCGGCATCGGTAAGATCGCCATCCCGCCAGGCCCTCGCGGCAAAAGCATTCGCGGATGCGAACAGATCCTAATCGGCGGGTCGGTCGAAATCGAGCCCCATGTGAGAGGGCGACCAGGCCCAACATCGACCGGTCGCGAGGCCGAGAGGGCCGCCCCACGGCAGTCGTGGGGCGGCAGAGGTCCCGGTCACGTCGCTCGTCCCTCCAGTGGCGATCGTCGGGAGGGGACGGCCACTGAGGATGCGTTCGGCCGGCCCCGTCATCCCGCCGGATGGGGCCCGGCCGGGCCCCATCCGGCGGCAGGGCGGCCGGCCGATCCGACGACGGGCCGCCGCTAAATCCGGGCCTGATTCGCGGCAGGATCCCTTGAGGCGCCCGCCGTCGTCTCAAGGGCGGGGCCGCCCCGTCACCCCGGAGAACCCGATCCATGTCGCACGTCGTCGAGGTCCGCGCCGAGTGCCGCGACCCCTCCGCCGTCGCCGCCGCCTGCTGCCGCCTGGGCCTGCCCGCCCCCGAGGAGGGCTCGTCCCCGCTGTTCTCCGGCCACGCCTCCGGCCTGCTGATCCGGCTGCCGGGCTGGCTCTATCCCCTGGTCCTGGACGTCGCCGCCGGCGTGGCCCGCTACGACAACTACGGCGGCCTGTGGGGCCGGCAGGAGCACCTCGGCCGCTTCCTCCAGGCCTACGCCGTCGAGACGGCCAGGGCCGAGGCCCGCCGCAGCGGCCACTCCGTCGTCGAGGCGGCCTTGCCCGACGGCTCGATCCGCCTGACGGTCGCCGTGGGAAGTGGCGCATGAAGGTCGTCGAGATCGTCGTCGACCCGAAGGGCGCGACGACCGTGGCCACCCGACGCTTCTCCGGGCCGTCGTGCCGCGAGGCGGGCCGGCCCTATGAAGAAGCCCTGGGCGCTCGCCTGGCCGAGCGGCCCACCGCCGAGATGTACGTCGCGCCGGAGGCCCGCCCCGACCTCCGCCAGCCCACCTGATCCCCTCCCGATTTCGCTTCCCTCCGAACATCCCCGAGGAGTCATCCGATGACGCTCACCGAGCGGCTGGACGAGCACGTCCGCGCCTGCTTCCCGGCGCTGTGGGTCCTGACCCACGAGCCCGACGACGCCCCGGCCGAGGTCGCCGCCCTCTGCCGCGATCGCGGCTGGCCCCTGGCCGCCTGGGACCTCGACCGCGGCCTGGTCGACCCCGGCGGCGGTCCGACCCCGGCCCAGACCGCCGGCGGCGACCCGCTGGTCCTAGACGCCATGGCCTCGCCCGGCGGCACGGCGGTCCGCGTGCTCCGCCACTTCCACCGCCTGCTCGGCTCGGCCGAGGTCGCCCAGGCCCTGGAGACGCGGATCGCCGCCGGCAAGGCCGACCGCACGTTCGTGGTGGTCCTGTCGCCCGTGCTGCAGATCCCGGTCGAGCTGGAATGCCAGTTCGCCGTGATCGAGCACGAATTGCCCGGCCGCGACGACCTGCTCTCCATCGCCCGGGGCGTGGCCACCGAGCCGGGCGAGCTGCCCGGGGGCGAGGCCCTGGAGGCGGTGCTCGACGCGGCGGGCCTGACCCGCACCGAGGCCGAGAACGCCTTCAGCCTGGCGCTGGTGCGGCACGGCCGCCTGGCGCCCGGGCCGCTGTGGGAGCTGAAGGCCGGGGCCTTGCGGGCCTCGGGCCTGCTAAGCCTGCACCGCGGCGGCGGGTCGTTCGCCGAGCTGGGCGGCCTCGGGGCGCTGAAGGACTTCCGCGCGAAGGCTCTGAGGCCCGGCCGGGCCTCGGCCGCCTGGCACCGGCAAGTCGCAGTTCGCGAAGTCATTGGGGGCGGAGACCGGGCGGCCCACCCTGGTGCTCGACGTCGGCGCCCTGAAGGGCTCGCTCGTGGAGGAGACCGAGAGGCGGGTCCACGAGGCGCTGCGCCAGGTCGACGCGATGGCCCCGTGCGTCGTCTTCTGCGACGAGCTGGAGAAGGCCCTCGGCGGCGCCGCCTCGGGGTCCTCGGCCGACTCGGGCGTCGGGTCGCGGCTCTTCGGCGCCCTGCTGATCTGGCTCAATGATCACGAGTCCGACGCCTTCTTCGTCGGCACCTGCAACGACGTCTCGCGGCTGCCGCCGGAGTTCGCCCGCGCCGGCCGGTTCGACGGCGTGTTCTTCCTCGACCTGCCCGGCCGCGCCGAGAAGGACGCCATCTGGCGGACCTACCTCGAACGCTACGGCCTGGACCCCTCGGCCCGCCGGCCCGAGGACCGCGACTGGACCGGCGCCGAGGTGCGGGCCTGCTGCCGCCTGGCGGCCCTGCTGGGCGTGGCTCCGGTCGAGGCCGCGCACCACGTCGTCCCGGTCGCCGCCACGGCCGGCGAGGCGGTCGAGCGGCCGCGGCAGTGGGCCTCCGGCCGCTGCCTGTCGGCCGAGCGGCCCGGCCTGTACTCGCGCGAGGCCGGCCAGTCCCCCAGGCCCGGCCCGGCCGGGCCGTCCGCCGCGGCGACCCTTCGTCCAACTGATACCTCCTGTCATCGACTCGCTCGAACACGCGAGCACGTCCGCACGTCGCCCGACCTCCACCCCGACCAGGAGCCGCCCGCATGAGCCTCGCCACCGAGATCGCCCCCCACGCCGGACCGGCCCCGCCCGGCATCGACGCCGACGACGGCCCGGCCCGCCGTCTCCGCGCCGGCTCGGCCGCCTGCCGCCTCCAGTTCGCCCGGCCCGGCGTGCAGAAGGCCCTGACCCCCGAGCAGCGCGCCGCCGCCGTCTCCCCCTTCGACGCCGACGCCCCGGCCCTGGCCGCCGGCAAGAAGATCTTCGACACCCGCCACCCCGCCTACCACGCCGTTACCGCTGTCCGCACGAGGATCATCGACCGCTGGCGGGCCGCCTCGCTGCCGTACCCCGAGCCTGGCCTGCGGCTGATCCGCGCCGCGACGACGTCGCCCCCTTCGACGGCCGCTCACTGCGCACGGCCTCCCCGAGGCCGCACCGGTGGCTCGTCCGTCACGCGGCCGGCGAGACCACGGGGATGGGAATCCATGCCGAGGTGATCGAGATGCCCGCCCGGGCTGAACCCGGCCGGGCCGCCGTACCGTGAGGCTCTCGGTGAGCTGAGGGGTCGGGGCCGACCGGCTCCGTTCCTCGGGCCGGAGCCGGAGTTCGCCGGCCGACCGCCCCGGGTCCCTGCGGGTCGCCCGGCCGACCGTGGGACCGAACCGCGATCGTCTCCCGAGTGGCCCGGACCAGGCCAGGACGACGGGCCGGCGTGACTCGCCACGATCGCCGACGCCGCGGCGTCCTCTCCACCATCGCACCCCGGCCCCCGCGACCGGGGGCCGCCACTCAGTCCGAGGCCCGCCAGGGGCGAGGCGCCGGCCCCCCCAGGGCCCCGGCTACGCGTGGAGTGCCGCGCGGGATTCGTCGCCCACCCAATGGGGTTCGGCCCTCGGTCACCCGACCGCCGGCCGAGAGTGTGACCCCGGCTGATTCCGGCCCCGGCGACCCGGAGTAGTCCGTGCGACCCACGCTGGTGCCGGCTCCTGGGCGCCCGTGAACGCGCGGGTGCCCCAGGGGCAGGCTGGCGGCGAGGGGCCCGGCCGGGTCCCCGGCCGGACCCAGGTCCTGCGATCATCCCGTGACCTCCGCTACAACCCCTTGTCGATGGGCCTCCGTCGTTTCGGACGAAACGCCGGATCGGAGAGGTCGCGAAGGATCGAACCCGTCTCGCCCCGCGAGGGCCGCCCACCCGGGGGTCACGGCCCGGCCCCGGGGTCCGGTCTCATGGGCCGCCCGCCTTGGCGGCCTCCAGGGCCTGCCGGAGCTCGGCGTCGCCGATCTCGGCCGCCAAGGCCAGGCCGAGCCGGAACTGCTCGTCGGCCTCGTTGCCCCGGCCCTCGAACCGGTAGGACCGGCCCAGGGCGAGGTGGAGGTCGAGCCGGCACTTGGCATCCAGGCCGCTGGCCACGCACGTCGTCCAGGCGGCCTCCAACTCGTCCACGGCCTCGCCAGCCCGGCCGAGGAACAGGAGCGTCTCGCCCCACTCCTTCCTCCAGAAGACCTCGCACCGGCGGTCGGGCCGGGTTCCTCGGCCGTTCAGCTCGATGGCGCGACGGTACAGGGCCTCGACCACCTCCTGGACATCCTGCGGGGGCGGCCGATCGCCGCCGGAGGCCCGGAGCCGCCTGACCCTCAGGCTGGCGAGGTGGCCGTGGACGTTCCCCTCGAGCCGGGTCCCGGCGGCCAGCCCTCGGGCGGCCTCCAGCTCGGCCTCCCCGCGATCGAGGTCCCCCTCGCGGACCAGGCAGAGCCCGGTGTACATCGCGATCGCCGCCCTCATCTGCGGGCTCCCGCCCAGCGAGCGAGCCAGGCCGAGGGCGTCGGCCGCCTCCTCGTGACGGCCGGCCCGGATGTAGCCCAGGCCGAGCTGGAAGAGGTTCTGCTGGCGGAGGGACCGGTCCTCCAGGCGGTCGCGGAGCGCCTCGCGGAACTCGATCGTCAGGTTCTGGCGGCCGGCGAGGAACAGCCAACTGGAGCCCGGGGGCATCTGGAAGTCGACGTGCTCCAGGACCCGCGAGGCGTTCTTCCAGTCCTTCACGTCCAGGAGGCGGCGGATGAAGAGCTCCAGGCCGCCGAACAGGAGGGGGTTGAGCGAGTGGCGGGGGAACGCGTCCCAGGCCCTGAGCGCGGCGGGATCGATGGCCGGCGGGGGCCGGTCGCCGTCGGGCCGGGCCGGGTAGCCGACCGACTCGCGGAGCCACCGGGCGGCCAGGGCCTCGGCCATCCGCTCGTGGAACACGCCGTAGCGGACCGGCCCGGTCGTCGGGACCCGGACCTCGAAGAGGCCCGCGGCGACCAGGGCGGACAGCGCGTCGCCCCCCGCCGGCCCGGACGCCCGGATCTGCCCGGCGTCCTCGTCGGTCAGCGCCGACCGGCCGACCCTCAGCATGTGCTCGACGACCCGGGGCAGCGCGACCCGTGACAGCCCCGGCATCGAGGCCGAGAGCGCGTCGAGGTAGGCGATGTAGAGGTCCGAGACCGAGTGCAGGGCCCCGGCGGGCCGGCCGTCGTACAGCTCCATCCAGAGGCGGATCAAGAGAGGCCGGTCGAGGATCTTCCCGCGGATTTCGGGGTCGAGGCCGTCCCAGGGCGTCAGGCACGCCGGGACCCCGGGCGTCCCCTCGGCGCGGCGGGCCCGGAACCGCTCGTAGATCTCCCGGCGCTCGGCCTCGGTGATCGTCGGGACGGCCCAGACCGGGAGGCCCTCGCCGCGGATCTCCTCCGGGGCGTCGGGCCCGGGGGTGGCCAGCAGGTCGCGCAGGCCGTGGAGCGGGTCCTTCTCGGCCCCTTCCAGCCCCGCCCTGTGCCTCCGGAGGAAGTCCGAGCGGACCGCCGCCACGATCCGAATCCAGCGGTACGGGCGGGCCGTCGCGATGACGTCCAGGAGCTCGCGGAAGACCTTCTCGGGCCGGTCCGACGCCTCGTTCACCCCGTCGAAGACGACCACGAGGCGGAGGTCCCGGTCCTCCCCCTTGCGGCTGGCCTCCAGCCTCTCGCAGAGGTCCGCGAAGGTGCGGACCTCCTCCCGGTCGGCGCCGAGCATCATCAGGAGGTTGGAGAAGAGGATCTGGGGCATGTCCCCCTCGACCGTCAACTTGTCCCCCCTCATCAGGAGGACGCCAGGGCCTCCCCCCGGGGCCCGGAGGAGCCCCTGGGCCAGGTGGACCAGCAGCCCGGACTTGCCCGACCCCGCCGGCCCGGTCAGGAGCAGGGCCACGGGCGCCTCCTCCGACCGCTCCCCCTCGACGAACGCCCTGAGGGCCCCGGTCAGGGCGGGCCGATCGACGAAGAGGTCGCGGCCGTACCGGGCGTCCAGCTCCTTCAGGTTCTGGCCGGTCACCGCCGAGAGGTATTCGTTCAATCGTCGGAGGGTCAGGCCCTTCGAGCCCGGGAGCAGCAGGACGTTGTGGGCCCGGAACAGGGCCCGGAGGCCCTCCGCCACCGGGCCCGAGCGGTATTGCCGGCCGAGGTCGGTCTGATAGGCCAGGCCGTCGGAGGCGTCCGGCCCGTCGCGTCCCAGCCGGTAGCCATCGAACCAGCCGAGGGCGCCGTCGGGCCCCGGGACCACCAGCGGCGAGAGCGGGACCGCCCGATCGTCGGGCGTCAGCAGGGCCGCCCCCTCGCTGGCCCCATCGGCCAGGTCGATCTCCGCCGGGCGGACGCCCCGGAACAGGGTCGCTTGGTGGCCGTCCCCCGCGATCGAGCAAAAGCGGTAGCGCCCGAGGAAGGCGAAGGCGTCGAGGATCGCGTCCAGACGCGGGAGGTACTCGTCCAGGTCCCTCCGGCAGAGGGCCGGCGAGGTCCCGGAGGAGTGCGCCCAGTGGTTGCGGAGGCCCTGGAAGAGGTCGAGGAGGCCGGCCTCCTTCCCGGCGGCGCCGAGGGCGTACTCCGGCCGGGCCACCGCGGTCGTCTCGTTCACCAACCGGTAGGCCCGGCCGAAGTCCTCGCGGTAGCCGGCCAGGGGGCCCCAGTCGGTGCCGAGGTCCCCCCTCTTCAGCACCTTGGCCAGCCATCGCCAGGTCGAGAACGTGGGGAAGCCGAACAGGGACAGGAGCTTGGCCATCTCCGGGTGGATCGAGGGTCCTCTCAGGCAGACGGCCAGGAGCGGGAGCGAGGCGACCCTCAGGAGGCATTCCGGCACCTTCAGCATCGCCTCTCGCCTCGCCTCGACCGGCTCGTCTCCGCGGTGGGCGCGCTCGACCAGCTCGGCCACGGGCGTCGGCAGGCGGTCGTGGCGAGGCTCGGCGGGAGCGGTCATGCGACCCTCCGGCTCCCGGCTCGCGGGGCCTTACTTCCCGGTCGGGAGGAACTGACGGATCGGTCCCAGAGTCCAGTCGGGATGGTCGGCCAGCCAGCGACGAAGAGGGGGGATGCCCGCCGGCTCGTTGCCGTTGCCGTGGACGAGGATGATGCTCCCGTCGCCGATCGGCCGGGCGAACGGCCCGCGGTCCTCCTCGGGCCGGCCCTTCTCCTGCTCGACGATCGCCTGCCACGAGTCGCAGTCGATCGGGAACAGGTCCAGGTCGAGGATTCCCCGGAGCCTCTCTCGGTCGTGGATGAGGCCGGGGAAGCGATAGACGACCGACGGCACGATCCCCCACTCCAGCATCAGGCGTTCCTGGCGGAGGTCGTCGGCCTGGAGCCTCTCCCTCGGGTAATCGTTCAGGAACTTGCCGTACTTCGGGTGGTCGAACGAGTGGAGGCCCCAGGTGACGTCCAGCCCGGGGCGGCGGGACAATTCGATCAGCTCATGGAGCTCGCCGGGGTGCTGCTCCATCCAGCGGCCGGTGAGGAACAGGACCGGCGCGGCCGGCCTGTCTCGGCCCTCGGCCGAGCCGCGGAGGACGTCCATCAGCCCCGGCTCGAACGGGCGGAGCGACCAGCACAAATCGACGGTCAGGCATGCGGTCTTGCCGAGGGCGGCGGCCTCGCCCCTCTTCAGGCCGGTCTCGGCCTCGGCGGCCCGGTCGAACCAGGCCCGGGCGGCCTCCCAGGGCGACCCGGCGAGGCTCCCCGCCTCGGTCGCCTTCTCGACGGCCCGGGCGTCGGCCACGTAGCTGCGGAAATCCGGGCCGCAGTCCGAGAGGACGACCGCCCGGGAGCCGTCCACCTCGGCCTCCCGGCGGACGAGCAGCGCCGTCCCCGCCGGGATCTCGCGGAGGCCGTCGGCGCCGTGGAGCGACGTCCTCGCCCTGAGCGTGGCGGTGGTCCGAACGGGCCGATGGACCGCCTTGAACGCTTCGACCCGATGGGCATGGAACGGCGAATCGATCGGGACCGGCCGGAGTTCGAGGGTCCGGCCCTTGGCGATCACGCGGAGGCCGCCGTCGGTGCGCGCCTCGACGCCGAGGATCGGGGCGATCTCCCGGGCCGAGACGTAGTAGCCCTCCCGGTAGAACACCACGGGATGGGCCAGCGGGACCTCCCGCTTCGAGGCCACGACGAGGACGCGGTCCCCGCCGTTGGGGAACTGCCACCGCTCCTCGCCGACGGTCACCGTCAACGGCCGGATGCCGAGGGGGAGGCCCGGCTCGGTGAACGCGACGCTCCCGCCCATCGCCCCGGCCAGGGCATCGAGGGCGACATAAACCACGCCCCCCAGCTCAACGGCCGGGGGACCCGGCCCGACGCCGGGGCCATCCGCAATCGGGGCGACGCCCATGATGAGCATGACGATCCACGTGTTCATCGATCCGACCTCCGGGTCTCCCCGAAACCCGCCTCGCCCACGATCCTACCACCCGGCCGAGGCCCCCGCGAGTCCACCGCCCCCGCGATCAATCCTCATCCTCGCCCGTCCCCTTCACCCACTGACGGACGATCTCCGCCCAATCGCCCAGCCCGGACTCAACCCGGATCCACGCCTCCTCCGGCAGGTTCCGCAACCGGCCCACCATCGCGCCGATCTCCTTCAGGATCGGTTGCGGCATCTCCTCCGCTTCCAGAGCCGGCCGGGCATGGTCGAGCAATCGGACGACATCCTCGGCGGCCTCGTCCCACCGCCCGAGGTCCAGCAGGGTCATCATCCGGTAGCGGATGGTCTGGAGCAATTTGCCCAGGAGATGGACCATCCCGGCCTCGACGCAGCCCTCTCGCAGCCCGATTGCCTCGTCGTAGCACTCCAGGGCCGCGGGCCAATCTTCCTGCTTCTTCAGAAGCCACGCCTTGTTGAAGAGGGCCATGGCCAGGTCGTTGGCCAGCTCGACGCGGCCCGAGTCGACGAGCCGGCGGAGGATGGCGACCGCCTCGTCGTACGCCGTCACCGCCTCCGCCAGCTTGCCCAGGTTGCGGAGGGAGACGCCGCGGTTCATGAGGGCCTTGGCCAGGTCGTTGGCCAGCTCGACGCGGCCCGAGTCGACGAGCCGGCGGAGGATGGCGACCGCCTCGTCGTACGCCGTCACCGCCTCCGCCAGCTTGCCCAGGTTGCGGAGGGAGACGCCGCGGTTCATGAGGGCCTTGGCCAGGTCGTTGGCCAGCTCGACGCGGCCCGAGTCGACGAGCCGGCGGAGGATGGCGACCGCCTCGTCGTACGCCGTCACCGCCTCCGCCAGCTTGCCGAGATCCGACAGCGCGTTGCCGCGGTTCATGAGGGCACCGGCCAGGTCGTTGGCCAGCTCGCCGCGGCCCGAGTCGACGAGCCGGCGGAGGATGGCGACCGCCTCGTCGTACGCCGTCACCGCCTCCGCCAGCCGGCCGAGATTCGATAGTGCGTTGCCGCGGTTCATGAGGGCACCGGCCAGGTCGTTGGCCAGCTCGACGCGGCCCGAGTCGACCAACTCCCGATAGACCTTCTCCGATCGGTCGTGGAGCTTCTCGGCGATGTGGAATCTCGCACTGTCCTGCGCGAGATTCCCGATCGCCCAGCAAGTTTCCGCGTAGGACTCGTCCGCCGTCACGGCGCGGAGCAGGTCCGTTCGGCCCGATTCGCGGAGGTGCGGCAGGACGTGGATCAGGTTGTAAATCTCCTCGTCCTCGAACGGGCTGATGCTCGGCCAACCGTCCTTCGGGCGGGCCGCGGCGCCGATCTTCGCGTGGGCATCTCGCAGGAGGGCGGAGAGCGTGGGGTCGGAGCGGACGAACCGGAGGAAGGCGTCGTGGGCGATCTCGTAGCGGCGCTCGGGCTCGGGGCCCTCGGGGGCGAGCGAGTCGTGCCAGCCGCGGACCCGGTGGACCCGGAGGAAGTCGTGGAGGTCGATCAGGGCGAACGGGAGCCGGTCCTTCGGGATGCCCCAGCGCACGAGCTGGCCGAGCGTGACCGGGGCGAACGCGGCCGACAGGAGGATCAGGGCGGGGAGGTAGACCTCCTCGAACAGGCGGTCGCCGGCCGTCTCGCGGAGCCGGCCGAGGTAGTCGGCGTAGAACCGATCCCCGTCGGGCAGGGCGGCGATGTCCGCGTAGGCCCCGGAGCGGAGCGCGCGGCTCAGGTGGAAGGCGTAGAGGAACACCCCGCCGGCCCGTTCGATCACCGCGTCGGCCTGCTCGGGCGTGGAGAGACCGGCCGGCAGGTGCTCCTTTCGCAGCAGGTAGGCCCGGAGGAGGTCGCGGTTGGCCGGGGCGGCGGGGTCGAGGGGGATCGTCGTGAACGATTCGACTCCCGACGCGGTTCGGACGCGGTCGAGGTCGGAGGCCGCGCGGGGACGCAGCGCGGGGCGGCCCGTCAGGACGATCGTGCAGCCCCGGGGAAGCTCCGCCGCGGGCGGCAGGAAGTCGGTGATCGAAGGCGTCTTCGCGGGCGGGTCCGGGAGCTCGTCGAGGGCGTCGATCGCGACGATCAGGCGGTCGAGCCGGTTCGCCTCCATGAGGGTCGTGAGGTACGCCACGAACTCCTCCCGCATCCCCTCGGGGGTCGTCTCCCCCTTGATCTGGGGATCGATCGTGCGGAGCTTCAGGGCGTCGCGGGCCCTCTCGTTCAGCTCGACCAGGAACGTCTGATAAAGGGCCGCCGCGCCCGGGAGGACGTGGTACGCCAGGACCGGGATGGACTTCGCCTTCGACTCCCGCTCCAGGCCGCGGATGACGAACGTCTTGCCCATCCCCTCGGGGCCGACGAGGTGGACGTAGCCCCGGGCACGGTCCTCGGCGAGCGCCCAGACCCGTTCGAGGAGGTAGGCCGGGGGAAGTACTCGGCGTCGAAGTCGCGGAACGCCAGGCGGATGCCCTCGGCCAGCTCGTCGGGGTCGTGGGCCTCGCGAGTGAACTCGAACTCGGGCGGGAGGAAACCGGCGAGGCGGAGGGTCTGGTTCCAGTTGGCATGGATGTGCGGGTGGCCGCCGAAGTACTCCAGGAAATGGGTGCTGTGGCCATATTTTTTCCGCTCACTCTTGTCGAAGTAGAACGCGGCGGGATGGCCGCAGAGCGTGCAGTGCTGGACCGACAGGAGCGGGCCGAGCGGCAATTCGCGGCCGTCCTCGTGGACCAGGAGCATCGGCAGGGGCTCGCCCCAGGGCTCGTGCTCGTGGGGTGGGGCATGGGGCGGCCGGTCCGTCCCCTGCCACTCGACCCGCTCCCCGCCCGGGGTCTGGCCCACGAGCGACCACCCCGCCAGGACCGGCTTCAGGCCGTCGTAGAGCGCGTGGAGGCGATCGATCCAGCCGAGGGTCTCCTTCGCGTACCAGGCGCGATCCCGGCGGAACAGGCCGTGGCCGAACTCCCTGTTCCTCCAGGCGATGAAGGCCGATCCGTCGCCCTGGATCAGCCGATGCAGGGGCGAGGGCCGCCCGTTCTTCGGGCTGAAGAACAGGAGATACAGCTCGGGCAGGCGACGGCCCGAGCAGTCGAGCCGGCCGGCGCGGGCGGCCTCCTCCAGGGGTTTCAGGGGCAATCGGACCAGCTCGTGCCAGTCCCCCAGGACGAGGCCGCCCCACTTCAGGAGCCGGCCCGCGAGCTCCCCGGCGAGCTTCGGGTCGGGGCCGGAGGCCAGGGCGTCGGCGACGGCCAGGCTCGCGGAGAACTTCAGGAAAGACTCCATCGCGTCCCGCATCTGCCAGGCCGCGGCGACCGGCTCCTGGAGTTCCAGCTCGTCCTGGAGCCGGGCATAGGTCACGGCCAGGGGGAACGGGTATTCGCGGATCACCTCGTCCCGGACGTCGCGATCGGCCCGGGCCGGGAAGAACGAGTCGGAAGCCCCCATGATGCCCCTCCCCTCGATCGATCGAGGGCCGCCGGAACGGAGGCCCCTCACCCGCCAGGACGTCGCCCAGGCCCCGGCCGTTCGCCCCGGGCCCTCCCGGGTTGCGGCCCGAGCATGCCGGTTGCGTCGGCGGCAACCCGCCCGTACCCGAGGTCGCGGCGGCGCGGCCTGGTCCGATGACGACCCGTGGATTCTAATCAGTAATGTTGGCCCTTGCATGTCGAATCGCCCGAGGTCGGCCTCCTCGTTCGCCTTGTCGGCCCGGCGAATCGACGGCCCGGATGGCGGATGGGGTGGACGGGCGAGAAATGCGTTTCCGGTCGATTCAGGTCGGGGGCCCCTGGAGTTCCCGGGCGATCTTCAGGTCGTCCCGGACCGGCCCGAGGGGATGCGTTGCGGAGAGCCCGAGCCTCCTCGAGAGTTCGCCGCCGACCCGGAGCAGGGACCGGGCCTTCAGGGGCCTACCCAACGCGGTCAGCACCCAGGCCAGCCGGACGAGATTCCCGAAATCAGCGCCGGTCGCGGGTCCCGATGCCGTGCTCGATGACGACCGCCCGGACGAGATGGGCCCTCGACTCGGGGTATTCGCCCCGCTGGGAATAGGCCCGACCGAGGAGCCCGTGGATCAGGGCCAGATTCTCGAGATAATGCGTCTCCTGGGCCGCGAGCATCGCGCCCGAGAGCACCTGGATCGCCATTGCCGGGCGGCCCCTGAGAAGATAGTTCGCGCCCAGGCCGGCCTGGTTGACGGCCCACCAGGAGCGGTTCCCCTGACCGGTGTGGATGGCACCCGCGGCCCGGAAGCAAACCTCGGCCTCCTCGAATCGCTCCAGGTCATTCAAGGCGAGGCCCTGGTTGGTCATCGCCCCTGCGTACCAACGGGGGTAATCGACCTGTCGGAACAGACGCTCGACCCTCACGAAGTGCCCGAGGGCCTCCTCGCTCTTGCCCTCGTGCCAGAGCACCAGCCCCAGCCGGTTAACGGCCCAGGCCAGCGTCATCGGGTCGGCCGAACGCTCGAGGCGGCCGACGGCGGAACGGACGGAGGATCGCGCCTCATCGAACCTTCCGGCGCGGTCGAAGATGGAACCGAGGCCGGTCTCGTGGAGGGCGATGATGAATTCGTCCCGTTCCCGGATCCCGAGGTCCCGGCCCTCCTCGTGCAGTCGGACGGCGAGGGCCGTCTTTCCGTTGTCCGCGGCCCGCTTCGCCGCCTCGTCCAGCGAGCGGGCGAGGAGGGGGAGATCCGTGGCGGGGAGGACCCGGGCCGCGGCCAGGGCCGCCTGGGCGGCCTCCAGCGCGGCCGGGTAGTCGCCGATGCCCCAGAGGGCGTCCGAGAGCCTCGATCCGCAGGAGGACCCCGAGGCGGCCGTCGTCGAGGGGGGTGACGTCCAGCGTCTCCAGGAGCCTCTCGACGCGGATCGTCCAGGGCCCTCGGTACTTGAGGGCCGGGGCGAAGGCGAGGATGATGCGGGAAGCGAGGTGCGCTTCGCCCGAGGCCAGGGCCCAGCGATGGGCGGCCAGGAGGTTCTCTCGCTCCTCGACCAGCCGGTCGAGGGCCGGCCCGCACTCCTCGGTCGGAATGCGACCGGCCCAGAGCTCGGCAGACCTCGCGCAGTATTCCGCCCAGCGCAGAGCGACCCCCGGGGGCGGGCGATCCGGGCCCTCGGGCCAGAGGTTCCTCCCGAAGTCCAGGACCGTCTGGAACAGGGTGAATCGGGTCCGGCCGTCGGGCCGGGGGACGCACTCGACGAGGCTGTAGTCGCACAATCTTTCGACGAATTCCTCGGCGCTGCGCCCCGAACCGTCCGAGGGGGCGACGACCTCGTCGACGGCATCGGAGGTGAACCCGTCGCGGAAGACGCAGACCTGCCGGAAGACGTCGCGCTCGCCCTCGGACAGGAGGTCGTAGCTCCATGCGATGGTCGCACGCAGGGTCTGGCCGTCGGCAAACGCGGCCTCGAGCGGGCTCTCGCTCGCCTCCAGGTACAGGTCCAGGACGGGACGGAAGCGGGCGCGCTTGGCCACGAGGATAATCGGGAGGGGCTGGCCCTGGAGGAGTTGGCAGATCTGGACCACGGGGATGGCCGTCGCCGCATCGAGCTCGAACCGCCGCCCCCGCGAGGACGCGGCCTGGCAGAAGAGCCGGACCGCCTCGTTGTGGCCGATGGCCCTGATGTCCTCGCTCCCGAGCCCCGGCGGCTCCTGGACCGGCCCCGCTCCCGGGGCCAACGCCTCCCCCGTCCCCAGGATCACGGGGGGAGGGACGTCGAGGCTCGGCAGCGGGAAGAGGTGCTCCCCCGAGGTCCCCAGCGAGACTCGGCTGGTCACGAGCATCTGTACGGCCCGGGCCGTCGACCTCCAGGCCCTCACGGTCCGATCCGCGTGGATGGCCATGTGCTCGAAGTTGTCGAGGACGAGGAGGGTCGGCCGGGCGAGCGACCTCAGGAAGCTGCCGATCACGTCTATCGGCCGGTCCTGCTGGTCGAGCCTCAACCCGAAGGCGTCCCCGATGGCGACGCAGAGGTCGTCGATCGTCAGCCTCTCCTTCAGCTCGACCAGGAAGGCTCCCCCGGGAAAGTAGGGCAGAAGGGCCCTCGCCGCCTCGCACGCGAACCTCGTCTTGCCGATCCCCCCGGTCCCGGTGATCGTCACGACCCCCTTCGCCTCGTCGACCAGGAGGAAGCGAATTTGCTCCAACTCATGGAGACGCCCGACGAACGCGTCGTCGAAATAGGGGAGGTTCGAGGGCGCCCCATCCGCCCCCGACCGGGGCACCCGAGGCGGACCCGCCGGGGTCGGAGGCCCGAACGAATAGATCGCCGGCAGGGGGGGCGAGGCGAGCGACGAATCGCAGTAGTACCAGCGGAGGACCGAGAGGAGGGCGTTGAGGACCATCTCGGCCTCGTCCACGCCGATGCGGAACCGCTCGGCCGCGTGATCAACCTTGTTCGACATCACGCGGAGCGTGTGAAGGGGCGAGTCGAGCGCCTCGGGCAGGATCTGGTATCCGGGGATCTTTTCGGCCGCATCCCCCTTCGCGGCCCGGACGATGACGGAATAGAGGTTGTCGCCGTCCGGCCATTTCTTGCCGGCATCTCGATAGATGAGCCGAAATAGTTGGATTGCCAGCCGGGACATGCCCAGCACCACGCCGAGGGGATTGTCGGCGCCGCGGAGGGTCCTGAGCTGCTGCTGGAGGCCGAGGCGGATCTCGGGATCGACGGCCTCGACGAGGAAATTGATCCGATCGTCCAGCGTCGCGGGCTCGGTCGTCGGCACGCCCGGCCTCCGATCGAGGGTTCCGCGGACCGGCACGCGCGAAGTCCGGCCTCCCAGGCCGCGTGACCGGATCGAGCACCGGCCTCAGGCCCGCCCTCGGCGGCGTCTTCGGAGCCCGGACAGCCGCGTGAGGGATCGCACGCTCAGGATTGAGGACGTCATCGTGACGGGCCCTGCGCACGACGTCATAGGCGTGACGGGCCGAGCGGTCTCAAGGGCCCCTGGTGCGTTTTCAAGGAAAATCCCGTTCGATCGGGGTCCCTGGCCCCCGGCCACCCCCGGATCCCGCTCGCAGAAGCGGTCGCCTGACCCTGCCCGGGACCTCACCCATGGCCGAGGGCCCGAACGGGAGACGGCCCAGGATCAGGCCCCCTCCGGCACCCGGGCAATTCCATCGGATGATCTGCGAGACCATATCTGCCTCCTCGGCCCCGTTCCCGAATCTCTGATCCCCGGTCTCTGCTCGGACGGATTGTCCCACCGCGAGCCCGGGGGTGCCAACTTAATTCTCATGGCTTCAGGAAAACCGGATATTGAGGCATCGGCGAGGAGGCACCGGATGCCGGCGACAATCGGGGCCGGGCCACGCGCCGGACGTGGCCTTCGCCGTCCTTGACTCGCTGGCCGTGAACCGCCACTTTATCCATAGGAAATGCACCGGGCGAGGGCCGGGGGTTGCCATGACAGGGCGGAGCGTTCACGTCGTCCACATGCTCATCCCTCAAGGAGGCGGTGGGCCCGGAGAGACCCTTTTTCTCATCCACCCCCACCCCCGGTGGCACGTCGGGTCGGGGGAGGCCCCGCTCCTCGGCCTTCCTGCGAAGAAGACGGTCCGGGACGAGGCCGCCCCCTCGCTCGACGGCCGCTCGGTCGAGGCGTTCGTCGACGACCTGATGCAGGGGGACCTCGGCCTGGACGACGGCCGCTACGCGATCGAGGAGGAGCTGCCGGCCGAGTCCGTCGAGCTCGTCTCGCCGGCCCTGGGCGAGCCAACCCGGTACACGATCTACCCGATCGTCGCCTGGGTCCATCCCGACGACCTCGGCCCGATCGCCCAGAGGCTCGGCGGCGAGTGGCGGACCGCCGGGGACGCCCTGGCCCGGCCCGACCTGTCGCCGACGGCCCGGCTGGTCTTCGAGGGGCTCCGGGCCCGAGAGGCGGATCTGGAGGCCCGATACCGGTCCCGCCCGGAGGAGGAGCGACGCGTCGGCGCCTCGAGGAGGTGGCTGGGGGGCGACGTCTCGGGGCCGTCGATGGACGCCCTGGCCCGGCGGTGGCGGTCGCGGAACCGCTCGGGCGTGTCGATCCTCGACCGGGCCACGCTCGACGCGATCCTGGAGGCCGGCCCCCGGGCGTTCAACCTCCGGGTGGCCGACCCGTACCTCCGCCACCAGAGGCAGGGGCTGGGCTTCACCTGGAGCTTCTTCACCGCGAAGGACCCGCAGGACGTCCACGTCCACGGCGCCCCGATCGTCGAGATCTACGGGGTGCTGGAGGGGCGGCTGGAGGTCTGGTGGAAGCCGTACGAGGACCGCGGGTCGTCGGCCTGGAGCCGCCGGGAGGTCGAGGCCGGCGGCTGGGTCGAGGTCGAGCCGCTCCGCTGCCACTTCGTCCGCTGGCTGGCCGGGGGCGGACCCGGCAAGGGGACGGTCTTCAAGGCCGGGCCCGGCCCCCTCGCCGAGGTCGGCCGGCTCGGCGTGGCGGGAAAGACGCCTTGCGCCTCCTGCACCTGCCTGAAGCCGCCCCGGCTCCTGGAGGCGCTCGACTCTCTCGGCCCCCGGCCCGACTGACCCGATACGCACCGATCACAGCAGGCGGCCCCGCCAGGTCCGCTCGACCTCCTCGGCCAGACCCTCGGCCGACCGGAGCAGGGCCTGCTCGAGGGCGTCGAGCGCCGGTTCGGCCGGGTCGTCGCGCTCGACGAGGCTGTGGAGGATCGCGGCCGAGGGTTCCAGTAGGCGGACCACCAGGTCCTCGGCGTCCTCGCGGCGGAGGAGGGCCAGGGGGAGGATCGCGGCGCCGAGGCCCTGGCGGGCGCACTCGCGGGCCGCGTCCCAGCCACCAGCCTCGACCCGGAATCGGGGGGGCGTGCCGAGGCCCCGGAGCCTCCCCTCGACCTGGAGACGGACGCCGGACTGCCGGTCGAGCCCGATCAGGGACATCCCGGCCAGGGCGGCCAGGGGCAGGGGCTGGCCGGCCAGGGACCGCCCCAACGGCTCGGCGGCGGCCGTCCCCGGCCGGGCGGCGACGGCCAGCCGCAGCTCGGCCAGGGGCGAGACCCGCAACTCGGCCCCGCCTGGGAGGCCCCTCGCGATCGAGCGGACCTGGGGCTCGGAGTGGGAGACGATCGCCAGGTCATAGACGCCCCCGGCGACCCCCGAGACCCGCTCCCGGCCCCTCCGAATCTGCGCCCGGACGTGTGCCTCGCCCGTCGGGCCGCCGAGGATCGCCAGGGCCCGCGGCAGGTAATGGCGGGCGGCGAACCCGCCGAGGGCCAGCGCCAGCTCTCGGGGGCCAGGGCGGCGGTCGGCCAGCCAGTCGCAGAGCCCGTCGTGCTGCCGCAGCAGCGCCCGGATCGCCGGCAGGGCCTCCCGTCCCTTCGCCGAGACCTCGGGGGTCCGGCCCCGCCTCTCGATCAGCCCGAAGTCCTCGCGGAGCTGGCCCAGGCGGCGGCTGACCACCGCCTCGTCTAGGCCCAGGGCCGCGGCGACCCGCGCCCCGGCCCCGTGCTCGGCGAAGAGGACCAGGGTCTGGAGCAGCTCCAGGGAGGGCCCCCGGGCGTCGCGTGCCATGAGTCCCTCCCGCATCAAGGGCCCGCCGCCCCGACTTGACGGCGTTGCAACCGGGTTGCGTCCGACGAGTCCCGAGGTCGGTCGGGCCCGATCTTCTCGCGTCCCGGGCGTAAGGACCAGTGGGAACGAGGGAATGACATCGCGCCGAGGCCCGAGAACGGAGCTTCCGCCATGACCTGGACCAACGGACGGATCGCCCTGACCAGGTCGTCCCGGCTCGGGACGAGTCCCTCGGGACCTCCTTTGCGCGATCGCTTGAGGATTTGATCCTGGAAAACCCGTCGGACGCCCCTTACAGTCGAGGGGCCGCGCAGGAGCGGCGGCCCGGAGGGGGCCTCGACCGGACGGAGAGACGACCCCGCGGGGCCCGAACCGGGCCCCGGCGAGACGCCGGACCCCGGAGCCTCGGCCATGCATTCCCCCCGTCGCCGCGTCCTCGACGACTTCCCCTATCCGATCGCCCATCCGTATTCGCTGGTCTTCGGCCCCGGCGACGCCTCCTTGCGGCGATGGGCGCTCTGCTTCACCGAGTACCAGCTCCTGCGGATCGTCGGCCTGCCGCTGGTCGGCCAGTACCTCCTCGGGCCGATCGACGAGGCGGCCGAGAAGGGGGTGAAGGCCCTGAACCGGGCGGTCGCCTCGATCCGCTCGCCGTTCTTCTCCGACTGGATCGCCCTGGTCGAGACCCTCCGAACCCACCTCCCGGCGGTCGGCATCGCGCCGATCTTCCCCGGGCTCTGCGCCGCCCTCGACGCCCTGAAAACCACCGAGGAACGGCCGTTCGGCCTCAGGGGCGACGGCGGCACGCGACTGGCCCCGCTCCGGGCGATCCTCGCGCTTCGGAACGGGACGGCCCACGGCGGCGTCCCCGACGAGGCCGAGGCCGCCCATCACCTCGAAATCTACCTGCCCGTCCTCCATCGGGTTTTGGAGGCGTTCGACTTCCTCGGCGACTACCGCCTGAAGGTCCGCCTCGAAGCCCCGGATGCGTCCGTTCCCGGGCGGGGGCTGGTTCGGACTCTGAAGGGGGTCGAGCCACCCCCGGCCTCGGAGGAGGATCTCTCCGGGCCCCTGGCCGAGGCCTTCGCCGAGTCGGAGGCCGCCCTGGTGGCGCCCGACGGCCGGGCCGTCCCCCTGTTCCCCCTGGCCAACCCGCTCCGGGGTGCCGGCCGCGAGCCGCTCTACCTCTACGACGGCCATTACGGCATCCGCGTCGAGGGGAAGCGGGTCGTGGAGAACAGTTATCTGTACTACCTGGGCGTCCACCATCGGCTGTCCGAGCCGGGGCCGAACTCGTGCGACCGGATGCGCGAGCTCCTGGCCGCCCGGCGGATCGACTACGCGTTGGAGAAGGCCCAGACGGCGCCCTGGACGATCGCCGACAGCGCGGCCGACTACTCCCGGCAGACGCTCGACGACCTCCTGGGCCGGAAGTACTTCCCCGAGTGCTACGTCCCGTTCGAGGACGTCGAGCGCCACCTGGACGCCTTCCTCCGCGTGCCCGAGCCGTCGCGGTGGCCGGCGGACTCGGCGAAGGCGCGGTTCACCGGCGGATTGCTGCTCGTCGGCCCGGCGGGCGCGGGCAAGACGGCCCTCCTGGCGCACCGGGTCGCGGCCCTCTTGGCTCGGCCCGCCGAGGAGGCTCCCCGCGAGAACCCGAACCTCGTGCTGTTCCTCCGGGGCAACGGCCTGGCGCCCCGGGAGGAGGGGGTTTCCCTGTTCCGCGACGTGGCCGAGAAGCTCGGCGTGGCCGTCGAGGGGGCCACCGGGAAGCGCCGCAAGGCCGGCGGGTTCGGATCGTTCCGCGAGCTGTTCGACCACCTCCATCGGCTCTGGAGAGAGGACCGGGTCGAGGGCCGGCGGATGGTCCTGGTGATCGACGCCCTGAACGAGACGGGCGCGCCCGAGCTGGCCCTCCGCGAGGCCCTGGACCTCGTCCGGGAGGCCGCTCGGTTCCCCTGGTGCAAGGTCCTGCTCTCGACCCGCCAGGAGTGGCTGGGGACCTGGTCGGGCAAGCTCGGGCCGAACGAGCCCAGCCCCCTGGAGGAGGCGCGTCCGCACCTGTTCGTCCCCGAGTCCGACGGCCGGGGCGGCATGCCGGGCCCGCCGGTCGTCTCCCTGGAGCCGCTGGGCGAGGCCCAGGCCCGGCGAGTCTACGGCCTCTACCAGAGCCCCGACGCGGCCCCGTCCCGCGAACGGGTTCCCTTCTGCCCCACGCCCTGGGACGACCTGCCGGGGCCGACGCGGAGGCTCCTGGCCAGCCCGCTGCACCTCAACCTCTTCATGGAGGCGTTCGACGGCCGACCGGCCGAGCGGGTGACGACGGTCCCCTCGCTGTTCCGCCGCTACGTCGACCGCGCGATGGCCGAGAGGCCCGGACTCGGCCCGGCGCTCGCCCCGGTGCTCGACCACCTCCTGGACGACCTCGGCCGCCCCGGCGCCGACCTCGACGACGACGACGTGAACGCGATCCGCCGCGCCTGGGAGGAGGGGCACTCGGCGGCGGTCGCCCGGGCGACGTCCAACCCGGTCGAGGCCCTCGCCAACGAGGGCTGGGTCCGCAAGAGAGTCCGCGAAGAGGGGGGCGGCTACCGATTCCTCTACCAGGCCGTGGCCGGATACCTCCTCTACCGCCACCTCGACCCCGACCGCAAGGCCGACGTCGCCGCCTGGAGTCGCCGGGCGGCCCACGAAGCCGTCTTCCCCGAATACGCCGACGCCTTCCTCTTCCTCGGGCGCGACCTGGCCGCCCGGGGGGACTACGCCTCGATCGTCGCGATCTGGAAAGACGCCCCCTCCTGGCTGACCGACCGCCTCGCGACCCTCCTCATCGAGATCGCCCGATCCGACTACATCCCGGGCCGGGGCAGCCCCACCGCCGAGACCGCCGCGGCCTCCCTCTCGGCCACGGGTGAGGCCGCATTCGCCGACACGCTCTTTGGGGCCGCGTACCAGCTCCATCAGACCCCATTCGCCCTGGCCGCGACGGCCTATTACCAGGCTACTGCCGCGATCCGCGAGGCCCTCTACGCCGCCAACCCCGAGAACGTCGACCTGGGCGGCGGCTTGGGCTCGACCCTCAGCAACCTCGGGGTCCTCCTGAGCGCCGCCGGCCGGGCGCCGGAGGCCGAGGCCGCCTACCGCCGCGCCGCCGACCTCTACGAGGCGCTCTACGCCGCCAACCCCGAGAACGTCGCCCTGGGCGGCGGCGTGGCCGGGACCCTCAACAACCTCGGAATCCTCCTGCGCGCCGCCGGCCGGGCGCCGGAGGCCGAGGCCGCCTACCGCCGCGCCGCCGCCATCCGCGAGGCCCTCTACGCCGCCAACCCCGAGAACGTCGCCCTGGGCGACGGCGTGGGCATGACCCTCAACAACCTGGGCAACCTCCTGCGCGCCGCCGGCCGGGCGCCGGAGGCCGAGGCCGCCTACCGCCGCGCCGCCGCCATCCGCGAGGCCCTCTACGCCGCCAACCCCGAGAACGTCGCCCTGGGCGGCGTGGCCGGGACCCTCAACAACCTCGGAATCCTCCTACGCGCCGCCGGCCGGGCGCCGGAGGCCGAGGCCGCCTACCGCCGCGCCGCCCTGGTGTACGAGGCCCTCTACGCCGCCAACCCCGAGAACGTCGACCTGGGCGACGGCGTGGGCATGACCCTCAACAACCTGGGCAACCTCCTGCGCGCCGCCGGCCGGGCGCCGGAGGCCGAGGCCGCCTACCGCCGCGCCGCCGACCTCTACGAGGCGCTCTACGCCGCCAACCCCGAGAACGTCGCCCTGGGCGGCGGCGTGGGCTCGACCCTCAACAACCTGGGCAACCTCCTGCGCGCCGCCGGCCGGGCGCCGGAGGCCGAGGCCGCCTACCGCCGCGCCGCCGCCATCCGCGAGGCCCTCTACGCCGCCAACCCCGAGAACGTCGCCCTGGGCGGCGGCGTGGCCGGGACCCTCAACAACCTCGGAATCCTCCTGCGCACCGCCGGCCGGGCGCCGGAGGCCGAGGCCGCCTACCGCCGCGCCGCCGCCATCCGCGAGGCCCTCTACGCCGCCAACCCCGAGAACTTTGAGATCGCGGCGGGCTATGCGGGGAGTTTGTGCTCGTTGGGGCGGTTTGCCGAGGCGGAGACGATCGTGTCTCGTCTGCTCGCGCTGATCCCGACACATCCGTACCTCATCCAGCTCAAGGCCTACATCCAGAGGCGGAAGGAATGAGCGATCGATCCCCGGCGGGGTGTGCGACCGATCACGGCGGATTCGGAGGGCGGGGCGATGATCGATGGGCTGGCCGCGAGCGATGATCCCGGTGGGGGGGCGAGGGCGACCGCCCGGTTCGCCCTGGCGCGGGACTCGGACGGCCCTCGGCTCGCGCTGGCCCTCCCTCTGGTCCTTCCACCGGGTTCGCCCCTTCGCCTGACGGCCGAAGTGGAGGCCGGGCCTTGCCGGGTCGTCTCGCTGGGGAGGGAGGGGGATGGGGTCCGGCTGGTCGTGGAGTTTCCCGAGGGGGATGGGGAGGACGATGAGGCCGTCGTCGGGGTTCGGGATCGGGATGGGGGGGAGTGTGTGCCTCTCCGGGTCGTGGTGCGGCGGACCCGGTGCCGGATCGGCTCGGCCTTGATGGGTGGCGGTCGGTCCGGGGTCGGGCTTCGTCCCCAGGCCCGGGCGGCCTTGCTCTGGCGGGCGTGGCGGCGTTATGAGGAGGTCGTGGCGCTGAAGCGGTTCGGTGGGGGGTATTCCGGGTCCGAGGTGCTGGTCGTCCGCCCGAGGTTGCGGGCCCGGGTCGAGGAGGACGGGGACGTCCTCGGGGGGGCCTGGGGGTCTTGCCTCCTGGTCAAGACGGGGCGGGCGCGGGACGTCCTTCGCGAGTGGGAGCGGTCCCGGCTTTATCTGGAAGACCGGCTCCATCCCTTCCTCGCCCGCCCGGAGGAGGTCCTGGAGGTCCGGCCGGTCGGCGAGGGGCCGGCGGGGGTCGGCGAGGCGACCGTGATCAGCTCGTTCCTCGGCGGCGACCTGGTCCGGGCCGAGTCGTTGGAGCACCGGATCCGCGGGGCCTCGGAGCCGGAGACCTGCGGACGGATGATTGGCCGGGTGTTCGCGAACCTCGCCCCCTGGCACTCCCCGGGCCGGACGCTCCCCCTGAAACGGTGGCAACGCGCCTTCGCCCCGCCCGGGCCCGAGGTCCCGGGGGACCGGCCCCCGTGGCTCCTGTTCGGCAAGTACGACCTCGCACGGCCTCGGGGCGAGGGCGGCCTCCGGGGGCGGCGGGAGTTCTCGGCCGGGCTGATGTGGGACACGGCGTTCGTCCGGGGCGAGCACCTGAAGGACCACCTCCTCGGCCGCGGGGACGGCCTCCTGCACCGGCTCGGCGAGGTCCCCGCGAAGTTCTCCCTGATCCACGGCGACCTCAACCCGAGGAACGCCCTGGGCTCGGGGGACGACTTCTGGCTGATCGACTTCGAGCACACCGGGCCCGGCCCGGCCCTGGCCGACTTCGCCCACCTGGAGGCGAACCTCCGGCTCTGGTGCCTCCCGCTCCGAACCGGCGGCGAGGACGTCGAGGGCGCGGCCGAGGCGTTCGAGGCGATCCTGCTCGACCATGCGCTCGGGGTCGAGGGCGGGCTGGAGGGCGTCCGCCCCCTGGCCGAGGGGCTCGGCGCCGACCCCGACGACCTCATGAAGCTCGCCCACTCGATCGCCCACCTCCGGGCCCTGGCCGCCCCCCACGGCCTGGTCGGCTCGCCCGACCGTCGCGACTACCTCGCGGTGCTGTACCTGTCGGTCCTCGGGCTCCTGCCGTTCGCCGGCCGACCCGGGGCGGCCCCCCCGATGAACTACCGGCTCCTGCTCGGCCTGGCGTGGGTCCTGGAGGCCGCCCTGGACCGCATCCTCGGCCGGGCCCCTTACGACCGCCGGGCCGAGCCGATGGACCACCGCCGGCTCCTCTCGCCCCGATGGCTCGACGCCCCCGGCGCCGCGGGACGCGTCCGCTACGCCCTCGACCGCGGCGACGGCCGCCGGGCCCTCGCCCCCCTGGCCGCGACCCGCGGGGTCCTCCAGAGCCCCGTCCACCACCTGGACGTCCTCGATCACTCCTTGCTCACGCTGGCCTACGCCGAGGCCCTCCTCGCCGCCCCCCTCGCCGGCCTGCTCAACCCCGAGTCGCTCGACGGCCCCGTGGCGCGAGCGCTGGCCGACTCGGGCCTGGACTTCCCGCCGGTCGCCAGCGGCCCTCCTCCGAACCGCGAGGCCCAGGAGGCCCGGGCCTCGGCCCTTCGCGACCTGATCCGGCCCCATCACGCGGAGGTCGGGGCCGCAATCGCCGCCGCGACGGCCGGGCCGGGGGCGTCGGTGCTGAAGTGGGCGGCCCTTTTCCACGACGTCGGCAAGCCCGGGACGAGGGCGGTGAAGCCGACGGGCCGGGGGCTGAAGGTCGTCTTCCAGGGGCATGAAGCGTACGGCCTCCAGGTGGTCGAGCCGACGCTCGCCCGCCTCTTCGGCCGCGACTGCCCGGCCTGCCGGGTGGCGCTGATCGAGACCGGCCCCGAGGGCGAGGCGGCCTGCCCGTCATGCGGCCGGGCCGGGCCGGGCGACGGGGTGAGGGTCCGCCGGCTGATCCTCCGCCACCTCCACCACCACGACCTCGCCCGGGACCTGAAGGACCGCTCCGGGCGGGCGGAGGAGCTCGCCGGGGCCCTGGAGAGGGGGCCTCTGCCCCGATCGGACGAGGAGGCGTTCGGCCGCCTCTTCGGCCCGGGTCCCGAGGGGTTCGGCGAGGACTTCCCGCTGCTGGTCCTCCACGGCCTGGCCGACCGCCTGGCCTCGCGAGGCCCCGAGGACGACACGAGCTTCCCCCTGCTCGGCGCGCTCGACCTGCTCCTCCTGGCCCTCCACGCCCGGAACGGGGAGCTCGCCCGGGCCGGCGACGGCCGGAGGAAGGACCGGGCCGCCTGGTCGGCGGCCTTCGACCGCCTGCTCTCGAAGCTCGCCGAGGGCGGGGCCACATCGCTCCCGGGGAGGGTCCGGCCGCTCCGCCCCCGGTTCCTGGACGAGTGCGTCCGGAGGGCGGCCCTGGGCGACGGCCCGCCCTCGCTCGACGAGGTCCTGGAATGGGGCCGCGACGCCGGCCCCGGCGGGCCGGATGGGTCGGTTGGTGCGGCGGACCGAATCGAGGAGACCGGCCGATGAGACCTCGCTATCGCTATGTCGGATACGGGACATACTTCCACGAAGCCCGGGGACGGTCACGGATCGAGGGCACCTTCGACCCGGCGACGCTCCACGACAACGAGCTGGCGGTGGACGTCGGCGGCGCCTGCTGGGGCCATGACGGCGTCGATCGGCCGGTTTTGGACCACCACTTCTTCCGCCAGGCCGGCCAGTTCCCCTCGGCCGCCGCGGCGGTCCTGCACAATGCCGAGAAGGTCGCGGCCCTGGGGCAGAAGGCGGAGGGGGACTTCTGGTTCGTGACCCACCGCGACCCCGATTTCGACGCCTTCTGCGCCATGTACCTCGCCCGCCGGCTCATGGACGGCGCGGTCCCGGCCGACGGCTGGCCCGACTTCGGCCTCCGGCCCGAGGGTTGGCTGGGCGGCGCGGGCGAGGTCGACTGGTTCGGCCCGAAGACCGACGGCTGGCCGTCGGAGAGGCGATGGCCGGTGCTCCTGGCCTCTTACGCCGCGTTCGTGGACAACTGCCGCCGCCTGAAATGCCCCGGGAACCGCTCGCTCCACTCGGTCCTCTACGCGGCGGTCCACCGCCGGGGCGGGGGCTACGGCGCGGCCGACGGCGCCTGCGGCTTCTTCGACGAGGTCGCCCGCCTCCTGGCCGACGCCGGCCCCGGGGCCCTGGACCCCCTGGCCGACTCGGTCCTGGAGGGAAGCGCCGAGTTCGCCCCCGAGCTCCGGCTCCTGGACCACGAGGTGGAGGCCTACCGCCGCGACCTCCGCCGGGCGAGGAAGGCGACCGTGACGCTCCTGGACTCCACGGTCCCGTTCGGCGAATGGTACACGGCGGTCCTGAACCAGTCGCTGCTGAAGAAGGGCGGCTCGATCCGGCCGGTCCACCTCCAGCCGCCGTACCAGAGGAGGCGCCAGGTCGACGGCCTGTACCTCCGCGACCCGGAATGCCTCCTGTTCAAGGAGTGGGCCCGGGGCGACGCCGAGGGCTCGGCGTCGGGCGAGGGCTTCCTGTTCACGGCGATCGCCTACTCGGGCCGCCGGGCCGGCTCGCCGGTGAACTCGACGGAGTACTTCTTCGCGCTCGACCCGGAGCGCGCCGGCGGCCGTCACCTCTACAACGTCTGGTCCCGGCTCCAGGCCGAGGAGGTCCGGGCGCCGGCCGGCTCCCCCCTGGAGGGCCGGGCAAGGCCCGGCTTCGGGGGCCGGGCCGACGGCTCCGAGGGGTTCTTCGTCGACCCCTGGTTCGACGGCAGCAACTACGGCGGCACGATCGTCGCCACCCCGAACCGAGGGTCCCTGATCGGACCGCCCGGCACGTCCCCCGGGCTGGAGGACGACCCGATCGCCAAGCTCGTCCGCGACGAGCTGGAGCTCCCGCTGGTCTCGGACGTGACAATCCACGACCGCCCGGCGACGACCGGAGTGGAGGACCGGGGCGAACGGGCCCACGCCCTGGCGGAGGCGATCGCCCGGACCGACCCGCCCTCGCCGGGCTGCTACCGCTTCGGCCACGTGGCCCTGGCCGGAGGCGCCGACCCGCTCCGCGGGGAGGTCGCGCTCCGGGTCAGCCATCTGCTCTGGACCCTGCTGGAGGGGCGCGACGGGCCCGAGCCCCCGGGCGACTTCCGCGACCACCACCTGGTCGTCGACGCCGACGGCGTGGGGGTCTGGAGCCGCCGCGGGATCGTCGTCGCGATGAAGGAGCCGGCCCGGGCCCGCGCCGAGGCGATGGCCGCCGACCTGGCGGAGTGGACGGCCATCGCCCGCGACGCCGAGGCGCTGGTCCACGAGCCCCCGGTCGCTCACGGGCTGGACGACTGGGCCGACCAGATGGACGCCCGGGTCCGCCGCGGCGAGGCCCTGATGAGGCGGCTGATCCGCCTGAAGTCCGGCCTGGTCTTGCCCGAGAGGCGGCTCCAGCGCCTCTTCTTCGACGCGCTCCGCCTCGACGAGGTCGTGGCGATGGTCCGGGACGCCAACTCGGTCGACGTCGAGCGGGTCCGCGCCGCCGAGATGGCCCGGAACACCGAGAGGATCGAGGAGCACATCCGCTCGGTGGCCGAGGTCCAGTCGGCGTTCCACTGGATCGAGATCTTCCTGATCTCGGTGTACTCGGTGGAGCTGTTCCACATCCTGGGCGAGTCGTTCGGCTTCGGCCACGTCTTCGTTGGGGCTTCGGCCCTGACGGTGGCCTTCGCCGCCCCGCTCGTCATGCTCCTGGGATCGAGGAGGGGCGAGGAGGGGGTCCCCGGCCCGATGAAGGTCTTCTTCGGCGGGATGGCCGCCCTGCTTGTGCTGTTCCTGGCCCTGGGCCTCGGCCTGAAGGCGTTCCGGGGGACGGCCGCCGGCGAGGGGAGCGAGGGCGAGGCGACCGGGTCGGCGGCCCACCACGAGCCGGCCGGGAAACTCGGCCCGGCGGGCCCGCGATCCGAGGCCCACCCCGAGGGCGGAGAGACGCCCGGGCCCGCCGAGGCCAATGAGTCCCGCCCCCCGGCGAAGGGGCCGGCGCCCGCGGAATCCGGGCCCGCCGGCCCGGCCCCCTCGGCGAAGGACCGGCCGGAGGGAGGGCCTGCTGAGCGGGTCCCAAGGGCCGGCGACTCGAACCCTGATCGGGCCGAGCCTCGGGCCGGCCCGGGCCCCTTCGGATCGACCCCGACGAGAGGACCCGTGCTCACGCCCGCGGCCGATGGCCGGGCCTTCGACTCCGCGCGACGAGCCGGACCGACGTGACGGCGAGCCCGCGACGACTCCGCCGGCGGCCGGACCAGGTCCCTCGCCGTGATCGTGGTCGAGTAGTCCGAACCGGGCGAGCCGTCGCCCCGGCCGTCGAGGGCGGCCCCCGAGGCCGAGGCCGAGGCCGAGGCCAGGCCCGAGGACCGGGCCCCGACCACCTCCAGCCGGAGGAGCGGCCGCACCACGACCCGCTGCACCGGCGTCAGGGTGATCGTCGTGCCGTCGGCCGAGACGACGGCCGAGGCGATCCGGATCGGCCGGCCGCGGGGTCCGGCGATCCGGTAATTGGCGAGTTCCCCCGCCCGCGACGGGTCGAGCGGCCCGCTGAAAGTCAGCTCCACGGCCGTCAGCCGGCCGGCGACACCAAACCGCTGGACCAGGACGACCCGCGGGGCCGCCCCGGACGGCGCCGGCCTCTGCGACTCGCCCGGCGGCGATAGGGGCTCCTCGACGTCCAGGGCCACCGGGGCCGAGGCCGCCGGCTGCAGGTCCGCGTCGCCCCCGTAGGCCGCCGTCAGCGAGTGGCCCCCCGGCGCCAGCGACGGGACGACCAGCAGGGCCCGGCCGTCGGGGCCGAGCGCCGCGGCCCCCAGGGCCGTCGTGCCGTCGAAGAACGCCACGGACCCCGTCGGCGGCGCCGGGCCGGAGACCGTCGCCCAGAGCGTCACGGGCGAGCCGGCCGGGGCGGGCGTCGCGGCGACGGCGGCGCTCGCCGCCCGGCCCACGTCCACGGCGTCGGCCTCCGAGGCACTCGCAACGAGTTCGGCGTCGCCGCAGTAGGTCGCGACGATTTGATGCGCCCCCACGCCCAGGGCCGAGGTCGTGAACGAGGCTCCTCCCCCGGACGCCGCCAGCGGGACCGTCGCCGCCGCGGAGCCGTCGATCGAGAAGGTCACCGCGCCCGACGGCGCCACCGGCCCCGAGACCGTCGCCGTGAACGTCACGGGCGAGCCGAAGGCCGGGGCCGAGGGATCCGCGGCGAGGCGGTTCGTCGTAGCGGCCGGCTCGACGGTCAGCGGGGCCGACGAGTCGCTCGGGTCATCGTCGGCATCTCCCGAATAGGAGGCGGTCAGGCGATGCGAACCGACGCCGAGCGCCAACGTCGAGAACACGGCCGAGGCCGAAGAGCCGCCGGGGGACGCCGTGACCGGGACCGTCGCCGCCAGTTCGCCATCGACCGAGAAGGCCACCGAGCCGCCCGGCGCCGGCCCCCCGACCGCTCCGGAGACGACCGCCGTGAGCCGGGCCGTCGAGCCGATCGCGGAGGGGTCGGGGGCCGTCGTCAGGGTCGTCGAGGTCGCCGCCCGCTCGACGAGGACCGACGCGGTGGCCGAGTCGTTCGTCGGGTCCGGGTCGGCGATGGCGGAGGTCGCGGAGAGCGTGCCCTCGATCGCCCCGCCGGCCATCGCCGTCCCCGAGATCGTCACGGCGAACGACCCGCCGGCTGGGAGGATCGGGACGGAGGCGGTGAACACGCCCCCGGAGAGCGAGGACGTGCCCGGCGAGGCGGAGGCCGTCGCCCCGGCGAGGGCCGCCGGCAGGGGGGCGGTCGCCACTGGCCTGCTCCCCCTGGGTTGGTCCATCTGGTATGAGAGCCATTCTCGCCCGCCAGGGCAGGAGGACTCACCATGAAGCGCATCCGCCACTCGCCCGAGCAGATCATCCGCAAGCTCCGCGAGGCCGACGACGAGTTGGCCAAGGGAGTCGCCGTCCCCGAGATCTGCAAGGCCCTGGGCATCGCCGAGAACACCTACTACCGCTGGCGGAGCCAGTTCGGCGGCATCAAATCCGACGAGATGAAACGCCTCAAGGAGCTGGAGAAGGAGAACGCCCGGCTCAAGGCCCTGGTGGCCGACCTGGCCCTGGACAAGGCGATCCTCAAGGAGGCCGCCCGGGGAAACTCGTCGAGCCCGACCCGGAGGCGGGAAGCCGTCGCCCGTGCGATGGCCTCGTTCAAGATCTCCGAGCGTCGGGCTTGTCGGGCCCTGGGCGTGCCCCGATCGACCCGGCGGTACATCGGGACCGAACGAGGACCAGAGGGAGAGTTGTTGTTGCGGATCAGGGAGTTGGCCCGAGGGAACCCCCGCTACGGTTACCGTCGGATCAAGGCCCTGCTCGTGCGGCAGGGGTGGTCGGTCAACCTCAAGCGGGTGCATCGGCTCTGGCGTCGAGGAGGCCTCAAGGTGCCGCAGATCCGGAGGAAACGTCGCCGTCTGGGGCAGAGCGAGAACGGCTGCACCCGTCGGCGATCCGAGCGACCCGACCACGTCTGGAGCTACGACTTCATCCACGACCAGACCGCCGACGGGAGGGGCCTGAAGATGCTGCCGATCGTCGATGAGTACACGAGGGAATGCCTGACGATCGAGGTCGAGCGGCACCTGACGGCGAAGGATGTGGTATCTACCCTGGAGTCCCTGTTCGAGGTCCGGGGCGAGCCGGAGTTCATCCGCGGCGATAACGGGCCGGAGTTCATCGCCGAGGCGGCGAGGGGCTGGCTGGCCGGCCGTGGGGCGAAGACCTTGTACATCGCCCCGGGGAGCCCGTGGGAGAACGCCTACAGCGAGACGTTCAACAGCCGGCTGAGGGACGAGCTGCTGGACCGAGAGACGTTCGAGACGCTGAAGGAGGCGAAGATGATCCTCGAAGATCATCGCCTGGACTACAACCACCGGAGGCCGCATCGCTCGCTGGGGAATCGGACCCCGGCGGAGTACGCAGCGGCCCAGATCAAGCCGGGGGTCGCTCCGCTCCCCCCGGCCGAGGCCGTGACGATCCCTAACCCCGCACTCTCATAACCCCTGGACCAGAATTCGGGGGCAGGTCATCGGCACTGATTGAGCGGGCGCCTGTTGAACCTCATCGCTCGGTCCCCGCCGAGGCGGCATCGCCTCGGGACCTGGGGTTCGGTCAAGGGGCCGGGGACGCCGACGCACGACGAGCCGGGAGGCCCCGTCGTCGAGAGCGTATTCCCGTCGCCCGCCGAATCCTAACGCCGCCGACCGGGCGACGCCAGGCGTTTGTCGGTCCGCCGATGCGCCAAGGCCCGTGCGTTGTCGGGGCACGGCGAGGGCGCGGCCCGGGAGCGATTTCAGGGTTCTTGCCGGTCGCCGGCCCTCGGGGCAGGCGATCGGCTCGCGAAGCGGCCACAGGGACCCTGACGCCCGGTGGCGTGGGTTCTCCACGACCCGGCCGCCCCGCCGCGCGTGGACGCGGCGTCCACGGCCGCTCGCTCCGCCCCCATCGGTCGAGGCCCGAGTTCGGGTCGGGGGCCCGGGGGCGGGGCCATCGGGTGGCGTAGAATCCGGGAGGGCCGGGGAGAGGTATTCCCGCCGACTCCCGAGGCCCCGAAGAGTCCGGACGAGCCTACCCGGCGGAGGTGGCCGAACATGAGCGTTGACGACCCGAACGCCCCCGGCTCCTGCCCTGACGACGAGATGAGCCGGGCCGAGGACATCACCGAGGCCGGCCCGGCCGGCTACATCATCACCCTCGGCGAGGGCCCCGACGAGGACGACGCCACGCCCCCGGCCGGGTACCACCGACTGGAGAGCGACGCCGAGATCGATGACGTGTAGCCTCCCCGGGCGTGGACGCCGCGTCCACCCCGATCCCGGCACGGCCCCTCCGGTACGCAGGGCGGAGGCGGTCGGCTCGCCGATCCTCGGCGCCCCCGCGGAGGTCGCCGTCCGGCAGGAAGAGAGGCTACGCGTCCGGCTTGCCGTCCCGGGGCCGCGGTCCCGAAGAATGGGGTCGTCCCCGCGTCGCGAGGGGGGGCGAGGAGGCGCACGCCCATGGCGGACGAGGCGGCGGGCCGCGAGGCGTTCGAGCGGTCCCGATCGGCGTACGAGGTCGGCGACCGGAGGCTCCGGCCGGCGGCCCCGGGCCGCGGCGGCCGGCCCCAGTACGAGGGCACCTGCCCGGCGCACGCCGACCGTCGCCCCTCGCTCGCCGTGACCCACGACCACCGCGGCGTGACCTGCCGTTGCCGCGCCGGCTGCCCGCGAGAGGACGTCGCCGCGGCGATCGGCCTGCCTCTGCCGCGATGGGCCGCCGCCCGGCCTTCGACGCGCCCGGGGCCGCACGGGCGGGGTAGGCGGCTGAACGCGACCCTGGAGGACGCCCTCGCCTACGTCCTGCGGACCCGCCCCTGGGACCACGTCGCGACGTACCCCTACCGCCGCCGCGACGGCACGCCGCACTTCGCCGTGCTCCGGTTCCGCCCCCGCGACGGTGGCCCCAAGCAGTTCCGGACCGCCGTCCGCCGCCCCGACGGCCGATGGGCCCTCGAGCAGCCCAACGGGGCGCGCCTCCCGCTCTACGGCCTGCCCGAGGTCCTGGCCGCCGACGAGGTCTGGGTCTGCGAGGGCGAGCAGTGCGCCGACCGACTCCGGGCGATCGGCCTGGTCGCGACGACGCCCGCCTTCGGGGCCGACGCCGTCGGCCGGACCACCCTGCAGCCCCTGGCCGGCAGGCGGGTCGTCGTGGTGCCCGACCACGACAGGGCCGGGCGGCGGTGGGCCGCGGCGGTCGTCGCCAAGGCCCGCCGACCGAACCCCCGGCCTGCCGCGGTGACCATCGTCGACCTCGACGCCATGGCGGGCATCGACCCGGCATTCCCTCCCCCGGCGGAGAAGGCCGACGTCGCCGACTGGCTCGACGGCCTGCCCCCCGGCCTCGGCCCCGGCCGGCCCCGGGCGCTGCTCGAGGCGATGGCGGCCCGGGCCGCCGCGGCGGGCCCGCCCCGATGGCTCGAGGAGCACTCGCCCCGAAATCTCAAGGCCCTGTCGATGGGCAAGGCCCGCGTGACGATCGACCCGGAGAGGTACCTGGCGCGGGGGCGCCGCCCAGGCCGCCGAAGACCGCGGCGGCGGGGGACTGGATCCTCGGCGTGCTGGCCCGCCGCCCCCTGCCGAGCCGGGAGGTCCAGGACCGCGCCGGGGCGGCCGGCCACCGGCCCAAGACCCTCCGCGACGCCCGGGACCGCCTCCGCGAGGGCGGCCTGCTGGAGTTCCGCCGCGAGGGCGGGGAGACGACCTGGTCGCTGACGCCCGCCGGCCAGGCGGTGGCCGCCGCGGTGGCCGCCCGCCTCCTCAGGGGTCGCCGCGAGAAGCCCTCCCAAGAGACCCCGAAACGTTCATTGGGAGGACAGATTCCCTCCGATTCGGAGGATGATCCCCTCCATGGTGAGCGTTAGTCGATCCTCAGGGACAGACGGATCGTTCGCCACCGACCTGGGGACCCACCGCCTCGCCGCCGCCCGACCTCCCACTCGGGCGTGCCTCGGGACCGACCCCGCCCGGGCGGGCCTCGCCGCTCGGCGGCCGGTTCGGTCGTCGCTGTCGACCCGAGGCGGGGGGCTTCGACGATCCCGGCCCCGCCGCGTCTCGGCACGGCCCCCGGGCCGCGGACGACCTCCGACCCGCCCCGCCCGGCCGGGCGGGGGGGTGACGTCCCCCGGCCCCGGCCCCGGCCCCGGCCCGTCTCGTCGGCCCCGGCCCCGGCCTCGCCCGCCGGCCGGCCGTCCCGCCGGCGTGCCCGGGGGGCGTGGCTTGGCCCCTACGGCCGGGGCCCCCACGCCGAGACCGACCGCCCACCTCCGACCGTCGCGGCCCCGGTCCCCGGAAGCGGCTTCCGCCCCGCGGGGCCTCGGGGGGCGTCCCGGCCGCCCCATCCGCCGGCCGTCCACTGCCGCGCATCGTCCCGATCGGCGAGCATGCGTCCGGTCGCGAGGGCCCCGACCACGGCGTACTGGACCGTCACCACGGCGGGCCGGCCTCGGGGGTCCTCCGAACCGGGAGAGCAGGCGATGCGACGAGGTGTCGCGACCAAAGACGGAGGTCCGGTGTTCGAGGGCGAGGCGGTCCCGGGAGGGGGCGTGGAGGCGGCGGACCCCGACGCCCCGCCGGACTTCGGGCCGGGTCAGGACCGGGAGGTGGCCCTCGGCAGGCTGGTCCTCGACCCGGGGATGTCGGCCCGGGCCGAGGTGGACGACGGGCTGGTGGAGAACTACGCCGAGGCCATGCGGCAAGGCGACGCCTTCCCCCCGGTCGCCGCTTTCTTCGACGCCGACGGCCGGGCCTGGCTGGCCGACGGCTTCCACCGGGTCGCCGCGGCCCGGAGGCTGGGCCGGCCATCGATCGCGGCGACGCTCCGGCCGGGGGGAAGGCGGGAGGCCCTGCTCTTCGGCCTCGCGGCCAACGCCGCCCACGACCGGTCGGGCCGGCGGCGGACCTCCGCCGACCTCCGCAAGGCGGTCCTGACCCTGCTCGCCGACCCGGAGTGGGCGGGGTGGTCGAATCGGCGGATCGCCCGCCACCTCGGGGTCGGGCACACGCTGGTGAACCAGGTCCGCCAGCAGCTCGAGGGGGCGGGCGGCCGCCCCGAGGCGGCGCTGAGGCCCCCGCCCCGCCGGGCCCCGGGGCTTGCGGCCGGGTCGCGGGAGCCGCGGCCCGAGGCCTCGATCGACCCGTCGGGCCCGACCCCCGAGGAGGTCGGAGCGGCGTCCCCTCCGGCCGCCCCCGTGGTGGTCCGGGACGACGAGAAGTCCGACGAGCAATACCTGGCCGAGCTGCCCCTGCTCCCGAAGCTCAGGGGCCAGGCCCGGGAGAATTATCAAATGGCCGCCCTGCTGTACCGGCGGGCCCGTGCCCTGCCGACCATGGCCCAGACCCTCAAGGACCTGTCCGCCCTGGTCAAGAAGGGGCAGTCGGGCTGGGACACGCCCGAGGCCGTCGCGATCCGGTCGTTCGTCGAGCGGCCCGGGCCGATGCAGTGGAAGCTGTGCCTGGGCTGCGACGGGACCACGCTCAAGGACGGGAAGCCCTGCGGACACTGCCGCGGCAACGGCTATCACCGGACCCGTTGACGCGTAGGGCACGCCACGGCCCGTCCGGCCGGGGGGCGGGCGGCGTCGGGCGAGCGAGGGACTCGCCGCGTCCGGCGGCCCGGGGCCCCGCCCGCACGGGCCGTCGACGCTCGTCCGCACGACGGCGGCCGTCGGCGAGGAGGCCGATCCGGCGCCGCCGGCCCGAGATGCGGCCACGCCCGAGGCCGGCCACGCGGCCCGATCGGCGGGCCGGCGAGGCTCACGGTCCTCCCCTCGAGGAGGCAGGAGCGGCCGGCCCCCGGGCCGCCTCGGGGGCCGGGGCCGGCTCGTCGCGGGACCGGCAGTCCTCGCACGCCGGCGGCAAGCGGACCTTCGCCCCGTCGGAGAGGGGCACGCGGGTCTGCCGGTGCATGGTCACCCGGCGGCACTCCCGGCCGTATCGTCGGCTCAGCATCGGCCATCCCTCCGAGTATCGCGTGTGGCGGCCCCGGCTCCACGCAGGAGCGATCCCCGGCCCACACCGGCCGTCCGGTCTCGAAGCCTCGGGAAGCCCCCGGAGGGCCTCCTGCCTCGCCGCGGGAACAGCGCCCGGGACCGGTTCGGTCGCGGCCTCGGGCCCTTCGATGCCCCGCCGAGGGTCGACGCCGTGGCCCGATCACCCTCGCGATCCCGGGGAGGCGGGCCCGGGCGCACGGCAGCTTGAGGACCGAGCCCTGGTTAATGTACTACAGTGCACGTAAAATGGCGAGATTGGGCCGCCGAGCGGAGGCCGGGCCACCGTCGCCGAAAACGCGAATCCACAGGACGATGACGGAGCGACTTGGGGCCGGTGCCACGACCCCGCCCGGCCTCCTCGGTCGCCTCGCCGCCGGCAGGGTGACCTTCGAGTCCGGGCTTCGCTCGACGAGGGCATCGCGATGAAGCCGAGCACGAATCTCGCCAGGTCCACACATGATCCGTCAGCTTCGCGGCCATCGCCGGACTTCGCACCCGCCAACGCCTCTTGGCGTCCTTGATCCGCAGCGTCCTCACGCACCAGCAGGAGTTGTCGCCGTACATCGTCAGGTACGTCATCGCCTCGTGGACCCCCCAGTCCTTGCTGAACCGGTAGGTCTTGCGGCACTTCCGCGCGTTGCGGCCCCGGTCGGACCCGTTCTGACGCTCCAGGAACGACGTGTTCACTCGGGAGCTGACCGCGGATCGCCCCAGCGCCTCGTCCAGGCCGTCCTGGGTCCCGAAGACTTGCCGCCGTTCGACCGCGACCACCCGGTTGTTCTCGCGATGCTTGTGGACCGTCGCGTAGTTCAGGCCGGCCGCCAGGCGACGTCTCGGCGGGAGCCGAGGCCGTCCCGGCTTCCGCTTCCGCGGGGCCGGCACCGGCTCGCTGAACGCGGCCTCGATCGCCTTCGGGTAGGCCGCGAACTCATCGCTGGTGATCAGGTCCGGGGCCCGGCCGCCCAGCCGTCCCTTGGCCTCGGCGACGATCGCCTCGGCATTCTCGACCGTCCTCGCCCCGGGGACCACCGCCAGGACCAACCGATGCTCCGGGTCGTAGGCCACGAAGTCCCAGGCGTCGCCGCGGTCGTCGTCGGCTGGGTCGCCCGGGTCGCAATTCTTCTGCTTCTTGCCCACGAAGGCCCACTTCTCATCGAGCTGGACCTCGCGGGTCTCGGGGGGAAGAGCCGACGAGCTCGTCGTCGGCGCCCTTGGCGTGCCGACCGGCGAGCAGGGCCAGCCGCGTGACGGTGTCCTTGTCGACCCCCACCAGCCGGGCGGTCTGCCGCACGCCGCAGCCCTCGGCCAGGTGCTCCAGGACCGCCAGGACCTTGTCGTGGGGCAGCTTGGAGTTGAAGGACGGCGTCCCCTTGAACTCGGAGAAGCGGGCCTTGCAGTCCCGGCAGGAGAGCAGCCGGTGGCGGGCCTTCCCGAAGCGGTCGATGACGAGGATGTTCCCCTCGCCCCGCCGGCCGTAGGTGTCGCAGTCGGGGTTCTGGCAGCAGAAGCGGGCGAGGTCGTCGGTGGGCATGGCGTGTCGCGGGCCGGTCCGTGAAGGTGGCTCAACTCCTGGACGACCAGCCTACCCATCGGTAGAATCCTTTTCAACGGCTACCGGACACCACCGAGCTTCCGCACGGCGGAGAACATCAACTTCCCATCCTTGAACTTCGGGTTCTTGACCTTCTCGTCCTTCTGGTCCGGCCAGCTCATGGTCCCGACGTACCCGTCCCCCTCCTCCTTGACCGTCAGGGTGGCCGTCCGCTGCTGCCCGCCGATCTCGTAACTGCACTGCCACGTCCCGACCGGATCGGCCGCCTTGTCGTCCGCCGCGCCCGCCAGGTTGCATGCCCCGAGGACCAACGCCATCGAGAGGATCGCCTTCATGATCGCCTCCGGGGTCGTGTCGCAACGGGAGCCGTCCGACGCGGACCGCCACCCGCCGCGGGCAGCGATTGTATCCATGCCGCGACCGGTGGTCACGTCCATGAGCGCCGAGACGGTGCAACTCTCAGCGATCGCGTGTCGCGTCGGGACACTCTCCTTCGGGGGCCCTCGCCCGGTCCCCGGGTGCGAGGAGCCATCCGGGCGGTCTTCGATCGATCCAACCGTCGGAGTCGTCATTCGCGATCGGAGACCTCGAGGTCGAGGATCAGCGAGCTGAGGCACTTGCCGTGTGCGTCCAGAGCCAGCGACCGCGTGACCCCGCCTCCCAGGGCGCGGTGCATGACGAAGTTCAGCGCCCCGACCTTCGGCATCGCATAGCGGACGACCTGGCCCGCGACGACCCCGGCGAAGTGCGCGCGCACGCGGTCGGCCGTGACGTGGCGCTCCAGGTGGGGGTAGTCCGCCGGGTCGAAGGCGATCACCGAGACGTTGGACGTGTCGCCCTTGTCGCCGGTGCGCGGCGTGGGCCAGGGTGCCGAGCTTCATGTCAGGTGGCCTCGTAATGGACGACCGGTCGGATCAGGTCCCGGGGCACGAGGGTCGATGACATCGCGATGACCTCTCGTGCCGATCGGGTCACGCCGCCCCCGGCGGCGGGCCCGTTGGTGTAGAGCGCCTCCACTTCGTTCCCGATGCGGACGGCTTCCCGCAGGGTCGATGTCCTGGCCACCACCCTCACGCGGACCTCCGACGGATGGCCGGCGGCAGACGCACGCGGGCCCAGGACGGCGTCGAGACCGATCAGGTCGAAGCGGATCTCCTCGGCGGCCACGCCGGCGAGTTCCAGCCGCCGGGCGACGACCTCCAGCGCGAGCCGGCCGCGGGCCACGGCGTCGGGACCGGCGTAGGAGATCTGGCCCTCGCCGATGAACCCGTCGCGGTAGCCCACCGACGCCTTGAGGTGCGAGGGCCTGGCGCGGCCGGTGCCGCCCCGAACCAGGACCCGGTCGAGGCCCGCATCCGTCAGGGTGACCCCGGTGAAGTCGGCCGTCACGTCGGGCGTGAGATACGCGGCCGGGTCGTGGATCTCGTAGAGAAGCTGCTCCTTGCAAGTGGCGAGCGTCACGAGTCCGCCCGAGCCGGGGACCTTGGTGATGACGGCCGAGCCGTCCTCGCCGACCTCCGCCAGGGGGAAGCCGAGCCTCGCCAGGTCGGGGACCTGCTTGCGATCGAGGTCGGCGAAGTAGCCGCCGGTGACCTGGCCGGCGCATTCGAGCAGGTGGCCGACGACCGTCCCCTGGCCGAGCCGGTCCCAGTCGTCCAGGCCCCAGCCGAACTCGTGGACGAGCGGGGCGAGGAACAGGGCCGGGTCGGCCACCCGGCCGGTGAGGATGACGTCGGCCCCGCGACCAAGGGCCTCCAGCAGGGGCGAAATGCCGAGGTACGCATTCGCCGAGACCAGCCGACCGGCGAGCGCGGCGACGGGCTCGCCGGTCTCCAGGAGGGCATAATCCCCGCGCAGGATCTCCGGCAGGATGTCGTCCCCGGTGATCGTGGCGATCACCAGCCGGCCCAGGCCGCGGCGTCGCGCGACCTCCTTGATCACGGCCGAGCCGGCGAGCGGATTGGCCGCCCCCATGTTGGTGAGGATGGTGATGCCCTGGCGGGCGCAGGTGGGCAGGACCGCCTCCATCCGCTCTTCCAGGAGAGGATCGCACCCCAGGGCGGGGTCCCGCAGCCTCGCCTGCTGCGCGAGGGCGATGGTCCGCTCGGCCAGGCACTCGAAGGCCAGGTATCGGAGGTCGCCCCGCTCGGCCAGCTCGACCGCCGGCTCGATGCGGTCGCCCGAGTACCCCGCGCCCGCGCCGATCCGGACCGTCTTCATGGGAGCATTCCTGGCCGCGAGGCCGACCGGGTTCAGAACGGGAAGACGCCGAGGGCGACGCAGGCGAAGGTCATGAGGACCGACGCGCCGAGGAGGTAAGGCACGGCGAACCGCTGATGCTCGGCCAGGTCGATCCGCGCCAGGCCGACGACCAGGAAGGTCGCCGGGGTCAGCGGGCTGACGGGGAAGCCGGTGGTCATCTGCCCCAGCAGCGCCGCCTGGGCGAGCTGGGATGGGTCCACCCCCCGCAACACGCCGGCCTCCGCCATCACGGGCAGGACCCCGAGGTAGAACGAGTCCGGGTCGAACAGCAAGCTCAGCGGCATCGAGGCGAGCCCGAGCAAGAACGGCAAGTGGTGGGCGTGCTCCGCCGGCAGGAACTGGACGGAGGCCCGTGCCATCGCGCCGAGCATGCCCGTGCCCCGCATGATGCCGGTGAACGCGCCGGCGGCGAAGAGGATGCTCGCCATCAGGAGCGCGGCCGGGGCGTGCGCCTCGACCCGGGCGCGCTGGAGGGCCGCGCCGGGATAGTTGATGACGAGCGCCACGGCGACCCCGGCCATGAACCCCACGACGGGCTCTAGCCTCCCCGCCACCATCGCCCCCATCAGGCCGATCGTCAGGGCGAGGTTCACCCAGAAGAGCCTCGGCCGTCGGACGGCCCGTTCCGCCTCCGTCCGCTCGCGCCGGGCGGCCGGGGCGGAATCGGGTCGATCGCCCAGCCCGAGCCGCCTCGCCTCGCGTCGGCCGAGCCAGTAGGCGACCGCGAAGACGTAGGCCAGGCCGATCGCCTGGACGGGGACGAGGGGGCGGAACAGGTCGGACGCGGGGATGCCCAGGGCCGCCGAGGCGCGGATCATGGGCCCCGTCCAGGGGAGGAAGTTCACCCCCGCGGCCAGCGAGGCGACCCCGGCGAGGATGCGCCGGTCCATCCCGAGCCGATCGTACACCGGCAGCATCGCCGGGATCGTCACCAGGAAGGTCACCGCGCCGGAGCCGTCGAGGTGGATCAGGAGGGCCAGCAGCGCCGTGCCGGGGACGATGCGCGTCGGCCGGGAGCCGACCACGCGGAGGATGCGGTCGATGATCGGGTCGAGCAGGCCGGCGTCGGTCATGATGCCGAAGTAGAGGATGGCGAAGACGAACATGCCCGCCACGGGGGCGACCTCGCGGATCCCGGCGACCATGAAGGCGCCCGTCTTCGGGCCGAACCCGCCCAGGAGCGAGGCGGCCGTCGGGACCGCGATCAGCGCCACCAGCGGCGACATCCGCCGGGAGAGGACGGCCGCCAGCAGCGTGAGGATCGTCAGCAGGCCCAGGGTCGCGAGCATCGATTGGTCCGCCTCCATCGCCGGGGGCATGCCGGGCCGTCCGGGGCCCATCGCACGACGTCGCTCGCCCCCGCCCCGCCCCGGCATCGACGTCGGCCGAATCCCGGACCGAGGCCGCGTGGCATGGAGGACCTCCGCGTTCGGGAGCCGGCCGGCGCGGAGGCCGTCGGAGCCACCGAGACGATGCCATCGGACCGGGGCCGCGCGGACGCCTCCCGGACCGATGGCCTCGTCTCGGGCCGGATCGATCGGGCGATCCCTACCGGAACAGCTTCGGCGCCAGCTCGTTCAGGTAGTGGCGCCAGTTGATCCACGTGTGACCGCCGCCGGTGATCCGCAGGTCATGATCGATCCCACGCTTCTTGAGGATCTCGGCGAGGGCCTTCGAGCCCGGCTGCGCGAAGTCCTGGTCGCCGACGACGATCTCCAGGCGCTTGATCGCGCCGTTGGCCTTGCCCTTCTCGGCGAGGAAGTCCTCGTTCTGCTTCTCCCATGCCTCGGCGTTGCCGCCGAAGATGCCGGCGCTCCAGATCCCCACGTAGGCGAACTCCTCGGGGTGCGTGACGAGCACGCGCAGGGTCTGGCCGCCGCCCATCGACAGGCCGGCCAGGGCTCGGTTCTCGCGGCCGGCCTGGACGCGGAAGGTCTTCTCGACCGCCGGGATGACCTCCTTCCGCAGTTCGTCGGTGAAGCGGTTCTGCATCTTCTCCATCGCGGCGCGGAACTCGGCCGAAGGGGTCTCGCCGGGGGCCGGGCGGGCGGGCATGTCCTTCGGCGGGGGGAGGCTGCCGTTGGGCATGACGACGAGCATCGGGACCGCTTTCTTGGCGGCGATCAGGTTGTCGAGGATGAAGCCGGCGCGGCCGATCGTGCTCCAGCCGCTGTCCTCGTCGCCGCCGCCGTGCAGGAGGTAGAAGACCGGGTACTTCGCGTCGCCCCCCTCGTACCCGGGCGGCGTGTAGACGTGCATCCGGCGGGGCTCGTCCAGCGTTCCCGAGCGGTACCAGACGGCCCGGACCTCGCCGTGGGGCACGTCCCTCGTCGCCTCGAACTCGGCCTCGTCGCCCGGGACGAGGAACATGCTGTCGAGGCTGGAGACGCCCTGCTTGACCATCGCGTTCTTCGGGTCGACGGTGCGGACGCCGTCGACCGTGAAGGAATAGCTGTAGAAGTCGGGCGTGAGCGGGCCGACGGTCAGCGACCAGACGCCCTGTTCATCCTTGGTCATCTTGCCGCCCTGGCCGAAGTCGCCGCCGACGGAGACGTCGTCGGCCTTCGGGGCGTAGATGCGGAAAGTCACCTTCTTGTCGGACGCCACCTCGGTGGACTTCAGTCCGTCGTTCGGGGTAGGCCGTCGCTGCGGCGCCTGGGCCGAGGCCCGAGTCGGGACGAGGGCGGCCAGGGCGACCAGGGCGAGGGACGCGGCGAGCGGGGAGGATCGCCTGGAGAACATGTGGACCTCCGGAGGTTGATGGGACCGTGCGGGATCGACTCAGGACTTCGCGTCGCGGAACAGGAGGGGCGCCAGGTCGGTCAGGTAGCGGCGCCAGACCATCCAGGTGTGGGCCCCGGGCGTCTCCTTCGAGGTGAACTTCACGCCCTTGTCCTTGAGCCACGCCTCGAACTTGCGGTGCGGCTCGATCAGGAAGTCTTCCTTGCCGCACGCCAGCCAGACGAGCCGAGGCTTTGACGCCCCGTCCCCGTCCAGCTTGGGGAAGTAGCCGGCATATTCGTTGTTGTAAAGGACAAACCCGCCGCTGAAGGAGCCGACCCAACCGAACAGGTCCGGGTGGTTCAGGCCGATATAAATGGACTGGGCGCCGCCCATCGAGAGCCCGGCGATCGCCCGCGAGTCGCGCCCCTTCGCGACGCGGTAGGCCTTCTCCACCGCGGGGATCAGCTCGTCGAGGACCGTGGCCGAGAACTTCTCCATGGCCTGACGCGAGGAAGATGGGTCGCGCACCTGGCTGAAGATGTTCCGCGGGACGTCGGGGAAGGCGTACCCGAGCGGCATGACCACGAGCATCGGCTTCGCCTTCCCCTGGGCGATCAAGTTGTCGAGGATGACATGCGCGCGGCCGGCGTTCGTCCAGGCGCTGGCGTCGTCGGTGATGCCGTGCAGGAGATAGAGGACGGGATAGTCGGCCTGGCCGACCGGATCATAGCCGGGCGGCGTGTAGACGTAATAGTCTCGCCCCTCCCCGGCGATCGCGGACTTGTAGAAGTGGTGGTGCAGCGTCCCGCGGGGCACGTCGCGGACCTCCCAGCTCAGGTCGTCGCCGCCGGGGACGTGGACGAGGCTCTGATTCCCGCCCATCACGATCGGCTTCACGAGCGGGTTGGCCGGGTCGGCCAGCGTCGTGCCGTCGACGTTGAAGGTGTAGGGGTAGAGGTCCGGCGGCAGCGGGTCGGTCGTCAGGGTCCAGACGCCCTGCTCGCCCTTCTCCATCGCCGAGGGCGGGGCGCCGTCGCGGGCCACCATCACTCGCTGGGCATTCGGCGCCCGGAAGCGGAAGGTGACGCGGCCGTCCTTCGCGACCTCGGGCGAACGCACCGGCCCCGTCGGGGCGCGGGGCCGCTCTTGCTGCGCGGGGGCCGCGGCCGGGGCGACCGCGAGCAGCGTCGCCGTGAGGAGCATCCGGGTGGCGGGTCTCATGCGGGTTTGTCCTCGTCGGATGGGAAGGGAAGTCACGGCGATGTGTGGGAGGCGAACTCCACGACCGGGCGACGGCTAACTCTCGGGTGCCTCGGTGCGGGCGGTCGGCCTCGTCGGAAGGGCCTCGGGAGAGGGGCCGCCCGCCGGGTCGGTCGCGGGCGGGCCGAACGCCGTCGCGATGCGGCCGAGCCCGCGGGTCAGGCGTCCCAGGCCCTCCGGCGAGAAGAGGGACTCCAGCTCCGCACGCAGCGGTACGGTCCGCTCCCAGAGGCCGGCCTGCACCCCCCGCCCGCACGGCGTCAGCGTCACGATCCGCGCCCGGCCATCCTCGGCGTGCCGCTCGCGGGCGACAACCCCCTTCTTCTCCAGCCGGGCCAGCATCTCGCTGATCGTGTTCGGGTCCGAGCCGGTCCGGCCCACCAGGTCCTTCTGCGTCACGCCGTCCCCCTCGGCCAGCGCCGTGAGCAAGACGAACTGGTCGGCCGTGACGCCGGACTCGACCAACGCGGCGTTCGTCCGCCGGTGCAGCGCCAGGTAGGCGGCCCGGAGCCGCTTCGCCAGATCGTGCCCGCTCACCATGGGAACTCCCGGCCGGCGGCCATGTTACCGTCAATCCTTGCGGTCCTCCGGGAACATGACCCGGGCGGTCTGGTGGAGGTACCGCCGCCAGTCCGCCCACTCGTGCCCGCCGTGCTCAGGACCTGGAAGTTGCGGACGCCATGCTGGTAGAGATGATCGCCATCGCCGCCTGGCCGTTCTTCAGCGACTGGTACGGCAACGTACTATCAAAGTGGTAGCGACGGCGTGGCTCCCCCCGTGCCGAAATAATTCGAAGGACTGGCGGCCCTGCCGCCGGACCACAGCGGCTGACCGTCACGGGCGGGGGCCTTGGCTCGGCCCGAAGACCCGGGCCAAGGGAAAGAAGGAATCGCACAACGGCCGGAGTCATCGAGCGGTGGGTAGGCTTGAGCGGACGACTCGGAGCCTTCCTCCAAAGGTGAAGGCCATGACCGGGTTCCGGTCGAGAACGTCCGCTTCCGATGGCGTGCCGGAGTCGGCCTTGCAGGCTCCGGTCCGCCATACCGAACGACGCACCCGGTCGAGGGCCGGCACGATGTCTTCGCAATCGGGGCCCCGACCCCGCAGCCTCGGCTCGGTCGGGTGCCCCGTACGGCGGGGGCTCGGCGGCGGACGCATGCGTCCGGTCGGGCCGGTCCGCCGGTCCGCCGCGCCATGCGGTCTCGCCTGATCGGTGCGGCTTCCTCGGCGAGATCCATCACGGCCTCGACGGCGGGGGCGTCGGAGCCAGGCCCCGAGCCGGCGGCCGTCCGGCGGCGATTCCGAAGGGCCGGTGAGGGCCGGTCGCCAAACCGCGATCGGCCGGCGGGGCGGAGGCTCAGAGGGCCGATGGGCCAGCGGAGCCTCCGGTCGCCGACCTCGTACGCCGATCGGAACCGTTCGAACGCCTCGCGGCCCGCCGCCTCGTCCGTCATGGGCGTGCGCCTCCTCGCCCCCCCTCGCGACGCGGGGACGACCCCATTATTCGGGACCGCGGCCACGGATGGCAAGCCGGGTGCGGGGCCCGGTCCCACCGGGCGGCGATCGCCGGGGGCCTCGGAGAAGCAGCGGCCCGACGGCCTCCTCCCCGCGTCCCGGAGCAGCGCCGCCGGGATCGGGGTGGAAGCGGCTTCCGCCCCGCGGCCGGTCGACGCCCCGGTGAGCCCCTCGGCGGAGGTGGTCGTGGGACTTCCGACCCGGGCGTGGGCAGGCCGAATCGCCTCGGAGAGCAAGCATGAGCACCCGACGTTCGGCCGCGACGGCGTGGAAGCGGCTTCCACCCCGTCGCTCGGCCGACGGCCGTCCCCACCCGTGGGAAGCGGCCCGGCGTCAGCCGAACTCGGCCATGACCGCGACGGCCCGGGTGAGGTCCCGCTCGGCGTAGACCTGGGTCACGTCGGCCTTGGCGTGGCCCAGGACGACCTGGGCGGCCTCCAGCCCGTACCGCGCCCGGATCGCCGTCGCCGCGGCGTGGCGGAGCTGCAGCGGCGACCAACGGTGACGGTCCCGCCACTGCACAAACTCCGCGCGTTGCTCGGGGGAGAGCCTGTCGGCCGGGATCGTCGAGAGCGTCGGGTGCGGGAACGCGCGGTCGCAGGCCCGCACGATCGCCTGGCGATACCCCCGGCGGTCGTAGCGGTCGGCCGGCGGGCGGCTCGGCACCCCGACGGCCCGGCGGGCCAGCTCCGAGGGGGTCCGCTTCGTCCTCCGGGCGGCGGCCCGTCCCGCCCGGTACGCGGCCGTCGCCTCGGCCGGCGAGAACAGCGGGCGGTCCGGCTCGTCGGGCCGGAGGAACGGCCGGAGGGCCTCCACGGCCCTGGGGCCCAGCGCCACGACCCTCCCCTTGCCCCGCCATGTGCCCTTGTGCCGGCCCGGGCGGGACGTCCAGGCCGGCTCCCCGGGGACGATCTCGCGGGTGGTCATGGCCATGACCTCGCCCGCCCGGCAGGCCGAGAGCAACTGGACCCGGACCATCGCGGCCACGGTCGGCGTCAGGTGCGGCAAAGTCGCCTCCACCCGGTCGAGCGGGACGGCCTCCACCGGGTCGGTCTCGGGGGCCTCGGTCCGACCGGCGCGGAGGCCCTGGACGTCCTCCAGGGCCCGACTCGCCGAGCCGGGGACCATCTCCACCGAGGCGGCCCACTTGAAGGCCCGGCGGACCCGGCCGACCCGGGCGTTGACGGTCGTCCGGGCGAGGCCCGAGGCGACCATCTCGTCACGGACCGCGTGCAGGGCCAGCGGGCCGAAGTCCGCGGCCGGGGTGTGGCCGTAGAGCCGGCGGAGCGGCTTGACCGCCTCGCGGACGTTCTCGAATTCCCGGGTCGGCCGGCCGTCGCGGTCGCGGTAGTGGACGGCGGCGTGCCGGAGGAACGCCACCAGCACCTCGTCGACCGTGGGGTCGGGGGCCGGGCCGCCCTCGCGGGCGGCGCGAGGGGGAGGGGATTGGCCCTGGCGGGCGGCCCACTCGCGGACGACCCGGGCGTACTCGGCCCGGCTCTCGGGGGAGTTCCAGGGGCCGAGGTAGTGGGAGCGGCCCTGGATGACCACGACGGCCAGGTTGCGGCCCTTGTGGCGGCGGTAGGAGGGGACGCGGGGCTTGCGGGGCACGGGTCGGTTCTCCCGGGAAGTGAGTACCGTACTCACTTCGGAAGGCATCCGGCCGCGCCTCCGACCGTCGGAGGGTAAGCGTAACCGCTTCGGCACTAACGATTTCCGACAGAGCGGGCGAGGGGATTCGAACCCCTGACGTCCAGCTTGGGAAGCTGGCATTCTACCACTGAATTACGCCCGCGATTTTGAGGTGTTTTACCGCTCAGAAGGAGTTTACAGCCGTTGGGTCGGGCATGCAATGGGGTTTCGCGGGTGGTCCTGGTGGCGGCTTGGCGAGATTCGTCCTGGGCGTGGATGGACGGCGAGGCCGCGAAGGTGCGACGGAATCGCTTGGCTGGCGAAGCGATCGTTTATGCCCGGTCGTACCGGCCGGGGCGACTTGCTCATTTGGAGGCCTGGCCTCGCATCGTGCCGACCGTTGGGCCGCGGGGCGTTGGCCTACCTTTGCGACGTGCTCGACCGAATCGGCACCCACCCCGCGAGTCGGCTTGATGCGCTACCGCCAGACCGTGGAGTGCCGCCGCATTCGGCGGGCATCCGGCCGAGGCGTGTCGTGCCCGACGCGACGCAGGCCAGGACGGCCAGGGACGCGAGTAGCCAGAGGGCGTGAGCCGCGACCCCTTCGACCAGGGGGACGACGGGGTTGACCCAGCCGAAGGCCCGCTCCGCAAGCCAGGCGACGGCGGCGATGCCGGTCAGCGTGGCCCCGGCGATGCGGAACGGCCCATAAACGCGCGAGCGGGCCAGGAGCACGAGCCAGGGCATCGCCGCCAGGATGACCAGGAGCTGGAAGGCCTCGATCCCGAGATTGAACCCCAGGACGCTCGAAACCATCGTCACCGGGTCGAGCCCGAAGCCGGTCAGCGTCGCCGCGAACGCCAGGCCGTGGACCAGCCCGAAGCCCCCGGCGATGAAGGCTTCTCGGCCCCGGAAGATCGGCACCAGGGCATTCGCGGCCGAGACCAGGATCGAGACGGCGATGGCCGATTCGATGAATGCACCGGGCAGGCGCACCCATCCCAACGCGCCGATCACCAGGGTGACCGAGTGACCGAGGGTGAACGCGGTCACGACCTTGACGATCCTCCGGAACGCGGTCTTCCATCCGGCATAGCCGCCCCAGCGCCCGCCCGTCGCGACGAGAGGCGCGGGGAGGATCAGCGCGAGGAGGAACAGGAGATGGTCGGTCCCCTCGGCGATGTGGCGGGTGCCGAGGCGGAACATGGCGGCGAATCCCCGGAACCAGCTCCCGCCGGAGCGGTCGATGGCGATCGCGGCGTTGGTGTCGCGCATCGTCCCCAGGAGGATCGGCCGATCGCCGAGGACGCCGTGGCTCCAGTCGCTCGCCAGGGTGACGACCGCCTCATGGGTGACGAGGTGGTGGAAGATCCCATCGTAATGGAAGGTCAGCCGGTCCGCGGGCGCGCCGGGCGGCGGGGTCATCGTCAGCGAGATCCGGACGTCGGGCCCCTGTTCGTCGTCGATCGGGGTCAACTCGCGGACGGTGACGGCCCAGGGCCGCCCGTCGGGCGCCGAGGCGTGGACGTGCTGGAGCACGTAGCCCCGGAGTTCCTCGCCGAATTCCCGGACCGTCCGGGCGGAGTCCAGGGGCAACGGCTTCTCCCAGCCCACGGCCAGCTCGCCGATCGGCAGGGTCAATTCGGCGCCGATCTCGGTGCGATGGAGGCGCAGCACGATGGCCGAGTTCGGCATGGGATGGGCCCGGGCCGAACTCGCCGCGATCAGGAGGAGGAGGGCCGGGAGAAGTCGTCGCATCGTGGCCTCAGAAGGAGAATTCGGCCCCGTAATCGGTCAGGCGGTCCCGCCAGATGGTGTGGACGTGGTCGCTGCCCTGGACGGCGAATTCGATCCAGACGCGAGGGCCGTCGATGCGGACGTAGTCGCCCCGATCGCCCACTTTCGTCGTCCCCGAATAGGAGACCTTCACCCGGTCGAGGTCCGCGTCGTAGATCTTGCGGTACTCGGCGCCCTGGGGGCTGTCATCGGTCCAGGCGGCGATGGCCTTGCGGACGAGCGCCTTCGAGGCGTCGGAGAGCTCGGAGACGGGGACGCCCTCGCTCTTGGCGGGGAACTTGCCGTCCTTGCCGGGGCCGACGTAGACGTCGTTGAACCTCGCGTCGAGCTTCGCCCGCTTCGCCTGCTCGGGCGAGAGGGAGGCGAGCAGGCCTTGCAGCGCCTCGCGCATCGGGAAGAGCGGCTCGTGGGTCTTGCCCTGCTCATCCTTCCACACCGTCGGCTGGGCGGCGACGTGGTAAGGGGTCGCGGCGCCGGTCGTGCCCTTGTAGAAGAGGTTGATGGCGAGGTGGTGCCCGCCCAGTTGCAAGATCCAGGGCGAGGTCTTCGACGGCTTGCCCAGGAACGCGATCATGTAGTTTTCCGACCCGAAGTTGAACCCGCCTCCGGGACCTCCCGGACCGCCGGGACCGCCCGGACCACCGCCCTTGCGTTGCGGCCCGCCACCCGGACCGCCGGGGCCTCGCTGGCGGAGGAACGCCATGTCCTCCTCGCGGCTGATGAAGCCGTCCTTGTTCGTGTCGATCTCGGCGAACATGTCGAGGAGCGGGCCCTGGGCCTCGGCCCGGCTCAGCTTGCCATCCTTGTTCGCGTCGGACTGCTCGAACAGGCCGCCGGGACCGCCGGGCCCGCCAGGGCCGTCCGGTCCACCCGGACCTCCGCCAGGGCCACCAGGCCCGTCCGGTCCACCGGGACCGCCAGGGCGTCCGCCAGGACCGCCGGGGCCTCCGCCCGGACCGCCAGGACCTCCTCCCGGACCGCCGGGGCCGCCCGGGCCCCGACCGCCTCGCCCTTTGGCGAAGGCGTCGTCGGCCGCGCGGACTTCCTGGTATCGGGCGAAGCCCTCCTCGCCCAGGGCGACCCGGGCGACCTTCAGGGCCGCCGCGACCTGGTTGGGCTTGAGGTCTCGATAGAAGACGCCGTTGCGCACGTTGGACCCGCCCGGGAAGTTCGTCCAGCGGACGGCGAGCTTCGGCGTGAGCTCGACCTGGGCGATCGCGCGCTGCTCCGGGGTCAGCGAGGCCAGGAACGCCTCGGCGGCGTCCACGACGTCGGCCTCCTTCGGCGAGGTGAGCAGGTCCGGGCGGGCCCCGAGGCCTGGGCCGTGGCCCGAGGAGCGGCCGAGCCGAGGTGGATCGCCAGCAACCCGAGCGACAACGCGCCCGCCGAGGCCGTCAGGGTGAGAATGGCAGGTCTGTTCATCCGACGCTCTCCTGTTCTTGGGAGCTCTGACGGGAAGATTGCGGAGCAGGCATCCAGGGACGCAGAGGCACGGCCCGAGGCCGAATTCCGGGGATCACGCCCTCGTCGGGCAGGCCGAGGCCCGCCCGACGAAGGACCGTCGTGCGCGAACCGTCTTCCCCGAGATGGTAGCGTTCGCGCCCCTGGTTCGGGCGTCGAGAAACCCTAAAATCCGTTTCATCATCGCGGCCCCGACGGGGGACTCGCGCCCGATCCTCGATCCCCGAGGAAATCCGCGCCCTTCGGCGGACTCGCCTCCCACCGATCATCGGGCCGTGATTTAATGGGAGAGGTCGGTGCTTTCCGGCGGTGATCGGCGATGGCCTCTCGCGGGGCGATGGGATTCCATGGGAAAGCGGGTCCTGGTCGTCGAGGACGACGCGAGCCTCGCCCGATCGATCGTCGAAGGTCTGTCGGACGAGGGCTTCACCGTCGCTCATGCCGCCGACGGCCTCGCGGCCCTGGGCTCGCTCCGGGCCGCCGAATGGGACCTCGTGATCCTCGACTGGTGGCTGCCCGGCCTGGACGGGCTGGAGGTCCTGGGCGGCCATCGCCGCCAGGGCGGGACGACGCCCGCGCTGTTCCTCACGGCCAGAGACGCCGTGAGCGACCGGGTCCGCGGCCTGGACGGCGGGGCCGACGACTATCTGTGCAAGCCGTTCGCCTTCGACGAGCTGCTCGCCCGGGCCCGGGCCCTGATCCGCCGGGGCCGGCCGGTCCAGGTCGCGACGCTCTCCTATCGCGACGTGCGGGTGGACCTGGCGGAGCAGAAGGCCGAGCGAGCCGGCCAGGCCCTGAACCTCACGACCAAGGAGCTGGCCTTGCTCGTCTTCTTCCTCCGGCATCCCGGGGAAGTCCTGTCGCGATCGCGGATCTACGGGCACGTCTGGGGCGAGGCCTACGACTTCGTCTCGAACACGCTGGACGTCCACGTCAAGGAGCTTCGCCGGGCTTTGGAGGCGCAGGGGCCTCGGCTGATCCAGACGGTCCGAGGCCGGGGCTACCTGCTGGGCGACCCGCCCCATCCCGCGGTCGAGGAGGCCCCATGAGCCTGGTCTCCCGAGTCTCGGTCGCCTTCCTCGTGGCGCTGGCGATGGCCCTCGGCGGGTTCTCCGCGACCCTGTATTACGTCGCCGGCCTGCGCCTGCGCCTCGCCCTGGACCAGGAGCTGGAGACGACCCTGGACCACTTCCCCGAACGCCGAGAGGCCCCGCGAGGCCGCGTCTCCTGGGCCATCTACGAGGAGTCGGGCCGGAGGGTCGAATCCAGGCCGGGCGACGACTGGCAAACGATGGTCCTCGACGGCCGCGACCTCCGGCCTTTGGCGGTGGACGTGCCGACGACGATCGAGGGGCCCGACGGCCGTCGTTGGCGCATCCTCGCGAGGAAGATCGGCGGAGGCCCGCCCCCGGGCCCGCCTCCGGGCCCTCCTCCGGGCGGGCCTCGCGGGCCGCGGGGCGAGGAGCGTCGCCACGGGCCTCCGGGCCGCGACGGCTCGCCTCGCGTGCTGTCGGCGTGGGCCTCGATCGAGCCGGTGGAGGCCGAAATCCGCTGGCTGGCGGCCATCCTCCCGCTGATCTCGCTGGGCCTCTGGGGGCTCGCCGCGGTGATCGGCCGCCATTTCGCGAGACGGGCCCTCGCCCCGCTGACCCTGATGGCCGAGTCGGCCCGCGCCATGCCCTTCGACGAGGGCCGCCTGCCCAGCCCGGGGACCCGCGACGAGCTGGAGGACTTCGCCGGCAGCTTCAACGGCCTCCTCGACCGCCTCCACGTGGCGCTGGAGCGGCAGAGGCAATTCACCGGCCAGGCCTCTCATCAGCTGCGGACCCCTCTGGCCGCCCTGATCGCCGCGATCGAGGTCGCCCGCCGACGCCGCCGGACGGTCGAGGAGCATGAGGGGGTCCTGGACCAGCTCCACGACGACGCCGACCGGCTCTGGCGGGTCGTCGAGGCCCTGCTGTTCCTCGCCCGGTCCGACGCCGAGGCCGGGCTGCCCGACCTCGAACGCCTCGACCTGGCCGCCTGGGCCGCAGGCCACCTGCTCGCCTGGTCGGCCCACGAGCGGGCGGCCGACATCCGCCTGGAGGCCGGCGACGGGGAACCGCCCTGGACCCGGGCCCACCGGCCTCTGCTCGGCCAGTTGCTGGACAACCTGCTGGAGAACGCGTGCAAGTACAGCGGGCCGGGCACCCCGATCCTCGTCCGCGCCTGGAGCGAGCCCGGCGCCGTGGCGCTGTCGGTCGAGGACCGCGGCTGCGGGATCGCGGTCGGGGACCTCGCTCGCGTCTTCGAGCCGTTCTATCGGGCCGAATCGGCCCGCCGGCTCGGCCGAGCCGGGGTCGGGCTGGGACTGGCCGTCGCCCGGCGGATCGCCTCGGCCCACGGCGGGACGATCGGCTCCGAGAGCGAGCCGGGCCGGGGCAGCCGATTCGTCGTCCGCCTGCCCCGGGCCGAGGCGCCGGACCCGGCCCCGGCGGTCATCGGCCGTCCCGAGGCGGTCGCCCCGGAGCCGGCCGGCCGAAGGGATTCGGATTGACCGGACCCGACCCTCCGGCGTATGGTCTCGGGCCGGGCGAGGTGCGCGCGGAGGAGGTCCGCCCGGCCGGTCGCCGGCACTTTGGGTCGCAACAGGAGGGTTCGCGATGAAGCGCGTGATGGATGGCGCGAAGTACGGTCGAGAGGCCCTGATCCTGGCCCTGGCGGGCCTGGTGCTGTCTCTGGTGGCCGGCGGGGCGGGCCGGACGACCGGGCAGGAGCCGAAGCCGGCCCCGCCGCCGGCGCCGGCCGTCGAGGCCCCGGCGACGCCCCCGCCGACGATCGACCTGTCGTTGGTCCCGGCCGACGCGCCGGCCGTGTTCGCCTTCCGCCCGGCGGACCTCATGAAGCTGCCCGAGCTCAAGGCGATCTACGACGAGTTCGCCCGCCAGCCCGAGGTCAAGACGATCCTGGACATCGCCGAGCCCGAGTCGGTCGAGCAGGTCGCCGTGGTCCTCCTCGGCCGAGAGCTCGCCCCGGCGATCGCCTCGGGCAACGAGAAGGCGCTGCTGGACATCGGCGCCCTGATCGTCCGCACGAACAAGCCCCGCGAATGGAAGGCCCTGGCCGCGGCGACCGGGATCTACTCGACGAAGGTCTCCGGCGACGGCAAGGACTATTACCGGATGGCCCCCCTGGGCGGCGACAAGGACACCCTGGGCCTGGCCTTCTATCAGCCCGACGACCGCACGGTCGTCGTCGCCTCCGAGGCCTCGCTCAAGAAATTCCTGAATGCTCCGGCCCCGGCCGGCCAGGGGCCGAAGTGGCGGACCGGCGCGGGCCAGCCGATCGTCGGCCACGCGGTCGTCGCGGTGGACATGGCGTGGCTCCGCAGCCAGTCCAACCTGGCCGTCCAGGCCGGGGGGGACGAGGCCGCCGCGATCCTCGCCATGGCCTCGCCGCTCACCCCGCTCTGGGAGAAGGTCGAGGGCCTGGTCGTCGCCGTCGACGGCACCGGAGGGCTGACGATCGCCTCGGAGAACGTCTGCGCCGACGAGGCCGCCGCCTCGGCCGTCCAGAAGACCGTGGATGCCGTGCTGACCCTGGCCCAGAACGCCTCGGGCGAGGGCCTGAAGCTCGTCCGCAAGGAGGTCCAGGACCAGCCGGCCTTCCTCCGCCTGATCGACCTGGCCGAGCAGGGCGTGAAGGCCGCGAAGGTCGAGCGCGAGGGCAAGGTCGTCCGGTTCAAGACGACCGTCAAGGGCGACCTCGTCGGCGCCGTCCGCGCCGTGGCCGAGGCCCGCTGATCGGATTCGCCGGAGAAGGGGCCGGGGCGCCGGCCCCCTTTCGGGAGCAAATCCGGGGCGATCCGGAGAAAATCGTAAGAAAACCGGGCGCCGCGGCACTATCCTCATCGAGACCCGGACCTTCGAATTCTCCTCGGGTTGAGGAAGAGGAACCGCGATGGCCTCCCGACGAACCTTCCTGCGGACCTTCGCCGCCGCCCCGATGGCCCTCGGGGCGGCCTCGCTGATCGCCGACGAGCCGGCCGGGAAGCCCGCGAAGAAGTCCATCCTGATGCTCGGCGGGACCGGCTTCCTCGGCCCCCAGGTCGTCGAATTCGCGATGAAGCGCGGGCATTCGGTGACCCTCTTCAACCGGGGGAAGACCCGGCCCGACCTCTTCCCCGGCGTGGAGAAGCTCCGGGGCGACCGCGACGGCGACCTCAAGGCCCTCGAAGGACGCAAGTGGGACGCCGCCGTGGACACCTCGGGCAACGTCCCGAGGATCGTCCGCGCCTCGGCCGAACTCCTGGCGCCGAACCTGGGCCAGTACGTCTACATCTCTTCGATTTCGGTCTATGCCGACACAAGCAAGCCCGGGACCGACGAGACGGCGAAGGTCGGCACGATCGAGGACACGGCGACCGAGACCATCGACGGCCGGACCTTCGGGCCCCTCAAGGCGCTGTCGGAACAGGCCGCCGAGAAGGCGATGCCGGGCAAGGTGGCGGTCGTCCGCCCCGGCCTGATCGTCGGCCCCGACGACCCCAGCGACCGCTTCACCTACTGGCCGGCGAGGGTCGCGAAGGGGGGCGACGTCCTCGCCCCGGGGACTCCGGCCGACCAGGTCCAGTTGATCGACGTCCGCGACCTCGGCGAGTTCCTCGTCAAGCTGATCGAGGCGAACGCCACCGGCGTCTTCAACGCCACCGGCCCGTCGCCCGAGCATCCCTTGACGATGGGCGCGATGCTCGACGCCTGCAAGGAGGCCTCCGGGAGCGACGCGAAGTTCGTCTGGGCGTCGCCCGCATTCCTGGACGAGAACAAGGTCCAGCCCTGGAGCGACATGCCGGTCTGGGTGCCGGCCCGGGGCGATTCGCTCGGCTTCCACAAGGTCTCCAACGCCCGGGCGACGAAAGCGGGCCTGACGTTCCGGCCGATCCTCGACACGGCGAAGGCCACGCTCGAATGGTTCAGGACGCTGCCCGAGGAACGCCAATCCAGGCTCCGCGCCGGCCTGAAGCCCGACCGCGAGGCGATCCTGCTGGCAAAGCTCAAGTCGGGTGCCTGAAATGGGCCGATCCGTCGATGGGCCGCCCTCCCGATCGCGAGGCATGGCGACGTCAGGCGTGCCGGCGACGGTCTCGCGGGCCTTGAAGCGGCTGGTGGACGTCCGCGACGACGAAATCCCCACCCTCCTCTGGTCGTTCCTGGACTTCTTCGGCCTCCTCGCCGGCAATTACGCGATCCGGCCGGTCCGCGACGAGATGGGGGTGGCCGGCGGGGTCAAGAACCTGCCGGGGATGTTCCTCGGGACGCTCGTGGCGATGCTGGCCGTCGCCGCCGTGGCCTCGCGGCTAGGGAAGAAGGACGGGAGGCCGTCGCTCCGCCCGCTCTACCGGCTCTTGCAGGCGAATCTGCTCCTTTTCCTCGTCGTGCCGAGGCTCCTGCCGGCGACCATCATGCCGTGGGTGGCGCGGTCGTTCTTCGTCTGGGCGAGCGTCTACAACCTGTTCGTGGTGTCGGTCGTCTGGGGGGCGATGGCGGCGAGGTTCCGGCCCGACCAGGCCCGCCGTCTCTTCGGGTTCCTCGCCGCCGGGGGGACGCTCGGCGCGATCTGCGGGTCGGCGGTCGCGGCGGGCCTGGCGCCCCGGGTCGGCCCGATGAACCTCCTGATCGCGGCCATCGCGTTCCTCGAAATCGCCCTGTTCGCGGCGAGGAGGGCCGTCCGCGACGGCGGGGCCGAGCGCCCCGAGCCGATCCCTCCAAGTCCCGGCCGCCCGGGGCGAACGCTCGCCTCGCCCTTCCTGATGGGCCTGGCGGGGAACGTCTTCTTGTTCACGATCACGTCCGCATGCGTCTATCTGGAGCAGGCCCGGATCGTCGAGGCCACGTTCGCCGACCCGGCCGACCGCACCGCGTTCTTCGCCCGGATCGACTTGCTGGTGAACCTCGCGGGGCTGGCCGTCCAGGTGTTGCTGACCGGCCGAATCCTCGCGACCCTGGGGGTGGGAGGCTCGGCGGCCCTCCTGCCGATGGTCACCCTGATCGGCTTCGTGGCGCTGGGGGCCAGGCCCTCGCTCGGCGTCCTCCTGGCGTTCCAGGTCGCCCGGAGGGCCACCGATTACGCGGTCGCCCGGCCGACCCGGGAGATCCTCTACGCCTCGGCCCGCCGAGGCAGCGGGCTCGGGGCCAAGACGCTCATCGACACGGCCGTCTACCGGGCCGGAGACGCCCTCGGGGCCTGGATCTACGCCCCCCTGGCCGCGCTGCCCGGGTCGGCCGGGATGGCCCTGGTGGTGCCCCTCTGCCTGGCATGGATCGCCCTGAGCGTGGCCCTGGGGCGGAAGGCGGCGAGCTGATCCGGCCCACCCGATGCCGATCCTCCATCACTCGAACACATCATCAATCCCTGAAGGCACAAATCCGTGCCCGGTTCACGGAGAGGCGGCCGAATCCCCGCCCGCGGCGAGCAGGTAGTGGACCTCGGTGGTGATTCTTGACGGCTCGCCGTCCCATTCCTCCTTCCAGTGACCGTAGACCTCCCAATTCGGGCCGGCCAACGCATACCCATGGTCCTCGCACCAGAGACGAAGGGCCTCATGGGCTTCGTTGAGTCGCCCGTAAGGCCCGTAATGGGTCGTCGTGGCCACGGCGCCGGATGGGGTTGCCGAGCCGACGACCTCGCCCGACCCGGCGAACGGGGCGTCCAGCTCGACGCCCACTTCAAGGTGGATTTGATCGTCCAGGTAGACCGCGACATGCCGACCCGCTCCGGGCACGCGCCGCGACCGGAGGGCATTCCACACGGTCCCGCAGCCCTCCGGGACGACCTTGGAGAGTTCATCACGCGCCGCGCGACGGCGCACCACCGCAAGCGGAACACTGCCGAGCTGTTCGAGGCGGACAACGTAGTCCATGCGAATGCCCCCGTGGCCTAACGACCAAGCTCAGCGGCCACGCACCGCCGAGCAAACTTCGACTCGAAGCACGGGCACCGCGGCGGTTCGGGGCCCGCTGCAGCGCGAGGTTAACCATCCTGCGGCCTTCGTCCGCTCCCGACGGGGCGTGAACGGGGGTCGGGGACGACTTGCCCGCCGACCCGGCGCGGCGTAGCCTGAGTGTGGCGCGGGCCTCCCGGCCGTCTCCACCTTGGTGCTCCCTGCCCGTAGGTTAGCCTGGCCCGAGAGGTCGTGATCCGGTCATTGGCGACGCCCCGCGAGCCGACTCGCGGGGATGTTCCCGTCGAAGAGACTGCAAGCGTAACCGACTCCCCTCTCGGCCCGCGCCTCGTCCGCCGCTCTTGAATCCGTCGGTTTGCTACCCGGACCTCGCCGCTGCCCGGCCACAAAGCCTGGGGTTGGGGTAGTGTCGCGCGTCGATGGCCGTTCCCAGCCAAAGAGTTCACGAAGAGGCGGCCCCGTCGTGGGCCACGGTATCCCGCGGCCGACGGCCTCGCAATCGACGGATGAGAAAAAGGGCGACGATCAGCGAGAGGCCTGCGGGGATCGCCAACGAGAGGCCGAGCGACCAGGTCGGCGGCCCTTCGGCGAACCGGCAGAACTGGAAGTTCAACCCCGGGAGAGCGAACTGATAGTGCTTCGTCACCTTCGGCGCGACGATGGTTCGAGGGTTGGCGACATAAGGTTTGGGAGAGTCGGCCGAGTCGAAGTCGATCTCGCTGAAGAGGCTGGCGCGCCCGCCCGCGACTTGCACGTAGGCGATGCCGTTGCCCCATCGGTCGTGGGCGAGTTGAAGGGGGTGCGACGGCCAATCGGGGTGAAACGATGCGGCGAGCAGGGCGACGGCGGCCACGAAGAGGCCGATCGCCGCGACCGCAAGCCGCCGTATGATGAAGCGTCGCATACGCCTCCTACCGCTACCGCCAAAGCTCCGCGAACCCGCCCGCCCGAGCGACCTTCGATCGTAGCACAAACCGTCGCGCCGGGTGGGGTCCGCTGCAGCGCCGGGTTGGGCGATCGCCGTAAGCGTCCGAGATAACCATCCTTGCGGGGTCTGTTCGCCTGGGAGGCGGATCCGTACGTCCCTTCTCAGGAGTCCACTCCTTGGCGAGAACCCCCAACCTTGAGCTCCATGGGCTTTGGCGCGATCGCGTTCGCCGGCAAGGCGTCAGCGGTTTGACGATCGGTCGGTTCTGCGACCAGGAACGGCTCTCGGTGGCTTCGTTTCATTCTTGGAAACGCCGCCTTCGGCTCGTCGAACTGGCGGATCGTTGTCGCACCGTGCCCGTGCCGCCGGTTCTCGTCCCGGTCGCTGTTCGTGTCTCGGACCTTACCGTTGCTGGGCCGGTGCCCATCGAGGCCGACCTTCCCAATGGAATCCGCCTTCGGATCCCCACCGCGAACGCCCGCTTGGCCTGCCGCCTCGTCCGCGCCGTGGCACGGGCCAAAACCGACCACGGAGGCTCGCGATGATCAGCCTGCCTCATTCCGTCCGCGTGTTCCTCCACACTCCGGCCACCGATCTCCGCAAGGGCTTCGATGGGCTTTCCGGCTTGGTGATCACCGCCTTTGCCCAGGAACCAACTCGGGCACCTCGAGTCCAAACGGACGCCCTACGCGGCCAGCTCCATGAATCGCCGCGCCAGCCGTGGCCCCTTGCCTTCATCCTCGTGCTTGATGAACACGAACGCACTCCCCCAGCCTTGTCCCTGGACCCGCTTCACCCAGGTCTTCAGTTCCGCGTCGCCGTAGTCGGGCCGCCGCAACCGCAGATAGCCCCAATCCGCGGTCGCCACCCAGGGAACGTCGAGCTCACCCTCGGCATCGGCGACGCAGAGGGCCGCGCGATGATCGCGAAGCAGTCCCAGGACCTCGTCGTCGAACCGCGACGGATGACGGAACTCGAACGCCACGCCCCGATGCGATCGCAGCAGCGCAAGAAACGCACGCAGCCGCGGCATGTCCTTCTTCGACGTCGGCGGCAATTGGAACAACATCGGCCCCTGATGCTCTGACAAGGCTCCGGCGACTTCGAGCCATCGCGACACCAAATCGCCCGCGTCGTGGAGCTTCCGCACATGCGTGATCTCCTTGGGCGCCTTGAGCACGAATTGGAAATCGGTGGGGACCGCGCCTGCCCAGCCCTCCAGGATCGAAACCTTGGGCATGCCGTAGAACGTGCTGTTGATCTCGACCGTACGAAACCGCTCGCCGTAAAAGCGGAGCATCTGCCAAACCGGCAGATCCTCGGGATAAGACGTGCCCTTCCAGGGCTTGCACGAATAGCCACTGGTGCCGACGTAGAGGTTCATGGATAGCTCCCGCCCTAGAAATGAACACGTGCGTTGACAAAGGCGTTCAAACCGCTGGCCATGACCAAGCGAACTCGGGCCGATCAGCCAAAGCAATGAGCCAGGTCGTCCAAGGACATGCCCATGGTCTTGGCGTCAGGCCGAACGCGATTAGAGTGCACATGCGCATCGGAATGCGGTCAAGGAAGCCATCTCCGCTCGTGAACGACCAACCCGATTCAGCCACACCGCGCGGCAACTGGGAATCTCGGACGCTAACCGATCGCCCGCAAGAGGAGGCCGCCCCGAATGCCCAGCAGAGCGGCGGCCAGGATCGTAGCGGGCAGCTTCGCCGTCCACCAAAGCCCCGTCATATCACCGCACGGGTGGCCGAATTTCAAGGCCCAGGGCAGGTCCATCACGAGGACATAGACGGCGTTCATGCCGAGCGACATCCCGACGATCACCAGGGTCAGCCCGGGATAGCCCAGCGATAGCGCCACGCCGCCGAAGGTTGCGGCGAGTGCGGTTTCGAGCAGGAAGCCACCCGCCGTGAAGAGGAAGATCCGCCCTGGGGTGGTCGGATGCTGGCACATCGCGGCGTAGTCCTCCCCATGCTCCCTCGGCGATGCCCACGCCCCCTCGTGCCGCAGGGCGACGAACTGGGGGAAGGCCAGCAGCCTGATGCGCATATCGTGCCGCGGAAGCCCCGCCGCCCAGCCCGCCAGGTAGTGGCCCAACTCGTGGACAGGGATCAGGACGAGGGAGCACGCTAGGCACGTCACAAAGGCGATCGCCGCCCCCATACCGCCTCCGAACAGAGCCGCCTAACGACGGAGCTCAGCAAACCCGCACCGCCGAGTGAAGCTTGATCTCAGGGTGAGCTCGGCGGCGGTGCGGGGTCCGCGGCTGCGCGAGGTCAGGCGGCGTTATCGCACTTCCTTGGGGTCGAAGTGCGGGTTCTCGATGACTCCGAAGACATTCCCGAACGGGTCCTTCACGGACGCCACCTTGATGCCTCCCCCGACGTCCTTGACCGGCTCCTAGACGACGGCCCCGAGTCCCGCGAGGCGGTCCAGTTCCGCCGCCGCGTTCGGAACGCCCCAGAAGGCATGGACGCCGTCGGGGCTCGGTACGCCGTCGGGGACCAGCCCCAATTCGAACCCGCCGACCGAGAACCCGACGTAGAACGGCTCATCAAAGTAGGGCTCGCAGTCGAGCACGCGGCGATACCACGACCTGCCTTCGATGATGTCCCCGACGGGGTAGATGGCCGTCCGTAAGCCCTGGATCATAACGCCTCCGAACGAGCCGTCTAACGCATAAGCTCAGTGGACCCGCACCGCCGAGAAGGCGATGATAACACAGAAAGCGCCGCGGCGGTGCGGGGTCCGCGGCTGCGCGAGGTTAGGCGTCGGCCAGTTCGTTGTGGCGTCCTCGCACGACATATTCTACCCCGCCGACCCCGACTTCGACCCCGCCGATCCCGACCAGGTCGCCCGGGGCGAGACTCGCCCGATCGATGCGCAGGCCATTCACGGAAACCCCGTACCTCGTGCCAAAATCCTCGACCACCGTGACACCATCGCGATGCGAGATGGAGCAGTGCGTTTTCCCGACGGTGTCTACAGTGAGGACGACATGGCAGTGAGGACCTCTACCGATGAGGACTTCTTGACCGTCGTGCAGCTCGATCTTGGGCCAATAGCCCGGGTTTACCGGATCGAGCCAGATGCAGATCGGAACCCCCTCGCCCTGAATCCGGATCGGATCACGAAACTCCTCAAAGTCCTCACTCGTGGCCTTGCGGATAGCCTTCCGAGTTCCATCCGCAAGGACTTGAAAGACAAAGATCTCGAAGTCATCAAGCCAAGTCAGTCGGCTCTCGACAGAGGTGAGGCAACCTACGCCGCGATCGCCGCGCAACGAAATCAACTCGGCCCGACCGGCGACAAGCCGGCCGCCCAGGTCAGCCAGATCCTCGGGGAAGAGAACGCCTCCCGTCGAGGGAATGGGGTGGGAGATTTGATTCGGCATCGAGCCGCCTAACGACCAAGCTCAGCGGACCCGCACCGCCGAGAAGGCGATGATAACACAGAAAGCGCCGCGGCGGTGCGGGGTCCGCGGCTGCGCGAGGTTAGGCGATCTTGGACGATACAGTAACCTCGTAATTCCCGCCGTCCCCATTTCCCGCCGTCCCCTCTTCCCGCGTCAACGGCCCGAACTTCGTCCCTTCGGCTCACCTCGTGCCGGGTGCCTTTTTAAGGGCGTCCTTCACCTGCCGGCCGATGTTCGTCGGCACGTAGTTCCAGTCCTTGATCAGGCAGGGTTTGGCGCTGGGGTGGAAACTCCATGCGATCCAGGGGAGATCGTGCTCGGCGGCGAACTCCAGGACCTTCGCATTGAATTCCGCCGCGTCGTCGCCGAACTCGCCGATGATGACCGGATACTTCCCGCCCCCTGACAGCACCACGCGGTCCCATTCCCAATCCTTCTTGCCATTGCGCATGTGCCATTTTTTCCCGGAATACATGTGTGTATCGTACACCACGCCGTGCCCCTTCGGGTCTTTCAGGGCAAACCCCTCGGCGATGCCGGTCAGGTCGTAGGCCCAATCCAGGCCGCCGGCGACGATCAGGTTCCGTGCCCCCTTGGAGCGGCAGACGTCGACGAGCTTTTGCAGGCCGGGGGTGTGGTACTCGCGCCTGTCACCGGGGACCTTATCGTTCCCTTCCGTGACCGTGCCGCCGTTGCGCCAGACTTGCCAGGGGACGCCCCATGGCTCGTTGTAGAGGCCGAAAAGGACGGCCGGTTGGTGGGCGAAGGCCGTCGCCAGGTCGGCCCAGAACGCGACGCTATCGTCGTCGGGCATCTTGTGATGCGAGACATGGTTCTCGCCCCACCGGGCATCCCCGTACCAGGTCAGGACGAGGATCACGTAGCAGTGCCGGGCGGCTACCTGGTCGACGACGGCATGCACGGTCTTACGGTAGCCTGCGCCTCCGTCCTTGTCCCCCTTCGCCTTGCCATACCAGAGATCCGGCGACAGGCACACCCGGATGATGTTGGCGCCCCACTCTTCGGTAGCGACGCGGATCGACGACCCAAGGTGTGCCCTCTCGCCCCACATCAGGCCGGGGAGATTGACACCTCGCAGGCGCACGGCCTTCCCATCGAGGGTCTGGATTTGCGTACCGGCGATCTTCAGCGGCGGCGGCCCGGGCGGATCATCGGCCCGCGAGGAGTCGGCCAGGAAGAGGCCCGGGATCAGGGCGAAGAGGAAAGAACGCATTGTTCCTCCAGAGCTTTTCCGTCTCGGCTCGGCTCATTCGCAGGAGGTCATGCTTGCAGGGGAATAGGGGGAATAAGGTATCAGTTTATTCTTCCTGAGGAAGTGGCCGCCCGTTGACTCATGCACCCGGCCTCTAGCCGAAGACGACTTCGAGTTCATCGGGGGCCGTCGCTCGACGCCGCCTAACGACCAAGTTCAGCGGACCCGGCCACGGAACAGTGAGCTCGAGATCAGAAAAAACGCGGCCCGTGGCCGGGGTCCGCTGCAGCGCGAGGTTAACCATCCTGCGGCCTTCGTCCGCTCCCGACGGGGCGTGAACGGGGGTCGGGGACGACTTGCCCGCCGACCCGGCGCGGCGTAGCCTGAGTGTGGCGCGGGCCTCCCGGCCGTCTCCACCTTGGTGCTCCCTGCCCGTAGGTTAGCCTGGCCCGAGAGGTCGTGATCCGGTCATTGGCGACGCCCCGCGAGCCGACTCGCGGGGATGTTCCCGTCGAAGAGACTGCAAGCGTAACCGACTCCCCTCTCGGCCCGCGCCTCGTCCGCCGCTCTTGAATCCGTCGGTTTGCTACCCGGACCTCGCCGCTGCCCGGCCACAAAGCCTGGGGTTGGGGTAGTGTCGCGCGTCGATGGCCGTTCCCAGCCAAAGAGTTCACGAAGAGGCGTCTCGGCCCGGCCTGAATGGGTAACTGGGCCGACCTATTGAACTGACCCCATTTGTCTCTCTACGGGCGATGCGGCGTTAATTCGTGCCGAACTCTGGCCGCGCATAGGATTCCAAGAATCCGCACACCGAACACCGGAAGGTGCCCACCGGCATGCGCTTTTCCTTCGGAACCTTCGCGCCCCCCCACCAAGACTTCTCCGGCGTCCCCTCGACCCAGGTGTCGAGACTGTGACCCTCGGACTCGAAGAGGAACCCCTGCTCCATCTCGCCGTTGCACTTGGTACACCGAGTTGGTTCCGCGCTCATGTTCTAACCTCCAAGATCGGAATGGACGTAACCTGTCTTCCGCCGCCCGGGAGGCGGAAAGGGGTCAGGAGCCGATTCTCAGACCCGCCCGCCAAAATCGGCTCCTGACCCCTTTCCTCGCCTCGCTCCTGACCCCTTTCCTCGCCTCCCGTCGCCATCCCCCTCCTCCTCCGAAACAGACCCGATCACGCGGCGGGCCCTCCTCTGATGGAGGGCGAGGGCAAAGAGGACGGCCGGGACCAGGTACATCCCGAATAGCCGCCAGCCGCTGTTCGGGGCCCGGAAGTCGTGGGCCCACGTCTGTTGAACGCACATCGACAGGGCGAGCGAGCCGAACGCCAGGAGGACCCCGCTCACATACCGCTCCTGGCGGGAGGCCGGCCGAGTCCGCACTTTGATGGGATCGAAGCGGCTCCCGCCTCCGCCGGCATGGTCCGTGGGAGGGGCGTCATCGAATAAGGGCATGGGTTCCTCTCGTCTGCGGACCGCCCCCGAGTCGGGATCACTCTAGACGAAGCGCCCGGCCGAGGGAAGCGCCATGCAGAGGTCGCCTCCCCGTGGGGGCGGCCTTCAGTGGCTCGGAAAGCTCAGAATTCCCTCCGTCCCCTTTTCCGCCTCGAGGTTAGGCGATCTTCGGCGACTCGGCAGGCCCACAATTTCCGCCGTCCCCTTTTCCGCGTCCCGCCAGGCCACGATGGATCAGCCCGCCGAGACCGACCAGCGACGCGGTCATGAAATGCAAGAGCGACGACGGCTCCGGCACCGAGAGCACGGTAAACGACCCGTTGGCATACAGAAATCCGTTCGTGTCGTCGTAGAAATAGCCGGCGACCGATCCGGAGTCGTTGATCCCATTCGCGAACGAGCCGTTGATTCCGCCGGGATAGTCAATCGTGGTGTACTGGCCGCCCGACTCGATGAAGCCGTGGGCCTTGTTCGAGCTGTCCGTGTAGTAGCCGACGATCTGGCCCAGATTATTGATCCCCGAAGCGACCGTGCCGTTCACTCCTAAGGGGTCGTCCAGCGCGGTGAAGATCCCGCCGGAGTAAAGGAAGCCGTGGCCCCCGGTGGCGTCGTCGAAACTGCCCACGATCTGGCCGGCGTTGTTGATCCCGGCCGTGACCGTGAAGCTCGCGCCGGGGACGTCGATCGTGGAATAGGCCCCCCCGGAGGAGAGGAAGCCGTGATAGACCCGCGAGCCGTCTTCGTAGTAGCCCACGATCGCCGAGGAGTCGTTGATCCCCAGCGCCTGGGTGCTCCGGATCGTCCCGAAGGGGAGGTTGAGCGTGGTGAACATCCCCCCCGAATAGAGGAAGTCCTGTGACTTGCCAGAGCCATCAAAATAATTTCCCACAACCTGACCGGAGTTGTTGATCGAGGTCGCCTCCGTGCCGTAGGCCGCCAGGGGGTCGTCGAGAGTCGTGTACTGGCCGCCGGAATAGAGGAAGCCGTGACCATAGTAGGGGACGGTGCTCGATTCGTCGTAATAGGCACCGACGGTCACCCCCGCGTTGTTGAGCGCGAATGCGTAGGTCGCCATGTCGGCCCGAGCCGGCCTACCGGCCACGGCCAGCAATGCGACCATCGTGGATGTCTGGACGATCCGTTTCATCGGGTGCGACACTCCCATCACGCCCCTCCCCGGGATTCGAAGATCGCCGACCGACCTCGATCGATTCTACCGAGGTCCCCTGGGTTGCGACACTTCCCGACCGGTGCCGGCTGCGCCGGGCAGTCCGGTCGTTCGAGTCGAAGCCCGCCTAACATGAAGCAGACATCGAAAGTGACGCAGAATCCCCGAATTTGCGGGATTATACGTGCTAAACGACGTGACTTATCACGTCGTTTAGCACGTATAATCCTGAGGCGGATTTTGATTTTGCCGGCGGGGAACTCGCCTCGCAAGGGATTTCTTGGATTTTTTCCTCCTGGATTCGATCCGGCCGGTGGTCCGGTTCCTTCCTGGCGTTCTGGGTGCTCTGGGTTATCCTCGCCGCGTGCTCCGCCGGGAAATCAGAAAACTGGGGCAACGTGCGAGCTGGGTTACCCCGAATTCGGAGATCGGGGGACCTTGCCGACCCACCGGTTCGGGGCCGACGTAATCGATATTTGATTCTTTCTGTACCTGTAGATTCGTTCTAATGGACGATCGTCGCGGCCTCCTCGGTTGCGTCTCGATCGGGTCGTCCCCCGGAGCGCAGGGGGCCTCGCAGGATTCTTTGGGCGGAAAAGGGGTCAGGAGCCGAAAATGGGCCTAAATAAATCCATTTTCGGCTCCTGACCCCTTTTCCGTCCCCTGACCCCTTTTCCGTCCCCACGGGGAGGCGGCCTTCAGTGGCTCGGAAAGCTCATAATTCCCTCCGTCCCCCTTTCCGCCTCGCGTCCCCCTTTCCGCCTCGTCCCCCTTTCCGCCTGAAGGAGGTGAGCCGGATTCAGGCGTTGCTCTGCGTCTTTTTCTGGGCTTTGCTGGTGGAGTCGCTCCTGGAGCGGGAGCTGAGACGAGCGATGGGAAGCGCGGGGATCGAGAGCCTGCCGTTGTACCCGGAGGGTCGAGCGTGTCGGCGGCCGACGGCGCGGAAAGTGATCGACCTGTTCGAGGAGGTGCAGCGGCATGAGTTGTCAGCGGGCCGGCGCCCGGCGGTGGTCTTGACTACGAAGTTGAGCCGCCTGCAACGTCGCATCCTCCGGCTGCTGAACATGAGCGGGGCCTACGACACCTGACCTCACTCGGTTGGGAGGAGAGCATTCCGACAATTGTAGAATTCCGGTAGAATCGAGCGTCGTCCCACGTCAAGCCTATGGCCAGTGACTTTAATCGGATGGCGACGGCCTCCCCGGAGGAGATGCCCCGATGCGAATGGTGCCCGCCTGGCCCGCAACCACCGCCGTCGGCTCCCGTCGCACCTGGCGAACGCGAGTTTCTTATATCTCATTGTTCATCATCGCCGTCTTCTCTGGCTGGCTGGCCATCCGTCTCTGGATGACTTACTTGCCGGACCAGGCGGACGATGTGGTCGGATACGACCGCGGCGTCGGTCCGACCGTCCGGCGTGAGGCGGGCGACCTCACGCAACTGGAGGAACGGGTCCGCAGGTCGGCCCGGGCGGTTCTCCCGTCCGTCGTTGCCGTGAAGAATCCCTACAAGAAGCCATCGAAGGTGGGGCGACACCAGGACCATGCCTCCGGGGTGATCATCACCGCCGACGGGGTCGTCCTGTCGCAGTGGCACGTCAGCCACGAGAAGCCTTCCGAGGATGGACACCACGCGGCGAATCAGGCGGACAGGCCGTCCGGCAAGGCGGGCGAGAGGACGACGGTCATCCTCCACGACGGCAGCGAGTGCCCCGCCGAACTGCTGGGCGCGAATCGCGATTATGACCTCTCTCTCCTGCGGTTGCTCGAGCCCGGTCCGTACCCGCACGTGCCGCTCAGCGCCACGGCCCCGGTCGAGGCGGGCGACTGGGTCCTCAAGATCGGCCACCCGCTCGGATACCGCAAGGACCGATCCGCTCCCGTGCGCCTCGGCCGCGTGATCGGCGGGACGGCGGAATTTTTTGCCACTGATTGCATGGTGGCCGGCGGCGACTCGGGCGGCCCTTTCTTCGACCTCGACGGAAAGTTGCTGGGGATCGTGCATCGCAACGACGGACGGCTGGCGCTCGGGCGTGATCTTGACGCCGGCTTCCAGCGTCGCGGCGGATTCGGCCTGTGGCAAGTCGCGGGGAGCAAGCTCATCGACTCCCTGATGGACACGATGCGAAGCGGAGAGATCTCTCCGCCCGGCAAAGGGGGCGTCGCCAGGACCGACGGCGAATTTCTTGCCAGCGCACGTCTCCAACAGGCGGACTACTCCCAGGGCTCCGCGACGTTGGCTCGATACCGGTCGATCGCGGAGCCGACTCGCCCCAGCGTAGTCGTCGTGCTGAACGAGGGGGTCGCCGTCGCCCTGGGCACGGTCGTCGCCGCCGACGGATGGGTGGTCACGAAGGCGAGTGAACTGCCCAACCGGCCGACGTGCCGCCTCCCGGATGGCAAGGTCGTGTCCGCACGGGTCGCCGGCGTCGACCCGGCATTCGACCTGGCCTTGCTCACGGTGCCGGCGTCGGGCCTGGAGCCGGTGCGGTGGGCCGATGACTTCGATCCCCCGCTCGGGACGCTCCTGACGGCCGTCGGCACCGAGCAGCCGCTGGCCGTCGGCGTGGTCAGCGTACCGCGTCGCGATCTCGCTGCGCCGGTCCGTCCGACCGAGACCCTGCCGTTGCGGATACCCGCCGGGCGCCCGAAAATCCACGGAATCCCGCGGCCGATCGGTGGTTACTCGCTGCGAGCCGCGTTCGGCCTACCCCGAGCGACCGTCTATCGCGTTACGGGTGCCTTCGGCCTGGCCGATTCCGCCGGCATCAAGCCACACGATCTCCTGCGTAGCATCGACGGCCGCTCAGTTCAGGCCGAAGCCGACGTCCTGGAAGCGGTCAAGCACCGACGGGCAGGGGACGTCGTGCCGGTCCGCCTCGAGAGGGGCGGCACGATGATGGATCTGTTGCTCCCCCTGGCGCCGGAAACGCGTTACGGCGACACCAACTATCGGGCGGACGACTTTCCCACGGTGATCGAGTGCGCCGTGCCGTTCTTTACCTACGAGTGCGGGGGTCCCATCGTAGATCTCACCGGGCGTGCGATCGGGGTCACGATCGCCAGGCCCGGTCCGCACGGAGGTATGGTCATCCCGGGAGACTGCATCCTGAAGTTGTTGCCGGACTTGCGGGCCGGCAAATTCGCCGGAAACTGGGCGCCGGGTGGTTCCCGGGGTGAGTAATCGCTCGGCTCAACTGCACGAATCGATAAAGCGTTGCTCGTACTCAATCGCAACAGCATCCTTCGGGGGGCGGAAAAGGGGACGGGGGGCGGAAAAGGGGACGGGGGGGCGGAAAAGGGGACGGAGGGAATAAATAGGTTGTATTAATCTTGTTTATTCCCACCGTCCCCTTTTCCGCCCCACATGAAGTAGACATCGAAAGTGGCGCAGAATCCCCGGATTTGCGGGGAGGCGGAAAAGGGGTCAAGGCGGAAAAGGGGTCAAAGGCGGAAAAGGGGTCAGGAGCCGAAAACGAGGGCGGAAAAGGGGTCAGGAGCCGAAACTGCGCCTAAATAAACCCGTTTTCGGCTCCTGACCCCTTTTCCGCCCCTAATTCCCTCCGTCCCCTTTTCCGCCTTTTCCGCCCCTAATTCCCTCCGTCCCCTTTTCCGCCTTCGTCCCCTTTTCCGCCTTTAGGCGTCCGCATTATCCCTGAGATCGGCCGCCATCTCAGCTATTCCATCGGCGTCGGCGTAGTATTCTTCGATGGTCTTGACCATAGGGCGATCTTTGTTGAGCTCGAAGCCGTTGATTTTCGCGGACCAGCATTCCGGCTGCAACACGAATGCTCGCTGGGAGCATTCAAAGACAACAGCCCAGATGTCTGCCAAATTCAACAAAACTAGCCCGCTCTCCCAACTATCTTCGCCATGACAAAAAAGCACTTTCGAGGTATTTCCCTCAATACGCAGGAAGCGACCATGCTCTTCCAACCCTAGGTGCGTCTCTTCACTTAAATCCCCATAAAGCCGCCCAACGTAAGGCAGCAATTTCTTTAACTCCGAAATACATTTTGTAGGACTCAATTTAGATGCTTGATCAAAATCAATAATGTCGCGGACTGCATAAGACCACGCTACTTGTTCCAAAATAGTTCGTGCAACTGCTCGGGCTTCGAGCATATATCCTATTCGAAACAATAGACCCGCCGCGCGGAAGGTGCCCTCCACTCGCCGAAGAGCAACATTTGAGAACACGATACCGCCAACACTGCAAATCTGCTCCTCATCGGGTCGCTGTCTCCACTTTTTCTTTATGCGACTAACATGATCAACGGCGGTACGATAAGCGCCTTGAAACAAGATGTACCGTTTTGGGAGGACGATTGGGCCTGCTGGTGGGACGTATCGCTTTTCAGCATAAGATAATGAAATTCCCATTTCAAGCGAAACAATCGCAGCCTGAACACCCCGGATGAATTCAGGATCAGCATCGTTGCTGAGCAGCGCACCAGCACGAGGCGACCCGATCGCAATGAAATCCTCAAGGATTGCGTCTATAGTCTCGTTGAGTCGCGCTTCACGCTTCAACTCCGTAGCCCTCCGCCGCCTAACGACAAAGCTCAGCGGACCGGCCCGCCGAGATTGACCTTGATATTACCAGAAAGCGCCGCGGCGGGCCGGGTCCGCTGCAGCGCGAGGTTAACCATCCTGCGGCCTTCGTCCGCTCCCGACGGGGCGTGAACGGGGGTCGGGGACGACTTGCCCGCCGACCCGGCGCGGCGTAGCCTGAGTGTGGCGCGGGCCTCCCGGCCGTCTCCACCTTGGTGCTCCCTGCCCGTAGGTTAGCCTGGCCCGAGAGGTCGTGATCCGGTCATTGGCGACGCCCCGCGAGCCGACTCGCGGGGATGTTCCCGTCGAAGAGACTGCAAGCGTAACCGACTCCCCTCTCGGCCCGCGCCTCGTCCGCCGCTCTTGAATCCGTCGGTTTGCTACCCGGACCTCGCCGCTGCCCGGCCACAAAGCCTGGGGTTGGGGTAGTGTCGCGCGTCGATGGCCGTTCCAAGCCAAAGAGTTCACGAAGAGGCGGCGTCGACCGATGCCGGGTGGATCAGGCCACGAGGCCCAACCCGATGAGGGCCGAAGCGAACGCATCGTGAGCCGACTCGATCGGGCTGGTACGACACGACAGAAGTTGTCCCTTGCACCCTTGGAGCCCGCACTCGAACTGACCGTCGGGGCGCACGCATGCGAAGACCAATGGCTCGTCGGGAAGATGCCCGGGCCGCAGTTGCACGCAAAGGTATTCGTGCGATGTGTGCGGATACAGCATAGCGGCGATGGGCAAGGAGCCGACCCATCGCGTGAAGCCGACCATGGGAGTGAGAAACTCCCAGTGCCGCTCCGAAGCGAAAGCGGCGTACCACTCGGGGACCGCTCCCCAACGCTCCGTCGGTTCGGGGTGACCCGCATGCATCGACGACCCCCCTAACCCCGCCGCCTAACAACAAAGCTCAGCGGACCCGCACCGCCGAGTGAGCCATGATAGCAGAGTGAGCGCCGCGGCGGTGCGGGGTCCGCTGCAGCGCGAGGTTAACCATCCTGCGGCCTTCGTCCGCTCCCGACGGGGCGTGAACGGGGGTCGGGGACGACTTGCCCGCCGACCCGGCGCGGCGTAGCCTGAGTGTGGCGCGGGCCTCCCGGCCGTCTCCACCTTGGTGCTCCCTGCCCGTAGGTTAGCCTGGCCCGAGAGGTCGTGATCCGGTCATTGGCGACGCCCCGCGAGCCGACTCGCGGGGATGTTCCCGTCGAAGAGACTGCAAGCGTAACCGACTCCCCTCTCGGCCCGCGCCTCGTCCGCCGCTCTTGAATCCGTCGGTTTGCTACCCGGACCTCGCCGCTGCCCGGCCACAAAGCCTGGGGTTGGGGTAGTGTCGCGCGTCGATGGCCGTTCCCAGCCAAAGAGTTCACGAAGAGGCGGTCTGCACCCTTCGCCGCCGGGCGTAGCCGAGAACCGCCAGAGCACCGGACCCCAACATAAAGAGACTGGTCGGCTCCGGCACGGAATTAACCGAGACCGTGAGGCTGTTGTCGTCGAAAAATGCATCGTTATCGCTGCCGACATGGCGCGTGAAGTTCATCGTGTAATCGATAGAACGAGTGCCAGCCAGGACCGCGAAGCTCCCGGTGAAGTTCTCCCAGGTCAGGTCGTGAGAATCGATCACTGGAGTAGAGACGGTGCCCAACACCGAGTTGTTCGCGTCACGGAAGGTGAGCGAGACGAAGCCGTTATCGCTGGTGGGGCCTTGGTTGAGTCCCTGCTCCCAGAAGGATACCTGAGCAGAGACGATCCCGCTATCGATCTGGGCGTCGGTAACTCCCGGAGCGCCGGCCAAGGAGACGTTCTGGGTGAGCGTCCCGAACGCGCCCGTGCCGCCGACGAAATCGAAGCGACCGGAGTGAGGATTGATGCCCGGGTCGAAGGACCCGTTGTCGACGAACGGGTTCGAGACCCCGCCCTTGGTCCAGCCGGTCAGGTCGCCCGTCTCGGCCCCTGGGTTGATAAGTAGGTCGCCCTTGGCGCCACTGGCTGAGGCCATCACGACCAGACTGACAAATAGCGACGTTGTTCGATTCCTCATCGCTGAATCTCCACTTCGAGGGTGGCGATAACGCCAGAGGTTCTTTGGAGCCGCCTAACACCTAAGCTCAGCGGACCCGCACCGCCGAGAGGGGCAGGATAACAGAGAAGGCGCCGCGGCGGTGCGGGGTCCGCTGCAGCGCGAGGTTAACCATCCTGCGGCCTTCGTCCGCTCCCGACGGGGCGTGAACGGGGGTCGGGGACGACTTGCCCGCCGACCCGGCGCGGCGTAGCCTGAGTGTGGCGCGGGCCTCCCGGCCGTCTCCACCTTGGTGCTCCCTGCCCGTAGGTTAGCCTGGCCCGAGAGGTCGTGATCCGGTCATTGGCGACGCCCCGCGAGCCGACTCGCGGGGATGTTCCCGTCGAAGAGACTGCAAGCGTAACCGACTCCCCTCTCGGCCCGCGCCTCGTCCGCCGCTCTTGAATCCGTCGGTTTGCTACCCGGACCTCGCCGCTGCCCGGCCACAAAGCCTGGGGTTGGGGTAGTGTCGCGCGTCGATGGCCGTTCCCAGCCAAAGAGTTCACGAAGAGGCGTCCGGTCGGCTGTCGGGTGGCACCGGCTCTTCAGGTGCCAGGCCACCGCCCAGGGCACTGGCGTCGATATCGACGACGACGAGTGCCGCTGGGTCCATCGCCTCTAGATCGGCTATGAGCGAACTCACCGCGCCCCTCATCGAGTTTAATCCGGACTTAAGCACGATACCATTCGATTTGATGAAATAGGGGACCGGCAACTTGAAGAACCCGACCCCGTCATGGCCCTCCAGCTTCCTCGCGATGGTCAGGATTTCCGCCGCCGGACGCGGAGCCGATGAGAACAATGTGCCCAACAGCTCAGCGGCCTCTAATCGCCTGGGATCATCGCGGTAGTGCGAGGCATTCTCCATGGCGCGATCGACTCCCGCCGTTCACTCCCGACCGGTGTTGCGAGCCTGATCGGGGGAGCTTCGACGTGATGATAGGAGGTTTCAGGCACGACGCGACGACGGGGTGTTCTCCGCCGCCTAACGCCAAAGCTCAGCGGACCCGCACCGCCGAGTAAGCCATGATAGCACGATAACCGTCGCGGCGGTGCGGGTCCGCTGCAGCGCGAGGTTAACCATCCTGCGGCCTTCGTCCGCTCCCGACGGGGCGTGAACGGGGGTCGGGGACGACTTGCCCGCCGACCCGGCGCGGCGTAGCCTGAGTGTGGCGCGGGCCTCCCGGCCGTCTCCACCTTGGTGCTCCCTGCCCGTAGGTTAGCCTGGCCCGAGAGGTCGTGATCCGGTCATTGGCGACGCCCCGCGAGCCGACTCGCGGGGATGTTCCCGTCGAAGAGACTGCAAGCGTAACCGACTCCCCTCTCGGCCCGCGCCTCGTCCGCCGCTCTTGAATCCGTCGGTTTGCTACCCGGACCTCGCCGCTGCCCGGCCACAAAGCCTGGGGTTGGGGTAGTGTCGCGCGTCGATGGCCGTTCCCAGCCAAAGAGTTCACGAAGAGGCGGCCGACTCGTGACGATGGCATTCCATCCCGTCTCCTTTTCGTCGGGCCGACTCTACCGGCTGTTGGCTATGGCGGCGATAATCATTATGAACACGAATAAGATGGCAAGTATGATCCCACCCACAGCCATGCACCCGAGCCTGGTCCCGGCCGCGTTACCGAAGCTCTTGTCGAAGGAGCCGACCTCCTGGCTGCGGGTATGCGTCTGCGCGGCCTGAGGTGGTTGTGTGGGAGTTCGCGGGGCTGGAGGTGGTGCGGTGGGAGGTCGGGGCGTCGCGCTGGCGATCGGGCACCCGCACTGAGGGCAGGTTGGGGCACGGTCGGACACCTCTCGCCCGCACTCCGGGCAAGCCGTTAGAGCCATGGTCGTCGGGCCTCACTTCGGCTAATGAGGAATTAAATACATCGTCACATGCGCATATGACCGATACGGAAGGCCCGCGAGCAATCCACTTCAACGCCGAATGGCTAGGCGGAACGACCGTTCCGCCTACCGGGAGTTAGACGGGACGCCACCCCCGATCCCGGGACGCGGGCCGCGCGACTGTTGCGCTCGACGACCGGTCGCCGAGCGAGCTCACGACGCGCCATCGAGCGTAACCGCCTCGTCAAGCGCCGGCAACCCTCGCGGCGTTCCGCCTAACATGAAGTAGACATCGAAAGTGACGTATAATCCTGAGCCGGATTTTCATCTTGCCGGCGAGGAACTCGCCCCGCAAGAAATTTCTTGGATTTTTTCCTCCTGGATTCGATTCGGCCGGTGGTCCGGTTCCTTCCTGGCGTTCTGGGTGCTCTGGGTTATCCCCGCCGCGTGCTCCGCCGGGAAATCAGAAAGCCGGGGCAACGTGCGAGCTGAGTTACCCCGAATTTGGAGATCGGCGGCCCTTGCCGACCCGCCGGTTCAAGGCTGATATAATCGAGATTTGATTTTTCATAAATCTGTGGATGCGGTCTAATCGACGAGCGTCGCGGCCTCCTCGGTTGCGTCTCGATCGGGTCGTCCCCCGGAGCGCAGGGGGCCTCGCAGGATTCCTTGTTCCTGTTGGTTTGGGAAATTTGGAGCTTTGGGGTAATTTGCGAAATTCACGGAGAAAGATGGGGGAAAGGGGAGTTTGGTGGGGTGTTCTTGCGTCGATGACGGCGGCCCGCGGCTTGCCCTCCGAAGTGTCGTCGCGGGAGAGGGGGGTCGCAGTTGAGAGTGGTAGCTTGCCGATGTTCTGGTGTGCGAATCTGCGAATCTTGAAAATTTGTTCGACGCTGTGGATTTGAAGGAAATTAGAGATGCGTGAGCGCAGATGTTGGGGGAAAGTTGACGACACTTTCGGGGAAGTTGACGACACTTTTTCCCGAGAAACGTCGGGAACGGCGGTTTTCAGGCTGTTTCCGAGCGCGCAGCGACTGCGCACGCGGGTCCGATCCTCATATTTGAGTTTTTTGTTCGTATCACGTTCAAGTCCTGGCCCTTCCTGGAGTTGCGTCGAGGGGGTTTCGGGGCCTTTTTGCTCGTTTTCTGTCCGAATCGGCGCAGTCCCGGGTCGTGGTCGAGGGCCTTCGAGGGCGTGTGGTTTCTCGGGCCGCCGTTCGATTTTTGGGATTGGGTGATCGTCGGGGGCGTTGGTCGCGATGGTTTTGAGCAAGGTGACTCGCTTGGGGCCGGGGGTTCCGGCCTTGGTGCGGGTCGTGGTTCGGAGGTCTGCCGTGATCCGCCCTTCGGTTTGTGATCGGATGCCCCCGGGGGACGGTCCGAGGCCCCTGGTTTGGGGCCTGGACCCTCCGGGACAACATGCGGAGACATGCATGCGTTTGGGTGGGCATGTCCGCGCGGGCGTCGCAGGAAGACATGCTTACGCGGACGTAAGCATGCCACCCGGCCGGTGATCTGCTCAGCCCCAGCCGATTTTGCGGCCCTGGTTCTTCTGCTCCAGCCACGCCTTGAGCGGCTCGAAGTAGGCGACCATGGGCGCGGCGGAGAGGCCCGAGCCGGTGGCGTCTCGGAGGACGGTGTTCCAGTCTTTCGTGGCCCCGAGGCCGAGGATTCCTGAGAGGAAGTCGCCGACCTTCTTGTTCCCGTAGTAATTGCACTCGCGGGGGTCTTGCTTGAGGATTTCGCGGGCGATGTGGTCGTGGAGCTGGAACTTCAGGACGGTCCCGATGGCGTAGTCGTAGTATTGCGCCGGGTCGTCGTTGATGTGGGTCTTGGTGGCGGCGTCGCAGAGGTGCTCGGGCCGGTCGATCGGCGGGGCGATCCCCTGGTATTGCCCGACGATCTGCCACCAGGCGGCGTTCAGGGCGTCGGGCTGGATGCTCCCGGCGTAGAAGTCGCGCTCGAACCTCGTCATGGTCCCGGCGGAGAAGGGGATGAAGGTGATCGAGCGGTCGAGTGCGGCGTCGAGGAGGTAGGTGACGGTGTCGGCCTTCTCGGCCTCGGGCGTGAGCAGGCCCATCTGCTTCAAGTACGGCTTCTGGCCGGCCGCCACGCCGATCAGGTCGCCGATGCCTTCGTGGAAGGCGCGATTGGCGCCGCCCCGGAGGAGGTACGGGACCTGGGGTGTGGAATAGCTGATGTAATAGTAAATATGGCCGAGTTCGTGGTGGGCGGTGCCGAACCATCGGGAGTCGGGCTCGATGCTCATCAGGCTGCGGACGTCCTGCTTCAGATCGACGTGCCAGGCGCTGGCGTGCGAGTTCTTCTTGCGGTTGGACTTGGGGTCGGGCGGGTAGAGGTCGCTCTTCTCGTAGAAGGATCGGGGCAGGGGGGGGAATCCCAAAGAGGTGTAGAACCGTTCGGCCTGCTCGGTGATGTACTCCTTGGTCTTGCCCTGGAACGGGGCGTCCATGTCCACGCCCTCGACCAGGCCCGGCCAGTTCTGGCCCCAGCGGTTGGGGAGCCAGTGGGCGGGGATCTTGCCGTCGGGGGCGTCGGCCTTGTAGCGGCGGGCGAGCTCGTGCTTGGCCCAGGTGTGGAGCTGTTCATACAGGGGCTTGACCTGCGCCACGAAGCCGTCGCACAGGGCGATCATCTCGGCGGTGGTCATCCCGTAGTCGGCGACCTGCAAGGCGAAGAAGTCGTCGAAGCCGAGCTCGCGGGCCGCGCGGTTGCGGAGGTCGCGGAGCTTCAAGAGGCCCGGCCGGAGCGCCTGGCCGATCGTCTTGGACGCAGCCCACGCCCCGAGCCTCTCCGGCAGGTCGCGAGACCCGACGAGGACGCCGTCGATCTCGTTGGCCGAGACGGGGCCTCCCTGGGCGCCCCGGGCCATGAAGAAGGTGTAGCCGTCCTGGACGGCGGATTGGCGGGCCTCGGCCTCGGTCCGTTCCTTGACGATTTCGGGGATGGTGCCCGGGGCCTCGGCGGCGCGGAGGCGGGCCTTTTCGAGCTGGCGGACGGTCAGGTCCGAGAGCTCGGCCCGGCGGGCGAGCAGGGACTTGACGCCGTCGATGACCTCGCGAGAGCCGACGAACTCGTTGAGGGCCTGGTTCTTCGCGACCTGGGCGGCGGTGTGGGCCTCGGTCACGTCGGTCAAGGCGGTCCACGACGCCTGATTGGCGGCGGCTTCGAGGGGGAGCCAGCCATCGACATATTTCGCGAGGAAGGCGTCGGCCTCCCGCTGGGCGGTCGCGCCCAGGGCCTCGGAAGACGCCAGCAAGGGGACGGCGACCGAGGCGGCGGCGGCCCGGCGGAGGAACTCGCGACGGGGCAGGGCGGGGGAGGATGAGGATTCGGGCATGGGTGCGACTCGCGGGGATTGAGGGGAAGAGGAGGGATCGGAGTGGGACCTTCTCCGACGTGATCAGGGAAGCCGTCAGGCCGAGGACGCAGGAAAGACTGTGCATTTCCTGAACCCGACGGGACCTCCGGTCGCCCCGGATTCGGCGGGAGGCGACGCCCTCCCCTCGGGAGCTGCGAGGGGATCGCCCGAAAGCCGGGCCTCGACCTCGGCCAGGAGAGGGGGCAGGTCGTCGCCCACGGCCTCCCAGATCGTCGCATCGCCGACGGTCGAAGCGTCCAGGGTCAGCGCCTCCCGGACTTTCGCGAGCGATCGCGTGTCCCGGAACGGGAGGGCGGGCAATTCCTCATCCCCCCTCGCCAGGGCCCGGCCGAGGGCGAGGATCTGCCCCTCCGCGGCGGCACGGAGGATCGCCTGGCCCCGATCGGTCGACGGCGGCCCCGACTCGGCAAAGCTCGCCAGCCGGAGCGCGGCCTGCTGGATGTCCCACAGCCGTTGGAGGGCCCGAAGCGGAAGGCCGTTCGCGGGCGTGGTCACGACGCGACGACCCGACCGGGCCGGGGAGGGGCAGGCTCCGCCGGGTCCGTCGGCATAGACTCGCGTCCGCTCCCCCGCGATCGCTTCGAGGAAATAGGGGTTGCGGATCGCTCCGGCGTCGATGAGGTCGACGTCCCTCCCGAAGAGGTCTTCGAGGGCGAACTTGAAGTCGAAGTAATCTCGAAGCGATTCCCTTTCAGGGCCGTATTCGACGAGGAAATCCAGGTCGCTGGCCTCCGTGTCGAAGCGGTCGGAGAGGGCCGAGCCGAAGAGCTCCAGCGTCTTGACCCCGTGGCGGCGGCAGGGGTCGAAGAGTTCTTCCTTCTTCGATTCGATCAGGGCGATCATGGCCGGGCCTCCCCTCTCGGATCGATTGTAGCGGAGAAGTTGCCGGATTGCCCGAGTCGGGCCGGCTCCGGCGCTTGTCGGGGCCGTCGGGGGGCCTTACGATGGAGGGAGTCGCCCTTGTTCCGGGGGGCGGAGGTCTGCGAGAGGGGAGGCGAGGCCCGATGCGACGATCCCTGATCGGCCCGAGGACGATGGGCCTCCTGGCCTCGGCGGGGGCCTCGTTGATGCTCACCCTGGGCCTCGGGCTCGTCTCGGCCCAGGACCAGCCGCCCGAGCCCGACCCCAAGGGGGCGGCCAAGGCCGAGAAGGCCAAGCCGGCCGGCAAGAAGAAGGGCCCGGTGGCGCCGGCCGGGGCGCCTCCGAAGAAGGGTCGGCCCAACGCCGGCGATCCGCTGAGGAAGGCCGGCGGCAACATGGCCAAGGCCGACAACGCCCCGGCCGCCGTCCCGCTCGCGCCGCCGACCTGGCCGTTCCACTTCCAGATGAGGATCGCCGGGGCCGACGGCGCCCCCCTGGCCGTCGACTATTACCCGGCCAGGACCCGGAGGACCGCCCCGGTCGTCCTCCTGATCCACGACCGGGGCGCCGGCCGATCGGGCAAGGACTTCTCCGAGCCCCTGGAGGAGCTCAAGGGCAAGGGGATGGCCGAGACCCTCCAGGAACAGGGGTACGCCGTGATCGTGCCCGACCTCCGGGGCCACGGCCGCAACCCCCGGCACGAGCCCGGGGCCGAGCAGTGGCGGGCCATGACCGCCGACCTCCAATCGGTCTACCTCTTCCTCGTCGATCGTCACAACCGCGAGGAGCTGAACCTGGCGAAGCTCGGCGTGATCGCCATCGGCGACGGCGCGAACCTCGTCGCCGCCTGGGCCGCCACGCCGGGCGCGGCGGTGTCGTCGGAGGGCCGGATCGGCGACCTCTCGGGGCTGGCCCTGCTCTCGCCCGTGGTCGATTCCCAGGGCCTGAAGCTCCAGCAGCTCCTCCCGCCGATCGCCCCGAGAATCCCGATCCTGCTGCTCTGCGGAGACCGGGATGGCCCCTCGGTCGACGCGGTGAAGGCCGCCCAGCCGATCGTCGAGCGGCACCAGAGGAGCAAGGTTTCCTACGTCGAATCCTCGCTCCACGGCACCAAGCTCCTCCAGTTCATCCCCAAGGTCGCGCCCACGCTGATGAAGTACCTGGACGACCCGGTCAAGGCCCGAGTCCTCGACTGGGAGCCGCGGTTCCTCTTCACCCCGGTCCAGTACGAGAGCGAGGGCGTGGTCGAGACGGCCGCGGCCAAGAAGGCCGAGCCCAAGGCCGCCGAAGCCCCGGCCAAGGCCGCCGAGGCGAAGAAAAAGGCGGGGAATTGAGCCGCGAGCCCGGGACGCCCGGCCTCCTCGTTCCGATCCCGACCCGATCCGATGGTCCTCGAACCCGGGAGCGACCTCGAATGACCCGATCCTCGGCCCTGGCGACCTGGCTCGGCCTCGCCTTGACGCTCTCGGTCCTCGGCGACGACGCGACCCCGATCAAGCTCGCCGATTGCCCGCCCGCCGTGAAGAAGATGCTGGAGGTCGAGACCAGGGGCGGCCGGCTCGACTCGATCGAGAAGATCGTCGAGGACGGACGGACCAGCTACGACGCGTCCGCGACGCTCGGCGGGCGGAAATATCGCATTTATGTCGATGCCGAAGGCATGCTCACAGAAATGGGCCTGGAGGTCGGCGAGGAGGAGGTGAAGTTCTCGGCCTGCCCGGCGGCCGTCCAGGCGACGTTCAAGCGCGAGGCCAGGGACGCCAAATTCGACGCCGTCGCCCGCGACCTCAAGTACGGCGTCCCCGTCTTCGAGGCCATCGTCTCGCTCGGCGGCAAGGAGTACTCGATCGTCGTGGCCGAGAACGGCACGCTCGTCGAGAAGATGCTGATCGTCGCCGAGGACGAGATCGAGCTGACCCACTGCCCCAACGCCGTCCAGCACGCCTTCAAGGAGCAGGCCCAGGGGGGCAAGATCGGGCCGATCACCCGGGCCACCGGGATCGGCGGCCACGTCTTCGAAGCCGAGATCGAGATCAAGGGCCGATCCTACTTCGTCGAGCTCACCGAGGGGGGCGGGCTCATCACCAAGAGCCTCCAGGACCAGGACGAGCCGGCCCCTCCGAAGCCCTGAACCCGCCCCTCGTCGCGATCAACGAACCCGCAGGCCCACCTCCAGCTCCCGGATCGCCCGGCGGACCGAGGCCCTCGCCGCGTTATGGCTCGACATGAGAGCATTTCTCGTCATCTGGACGTGAACACCCCGTAACGTCTGGAGGCCCCGCCTCATCATCGTATCGGACTGGGCCTGCGGCATCGTCGCGCCCCCCCTCCGGCCGGTCGTCGAGGTCCGGAGCCCTCGGGACGAGTGGGTCAGGAGCCTCACGGCCCGCCGGATCGAACGCATCGCCCGGGCGCGATGCCCGTTGTAGTCTCGATCGAGCCGGGAGAGCCCGGAATGGGTCGCCCGGAGCCGGCCGACGATCGCCCGGACGTTCCCATTGCTCACCGCGTAGCGTCGCGAATAGCCCCACCCCCGGGAAAGCCGGACGCCCCCCCGATGCGTGTAGCGACGCCCGGGGTGATGGCGGGAGGGACGACGGACGGTCGTCGTCCTCGTCGAGCGAGGGGCGCGGGCCGTCGGCCCGGCCGTTCGGACTCGCGTCGAATGGGTCGCGGCGGACCGGCTCGGATGGGGCGTCGAGGCCGACGGATGGGCCTTCGGGCGGCTCGCCGGGACGCTCGAATGATGGGCCGGCTTCGGGGCCGACCGCCGGGGCGCCGCCGCCCGAGGCCGGGAGGGATGGCTCGGCGGCTTCGGCGGCCGATAGGTGCTCCGAGACGGCGGATGGGGCCGAGGCGCGGACCGATGGGCTGCCGGCCGACCCCCGCCCCCCTTGCCCCTGGCCCCGAACGCCCCCGACGACGGCGTCAGCAGGCCACCGACCACGATCAGGCCCGCCCCCACCCAGCCCCAGATGGCCCTCATGACGAATCCCTCCTCCTCCACGAACGCCCCGGAGACGACGCGACCCGGTCCGCCGGCCCGCGGCCCCCCTACTCCATCAAACCCCGGGGACGCCGACGAGTCTCTCCGGGGTCATCAACGGCCGGGAACCTCGCCTCCGGGCGATCCCTCCGGCCGCGGTCGCGAACGGTTCGCCGGCCCCGTTCGGGACTCGGCCCCGGCGCGATTCGGGAATTCTTTCCTCGATCTTTCCGCCCCATCTCCCGGATTGCCGCGATGGCCCCACCGCCTCTCGGGCTCGCCTTCCCGCCTTGTGACACTCGTTCCCGCCGAACATCGGCCTTCTGAGACGACGGCACCCCCCGGAATGGCGGCTCCGACGCAATCTTTGGCGTAACTCCTATCAAGGAGCCATTACAGCATGCAGAAACCTTATGTTGGGCTCATCATACAGGTCTTGACGATCTTGCGAAAAGATATGGTACAACAGACGAGGATTGTCTACAGTTTTTCATCGAAATCGATGACCGCAACGGCGCGGCCCTCAGTCCACCAGGAGTCATCCGCAATGTATGGACTGCTCGCTGTCCTGGTCGTCATCTTGTTGGTTTCCGTCTTCGTTAATTTTAAGTTGCTCCATCATGCGAAAAAATATTATTTGCGATACAATATAACATGCATCGATCCCCTGGGCACGCGCTACTACCCGGCGGCCGCCCCGGCGGAGAGGCGGGATCGATCGCGGCCCCGGATCATGTTCTACGGGGACTCGCGGTCGGTGGGCTGGATCCCCCCGACCATCGAGGGCGTCGAGTTCGTGAATCGGGGCATCAGCGGCCAGACCACGGCCCAGGTCCTCAGCCGGTTCGACCTCCACGCCGCCCCGCTCGCGCCCGACCTGGCGATCCTCCAGGTCGGGATCAACGACCTGAAGACGATCCCCCTGTTCCCCGGGCGGCGCGACCTCACGGTGAACAATTGCCGCGAGGGGATCGCGGAGCTGGTCGCCCGCTTCCAGGAGATCGGGGCCGACGTGATCGTCACGACGATCTTCCCGAACTCCTCGGTCCCGATCGAGCGCAAGCCCTTCTGGTCGCCCGCCATCGGCGAGGCCGTCGAGGAGGTCAACCAGTTCATCCGCGGGATGGACGCCGACGGGGTCGAGGTCCTCGACGCGCACGCCCTCCTCAACGACCGCGAGGAGGTCCGCCGCGACTTCGCCCAGGACACGCTGCACCTGAACCCCGCAGGCTACCACGCCCTGAACCGAGAGCTCGTCCCCCTGATCTACAAATGGCTCCGCTCCCGGGACCACCACGTCCCCGGCCCGCACATCGACCTCCTCGAAGGCTCCGACCTCAGGAGGATGGGCGGGATCGCCCACTGACCGCCGATCCGCCAACGCCCCGGACGGCCCGGGCCGAACCGGAGCCCATAATCACACGTTCGTGTTTCGCGAGGTCGAGGGCGGTTTTCGTAGGGTCCGCTATTGCGGACCTCTTCGATTGCGCCGGGTCCCGAAGGAGTGCGCAAGGGCGGACCCTACGAAAACCGCCCTTGAACACGTTGAACGGGTACGGTCGTAGTCGATCATTAACGATCTTCAAATCAGCATGAATCGAGTACGACCAGCGAGACCCACCTGTCCTCATCCCCGGTGAGACGCGGCCGTTCCTGTCCCGCCTGGATCATTTGAGCCTGGGACCCATCCTTGGTTTCCCCTCAGTATCGACATGTACGATCTTTGCTCGCCCCGGGCGCGAGGTTCCCTTGAGAAGATGACAATCCAAATCATCCGTTCCTTGTTCCAGCGTGAATTAATATTTGTATATGTTTCCGGCAATTGATTTTTCCTGACCAGGTAATCCCTGGCGATCGCGATCGCCTCGTCCTTTGTAATGTCGCGCGCTTGCACAATCGGCAATCGCCCCGAAGGACCGTTGGCCCTCGAGCCTGGACTAGCAACCAGGATGAGCAGGAGATTCAAGACCCAAAAATGGCGACTTGAGCGAATCACTTGAGTCCTCACGGAATCCGGCTCGTGGGACGGCCGGCCGGGGCCTGCCCGACGAAGGACCGTCGTGCGCGATCCGAGGGTGATCCGTCGGAGCGTCTCGGCTTGTCGCGGGCTTGGGTTCGACCGGGCCACCGACCGGCCTGAAGCCCGCGTGTTCCGCGGTCGGCTCCAGGCCCCGCCCCATTCAGCTTCAGGATCGTTCCTTCGTCAGTATTTGGGCACGTACTTGGCCCTCTCGGCGTAGCCGGGGCCGTGGTGCTCCTCGTTCCTCTGGCAGCCGAAGCCCCGGGCGAATTCGTCCTGGGCGAGGTCGGCCCAGGGGGTGTTCTTGTGCCTCTGGATCACCAGCTCCAGGAGGTGCTTGGCCTCGGCGTACTTCTTGTCGGTCTCGGCCTTCGGGGCCTTGCGGTCGGTCGAGTGGTTGATCACCCAGGTGATGTCCAGCTTGCCGGGCTCGGGCATCTTGCTGGGCTTCAGGGCGTCCTTCTTCAGGAGGGCCACCATCTCGTCGAGGCAGGCCATGTACTCGTAGATCTTGACCTGATAGGTGACGACCTGCGCCAGCATGAGGTCGAAGTGGGCCTGCCAGCGCTTGTCGGGCTCGCGGTCGCGCAGGGGCTGGAGCTTGCGGAGCCTCTTCTCGACCTCGACCCAGGCCGTGAGCCTCGCCCGGCACTTGGGGAACTCGTCCAGGATCGCCTGGAGGCATTCCGGCGGGTTCACCGGGTAGTGGCGCCTGGGGACGAAGTCCTTGGAGGTCAGGTCGATGACCTCGGCGATCGCCTTGCGGAGCTCGGACTTGTCCCTCGCGGCGAAGTAGGCGGCGCGGGACTCGTAGTCCGGCACGTACTCCTTCAGGATGGTCATGGAGTACGCCTTCTCGCGCTGGCGGACCCTCATGTTCTCCTCGCTGGGGAGGAGGAAATAGATGCCGCCGGAGTCCTTCGCCAGCCGGGCGAGCTCATACGGGGCGAAGCCCGAGGGCTGCTCGTCCCAGCGGTCGTGGAGGCCGTCCACCTGGAGGGTTTCCCTGGCGGCGCTCTCGGGGCCTCGCTTGATGGTGGGCCAGTAGTGCTCCTTGGTCACCGGGTCGATGTAGAGGAGGTGGGCCCGGTCGTAGCCAAAGAGGGCCTGGCGGCCGATCACGTAGAGGGGGACGCCCCGGCTCACCAGGGCCGTCCGGGCTTCCTCGACATAGTCGCCGTCGTCGCCCGATTCGTCGGTCACCAGGACGATCAGGAGGCGGCGGTCCTTGCCGATCAGCTTCGCGTAGTCGTTGACGACCCGGGTGATGGCCTGGCAGGTGTTCTCCGTGCCGCTGGAATCGACGCGGAGGCGGTCGATGGCCTTGCCGACGCGATCGACGTCGGGCGTGGGCTTGCCCTGGTCGTCGTCGTAGTTCTCGCCGAAGCCGATCACGGCGTGGTTCAGGGCCCCGGCGGACTTCTTGTCGGCGTCCACGTTGAGCTTCAGCTCGCTGGAGACCCGGGAGAACTTGTCCTTGATGGCCTTCTGGTCGTCCTTCATCGAGCCGGATTCGTCGAACAGCCAGACGACGGTGAGCTTGTGGGCCTGGAGGTGGCGGAGGATCTCGCGGGCGAGCTGGTCCAGGGCCTCGCCGACGTCCTTGGTGCCCATCGTCACGTCGCCGGAGATCCCGCCGCCGCCCCCTCCGCCGGAGGAGCCGCCGAGGCCGAAGTCCTTGGACGGCATGTTGGGCAGCATGGCGAGGCCGGAGAGGTTGCCGACGACCTTGACCTGGGGCAGGCTGTGGCCCTCGCCCACGGCGGTGCTCATCCCCACGCGAGGGGTGGCCGAGGGCGGCCCGGTGCCGACGCCGAGGCCGGCCCCGGGGGCCGAGGAGCTGGCCGAGGCGTCGCCGACGGCCTGGTCGCGCGCCTGGGCCGAGGGGGGCGCGTAGATGTGGACGAGCTCCTCGGCCTGGCCGGCGGAGAGCTTCGGGTCGAACGGGGCGGAATCGATCTGAGGGGGCTTGTGGACGGCCTCGGCCGTGATGGCGACCACGCCGAGGAAGCCGAGGAGTCCGCCGTGGATCACGGCCGAGACGACCCAGGCCGGGGCCGTGTACCGCAAGGTCCGGGCCTTCTTCTTCCGGGTCCTCAGCTTCGGGCCGGCGGGCTCGGCGGGTTTGGGCGGGGGCGAGGGCGGAGACGAAGTCTGGGCCTTCGGGTCCGCCTGGGACGAGGCGGCCTCGGTCCCTGGCGCGGGTTCGGCGGCCTTGTCCTTGCGGAGGAACCGGCCGAAAAGGCCCTTGCGGGCCGTCGGGGCCTCGGCCGGGGACGGCGACGACGGGGGGGCCGGGGCCTGAGCCGCTACCGGGGCCGATGCCGGCGACGAGGCGGAGCCGGTCGTCTCCACGGTCCCTTCGGACTCCCCGTCGGTCTCGGCCGGGGCGTCGTGGGACAGGTCGACCAGGCCATAGATGCCGTCATCCGACGGAGGCGCGTGCACAGCCATGGCGGAGCATCCCCGGGAAGAGAGGGGCGGAGGGGGCCCATCGAGCGCGAAGGGGGCATGGATCCATCTTGGCGGGGCAGGGGGCGGCCGGCAACCCCAGGCCGGCGGCCCTCGTCCCGGAGGCTCAGAGCTTGGGCAGTTCGGCGGGCTTGGGGGCCGGGCCCGGCTTGGGCTGGGCCTTCTTCTTCTTCGCTTCGGCGTCGTTGTCGTTCATCTTGGCCCGGGGGGCGACCGTCACCTCTTCCCAGCGGAATCCGAACGGGTCCTTCAGCTCGCGCCTGGCGAGCAAGGCCCAGGGGGTGCCGGGGTGGTCCTTGACGACCCGCTCCAGGAGGGACTGGGCCTCCTTCGCGTCGGCCAGGTCGCGGCCCTTCAGGTGGACTTCCTTGTCGGGCACGAGCCTCCAGCCGTTGGAGGTGGGCTTGGAGAATTTGGGCGCGTCCTTCTTCATCTTGGCGCAGGCGGTGTTGTATTCCAGGCAGCGGCTCTTCATGGCCAGGAGGCGCCCTCGGATCAGGTCGTAGTGGGCCTGCCAGCGGCGGGAGGTCTCGTGGTCGCGGAGCTTGACCGTCGAGAGGATCGTCGGCTCGTGGGGGCCGGCCCCGCTCACGCCCAGGGCCTCGTCCACCGTGTACTGGATCCTCGCGACGACCTCCTGGCTGCGGCCCATCGCGTCCTTGAACTCGGGGCCGTCGGCCGCGGGGAAAGAGAGCGTGGGCTGGCCGGGGAGCTGCTGCTGGGTGATCACCGACGCCCTCATCACGGCCCGGCGGATCGCGTGCTTGTTCACGGCCGCGATGTACTGCTCCTTGCTGACCCAGTCCGGCTTGTACTCGCGCATCCCGGCCGGGTCGAAGGTGATCCGGTTGCCGCCCATCCGGGTCACGAAGTAGATCCCGCCGGTCGCCCCGGCCATCCGGGAGAGGGCATAGGGGCCGAACCCGGCGTCGAGGAAGTCGTACTGCGGGCCGTCGTACCAGAACGGCAGGCGGATGCCTTCCAGGGCGACGCTCTCGGGCCCTTGCCTGACGGGGAGATTGTAGTACGTCTGCTTGGATTTCGGGTCGGTGTAGTTCATGTAGCCGTCGATCCGGCCGAAGAGGGCCGGCGAGCCCAGCACGTAGACCGGCATCTTGACCGCGTTGGCGGCGGCGATGGCCTCTTCCAGGTGCTCCTCGTCGTCGCCGACTTCGTCCGTCACCACGATCACCATGGTGTGATACGGCTGCTTGTCCCGGGAGAACTTGCCGTACTTCCGGGCGACGTCGCCGATGGTCGTGAACGTGCTCTCGACGCCCGTGGTGTCCAGGGGGACCGAGGCGATGGCCGCCGCGATCGCCGAGCGGTCGGACGTCGGCTCGGTGGTGAGGACCTTCCGATCCTTGCCGAAGGCGACCACGGCGGTCAGCAGGCCGTCGTCGGCGGCCGAGCCGGTCTTGTCCAGCTGGAGGACGTGCGTATAGACGCCGTCGATGTACTTGACCAGCCGTTCGCGCTCGGGGACGAGCGAGCCGGAGGCGTCGAACGCCCAGACGACCAGGGTGTGGCCGGACTCCATCTTGCGGAGGATCTCGACGGCGATCCGGTCCACGGCCCCCTCGACGCTGCCGACGTGCTCGGCGCCCGAGCCCTGGATCTGGACGTTGCGATCCAGGTGGGTCGGCGTGGGCAGGGCGACCGAGGCGATCTTGGCGATCCCGGGGTTGGCCAGATCGGGAGCGGGCTTCGGCGGCGGGCGATCGGTGGGCGGGGCGGCGACGATCAGGGCCGAGGTCTTCGGCCCGAACGACCCGGCGACCGGGGCCATCTGGGTGGGCTTGTCCATCTCCAGGAGCGCGGCGGTGTCGAGCCGGGCGAAGTCGGAGAGCTCGGTATTGAGGACCTCGGTGCGGAACTCCGGCGGCTTCGGCTGGGTGTGGGCGGCATAGCCGACCATCGCCAGGCCGCCGATCAGCCCCACGTGGAGGACCACGCTCACGCCCCAGGCCGGGGCCTGGAGGTCCAGCCGATCGCCCAGCCATCGGGCGACCCGCGGGTGACGGTCGTAGATCCAGTCGATCGCGTCACGCAGCACGGTCGGAACTCCTTTCGGGGCCTCGTCCGAAGAAGGCGTCCGCCAGGGGCCGGCGGCCCGGTCCGAGGGGCCAACCAAAGGCCCGCCGCCGAGTCTGATACAATCCATCCATTATCCTAAGCTTCATCGGTCGGCGGAGCAATCCTGTTCCTGTTGACTTTTTTCGATTCCGACGATCCCAGGGTTCGCCCGGGGCGGCCGATTCCCGAGTTTGGTAGACTCGCGTCCAGGCTTTCCGATTCCGCCCGAGGCCAGAACGATGAAGACGATCCGAGCGATCGGTGACGCCAGCCGACTCGCCCGAAGGGACCGGGATCGGATCACCCCTTCCAATCGCCCCCACCAGGAGACCCCGAGCATGGCCACGACGAAGGGATCGAGGTCGATTGTGCCTGTCGTTGTCGAGGTCCAGGTCACCGTCAAGGCGCTGGCCTTCCCGGAGCCGGACGGGGGCGATTCGGTCGTCGTCCCGGAGGTCCCCGGATGCGTCACCCAGGGCGAGGACATCGACGAGGTCCGGGCGATGGCCGCCGAACTCGCCGAGGCCCTCCTGGACATGGCCCACGAACGCGAAAAAGATCGGGCGATCCGGGACCTCTTCTGCCCGCTGCCGAGCGAGGCAACGCCGTGAGGCCCGTCCGCGGCAAGAGGATGTGCAAGTTTACCCAGAGAAGAGGCGGGCCTTTGAAAAGATGATTCGGATTCCTGCCGGCCGATCGGGCGGGATGGAGGGCGTTCCTCCTCTAGAAGTCGTTTCGCTGCCCCCGATCGGCCGGCAGGAATCTCTTCGAACGGAACCGGCCCCGTTATCGGGCGACTTGACGAGCCGCCTCGGCCCTCTTCCGATTCCGGCGGGCGAGGCCCAGGAGCGAGGACGCGCCGATCCCGAACAGGGCGAGGCTGGCCGGCTCGGGGACGGCCCTCAGCGTCCGGTTCTGGCCGATCGCGAAGAGGGGATCGCCCCCCCCGGGGCCTTTGCCCGTGTCGAGGTAGACGTTGAACGGGTCCGGCCCGGCGATGATGTCCCCCGGCGTGAACGGCAGGCCGGTGATGGGCCCGTCGAAGACCAGGGGGGTGTCGCCGTAGAGCCGGATGCCCGGCGCGAACATCTCCCAGTAGGCCGACAGGCCGGTCACGTCGGCCGAGGTCACCTGGCCGGAGCCGTCGCGGACGATGTTCGTCAGGCTCCCGCCGACGAAGCTGACGTTCGGGTCGATCGAGTAGGGCAAGAAATTCGACGGAGCGACGCCGATCAGGTTGCCCGAGAAGCTCGTGATCGCGACCGAGGTCGGCATGCTCGGGTCGTTCAGCGCGTTATCGACCCCGATCGTCAGGCTGCCGACGGCCTCGAAGGGGATGGGGCCGACCGTCGTGGAACCGGAATTCAGGGGCGAGCCGGGCGGCAGGGAGAACTCGAAATCGGCGACGAAATTCTGGGTGAAGAAGATGTCGGCCCTGGCCATCGCGCCCTGGGACGCGAGGAGGCCGACGCAGAGTAACAGGGTACGCCGCATGGGGAAACGCCTTTCTTCTAGAGTCGGACCGATCGGATCGGCCTCTCGCTTCGAGGCCGAATCGCGCCGCGGACGCCGCGGCACGGGCCGGCAATGCACAGGGCCAGCCCGAGGCGCACTATAAGGCCCGCCGAACCCGATTCCCAGTCAATTTCGAGAAACGCCTTTCCGCCACCGAGGGGGATCCGAGAAAGGGGCCGGAGCAAATAATTGCGACAATTTGCTCCGTCCCCTTTCTCTCGCGTCGCGACGGCTTGGGCGAGGACGCGGAGGAAGGCGGCGTAGTCGTCGGGGCGGTGGAAGATGGCGAGGCGTGCGACGGCGCGGTTGAGGGCATGGTAGACTAGGCCGGTCTCGGCGGCGCGGGGGATGCGTGGCATGGGGCCAGGAGATCCGGGAGTCCCGAAGCCGTCAATAGGCTCCTGACCCCTTTTCCGCCTGGCCCCCGATGAATCGAGGAAGAGGATACCTTTCAAATATCCGAAATATAAAGCTGCGTAGCTTTCCGGATAGCCTCTCAGATTGCAAGATCAACTGAATTCGGCTGAAAGCTTACGTTATTTGCCTTCCTTGGGTTTGTTGCCCTCCGGGATCGGGAAGCCAGGGGGGACGGGTTCCGGCTTGATGGGCCCTGGCACATCCTGGAACTTCCTCAATTCCAACTTCGGCTCGCCGTCGCGATTGACCCGGAGCTCGTAGGGATCGTGGCCGTCGCGATCGTAGAAGACGATGGCCGGCTCCATGTCTCCTCGTCTCAGGATCATCATGACCGGGATGCCGTCGCCGTTCATGAGGAGAAACGCCGGCTTGCCGGTCGGGGAATGCATGGCGGCGCAAATGTCGCCTTGAGCATCGACCAAGGTGAGTGCACGGAGGTCGACACGGTTGATCTCCAGCGTCGAACCGAAACGGAACCGCAGCTCAGCGTTGTTGGCCTTCTGCTTATCCTGGGCCCAGAGGCGCGGCGTGCTTCCTACAAGGATGAACAAAATCAGGATCGCGAGAGAGATTGTGGCATACTTCAAATGTGTGTTTCCCTTCGCCATGCGGCGATTAGCGGCTTCTGCCTCGTCGAGCCTGGTAAGGATCCTGCGAAGATCGGTCTCCATGGTTCAATGCCTCTGGGTGGGTTGAAGGGATTTGAGGAGGAAGTTCTGGGATTACCTTCGTTAACTGAGATGGCCAATCGTCATCTGCGTGGTCGGCCGTCTCCCGTCGGTGCCGCGAGCCCGTTCGGGTGGGGGCCAACCGGGCACAGCCCCTTTCGGATGGGTCGCCTCAAGCCGAACTTCGTTGGGAACAGGGCCTGAGTCCGTCCCACCGAAGCTCCCACCCGAAGGCGGTGAAAGCGTTCACTTGCGTCCTTGAGGAGGTCCTTTCGGCCCATAAGGAACGGGACGCAAATAACTTCCCGATTTCATGTTGGCTTTGGAACTGCTCGATAGTTCCATTTGGGGAGAACCTTGTCAAACACGATCTTCATGTTCTTCTTGGGGGGAAGAGAAAGGGGACGGGGGGAAGAGAAAGGGGACGGAGTAAGGGAAGAGAAAGGGGACGAGGGAAGAGAAAGGGGACGGAGTAAATAATTGCGATAATTCGCTCCGTCCCCTTTCTCTTCTGCCGAGGACTCCGCTCCTTCCAGTGCAAGACGCTTGAATTCCCAGAGCGCGAGGGGACGCCGGATCATGGACACCTCCGTATCGAAGCGGGGCTTCAAATCGCTGCGGCGTTGGTTCCGCATAAGTGTTCGTACCTTCCTGCTCTCGGTGCTCCTCGCGGGGCTCCTCATCGCCCTCGAGGTTCGGCGGGCTCGCAGGATCCGACACGCCTGGGATCTCGTCGGTCGTTCGGGTGGCCTTGTCACCCTGGTGCAGCGATGGAATGGTCGACTTATCAGTTCATACCCGAGATCTAGCCCGATCAGGTATTCGGCCCCTCCCTTCCCGGGGTGGCTCGTCGATTTGCTCGGAGTCGAATACTTTTATGAATCAAAAGATTGTATAATTATGTCGTGCGATCACATTGATAAAATCTCCGACAATTTCCTCGAGCTGGAGACGCTGCACATCAAGCCGACGTCCCCGGAGGAACCGGACCTCTCCCCCCTGTCCCGACTGCCGCGGCTGAAGGAAGTGGACATCCAGGAGCTGAGGAGGCCGGGGCTGATCGCGTCCCTCGGCAAGGTCACCCGATTGCGCCGATTGTCGATCGGCGCGTCCGGGCGGGCCTTGGTCGGGTCCCCGCGGGACCTCGGGGACTGCCTGCGCGCACTCCGGGGGATGGATTCCCTCGAGGAACTCGTCCTGGATCAGGTTCGATGCACCGATTCCCAGCTCGCGGGCCTCCCGGCCCTGCCGTCCCTCCGCGTCCTTGGCCTCTCCGGCTGCGGGGACGTCGGGCCCGCCATCCTGCCCGTGCTGGCGTCCCAGGCGAGGCTCGAGCGACTCGACGTGTCGTGCACGAACCTGGATTGGAACAACCTGATTTATGTCGCAAAGCTTCACAAACTCAAACACTTGATCATTACTGGGAGACCGATGGACAATCGATATAAAAACAAAGAAAACACATACGAGAAATTTGTCAAGGCCAACGTCCTGGACGTCCTCAACGAGATGCCGAACCTGGAAAGGCTGTCCATCGAGAATACGCAGGACGACATCCTGCCCGGCCTGGCCAGGCTCCGCCGCCTCCGCTTCCTGGAGCTGGACTACGATTCGGGCGACCAGGGAATCACCATCGAGGGACTCAAAGTGTTGGGAGGGATGCCGAATTTGGAGAGGGTGACCCTCAAGGCGAACGGATATGAAATCCCCGAAAGTAACCTGGACGAGGTCCGAAAAGCGATCCCGTCCGTGCCCTGGAATACGGTGATCGATCCCGGGCCTGCCGGGTGACTGCGGTCGGTGATCGCGCTATGAAGGCAACGATCGTCGCCTGCACCGAGACCGGCTTTACCGTCCAGGTCGAGGTCCCCTACCGCGACTCGATGCTCGACGCCGAGGAGGCTATAGGGCCGCACTTCAACGAGGCCGACGTCGCCGCCACCGCCGAGGCGCTGGGCCACTTCGACGCTGACGGCAAGCCGATGGTCGTCGACCGCACTAAGTAGTAGGCGAGGGCCGCGTGGACGTCGGAGAGCGACAGGCCCGGGTGGGCGGAGACGATCTCGTCGGGGCTGAGGCCCGATCGCTCGTGCCAGGTCGCGACGTCCTCGACCGTGATCCGGCGGCCGTCGATCCGCGGCCTCCCGCCGCACGTCCCGGGCGTGCTCACGATGCGGACCCGGTCCGGCGCGGCTCGCGGCCCGAAGGCTGTCCCAGGGTCTGGGGTTGGGCCTGGATCGTTTCCATGCCCCATTCTAGCGGGGCCGTCCGGCCCTGTCTCGGCAGGGGCGATGGACCGGGGAGCGAGCGACTCGGGAGGGGAGGGCCTCCTCCTGGGAATCCTGAGGCGGCACCCCCGGCCGATCGGCCTTTGGATCAGAGGTCCCCCCTCCGGCCCTGGGGGCCCTCGGTTGACGGGGCCTGCGCCGGGCCTTACCATCGCCCGAGAGGTCGCGGTCCCCTCTTCCTTGGCCCTTTCGGCGAGCCGCCCCGTGCATATCCTCCTGACCAATGACGACGGCGTGTTCGCCCCCGGCTTGCGGGCCCTCCGCAAGGAGCTGGCCCGGTTCGGCGACGTCTCGGTCGTCGCCCCGGCGATGGAGCAGAGCGGCGTGGGCCACTCGATCACCATCCTCGACCCCCTGGTCGTCAAGACCGTGGACGAGGAGGACGGCTCGACCCTCGGCTATTCGATCGAGGGGAGCCCGGCCGATTGCGTGAAGCTCGCGGTCCTGGAGCTCATGGCCCGCCCCCCCGACCTGATCGTCTCGGGGATCAACTCGGGGGCGAACGCCGGGATCAACGTCCTGTATTCGGGCACGGTGGCGGCGGCCATCGAGGGGTCGTTCTTCAAGATCACCAGCATCGCGGTGTCTCTGGAATTGGCCGAGCACTTCGACTATCCCCACGCCGCGAAGCAGGCCGCCCGGGTGATCGAGCGCATCCTCGCCAACAAGCCGCCGGCCGGCTCCCTGTTCAACGTGAACCTGCCGTCGCACTCGCGAGGGGAGCCCAAGGGGGTCCGCGTGGTGCCGATGGCCGTCGGCCGCCACGGCGAGGGGTTCGAGCGCCGCAAGGACCCTCGCGGGCGCACCTATTACTGGCTGACCTATGCCCCGCCGTACTTCCTCGACGGCCCCGACACCGACGTGTCGAGCCTCTCCGAGGGATACATCACCGTGACCCCCTTGCACTTCGACCTGACCCGTCACGACCTGATCGGCGAGCTCGGCGGCTGGGACTGGTCGGGGCCCCGGCCTTGAACCGCGGTCGGTGGGCGTTGCCCGCTGTGGTAGGTGCATCGCGTGCACCCTACGGATAAAGGGATATCGCTTCGCCCTGCAACAGATACGATAATTTGATCGGATGAACGTATTCGTGACGCTTCAGGAGGCCGAAGAGTTCGGCGAACGGGCGGTTGCGGTCGCCTCCCCAGAGGGGGAGGCCCGGGAGGTGGCCGATCCGGGGCGTTCGGTGGATCAGGGCCGTCGGGATCGCGATCTCGTGCCAGACGTCTTGCAAAAGCGTGAGGTCCGGGGCGATCTTGCGGAGCGTCTCGACCCGGAAGATCAAGATATCCACGAATCCGCCGAATAGGGGCGTGTAGAGGACCGGAGGGGCCGGCTCCCCGTTGTGGATCGACGCATTCCTCAGCATTTTCGGGCGGTCGAAGCGGTCGGCCACGCGGTCGAAGGCGGGGTAGCCGGTGGGGTGGTTGGTCCAGCACCAGGAGGGGTCGTCGCGGTCGCAGAAGCCGAGGTAGGGGACCAGGGCGTCGAACGCCTCGCCGCGATCGAGGACCGTTTCGGGCGTCCAGGAGGGGGCGAGGAGGCAGTCGTCCTCGACGAAGAGGACGGATTGATATCCGTGTTCCTCGGCATATCGGGCGAGTTGGACCAGTCGCGGATGGGTGGCGTGACGGCCCGAGGGGTGGCGGTCGGACCTCGGGTCGCAGCAGGCGCAGAGGTTGTCGGTCCGCCGAGGCGTCCAGTCGGTGGCGATCGTGGGGAAGTCCGGGTCGATCGGGCAGGTTGACCCGACCAGGAACACGAGGTCCGGGAAGCGGTCGCCGTAGAGCGCCCTGAGGGTCTGGCGGTTGGCGTAGCTGCGGTCCTGCTGGCAGTTGATCGCGAGCAACACGGGCGAGGGCATGGTCGGCGGCCTCCCGTGGCGAAGAATCCGCGCGATCGGAGAAAGATTTCCTTGATCGGCCGATCCGGGCCGATTAGATTGTGGCGGAATCCCCTCCGGTTCGCCCTCCATTTCGGGCGAGATCCTTCCGACATTTTCGAATCGAACGAGGCCCGGCATGCGGGGCTGGTCTCCGGGACGTCTGGCGAGGATCGCGGTAGGGGCGTTGTTGACGCTCCTGGCCGGCTCGCTGGCGCTCTCGGGCGGATCGGCCCTCGCGGGTTGCGATCACCCCGGACCGGGGCTCGCCCATTTCGAGCAGCTCGTCTCGGCCGGCGCGATGCCCGAGGCCGAGCCGATGCCGTCGGAGAGGCCGAAGCCGTGCTCCGGGCCGATGTGCTCGAAGCCTCCGGCGGCCCCCCCGGTGATGCCCGTGACGGCCGCCTTCGGCGTCGAGCCGTGGGCCTGCCTGGCGACGCCCGAAGCCGCCGTCTCGCCGAATCCCGCCCCTCTGCCCCCTCCCGAACGCGAGGCCCGGCCCGACCGCCGAGCCGCCTCGATCTTCCACCCGCCCCGCTCGTCGTCCCTCGGATGATCCGCCGAGTCGATCGCTCCATTCATCCCTCGCGATCGGCCCGGTCGTGCTGTCTTCCCGCGTGACCCTGACGAACGAGCGAACCGGCCTCATTACCAGAGGCCCCGGCGCCGACCCATGCCCCGTCCCGGGGACCGTGGCGCCCGGGCGGAGGGTGGAACGATGACCTACCGATTCTCGAAGCCCGTCGACGAGCGCTTCTCCCGGCTCTGCGGCCTGGCCCTGATCGCGGCGACCCTGCTCACCCTGGGCGTCTCGGTCCTGATGGCCTAGCCCAGGCTCGCAAGCGTTCCACGGCGGATTCCCCGGGCGGCGTGCCGGCCCTGGCTGTGCGCGGACCTGCCTTCGTCGGCGGGCCGGTCGGCCCATGCTCACCGATGCCGTGGGCATGCCTCCCGGGATTCCGTGATCGCCTCGTTCTCGCGCCCGGACGCGATGCGTTCGCCGTCCGCGCATTCCCACGCATTTATTATTGAACTTTTTTCGGAGGTTCTGACATGTCTCGTCGTCGATCCGGCTTCACTCTGATCGAGCTCCTGGTGGTGATCGCGATCATCGGCGTGCTGATCGCGCTGCTCCTGCCGGCGGTCCAGGCGGCCCGAGAGGCCGCCCGGCGGGCCCAGTGCGTGAACAACTTGAAGCAGCTCGGGCTGGCCATGCACAACTATCACGACACCCAGGGCACGCTGCCTCCGGGTCGCGTGGTGGTGCCGAACCCGCCGCCGGGCTATGGCGTTTACGACTTCTCGTTCTCGCCGTTCGCCCGGATCCTGCCCTACATCGAGCAGGGGAACATCGCGGCCTCGCTGAACTTCAGCCTCCCGTACCTGGCGCCGGCCAACGGCACGGCGTACGGCTCGTCGCTGTCGGTCCTGCTCTGCCCGTCGGACAACAAGACCGTGATCCCCAACGGCTGGGCCGGGACGAACTACCGAGCGAACGAGGGCACGAGTGTCGTGATGTGGTACGGCGTCAGCGACACGGCCGGCGTGAACGCGGGGATGCCCGAGCCCAACGGCCTGTTCTTCGCGAACATGAACGTCCGGCTGGCGGACATCGTCGATGGCACGAGCAACACGGCCGCCTTCAGCGAGCACCTCAAGGGGGACTTCAATCAGAACCTGTCGTCGGAACGGTCCGACACCTTCCGCCCCGGCACCTATCCCGCCACGCCCGACCAGGCCGTCGCCCTCTGCAAGGCGACCAACGTCTTCGACCTGAGCCTCCAGGGCGTCTCCGACGTCGGGGCGCCGTGGATTTATGGCTATCACTCGACCACGTGCTACTGGCATTCCGGCCCGCCCAACGGGCGGTCGTGCATGTTCCCGCCGTCCCGGATCATGACCACGGCCAACAGCAACCACCCCGGAGGCGTGAACGTGGGGATGGCCGACGGCTCGGTCAAGTTCTTCAAGGACGGGATCAACATCGCCACCTGGAGGGCCATCGGGACCCGGTCCTCCGGCGAGATCGTCCCGGGCGACGCCGCGAATTGATCGGGGAGGAGGATCGATCCGCGGAGGACGCAGAAGGACGCAGATCGGGAAAAGATTTCCATAAACTTGTGGCTTTGATCTGCGTCCTTCTGCGTCCCCCGCGGATCATCCCCGACCCATCGAACCGGGATCGCCGAGAATCGGGGGATTTTGCGATGAAAATGAATCGGTTCTTGAGTCTGTCGGGCCTCGCGGTGCTGCTCGCCTCGGCCGGTTGCGGGGACGGGGCGCCGTCGAAGCCGGCCGACCCGGCGATGGCGAAGGTGGCGCTGGCCGACGCCCTGGAGTCGTGGAAGAAGGGGGAGCCGTTCGACGCCCCGTCGTCGAAGAACCCGCCGGTCCGCGTGGCCGACGAGGACTGGAAGGCCGGGACGAAGCTGGTGGATTACCGGATCGACGGCGAGGGGCGAGAGGTCGTCGGCGAGAGGAGCTTCCCCGTCGCCTTGACCCTCGCCCTCGCCGGGAAGAAGCCGGTCGTCAGGCGGGTCGAGTACCGCGTCTCGACCGACCCGGTCGTCGTCGTCTCCCGTCAGGATTGATCGCATCTGGGATGGCAATCGGCCCCAATTCGAGGAGCATCGACGCATGTTCGCAAGAAGATTTCAGGCGGTGGCGGTGGCCCTCGCGATGGCGGGGGCGGCTCGGGCCGACGACCCGGCGAGCCGGGGGGCGCCGACGGTCCCGGCCACTCGGCCCGACCTCAAGAAGGCCCTCGAAGACTCGAAGAGGAACGTCCCCCGGCTCCCTCTGCCCCCGCTCTCGCCCGAGCAGGAGGCTCAGGCGAAACGGCCGGCGGACGCCTCGGCGAAGGGGGGCGGGCTGGGGCCGGGGATCGTCAACAACGGCCGGATGAGGCAGTTCTACCTGCCCAAGGAGGTCACCGGCGGCGGGTTCGTCCGCGAGCCCGACCCGGCGATGACGCTCGGCTACCCGTTCCAGACGACGCTGTTCTGGATCGTCTCGCGCGCCAATAACTGCACCTATTGCATGGGCCACCAGGAGGCGAAGCTCGCCGCCACCGGGATGGAGGAGGACCGGATCGCCGCCCTCGACGGCGACTGGTCCGAGTTCACCCCGGCCGAACGCGCCGCCTTCGCCTTCACCCGCAAGGTCACCTTCGAGCCCGAGAACGTCCGCGACGAGGACATCGCCCGCCTCCGGGAGCATTTCACGGGCCCGCAGATCCTCGAGATCCTGCTCGTGACGGGCAACTTCAACGCGATGAACCGCTGGACCGGGGCCCTGCGCATCCCCCAGGAGGAGCACCGGGTCTACCTCTCGCCCACGTCGGCGAAGTTCCGCGATGCCGAGAGCACGAACGCCCCGCTCGACCCGACTCGCTCGAAGACGGCCCCGACGTGCGCCCGGCCGTCGCAACGCCCCGCTCTGGAATCGCGAGAGGAGGTCGAAAAGGCCCTGAACGCCGCCCGCGCCCGGGCGCCCCGCCTCCCGCTCGTGGCCGATGAGGCCGCCCGTCCCTTGCTCTCGGGCGAGTGGCCGAGCGGCCCCTTGCCGCAGTGGGTCCGCTTGCTGGCCACGTTCCCCAAGGCCGGTCCGGCGAGGGTCGCCATGCACCGCGCGAGCGAGGACAAGGGCACGCTCGACGCCCTGACCAAGGCGAGGATCTCCTGGGTCGCCGCGAGGAACGATCGCGCCTGGTATGCCCTCGGGCACGCCCGGCAACGCCTGCTCGACCTCGGGCAGTCCGACGACGCGATCTTCGCCCTCGACGGCCCCGGCGACGGCCTCGACCCGGCGCAGAAGGCCGTGGTCTCCCTGGCTAAGAAGCTCACCACCGACCCGGCGAGGATCGAGGACGACGACATCGCCGCCCTCCGCAAGCACTTCACCGACAAGCAGACGGCCGAGATCGTCTTCCAGGTCACCGAGGCCGCGTTCTTCGACCGCCTGACCGAATCGGCCGGGCTGCGCCTGGAGCGATAGGCCGTCGCAGAGCCCCGCTCGGCCGCTTTGACGCGCGGATTTTGGGTGGCATGCCTACGTCTGCGTAGGCATGTCCGAACCCCTGGCCATCGGTCAAAGACATGCCTACGAAGCCGTAGGCATGCCACCCGAATCTTCGGGGCTCGACCGAGACACGCTTTGGAGAGACTCGCCATGAAGCGATCGATCCTGGCTATTGCCCTGCTCGGCCTCGCGGCCCCGGCGCTGGCGTCCGACCCTCCGAGGAAGGCCCCGGCCCGGCCGGTGGAGGTCCTGGAGAAACCCTGGCCGGACCATCCCGAGTGGGTGGCGATGTTCGTGGACATCGTCGATGGCAACCACCTCGGCCCTCAATTCCACGACTCTCGCTGAGGGATCGAAGCCCGAGGCCCGGCCCGATTCGTTTTTGGCCTGCTTGATCCAAATTAGGCAATTTCGTCGGATATTCGCTGCTTTGGGTTGATCCCGACCCTGGCGCGTCTATACCATCCATCATGACATGGTGGAGAGGCGCCGCGTTTGAGGTCTGGTCATTGTCTCAGGCGTCGCGCGATGGCGTTCATGGACTCTGTCGAGGCGAGGGGGCGAGGCAATGACGAGGACAGTGACGGTAGCTCTGGAAACGGCCCGGGACGAGAGGGCGCACGACCAGTCCGCCCGGTCGGAGAAGTCCGCATCCCGCCGCGACTTCTCGCAGGAATATCGCCTGACTAGCCGGTCGTTGCCCGAGATTTGCGATGGGCTGAAGCTCCTGGTGGCGCGGATGGGCGCGGCGAGGCGCGTCGGCTTCCGCGGCCGGAAGCTCACGAATGAAGCGGCCATTAACGCGGCGGTGCTCTACCTTTGCGACCTTCCGCCCGAGGCCCAGGAGGCGATCCTCGGGCGGTACGTGGCGAGGCTCGAAGCCATGATGAACGAAGACCCCGGGACCGACGGGCTCTAGCGGTCGGCTTTCGGCGGTCCGCGATCGGCCGGACAACGAGTCTGCCCCGGGCCTGGGAGATCCCGCGGATTCAGGGACCTCGCCGACCGCGGAATGCGGGCCAATGGCTTGATGCCCCGGCCTCCGCCCCTCTACAATGGGCATCGAGGATTCTGGCCGCAAGTTCGCCGGACCGAGGGAGGTGCGCCGTGGCCGATAAGACTGACCCCGAACTCGACCAGGACCGCCAGCGGCTCCTGGCGACCCTCCGGGGTTACGGCCGGGTGGCGGTGGCCTTCTCCGGCGGGGTCGATAGTGCGGTGGTCGCCCAGGCGGCCCACCTGGCCCTCGGGGAGTCGGCCGTGGCCGTCACGGCGGTCTCGGACAGCCTCGCCTCGGGCGAGCTGGAAGACGCCGAGGCCCTGGCCCGCCAGATCGGCATCCGCCATCGGGTGATCCGCACCGAGGAGTTCGCCGACCCGAATTATCTGCGGAACAACCCCGATCGTTGCTACTTCTGCAAGAGCGAGCTGTACGGCCGGCTCTCCTCCCTGCTCGGCGCTTTGGAGGTGGACGTGATCGCCTCCGGGGCGAACGCCGACGACGCCGGGGACCATCGCCCCGGGATGCGCGGCGGGGGAGAACGCGGTCCGCCACCCGTTGCTGGAATGCGGGCTGACCAAGGACCGGGTCCGGGCCCTGGCGAAGTCCTGGGGCCTGCCGACCTGGGACAAGCCGGCGACGCCCTGCCTGTCCAGCCGGATCGCCTACGGCGAGGAGGTCACCCCGGAGCGGGTCAAGATGATCGACTCGGCCGAGATGTGGCTGAGGCGGCGGGGGCTGAGGCTGCTGAGGGTCCGCTACCACAAGGGCGATCTCGCCCGGATCGAAGTCCCGGCCGAGGAACTTCCCGCCCTGGCCGCCCCCGGGGTTCGCGACGAGCTGACCGCCGCTTTCCGCGCCCTGGGCTTCAAGTATGTGACGCTGGACCTCGACGGCTTCCGCTCCGGCAGCATGAACGCGGTGATCCCCCTGGAAAGCCTCCAGAAGCCCTCCGCGATGGCCTTCCACGCCTGAGCCTCGGAGTGCTGAGTGCCGAGGGGGAAGCCTGCCGTTGAGCTCTCGCCTGATGATGGTCCGCCCCGCCTCTTCCTCCCCGAGCCGAAGGACCCCCTCGCGATGCCCCGCGCCGTCTGCCGATGCGGCCAGGACCTGCCGATCCCGAGCGACCCCTCGGAACGGGTGACCTGCCCCAGTTGCGGTGCCAAGGTGCGCATCCGAGTGAAGGGCCCGTCGAGCTCGGCCCTGGAGGCGACGCAGTTCTCGCCCGACGGCTTCCTCCGATTCTTCTGCCCGTGCGGGAGGCGGCTGAAGGTCGATGCGATCGACCCGCCGAGCCACGGCCAGTGTCCCGATTGCAAGACGGTCGTCCCGGTGCCGAAGACCGACCTGGCGCCGAACCGGCCGTCGGGCCACCCCGAGGCCCCGACCGAGGAACTCAGCGCCGTCGATCGCGCGATGCTCGACCGCTGGGCGGCCGACCACCGGGCCAGGTCCGGCGGAGGGGCCGCGATCGCCGCCCCTCCGCCGCCGGTCCGGGACGAGGTCGGCCTCCGAGTCTGCCCTCGATGCGGCCTGCCCGTCCACCTCGGCGCCGAGGCCTGCCGGGCCTGCGGGACGCCGGTGCCCCGCAAGTAGGGTGCATGAAATGCACCAACATGCGGCGGCAAGGCCGCCCACCACCTTGGCTTCTTGATGAGACGAGGAGAGAGCGGAGGGCGGCCTTGGGCCGCCTGACGTTGGTGCATTTCATGCACCCTACGGGATGTGGGATTCCTCGTCGAGCGGTTCGAGGCTCACGTCGTCGATCCACATCTCGCCGACGTCGCCGAGGAGGCGGAACTCCAGGGTCAGCGTCGTGGCCTCGGATTCGGTCCGGAAGATCCGTTCCACCTTCGTCCATCGCCCTCGGGCGGCCAGGACCTGGTCGATGTCGCCGTCGGAGAGGATCTTCCAGGCGGTCGGGGCGTCTCGGTACTGGACGATCCGGGCCTTGCAATCCCCTTCGGTGCCGGGGGAGACCAGGTACCAGTAGCGGAGCCTCATCCTTGAGCCATACTTGACCGGGCATTCCTTGAATCGATACGACTGGTCGCCCGGGACGTGGGCTTCCAGGTGGAGGCTGTCCGGCGCCGAGACGAACACTCGGTGGTCGCGGCGATCGGCCGGGGGGTCGCCGGGTCCGGGCCAGGGGGGCGAGTCGGGCGGGTCGATCCTGCCCTCGCGGTCCAGCGGCAGGACGTCGCGGAGCGAGGCGCCCCCGAGTTTCATCGCCAGGGTCCTCGGGCCGAGCAGCGGCTCATACGGGCCATACAGGAAGTGGTCGTGCTCCAGCCTCAGGCGGACCCGCAGGACGCCTCCGGGCGGGACGGTCCACGACGGCTGCTCGGTCAGGGCGACGAGGCGGACGGTGGCCTTGGACACCGGCTCGGGCGGGTCGTCTCCCCGGGCCGCCGGCCATGCCTGGAGGACGGCCTTCTCCCGGCATCGCCGGGCGTCGTCGGACGACGCGATGACCTCGCTCGTCCCGCAGAGCCCGGACGACCCCGAGACCGCGATCTTCGAGGGCCGGGGCGAGGCATGGGCGGCGACCCGGGAGTTCGACACCAGGCCGTCGAGCGTCGCGGCCACGGACTCGGGCCGGATCGTCGCCGGCTCCTCGCCATCGTTGCGGAGCCAGTAATCGATCTGCCAGAACCGCCCGGAGGCCCGGCCCTGGCCGATCGACCGATGGGCGATCGTCCAGGGCTTCGACGGCGGGGCCTGGGCCGGGACGAGCCCGGGAATCCGAGGGACACGGCGGCCGTCAGCAGCGAGGCCGCCAGGGCTTGGACGAGGCATCGACAGGGAAAGCCGTGCATGCGTGGATTCCCCCCATCCTTGGGGTTCCGGTCTGGGGCCTGGCGCATCGCCTCGTCCTGAGGGCGGGCGCCCCGGACCGGGGCGAGGGCCGGGATCACTCCCGAGGGCCGGTCCGGCGGTCTCGGGCCCGCCGCGACGGCGCGGGGGGCCTTCCTTTGCGGTCATCATCGAAATCGAGAGGGCGCGGCGAGTTGCGAAAAAACCACGGGAGCCAAGCGAGCGGAGGGCGGGCGGTCAGGAATCGGTCTCGACGTCCGGGTCGTCGTCGTCGTCGGAGAGGTCGGGCGGCCCGACCTCCAGCTCGTCCAGGGCGATCGAGGATCGCGCGAGGAATCGGGGCAGGAACTTCTGGATGAACGCCGAAGTGGCGATCTGGGTGGTCGGGTTGTCCATCCCCCAGATGCTGGCCCGGGGCTCGTCCAGGTCCGGATCCATTTGAATATAGTACAACTCATCGACGGCCAGGGAGACCGGCAGGTCTTCCAGCCACTTCTGGGCCAGGGCGTTGACGCCGGGGCCGCCCAGGGAGATCGTCGGCAGCCTCTGGAGGTCGTCCTCGTGGAGCCAGCGGAAGTCGGCGATCACCCGGACCGGCGGCGGCTCGGACGACGACGACGCGGCCAGGCGCGCCTCGACCTGCTGCTTCAGGTAGTACGCCAGGGGCCGATCCACCTCCTCGGCGCGGAGGGTGCTCCCGGTGACGATCAGGAGCATTTTCTCCGGCGGGTCCTCGGCCATCGGCGGGCCTGCTTTCGGCTGCGGGACGGGTCGAGGGGACAGCCCCTCACGATCGGTTCATCTTACCCTCCATCGCCGGGTTCCGACAAGAAAGCCCGGCATTCGCCCGGTCACGGCCGTTCGCTGGCCCGCCACAGGGCGATCCGCCGGAGGGCGGCCTCGGCGGCCTGGAGATCGTCATCCCCCTCGGCCTGGAATTGCTGGCCGACCGAATCCGAACCGGCCAAGGGGACGAAGCACCGGAAGACCGACGGCCCCCCCGGCGCCCCTTCGAGCCAGTACCGGGTCACGCCCAGCCCCTCCATCTTCTTGCGGAGGAGGGCCCAGGACGCCGAAGGTGGAGACACCGGGAGTTCTGGGGACGATGCGGGATTTGGGCCGGATGTGGCGGACACGGCGGGATCGTCGCGAGGGGGGTCCGCGAGATTCGGGGTATTGGCGACGGGTGGGGGTTCGGGGGCGGGATCGGGCCGGGCCCTCACGGGTTCCGGAGCCGGATGATCGGCGGCCGGAGGTTCTTCCTGAAGACGCGGCGGGGCCTCGGGTTCGGGCCTGGGACGGGGTGGGGCACTGGCGGCCGGCCTGTCCCTGGGCTTGAAGTCGCTCCCCAGAGGAGGCGCGGGGGTCGAGGGGATCGCGTCCCGACCCGATGGGGGATCGGGCTCCTCGTCCGGCCGGGGCTTCGGCGGACCGTCGGAGACGTCCAGCGTGGGGATCGATTCGGAGTCGTGGAGCCGGCTGCCCAGGGCGGACTTCGCCCACTTCAGCCCCGGGCCGTTGACGGCCGCCCCCCCGGCGAACGAGGCCGCGACCAGCGCCACGACCAACAGCGCTTTACGCATCTTGCCCGGCCTCCCTGCCCGCGACGTCTCGGCCCGGCCCTCGGGAAAAATCGGAGGCGGACCGATCCAAGGGTCCGCCGTCCTCGACGAATCCCCCTCAGATCGCGTCGTATTGGAATCCTTCGGGACGATTCCGGCAAGGTCAGTCCGGCCCGACTCCGGGCCTTCGCCCTGTTCCCTCGCGGGCCCGTCTCGTGCTAGGCTAGGTGATCATGTTCGGAGCGCTCTGGTCGGTCGTCACGTGGCCGTTCCGCCTGATCGGCTCGGGGGTCGAGCTCCTGGGCCGGTTCGTGGGCGTGGTCGTCGGCTTCGCCCTGATGGTCCTGGGCGTGGCGATGTGCTCGGGGATGCTTTACCCGATCGGCGTCCCGGTGTTCGTCATCGGCCTGATCCTGATGTTGCGGAGCTTCGGCTGACCCGAGGGGGCCGGCCCCCATGCGCCCGATCGACCTGGACCACAACGCGACCTCGCCGGTCTTGCCCGAGGTCCTCGACGCGATGGGGCCCGCCTGGCTTGCCGGCGGGAACCCCGAGAGCCGCCATGCCTCGGGGCGGGCCGCCCGGAGGCTCCTGACCCACGCCTCCGAGACCCTCGCGAACCTCCTGGACGCCCATCCCGACGAGGTCCTCTTCACCTCCGGCGGGACCGAGGCGAATAACCTGGCCATCTTCGGACTGGCCGACCCGGACCGAGGCCCCGGCGCCGTCCTTTCCTCGCCGATGGAGCATCCGGCCGTCTCCGAGGCCGTCGAGAGGCTCGGGCGGCTCGGGTTCGCCGTCGATCGGCCCGAGATCGACGGCCGAGGGCTGGCCGTTCCGGAGGCGATGGCCGAACTGGCCCGTCCCGAGACCCGGTTCGCGACCCTGATCCTCGCCCACAACGAGACCGGGGCGATCCAGCCGGTCGGCCGGCTGGCGAGCCTCCTCGGCGATCGGGGGATTCCGGTCCACACGGACGCCGTCCAGGCCGTCGGCCGCATCCCGGTGCGATTTCACGAGTTGGGCGTGGCGACGCTGGCCGCCAGTGGCCACAAGTTCGGCGGGCCGGGCGGGATCGGGCTGCTCCTGGTGCGTCGGGGCGTGAAATTGCCCCCGATGTTGTTCGGAGGGGGGCAGCAACGGGGCCTGAGGCCGGGGACGGTGCCGGTGGCGATGATCGTCGGGCTCGCCAGGGCCCTGGAGATCGCCCATCGCGACTCCGGGCGCGAATCGCCCGCTGGACGGCCCTCCGCGACCGATTGGAGGCGGGATTGATCGCGGCCCTCGGGCCCGGGAACGTCGTCCGCCACGGACCGGACGACCCGGCGATCAGGCTCCCTCAAACGCTCCTCCTGGCGTTCCCCGGTCGCGAGGGCGACGCCCTGTTGATGGGCCTGGACCTGGCCGGTATCCGCGCGTCGCTCGGATCGGCCTGCGCCAGCGGATCGACTCGCCCCTCGCCGACCCTCCGGGCCATGAAGGTGCCGGATTCGCTGCTGAAGTCGTCGGTCCGGTTCAGCCTGGGGCCGTCCACGACCGAGGGGGACATCGACGAGGCGGTCGGCCGGATCGCCCGGGTCGTGGCCTCGGCGGCGGCCCCTTCGTCCGGGTCGGTGATCGAGTCGTCCGCCGATTAGCCCCGGGCCATCCTCAGCGATCGCTTCCGGGACTTCCGGATCATCGACCTCGCCATCATGACCACGCCAAAAATCGCCCAGCCGGCCAGGAGGCCCAGGCAGAGGAGCCAGGGCAGGCGGGTTCCTCCCGCGACGATCGCGCCTTCGTAAAGCGAGGCGCCGATCCTCTGGTCGAAGTAGTAGACACCCTGGGGGAACGGCAGGCTCATGTCGTCCTTCAAGGGGGCGTTGGCCTCGATGGCGACGGCCCTCCAGGTGGTCTCCTCCATCAGGTCCACGGGGGGCGGGCCCGTCCCCTTCCAGGACCCCGGGTCGGAGCCGAAGGTGCGGATCGTCCCCCTCTTGGGGTAGAAGCCGGCTCCCTTGACCTGGACGATCTCGGTCGTCTCCAGGACCTGATGGGGCCGGACGCCCGGGGAAGTCGTCGGCGGCTGGCCCATCGCCTTCTGGCCCATGGTCCATTCGATCTTCAGGGGCAGGGCGCCTCGCTCCATGTCGAGGAAGGCGCGGATCACGGGGCCGCCGGTCGTCATCCCGGGCTTGTTCGGCTCGGGGCCTCCCCAGCGCTCCAGGACGACCGTTTCGCGGTCCCCCACCTTCTCCCGGCCGACGGCGCGGATCTCGGCGGTCGGGTCGCGGAGGAACAGGTCGATCGGGTGCCATTGGGAGTCGTCGCCGGCCCAGTCCCTCCGGTTGATCCCCAGGGGCGGGAAGAAGGCCTCGCCGGTGTTCTGATTCCGAGTCAGGATCGAGCCGTAGCCGGGATTCCCGGGGTAGTCGATCCGCCAGGTGCGGAACCCCTCGGACGGAATCCCGCGATAGGAGATGAAGCTCACGCCGACGAAGTCCTGGGGGAGGTTGGCCGCCGTGGTCGGGCCGTCGGAGGGCATGTCGAGCTTCGCGTCGGGATCGAGAACGATCCCCGGCTGGCGGGCGGTCCTCATCTGGAACCGAATCCGGTCGGTGAGGAACGTCTGATGGAAGGCCGTCGGCACCCGGAATTGCGTCATCGCGCCCCGCTTGGCCTGAGATGCCTTTTGAGCCTGGTCGAACCTGGGGTCGGACGGGTCCATGGCCTCCACGGCCTTGGCCTGCTCCTCCGCCAGACGGTCCTGCATCGCGATCCAGGCCTCGGTGTAGTGCTGCTCTCGGCGCCACTGGACTTCCAGGGTTCCGAATCGGTCGAAGTTCTCGCGGAACTTCGCCACGGCCTGGGCCACGACGGGATCGCCGGCCGGCTTCGCCTTGGGAGGCGGTGGCGGGGCATCGGCGGCAAGGAGGGCGGGCATCAGCATCAAGGCGATCATGGGTTCCGGTCTCCCCGGGCCTTCCGCGAGGCGAGAAAGGGATCGATCAGGGCGTCGGGATCGCCCGGGAACGGCTGGCCACGCTCTCTTTGGTGGAGCGCGGCCAGGAGGACGGCCAGGAGCGCCCGCCGATGACCGGCCTGGATATCCAGGAGTTGGCTCGGGCCCTGGGAATTCGTGATCACTCGTTTGAAGACCAGGGCTTCGGTCATCCGCTCGGCCTTCTCCTCCAGAGACGGAGGCCAGGCCGGGTCGTCGGGGTAGATCCAGACCGACGGTATGGTCAGCGACGACGAGTACACCGACCCGAGAGGCACGGCGATCGGGCCTGGATCGACCCGCCACGGCTCCTGCAGCCGCCTCCTCCAGTTCGCGAAGACCAGGCGGGCCACGCGGCGGCTCCTCTCCGGCTCGTTGCGGACGAAGAGGCGGCACCAGGCCATCCCCGGCACCTGGCGGTTGAGGTACGACTCGTCCCACGGGTCGTTGAGCTCGGCTTCGATCGACTTCCAGATCGCTTCGCCCGGACTCTCGATGGCCTTCATCACCCGGTCGTATTCGTCGCGGAGGGCGGCCCGTTGGTCGGGATTCGGGGCGTCGATGGCGAGGACATCCTCCAGGGCCCGGCGGAGCATCGCGGCATCGACGTTCGGGTCGCTCGACCAGCGATCGAAGGCGATCAGGAGGGACGGGACCACGATGGCCGTCGTCCGATCGCCGGGGCCGAACAGGGCCGGAGACTCGACCCGACGGACCGACTGGAGGCAGAGCCGGAGCGCCTCCCAGGCGCCGGCCGGGTCGCCCTGAGACTGGCGGCGGAGGGCGTCGAGCATCGCCAGGCCGGGGAAGCCGTGATTGTTGGAGAAGGCGAGCGTGCCGAGGGGCCCGGGGCGCCGGCCCGAGACGCCTGGGCCGCGGCGTCCGGCTGGCTCTCGGCCCATTCCCGCCACTCGGCCAGGGCGGGGCCGTTGGCGTCGAGCCAGTCGCGATAGCGGACCGCCACGCCGGGCCCATCCCCCCGGTCGCGGTTCAGGGAGTCGGTGACCTCGAAGTCCTTCGCGGCGAACTCGCCGAAGGGGTTGGCCGGCGTCGCGGGAAGCATGCCACTGCGGAGGTCCCGGCCCGGAGGCAGGCCGCGGAACAGCTCGGCGGCCCGGCGGTAGTGCCCGACCGCCTCGCGGAGCGCGGCTGGATCGACGGCGGGGAGCCGCGTTTCCGCGATCCGATCCTCCGCGAACGGGTCGCCGACGTCCGGCAGCCCCCGGAGCGCGGCCATCCTCAGCCCCACCAGGACCAGGAACCCGGCGATCAGGCCATAGGCGAGCAGCAACGCCAGCCGTCGCCGCCCTCGGCCCTCTCCAGCCAGACGGCCGGCAGGATCAGCGCCCTCAGCGCCGTCCCGATCGGCGATCGTCTCGGCGTCTCGACGGTCTCGGTCATCGCGCCGGCCCCCCTTCGCCTCGCCTCGCCCCGAGCCTACCAGCGCGATCGGCCCGTGACAACGAAATCCCTCGGAGTTGCCCGGGAGTCCCGCTTTGGCAATCCCTCGCCGATCCCCGTCTCGATGCTAGCAAGGGACGGTGCGTTGAGGATTCGCTCGCGACGGGTGCCCGACATGCCCCGGGGCGAGCGGGCGCCTCCGGCCGTCCGACGGATCGGATCATCCCCCTGAGATCGGAGGGCCTTCTCCACGGCGAGCCATCGTCCGGGGCCTGGGAGCCACGTCGAGTCCAGCCCGCGGTCGGTTCGAGTCGTGTTGCGTTAAGAGGCCGTCGATCATGCCCAGGTATTCGCGGGACGAATCCCCGCTCAATGGCCGATTCCTGTCCGGTTACGATCGCCGCTCCCGACGGCCCCGGGTCGCCCCTCCGGGCCCGGCCCTCCAGTTCTCGGGCGGCCCGGTGGTCCGCCCGGAGCTCATCCTCGAAGAGAATGAATTGCTGCCCTTCGTCTTCCTCCGCACCGGAGACCTCCGGGGGCGCTCGGTGGTGAAGATCGTCCGGGGCGACGGCGCGAGCGGGACGGGGTTCCTCGTCGGCCCGGACGTCCTCCTGACCAACCATCACGTCCTGCCCGACCCGGCCACGGCCTGGGCGGCCCGGGCCATCGCCCTGTACGACGCCGAGAGGCCCGAAGACCTCGACCCGCCGGTCTTCCCGATCGAGGCCACGCTGGACCCGCAATCCCTGTTCGTGACCGAATCGGGCCTGGACTTCACGTTCTGCGGGGTCAAGGGCCTGGAGGCCCTCGGCGCGATCGTGTTGGAGAGGGACAGCCGGCGGGTGGACGCCTCGGACCCGGTGAACATCATCCAGCACCCCCGGGGAAGGCCGAAGCAGGTGGCCCTCCGGGATAATCACGTGGTCAAGGCCGATCGGGTGGTCCTGCAATACGCCTGCGACACCGAGCCCGGCTCCTCGGGCAGCCCGGTGTTCGACAACCACTGGCGGCTGGTGGCCCTGCATCACGCCTCGGTCTCGGCCGAGGGGGGCAAGCGGGTCAAGGGGGCGCCGGCCGGCTCCCGGTTCCTGAACGAGGGGATCCGGATCTCGGCCATTGCGCTGTGGCTGGAGAGTCGGGAGGCGGAGCAGATCGCCGGGCCCGAGGTCGCGGCCAGGCTCCGCGGCCTGTTCCGCGGGCTGGACCCCGGCGCCGGGTTCTTCGGGGCGATCGGCCGATGGCTCCGAGGCCGATCGGCGGCCGAGTTCGTCTCCGCCGGAAGCCGCCGCGAAGGCTCGGAGCTCGACGTGGCGTTCCTCAATCTGAAGGACGCCCGCCGACCGTTCCCCGAGCGGCTCGCCGGGCTGGGCTGGGCCCTGTCGGACCTCGGGATGGACCTGTGGCTGCTCCCTCACGCCTCGGCGGCCGAGGTCCGCGCCCTGGCCGAGCACCTCGACAGCCACTTCCGCCTGGATTATCGCGACCTGCCCCCCCGGCCCGGAGACGTCCCGCCGGTGGCCGTCCTCCACCGGAGGTCCCGGAAGCTCACGGTCGATCGGGTCGAGGGGTGCGCCGGGCCCGATCACTTGCTGGTCCGGTCCCGAGGGGCGAGCGGGGAGTGGTCGGCCGTCCGGATCGTCGCGGCCCCTCGCCCCGGGTCGATCGAGTCGATCCCCCCGGGCTCGGGAGACTGGCTCCTGATCGGCCAGGACGTCTCGGCGGAGGCCGTCGCCTCGGCCCGGAGGTGCAGCCCGGGATGATCGTCCGGGCGACGGCCTCGGGGCCCTCCGGCGGGTTCGTCCTGGTCAGCGACCCGGCGGGAACGGTCGTCGATCGCGTCTTCTCGGCGATCGAGCCCCGGGCCGTCGCCGGGGTCGAGATCCTGGCCGACCGCCCCATGCCCGAGGGGCTGGCCGAGGTCGTCGCTCGACCTCCGATCGTCGCCCGGCTGACCCTCCGCGACGGGGATTGAGCCGCGGCGAGGAAAGCCATCGCGGGATGGAATTCTATGACCAAACTTGTCGATTCTTGATCCGAGATGAGGATTCCAAGCAACGTCCCGGACGATCCCCGGCGATCGGCCTAGAGTGATTCCGGGCCTTCCAGCGGCCCGGGAGGGAATCGGATCGTGCCCAGGAGGGGCGACCGTCCCCGGCGAGGCGGCCGGGGATTCTCCGGGATGGTATGAGCGAGCAGCGATGAACCGAGTACGCGCCTTCTTCCGACAGGCCGCCCCGGCGGCGGCCTTCCTGTTCGCAATGGGCCTGGCGACGACGTCGCGGGCCGACCTGATGTTGACGGCCGAGGCCGCCGGGGTCGAGACCACCCAGGTCTCGGGGGCCGTCACCGAGACCTTCGACGGCATCTCCACCGGATCGTACACGTCCCTGCAAACGGCCGTGGGCACCTTCTCCGCACCGGGCCCCGGCCTGAACATCCACGAGGCCGACCAGTACGGCGGAGCGGGCGGCGCCGGCCATTACTTCGTGATCGGGGCCGAGAGCGGGCAACTCCAGGCCACGCTCACCCTGAACGCCCCCCAGGCGTATTTCGGGATGTGGTGGTCGGCGGCCGACCCGTTCAACAGCGTCTCGTTCTACTCCAACGGCCAGTTCCTCGGCAGCTTCGACTCGGCGGCGGCCCTCGGCCAGCTCGACTCGTCGTACAACGGCAACCCCACCTATTACGGCACCGACGGCGGCGAGAAGTTCGCCTACCTGAACTTCATCGGCACCAACGGCACGACGTTCGACGAGATCGTCTTCAACAACGGCAACCTCGGCACCGGGTTCGAGGCCGACAACTTCAGCATCCGCGCCGACCCGCTGATCCCGACCTTCCCCGGGACGCCCGTGCAAGGGGGGGTCGTCCCCGAGCCGTCCTCGCTCGCCCTCCTCGGCATCGGGACCCTCACGGCCGCCGGCCGGGCGATCCGCCGTCGCAAGAAGGCCGAGGCTTGATCGAGGCCCGATGGTGGAAAGTGTCGCATCCGATCGGGTTGACGTCGGGTTCCGGGTGGCATGCTTACGTCTTCGTAAGCATGTCCGCAGTCCGGCATTCGGCCGAAGACGTGCTTACGAAGACGTAAGCATGCCACCCGGAACCCGATCCTTCGAGACGGTTCCCGAGGATTCTAGGCACCCGATCGGCCCGGGGCGAGGCTCGCGAACTTCGCGGCGGCCTCGTCCCAGGCGGCGGTGTCCTTCGGCTCGTAGGTGGCGACCGGGAAGGACCGGGCGACGATCTCCCGGAGGTCGCCGAGCGAGCCGATCCGCCCCCGGGCCATCGCCTGGATCAACACGTTGCCCATCGCCGTCGCCTCGACGGGCCCGGCCACGACGGGGCGGTTGCAGGCGTCGGCCGTGAACTGGTTCAACAGGGCGTTCTTGCACCCCCCGCCGACGACGTGGATCGTCCGGATCGTCCCCCCGGTGACCTCTTCGAGCTTCTCGATCGTCCATCGGTACTTCAGGGCCAGGCCCTCCAGCGCCGAGCGGACGATCGCGCCGTCGCCGACCGGCGCGGCCTGGCCGGTCCGGGCGCAGAAGGCGGCGATCCGGGCGGGCATGTCGCCCGGGGCGTAGAACGAGGGGTCGTCCGGCTCGATGATCGCCGAGAACGGCCGTGCGGCCCCGGCCTTGGCGATCAATTCGTCATACGTATAATCCTTGCCCGACCGCGCCCAGGTCCGCCGGCACTCCTGGACCAGCCACAGGCCCATGATGTTCTTGAGGAGCCGCGTGGTGCCGAGGACGCCCCCCTCGTTCGTGAAATTGTATTTGTAGGTGGCGTCGTTGATGATCGGCCTCGAAGACTCGACGCCCAGGAGCGACCACGTCCCGGAGCTCAGGTAGCACCAATCCGGCGGGTCGGACCGGCCGAGGGTGGGGACGGCGGCGACGGCGGCGGCCGTGTCGTGCCCGGCGGTGGCCAGGACCTTCACGTCCCGGAGGTTCACCTCCTCGGCGACGCTCGGCAGGAGCGGCCCGAGCACGGTCCCCGGCTCGATCGGGTCGCCGAAGATCCGCCGGGGCAGGCCGAAGCCGGAGATCAACTCGTCGGACCACGTCCCGGTCCTGGGGTCCATGAGCTGGGTCGTCGAGGCGTCGGTCCTCTCGACGGCCCTCCGGCCGGTCAGGAGCCAGCCGAAGAGGTCGGGCATCATCAGGAGCGATTCGGCCATGTCCAGCAGGGGGGAGCCGGCCTGCTTCATCGCCAGGAGCTGATAGAGCGTGTTCAGGGGGAGGAATTGCAGGCCCGAGACCTCATAGATCCGCTCCCGGGGGACGAGCGAGCAGGCGAGGTCCAGCATCCCCTCGGTCCGGGCGTCTCGATAGTGGACGGGGTTGCCCAGGAGGGTCTCGCCCTTGCCGATCAGCGCGAAATCGACGCCCCAGGTGTCCACGCCCACGCCGTCCAGCCCCCGGCCGGCGCCGGCCTTGCGGAGGGCCGTCTTGCACTCGTCCCAGAGCCGGGGGAGGGGCCAGACCAGCGTATTGACCAGGCGGACCGGCCCGTTGGGGAAGCGGTGGACCTCCTCCAGGCTCAGGCGTTCGCCGTCGAACCGGCCGAGCAGCCCCCGGCCGCTCTCGGCGCCGAGGTCCAGGGCGAGGTAATCGGTGGTGAAGATGGTGCCCATGACGGCTCGGGGCCTTCGGGACGTCGCGGCGGGCCGACCCCTCGGCCCGGCCTTTGCCCGCAATCCCGACATCATAAGGACCGCGCCCCGGCCGGGCAATGAGGACGCGCCCCTCGCTCCCCTTCGGCGGCTCGGTTAGGCTACGTCAAACCGCCGGGGAACCCTTTGGATCGCGGGAGGCCGCCGTGCCCGACTGGTCCTATCGCACCGTCTTCCGCCCGGTGCTCTTCCGGATGCCCGGCCTCCTCGCCCGCGACCTGACCCTGGGGGCGATGGGCCTGCTCGCGAGGATGCCCCTGGGACCGGCCGTGATCGATTTCCTCGGCCACATGGGCCCGTCCGATCGCCTGAGGACGACCGTGATCGGCATCCCGTTCCCCAGCCCGGTCGGCCTGGGATGCGGGGTCGATGTCCACGCCCTGGCCCTGCCGGCCCTCTCGCGATTCGGGTTCGGCTTCGTCGAGGTCGGGCCCGTCTCGTTCGCCCCGAGGGCCTCGGCCGACGACGTCCGGCGCGACCTCGCCACCGAATCGCTCGTGATGGCCGATCCGCCCAGGAATCCGGGGTTCGAGGCGCTCGCCCGGCGATTGGAGGGGGGCCCGAAGCGGGCGATCCCCCGCCTCGCCCGCCTGGTCTTCGATCGCGGGGCGGATTGCGAGACGGTCCGGCGCGAGCTCCGGCCGATGATGGCGCGGCTCGCCGACCTCGTCGATATCTTCGTCCTCTCCGTCGGTCCCGGGGTCGCGCCGGGCCCGTTGATGGACCTCGCCAGGGAGGTCGCCCCGACCGCGCCGGTCTTGCTCCACGTCCCGCCCGATCCGGCCCTCGGGGACGACGAGGATCGCCTGGAACGCTGGGCCGAGGCCGGCGTCCGGGGCGTCCTGATCGATGGCCCGGTGAAGGGGCCGTCGGCCCGCGAGCCGACCCTGGCGACCGTCCGGACGATCCGCCGGGCCATGGGCGAGGCGTTCGCCATCGCATGCTCGGGAGGCGTGCATTCGCCCGAGGACGCCCTGGGGCTCCGCGAGGCCGGCGCCGACCTCGTCGAGGTCGACAGCGGGCTGGTCTTTTCCGGCCCCGGGCTGCCGAAGCGCGCGAATGAGGCGATCCTCTTCGCCCGCGAGAATTCGGGATCGCCCGCGCCCATCGCCCCGCCGCTGAGGGCCGCCGAGGCCTCGTGGTTCTGGACCTTGCTGATGGGCCTGGGCATGCTGGGCGGGGGCGTCCTGGCCCTGGCGATCGCCTCGACGCGGGTCATGCTCCCCTACGACGAAGGATTCGTGACGCTGACCCTCCCGCAAATCCACGCGATCAACGACCACCTCCTGCGGTTCCTGGCGCACGACCGCGTGACCCTGGCCGGCGTGATGATGACCCTCGGCGTCCTCTACATCGGCCTGTCGCTGCTCGGCAGCCGCCGGGGGCGGCACTGGGCGAAGGTCGCCGTGGTCTGGTCGGCCTCGATCGGCTTCGCCAGCTTCTTCCTGTTCCTGGGGTTCGGATATTTCGATCCGTTTCATGCGTTCGTGACCGCGATCCTGTTCCAGCTCCTGTTGCTGGGCGTCCATTCGCGGCTGGACCCGCCCCGGGGGGTCCCGGCGCCCGACCTGGACGACGGCTGGCGATGGCGACTGGGCCAGTGGGGCCAGCTCGCGTTCGTCGTGCAGGCCTCCGCCTTCCTGACGGCCGGGGCCGTGATCGCCGGGGTCGGGATCACCCGGGTCTTCGTCCCCGAGGACCTGGAATTCCTCGGCACCTCGGCCGAGGCGATCCGGGCGGCCCATCCTCGGCTGGTCCCGCTCATCGCCCACGACCGCGCGATGCTGGGAGGGATGCTCGTGGCCTCGGGGACGGCCTTCCTCCTGGCCGCCCTCTGGGGATTCCGCCGGGGCGAGGGCTGGCTGTGGTGGACCTTCCTCCTGGCGGGGATCCCCGGCTATGGCGCCGCGATCGCCGTCCACATGGTCGTGGGCTACCACAACCTGAAACACCTGGCGCCGGCGTTCGCCGGGCTCGGCCTCTTCGCCGCGGGCCTGGGCCTGTCGTCCCCCTGGCTCTGCGGCGACGACCCGCGATCCCGGGAACGCTGGCGACGTCACCTGGCCCCGGGGGGCCCGAGGGGGGCCGAGGACGGCGAGGCCCTGGCCGCCTCGCCGGGGGGATCGCCCGTCTCTCGATGACCCGGGCACCTCGCGGCGAGGCCGGCCCCGAGCCGCCTGGACGCATCGGCGCCCGGGCCTTACAATCCCCTGTCGGGGACAGAGATCGGCATGGCGGAGGGGAATCGATGGCGATCCGGACGATCGCGGCGCCGGGGCGGCCTCCTGGGAAGGTGGCGATCTATGCGTTCTTGGCCGTCGTCGCCCTGGTCCTGGGGCTGACGGGCCGGTCCCTGGCCTGGCGGGTCGTCGGCGAGGGCCCGATGCCGGTCGCGCCCGAGGGCCCGGTCATGGGGCCGTGTTCGTCTGCGGAGGGGGCAAGCTCCCGGACGAGGTCCGGGCCCGGTTCGTGGAGATGGCCGGCGGAGCCGAGGCCGATCTGGTCGTCATCCCCACCGCCCATGCCCTGGCCGACTCGCCCCAGGTCGAAGCCGTCTACCTCAAGCCCTGGCGAGACCTCGGCCTCAAGAACGTCCGGCTCCTCCACACCCGGTCCCGCCAGACGGCCGACGACCCCGCGTTCTCCGCCCCGTTGGAGAAGGCCACCGCCGTCTGGATCAGCGGGGGGAAGCAATCGGCCCTGGCCGACGCCTACGTCGGCACCCGGGTCGAAACGAGGCTCCAGGCCCTCCTCGCCCGGGGCGGAGTGATCGGCGGGACCTCGGCCGGGGCGGCGATCCTCTCCCGCGTGATGATCGTCTCGGGCCGGACCCAGGCCGTCGAGGGCAAGGGGTTCGACCTCCTCCGAGACATGATCGTCGATCAGCACTTCCTGCAACGCAAGAGGATGAACCGGCTCCTCGGCCTCCTGGCCAAGCATCCCGGCCACCTCGGCTTCGGCGTGGACGAACGGACGGCCCTGGTCCTCCGGAGCGGCCGGCTGACGGTCCTGGGCGACTCCTACGTCGTCGCCTACCTGCCCGGCAAGGAGGAAGGCACCGTCCGCACCGAATACCTCAAGAAGGGCGACGAGGCCGACCTCGACTCGCTGAAGGGCCCCGAGCCCCGGATCACCTCGGCGATGGACCTCGATGAGGCCCTCAAGCCGGAGGAATAGCCTCCGACGGGGGCGGCCCGGCGGCCTCGGCGAGGAACGGGTTGACGTAGAGGACACCCTCGACGTCCCGGCCGTCCTGGAAATCCTCGGTATAGATCACCCGGACCCCATTCTCCTTGGCGGCGGCCCAGACCAGGGCATCCCAGAAGGAAAGGCCGTGGCGAGGGATGGCGTCCAGGGCCCGCAACGTCACGGCCGAGGTCAGCGGGAAGACCACGGTCGAGGCCGCCAAATCCCGGACGATCGTCGCCGCCCGGACGTGGGAGAGCGATGGGGATTTGTTCAGACGGGTCACGACGTTGTAAAGCTCGTTCAAGACCTGGGCCGTGAGGGCCAGGACACCGCGCCTTCGGAGGTCATCGAGAAGGGCCAGCGCGATTTTCTGCTTGGCACCCGAGAGCGGGTCCAGGGCCTAGACGAGGACATTCGTGTCGACGATTTCCTTGATCAAAACGATAAGTGCGGTCATAAAGCTCCTCCCTCCTGGGGTAGGGGCCTCCACCGAGCGGGAACCCCTCCTCCATGCGGGCCCTCGCCCGATCCCAGGCCGCTTGACGTTCCGCTTCCGAGACGGTCGGCTCGGGGAAGACGACCTGGACGCGCGTCCCCTCGGCGAGGCCCTCGGGGGTCTCGTCCAGGCGGATTCGGCCGTCTCCGTAGATGCCTTCGACGATCCGGGGGGCCATGACTGCCTCCTTTCGGCGACTTTTCCGCTATCATAGGGGCCGGCCCCCTCGCCCACAACTCGGGACGGGCGGCCGATCTCTGACGCTCTTTCTTACGACTCGCCGAAGGCTGGGCCGCGCCCTCTCCCCTCAAGCCAGGCCGTCGCGATCGATCCGAGTCTCGCCGTCGCCCCTCCTGGAGCCCCCACCGTGACGCCCCTCCCGAGCGATGACCGCATCCCGACCGCGCCGACGGTCGGGCGATTGGTCCTGATCCTGGCGGCCCTGGCCGTCGCCGTGCCCTCGGCGAACGCCCAGGAGCAGACGAAAGGCCAGGAGGCCGCGAAGTCCGCCACCGGCACCTCACCGAAGGATGAGCCGAAGCCGGCCGACGTCCCGAAGACCAACGAGGCGCCGAAGGAGGAGCCGAAGGACTCGCCGAAGCCCGTCGAATCCACCTCGCTCTCGCCCGAGTGGGTCAAGGGCCTGGCCTGGAGGCCGATCGGCCCGGCGAACATGGGCGGTCGCGTCGTCGCCCTCTCCGTGTTCGAGGCCGACCCCTGCACCTTCTGGGTCGCCACCGGCGGCGGCGGGCTCCTGAAGACCGAGAACAACGGCGTGACCTTCGAGCACCAGTTCGACAAGGAATCCACCGTCTCGATCGGCGACGTCTGCGTGGCCCCCTCGGACAGGAAGGTCGTCTGGGTCGGCACCGGCGAGAACAACCCGAGGAACTCCGTCTCGTTCGGCGACGGCGTGTACAAGTCGGTCGATGGCGGCAAGACGTGGACCTGCATGGGCCTCAAGAATACGTATCAGATCGGCAAGATCCTGATCCATCCCAAGGACCCGAACATCGTCTACGTCGGCGCCCTGGGCCGGCTGTACGGCCCGAGCCTGGACCGCGGCCTGTACAAGACGTGCGACGGCGGGAAGACGTGGGAGCGCGTCCTTTACGTCGACTTCAAGACCGGCGTGATCGACATGAGGATGCACCCGCTCGACCCCGAGACGCTCATGGTCGCCACGTACGAGCGCCAGCGAGACGAGTTCGACGTGAACGAGCCGGCCAAGCGCTGGGGGCCGGGCTCGGGCCTGTACCGGACGACCGACGGCGGCAAGTCGTTCGTGAAGGTCACCAAGGGCCTCCCCGAGTGCAACCTCGGCCGGATCGGCCTGGACTGGCACCGCAAGGACCCGAACCTCGTCGTCGCGATCGTCGAGAGCGAGAAGAACGGCTTCGGCCCGCCGAACCGCACGCCCGGGGGCGGCGGCTACCTCGGGATCGTCGGCGGCAATGACCCCGACCGCGCCGTCTTGAGGACCGTCGTGCCCGAAGGCCCCGCCGCCAAGGCCGGGCTGGAGTCCGGCGACGTCCTCGAGACCGTCGATGGCAAGCCCGTGAAGACGTATGCGGCCGTGATGGACTTGATCCGCGACAAGAAGCCCGAGGAGAAGGTCAAGCTCGGCATCAAGAGGGGCGACCAGAAGAAGGAGGTCGAGGTCGAGTTCGCCCGGAGGCCGCCCAACGCCCAGGGGAACATCGACCCGACCCGCCCGTTCGCCGGCCAGCTCAACAGCCAGAGGGAGAACGTCCAGGACCGCCAGGGCCCCGACGGCTACCAGACCGGCGGCGTCTACAAGTCCACCGACGGCGGGGCGACCTGGAGCCGGGTCAACAGCATCAACCCCCGGCCGATGTATTTTAGCCAGGTGCGGATCGACCCCAGCGACCCCGAGTTGCTGTACGTCCTGGGGATCGAGTTCTACCGCTCGAAGGACGGCGGCAAGACGTTCCGCAACGACGGCGGCAAGGGCGTCCACGCCGACGGCCACGCCCTCTGGATCGACCCGAAGGACGGCCGCCACATGGTCCTCGGGTGCGACGGCGGCTACTATGCCACCTATGATCGCATGGAGAACTGGGACCACCTGAATCAGTCCGCGATCGGCCAGTTCTACGGCGTCGCCGTGGACACGCGCCGCGATTACAGGGTCTACGGCGGCCTCCAGGACAACGGGACCTGGGGAGGCCCCAGCTTCACCCACTCGCGGTCCGGCCCGGTGAACGAGGACTGGGTCTCCGTCGGCGGCGGCGACGGCTTCGGCGCCGTCGTGGACCCCGACGACCCCGATCAGGTCTACTTCACCAGCCAGGGCGGCGCGATGGTCCGCCGCAACTTCCGGACGAGGGAGACCGCCGCGATCCGCCCCCGCCACCCCGACCGCAAGCCGATGAGGTTCAACTGGAACACCCCGTTCATCGTCTCGCATCACAACTCGAAAATCTTCTACTGCGCGGGCAACTACCTGTTCCGGTCGCTCGACCGGGGCGAGGACCTCAAGCTGATCTCGCCCGAGCTGACCCGCACCGACCAGGGCAGCGCCACGGCCATCTCCGAATCCCCGAGGGACCCGAACGTCCTCTACGTCGGCACGGACGACGGCCACCTCTGGGTCACGAAGGACGGCGGCAAGGCGTGGGAGGAGATCTCGAAGAACGTGAAGCTCGCCGGGCCGAGGTACGTCGATACGATCGAGGCCTCCCGGTTCGCCAACGGCCGGGTCTACGCCGCCTTCGACGGCCACCGCTCCGACGACGACGAGCCGATGCCCTACGTCAGCGACGACTACGGCAAGACCTGGAAGCCCCTGAAGGGCGACCTGCCGACCGGCCCCACCCGCTGCCTTCGTGAAGACCTGTTCAACCCCGACGTCCTGTACCTCGGCACCGAGTTCTTCGCCTACGCGTCGATCGACCGGGGCAAGACGTGGTCGAAGATCAACGCGAACCTGCCGACGGTGGCGATCCACGACTTCGCCCAGCACCCGACGGCCGGCGAGGTCGTGGCGGCGACCCACGGCCGGAGCCTGTGGATCCTCGACGTCACGCCGATCCGCCAGACCACGCCCAAGATCCTGTCCGAGCCGGCCCACCTGTACAGGCCGGTCTCGGCGATCCGCTGGCGGCCGTCGCCGGTCCGAGGGGGGACGAACCGGCAGTACGTCGGCCAGAACCCGCAGCCCGGGGCCCGAGTCGACTACTACCTGGCGAAGAAGGCCGAGAAGATCAACATCAAGGTGCTCGACCACGAGGGCACCACGATCCGGGAGCTCCGGACCGAGAACGCGCCGGGCCTCCACCGGACGACCTGGGACATGACCACGAGGAAGGCCGCCCCCCCTCGCGAGACGCCCGGCGAGGAAGCGGCCGGCTCCCAGGACATGGAATCGGGCCCCGGCGGCGGGGGCGGCGGGTTCGGAGGCGGAGGCGGAGGATTCGGCGGAGGGGGCGGCCTGAGGCCCGTCCCTCCCGGCATGTACCGGATCGTCCTCACCGTCGATGGCAAGGAATACGCGCAGAGCGTCCGGGTCGAGCCCGACCCCAACACCCCGCCCGGAGAGATCGCCTCGGCCGACGCCCAGGAGCAGGAAGAGGCCGAGATGGACGAGGAGGACGAGGAAGAAAGGGAGGCGCGAGGGGGACATCCAGATCGATTGAAGGCCGCCCGAAGGCGTTTCCCGGAGTGGTGGGCCCCCAGAAGGGGTAGCCCACCCTCCGGCCATGATGGCACCGGTCGGCCCGGTCGATCCTGGGACCGCCGAGCGTGGATCCTCCGATCTCGGCCATTGCGTTTATTGCGATTGCGGCGGATAATGCGCCCGAGGAGGGGAAGGGCGGGGCCGGTGCCCCATCCCGTCCGGGTCCTCGCTCAGGAGGCAGAGACATGGCGGCTCCGAAGACGGCCGCCCGGCCCATCCCGCGACCCCCGACCGAGGCGGAAAGCCGGTTGGCCCGGGAATCGAGCCGACGGCTCGGCCCGGCGCTGGCCGATCTCCTGATGCCGAACGACGGGAACGGCCCCGCTCGGACCGCCGAACTCGTCGTTCGGGTCTCGGGGAAGCCGGCCGGGGAGCCGCTCCCGATCCCGGCGTCGGCGTTGCGCCTGCTCGGCGGCATCCTCGCGGAGATGGCCCAGGGCCACGCGGTGACCCTGACCCCGGTCCACGCCGAGCTGACGACGAAGCAGGCCGCCGACCTGCTGAACGTCTCGCGACCCTACCTCTGCAAGCTGCTCGACGGCGGGGAGATCCCGCATCGCAAGGTCGGCAGGCACCGTCGCGTCAAGTTCGTCGACTTGATGGACTACAAGAGGCGGACCGACGAGGCCCGATCCCTGACCCTCGACGAGCTCGCGGCCCAGGCCCAAGAGCTCGACATGGGTTATTAGAAAATGGCCGTGCTGACGGTCGTCTACGACGCCTGCGTGCTCTATCCGGCCCCTCTGCGCGACCTGCTGATGCAGCTCGCCTCGGCCGACCTCTTCCGGGCGCGCTGGACGGATCGCATCCATGACGAATGGATCCGGAATCTCCTGGCCGTTCGCGGCGACCTCACCCTGGGGCCGTTGGAACGAACCCGCGACCTGATGAACCGGAACGTCCGCGATTGCCTGGTCACCGGCTACGAGAAGATCCTCCCCGAACTCGTCCTGCCCGACCCGGAGGACCGGCACGTCCTGGCCGCGGCCGTCCGATGTCACGCGGATGCCATCGTGACGTTCAACCTCAAGGACTTCCCCGAAACCGCCCTCGCGCCGTATGGCATCGAGGCCCTCCACCCCGACGATTTCGTCGCGAACGAACTCGAACTCCATCAATCGTCGGTGTGTGAATCCGTCAAGATCGTCCGCGCCCGTCTGAAGAGACCTCCGAGGTCGGTGGAGGACTATCTGGCGACCCTGGAACGGCAAGGGCTGGCCGAGACGGTCGCGAGTCTCCGAGAATTCGCGGCACTTCTCTGAACCCCTCCGGGCAGCGACTCGCCGATCGGTCCTCGCTCTGGGACGAGGACGATCGGCCGGGAGAGGCTGACCCGGATGTCCCCGATCGTGAGGGCGAACCGTGCTCAGGAACAAGGTGATTCGGACCGTCACGCTCGCGCTGCTCGTCGGCCTCGCCGGGCGATCCTCGGCCCAGGGCCCATCGAAGCCCGTCCCCCTCGACGACTTCGAGGCCGAGCCCAGGGGCTGGAAGTTCGTCGGAGGCGAGGAGTTCCCCGGGGCGAAGGGGTCGCTCGTCCGCGACTCGACGCGGGCCCACGGCGGGAAGGCGTCTTACAAGCTCGATGCCGACTTCCGCGGCGGCGGGGCCTACGTCGGGGTCTGGAAGGACCTCGATCCGGCCGGCCTGCCCGACGTCGAGGAGTTCCGCCTCTGGGTCCGCACCGCGAACGTGAATCAGGTCGGCGTGAGGCTCGTCGACGGGACCGGCCAGTGCCATCAGAAGGGCGTGGCGCTGCCCCCCGCCGGGCCCGATGGCTGGCGGGAGGTCGTCCTGAAGGTCCGCGACCTCGTCGGCGGCGAGCACTGGGGAGGCGCCAATGACGGGTCGTGGCATGGCGGGCCTGCGGGCCTCGGCCTGAACGTCGGCAGGGACTCGGTCGGCCCGGAGACGCCCGGCCTGGGCAGTCTCTGGATCGATGACCTGAGCGCCGTGGTCCCGTCGATGAAGGAGCCGACGGTCCTCGCCTGCTCCGCGTCGCCGACCTCGTGCCGTCCCGGCTTCGGGACGCGAATTACCTATCGCTGGGAGGCCGAGCCCACCGGCCGCGACTGCACCGTCTTCGTCCATTTCCGCGACTCGAAGGGCCGGATGGCCTTCCAGGGAGACCACGAGCCGCCGGTCCCCACCGCGAAGTGGTCGGGGAAGGTCGAGTATGCGAAGACGGTGATCGTGCCGACCGACGCCGCCGAGGGGGAATATCAGGTCGTCCTCGGCCTGTATGACCCGAAGGCCAGCGCGGGAGGCCGCAAGCCGCTCAAGACGGGCCCGGGCGTGTCGGCCGTCCCCGGCGACGCGACGGCGTACCGGGTCGGCTCGTTCACGGTCTCGAACTCGGCCCCGTTGCCGAAGCTCGGGTCACCTTCGTTGAACCTGGACGCCTACAAGCTCACGTTCGACGAGGATTTCCGCGAGCCGCTGAGCATCTCGGCCTGGGGGCCGGGGACTCGGTGGATCGCCCACACGCCGTATGCGGGGGACTTCGGCGACGCCGGGTTCGGCGACCCCGGGCCGAACTCGCCGTTCTCCGTCTCGGACGGAATCCTCAAGATCGAGGCGAAGAAGGTCGAGGGCCGATGGCGGTCGGGCCTGATCTGCTCGGTCGATCCCAAAGGGCAGGGGTTCTCGCAGAAGTTCGGCTACTTCGAGATGAGGGCGAAGCTCCCGAAGGGCCTGGGCACCTGGCCGGCGTTCTGGCTGATGGGCGTGCCGCAACTGGTCGAGCCCCGCGACAGGAAGACGATCACGCAGGTCGAGATCGACGTGGTGGAGCAATACGGGGTGGGCCCGAACGCGCTCCACACCACGCTCCACCTCTGGGGCCCCGGCAATTTCCACTGGGCCGAGGGGGAGCCGTCGGTCGTCTCGGGGATGACCGACGATTTCCACACCTATGGGGTCTCGGTGGAAGACGACGTCATCATCTTCTACTTCGACCGGGTGGAGCTCCGCCGGTGCAAGACGCCGAAGGAGGCCAAGGTGCCGCTCTACCTGATGGTGGACCTGGCCCTGGGCGGAGGATGGCCGATCGACCGGACGCCGGACCCGTCGGTCATGCTGGTGGACTATGTTCGGGCTTATGCGAAGAAGTAGGGGAGAGGGAGACTCACCGCCGAGATCGTTCGGGGAGGCGGGGGAGATTAACCGCCAAGCCGCCAAGATCGCCAAGGTGAGGAGGAGAAGAGGAGAGGAGGAGAGGAGATGGGAAATGTAGTGAAAAGCAGTTTCTCGTCTTCTCTCTTCTCGTCTCTTCTCCTCTTCTCGACTCTTTTCCTCCTCTCCTCTTCTCCCTCCCTCCTCTCCTCTTCTCCTTCCCTCCTCCCCTCCTTGGCGATCTTGGCGGCTTGGCGGTTAGTCCTCTGGTCCCTCGCCAGGCGCCTCATCGTCGGAACTCCGCGCCCGATCGCGCCTTCGGGCCCGGAGAATGGCCCCTGGGCGCTTTGACTCGCATCGGCCGGCGCGCATAGTTGCCTCGGCCGGCGGACCTTCGCCTCGACGCGACCTCCAGAGCTTCCCCCTTCCGGGCGATCGGGACATCCCGCGCCGGCCGCATCATCGATTCGTCCGCGCCGAGAAGCGCTCCGGGAGGGGGTCATGGTTTCAACCCAGATGGCCGTCGAGTCTCGCCTCCGCGAGGCCGTGGCCGAGAAGATCGGCGAGGCGAAATTCGGCCTGTGGTTCGGCGAGGGGGTCCGCTTCGGGGTGGACGGCGACTCGCTGACGGTGGACGTGCCCAACGGCTTCTTCCGCGAGAGGATTCGCGGCCACTTCGCCGGCAGCCTCGTCGAGGCGGCCGAGGCGGTCGTCGGCCGCCCGATGCGCCTGGCGTTCTCGATCGACGCGGAGGCCGAGCCCCGGCCCGATGGCCACCTGATCGAGATCGATCGGCCGTCCGACCCGGCCCACCGGCCCTCTCCGACGGTCCCCTTGCCGACGAAGTCCGAACCGTCTCGCGAGAAGCCGCGCCCCCAGGGCCGCCCGCCCCGGAGGCTCGACGACTTCATCGCCGGGCCCGGCAACCGCCTCGCCCTGGCCGCTTCGGTGGAGATGGCCCGGTCGATGGGATCGGCGTTCAACCCGCTGGTCATCCACGGGGCCGTCGGGCTGGGCAAGACGCACCTCCTCGACGGGATCGCCCAGGCGATGAGGGCCGCGAACCCCGGGCGGAACGTCGTCCAGGTCACCGCCGAGGCGTTCACCAATGGATTCCTCGACGCGATGAGGTCCGGCGGCCTGAACGCCTTCCGTGCTCGCTATCGAGGCGCCGCCGCCCTGATCGTGGACGACGTCCATTTCCTCGCCGCCAAGAGGGCGACCCAGGACGAGTTCCTCCACACCTTCAACGCCCTGGTGGCCGAGGGGGCGCCGATCGTCCTGGCCAGCGAAGGGCACCCCCGGCAGGTCGCCAAGCTCACCGACGAGCTCGCCACGAGGTTCCTCGGCGGGATGGTCGTGAAGCTCGACATGCCCGACCCGGCCACGAGGAAGGCGATCCTCCGCGCCAAGGCCGCCGCCCGGGGGGTCCCGGTGCCCGAGGCCGTCCTCGCGTTCCTCGCCGATAGCCTGCGGTCGAGCGTCCGGGAGCTGGAAGGCGCCCTGCATAGCCTGATCGCCCACGCGCTGCTCTCGGGCAAGAGGCTCGACCTCGCCCTGGCGAAGACGGCCCTCCGCGACACGATCCGCCACACCGCCCAGGCCGTGGCCCTGAAGGACATCGAACGCGCCGTCTGCCGCCTCTTCAACCTCGACCCCGAGGCGCTGAAGTCCGACGCCCGGTCCCACGCCGTGGCGCACCCGAGGATGCTCGCCATGTACCTCGCCAGGAAGCACACCGGCGCCGCCTTCAGCGAGATCGGCCGGTTCTTCGGCGGGAGGAACCACTCGACGGTGATCTCGGCCGAGAAGAAGGTGGCCTCCTGGCTGAAGGACGAGCAACGCAACCGCCTCCTCGCCGGCTTCGAGACGATGGGCGACGTCCTCAACGCCCTGGAGCGCGAGCTGGCCGTGTAAAGGCGCCGCTCTCGCACCCGTCTTGCCCTCCATCGCCTCCCGGGCTATCCTCGGACAGATGTCCCAATCCCGTCGACTCCCCCTCGTCGGAACGATCGCCTGCGCCTCGGCGATGGTGGCGGCCTGGGGCTTGACCGGGCCGAGGTCCGGTCGCTCGTCACGGTGAGGTTCTCTCCCGACGGCCGGAGCGTGGCCGTGGCGGGCGTGGTCCGGGGCCCGACGAATTCCGGGGTCGTGGAGGTCCACGACTCGGCGACCGGGCGGCTCCGGTGGCGGGTCCGGTGCGCCGGGAAGCTCCTCGGGCTGGCGTATCGGCCCGATGGCTCGTCGCTGGCCACCTCGGGTTCGGACGGGGTGGTCCGGCTCCGTGACTCGGCGACCGGCCGGGAGGTCGCCGCGTTCCCCGATCAGGGGGCCTGGGCCTGGTGCCTCGCGTTCTCGCCCGACGGCCGGAGCCTGGCGGCGACCGGGGGCGACGGCGAGGTCAGCGTTTTGGACGTCCCGACGCGGGTCCGCCGGGTGATCGCCCGGGAGAAATACGGCCTCTCGTCCGTGGCCATCTCCGCCGACGGCCGGTTCGTCGCGGCCGGAGGGCTGCCGATGAAGGTCTGGGACCTGGCCGACGGCCACCTCGTCCCCTTGAAGGCCCTTTCGGCGTCGTGGGAGGCGATGGCGCTCTCGCCCACGGGCCCCACGATGGCCGCGAAGGTCACCATGCCCGGCCGGGGGCTTCGGGGGTTCCCCGTCCAGCTTTTCGACCTCGAGACCGACTCGCCCGGCCCGATCCTCGACGCCGAATTCACCCGGGCCCTGGCCTTCTCCCGAGATGGGAAGCTCGTCGCGGCGGGAGGGGACGAGGTGCCCGTGACGGTCTGGGACGCGACCACCGGCCAGAAGCTCGCGAGCCTCTCGGGGCACGAGACGAGCCGGGTGAAAACCGAGCTCCAGAGCTGGGGAAGCTATGTCCATTTGACCGACCCGCCGGTGATGAACCCGGTCTGGTCGGTGGCGTTCTCGCCCGACGGCTCCAGGGTCGCCTCGGCCAGCCAGGACGGCACGTCGAGGGTCTGGGACGTCAAGACGGGCCGGACCCTCTTCATCTTCGCCCCCGACGGCCGCCCCTGGTGGGCGATCGCGGCCATCCTCGCGGCCGGGCTGATCGCGTTGAGGTGCCTCTGGGCGATCGCGACCGCGGGACGTCCCGGTCAGGGGAAGACGCCTTCGGCGAGCAGATCCTCTCTCGTGGCGACGGAGATCGGATGATTGATCCGGAGGGTCTCCACCGTCGCCCTCCCGATCCGGGTGAGGCTCATCAGCCTTGGCCCGTCCCATTCGAAGTGCTTCGTCCAGCGATCGCGGCGGGGGTGGAAGAGCCGGACCGTCCGGCCCGAGACGGGGTCGATCCCCGCGATGTTCGGGCCCTTGTAACGATTGCAGGACGGGCAGGCGAGCGCGAGGTTCTTCAGGGCCGTCTCGCCGCCATGCTTGCTCGCGATGACGTGGTCGATCTCGAAACCGAACGGGACCAGCGCCTCGGGCATCCGGCAGTATTCGCATCGGCCCCGGGCCCGCCGTCGGACCGCGTCGTTGCGATCGCTGATCCTCGGCCCCGTTCAGTCATGGGCGGCATTCAAGGCTCGACGGGCCCGGGAGTGGAGCATGGTGAGGAGGTGGCCGACGGTCAGGTAGCCGTCCAGCTCCGCCTCCTCGGCCGGGGACAGCGTCCCCTCCCGGGCCTTCGCCCCCAGCTCGTTCATCCTCTTGCGGTCGTTTTCGCCGAAGGTCCAGGTCAGGATCGCCTCGGCGGCGGCCCGGGGCAGGGGCTCCCCTTCGGGAGAGATCACCCGGCCGAGGATCGAGACCGGGTTGGCGGGGATTTCGGTCGTCGTGGCCATGATTCGCGCTCCGGATTCGGCCGCGTCGTGAGAGGATTACCGGGCGGGAGCCGGAATTCCAATGGGCAAGGGTCGAGGATCGGGCCCGGCCTCCATCCTAGCCACGCCCGACCGACCGATCGAGGGAGATCGGGCCCCTTGCCGACGCCCGGGGCGGCCCTAGAATGGGTGTATCACATCTGTCCGAGGCCGTCGCCCATCCCACCTCTCGCCCCGAGGAGCCGTCCGTCATGGAGTACCTCTCGGAAGATCCCACGTACCTGGCCGGCGGCCTGGCGGCGCTGGGGCTGGTGTTCCTCGTGGCCTTGAAGATCACCCAGCAGGGGAAGTACCTGATCCGCGCCGGGATCGCCCTGGGCCTGGCGTTGCTGGTGGTGGGGATCGAATACGTCTGGGTCACGGACAACGAGCGGGTCGAGGACGTGGTGTACGGGCTGGCCAAGGCCGTGGCGGAGTCCGACGGCGACGCGGCGGCGGCCTATCTCGACCCGAGCTGCACCCTGGAAGTCGGCAGCGAGTCCACCAACCGGATGATCTCGATCGTGACCGGGCAGCTTCGCGGCGACAGGATGGCCGAGTGGCTGAAGGAGAACCTCCGCGACTTCAAGTTCGACTACCTGAGGATCACCCGGCTGAAGGCCGAGGTCCGGCCGATCTCCCGGGTCGCCACGGCCGAATTCCTGGCTCACACGATGGGCCAGAAGCTCCAGCCGTTCCAGCCCTTCGCCACCCCGCCGAGCGGGATGGGCTGGTCGTTCGGGCTGAAGGAGGTCGAGCCGAAAGTCTGGAAGATCACCAGGATCAGCCCGGGGCAGATCGACCTCGGGGGGATGCGCGAACAATCGGATGCGGTGAGATGGAACCGCCAAGCCGCCAGGAGCGCCAGGGGGGGAGGAGGGGAAAGGAAGAGAGTTCTGGAGATCCTCCTCTCGTCCCCTCTCCTCTTCCCCCCTTGGCGCTCCTGGCGGCTTGGCGGTTCCATCTCCGGCCCGAGCGACGAGGCGGTCACTTCCGGCCGAGCTTCTCGTCCTGCTGGTCCTGGAAGTCCTTCTTCTTCTTGGGATATTCGATCACCACGAGCTTCTGCGTGGCCTCGTCCCAGGCGTATTCCTGGTAGTAGGGCAGCATGGCGAGGTTGATCCCGTCGTTCTGGCCCTTCTTGATGATCTCGGCCATGAACTCGTCATAGGACAGCGGCTTGGGGTCCTGGATCGACTGGGCGTTGCGGATCTGGATCGCCTGCTCGACGGCCATCGCGCCGATCTTGCCGACGGTGGTCTTGTAGGCGTCGGCCGACTGCGTGAGGGGGTCGGTCGCCGCGATGGTGGTGGAGGCCAGGACGGCGCCGTTCTTGAGCTCGTCGTCGAGCTTCAGGACATTCTGAGTGGTCTTGCCGATGGTCTCTCGAGACTTGACCGGGGCCTTGGCGGACTTCTTCTTGGGCTCGTCGCAGCCGGCGACGAGGACCATCAGGGCAAGGCCCATCACGGGCATCAGGCGAGCGGTCATCGTCGGAGATCCTCCAGAGGAAGGGCATCGGCGCGCCGACCATTATCCCCGGCAAGCCACCGCCAGGCCACCGCGAAACCCCTCAAGCCGCAAGATTGGGTCCAGCGGGTGTCGCTCTCGAACCTGGATCTTCCCAAGGGTGCCTCCGGTTCTTGAACCGGGGCGGCGCAGCCGCAAGAGGCAGGGTGAGCGGCTTTGGAATGGCCTCTTGCGGCTGCGCCGCCCCGGTTCAAAAACGGAGGCACCCGGGAAGGTCCAGATTCCGGAGCGAGACCATGGCTCCTCCGTGGAGTTATCGGGGTGCCCCCGGTTCTTGAACCGGGGCGGCGCAGCCGCAAGAGGCATGGTGAGCGGCTTCGGATTGGCCTCTTGCGGCTGCGCCGTCCCGGTTCGAGAACCGGGGGCACCCGAGACATTCCAGGTTCGAGAGCTGGACCCCGCAAGATTCCCCCTCACCGCCCCGCTACTCCCATCAAGAGCACCTCAACGTTCGCCCAGAGCTTGCGGAACGCCTCCCGCTCCGCCTCCGGGAGCTTCGCCAGGGCCTCGGGGTCGCGAATCCCGGCGAGGTCGGCGTCCGCCTTCCAGTGGTCCAGGGTCTTCGCCACGACGGCCCGATCCTCGGCCTTGCCCCCCTCGACGACCTTCGCCCACGCGGCCAGTTCCTCGCGAAGCCATCCCAAAGCCTTCGCCCGCAACCCGGCGCGGGCGGCCTCATCGGGCTTCGGCTCATCAATCCCCTGGCCCGACCCGGCCAAAGCCGCCGAGCACGCCGCGTCGTAACGATGCCCGGCCTTGCGATCCTCGCCGAGCCTGGGATCACGCTCCATCGCCTCGCCCCGCAACCGCGCCGAGGCGGCGTACCTCTTGGTGCTGTAGCAAACCTGCCCGAGAGTCAACCGCTCGGCATTGTCTTTCGGGGAATCCTCGCCCCGGAGCAGGGCCGGGAGCCGCTCCTCCAGCGCCATCAGCGAGGCGCATTCCTGGACCCACTCCCCCGAAGGATAGGTCCATCCCGGGCGAGCCGAGCCCAGCTCGTGGCCCGTTCTCAACTCCTCCAGGGCTTGGCGGAAGCGACCTTGTCGGCGCAGGAGACGCCCGAGGTTGCAGTGCGCCTCGGCGTATTCCGGGTCGAGGCGGATCACCTCCCGGTACTCCGCCTCGGCATCCGACACCCGGCCCGACCTCGACAGCAGGACGCCGAGGTTGTAATGTGCATTCGCGAGCCTTGGGTCGACGCGGATCGCCTCGCGGTACGACGCCTCCGCATCCGACAACCGGCCCGACCTCATCAGCAGGACGCCGAGGCTGGAGTGCGCCGTGGCGTCCTTTGGGTCGAGGCGGATCGTCTCGCGGTACGACGCCTCCGCATCCGACAACCGGCCCGTCTCCGACAGCAGGGCGCCGAGGTTGGAGTGCGCCCTGGCCAGCTTCGGTTCGAGGCGGATCGCCTCGCGGAACTCCGCCTCCGCGTCCGACACCCGGCCCGACCTCGACAGCAGGACGCCGAGGTTGTAATGTGCATTCGCGAGCCTTGGGTCGACGCGGATCGTCTCGCGGTACGACGCCTCCGCATCCGACACCCGGCCCGTCTCCGACAGCAGGACGCCGAGGTTCCAGTGCGCCCTGGCCAGCTTCGGTTCGAGGCGGATCGCCTCGCGGAACTCCGCCTCGGCATCCGACACCCGGCCCGTCTCCGACAGCAGGTTGCCGAGGTTGCAGTGCGCCCTGGCCAGCTTCGGTTCGAGGCGGATCGCCTCGCGGAACTCCGCCTCGGCATCCGACACCCGGCCCGTCTTCAACAGCACGTAGCCGAGGTTGAAGTGCGGCTCGGCGTACTTCGGTTCGAGGCGGATCGCCTCGCGGAACGGTCCTTCTGCCTCCGCCTCATGACCCGTGTCCGACAGCAGGATTCCGAGGTTGAGGTGGACGCCGGGACTTTCCGGCCGCAGCGCCGCGGCGGCCGTCAGGTAGCGGGCGGCCTCCTCCAGCCGGGGCGGTGACGCCTCGGCGAGCGCCATCCCGAGGTCTTGGTTCAGCCAGAAGTCGCCCGGTTGGCGCGAGCGGGCCCTGGACAGCACGCCGATGGCCTCCTCGGCAAGCCCCATCTGCATCAGGGCCCAGGCGGCCGACTCCGCGCCGGCCGGCGACAGGCGAAGGGCCGCGTTGCCGGTCGTCAACCCCACGAGCGTGGCCCGATCCGCCGAGCGGATCGCGCGGCGCAGGGCGTTGCTGGCCGGGTCGATCCCCTCGGCCACCGCCACGAGGTCGTCACGAATCGGCTCGGCCGCGGGGTATTTGATCCAGTCATCCAGGGCCCCGGCGATCCTCGCGGCCTCGGCCGAGCCGGCCAGCCGGGCGATGATCTCCGACGCCGGGCGCTCGCCGGGCGACAGGCTGGCCTCGCGAAACGCGGCGGCGTAGTCCCTGAGCATCGCTTCGGTGTCGAAGTGATTGTCCTTGAGGGCGGCACCCCGGAGGCGGGCCTCGTCCAGGCGGTCGGCCAAGCGGCGATCGGCCTCGGCCCTCTGGGCGTCGGCGACGACCTGGGCGATCCGGGAGGCGAGCTCGGGCCTCGCCGGGCGGCCGGCGAGGGCGTCGCGGGCACTTTCGGCCGCTCGGATGGCCCGGGGCCAGGCGTTCGCGTCTCCCGGGGGGGCGCGGCGGGCCTCGTCTCGGGCGGATTCGGCCCGGGTCAGGGCTTCTCCGAGGATTCGGTCGGACTCGGCGAGCTTGGCCTGGCGGTCGAGCCGGAAGGCGAGGAAGGAGCCTCCGCCGATCGCTCCGGCCAGGAGGATCGAGGCCGCCAGGGCCGCCGTGAGCCTCCGGGCCCTCCTCTCCTGGACGGCCCGGGCCTGGGCCTCGTGGGCGATGGCTTCGTGGAGGATGCGGGCCTTTTGCTCGTGCTCCGCCCGGGCGGTGGCCTCGACCCGGGCGATCTCGGCGAGCCGCAACCGCTCCTGGACACCCGCCAGGTGGGCCGAGACCAGCGACGCCACGGCGCCGGCGTCCCGGGGGCGGTCGGCGGCGATCGGGGCGAGGCAGCGGGTCGCGATCGCGATCAGCTCCGGCTCGGCGCCGGATCGATCCAGGCGGAGGCGGACGTCGGCGAGGTCGGCGGTGATGGCCTTCGTGAGCAACTCCTGCGACGATCGGCCGGTGTAGGCCGGCTCCCCGGTCAGGATCGCGGCGAGGATCGAGCCGAGGGCGAAGACGTCGGCCCTTTCGTCCAGGCTGGCGACGTCCCCCCGGGCCTGCTCCGGCGGGCAGTAGGGGGGCGAGCCGAGGAACGAGCCGTGGCCCGTGGCGTCGCCGCCGTCCTCGGTGCGGACCGTTCGGACCGTGCTGGCCTGGAGCCCGGCGTCGGTCGGCCCTTCGTCGCGGCGGCCGAGGACCTTGGCGAGGCCCCAATCCATCACCTGGACCTCGCCGAACGCGCCGACCATCACGTTCAGGGGCTTCAAATCGCGGTGGATCACGCCCTTGGAATGGGCGTAGGCCACGGCCTGGCAGATTTGTTCATAAATCTTCAGGAATTGGGGTAAGCCGTCGGTCGGGTCGGATCGTTCTTGCAGCAATTTCGAGAGCGTTCGGCCCTTGACGAGCTTCATCACGAAGAACGGGCGGCCGTCGTCGGATCGGCCCATCTCGTGGATCGGGACGATCCCCGGGTGCTGCAACTGGCCGCAAATTTGGGCCTCTTCGAGGAACCGGCGGTCGAGCTCGGGTCGGTCGCGATGCCCGGCGAGCAGGATTTTTAGCGCCAGATCGCGGTTGAGGTCGTCGTCCCGGCAGCGGTAGACGGCCCCCATGCCGCCCGAGGCGATTCTTTCGAGGACCTGATACCGCCCGAACCGGGCCGCGGGATCCTCGTCGGCCGGAGGCCTGCCGGGGGTCGTGGCCCCGCCGGATCGGCGGATCGCCTCGGCATGGGGGGCCGTCTCGGCCGAAGGCCCGGCCATTTCGTCCGACCCCGGCGTGAGGGCGGAATCGGTGGGGGTCGGCTCGCTCATCGGGACGGCCTCCTCGGTCCGATCGGCGGGGCTAGAGCGGTCCACGAACGGATTGAGCACACGTAGGGCAGGCCTTGGCCTGCCGAGATTCGCGGAGACGGCAGGCCAAGGCCTGCCCTACAAGATTCGTTGTGCGGAACCCGGCCGTGATCCGCCTTGAAGTGTCCTGGCCCCGTTCTTCTCCATCCACAGGCGTTCTAGCAGGTCTTCATAATCCCGGGCCATCCGGACGGCGTGGCCCTGGCGGTCGGCCAGGGTCCTGGCCTCGGCGGCGAGGCCGGCGGCCCATCTTGGGTACTTGCGGAGGCGGTCGATGGCCTCCTTCACCGCGTCGGCCTTGGGCGAGACGATCTGGCCGTTGATCCGATCGACGATCAGCTCGGGGACCGCCCCGACCGGCGTGGCGATCAGGGGGATTCCGCACATCATCGCTTCGAGCATGGCCAGCGAGAAGCCTTCCTCGGTGCCGAGGAGGCAGAAGGCGTCCATCGCCGAGTAGTAATCGCCCAGGTAGCCCCCGGCCGTGACGACCGCGAACCGGCCCGGCATCCGGCGGTTGGCCATCGCCATGAGCTCCGGGAGCTGCGCCCCCCAGCCCACGAGCAATACCTTGACCTCGGGGGGCAGGCCCGAGGCGGCCTCGATCAGCAAGGGGACGCGCTTCTCGGCCGAGAACCGCCCGAGGTAGCCGACGACGAAATCCTCGGGCCCGAAGCCGAACCCGGCGCGGACCTCCTCGCGAGGGCGGGTCCGGGCCAGCCGGGCGCTGTCCACCCCGTTGTAAATCACGGTCGAGGGGAGGCCGAACAACGTGGTGTCGCGGACCCGATGGCTCACGGCGACGTAGTGGTCGGCCCTCCCCCCGCTGTGCCGGACGAGCTCCTGGGTGTACGGGCCGTCGCCGTGGGCCACGAAGACGCAGAGGCCCGGCTTGTGGCCGTTCAGGACGTCGTCGAGAGGGACTCCCCAGCACAGGAGGACGTCGGCCTCCTCGACGGCCCGGGTCACGTCGTCGGGGCCGCCGTTTTCGATCGGGATCGAGAGGCCGGCGGCGAACGTCGGGTCGATCGCCCCGGGCTGGGTGGCGATGGTGCGGAGGACCCGGACCCGGGAGGGGTCGAGGAACCGGGTGAGCTCCACGAGCCACTGCTCGGCGCCCCCTCTCATCAAACAGGGGCCGACGTGGACGACCTTCAACGGCTCGGCCGGGCGGTCGCCGATCGGCCCGGGCTTCAGGTGAGGGCCCGGCCCCCAGCCGGCCCCGGCGATCCTCGATTGCTCGGGCCCCCAGGCGTAGAGGGTCTCGGGCGACCCGCACGAGTGGCCGGCGCTCCCCGAGGCGTGATAGCCCGAGGGGACGGCCGCCGACCCGTGATAACCGCTGGGGACCGCGAGGGTCGTGGGATCTTCCCGGGTCCGCTCCTCAGCGTGAGAATGGTCCCGCATCGGGCCTCTCCTGGGGGCGGGAATGGGGTGGAATGCCGAAGATGGTGCCTTGCATGCACCCTACGGGAAGGCGCCGACGTGGCCCGGCCAGTCGCCGCCGGCCCCCTCTCGCGAGAGGGTCGAGCCCGGGACCGGGCGGAGGAATCGGGGGCTCTGGGGGTCCCGGGAGAGGACGGGGAGCGCGGCCCTCCGCCGGGCGATCGGGCCTTCGGACCCGCCCCTCCCGGCGCTGGCCGGCTCCCAGAGGTTGTGGTGGAAGTCCCACCCTCCCCGGGCCATCCGGGTCAGCTTGCCGTCTCCGAGGTCCAGGCCGTCGGAGGCGATGATCGCGTTGTTGACGATCGCGATCCCTTCCTGCTCGGGGTCCGAATCGGCCGGGTGGAGCCACCGGACGGCCTGGAAGAAGGTGTTGTTGGCGATCCGGACGTGGCGCGCCTTTTTCGAGCCGGGCAGGTTGAGCGTCAGGGGCTGGCCGCCGATGAACAGGTTCCCCCGGATCTCGATGTCCCGGACGTGCTGGAGGACGTGGACCTGCTCCTTGGGGCCGAAGAAGCGGTTGTTCCACAGGAGGACGCCGCGGACCGGCAGGCCGTCCGGGGCCCCTTCGATGGTCACGCCCCCCTTGCTGCCGACGTGGAACTCCGAGTTCTTCACCACGATCGGCCGGGCTTCCGAGCCCCGGGCCCCGTCGCTCAAGTAAACCTGGGTCCACTGCGAGCGTTCGGGGGAGACGAACGTCACGCGGTCGATCGTCAGCCCGTCGACGTCCCCGGTGACCTGGAGGGCGAACTGGTCCGCCCGGGTCTCGATGGTCAGCCCTCGGATCGTCACGCCCGGGACGCCCGAGATCGCCACGACCGCCGGGGAATCGCTCGCCGAGAGGACGGCCCGGCCGTCGGACTCGATCGTCAGGCCCGCGAGCCGGGACGGGTCGTCGATCCGGGCCGATCCGTCGTGGACGCCCGGGCCGAGACGGAGGATGTCGCCCGGTCCGGCCCGCCTCAGGGCCGCCGCCAGGTCCTTCGGGCCCTTCACCCCGGAGGGATCGACGATCCAGGCCCGGGGCGCCGTCGAGGCCGGCCCGACCGGGTCGGATTCGGGGCCGGTGCGGCGGGAGGCGGCGACCCCGGCGGCGAACGCCGAGGCCAGGACCACGCCGGCCAGCCCGGTCAGGAGGACCGGGCGAGGAGGCCGGGTCGGCGCCTCGGGGCGAGGCTCGGCGGCCTCGGCCGGGGCGGGGGCGGGCGGAGGGGGCTCGGCCGGGGCGGGGACGGGCGGAGGGGGCTCGGCCGGGGCGGGGACGGGCGGAGGGGGCTCGGCCGGGACCTCGCCGGACTCGGAGCGGTTGGCCTCCACCAGGAGGGCCCGGAGGCTCTCGGCCACCTCGGCGGCCGAGCCGGGGCGGTCGTCGGGGGCCTTGCTCAGGAGCCGGAGGATCAGGTCGGACAGGCCCTTCGGGCAGCACGGGCAGGCGGAGGCCGGGGCGGGCGGAGCCAGCTCGCAGACCAGGCGGATCGACTCGGCCGGGCGGGCATCCTGGAACGGCGAATGGCCGGCGATCATCGCATAGAGGACGCAGCCGAGGCTGAACAGGTCGCTGCGGAGGTCCAGCTTCTCGCCGCGGACCTGCTCCGGGCTCATGTACGGCGGGGTCCCGGCGACGCGCTCCCCCTCGGGGACCGCCAGGCCGGCGACGGCCAGGCCGAAGTCGGTGATCTTCACCCGGTCCAGCCCGGCTTCCAGCAAGATATTGGCCGGCTTGATGTCGCGGTGGATCACCCCCTGGGCATGGGCGGCGGCCAAGCCCAGGGCGATCTGGTGGCCGATCCTCAGGACCTCCACCGGCTCCAAAGGCGGCCCGACCTTGATCCTCTGGCGGAGCGACCCGCCGCCGACGTACTCCATCACGAGGTACGGCAGGCCGGCGACGATGTTCACGGCGTGGATCGTCACGACGTTGGGATGGTTGATCGCCGCGGCGGCTCGCGCCTTGCGCAAGAACCGCCAGCGGCTCCGGCGGTTGACGGCCAGGGCCGGGTCCTGCACCTTCACCGCCACGACCCGGCTCAACGCCTTGTCCCGGGCCTTCAGGACGATCCCCATCCCGCCCCGGCCCAGGACGTCGAAGACGTCATGGTCGCCGATCTTGCCCAGGCTCCCCCGACGACTCGACGGGCGGAGGAACGACAGGTCGAGCCGGACCAAGCCGGGGCGCCGGGGATCGTCCCGGCCGGTGTCGGGCTCGTCATCGAGGCGGCCGGGCGTGGGGGCCTCGGCCGTGACGGTCGTCTCGATGGCCGTATCCAGCCCCGGGCCGAGCGTGCCGATGTCCAGACCGAGCGAGGCGGAGCGTTCGTCCATCGCCCCCTCCAGCCCCGCCCCGCGTCGTCGCGGCCGCGCCGTCGGGCACCCGGTCCATCGGGATGGGCACGTCCCCTCTCGCAGGCGAAGCGATTCCGGGTCGATTCGATCGTCTCGCGGACACTCCCGCGACGCCCCTCATTATCGGGGCGTCGCCGGCCGGATGCAATCACCAAATCGACGCGCTTTTCGGAGATCGCCGGCCCGCGCCGGCGCTCAGCTCAGGAGGAATTCCAGGTCGTCTCGCGTGAGGCCCTGGATCACCCCCCGGCCTTCGGCGTTGAGGATGGCGTCGGCCAGGTCGCGCTTCTTCTGCTGGAGGTCGAGGATCTTCTGCTCGACGGTGTCCTTGGCGATCAGGCGGTAGGCGAAGACGTTGTTGGTCTGGCCGATCCGGTGGGAGCGGTCGATCGCCTGGGCCTCCACCGCCGGGTTCCACCAGGGGTCGAGCAGGTACACGTACTCGGCCGCCGTGAGGTTCAGGCCGAGCCCACCGGCCTTCAGGCTGATCAGGAAGATCGGGACCTTGGGGTCGTTCTGGAACCGATTGACGCGGGCCTCGCGGTCCCGGGTCCGGCCGTCGAGGTATTCGTAGTCGAGCCCCTCGGCGTCGAGCCGTTTCTTGACCAGCGCGAGGAAGCTGGTGAACTGGGAGAAGACCAGGACCTTGTGCCCCTCCTCGACGACCTCGGCCAGTTGCGGCAGGAGCATGTCGAGCTTGGCCGAGGCGTCGTCGGCGCGGGACGGGTCGATCAGGGCCGGGTGGCAGGCGGCCTGGCGGAGCCGGAGGAGCGCCTCCAGGACCTCGATCTTCGAGCCCTTCAGGGCGTCGGCGTCGGTCCTCAACAGGGCGTTGCGATAGTGGGCCCGGAGGTCCTCGTACAGCCCTCTCTGGGCCGGTTCGAGGTCGCAATACAGGGTCAATTCGACCTTCTCGGGCAGGTCCTTGACGACTTGCCCCTTGGTCCTCCTCAGGATGAACGGGCGGAGGGCCTTGGCCAGGAGCATCCTCGCCTGCTCGTCCTGGCCGGAGGCCCCCCCGGCGTTCCTCTTGAAGACCGACGCCGTGCCGAGCATCCCGGGGTTGAGGAACTCGAAGATCGACCAGAGCTCGCCCAGGTGGTTCTCGATCGGCGTGCCGCTCATGGCCAGGCGGTGCCGGGCCTTGAGCAGCCGGGCGGCCTTGGCGGCCTGGCTCTCGGAGTTCTTGATCGCCTGGGCCTCGTCCAGGATCGCGTAGTCGAAGGTGATGTCGGAGAGTTCGACCACGTCGGATCGCAGCGTCCCATACGTGGTCACGATCAGGTCGTGATGGCGGAATTCCTCGCGGAGGGCGTGCCGGTTCGGGCCGGTGTAGTCCAGGACGCGGAGCTTCGGCGTGAACCGGGCGGCCTCCTGGAGCCAGTTGAACACGAGGGAGCGCGGGACCACGATCAGCGACGGCCCTCGGGCCTGCCTCCGGGCCCTCCGCCGTTGCAACAGGGCGAGGACCTGGATCGTCTTGCCCAGGCCCATGTCGTCGGCGAGGATGCCGCCGAAGTCGAAGGCGCGGAGGTAGTCGAGCCAGCCGAGCCCTTCCTCCTGATAGGGGCGCAGCTCGCCCTGGAACCCGGGCGGGGCGTCCAGGGGCTCGACCCCCTCGAAGGCGTGGAGGTTCTTGCGGACCTTGGTGAAGGCGGTGTCGCACTTGCTCCCGGGCTGGGCGGCGAGCAGGGCGTCGAGCAGGCCCGCCTGGGCCTTGCCGAACCGCAGCTTCCCCTCCTCGTCGGCCGAGCCGAGGTCGGCCAAGAGGCCGTATTTCTTGAGCCAGTCCTCGGGGAGCATCCCCATCGAGCCGTCGCCCAGGGCGATCATCGTCTCCCCCCGGCGGGCCGCGGCGAGGATCTCCGGCAGGGGCAATTCCTGGCCCCCGAAATCGACCCGGCCGGAGAGCTCGAACCAGTCGATCCCGGTGCTCACGGCGAGCTTGAAGTCGCTGGCCGGGCGATAGAGGATGCCCTCGGCCTCGACCCGCCAGCCCTCCAGGACGAGGTCTCGGGTGGCGCCCGGGACCTTCTTGGGCGCGACCTCCATCGTCCCGGGCTCGACCCGGAAATCCTTGGCCTCGCGGAAGCCCAGCTCGTCCAGGCGTTCCTTGGCGCGGTTCTCGGCCCTCACGTCGCGGCGGATGGCCCGGCGGCGGTCGGTCTGGACGGCCATCTTGCCGGGCGGGAACGAGCCCACCTTCGCGCCGTCGTAGTCGAATTCCAGCTCGGCGATCAGGTTGTCCGACCCCCAGTTCTGCCGGGGGGTGCGGATCGTCAGGCAGGGGGTGGGCGGGAGATCGACCTCCTCGAGCTTCAGCCCCTCGACGAGCTCGCCGGGCGGGACGCGGGATTCGCCCAGGATCCGGCCGAGCATGGTGTCTTGCTGGGCCTCGGACAGCGCCATTTCCTTCTCGTGGCGGAGCCGGAGCATCCAGGCGAAGACGCCCGCGTCGTCGAACCGGGCGGCGCGGCCCACGCCCTGGACGACCAGGCCGGGCAGGAGGACCAGGGGCTCGGCCAGGTCCATCCGGTCGTCCTCGCGGCGCAGGGCCCCCGCCAGCTCCAGCGCTTCGCGGCGGGGTCGGCCACCCGGGCGTCGATCACGAACCGCCAGGGGCGGCCGTCATCCCAGCGGAGCGTGGGCGGATCGTCCTCGTCCTCGGTCCTCCTCAGGCGGCACCGGCCGGTCCGGCAGAGCCGCTCGACCATCTGCGCCTGGACCTCCGGGCGGAGGACGAACCGCCGGGGGGTCGGCGCGGCGGCGGGGTTGCCCACGGCGCCGTTGACGATCGAGCCCAGGGCCGGGGTCGAGGCCGTGGGGGCGGGCTGCGCCTCCTCCAGGAAGGCCATCAACACGCGGTCCTCGGGCTCGGGCCTCCAGGCGCCCGGGGTGTTCGTCGGCCACCACGGGCGGAGGACGGCGCGCTCCGAGCCCGGCTTGCGCTGGCGACGGCCCAGGGTGATGACCACGGCGTTCTGGTTCAGGGTGGCCGGGGCGTCCAGGACGTAGAACAGCGACGCCTTCTTGCCCTCGGCCTTCTTGGCGTTGACGTCGCGGGCCTTCTGGCCGCGATGAGGCCCCTGGGCTTGCGGCCCGGGCCCGGCCGAGGGCCCGGGGTGCTTGCCGTGGCCCCGGTGGCGATGGCGGGCCGAGGGGTCGGGCTGGCCGTTCTTGAGATGGGTGCGCCCGGGCCGCCCCGGTACGGAGGCTGGCCGTTGCCCCCTCCCGGGCCCGGGCCGCGATACGCCCCGCCCTTGGGCGGATGAGGAGGCCGGGTGCCCCGGCCGTGGGCCTGGGGCGGCGAGGGCGGCCCGTAGGGCGGAGGGCCGAGATAGGGCGAAGGCCCCGGGCCCGGCGGGGGCCCGTTCTCGGGCGGAGGCCCCTGGGGCGAGTGGCCCGGCGGTTGTTGCTGGATGTGAAACCGGACATCGGGCACGAGCTTCAAAGGCCGGACCGGCACCGCCTGGAGCAGGCCCTTGGCGTCGGCCGCCAGGATCGTGGCCCAGAGGTGCTTGCACGGCTCCCCCTCGGGCCCGAAGTACGGGCAGGTGCACGAGGCATGCAGCCGCGTCCCCCGGACCCGGAGCTTGACCTTGTAGGCCTCCGTGCCCCGGACCTTCGCGACCACGATCTCGCCGGCCTTGGCCGACGTCACGGCCACCCGACCCTTGGCGAAATACGACTGGCCGCGGGCCCGGACCCCGTCGGCGAACTCCCGAGAGACCTTCTGGGCAATCCCCATCAGCGCGTCTTCCCACTCCAGCGGGCCCGCCCGGCGGGGCCGACTGCCCGGCTCGGTGCCTTGGTCGAATTACGAAACGAAATCACGTGATCACCCTCTCCTCCGCGCCCCCGCCGAGCCTCCTGGCCAGCTCCCGGCAGAGCTTGTCGAACGACGGCGAATGCCGCCGGCACGCTCTCAAGTCCATCGCCCGCGTCATGGCCGCCTGGTCGCGGGTCGGGCTGTACCGCCCCCGGGTCCCAGGTCCGCCCCGGGCGCCTTCTCGCTCTCCTCGGGATACGAACCGATCTTCGATCCACTTCTTCCGCAGCCGCTGTCCCTCCGGTTGAAAGGGAGGCGCCTCGCCCTCGCCCGGCCGGATCAGCCCCGCCCGGGCCAGCGATTCCCACGCCGCGACGAACCAGGTCTCATATTCGACGTTCGCCACGACGCACGAGACGTCCGCCCGGTCGTCCACCTCCCGGGCCCAGCCGAGGAGCCGGGGCCCGAGTCCCGCCGGGCAACCGTCGTCGGCGTCGATCAGGATCAGGATTGAGCTGGGGTCCTCGGACGGCGCGCACCGAATCGCCCTGCAATTCCTCCAGAGCGATGCCCACGGCCCTCTTCAGGCCACCTTCGTCGATGAGCGTCCCCTTGTTCTTCAGGATCGGCCTTCGAACATAAATATATTCGCCGTTCAACTCTTCATACCACAGGCGCTCCGGGAGGATGCGGATGCACTCGACTTCGCCGTCGCCTTCGACGATGGGCGCGATCCGCAGGCGCGCCATCGCTCACGCTTCTCCCGTCGGGCCGGGGCCCGGTGGCTCTCGCTCCTGCCGATCGAGGTCGGCGGGGTCCGGCTCAAGATGATCCATGCGGAGCAGTCCGCCCGCCGTGTCGAGGTGCCTCTGGATGATCCGCCGACTCGCGGGGCTGATCCCGCTCAGGCGGGTCACCCCGCCGCTCATGGTGGCGAGCAGGAGGCCGTCGGTCTCGGGATCGTAGCGGTCGAGCAGGTCCGCGCTATGCGTCGTGACCAGAACCTGCGTGCGGGACGACGCCTCGCGGAGGGCGTCCATCAAGGCCCCGGCCGCCGCCGGGTGCAGGGCGGTCTCGGGCTCCTCGATGCCGACTAGTCTAATCGGTGAGCCGTCTCCTGCCAACTGGTTAACGGCCACCAAAATCCCGAGCGCCCGGAGCGTGCCGTCGGACACTCCGTGAGCATAGAAGGCGTTCGCCCGACCTTCGGAGGATTCGGAGCGATCGAAGACCAGAGTCGTGTACGGCCCGTACTGCTGGAATCGAACGTCTCGAAATTCCGGGATGATCGTCGAGAACCAGGGCCGGAGGCCCTCGCGGCCGTGAGGCGACACGCGGTCCAAATAATCCAGGATTGATGCGACATTCGCCCCGTCACTCGCCAGCATCAATCCGCCCGCTTCGCCCCGCGACTTGCGCATGACCTCGGGATCGAGATCATAGAACCCCATCGACGAAAACGCATCGTAGGCCGGGCGGAATTCTTGGACGGCCGAGGCCCGAGCCAGGTAGAGACGATCGGGGACCGCGGGCGGCAAGAAGGGCTGCGAGGACTCGACCACGTGCCCCCCGGCGCACGCGTAATGGGCCCGGCCTCCGTCTCGGTCGCGGACCTCCAGGCTCTCCTCAAGCACCGTCACTCCCGCGATCGGTCGGATTCCTAACTTCACTCTGTATATCGCCTCATCCCCGCCAGGAAGGGCCGACCAGAGGCTCGGCCTCTACGGGTTCCAGGAGGCACCCGGGATCCGCGATCCCGCCCCAAGGATAATCCGCCTCCGAAGCCCAGGTCGGCGATCCGTTCAGCCCCTCCGAGACCAGCCGCAGCGCATCCAGGAAATTGCTCTTGCCCGCCCCGTTGCGGCCCACGATCAGGGTGAACGGCCCGAGCTCGACGTCGCAATGGGCGATGCTCTTGTAATTGCGGATGCGCACCCGCTTGAGCATCGGGGCCGACTCCTCGGCCCGGGGGCGGTCGTCGACGGGGGAGAGCCTGGTCATCGCCGGGGCCTCGCAAGATCCTCGGTTCAAGCCACCGCGTAGCCGGTGAACTCCCGGTATTCCGGCTCGCGGAAGCCCAGGACGATCCGGTCCCTGGGCACCCCCGCGGCCTCCAACTCCGAGGCGATCGGGCGGTCGGTGGCGTCGTGCTGGATCCAGAACTTGCCTCGGATCAGGTCGACGTGGAAGACGCAGTGGTGGACCCACCGCCCATCGACGTCCCTCCCCAGCGACATCAGGAGGTAGCGGTCGTTCTCGTCGTCGAACACCACTTCTTTCCAGAAGTCCCCGTAGGTATAAGGGATCGCCGCGAAGTCGTTCAGGATGTCGCGGAGGATCTGGCGGTCTCGGGCCGAGGTCTCCATCGGAAGATCTCCCGGTCGGATGGCGAGGATGACGCGTGGGAGGGGACTTCGGGCGATCGGCCTCCGAACCCCGTGGGATGCCCGCCCCACGGGGGAATGGGCCCGGGCGTGCGGCCCTCACTCATTCTCACACGTCCAGGTTCTTGACCTCCAGCGCGTGCTTCTCGATGAACTCGCGGCGGGGTTCGACGTCGTCTCCCATCAGGGTGGTGAAGAGGTCGTTGGCGGCGGCGGCGTCGTCCAGGCGGACCTGGAGGAGCGTCCTCCGGGTGGGGTCCATCGTGGTGTCCCACAATTGATCGGCGTCCATCTCGCCGAGGCCCTTGAACCGGGTGATTTTGAGGCCCTTCTCGCCCAGGCGGCGGACCGTCGAGGGGAAGTCGCGGAGGTCGGCCAGCGGGTGCTCGTCGTCCCCCTTGAACAGGACGAAGCGGGGCGGGGCTCGTCGCCGGTGACCTCCACGGGCAGCAAGGCGTCGGCCCTCATCCCGAACTCGTCGCGGAGCCTCGCGAGCTGCTTGTTCAGGGTGCGGACCTCGTGGAGCTCGGCGACCCGCGAGGCGGGCTCGACGGCCGCGGCCTCGGCCGAGGATGCCGGGGCGTCCGCGTCCCCGCCCGCGTCCGTCGGCGCGGGGGAGAGGGCCTGATTGTAGGCTTCGGACTCCTCGGCCGTGTAGAGCCAGCCCTCCGAATCGGCCGAATGGACGTGGTACAGGGGCAACATCCCGGTCTCGGGGTGGGCCTGGGCCAGGAACGTCCTCAGCGGGAGGTTCCTCCTCCCGAACGCCCTGAGGCCGTTCTCCAGCCCCGAGGCGACCTCCAGCAGGGCCTTCAGCCGCTCTCCCGAGATCGCCTCCCCGCCCCCGAACGGTTCGAGCCGGGCGTCGGCCAGGCCCGACTCGACGAGGATCGCGTGCATCTCCGCCTCGGTCTGGACGTACCGCCTCTCCTTCTTCTGGGTGATCATGTACAGCGGGGGCTGGGCCACGTAGAGGTGCCCCTCGCCCACCAGACGGGGCATCTGGCGGTAGAAGAACGTCATCAACAGGGTGCGGATGTGGGAGCCGTCCACGTCGGCGTCGCTCATCATGACGATCTTGCCGTACCGGCGCTTCGTCGGGTCCTCCTCGTCGCCGATCCCGTTGCCCACGGCCGTGATGATGTTGCGGACCTCCTCGTTGCCCAGGACGCGGTCGAGCCTCGCGCGCTCGACGTTGAGGATCTTGCCCCGGAGCGGCAGGATCGCCTGGTACATCCGGTCTCGCCCGCCTTCGGCCGTGCCTCCGGCGGAGTCGCCCTCGACGAGGAACAATTCGCTGGAGTCCTGGTCGTGGGTGGTGCAGTCCATCAGCTTGCCGGGCAGGCCGCCGCCGGAGAGGACGCCCTTGCGGTTGCGGACGAGCTCGCGGGCCTTGCGGACGGCCTCGCGCGCCTCGGCCGCCAGCAGGGCCTTCTTGATCACGGCCTTGGCGGCGCTGGGCGTGCGCTCGAGGAACTCGCCGAGCTTGTCGTTGACGACCTTGGCGACGATCCCCTCGACGTCGCCGTTGCCCAGCTTCGTCTTGGTCTGCCCCTCGAACTGGGCTCGGGCACCTTCACGCTGACGACCGCCGTGAGCCCTTCCTTGAAGTCCTCGCCGGTGATCGCCAGGTCCTTCTTGCCCTGGGGGGCGTTGGCCTTGGCGTAGTTGTTCATGGTCCGCGTCAGGGCCCCGCGGAAGCCGGTCAGGTGGGTGCCGCCCTCGATGGTGTTGATGTTGTTGCAATACGAGACGACGTTCTCGGCGAACGAGTCATTATATTGGAACGCGACCTCCACCTCCACGCCCTTCTCGTCGTCCCGGCCGGTCAGCAGCGCCGCCGGGTGGAGCGCCACCTGGGCCCGGTTCAGGTAGGCCACGTACTCGACCAGCCCCTCGGTCGAGAGGAAGGCGCTCTCCCGGGGCTCGTCGCCCCGCTCGTCCTTCAGGGTGATCCTCACGCCCTTATTCAGGTAGGAGAGCTCCCGGAGCCGGTTCTCCAGGGTGTCATACTTGAACGTGATATCGGGAAAAATCTCCGTATCGGGCAGGAACGTGACGATCGTGCCGTTGCCCTTGGCGGTGCCGGCCTCGCGGATCGGCCCCCGGGGCTCGCCCTGGCGGAAGTCCTGCCGCCAGACCTTGCCGTCGCGGTGGACCTCGGCCTTGAGCCACTCCGACAGGGCGTTCACGGCCGTGACGCCCACGCCGTGGAGCCCGCCGGAGACCTTGTACGTGTCCTTGCTGAACTTGCCGCCGGCGTGGATCTTGGTGAGGACGACTTCCAGGGTGCTCTGGTCGGGATACTGGTGGTGGGGGCCGACGGGGATGCCCCGCCCTTCGTCGGCCACGGAGACCGAGCCGTCGGCGTGGATCGTCACGGAGATCAGCTTGCCGTAGCCGGCCATCGCCTCGTCGATGGCGTTGTCCACGACCTCATACACCAGGTGATGGAGGCCGCGGGCCCCGGTGTCGCCGATGTACATGCTCGGGCGCTTGCGGATGCCCTCGACCCCTTCCAGGACCTTGATGTTGGCCTCGGAATAGCCGTCGCCGCCGGGGCGGCCGTCCTCGGGGGCGAGGGCCACGGCCGAATCGTTCGCGGTGTCCATGTCGGTGGAAGAAGCCATTTCGGGGGTCCCTTCGCTTCGGATCGGATCGAATCGGATCGCTCGTCTCGTTCTCAGGTCTTCGGGAAGGATCGCGGGCGGGGCCGTCTCACGCCTTGCGGCGGGGTCGTCGGGCGGGGGGCTCGGCGGATGGCGGGGGATCGATCGGCCCGACGCGGAAACGGATGTCCTGGATCGCCGAGGCCGGGGCGTCGCGGCGGAGGCTGGCGAGCAGGTCGGCCTTGCGGAACGCCGAGAGCTCCTCCAGGAGGGCCGGGTGGGCCACGGTCACGGTCAACACGCCGTGACGGACCGCCCCGACCTTCGTCTGGGCCGCCGCGGCGTCTCCGGCGGCCGAGGCCCACGCCTCCTCCAGCTCGCCGGCCGCCCGGAGCCGGCCCAGCCCCCGGGTCGCGAACATCGAGCCCAGGATGTCCCCCAGGGGCCTGGGGCCCTTGCCGTCGGCGGGCGTCATGTCCTTCGCTCGCAATGTGAACGTCTATTCATTTTACGCGCCACGGGGGTCCGAGACAACCGGATCAGGCATCGGGCAAGATCGCGGGCAGAGGAGTTCGGCCATCCATCCGGTAGATCCGGAAGTCGCTATCGAGGGTCAAGATGCGCCCACCCGGGGTGACCTTGGCCATCCTCACGAGGCAGGCGTCGGCCAGGGACATCGGGACGTTGGAGGATCGGTCCATCAGGGCGGCCACGGCGGCGGCCTCGTCTTCCAGGTGGAATGGGACCGACACGGCCCCTCGCTCCACCAATTCCAGGGCGGAGCGGGCGCCGCCGTGGACCCTTCGAAGGAGGAAGCACGCTTCCACGACGACCGCCTCGCAGCACAGGAGGGCCCGGCCGCACTCCTCGAATCGGGCGGTCGCCCAGGCGTGGTAGCGATCGCGCCGGTCGACGAGGGGGCCGGCGTCCAGGATCGTCGGCAGGTTCACTCCTCACCGAATCCTTCCAGATATTTCGGGTTATACGAGAGGTCCCCCGGCCCCTCGTGCTTGCCGACGAGGTCGCGGACCAGGTCGAGCACCGAACCCCCGGGCGGGACCGGGCCGGAGTCCGGCGTCGGGTTGGCGCCCAGATACCGCTCCAGGGCCGCGCGGACGATGTCTTCCTTCCTCGCGCCCCGGCTCGCGGCGAAGGCTTCGAGCCGGGCATCCAGATCGGGGGACAGCTCGATGGTTGGCAGGCTCATGATCCCTACTCCGTCAGAATTCCAGGCCCGGGGACCCCACCACGGAGGCTCAGGTTCCAAATGGCTCCCCGCGAAGCGGAGTCAGGCTGCCCCATCCGGCGCGTGTCGAGGATGCTCGGTCCAGAAAGAGAACCGGCCGGACCGTGACCACCAGCCAGAAGACCGCCAACATCATGAGGACTCGGTACTCAAGCGCAGTAGGCCGACAAAACAGCTGGACCAGCCCCAGGGACGCGTACCCAACCAGGAGAAGGTCGGCCGCCAAGGGACTCCGACCCCGGCCCAGGACCGCAACTACGGGCACGGCGAACGGGAGGCCGTACGCGACGCATCGGACGAAGAATCGGGCCATCCGACCCGCGATACCACGGTCACTCCCCCGGCTCGGGATCGTGGACCACCGCCACCGTGGCCCGGATCGACCCGGGCCCCCGCCCAGGTCGATGGCCAGGTGCCAGTGCCCCTGGCGAGGGGGCGGGAGCCGGACCGGCGAGGCTTCGGCGTGCCCTCCGAAGTATCGGAATTCCTTTCGGTTCTTGTAGTTCCGGAAGTTCGGCGGGTCCATCAACTGGACGTTCGCCGGATGGTCGATCGACACTTCAATAGGATCGTCGGGTCCGGCGTCCATCTCGTAATGGAGGAAGTTCATCTCGGCCTCGGATCAGGGAGGACTCGGCGCCTGCCGACTGCGGGGAGGCCGCCGGGACGTCTCCTCGGATCACCGCTCCCGGGTCAGGGGCATCACCACGTAGGAGTATCCGTCCTCCGACCGGAACACGGCGGCGTTCTTGTGGTCGATCAGCTCGGCCGTGAGCGCGGCGGTCGGTTCGAGGGTCTTCAGGGCGTCGGTCAGGTACCTCGGGTCGAAGGTGATCTCCACCGGGGGGCCGTCGTACTTGATCGGCAGGTCCACGTCCGAGGAGCCGACGTCGGCGGCCTGGCTGGTGAGCTTCAGCATCCCGTCGCCGAACCGGAAATCGACCCCCCGGCTCTCCTCGCTCGTGACGATCGAGGCCTGCTCCACGGCCGAGAGCAACGACCCGACCTCCAACGGCACCTTGACCTCCACCGAGGCCGGGAACACGTCCTGATAGCGGGGGAACCGGCCCTCGACCAGCCGGCTGTAGATCACGGCCCTCTCGGTCCGGACCAGGACCGCCGTGCCGGACTGGATGGCCAGGTGGACCGGCGGGTCGTCGTCGTCGAGGTTCCTCTCGATCAGCTTCAGGGCCTTGACCGGCACCACGGGGTTGCCCGAGGGCGGGGCGGCGCCGTTCTCGGCCTCGGCCGGGGCGCTCATCCGGGCCAGGCGGCGGCCGTCGGTGCCGACCATCGTGATCGACTCGCCCGTGAGCTCGACGAGGACGCCGCCCAGGGCGTAGCGGGTGCTCTCGACGTCGGTGGCGAACATGGTCCGGCGGATCAGCCGCTTCAGGTCGGCCGCCGCCACGACGTGGTAGCTCGCCGCGGCGAAGTCCGGGACTTCGGGGAACAGCGCGGGGTCCTCGCTCGGCAGCTTGAACTGGGCGTGGAGGCCGCGGACGATCAGCTTGTCGTCATCGGCCTCGACGGCCAGCTCCTCGTCGGTGCTGGTCCGCAAGATCGACTGGACTTTTTGCGTGGGCAGGATCACCGAGCCGGGGCGATCGACCTTCACGCCGAGGACCCGGTAGCGGATGCCGACCTCCATGTCGGTGGCCATCAGGATCGAGCCCTCGTCGGCATCGGCCACGAGCTTGACGTTCTGCAAGATCGGCTTGGGGCTCCGGGCCGGGACGACCCCGGCGACCATCCCGAACCCGGCGAGCAATCCCTCGCGGTTGCACAGGGCCTTCATTCTGGCGATTCCCCCGCCTTGCCATGCCTCGGCTTGGATGCCCCGTCGATCGGCCGACCCGGGCCGACGGGACGAGAGACCCGGGCCTCGCCCGGTTCGCTCCGTGGAGTCCAGTCCCTTCGAGTCGAGGGCGCCCGCCCGTCCCCCGGATTCCCTCCTGGAAAGGGAGAGGCGCCCTCATCGTCATCTCCGGAGGGCCGGCCCGGCGCCGTCGATGGCGCGGGAGGCTCTCGAACAAAGCCAGGATAGCAAACGACTTACTCGCACGCAATCCGAGTTCCCCGCCGGGGGAAAACCCGTCGATAACCCCGTCGCGCCGCCCGGCATGCGCCGACGCCGGGGCGCCCGGTCCCGGGGCCGGGAGGATCGCCCGGTCGGCGGTCGTCGCGCCCTGCACCCGGGCGCGACGGGTTATCGACGGGTTTTCCCCCGGCGGACGTTGAGGGAATCGCTCGGAATAATCGGCCCGACCGTCGCGAATGCCCGGTCATGATGAACGACGAACGACTGGTCAAGATCAGCAAGGCCCTGAGCATGCACCTCCGCCATCGGCCCGAGAAGATCGGCCTGACGCTGGCCCCCGGCGGGTGGGTCGAGGTGGCCGACCTCCTGGAGGCCCTGAACGCCCGCGGGATCCGCCTGGACCGCGCCGGGCTGGAGGAGGTCGTCGCGCGCAACGACAAGAAGCGCTTCGCCTTCGACGAAACCGGCCTCCGCATCCGGGCCCAGCAGGGGCACAGCGTCGAGGTGGACCTGGGCTTGGAGGAGGCCGGGCCCCCGGGCGTCCTGTACCACGGGACGGGCGAGGCGACGGTGCCGGCGATCCTCCGCGACGGGCTCCGGAAGATGCGCCGGCACCACGTCCACCTCTCGCCCGACCCCGAGACGGCCCGGAGGGTCGGGGCCCGCCACGGGAGGCCGGCCGTCCTGGTCGTGGACGCACCGGCCATGCAGGCCCAGGGCTGGACGTTCTACCGATCGGGCAACGGCGTGTGGCTGGTGGACGCGGTCCCTCCGCCCTTCCTCTCGCGGATAGAAACGGATCGAGCGTAAAGTCACAAGTTTTACGTTCTTTACGCTCGATTCTCGCCCCGGAACTCGGGATGACCCGCGGCGGGGGCTTCGGTAGGATGCCCGCCTCTCGCTTCGAGCGGTTCACGAACGGATGGCGCACGACGGGTCTCGTCGGGCAGGCCTCGGCCTGCCGGGACCCGCGAAGACGGCAGGCCGAGGCCGGCCCGACGGGTGTGCCCCAGGGACGGCCCGACCATGCTCGATCTCGGAATCTCCCGCCGGGCGATCCTGCTTGTGGTCGGCCTGTCGGCGCTGACCGTCCTGACGGGCCTGGGGGCGTCCCGGCTGTCGTATCACGAGGCGATCTGGGCCCAATCGGCCCGGGAGACGCTCGATTCGGGGGACGGGCTGGTCCCCCGGCTCGACGGCCGCCCGTGGCTGGAGAAGCCGCCGCTGGGGACCTGGCTGATCGCCGCCTCGGGACGACTCTCCGGCGGGATTTCCGAGGTCTCGGCGAGGCTACCTTCCGCCCTGGCGGCGATCGCCCTGGCCCTCGGCGTGGCCTCGATCGCCGGCCGGAGGTTCGGGCCCGACGTGGGCCTCTGGGCCGGTTTGATCCAGGGGCTCGACCGTGTGGACGGCCTTCCGCGGGCGTCTGGCCGAGGCCGATATCCTCCTGGCGGCTTTGATCGTCGGGGCGATGGCGGCCCTGGACCGGGTCCGAGGCGGGTCGATCGCCTGGCGGGGGGCGTTCTTCGCCCTGATCGGGGGGACGGCCCTGGTCAAGGGGATCGGCTTCGGCGCGGCCCTGATCGCGGCGGCGACCCTGGCCGTCCTGATCTGGGATCGCGACGGCCCGACGTTCCGGGCGCTGAAAACGCCGGTCGGGATCGCCTCGGCGGCCCTGATCGCCCTGGCGTGGCCGTTGCTGGTCCTGGCCCGGCACCCGGAGGCGATGGGCCTGTGGCTGGTCCACGTGACCGACCGCCTGGCCAGCCGCCCGACCCAGTTCGCGGGCGAAACCTGGGCGGACTACCTCGCCTCGCCGTTCTGGCAGACGCTCCCCTGGACCCCCCTGGCCCTCGTCGGCGGCCGGATCTCGCTGAGGAGGGCCGTCCGGGAACGATGCGGGCCGGACCGGCTGCTCTGGGCGTGGGCGGTGGTGCCGGCGGTCCTGGTCTCGCTGGCGACGGTCAAGAACGCGCATTACCTCGTCCATGCCCTGCCGCCGTGGTCGATCTGGGCGGCCCTGGGGCTGGAGAGGCTCCGGGAGCGCCGGGGGACCTCGATCGGGCGGTTCCGAGGGCGGGTGATCGTCGCGACCCTGGGTGTGGGAGTGGCCTTCGCGGCGGGTTTCGCCGTCCTGGCCCCTCGGCTCGATCGCCGGGGGGCGGAGTGGGCGTTCTACGAGAGGGCCGGGCGGCTGGTCCGGCCGGGCGAGCCCCTGGTCTTGCTCCAGGACGACTGGGACCGCCTGCCGTACCCCTCGCCGTTCGGCCCGATGCCCCACGACCTGCCGATCCGGCTGTATTCCCTGAACCGCCCGGCCCTCTGGCGATCGTCGCCGGACGACCTGCGGGCCCATCGGCCCTCGGGGGCCTTCGCGGTGATCGCCCGGGAGCGAGACTTGCCGGAACTGGAGCGAATGGGTCGGGTGGAGGTGGTGGCCAGGGGGCCGACGACCCGGTGGGACCGGGCGTTCGTGCTCTATCGCGTCCTGTCGGGGGCATGATCCCCGGTCCCGTGCCTCACGGAGCCGACCCGAGGAGGAGGGAGGCGGCCTGGCGACCGCCGCGTGTCGGTGGTTGGTGCCTTTCATGCATCCTACGGGGCGTCGAGGGGCGAAGGCTTTTCCGAGGGGCGTCGGGCGATGGGCAGGAGGAGGATGATCGTGGCGGCGATGGTCATGGAGGCGCAGAGGACGAGGATGCCGGGCATGTAGGCGTTGAAGTCCGTGGGCAGGGTGCCGTCCTTCATCTTCTGTTCCATCCACTTGTTGAGATAGCCCATCGCCTTGGGGCCGACGAACCCGCCGAGATTGCCCACGGAGTTGATCAGGCCGATGCTCCCGGCGGCGGCCGTGGAGGTCAGGAACAGGCTGGGCAGGGACCAGAATGCCGGCAGGTACGCCTTCAGGCCCGAGGCCGCCACGGTGAACAGGACGATCATCAGGGGCAGGGGGTGGCGGGCCACGACCGTCAGCGCCAGGGCCGCGGCGCCGAGGTAGATCGGGATCGCGGCGTGGGCCTTCCTCTCCTTGGTCCGGTCGGAGTTCCAGCCGATGAAGAGCTGGCCGACGAGCGACCCGGCCGCCGGCAGGACCAGCAGCCCCATCTTCTGCGTGTTGGTGAGCGTGAACCACTTGCCCAGGATCGTCGGCAGGAAGAACTCGACGCCGTAATTGCCCGTGACGATGAAGAAGTACGCGGCGGCCAGGATCAGGACCTTGGGGTTCTTCAGCGCCTGGCCCAGGCTCATGTGCCGATTGCCCCCGGCCTTCTCGGCCCTCTCGCGCTCCAGCTCCGATTCCAGGGCGTCGCGCTCCTCGGGGTCGAGCCATCGGGCGTCCTTCGGCCGGTCGGTCAGGGCCCCCAGGACGACCAGGCCCAGGACCACCGCCGGGATCCCCCAGGCGATGTACACCCACTGCCAGCCGTGGAGGCCGGGCGCCAGCGGGTTGCTGACCATCGTCCCGTCGGGCTTGACGACCGTGCCGATCGACAGCAGGGGATAGGAGATCAGCGGGCTGATCGCCTGGGCCACCGGCGTGCCGATCAGGAACCAGGCCAGGGCCCGGGTCCGGTCCCGGTTGGGGAACCAGTGGGTCAGGTAGACGATCACCCCGGGGAAGAACCCCGCCTCGGCCAGCCCGAGGATGAACCTCAGCGCGTAGAACTGCCCCGGGGTCTTGACCAGGGCCGTCAGGGCCGCGACGATCCCCCACGAGACCATGATCCGGCTGATCCACTTCCTCGCCGACCACTTCTCCACCAGGATGCTGCCGGGGATCTCCAGGAGGAAGTAGCCGAGGAAGAAGACGCCGGCGCCGGTGCCGAGGACGTCGTTGTCAAAGGCCGGCATGTCCTGCCGCATCGTCTCGATCGCGATCGAGAGGTTGTTGCGATCGACATACGCGATCACGTAGCAGGCGAACAAGATGGGCAGCAGCCTCCGGTAGGCCTTGGCCCGGGCCCGGTCCAGCGGGGAGGGCGCGGGGGGAAAGGAGTCCGGGCTCGTCATGAGGGCGCGCTCGCGGGCCGATTCGGGAGGGGAGAGGAGGGAGGGCCGTGGGCCTCGACGGAGGTGACGGTATCATGGCCGGGGCGGGACCGCAAACCTCCTTCGGCCGGGGCGAAAGGATTGAAGACGATGGATCGCGGGGTGGTCGTCAGCTTCGACGAGGCCAAGGGCTTCGGCTTCGTCCGGGCCCGGGGGTATCCCAAGGACGTCTTCGTCCACGCCTCGGCCGTGGAGGGGGGCGCGCGGTTGCGAGTCGGCCAGATCGTCCGGTTCCTGGCCGAACCGACCGAGAAGGGCCCGAGGGCCACCCGCGTGGAGCCGGGGCGGAGGTCCTTGACCCCGTCGCAATTCGCCGCGGTCGGGCTGATCGGCGCCGTGGTGGGCGGATCGGCCGTCCTGGGGATGTACGTCTCGGGCCTCTGGGCCTGGCTCGGGGCCGTCAACGCCACGACGGCGGCCGTCTATGCCTGGGACAAGCACCGGGCCCTCCGCCAGAGACGGCGAGTCCCCGAGCTCGTGCTGCTGGGGCTGGCCCTGATCGGCGGCTCCCCGGCGGCCCTCCTGGCGATGCTCACTCTCCGACATAAGACGAGGAAGCTCGGTTTCCTCCTGCCCTTCGCCGCCGTGGTGGCCGCTCAGGGGGCGTTCTTGCTGTGGTGGTTCAAATCCCCGTCGGGTGCATGAAATGCACCGTCATGTCGGGTGCATGAAATGCACCAACCCTGCGGCGGCCACCGGCCGCCCTCCTTTTGAGGGCAGGACGTCCCGAGACGCGGTGGGCGGGCTTCGCCCGCCGTGAGGTTGGTGCATTTCATGCACCCGACGGCCTGGAGAGCGTGGCCCTCCAGCCGTCGAGCATGTCCGCGAGGGTCTGCTCGATCGTGAACCGGGGCTCCCAGCCGACGGCCTGGCGGAGCTTGGTCGCGTCCGCCACGAGCAAGGGCTGATCGACGGGCCGGACCCTCGCCGGATCGACGAAGACCTCGATCGGCACCTTCGCCCTGGTCTTGAGGAACTCCAGGGCGTCGGCCAGTTTGGTCCCCCGGCCGGTCCCGAGGTTGTAGATCTCGCCCGGCTGGCCGTCTTCGGCGAGGAGGCGGTAGGCCCTGGCGACATCCCGGACGTCGGTGAAGTCGCGGACGATCTCCAGGTTGCCGACCTCCACCCGGGGCTTGATCCCGAGCCTCGACCTCGGCCACCTGCCGGGCCAGCCCGCCGAGGACGTAGGTGGACGACTGCCTCGGCCCGGCGTGGTTGAACGGGCGGACCATCACCGAGAGCGTGCCCAGGCCGAGGAAGTGCTGGATCCCCAGCAGGTCGGCCGCGGCCTTGCTCGCCGAGTACGGGTTGTTCGGCCTCAGGGGGCAGGACTCGCCCACCGGCAGGAGCTCCGGCGGGGGGTTGCCGTAGGAGACGCCCGAGCCGACGATCACGACCTTCGGCGCCAGGCCCGAGGCCCTCACCGCCTCGAGCAGATTCAGGGTGCCGCCGAGGTTCAGGGCCCAGGTGCCTCGGGGGTCGGCCACGCTGGCCTGGGGGTTGGCCTGGGCGGCGAGGTGATAGATCGCCTCGGGCTGCTTCCGGGCGATCCGGTCGGCCAGGTCGGCCGGATCGACGTCGGCCAGGTCGCAGGCCTCGAGCCGGGCGAGCGCCCGAGGTGCGCCAGGGGGTCGGGCCATCGCCCCGAGGCCGACAGGCCGACGATCGAGTCGCCCCGGTCGGCCAGGTGCTCGACCAGGTGGCCGCCGACGAATCCGGTCGCTCCGGTGATCAGGGCTCGCATGACGGGCTCGCCTCGGAGGACGCGGTCTCGGTCTCGGACGATTCGCCGGGCGCCGCGCCGGACCCGGACCTAGGGTTCCCCTCGGGATCGCCCGCCGAGGTTCGTCGGGCCGGGCCGGGCCAGCTCAGGCCGGGAGGGACGCCACCCTATCCCACGGCGGCGGATCGGGCAAGACCGTCCGGGCCTGGGCCCGGATCGGCGCGTCCACGGGCCAGGGGGACCGCGCGATGGGCAGGATCGTCGAGAAGTCCGACACTGGGGACTCGAAGTTCGGCACGCCCCATGCCACAATAAGGGCATCCGACGCTAGCACAGGGCGAGGACGGCGGCCTCCTCCGGCCGCCGACAATGAGGCTCCCCGGGGACCGAGGCCCCGGGGCGATGCGGGTCCGCCACTTCGGAGCGCCTTCATGATCCCGATGTCGTGTCCGAGCTGCGGACGGAGGGGCAACGTCCCTCTGGATCGGCTCAACACCCGGATGCATTGCAAGAAGTGTGACGCGGTCTTCTATCTCGATGCCACCGGCAAGCCCGTCCTGGGCGAGCCCCCGTCGTCCCGGGGGGGCAAGGGCGGCAAGGCCGGCAAGAAGGCCCGGCCCGACAACGAGCCGCTCGACCCGATCGGGATCGTCGCCGAGAAGATCAGCGAGCTGCCCCGGGCCGTCTGGTACACCCTCGGCGGCCTGGTCCTGCTCGGCGCGGCCTACGTCGGCTTCATGAACATGAAGCCGCCGGCGCTGAGCAACGAGGAACGGCTCCTCATGAAGATGAACGTGGTCGCCAGGGCGTTCATCGACAAGGACATGAACACCCTGAACGACATGGCCTCCGGCGGGTCGCAGGGGGAGGTGGCCAAGTGGGTCGAGACCTTCCGGCCCCGGGTCGGCGACAACGGCACCGGCACGAGCGAGAACATCATGGTCAGCCTCGTGCCGCCCTCGGAGCTGGTCACCGACGTCCCGCTCGACGCCCAGGCCAGCCTGATCGCCCCCTCACCCGGGGGAGACGCCCCCGCCCCTCCGCCCTACATCCTCCACCTCGCCATGATCTATCTCGAAGGCAAGTGGTACCTCGACGGCAAGACCACGCTCCTGAAGTGCGAGGAAGCCGAGGCCCTGAAGAAGAAGAAGAAATGAGGGGGGAGCGGGGCCGGGCCCCGCCGCCGGCTCGGCCCCGGGCGAGGGCCTCGCGAACCCCTAGGCCGCCCCCCTCGCGGACGACGCCCGACCCGCCGACGAGCCGCCGGGCATCCTCGGCCGGTCGGTCCGCCGAGGGGTCGGCTTCGGCCTGAAGTGGACCACCCTGATCGCCGGGCCCCCGGCCGCCCTCCTCCTCGGGATCGGCGCCGTCCTCGCCGCGATCCGCGCGGCCTCCGGCCAGGGATGGCCCTCGCTCGCGGACGAGCAAGACCGGGCCCTCCTGCTCGGCCCGTTCGGGTTCTACTTCGTCACCTGCGGGTGGGGCATCCTCATCGGCGCGGCGGTCGGCACGATCGTCCATCTCCTCGGACGAGGCCGGCGCGGGTGATCGGGGCGGGGTTGGCATGCCCACGTCTCCGCGAGCATGCCAACCGGATCATCACGTCAACACGGCCGGGCCCGGCCCGGCCCGGCGCATCGCGATCAGGCGTCGGGCTCGCCGTTGGCGTCCGGGTCGTCGATGTGGTCCTCGGCCTCCGCCCGGCCCACGCCGTCGTCGAGGATGTGGGGCGGGTGGCCGTCGCCGTCGGCCGCCGAGGGGGCCGGGGCCTCGTCGGGCAGGCCCTCCAGCTCGTCTCCGCCGTTGAGCTCGTCCTCGGGCAGCTTCGCGAGCGAGCCGACCGTGTCCCCCTCCTCGACCCGGATCAGGCGGACGCCCTGGGTGTTCCGGCCGATCGTGCTGATGTCCGCCACTTTCGTGCGGATGACCATCCCTCCGGTCGTCGTGAGCATGACCTCATCGGCGTCGGTCACCTTGGCGATCGCCACGACCGGGCCGTTGCGGTCGGTCGTCTTGATGTCAATGAGACCCTTGCCGCCCCGGGACTGGCTCCGGTACTCCGTCAGGGCCGTCCTCTTGCCGTAGCCCTTGGCGCAGACGGTCAGGAGGCTCGCCGCGTCGTCCTGGCCGCTGGCGACGACCATCCCGATCACCTCGTCCCCCTCTTCCAGGTTGATCCCCTTCACGCCATACGCCTGACGGCCCATCGACCGGACGTCCGTCTGGTCGAACCGGATCGCCATGCCGTCCCGGGTGGAGAGGACGACCTGGTCCCCGCTCCGGGTCCGGGCCACCCCGATCAGCTGGTCCCCCTCGTCCAGGCCAAGGGCGATGATCCCCCGGCCCAGGGGCCTCCGGAACGCGGTCAGGTCGGTCTTCTTGACCGTCCCCCGCCGGGTGACCATGAACAGGCATTCGTCCTCGGAGAACTCGCGGACCGGGATCAGCCCGGTGATCTTCTCCCCCTCGCCCAGTTGCAGCAGGTTGACGATCGCCCGGCCTCCGCTCGTGCGCGAGGCCATCGGGATGTCATACACCTTCAGCCAGTAGACCTTGCCGCGATCGGTGAAGAAAAGAATATAATCGTGGGTCAATGCCACGAACATGTGTTCGAGGAAGTCGCCCTCGCGCGTGTTCGTGGCCGAGACGCCGCGTCCGCCGCGACCCTGGGCCCGGTAGGTGCTGGGCGGGAGCCTCTTGATGTAGCCGTCGTTGGTGACGGTCACCACCATGTACTCCTCGCGGATCAGCAATTCCTTGTCGTAGTCGCCGAGCTCCTCGTCGGAGACCAGGCTCCGGCGGCCGTCGGCGTACTTGGCCTTCAGCTCGCGCATGTCGTCCTGGATCATGGCGAGGATGCGGTGCTCGTCGGCGAGGATGGCCTCGTAGCCGGCGATGTCGGCCTTCAGGGCCCGGTACTCGCTGACGAGCTTGTCGGCCTCCAGCCCGGTGAGCTGCTGGAGCCTCATGGCGAGGATGGCGTCGGCCTGGAACTTCGTCAGGCTCGCGGCGGCCCGGGCGTTGGGGTCGTCCAGGGCCCTCTGGAGGACCTGGGCCGAGACCTCCATGCCCATCAATCGCGCCCGGGCCTCCGGCGGGTTGGCCGACGAGCGGATCACCCGGATGATCTCGTCGATGTAGTGCAGGGCGATCAACAGCCCCTCAACGACGTGGGCCGGGCCCGTTCGCGCTTCAGGAGGAACTGCGTCCTCCGGCGGATCACCGTGACCCGGTGCTCCACGAACAGCCGCAGGAGCTCCTTCAGCGGGAGCGTCCGCGGCCGTCCATCGACCAGGGCCAGCATGATGATGCTGAACGAGTCCTGGAGCGGGGAGAACTGGAAGAGCTGATTGAGGATGACGTTGGCGTCCTCCCCCTTCTTGACCTTCACCACGATCCGCACCGGCTGCTTGCGGTCGGACTCGTCCACCACGTCCGTCACCCCGGTGATCCGGCCGTCGTTGACGAGCTCGGCCAGCTTCTTGAGCAGGGGCTCCTTCGTGAGCTGGTAGGGGATCTCGGTGAAGATGATCTGCGAGCGGCCGTCCTTGTGCTCCTCGATCTCGTACTTGGCGCGGACGATGACCTTCCCCCGGCCGGTCTCATACGCCTGCCGGCTGCCCCACCGGCCGCAGATGGTGCCCCCGGTGGGGAAGTCCGGCGCGGGGATGTGGTCCAGGAGCTCGTCCAGGGTGATCGCCGGGTTGTCGATCAGGGCGACGACCGCCGAGCAGACCTCGCCGAGGTTGTGGGGCGGGATCGACGTCGCCATCCCCACCGCGATCCCGCCCGAGCCGTTCACGAGCAGGTTCGGGAACTTCGACGGCAGGACGCGGGGCTCGGAGTGCTTCTCGTCGTAGCTCGGCTGGAAGTCCACCGTGTCGAGCCTGATGTCTTCCAGCATCTCGGCGGCCACCGGGCTGAGCTTCGCCTCGGTGTACCTCATGGCCGCCGGCGGCAGGCCGTGGATCGACCCGAAGTTCCCCTGCCCGGTGATCAGGATATGCCTCATGTTCCACCACTGGGCCATCCTCGCCAGGGTGGGATAGATCGAGTTGTCGCCGTGCGGGTGATAGCGCTTCATCGTCTCGCCGACGATGCCCGCGCACTTGCTGGTCGAGCCCCCGGGCGTGAGGCCCAGGTCGAGCATCGCCGCCAGGATGCGCCTCTGCGAGGGCTTCAGGCCGTCGCGGACGTCCGGCAGGGCCCGGCTGACGATGACCGACATCGCATAATTGAGATAACTTTCCTTCAGCTCTTCTTCGATGTTCAGCGGAGGGGTCGGCAGGTGCGGCATCTGCGGCGGCAAGGCGGTGCTCACGGGGTCGATCCCTCCCGGGTCGCGAAATCCCTCGAAACTACTGTTCCATTGTATCCGAAACGGCCGGTCCTGGACATCCCTTCTCGCGGCGAGAGGGACGGCCCGCCCCACTCTCGAATCGAGACTTCCGGGGTGGCTGGCCGGGTGGCATGCTGACGTCCGCGTAAGCATGTCTTCGAGGATGCGGCCCGAATCGAAGACATGCTTACGCGGACGTCAGCATGCCACCCCGCCGTTGGTCTGGTGTGATCGGGAGAAATGGGAAGCCTGCGTTCCTCCTGATCTTGGACTCCGATAAGCTATCATAGATTAGCATGAACAAAAATTGGATAAATCAAAGGTCGGCAAGAGTCCATCGCCGGGAAGTTGACGACACTTTTCGTCGAAAAATCGCGAAAAGGTCGGAAATCAGGCCGGATTCGCGTGCGCAGTCGGTCGTGCGCACACAATTCACCGCATGTTCGCAGATCATGATGAGAAAATCGCAAGCTCCGGGCATTTCAGGGGATGCGGCCAATCGCTCCGCGACCCGACCGGCCCGAAACCCGCCCCGGTCGCGGACATTTCGAGGGGCCGCATTGAATCCACGATTTTCCAAGGGAAGTTGTGTTGATGTTAGGAATTGGTCCCGAAGCATGGCGAGGCCGGCGGATTGGGTGATCGTCGAGGGCGTCGCTCGCGATGATTCCGAACGTGGGGTCGGCCGTCGCGGGCAAGCGATGCCGGGTCTCGCGCTCCGGAGAAACCTCCAGGCAATTCACCACGAAGCCACAAAGAGCACGAAGGAAGCCACAAAGACGTACCCAATCCACGCTCTTCTTTGTGTCCTCCTTCGTGCTCTTTGTGGCTTGGTGGTGAATTGCCTGGAGTTCTCCCCAAAGCAAGGATCTCGCGTCCTCGGCGGGCCGCCCCCGCTCGACCCCACTACGGAGCGGCCAGGATCTTCAGGTGGACGGCCCGTTTGTCGAACGGGACGAACCCGGCCCTGCGATAGAGCCGCTCGGCCGGCTTGTTGCGGGCGTCCACGGCGAGCTCCAGGCGAGGGACGATCCCCCGGGCCAGGTCCAGGGCATGGGCCAGGGCGGCCCGGCCGAGCCCCTCGCCCTCTTGCCCTGGGGGCCAGGCCGAGATAGGCGACCTCCCACGACTCGCGCTCGGGCTGATCGGTCAACAACACGATCCCGCCGGCCTCGGGCTCGCCGTCGAGCCGGCCGATCCGCCATCGCCTCGGGTCGAACCGGCCGCTGGCCTGGTGGCTGGCCAGGACGTCATCGAGCGAGCGGACCCCTTCGAGCTCGGGCATGTCCAGGCTGCCCTCGTAGGTCGCCCCCAGGATGGCCCGGAACTCGCCGTCGGTCTCCGGCCCGTAGCTCGCCCACCGGAATTGCGGGGTGGAGGGAGGGAGGAGCAGCGGCGTCTTGGTCGGGCGGGCCATGTAGGTTAGATGGGTAACTCGGGGCATCCCACCGCGGATCAGGTCGCCGCTGGCGGACCTCGGGCCGGTGCGATCGACCAGGGCCTGGGCGATCCGCAGGCCGCGACGGGTCATGTCCTCCAGGGCCGAGCGGACCAGGGCCGCGGCCACTCGCCGCCGGCCCCACGGCGAGACGACCTCCGGGGCCCAGACCGCCCCGGCCTGGCCCACCAGCGTCTGGGAGAGCAGGACGCCGGCGATCCGGCCCCGGGCCGACGCCACCCAGAGGCCCGTCAGGTCGATCAGCCCGTCGGCCGCGTCCTCCAGGGCGTCGCGGACGAGCCGGGGGCGCAGGGACTCCGGCATCCGCCGGTACAGCACCGCCAGGGCGGCGGGGCGGTCCTCCTCGGGGCACGGCCGGACGTCCAGAAACGGGCCGGGCATGGCGGGCGACGATCCGATCCCGGAAAAACCTCCAACGCGGAGAGGCCCGCCCCCGTATGATACTGCGCGGCCGGAGGGACATGCGATGCGGAATTCCGCCGATCCGGGCCGTCCCGGGCCGGACCACACGACCCGTCGAGGCGCCGAGGCCTCTCCTGCCCCCTCGCCTCGACCCGAGGACGCCGGGGACGCCCGGCTCGTCGAGCTCGCCCGAGACGGCGACGACTCGGCCTTCGCCGTCCTCGTCGCCCGCTACGAACGCAAGCTCCTCCGCGTCCTGTATCGCCTCGTCCACGACGAGGAGCTCGCCCGCGACCTCGCCCAGGAAACGTTCTGGAAAGTCTACAATCGGTTGGATCGGTTCGACACGTCCCGCCGGTTCGGCCCCTGGCTGTTCCGGGTGGGGGTGAACCTGGGGCTGGACCAGCTCCGCCGCCACGACGGCCCCCCGGCCTCGTCGATCGACCGGCCCCGCCCCGGGGCGGCCCGGGCCATCGACGTGCCCGACCCCGACCCCCGGCTCCGCGAAGAATTGGTGCAGGAAGTCCGCTTCGTTCTCGATCGTTTACCCGTACCGTACCGCACGATCTTGGTCCTGAGAGACCTGGAGGGGTTCAGCTCGGCGGAAGTCGCCGCGATCGTCGGCCGTCGGGAGGCGACGATCCGCTGGAGGCTCTCCAAGGCCCGCGACCTGTTCCGCCAGCACTGGGAGCGCCGTCAGGGCGCCCCGACCGATCCCGAAACGCCCGGCGATGCCGAGGAGGCTTGCGATGTGGAATGACGTCTGCTCCTGGGCCCGGCCCAGGCTCCCCCTGCTCGCCGGGGGGAGCTCACCGGGCCCAGCGCCGAAGGGCCGAGCGCCACCTGATCGGCTGCGGAGACTGCCGCAGCCGCCTGGACGGGCTGAGGCGGTCCGTCGGCCTCCTCCGGGTCGCCGGAGGCTTCGCCGTCCCCTTAGCCGAACCTCGGCCGCTCTGGCCGGACCTCGCCCGCGAGATCCGCGAGCGGAGGCGCGAGCGGCCCATCCGCTTCCCCCTGTTCCGCCCGATCCCCCTGGGTCTCGCCGCTTGCCTCGCCCTCGTGGCGTTCGGCTCCTGGACGGCCGTTCGACCCGGGGGGCCCCTGGCCCTGGGCCCGAAGTCCTCGACGAAGGCCGCCCGCCCGGCCCCGACCCCGCCGGTCGCCGCGCCGGTCGAGGAAACCGCCGTCGCCGACTCCTCCCCGGAGGTCCGCGAGGCTCGCCCAAGCTCGCCCAACCGCCCCGCCCCCAATCCCGGGACGATGATCCGCCCTCCGGCCGAGGCGACTCACTGACGAGGCCGGCCCGAGGGCCCTCCGCCCCCCTCGGTCAGCCCGTCTCGGCCTCGGCCGCGAACGGCCCCAGGATCCGCCTCGGCACGCCGATCTCCACCACCTCGACCCGCCCCGTGAACGCCGAGGCCCCCGGCCGGGAGAACCCGACCTTCGGCGCCACGAACGTCGCGGTGATCGCCGCCCGGACCGCCTCGCCCAACGGCTCGCCCGAGTCGCAATCCAGGCCCGAGGGCAGGTCCAGGGCCAGGATCGGCCGGCCCGACCGGTTCATGGCCGCGATCGCCTGGCGCAACGGCCCCTCGACCGGCCGGCTCAACCCGGTCCCGAGCAGGCCATCGACGATCCAATCGGCCCCGGCGAACAGGGCGTCGAGCGCGGCCGGCGAGGCCGGGGCCGTCGCCATCGCGACCCCCGAGGCCGACAGGATGCCGATCTGGACCGACGCATCCCGCGAGGGGGAGCCCGTCTCGCCGAACAGGGCGACCGTCACGCGATACCCGGCCGCGTCCAGATGGCGGGCCACCACGCCCCCATCCCCCCCATTGTTCCCCATCCCGCAGGCGATCACTGCCCGGGCCGGGGCCGGGACCTCGCGACGAAGGATCTCCGCCGCCCCCCGTCCGGCATTCTCCATCAGGACGAGGGTCGGAAGGCCATAAGTCCCGGCCGCAAGCCGGTCGATCGAGCGGACTTCCTCGCGGGTCAGGGGTCGAAGGTTCATCAGATAACGGTCCTGGGGTGACTCACCCTTATCGGGGGAGCGGCCCCCGGCCCGCATTCCCTTCGGAGGGGGGCGACTTCACGGACGGGAAGCGGAACAGGAGCCGAGGATTGACCGCCTTCAGGTAGGCGAGGGCGGAATCGGTCAACCGCCCATCCTGGTCGGCGAAACGAAGCTGGAAGTCATGTCCGCCCAGATAGATGGCCGAGGCCCCGGAAAGCCCCCGGATCGCCTCCGCCTTCTTCGCATCGACGTTGGGCTGCGCCGGGTCGGAGTCGGGCATCAGGACCGAGCCGGTTAGGCCGACCCAGGACACCCCCGGATGGCGGTTCTCATCGAGCCGATAAGTCGCGCCCAGAGCGTTCCGATCCCCATCCACCCTCTCGAAATGGCCCCCCTCGACCCAGACGTAAGTCCAGTCCTCTCGGGGAGGTTGGGACGGAGGGCCGGTGGCCTGGCCGCGCTCCAGCTTGCCTTCCAGCCTTTCGAGAGTGCGGTGCATATCGTTCTTGAAGCCGTCGATGGACTCCTTGAGCCCGTCCGCCTTGGAAGTCGCGATGCGGACTTCGACCGCCAGATAAATGTAGGCCGCGAGGCAGGCGATCAGGATCGGGATCGCGAGCTTGACCGAGCCGACGACGGTGGCCACGTGCGATTCGGCCTTGACGCGGAAGGGGACCATCTCCGTGCGAAAATCGCGGAACTCCGTGGCGACCCGCTCCATCTGCTCGCGGAACGCGGCCATCTCCGTGCGAAAGTCGCGGAAGTCCGTGGCGAGGCCCTGCATCTGTTCGACGAGCTGCTTCCCCCAATCGGTCTTCGGCTCGCCCATGTCATCCCTCGGAACCACGGCCCGCGTCGTCCGAACCTCATCCATGAGCGTATCCTACCAGATCCGGTCGGAGAATAGGGCCGCCTTCGCCCTCGGAATCCCTCGACATTGACAGGGCCGAGACCTCGCCCCAAAATACCCGGAAACCGACCGATTTCGAGGGCTTCTTCCGATGCCGATCTACGAATACCGCTGCGAGCCTTGCCACCACGAGTTCGAGACGCTGGTCCGCTCGTCGTCGGACGTCCCGCACTGCCCGAAGTGCGGCAATATCGACCTGAACAAGCAATTCAGCGTCCCGGCGGCGGCGAAGGTGAATGGCTCGGCCTCGTCGTCCCTGCCGATGGGCGACGCCGGCCCCTCGCCCGGCCCGTGCGGGATGGGCGGGTGCGGGTCGGGGATGTGCGGCCTGGATTGACCCGGGATCGGCCCCCGGTCGCGATCGGTCCAATAGAACGGCCCTCGGGTCGAATCCCCTCCCCGGAGGGCCTGATCTCCGCCCGATCGCGACCCGAGGACCGACGATGTTCGACCTGCTCGGCCGTTCCCCCGAATTCACCCCCGAGGACGCCGCCCGATTGCGGAGGGTGGAACGCAAGCTCGACCTGATCCTGGAGAGCCTCGGGCTCGCCGATTCGGAGGAAGAAGCCGGCTTCCCCGAGCGGGCCCGGGCCTTCGCCGATCGGGGCGAGAAGATCGCCGCCATCCGCGAGTACCGCCAGGCCACCGGGGCGGGCCTGTCCGAGTCGAAGAAGGCGGTTGAGGCCTATCTCCAAAGCCGGACCGGGACCTCGACTCCCTGAAAAGCCATCGAACATCTCGACATCGCGGGAGGGCGGCCACGACGACCGGGGCCGACGAGATCGCCGCCCACCCCGACGAGCCGAGGCCCGGCAACGGACGGCCCGATCCCGACCGGTTCCCAACGTTCCGGGAATGGCTGGCCCACCGCGAGGGAGCCAAACTCCTCGCGGCCCGGGGTTAGACAACGGGGAGGCGATCGCGTGGACCTCGAGCAGTTCGACGAGTTTTTTGCCGTTCGGGAGGCCGCGTGCGACGGCCTCCGCTCCGGCGCCTTCGTCGGAGCCGACGGCCTCCTGATGTGTCGCCTCGTGGTCCTCCCCTCCTTCGAGAACTCGGTCGGCTGGGATGTCCGCTCGTGGCCCGTCCCGGGCGGTCCGGCCCAGCCTCGCCTCTTTCGCTCGTGCTGGCGGATGGACCTGGACTCCGGGGCCTTCGGCTCGCCCCTGGAGCGTTTGAAGCATCCCCGTCCCTACAGGCCGACCGTCGAAGTGGTCTCGGCGCCGATCGACGCGACCAGGATTGAGGGGGTCGTCCGTCGTCTCCAGGCCATCCCGATCCCCCTGGCCGTGGCCGAACCGCCGGTCGGGCTCGACGGCACGAGCTATGAGCTCCACGTCGGCAAATCCTTCTGCCGGGCCCGGATCGCCTGGTGGAACCGGCTTCCCGAGGAGTGGTCGGCCCTCGGGCCAGTCCTTGCGGAGATGGAGTCGATTTTCGAGTCGTCGTGGCAGGAGACGTGAAGCCGCCTTTTCAACGGTCACGACGGGCCGCGCCCTGGCCTCCCAGGCCGGGACTCGGCCGGTTTGGCCAGGATTGGCGCGCCTACACCGCCTTCAGCCCGAAGACCTTCGCGTAGACGTCCAGCTTCTCCCCCACCGAGAGCCGTTTGGGTCCCTGGGCGGTGTGGCGGAGGACCAGGACCGTCAGGTCGTCGTCGGCCGTCTCCCCCCGGCGATATCCTTCCACGGCCGAGACCAGCGCCGGGCCGATCGTCGAGGGGTCGGTCGGGTCGAGGCCCCGGGCCAGGTCGAGCAGGCCGGCTTCGCCGAGGAGGTTCGAGCCCTCGTCCTGGGCCTCGACCATCGCGTCGGTGAAGGCGATCACGACGTCATTGGGCTTCAGATCGACGGCGAACGACTCGTAATCCGAGGCGTCGTCGATCCCCAGGGGCAGATTCGCCCCCCGGGCGGCCCCGGAATCGGCGCCGAGGATCGACCATTCCCGGCTCTCGGCCCGGTAGAGCAGGGGGCGCGGGTGGCCGGCGTTGCAGACCGTCAGGGTCCGCTTGGTGGCGAGATAGGTGGCGACGACGGCCGTGGCGAATCGCCGGAGCTCGGCCATCGCGGAGAACTCGCGGTTCAGGGCCGCGACGAGGTGCCCCTGGCTCTTGCGGTTGATGTTCTTGCGGACGATCCTCCGCAGAGCCGCCGAGAACTCGGCCACCGCCTGGCCGTGGCCCGAGACGTCGGCCAGGACGAACCGGGTGATCACTCCTCCGCCGCATAACGATAAATAATGGACGTCCCCGCCCTGGCTCTCGCCATGATAGGGCCGGCTGAACAGCCAGGCATCCAGGCCGGGGGTCGAGAACAGCTCCTCCCGGGCCCCGGCCCCGCCGAGGATCTCCATGCACTGGAGAGACCGGGCGTGGGATGAGGGATCGCGAGCGGTCTTCATGGGGCGCCTCCGCTCGGGGCGGGCGGGTTCGTTTTCCGGCTCAAACGCCCTTGTAGGGGCCGCAATCGCGGACCCTACAAGGGCTGTGATGGCGCGGCGTTCTCGCGTCGTCACTTCTTCAGGCCGGCGATCGCCTTCTCGGTCCGGTCCAGGAGGTCGTCGATCTGCGCCGTGGTCTCGAAGCCGATGATGAAGGCATCGACGGTGCCCAGGCCCAGGACGAACCTCAGCGACGCATCGCGCTCTCTCGGGCTCCTTGAACCGGCCTTCGCCGAGGATCTTCATGCCGACGACGCCCTTGCCGGCGTCGTGCATCTCCTGGAGCTCGCTGGCGACCTCATCCGGCTTGCGGTCGTCCATGATCAGCCCCTCGGGGTTGATCCGGGCCAGGTCGATCTGGACGAACGGGTCCTTGGCCGAGGTCCGCAGCGGGTCCATCCCGTGGCAGCTCGTGCCGTGGGCCCGGATGATCCCCTGCTCGCGGGCCTTCATCAAGTATTCCATCGAGCCGACGTGCTTCGCCGGCCAGTCCTTCTCCGTCATGCAGTGCAAAAGGACGATGTCGATCATGTCCACGCCGAGCTCCATCCGGTAGCGCTCGATGTGCGACCGGCAGTTGGCCAGGTCGGTGGCGTGGCTCTTGGTCTGGATCACGTACTTGTCGCGATCGACGCCCTTGAGGGCCTCGCGAAGATAGGTGTGGGAGCCGTACTGGTCGGCCACGTCGAAGAAGCAGACGCCGCGGTCCAGGGCGTGGCGGACGACCCGGGTGAACTCCTTCACGCCCATTCGCGTCTGGTTGCTCGCCTGGCCCACGCCGACGCTGCCGGTGCCCATCCCGACGAGCGAGACCTGGATGCCCGTCTTGCCCAGGGTGACCTTGTCGGTCGCCGTCTTCGGCAGCGAGGCGCGAGGATACGGGGCGGCCGAAGCCGAGGCCGAAGCGGACGACGCGGCGGCCAGGGCGGCGGCCCCGGCGGCGGTCTGGGCGAGGAAGTCGCGACGGTTCACGGGAGGTGTCATGCGTCGGTCCTCCGGGACGGGATGGGAGAGCAGAGGAGAGCAAAGAAGAGGGACGGTCGATCGGGCCTCATTCTAAACGCCCGTCCGCCCGGCCCTCAAGGCTTGAGGACCAGTCGCAGGTCGTGCTCCAGGGTCTTGCGCAGGCGCTTCGTCTCGTGCCCCGGAGGCACGAGGAGGCTGAGGTGGTGGCCGTCCTGCCGGGTCTTGACGACCAGGGTGGTCGCGGGTCCTCGGGCCGGCTGGCCGACCGGGCGGAAGCGGGCGAGGTTCAGCTTGAGGGCGGCCCGAGGGCTTGGCAGGGCCGGCCGGAGTCCGTCGAGGCCCTCGGGCGACCCGATCCGGAACACGGTGGACAGGCTGGTGGAGGCGACCGGCCAGCGGAAGCCCTGGAGGCGCCGGTACAGCCCCGGGCACGGGTCGGCCGCCTTCGGCCGGGCCTCCAGGTAGAGGTGGGCGGTGTAGCGGGGCGGGCCCACCGGGGTCATGACCGCCAGCCCGTCGAGCGCCCGCCCGACCAGGTCGGCCGGGGAATCGCCGGGGAGGGGGCAACCGAGGCCCCCCGGGCCGTACTCCTTCGGCTCGTCCCAGTGGCCCGTCCAGGCGCCCTCGAAGTGCTCCACGCCGAACGACTTGCCGGCCGGGACGATCCGCAGAGGGAGCCGGCTCGACGCGATCACCCGGCCGATCAGGTCTTCCTGCAGGGCCCGCTCGGTCCCGAAGAGGATCCGGTTCTCCTCGTGAGCGTCGGTCGTCCAGCCGAAGGAGGTGCTGCAAGAGAAGTGGAACCAGGGGGCGCCCTCCATGGTCGAGAGCGAGAAGCTGACCTCGCGCGTCTCGTCGGGGTAATTCGGCACCCCGAGCAGGTCGAAATCGCAGGAGACGTAGAAGTCCAGCCGCGGCGAGCCCTCGGCCGGGGGCGGCTCGAGCCCGGCCAGATCGCTGTAGGCCTGGGCCAGGACCTTCGCCGTCACCTTCGCCCGGTTCAGGTTCGCGTCGAGCCGGATTTGCCGGGTCGCCGTCACCCCCGGGGCGCCGGCCAGGGAGGGGACCCACCCCTTCTTCTTCGAAACCCGGTAGGCCCAGTTCTGGGGGAAGGGGTTGGAGAACCCGGGAATCTCCCTGGCCCTCTGCCAGACCTCCAACAACTGTTCCGGATCGAGCGGCTCCGGGGCGTGGAACTCCTCGGCTTTCGCCTTCGCCATCTGCGATCCCCCCGTCCGCGAATGATCCGCTCGCTGCGCCTCGGCCTTTCCCGGGGAGCCGCTCGAGCTGGGACCGGATCGGATTCGCCGACCGCCGTCCTCGTCACGACGACACCGCCTCGATCGCGTCCGCCTCGCCCTCGAAGATCGGGATGATCTTGCCCAGGCCGATGATGTTCGCGCCCACGAGGACGTCGGGATCGAGCGAGCAGAGGGCCAGCTTCCCCCGGGCGGCCTCGACCTTCTTCGCCAGGCCGATCAGGACGGCGAACGCCGTGCTCCCGAGATAATGGTTGCGGTGGAAGTCCACGACCAGCCGGTTGCGGCCGTCGCGATCGACCAGGGCGTTCAGGTCGGCGCCGAACTGCTCGGCCTGGCCGGGGTGGCGGATCGTCGGCTCCAGGACGTGAACGATCGTCACGGCGCCTCGGTCCGTCACGTCGAAGAAGCTCGAAGTCTCCGTGGCCATCGTCGGGGCTCCCGGGCTGAGATCAAATCCACGTCTCTTGGCGTCATCGTCCTCCCCAATCCTAAGCCGGCCGGGGCCGCCGGGCAACGACCTCGGCCCGGCCGGGCGGTTTCGGTATCATGGGGGATCGCGATTCGCGGGCCGGGTCAGGGCAGGGCAGGGGGGCGAGGATGTTCACGGGGCTGGTCGAGGCGTTGGGGCGGGTCGAGACGAGGGAACCGGAGGGGGCCGGGCTGCGGATGACGATCCGATGGCCGGACCTGGCCGACCGCCTGGCCCTGGGCGAGAGCGTGGCCGTCAACGGCTGCTGCCTGACCGTCGTCTCGGCCGACGGCGAGCTCTTCGACGTCCAGGCCGGGCCCGAGACCCTCGCCCGCACCAACCTGGGCGACCGCCGGCCGGGCGACCCGGTGAACCTCGAACGCTCCCTGCGCGTGGGCGACCGATTGGGAGGGCACTTCGTCCAGGGGCACGTGGACACGACCGCCGAGCTCGTCGAGCGCCGGCCCGAGGGGGAGTGGGACTTCCTCGCCTTCCGCATCGACCCGGAATGGCCCCGCCTGATGGTCCCCAAGGGGTCGATCGCCATCGACGGCGTGAGCCTCACCCTGGTGGACGTCGGCCCCGAGGGGTTCTCCGTGATGCTGATCCCCCACACCTTGGCGGTCACGACGTTGGGGACGCTCAAAACAGGCGATCGCGTGAACATCGAGGCCGACATGCTGGCCAAGCACCTGGAGAAACTCCACGTCGGGTGGATGCGATCCGCCGAGGTGGTCGGCGGGTGATGCCCGCCTCGCGCAGACCCCTTCGTTCCTTCATGTCGGGGAAGACGAGAGCGGTGGGCGGGCCTTGCCCGCCGCTGGTTGGTGCATTTCATGCACCCTACACGACGGTGCATTGCATGCACCCTACGGGATCGCCGCCTCATGACCGCCCATCGCCAGACGATGTCTTACCTTCGCAACCTGTTCGCCCGGCGGGGGATCTTCCCCCAGCATCGCTATGGGCAGAACTTCCTCATCGATTTGAATATCCATGAGCTGATCGCCCGGGCCGCGGAGATCGGGCCCGACGACGTGATCCTGGAAGTCGGCCCCGGCGCCGGGGCGATGACGGCGATGATGGCCGAGTCCGCCTCCGCCGTCGTGGCCGTCGAGATCGACCCGGCGATGGCCCGATTGACCCGCGAGGCCGTCAGCGGGCGCTTGAATGTCCGCGTGATCAATGCCGATGCGCTCGCGAACAAGCACACGATCAACCCCGACGTCCTGAACAACGTCCGCGCCGGGCTGGCCGTGAGGCCCGGCCTCGCGTTCAAGCTCGTGGCCAATCTGCCCTACAACGTCGCCACGCCGATCCTGAGCAACCTCCTGCTGAGCGACGAGCCGAGGCCGTCGCTGATGGTCGCCACGATCCAGTTGGAGATGGCCGAGAGGCTCCGGGCCGAGCCGGGAACATCCGCCTATGGCGGCCTGTCGATCCTCACGCAGGCCCTGGCGGACGTCGAGATCGTCCGGGTCCTGTCGCCCAAGGTGTTCTGGCCGAAGCCCAAGGTGGAATCGGCCGTGGTGAAGGTCCGCCCCAGCCCCGAGAAACGCGCCGCGATCGCCGACCTCGACTGGTTCGTGGCGACGGTCCGCCGCGTGTTCCTCCACCGCCGGAAGAACCTCCGAGGCGTCCTCTTCACCGCCTGGAAGGGCCGATGGACCAAGCCCGAGGTCGACGCCCTCCTCGAATCGCTCGGCCTGAACGGCTCGATCCGCGCCGAGGCCATGAACGTCGAGGAGTTCCTCTCGCTGGCCGACGCCCTGAAGGCCCGGTTCGGGACGCTCGACCCGGGCGAGGACGAAGGGGACGCCGAAGCCGAACCGGACGCGGGCCCCGAGGACTGAGACCGGTCGAGGTCCGGTTTCGCCGGGGCTGACGGCCGCGCCGGGGATGCCCCCGGCGCGGCCCGGGCCGATCAGCCGTGGATCCTCTTGTAGCGGATGAAATCGGGGGCTTCCAGGGGGGTCCAGGAGGGGGCGCCGAAGTAGATCGGGCCCTGGAGGGTATTGGTCGAGGACGGGAGGTAGTACCAGGCGGCCACGGTGCCGCCGGGGTTGACCGAGGCCATGTCGGTCTTGCCGTCGCCGTCGTAGTCGCCGGGCACGGGGATCCAGTTCGGCCCGCCCACCTGGATCGGGCCGACGGTCGAGCCGTCGGCCGAGGAGCGATAGTACCAGTTGCCGCTGCCCGGGTCGAAGACGGCGATGTCGGTCTTGCCGTCGCCATTGTAGTCGCCGGGCACCGCGTTCCAGCCGGTGGGGCCGAAGGAGATGGGCCCTTGCAGCGTGTTGGTGGAGGAGGCGAGGTAGTACCAGGCGTCGAGCGAGCCGCCGGGGTTGATCGAGGCCATGTCGGTCTTGCCGTCGCCGTCGTAGTCGCCGGGCACGGGGATCCAGTTCGGCCCGCCCACCTGGATCGGGCCGACCAGGGCCCCGGAGCTGGAATTGCGGTAGTACCAGTCGCCGTTGCTGGAGTTGAAGACGGCGAAGTCGGTCTTGCCGTCGCCGTTATAGTCGCCCGGCACGGGGACGTAGCCGGGCCCGCCGACCTGGGTCGGGCCGCTCTGCGTGTGGGTCGAGGAGTTGTAGGTGTACCAGTTGCCCGTCGTCGGGTCGAACACGCCGAGGTCCGTCACGCCGTCGCCGTCGTAGTCCCCCGGCTCGGGGATCCAGTTGGCCCCGCCGAACTGGGGGATCTGGACGTATCCGCCGGTCGATTCCTGGATGTACCACTTGGCCGTGCTCGGGTCGAACGTGGCGATGTCGGTCTTGCCGTCGCCGTCGAAATCGTCGGGCTTGGCCCGGTGGGCGGTGGCCCGGGACCAGCCGATGTCCACCAGGGCCCCGACGTCCACCGGGCTCAGCGTCCTCCTCTGCCCGGCGCTCAGCGAGTAGTACATCAGGTCCGAGGACAGATTGTAGTGCGAGAAGTTGGACCCGGGGTTATAGGTGTGGTCGTTGTAGAGGGGCACCGCCAGGTTGCCGTTGGCGGCCTCGGCGTTCGCGCCCGCGAAGTAGGTGTTCGACCCCGAGTTGACGACGTCCAGGTCGAACAGGCTGACGTTGCTCCCCGAGGGGACGCCGTTGGTGTCGCGGGTCGTCAGGCTGTAGAAGCCCAGCCCGTGGACCAGCTCGTGGGTGACGGTCGTGATGAAGTCGAGCTTGTTCGACGGCGGGGCGTTCATCAAGAACGCCCCGGAGGTGTCGAAGAAGGCCGAGCTCAAATAGTTGGGGTTGATGTTCAGGAGCATGTCGGGGGACGAGCCGTTCAGGTCGCTCCCGCCGTGGGTCGCCTCGTACTCGGGCAACGCCTCGTACACGTTGACCGTGCCCTGAGGGAGGCTGGCGGTCCCGATGTTCACCTGGATGGGGGTCGCCGAGGCGATCACGCTCCCCGAGACGGGATTGGCCGTGACCTGGACGTCCACCGTCCCCTTGCCGTCCAACGCCTGGCCCAGCGCCTGGGCCGCCGCCTGGAGGTTCATCCCGAGCTGGGGCTGGTAGGCGGCCAGCGCGTTGGACGGGTCCGAATAGGTGAAGCTGAAGGCCAGCGAGAGCACCTCACGCGCTTCCAGCGATTCGACGGCCAGGGCGAATCGCCTCGCGGTCGCCATCCTCGAACGGATCGGTCGGGACGGCCGGGCCGGGAACAATCTCAAGGCGCGCAGCGGCATGGTGGAGACTCCTTGGCCTCGTGGGGGGATGCGGTCCGTGAAGTTCAACCGAAGAGGCGGACCACGCCTGCTCGTGGTCCCGATGCGAAGGACCGCGATGTTCATTTTTGGCCAATCGATCGCGGTCGGGCCGTACTTTCTTCCCTCGATTCGGCTATGTCAACAGAATTCCGCGACGCCTTCGGCTAAACAAAGATTGATCGAGAGTTGGAAGGCGGGCCCTCACCACGATCGACGCCATAGATCAAGGCGAAATCGGGGGCCAAGGAATGCGCGGGCTGAGGTCGAAGCGCCGCAGGAGAAATTCTGTCGGCGGGTGGCACTGGTCGTACTCAACCAGTGTTCGATTGATCGCAGGAACACCGGTCGAGTACGACTGCTCGTGCTTGGCGGGCCGGAAAGCACGAACGTATGAACCGTGCCACCCGCCCGAGTGGGTCAAGCTCCGGGCGGATGTCGATGCGCTTCTCAAGAAAGTCCGCAGGCCGTACCATGAAATCCTCGGCGGCCCCCGGGTGGAGGGACCGTCTCTCTATGCGAGAGCGAGGCCCGAACATGGCGATCGCGAAGAGCCGGGTCCGCGGGGCGATCCGGGGCCGCACCGTCGTCCTGAACGAGGACCCGGGGTTGCCCGAGGGCTCCGTCGTGACCGTGACCTGGGATCCCCCGCCGCCCTCGGATGACGAGAAGCTCTCGACCCTCCGCCGATTGGCCGGGGCCTGGGCCGAGGACGCGGAGGAACTCGACCGCTACCTGGAATGGAATCGTCAGCAGAGGAAGCTCCCTCGCCGCGAGATCGAGGGATGAGCTTCCTGCTCGACACCGACACCCGCTCGGGCTTCTTCAAGAACGACCCCGGCGTGGTTCGCCGGGTCATGCTCCACCACGGGAGTCTGAAGGTCTCGACCGTGACGGTGGGCGAACTCCTCACCTGGGGGATGCGAGCCAGGGCGCCCGCGTCGCGGCTTCCCGAGATCGAGCAGTTCCTCGCGGTCGTCGAGGTCTTCGACATCGACCGGGAAGTCGCCGAGGCGTTCGGCCGCATCCGGGCCGACCTGCTCGACCGGGGCCGCCCGGTCGGGGTGCCCGACCTCTTCAACGCGGCGGTCGCCCTGGCCCACAACCTGACCGTCGTCACCCACAACGTCGCCGACTTTCAAGATGTGCCGGGGCTTTCGATCGTCGATTGGATGATTCCTTGACAGCGACCGAAGCCCGACGAGGCCGCGCGGGCCGGGTCCCGCCGGGTCCTTCTCGGGATCGGGATCTCTCGGATCGCGGGCGACTTCCGGCCGCGAGAGGTTCGGATTCCGCCTTGGCTTGCGTCGATTGTCGATCTTTCCGCTCCGTCGGGAAATGTTTCATTCCGTCCATCTTGCAAACTTTCCCTAAAGCTCTTGTCGGTTTTCGCGATCGTGGCTAGGATTCGCCCCATTCGCGGGCAGGGATGTCGATGACGACTTCTAGGAAGCATGGAGGTGATGGCGATGCGCGGAGCGTTTCTCTCGATCTGCACCGGTTTGGCCGCTCTGGCGATCGCCTCGGCGGCGCCCTCGGTGGCGACGGCCGGGTCGATGACGTACATTGCCCTGGGCGACTCGGTCGCCTTCGGCGAGACCGATTTCACCAAGAACCCGTCGTATGGGGACCGCGGCTACGTGGCCCCCTATGCGGACGGCCTCGCCGCCATGAATGGCGGGATGAGGCCGAACGTCGTGAACCTGGGCGTCGATGGCGAGACCTCGACCAGCTTCTTCACCGGGGGGCAGGCCGCCGCCCCTCTGAACCTGAACTATTCGAGCAGCGCCATCAGCCAGAACACGCTGCTGGTCTCCAAGCTCGCCGGCGCAGGCCTCCGGCAGCCCCGTCGGCGCCGTGACGATCCAGCTCGGGGCCAATGACCTGTTCGCCGTGATGAACGGGCCGAACTTCTTCTCGATGAACCCGTCCCAGCAGTTCTCGGCCGTCCTGGGGGCGATGTCCACGATCCAGAACAACCTGACGAACATCCTGACCGAGGTCCACGCCCTGGCCCCGAATGCCCATGTCTCGCTCCTGGGGTATTACAACCCCTACGCCGGGGTGCCGAGCAACCCGGCCGCGCCGATCGCCGCCCCGGCGATCCAGCTCCTCAACGCCGTGATCGCCGGCGAGGCCGCCGCGTTCGGCGCGAACTACATCGACACCTACACGCCGTTCCTCGGCCACGAGACGCAGGACACCTACATCACCTCGGGCAACGTCCACCCCAACGACGCCGGTTACGCCCTGATCGCCGGCCAGCTCAACCCGGTCCCCGAGCCGACGACCACGGCCCTCCTCGGCGCCTTCGGCCTCGGCCTGATCGGCCGGACGATCCGCCGCCGCCGGGCCTCCTGAACGCCGCTTCCATCCATCCGGATCGACATCCCCGAGCGAAGACCTGATCGTCGCGAGGCCGGCGGGCCCCCCAGGGCCCGGCGGCCTCGCGGCGTTCGGCGATCCGCCCGCAGCCCTTCGGATGGGCTTGAGCCTCGAAGAGATGTCCTGGACGATCCCGCCACCGGGTCTTACATTGGAACCGCAGTGCGGACGGCGAACAATCTCTCCTTCGAATTGGTGGAAGGGTGCCATTCGGGCTTGTGGCAAGCGCAGCCATCGAGAAATGGTTGATCGGGTATGGCCTCCCCAGAGAAGTTGTTAAATTTCTTACATCTTGGTTTGTTCTTGAGGCAGTGGGCTGCCTTGGGGTTGACGGATGACGATCTCCGCTTTCTGGAGATTTCGATCATGGCCGACCCGAAGCGGCCTCCCGTCGTCCGAGGGACCGGCGGGCTGAGGAAACTCCGGTTTGCGAGCGGCGATTCATCTCGCGGCAAACGGGGGGCTACCGGGTCTGCTACGCGTATTTCGAGGGGTTTCGCGTCGTGGCCCTGGTCACTGTCTGCGATGAGACAGAGACTCCCGACTTGACCGAGGCCGACCGGAAGGTGATTGCATCGCTGATTCGAGGCATCCGCCAGGAACTCGGCAAAGGATCTTGACATGGACATGGAGAAGCCGATCCATTCCCCGGCCGGTCTGGAGATCATCGAGGCCCTCACCGAGCTCCGCGATGCCCTTCGGAGTGGAGAACCGATCGAGACGAGGTTCACCGTCCGCACCGTCGAGCTGAACCTCGAGCCTCGCGACAACTCACCCGGCGACGTCCGGAACGTCCGCACGCTCTTGAACGTCAGCCAGGCCCTGTTCGCCCGCATCCTGGGCGTGAGCGTGAAGACCGTCCGGGCGTGGGAGCAGGGCGTCCGCCCGGTGAATTCGATGGCCAGCCGCTTCATGGACGAGATCGCCGCGACGCCCCAGCACTGGCGCGATCGCATCGACGAGTGCTACAAGGCCAAGGGCGCGCCGTCGGCCTGATCGGCATCCCCCGCGATTTCGCTTCTCCTCCGGCCCCGGATCGCTCATCATTGCGGCGAACGAGGGCCGAGGGGAGGCTGCCATGCCGACGCGGGCCGAGCGGGTCGAGGGCGGGTTGATCGGGCTCCTGGTGGGGGATGCCCTGGGCGTCCCCTACGAGTTTTCTTCGCCCGAGGAGATCCCGCCGATCGAGGCGATCGAGTTCGAGCCCCCTCCGGGGTTCGTCGTGGCGCATGGGAAAGTCCCCCCGGGGACGTGGTCCGACGACGGGGCCCAGGCGCTTGGCCTGCTCGGCTCGCTCCTGGACTGCGGGCGGCTCGACCCTCACGACCTGGCTCGGCGGTTGCTGGCGTGGTGGGACGAGGGCGCGATGGCCGTCGAGGGGGAGGTCTTCGACATCGGCAACCAGACGGCCCGCGCCCTGGGTCGGCTCCGGGCCGGGGTCCCGCCCCTGGAGGCCGGGCCGTCGGAGGAGCGAGACAACGGCAACGGGTCGCTGATGAGGGTCCTCCCGCTCGCCCTCTGGCATCGCGGCCCCGACGCCGTCCTGGCCGCCGACGCCATGACCCAATCGAAGGTCACCCACGGCCACGCCCGCTCGCAACTCTGTTGCGCCCTGTACTGCCTCTGGGCCCGCCGCGTCCTGGACGCCGCCGCCGATCCCTGGCCGTCGGCCGTGGCGAGCCTCCGCGGCCTCCTGGGCGAGACCTCCGCCCTCCGCGAGGAGCTGGAGGCGCACGTCCGGCCCGACGACCCGCCCGGAGGCCAGGGGGGCGGCTATGTCGTCGATTGCCTCCACTCGGCGCGCCTGGCCATCGAGGCGGGGTCGTATGAACAGGTCGTCAAGGCGGCCGTGGCCCTGGGCGAGGACACCGACACCACCGCCTGCGTGGCCGGAGGGATCGCCGGGCTCCGCGACGGATTCGCCGCGATCCCCGATCGCTGGCGGTCGGCGCTCCGGGGCCGGACCCTCTACGAGCCGTTGCTGGCCCGCCTGCTTGCCCAGACCTCCCGATCGGCCCCCGAAATCGTCGCTGACCTTGACGAAAAGCCAAGGTGAGGCGATCTTCGGCCGATTTCCAGAGGGGAGGGACGTCCGGGGTCGGGCGACCCGCGATCGTTCGAAAGGGCGCGACGACGTGGTCATCAGCCCGAAAACTCGGCCGGCGTGGCTCCCCCCGAGGCGAATCCGCCTGCTCGTCCTGGTCCCCCTGGCCATCGGCCTGGGCGGCTGGGTCTCCCTGAGGAAGAAGGGGCCTCGCGTCCTCCCCGCCCCGAGATACGCCGCGAAGGCCCGGGATACGAAGCTCCTCCCGCCGGCTCCCGAGGTCGCGGACTACCTCGATCGCAGCGAGACGGCCGAGGACGTCGGCCCGGTGACCTATTCCGCCCACGTCGCGCCGATCCTCGCCGAGAAGTGCCAGGGCTGCCACCGACCCGGGCAGGTCGCGCCGTTCTCGTTGCTGAATTACGACCACGCCCGCCGCTGGTCGGCCGGGATCGCCGAGGTCGTGGCCGACCGCCGGATGCCCCCGTGGCACGCCGACCCGAGGCATGGCCACTTCGCCAACGATCGCTCGCTGACCCCCCGGGAACGCGCGGTCCTGCTCGCCTGGGTCGAGCAGAAGACCCCCCTGGGCGACCCGGCGAAGCTCCCCGAGCCTCGAGGATTCCCCGAAGGCTGGACCATCGGCGAGCCCGACGCCGTGTTCGCGATGGACGAGCCGTTCGAGGTGCCCGCCGAGGGGGTCTTATCCTATCAGAAGTTCCGGGTGCCGACGAACTTTGATCGCGACATGTGGATTCAAGCCGCCGAGGCCCGCCCCGGAGACCGCCGGGTCGTCCACCACGTCTGCGTCTTCCTCGACGAGAAGACCCCCAACGAGGAAGGCCGCCCCGAGCGCCCGGAGCTCGTCTGCTACGCCCCCGGAGACATGCCCTCGGCCTTCCCCCCGGGCGTCGCCAAGCGGATCCCGAAGGGGGCGACCCTGGTGATCGAGGTCCATTACACGCCGATCGGCACGCCCCGGACCGACGTCTCCTCCGTCGGCTTCGTCTTCGCCAGGGGGCCGATCGAGCGGAGGGCCGTGACCAAGGGGATCTCGGCCAAGACGCTGGCGATCCCGCCCGGGGCGCCGAGGCACGAGGTCCGCTCGTCGTTCACCTTCCCGTTCGACGCGAGGCTGCTCAGCCTCTCGCCTCACATGCACCTCCGAGGCAAGGATTTCCTCTACACCGCGACCTATCCCGACGGCCGGAGCGAGGTCCTCCTGTCGGTCCCGGCCTACGACTTCGCCTGGCAGAGCGTCTATCGCCTGGCCGTCGCGAAGCCGATGCCCCGAGGGACCCGGATCGACTGCGTGGCCCACTTCGACAACTCCCCGGGCAACCCGAACAACCCCGACCCGGGCGCCACGGTCCGCTGGGGCGACCAGACCTGGGATGAAATGATGATCGGGTACATCGATTACGACGTGACGGTGGACCAGGCGCCTCAGCCTCAGGACGGGCGCTGATCTCGGCCGGACGGAGTCCCCCCCAAATGAACCCCCGATTCGCCCTGGTCCTGATCCTGATCCTCGCCGCGGCCGTCCGCCTGAAGCACCTGGATTCGCCGGTGGCCGATTCGTTGATGGTCAAGCAGAGTTTCACCTCGAACAAGGCCCGATGCATCGCGGGCCCCCCGTTCGACGTCTTCAAGAACTCGTTCGACTTCCTCGACGAGCGAGGCGAGAGGATGGAGCTGACCGAGGAGGTCCCGCTCTACTCGATCGCCCTGGCCGCCGGGTTCCGCGTGTTCGGCGAGCGCGCGTGGATCGGCCACGCGCTGAGCCTCCTGGGCACCCTCGCGGCCCTGGTCGCGCTGTTCGACCTCGTCCGCCGGGAGATCGGCGAGCGCGAGGCCCTCGCCTCGACGGCCCTGATGGCGGCGGCCCCCTTGCTGATCTTCTACGGGCGTGCCGTGATGCCCGACTCGTGGATGCTCGCCGCCATGATCGGCTCGGCGGCCTGTTTCCGGCGATTCCTCGACGGCGAAGGCCGTCGCTGGTTCGTCCTGGCGGCACTTTTCGGCATGCTCGCCGGCATGTTCAAGTACTTCGGATTGATGGTCGCCGTGCCCCTGGCGGAGATGGCGTGGAGGGCCTCCGGGACGTGGCGGGCGGTCTTTTCGAGACGCTTTCTCGCGCTGATGGCGGCGATGGTCGGGCCGATGGCCGTCTGGATGGCCGTGGTCTTCTTCCGGACGAGGAACCCGGTGGAATCGGGGTGGGTCGAGGGGCACGTCTACCCGTATTTCCTGTTCCAGAGGCCGGATGTCTTGCTCTCGAAGACCATTTACGGCGCGTTTTTCGGCCGGTTCCTCTTCCGCGATTGCGGGCCGGTGCTCGGGGTGCTGATGCTCGTCGGGATCGCCTCGGCCGTGAGGCGACGGGCCCGGCCTTCGGGGATGCTGGTGGGCTGGACGGTCATGGGCCTCGGCTTCTTCGCCCTGCTGGCGCCGAAGCTCCGCGACCACGATTATTACGCGCTGATGGTCCTGCCGGCGTTCGCCACGTGGGGCGCCCTGGGGCTGGAGGCGATCGCGTCGCGGCCCTCGGCGCGTCGCCTGGCGATCGTCCCGATCGTCCTGGGACTGGCGTTCGCGGTGCAGTCGCCGTGGGTGATGGGCGGCCTGTTCCGCCTGGACGAAGGCAAGCTCGTCCTGGCCGGCCGCCTCCGCGAGCTCTGCCCGGAAGGCGGCCGGGTCGTGGCGATCGGCCCGGGGATCGAGTTCCCGACGGTCGTCCACCACAGCCACCGCGAAGGCTGGCCGATCCACAGCCCCGAGCTCCCGGCCGACTGGCGATCCCGGCTCGCCCATTACCGAGAGCTCGGCGCCTCGCACGTCGCGGTCTACTTCGAGCCCAAGGCCACCGCCGCCGAACGCGCCTCGTACCGGCCGCTCCTCGAAGAATTCCCCACGATCGAGCACCTCCGAGGGCCGGAAACCCGCGCCGGCGGTCCTTGCGAGTTCTTCATCCTGGCTCTGCGACGGAAAGACGGGGAGATCAACCGCCAAGCCGCCAAGGAAAGAGGAGAGGATCGAAGAGAAATTCGATGACGAAATTCTTTTATAGTTTGACTTCGACTTATTCCGTTTCTCCTACTTCTCCTCTTCCCTTGGCGCTCTTGGCGGCTTGGCGGTTGGTCTCTTCAGCAGGATGGGCCGCTCGGGCACGAACGGGGGGCGTTCGGCCTTGCGGGTGAGGACCGGGCCGGCTCGTGCTTCCATGTCGTCCCAGAGCGTGCCGAGATCCCCCACGGCCGAATCCGGCGAGGTCTTCGCGAATCGGTCGCGGAGCTCGTCGCGGAGCCGTTCCATCGCGGGGCGGTCGAGCATCCCCGAGCCGACGACGGCCTCCAGCATCCCTCGGGAGTCGTCCACCGCGCCGCGCCAGACCTTGGGCGTCACGCCCGGCGGTTCGAGCCTCTTCAGAGGCTCGACCACGGCGGCGACCTCGCGACGGCCGAATTCGACGTCGGCCCGATGCCGCTCCCGCCACTGGCGAAACGCCAGGAACAGCCCGGCCCAGACCGCAAAGATCACCGCCGCGCCGATCAGGACGAACCTCCGGCCCGAATGCTCCCGGCCCAGGACGTCCACCGTCTTCCGCCCGTTATTCATGCTGCGATGCCCCCCGGTCCTCACCTCATCGTAGGCCGGCGGACCCCCTCCGGCGAGGCCGCTTCAGCCCTTTCGGCGGAGGAATCGTCGCGCGATCGTGGCGAGGTCGTTTCTCCCCTCCGGCACGAGGGCGTAGCCGATCAGGTAGGCGAGGCCGCAGAGCGTCAGGTGAACGAGCAGAGGCACCGCCTTGGCCAGCCTTGAGGCGCCGGCGGCCGGCTCGGCCGAGGACGCCGCGTTGAGCAGGAGCGCCGCGACCCCCAGCATCGCGGCCCCGCCCAGAGGCGCCCCGAGCGACCTTCTCAGGAACGTGACGAGCTGCACGCCCAGGACGCGGAAGACGTGGACGCCCGGGATCAGCAGGTTCGAGGCGAGCGTGGTCAGCACGGTCCCCCAGATCACCCCGGCCACTCCCATCCTGAGCGTCAGGAAATAGCTCAGCGGCAGGTTCACCAGCGCCCCTCCCAGGGCCGCCAGCGACACCACCCGGATCGCATTCATCCCAATCGCCATCTGCACGTGAACCGATAAGACCAGGGGCAGCGCCGCCACCAGGAACAGGCGCATCAGCGGGGCGTCGTCCGCGAACTTCGGCACCCATAGATTCAAGAAGGGGTGGGCATAAATCGCCGCCAGGAGCCCGACCGGCAGCAACAGGCCGACGAGGAACCTCGTGCCGTCGTACTTGATCCGCTCCAGGGCCGCCTCGTCCTTCGCGGCGGCGAGGCTGGCGACGGCCGGCATGACGAGGTAGGCGAGCATCCAGCCCGTCTGCCGGAGCTGCAGGAACGGCTTGCTGATCGCCTCGTACACCGCGATGGGCGCCTCGGGCGGGTCCAGCGCATAGCCCAGGACGAGCTTGTCCAGCTTGTCGGCCAGGACCACGCTCAACTGCATCATGAACATGAACGTGCTGATGTGCAAAAGGGCCGCGTAGTCGGAGAGCTTCGCCCCTCGCAGCGGCAGCCGATAGCCGAGCTCCTTCGTGACGACCCACAGCGCCGGGCCGAGCGAGAGGCCGACGGTCAGGGCCGTCTGGATCACGACGACCCAGAAGAAATCCATGCCGCCCTTCAGCGCGACGACCAGGGCGATGAACCGCAAGATCACGATCGCCAATTCGAACCGGGGGACGACGTCGTACCTGCGGGCCGCCTGGAGGATGCTGGTCACCACGGTGGAGAGGCCGAAGCACGGCGAGGTGATCGCCTGGAGCCAGAGCAGGCGGACGATCAGCCGGTGAGACTCGGGCCCGAACGTCGAGGGGATTCCGAACGCCGCCACGCCCAGGAGCGCCGCGACCTGGATCAGGGCGATCGCCGCATAGAAGTTCAGGCCGCACGCCACGGCGCGATCGACGCCCTCGCGGTCGCCCCGGGTCCAGCAGGCCGAGACCTCCTTCTGGAGCGAGGAGCTCATGCCGAATTCCAGCAGGAACTGGAAGAAGCCGAACCCCCAGGCGAAGCCGAACGCCCCGTACTGCGTCTCGCCGACGAAGTCGAGGATCAGGGGGACGCTCCACAGGGCGAACACGGCCTGCAAGGGCGTCCGCAAGGCCAGCCAGAACGTCCCCCGGAGCAGGCGAGAGAGGACCGGGGGCAGCGGGCGAGGCTCGGGGGGCGCGGGGGTCGTCGAGGTCAAGGCTCCGTCCTCGGGAAGCGTCCGGGATTCCCGGAGGGCAGGCCTCGGCCTGCCGCGATCCGAAGAGGCAGGCCGAGGCCCGCCCTCCGGGAACGCGGACCGCTCGCCCCGGATCATAGCGGCCCGGTCCCCCTCGCCAAAAGGCCAAATCCGCCGTCTTCCCGGGGCCGTCCGCCCGGCGTACACTGGAGGATCGTCCCTGTGGATCGCCCGACGGAGAGGTGAGGACCCCCCATGCCCCGCAGACTCGGCCTGATCCTGGCCCTCGTCGCCCTCGCCCCCGGCGACCCCAAGCCCGCCAAGCCGACCGACGTCGGCACGTCGTACCAGGTCCCCTATCGCCTCACGCTGACGAACCATTACCTCGTCCGCGTGAAGCTCAACGGCAAGGGCCCGTTCAACTTCCTGGTCGATACCGGCGCCCCGGCCCTCTACGTCGGCACCGACGCCGCGAAGGCCGTCGGCCTGAAGCCCGCGCCGAAGGGGGAATACTGGACGCCCCTGGATCGCCTGGACCTCGAGGGCGGGGCCAAGCTCGAAGGCATCAAGGCCCGCGTCGAGGACCCGTTCCAGCTCGTCGGGATGAACGCGATGGGCCTCCCCGGCGCCAAGATCGAGGGCATCCTCGGCTTCACCGTCCTGGCCAAGTTCAAGATGGAATTCGACCCGACGAAGGACCGGATGACCTGGACCCGCCTGGACTACAACCCGCCCGACCCGTTCATCCCGGCCGACGAGAAGGACCGCCAGGGCCCGGCCGAGGTCCAGGCCATGAACGCCCTGGGGCCGATCATGAAGGTCATGAGCGTCCTCGTCGGCAAGCAGCCCGAGGACGTGTACCACCCCCAGGGCTTGCTCGGCCTGGAGATGGACGAGGCCCTCAAGGTCACCGCCGTCCTGGCCGATTCCCCCGCCGCGAAGGCCGGGATTCGGGTCGGCGACAGGCTCATCAGGCTCTCCGGCGAGGGCGTGAAGGACCGCAAGGCCGCCCATTCGGCCATCGCCAAGGTCCGACCCGGAGACAAGGTGGCCGTGGTCGTCGATCGCGGGGGAGAAACCAGGGAAATGGCCCTGACCGCCGCCGAAGGGCTCTAGGGACGCATGCCCCATCCCCGGGTGGCATGCCCACGTCTTCGTGGGCATGTCTTCACTCGAAGGTCATGCTCGGAATTATGCCCAGGCAAGTGTTTTCCCGAAAATCATGCCCATGCCCACGAAGACGTGGGCATGCCACCCCGAGACACATTCTCATCATCGAGATCCCGGCATGAAAATCTCCAAGACGTTCCCGCTCCTGCTCCTCGTCGCCTTCACCCCGCTCCACGCCCGGCAGGACGCCCCCCCGGCGGCGCCCTCGGTCGTCCCGTTCAAGATGCTGCCGTCGAACCACATGGTCGTGGAGGCGAAGCTCAACGGCAAGGGGCCGTTCCGGTTCATCTTCGACCTCGGCGCGCCGGTCACCCTGCTCTCGAACCGGGCGGCCGAGGCCTCGGGCGCCATCGACAAATCGGCGCCCAAGTCCTTCTTGATGGGCACCCGGGGCGAGGGGAAGGTCAAGACGTTGGAGATGGGCAAGCTGAAGGCCGACGACGTCCCGGTGATCGTGATGGACCACCCGGCGGTCAAGGCCCTCTCCGGCTTCTTCGAGAAGCCCATCGAGGGGATCATCGGCTACACGTTCTGGGCCCGGTTCCGGATGTCGATCGACTACAAGGACCTGCAGCTCACCTTCGAGCCGGTCGATTTCCAGGTCCGCGACCTCATGAAGGAACTCCCGCAGAGGCTCGCCGGGCCGAAGGTCGCGAAGACGATCATCCTGGCGCCGAGGGGGATCTGGGGGATCGAGCTCGGCGAGCCCAGGGGCGTCGAGACCCCCGGGGTGCCGATCGCGGCCGTCCTGCCCGGCTCGGCGGCCGAGATGGCGGGATTGAAATCCGGAGACATCCTCACCAGTCTCGACGGCCGATGGACCACCACCTTCGCCGACACGTTCGCCGCCGCCGCCTCGGCCGAGCCCGGCAAGCCGGCCACGGTCGTCGTCACCCGAGACGGCCAGGACGTGACGCTCACCGTCACGCCGAGGGAAGGGCTCTGAGGGCCGACTCGGTCGCCGTCCCCGGAGGCGAGGCCGCGATCGGGAGGAGGCATCCGCGGATGCCGAGGCCCTGGCCTTGATCTCACTCGAAGAACCGGCCCACGCGGACGCGGAAGCCTTCGAGGATGCCCGGCAGGGTCAGTTCGTCGTCGGCGGTCAGGGATCGTGGGGCGGCGACGGCGACGGCGCCGAAGACGTGGGCGGTTCTCGGCTCGGGGTCGAGCACGATTACCGCCCGAAGACGATCCGGCCGCGTCATCGCGCCAGGGCGGCGAACAGGTCGCGGATCTCGTCGTCGATCTCGGAGGGGCCGGCGACGGTCTGGGCGATCCGGTCTCGGAGGGCCTCGCGATAGCGCTTGCGGAGCCGGTGGACGGCCACCTGCACGGCGCCTTCGGTCGTCCCGAGACGGTCGGCGATCTCGCGATAGGGGACGTTCCGGGCGTCCCCGGTCAGGGTGGGCTTGAGGGCGTCGAAGTGGTCGGCCTGGCCGCGTCGGGCGAAGTCGGCCCGGAGCTCGTCGAGGGTGGCGTCGAGCAGGGCCAGGGCGTATCGGCGGTCGAACAGGGCCTCGGGCGTGAGGTCGTGGCTGGGCTCGCGGCGGTATCGGCCCTCGGCGTCGTCGAGGGAGGCGATCGTCCGGCCCCCTCCTCGCTTCAGGGCGTTGGCGCGGTCGCGTTCATGAGCGAGAAAATGTTGACAGGACGCCAGCAAGAAGGCGCGGAACTTCCCCTTCGCCGGGTCGAGGCCGAAAAAGGCGTCGGATTCGAGGAGGGCGGCGAAGAAGCCCTGGGCGAGGTCGGCGGCGGCCTCGGCGTCGTGCCCCCGGCGACGGATGAAGGCATAAATCGGATACCAATAGGCCGAGCAGAGCGCCTCGAGGGCCTCGCGGGCGCGGCCGGACCCGCGGTCGCCCCCCGCGGCGGCGACGAGGCTCCATCGCGTCGATTCGAACGGCTCGGACGGCATGATGAGGGCCGATTCTAACGCCGATCGGGCCCTCTCGCGAACCGAATTCCCCTTCGCGCCAGGGCCCGGACGTGTTACGAAGCCCGGCGAGAGGGCCTCGGGCCTGGCGTTCCGGGTGGCAGGCTCACGTCTTCGTGAGCATGCCCGGGCACGCTGGGAAGATTCGAAGACATGCTCACGAAGACGTGAGCATGCCACCCAGGACGCGGGTTGAGGGGGCAGGATGGCCGGATCGCCCTGGGACGGCTTCCTCGTCGGCCCGGAGAACGCCCTGGCGCATTCGGGGGCCGTGGCGCTGGCCCGGGGGGATGCCTCGGTGGCGTCGCCCCTGGTCGTCCACGGGCCGGCGGGGTCGGGCAAGACGCGGATCCTCGACGGGCTGGTGGCCGAGAAGATCGCGAGGTTCCCGGGCGCCTCCGTGGCGACGCTGACCGCCGAGGCGTTCGCCTCGCTCTGCCACGAGGCCGCCGGCCGTCTCGGGGGGTTCGCCGACCTCCGCGAGCGGTTCCGCGGCCTCGACCTGTTCGTCCTGGATGACCTCCACGCCCTGGAACGCTCGCCGATCGCCTCCGAGGAGCTGGCCCACACGCTCGATGCCCTGGAGGAAGCGGGCGGGTCGGCCGCGTTCTCGGCCCGGGTCGGCCCGGGGCGGATGACGGGCTGGCCGCCGAGGCTGGTCAGCCGGTTGGTCGGCGGGCTGTCGCTGAGGGTCGAGCCGCCGGGCCTGGCCACCCGCCGCCGGTTCGCCCTGGAGACCGCCCGGGCCCGGTCGCTCTCGCTGTCGGCCGAGGCCGTCGAGGCGATCGCCGAGGGGGCGGCCGGCTATCGCGAGATCGACGGCCGCCTCGCCCGGCTCGCCCTGGCGGCGAAGGTCGAGCGACGCCCCGCCGACCAATCCCTGGCCGATTCCCTGGCGGAGGACGACCCCTCCGAGACCGCCCGCCAGGCCGTCGAGACGATCGCCCGGCTCGTGGCCGAGCGGTTCGGCGTGAGCGTCCGCGACCTGCGGTCGGCATCCAGGAGGCAGGCCGTGGTGGTCCCCCGTCACCTGGCGATCCACCTCGCCCGGACCCGGACCGGCCTGAGCTTCGCGAGCCTCGGCGCGTTGTTCGGCAAGAGGGACGCCAAGACGGTCCGCCACGCCTGCGCCGCCGCTTTGGAACGCCTGGCCGCCGACCCGTCGCTGGCCGCGGAGGTCGCCGCGCTGCTGCCGGAGGTCGAGGAGTGAACGGGCCGGGTCGCGGTCAGGCGGCGGACGTCCCGGCCTCGGGCGTCGGGATCGCCGGGCGACCGCCCGACCGGCCGACCAGCCAGCCGCCGGCCAGGGCGATCAGCAGCTCGGGCAAGGTGAGATCGACCAGGATGACCGTCACCTCGAACGTGGTTTCGAGCCAGGAAGGACCGTCGTTGCCGATCACGGCCGCGACCGCCGGGCCGAGCCGGCTCGCGCTCCAGGAGAAATACTCGTTGATCGCCGGGGGAGAGACGGCGGCGATCGCCATGAAGAGGAACACCGCCACCCACCCGAAGGCCACGAACCCGAAGCCGAAGGGGGAGACCGTGCCCCGACGGCGGATCGTCCACGCCTGGGACAGCGTCGCGGGCACGAGGACGCTCGCCATCGGCAGGACGCCCAGGGCGAAGGCCAGGAACGCCAGGGTCGAGGTCGAGGTGATCGGCACCAGATAGAGCATCTGGTTGGAGCCCGGGCTGCTCGGACGGACGAGGCTGCGGATCACCGCCAGGTCCAGGGCGAGGACGACCACGAGCATGGCCAGGGCGCCGATCGAGAACCGGATGGACCTCATCGCATCCTCCTCGACCGCCTCGGATCGCCCCGGGCAAACCCTACCGCGCCGGGGGGCGGGCCGCAATCCGAATTCGTTCAAGGATCGCGGCCGGGTCTCGCTCTCGATTCCGGGCGCGGCTCGACCCTGGCCAGCCGACAAGAGGGCGCCCTCATATGAGGCGGTCACTTCTCCTGGCCGCGAGCGATCGCGTGGAGTTGCTCCACCAGCCGGAGATGGGCGTCCATCTCCGAATCCAGGTTGGCGAACATGGCATACACCCGGCCCGACGAGGGTTCGCAGAGGAACCGGTATTCGTCGAAGCCATCGGGATTGGAGTACGTCACGCTTCGTCGCAGGGCGACCTCGCCCGGCACCCGCCGGTGAACCCGGTAGTCGCTCAGGCGAGTGACCAGGCCGTCCAGCACCAGCTCGCATTCGGCCCCGTCCGGGAGGCGGAAGCTGAAGATCTGCACGCCGATATCGTGGTTCTGCCAGTGCCCTCGAAAATCCGAGTAGCCGGGGGGGAGGAGGGAGGAATAGTTCGCCTCCCAGTGGCGGACGGCGGAGCTTGACGGGTGGGAGGAGAAGATCGGGGCGATCATCCAGAGGAGCCCAACCATGATCCCGAGGACGATCAGGACCTCGACGAGCCGGCTCAGCCATCGGACCTTCGGGCTGGCCGGAGACGAGGGCATGGATGCCGATCCTCTCGGGATGGGATCGAGCGCCTGCGAGTCCCGGCGCCAGCTCAGGCGCGGCGGGCCCGTCGCTCGCCGACGTGGCGGATGATGTCGCCTTCTCGGAGGTAGACGACGGCCTCGGCGATGTTGGTGGCGTGGTCGGCGATGCGTTCGATGTTCCGGGCGGCGTTGATCAGGCGGAGCCAGGTGCTCACGCGGTCGGGCTCGCGGCGGATGGCGTCCTTCAGGTCGTTCAGGACGGCCCGGCGGTGGCGATCGACGCCGCCGTCGCCGGCGATCACCGCCCGGGCGAGGTCGGCGTCGGCCTTGGCCAGGGCGTCCAGGGCGTCGTGGACCTGCGCCAGCGCCTCCCTCGCCATGAGCTCCATCCGGGGCGGAACGGGCGTCGGGCAGGGCTTGGCGGCGAGCTTCCTCGCGCGGTTGGCGATGTGGTCGGCCAGGTCGGCCATGCGTTCCAGGTCGCCGTTGATCTTGAGGATCGCCGCCACCCGGCGGAGGTCCGAGGCCACCGGCTGATGGAGGGCCAAAATCCTCAGGCAATCGCGCTCGATCCGCACTTCCCAGTCATTGATCGCGTCCTCGCCCCCCTTGACCTCGTCGGCCAGGTCGGCCCGGCCGTCGCACAGGGCGTCCACGCTGGTCCGCAGCGCGGTTTCGACCACGGCGGCCAGCTTCAGGATATTCTCCCAGAGGCTTTCCATGTCGCGGAGGAAGTGGCGGCCGAGGGTGACCCGCTCCGCCTCCCAGTCCGACCCCAATCGTCCGATCGACGGCATGGCTCACCCCCATTCAGGATCGCGGCGTCGCGACGTCCGGCAAATCGGGGGCCAGGAGGGGCCCGGGGCCGTTCCGCTTCCGCAGTTCCTACTGTAGAGAATCTCCGGGCCACGGACAAGCAATCGACCCTAAATTTCATGGGCATTTCATCTTTCGACCGAAGACGACACGTCGTGCCGGGGCGTCGTCGGCGCGCGGCCGGGGCCGGGGTGTTCCGGGGGGCCAAACCCCCGGAACGCCCCGGCCCCGGCGATGGGACTCGGATTTCCCCGAGACGGGCGCCGCCGGCTACCGGGCGCGGCGGCCGTAGCGGTTGCCCTTGAGCACGGGCCCGACGCCCGTGGTGGGCAGGTACATCAGGTCCGGCGGGGTGCGGTCGCCGGGGCGGTAGTAGCCCAGGTCGTACTCGGCCTCCCACGGCGGATCGACGATCAGGTTATACGGCAAGGCGATGATCTGGGTGATGAACAGGCCCGCCGAGTAACCCGGCTGGAGGAGCTGGTTCCTCTGGTTCGACTGCCGGGGGTCGTCCAGGGGATAGGAGAAGAACCGGCCGACGGGCCCGAGCGACTGCTCCACGCCCTGCCCGTAGCGTTCCAAAACGGCGTCCTGGAAGTACAGCGGCATGTGGCAGGTGGCGCCGGCCACCCAGTACTTGCGGTTGGGCGACCAGTCCCGGGCCGGCAGGGGGACGTACTCCTCGGGCGGGGGGATCACGCGGATCGGCCTCGGCTCGGTCGGGCTGGGGGCCCGGGGCAGCTCCAGGCGGCTGGCCATCGGGGAATCGTTGCCCATGCTCGACCCGGTCGTCAGCGGGTTGGGCGGCGGGTTCTGCCGGGCCGCGTCTTCCTGGCGGCGGGCGATCTCATCGACCTCCCGGAGCGACTCGGGGCGGATCGTCGGGGCCGAGCCGGACGTCGGGGATGGCCCCAGGCCCTCGTCGGGGAGATGAAGCCGCCCGGGGGCCGGGGCAGTCGGGGGAGCTCCCGAGGTGGCGCCTCCGGCGGGCAGGGGGGGCAGGTCGTCGGCCGGGGCCGGATCGGACAGCCTCTCCCGTCGCGGAGGCGCCGAGGGCGGCACCAGCGACGAGGCCTCGGGGGCCGGGGCCGGCGCGACCGGCTCGGGGGCCGGAACCGGAGCCGGAGCCTGGGTCGGAGCCGGGGCTTCGATCTCCTGAGCCGAGAGGGCCGACGCTCGGGCGGCGGGCGGGTCCAGGAGGGCCGGCGGCTCGACCGGGACCGGGTCGGGCGCCGGTTCCGGGGCGGGGGTCGGCATCGGGGCGGCCTCGGACCGGGTCATCCGGGCCGATCCGGCCGGGCGGATCGGCGGGATGCGGTCGGCCCCCGCCGTCGTCGCCGGGGCGGGCGAATCGACCTGGCGACGCGAGGCCGGACGGATCGGAGGGGCCACGACCTCGCGAGGCGCCGTCGCGGCCGTCGGCGGCAGCTCGGGCAGGGGGGGCGTCTCGACGTCCCCCGTCGAGGCCGGAGGCTCGACCGGAAGCCGCGACGGCTCGGGGACCGGCGCCTCGGCCGGGGGAGGCGCGAGCGCCTCGGCCGGAGGAGGCGCGAGCGCCTCGGCCGGGGGAGGGGCCAGGGATTCGGCCGGAGGAGGCGCGAGCGGCTTGACCGCGGGGGCCGCGCCGGGTTCGGTCGCCGGCTGCGAGAGCGGGGCGGCCGGGGCGAGGGCCGGCGGCTCGGCCGGAACCGGGACCGGCGTCTCGGCGGGGGCGAGGGCCGGCGGCTCGGCCGGGGGTTCGGCGGGCCTGGCCTGGCCGATGGGTTCCGCCTCGGTCCTGGGGGGAGCACCGGCCCGGGGCAGGGCGGGCCCGAGAGACGGCGGGAGGGCCGGCTCTCCGGGCGTCTCCTCGGGGGTCAGCAGGATCGGCGGGGCGGCGGCCTCGGCCGGCTTCGGGGCCTCGACCTTGACCTTGACCTCGGCCGGCTCGGGCCGGGCGGCGGGCAGGTCGAGCGGGGCGGGCTCGGGCGTCTCGGCCACCTCGGCCGAGGCCTTCAACACCGCGTCGCCCTCGACCTTCGGCGGGGGGGCCAGCGCGATGGCCCCCGGTCGCAGAGGAGAAGACCGCCGGGCGACCCGCGCCCCGCCCATCGTGGACGGCTCGCGGAGGCCGCGGCGGGCCCGCTCGATCCCCTGGGACAGCCGCCTCCGGTCGGACTCCGGCAGCTCCTTCTGCTTCGCCTCGGCCGCCCGGAGGAACGTCAGGGCCCGTTCCGGGTCCTTGTACGTGTCGAGGTAGTCCAGCCCGTTGCGCAGGAGCTGCCGGGCCGTCCGGGGCGCCGTCGAGGGCGAGTCCGGATCGCCTCCGGAGCGATCGGCCGACGCCGGGACGTCGGCCGCCTGCTGGGCTCGTAGGATCGAGGCCGATACGGCGGTCGTGGCGACCACCGCGATCAGGGCCAGGGCCGTTCTGGGGCCACGCACGTCACGCCTCCTTGCTGACGTTTCCGGTTCGACCACCGCTTCGCTTCGATTCGCTTCGATTCGGACCATCAACTAGAGACAGCTCAACCCGCCAGATTCCCGGAGGGACCGAACTCGTCCTCGCAGGGCGGGCCTCGGCTCGGCCTGCCGTCCTCGCGAATCGGCAGGCCGAGGCCTGCCCGACGGAACCCGGCGCCGCTCCGCTCGATCGAGGTCGCCCTCAGACCGTCCCTCGGGCGGTCTCGCTCTCTCCGCTGTAGCTGGAATAATTCGGGGCTTCCTGGGTGATCACGATATCGTGGGGATGGCTCTCCTGGACGCTCGCCCCGGTGACCTGGATGAACCGGGCCTTGGTCCGGAGCTCGTCGATCGTCCGGGTCCCGCAATAGCCCATCCCGGCCTTCAATCCGCCGACCAACTGGAAGACGTAATCGGCCAGGGGGCCCTTGTACGGGACGCGGCCCTCGACCCCTTCGGGCACGAGCTTCTGGCTGACACCGGCCTTGCCGTCGGCCGATTTGTGATGCCCCGGGTCCTGCCGATACCGCTCGTGGGAGCCCTTGGCCATCGCCGCGATCGACCCCATCCCGCGATACGTCTTGAAGCTCCTCCCGCGATAGATGATCGTGTCCCCCGGGCTCTCGGCCAGCCCCGCGAACAACCCGCCGATCATCACGCAATGGGCCCCGGCGGCCAGGGCCTTGGTGATGTCGCCCGAGTAGCGGATCCCGCCGTCGGCGATGATCGGAACCTTCGAGCCGGCGGCCGCCCGGGCACACTGATACACGGCCGTGATCTGGGGGACGCCCACGCCCGAGACCACCCGCGTCGTGCAGATCGACCCGGGGCCGATCCCCACCTTCACGGCGTCGGCCCCGGCCTCGATCAGGTCGCGGGTGCCCTCGGCCGTGGCCACGTTGCCGGCGATCACGTCGATCGGAAAGTCTTTCTTGATCTTGCGGACGGTCTCCACCACGTTCTTGCTGTGGCCGTGGGCCGAGTCCACCACCAGGACGTCCACGTCCGCCTCCAGCAAGGCCCCGATCCGCTCGTAGTCGTGGACCCCGACGGCCGCCCCCACCCGCAGCCGACCCCGGGCGTCCTTGCAGGCGTTGGGGTAGCGGTGGAGCTTGTCGATGTCCTTGATCGTGATCAGGCCCTTCAGACGATAATCATCGTCCACCAGCAGAAGCTTCTCGACCTTATTCTTCGTCAAAATCCGATCGGCCTCCTCCAGGGAGGTGTCGGCCTTGGCGGTGACGAGGTTGTCCTTGGTCATGACCTCCTCGACGCGGAGGTCGTCGGACTCCAGGAACCGGAGGTCGCGACGGGTCAAGATCCCCTTGAGCCGCCCGCCGACGGTGATCGGCACGCCCGAGATGTTGTGCCCCTCCATGATCTCCCGGGCCTGGCGGACCGTGGCATCGGGGGGCAGGGTCACGGGATCGACGATGATCCCGTTCTCGGACCGCTTGACCTTGTCCACCTCGCGGGCCTGCTCATCCACGGGCATGTTCTTGTGGATGACCCCGAGCCCGCCCTCCTGGGCCAGGGCGATGGCCAGCTCCGCCTCGGTGACGGTGTCCATCGGCGCCGAGAGGATGGGGAGGTCCAGGGGGATCCGGGCGGTGAGCTGGGTCTTGACCTCGACCTGGCGGGGGAGGAGCTCGGAGTACCCGGGCTCCAGCAACACGTCGTCGAAAGTCATACCGAGATAGGCGATGCGATCCTGCACGGGAAAGACTCCGAACCCAGAGGAGGGTTGAGGGCGGGTCCAGGGTGCCTTTCCCGTCACATTAGACCCAAAGCCCCCGGGCCCGGCAAGGGCAAGTGGGCCTCGGAGGGGCCTCGGCCCGCAGGGTGCATGAAATGCACCGTGATGTCGGGTGCATGAAATGCACCAACACCGCGGCGGCCCCCGGCCGCCCACCACCCGCCGAGGCGAGCCGGAGATCGGCCCGTCCCGAGACGGGCCCGCCGCTTCGTTCGGCCCCGGCCCTCGCCTTCCCCCGGCCCCGGCCCTCGCCTTCCCCGATCGCGCCTCGCCCGATAGGATGCGGGGACGGAGGAAGGAGCCCATGAAGACCGTCGCCCTGTCCGAGAAGGCCGTCGCCGCGCTCCGCTTCGAGATCCGGGGCCTGTGCCCAAAAGACCCGTCGCGTCGCCTGCCCGCCTATCGCGAGCTGGCCGACGCGGGGATCATGGAGCGGGTGCCCGGCACCGACGCCGAAGGCGAATATCGATTCACCGCCTTCGGCCTGGCCCATCGCGAGGCGATCCTGGAGCGGGAGGCCGAGCGGATCGAGCGAGAGCGGCACGAGCCGCCCGACGCAAGCCGCCTCTCCCCGGCCGCCTGGGACCTCCTGCGGCGCCTGGCGGCCGACGAACGGATCGACGTGACCGAGAAGAACCGGCCGCTCTACCGCGAGCTCGTGACGGCCCGGATCATGATCCCCGGCCACTCCTTCGTCGGCGGCCGGGAGGCGTTCTATACGTTCACTTACTGGGGCCGGGAGCGGCAGTCCGAATGGCTGGCGAGGGAGACGGCCTGACTACCGCGCCATCGCCCGGAGGATGCGCCTCGCCCCGTCCGTGACCGGGAGCCCGGTCCTGGCCGCCGCTTTCAGGGCCGCGTCGTGATCGACGGTCCGCGATTCCTCGTATTCATGGGCGATCACGGCGTCGATGCGGTCCCGGAGCCTCGCCTTTGCCCAGACGCGGCGGCCTCGGCCTTTGAGCAGGTCGGGGTTGAGGACGCCGGAATTGACGGTGATCCCGCGGGAGATGTTGCCGCCGCTCCGGCCGGGGGGATCGAAGGCGCACCACGTCATGCGAGGGCGGAGGTCATCCGCCCCCTGGATCTGCTGGGGAATCCCTAATTCGTCCATCCGGACGGCGCAGTAGGCGTCGAGGTCACGCGCGTAGCGACGGGCGAAGTCCTCGGCATGATCGGCGGGGTCCGGGGGCGGAATATCGGGCATGGGGATCAGGATAGCGGATCGGAAGGCCGGGCGCCACGGCCTTCGTGGGCCACGGATTCGCCTTGTCGGATCGATCCCCCCTCGGTAGATTCGCCACGCCCGATCATGGATGGCCGGGGCCCGGCCCCGACCGCTCGGGAACTCGCGCCAGGGAAGGTGAGCCATGAGAGCGAATGCGAAGGCCCGTCGGAAGTCCGCGCCGATCGCGGCGGCCCTGATGCTCGCCCTCTCGGCGGCGATAGCCCGGGCCGATGCGTCGCGGTACACGATCACCGACCTGGGGTCGCTCCCGGGGGCGAGCAATACCACAGTGACCGGCCTGAACAACCTCGGTCAGGTCATCGGCTCGTCGGGGGGCGTTCCCTACATCTATAGCGACGGCAAGATGTCGCAGATCGCCACGGGCGGGACGGGGATCAACGACGGCGGCCAGTTTGCGACGACCGCGAACAACTTCAACGCAAGAGCGATCAGCAATTCTGGTGAGGTGGCGGGTAGCACCATCAGCACCCGCATTAACGGCGAGGTCGCCGCGACCCAGGTTGGGGGAACCGTCACGCCGATTCCCGGGATCTCCACCGAGAGTCGGGCCGACGGGATCAACGATTCAAGGCAGGTCGTCGGCGAGATGCAGGTGTTTTCGACGACGTCCAGCGCAGCCGTCTTCCATCCCTTCTTGATTTCCGGGGGCGGGGTCCTCGATCTCGGCACCCTCCCCGGCGAGACCTCGGCCGCCGCATACTCCGTCAACAACTCGGGCCAAGTTGTCGGCGGCGGGTCCTCCTTCACCTCGACACCCTCCCACGCTTTCCTCTTCAGCGGGGGCAAGATGATGGACCTGGGGACGCTCCCCGGGGGGACCACGAGCACGGCCACGCACATCAACGACTCGGGCCAGATCATCGGGCTCTCGGACACTGCATCCTCGGGTGTTCACGCATTCCTGTATCAGAACGGCACGATGACCGACCTGTCCGACCTCGTGCAGTCGCTCGGCGGGGTAACGATCACCGACCTCGTCGGCCTGAACAATCGGGGTCAGATCGCTTTCGACGCCGAAGTGAATGGCGAGCACCACGCCTACCTCATGACCCCCAACGCCGTGCCCGAGCCGACGGCGCTGGCCCTCGGCGTCGCGGCCCTCCTGGGCTGGGCGGCCCGGCGTCGGCTCGGCTCGCTCCGGGTGGCGGGGCGTCGGGATTGATCGGGGCGTCCGGGGCGGGCCGCGATGGCCTGTTCGTGGAGGGCCGGTCGGGGGATAAAATCGTCGGGAGGCGGCGGGCCGGGCGGATGGGCCGCTTCGACCCTCGCCCCTCCCGAGGAGGCCGACCCGATGCCCCGGACCCCGCCCCCTCCGACGCCGGAGGCCCGCGATGCCCAGGTCGCCGAGCGATTCCGACGCCTCGCGGCCGAAGGGAAGGCTCGGAAAGAGCCCGGGGACAGGCCCGGTCGGACAGGGTAGAATTCGGGGAGGCGGTCGAGCGTGCCGCCGCCGGACCGTCGGAGATCGGCCCGGATTCGCCGGATGCGAGGTTTGCCATGTCCTCCGACCGCTCCCGTTTCTTCCAGGCCCCCGTCGCCACTCACGGCCGTCGCGGGTCTTTGACCGCCGAGGAGAAGGACCGTATCCTGTGGCTCGCCGAGACGATCGGGGTGGACGAAGCGGTCCGACGGCTCACTCTGGCACTGCCTCCAGGTCCCTCCTCGGAACTCCGGGGCGGATCAACCGAGACCTTTCCCTCTCTTGATGAGATGCTTTTTCTTAGCTTGATGGCCCAGAGACTTCGACGCGATCCGGCGATGCGGACCGAAGTGGAGGGGACCCGCTCTCCCTCGGGGCGCGCCCTGCGGCGTGCGAGTGGCGGCACGCTGATCTCGCAGGCGAACGAGGCCTATGCCAGGCTCCGCTCCGACCTGGAGGCGTGGGCGGAGATGACGAGGGAACGGGACGAGTGGGACGCCACGCTCGCCGATGGGCTGGAGGGGGAGCCGGACGATGCCGACGTTGCGGCAGGGTGAGGTGTGGGTCGCGGAACTCGACCCCACGCGGGGGCGTGAGCAAGCGGGGACTCGCCCTGTCCTGGTCGTCTCGGTCGATGAATTCAACGACGGTCCCGCCGACCTGGTCGTCGCGGTCCCGTTCACCCGGACGGATCGCGGGGTCGCGCTCCATGTGCGGGTCGAACCGCCCGAAGGTGGACTGTCGGCCACGAGCTTCGCGATGTGCGAGGCCGTCCGATCGATCTCGAAACAGCGCCTCAAGAATCGATGGGGCAGCGTTTCCCAGGCCACGATGGATTCGATCCTCGAACGTCTCGAAGCCCTCTTCGAGTATTGAGCCGGGCCGATGCGGAGCGAGTCGTGGAAACGGTCCATCGAGGACCTCTCGGCGTCGTCGCCGTCGTCCGCGACTGGCCTACCCCCGGTTTCTTCCTTGCGATAAGATCACTCGCACGGAATTGCCCGGAGATGAGATGAGGTCCCGCGAGCGCCAGCCCCATGGAGGGCGAGGAGGGCCGGTTGTTCGTCGCTTGCAGCACACTCTGCTTCTCGAAGGAGCCGCTGGAGTCGGCCCTCCGTCATATCGCCGAGCTCGAATTCGGCAAGATCGACCTGGCGATCGTCGAGGACAGCCCTCACCTCCGCCCCAGCGTCGCGGCCGAGGACCCCGAGGGCACCCTCCATCGCGTCCGCTACGGGCCGAGCCTCACTCCGTCGGCCCTGGACCTGGACTTCGGCGACGTCGACGCGAAGACCTATCGCAAGCGGTTCGAGGCGATGTGCCGGCTGGCCAAGCCGTTGACCGTCGCCGTCCTGACCATCCCCGCCGCCCCCCTGGGCACCCCGTTCGACGAGGAAGTGGCCCGGCTCCGCGAGTTGAACGAGGTCGCGACCCGCCAGGGACTCGTTTTGACCGTCCTCACCCACTCCGAGAAGATCACGGCCGACCCCGCCGCCGCCGTGGCGTTGTGCAGGAGCGTCCCGGGCCTGGGATTGACGCTCGACCCGAGCCATTATATCTACGGACCTCATCAGAATGGGTCGTTCGACGAGGTTTATCCCTACGTCCAGAACGTCTATTTCCGCGACACCGGCAAGAAGCCCGGCGAATTCCAGGTGAAGGTGGGCCAGGGCGAGGTCGAGTACGGCAAGGTCGTCAGCCAGCTCGAACGCCACGGCTACAACCGGGCGCTCACCGTCGCGATCCACGACGGCATCGAGAACCCGTTCGACGTCGAGGTCGAGGTCCGCAAGCTCAAGCTGTTGCTGGAGAGCTTGCTCTAGAGCGGTTCACGATCGGATGGCACTCACGTAGGGCAGGCCTTGGCCTGCCGAGATCCGCGAAGGCGGCAGGCCAAGGCCTGCCCTACGAAGACTGGCGTTCGCGACTCGGCCGTGAACCCACGGCGATTCCGATCTGGACATCCGGGCCGACCGGGGATATCGTCCCGCCACACGTCCGACGCGACGCCCATCTCCCCTCGCGACACACCCCCGACCCGTCACGATCGACGACCGAAACTTCCACCGGCCTCGGGCGAATTTCGCCTCGGGGCCGGCGAGGGGCGACGGCCGGGCATGGAGGCCCAGCCGACGCTCCCCCTCCTCTCGATGCGAGCGAGAGGGGGACGACTCTCCGGGCTTGAACCGAACTGAACTGAACTTGCGGCGGAGGAACGGATGCCTCCCGAAGCGATCCGAAGCGGAATCGATCGAGCCGGTGCGTCGCGATGGGCCGGGCTCGCCCTGCCGATCACGATCGTCGGCGCGATCGCCGTATTCCTCGTCCCGTTGCCGCCGCTGGCCCTGGACCTGCTGATCTCCGCCAACATCACCGCCGCCGTGCTGATCCTCCTGACGGTCCTCACGATCCGCACCCCCCTGGAATTCAGCGCGTTCCCGAGCCTCCTGGTCGTCACCACGCTCACCCGGCTGGTCCTGAACGTGGCGACCACGCGATTGATCCTGACCAGAGGCGGCACCGACGGCCTCGAAGCGGCCGGCGGGGTGATCCGCGCGTTCGGCGACTTCGTGGCGGGCGAGCAGGTCGTCGTCGGCGCCATCCTGTTCGCGATCCTCGTGGTGATCCAGTTCGTCGTGATCACCAAGGGGGCCACGCGGATCAGCGAGGTGGCCGCCCGGTTCATGCTCGACGGCCTCCCCGGCCGGCAGATGGCCATCGACGCCGACCTCCACTCCGGCCTGATCGACGGCGACGAGGCCGCCCGCCGCCGGGACTCGCTCTATCGCCAGGCCGACTTCTTCGGCGCCATGGACGGGGCCGGCAAGTTCGTCCGGGGCGATGCCGTCGCGGGCGTCCTGATCACCCTGGTCAACATCGCCGCCGGCCTGTATCTCGGCATGTTCGAGCATGGGATGCCGCTCTCCGAGGCCGTCGGCGTGTTCACCAAGCTGACCATCGGCGACGGCCTCGTCAGCCAGGTCCCGGCGTTCCTGATCTCCCTGGCCGCCGGACTGATCGTCACCCGGTCGAGCTCCGAGAGCGACCTCGGCGAGGACGTGATCGGCCAGTTGTTCTCCCGGCCGATCGTCCTGGGCGTGGCCTCCGGCTTCCTCGCGATTTTGGCGTTCACCGCGCTGCCCAAGGTGCCGATGCTCACGCTCTCCGGGGCGCTCGGGGCCGGCGCCGTCGTGCTCTCGAATCGCCGGGTGAACATTTCGGAGAATCTCGCGGAAGAGGTGGAATCGGCGATCCCCGCCGCCCCGGCGCCTCCTCCCGAGCACCATTCCGACCGGATGGAGGACCTGCTCCAGGTCGATCCCCTGGAGCTGGAGGTCGGATACCGGCTGATCAGCTCGGTGGACCCGACCCGGGGCGGCGACCTGCTCGACCGCATCCGCACCGTCCGCCAGCGAGTGGCCCGCGAGCTGGGATTGATCGTCCCTCAGGTGAGAATCCGTGACGAAATCGCGTTGGGGCCTCATGAATACTGCTTGAAGATTCGAGGAGTGGCCGTGGGCCGGGGGATCGCCTACGCCGGGCGGCTGCTGGCCGTCCCGCCGGCCGGGATGGTGCAGAGGCCCGACGGCCGGGACGGGATCGACCCGGTCTCGGGCGACCCGGCCGTGTGGATCCACGCCGACGGCCGAGAGGTGGCCGAGCTCGCCGGCTGCCGGGTCCTGGAGGCGTCGGCCGTCGTCGCCGGGCATTTCGGCGAGGTCGTCCTGAATCATGCCGACGAACTCATGACTCACGAACAGGTCCGCCGATTGCTGGAGAGGGCCCGGGCCACGTCCGCCGCGCTGGTCGATGAGGTCGTGCCCGGGATGCTCCGCGCGGGCGAGGTCCAGCGCGTCTTGCAGGCCCTGGTCCGCGAGCGGGTGAGCGTCCGCGACCTGGAAACCATCCTCGAAGCCCTGGCCGAGCACGCGGGGAAGACCCGCGACACCGACGCCCTCACGGAGCACGCCCGCCGCGCCCTGGGCCGGCAGATCGCCGCGGCCCACCTCTCGCCCGACGGCCGCCTGAGGGTCGCCACGCTCTCGCGATCGCTGGAAGAACGGCTGGCCGAGGCCGGGATCCAGTCCGACACCCGACCGGCCGACGCCTTCGGGGCCGACGCCGCCAGGGCCGTCGTCCGGGCCGTCGCCCTGGCCGTCCACGCGATGGCCGAGGCCGGATTCCCGCCCGTGATCCTCTGCTCCACCGAGGCCCGCCCGGTGCTGAAAGACCTCACCCGGGCCGACCTCCCCAGGCTCGCCGTCCTCGGCCAGCGCGAGATCCCGAGAGACTTGCCGGTCGAGTCCGTGGGCACGGTCGTCGAGGAAGTGGAGGAAATGTATGCCTGATCCCCCGACGAGCGCCCACCGCCACCCCTCGTTCCCACGCTCCGCGTGGGAACGAGGGAATCGCCACATGTGATGATTTGTCAAGAAAATCGCATGAAGGACGGTGCAGACCTGCACCCGAACCGATGACCACGACCTCCAGGACCTACCGGGCGGGCACGATGCGAGAGGCCCTGGCGCAGGCCTCGCCGGGACCTCGGCGGGTCGGCCGTGATCCTCGGCACTCGCGAGGTCCGCCGCCGGCGGATGTTCGGCCTCGGCACCCGGGAGCTGATCGAAGTCACCGCCAGTCGCCAGGCCCAGGCCCCTTCGGCCGGGTTCGCGGTGCCGACGATCGCCCCTCAGCCGGCGTCTCCGGCCTTTCAATCGCAGTTCGGCGAGCAGCTCGGGCGTTTGCATGCGATGGTCGAGGCGCTGAGCAACTCGGGCCGGCTCGATCACCTGATCCTGGACCTCCCCGGCCATCTCGTCCCGACCTATGCGACCCTCCTTGAGGCCGAGGTGCCCGAGGTCCTGGCCCGGAGGCTCGTGAGGATCGTCGCCGACCGCCTCGAGCCGGACGACGCCCGCCGGCCCGAGGCCGTCCGCGACGCCCTGCGTGAGGCCGTCGAGACGTGCTTGCCGATCGCCCCGCCGATCTCGGTCGTCCCCGGGACGCGGAAGGTCGTGGCCCTGGTGGGGCCGACGGGCGTGGGCAAGACGACCACGGTGGCGAAGCTCGCCGCGAATTTCAAGCTGGTCCACGGGCTGAGGCCCGGCCTGGTGACCGTCGACACGTACCGGATCGCCGCCGTCGAACAATTGCGCACTTATGCCGAGATCATCGACCTTCCCCTGGCCGTCGCCAACGCGCCGGGCGAGATGAGGGCGGCGATCGACGCCCTCGGGGATGTGGATCTGGTGCTCATCGACACGGCGGGACGTTCTCCGAGGGACGAGGTGAAGATCCGCGAGCTTGCCGACTTCTTGACGGCGGCGAGGCCCGACGAGGTCCACCTGGTGCTGAGCGCCACGTCGGCCGAGCGGAGCTTGCGATCGGCCGTGGAGCGGTTCTCGGCGGTCCGCGCCGACCGCCTGATCCTGACGAAGCTGGACGAGGCCGACGGCCTCGGCGGGGTCCTCGCCGTGATCGGCGGGGCCGACCGCCCGGTGAGTTACCTGACGACCGGCCAGGCCGTCCCCGACGACATCGAGCCGGCCGACCGCCGACGGCTCGCCGCCCTGATCCTGGGTCACGAGGAGGTCTCCGCCCATGACTGACGCGAGCCGGGCCGCCGGCGCCACCGCCTCTCCGGAACGGCCGGGGACGCGCTCGGTGCATCTCCTGCACCATCAAGGGGGGAACATGTCCGATCAGGCCGACGTGTTGAGGAGGCTGATCCGAACGAGGGAGGGCCCGGCCCCCGAGCCGACCCCGCCCCCCTCGGCCCGGTCGCTCGTGTTCACCAGCGGCAAGGGGGGCGTGGGGACCTCCAACCTCGCGCTGAACCTGGCCATCGCCCTGGGCGAGCAGGGCCAGAGGGTCGCCCTGATCGACGCCGATTTCGGCCTGGCGAACCTGGATCTGCTCTGCGGGCTGGCGCCGGGGTGCGACCTCGGCGACGTCCTGGCGGGGGGCCGGCCCCTGGCCGACGCGATCGTCAACGGGCCGGCCGACGTCCGCATCCTGCCCGGGGCCCACGGGACGAGGACCGCCCCCGAGGTCCTGGCCGACGCCCCCCGCCGCGTCGCTTCCGAGCTCGCCGAGCTCGAGGCGGGGGCCGATTTCCTGCTGATCGACGCCGGGAGCGGCCTGAATCCGTCGATCGCCACGCTCGCCGCGGCCGCCGATGGCGTCGTCCTGGTCACCACGCCCGAGCCGACCTCGGTGGCCGACGCCCACGCGGCCCTGCGTCGGCTCGGCCGGCCCTCGCGAGACCTGGCGCTCCGCCTGATCGTCAACCAGGCGCACTCGAACGCCGAGGCGGCCGACTGCCTGGCGAGGCTGGCGGCCTCGAGCCGGCATTTCCTCGGGACGGTGGTGGCGCCCCTGGGGTACGTCCGCTCGGACGACAGCGTGCCGAGGGCCGTCCGCCTGAGGAAGCCGTTCGTCTCGGCATTCCCGAACTCGCTCGCCTCGCGATGCGTCCGCCAGCTGGCGACCACGTTGATCGAGGAACGCCACCCGAGGCCGCCGAAGCCCGGGTTCTTCGCCAGCCTGACCGCGAGACGAGCGCTGGGCCGGGTGGCGGGATGACGGCCGTCGCGGGCCGCCCGGCCGCCGCGAAGGTTCCGATTCTGAGGCTCAAGCCGGTTGTGCCGGCGACCCGATAACAGACTCACCGCGAATGCCGAAGTTCCCCCGACCGCGCGACGCGAAGGAGGGGCGGGAGGCCGCCCGGCGAGACCCTCTCGCCGGGATCACGGGCCGAGCCCGCCGCCGAGGCCGCGACGACCCCCCGGCCGATCGCCGCGACCCCGGCCCCGGACGCAGGATGCGCCGAGGCCCCCGCAAGACCTGTCATGGAGGGCAAGGATGCCAACCAAGCTGGACGTGGACGTCACCGAACTCTGGCGCGAGTTCAAGGAGCAGCCCACCACGCCCTTGCGGAACCGCCTGGTCGAGCGCTACTTGCCCCTGGTCAAGTACAACGCCGAGCGGATCTGGCAGCGCCTGCCCGAGGGCGTCGACCTCGACGACCTGATCTCGGCCGGCGTCTTCGGCCTGATGGACGCCATCGACGCCTTCGACCTCTCCCGCGGCGTGAAGTTCGAGACGTACTGCGTCCCCCGGATCCGAGGGGCCATGCTCGACGAACTTCGCACCATGGACTGGGTCCCCCGCCTGGTGCGCTCCAAGCACACCAAGATGGAGGAGGCCAGGAAGTCCCTCGAAGCCCAGCACGGGCGGCCCCCCACCGACGCCGAACTCGCCGAGAGGCTCGGCCTGCCGATGGAGGAGTACGACAAGATGTCCGCCGACGCCAACGCCGTCGGACTCATCTCCCTGAACAAGAAATGGTACGAGACCGACAGCTATAAAGACGTCCGCGAGATCGACATCCTCGAGGACAAGAAGGGCGAGGACCCCACCCGGAGGCTCCAGCGCAAGGACCTCATGAGGATGGTCACCAAGGGCCTCAACCGCAACGAGAGGCTGATCATCATCCTCTACTACTATGAAGAGCTGACGATGAAGGAGATCGGCGCCACGCTCGACCTCAGCGAGTCGCGCGTCTCGCAGATGCACTCGTCGATCATCCAGAGGCTCCAGTCCCAGCTCTCCACCCGCAGGCCCGAGTTCGGCACCTGAGCCGGGGATCAGCAAGCATCCAGCCATCCATTCGCGGACGGGCCGACGGCCCGCGGGGACACCTCCTCGCGGGCCGTCGGGCCGTTTTCTTGCGTAGTAAATATATGTTGGAAAATAACAAGTGTGGCCGATGCCAGGCCCCGTCGGCGACGAACTGGACAACACTCCGGGCCAAGTTGACGACACTTTTCGGTCGGAATCGCGGGTTTCGCCACGAAAACAAGGCATTTGGCGCGCGCAACGACGCGTGCAAGCAGATTTACGTGCACGCTTTGATGTGTCTCGTGCATCGTCGCAAGGTCTTTAGGTCACAACGAATTGCGGAACGGCCGGCGATGGCCGGCGATGGCCCCGGTTGCCGATTTTCGAGGCCCGGGGCGCGGTCCTGGTCATGGGGCGGAGCGTCCCTCGCGGCGAGGGGGCGCGGATTTCTCGCGATCGCGCGAGGGGGTGGGCCGCGATGATGGGTTGGAGACGTCGTCGCGAGCGGCCCGGTCGGTCGGCGTGGTCGGCCGGGTCGGTTCAGGCGAGGCGTCCGATCGAGAATGATGGGATCGTCATGCTTTGCTCCCTGGTGCTCTCCGCCTTGACCTTCGGCCTCGTCGACTTCAGGATCGCCCCGCCGAGCAGCACGGCGATCACGACGCCCAGCGCCCAGAGGATCGCCCGGGTCTGGAGCGAGAGCGGGGCGGCCGGGACCTCGCGGAGGTACTGGGCGAACGGCTTTCGCAGGATGGCGTCGCCCGGGGCGCTCGGCGGCAGCTCCTCCTCGTCATATAAGAGCTGCTTCCGCTCCTTGATGGATTGTTCCTGCTCTCGGGAGGGGGTGGGTTCCATCGTGGGCCTCGGAGGGATTCGAGCGTTGCCTGCCTCGGAGTGCGGAGTTTTGTAGGGCAGGCCTCGGCCTGCCGTCTTGCCGAGTCTCGGCAGGCCGAGGCCTGCCCTACAAATCGGAGTTGGGAGTGCGGAGGCGATGGTGGGCGGGCTTTGCCCGCCGCTTGCTGGTGCATTTCATGCACCCTACGGGGTTTCGGGTCATGGGCGGGTGTCAGGGGCTGGCGGAGAAGGCCCAGTCCCAGCTTCTGGGGGCCTCGGCGAAGGCGTCCCCTCCGGGGACGTGCTCGTCCCAGGGGTAGAGGACCTTGTCGAGGGCGATCTCGCGGAACCCGGCTCGGGCGAGCCGATGCTCGATCTCGAACGGCTGCCAGAACTTCTGCTTCAGGCCGCGGAAGAGGAACTTGCCGAAGGCGAAGTCGTAGAAATGGTGCTCCCCGTGGAAGGCGGCGAGCCTCTCGGCCTCCTCGGGGGGCTTGCCGGCGTCGATCTCGCGGTCGATCAGGAGCATTGTATGGTAGTGCAAGGCGTCGATCGAGGGGACCACGCCGAGGAACCGGCCGTCGGGCTTCAGGCAAGCCCGGATGGCGACGAGGGTTCGGTCGATCAGGCGGACGTCGGGCATGACCAGGGAATTCATGGCCACGGCGGCGTCGAACCGCCCGGCCAGGTCGTCGAGGTCGTCCATCGGCCGGGCGAGGAATCGGACCTTGGCGGCGGACGGGCCGAACCGCTCCTTGGCCCGTCGGATCATGGCCGGGGCGAAGTCCAGGGCGACGACCTCGCCGAACCGCTTCACGAGGAGGGGCAGGAGGGGCCCGGTCCCGCATCCCAGGTCGATCACGGATTTGGATTTCGGGTCGGGGATGGCCTTCAGCGCGGCGGGGATGGGGTTCTCGACCCCGGGGCGGAACGGGTCGAGGAAGACGTCGTCGTATCGGGCGGCGTGGCGGCCCCACTGGCGGCCCTGGGCCCGGGCGGCCTCGGCCGAGGGGTCGGCCGGGGGGTCGGAACGAACCGGTTGGCGCGATCGTGACATGGGTTCTTTCGCAGTCGGCGAGGCTCATCGCGACGAGGGCGGTGCCGGGGTGGAGACGGGGGCGGGGGCGGGGGCCGAGGGATTGGGCACGAACCGAACCACGTCGATCGCCAGCCCCCGGGGGCTGCCGGCCACGTCCCTCCGATACCGCGACGGGTAGCCGAACTTCGGGTCGGGCGTGAACCTCAGGAGGGTGCTCGCCCCCCGGGGACGACCGAACGGTTCGGGTTGGTCCAGTTGCGCCCTCTCCTCCTCCAGGACCTTGAACAGGCCCTCGACCCCATAATAGCTCTTATCCCCGGGCCTGGCTTCGACTTCCCGGGCCTCGCCGGTCCTCCGGTCGCGGACGATCGACTTGATCGAGAGGACCTGGCCACCTCGGACCGTCACGAGGTAATGGCCGTCCCTCGCCCCGGAGCTGGTCCACTCCAGGTCGTAATTTCGGACCCTCGCCGCCTCCCAGGTCCTCCGGGCGTTGGCGATCGATCGGGTCGAGACGTCTTCGCCCCCCGCGCAGCCGGCCAGGGCCAGGGCGATCGGGGCGAGGACCAGGAGGCGGCGGGCAGGGCTCATCGGTGGGAGGGTTCCGGAGGGTCGGAGCGGGCCCTCTCCGTTTTCGACGACCGGGCCGATCCGGTCAAGGGGCCGGGGGCGATCCGAGAGGCGGCCGGGAGTTCGGCCACCGTTCGGGATTGTTCCGCCGGGCTCGGCTCGGATGACGCTGATCCATGTCCAGTGGGCGGCGCACCGGACCGTCGGCCCCGCCTCCCCCCGGATGTCCGGCCTGTCGGTTGCATGAGACGTCACCGGGCCCTCCTCGGGCCGGGCGGCGGGCGTAGGAAATCCGGGTATCCATGATTCGCACCTCTCGACGGCTCCGCTGGACCTTGCGAGGCGCCGCTCTGCTCCTGGCGATGGGCGGCGTGGCCCTGGGGCATCGCTGGCACCTCGATCCCGAGGCCGTCCCGACCCTGGCCCCCTCGGCCCTGACCCTCGTTCCGGGCGTCCACATGCTCGGAAGCCTCGCCCCCTCCACCGTTTACGCGGTCGAGACCTCCGCGGGGATCGTCCTGATCGACTCGGGACTGGAGAGCGACGCCGGCCCGGTGAAGGCGCAAATGAGGAAGCTGGGACTGTCCTGGAAAGATGTCCGGGCGATCCTGATCACCCACGTCCACGGCGACCACGTCGGCGGGGCTGGATACTTGCGCGAAACCGTCGGGGCGAAAATCTATGCCGGCAAGGAGGATGCGCCTCCAATCCGCGCCGGAACCTCGCGGCCCGCCTTCTTCAGCGTCTTCTACATGCCCAACCACTCGCCCCACCCCACCCCGGTGGACGTGGAGCTTTCCGGAGGCGAGGTCCTTCGCTTCGGCGAGGTCACGATCCGCGTCCTGGGCCTCCCTGGCCATACTCCGGGTAGTATGGGGTACTTGATGGAACGGGGGGGCCTGCGGATTCTGTTCGCGGGCGACGTGATCTCGATGCTTATGGGGGACGTCCCGCGATTCCCGGGGGGGCGGAAGCCGTTGGGGACGTATTCGGCGGGCCTGGCACCTCGGTATCGCGGCGATGCGGGCGCGTATCTGGAAAGTTTGCGTAAATTGCGGGCCATACCGGTGCCGGATCTGGTCTTGCCGGGGCATCCGCGGTCGGACCCCGAGCCGCAGAGTCCCCGGCTTTCCCAGTCGCAATGGGAGGCGATGCTGGACGAGGGCATCCGGGAGCTGGAGACGCTCCTGGCCCGCTATCGGGCCGACGGGCCGGATTTCCTCGATGGGGTCCCGAAAGTCCTCCTGCCCGACCTGTATTACCTGGGTGATCGCCAGGGAAAGGCCGTTTATGCGCTCCGGGCGGGCGGGAAACTGGCGGTGGTCAACGCCCCCGGCGGGGCGGGACTGCCCAATTTTGTGGCGGAGCGGCTTCGACTCCTGGGGGTTTCGGCCGCCGAGATCTCGGCCGTGGTGCTGACCTCGGCGAATTCGGAGGATCTGGGCGCTTTGACCGAGACGATCGAGGCGACCGGCGGCCGGGCGAGGGTCGTGGCGCCGTCGGAGGCGCTGGAGAAGGTCCGCAAGGCGTGCCCGGCGGGTTCGGTGGTGCCGGCCGAGGAAATCCGGGCGGTCCTCCCGATCGACGTCCAGGTGATCCCTCTGGGGAGCCGGGGTGGCGGGGAGACGGCCTATCTCGTCCCGTGGGCGGGCCACGCGGTCCTCTTCTCCGGGACGGTCCCCTCCCAGGCCGAACCGGCGATGACCGAGGCCCTGGAGACCGACCTGGCCGCCTCCCGGGAGGCCACCATCGACTACCTGACCGCCATCCATCGCCTCGCCCCGCTCAAGCCCGGCCTCTGGCTCCCCCTGGTGCCCGTCGATGGCCAGAACGCCAATCAATATGAATCGGACTGGAAGGGTATCGTGAACTGGAATTATCAGCTCGGCTACTCGGTCCTGGAAAATCGCCACTGAGAGCGGCCCGTCTCGTTCGAGGGATGACCCGATGCGTTCTCCGATCCAGATCCTCCTCGTGGGCCTGGTTTGCCTGGCGGCGGCGGCCGGAGGGGTGGTGTGGCTGGCGTCGATGGGCCCGGAAGGGGCCTCGAAAGTCGCCCGATCGTCCCCGGCGGAGGCCCCGCCGCCCGATCGCCCGGAGGCTCCCGCGCCGGGTCCGGCCGCCTCGGCGCCGGAGCCGGCCCGAAAGCCCGGGATCTTCCTCACGACCCAGGGGTTCGAGGATGGCGGGGTGGGCCTGGCGAACGAATTCACCGGGACGATCCACGACCCGAGCGACCTCGGGGCGATCCGCCAGGCCCTGTTGAACCGCCCGAAGCTGGCCCGAGGGGTGATGGAGGCCGAGGTCGATCGGCTCCACGTCGGCCCCCGGGCCCCGGCCGGGGAGATCGCCTATGCCCTGGCCGTCCGCCGCAACCTCGGGCTCCTGGCCATGTACGAGGGCCGATTCGACGACGCCACCGGCGTCTTCGAGAAGGATTTGGCCCTGGCCCGGTCCTCGCCGGCCCTGCCCACCGCCGCCCGGCTCGACCTGATGGCCCTGCTGGGGATCGTCGCCATGAGGCGGGGCGAGGTGGCCAATTGCATCGAATGCGTGGGGCCCTCGTCCTGCATCTTCCCCATCTCCCCCGAAGCCGCCCACACCGTCCCGGCCGGCTCTCGCGAGGCGATCCTCCGGTTCACCGGCTATCTCGACGAGGCCCCGGGCGACCTCCGCGTCAGGTGGCTCCTGAACCTCGCCTACATGACCCTGGGCGAATACCCCGCCAAGGTCCCCCCCAAATACCTGATCTCGCTCGAACCCTTCGCCTCCGCGGCCGACGTCGGCCGGTTCGAGAACGTGGCCTCGGCCGCCGGGCTGACCCTCCGGGGGCCGAACCAGGCGGGCGGCAGCATCTTTGACGACTTCAACGGCGACGGCCGACCCGACCTCTTCACCACCTCGCTGGACGTCGATCGAGGCGCCTCGCTCTTCCTGAACCGGGGCGACGGCACCTTCGAGGACCACTCCGACAAGGCCGGGATCACCGATCAGGTCTACGTCCTGAACCTGACCCGGGCCGACTACGACAATGACGGCGACCTCGATTTACTCCTGCTCCGAGGCGCGTGGGAAAAGCCGCTGCGGATGAGCCTCCTGAGGAACAAGGGGGACGGCTCGTTCGAGGACGTGACGATCCCCTCCGGGCTCGGCCTGCCGATCTCCAGCGAGTCGGCGGCCTGGGGAGACTACGACGACGACGGTCTCCTGGACGTCTTCGTTTGCGGGGAGTTCCTCCCGCCCTCGGGCATCCCGGGCAAGTCCGACGGCGACCCCCGCAACCGCTGCCGGCTCTACCACAACCGGGGCGACGGCACGTTCGAGGACGTCGCCGCCTCCGCCGGAGTCGCCGCCGAGATCTGCTCCAAGGGCTCGGCCTGGGGCGACTACGACGGGGACGGCAAGCTCGACCTGTACGTCTCCAATATCGTGGGCCCGTGCCGCCTGTATCACAACGAAGGGGGCGGGAAGTTCGTGGACAAGGCCGCCGAGCTCGGCGCCCTCGGCGCCGACGCGAGCTTCGCCGTCTGGTTCTGGGATTATGACAATGACGGCAAGCTGGACCTCTACGTCAACGAAAACATGTATTCGCTCGCCGAGGAGCTGGCCAGCTACCTCGGCCTGCCCGTCTCCCGGACCAGCCGGCCCCGGTTCTACCGCAACCTCGGCCCCCAGGGCTTCGCCGACCTCACCAGGGAGGTGGGCCTGGACCACGGGATGACCCCCATGGGCTGCAACTTCGCCGACCTCGACAACGACGGCGACCTGGACCTTTATCTCGGCACCGGCGGGATGTCGTTCGAGCACCTCGTCCCCAACCGATTGTTCATCAACATCGACGGCCAGAAGTTCGCGGACGCCACGACCTCAAGCGGCACCGGGCACTTGCAGAAAGGCCACGGCGTCTCGTTCGCCGACTTCGACGGCGACGGCGACCTGGATTTCTTCGTCGAGGCCGGCGGGGCCGTCCCGGGCGACCGCTCGTACAACCTCCTGTTCAAGAACCCCGGCCACGGGCGTCACTGGCTCCAGGTCAAGCTGATCGGGACCAGGACGAACCGATCGGCGATCGGCGCCCATCTCGAAGCCGTGATCCGCTCGGCCGACGGCCGGACCCGGTCGATCCACCGGACGATCGGCAACAACTCCAGCTTCGGCGGCAACAGCCTGGTGGAGTCGATCGGCCTGAAGGACGACGCCCAGGTGGCCGAGCTCCGCGTGACCTGGCCCACCAGCAAGACCTCGCAGACCTTCCGCAACCTCAACGCCGATCAGGCCATCGAGATCACCGAGGGGGCCGACACGTTCCGCGCCGTCGGCAAGGGGCGGTGACGGGGGAAAGCCGTCGGTGTCGGATCGATTTTCCCCGGCGGAAAATCGATCCGACACCGACGGCTTTCTCCCGTCACCCAGCCTACCGACCTTATTTCGCCTTGCGGCCCAGGGTGATGGTCTGGACCAGGCTGGGCATCTTGGTGGTGGCGGCGTCGTTGTCGAAGGAGAGGATCAGGTCGAGCTTCGGGGCGTCGGGCTTCGCCGGCAACACGGCCAGCCCCTCGCACTTGAAGCCTCGGGCGAACGCCCAGACCTTGGTCGGCTTCGAGAGGCCGGTCGAGGCGATGTCGGAGTCGGGGAGGAACCACAACACGTTCTCGTCGAAGTGGTTGGCCTCGTCCTCGCAGAGCGTGACGACGAAGAAGCCCTTCCACTCGGGGCAGTATTCGAGGGAGCCGAGCTCGCGGCGGACCTCGCCGACCGGGGCATCCTCGAAGTCGAACAGGCGGCGGAGCTTGAGGGGCGAGTGCTGGCCGGGGGACTCGGGCAGGTCGGCGGCATAGGCGCGGATCGTGGCGTTGGGCTTCCTCAGCCCGATGCAGAGTTCGCGGCCCCTGGCCGTGGGCCGGATGGTCAGCCCCTCGATCTTCACCGGGTCGTCGGCCTTGGATTCCCCCTCGGGCCGGAACCCCTCGACCTCGGCCAACGAGGTCGCCAGGTCCAGCGTCTCGACCGAGCTGGCGTCGATGGCCGGAGGTTGGGTCGAGGCCAGGCGGAACCGGACGAGCCGGGCGTGGGCCCGTCTCTCGGCGGCCTTCTTGCCCGAGTGCGAGCCGATCACGTAGAAGGTCTCGCCGTCGCGGGCCATGCCCTCCCACTTCGGCGCGATCGGCCCCTCGGCCGCCTGGCCCAGGGACAGGGGCGAGCCCACCCGCCGGCCGGTCCGGCGATCGACGACGACCAGGCCGGGCGTCTTGTCGTCGGCGACGAGCAGGAGGCTCCCCTCGCCGATCGGCTCGACGGCCGACGCCTCGATCTTCGGGTCCAGCCCATCCCGGCCGGGCGCCGGGTCCGCCGCCAGGATCGGAGTCCGGGCCGAGGCCGACTCGACGACGATCTCATCGCCCCGCGCCGACACCGCCGCGCCCACCAGAAGAACCGCGATCACCCGCCGCATCATCCGCCCCCTTGGCTTGCCTTGCCCGATATCATCGTGCCCCGAGTCATCCAGGGCGTCGAGATTCGGAAATTCGGGGGGGGCGATCAAGGGCCGGCGGGGCGGATCGGCCGATCTTCATCGGTTCTTCGCCGGGAGATCGCGCGACCTCCACGATCGCGGGATCAGGGCAGGGTCAACGGGCCGGGGGCGCGGGAGATGGCCTTGACCGTGACTCCGCCCCGGGTGCCGACGCCGAGGTTGCCCCGGGCGGTGGACTGGAGGATCACGTTCTGGCGCCTGGGGATGTTCACGTGGTTGAGCGGTCGGCCGAGGACGGCGGTGTCGGTGGCCGAGCCGATCTGGACGAGGTTCACCGCCCCTCCGGCGCTGAGGACCAGGCCGGTGGCCTGGGTGCCGACGAACCGGCGGAGGTTGTTCGAGACGTCGATGATCACGCCGTTGACGAGTTCCGGGTGGAAGCTCTCGCTGAGCCCGGCCAGGAGGTGGCCGTCCTGGAGCAGGATCGTCCCGGCGGCGGCGTTGGTCGAGGGGTTGATCAGGGCCACGACGTTCTCGCCGTTGGTCACTCCGGTATCCAGCGCGAGGTTGGCGCCGACGCTTCCCAGAGCCATCGTCGGGTTCGACTTGGCCGACCCCGGCGGCCCGACGATGATCGGGTCGCCGTTGGCCCCATTGATCGCCAGGCGGGAGACTTCGGTGTCGGTCCCGGTCCGGCTGGGCAGGAATCCGAGGATGCCTTCCTCCACCTGGTCGGGCACGAACTGGTCGAAGTGGGCGGCCCCGGTGGCGTAGATCGTGTTGGTCCCGGCGACTCCCGAGAGCCCGCCGGAGAGCTCGAACTCGCGGCCCGGCGAGAACGCGGTGCCGACGGCCACGGCGTGGCCCGAGGCGAGGCTGGCCGTCACGTTGATCTGCAAGATCGAGCCGTTGGTCCCGGCCGTCGCGTCGGAGACGAACGTCTGGGTGTCGTTGGAGCCGATGCCATCGACCCGGTTCAGGCCGTCGGCCGTCAGGTCGGCCGTCGAGAACTGGCCGACGGGCGCGCCGGTCACGACGTCGAACGCCTCGATCGTGGTGCCGAAGCCGACCAGGACGACCAATTGGCCGTCGTCCCGGGCGAGCCCGGCCCCGGCGATCGGCTGGCCCAGGACCGGCACGGGGATGGTCTGGAGGACCGCGCCGGTCGTGGCGTCGAACCGGATCAGGCTGCCGGCCTGCGTGTCGTAGCCGAAGATCTGCGGGTCGCCCAGCGGGACGGACCGGGGGCCCCGTTGATCACCGGGATCGAGATCTCGGCGCCGGCCGGGACGGTCGAGGTGCTGGTCGTCGTGGAGCCGGTGGACGAGGTGCCGGTGCCGGTGGTCAGGTTGTTCGTGCCGATCGACGGCACGCCCGAGCCGGTCCCGCTGGTCAGGCCGGTGGCCGCCGAGGTCGTGGTCGAGCCGGTGGAGGTCGTCGTGGTCGTCCCGGTCGTCGAGGTCGTCGTCCCCAGGACCACGGCGGCCGTCGAGGAGGTGGTGGTTTGCGTGGTGGAGCTCGTGGCGATGGAGGAGACGTGGATCTGCGAGTTCGGGCCGGCCGATCCGAGGGCGAGGGTGCCGATGCCGCCCTCGATGTTGATATATCCGCCCGAATTCAGGTCGAAGTGCTTGAGGTTGACCACGGCCAGGGCCTCGCTGCCCAGGACCGTGGCGCTGCGGGCCGGCACGGCGGCGTCGCGGATGCTGGCCAGGGGGGCCCGGCCCGTGCCCCCGGTGGTATGGCCGACGATCTTCGAGCTGGAATTGGTCTTGGAATAGACCAGGTCCAGCGACCCGTCGGAGGCCACGGTCGTCCCGGCGAGCGAGCCGAAACCGTAGAGCGTCAACTGGACCTTCGTGCCCTGGGGCGTCGTGTACGCGATCCGCCGATCCGACAGCGGGACGTGGTTCTTCAACTGGGTGAAGTAGCGGAGCTGGTCCTTGTCGTGGATCGTTTGCCCGTGAGAGTCGTAGGCCTTCGCACTGAGGAGCATCCGCCCTTCCAGGTCTTCCAGGGAAGGGGACGTCCGATTCCGCGAGTTCCTGCCGATCATGTCCACGTGCCTCCGGCACTCCGATCCCGCCCGACGCCTCCGGCTCGGGCCGCGCGATCCGCGTCTCGACCCTACCATCGGCCCCGGCCGACCCGATTCATGATCCGTTCGCCGAGATTCCGAGGGAAGGGGGTCGGCGGTGGCCATTTGCCCCTTTCCGGCGGCCCCGAGCCTCGTTACTATCGGAAAATCTCGCCCGAAGTGAACGGGGCGGCCCTGCCGGCCTTTCCATCCCTCTACGGAAGGAGTTCCCTGGTGCGTCTCTCCGCCATGCTCCCCCTGATCGCCGCCCTCCTCCTCGGACTCGGCACCTCCGGCCTCCGACCCGCCCTCGCCCAGGACGACAAGAAGGCGGAGACCAAGAAGGACGAACCCAAGAAGGACGAACCCAAGCCGGACGAGACGAAGAAGGACGAACCGAAGAAGGACGAACCGAAGAAGGACGAGACGAAGAAGGACGAGCCCAAGAAGGCCGAAGAGCCCAAGAAGGCCGAAGAGGCCAAGCCGGCCGCCCCCGCCGAGCCGACCATCCCGCCCGACGTCCAGGAGAAGCTGGAGGCCGCCCGCAAGGCCGTGGCCGAGGCCATCGCCGCCGCCGAGGCCGCCGGCCTGGTCAAGACCACCATCGACCCGCCGCCGATCCTCGACATCCTGATCACCGGCCGGGCCGACGACGTCACCCCGCTCAAGGCCATCTCCAAGGACAACGAGCAGGCCGGCGTCAGCCTGGAGGTCTTCGGCGCCTGGTTCACCGGCTACGGCAAGATGGACGGCGTCTCCGCCGAGAAGAACGTGCGGATCACCCCGCCCTCCAAGGGCCTGAAGTCCTTCTACGACCAGAGGAAGCTCCTCTTCGACCCGCTCCTGGCCGACGCCCGCAAGGCCTACGCCAAGCCCACCCCCGAGGAACTCAAGGCCAAGGCCGACGCCGAAGCCAAGGCCAAGGCCGACGCCGAAGCCAAGGCCGCCGAGATGAAGAAGAAGCAGGAAGAAGAGGCCAAGGCCGCCGAGATGAAGAAGCAGGAAGAAGCCAAGGCCGCCGAGATGAAGAAGCAGGAAGAGGCCAAGAAGAAGGCCGACGAGGAGAAGAAGGCCGCCGAGATGAAGAAGGAAGAGGAAGCCAAGAAGAAGGCCGACGAGGAGAAGAAGGCCGCCGACATGAAGAAAGAGGAAGAGGCCAAGAAGAAGGCCGACGACGACAAGAAGAAGGAAGAGGACAAGAAGAAGGAAGACGCGCCGAAGGACGCCCCCAAGGACGAGCCCAAGAGCGACTCCAAGGACACCCCCAAGGAAGACCCCAAGAAGGAAGAGTCCAAGGACGCCCCGAAGGACGCCCCCAAGGACGATCCCAAGCCGACCGAGCCGCCCAAGGCGTGATCCGGTCCCCCGCGATCGGGTCCGGAACGAGCAGGGGGCGGGGCCGCTCCGCCCCCTCACTTCACTTCCTGGCGGTCCTGCCGCTCGGAGGGCCGGCCGATCGGCCCTCGATGGCCGATCCCGCGGCGGTCCGGACCCGCAGGACGGGAGGACGATCATGAATACGTCGGCATCCGTGGTCCATCGCGACCCTGATATCCTGGGAGGCACACCGGTGTTCACAGGCACGCGCGTCCCTCTCCGGGCCCTGATCGATTATTTGAGGGGGGGACGACCCCTCGACGAATTCCTGGACGATTTTCCGTCGGTCGGTCGCGATCAGGCGACCGAGGCGCTGAGCCTGGCGGAGCAAGCCCTGGTGACCGATGCGCGTCCTGCTTGATCGATGAGTGCGAGGCCGCCCCGGGTCCTCCCTTCCCCGGCACGCCGATCGCGATCATAATGGATGGGGTGCGTGAGGTCGGGTCGATCTTGCCCGAGGCGTCCGCCAGACAGACTCGGAACGGGAGGCCGGTCGATGAAGGGCTTGCGAATCTGCCTGGGGATGGCCGCGATCGCCACCGGCCTGCTCTTGCCGACGGCCTCCCGGGCCCAGTCGTCCGTCGGGTATGCCCCGGTGATCGGCCAGATCCCCGACGGCGTCACGTTTAGCGTCGTCCCGGTCGTCTCGGCCGATCGCCGCTATGTGAGGATGGCCCTGAGCCCGCAATTCATCGCCGTGACCGAGTTCGACAACTTCACCGTCCCGGCCGTCGTCCGGGGCGGCTTCGGAGGCGGCGGCGGCGGAGGTGGCGGTGGCGGCCTCGGCGGAGGCTTTGGCGGCGGATTCGGCGGCGGAGGCCTCGGCGGAGGCGGAGGGGCCGGAGGCATCGGCGCCGGGGGGTTCGCCAACGTCGGCCTCGGCGGCTTCGGGCCCCAGCCCGGACGCATGGGCTTCGCCGACGACGCCACGATCCTCGCCCTTCAGGGTCAGGCCACCCCCCCTCCCCAGGCCGCCCCGGCGCCGAGGGCGAAAAAAGGGGCCTCGAAGGCCAAGGCGGCCCGGGCCAAGGGGCGGTAGCCGTCGGACGAAACCCGGGTGGCATGCTTAAGGCTTCGTCAGCATGCCACCCGGGTTTCGACCATCGACAGCCCGCTTGACCCCTTGCATTGCCGGCCCCGACCGGCGATCCTCGGATCGCGGGGCCGAGCGGTCCCCGCCTTCTGAAGGAGGGGACCGGATGGAAGCCGCCGCCACGATCGAGATGACCGTCAACGGCCAGAGGCGCTCGGTCCGGACCGAGCCCGACCGGCCCTTGCTGGACGTCCTCCGCGAAGACCTCGGCCTGACCGGCACCAAGTTCGGCTGCGGGGAGAGCCAGTGCGGCGCCTGCTCCGTCCTGATCGACGGCAAGCGGGCCTTCTCGTGCCGGACCCCCGCCTCCCGGGCCCAGGGGAAGTCCGTCGTCACCATCGAGGGGCTTTCGACGGGCGAGGCGCTCCACCCGGTCCAGCAAGCGTTCCTGGCCGACGGGGCGTTCCAGTGCGGCTATTGCACGCCCGGGATGATCGTCGCGGCGGTCGCCCTCCTGGCCGAGACCCCTCACCCCACCGATCCCCAGATCGTCGAGGGCATGAATCGGAACATCTGCCGGTGTTGCAGCTATCCGAAGATCGTCGAGGCCGTCCGCCGCGCCTCGGCCCTGGCCTCCGCGAAGGGGGGGAGGTGACGCCATGATCTCACCGGACCGCAGGGCGAGCCTCCGCGACCTCGATTCGACCGATGAAGAGGAGTTCGACCGCGTCGAATTCCACTTCTCCGAGGTTGACGGCCCCAATCGCCGCGATGTTCTCGGGATGCTCGGCGCCGGGCTGGTGGTCGCCGTCTCGGCCGGCGGAGCGGCCGCCCAGCAAGGGCCGGGCGGGCGGAACCGGGGCGGAGGCGGGATGATGGGCCGGGGGGCGACGACCCTCGCCGCCCGTCTCCACATCGGCCGGGACGGCACCTTGACCGTGATGACCGGCAAGGTCGAATGCGGCCAGGGGGCCCGGGCCGAGCTCACCCAGGCCGCCGCCGAGGAATTGCGGGTCCCCGCCGACCGCGTCCGGCTCGTGATGGCCGACACGTCGCTCGTGCCCGACGACGGCGGGACGTTCGGCAGCCGCTCGACCCCCTCGACCGTCCCGGCGATCCGCCAGGGATGCGCCGCCGCCCGCGAGCTCCTCGCCGCCTTCGCCGCGAGGACGTGGGGCGTGGGCCTGGGCGTGATCGCCGTCCGCGACGGCCGGGCCCACGACGGCCGGGACGCGAACCCGCCCCTCTCCTATGCCGACCTCGCCGCCGACGCCGAGGCCGCCAAGGGCCTGGAAAGAGCCGCCCCGCAGGGCGTGAACCTCACCGCCGTCGAGGACTGGACCGTCCTGGGGACGCCCGTCGCGAGGCCGAACGGTCGCGAGATCGTCACGGGATCGCATTCCTACCCGTCAGACATCGCCCGGCCCGGGATGCTTCACGGCCGGGTGCTCCGGCCGCCTTCGTTCGGCGCGAAGCTCGCCTCGATCGACCTCGAACCGGCGAAGAAGATCGAGGGCGCGGTCGTCGTGAAGGACGGCGACTTCGTCGGGGTGGCCGCTCCGACGGCGTTCTCGGCCCAGAAGGCGATCGAGGCCGTCGCGGCGACCGCGAAATGGGAGTCGTCGCCGCATCCGTCGAGCGCGGAATTGTTCGAATATTTGCGCCAGCATGCCCGGGGCGGCCTGCCGGCCAACCCGTTCGCCGACGAGGTGGCGAAGGCCTCGAAGAAGCTCCGCCGGTCGTACGACGTGGCGTATGTCCAGCACGCGCCGATGGAGCCCCGGGCGGCGGTCGCGGAGTGGTCGGGCGACGGGGTGACGGTCTGGACGGGGTCTCAGGTGCCGTTCGGGGTCAAGGGCGAGCTGGTCCGGGCGTTCGGCCTGCCCGAGGGGAAAGTCCGCGTGATCGTCCCGGATTTCGGCGGGGGGTTCGGCGGCAAGCACCCCGGCGAGTGCGCCGTCGAGGCCGCGAAGCTGGCGAAGGGGGCGGGGAAGCCGGTCACCCTCCGGTGGACCCGTGAAGAGGAGTTCACCTGGGCCCAGTTCCGCCCCGCCGCGGCGATCGAGGCCGAGGCGTCGCTGGACGACTCGGGCAAGATCGCGTCCTGGTTCTTCGTGAACGTGAACAGCGGGGCGCAGGAGGTCCAGTCGCCGTACCGGGTGGCGAGGTCGCGAGGCCAGTTCGTCGCGTCGGACCCGCCGTTGCGTCACGGCTCGTATCGGGCCCTGGCGGCCACGGCGAACACGTTCGGCCGCGAATGCTTCATGGACGAACTGGCCGGGCTCGCCGGCCGCGACCCCCTGGAATTCCGGCTCGCGCACCTGGACGACGGCCGGCTCCGGAGCGTCCTGGAGAAGGCCGCGAAGGAGTTCGCCTGGGCCGAGCGGTCGAAGGAGAAGAAGGCGGGGACCGGCGTCGGCCTGGCCTGCGGGACGGACAAGGGCTCGTTCGTCGCGGCGTGCGTGGAGGTGGCCGTCGAGGCCGGCGCCATCGCCGTCAAGACGGTCTGCCAGGCGTATGAATGCGGCAAGATCGTCAACCCGTCGGGCCTGATGACGCAGGTCCAGGGCGGGCTGATCATGGCCCTGGGCCCGGCCCTGCGCGAGGCGATGACGTTCGAGGGCGGCAAGGTCCGCAACGCGACGTTCGGCAAGTACCGCGTCCCCCGGTTCGAGGACGTCCCCGAGCTCAAGATCCACCTGATCGACCGGCCCGACCTGCCCTCGGCCGGGGCGGGCGAGACGCCCGTGATCGCCGTGGCCCCGGCGATCGCCAACGCGGTGTTCGCCGCGACGGGGTCGCGGGCGAGGGCGATGCCGATCCGGGCCTGAGGCCCGGGACGAACCGCCCGGAGCGTCTCTCGAAGGATCGGGGCCTGGGCGGCATGCCCACGTCTTCGTGGGCATGTGCGGGGCCCGATCATCGGCCGGAGACCTGCCCACGGAGACGTGGGCATGCCACCCGACGACCCTCTCCCCCGAGGCGGGGGAGAGGGCGGAAGGCGCGGATGCCTCCTCGCTCAGAAGCCGCCGCCGGCGCCGTCGGCGGTCCGGCCCTTCTTCAGGAGCATCGGGATCAGCGTGTCGAGCTTGCCCCGGGCCTCGGTCGAGTAGAGGTTGCCGTCGGCATCGACGATGAAGACGCAGGGGATCGAGTTGATGCCCAGCGAGGCCGAGAACTCGCTCTGCCAGTAGTTACCCTGGTAGTACTGGGGCCAGCCGATCTCGTTCTTCTCGACGAACTTCTTGAGGGCGTCCAGGCCGCCCTTCTCCTTGGACTGGTCGAGGCTCACGCCGACGAACTCCACGCCCTTGTCCTTGAACTCGGCGTAGAGCTTCTTCATCTTGGGCATCTCGTCGACGCAGGGGCCGCACCAGGTGGCCCAGAAATCGACGACGACGACCTTGCCGCGGAGGTCCTTCATCGAGACGGTGTTGCCCTTGATCGCGTCGGTGAACTCCAGGTTGAAGGGCTTGCCGATCATCGCCCTCATCTTCCGGCCGGTCTCGATCATCCGGTTGTACGGGCTCTGGGGGAAGTCCTTCAGGGCGCGGTCTTCCAGGGCGTCTCGCTTGGCGTTGTCGGTCTGGGCCTTGGAGGCCATGTAGAGGAAGGGGCCGCCGTTGGGGTCCTTCGGCGCGAGCTTCAGGTAGTCCTCGACGGTCGAGGCGAAGGCGTCGGGGTTGGCGTCGTCCTGGCGGAGCAGGACCATGACCTTGGCGGCGAGGTAGCCCTTCTTGACCTCGTCGTCCTTGGCCTTGGGCAGGGCCTCGTCGATCTCCTTCATCGCCTCGTCGGCCTTGCCGGTCGCGGCCAGGGCCTGCCACCGGGCCGGCAGGAGCTTGGGCAGCTCGGCGTTCTCGGGATCGACCTTGCGGAGCTCCTCGACCAGCGCGATCTTCTTGGCGTTGACCTGGTCGAACTGCTTCTGGGTGGTGATCCTCTGGGTCAGCAACGGCTTGATCTCGTCGAGGATCTCCTTGGCCGAGCGATCCGCCGCCGAAGCCCCCGCCGTCAGGGCGCACACGACCGCCAACGTCGCCCATCGCGTCGCGTTGCGAAGCATGAAGATTCTCCGAACCGACTGCCGCATTCGCGCGGCCCCGGCCCGCGGCCAGGGTGTCATCGCGAAAGCATTCCGACCAGAATAGGAGTCCGCCCGCGCCGAGTCAACGAAGATTGTGGGACACGCGAAGCCCCGGAGGGCCATCTCCTCGTCCGGAGGCCGCAAGGGTTTTGGGTAACACGGGTTCCGTCCCCGGGACCCGTAAGGGACGGTCCACGGGTCCCGGGGACGGAACCCGTGTCACCCAAACCGTTTCCGAGAAATCCTCGGCCGAGGACGAGACGGTCCTTGGGATGGGCCGGGCCCCGGTCCTGAGGCCACCGATTTCGGCGGCCCTGCGGATTTCGCCCTTGCCCGGATCGCGCGAATTTGTAGGATGCGGGCCTCACGTCGCCTCGACCGGCCGACACCCTGCGCTCGCTTGCCCATCTTGCTTGCCCGAATCCCGGGCCGTCGAGTGCGATTCCGGAAGACCCCGAGCGAGGGAGCGAGGGCCCGCCATGAGGATCAGGACGATCGGCTCCGGGCTGGCGGCCCTGGCCGTCCTCGGGCCCGCCCCGGGCTGCTCGATGCTCCCCGCGACGATCCCCAGGCCCTCGATGCCCACGGTCGTCATCCCGCCCCTGCCGTTCGCGAGCCGGACGATCGCGCCCAACCCCCTGGTCGTGCCGATCGCCGATCGCGAGGTCGTCTGGAACGAGGTCGTCGTGGTCCTCGACGAGTATTTCCCGATCGCCTCGGAAGACCGGCTGGCCGGGACGATCGTCACCCAGCCCCTGGTCGGCTCGACGATCTTCGAGCCCTGGGCGGGGGACTCCGTCGATTTCGAGGAACGCTTCGAATCGACCTTGCAGACGATCCGCCGGTTCGCCCAGGTCTCGATCAAGCCGAATCCCGGCGGGGGGATCGCCGTGAAGGTCGAGGTCTACAAGCAGATCGAGGACCTGGCCAAGCCCTATGGCCAGCTCGGCGCCCGGGCCGTCTTCAACAGCCCGTTCCCGATCAACCGGACCCGGGAAGTCGTCGGGCCGGTCCCCCTGCCGATCCAGTGGACCCCCCGGGGCCGGGACAACAAGCTCGAACAGGTCATCCTGAGCCGAATCCAGCACGACCTGGCCCTGTAGGTAGGGCCCGTTTCAGGGATTCGACCGGCCTTTCAGCCGGATCGCGACCGGCCCGGGCTTGCCCTGGGCCGGGACGGTCACCTTCGCCGAGCCAAAGAAGTCGGGCGCGTCGATCCCGGAGCGGAACGCGCCGTCCCGGGGCTTCGGGATGAACACCTCGACCACGATCGTATACTCGCCCGGCATCAGGCGTTCGGTCGAAAAATGGCCGTCGGCCTTGACGGTGAGGAAGTCGAAGGTCGGCAGGCTCATCTCGCGGATGGCGAACGGCTTGCCGGTGGCCTGGCCGTCCTTGACCGTGACCAGCGTCCCGGGCGCGTTCGCCGGGTCGAACCCCTCGATTGTCCCCTCGACGATGGCTCCCCGGTCCCGGACGAAACTCGAGACGGCCGTCTCGCCCGCTTTCACCTCGACCGTCCGGCGGTCGCAGAGGCGGTTGTAGGTGTTGCCGTTGGCTTTCTGGAACTTCTGGCGAGTCAGCTCGTAGGACCCGGGCGCCACGGCGTCCAGGGTGACCTCGCCCGGGTTCTTTGCCGACGGCTCGCGGAGGTTGTCGATCTGTTCCCAGCCGGGCATTTCATAGGTCTTCATCTGGAGCAAGAACCGATCCTCGGGCCCTCCTCCGGGGATGTCCAGCTTGATGGTCAATCGGCCGGCCTGAGGGAGGCGGACCTCCATCGGGCGATGGTCCTTCGGCGCGGGGACGACCCAGAGGTCGATCGTCGGGCCGGAGACCGCCACTCGCCAGGTTTCGTCGTCGCCGAGGCCGGTCAGGGTGAACGCACCGTCGGCGTCGGTGGCGGTCTTGGTGACGGTCGGGTCGTCTCCGCCGACGAACCCGCGGACCGCCCGGCCTCCGGTCAGGTTCACCGGGCGGTTGCCGACGAGGAAGACCGAGGTCTTCGCGACCGGCTTGCCCTGTCCGTCCAGGACCTTGCCGACGACCTCGCGGCCCCTCTTCAGGCGAACCGTCACGTCCATCTCGGTGACGCCGGGCGTGGGGGCCTCGGTCAGGACGGGTTGCGGGAGGTAGCCGTCGGCCAGGATGCGGAGCCGGCTTCCTCCGGCCCAGTCGATCGCGTCGCGGAAGATCCCATCGGCGTTCGGGCCCTCGGTCCGGCCTTCGCTGAACCCCCACTGGACCTTCGTGGGGTCCTTCGGATCGACCCGGCCGCCCTGCTCGACGAACTGCGGGATCGGCTTGCCGGTGGCGTCATCGACGACCTTCCCGAGGATTCGGACCGCCTCGCCCTCGGCCGTCGCACCCATCAGGAGCGCCAGGAGGACCGGGATCAGGGGCCAGACGCAGCCCAGGAGCCGGACGAAGAGGACGGGCATCATGGGGACGCTCCTTCGGTGACGAGTCGTGGGAGGATCGGTTTCGCCGGAGAGATTCTCCCCTCCGACGATCGAGCGAGCGAATTCTTAGGCCAGGACCCATCGGCCGAGGAGGAAACGGCCCTGATCTCGGAGGATGGAGCGATTGACGGGCCGGCGCGGTCCGGCTATCCTCGGGCGGCTCCCATGATTGCAGGATGACGTGTCTGGACCGAGATCCACGGAGGGATCGCCCCATGAGCCGCCTTCGCCGTCGTCTCCGTTCGCTGGTCCCGGCCGTCTTGCTCGTCGCCTCGATCGCGGGCCGGGCCTCGGCCGACGCCATGCCCTCGCCGAGCTATTCGGTGACCGACGTGAGGACCGTCGGCAGCAACCAGGCCGAGACCGCCAACCTGTTTGGCCAGGACTTCCTGCGGATCGACGCCTCGGGCACGATCACCGACGACGGCTCGGGGCCCCTCCGGCCTATTCCGGGCCGCTGCCGGCGGGGATGAGGCCGCTGTCCGGGACCCCCGGATTCTCGTCGCCCAACGGCTCTTACGTCGTCGGGACCGCCTTCGCCGATTCGACCCCCTACGCTCCCTGGGCCGGGTTCGTCGCCTCGGGCGGAACGGCCTCGGCCGTCGGGACGCTGGACCTCGGCCCCGGGACGGCCTTCAGCGCGGCCTGGGGCGTCAACGACGCCGGGCGGGTCGTCGGCGCAGTCCGGCCCGGTCTCGACCGGCTCCGTCCACGCCTACGCCACCGATTCCTCGGGCCGGATGGTCGATCTCGGCTCCTTCGGAGGGGCCGAGACCTCCGCCTTCGCCATCAACGACCAGGGGACGATCGTCGGCGAGGGGCAGACGGCCTCCGGCTCGTTCCACGCCTTCCTCTCCGACGGCAAGGGCCTCGCCGACCTGAACTCCCTGATCGCGCCGATCCCCGGATTCACCCTGGTCTCGGCCACCGGCATCAACGCCTCGGGGCAGATCGCGGCGTATGGCCGGTTCGCCAGCGATCCGAGTTATTTGATCCACGAGGTCCTGCTGTCGCCGACCGGCCTGGGCGTGCCGACGATCGACCCGAGCCCCTCGACCGACCCCGGCCCCTCGACGCCTCCGCCGGTCGTGGCATCCACGGTCCCCGAGCCCGCCTCGGTCGCGGTCTTCGCCCTGATCGCCGCGGCCGCCGCGACCAGGAGGCGAATCGGCCGCCCCCGGGCCTGATTCGCGATCGGCGAAGGAATTCGTTTGCGGGCCCCACGGCCGCCCGATTACCCTGCATGACCGACCTCGCCCTCGGGGCGGGGCGATCATGGGTTCATGCAGGGATTTCCCGATGACTCCGTCCCTCGCCCTCCTCCTGACGATCGCCGCGGGCCCGGCCCAGGCCTCCCAGCCCGCCTCGTTCGCCGGGTCGTGGAAGACCACGTTCGGGACCGTCTCGCTGAAGCAGGACGGCGACGCCGTGACCGGCTCGTTCGGCGTGAACGGCCAGTTCCCCATCAAGGGGAAAGTCACCGACAATGTGCTCAAGATGGAATACGACGAGGGGCAGGTGAAGGGGGACGCCACCTTCACCCTCGACCCCTCGGGCGCGTCCTACGGCGGGACGTTCCAGATCCGGGGGGGGCGTCGGGGGTTCTGGAACGGCTGGAGGCCCGACCCGGCGGCCTCCGAGGGCAAGCTCGCCGATTTCTCCGGCCTCTGGCTCACGGACAACGGCCTGATGGAGCTCTCCCAGGACGGCGACAAGGTCAAGGGCCGGTACGCGATCCGGGGGACGACCGGGATCGAGGGCACGGCGAAGGGCCGGCACCTGGATTTCCGCTACCTGACCGCCCGGCCCGGCCCCGGCTGGTTCGACCTGGACAAGTCCGGCGAGGCGATCTCCGGGGCCAGCGGCCCCGACGGCCCCGGCTCGTGGTCCCCCTGGAAGGGCCGCAAGGCCCCCGAATACGCCAGGCTCGCCCCCCCGGTCGCCGGCAAGCTCGTGGACGGCTCGACCTCCAACCTCCTGACCTACACCGTCCGCGCCCCCGAGGGCTACAGGCCCGGCGACGGCAGGAAATGGCCGGCGATCGTGATCCTCCACGGCTCGAACATGAACGGGCTGGCCTACGTGAACACGATCGCCCAGGCCTGGCCCGAGATCGCCAGGCGATACATCCTCCTGGGGATCAACGGCGAGTCCGCCTCGAACATCGCGAAGGACGCCACGGCGTTCAATTACACCTACGTGAACTTCATGGGGAAGAGCACCTACCGGGGCTTCCCCGGGACCGACCGCGAGAGCCCGGCGCTGGTCCTGGAAGCGATGAACGAACTCAAGAAGGCGTATCCGATCAAGTCGTACTTCGTCGGAGGGCATTCTCAGGGCGGGTTCCTGACGTACAGCCTCCTCATGAATTCGCCCGAGGCGATCGCCGGGGCGTTCCCGATCTCCTGCGGGCTGATCATGCAGGCCGAGCCCTCGGTGTTCGCCGACGAGGCGTTGAAGGAGGCCCAGAGGCGCGTCCCGTTGGCGATCGTCCACGCCAAGAACGACCCGGTCGTGTCGTTCTCGATGAGCGACGACGCCGACAAGTCGTTCGACGACGCCGGATGGCCGGCGTTGCGGCTGTTCACGAATGATCGATCAGGGCACATGTTCGCGCTCCTGCCGGTGGATTCGGCAATCCTCTGGCTGGAGGCCCTGACGAGCGAGGACCCGGCGAAGCTCCTGGCCTTCGCCGAATCGAGCCTGAAGGAGAAGAGGCCGCGAGACGCGATCGCCGCCCTGGATCGCGCCCGGTCTTTGAAGCTCGGCCCGGCCGAGAAGGCCAAGGCTGACGCGATCGCCGGGAAGATCGACGCCGAGGCCGCCCCGAAGGCCAGGGCGCTGCTGGCGAAGGTCGAGAAGAACGCCGACGGCTCCTGGATCGACGAGTTCCTCGCGTTCCGCAGCGACTACGGAGGCGCCGACGCCGCGAAGGGCCTGATGGCGGCCTTCGGCAAGCTCCGCAAGGAGCAGGACGCCCCGGCCCAGAAGCTCATCAACGAGGCCCTCGCCGCCTTCAACCAGGGCCGGCGGCCCGACGGGTTCGCCAGGGCCCGCGAAATCGTGACGAAGTACTACGCCTCCTCCTCCTACCGGACGGCCAAGAGCTGGCTGGCCGAGGAGAAGTGATCGCGAGCGGTTTCGCCGAAAACCCCTCGGAGTTCCTCTGTAGAAAACCCGGGGATGGAGAGGAAACGAGTAGGTCCGACTTCAGTCGGGCCTACAAAAAGGTCTTGTTTTGTAGGCCCGACTGAAGTCGGACCTACTCGTTTCCTCATTCTCAACGGGGTTTTCTACAGAGATCCTCGGAGTCCGACCCGGGAGATTCACCACCAAGCCACCAGGAGCACGAAGGAAGACACGAAGAAGCCGGTGGATTCCCGTCGCCTTTGTGTCTTCCTTCGTGCTCCTGGTGGCTTGGTGGTGAATCTCCCGGGTTTTCTCCGGAAGAGTCTCGGCGGCCTTCGCCCACGTTTACATCGGCGCGTGCTCGACTTCTTCTTCGATCCATTTCATCGCCCGGGCGTGCCTCATCGGGGCGATCCTCAGGACGATCTCGCCGCTTTGGAAGAGGCGGACGGCGCCGGTGGACTGGCTGACGACGACGGCCAGGGCCGAGGTGATGTTGGTGATCGCGGCGGCCGTCCAGTGGCGGGTGCCCAGGCCCTTGGGCAGGGTCAGGCCGGTGGTCGGGGCGTCGAGGATCTGGCAGGCCGCCTCGACCGTCCCGTCTCGCGAGACGACGAACGCGCCGTCGAGCTGCGCGATCTCCTTGATCGCCTCGCGGACGCGCAAATCGCGCAAGTTGCGGACTTTCCGGGGGTATCCCTTGAACGGGTCGAAGCCCAGGGTTCGGGACCGGGCGAGGACGTCCCGGGCGTCTCCGACGACGATCATGGTGCCGACGGCCTTGCCCTCGCGGCCCTCCCGGCCGATCTCCACGGCGATGTCGACGACGGCCTTGAGCGTCTCGAACGGGACGCTGGTCTCCAGGGCGCGGAGGTCTCGCGAGGTCAGGCGTTCGAGGTGCTCGCCCAGGCGGACGACGGTGATCGAGTCGAGCGTCTCGGCCTCGAAGCCGGAGTAGACCACGACGACCCGCGCCCCCGCCTTCAGATGGTCGTCGGCGACGGCCTGGATCAACGCCAGGGTGATCCTCTCGGCGATCGAGGCGTCGGTGGGCTCGACCTCCAGGCCGATCAACCCGGCGGAGACGGCGGCGGCCCGGGCCTTGTCCGAGGGCGTGGCGACGAGCAGGCGGACCTCCCCGGCGGCTTCCTTGACGGCCTCCCAGTCCATCGGGCCCTCGGGCAGGAGCAGGACGGCCGAGGCGCCGAGGTCGGGACCGGCCGCGCAGGCGGTGGCCAGGAGGCTGCTCGTCGCCTTGTTCAGCGAGGTCGGCGTCACGGCGGGCCGCCTTTCCGAGCAAGCGGGACGGGGAAGCGCGGGTTGGCGGGCCCGAAATCGCCACGACTTCGGGGCAAGAAGGATAACAGAGGCCCGAGGCCCCCGCCTAGCCTCCGGGCCCGGGCCCTCGCCATTTTCGGACCCGACGACGAGGTCCGGGCGCTTGCGGTCCTCCGGCCGTTCCTGGATCATGGCGTTCCGCGCCCACGCCTCAAGGTCGTGGGGGATTCGGAGGGACTCGTCGGATGGTCGCTTCGCGACGGTCTTCCCGGATGTGGCTCGCGATCTCCTTCGGCTGGGCCCTGCTCGTCGGAGGCGTGGCGGTCGTCGAGCAGAGGCCGCCGGCTCCTCGGGGCCCGGACGCCCCGGCCGATCGCGCCTCGGCCGATCGGGCGATGGAGACGGTCCGCCAGATCGCCTCGGAGGCCCATCCGTCGGGGTCGGAGGCGGCGGCGAAGGTCCGAAGATATCTCCTGGACGAGCTCGATCGGCTGGGGATGGCGCCGACGGTCCAGGAACGTGCCGATCGGGGGGTCAAGAACATCCTGGGCGTCCTCCGCGGGACCGGCCCCCCGGGGAAGAAAGCGGTCCTGCTCGCGGCTCATTACGATTCGGTCAAGGAGGGCCCGGGCGCGGGGGATGACGCGGCCGGGGTCGCGGCGATTTTGGAGGCCCTCCGCGCCCTGAAGGCCGGCGGCCCGATCGATCGCGACGTGATCGCCCTGATCACCGATCGCGAGGAGGTGGACCTCGGCGGCTCCCGCGCCTTTTGCGAGGATCGGGCGTGGACCGACCGCGTGGGGGTGGTCCTGAACTTCGAGGCCCGGGGGGATCGCGGGCCGTCGTTCATGTTCGAGACCAGCGACCGGAACGGCTGGCTGATCCGCCAGTTCGCCTCGGCGGCCGACCGGCCGATCGCCACGAGCCTGACCTACGCCGTCTACAAGATGATGCCCAACAACACGGACCTGACCCACTTCAAGGCCGTGGGCCTGCCGGGCCTGAATTTCGCGTTCGTCGGGGGCGTCGAGAATTACCACCAGCCGAGCGACTCGCCCGGGAACCTCGATCGCGGGAGCCTCCAGCACCACGGCGATTACGCCCTGGAGTTGACCCGGCGGTTCGGGTCGCTCGACCTGGAGGACGTGCCGAGGGAGCCCGACGCGGTCTATTTCGCGGTGGCGGGGGGCCATCTCGTCGTGTATCCGGGTTCGTGGGTGGTCCCCCTGGCGGTCGCGGCGGTGGTCCTGGCCGGCGCGGTGGGCTGGCTGGGATTGAAGAGGTCCGGCTTGACGGCCCCGGGGCTGATTTCGGGGGCCGTGGCGGGGCTTTCGGCGATGGGCCTGGCGATGGCGATCGGCTGGGCCTCGTCGACCTACCTGCTGCCGCCGTTGAAGTCTCGCGGCGAAGGGCCGCCCCGGGCCCTGGGGCTGGCGGTCGCGGCGGGGGTCGTGGCCGGGATGTTCCTGATCCTGGCGAGGCGGTGGGTCCGTCCCGCGAACCTGGCGTTCGGAGGCCTGCTCTGGTGGCTCCTCCTGGCGGTGGCGACGGCCCTCCTCCTGCCCGGGGGGAGTTACCTGGGCGTCTGGCCGTCGCTGTTCGGGTTCGGGGCGATGGGGATCGGCGGGCTCGCGGGGCCGGACCGCCCGGCGGGACGGGTCGCGGCGATGGTCGGCACGTTGCCCGTCCTCCTCCTGATGCCGACGACCATCCTCTCGCTCTGCGACGCCCTGGGCCCGAGCCTGCCGATCGCCGCGAGCCTGCCGACGGCCCTGATGATGCTCGCGCTGGTGCCCCTGGCCGGACCGGGCCGGGAGGAGGGCGACCAGGCGCGGCTGCCGGCCTCGGGCGATTCGCCACGAAGCCACGAAGGGCACGGAGGCGGACACCAAGAAGAAGGCAGGGGATAGCCCTCCTCTTCGTGTCTGCCTCCGTGCCCTTCGTGGCTTCGTGGTGAATCCGGGCGGGATCGGTTCGGCGGAGCCGCGCCCTACCAGTTGCTTTCCGCCGGCATGTCGGTGGACTTCACCCATTCCACGGCCGGGGAGCGCTCGCCGGTCCGGCAGAATGCCTCGATGGCCGTCCAGGCGGCCTCCGGAGGCAGGAACAGGCCGACGGAGGCTTCCCAGTCGTGGCAGCAGGTGGTGATCTCGCCCAGCCGTGAGCGATCGGCCAGCGAGAGCCAGTCGAATCCCTCGCCGAAGACCTTCAGATAGATGCCGAATTCCTCATTCGGCTGGACGATCATCTGGTTCTCGGCGACCTTGCCGGTGAAGGTGAGGATCGCCCCGCCGTAGCCCCGGCCCCAGTAGTCGTCGGGCAGTTCGACGACGATCCGGCGGAGGAAGTCCGGGTCCGGGTCCTCGGACTGCTCGTAGGTCGGGCCTTCGAGGATGACGGTGGGCATCTCAGCGAGTCTCCGGCGCGGCCTTCGCGGCGACCTTCCCCGATTCGCGGACCCGGAGGAGGATGACCTCGTTCCTCCCCAGCCCCTGCTCGCGGAAGACCGGCTCGGCCCACTCGTCCAGGCCGGGCTGGAACAGGTCGTACACCTTCGCCCGGACGAGGACGTAGGGGGAGGCGTGGTCGGCCGCCTTCATCCAGTCTACCAGGATCTGCCGCTCGCGGGCGATCCGGGTCGGGGCGTCCCAGATCAGGGTGTTGTTCTTGAAGGCGTCCACAAGGTCGATGTCCTTGTTATACGCCGGCTGGCTGCCGGGGACGGGGGCCAAAGTGCGGTCTCGGAGATAGAACCAGAGCCCTTCGTCCAGCTCGCGGAAGAACATGACGGTTTTGGCGTCGGCCGGGAGGGTGCGGTCGATCCTCTGGGCCAGGACGCGGTGGCTGTGGGTGGAGTTGAAGGCCGGGAGGATGAATCCGTAGCCCACGGCGATGGCCGCGGCGACCCCGGCGACGATCGGCGCCAGGGCCCCGGCGTCTCCGCCCCGTCTCCAGGCCCGATAGCTCAGGATCACGCCCGAGAGCAGGGCCGCCGAGGCGAGCAGGGCCGGCGCCAGGGCCTCGGCCCGAGCTTCTTCGACGCCACGACCGGACCGGCCACGGCCACCACGGCCAGGCCGATCCAGTGGACCCTCAAGAACGCCCGGCTCGCCGCCCCGCCCTTCGCCTGGCGGGCGGCGCGGGTCAGGCGGACCCAGTCCAGGCCGATCAGCAGGGCCACGCCCGGCAGGCACGGCAGGAAATAATTCGGCTTCGCCACGCTCCACAGGCAGAACATGGCGAGGTTGCCCACGGCCCACGACCACGGCAGCCACAGACGCGCCCTCATCCCCTTCGCCCGGCCCAAAAACGGCATGACGGCCGCCCAGGTGGCGAGCAAGGTCCAGGGGGCGGTCATCATCGGCCATTCCAGGGCGAGCAATCGCTCGCGATGGTGCTTGATCCCGGCCGTCCCGGCCTTCTGGCCCATCTCCAGCTTCCAGATCTCCAGGGCCTTGGGATCATTCAGCAAGACGGCCACCGGCCAGCTCATCGCCAGGAGGACGAACGCGAGCAATCCCCAGCCGCTGAACAGGGCCCGAGATCCGGCCTTCAGCCTCCCGGCCGTGATCAGGTACGGGATCACGGCCACGGCCCAGAGGATCAGGACCACCGGCCCCTTGCTCAGGAAGCCCAGGCCCAACGCCCCGAACATCGCCACGGCCCAGCCCTTCGACCCCGGACGATCGGCCGGGGGCTCATAGGGCGAGTCGGCGGGTCCCCCGTGGAGGCGGCGGAACCCGGCATAGATCGCCAGGGTCGTGAAGAACGCCAGGGGGCCGTCGTTGCCGGCCTGGCGGGTCTCGACGATGAAGTAGATCAACGACGTCATGGCCAGGCCCGAGGCCAGCCCGGCGGGCCGGCCTCCCAGGCGGCGGCCCAGCCCGTACACCAGCCCCACCATCCCCAGGGCCGACAGGGCGCTGGGCAGACGGACGACCCACTCGTCGCTCCGGCCGGAGACGGCCATCAACGAGGCGATGGTCCATCGGGGCAGGGGGGGCTTCTCCAGCCTCTTGCGGCACTGGATGTAGGCGATCAGCCAGTTGTTGTTCTCGACGGTGTCCAAAGCCTCGGCCGAGGCCCTCTGCTCGCGCTTGCCCCAGAGGTCGGCCGAGCCGAGGCTGGAGACGAAGACGAGGGCCGCCAGGAGCGCCAGGACGACCTCGGGCCCGCGGCCCCCGAGCCTCGGACGCGTCTCGACGGATGATGATGTCGCGGTCGATGCCTCGGGCATCGCGTCCTCCTGACCCTCGCCGCCCGGCCTCTCGCCCCGCCGCCCGAATCCTTCTTCAAGGCGGCCGGGCCCCTCGATCCATCGAGGGGAAACCTCGCCGGAACTTACCCGAGATCCCCCGGTTCGACAAGGCGAGGCGGACGGGGGATTCCCTCCGACCCCAGGGGCACGCCGTTGACGGAGGGGGCGCGGCCCTCGTAGGCTCGCCGACGAGCCGACTCCTCGCGCCCGACGGTCAGGACGCCCCATGACCACGCCGTCCGATGCCTCCTCGCCCCACTCGCTGGCCGTCGCCATCCTCGGCAACGGGACCAAGACGAACGTCCCGGCCGCCGCCGACCGGATCGCCATGGCCATGAACGAGCATCCGGGCCTCCGCGTCACGGACATCGACCTCGGCGCCGAGAGCGACCTCTCCGGCCTCGCCGCCGACATCGCGTTTGTCCTCGGCGGAGACGGCACGGTCCTCCACACCGCCCGGAGGATGGGGGACCGGCCGATCCCGGTCCTCGGCGTGAACCTCGGCTGGCTCGGCTTCCTCGCCGACCTCGACACCGACGGCCTGATCGAGAGGCTCGCCGACCTGGCCGCCCGCCGGTTCACCGTCGATAACCTCATGACGATCGACGCCACCCTGATCGGCCGGAACGGCCGGGCCCGGCACTTCCGCGCCCTGAATGACGTCGTCCTGAGGGCCGCCCCGTCGTTCCACCTGCTGGAGATCGGCCTGTCGATCGACGGCGAATGCGTGATGACCTATCGCGGAGACGGCCTGATCGTCGCCACCCCCGTGGGATCGACGGCGCACAGCCTCTCGGCCGGCGGGCCGATCCTCCCCCCCGATGCTCACATGTTCGTCGTCACGCCGATCTGCCCGCACACCCTGACGCAGAGGCCCCTGGTGGAGAGCACCCACAAGGCCCTGGAGCTCGACTCGCCGAATCCCGACGATTCGACCTATCTGGTGATCGACGGCCAGGTGCAGATCCCGATGGAGCGCGACGACCGGGTGACGATCCGCCGAGGCCCTCGGCCGTTCCCGATGATCCGCCTGCCCGGCCACACGTTCTACCGGACCCTCCGCGACAAGCTCGGCTGGGGCGCGTCGGTCCCCGGCAAGAGGGCCCCCCGGTCGTGATCGGTCGGCAGGATTCGGATAGAATCGAACCCGAAGTCACCGACTCATCGAGACGCCCGGACCGCGGAGGCCGAGTCATGAACGCCGAGGCCACGCCCGCCCTCACCCCCGAAGACCTCCTGGCCCTGCCCGGTGGCGGTCCCGGGCCAGGGACGGAGGCGGACCCGGCTCGCCGGGACGTCGCCGAGGTCGGCGAGCAGGTCGGCGATCGTCCGGGCGTCGGGCTCGGCCGAGGCGGTGCTCACGATTTTGTGCCCTCGTCCAGCAAGGTCTTGACCAGTTCCTCGATCAAAACCTCGTCTCCGTCGCCGAAGCCGGAGATCCGGGCGCGGACTTCCCCCTTGCGGTCGAGGAACAGGGTGGTCGGCCAGCCTTGCCATTCGGGGACCTGCTCGCGGGTCTTGTCGTTGCCGAGGACGAGGCGGTAGGGGATCTTTTCCTCCTTCGCGAAGGCGACGACCTTTGCGGTCCTCTGCGCCTCGGGCACCTTCTCGTCGGCGATCCCGACGATTTCGAGCCCGCGGTCTCGGTACTTGTTGGCGATCGCGACGAGGTGGGGGATTTCGCGGCGGCAGGGCGGGCACCACGTCCCCCAGAAATCGACGACCACCACCTTGCCCTTCAGGTCCGCCAGGGAGAGCGGCTTGCCCTCGACGTCGATCAGGTCGAACGAGAACGGGAACGGCCGGTTGGCGGCGAGGAGGCGGGCGATCCCCTGGACGTCCAGCGACTTCCTCAAGGCGAGGAAATCGGGTCGATCGCGGAGCGAGTCGAGGTCCTTATCGCCATCGAGAATCGGGATTTCCCGGAACCCGGCATCAAGGGCCGCGCGGAGCTCGGTCATGGCGAGGTCGGGCTTGCCGGCCAGGGCCAGGGTGCAGGCGAGGTTGTACAGGGACTGGGCGAGGATCTGAGATTCGGCGGGGTTCAGCGGGGCGTGGCGTTCCCGGAGGGTCTTCATGACCTCGGCCGACCGGGCGAAGGCCGCCGAGGCCCCCGGGGCGTCCCCGGCCTGGACGAGCTTCGCCGCCTGGCGCTGGGTGGCCAGGCCGAGGAGGGCCAGGGCCGCGCGATCCTCGGGATGGTCCTTCAAGACCGCTTCCAAAAGCGTCACGGCCTGATCCGGGTGGCCCGCCTGGATGGCCTTCTGCGCCTCGGCGACGGGCCCGGCCGTCGGCGGAGGCGCCGACGACGACGGCCCCGGGCCGGGGGGGGCCGCCGACGGAGGCGAGGCCGGGCCCGAGGGGGAGCACCCGGAGGCGATCAGCCCTCCGGCGACGAGCAAGAGGAGGCGAATTCGCGAGAGAGGCGGCATCGGCGACGGGCTCCGGCGAGGGGAAGCGGGGCCAACCGTCCCGACCCCCTCGCCCCTCATGCTAACCCCACCGCCCTCGGCCCCACAACGCCGTCTCGCGGGCGGGCGGAGCCGCCCTCACACCGCGTGGGGTTCCTCCGCGTGCGAGGGCGCGGGGGGCGTGCCGGTCTTTCCGATCAAGAGCAGGGCGCCGGCGACCAGGGCATACGCGGCGGCCCAGTGGTAGGGGGTCTGCGAGGCCGCGGCCTCCGCTCGGTTCTCCTTCCTGACCTCCCTCATGACGACCCAGGGCCACTGGATCGGCCCGGAGGGCAGCGGCGAGTGGATGATCCCGAACAGGGCGAACGCCGAGCCGAGCAGGAACGTCCCGGCCGCCGCTTTCATCTTGCCGTCGATCAGCTTCGCCAGGGCCGTCCCCCACAACAGGCTCGTCACGATGAACCCGCCGGCCAGGATCGTGACGGTCTCCACCCAGTGCGCCGGCCCCGGCCTCAGCGACGCGAAACCCGCCGGGGTCGGCACCAGCAGTTGATCGAGGTTCACCCGGGCCAGGTACGCCAGGGCCGGGACGCACGCCAGGGCCAGCGCCGGGAAGTGCTTCCGGGGCGTCGCCCGGAACGATTGCGCCGTGATTTCCAGGCCGACGAAGATCAGGATCGGGAAGACCACCGCCTTGGGCATCAGGAAGAAGATCCACTCGAAATAGCCGAACACCCCCGCCCCGCCGATGAACAACGCCGTGGCCAACGTGTATCCGGCACGCGCACCCATCTGTTTGTAGGCGGGATGGCCGATGTAAGGCGTGGACTGGATCACCCCGCCAAAGACCCCTCCGACGATCGTGGCGAAGCCCTCGGCGGCGATGATCGGGCCGGTGGGGTAGTCGTCCCCGGCCCTGGCGGCGCTCTCGGCGCAGTCGATCCCGCCGACGACCGTCGCCAGGGCCAGGGGGATGGCCACGGGCAGGTAGCTCACGGCCTCCGACCCATGAACGCGGAACCACTCCCACCACTCCCGGACCGGCACCGGCAACGACGCCCGAAGGGCCAGCTTCGGCCGGGCGAACTCGGACCAGACGATCGGCAGGTGGGCCCCGGCGAAGTGATTCAGGAGCCAGTGGACGCCATTCATGAGACCCAAAGCCGCGCAGCCGACCGCCACGGCGGCCAGGGCCCCGGGGATCTTCTTCGGCATCTCCCAGCCGGCGGTCAGCGTCGCCAGGATCACCGCCAGGGCCGCGAAGCCCGCCACGGGGAGGCTCGCCACGTCGAGAAGAGGCAGGAAGCTGATGATCACCAGGGCGATCGACACCAGGGACCCGAGCAAGCCGGCCGTCGGCACCGCGCGGCGGACCCACCCGCTGACGAACGCGCAGAGGAGCTTGAACACGCCCGAGGCAAAGATCATGGCGATCCCGAGGAACCACGCATGACGGGCCGCCGCCTCCGGGGCGAGGCCGAGCCCGCCGTCGGCCTGGGCGGCGGTCGCGTGGCCGAACGCCGGGCCGAGGATCAGGAAGACGGCGCCAAACGTGCTCGGCGTGTCCAGCCCCAACGGCATGGCGGTGACGTCCCGGCCGGTCCGCCTGGCCAGGCGGAAGGCCATGAACGTATAGATCAGGTCGCCGACCATCACGCCGACGGCCGTCCCCGGGATCATCTTCGTGAGGACGAACTCGCGGGGGAACCCATAGAGGCCGACGAGCAATCCGGCCATCAGGATCATGTCGCCCACGTTGTCCAGCATCAAACCGAAGAAGGCGTTGACGTCGCCGGCCGAGGCCCAGCGATAGCCCCGAGAGACCGGGGCCCGGGGCGAGGAATCCACGTGAATGCTCACCGTCGAGGCGCTCCGAGACGAGGCGAAGGGGGTCGGAGGAGGGGCGCTGGGAGGAGAGGATTGCGTCCCGGGAGGGGGATTGGGGTTCGAAACGCGAGAAAGGTCCGATCACCTGTCGGGACCGGCGACGATCGGCTTATCCCAGGGTCCTCCAGTCGCGGGCATCGACGAAGCGGTCGAGGTGCCCGACGTTGCCGGTGACCACGACGACTTTCGCCCCGCCCTCGGCCGCGATGAGGGCGGTCGCCGCGAGGATCACGTCGCCGTCCAGGGCCGCATCCGTGGCGGTCGGTCGGCCGGAATTCCGGGCCTCGGCCCAGAGCTCCGCCGCCTTCCGCCAGACGCGGGCATCGACGGGCAGGGCCCCCGCGGCCTTCACCAGGGTATCGAGGCGGCCGATGCCCTTCGTCTTGCCGGCCCGGATCAACTCGCGTCTCACTTCGTCATCCACCACTTCGGGGACCATGACCCGGGAGCCGGCGGCGAGCGCCGAACGGAACCAGCCCTTGCACGCCGCTGCGAAGGGGGATTCCCTGGGATTGGTGATCAGGCCGACCGGGCCGCTGTCGAGCAGGAAGAGGTCGGCGATCAAGGGAACTGGCTCCGGCTGGAGAGTGTCCGACCGGGGCCGAGGGCCTGTCGGAGGACGTCCATCGTCTCCTTCTGCTCCCGCTCGTCCCCCTGGAGTTCCCAGGCGTCGAGCGCCGCGATCAGGGCCGCGTTGCGCCGGGCCAGTTCCGCCGGATCGATCGGAGGGACGAGCGGCGCCGGGCCCCGGCCGGTCTGGTCTCGACGGTGGCCATGCTCGGAGCCTCCCCCGGCGTCACGGTCCGAGGCTCCACGCCCGGACTCCCGCGATCGTAGACGATCCGAGGGGCCGGGGCAAGCAGGCATGAGACGATCCTCGGCCCCGGGACGAAACGATAGACCGCACCCCGGCCCGGCGGTACGATCTTCGGGGAGGAGGATGCGCGATGAGCCTTCTGGACGATGTCGAACGGCTCCTCGGCCGGATGTCCCGAGCGGAAAAGGCCCAGCTCCTCCGGCGAGTCGCCCGGGAGGTCGGCGACGGGGCCGGCGTCGAATCCACGCCCGGCGTCTGCGGAGGGGCCGCGGATCGCCGGGACCCGGGTGCCGGTGTGGGTCCTGGAGCAGGGCCGCCGCCTCGGGACCTCCGAGGCGGAGCTGCTCCGCGCCTATCCCGACCTCCGGGCCGAGGACCTCGTCAACGCATGGGCCTACGCCCGGTCGCACCCCGGGGAGATCGACGCCCAAATCCGCGAGAATGAGGAAGTCCTCGCCCTCGCTTCCTGAGCGAGATTTCCAGGCCGAGGATGACATGAGGAATCTCCCCCCTGCGGATCGTCCTTTCAGAAACGCCAGGGTCGAACGATTGGAGAACGCCGTGCCATGCCCCGTCCTCGCCTGACGATCGCGTCCTCGATCCTGATCGTGCTCGTCGTCGCCCTGGCCCTGGCGGCGATCCGCAACGGGACGCCGAGCTGGGCCGGGGCCGTCTATTCGGTCACCTTCTTCCTCCTGATCGCGTCGCTTTTGGGGATCGGCTTCGGCCGGAAGGGCCGGCGGGTCTTCTGGGTCGGGTTCGCGCTGCTGGGCTGGGGATGTGTTCTGATGAGCACTCATGGCCCCTTGAGCAACCCGTTCGGTCACGGGCCGATGCTCTCGCCGAATCTGTTCACGACCCTGTATAGCGGGCTCCATGCCCCGGAGGACGAAGCCGAGCAGCCGTTGATGGGCGGCATGGGCGGGATGGGGGGAATGGGAGGCATGGGCGGCGGGATGCGGAACCTGCCCCTCGGCGGACTCGCGGCCGTCCCCGGCGGCGGGATGGGCACCCCGCCCCCGAGGGCCGTGAACCCCGAGGACTTTCGCCGGATCGGCCAGTGCCTGGAAATCCTCCTCTGGGCGACCCTCGGCGGCTGGGCGGCCCGCTATTTCGCGACGAATCGCGAACCCGTCGCGGCCCCCTCGCCCTCGCCCTCGCCGGTCCCGCCCTCCTGAGCGCTTTCCCGACGAAGATTCCCCGAACCCCGAGGACTTGACGATGGGTGAGCCGGGACATTCGGAGGGCGTGAGGAGCGACGGCCGCCGATTCGGCATCGCGGACGGGCTGATCCTGATCGCGGGGGTGGGCGCGGGGTTGGGTTTGGTCCGGTACATCGACCCGGGCGTCACCCCGGCGAGGCTCTGGGGCGTGTTATCCGATCCGCCGGGGGGATGGACGCCCCGGGAGGCCCTCCAGATCAGCACGGAATTGTGCGTGCTCTACGTGACGCCGTTCGTCGCGGCCTGGACGCCCGCGTGCTTGCTGGTCCAGCTCAAGCCGCCCCGGCCCCGGCGCCTCCGCCGGGCGCCCGGCTTCCTCGCGTGCCTGCTGCCCACCGTGGGCTGCGTCGTGACGATCGCGACGACCTGGCTCTGCATGGGAAAAACGGGCTGGAACCCCATGCATCCGAACCAGGGGGATTACGAGATGGCCCAGGTCGTCGTCGGCTTCCTCGTCGGTTCGGGCGTCGTGTGGGCGTGGACGACCATGATGGTCTGCGGCGCCTGTCGGGCCCGGCCGACCTGGACCGATCGGCTCGGGCGCCTGACCGGGGCCGCCTGGGTCGTCATCGGAGCACTCAGCGGGGCGTATCTCCTCCTGTTGTTCTGAGCGATCTGGGACGGACGAGGCCGCGGCCGGGCCCTGTCGAAAACCCCGGGAAATTCACCACGAAGCCACGAAGGGCACGGAGGAAGACACGAAGAAGTCGGTGAATTCCGCCTGTCTTCGTGTCTTCCTCCGTGCCCTTCGTGGCTTCGTGGTGAATTGGGGTCGGACCCAAGGGGGTTTCTCCGCCATCGTCGCCAAAATCCGGGATTTTCTCCGAAACGGCCGGCTTCCCCCTTGATCCTCACGCGGCGTCAGGTCGTACCCTTCTGGCGAGGGCCGGGGGATTCTCCCGGAGCGGAGACCCTCCGAGCGAGGAGACGACCTCATGAAGCCTCCGCCGTGGAAGGTGGGCGACCTGGCCCGGAGGACCGGCCTCTCGGTCCGGGCGCTCCACCATTACGACGCCGTGGGCCTGCTCTCGCCGTCGTTCCGCACCGGGGCGGGCCATCGGCTCTACACCGAGGGCGACGTCCGAAGGCTGGGGCAGGTCGTCACGCTCCGGGGGATCGGGCTGTCCCTGGAAGAGATCGGCGAATGCCTCCGCGACCCCGAATTCTCGCTCGTCCGGGCCGTCGCCCTGCGAATCGCGAGGCTGGACGAGGAGATCGAGTCGCGGAGGAAACTCCGGGGCGCCTGGAACGGGTCGCCCGGGCCCTGGATTCGGCGGAGGGGGCCTCCGCCGACGCGGTCCTGTCCCTGATCGAGGAGAGCGCCATGATCGAGAAGTCCTACACGGCCGAGCAACTCGACCAGTTGAAGGCCCGGGCCGAGGCGATCGGCCCCGAGAGGATCAAGCAGGTCGAGGCCGAATGGCCGGCCCTGATCGCGGAGGTCCGCGCCGCGATGGAGGCCGGGGACGACCCGAGAAGCGAGAAGGTCCGAGGGCTGGCCCGGCGATGGTCGGGCCTGGTGGCCGAGTTCACCGGCGGAGACCCGGGGATCGAGCGCTCGGCGAAGACGGCCTATCAGGACGAGCCCGGCATGGCCGCGAAGAACGGCCTGGACCCCGCCCTCTTCGCCTTCATCGGCCGGGCGATGGCGGCGGATTGAACCATCAAGCGCGACGGGGACGAGGTCGAAGGATCGTTTCCCCGGGTGGCATGCCCACGAAGCCGTGGGCATGTCTTCGGTCCGACTTGAGACCCATGTTTGCCGATCAGCAAGACACGGCCCGGCGCGATCTTGTCGCCGGGCCGAAGACATGCCCACGTCTTCGTGGGCATGCCACGCGAGTTGGGCCTCTTCCGGGGCCGAAATCGGCGATCACCGCCGGTCGCCGCCCCGGTCGCCCATCTTCTTGGCGACCTGCCCGGCGCCCCGGACGACCTTGGGCAGGGGCTGGAGCCTGGGTCGGGGGGACGTGGCCGGTCCCGTCACGTGGATGGCCACGAGCTCCCCTCCGAGGATCCTCGCCAGGTCCGAGATCCCCCGGACGTGGAACTTCTCGTCCTTGCCGACGACCGGGGCCAGCAGGATATCCAGCATCCCCAGAGGGCTGATCGTGCCCGAGCCCCTGGAGGCTCACGGCGTTGCTCTTGATCTTGATCGGGTCGAGGTCCACCTCGCCGTTCTCGATCGTGAACGCCGCCGACGCCCCCTCGAACATCCCCCGGCCGTTGAGCTTCAGCAGCTGCGCGAGCTGGAACAGGATCGGCAGCTTGCCGAGGTCGCCCCGGACGACCTCCGCCTTGCCCCGGCCCTTGAGCGTCTTGAGGTCCTGGCCCAGCCCGGTGAACCCCACCTCGCCGAAGACCTCGCCTCGGTATTCCTGGTGGCCGGGGACGGTCCGGGCGTACTCCTCCAGCCTCGCGCCGACGACATTCAGATACACGTCGTACCGAGGGGTGGCGTCCAAAGTCACGCCCACGTGGCCGAAGATCGTCCCGCCCAGGAGGCTGGCCTTGATGTCCTTGAGCTCGGCCCGGCCGTCCCCGACGCTCAGGGGCGAGCTCACGCGGGTGACCTGCTGGCCCAGGAGGTTCACGCTGGCCAGGTCCAGGATGCCCTTGTTCACGACCAGGGATCGGCCGTCGGACCATCCCGAGACGTCGCGGACCTCGCCCTGGATGTGCTCCAACGGCAGGCCGGCGGAGACCGTGTTATCGACGAAGACGACCCGGGCCCGGTCCCACGCGCAGACGGCCGGCGCCCCGGGCTGGCCCGACCAGGAGATGTCCAGGTCGCCCCGGGCGTCGAACGTCTTGCCGTCGTCGAGCCGTCGGGCGAAGGCGGCCATGACCGGCGGCATCGACTTCCTCAAGTCCGAATCCAGCCTCAGCCGGGTGACCTCCAGGTCGTCGGCGTGGAGCCGGAACCGGCCGGAGTCTTCCAGGCGGACCGAGCCCGAGCCGAAGCGGACCGGGGCCTGGTGGAAGGTGAAGCCGACGTCGGTCATCGTCACCAGGCCGTTGTCGAACGAGAACACGCCTTCCTGGACCTCCATCGGCGGCAGTTCGATCACGCCGTCTCGGCCGGCGGTGGCGGTTCCGGGGGCGGGCGTGAGCAGCAGGTGGATCCTCGTGTCGGGCTCGGGCAGGATCTGGAACTTGTAGTCGTCTCTCTGGCCGGGCTTCAGGACGATGTGGGCGTTCACGGCGGCCTGGCCGGTGGGCCGGAGGATGCCCCAGGTCCGCTTCCATTCGCCGGGCAGGGCGTCGCGGAGCTGGGGATCGAGCGGGAGGTGCTCGGCGGTCAGGGCGATGTCCACCGACGGCTTGCCGCCCGGGGCGCGGTCCACCCGCCCGCTCGCGGAGATCCTCGCGCGGTTGTTCTCCCCCTTCATGTCGGTGAAGACCCAGCTCTCGGGATGGAGGCTGAGGTGCCCGGTCAGGTTGCGGACGGGGTACGGCAGGCTGACCCAGGTCAGGGCGCATCCGGGGTTCAGGTCGAGCTCGGCGTGGACCTGGACGATCCCCTTGGCGTCCCCTCCGGGGGGCGGAGGGTCGCGGTGGAGGGTCGCGGTGCCGTGGACGCTCCCCTCGGGCCGGAAGTCCTGGACCACCTTCCTCACGTCCGGCATCAACGCGCCGAAGAGGACGTCGTCCACCGGCATGAGCCCGGCGGTGAACGTCAGGTCGACCACGGCCTCGCGGCCCGGGTTGCGGATCGTGCCCCGGGCCGTCAGGGGCTTGCCGCCGACGACCGTCTCCAGGTCCACCGTCACCCTGGGCCCGGACCAGGCGAGCGTCCCCCGGATGTGCTCCAGGGGATAGGGGAAGTGGCGGTAGAGGATCGCCACGTCCTGGACCGTCACCGAGGCGCCATAGACCAGGGCGCCCCGGTCGCCGGCCGGGCGATCCGGACCGAGGCATCCACCCGGCCGAGGTTGGCTCGGCCCGGAGGGGAGAAGTCGTTCCAGAGGCCCAGGAGCTTCTCCGGCGTCTTGCCGCGGAGCCTCTCGTCCAGCTCCAGGCCGAGGGCGTCGAGGTTCAGCTCCATCGGCCCGGAGACCGGGTCGGACCCCGAGAGCCACGACGGCCGGAGCCTCACCAGGGTCTTGCCGTCGTGCCCCTCGGCCGAGGCGATCGCGATCCGGTCGTTGGTGATCCGGGCCGAGGCGCCGACGTCGGCCAGGGGGAACGGCAGCTTCGCGCACTTCCAGACGCCCCCTCGAAGCGTCACGCCCACGTCGTACCGGACGCCCGGGCCCAGGGCCGGGTCGCGCTCGATCCGGCCGATGGAGAGGTCCACCTCGCCTCGCTCGACCCCGGCGGCATCCAGCGCCGACCGCCACGACGGCGGCAGGCGCCCCCTCATCGCGTCGTTGATCGCCAGGGACGTGATGTCCCCGCTGGTCATGACCACCCGGCCGGTCCGGGGGTGGAACGTCCCGGCCAGCGCCACCTTCTCGAACAGGTCGCCCCGGGCGTCCCCCTCGAACTTGTACGAGCCATCGACCTGGGGCTCGACCCGGATGGACACGTCCCGCAGGATCGGCTCGACCTTGGCGCCGTCGGCCAGCTCGACCACGCCCTTGCTGATCGTCACGACCGGCCGGGGGAACTTCGTCGCCGGCCACGGGTCGGCCAGCAGCCCCTGGAGGTTCCACGTCCCGTCGGCCCGCCTCCGAAGCCTCAGGCGGGGCTGCGCCACGATGATTTCCCGGGTCGAGAGCGTCCCCCAGATCAGCGACCGGAAGTCCGAGCGGACCTGGAGCCACGGGATCGACACCGCCCGGAAATCCTCGCCGTCGATCGTCTGCCAGACCGTCGTGCCCTTGAGCTCGACGTCCCCCACCAGGGGCCGGAGCTGCACGCGATCGACGATCACCCGCGCCTTCGGCAGATACTTCGGCGTCTCGTCCCGGATCATCCCGGCGAGGGTGTCGCTGTCGGTGATATACGCATACGCGAACCACAGAGAGCCGCCCAGGATCGACGCGACGACGAGGAACCCCCAGCCCAGGATCTTGCGGATTCGAACGAGCGTCCTGCGTCGCATGGGGCCTGCTCCTCGTCGGGTGCATGGGATGCACCGGCTTCGATCTCACTTCACCCCGAATCGCGCCCGCCCCGGACCAACCCCGCCGCGACCAAGCCGAACGCCGGCACCATCCCCGGGATCCGGTAGCGGATCGAGCTCACGAAAACCAGGTGAAGCGCGAAGAAATACAGCAAGGGCCCGCCCAGGAGCACCAGCGCCCGGACATCGTTTCGGCACTTCCAGGCCCCCAGCGCCAGCCAGAAAAACAGGGGCAAGCTCACCGCGGCGCTGGCCGCCGCGATCGTCCTGGACCGGAACGATTCGGCGTTGGGCCACGGGCTCCAGAACCGCCCGGCCTTGATCAGGGCGAGCCGGGCCACTCGCCACGGATGCTCGCGGGCGAATTCCAGGGCATTCTTCGTCAAGAAGGCGTCCTGATCGAGTTCCGGGAGGCCGCGGACCTCGGGCCTGGCGAGGAACCTCATGTCGCTCGACCCGTCGGCCGAGGGGTTCAGGCCGTCGAACAGGCTGGCGCCTCCCCACGAGGCCGTCGGCACGAACCGGCCCAGGACCCGGGCGTTGCGGGCCCACCACGGCGCCATCACCACAACCGCGCCCAGGCCCACGATCAGCGTCAGCCGCAGCGACCGGCCGTCTCGGGCCGTCGCCAGCCACGCCATCGGCAGGATCGGGACCGCCAGGGCAAACGACGGCTTCACCAGGACCGCCGCGCCGGCCGCCGCCCCCGTGAACATCGCGACGACGACCGGCCGCCTCGGCCCCGGCGACCACAACGCGGCCAGGCCCCAGAGCATCAGCAGCAGGAAGGGGACGAACACCGCCTCGGACAGGATCAGGGCCGACGTCCCGGCCCAGAACGGCTCGAACGCCGCGATCCCCGCCGCGACCCGCGCCGCCGATCGATTTCCGAGCACCTGTTTTGTCAGTCCATCCACCAGTCCGACGCACCCGGCCCCCAAAATCGCCTGGACCACGCGGACGGCCAGCGTGTTGGTCGGCCCGAAGACGGCCTGGCACCCGGCGAGGAACAGCGGATAGCCGGGAGTCCTCAGCGCCAGGTGGGGGACGCCGAACTGATCGACCGAGAACGGCCGCCCCGCGCGGATCGCCCCGGCGAGCTCCCAGTAAATCGCCGTGTCGTCGAACAGGCAGAGCGAGCCCCTCCGCCTCGCCGCCCCCTCCACCAGCACGGCCGCCGCCAGGCGCGCGACCAGGCCGCCGACCATCAGGGCCGGCAGCACCAATCGCGATCGCGGAGACGGTTCGTTCATGCCCGACGAGCCTGCGAGGACGGGAAAACGACGGGTCGTCCGGGGGCGTCGGCCAGGGGCCGGGCACTCTACGACGGGCCGCCCGGGGGGTCAATCGCAAGTAGCCGTGGGCAGAAAGCCGTGGGCAGTGGGCCGTGGGCCGTGGGCGGTGGGCTGAGGGGGGTGGAGCGGAGGGAGAGGATTCGCCGGGTTCTGGGGGTTTGCTTGGTCCGTTCGCCGATCCGATGGCCGACGACCCAGACGATCCCCTGGCGGTCCCGGACGATCGCCTCGGCCGGGCGATCGGGCCTCTTGATCCGGCGGTTGCGGAGGAAGTCGTCGAGCGATTGCGTCTTGCCTCCCATGCCCAGGGGGTCGAACCGCTCGTTCGGTCGCGGAGGGCCGACTTCCAGGGGCAGGGCCAGCCGATCGAGGTCCAGAGACTCGTCGAAGTCGGGATCGCGCCCCTCGATCGCCTCGATCCGGAGCTGGGCATACGTGGCCGACCCGGGGACGGGCAGCGCGACGGTCGGCATCGGCGGAGGATCGGCGGGCGGGGTCGCCGAGATCCAGACCTCGTCCCCCCGGCCGACGAGATGGACGCCCGCCGCCAGGGTCGCGGTCCCTTCGATCTCGACGACTCGCCTCGCGACGTCTCGCCACCTCCGCCCGTCCATCGCCGCTTCGGGGAGGCCGCGGAGCCTCCACGACGCCCGGACGACCTCGGCGCGGTCGAACTCCGCGATCCTCGCGAGGATTCCTCTCCGAAAACCGATCGCCGAGGCCGATTCGCCAAGCTCCGCCCGTTTCCTGAGCCGCTCGACCCGCCGATTCGCCGCCCGGTCGGCGTCCGAGGCCAGCCCGGCGAGCCTCGCCAGCGCCTCGACCACGTTCGGGTTGTACTCGGAGGCGAGCTTCGGCAGCAGATCATGGCGAATCCGGGCCCGGGTCTTCGAAAGGTCTTGATTCGTCGGGTCGTCGCGGAAACCCTGGCCGATCGCGGCGAGGAAGGCGCGGATTTCGGCCCGCGAGACGCCCAAGAACGGCCGGGCCAGCGCGATCCCGTCGGCCAGACGGCGACGAGGGGCCATCCCGGCGATCCCGCGAGGCCCGGTGCCTCGGAGGATGCGATGCAGGACGGTCTCGGCCTGGTCGTCGCGGGTATGGCCCACGGACACGACCTCGGCCCCTCGTCGGATCGCGACCTCGGCGAGCCAGGCATAGCGGCCCCGGCGGGCGTCGGCCTCGAAATGCCCGGGGCGCGAGGGGGACCAATGGCCCAGGTCGAAGGGCAGGCCGAGGGAGCCGGCCAGCTCGGCCACGAACGCCGAATCGGCCCTCGCCGACTCGCCCCGAACCCCATGATCGAGGTGGGCGACCGACAAAATCAGGCCGAATTCGCCCGCGATCTCCTGAAGGGCACGAAGCAGGCCGACGCTATCCGACCCGCCCGAGACCGCGACGACGACCCTTCGGCCCCGATCGCCCCGGAACCCCCGGGCGACGGCCTGCCAGACTGCTTCGCTTGCCCCGTCGGCCCGATCGTTCATGTCCCCCACCCCCTCTCCGCGACGATCGCCCAGTATACTGGAGACGAAGAGACGGACGAACCGTGATCCGTCGCGAACTCTCCGCGCCTGGATCGCCATGAATCCCGAGCTGCTCGCCCTCCTGAGATGCCCGAAGTGCCGGGGCCGCTTCGCCGAGGCCTCGGCGGAACGGCTCGCGTGCTCCTCCTGCGGCTCGACCTTCCCGATCGTCGGCGGGGTGCCTCGCCTGGCCGGGGAATCGTATGTCGAGAGCTTCGGCCGGCAGTGGAACCGCTACGACGTGGCCCGTCCCGAGGAAGATGCCGCCGTCTTCCTCGTCAAGACCGGCCTTAAGCCGGCCGACCTCGCCGGCAAGCTCGTCCTGGACGCCGGATGCGGAGGAGGCCGGTATGCCCGGTTGCTCGGGAGCGTCGGCGCGAAGGTCCTCGGGGTGGACCTCAGCGAGGCCGTCGAGAAGGCGGCGTCCCTCTGCTCGGATTTGCCGACGGTGACGATCGCCCAGGCCGACCTGCTCGACCTCCCGGCGGCCGAATCGGCGTTCGACGTCGCGTTCTCGATCGGGGTCCTGCACCACAGCCCCGACCCGAGGCGGGCGTTCGCCCGGGTGGCGGCCCGGGTGCGGCCCGGGGGCAGGCTGGCCGTCTGGCTCTACCGCCGCAACACCCCCCCGCAAGAATGGCTGAATTCGGGCCTCCGCGCGATCACCACGAGGATGCCCCCCCGGCTTCTCGAACGCCTCTGCGCCGGGCTCGGGGTGCTCGGGAGCGTCCCCGTCCTGAACAAGACGCTGAACAAGCTCGCGAACTTCTCCAACCACCCCGACTGGACCCTCCGCGTCTGCGACAACTTCGACTGGTACGCCCCCCGCTATCAATCGCATCACACCGTCGAGGAGCTGAAAACCTGGTTCCGCGAGGAAGGATTCGACGACCTCGTGGAGCTGGCGCCGGCGAAGGCCGGCCGGATCTACGATTGGGCCTATCGCCACGATGGGATCATCGGGAGCGGGGTGAACGTGGCGGGGACGAAACGGGAGGGATGAGCGACCTCGTCCCGGGTGCCCCCGGTTCGGATTCTGGGTGGCCCCGGTTCTCGAACCGGGGCGGCGCAGCCGCAAGAGGCCCGTCGATCGGGTCGCGTTGCTGGCGTTTCGGCTTCTTGTCGCTCCGCGACCCCGGTTCGAGAACCGGGGGCGCCCGAAAACTCCAGGTTCGCGAGCTAAACCCCCGACCAGGACCGCCCCGGCGGAATGGCCGGACCCGCATGGACTTTCCCTCGGGAAATGTCCACAATAGCCTCGCGATGGACCGAGTCCGTCCGCCCCTGGCGACTCCGCCCGACCGTCGGGCCTGGATGCCCGACCGCGCCTTCGCGGACGCTCGACCGAACCCCTCCGCCCATGACGACTTCCGACACGATCGAGTCCGCTCCGCTGGCCGCGTTCCTCCGGGATTCCCGGGGACGCGTCGAGGCGGCCCTCGCCCGGTTCCTGCCGGTCGAGGACGACCCCTCGGCCGATTGCCCGCCCCGGCTGGCCTCGGCCATGAGGTACAGCCTGCTCGGCGGCGGCAAGCGATTGCGGCCGATCCTCGTCCTGATGGCGGCCGAGGCGTGCGGGGGCGACCCCGAATCGGCGCTGCCGGCGGCCTGCGCCGTCGAGATGGTCCACACGTATTCCCTGATCCACGACGACCTTCCGGCGATGGACGACGACGACCTCCGGCGAGGTCGGCCGACCTGCCACAAGGCGTTCGACGAGGCGGCGGCGATCCTCGCCGGCGACGGCCTGCTGACCCTGGCGTTCGAGACGATCGTCCGGTACACTCGCCCGCCCGAGGCCGCGGCCCGGTGCGTCCTGGCCCTGGCCGAGGGCTCGGGCCCGAGGGCATGGTCGGCGGCCAGATGGCCGACCTCCAGGCCGAGGGGCGGACCGACGGCACGGTCGAGGCCCTCGAAGCGATCCATCGCAGGAAGACCGGGGCGCTGCTCCGGGCGTCTCTGAGGATGGGCGCGGCGGTCGCCGGGGCCTCCGAGGCCCAGACGGCCGCTCTCGATGTGTATGGCCGGGCCGTCGGCCTGGCGTTCCAGATCGTCGATGACTTGCTGGACGTCCATGGGGACGAGGCGAAGCTGGGCAAGAGGGTGGGCAAGGACTCGGGCCTGGGCAAGTGGACGTATCCCGGCTTCCTCGGCGAGGAGGGCAGCCGGAGCAAGGCCCGCCAGCTCGCCGACGAGGCCACGGCCGCCCTCGGGCCGTTCGGCGATCGGGGGGCCCGCCTGAAGGCCCTGGCCCTGGATCTTTTGGAAAGGGACCGCTGATGAGCAGCGCTCTGCTACCCCGGATCGGCTCCCCGGCCGATTTGCTGGGGCTCTCCGAGACGGAACTCGTGCAGCTCGCCGGGGAGATGCGCGACGAGCTGATCGGCGTCGTCGGCCGCCGGGCCGCCCACTTCGCCAGCAACCTCGGCGTCGTCGAGCTCTGCCTGGCCTTGCACCTCTCCTTCGACTTCTCGAAGGACCGGATCATCTGGGACACCGGCCACCAGATCTACCCCCACAAGCTGATCACCGGCCGGGCCGACCGCCTCCACACGATCCGCACCAAGGGGGGCCTGATGGGCTACCCCAACCCGAGCGAGAGCGAGTTCGACCTGTTCATGACCGGCCACGCCGGCTGCGCCCCTCCACGGCCCTGGGCCTGAAGGCCGGCGACGACCTGATGGGCCACCCCGAGCGCCACAGCGTCGCCGTGATCGGCGACGGCGCGTTCCCCTCGGGCGTCGTCTTCGAGGCCCTGAACAACGCCGGGGGCTTGCGCAAGAAGTTCCTCGTCGTCCTGAACGACAACAAGATGTCCATCTGCCCGAGGGTCGGCGGCCTGGCGTACTACTTCGACAAGTGCCGCATGGCCCCGATGTACAATGACCTGAACAAGAGGGTGCGCAAGCTCCTGCCGCAGATCCCCCTGGTGGGCGAGCAGGCCGACCGCTGGCTCCAGCAGTTCAAGGACGCGGTCAAGGCCAGCCTCCACGGCGGGATGCTCTTCGAGGACCTGGGCTTCACCTACATCGGCCCGATCGACGGCCACGACCTCAAGACCCTGCGCACGTACCTGACGAAGGTCAAGGCGATGGAGGGGCCGATCCTCCTCCACGTCCTCACGGACAAGGGCCACGGCTTCGCGCCGGCGATGAAGGACCCGGTGAAGTTCCACGCCCCGGCGCCGTTCCAGAGCTCCGACAGCGGCATCATCCCCCTGAAGACCTCCTCCACCAAGGCATACACCGACGCCGTGAGCGCCGCCCTGCACGAGGCGATGGTCCGCGACCCGAAGGTCGCCGTCCTCACGGCCGCGATGTGCGAGGGGAACAAGCTCCAGAAGATCCGCGAGGACTTCGCCGACCGCTTCTTCGACGTCGGCATCTGCGAGGGGCACGCCGTGGCCTTCGCCGGGGGGATGGCCAAGGCCGGGGCCCGGCCCGTGGTGGACATCTACAGCACGTTCCTCCAGCGCTCCTTCGACCACATCTTCCAGGAAGTCGCCCTCCAGGACCTCCCCGTCACCTTCCTGATCGACCGCGCCGGCCTGGTCGGCGCCGACGGGCCGACCCACCATGGGACGTATGATCTCGCCTACATGCGGATCTTCCCCAACATGGTCGTGACGGCCCCCGGCGACGAGAAGGACATCGCGCCGATGCTGGAATTCGCCCTGAATCACACGTCTCCGGTGTCGATCCGCTACCCCCGGGCCGGGCTGGAGACGATCGACCGCGAGCCCCAGCCGATCGAGCTGGGCCAGGCCGAGATCCTCGAATGGGAGACCGACGGCATGTTCCTCGCCGCCGGGACGACCGTCGGCACCTGCCTGAGGGCCGCCGAGGCGCTGAGGGCCGAGCACGGCCTGAGGGTCGGCGTCGTGAACGCCCGGTTCATCAAGCCGATCGACCGGGCGACGACGCTCAAGGCGATCGAGGAATGCGGGTTCGTCCTGACGGTCGAGGAGGGCTGCCTGGCCGGCGGCTACGGCTCGGCGGTCCTGGAAGCGGCCAACGACGCCGGCCTGCCCACGGCCCACGTCCGCCGGCTCGGCCTGCCCGACCGCTTCGTCCTGCACGCCGAGCGAGACGAGCAGCTCGCCGAGGTCGGCCTGGACGTCGAGGGCGTCACCAACGCGGCCCTCGAACTCGCCCGGACCGTCGGCATCCTCCCCGAGGCCGCCGCCGGCAACGGCCGATGGGCGGGGTGAGGGCGACCGATTCCTCAGGCGTTCTGCTCCAACCAGGCAACGACGAGCGTGACATATTCGACGAAAATCAATTCCGATTCGTCGAGTTGGGCCTGGACGCAGAGTTCGGGCAAGACGTCTCGAAACGCCTCGTAACGGTCGGCGACCGCCGAGCCGCCCGGGATCTCGCCCAGCGAACGTCGAGCCGCGCCGCGAAGCCGGTCCCGGACGATCTTCACGGCCGCTCGGCGGTCGCCGCGATGAGCGGAGATGTCTTGCCCGGCGATGTCGGAGCAGAATTTCTGGAAGCGATATCGCTCCCGATCCAGGACGAGACAGCTCTTCCTCTTCTGCGCTCCCGGACCAAACCTCTTCGCCCCCAGGAACAGCCCAAGTTCCAGGGGCATATTGAACCGAGGGAGGCCGGAAGCCACGTCCGGCTCGGTCCGCGAGATATCGTGGATGCCCAGGCGGCATTCGGCGATGATCTGCGAGATCTTCTCGATCCGCACCTGACTCGCGTCGTCGACCTCCAGAGCACATCGGGCCACGTATCGGCAATCATGAACCGCGAAGACGATGGCCTCGAAGAGTGGCCGATACTCCGTGTCAAAAGGGCAGTTGATAAAGACGTGATCATGGCGTTGGACTGACTTCACATCCATCCCCTCGAAGGGCTAACTGAGGGGAGTTGTCCCGCCCTGCGCTCTCCGCCTGAGCACCGTCCTGACCGCCTCGTCCGCCTGCCTTCGCGTGATCTTGCCGAGCTTGATGGGCTGCTGGATGCGACGCATCCTCGGCTCGATCATGGCCTGATCCGATTCCTCGATGGCCTTGATCGACAGGCCCGAGGTTCGGAGGGCGGTGACCGCGCTCTCTCGCCCGGAGCCGGGTCCCTCGAGCTTGACCTCGACTTCCCTCACGCCGCACTTCGTGGCCGAGGAGGCGGCGGTCTCGGCGGCCCTCTGGGCGGCGAACGGGGTGCTCTTGCGGCTCTCCTTGAACCCGGCCGTCCCGCTAGACGCCCGGCACAGGGCCTTGCCGTTCGGGCCCGTGATCGTCACGGTGGTGCCGCTCGACGTCGCCTTGATGTGCACGACCGCCCGGCTCACGTCCCATCCCACCTTTGGCTTCTCGGCCTTGGCCACGGTCGTCGTTCCTCCGAAGGCCGCGGGCCCCGTTTGCGCGACTTTCCCCGAGGTGGCGTTGTCGCCGAACTTACTGCAAGTATGCTCCCGTGGGATTCGCTCGGCAAGTTCTCCTGAGCGACGTCCCCGGAAATCATCGCCGCTCGCCGTTGCAAAGGCCGCCCCTCACGGCCTCTCGAAGAGCATCCGGCGGAACTCGTCGGGGCTCCAGGGGATCAGCCTCACGCCGTTGGTGGGCAGGACCCGGGGGATGATGGCCAGGTCGTCCCCGGAGAGGGGCGGGGTCACGGCGGTGCCGTCGCCCCATCGGCCGAGGTCGCGGAACAGGGCGCCTCCGGCCGTGGCCTCGTCCAGCGAGAGCCCGGCGAAGCCGGCGGCGATGGTCAGGTCGGCGGCCCTCCAGAAGCCGAAGCGGTCGAGGATATCGACGGTGGCCCGGTTCATCTGCTTGGTGCGGAACAGCCCTTCGCCGCTGTCCAGCCGGGTCAGCCCGGCCGTCGGGGCGAGGTGGTCGGCCACCAGCGGGATCGGGCCGTTGCGGCAGCTCCGATAGAGCAGGAATTCCTTGTGGGAGGGCGGGATCGCGGCGGCCTCGGCGTAGATCTCGCGGGCCCGGCAGTCGCCGACGATCAGGTCGGCGTCGGCCGCGGCGACGAGGAGGAGCGTCCGGGCCGGGATCTTCGCCAGGTCGGGCTCGTGGAGCGGCTTGACCTCGCCGGGGAACATCGCCACGATCGCCCGGGCCTCGGGCAGGCCCTCCTCGGCCGCGACCGCCGCCATCTGCGCCGAGAGGTTCCCCCCGGCCGAATGCCCGATCAGGGCGAACCGGTGGAGATCCGGCCGGACGTGCCTCGGGGCCGTCTCCAGGACGTCCAGGGCGTCCCGGACCGCCGCGATCGCGTTGGGCAGGAACTCGCTGGGCCGGGTGGACCAATCGGTCTGATATCTCGGGAAGATCACGACCCGCCCGCTCCGGGCGAGGTGCTCGATCCAGGCCCCGTAAACCCCCGGGTTGACCGCCAGCCAGCCGTGATGGAACACCACGACCGGCGCGGTCTCGGGGACGGGGTCGGCCGGCTCGAAGATCCAGTACGACCGCGCCCCCGTGCCGAAGGACTGGGCCGAGAACGTCCCGTGAGGATAGACGGGCGAGGGGAGGTCGCCGCCCCGGGCCGGGGCGCTCCCGATCCAGGCCAAGAACAGCGCGAGGCAGGCGATCCAGGGGGGGAATCGGCCGATTCGAGCCATGACATGCGCTCTCGCCGACGTGGCGACCCCGGAGGGGAATCCCGGCGGGGCGGGCCCTCTCCGAGGAGACGGCCAGGCACTATGGTCATCCTCGACGAAACGATCAAGGGCAGATGAAGAATCGGGCGGGGACGCGGCTCGCCTCAATGCCTCGCGCCGGAGGGCGAGGAGTTGGCCACCGGGGTCGGCGGGTAGATCGTCTCCAGCATCGGCGAGGCCCAGATGCCGTGCCTCTCGTTGCCGGGGAGGAAGACGGCCTGCTCCAGGGTCAGCGGGTGCTTGAGGCTCCAGACCGTCAGGTTCTGGAAGACCACGACGATGATCGGGTAGCGGTGGATGTTCTCGAAGTCGCCGATCCGGACCGGCTGGGACAGCGTCAGGCCGGCGGCCCGGAAGCATTTCTCGGTCATCTCCAGGCAATAGAACGCCGAGTCGTCCGGGTCGAGCTCGAAGTCGAACGGCGGCTGCTGGGCGAAGAGCTTCTGGCAGGCGGCCAGGACCGCCGGGACGTGGTTCTGATAGGCCGGCTTGAGCCTCTTGACGCCCATCGGGCCGACGTTGTCCAGGATCCAGACGCAGAACGGCTGGCGGCGGACGCCGGAATGGGTCGTGTCGTACACGACCGGGCCGCCGTCCTCGATCGAGACGATCCCGGTGTGCGAATACTGGCTGCCGCTGGCCCGGGCCAGCCATCGGCTGAACGGGAAGAAGCCCATCAGGAGCCGGGCATCGCCGCGACGGAACACGATGTCGCCGTTGCGCAAGACGGTCTTGCCCCACTGATCCCACTGGGTCATCAGCGGGGTCATGGGGATCGGCGGCAGGGAGCCGGCCTTCCTCATCTCCGTGGCCGCCGGGCCCCACGGGTTGCCGACCCAGCCGGGGGGGGCCAGCCGGTCGGTCGGCTCCAGGGCGTCGTGGCCGTGAGTCGCCAGGGCCAGCACCCATCCGAAGACTCGAAGCATCTCAAGGACCCTCTTCCTCGGGCGGGGCCGCCGGGCCGCCCTCGTCGAAGTTCGGATCGCCGCGCGATCCGCTCTCGCCTCGCGGGGGCCTGGGGATCGATTTCGACCCGAAGCCCCCCCGATCTTGCCCCAATTTGCCCGGTTGGCGGACCGGACGAGCCGTTCTCTCTCCCCTGTACGAACGACGACGCCCGAAGTTCGGTCGGCCGGTCGGGGGCGTCACAACTTACCACGAATCGCATGCCTTCCGGATGGCATTTCGGGAAAAGTTGAAGGCCCGGGCCCCCTCCGACCGACGATAAGGAGAGAAAACCGGATTCTCGGGATTGCCCGGATCGCGACGTTCGGGTGAGATCCCCCGGTCGCACGGACGCGACGACGACCGGAGCGAAGGAAGGGCCACGGCATTCCGCATGCGCAAAGGACTGCGCCAGGCGAAGATCCTCGGTTTCGGGGCGGCCGTCCTCGCCCTGGCGATGGTGACGGCCTCCCGGGCCGCCGCGCCCCGACCCAGTCCTCGGGGGTCCGCCGATCCCCAGGTCCGCCTGACCGTGGAAGTCACCTGGGGCGATCCCAGCTTGCCCACCTTGCCGATCGACCCCGCCAACGCCGCCGCCTCCGTCGACCTCGAAGTCACCGACGGCCGGGTGATCGACGTCCAGGGCCGGCCCGATTCCCCCATCCCGCCCCGATCCCGGCCCGAGCGCTCGTGGACGCTCGGGGGAGGGCCGTCGGGCTCGGCCCGGGTCCGTCTGGAAGTCCCGCTCTCGGCCACTCTCCTGGTCCGGGCCGGCGGGATCGTCACCGAGTTCCCCGTCCTTCCCCTGCTGGAGGCCCCTCAACGGACCGCCCAGGCTGTCTCGACGCCGATCACCGTGGAGAGGCTGGCCTGGGATTCCCTGGAGGTCCGCCTGGCCGGCGACGGCACCGCGCCTCCGGGCGGGTCGATCTCGGCGACCCTGGGGTTCAACGTCCTGTTGCCCGAGCCCGGGGAGGTCGCGCTCCGCTACTGGGCCGAGCTCCGGCCCGCCCGGGGCGGCGAGCCGGTCTGGACCTTGCCGCCTCGCCGGGAGGCCGTCGCCACCAACGGAGGCCGCCCCTCGGGGGCCGTCGTCCCGATCCTCATGCCGAAGGTGGAGGGGACCTACGTCCTGGAGGTCCACGCGACGTGGGAGCCGGCCGTCGGCACCGAGGGATCTCGGCTGGCGCGATTGCTCAAGAGGCGACGTAACCCGTTGCCCAGCTCGGCCTCGCGGAAAGTATCCCTGGCCGTGGTCGGGCCCAAGGGGCCGTTGCCGACGACCCCGAAGGGGGCCGACTCGGTGGCCGATTCGGTGGATTTGTCCAGGTCGCGCGCCTTCCGCCCCCTGGCCGGAGGCCGGACCCCGGCGATGGGCGGCCCGGCGTCTCCGTGGATCGTCCCCCAGGAGATCGAGGCGCCCCGGCCGGGATTGCTCCGAGGCTGGATGACCCGGGCGGCGACCGAGGCCGGCACGCTCGGCCCGGCCGACGCCTCGGGCCTGGCCTGGTCGGCCCTGCCGATGAAGGTGGAACACCCCGGCCGCCCCCATCGCTTGAGCGTCTCGGTGGCCTCGGGCTCGCCCGGCGACCTGGCCGTCGCCCTGGTCGTCCCGGCCTCCGGGGGCGATCGGGCCCGGACCCTCCTGGACGCCTCCGCCTCGGGCCCGGCCGTGGCCGAGGGGGCGGCGCCCCTGGCGTTCTCCTGGCCCGTGTGGCCGGACTCGGGGGAGGTGGTCGTCGTCCTGGTCAATCGCTCGGAGAAAGGGGCCGTGAAGCTCGGGACGATCGAGCTCCGCGAGACGGCCGCCGACCCCGCCCCCTCCGCCCCGAGCGACACCCACCCCGACGCCTCCCGGGCCCTGACCCTTCATCTGGCCGCCCCGGGCGCCCTGGACCGCTTCGGGGGGGCCGTTTCCGGAGGGCCCGACGACTCGTTCGCCCGGTCGAGGAACCTGGCCGTCTACCTCGCCCACTGCGGGGCCACCGCCGTCGTCCTGCCCGAGGACCTGGCCGACCGCGAGCGGAGGTCCGCCCTGGAGGGCCAGGCCCACGAGGATTCGACCGGGCCCGACCGCCTCGACCTGGCCCTCCGCCTCCTCGCCCGATCGGGGATCTCCGCCTTCCTCGAGACCCGGCTCGACGGCCCCCTCGCCGGCCTCCCGGCGCCCGAATCGCCCGAGGCGCTGGCCCGGGGGCTCGTCCGCCAGGACCGCTCCGGCCGGGCCGACGGGCCGGCCTATCAGCCGCTGAGGGGCGAGGTCCGCGAGGCGATCAAGGCCCGGCTCGTCGCCGCGATCGGCCCGAGGGGTGCCCATCCCAACCTCTCCGGCCTCCTCGTCCGGCTCGGCCCCGGCGCGACCCTGCCCGGAGGCCCCGAGGCCGGCCTGGACGACGCCACGTTCGCCCGGTTCGTCCGCGAGGCGTTCCCTCCCGGCGATTCGGCGAAGATCCCCGGCCAGGACGCCTCCGACCCCTCGCGGTTCGCGGCCCGGTGGCGGTTCGTGACCGGCCCCGGCCGCCAGGGCTGGCTGGATTGGCGGGCCGACGCCGTGGGCAAGCTCTATGCCGATCTCGGCTCGGCCGTCCGCCAGGCCTCGCCCGGGGCGAGCCTGTGCGTGGTGACCCCCGGCCTGGACGACGGCCCGGCCGGGATCGAGGCGAGGAAGGCCGACCGGGCCGGCCTGAGCCCCCGCCACGCCTGGACGGCCGTGGGCCTGGACCTCGACCGCTGGCCGGTCGAGCCCGGGGGGCCGATCGTCCTGCGAGGCGCCTCGCTCTCGACCGACGACCTCGGCCACGACCTGGCCACCAGCGACGACCTGGATGCCCCGGTCGCCTCCCGGCCCGGCCGGGGGGCGTTCCTCGGCCCCGGGTCGCCCGGGTCGCCGGGGGCGGTCCGCCTGACGGCCCGGCCGATCGCCTCGGGCCCGAGCGGCGACGAGCTCTTCGGCCACGCCCTGGCCGTCCTGGACGCCCGCCTCGTCGTCGTGGACGGCTCGGCCGCCTCCGGCCAGGAAGACCGCCTGAGCCGGTTCGCCCGGGTCTTCCGCGCTTTGCCCTCGGCCGCCGCCCCGCCCGCCCCGAGGCTCGATTCCGGGGTGGCCGTCCGCTCGGCGGTCCGCAACGGCAAGACGTATGTGGCGATGGCCAACGACACGCCCTATACCGTCCTCCTGGAGAGCACGCTCCTCGCCCCCAACGACGCCCCGGTGGACGACCTGGGCCGCCGCCAGAGGCTCAACCCGGCCGCCTCCCCCAATGGCGGGAGGTCCCTGGTCCTGGAATTGCCCCCGTTCGGCGTGGCGGCCGTGAGGATCGGCTCGCCGACGGCCCAGGTCGAGCCGATCGGCCCGTTCCTCCCCTCCGGCCGGGACCTGGAGGCGCAGTACGAGCGGCTCTCCGCCCGGCTCGGCCGGCTCGCCAAGGGGGGGATGGCCCTGGGCTCCGGCCCCCTGAATCCCGGCTTCGAGGCCGCCCCGGGGCCGAGGATCGTCCCGGTGGTCGAGACCCGCCCGGCCCGTCCGGCGTCGTCGGCCCCCCCGGGATGGCTGGCCGAGGGCGACCCCCAGAACTCGCTGGCGATCGACGCGGACAACCCCCACTCCGGCCGATCCGCCCTGAAGCTGGACGCCCGGGCCCTGCCCGCCGGAGCCGCGAGCCTGCCGTTCGCCCCCCCGGGGGGCCGGACGATGACCCTCCACGCCTGGTTCCGGGCCGACCGCCCCGACTCGGCCATCCGGGTCTGGCTCGAAGGCGACGCCGCCGGGGCCCCGTTCTCCCGGCATGCCGACGGCTCCGCGGGCCTGGAATGGGCCGAGGTCCGGCTCCAGGCCCCCGAGCTGCCTCTCGGAGGACTCGACCACGCCCGGCTCCGGTTCGAGAAGCTCGCCGCCGGCACGCTCTGGATCGACGACGTGGGGATCTCCGGGGACGGGCCGAGCGAGCCGGCCCGCAGGGCCCAGGTCGTCCTCACGGCCGCGCTCCACGCCTACCGGGAGAAGCGCTACGCCGACTTCGCCCGGCTCGCCGGCTCCCACTGGGCCCGGCAGATCGAGGACGCCGAGGCCGCCGCCCTCGCCGCCGAGCGCCCCCCCGGACCGATCCGGACCGGCAACGCCGCGACCGAAGGCCCCGCGGGACGAAGGCTCCGATAAGAATCCCGGACAAAATGTCGGGTGGCATGCTTACGTCCGCGTAAGCATGGCTTCGGCCAGGTCCCAATCGAAGCCATGCCTACGCGGACGTAAGCATGCCACCCGGCCGATCCGTGGGGTCCGGCAGGCCCTGGCCCGCGCGATCAGTCCGGGCATCGGCAGAGCGTGCAGTCGCGTTTGGGGATCTGCTGGGGAGCAATCACCTCGATCGGGTAGCGATCCAGGCCGAGCCGGGGGACCAGCCAGGAGGCTTCGACCTGGTACTGGTCATACACGGTCCGCGTGACGACCTGGCGGGCGATGTAGCGAGACGCCGGCTTGCCGATCCGGATCAGCGGGTAATGGCGGCGGCCGAAGACGGGGTCCACCGCGGCCACGGCGTGGATGCAGTCGCTGACGAGCATGTCCCTCGCCGTGCTGATCGCCCGGTACTGGGCCGCCCCGCTCTCCAGGCCCGCCTTGACTCGCAACGACCGCTCGTAGATCTCCCGCTTCATCTCGAACGGCCCCCACATCGTCACGCTCTCGCCGTGTTTGGCCACCATGTCGAGGGTCGTGTAGAGGTCGAGGTTGATCCCCGGTTCGGGCGTCGGCGACCAGGTTCGGACCTGGAGAGAGGCCGGATACCAGCTAATCGTATGCTGGTAGACCTGCCAGCCCCGGGGGTCGTCCCCCTCGCCGACGACCCGGATGAACGTGGCCCACGTGTGCGAGTAGCGATAGAGCTTCGGGCTCGATTGCGAGCCGAAAATCATCGTGTAATACCGCTCCTCGGCCCGGGACTGCCCGGCCGAAACGGCGATCAGGGCGCCGAGGATGGCAGCGCGGAGGGCCAGGGTCTTCGTCCTCATGGAGATTCCTCAGACGGTGCGGCCCCGGTCGGGTCGATCCGATTCCGGGGCGCGTCGGCGGGCCCCTCGGATCATGTCATGTCATTATGGCACCGGGGTTCGCGGCGGGCCGGATTTCGCGAGGGCCGGCCGCGACGGATTTTCCTCAGGGGTCGATCGGGCGGATTGGAAGTCGTGGGCGATCATGAACGTTCCGTTTCCCGAACTCGGGAGATGGCATGGGGAGACGATTGCCGAGAACGGATCGCGCCCCGGCCACGTCCTTCATCATCGCGAGGAGGGCCGCCCGGCGATCGCCCCATTTGCGGGACGGCCGCCGAGTGACAGTCCGTCGGGCCGATCCGGGGCGGGCCCGAAGCGCCCGCCTTCCGGGCGGATTCCGGGGGTTTCGGGCAAAATTGACGCGCGACCCAGGTCGTGGAAGGAAAACGGGTTGCGGCGTGAATGCAAACGGGTTCAGAAATGATGTCTTGTGCCGTGGTCACGCTCGTTGCGCCGGAATTCCCGAGAATTCATGCCCTTTTCGCGATTTTGGGCGCAAAAGTGTAGTCAACTTCGCTAAAATCGATGAATTATCAGGTCATGGTATGAAATACTTCGGGTATCTATTGCCGCTCCCCTCGATCGGCGCGGGATCGAGTCGCGTGGAGAGGAGTCCGTCGAGAACCCCGGGAGATTCACCACGGAGCCACGAAGAGCACGAAGGAAGACACAAAGATAACTGGAATTCAGCGTTCTCTTTGTGTCTCCCTTCGTGCTCTTCGTGGCTCCGTGGTGAATCCGGGTCACCCCTTGACGGCCCCGCGTCGTCTTGTATTATTGTCCTAGTACAAGACGGCGGACGGCCGGGGGGAGCTCGGTGGAGATCCACATCGCGGCGGGGGACGGGACGCCGATCTACGCGCAGATCGTCCGCCAGGTGAAGCTCCTGGCGGCGACGGGCCGGCTCTCGCCGGGCGAGGAATTGCCGCCGATCCGCGTCCTGGCCGAGAGGCTGACGATCAACCCGAACACGGTGGCCCGGGCGTATCGCGAGCTGGAGCTGGCCGGCGTGGTCGAGAAGAGGAAGACGGCCGGGACGTTCGTCGCCGGGCCCGGGTCCCCCCTGGCCAGGAAGGAGCGGCTGAAGATCCTCGGACAGAGGATCGACGCCCTCCTGGCCGAGGCCCGGCAGATGGGCGTCGCGACCCCGGAGGTCGTCTCGCTGTTGCTCAAGAGGGACGAGGCCATGAGGAAGGGCCGCGAGGAGGGATGAACTCATGACGGTAGACGCGAGCGTCCACGTGGTGGAGGTCGCCGGGCTGTCCCGCCGGTTCGGCCGGAACCTGGCCCTGGATTCGGTCGACCTGGCCATCCCCCGGGGGTCGGTCTTCGGCCTCGTGGGCGAGAACGGCGCGGGCAAGACCACGTTCATCAAGCACCTGCTCGGCCTGTTGAGGGCGCGGTCGGGCACGGTCCGCGTGTTCGGGCGGGACCCGGTGGCCGAGCCGGTGGGCGTCCTGTCGCGGGTCGGTTACCTGTCGGAGGACCGCGACCTCCCCGGCTGGATGCCCGTGGGCGAGCTGATCCGCTACACCCGGAGCTTCTATCCGTCGTGGGATGATGCGTTCGCCGAGGAGATCCGCGAGCGGTTCGAGCTCGACCCGAAGGCCCGGGTCAAGTCGCTCTCGCAGGGCCAGAAGGCCCGGGCGGGCCTGCTGCTGGCCCTGGCGTACCGGCCCGATTTGCTGGTGCTGGACGAGCCCTCGACGGGCCTGGACCCGGTCGTCCGCCGCGACATCCTCGGGGCGATCCTGCGGACGATCGCCGACGAGGGTCGGACCGTGCTGTTCTCGTCGCACCTGCTCGACGAGGTGGAGCGGGTCAGCGACCACGTGGCGATGCTGGACCGGGGGCGGGTCGTTTTGAGGGGGCCGCTGGACGAGGTCCAGGCGGGCCATCATCGGATGGTCCTGAGGTTCGACGAGCCGAGGTCCGAGCCGCCGAGGTCGGCGTCGATGCTCTCGTGCGAGGGCTCGGGCCGCGAGTGGACGGCCCTCTGCCGGGGGGACCTGGACATCCTGGAGGCCGAGATCGAGGGGCTGGGCGCGGAGGTCGTGGCGGAGGCGTCGCCGTCGCTCGACGAGATCTTCGTGGCGAGGGTCGGGATGAGGAAGAGGGAGGGGGCCGCCGTCGCGTCTTGAGGCGAGGCCGGGCCTGGAACGGGGAGGGCGGGCCTCACCCGCTTTACACAACGGTGGGCTTCGCCCAACTTACGGGGATCGGCGATGATCGCGATCGGGACGGCGATGGGACGTCTGTTGTGGTGGAGGCATCGCGGGGGGCTGGTCACGACGGCCATCGTCGTGGCGGTCCTGGCCGTCGCGAGCCCTCCGATCGTCGGCTGGGCGGTGGCGAGGTGGCCGCTGTCGTGGCCGAACCTGGCGGTGATCGTCTCGCTCTCGTCGTTCCAGGCGATCGCCTATCTGATGAGCATCTTCTTGATGTCCGACGGCCCTCTCGGCGACATGAGCTCGGGCTATTCGCGGAGGATGCTGACGAGGCCGGTCCGCTCGTCGTCCCTGGCGCTCTGGCCGATGGGGGCGGGCTGGGCGTCCCTGGCGATCGTCTGGGCGGTCCTGGCGATGCTGGTCTTCCGAAGGTGCGGGTTCGACGTGCCGTTGTGGTGGCCGATGCTCGCCCTGGCGGTGATGATGGCGTGGGTCCAGGCGATCGCGTGGACGCCGATGCCGATCCCGGGCGTGGACGTGTTCGTGGCGATGGTGGTCCTGCTCGGGCAGGTCGGCCTGGCCTTGTGGCTGGTCATTCGATGGCGGGCCGGCCCCTGGGTGATGGTCGGCCTGGGGTCCGCGTCCCTCGCCTCGGCGGCGGTCGTGGCGATTCTCGGGGTGGCGAGGGACCGCCGGGGGGACGGCCGCGACCTCCCTCGATGGCTCGAGGCGCTCCGGGCGGCGATCGTCGGCCGACGCCGGGGCCGGGCCGCGTTCGCCTCGGCCTCCCGGGCCCAAAGGGCCTTCGAGTTCCACAACCACGGCGCGTTCTTGCCGGGGTTCGCGGGGTTCACGATGGCCCTGATGGTCGTCATGCTCGGGCTGGTGGGGCGTCTGATCGAGTACGATTTCTTCTGGAAGTTCGCGCTCGGCCAGGTGGGCGGCCTGGTCTTCCTCGCCGGGTCGGCCGGGGCGGCCCTGCCGAAGTTCGCGCCGTTCTGGCAGCCGAAGGAGCGGTGCGAAATCTTCCTGATGACCCGGCCGGTGCCGACCGGCGCGTTCGTGGCGGCGAAGCTCTCGGCGAGCCTGCGGAGCGTCCTCGTGGGGTTCGCGATCCTGGTCGGAGGGCTGCTCGTGGGCCTCTCGCTGGACGGCTACGGCGGCCATTTCCTCCGGATGGCCCGCGACCTGAACCGCCTGGCTCCGGGAGGCCGGGCGGTGGGGATCGTCGTCCTCGGGGGCCTGGGCACGATCGTCCTGGCGTTCCGGCAGATGACCGACGGCCTGGTCCTGGGCCTCTCCGGGCGGAAGATCCTGGCGGACCTCAGCGTCCTCGGCTTCTTCTTCCTCCTGATGGCCGCCGTGGGGGCGGGGTTCTGGTTCCAGACCCACCCGGAACACGTGCCGATCTTCCTGAAGATGCTGCCGGGCGGGATCGTCGCGACCCTGGCGATCAAGCTCGGGGTGACGGCCTGGGCCTTCCGGCGGGCGACCCGCCGGAACTTGCTGGAAACGGGCTCGGCGGCGAGGGCCGTCGTGGGGTTCGCGCTCGTCACGACGATCCTGATCGGCCTGACCGTCTTGACCGTCCCGCCCGATCTGTTGCCGGCGAGTCCGTCGATGATCGCCGCGGGGATCGCCCTGGTCGTGCCGATCGGCCGGTATCCGCTCGCCACCCTCGCGCTGGACGGGGCGCGTCATCGGTGACGGCCGGGTGTCCCGGCCGTACAATGGCGGGATGATCTACACGACCCTCCTGAAGCGAGCGTTCCGGGTGATCCACGGCCGGACGCCTCCCCCCCGCCCGAGGACGCCCGGTCGGGCCTGGTCCTGGTGGCCGACGGCGTGGGGGGCCTGGACCTCTGCGGGACCGGCCTGATCCACGCGGCGGCCAAGACCGGCCTGGCCCACCGGATCGAGATCGTCCGCTGGGGCCACGGCTTCGGCCGGTGGCACCGGGACCTCACCAACGTCGAGAACCACCGGACGCGAGCCGCCGAGATCGTCGCCAGGGTCGAGGAATTCCGCCGGGAGAAGCCGGGGGCGCCGATCTTCCTCGTGGGCAAGTCCGGAGGGACCGGCATGGTCGTCCGGGCCCTGGAGGCCCTGCCCGAAGGGTCGATCGAGGCGGCCGTGCTGATCTCCTCGGCCCTCTCGCCCGATTATGACCTCTCGCCCGCCTTGAAGGCCGTCCGCCGCGAGATGGTGCTGTTCTGGTCGCCCCTGGACGTGTTCGTCCTGGGCGTGGGGACCCGGATCTTCGGCACGGTCGATCGCAAGAACGCCGTGAGCGCCGGGCTGGTGGGGTTCCGCCGGCCGCCGGGGCTGGACGCCTCGGGCGAGGCCCAGTACGCCAAGTTGAGGCAGGTCAAATGGGCCCCGAAGATGGCCTCGACGGGCTATCTCGGCGGCCACGTGGGGCCGGACAGCCCGGCGTTCTTGCGAAAGTATGTGCTCCCGTTACTCTCGCAGTAATTTCAATCTGAACAAGGGAGGCGCCCGGGGTCAAGCCCGCGCGCGGCCGCGCCGATAACGTAATGGCCCGGAGGGGTCGCGGCCAGGACGAGGGGCCGCGGGGACGTCGCCAGGGGGAGGCCGAATCGATCGGCCCGACCGTCGCGACTCCCTCCAGACGAGGATCGGGACGACCGGTCTCGGGAATGACGATCAGCCCGCGGGCCGCGACCCGGACGAGGGGTCCCCGCCCGCGCCTCTCGCCGCGATCCCAAGCGGCGAGAAGCCCCGAGAACTGGCACCGAGAGTCCGCACCGCGAGCGGTCCCGCCCCTGACGAGGCGCACGTCCTCCACCCGCCCTGATCCTCCCTCGCCTCAGCAAGTCAGGGGCGGGCCGCCCGCGACGGCGGCCCGCCCTCTCCTCCTCCAAACGCACCCTCTCCGCGAACGTTGAGGACGGGCCCTCGAGGCGTCGGCCCGAGGCTGGCGACCTCGCCCGGATGACGATAGACTGGGGAGACGAGAGGTCGTCCGAAGGAGCGGTGTGGTGCCGGACCCGTCGCGATGATTCCGCCGTTCGACGAGCGGGGCTATCTGCCGCCCGGAATCCACCGCGCCACCCTCGTTGAGGTGAAGGAACGATTCGGCCGCGAGACGGAGCTGCGCCGCGTCCAGTCCGAGTCGCTGGATTGGCTCGTGGACCTGGCCAGGCGGGCCGGAGCGATGAGGCTGGTCATCAACGGCAGCTTCACCACCGAGACGCCCGAGCCCAACGACGTGGATTGCGCCCTGTTGATCCCCTCGGATTACGCGTCCGATCCCGACCTTGAGCGAGAATTCGAAGACGGCTTGCCGTTCCTTCAGGTCGAACGACTGGAGGAAGATGACTTCATGTTCCTCATCGAACGCATCTTCGCCACCGACCGCCAGGACGTCCCCAAAGGCGTGGTCGAGGTGATCCTATGACCCTGGAAAACCATCAACAGGCCGAGAACACCCGCGAGAAGCTCCGGCTCCTCGAAGAGCGATACCGGCTCAACGCCGAAAAGCCAGGCCCGATGACCGAGGCCCGAAGGCTGACCCTCCGCTCGCTCCGGAGGCTCATCAACGAGATGAAAGAAGAGCTCATCCGGTACGAGTCCCGCGCCCTGTCTCGTCCGAGGCCGTGACCTCGCGGGCGGCTCGGCGGCGGAAGATGAAGCCCCCGGCCACCAGGCCGAGCAAGGGGAGCGCCGTTTGGGTGGCATGCTTACGTCCGCGTAAGCATGCCCGAGATTCCTCGGTGACGCCGAAGACATGCTCACGCGGATGTCACGCGACACGAAGTTATACCCCCGCGCCGCGATTGTATTTTCAGGCGTTTCTTTGTATAAACGCTTGAAAAATCGTCGGTTGCGTCCGAAGGCCCTTGAAATTGTCGAACAATTCAGGGGGTATAACTTCGTGTCGCGTGACACGGACGTAAGCATGCCACCCGGCCGAGCCGGTTAGTCCGAGCGCTTTTTTTTCGTAGGGCAGGCCTCGGCCTGCCGAGCTGGCCCCGAGACGGCAGGCCGAGGCCTGACCTACGAAGGCAAAAAGCGTTCAGGTGATCAGGCCCCGGCCCCGGAGGCGAGCGAGGCGATCGGTTCCGGGGGCTTGCGGGGCCCGATCCGATGGGCTTGCCAGGCCAGGAGCAAAGCGACCGCGAGCGAGGCCGTGGCCGCCGCGAAGTACGGGGTCGAGGCGCCCGGACGCCTCGACGGCCTCGCCGCCGGGGCGTCGGGCTCGGGCAGGCCGTAGGCCGACAGGGTGAACTCGCGATCGGGCAGCACCTCGTGGCGGATCGCGTCGAAGACGAACTCCCGGCGGAGCATCCCCATGGTCAGGATGTTCGTCTTCGTGGGCAGGGCGAAGCCGTCCTGGACGGGCCCGTATTCGGTCTCGCCTCGCATGTAATCCGTGAGGCGCTTGCCGTCGGCGGGCCGGTCGGCCTCCAGGCCGAAGGACTGGATCGACCAGTTCCGGTCCGGCCGGACGACGACCCAGCCGTCGCGATAGACCAGCTTCCCCTCCGGGTGGAATCGATAGGAGATCTTGTATCGCACCGGCTCGCCGTCGAGCGTCTCGACCGCCTTGAAGCCGAAGCTGGGGTCGGCCATGACCTCCGAGAAGGCGATCCCGCCGACGGCGAACGGGCCGTTGGTCTTCTCGAGGACGCTCCTGCGGAAGACCTCGGTGATGTCGTCCCCCCGGCCGACGCCCCGGATCGTCAGCGAGCCGTCCTCGGGGCTCTTGTGGAGCCAGAAGGAGTAGCGGGGGCCGGAGCATTCGATCAAGATCCGCGACTTCGACGCCGGGGCGCCCGGGGCCGGCGGCCGGGGCCTCAGCACCCTCTTCCTCAGCTCGCCTCGGTACCAGTAGTCGAGCACGAACGAAGTCCGGAGCGTCTCCGGGGCGCCCGGGACGGGCACCCGGTTCCCCCTCGGCCCCTGGACCGGCCGGTTGAACTCGCGGAACGTGCCCGAGCCGACGACCTGGGAGAAGAACGCCTCCACGCGCCCGATCCCCCGGACGAACTCGGCCTCGACCCGGCGCGCCTCCTCGGCGCCCACCGGATGGCCCTGAGGCTCGGGGGCCGGGTCTTGAGGGGAGGCGGCGATCATCAGCAACAAGGCGAGGTGGGACATCGATGAGGCCTGGGATCGGTTCGAGGTCGGGTCGGATTCGGTCCGGCCGGTCAGCCCGACGGGTTCGCTCCCGGGGCGACGGAGAGAGACAGGGGGCCGGGGCCCTGGGCCGAGGCGGGGACCACCCGGCCCCGGACGGTCAGCCGGACCTCGAATTGCCCGGGATCGTCGGTGAACAGCGCCATGGATTCCTCCAGCGCGCCAGCCTTGCGGGCGGTGACCTCGACCTCGAGGTCGCGATGACTCCGCGGCGGGACCTCGAATCGGAAGCTGGCAGGCGAGCGCAGCCCGACGCATCCAAGATTGCCGCAGGAGGCGCCGGCCCCCAGGACGTGGCGAGGGACGTCCCCCTCGTTGATCAGGCGGAACGCCAGGCGCATCTTGCCGCCCTCGGGCAACTGGCCGAAGTTCCTCACCCCTTCGCGGAGCCGGAGCGAAGGCAAGCCCGGGTCTCGGCCCCGGGCCGAGGCGCGGACCCCCAGGACCAAGCACGCGACCGAGACGGCCAGGAAGCCGAGCGATCCCAGGCGCAGGCACGTCCTCATGGGCGATCCCGGTCCCCCTTCATGCATGGTCGGCGGCCCCTGATGGCCAGGCCCCGACCGGACGCAACGGCGATCGACGGATTTGGATGTTAAGGGGCCGTCGAAGGGGCCGTCAAGCGAAATCGGGCGGATTACTAGGATCGCGAGGCCCGGCCCGACGACCGCCGCCGAGGCGTCCGGTACAATGGCCGAGGGGCGGCCCGGGGGCGGGGTTTTCGGAGGTCTTCCATGCCGGTCCATGATTGGTCGCGAGTTGATGCGGGGGTCTTCCATGGCTTCCGCCTCTCGTGGTCCGTGGCGATCCTCCGCGCCCTGAATGGCGGACTCCTGCCTGCAGATCACTATGCGATGGCCGAGCGGCTCGGCTCGGTCTTCGCCGCCGATTTCGGAGCCTTTCGCCTTCGGAGGAACTCGGACGGCCCTTCGGACCCCGATCCCCGGCCGGTAGCGGGCGGGACGCTCTGCTTGGCCGAGCCCCAGGCCCGGATTCGGGCGGAATCCGACCTGGAATTCTATCGGAGGAAGCAGAACGTGGTGGCCGTCCGGCATGCCTCGGGGCATGAGCTGGTGGCCGTGGTGGAGATCGTCTCCCGGGGGAACAAGCCGAGCCGTCAGGCGATGGACGATTTCGTCACGAAGGCGGCGAGGATTCTGTCGATCGGTGTTCACTTGTTGATTGTGGACTTGCAGCCGCCGTCGTCGCGAGACCCTCAGGGGATTCACGGGCGGATCTGGGACGACGTGGCCGGGGAGGCGTATCTGGCCCCGATCGACCAGCCGTTGACCGTGGCGGCGTATGAGTCGGGGCCGTCGCTCCGGGCGTTCGTCGAGCCGATCGCGGTGGGGGACGTCCTGCCGCCGATGCCCCTGTTCCTCCGGCCCGGCGCGTGGGTCCCGGCGCCGTTGGAAGCGACGTATTCGGCGGCGTGGGAGGCCGTCCCCCGCCGGTGGCGCGAGGTGATCGCCGGGGGGTGAGGGCCTGGACGCTTCGGGTCGGGCCGTGTACGCTCTTCGAGGGATTGATGGCCCGAGCGGGGACGTGGACATGTCAGCGACCTTGACCATCGAGGTCCCCGACGACCTCTTCGAGCGCCTCCGTCGCGAGTCGAGCCGGGAGGGGACCACGCCCGAGGCCCTGGCGGCCCAGTACCTGGAAGATTCGGTCGCGAAGGGGTCGGCCGGTCGCCCGGAGGCGGATCGAGACCCGCTCCTGAAGTGGATCGGCGCGGTCGATTCGGACGTCCCCGACGCGGCGGAGAGGCATGACGACTACCTCGGCCGGTCCCTGTCCGACGAGTTGCGAGGGGGATGAGGTGTTCGTGGATACGTCGGGGTGGGCGTCGGTGCTCGATCGGCGGCAGGCCCGCCATGAGGCCGCCTCCGCGATCCTGAAGGCCGCCCACGGCGAGGGGCGGATCGTGGTGACGACGGGGTTCGTCCTGGCCGAGCTGACGGCCTTGCTGACCAGCCCGCTCCGGGTCCCCCGCCCCCGGCAGATCGCCTTCCTCCGGGACATCCGGGCCGCCTCGTGGGTCGAGGTCGTCCCGATCGACGCGGACCTGGAGGCCGCCTCCTGGGACCTCTGGGCGGCGAGGCCGGACAAGGCGTGGTCCCTGGTCGATTGTTCGAGCTTCGTCGTGATGGAGCGTCGGGGGCTGGCCGAGGCGCTCACCACCGATGGCCATTTCGAGCAGGCCGGCTATCTCCGCCTGCTCCGATGAGGCCGCTCCCGGGTGGCCGGCGACGGCGACGGCGATGCCCGGCCGGGCCGCCTCCCCCGCGCAATTTCGGGCCGGAATCGGTAGGATCGGGGCTGGTCCCTCGGGTTCCTCCGCCCGGTTGCGCGGCGGGCCTTTCTTGCGTCCTTCCTGGAGCTTCCCCTTTCCGATGAGCACGCAGACCGCCAACGGCTTCACCGAGATCGCCGCCGTGAAGGGCCGCGAGATCCTCGATTCGCGCGGCAACCCGACCGTCGAGGTCGATGTGATCCTGGAGGACGGCACGATCGGCCGGGCCGCCGTCCCCTCGGGCGCCAGCACCGGGATCTACGAGGCCGTCGAGCTCCGCGACGGCGACAAAAGCCGGTATCTGGGCAAGGGCGTGACCAAGGCCGTGGCCCACGTCAACGGCGAGCTGGCCGACGCCGTCGTCGGGATGGACGCCGCCAACCAGATCGGCCTGGACTCGGCGATGATCGCCGCCGACGGCACCCCGAACAAGGGGAAGCTCGGCGCCAACGCGATCCTCGGCGTCTCTCTGGCCGCCGCGAAGGCCGCCGCGGCGAGCCTGGGCCTCCCCCTGTACCGCTACCTCGGCGGGGCGAACGCCCGGGTCCTGCCCGTGCCGATGGCCAACATCATCAACGGCGGCAAGCATGCCGACAACAAGATCGACTTCCAGGAATTCATGGTCATGCCCATCGGAGCGAAGAGCTTCTCCGAGGGCATCCGCATGGTGGCCGAGGTCTTCCACACGCTCAAGTCCGTCCTGAAGATGGCCGGGCACAACACGAACGTGGGCGACGAGGGCGGCTTCGCGCCGAACCTGGACAACGAGGAGGCGATCACCTTCATCCTCGACGCCATCGCCAAGGCCGGCTACACCCCGGGCCGCGACAAGGACTTCGCCCTGGCCCTGGACTGCGCCTCCTCGGAGCTCTTCGACGAGGGGGACAAGAAGGGTTACAAGTTCTGGAAGTCGAATCCGGGCAAGTTGTTCACGTCTCAGGAGATGATCGACCTGTACTCGTCCTGGGTGGACAAGTATCCGATCGTCTCGATCGAGGACCCGCTCGACCAGGACGACTGGTCCGGCTACGCGGCGATGACGCGGGCCCTGGGCGGCAAGATCCAGATCGTCGGCGACGACTTCTTCGTGACGAACCCGGCGAGGCTGGCCGACGGGATCGCCCAGGGGGCGTGCAACAGCATCCTCGTGAAGGTCAACCAGATCGGCACCCTCACGGAGACCCTGGAGGCCGTGGGGCTGGCGCAGAGGTCGAAGTACACGGCCGTGCTCTCCCACCGGTCGGGCGAGACCGAAGACGCCACGATCGCCGACATCGCCGTGGCCACCAACTGCGGGCAGATCAAGACCGGCTCGGCCAGCCGGTCCGACCGGATCGCCAAGTACAACCAGCTCCTCCGGATCGAGGAGGAGCTCGGCCCCGGAGCGATCTACGGGACGGGCATCTGGAAGAAGGTCTAGACATCGATCGACGAAGTGGGCCGGGCCCGACCGCCCGGCCCGCCTCGTTCGAGGGGGAAGGCTGATGAGCATCGCACCGGACCGGACGACCCGGACCCTCGGCGAGCCGGCGTGGGAGATCGCGCGGCTCTACCCGAACCAGGGTCACTGGAGCGAAGAGGAATACTTCACCCTGAGCGCCCGGACGAATCGCCTGATCGAGTTCTCGGACGGCTTCGTCGAGGTCCTCCCCATGCCGATGATGACTCATCAGATGATCTTGCTATTCCTCTATGAGTCGCTGAAGGCGTTCGCCGTCCCGAGGGGCCTGGGCACCACGTTGATCGCGGGGATGAAGGTCCGGCTCTGGCCCGGCAAGTACCGCGAGCCCGACGTCTTCTTCATGCTCTCCGAACACGCCAAGAGGATGGGCGAGCAGTTCTGGGAGGGGGCGGACCTGGTCATCGAGGTCGTCAGCGAGGACCGCCGCCACGATTTGGAGGTGAAGCGCTCGGAGTATGCCCGCGCCGGCATCCCCGAGTGCTGGATTATCGACCCGATGATGGGCGGGATCAGCGTCCTGAGGCTCGAAGGCGGCGCGTATGGCGAGGCGGAGCGGGGCGGGCGGATCGAGTCGGCCTTGCTCCCGGGCTTCTCTGTCGATGTGGTCGAGGCTCTGACCCCTCGGGCCTGACCCTCGATCATCGCGGGTAGCCCCATTCGTCGAAGGTGCGGGACCAGGCGGCGACGATTCGCCTTCTCGTGGCGTCGTCGATCTTCGGGTGCCGGTTCTTCTGGTATCCGGCGATCGAGGCGATATACGCCTCGATCGCCGGGCGGACGGCCTCGAAGTCGGGCAGGGCGAGGCCGTCGTAGATGACCCTCAGTTGGCCGATCGGGTCGCGCTCCAGGTCCTCGTAGGCGATCTCCACGAGCTGGCGGGGCGGGATGCGCTCGCGATCCTGGAAATAGGAGTCGTACATGACTCGATACGTCTTCAGGACCGCGTCCACGTCGATCTCCCTCGGCCACCTTCGGAGCTGGAAGACCGGGCGGAGGGCCTTGAGGAGGCCGATCGTCGAGACGAACACGGCGAACGGGTCTCGGCGGATGTGGACGAACCGGGCGTCGGGGAAGAGGTCCAGGAGGAGGCCGGCCCTCGCGGTGTGCGGCGGCGATTTCAGGATCAACGGCCTGCGATGTCGGATCGTGAGCATCTTCAGGAATCGCGAGAACTCGGCCGACCACTCGGCGCGCTCCTCGGGCGAGGCGTCGCCGAATGTGAGGAAGCGTTCATAACCAACGGGGCTATCGGGGAAGCACCAGTCCATGTAGGGCGAGAGGCCGCCGAGGTTCAACGGGGCGATCTCGTCTTCCTGGACCCTCCGGGGCAGCATGAACGGCTCGACGATCGGGCCGAGCCATCGCTCGGTGGCGAGGAAGGTGCTGGGGTTGTAGGTCTGGAAGCGCGAAGGCGAGGCGAACCTCGGGTCGGTGGCCATCAGCTCATGGAGATAGGTCGTCCCGCTCCGGTAATGGCCGAGGATGAAGATCGGCGCCTCGACGTGAGCAGCGTCGATCTCGCGGCCGAACCTCCGGTCGACGGCGCGGGCCGCCGGGGAGTTGACCAGGCTCATGGCGGTCACCCAGAGCGCCCTGGGGACGCACGACGGGGAGACGCGGAACCGCTCGCGGCGGAGGAGGCGGAGCCATCGGCCGAAGGTCACGCCTTCCAACGGGTGGAAGAGGGTCCGGGCGAGCATCAGGCGGAGGAGGAAGAGCATTCGGGGCGGGTCCGGGGCGATCGGGCGGGACGAGGCGGCGCCTTCGTCGAGGCGCCGCCTCGTCGCAGTATCGCACGGACCGGCCCGGGAAGGGCAGGGGGGCGGCCCTCAGAGGCTCAGCGAGTTCAGCAGGGTCAGGACGCTCAGCAGGCCGCCCGGGTCGAGCAGGTGGGAGACGTTGTACACGAGGTTGCCCAGGACCTGGCCGTCGCCGGGCTCGGCCAGGAGCTGCGCCTGGATGTTGCTGGTCGTCACCACCACGCCCAGCAGGTTCACGTCCACCGGAGGGGCGCTGGAGGTGTTCGAGGCGACGATCAGGTTCAGGACCTGCTCGGGCGGGACGGTGTTGCCCGAGGTGTTGATCAGCGTGGGCGAGGCGAGCTGCTGGAGGGGGGCCGACAGGCCCTGGACCGCCCCGGTCGGCAGCGTCAAGGTCGTCGCGTTCAGGACCCCGACGACCTTCGCCAGGACGCCGTTGAGCTCCGAGTTGATCTGGTCCAGGTCGCTCTGCGAGGCGTCCAGCGTGTTCAGGACGTCCACCAGCAAGTTGCCGAGCAACTGGCCGTTGCCCGACTGCGCGTCGGCGTTCACCTGGATCGTGCTGGTCTGGAGGACCAGGCCGAGCAGGTTCAGGTTGATCGGCGGGAGGACCAGGCTGAGGATGCGGTCGGTCCCGGCCGGAGGGGTGACCGGGGTGGTCGGGGCGCTGGGGATGTTCGGGAGCTGGGCGTTCAGCTCGTTCAGGAGGGTGCCGAGCTGCTGCTCGACATATTTGATCGTGAGCTTGCCGTTCTTCGGCGGGGTGTTCAGGAGGTTGGCCACGTCGGTCAGGATGTTGCCCAGGACCAGGCCCGAGCCGGCGTGGGCGAGGATCTGGAGATGGATCGGGCTGGTGTCCACCACGGCGCCGAGGAGGTCCAGGTGCACGGGCGCCACGAACGCGTCGAGCACGGGCGTGGTGCTGGTGGGCGATCCGGTGGCGCCGGTCACGCCGTTGACTTGCAACGCGCTCTGGTCCACCAGGGTGATCACGTTGCCCAGGACGTTATTCAAGGCCGAGTTCACGCCCTGGAGGTTCACCAGGTTCGAGACGTCCGAGAGCAGGTTCCCCAGCAGTTGCCCGCTGCCCGACTGCGCCGAGACGGTCACCGTGACCGGGCTGTTCACGTCCTGGCCGTAGAGCTTGACCTCCAGGCCCAGGAGGTTCAGGTCGATCGGGTTGAGCTGCACCTGGAGGACCGTCGGATCGGTCGCCGAGGGGGTCGAGGTGGGCGCGGTCGAGGTGGGCGCGGTCGAGGTGGGCGCGGTCGAGGTCGAGGTGGGCGCGGTCGAAGTCGCGGTGGGGGCGGGGGGCGCGGTCGAGGTGGGCGTCGTCGAGGTGCCGGTGCCCGGGGTGGTGCCGGTGCTCGCCGCGCCCTTCTTCGTCTTGTGGTGGGTCGTCCTGGCCGTGTGGGCGGCGGGCGTCTTGGCCTTATGGGCGGCCTTCTTCGTGGCGGCCTCGGCGTGGAGGGCTTTCGCCTGGCGGTGGGGATGGGCGACGGCGGCGGCCTCCGGGGCGACCCGGTGATGGGCGGGCGAGGGCGTCGGCGCCGGGGCGGCGACGAGGGCCGCCTCGTGGGGGACGTGGGGCGCCACGGCCACCGAGAGGACCGTGCGGTCTTCCAGCGATTCGACCGCCGGGCGGAGCGTCACTCGGCGGAGGCGGGCGAGCGTGGGGCGGCGGGCGTCGATCGCGGGGCGGAGTCTCATGGATCGGTCTCCTGGTGCGGATCGGGGACGCTCCGGGCGAGGCCCGGACGATCGCGAGGCGCGGGCCCGACGACCCGGTGGGCCCTGGCCGCGAACGGATTCCGCGAAGGCGGGGGATGCCCCGAGATCCGGGACATCGGGGAGAGGTTCGGCAATTCGCATGCCGGAATATCTGTAATATCCCGCGCCCCGGTCACTTCCGGTTCGAGGAGGGCCCGGTCCGCCTCAGGGCCTTGATCAGGGCCTTGCGGAGCGCCAGGACCGTCGGGAATCGGTCGTCGGGCTCCTTCCTCAGGCAGCGGGCGACGAGCTCCTCGACCTCCCCGGCCGCCTTGGCGAACTTCCGGGGGATCGCCGGGCGGACCGAGGGGGCCTCGTACCTCGTGTGCTGGCGGCGGAGCATGGCCAGGGTCCGCCCCCGGAACGGCAGCTCGCCGACGATCATCTCGTGGAGGACCACGCCGAATCCATAGATGTCCGCCCGGACGTCGGCCGCCTTGGAATCCACGAACTGCTCGGGGGCCATGTAAGGGAGGGTGCCGATCATGAGCCCGGTCCGCGTGAGCCTCATCGAATCGCCGGGAGGCCCGAGCGGCCCGGGGTCGTGGGGCAAGGTCGTCTGGAACGGCGAGGCCGGCTCGCCCGGGACGTCGATCACCGTCGAGCCGGGCTCGGGCGGAGGCGCGACGGCCGCCGGCCTCGCCTCGATCGTCGAGCCGCCGACCGGCGCCTCGGAGAACGAGATCTCGGGGTCGGCCGGCTCGGGGGGCGGCGGGGGTTCCGGTTCGTCGGCGTCCAGGGGGATCGGGGCGTCCGGGTCGTCGATCTCCTCGGCGAGGATCTCGTCCCGGACGCTGGCCAGGCCGAAATCGGTGAGCTTCAGCGTGCCGTCGGCGGCGATCAACAGGTTGCCGGGCTTGACGTCGCGGTGGCACCGCAGGCCCCGCTCGACGGCGTGCTCCAGCCCCAGGCAGAACTGGACGCCGAAGGCCAGGGCCCGGGGCAAATCCAGCCGGGGCGTGCCGATCCAGCGGCGGAGGTCGCCGCCCCGGACCAGCTCCATCAGCACGTGGGGCTTGCCGTCGATCGCCTCGACGCCCAGGGCGTGGACGATGTTCGGGTGGTGGCCCAGCCTCGCCCAGAGCCGGCATTCGGCGTCGAACCGGGCCCGGCGGTGGTCGTCCCCCAGGAACTCATCGCGGAGGGTCTTCAGCGCCACCAGGGGGGGGCCGTGGTCGCCGAAGTGGTCGTGGACGACGTAGACCAGCCCCATGCCGCCGAGGTGGACCTCGAAGACCTCGAAGCGGTCGCCGATCCAGTCCCCGACCTGCCTCGGACCGGACATCGCCCCCCCTCTCCGCGGGGCCAACCCAGCTCGCCCCCCGTCCAGTCTATACCGAGGCGGCAAGGGGCGCGCCATCGGCCCCGAAGATCCGCCGGGGAGATCGGTTGAAGTCCCCCGCCCGATCGGCCGAAATCCTATACGAACATTCATACGGCCCCGGGCCCTCGGCCGGGCGGCCGGGCCTCAAACCGGGCGAGGGAGGGCGATCATGGGCCAGGTCAAGGCGATTCCCGACGGATACGAAGGGGCCGTGCCGTACCTGATCGTGGATGGGGCGGCGAAGGCCCTGGACTTCTACAAGGCCGCCTTCGGCGCGACCGAGGTCCACCGGATGCTCGACGCCTCGGGCCGGGTCCGCCACGCGGAGTTCCGCATCGGCCGGGCGGTCCTGATGCTGGCCGACGAGTACCCGGACATCCAGTGCCGGAGCCCCCGGGCCTTCGGAGGCTCGCCCGTCAGCCTCCTGATCTACGTCGAGGACGTGGACACCCTGACCAGCCGGGCCGTCGAGGCCGGAGCGACCCTGACCAGCCCGGCCGAGGACAAGCCCTACGGCGACCGCATGGCCTCGCTCCGCGACCCCTTCGGCCATTCCTGGCACTTCGCCACGCACATCAAGGATATGTCCCATGAAGAGCTGATGAACCACGCCGGATAAAGCGAACGCAACGGTGGGGCCTGGACGGCCTGGGACGCGGCGTGACGGCCCCTATCGCTGATAAATCGGCAGATACCGATACTCCACCGCCAGCGCCAGGATGGCCGTCGCCGTGCAGTAGGCGCGGCCTCCGGAGCGGTCGTGGCCGTCGTTGGAGAGCCAGCTCCCGTCCTTGTCCTGGTGGTCGAGCAGGACCTTCACCAGCTTCGGGTAGTATCCCTGGAAGTACTTGTCGCCGACCTGGAACATGGCCTGGGGCGCGTAGTAGACCTCGTAGAAGAAGTAGTCGGATCGCCATTGCGGGGGATGCTTGAGCAGGTATTCGGCGCCGGCGACGGCCTCGGGCGAGAGGTGGTCCCCGCAGATCTCCAGGGCGAGCGTGCCGGTGCCGGTCCTCGGGTTGTTCGGGCCCCCTCCGGGCTGATAGCCGAACCCGCCCAGGTCCTTGTGGGCGCAGCGCTTGATGTAATTGACGGCGCGGTCGATCGGCTCGCTCGGGACGGCGCAGCCGGCCCCTCGGGCGGCCCGGAGCGCCATGACCTGCCAGCCGGTGACGCTCAGGTCGCTGTCGAAGCTGTCGGGCTGGTATCGCCAGCCCCCCTCGTGCTCCCTCGGCTTCTTCCGGGCCTGCGCCTTGAGGATGAGGCCGATCGCCCGGGTCAGGGCGGGCCGGACCTCGGCCGAGAGGCCCGACGCCGGGGCCATGCCGACGACCTCCGCCAGCATCAACGTGCTGATCCCGTGACAATACATCGGCCCGTGACTGGTGTTCGAGACCAGCAGGCCGTTGGGTTTCTGCTGCCTGAGGACGTAGCGGACGCCTCGCTCGATCGCCTCGCGATACGGGCCGGGGGCGTCGGGCGTGTGGCCGGCGGCGAGGAACGCCATCACGGACAGCGACGTGACCGACGTGGCCTCGCCGAACCCGCCCGACTCCCACGCCCCGCCGGGCTTCTGGGTCGAGCGGAGGAACTCCAGCCCCCGGCGGACCGCCTCATCGGCCCGAGGGTCGCCCGGCGGCGGGGGGACGTCGGCCGAGACCTCCTTCGGGCGATCGGCGGGGGCGCCCCCGGGCATCGTCATCAGCGAGATCGAAAGGAGGATCGGATGGATCATGATCGCCTATCCGCAAGAATTCACGTAAGGGCAGGCCTCGGCCTGCCGTCCCGGGCCCGCCCGACAGGTTTCGGTCCACAGAAGGTGGGTCGGCCCTCGCCGGTTCACGGCTTCCGCCCGGTCTCCGGGGCGTCCTTCCCGGCGGCGATCTCGCGGAAGTAGAGGCCGATCAGCCGGGCGTAGTCGTCGCGATAACGGCCCTGGGACATCTGGAGGATCTCCGAGCGGAGGTGGCCCGGGAGCTCGCCCCAGTTGCGGCCGGTCCGGGCCTTGATCTGCTCCTTCAGCTCGGCGAGATGGGGATCGTCGCGGCCCGCCTCGGTCCCCTGGGGGTCGGGGTTGGACGAGGGTTCCGCCTGGCCGATGTGGGGCTCGCCGCGCTCCGCCGAGGGCTTGCCGCGCCCCCGAGAGGGCGTCGCCGAGGCGGCCCGCAAGCCCTGGGCGGCCTGCCTCATCGCCGAGGACGCGGCCTTGGTCGCGTCGGCCGAGGCCGAGGCCGATCCCGACGGCGACGGCGAGCCGGCCGCCTCGCGGGCCTCGGCCAGCCCCTTCGAGGCGGCCCTTTGGGCCTCGCGGGCGGAGGTCAGGTCGGGCTTGCCCTCGCCCGGTGCGTGGCCTTCGCCTTCGCCCTGGCCCTGGCCTTCGTGGGGCGCCCCTCCGGCCTGGGCCATCGCGGCGTCGGCCGGGGCGTCGGCGCGGAGGGCGTTGGCGGTGTCCTCGGCCTGCTGGGCGACGCGCTCGACGGTCTCGGCCGATCGCCTCTGGGCGTCTCGGCCCTGCTCCATGTGGCCGGCGTGGAGCTGCTCGCCGGCCCGGGCCATCTCGGGGACGGCCTGCCCTCTCATGATCTCGGCCCCGGCGTTGGCCGGTCCGTGGGCCCGGGGGCTGATCTCCCGGGTCGCGTCGCGGAGCCCGGCCAGGGCCCGGGCCAGGGCGGCGGCCTCGTCGCGGAGCTTCTCCTGGGGGGCGACCCGCTCGGCCAGGGCGGCCTGGACCTCCTGGCGGATCTGCCTCTCGCGGCGGGCGAGGTCGCGGGCGGCCTCGGCCGTCTCGGGCCGAGGCCGAGCTCGGGGTCGGGCGGGGCGGCGTCCCCTCGGGCCCGGGCGGGGTCCGGGGCGTGATCGGGGAGCGCCTGGGCGAGCCGATCGAGCGCCTCGGCCGCCGCGTTGGCTCGATCGGCGGCCCGGCTCGGGGCGGCGCCGGTCATGGCGCCGAGGGCCTGCGCCTGGGCCTTCCTCGCGTCGTCTCGACGCGTCTCGGCCTGGCGGTGGGCGTCGGACCGGGCCGGGTGGGTGTCGGCGAGGGCCCGGGCGGCGTCGGCCAGGGCCTCTTGCCTCGGGGCGATCGCGGCGAGGTCGGCGTCGGCCCTGGCCCTGGCGGCCTTGTCGTCCCTGGGGATCGCCGCGGCCTTCTCGGCCAGGGCCTTCGCCTCGTTGGCCAGCTCTCGCTGACGGGCGGCGAGGGCCTCGGCCTGGGCCCGGGGCGGGGCATTTTTCGGCAGATCGACGACCGGAGACGCCGGCTCCTGGCGGCGGGCCAGGGCGTCGAGCGCCTCGGCCGCCCTGGTCCGGGCGGCGGCCATCCGTTCGGGAGAGGGGGCGAGGTCCGGCCGCCTCGCGACGTTCTCGGCCATCGCGGCGGCCTGATTCGTGGCCGCGGCGGCGGCCCGTTCCTCGGCGTTCTCGGGCAGGGCGGCGGCCCGCTCGGCGATGGCCCTCTGGACCTGCATGGCCGCTTCGGCGTCGCGGTTCGCCTCGGGCGCGTTCAGGCCTTCCTCGGCCCGAGCGAGCGCCTGGGCCGCCTGGGCCGGGGTGATCTCGCCCGAGAGCCGCCGGGCGAGGGCCTCGGCGGCCTGGGCGGCGGCCTGGCGGTCCCGGGGAGTCGCCTCGGGCCGGGCCGCTCGCTCGGCCCGGCGGATCGCCTCGGCCCTCTCGGGCGCGGCGTCGTCGGCCTTGAGCTCGCGGAGCTCCGACGCGGCCTGCCTCATCGCGTCGGCGGGCGGGACGTCCTTCGGCTCCCGCTTCAGGGCCTCGGCGATCTCCGCCGCGCGGTCGTCGGCCGGCTCGCGGTTCTCGAGCTTCTGCGCGAGCCGTTCGATCGAGGCGACCGCGTCCCTCTTCGTCGCCGGCAGGGCCTCGCGGATCCGCTGGACCCGCTCCGTCGCCCTCGCCAGCTCGCTCGGCCTGGGCGTCTCGGCCGTGACCGAGAACATCCATTCGCCGTTGCCATTGCTGCAACGGATGAGCACCTGATTCGGGCCTTCGCGGAACTCGACGTCCGCGCGATCCTGCCCCGCCGCGTGGGACCGCGACGCGTTCAGGTCGAAGACCTGCTTCCCGTTCAGCCAGATCGTGATCCCGTCATCCGAGCCGATCAGCAGGCGTCCCTTCCCCTTCGACGGGCTGACGAATTCGGCCGCCGCGTAGGCGCACTGCATGTCCTCGCGTGAATATATTTGCCCGAGGTTGATCAGGCCGCCCGCCTCGGGCTTCACCGGCCTCCAGGTCGGGTGCGAGCCCTTGCGACCCTCGAAGGCGGCCTTGAGGTCGATCGGCCGATCGACGGCGAAGGGCGGATTGGGCCTCATCCCGTCGAAGGCGCCGAGGACTCGCCACTCGTCGGCGGCCTTCCCTTCGGCGGCCTTCGACTCGGCCGGGGCGGCGTCGCGGAGGTCGTCGAGCGCGTCGGCCAGGTCGCGGCCCCGGGCCAGGGCCCGTTCCCTCTGGGCGTCGGTCCGGCGGTCGGCCGGGAGGTCGGCGAGGATGCGGACGGCCTCGTCCTGCCTGTCGGCGAGCGCGGAGACCCGCTGGGCCAGCTCCCGGGCCGCCTTCTCGGGGTCGAAGTTCGGGTCGGGCCGGGGGGCGGTCTGGCGGAGGAGGTCCTCGAGCTCGGCCGAGACGGACTGCGTCCGGGCCCTGGCCTCGTTCATCCGGTTGACCGTCTGGGCGAGCTGGGCGTTGCGGTCGGGCAGGGCGTCGGCCAGGCGGTTCAGGGCGTCTTTGGCCGCGTTGCCCCGCTCCTGGGCCTGGGGGGAGCGGTCCCCCTTGAGGTCCTCGGCGACCCGGGCGGTGGCCTTCGCGGCCTCGTTCGCCTGGTTCTTCGCCGGATCGGGCGCGGGGATCGCCGCGACGAGCCTGGCGATCGCCTCCTCACGCTGCTGGAGGGGTTTCAGGCGGTCGGCCAGGGGGGCGGGATTGTTCCGGTCGTTTCGCGCCTGATGGGCTTGATTGTTCACCTCTTCCTGGCGACGAGCGAGGCGGCGGGCCAGGGCCTTCGGGTCGTCGGCGACGTCTTCGAGGTCTCGCGAGAGCCGGCGGAGCGCGTCCTCGGCCTCCAGGAGCCTCTGCCGGCCCTGCTCGACCTCCCCGCGTTCGAGGGGCTCGACGGCTCGGGCCAGGGGGGACGGATCGAGCCCGGCCCGGCCGTTCTCGCCGAGGGGGCGATCGACCTTCATGGCCAGCCTCCGGGCGTCGTCCTCGAGCTGCTTCTGCCGTTCGGCCAGGGCGCGGAGCTTGTCCACGCGGGCGGCCGGATCGGCGGTCCGGCGGGCTTCTTCTCGCTGGTTCTCGGCGAGCTGGCGGGCCCGTCGGGCGAGGTCGTCGGCCTGCTTCGCCTGGGTCGCCAGGGCCTCGGCCTTGAGGGCGGGCGACCGTCTGGCGATCTCGTCCACCTCGTTCCTCAGCCGGTCCTGCTCCTGGCGGAGCCGTTCGAGGGCCTCGCGATGGCCGGCGTCGGCGAGCTTCTCGGCCTGGTCGGCGAGGACTTCCTGCCTCTCGGCGAGCTGCCTGAGCCGGCGGCGGTCCTCCTCGACCCTCGCGAGCTCATTGAAGCGATTCTGGATCTCGTCCAGGCGTCGCTGGACGGCCGTGAGGCGGTCGTCGGCCTGGCGGAGCTCGCCGAGCCGCTTCGCCGGGTCGTCGGCCCGTCGGGCGCCGTCGAGGCTCTGACGGCCGCCCTCCGCCTCGACGTCCGCGACCTGCCGGGCCGGCCGTTCCAGGGGGGCGAACACGTCCGATTCGGCGAGGTCGCGGGCGAGGACGTGGAGCTTGTCCACGACCTCTCGGGCGGCGGCCTCCCGGGCGTCCAGGGCCTCCTTGCGGCCCGCGTCCCACGGCCCGCTGCCCCGGAGGGCGGCGTCGGCCGCGTACCGCAGGGCCTCGGCCCCCTGCCGGTTCTCGGCCGCGAGCTTCTTGATCGCGTCCAACTGCTCCTGGAGCCCCTCGCGCTCCGCCGAGCGGTCGCGAGAGGCCAACGGCTCGGCGCCCTCGGCGATCTTGAGGATTCTCGGCGGCGAGGTCGCCTCGTTCGGCCCCTTCGGCGGGGGGAGGCTGTCCGTGACCCGGATGCGATACGTGATGACGTCTCCCGGGCCCACGTCCAGGGACTTCAGCACCAGCGCCGCATCGCCGCGCGCATTCCTGGTCCCGAGGCCGTCGAGCGGCACCTTCACGGCCCCCGAATCGGCCCCCGAGGACTTCGCGCGGTCGATTTGATAGAGCAATTCGCACGTGGTCACGGCCAGGTCGTCGCGGGCCCCGACGCCCAGGACCATCACGTCATCGGGCCGGGCGTCCCTCGGCTCGTCGGGGCCGCCCAGGGCGACCGAGGGCGGGGCGTCGGGCCTCACCACGAGCCTTCGCGGCGGCTCGGGGCGATTGGTGATCTTGTGAGGATCTTCGAGAGCGAACGTGTAAGGGCCCGAGACCTCCGCCGGGACCGTCGCCGTCCACGTCCTGCCCCCGTCGGACGTCTTCAGGGCGACCGATCGCGACGCCTCCTCGGCCGATCGGGACGACGGCGGCGCCGGCCAGACCAGCTTCGCCGACGCAATCGGCAGTTTCGTGGAAATGCTCAGGTCGAGATTCGATCCTTCCCACGCCTCGATCCTCGCCGGGTTCTTCGCCACGGTCGGGGCCAGCTTCGTGTAGGGGGGCGGCGTGACCTTCGCGACGATCTTCGCCACGCTCGGCGGCTCGATGGCCTCGATCCGGTGGCGGTTCGAGTCGGCCGAGTCGGTGACGACGCGATAGCGGATCGTCTCGCCGAGACGCGGCAGGACCAGGCGGAAGCTCCGGGACGCCGAGTCGGGCGATTCGGCCGTGGTCATCGTGGCGCGATGCGTCAGGCCGTCCGCGCCGACCCATTCGAGGGCCGCCCGCTCGGTCGGGGCGACCGACCCGAATCTCGGGCGGAGCGTGGCCGAGAACGCGACGTCGGAGCCGATCGCGACGACCGAATCGCCGGGGCTGACCTCGACGACGAACCGGCCGACCCGGGCGACGTCGGCCCAGGGCATCAGGAACCGCCGGCCGATCGCCTCGAACGGGTCGGGCCGGACGAACGCCGGGGCGATCACGAGGGCGGCGAGCAAGGCTCCGGCCAGGAATCGGCCGATCGCCCCGCCGGCCTCGACCGAGTCGCCCAGGTTCGCCGCCCTTGCCTTCGCCGACGCCTGCTCGGCCAGCTCGGCGATCATCGCGGGCGAGCCGTGGGAGGCCCCTCGGCGGCCGAGGAGGTCGACCGCGCTGGTCAGCCTCTCGCCCAGCTCGGGATGCCCCGACTCGGCCACGGCGGCGAGGTCATCGAACGACCGCCCCCGGAACAGGGGCACCAGGGCCGCAATCAGCAGGGTCAGCGAGCCGAGGCCGACCCACGCGCCCCAGATCCCCCACCGGGCGGCCAGGGGCATCGCGAACGCGAAATCGACGGCCATCCCCAGGGCGGCGACGAACGCCAGGACCAGGGCCGTCACCCCGATCCCCCGGACGAAGGCCAGGACGCGAATCCGGCGGTCGATCCGCCCCAGGCCGGCGCGGATCGGCCGGGGCAGAGAGCGGGCGTCGATCGGAACGGTCGTCATGGGCGGTGCTCCGTCGCCGGGGAGGAAATCTTGATCGGGAAGACCGGAGGGCTTGAGGCGTCAGAAGATCTCAACATATTCGCAGAGGCTCATCGGCTCGGGGATCTGGGCGCCATCTTCGCGGAGGCCATCCAGGTGGAAGGCGATCGCCTCGCGGATCTCTCGCTCGACTTCCTCGACGGTCGTGCCCGTGGCCACGCAGCCCGGGAGGTCCGGCACATAGGCCGAATAGTTCCCTTCGGCCTTTTCGATCACCACGGCGTAACGCATCAGGGAATCCCCGCGATCTGGGCCTGTTTCAAAATGCTGATCAGAGTCCCGGGAGCCAGGTCCTCGGAGGGCTTGCCGGCGATCGTCACCCGCCCCGGCTTCGTCGGATGCTTGTATTGACGATGGCTGCCCCGAGTCGCGACCAGGATCCACCCATCCCTCTCCACGAGCTCGAGGACCTCGCGCACTTTCACCGGACGTTCCCCTCACGGCAAACCCGCCCTCTTCCTCAGCACCCATTCCAGGCCCAGGATCGCGAAGAAGAGGCCGAGGGCCCAGGGGCGGTCCCATAAGGAGGTCTCCTCGGTTCGCACCCGTTCCAGGGTACGCCCCCGGAGCAGGCCGGGCAATGCGTCGAGGTCGGTTTCGGTGAAGACCCGGCCTCCGGTGGCCGAGGCCAGGCGGTCGAGCGGGTCGCGGTCGGCGGCCAGCTCGATCCGTTCGGGCGTGTCCCTCGCCGTGATTTCCAGGGCCGCTTCCTCCTTCGGGGAATTCGCGCCGAATTGCGGGACTTCCAGGCGGACGAGGTACGACCCGGCGGGGAGGCCCGGGGCGTCGGCCTCGAACGTCCGGGGCTGGTCGCTCCGGGGCCTCAGCGGGACCACGGCGACGGCCTCGCCCTCGGCCCGGCCGTCTTTCCCCTTCTTGAAGACCCGGGCGGCGACGAGCAGGTCGGGCCCGACGTTCGCCGCGTCGTCGGCGAACTGGGCGCGGATCGTCGAGGCCGCGCCCTCGCCCACCTTCGGCCTGGTCGGGCCGAACCTCACGAGCGAATTGCCCACGGCGAGCTTCGCGGCGTTCGCCCACCGGACGACCTGGCCCCAGAACCGATGATGATAGGTATCTCCGACGCGATACCGCCATCGCCACGTCTCGCCGCCGACCCACAGCACTTTCCCCAGGCCGAACGGCTGGGCGGCGATCGCCACGGCCGATTCGTCGGTCGCGAGCATGGCCAGGGGGGTCGCCAGCGGCTTCGCCTTGCCCACCAGGGCGAGCGGGAGCCTGGGCAGGCCCTTCCAGATTTCCAGGCTCCGCTCGGGCTCGGCCGCGAACCGGAGCATCGGCCACGATTCGGCCGAGGCGGTCGTCGAGGGCAGGATCGCCGCGCCCGGGGGGAGCGTCGGATGGGCCGGATCGACCGCGTTGGGGTCGATCGTCGCCGGCCTCGGGTCGAGCACCGGCAGGAGTTTCCTGACCGTCTCCTGCCCGGTGAGGGTCGCCAGCGACCGGGGCCCCGAGGCGATCACCAGGGTCCCCCCGCGGACGTCGGCGAACGCGGCCAGCCGGGTCCAGGCGTCGGCCGAGAGGTCGTCCGGTCCGAGATCGCCAAGGATGATCACGTCATAGGAGCCGAGCGGATCGGGCTCCCTGGATGAGGAGTCGGGCCGCGCGGGCAGGGCCGTCTTGTACGTGGTCTCGCCGCCGGGCATGGCCGGCTGGCGGAGGACGATCGCCTCCACCGTCACGTGAGGATCTCTCGCCAGGGCGTTGCGGAGATACTGGAATTCCCAGCGAGGCTCGGCGTCGACCAGCAGGACGCGGGCGCGGTCGTCGGTGACCTCGACGGAGAACGGCCGGCGGTCGTTGTCGGGGCGGATGTCGCCATCGATGGGCCCCACGGCGGCGGCCAGGCTCTGCGAGCCGGCCGAGTCCATCGGCACCCGGAACGCGACGACCGGGCGGGAGCCGTCGCCCGGGACGCGCACCGCCTTCTTCATCGGCGATTCGCCCTGGCGATCGAGGGTGACGACGACCTCCGCGCCCGCCGGGGGGCCGTCGATCTTGACCGTCACTTCCACGTCGGCCACGTCCCCCTTCGACACCCGCTCGGGCGCCTTCACGGCGGCGATCGCGGCGTCGATCGGCGGGCGGGTCGAGCCGATCAGGACGGGATAGACCGGGATCCCGCGGGCGGCGAGCTTGTCGGCCAGGGCGGCGGAGGGGTCGGGCCCGTTCTGCCGGCCGTCGGTCAAGAGGATCACGCCCACGACCGGCGCCGGGCCGTCCTTCAGGGCTTTTTCGAGGATGGGGGCCCAGTCGGTGGCGAGCCGGTCGGGGGCGTCGGGCGTCTCCGGCGGCTTCAGGAGCTTCGCGAGATCGGCGACGGAGCCATCGCCCGAGGGGTCGCGGGCGAAGCCCACGGCCTCGACCTCGTGGGCCGCCTCGATCCCCTTCGGCCAGGCGCCCGAGAGCAACCGCCGGGCGACCTCGCGGCGAGACAGGCCGTCGGCCTCCTCGGTCGATTTCAGGTCGAGCGACTTGGCCAGGGCCAGTTTCGCCTCGGGGGATCGCCCGGGGTCGATCGTGGCCATGCTCTCGGAGAGGTCCGCGCCCAGGATTACCCGGCCCCGGACGGCCTCGCGGAACGTCCGGGCCGCGATCGGCTCGAACAACGCGGCGACCAGGGCCGCCGCCGCGCCGAGCCGGAGCGTCAGCAGGGCGAGCCCGGCCCTCCTCGAGACGAGCTTCCGCTCGTAGCGATAGAGGAGCAGGATCAGCCCGACCGCCACCGCCCCGGCGGCGAGCCACACGCCCCACCGGCCCAGCCCGGCCAGGACCAGCCGGCCCCCGGGCAGATCCAACGCCAGGACGATCATCGGCGGCCCCCCTGCGGAGTCGAACGACGCGATCCCACGACGACCCCGCCACCGATTCGCTCGACATCGACCCGGCCCACCGGCCAGGGTCCGACGCCCGAGAGGTCGCGCCCTCTCGCGGAACGGCCGAGGAGGCCCGCCGGTCGCCCGAGACGCCCTAGCCCTCGACGTACTGGAACGACGGGTTCAGCCTCTTGAGAGTGGCGAGGAAGTCGTCGAACTCGGGGAAATAGCGGTAGAAGACGATCCGGCCCTTGGGGAGGAGGTGGACCGTCCCCCGCTTCCTCCTCTTGAGGAAGCCGATGCCGGCGATCTGATCGGGCCGGACCCAGCGCGTCCGGAGGAAGCTCTTGAACCCGACCCGGCCGTCGTCCCCGAGCTTCAACTGGATCGGCAGGAGCAGGCACATCACGCAGACGGCCAGGCCCAGCGGCGGCAGGGGGACGACCATCAGCAATCCCACGAGGAACCCGAGCACCAGCACGAGGCTGTACCGCTTGCGACTCTTCCAGACCCGCGCCAGGCCGTCGGTCGCGAGCCCGGGGCGGGCCTGGTCCTGGCCGGTCGAAGGCGGTCGATACGGGTTGTCCTGGGCCATCTCCGGGCTCCCGAGGGGGGGGTGCGATCGCTCCCGCGCGAGCGATGGGAGGGACCATCATACGTCCCCCTCCGGGGGCGCGACCACCCCCCTTTGGACGACCATCCGCCGCGTCATCCAGACCTCCAAACATAATCCGCCGAGCGCCGCCAGGACCAGCCCCCTCCACAGGGGCCGCGGGCCCGCCGGGCCGGACGACGAGAGCCGGTCCTCGACCGCGCCGGGGTCGGCGGAGATCGTCAGCGGCCAGCCTTCGGACAGGGCGCGGGCCTCCACCTCGGCCAGGGGCTCGGGGTTGCCCTCGCGGTCGTCGCCGGCCACCGCCGCGAGCTTCGCGCCCCCCCCGGGCAGGGCGAACCGATAGATCCCCGGCTCCCCCGGGTCGGCGAATTCGACCCGGGCCTTGCCGCCGGTGCGGACGATCGCGGCCCGCGATTTCTCGCCCCCCGGCAGGGTCACGGCGATGTCGTTCACCTCGGCCCCCGGCGGCCTCGGCAGGTCGAACCGGATCGGCTCCCCGGGACGAGACGGCCGGGCGTCGGCGGATGGGTCGGCGAGTCGATACACGAGTTCATGAACCAGCGGGACGAAGTCCGGGTTGACCGGCAGGGTGCCGCCCTCGGCGTCGAGGGGCCCCGCCAAAACGATCACCCGGCCCGATCGCCACGGCCTCTCGACGGCCCACGGGTCGCCGGTGTCGAGCCGGGCGATGGTCGCCGCCGCCGGGTTCTCGGCGGGGATCAAGGCGCGATAGCCGAACAGGTCCGCCTCGCCCAGAGGGGGGGCGTCCCCGCCGGAGAACGGCCCGAGCGCGGGGCCGGTGAACGTCCGGGGCGAGGGGTGCGCCACGGTCTTCCTCGCCGCGAAATCCCCCTTCACCTCGCCGAGCTTCGCGGGCATCCAGCCCTTGCCGTCGTCGAAGAATGTGCGATTCCAGAAATCGTCATCCGTGCGATCGCCGGGCGCCACGAGGACGCCGCCGCCCGAGGCGAGGAACTCGCGGATCGCGGCATCCTGCGCCGGGTCGAGGCGATCGACGTTCGCCAGGACGAGAACCCGTTGATTTCTCAGGGACTCGGCCGAGAATTCGGGCGGCTTGACCACCCGGGCGCGGACGGCCGGCGCCTCGTCCTCGGCCGGCGCGAGCGCGGCGCGGAGGAAGTCCGACTCTCCGCTGAGCGGCTCGACGCCCGGCTCGCCGTCGACGATCAGGACGGGCAGGGCCTCGGCCACCTCGACGGGCCTCTCGGCCTGGTCGTTGGCGGCGAGCGGGTCATCGCCGCCCGAGAGCCGGACCGTCAGCAAATGCGAGCCGGGGTCGGCGATCGTCGCCCGGAATTCCAGGGGCACCTTGCCGCCCGGAGGGATCGGCCCGACGCTCCTGATCGCCCCGGCCACCGGGGACCCATCCACCAGGAGCTCGGCCGATCGCGTCGTCGGCCCCGGCCCGGCGTTGGCCACGTGGGTCGTCACCGCGATCGACCCGCCCGGGGGGAAAACGCCCCTGGCCAGCTCCAGAGGGGCGACCGAGGCGTCGGCCCCCTCGGACGCCCGGCCCGAGCCGAACGGGATGGCCCAGAGCCTCGGGCCCGGCCCTTCAGGCCCGCCCGGAGGTCTCGCAAGAGGCCCCATCGCGACGGCTCGCCGGCCCTCCACGGCACCCTCTGGCCGTCGGTCATGACGATCACTTCCGAGGCGGAATTCGTCCCCGATTTCAGGAGGCGGAACGCCTCGGCCAGGGCGGCGGGCAGGTCGCTCGACCCCCGGCTCGGGGGGGCCGAGTCCAGGGCCTTCTCGACCCGCGATCGGTCGTGGCTGAGCCCCTTCGAACAGGGGGCGGACGCGGTCCTTCGCCACGATCACGCCGACCGAGTCCTCGGGCCCGAGCGTGGCGACGAACCGCTTCGCCCACTCCAGGGCCAGCGATCGCGGCGACGCCCCGCCGAGGTTCCGATCCATGCTCTCCGAGCCGTCCAGGATGAAGACATAATCCCTCGGCTCGCGACCCACGACCAGGGCCGCCGCCGCGCCCCCCCTGGCCGCCTTCGGTTCCCACAACGGCCGGGCCACGGCCAGGGCCACGACGGCGAGCAGGAGCATCCGGCCCGCCATCAGCAGCAATTCGGTGATTTGCAGCTTCCGCCGGGCCCTCCGGCCGACGTCGAGGAACTGCATGGCCCCCCAATCGACGGTCACGGTCCTCCGTCGATTGAGCAAGTGAACGATCACGGGGATGCTCACGCCGAGCAGCCCCCAGAGCATCCACGGAGCGGCGAACGCCCAGCCCATCAGCGGCCTCCCCGGCGGCCGGACCGCATCGCGAGGTAGTCGAGCAAGGCCCGCTCGGGGGGCGTCGCCGTGCTGACCCGATGATAGTCCGCGTCCATCCCCAGCGCCGCCTCCTTCAGTCCCTCGCAGTGCGCCGAGAACCGTTGCAAGTACGTCGCCCGGAGCGCCGCCGGGTCGATCCTCAGCAGGTTCGAGGCGTCTTCGAGGTTGCGGAACCGGGTGGGCGACCGGAACGGGAATTCCTCCTCCTCGGGCGCCAGAATCTGCATGAAGAGCACCTCATGACGGCGATGCCGCAGGTGCCCCAGGGCCGAGGCGAGGTCGTCGAGCTTGTCGAACCCATCGGAGAGGACCACGATCAGCCCCCGCCGCCGGACCCGCTCGGCCAAAGCATGGAGGATGCCCGAAAGCGGCGTCTCCCCGCCGATTTTCGCCTCTTCGAGGGCCTTGCAGACCACCGAGAAATGCCCCGGCGACGACCTCGCGGGCAGCATCGCCCGGATGGCCGTGTCGAACGTGACGAGCCCCACGGCGTCTCGCTGATGGATCATCAAATAGGCGAGCGAGGCTGCGAGCTGGCGAGCATATTCGAATTTCGACGCGGTCCGCCCCGAATACGCCATGCTCCCCGACGTATCGACCACGAGGTACGCCTTGAGGTTGGTCTCTTCCTCATATTCCTTGACGAAATAGCGATCGGTCTTGCCGAAAGTCCGCCAGTCGATGTGGCGGATCTCGTCGCCGGGCCCATACTGGCGATGCTCGGCGAACTCGACGGAGAATCCCTTGAAGGGACTCTTATGCAAGCCCGACATCACCCCTTCCACGACCAGACGAGCCAGCAACTCCAACCGCCCGAATTTGGCGACGGCGGAGGGGTCCAGGGGCATCGAGGAGGCGGATTCGGCGGGCATGGAAGGTTCCGTCGGGTTCAGCGGGGCTCCGAGTCGGGCAGATCCTCGGGAGGGGCATCCTGGGACTCGATCCGCTTGAGGACTTCGGCGGCGAGGGCTCGCTCCTCGGGGGAGCCGGTCTTTTCGAGGGTTCGAAGGGCCGGCATGGCTGGTTTGCTGTGGGGGACGATCTGATTGAGGGCCCAGTCGGCGGAAGCCCCAATACGACCGGGCCGGTGCTTCGCCGCCGCCAGCGGGACGAGCAGGGAGAGCGCGGCGTCCGAGGCCGGGTTGATGGTGAGGATCGTCTCGACGGCCTCGGACCATGTCCCGGTCTTCAGCTCCTCGCGCGCCGCGTCGGCGAGGATCGGCAGGGCGGGCCGCGCGGCCCGGCCCATCTTCGCGAGGGGAGGTAGCGCGAGCCTTCGATGCCCAGGAGGCAGCGAACGATAGACCGAGGCAAGGTCCCAGGCGATCGGCGCCGCGGACGGCCCATAGGCGGCGAGGCACTTCGCGATCCCTATCTGGGTATAAGTGGGCCGATCGACTGCCCCCGGACCTCTCGGTCTCTCGCCCCGCTTCAGCCGGGCCACGAGGAGGGGGAGGAGCGACTGGGCTTCGGGCGAATCCGGATCGATCGCAACCATCGCTTCGATGGCGTCCATTCGATCTCCCCGCTGGAGTTCCCCGAGGGCGACCGGGAGGAGGTCCGGGAGGACCGGCGCGGACTGCCGACCGAGACGGCCGAGGACGATCGGGATCGTCTGGCTGGACGCGAAGTCCTCGGTCTTCAGGGCTCGGACGAGTTCGGGCACGAGTTCGACCGGCGGGGTCCCGAGATTCGGGAGGGCCCAAGCGATCGCCGAGCGTTCCTCGGGGCCTGCCCGCGCGAGCCGGTGGACCATCGGGACCCACAGGGCCCTCGCGTCGGACCAGGCCCGGAGCGAAGCTCTGATCGCCAGGACTCGGACCGTTGTATCCGGGTCATCGACCGCCCGGAGCAACGCCGGGGGAACGGGTCCGGAAAGCGGGGCGATCCGGCCGAGAGAGGCGACCGCCCCGGCCCGAACCTTCGCGTCAGGGTCCTTCGTCGCGTTCACCAGCGCGGGGATCACGCGCCCGGGGTCCGGGCCGAATTCGACGGGCGTGCCTTTCGGGATCGACACCGACCCTTTCAGGCGGCCCAGGGCCTCCGCCGCCTCCGCCCGGACCGGGGCCGAAGGATCTCCGAGGGCCGAGAGCAGGGCCGGAGTGGCCGCCTCGATGGCCGGGGCGATCTGACCGTTCCGCTTCTGCCCGCAATCTGCGAGGAGCGCCCCGACCGACTTCGCCGCCGAGGCGCGGACCCCCTCATCCGGGTCGCGGAGGGCCGCCAGGAGAGGAGGGAGGATCTGCTCCAACGCCTCGGGAGGTGCCGCCGAGAGCATTTCCGCCGCCGATCGCCGGGCCGGGGCCTCCCCCCCCGAGAGCTCACCGACCTGGATCGTCGCGAACGAGCGAGATGCGTCGCCATTCTCGGTGCGGAACCGCCATGCCCCGAGGATCGCCGCCGCGCCGGCGACGAGGACCATCAGCATCGGCAGCCTCACCTGGAGGCGGAGCCGGGATGCGGGCTTCGTCGGCGGGAGCCCGGCGGTGCTCGACGTCTCGGGGGTCATGCGGGCCTCCTCTCCTTCTTCGCCTTGCCCCAGAGGCGAGCGTCGAGTTCGGCCATCTCCACCTGGAGGGCGTCCCAGGCCCCTTCGAAGTCGCTGAAGACCATCTCCGGCCCGGGGATCACGCCGGGCCGATCCGCGTCGAAGAGGGGGCGGATCGCGGGTTCGCAGTCCTGGCCGATGACCAGGACGATGGGGAGGCTCTCCAACCCGCAAGCCGGCCTCGCGCGGAGGCCGCGGACCCGGGAGACGTCGAGCGATTCCAGGTTGACCATCGTCGTTCCGCCTCCTCGACTGGCCGGAGCGGTCAGCGGGCCCCCACGAGCCGGCCGGCCGCCTTCTCCGTCGGGGCCGGGATCGCTTCGAGGAGGTGCGCGATCACCGCGTCGGAGTCGATCCCCTCGCTCTCGGCGTGGAACGTGGTGACGATCCGGTGGCGGAGGACCGGCCGGGCCGCGTTGCGGACGTCGGCCACCGTCGCGTGGACCCGGCCGTCCAGCAGGGCCCGGGCCTTCGCGCAGAGGATCAGCGACTGCCCGGCCCGGGGGCCGGCGCCCACGAGACGAACTTGCGGACGAAGTCCGTCGCCTCGTCCTGGTTGGGCCGCGAGGCCCGGACGAGGTCTCTTGCATAAGTGAACACGTAATCCGCCACCGGGACCTGCCGGACCAGCGATTGCAGGGCGAGGATGTCCTCGGCCGACAGGACGAGCTGGGGCTCGGCCGGGCGCCCCCGGTGGTGGAGCGGAGGATGTCCAGCTCCTCGTCGGCGGTGGGGTAGGGGACCCGGACGTTGAGCATGAAGCGGTCGAGCTGGGCCTCGGGCAGCGGGTACGTGCCCTCCTGCTCGATCGGATTCTGCGTGGCCAGGACGAAGAACGGCTCGGGGAGCGAATAGGTCCGCCCCCCGGCGGTGACGTGCCGTTCCTGCATCGCTTCGAGGAGGGCGGCCTGGGTCTTCGGCGGCGTGCGGTTGATCTCGTCGGCCAGGATCATGTTGGCAAACACGGGGCCGTGGATGAAGGCGAACTTGCGGCGGCCGGTCTCCGGGTCGTCCTGGAGGATGTCCGTGCCGGTGATGTCGCTGGGCATCATGTCGGGCGTGAACTGGATCCGGCGGAACGAGAGGCTGAGGATCTTCGCGACGGTGGAGACCAGCAAGGTCTTGGCCAGGCCGGGGACGCCCACGAGCAGGACGTGGCCCCGGGCGAAGAGGCCCATGAGCAATTGATCGACGACTTCGGACTGGCCGACGATGACCTTGGCGATCTCGTCCTTGAGGCGCCCGTAATTGTCGGCGAGGCGGGCGGCGGCCTCCAGCTCGCTCAAAGGGGCGTCGGCGGGGCGGGCGGGTTCGGGCATCGAGGCGGGCTCCCGGTGCTCGGAATCAAGGCGAGACGAGGGCGAGGGCGAGGCGTGAGGGACGGTCCGACCCGGCCGAGTGAGTGGGGGCCTCGGCGCACGGTCCCCGGAGACGTCCCAGGCTGACGCGCCCCGGTGGGCAAGTCAAGCGCCTCGGACGCGCCGGGCCGTTCTCTTTACGGGAGATCGGCGGCGATGGTCGGGCTCGATTCGGGGCCGCGGAGGATCGATCCTCGAAAGATGCGGAGGAATGCAGATCCTCAGGAGAACACGATCCGATCCGCGCCGTCGGCGGGCGGGGCGGATCGATCTTCGCTCACTTCCCCTTCTGCGGCGCCGGGGGGGACGGCCGACTTGTCGGCGGCCTTGGACTTGACCTGGGCGAGGGTGATGCGGAGGGCCAGCTCGTTGGCGGCGTCATACGCGAGGACGGAGTGCTTGTGGGCCGTGGTGGGGTCGGCCGTCAGGAGCATGCCGGTCATCCCGGTGTCGGTCTTGATCTTCTTGAGGCGCGCGACCAGGCCGTTGAAGTCGTTCGGGGCGTTCTCGCGATTGACCTTCACCTCGCCGGTGGGGGAGATGTCCACCAGGATGTTGTCCTTGGCCATGTCGTCGATCGTCTTGGTGCTGTTGCTGCTCTGGACCGAGGTCCCCTTCTCCTTCTCCTCGGGATTGGGCCTGGGGACCTCCAGGGTCTTGAAGACGACGGTGGAGGCCGTGACGAGGAAGAAGAGGACGAGCTGGAAGGCGACGTCGACCATGGCGGCGAGGTCCAACTCCTCGACGGTCTCGGCCCCGCCTCGGGTGAAGGTGAACTCGGCGGCCTCCTCGTCCTCGGCGCCGGGGTCGTACTCGTCCTCGTCGCCGTTGTCGCCGTCGAGGTTGACCTTGGCGGCGTCGGATCGGAAGTCGAGGTCGAGGTCGCGGTCGTAGCTGTCGGGGAAGCCGGTCGGATCGACGTCCTCGGTGGTGCCCTTGCGGACGCCGGAGGGCAGGGGGACGCCGCCGGCCGAGGGCTTCTTCGGCGGGACGAGCGGGGCGGCCTCGCCTTGCTCGTCGTCGATGAGGAACGCGCTGAGGTCGTCGATCTCGACGACGTCCTCGCCGCTCTGGTCATGGACCGACCGCGCCGCCTCGGCCGAGGCCGGCGCCTCGGCCTCGGCCATCGCGTCGAGGTCGGCGATCTCGGAGAGGCGGACCCAGGGGTCCTGCGTCCCGGCGGGCCGGGCGAGGTCGTCCGGGCGGATCGCGCCCGGGACTGGCCGTCGCGGACCTGCTCGGAGCTCAGGTTCCGCTCCACTTCGAGCCGGTCGCTGTGGAAGATGTCCCAGTTGGCCACGGCGAGGGTCCTGAAGTTATCGGTGATCGGTGGTCAATGGTCTGGGGATCGGATGACGCGGATCAATCCGGCTCCTGGACGCCGATGCTGGCCGAGACGTTCTCGACTTCCTTGATGGTCGAGAGCGTCTTGAGGACGTCGCCGTGGGGGACGTCGCCGTCGGCTTGGAGGACGACGTTCTTGAGGCCCTGGGCCACTCCGGCGGCAATCGCCTTCTTCAACTGGTCCTGGGTGATGCTGGGGCCGTCCGGGGCGTCGCCGACGATCAACCGCGACTCGCCCCCCGGGACCGTCGGCCGCATCAACCAGACCTGCTGAGTGCCCTCGTCGGTCAGGCCCACCCCATGCTTCGCCGGCGGGACGTTCAGCTCGCTGCCGGTCAACTGGATCGAGAAGAGCATGAACGTCATGAGCTGGAACACGACATCGACCATCGGCGTCAAGTCGATATGTTCGTCGCGTTCTTCGCTGGCCTGGCGTTGGAATAGCATCGGATGCCTCGCGGGCTCGTCAGTTGTCAGTTGTCAGTTGTCAGTTGTCAGTTGTCAGTTGTCAGTTGTCAGTTGTCAGTTGTCAGTTGTCAGTTGTCAGTTGTCAGTTAGGAATTTCTCGGTTCCCTCTTGCAAGAGTCGACGAAGGGCCCGTTTCAGTCTCAGGATTCCAAATGTTTGTTTCTGAAACCTGTCTTCACCCTTTGGATGAGCGACACGAGCATTCGCTTGATTTCCGCGAGAAGCCGCTGAACGACTTGATAGGCATCGCTCTCGATCATCCCCAGGTCGAATGCGAGGAGTGCCTGGTACTCTAACTCGCAGGCGGAACCCATCGCGATCTGAAGGAATCGACCAAAATCCGCTCCGGTGCCACGCCCGCAACCTTCCGCGATGTTCGAAGGTATCGAAGTCGAAGCTCGGCGCATCTGACTCGCCAGACCGAAGCGTTCCTCGCGAGGGAATCGCCCGGTGATCTCATAAACAGCAAGGGTGAGGCGGTGGGCCTTCTGCCAGACATTCAAATCGCGGAAATCTTGCATAATGTCAGGCCAGGACCAAGCCGACCGCCCCCCATGACAACTGACAACTGACAACTGACAACTGACAACTGACAACTGACAACTGACAACTGACAACTGACAACTGACAACTGACAACTGACAACTGACAACTGACAACTGACAACTGACAACTGACAACTCACCGAAGCACCGCCCGCGATTTCTCCGGCCGGGCCGAGGCGCGCCCGCCCTGGGCCTCGATCTGTTCGAGGAGTTCCATGAAGTCGCCGAGCTGGCGTTCGGTCATGTCTCGGAGGTGCCGGAGCTTGGCGTGGATGTCGTTGCCGACGATCATCATCGGGGTGGCGATCAGCAGGCCGGAGCCGGTGGCCCACAAGGCCAGCGAGATGTCGGCGGCGAGGGCCTTGGGGTCGACCTTCTCGCCGCCGCCGATCCGGCCGAACGCCCCGATCATGGAAGCGACCGTGCCGAGCAGCCCGAGCAGGGGGCCCATGCGGACGATCGTGGAGATCGACGCCAGGCGGTTCTCCATCGCCGCGATGACCTCGGTGTGGAACTCCATCACGAGGACCTGCTTGACCTTCGCCAGCCCCTTGTCGCGGACCCGCAGGGCCACGGCGATCAATTGGGCCAGGGCGGAGTGCCAGTAGTGCGGGCCCGAGCACGCCTCGATGGCCTCCTGGAAGCGGTTCTTGGACGTCAGCTCGCGGATCTGGCCGATCAGGCTGGCGGCCTCGTCATTCTTGAGACCCTTCTTCCCCAGGTTCCGGTACAGCAGGACCGAGTTGTACACACCCCAGATGGCCAGCAAGGCCAGGGCTCCGTAGATGACGTAGCCGAAGGTGTCAATGATCTTCGGGATGTTCATCCCGCTGGGCGGTTTCTTTTCCATCGACGAGGTTCCACGCGGGGGCGGCGGGTCCGGGGACGGATCGAAAGGAAGGGCCGGCCGCACGGGCCCCTCTCATCGGGAGGAGGCGACCCGTCCGGCCGTCCGTATTCTGCCGCATGGAGTCATGGGCCCGCAAGGGCCCGGCTTCCCGAAAGCCCGAAGGCGACCGGGCCGATCGGGGCGGCTCCCCCCGGTCCGGCGCGTCGGCCTCCGATCGCCCCGCGATCCGGGGCCGATCGGCCGATGGCCGTCGAGGAAACCCGCCGATCGCCGAGGTCCGGCGAGGCCGATCGAGCGGCTTCGATCCGCCGGGATTCCGGTGGCTTGCTTCGCAGGCCCGGGCGCGGGACAATCCCCGGATCAGCCAGCGCAGACACCGAGCGAGCGAGCGACGCGGCCGGTTCAGTCCCCCGGGGCCTTGTCGATGGCGCGCACCGTGATGATCGTGGACGACGAGCGCGACACCAACGACCTCCTGGCGGGGCTCGTCCAGGCCCGCGGCTTCGAGCCGGTCCAGGTCTTCTCCGGAGGGCCCGTGCTGGACCTCGTCCGCCAGAAGGCGCCCGACCTCGTCCTCCTGGACATCATGATGCCGGACGTCGATGGCTTCGCCGTCTGCGAGCAGTTGAAGAAGACCCGCGAGACGAACCTGATCCCGGTGCTGATGGTCACCGCGCTGAACGACTCGGAGAATCGGGTCCGGGGCATCCGCGTCGGGGCCAACGGCTATTTGCCCAAGCCGTTCACGCCGGCGCAGCTTTTTGAGGCGATCGACTCGGCCCTGGGCTGGCGGACCGAGCACGAGACCCACGGCACCACCGGCGAGATCCACTTCGACCTGAGGAGCGAGCTGGCGTACCTCCAGCAGGTCAACGACATGCTCAGCGACCTCTACGCCCACACGCCGCTGACCGAGAGGCAGGTCAAGGACCTCCGCCAGGCCGTCCTGGAGATGGGCGGCAACGCCATCGAGTGGGGCCACCGCAAGAACGCCGACCTGCCCCTGAGGATCACCTATCGGATCGCCTCCGATTCGGTGGTCCTGATCATCAAGGACCAGGGCCCCGGCTTCAACCCGGCCACGCTCCCCCACGCCGCCAACGACGAGGACCCGATCGCCCACCTGGACATCCGCAATGAGCTGGGCCTCCGCGAAGGAGGCTTCGGGATCATGCTCGCCAAGGGCCTCGTCGATGATTTCCGCTACAACGACAAGGGCAACGAGGTCACCCTGGTCAAGCGGTTCCCGAAGGAGCAGTAGGCCGCCGAACGGCTCCTCGGGTGATCGGGCCAGGAGAACCGACGAGGCCCCGTCCGGCATCCGCGCCGGAACGAGCCAGTCCACGGGTTGCGAAGATCGCGGAGGCTCCCGATGCGGAAATCGACCCGAACGGCCCTGGAATTCGCCGGGGTCGTCCTGGGTTTGGTGGGGATTGCCTCGTGGCTGGCGTGGTCGTGGGCGCATCGGCCGACCATCTCGCCGCCGTCGCTCTTGGGCCAGCGGTTTGCCCTGATCGGCCCTCTGGACATCGAGCGCGACGGCTGGGACGATTTCGTGGCGGTCAGGCGCCTGATCCTCCAGAACGGCGGCCAGATCGACTACGAACTGACCGCCGAGGGCCTCGAATCCGGCCGGATCGGTCCCTCCACGACGTCCTGGCTCTTCGACGACCGGCCCAGGCCCGGTCTCTCGGCAGACCGAAGTGCTCAGTACGACCTGATCCGCGCCCGGCGCAGGCCGAGTCCCGGCTCCAGGGCGTCAAGCCCTTGCCCCTGGAACGGTTCCTGGCCAACCTCCGCCAAGCCCCTCGCCGCGCCTCGACCCCGAATTGATCCGGGTCTCGCCAGAAATCAGAACGGCAGGTCGTCCAGGCCCTCGCCGTCCCCGTCGGCCGGGGCCGCCGGCTTCTTCTTCCTGGGGGCGGAGGGCTCCTGGACGCTCGTGGCCGAGGCGTCGAACGGCTCGACCAGGGGCGAGCCGTCGTCGGTCACGCCGGTCAGCAGCGCGACCTTGCGGTCGGCGTCGTCGAGCAGGGCGTGGCACCTCGCCAGGAGCCGGACGCCCTCCTCGTAGCGGGCGAGCGCCTCGTCGAGCCCGAGGTGGCCCGACTCCAGGGCCGTGACGACCGAATCGAGCCGGTCGAGGCCGGTTTCGAAGCCCATTTCAGGGGCCATGAGCGGTGTCCTTCGCGGTCGGAGGGTTCGCCGATTCGACCCGGCTGGTGATCGTCCCCGAGGCCAGCCGGGTGCGGATCAAATCGCCGTCCTGGACCTCGTCGGCCGAGCGGACGACCGTCGAGCCGTCCTCCTTCAAGGTCAGGCTGTAGCCCCGGGCCAGGACGTTCAGGGGGCTGAGCGCCTCGACCTGCGCGGCCCGCCTCGCCAGGGACTGGCGGCGGCGGTCGAGGCCCAGCGCCATCCCTCGTTTCAACCGGTCGCCCAGCGATTGGACGTCCCGGCGGGCCCGGCGGCTCGGCTCGGCGACCCCCCGGGCCAGGCGGTCCCGGTAGGAGAGGAGCAGGGCGAGGACCTCGGCGGCGTCGGGCACGCATCGCGAGCCGGCGTCGGTGGGCGTGAGCGCCCGGAAGTCGGCCACGAGGTCCGCGACCGTCACGTCGACCTCGTGGCCGATCGCCGAGACGACCGGCACCTTCGAATCAAAAATCGCCCGCGCCACGACCTCTTCATTGAACGTCCAGAGGTCTTCGAGGCTGCCTCCGCCCCGGGCCAGGACGAGGAAATCGACGTCGCGGATCCGGTTGGCCAGCGCGATCGCCCCGGCGACTTCCTCGGCCGATCCCGGGCCCTGGACGCGGGTCGGCGCGATCAGGATCTCGGCCGACGGCCACCGCCTCGCGGCGGTCTGGACGAAGTCGCGGACGGCCGCGCCGGTCGGGCTGGTCACGACCACGATCCTTCTTGGGAACGTCGGCAACGGCCTCTTGCGGCCGGGGTCGAACAGCCCCTCGGCCGAGAGCCGGGCGACGACCTGGCGGAACGCGAGCTCCAGGGCGCCGATGCCCTCGGGCTCGATCTTGCGGACGATCAGTTGATACTCGCCCCGGGGGGCGTAGACCTCCACGGCCCCCCACGCCCGGACGGCCAGCCCGTTCTCGAGGTCGAAGACGAGCCTCTGCGCCGCGCCCTTCCACAACACGGCCCGGAGCTGCGCCGATTCGTCCTTCAGGCTGAAATAGACGTGCCCGGACCGCGCCCGGCTGAGGTTCGAGACCTCGCCGATCACGCCCACCGAGGCGAATTCGTCCTCGAACACCGCCCGGACGCGGCCGGTCAGCTCCGAGACGGTCCAAACCTTCTCGGAGGCCAGGTCGTCGCGGGTCTGGAACAGGGGCAGGCTGGACATTTCGCGAGCGATCCTTCGCCTTGGGAGCGGTTTTCGAGCGAGCCATTCGGCTCCAAACCTGTAGGGCAGGCCTCGGCCTGCCGATCCGAGGGGGGACGGCAGGCCGAGGCCTGCCCTACCAAAGGCGCGTCCGATCCAATGCCGCCCTCACGGAGCCTTCAAGCCGAGAACCGCACCCGATTCGCCCTCAGTGTAGCGGCGATCGCGGCGAAGGTACACCGCGATCCTCGGAGCGACGGCGAGGCCCTAGACGGTCGGTCGGGAGGCCGGGGCGATGTAGGCCGTGCCTCGCCACGTGACCCGGCCCGTCAGGCACATCCCGATGGACTTGGCGCAGATCCCCATCGCCACCGCGCAGCCCAGTGGATACCACAGGGCCGAGCTCGCCGCCACCTTCGGCGACGACCAGCGGTACATCCGATAGAGCGTCGTCGCCTTGAGGACCTGGATCAGCAGGACCCACCCGAGGAGCTGCATCGAGAACGCCGAGACGCCTCCCAGGCCGATCCAGGCCGGCGCGACGATCAAGCCGAGGTCGGCCGGGACGTTGAAGATCAGGGGATCGACGATCTTCACGACGAGCGGGAAAACCCGCCGTCCCGAGGCATCATAGAGGATGCGGCTCCAGCCTCGGATCAGCTGCGGGAGGCCCGTGTACATCCGGGTGGAGCCGAGGTCCGTGCTCATCGCCACCCGGATCGGCAGGCCCAGCGCCTTGACGTTCTTCGCGAGGTAGATGTCTTCCACGAACCGATCGCGGACCGCCTCGTGACCCCCGCTTCGCTCGTAGGCGTCCCTCCGGATCAGGATGTACTGGCCGTTGGCGAAGGCCAGCTTGCGTCGATCGTCGTTGACGAAGAACGGCGGGAACGACTGCATGAGGACCACGCCGGCCAGCGGCTGGACGACCCGTTCCCAGAACGTCCGGCACGTCATCTCGGGGACGAGGCTGGCGAGCGCGGCGCGGCGCGACCTCGCGTACTGGAGCATCACCGAGAGGCTCTCGGGGGCGTGGCGGGTGTCGGCGTCGAGGAACCAGAACCATTGGCCCCGGGCCTCGTCCGAGGCGACGTGGAGCGCGTGGGTCTTGCCGGTCCAGCCGGGCGGGAGGTCCTGGATCGAGATCAGGCGGAACCGCTCGTCCTTCGCGGCGAACTCGCGGGCGATCTCGGCGGTTTTGTCGGCGCTGCGGTCGTCGACGACGAGGATCTCGAGGTTCGGATAGTCCTGGCGGGCCACCAGGGCGAGGCAATCGGCGAGGTTGGCCTCCTCGTCCCGGGCGGGGATGAAGGCGGTCACGAGCGGGGCGTCGGCGGGGTCGGTCGAGGGGGATCGGCGGGTCAGGAAGTCGAACCAGGGCGTGACGACGGTCAGGACCAGGTGGCGGACGGCCCAGACCGCGGCGACGAACGCGAGGAAACCGAGGATCAGGCGATGGGTCGTCGTCATAGGGAGTGCGGCGTCCTTCGCGGCGTCCTCAGGCCGAGGATCAGTTCGACCTGGCCGATCGGCTGGCCGGTGGCCCGGGCGATGGCCAGGGGGGAGGCGCCGGAGTCGGCCAGGTCCCAGATCCCCCCGAAGCGACGGGCCATCTCGGCGACGACCTCCGCCGAGGGGGCGGTCGGCGGGGCGAGGTCGGGCACGGCGATCAAGGTCGGGCCGGGCGGGGTGGGCTCGCCGGCCTTCTCGGTCCTCAACGTTCGGGGCGGCTTCCGGGCCTGGTGAACGGCGGGAGGCTCGGGGCCGGGCCGATCGGTCGCCTCGCGATCGGGCTCGACCGTCGGCGGCCGGGAGAGCGACTGGTTCAGGAGGCGGAGCCTCCAGGCCAGGCCCCCGGCGATCGCCGAGACCACGCAGAGCATCCCGGCCATCAGCGCGAACAACGCCCATTCGAGAAGAGGAGACATCGCTCATCGCCCTCCTGATGGCTTCGGGTGGCAGGCCCACGTCCTCTGTGGGCCTGGCTCTCGGTGCGAGGTCGAATCGGATCGAGTCGAAGACATGCCCACGAGGACCGGGTCAGGCCAACCGAGCGGCGACGCTCCGTCAATGCTCGTGGTCGTGAGGATGAGGATGAGCATGCCCGTGGTCGTGCCCCGGGTCGGCGGCCGTCGGCGACGGCGGGGGCTCGTCCTTCGGGCCTTGCTTCGCATACGCGTCGTGGGCCGCCTTGTAGACCTCTCTCAGGGGGACGTTCTGCTCCAGGGCCACCCGGGCGCAGTCGTCGTACTCCGGGCTGAACTGGGGGGGGCGGCCGTCGAGCCACCCGAGCTTCCCCTTGACCGGGCCGAACGTCGTGAGGACTTCCGCCGGCTTGCGGTTGAGCTTGTGCCGGCTGACCTGATAGCGGCGGATGCCCAGCGCCGTGGTCTCCCGGAAGAGGATCTCTTCCATGACCGGCACCTTCGCGTCGTCGCAGAGGACGGAGATCGTCACCCCGGGGCGGTTCTTCTTCATCAGGATCGGCGTGACGAAGGCGTCCAGCGCCCCGGAGGCGAGCAACTGCGTGGTGGTGAAGCCGACGACCTCGCCGGGCAGGTCGTCCAGGTTCGTTTCGAGGACCGTCACGCGGTCCGAGCCGGCCGGGGTGGCGGCCGTGCCGACGAACAGGCGGAGGATGTTCGCCACGCCTTCGGGGTCTTTCGTGCCGGCGCCCAGGCCGATGCTCTCGATCGTCATCGGGGGGATCGGCCCGAACGCCTCGGCCACGGTGGCGAGGATGGCGGCGCCGGTGGGCGTCGTTTGTTCGAAATCGCCCGTCGATTCGGCGAGCGGGATCCCTTTCAGCAGGGACGCCGTGGCCGGGGCGGGCAGGGGCATCCGGCCGTGGGCGGCCTTCACCGAGCCCCGGCCCGGAGGGACCGGGCTGGCCTCGACGCGATCGACGCCCAGCAGATCCAGGCCGACGGCCGCCCCCACGATGTCCACGATCGAATCGACGGCGCCGACCTCGTGGAAGTGGACCTTCTTGATGTCGATCCCGTGGGCGAGGGCCTCGACCTCGCCGATCTTGCGAAAGATCCGCTTGGCCAGCTCCGCCTGCCGGGGCGAGACGCTGGCCTTGTCGATCATCGCCTCGATGTGGTGGAGGTGGCGGTGGGCGTGCTCGGGCTGGGCGATCACCCGGGCATAGGTGGCGCGAAAGCCGCCCCGGCGGACGGTCTCGAAGGCGAGCCTCGCAGGGCAGGCCGAGCGAGTCGATCGCCGATTGCAGGGCCTTCGGGTCCACTCCGGCATCGACCAGGGCGCCCAGGGTCATATCGCCGGAGATGCCGCTGAAGCAATCAAAGTAGGCCAGGCGCACGCGAGGGCCTCGGGGGCGGGCGATCGGGAGGAAGAGAAGATCGGGGCGGCCCTCATTCTATCCGTCGCCCCGGCGGTCGCAAGGTCGGAAGGGGCGCGAGATCCGCAAACTCGGCAAGGGTGGCGCCCTCGATCCGGGACGCGATCTAGGCTTGGCCGGAGGCGTCTCGCGGGCGAGCCGCCGACGAGGGGGAAGGTCCATGAGACGCGCCGACGAGAATCGGATCATCGATCGCTTCGAGCAATTCCGCCTGGCCGACAGCCGCCGACCCTGGGAGAGCGGCATCGAGCCCTCGCCCGACCTGACCGCGGTCCCGATCGATGAGGTCGCCGAGCGATTCGCCGCCCTGGAGCGGTCGCTCTCGATCACCAAGAAGGAATGCCGACGCATGGCGGCGGCCCTCCACCAGCAGAAGAAGACGGCCCGGCTGCTGATCCTGGCCGCCGCGATCGTCGGGGCGGCCGCGGCGGCCGGGCTGCTCCGGTTGGGCGGGCCCGGGCGCCGACCGCCCCGGCGCAGGCCGCTCTCCCCGCGCCCTGATACCGTTCGTCCGTACACATTTCCCGGTTGCCACGCGGCCTCGTCTCGGGGACAATGGGGGATCGAAGCGAGCCGATCGCCCCGTCCTTCGAGAGCGGAGCCCCTCGTGCCCCCGAATGACCCGCTCGGAGGGTTCTTGCCGCCGGTCTCGGCCTGGTTCCTTGAGGCGTTCGGCCGCGCCACCCCGCCCCAGGAGCAGGGCTGGCCGGCGATCGCCTCGGGGCGCCATACCCTGATCTTCGCGCCCACCGGATCGGGCAAGACCCTCGCCGCCTTCCTCGCCTGCCTCGATCACCTCTGGAGGACCCCCCGGACGGCCAAGGGGGCCCGCATCCTCTACATCTCGCCCCTGAAGGCGCTCAACCAGGACGTCTCCCGGAACTTGCAGCATCCGTTGGAGGGCATCCTCGCGACCGCCGAGGCGATGGGCGCACCCTCGGGCCGCTGACGGTGGCCGTCCGCACCGGCGACACCCCGGCCAATGAGCGGCAGAAGCTCGTCCGACGGCCGCCGGACATCCTCATCACCACGCCCGAATCGCTCCATTTGATGCTCACCAGCGCGGCCCGCGAGACGTTGCGGACCGTCTCCCACGTGATCGTGGACGAGATCCACGCGCTGGCCCCGAACAAGCGAGGCGTGTTCCTGGCGCTGCTCCTGGAACGGCTGGAGGCGATCGCCCCGGGGTTCGTCCGCGTGGGGCTTTCGGCCACGCAGAGGCCCCTGGAAGAGGTCGCCCGCTACCTCGGAGGGCGATTGCGGGTCGGGCCCGATCGGTTCGAGCCCCGGCCGGTCACGATCGTGGACGCCGGGCGGCGGAAGGACCTCGATCTGGAGGTCTCGTGGCCCGGACGGTCGATCGGCCCCCCGTCCGGAGGCTCGGTCTGGCCGGCGATCGAGGCCAGGCTGCTCGAATTGATCCGTTCCCACCGATCGACGATCATCTTCGCCAACAACCGCCGGGTCGTCGAGCGGTTGACGGCCCACCTGAACGAGCTCGCGGCGGCGGAGGCGATCCTCGAACCCGGAGACCAGCCGCCTCCGCCGATCGCCCGGACCCATCACGGCAGCCTGAGCCTTGAGGGCCGCCGCCAGACCGAGGAGCAGCTCAAGGAGGGGAGTTTGCCGGCCGTGGTCGCCACGGCGTCCCTGGAGCTGGGGATCGACATGGGGGCCGTCGACCTGGTCTGCCAGGTCGAATCGCCGGGAGGCGTGGCCCGGGGGCTGCAACGGGTCGGCCGGGCCGGGCACGTCGTCGGCCGGACGAGCAAGGGCCGGATGCTCGCCAAGACGACCGGCGACCTGATCGAATCGGCCGCATTGGCCCGCTCGATGATGGAGGGGAAGGTCGAGCCGTTGCGGGTGCCGAGGAACTGCCTGGACGTCCTCGCCCAGCAGGTCGTGGCGATCGTGGCGGTCGAGCCGTGGAAGGCGCCGGAACTCTTCGACCTGGTCCGGCAGGCGTATCCCTATCGGGACCTCACGGCCGGGGCGTTCGACGGCGTGTTGCAGCTCGCCTCGGGCCGGTTCGCCGTGGAGGCCCTGCGAGACCTCAAGCCCCGGATCTCCTGGGACCGCGTCCACAACACGCTCCGCCCCCTGCCCGGGTCGAGGCAACTGGCCGTGGTCGGCGGAGGGACGATCCCCGACACCGGCCAGTACCCGCTGTTCCTCGGCGAGGACGGCCCGAGGCTCGGCGAGATCGACGAGGAGTTCGTCCTGGAGAGGCGGGTCGGGGAAACGTTCGTCCTGGGCACCTCGACGTGGCGGATCACGGCCATCGAGCCCCACAAGGTGATCGTGGCCCCGGCCGAGGGCCGATCGGCGCTCATGCCGTTCTGGAGGGGCGAGGCCGCCGGGCGGACCGGCGAGCTGGGCCAGGCCGTCGGCGAGCTCTGCCGCGAGGTCGTCGAACGGAGGAACGATCCCGGCCTCAAGCCGTGGCTCCGCGAGCATTACCGGCTCGACCCGGACGGGGCCGACGCCCTCGTCGGCGCCGTTTCGAGGCAGCTTCGCCAGGCCGGATCGGTCCCCGACGATCGGACGGTCCTCGTCGAAGCCTTCAAGGACCCGGCCGGCGAGCTCGGGCTGGCGGTGCTCTCGCCGTTCGGCCACAAGCTCCATCACGCGTTGAAGCTGGTGATCGGCGCGAGGCTGCGAACGAGGCTGGGGATCGAGGTCGCGGCGCTCCACGACGACGACGGCGTCCTGTTCCGCCTCCCGGCCATGGACGACCCGCCGCTGGACCTGTTCGACGGCCTGACCGCCGACGAGGCGGCCTCGACCTTGCGCGACGAGCTCGCCGATTCCGCACTCTTCGGCCTCCGGTTCCGCCAGAACGCCGGCCGCGCCCTCCTGATGCCCCGACCCGACCCGGGCAAGCGCACGCCGTTGTGGCTCCAGAGGTTGCGGGCGAAGGACCTCCTGCAAGCCGTCCGCAAGTTCCCGGACTTCCCGATCGTCGTCGAGACCTATCGCGAATGCCTCGACGACGACCTCGACGCCCCGAAACTCCGCGAATTCCTCGACAAGCTGAACGCCGGGTCGATCCGCGTGGCGACCCGCTCGGGCGAGGTCCCCTCGCCGTTCACCTCGGAGCTTACGTTCAAATTCACGCTCAAATACCTGTACGAGTGGGACGAGCCGGTCCGCGGCGACCGCAAGCCCGGCCCGATCGTGGCGGATTCGGACCTCGACCCCCTGCTGGACCCGCAATCGCGGACGCTCTGGCTCGACCCGACGGCGATCGGGCGGGTCGAAGGCCGATTGCGGGGGGTGGGGCACCCGCCGAGAACTCTCGACGAGATGGCCGAATGGCTGAGGAACGTCGGCGACCTGACGACGGCGGAATTGGCCGGTCCGATGCTGGGCTTCCTGGAGGAGCTGCGCAAGCAGGGACGGGCCGTCATGGTGAATCTGGAGGGGGCGGCCGAGCCGGAGCGGTGGATCGGGGCCGAGGAGGCGGACCTGTATGCGTCGGCCTTCGAAAGTCGGATCCCGTCGATCCCACCCTCTCCCCCGGGGCAGGGGAGAGGGCAGGGTGAGGGGGCGGCCTCGTCGGAAGCGTCGGCCTCCGCCTCGGGCTCACCGGGCATGCGGCCCCCTCACCCTAACCCTCTCCCCCGGGGCGGGGGCGAGGGGACCAGAACACTCGCTCGACCCCTTCGGGGGAGCGGGTCGGACCTTCAAGGGATCGTCCGGCGCTATTTGAGGACCCGGGCCCTGGTGGGCCTGGACGAGTTGACCGCCCGCTATCCGATCGACGCCCTGACCGCCTCCGACTTGCTGGAACGGATCGCCGAGGAGGGCGGGCTCGTCCATCTCGGCGTGGATGAGTCGGGCCGCGACCGGTGGGCCGACAAGAGGAACCTCGACGAGGTCGCCCGGATCTCGATCGCCCTGAAGCGCAAGGAGAGCGTGGCGGTCTCGCCCGAGGTCTTCTCCGCGTTCGTCCTCCGCCGCCAGCACGTCCATCCCGAGGCGAGGATGCGGGGCGAGGCGGCCGTCGGCGCGATCCTGGAGCAGCTTCAGGGGCATCCGGCGACCGTCGACCTCTGGGAGCGCGAGATCCTCCCGCGACGGATCGGCGATTTCCGCCCCTCGTGGCTCGATTCGGCCCTGGCCTCGGGCTCGTGGCGGTGGCGGGCCTCCGACGACTCGCGGGGCGAGCCTCGCGTGGCGATCGTCCCTCGCGATTTCCCGGGCGAGTGGCCCGAGAGCGAAGACGAGGCGGCGATCGGGGACGGGGAATCCGCCGTGTTGACCCACATCCGGGGCCGCGGGGCCGCGTTCGCCGACGAGATCGCCCGGGCGCTCGGGATGGAGCCGTCTCGGGTCCGCCAGGCCCTGCGGACGCTCCTGGGCCGAGGGCTGGCGGCCAACGATCGGCTGGATCCGCTCCGGCCGGGCGGCGAGGCGATGGCCGAGGCGCTGGCCAGGGCGTCCGATCCGGGCGGGCCCTCGCGAGGCCGGCCCCGGCTGGGCTCGTTCCGCCGACCGGCCTCGATCCGGCCCGAGGGGCGATGGTCGGCCGCCTCGGGGCGAGGCTCGGACGACCCGGAAGCCTCCCTCCTGGCCTGGGCGTCGGCCCTCCTGGATCGGTTCGGCGTCCTGTCGAGGGAGACGGTGGGCGTCGATCCGTGGGCCCCTCCGTGGCGAGACCTCCAGCCCTTGCTCGCCCGGGGGGAGCTCCGCGGCGAGCTCCGGCGGGGGTATCTCGTCGAGGGTTTGTCGGGAATCCAGTATGCGTTGCCCGAGACGGCCGAGGAGCTCTCGCGGTCCGCCGGGACGGCCGGCTCGGACCGGACGCCTCTCCTGATCAACGCGCTCGACCCGGCGAACCTGTTCGGCTCGGGGGCCCCGTTCGACGTCCCGTTGCTGGAAGGGGGGACGGCCCGGCTGCCTCGATCGGCGGGGAACTTCGTGGTGATGGTGGGGGGCAGGCCGGTCCTGATCTGTGAAAATTACGGGAAAAAGCTGACGGGACTGGCCTCGGCCAGCGAATCGGAATTGCGATCGGCGCTGGCTCTGCTACCCTCTCTGGCCGGGCCGTCTCGGAGGGTCCTGAAGGTCGAGTCGTACAACACGGCCGCCCCCCTCGCGGGCCCGGCCGAGCCGTGGCTGGCCGAGGCGGGGTTTGTCCGCGACCCTCCCGGGATGGCATACTACGCGGGGTGGTGAACTCCGCCGGGACCGCCGGCCCCGCCCCCGGACCGCTCCGAGGTCGCCCCGCCCATGGACCAGACCCCGCCCGCCGGCCCGGCCGACGACCCCCGGTACGATTGCCTGGTCATCAGCGACCTCCACCTCGGCAGCGACATGTGCCAGGCCCGCCTCCTCGAGGAATTCCTGGAGTGGGCCCCGTTCCACGCCAAGCAATTGATCATCAACGGCGACATCTTCGACGACCTCAACTTCAAGAGGCTCAAGAAGAACCACTTCGCCTGCCTCCGCTCGATCCGGAGGAACTCCGACCGCGAGGACTTCCGCCTGATCTGGATGCGGGGCAACCACGACGGCCCGGCCGACATCGTCTCCCACATCGTCGGCGTGGACGTGTTCGACGAGTACATCTTCGACAACGGCCAGGTCCGGCTGCTGATCCTGCACGGCGATCAATTCGACACGTTCATCACCCATTACGTCTGGCTGACCGAGGTCGCCTGCGGGATCTTCTACTTCATCCAGAAGTACGCCCCGCACCGGGCCTCGCGGTGGGTCCGCCGGGTCACCAAGCGGTGGCAGAGGAACAGCCAGCTCGTGGAGATGAGGGCCATCGAGTTCGCCAAGACGAGGAAGTGCCTGTTCGTCACCTGCGGCCACACCCACTTGCCCCTCGTGGCGGAGAAGGACGGCATCACCTATCTGAACAGCGGGACCTGGATCGAGCACCCGCCCTGCCCGTTCGTGTCGGTCCGGCGGGGCGAAGTCCGACTGGAGTTCTGGCCGCTCTCGCTGCCGGCGCCCCGGGCCGAAGAGCTTGCCGAACCGACGGGCGAAAACTTACGATAGGCCGTCCGCCTCGCGGACCGACCGACCGACCGACCGACCGACCCGGCTTCTCGGGGGAACCTGGCTTGGCTGCTGCGACCCGCAAAGAACGCGACTCGATGGGGGAGATCGACGTCCCGGCCGAGGCCTACTACGGCGCCCAGACCGGCCGGGCGGCGATGAACTTCGCGATCAGCCCGCTGAGGATGCCCCGGGCCTTCATCCGGGCGATGGGCCTGATCAAGAAGGCCGCCGCCCAGGTCAACATGGACCTGCACCTCCTCCACCCGGACCTCGGCGCCACGATCGTCCAGGCCGCCCAGGAGGTCGCCGACGGCAAGCTCGACGACCAGTTCGTCGTGGACGTCTTCCAGACCGGGAGCGGCACGTCCACGAACATGAACACCAATGAGACCATCGCCGGCCGGGCCAATGAGCTGTTCGGCAAGGGCCGAGGCGGCAAGACGCCGGTCCACCCCAACGACGCGGTGAACATGGGGCAGTCGTCCAACGACGTGATCCCCACCGCCATCCACGTGAGCGCCGCCGAGGGGATCGCCAAGACGCTGATCCCCGAGCTCGACCGGCTGGCCGAGGCCCTGACGGCGAAGTCCCGCGAGTTCGACGCCGTGGTCAAGATCGGCCGGACCCACCTCCAGGACGCCGTGCCGATCCGCCTGGGCCAGGAGTTCTCCGGCTACGCCCAGCAGGCCCGGAATGCCTCGGCCCGGCTCCAGGACGCCTTGAAGCGGCTGACCGAGCTGGTGATCGGCGGCACGGCCGTCGGCACCGGGATCAACACCCACGCCGAGTTCCCCGAGAGGATGGCCGCGCAGCTCTCGACCGAGACCGGCCTGGAATTCCGCCCGGCCAGCGACTTCTTCGAGAGCATGGCGAACAAGGATGCCGCCGTGGAGACCTCCGGCGCCCTGAAGACCGTGGCCGTGAGCCTCTCGAACATCGCCAACAACATCCGCTGGCTGGCCTCCGGCCCGAGGTGCGGCCTGGGCGAGATCCGCATCCCCGAGCTCCAGCCCGGCAGCTCGATCATGCCCGGCAAGGTCAACCCGGTGATTCCGGAAGCCGTCCTGATGGTTGGCGCGCAAGTTGTGGGGAATGACGCCACGATCACCTGGGCCAACGCCCTGGGATCGAACTTCGAGCTGAACGTGATGATGCCGGTGATCGCGTATAACCTGTTGCAGTCCATCGACTTGCTCGCCAACGCCGCCGGCCACCTGACCGACAAGTGCCTGGACGCCCGGGGGTTCTTCGCGGCCCACGGCGTCACCCCTCCGGGCGAGGATCACCTGGTGGCCGACCCCCACGCGGCCGAGTCGATCGAGAAAAGCCTGGCCATGTGCACGGCCCTGGCCCCCCGGATCGGCTACGACGCGGCGGCGAAGGTGGCGAAAAAAGCGTATGCTTCGGGGAAGGTCGTCCGCCAGGTCGCGCTGGACCTCGTCGGCAAAACCCCCGAGGAGGCCGCCGCCTACCTCGACCTGGACGACGCCTCGGCGGCGGTCCTGAAGAAGCAGGGCGTGCCCTCGGCCGAGGAAGTGGCCCGATTGCTCGAACCGCTCGGGCAGACCGTCCGGGGCACCGGCGTGGGCGGCCCGGCCGGCGGATGAGCCAGCCCCGGGGGCGTCGCCCCTTTGACGACCGACCCGACCCGACCCGATCGACCGAGGAGCCTCGCCGAATGGGCCTGGACCACATGGATGCCCTCCCCGACGATGACCTGGCGGCCCCCCGGCCGAAAGTGGTCGTCCAGTATCGGAGGAGCCTGCTGAGCCGGCTCGCCCCGGCGGTCCTCCTCCTCCTGGTGGCCGGGATGGTCCTGGCGTACCGGGTCCGGATCGAGGACTGGCGAGGGCTCGAAGGGTTCCTCGCCCGCCGACGGCCCGAGGCGCCGGCCCTCCCTCGGACGCCTCCCCCGCAAGCCTCGCCGGCGCCCCCGCCGCCGGTGGCGGTGGTCCATGAGGCCCGGCTCGTCATTCCTCCCCGGTTGCCCAGCCTTCCTCGGCCCGATCCGGGCCGCCCTGGCGCCCCGCCCTCGCGTCCGACCCTCGCGGCGGTCTTGCCCGAGGAGCCGGTGGACGCCTCGGAGGTCTGGAATGACATCCGCCGAGAGGTCGTCCAGAAGAAGGCCAACGAGGCCGCGATGGAGGCCACCAAGGTCCGCCAGTTCGAGGACGACGAGCGGTCCGCCCTCCGCCGCGAGTTCCAGATGGAGGACCAGCACCGCCAGGATCTGGAGACGAGCCGATCGGGCTTCCGCGCCGAGCTCCGCCGGGTCCTGAAAGACCCCACGGTCTCCCCGGCGGAGGAGATCGAGGCGCTTTGCGAGCGCCAGGGGGTGCGGATCGTCCCCGGCAAGGCGTCCTGGATGGCCCCCGAGGATCTCGTCCCCCTGACCTCCTCCGGCCGCCGAGAGCGGGTGGTGACGCTCCGGCTCCAATCCTGGCCCGAGCCCCGAATCCTCCAGGAGCTCGTCCGCCTGGAGAACCGCAACCACCCGGCCCGCAAAGGGCCGAAGACGAGGCAGGAAACCGTCGTCCGGGCCGCCGTCCAGCTGCTGGAAGTCCCGTTGAACGCCAGGCCGAAGCCCTCTGGCCCCGCCCGGATCGCCCGGCCAAAATGAGGGCGGGGATTCTCGGAGCGATCGGCCTTCCGGTCGGGCTCCGCGCTCCCCAGGCGCGGCCCGCGTCGGTCCGCCCCTCCGTTCGTCGCCCCGAGACGCCTTCCCCGAGGGACTTCATGCCGCGCCTCCTCGCCCTCCTGCTGATCCTCGCCCCGCTCTCCGCTTCGGCCGAAGGGCCGAAGGCCGACCCCGCCTCCGGCAAGAAACTCCTGGCCGAGGGCGACTCCCTCGCCGATCGCGGCGAGACCACCGACGCCCAGCTCCGCTACAAGTCCGCCTTCGAGCACCTCCTGCCCGGGATGCGCAAGATCGCCTTCCGCCACGAGGTCAAGCGCGACGTGACCGCCCGCGAGGAGCTCAAGACATTCCTCCTCAAAGAGCTCGAGGACGACAAGACCGCCGAGGAATACCGGGGCGACGAGATCGGCATGAAGGCCCTGGGCTTCATCCCCAGGGACCTGAACTTCAAGGACATCACCGTCCGGGTCTATTCCGAGGAGATCGCCGCCTTCTACGACCCGAAGACCAAGACCATGCACCTGATCCGCGAGCCCGGAGAGCCGAACAAGGGCAAGCCCGCCGGCTTCTTCGAGAAGCTCATGGGCAAGAAGGGCGGGTTCGACAAGGACGAGAACAAGACGGTGATCGCCCACGAGCTCACCCACGCCCTGGCCGACCAGAATTACGACCTCGACGCCATGCAGAAGAAGACCCGGCACGACGACGACCGCTCGCTCGCCCTCTCCGCCCTGATCGAGGGCGAGGCGACCCTGACGATGATGGCCGCGCAGATGGAGGACTATGACGGCTCGAAGATCGTCGCGATCCGCGCCGCCGACCTCGACCGCGCCTTCTCGCTGATGATGCCGTTCATGACGATGGCCGGCGGCAAGGCGCTCAAGGAGGCCCCGCCGATCCTCTCCGAGTCGCTGTTGTTCCCCTATCTTCGCGGCCTGGTCCTGTGCGCCCGGCTGGTCAATGATGGCGGCTGGAAGGCCCTGGACGAGGCGTACAAGAACCCTCCGCTCTCGACCGAGCAGGTGCTCCACCCCGAGAAGTACCGGGCGAAGCCCGACGCGCCGACGGCCGTGGACCTCGGCAAGCTCGACCCCGGGCCGTCCTGGAAGGAAGTGACCCGCAACGTCGTCGGCGAGATGCAGGCGGCCATCCTCCTGGGCAACAGGACGAAGGCCCGAGACGCCGCCGCCGGCTGGGACGGCGACCAGTTCGCCGCCTTCGAGAGCCCCGCCGGCCAGCTCGGCCTGGTCTGGCTCTCGACCTGGGACTCCGAGGAAGACGCCCGCCAGTTCGCCCGCGCCTACCTCGAATTCCAGACGAAGAAGCTCGGCCCGAAGGCCACCAACCCCGAGGCCCTGCCCGACTCGACCCGCCGCCCGAGCGAGGGCACGGTCTTCGCCGTCGAGCGTCGAGGGGCCGACGTGGCGATCGTCGAGGGGTTCGACAGCGCCGCGACCGAATCGCTCCTGGAATCGGCGTTCCTGGCCAAGAAAACGGAGAAGACGGCGGAATCCGCCCCGAAATAAGCGAATCGGCGAGGCGAGAGCGTCGACCGGGATTCGCGGCGCGGAGGCCGCGTCGGCCGTGACCTCTGGAGAAGACGGGGAGGAGGCCGACGGCCGCCTCGGAGCCGTCCCGGCCGTGCTGCCGCGTCGCCTCGCCCGGCCCGTTTTCGACGAATATTTTCGGGGTCGTCGCGAACCTCCTGGGGCGTTCTAGCGTTCTAAGGGGAGGGGTGCGATGGGCCCGGAGGATGGGGCCCCGCCGCCCTCGGGCCGGGCGATCGGCCCCGTCGATCGACGGACTCTCCCTGACTCGATCGGAGACTTCTCGGATGGAAACGCCCACGGTGGCCTCGCTGGCCGATCGCCTGGACCGCCTGGAGAGGGAGAACCTCCTCCTGAAGCGGGCCGGCGCGTTGCTGGTCGGCGGGGCAATGGTCCTCCTCGTGGTCGGGACGAACCTCGTCCGGGCGCCCCGCGAGGTCTCGGCCGAACGGTTCGTCCTGAAGGATGAGCACGGCCGGTCCCGGGCCATGTTGTCCCTGAAATACGACCTGGCGCCTGCGCTCGCCCTGATGGACGAGTCCGGGCGCGATCAGGTCCTGCTCCGGGCCATGCCCGACGGCTCCTCGGCCCTCGAATATTTCGAGGATCAGGCCCCCCGGGTGGCGATGACCTCGCAGACCGGCTCGGCCGCCTCGATCAGCCTGTTCGACCGCGACGGCCGGAGCCGAGCGGGCCTGAGCCTGGCCGACGACGGCACCACCGGCCTGGAACTCCTGCGGGATCGCCGGGGCGCGGCCCTGAACGTCTCGCCCGGAGGCTCGGCCAAGCTCTCGTTCTCCGACCGCAAGGGCCGGGAGCGAGGCGGTTTGGGACTGTCGGCCGAGGGCGCCCTGATCCGCTTCGACGCCGCCGACGCCGCCTCCGTGAGCGACTCGGCCCCGAAGCCCGAGAAGCCCGGCCGGCCCCAGGACATCACCTTCCACGCCGGGATGCTCGGCGAAATGTAGGGTGCATGCAATGCACCAAGCACCAACAACGCGGCGGGCCACGCCCGCCTACCGATTTCTCAACCTCCCGAACGGAGGAAGAGGAAAAGGGAGGCGGGCGTGGCCCGCCGCGTTGGTTGGTGCATTTCATGCACCCTACTTCACCTTGGCCGGATTGAGGACGATGTCGCCCACGTTGGTCGTCTCGCCCGCCTTGACCTCGACGGCCATCCCCTTGTTCCCATTCGGCGTGACGAACCCGACGGGCCCGTGGAGGACGACCAGGTTCTGCGGCCCGGCCGGCACGCCCTGGATCTCGAACGAGCCATCCTCGCCCGTGACGGCGAAGAACGGGTGGTCGAAGACCATGATGTACCCCTTCATCCAGGGGTGAATGTCGCACTTCAGCTCGATCAGCCGTTTCTCGGGCTGGAGCTTCTGCTCCACCTTCCCCTTGGGCGGCAGGTTCACGTTGCCGTTGTTGTTGAAGCCGCTCCAGTGGGAGTTGTGGCCCACCGGGTCGTCGGACTTGAACACGACGGTCTGCCCCTTCATCACGGCGGTGCTGTAGGGGACGAATTCGCAATTCTTGTTGTCGATCTCGACCTTCGCTTCCTTGGCCAGCAGGGCCTTCTCGGCCTCGGGGTTCTTCCCCTTGGGGGTCAGGAGGCAGGCGAAGACGTTGGCCACGCCCTTGGTCTTGGGATCGACCTTCAGGCCGTTGTCCTTGGGCGTCTGCATCTTGCAGAAGGCGTCATTGGTGCTGGAGGTGTTCAGCTCGACGGGGGCCGGCGCGGTGGCGCCTCCCCAGACGACCCGGCCCTTGATCGTGCCGAATCCGCCCTGGGCCACCGTCGCCGAGGCGATCGGACCGGCCGGGACCGACGCCTCGGCCGCCTTCGGGCCGGTCGCGCCGCCGAACACCATCAGGCCGAACAGGAGGGCGCCGGCCGTTCCGGCGCAGGCAAGCAGGGGCTTCGCAACGCGCATGGGAGGAGAGTTCTCCGTCGGGAGGGGGAGGATGGTCGTCGATCCCCCGAGGGGGCGGGGAGCGATCAGGAGCGAGGGAGGGAAGCCGGCCGCCGTCTCGGAAGAAACGGGGCCGGCGCGATCGGTGGGTGGGCTGCAGCCTTCGGGCTTGACCTTCGCGGCGTCGATGGTGAAATCCTTCGCCGTGTCGCCGCCGGCCTTGATCGTCACGGCCTCGCCCGAGGAGGGCGTCAGCAGGCCGGGGCCGAGGCATTCGGCCCAGACCACCACCTTCTGCTCGCCGGCCGGGGCGTTCTTGATCTCGTAGTTGCCCTGGGCGTCCGTGACGGCGAAGTACGGGTTGTTCAGGACGAACCAGTACGCCTTCATCCACGGGTGGACGTCGCAGCCGACCTCGCCCGGCTTGGGCTCGGGGTTCTTCAAGAGCTGAGGGATCTTCGAGTTCGGCTGGGTCGGCAGGTTGAACTTCGTGTTCAACAGGCCGCGAGAGTTGGCGTTGTGGCCCACCGGGTCCTGCGACGTGATCGTGACCGTCGCGCCCTTGGTCCCCACCAGGACGTGGGGCACGAACGAGCAGTTCTTCTGGTCGAAGACCAGCGGCGCGGACTTGGCGGCGGACTCGGCCTCGGGGTTCACCTTGGTGGGCTTGGGGATGTAGACGATCGCCCACTTCACGCCCTTGGTGGCCTTGTCCACGACGAGCCTCTCGGAGTCGATCTCCTTGGCGGCGCAGAGGGGCTGGCCGTCGGGGCCCTTGCCGTCCTTCACGCCGAAATCCCCCTTGGCGACGAGGACCTTGGGCGCGGGCGGGTCTCCGGCGAGGGTGACCTTGCCCTTGAGCGTCCCCCAGCCCTCGACGGCCCCGGCGGCCTCGGTCGTCTTGGCGGGCTCGGCGGCGCCCTTGGTCTCGGTCGGGGCGGCGCCCTTGGTCTCGGTCGGGGCGGCGCTCGAATTGGCCGAGGAGGTCGTCGAGGCCACCGGCTCGTTGACCGTCACCGTCGCCGTATCGACGCCTTCCTTCGAGCCTCCGCAGCCGGCGACACCCAGCCCCAAAACGGCGGCCAGGCCCAGGCCCAGGGCCGACGCCCGGGGCGTCCAGTTCCTCTTCGTCATCCCGATCTCCCTGGCAAGAACGCGGTTCGACCCGCGGCCCCGGAGCCCGAGGGGCGATCCGGGGCCGCTCGCGATGTCCCTATCTTATAGTCCATCCGGCCCTCGGAACCAGGAGTCACCGCGCCGACGCGGGCAGGTTTTCCCCGATCGAGCCAACCGGATTCGTCGGGTCCGGGCGCCTCTGGTGCATCGCCCCGGCCGATCCGCTACAATCGGACCAGGGGCCGCGACCGGCCGCCCTCCCGTTCGGCATTTTTGTGTCGCGACGCCCGCGCGAACCGAGAGGCTCCCATGCTGCCCGCGATCCTCGCCCAGTTGACCGAAGCCAACAAGATGATGATCATCTTGTACATCTGTGGCGGCGTCATCGTCCTGTTCTCGCTCGTCCTGTTCGTCCTGTTCGCCAAGTACTTCAACCTCTGGATCCAGTCCAAGACGACCGGGGCGAACGTGGGCCTGTGGGACCTCGTGGGGATGACCTTCCGCAAGGTCAACCCGAACATCATGGTCCGCTCCAAGATCATGGCCATCCAGGCCGGCCTCACCGAGAAGGACGGCGTCTCGACCCGCAGCCTCGAGGCCCACTACCTCGCCGGGGGGAACGTCCCCAACGTCGTCCGCGCCCTGATCGCCGCCAATCGCGCGGACATCCCCCTCTCGTACAAGAGGGCCGCCGCCATCGACCTCGCCGGCCGGAACGTCCTCGATGCCGTCCAGACGAGCGTGAATCCCAAGGTCATCGACTGCCCCGACCCGGCCAAGGGCCGCCAGACGATCGACGCCGTCGCCAAGAACGGGATTCAGCTCAAGGTCAAGGCCCGCGTGACGGTCCGCACGAACATCGACCGCCTGGTCGGCGGGGCGACCGAGGAAACGATCATCGCCCGGGTGGGCGAGGGCATCGTCACCACCATCGGCTCGGCCGAGTCGCACAGCCAGGTGCTCGAGAACCCGGACACCATCTCCAAGCGGGTGCTGGAGAAGGGCCTGGACGCCGGCACCGCCTTCGAGATCCTCTCGATCGACATCGCCGACATCGACGTGGGCGAGAACATCGGCGCCAACCTCCAGGCCGCCCAGGCCGAGGCCGACACGCGCGTGGCCCGCGCCAAGGCCGAGGAGCGCCGGGCGTTCGCCGTGGCGATGGAGCAGGAGCACATCGCGACGGTCCAGTCCAACCGCGCCAAGGTCGTCCTGGCCGAGGCCGAGATCCCGATGGCGATCGCCGAGGCGTTCCGCAAGGGGAACCTGGGGATCAACGATTACTACAACCTCCGCAACATCCAGGCCGATACCGAGATGAGGTCGGCCATCGCCGGCAGCGGCAACGCCCGCCGAGAACCGTCGAACTCCTGAGACTCCCCATCGGATCGGTCCCCATCGTCGTCTCGCCAGCAGGCCGGAGGGCCATGATGAATCAGGATCTGTGGCGGATCATCATCCCGGTGGTCATGCTGATCGTCTGGGCCCTGAGCAACCTGTTCAATCGCGAGAACGCCGCGGCCAAGGACCGGGCGATGGGCCTGGGCCCTCGGCCCGGCTTCCCGCCCCGGCCCGGCGAGAGGCCGGGCGGCTCCTCCATGACGTCCGCGAACCGCCCGACCGCGAAGGATGACGGGATCATCATCCTCCGCTCCGAGACGACCCGTCCCGGGGCGCGATCCACCTCTCCGGCCCGGCGCAACCAGGGCCGGACGCGACCGGCCTCCTCCTCGCCAAGGCGCCCTGAGCCGCCGCCGTCCCGGCCCAAGGAGATCCTCGGCGGCCGGATCTCCGCCGAGGTCAACCAGACGATCACCCGACCCCTGGAGATCCGCCCGCTCACCGAATCGGTCTCCGCCGCCAATGAGCTGGAGGCCGCCGCCACGTCCACCGCCCCGGCCGTCGGCTACGTCGCCGCCACGAGCATCGCCGACCTCCGCCTGGCCCTGAGCACCACCGCCCGAATCCGCGAGGCCTTCCTCCTCAACGAGATCCTCCAACCCCCCATGGCCCGCCGCCGCCAACGCCATCGAGACCGCAAGATCTGATCCGACCGGAGCGCCCCACCCCGCGCCGGGTCGGCTCCCCCGCCCTGAATCCGAAAGATTTCGGACTCGGGAGTTGGCATGAGGCCATCGCCCTGATAATCTTCCTCGAAAGAGGACGTTCCGCCCTCCCGAGGCGACGGCGATGGAGACGAACGCGAAGGCGACCAGGCGGCCGACGGTCGTCGGGGTGCTCACGGCCCCCCTGGTCTGGGTCGAGCGGGCGAAGGGTCGAAGGAGGCTGGCGCTTCTGGCCCTTTATGGGTTGATCCTGGCCGTCCTCGCCATGTTCGGGTACCGGGCCAGCCGGCTGGCCGGCTATCCCGACATCGGCGACCCGTTCGACCCCGCGCCGATCCGGGCGATCGACGTCCCGCCCGACCGCAACGCCTGGAGCTTGTGGCGCGAGGCGGAGAAGCGGCTGAAACGGTCCGACGAGATCGATCGGATACTCGTCCGGGGCCGAGGACCGATGGCCTCACCCCCACTGCTCGCCTATCTCGACCAGAATGCCGAGGCCCTGGACCTCTGGAGGCAGGGGACCGACCGCCCCGACGCGATGCCGGCCCGGCCCGGGACCGAGGAAAACATCGCGCCATACCAGAGGGGGAGCTCGCATCACCGGATGGCCTCGCTCGCGCTGCTCCAAGGCGATCGGCTCCTGGCCGGCGGCGACCCGTCCGGCGCCTGGACGTGGTATCGGGCCGCCCTGCGAGGCTCCCGGCTGGTGGGGCGGCATGCGTCGTCATTCGAGGCGTATTCCGGCGTCGAGACCTTCGCCATCGCGGCCGAGCGCGCGACGAAATGGGCCGCGAATCCGCTCGTCGGCCCGGAGTTGATCCGCAAGGCCCTGGGCGACGTCCGAAGCCTCGATGCTCTCGGCCCGTCGCCCGTCGAATGCCTCCAGATCGATTACCTCGCCGAGCAGAAGGAGTGGTCCCGCCCCGGACTCATGTCGGAGTACCTCGGCAGCCAGGCCGCCGACGAGGACTGGCCGTCCCACCTCCCGGGCTACCTCCGCCTCCTCGCCTTCCTCCAGAACGAGCCCGAGCGCGCCGGCGCATCCACAAGATCATGTTCGCCAACTGGCTGGCCTATGTGGACAACCCGCCCGCGTCCCGGCCGAAGCTCGTTTCCGCTCGGGAGGGCCTCCCGTTCTACGAAACCCCCCCGCCCGGCCTGCCCGCCGGGATCGCCTCCCCGGCCGAGATCGTCCGGGGCCTGGACGAGGGTCGGGGCGCCTGGTTCCTCCGCGCGGGCAATGGCCCCCAGCGCTGGTACGGCCCCCACCGCTGGGTCGATCGCGACGCGAGTCTGAGACCTTCGCTGATCGCCGACCTGGAGGGAGAACTCGCGAAGAAGACGAAAGCGGAGGCCCCGCGATGACCTCGATGACCTCGCTGAAGCGGCCGGCGGCCCGCGCCCTGGGCGTGATCCTCGCCCCGATGCACCTCCTCGAACGGAGCCGGGGCTGGCGGAGGCGGCTCCTGATCGTCGCTTATTTGATCGTGGGAACATTCGTCGGCAGCCTCGTCTGGAGGCAGGCCAGCCTCCGCGATTTGCCCGACGTCGGCGACCCATTCGACGTGGCGGCGTTCGCCAGGGAGGCCGGTTCGGTGCCCGAGGCGGACGATGCGTTCGTCCTCTACCGAGAGGCCGCCGACCGCCTGGTCGACACGCCCGAATCGCGAGACTGGAACGGGATGTTCGGGGCCGTCAGAGCGGGCTGGGGGGCCTCGACGCCGGCGCTCAAGTCGTGGGTCGTCCAGAACCGGGCGATCCTGGCCCTCTGGCGAGAGGGGACGGGACGGCCCGACGCCATGCCCGAGCCGCCGGGGGCGATCCCGCTGGTCGCCGACGCGACCTACCCGGCGCAGCTCCTGAGGCTCGGCCAGATGGCCCTCCTCGAAGGCTCGCGGCTCGAAGAACATGGGGACTTCGCCGGGGCGTGGGGGTGGTATCGGGCCGTCCTCCGGTGTTCCCGTCACATGAAGACGCGAAGCCGCTATCCGATGAGGGCGTCCGGCGTGGCCCTCGAAGGCCAGGCCCTCGCCCGCCTCTCGCCCTGGGCGAAGGGTGCGAAGCTCTCGATCGAGGCACACCGGGAAGTCCTCCGCGACGTCCTCGCGCTCGACGAGTCCGAACCGCCGGCCTCCGACAACCTGAAGGCCGAATACCTCGCCCTGAGAGGGGCCCTGGGCGACCCCGTCCGGTTCCAGAAGTGGACCGAGACGGCCGACAACAACCCGTATTCGTATGACCAATTCTGGGCCTGGCATCGAATCTCGTGGTTCTACAAGAGAGAACCCGAGAGGAGCCTCCGCGTGGCCCGCCTCTTCTTCGCCAATCGCCTGGCGCAGATCGACCGGCCGAAGGCGGCGAGGCCGGCGGAGGTCGGCAACGACCCGCGATGGCCGAACTGGACGATGTACGTCGCCGACCCGTCGGCCCCCGAGGCCGCCCGCGCGATCGAGCCGGGCGCCCTCTTCCGGAGGCTCGATTCGAGCATGATCTGGCGGATCCTGCCCTCGACTCGCTACTTCGAGCCCGACGTCGAGGCCGAGCGCAAGGGCCGCGCCCTCCTGATCATGACCCTCGCCGAGCAACTCCATCTCCGAGAGCGCGGCCGGTATCCGGCGAAGGACGCGGACCTCGTCGGCCCCTACCTCAAGCGCCTCCCGATCGGCATCGAGAACATCGCCCCGCCCGAGGTTCGGCGGCCGTAGGATCGATCCGCCGAGGGCGCCGAGGAAAACATCCTGAGGAGGTTCTCTCGGCGCCCTCGGCGGACCGATCGTCTCACTTGTCGGCCGTCTTCTCGGCCTTCCCCTCGCCCGAGTCCTGCCGATAGATCAGGATGCGGTCGTGGACCATCAGGACGAGGTCGGTCTTCTTGTCGCCGTCCACGTCGCCGACCACGAAATCCCGGGGCTCGACCAGGCTGTCGCGGTCGCGGAAGGACTTCTTCTCGAAGACCTTGAACGTGAGGGCGCGGTTGAGGTCGGAGCCCCCGTCGAAGGTGAGCAGGTCGATCAGGTGGTCGCCGATGTCGGTCAGGGCGATGTCGGCCTTGCCGTCCCCGTTGAGGTCGGCGACGATCAGGTCGCCGAGCCGGGCGTCCTTGCGGCTCGGCTCGTAGCTGGCCAGGGTCTTGAATTTCAGGCCCTTCCGGCCGGTGAGGACCACGCCGAACTTGTCCGATCCGGCGATCAGGAGGTCGTCCCGGCCGTCGCCGTCGAAGTCGGCCGCGTGCATGCCGAGGAACTCGATCGGGCCGACCGAGAGGCTTCCCGAGGGGCTGAAGACGCTGGCCCCCTTCTTCTTGTCGAGGAACAGCAGGTCCTTGCTCGTGCGGTCGAGCAGGGCCACCGAGGGGGTGCCGTCGCCGTCGAGGTCCACGACCGCCGCGCCGATGATCTGGGCGGCCGCCTTGCCCGCGTTGAACTGCTCCTTGATCTGCCACTGGCCATTCTTGTCCAGGGCCACGTTGCGGGCGAACGTCCCCTGGGCCACGAGCAGGGCCGGGCCGTCGAGGCCCGCGAGCGTGAGGCCCGCCGGGGTCGCGCCGACGAGAGGCCCGAGCGTCCCTCCGGCCGGGGCGGGGGCTCGCCGCCGGGTCGGCCGAGCAGGAGGATCGGCGGCCCGTAGGCGTTGAATACGAGGATGTCGGCCTGGCCGTCGCGGTTGGCGTCGAAGACCCGGAGCGCCGGCGGCTTGCCCGAGAGGCCCTTGATCGCCACCGAGTCCTCGGCGCCCCAGCGATACGGGACGAACTTGCCGGTCTTCTCGCGAGACAGGGCGCGCAGGCTGAAGGCGTCATTCCCCTCCTTGCCGGCGGTCACGTAGAGGACTTCCGGGGCGCCGTCGGCGTCGAGGTCGGCGACGGCCATCGCCACCGGGTCGCCGCTCAGGGGCAGGGCGGTCGGGAACGTCAGGCGGCCTTCCTCCAGCTTCGCCACGCCGATCTGCTTCTCGGCCTCGGAGAGGACCAGCACCTCGGCCTTCCTGTCGCCGTCGAGGTCCGCGACGACGGCCGCCTTGCCGCCGGCCAGCCCGGGATAGGTCCTGGCGATCGAGAGGCCCGCCTTGCCCTGGAGGTACACGAGCACCTGGGCGTCGGCCGGGTCGGTGGCCACGACGTCGCTCTTGCCGTCGCCGTCGAGGTCGCCCACGGCGATCGACCGGCCCCGGGTGTCCCCCTTCGGCAAGGGGTAGAAGATCAATCGGCCGCGACGGTCGGCCTCGTCCTCGTCGGCCTCGGTCAGCGTCGAGACCTTGGCCCGGCCGGAGCCCGCCTCGATGGTGAGCAGCTCCTGGCCCTTCTTGCCGTCGATCTGCCCATAGGCCACGGCCCTCGGGTTCTCGATCGCGAACCTCTGCTCGGGCCGAGCCCGCCGCCGTCGGTCGAGAGCCGGACCCGGATCGGGTCCTCGGACCCGCCGTCGAGGATCACGAGGTCGTCGCCGCCGTCGCCATCCAGGTCCACCAGCTTGAGCATCCGCGGATTGCCGCACGTGTGGGGCAGCCTCTCCGGCTCGCCGAGCTTGCCGCCCTTGTCCTGGGTGATCGTCACCACGTCATTGGCCGTCAGCAGGGCGAGGTCGGCCTTGCCGTCGCGGTTCAGGTCGCCCACGGCCAGGCTGATGGCGCTCTCGATGGCCTCCCCGGTGGCGAACCTCCGGGGCGACGAGAACTTCGCCTCGCCCTGGTTGAACAGGACGATCAGCTCGGCGGGGGTGCCGTAATACGCCAGGTCGACCTTGCCGTCGCCGTTGAAGTCGCCGACCTGGATGCTGACGACCTCCTTGTTCACCGGCAGGCTCTTGAGCCTCATCCGGCGGTCGCCGGGGACCTGGTTCGCCTCGGTCTTGCCCGGGTCTTCCGAGGGGCCCTTGGTGCTCAGCAGGAGGTCGATCCGGGACCGGCCGTTGTTGGCCACGATCACGTCGTCGATCCCATCGCCGTCGAGGTCCCCCAGGGTCAGATTGCTGATCCGGGAGTCGAGCTTATAGATCTCCAGGGGCAGGAACCCGAACGTCTCCGAGGGCTTCGGCCCCTCGGCCCGGGCCATCCCCGAGAGTGCCACCCCCACGACAACGAACACGCCCCGCAGCAAGATGCGCATCACGCCGGTCCCATCCTGTTCGATTCGAGAGCCAATCCCGAGAATTGCGGGCGCGAAGAGAGCACGCCGCGAACCCGTCCAGGGTACGCGGGCGCCGCCCTTGCGGCAAGATGGAGGGATTGGCCGCGAGGCGGTCCACGATCCGCGGTTCGTCCCTTCCCGCGTTCGTGACCCCTCGTGGCCCGGCCGGCCGGCCGAGTCGGCCCGCATCCCGGAAGCCCTTCGCCGACGTCGCCCGGGCCGCCGGTCGTCCCCCGGCCCCGGGGGGTCGCCCAGATCCATGTTTGATGGAGATATGATAATAAAATATAAAATAATGGGAAAAACATGGACTCTGCCATGCAACGCGTATTACGATTTACGGGACGGCGATGGACCGTCGCCGACCATCGTCCGGCGGAGTGGGCGGACCGATCCCGATCAGAACGGGGAAGATATGTTTTCATCTTTAATGAACGAGCGGAAGCGTTACGTATTCTTGTTCTTTTTCTCGCTATTCTGCCTGACGAATTGCGGGGTGGATATGTCGGAGGGGCGGGGCCATTACGGATTGGCCCTGCACATCCTCGAGACCGGGGAGCTGGGGTACGCGGAGGCGGAGATCTGGAACCTGACGGTGGCCCCGAACGGCAGGACGTACGGCTCGCACGAATTCGGCAACACGTTGATGTTGCTGCCGCTGGCGGCCGCGGAGCGCGGGGTCGAATCCCGGCTCTCGGCGATGGGGAAGCCTCCCGAGCTGATCAGGAGGGTCCGCGAGTTCGGCCCTCCGTTCCAGAGTTCGTTGTATTCGGCCCTGACGGCGACGGCGCTGTACGCGATCCTGCGTCGCCACTTCGGGCGGAGTCGGCGGTGGGCGTTCCTGGGCGCGTTGGCGATGGCGACCACGACGTTCTGCTGGACGTACTCGCGGATGCTCTTCGACAACGTGCTCTGCGGGACCCTGCTGACCGGGTCGTTCCTCGGCCTCCTGGACTACCGGCGGGACGGCCGGCTCCGGCACGTGGCGGCGGCGTTCGCGCTCCTGGGGCTGGGGGTGGCGACCCGGGTCTCGATGGTCCTGCCGGTCGCGGCGTCGGCCGTGTACGTGCTCGCGGCGGAGGGGTGGTCGATCGCCCGGTCGTGGAGGGCGGCGGCGGTGGCGGCCCTGGCGCTGGCGCCGTTCCTGGCCTGGCAGCTCTGGTACAACCACCTGAGGACCGGCAACCCGCTGGTCTCGCCCGTCCAGACCGCCCAGTACGCGGCGAATAACGGGCTGGACGGGCCCCTGCTGACGGGCGTGATGGGCCTCCTGTTCAGCCCGGGCAAGAGCGTGTTCGTCTACGCCCCCCTGCTGGTGCTCTCCGTCGCGCGGTTTCCCCGGTTCGCGCGGTCCCATCGGCCGGAGGCGCTGTACCTGGCGATCCTGGCGGGGGCCTGGCTGCTGCTCCACGCGAAGCTGAGGTCGTGGTGGGGCGCCTGGGGCTGGGGCCCCCGGCACTTCGTGACGGTCGTCCCGCTCCTGCTGCTGCCGGCCCTGGCCGACCTGCCCGCCATCGCCAGGTCCCGGGGCCGAGGGCCGCCGCCCTCGTCCTGGCCGGGGCGGGGTTCCTGCTGGCCTTCACCTCGATGATCGGCAGCTGGCACTACCGGGCCGAGAGGGCCGACGAGCGGGGCACGGTCAACTCGGGGTTCCTCTGGGACGTCCGGGAATCGCAGTCGTGGGACATGATCCGCGGGGGGGCGCACAACGTCCTGGTGGTCCTGGGGCGGGCCCGGCCCGACGTCGTCCAGGGCGAGTCGCCGATCAACGTCCAGGCGAGCAACACGATCAATTTCTGGTGGATCACGGTCGCGAGGGCGGGCGTCCCGGCTCGCCTGATCGCCCCGGTCGTGGCGGCCCTCCTCGCCGGCCTGGTCGGCTCGTTCCTGGCCGTTTGGCGGAGGGACGGGGCCGACGTCGCCTCGGGATCGCAGGTGACGCGATGACCACTCCCCACGCGGTCGCTTCCCCCTTGACGATCCTCTTCGCCCTGGTCCGCTCGATGCGGCCCAAGCAGTGGCTCAAGAACGTCGCCTGCTTCGCCGGCCTGGTCTTCTCCGGCCAGCTCTTCCAGCCGAGGGTGCAGGCCGCCGCCTTGCTGGCCTTCGTGGCCTTCTCGCTGATCGCCTCGGCGGTCTACCTCCTGAACGACCTGCTCGACCGCACCCGCGATCGCGCCAACCCCCGGACGGCGTCCCGCCCGCTGGCCTCCGGGCTCCTGCCCCCCTGGGTGGCCTTGCTGAGCTGCCTCGGCCTCGCGCTGGCCTCGGCGGCGATGGCCCGGGCCCTGGGGATCGCGGCCTTCCTCTGCCTGGTCGTCTACGCCTCGCTCAACGTCGTCTACTCGCTCCGGCTGAACCGGACCGTGATCGCCGATGTCATGTGCATCGCCCTGGGGTTCGTCCTCCGCGTCCTCTTCGGCGTCTATGCCGTCGGCGTCCGGCCCACGCCCTGGATCCTCCTCTGCATGTTCTTCCTCGCCCTGCTCCTGGGCTTCTCCAAGAGGAAAGGGGAGCTGGCCAGCCTCGGCGAAGACTCCGGGACGTCCCGGCCGGTCCTCGGCAAGTACAGCCTTGCGTATCTCGACATGGTCATCGGCATGATGTGCGGGATGACGATCCTCACCTATTCGCTCTACAGCGTCTCCTCGCACCACAACCCCTCGCTGGTGGTGACCGTCGTCCCGGTGGTCTATTGCGTCCTCCGCTACGGCCACCAGGTGATCGTCAAGGGGCGAGGCGAATCGCCCGAGGAGATCCTCCTCTCCGACCCCATGCTCGCGATCGGCATCCTCTGCTGGATGCTCCTGTGCGTCGCCGTGCTCTACACCGACCTGCCGTTGCTCATCGAGCACCCGGCGAAGTAGCGCGGCGGCTCACGGCCCGGCCGGTTGCTTGCGCCGGTCCACGTCCCAGAGGGCTTCGCCGACGTCGTCCGGGCCGCCGTGCATCCAGGTTTTCGGGTCGTAGGCCCCTTGGTCGTCCTCCAGGTCGGGGCCGACGGAGTGGACCCGGAACCGGCCGTCCTGATGCAAGATCAAGAAATTTTCGCCCGTGAATGGGTCGAGCGGCCCGGCCGGCAGGAGGCCCGCGATCTCGTCGATCGACCGGGGCCACGCGCCGGTCTTTCGTCGATGGCGCTCGGAGGCGATCAGGAGGGCCATCGCCCCGAGCTCCCCGTGCCGGCGGGCGTCGGCCTCGAAGACCGCTCGGGCCGCCGGCATCATCAGGAGGGGGAGCGTGGCCGTGTAGAGGCCGAACCGGGTTTGCCTCACCCGGTCCATCTCGGCCTCCCAGGCATCCAGGAGCGCGGGGCGTTCCTTGATTGGCTGCCTGGCGATCCTCAGGAGCTCGCCCGACCATTCCAGGCCGAGGGCCCTCTGGTAATCGAAGGTTAGCTTGCCCCAGGGGGAGATCTCCGGGACGACCTCCGCGTCGGTCATCCCGCTCAGCGAGTCGATCGGGATCTCGGCGTCGCGAATCCGCCGGATGAGCTCGTCGAGCATCCCCCGTTCCCCTCGGAGGCCCTGGATCATCAGGGGCGCCCGCAGCTCGTCGAGGATCACGGCCTGGACCCGGGCCAGTGCCTCATCCGACGCTTCGCCCTGGCCCAGGGCCCGGAGGATGGCTCTCAGGGCGTCGCCGTCGATGGCGATCTTCACGAGTTGCGAGATCAGGAACGGCTCGCCGCCGATGGAACGCGACACCCCGAAGATCGCCCGAGCCGAATCGAGGGCGCCGTCGATGTCGCCGTCGTGGCTTCGGATCGCGGCATCGGCCCGGAGGAACCGCGCGGCGAGCCGGCTCGTCTGGGTCTCGGGCAAGAGGGTGTCGATCAACGCCCGGCCGAGCTTCAATTCGTGCCTTCCCCGGCGGTACCCGGCGACGGACCGGGCCAGGCGGACGGCTTCCTCATGCGTTTTCAGGTCGTTTCGGAGCGCCTCGGCCGCCTCGTCGTCGAGCCGGACGTTATCCTCGAGGGAATTCAGCTCGGAGAACGCCTGCTCGACCGCGTTCGGAGGCGGCTTCCGCGCCCGAACGGGACCGACGTAGAGGGCCAGTCCTTCGGCAAGAGGGCCAGGGCCCGCTTGATCACGATCGCCGAATTCTCGGCGTCGGGGACCGGCTCGCGGGCCCTCATGAGGTCGTCGATCCGCCAGTTCGGGTCGTCGCGGTCGGCCTCGGCGATCGCCCGGGCGAGCCGGGCATCGACGTCCCTCCTCACGTTCATCCCCACGACGAATGCGATCGCGAACGCCACCACCGCCGGCACGCCGACGACCCAGGGCGCGATTCTCAGGAGGGTCCAGGGCCACCGACGCGACCGGGGCGGAGCCGCCTCGGAGACCGGGGCGACGAACGCCCCGGCCCGGGGGTTGGGCGTCGCGGATGACGCTTTCGGAAGCAGCCGGATCGGCCGATTCGCGGCGGCCCACCACGACCCCGAACCTCCTCGGCCCCTCGCCCACATCGCCAGCCCCGAAACCAGGCCGATCGACCCGCCCAGCATCGCGCCCAGGCCCTCGACCCCGAGCAAGAACCCCAGAGCCTGGAAGACGATCCCATGAACCCCGAACCCCCGGCCCGACCCGAGGCCGAACGCCGTGGGGATCACGCCCACGATCAACAGGAGCGCCGAGATCGGCCCGACCACATAGAGGGGGAGCCGCAATCCGAACCCCCCGGCCCGCCCCACCGATCGCCGGACCATCGCCCCCAGCGAGGGCGGGGCCTCCTCAACCGGGGCCTCGCCCAAGCCCGGATCGTCCCCCATCGCATCCATCGGACCAAACCTCCTCGCACCCCCGGACGTGAGGCCCTCGACGATAGCGGACGGTCGCGAGCGGCGGAAGGGCGAGGCGGGAGCAGGGGCCGGGTTGTGGCGGGGCGTCCCCGTTCGTTAGGATGACCCGGAGTGACGCGCCGATCCGGTGATCGATCGAGCGAATCCGCCGGCGCATCGGCGGAGGAGGTGGAGGGTGAACGAGCTTGGGGAGGAGTCTCGGGGGGGCGCGTTTCTCGCGGGCGACGACATCTCCTTGCGCGAGGGCCCGGGGATCGTCCGGGGCCCGGGTCCCGGGGAGGCGGAGGACTGGCGAAATTGGCTCGATCGGGTCGTCGAGATCCACCGCCAGATCCTCGCGAGGAGGGGCGGCCCCTTGCCCGACAGCACGGCCGAGATCGCCGAGGATCGGATCCGTGACGCTTGATGCCGTGGCCGACAGTTGCGTCGTCGCGAAGTGGCTCCTGATCGAGCCCGACACGCCCGAGGCCCTCCGCGTCTTCGCCGACGTCAAGACCCGGGGAGGGCGTCTGATCGTCCTGGATCTCGCCCTGATCGAGGTCGCTCAGGCGATCTGGAAGCGGGTCCATCGCGGATTGCTGATCCCCGAGGAGGGGGAGCGACTGACCGAGGCGCTCCTCGCCCTGCCCGAAGACCTGGGCCTTGTGGGCGTCACGACCGACGGGCCTCTCCAGAAGGCGGTGGCCGGTGTCCTGAAGAAAACCCCGTTGAGAATGAGGAAACGAGTGGGTCCGACTTCAGTCGGGCCTGCAAAACAAGACATTTCGTAGGCCCGACTGAAGTCGGACCCACTCGATCGACCTCTTCGATCGGGGTCGTTCACAGAGCAGGTGGCCGGGGATTTCCCGCGGGTCATCCCCCTGGAGGAGTGGCCCTGACCGATCGCCCGCGAAGCCGCTCCCGTCGGCCCTTTCCTCGCCTCACCCCCCGCCCACCGGCAGGGTCAGCAACGGCCCGGCGTTCTTGTCTCCGGCCTCCTGCAAGGCGAAGAGGAGCTCCAGGATCGCCAGGACGGCCCGGGATTCCACGTCGTTCTGGGCGATGAAGAACCAGTAGCCCCGATACGAGACCGCCACCTCGGCCCCCTTGGGCCTCTTCTTCTGGCGCAGACCCGGAAGTGACCGGCCATGACCGCCGACCAGTCGAACGGGCCGCCCCCGGGGCCGGGCGTCGTCGGCGCGATCCCGCAGGCGACGTGCTCCTCGGGCACGCGCACGCCCTTGGAGAGGAACGTCATGATTTGCAGGACCGATCGCATGTTCAAATAAATTGTATCGGAGCCCAGAGGGCTGGGGACGTCGCCGGAGGCATCCTCGGCGAGCTCGGACTTGACCCGGTAGTGCGTCCGGCCCGGGGCGAGGTGGAAGATCCGGGCGATCTCGAGCATCTCGGGCGAGTTCGTCTCGTCGGGCCGGATGCGGAGGACCAGCTCCTTCTGCCGTTTCATCAGGGCGAGCTTGCCGTCGGGCCGGGTGCGATAGGCGTACCCTTCCTGGGCGGCGCTCAGGACGTCCCGGCCCTGGACGGTCTCGCTCGGCACGGGGTCGGAGGTCTCGTCGGCCTCCTCGCTCGTGGAGATCGCCAGCTCGGTGGCCTGCCGGGCCCTCAGGGCCGCCATCAGGCGGATCCCCCGGAGGAACTCGGCGTTGTCGTCGGCCAGCCGGGGCGTCAGGGTCGTGGAGCCCGGGGCGTTGGGCACGTCGTTGATGTCGTTGAGCGTCAGGAGGAGCAACTGCTCGAGGTCGGCCCCGGCGTTCACCACGCTGAACAGGTCGGCCGAGAGCGGGGTCAGCAGCGCCTTGGCGATCTCCCGGCCCTCGCGGGGGTGATAGCTCAAGGTCGGCGTGTCGCGGGCCGAGAACCCCCCGTAACCGAAGTTCGACGACACCGACTGGTTCTTCCCGACGTAGCTGCTGCCGGTGGAGACCTCGAACTGGCTGGTGATGCTGGGCAAGTCGATGAACACGGGAGAATCGGCGTAGCGGAGCCTCACGATGTTGATCAGGAGTTGCTGATCGTTCGTGTCGCGGATGACCTCGTTATACTTCAAGCGGGTCTGGCGGATCGCCCCCGGCCCCACGCACCCGCAAAGGCCCGCGACGAGCAGCCAGAGAGCCGCCCTCCGCCATCTGCCCCTGATCTCCCGGCCCAGATCGCGCATGAGGATGGACCCGGGCCGCCCAGGCCGGACGGGGCCACGGCCGCCCCGGGGATCGAGGCGCCCCGAGGCACCCCCTCCGAATCGTTATCGTCCGGACAATCGGCAAACTTGACCGCGACGGCCCGGATCGACCCGATCGGATGGCCGAGGCCGTCGCCCGCGATCCGGGCCCGGCTCGTCCTGGCGGGGCGGCCGAGTTCAAGCCTCGACAGGACCGCCTTCCGAGCGGCCGGGCGTCCGTCCCGAGACCTTTCGATGGCATGGGCGGTGCATCCCCTCGGCGTTTGGGTCCTGATCGCCGCCTTGGGGTCGGCCCCGGTCGTCCACGTCCCGAGGGCGCAACCTTGGGATTCGCAACGATCTGGGACGATCTCAAGGTTCGTCGCCCCCCCTTCGGGACCGTCGCTGGCCGACGATCTCTCCCTCGTCCGTGCCCCTTTTTTCCGCGAGAACGCCCATGAAGCGCGCATTGGCCGTGCCGTTCCTCATTTTGGTCGCCGTGGCAGCCGTGGCCCTGTTCGTCAAGCCGGGGCATCCGCCGGTGCCGACCGGCGAGGCGATCAATTCGGGCGACGTGGCGTGGATGCTCACGGCCTCCGCCCTGGTCCTGCTGATGACCCCGGGCCTTTCGTTCTTCTATGGCGGGATGGTCGGATTCAAGAATGTGGTCTCGACGATGCTTCAGAGCGTCGTGGCCCTGGGCGTGATCAGCATCCTCTGGGTGGTCGTCGGCTTCAGCCTGGCGTTCGGCGACAGCCACGGCGGCCTGATCGGCGACCCCCGGACGTTCTTCATGTTCGACGGCGTGGGCGAGGCGACCCACCCGAAGCTCGCCGCGACGATCCCCCTGATGGTCTTCGCGCTGTTCCAGCTCAAGTTCGCGATCATCACCCCGGCCCTGATCACCGGCAGCTTCGCCGAGCGAGTCCGGTTCTCGTCCTACCTGCTGTTCATGGTCCTCTTCAGCCTCCTGATCTACTGCCCGCTGGCCCACTGGACCTGGCACCCCGACGGCATCCTCAACAAGTGGGGCGTGAAGGACTTCGCCGGGGGGACCGTGGTTCACATGTCGGCCGGATGGGCGGCCCTGGCCGGGGCGTTGCTCCTGGGCCGTCGCAAGGCGCATCTGGCGAAGCATCCCCACGTCCCGGCGAACGTCCCGTTCGTCCTCCTGGGGACGGGGATGCTCTGGTTCGGCTGGTTCGGCTTCAACGCCGGGTCGGCCCTGGCGGCCAACGGCACGGCGGCGATGGCCTTCGCCACCACGAACACGGCGTCGGCCTCGGCCATGCTCGCCTGGATGTTCTTCGACTGGATGAGGGGCCACAAGCCCTCGGCGATGGGCGCCTGCATCGGCGCCGTGGTCGGCCTCGTGGCGATCACCCCGGCCGCCGGCTTCGTCACGGTCCGCGAGAGCATCGTCATCGGCCTGGTCGCCAGCGTGATCAGCAACCTGGCCGTCCACCTGAGGACCAAGTCCGACCTGGACGACACCCTGGACGTGTTCCCCTGCCACGGCCTGGGGGGGATGGTCGGCATGGTCGCCACCGGGATTTTCGCCAAGGACGTGGGGCTGACCTCGGGCAAGACCACCACGTTCCTCTATCACCTGCTCGCCCTGGTGCTGGTCTCCGCGTTCACCTTCGTCGGGTCGATTATCCTGTACAAGATCACCGACCTGATCATCCCCTTGCGAGTGACCGAGGAGCAGGAAATCGAGGGGCTGGACCTCAGCCAGCACGGCGAGACGGCCCTCGGCGCCGACCTCCTCGGCGGGGCCCACGCCAACGGCAACGGCAAGGCCGCGGGTTCGGAAGTGCTGGTGGGCTGACGGCCCGAGGGCAGGGGGCCTCGCCGGAGAGGGATTTCCTCCGCGACGAGGCCCCGCCCCGCCTACTCCTCGGCCCACTTCTCCATCGATTCGCGGAGACGACGCTCGGCCTCCGTCTCGGGAGGCGCGTTGTCCTCGTCGGGATCGACCGAAGCCGGACGTTCCCGATCGGCCCGGGGCGAAGCCGCCCGAGGCGCCGAGTCGGCGAACTCATAGGCCCCCGCGCCCGCCTCGGCCGTGAAGATCGTCTTGCAATGAGGGCACTTGACCTCGGTCCCAAGCTGCGCCTCCGGCATCGGCAGGACCCGGGCACACTCGGGGCACTCCACATCGGCGGTCGTCATCAACGAATCCTCGGAGCGAGGGGTAAACGCAGGGCGGCGGATCGCTGGCCCCCGATTTTCGGAGGGCCCGCCCCTAGGAATCAAGGGGGCGGACGCCGAAAGGAGGGGACGGCTTGACCTGCGGAAATCCGGACTTCGGCCCCCGATCCCCGGCCCCCCGAAGATTCTCGGGATGCCCCTCGACAGGCCCGGCTCGGATCGCATAGTGTCGCGAACGATCGGATCGGCGGACGTGGATTTCTTCCAGGTTCGGAAGGCGGCGCGACGATGAAGGGCCGACGCCCTTCGCCTCGAATCGTCCTGACGCTCGTCCTCGCCTCGGCGGGCCTCCCGGCACCCGGCTGCGCCCGAGAAACAAGCGCCCCGAGTCCCCTTCTTCTTGAGTCGAGTGGCGGGGAGAGACTCAACGTTCTCCCACCACAAATCTCGCTCGGCGAGTTGGTTCCCGGGCAAATTGCGCGTTCAAAGTTCGCCCTTCACAACCCGGCCGACAATGATGTTGTCCTCGGACGCTTCGAAGTTAGCTGTGGCTGCATCCACATCGATCCTTCGCGTGTTCGAGTCCCTGCCGGTAAGTCAGCGGAAGTCCGTGTCCTCTACGATCCCGGGGATGAACGAGAATTCCAGGGCCGGCTCGCCGTCCAAGTTCTCGGCTACGACGCCCAAGATGCGCTCGTCTTTCGCGCCTTGGTGGAGTTGTCGGTAGGCTGGGGCAACGATGCTAAGGGGAGGCCGTCCCGGTGAAATTTCGACGGAAAGCTCTTGCCTGGATCAGAGATGGCCTCCTTGGGGTCGCGGTAGCGGCTCTTCTCGGTATCGGTTTGGGGTATCTCCTCATCGGTCCGCCGGATGCAGCCATCGCCTATATTCGTGGGGACCGCCTCTTGGTCAAGCCTGGTTCCATCGATCTGGGAGATTGCCCCAAGGGACAGACCAGGCATGCAGCCTTCACGATTCGGAACCTCGGGAGTGAAGCCATAACGATCGTCGGTGGGACTACGTCATGTTCTTGTACCTCGCTAGGTGGCTTTCCCCTGAGGATTGAGCCCGGGGCGGTTCGTGAGGTGTCTATTGCAATACGACCACGGACCGAGAACGATCGCGTGGCCCAGTCAATTCGTTTGTGCACTGATTCGGCGGTCCAATCAGTGATCGCGCTTCGTGTCACGGGCCGAGTTGTCGTCGCGGGCGATCGGGACGAACACGCCGCGTCCAATTCGTGATCGCGCTTCGCATCACGCACCGCTCGCCAGATTGAGACCTCGCTCGAGGGGAGCCGGCCCGTGGGGGCCGGCTCCGATCATCCGGGTGGTTCAGGAGAGGAGTGGAAGAGATGCTCAGTCGGATCTGCGCCCTCGGCTCACCTACTCTCATGGGTGCGGGGCTCGGAATCCTGCTACTCGGAGTCCCACAGGCGGACTCGCTCGCCGACCCTGTGCCGCCCCCCACGACCAATGATTGCAAGACAGACCCGACGAACGGCTGCACCAAGGGCACCTGCTCCATCCCCGCCAACTGCTCGCAAGACTTCTGCCAGTGCAACGACGAATTGTGATTCGCGGGCGGTCCCAGGCCAACGAGGGGCCTGGGCCGCGTCTTTCGATCTTCCGGTCGTGCCACCGTGTCGGGCCTTCAATCGAGGAGTCGAGGTGCTTATTGTTCATATGTATATACGCGCAAAAAGTCTTGCAATGCGGATGTTCGTGGTCCTCCTCCTCGCAGTCTCCGAGCGGGCCTCAGCGGCCGTCGATGAGCCGCTCTTGGAGCGCTTTCGCTCTGAGGCCCCGGTTGGCTGGCGCGAATCCCGCGAATTCCTGTTCGGCCTGGAGGGATCATGCGTCGTGGAGGTCGTCCCGATCGCGGGCTATAGCGGCTGCTTATCGTCCCGGTCGCGCGCAGGAATTCAAAGGGGATGGTGATCGTTTCTTGCATCAGATCGTTCAAGCCGAGGGCCAGGCGCGGGCGCGACCTTGCGGGCCGGAAATGCCGAGTATGCGTTCCGCATCACGACGTCAGGGCAGGGGCGATCTTGGGCCGTCGCCGCGATCACCAGGGACATTGCGCGGATGCGTGGCAAAGTGGAGGAGATGGCCTATCCATTCTTCAGCCCGATCTCCGTGGAAGCGCAGGATCTGGGCTTAGCCGCGGCGCGGCCCGGCTTCCGGGTGGAAGGGATCGAGTCCTTCCGGGATGGGGATCGCCAGCTCGTGCGACTCGATTTCACGGCGAAGGAATCGCCCCGGAGCAATTATTTGATCCGGGGAGGTCGGCTCGTGCTTGACCCCGGGCGTCGCTGGTGCGTCGTCTCGTACGACGTCCAGTTGCTTCTCCACCGGCCTGCCACCGCCTCGGGCCGCGTCGAGTACGGCGAAGATCTCGATGGCTTCCCGATCCCAAGGCGTTATGTCACGGATGTAAAGTTTACAGAGCCCTCGGCGGGCTTGTTCCACAAGCAGATCCGTTGCGAGATCCAGGTCGGTCGCGGACGGGTTTCGCCGGAGGAATTCCGATTGCCGTATTATGGCCTCCCCGAGCCGGCGACTCCGGCTCGGTCTCGGGGCTCCATCCAATACGTCCTCGTGAGCGTGGGCGTGCTCTGTTTGGTCGGGTCGTCGATCCTGGCTTTGAAGGCGAGGCGGGCGCGACGGCCTTCCGACCATTCGCTGGGGGATGGATGAATCCACTGACGTGCGTCTGGGGGGCCGTGGGCACGGTCCGATTCCTCAAGGCCGCCAGCGTCGGCGGATTGGTCCTCGCCGCGCGTAGCTTTCGTCGGCGCGTGGTCCGCCAGCTCAGGGCGGGTCTGGGCGGACGACCCGAGCCCGGTCCTCGCCGCCTCTCCTGGCGAGGAATCCGGCCTGGATGTCCTCGTTCACAAGACCACATCAAAATACGTCACCATAATCGCCGCAGACGATCGGTGCGACGAGGAGAAGGGATGTTCCAGGACGCTCGGCCTGCCGGTCGCGGTTCCCCCGAGTGCCACGCGATCGATCGCCATCCGGTTCACCGCGAGGTCGCCGGGGGCGGACTTCCCCCTTCGGGTGACTACGGACGACCCGGATCATCCCGAACTGCTCGTCACGATCCGAACGCGGAGGCCCTGAGCCATGCTCTCGATGCCGCGCGGATGCAGGGCTGGGATGACGTTGGTCGAAACCCTAGTTGTTATATCCTTGATCGGCGTATTGATCGGCCTGATCCTCCCCGCCGTCCAGTCCGCCCGCGAGGCCGCCCGGCGGCTCCAGTGCGGGAACAACCTGAAGCAGATCGGCCTGGCCTTGCACCATTACGAGGGCGCCCAGGGCTGCCTGCCCCCGGGGCGGATGCTCACCTATGACCGCCGGTTCGCCGGGCCGAACCCGCCTTGCACGTCCCCCGTGGTGGATAAGGGCGTCCTGGTCATGATCCTGCCGATGATGGAACAGACGGCCCTGTATAACGCCATCAATCAGGACTTGACCATATTCGGCTACGAGAACCGGACGGCGTTCCCCGCCTCCGTCGGCGCCTTCGCCTGCCCGAGCGACCCGGACGCCGGCCGAGTCCGCGACGCCACCGGGGCGGACCTCGCCCCCCTGGGCCTGGCCGGTCCCGACGAGCGGTTCCCGATGGGCTTCACCAGCTATTCGGCCTGCTATGGGGCCTTCCAGGTCAACGCCATCCCCCGGGCGTCCAACGGCTGCGCCGTCCCGCCGGCCCTCGCCGCGCAGGCCGACGGCGCGTTCCACGACCTCGCCCCGATCCCCCTGGCGGCGATCCGCGACGGCCTGGGAACCACCCTGTTCGTCACCGAGAAGAGCCTCTCGGCCCTCCGCGCCCTGGACGCCCTCGACCCGTCGATGTCGCTCCGCAGGGGCTGGTGGATCACCGGCAACTGGGGCGACACCCTCATGACCGCCATGTATCCGCCGAACATGATCGACAAGGTGGGCTTCGGCGGGGGCAACAACCACTACTCCGCCGCCTCCAGCAACCACCCCGGAGGGGTCAAGCCCTGTTCGGCGACGGCTCGGTCCGGTTCGTGACGGACACCATCGACTCCTGGCCGTTCGACCCGCTGACCGGCACCCCCCTCGGGGCCGTCCGCAATCCCGGAGGCTGGTGGGAGAGGCTCCCCCGGGCCGGGGTCTGGCAGGGCCTCGCCACCCGAGACGGCGGCGAGGTGCTCGACGGCGACCGCTGGTGAGCCGACGCTCATCCCGGCCCGAACACCCGATCGAGATGGGCCCGAAACTCCTCCGCGTCCGGCGGCAGGGCTCGGTAGCCGATGTAGCCGTCGGGCCGGACGAGGTAGACGCAGGCCGATTTGGCCCCGAAGCGGTGGCGGATTGCGTTCGAGGCGTCGGCGAGGTCTCCGGGGATGCGGACCGTCTTCATGAGGTCGGCCCCTTGCTCGTTGGCGACCTCTCCCACGGCCGAGAGGGCGGCGTCGGAGGCGGGGTGGTCGGTCCCTTTGAGCAGGAGGAGCGTGGAGCCGGTCGGGTGGAAGGTGTCGGAGAGCCTTGGGGACGTGTCGTCCGGATCGTCGCTCAAGAGCACGTCGGGGACGCGGTCTCCGGGCCGGGGGCCGTGGCGGAATTCCAGGAGGTCCGTCAGGCCGGGGCCTTTGCCGAGGCTGGTCAGGGCGCGGAGGTAGCCGGCGTGGTCCTCGCCCACGATCGGGCTGTCCGGGTAGCCGATCGCCAGCTCGGAGAGCGTCCTCGCGGCCCTTCTTCGAACGAAGTCGAACTCGGCCAGGACGCCCATCAGCGTGTTGCGGACCTCCTTGGCCACCGGGTTCCTCAGCGTGACGGCCCGGGTGGCGAGGTCCGTCCCGTGGAGCACCTCCCTCGCCACCGGCCTCCTCTCGGCCTGGTACGAATCCAGGAGGGATTCCGGCGCCTGCCCGCGGATCACCATCGCGAGCTTCCACGCGAGGTTCACGCCGTCCTGGATGCCCGTATTCATCCCCTGGCCGCCCGCCGGGCTGTGCAGGTGGGCCGCGTCCCCCGCCACGAACGCCCGGCCCGACCGATACCGATCGACGACCCTCCGGTGGATGTGGAACGAGGACGTCCAGGAGGGATCCTTCACGGTCGCCGAGGCCGATCCGTACCGGGTCACGACGTCGCGGAACCTCGCGACGATCGCGTCGTCGCCGTCGGCCTCGACCTTGCCCGAGGTGTCCACCAGCCGCCATTTGCCGGCCTCGGGGAACGGGAAGCCGACGATCGGCCCGTCCGGCGAGAGCAGGAACACCATCTCGTCGTCGGGGACCGGGAACCCCCAGTCCAGCTTCACGTCGGCGATCAGGAACCTCTCTTCATATTCCCCCCCCTCGAACCCCAGCCCCAACGACTTGCGGACGACGCTCCGCGAGCCGTCGCAGCCGACGAGCCACGAGGCGCGGGCCTCCCTGCCCTCGGCGAACCTGGCCGTCACGCCCCGGGCGTCCGGCGCGATCGAGACCACCTCCTCGCCCCGCTCGACCGACCCGCCCAGCGCCTCGAACCTCGCCAGGAGGAGCCTCTCGGTGGCCGACTGCGGGAGGACCAACAAGAAGGGATATCTCGTTTCGAGGCCCTCGAAGTCGAACGTCAGGTGGACGATCCTCGTGCCGTCGGAGAAGCCCGAGAGGCCATGCACCCGCCTCGCTTGGGCGAGCACCTCGTCGGCGATCCCCATCCGATGGAAACATTCCATGGTCCGGCCCTGGATGCCCATCGCCCGCGACTCGTTCATCGGCGTGGGGCCGTCGTTCTGATCCACCACCCGGCACGCCACGCCCCGACGGGCCAGCTCGCACGCCAGGGCCAGGCCCGTCGGGCCCGCGCCCACGATCAGGACGGGGGATTCGTCCGATGCCTTGCGATCCATGAGGGACCTCCTGAAGGGCGGACCGGCCACCTCTCCTCCCGGGCGTCCGATCCCCGCGAATTCTAGGGGGCGAGGGAAGCTCCGCCCCGCCGGGCCGGCCCCGCCCGTGGCGGCGGCCGCCGATCCTCGATACCATCGGGCCGGGACTCGCGGCGGGGCCGCGCGATCCGGAGATGTAAGATTATGTTTTATTATGAACGAAAATATTATTCCTCGTCGATCGGGTCGCGGCTCGTCGAGGTGACCTGCGACCGGTGCGGGTGCGAGTACCTGTACGAGCTGGCCCGGGTCGGGGCCGGGTCGGCGAGCGCGCCATTCGCCATCGGCGGGGCGGGCGCGGCGAGCTCGGCCTCGGAGGCGAGCCGTCGGGAGCTGCTCCGTCGCCTGGCGGAGGAGGCCGAGCTCGTCCCCTGCCCGGGATGCCTCTGGATCAATGATGACCTGATCGCCGGCCATCGCCTGGGCCGATTCCGGGGCTGGGGCCGGGCCGCGGCGTGGTTGGGGATCGTCGGCACGGCCGGCTCGCTGATCGTGGCCTGGTTCCTCCGGATCGGGGCCCCGGCGGATCGCGGGGCGCTGCCCCTGGTCCTGGCGGGAGGCCCGGCGGGGTCGATCGCCGTCGCGGCTTCGATCCTCGTCCTGCGTCGCGTCCTCCGGGCCCGGATCCGGCCCAACCGGGACCATCCGCTCCCGCCGAAGCTCCCTCCCGGGAGCCCCGAGGCCCTGGTCCGCGACCGGACGACCGGGGAGGTCCGGCGCGCCTCATCCGTCGTCGGGGCGGGCGACGGTCCGGGGGCCTGGCTGGAGTTCCAGGTCGGCCGGAGCGACTTGCCCGCGACGTGTTGCCGATGCCTCGCCCCCGGCGACCCGAGGGCCTCCTACCGGATCCCGCTCGGCCCGGCCCTCAACCTGGCCGTCCCCCTCTGTCGCCCCTGCGCCCGTCTCTGGACGGGCCGGAAGTGGCTGGGGGCCCTGGTCGCGCTCGGGGCGGCGGCGGCCGTCGGCCTCCCCGTCCTCCTCGCCTCGAAGCTCGACGAGATCCTCTTCTGGCCGATCGTCGGCGTCGGGGCCATCCTCGCCCCGGTCGTGGGCGCGATGGTCGCCGGCTCGCTCGCCTCGCCCGCCCGCGTGAAGAGCTTCGATGCCTCTCGAGGCGTGGTCCGGCTCTGGTTCCGCAACGAGGAGTTCCCGAAGCGAGTGGCCGGCGGCCCGAGAGGCCTCCCTCCGCGTCCCTGATCGGCCCGCGTCCCGGCTCGATCGCGCCCTCGCCCCCGGCCTTGACCTCCGATCCGGCCGTCCCGTAGAGTCGGGCCCCTTGGGAGGATTCGCCGTGGGCCGTCCCTGGTTCCTTCTCGCGATGCTCGCCGCCCTGGCCGGGACGCCTCTCCGCATCGCGGAGGCGGCCGACGACCTCGCCCGCGCCCTGGCCGAGGTCGCCGGCGATTCCGAGATCGAGGTCATCGACGGCGGAGTGGGCGACGACTCCGGCGCCACGATCCGGGGGGACGTCGCCCAGGCCCCGGACTCCTCCGGAGAACTCCTCGGGCCGGTCCTCTTCCTCGCCCCCGATCCCCCCGGCCTCGGCCTCTCGCCGGAGTCCACCGACGGCCCGACCGTGCCGAGGTCCGCCCGTCCCCCTCGGCGATTCGCCGTCCTGCTCCGGTTCCGGTGCTGATTCGAGCGCGACGAGACCGATCGCGTCGTCCCGTCCCTCGATCCGCCCCGATTTCCCGAACCGGAGAGGCCCCTCATGCGCGCGTCCCGACCCCCGGGCGCCCCCGCGCCTTCACCCTGATCGAGCTGCTCGTGGTGATCTCGATCATCGGCGTCCTGATCGCCCTGCTGCTGCCCGCCGTCCAGGCCGCGAGAGAGGCCGCCCGCCGGGCCCAGTGCGTCAACAACCTGAAGCAGATCGGCCTGGCCTTCCACAACTATGAAGGCGTTCACATCAGCCTGCCCTCGGGGTATCTCTCGGCGGTGGACGCCCAGGGGAACGAGACCGGGCCCGGCTGGGGATGGGCCGCGATGATCCTCCCTCAGATGGAACAGGCCAACACGTTCTCGGCCGCGAATTTCTCGATCGGCATCGAGCTGCCCGCCAATTCGACGGCCCGACTGGCCCTGATCGGCGGCTTCCTCTGCCCGTCGGATCGGTACGAGCCGTCGTGGCCCGCCGTGGCGAGAGACTACGTGACCGGCGCGCCGACCCGGGAGATCTGCCGGGTCGCGCCGTCGAACTACGTCGGCGTGAGCGGGATCACCGAGCCGGGACCGGACGGCGAGGGCGTCCTGTTCCGGGGCAGCCGGATCGCCTTCCGCGACATCACCGACGGCCTCTCCCACACGATCGCCGTCGGCGAGCGCTCGCACTTCCTCGGCCCGGCCACGTGGCCCGGGGCCGTCACCGGGGCCTTGCTCTACGACGGCGACGGCGACACCGTCGGCACGGCCACCGTCGAGACCGCCCCGGGCATGGTCCTCGGCCACACCGGCGAGGGCGCCGGCCCCGGCGCCAATCGCTCCGAGCCGAACCAGTTCTACAGCCTCCACGCCGGCCGAGGCGCCGATTTCCTCTTCGCCGACGGCCACGTCGCGTTCCTCAAATCGTCCATGAATTACGGCGTTTATAAAGCCCTGTCCACCCGAAGCGGAGGCGAGGCGGTCCCCGATGAATATTGATCGATTTTTTCGAGTGAAGACGCGAGCCCTCGTGGCGGCAAGCCTCCTCGCAATTCTCGGGGGCTGCGGCGACGGCGACCCGGACGACGTGGCCGAGATCAAGACGGCCCTGCCGATGGATCAGGTGCCCTCGGTGGTCCTGGACGCCGCCAAAAAGGCCGCGCCCAACCTCACGTTCTTCGCCGCCTACCGGGGCAAGTACGAGGGCCACGACGCCATCGAGCTCAAGGGCAAGACCAAGGCCGGCAAGGTCCAGGAAGTCGAGGTCTCGCCCGAAGGCCAGGTCCTCGGCACCGAGTAGGCCCGACGGCGAGACAGGCGGGGTGATGCCCGGGTGTCGCTCTGGAACCTGGAGTTTTTGGGTGGCCCCGGTTCAAGAACCGGGGCGGCGCAGCCGCAGGATGCAGGGCAAGACGGCCCGGAACGGCCTCTTGCGGCTTCGCCGCCCCGGTTCAAGAACCGGGGGCACCCCTCGGGATTCTGGGCCTGGCAGTTCCGGGTGCCCCCGGTTCTCGAACCGGGGCGGCGAAGCTGCAAGAGGCCCGGGACACCTGCGGGACGCAATCGCCAGGGCCTCTCGTCGCCGCGCGACCCCGGTTCTCGAACCGGGGCCGCCCGGGATCGGCGGATCGGCCGATCCGCCCGATCAACCGATTCTCGCTTGCGGGCCCGCCGGATCGCCCGCGACAATGTTCCCTGCCGAAACGCCCCCGAGGCCCGAGGCGACGATGCCGGTCAAGATCTTCTGTGCCAATCCCTCATGCGACGCGTCTTATGGGGTGGAGGAATCCGTCCTCGGCCGGAACGTCCGCTGCAAGAAGTGCGGCCGGACGTTCGTGGCCGGGGACGACTCGGCCTCCTCGCCTCGCATCGACGAGCCTTCCCCTTCGCGAGCCGACCTCGACATCCCCAACCCGTTCGGCAAGTACCGGGTGCTCAAGAAGCTCGGCCAGGGCGGGATGGGGGCGGTCTACCTCGCCCACGACGACGACCTCGACCGCCCCGTCGCCCTGAAGGTGCCGATGGCCTCGGGGCCTCACGAATCCGAGATCCTGGAACGCTTCAAGCGCGAGGCCAGGGCCGCGGCGAGCTTCCACCACCCCCATTTCTGCCCGGTCTACGAGGCCGGAAAGGTCGGCGATCGTCCCTACCTGGCGATGGCCTTCATCGAGGGGAAGGAGCTCCTCCTCGCTCGTCCGCCGGGAACGGCCGATGGACCCTCGCGAGGCCGCCCGCCTCGTCTCGAAAATCGCCCGGGCGATGGCCGATGCCCATGAAAAGGGGATCATCCACCGGGATTTAAAGCCCTCGAACGTCATGATCGATCGCAAGGGCGAGCCGATCATCATGGATTTCGGATTGGCCCGTCGAGAAGGGTCGAAAGATGCCGAATTGACCGCCAGCAACGCCATGCTCGGCACGGTGTTTTACATGTCGCCCGAGCAGGTCCGAAGCGACCGGGCCGCGATCAGCCCGGCGACCGACATTTACTCGTTAGGTGTGATCCTCTACGAATTATTGACCGGCCACCGGCCGTTCGAGGGGCCGCCGTTGTCGGTGATCGCGTCCGTCCTCATGAAGGAGCCCCCATCGGCCCTGGAAGCCCGGCCGGACCTGGACCCGGCGCTCGTCGCGGTTTGCGGCAAGGCGATGAGCAAGGCGGCAACCGACCGATATCCCTCGATGACGAGCTTCGCGGAGTCCCTCGACGAGTGGAGGGGACGCCCCGTTCCTCTGCCGGTCCCTCCCCCGAAGGAGGCCGCGATCGGCGAGCCGCTCGCGACGATCGCAGCCGAGTCCTCGACCGCCCGGGGCCTCCCCATCCCGAAGGTCGTGCTCCCGTCGTCGCCGTTCGATCGGGTCTTGATCCTCTCCACGCTCGCAGGGGTTGTCGCCGTGATTCTGGGCGCATTCCTCTATGTCTCCTACCTCGCCACCGACGGGCGCCCCCCGAGTCGCCGACCGAAGATGGGAGAGCGTCCTCAGCGAATCCTCTTCACGGGGTCCAGGGCCGGCGAGGTCCTCACGGTGAAGCTCGGCGGCATCGTGGTGCCGCTGTGCTGGTGCCCGCCCGGCAAGTTCACGATGGGATCGCCGCTCTCGGAAGCGGGGCGGGACGCGGACGAGGGGCCGGTGGAGGTGGAGATCACCCGGGGCTTCTGGATCATGCGGACCGAGATGACCCAGGAACTCTACCTGAACCTCATGGGCTCGAACCCCAGCAAATTCCGGGGCCCGACCCACCCGGTCGAAATGGTCAGCTACGCCGACGCCGTCGAGTGCGCGGCGGCCCTCACCCGCGAGCTCCGCGAAGCCGGCCTGCTGCCCGAGGGCTGGGAGGTCCGGCTGCCGACCGAGGCGCAGTGGGAATACGCGGCTCGGGCCGGGACGATGACGGCCACCCCGTTCGGAGACAGACTCGCCAGCACCCAGGCGAATTTCGACGGGGAGCACCCCTACGGCGCCGCGGCCATCGGGCCGAATCTCTACAAGACTTTGGAGGCCGGGAGCTACGCTCCCAACCCCTGGGGCCTGATGGATACCGCGGGGAATGTCTGGGAGTGGACGCGCGACGTCTATGAGGCGAAAACGCCCGGCGGGACCGATCCGTTGCTCGCCGGCGCCAACTCCTCGGATCGGGTGTTCCGAGGCGGCAGTTGGAGCAGCGTCGGCAAGTACTGCCGATCGGCGATCCGGAGCAAGATCTCTCCGGCGTTCCGTGGCAACGACCTGGGATTCCGCCTGGCCGCAGTTCAGTCCGTTCCGTAGGGCAGGCCGAGGACTGCCCTACGTGATTGGCATTGTTCCATGTCGGTACGAATTCGTTCGTAGGGCAGGCCTTGGCCTGCCGGCTTCGGTCCGGTCCTGCCGAACGAGCGCGGAATGATCCTGCGGGATGATCCGGAATGGGACGGCAGGCCGAGGCCTGCCCTACGAGGACGCGGCGGGCCGAGGGGTGTCCTACTCGTATCCCGAGGGAATCGTTTGGAGTACTCCTCCGGCTCGGGGTTCAGGTTTGGCCCATTCGGGGGGATAGAAACCCATCGCGACGTGGCGATGGAACGAGGACCAGGGCCATTCGGCGGGGTGATTGGCCAGGCCGTGCTTGACCGGGTTAAAATGAATGTAATCGGCGTGACGGAGGAAATCGTCCTCATCGCGGATCGTATGTTCAAAAAATCGTGCCTGCCAAACGCCTCGCCGTCCCTCCCGGGCCTGACCCGGCGGCGGAGTGACCTCGCGACCGCCTCGGGAGAGCCATCGACGTGTGAATCTTGCCTTGATCGACGACCATCGCGTCGAGAAGTCCGGGTCTCCCGGGGGCAGGGTCAGCATCGCGTGGACGTGGTCGGGCAGGAGCACGAGCGCCTCGACCTCGAACGGGCGGAGGGCTCGCTCCTCTCGCAAGCAGGCCCCCAGGAGCGAGCGGGCGGCGTCGGTTTGGAAGATCGGCCGTCGGTCCGCCGTGACCACCGTGAAGAAGAACGTTCCGCCGGGTTGCACCCTCCGCCGAAAGTTCGGCATCTGCCCTTCCCCGTTACCACCGTCACGAGATCGTTCGGAAGGGCCGCAGCAACCCTTCCCTCCTCGTAGGGCAGGCCTCGGCCTGCCGTCTTCGGCTCGAGCCGAAGACGGCAGGCCGAGGCCTGCCCTACGGTTGGGTTCTTGCCTCAACGGCCGCCGTCTCGGGGCGGGCCGCCTCCTGGCGGTCCTCCGGGGCCTCCTCCTCCTGGACGGCCTCCGGGTCGGGGGCCTCCCATTCCGGGGCCTCGGTTCCTCATTTGCTTGAGCTTGGCCTTTTGCTCATCATTGAGGATCTTTTCCATTTTGGCATCCACGTCCTTCTGGAGGGCGTCGAGCTCCTTGATTTGCTCCTCCGAGAGGTTCAGGTTCCCCCTGATCATCATGGGGAGGATGTCGCCGGGTCGGGGCGGGCCCCCGAAGCCTCCTCCCGGACCTCCGGGACCTCCAGGACCTCCGAAGCCTCCTCGGTCGTTCTCTCGGTCCTTGGCTTCGAGGGCCTTGAGCTCGTCCTCGGTCACGGTGCCGTCGTTGTTGGCGTCGGCCCTGGCGAAGAGGCGGGTCAGCCGCTCGTCGGTGATCTCGTCCCTGGTGAGCTTGCCGTCCTTGTTGGCGTCGTAGGCCATCATCCTCGGCACGAGGTCGGCCACGGACGGCCCTCCGAAGCCGCCTCCGGGGCCTCCCGGTCCCCCGGGGCCTCCCGGACCCTGGGCCTCCGCGGAATGCGAAAGCGCGAGCATCAATCCCAGGGCCAACAGGCCCGGATATGTCGTCTTCATGAAGAAGTCTCCCTGGTGATCTGTTCTGAGAGGAGGCTCGGAGGCTGGCCGGAACGCCTCGTCGCCGTGTCCGGGGCGCCAGTAGGCGCGACTTCAGTCGGGCCTACGAGCCGAAATTTTTGAGGGATAGGCCCGACTGAAGTCGGACCGACCGGCTTCCTCGGCGAATCGTCGACCCTACCGGACAGGCCCTCAGCGGTTCTCGACGCGGTTGGACTGGAGCTGCCGCTCGTCGGGCGTCTTGCCGAGGACGATCTCGAACTTGGCGGCGAGCTCGCCGATCTTCGAGCCCGGCATCGGCTTGAACTCGGTCATGAGCAGCTCGCGGTCGAAGACGCCGATCCCGCCTCGGACCACGCCGTCGACGTCGTTGCCCGGGTGGCCGGCGATGTTGATCTGCGAGGTCAGGATCTCCTTGCCGCCCTTCTTCACCTTGAAGTGGATGTGAGGCGCGGGGCGGCCGGGGTAGGGCACCGGCTTGATCGTGCGGAAGTAGTAGGCGCCCGTCGATCCGGTGGTGAACCGGCCGAAGCCCTGGAAATGCTTGTCCTGCTGGTCCTTCTTCGACTCGCTGTCGGCCGAGTGGAGGTAGACCTGGTTGGCGTCGCACTGCCAGATCTCGATGGTCGCGTCGCGGATCGGCGAGCCCTTGGCGTCGAGGATGCGGCCCGAGAGGTGGGTGATCTCGCCGACGGCCGGGGTGATGCCGTCATTAATAATGATCAGGTCATTATCCGTATCGAGCGGGAGCTTGTCGGGGTAGAACGGCCCCTCGGTCCGCGAGGGGGTCAGGGCGAGCTCCTCGGCGAAGAGGCCCTTGACGGTGAAGAACGAGAGGCCCAGGGCGCCGAGGAAGGCGCGGCGGTCGGCGGTCGAGCGGTGGCGGGGCATGGCGGTTCCTCCGAGAAGTGCCATCGGGTCGTGAAGACGTGAGGGGGCGAAGGGCAAAGGGGTCGCGAGGCGGCCACGTCGCCGCGAAAGGCCGCCCGCCCCCGATCCGGCGGGCGCCCCATGAGGAGTAGAGCGTCATCCGTCCGCCGCCCGGAGCGCGATCCCGACGGATTCTCCCAGGATCGAGGGCCGCCGGTCAATCGCCCCCGGGACGCAACGTGCGCCCCGTCGTGGATGCATGCGTCGCGGGGCGATCGCGCCGGGACCAATCCAGGAAATCGCAACCCTCGATCATTTTCCCGTCCCGAAACCTTCGGATGCACGCGCTTTCAAAAATGTGATACTTTAGAGGTCAGAATTCCATGGCCCGGTTAAGTGTACAACACTTTGCATCGCAAACCGGGGTTTGAGCCTGGAAAAACCGGGGTTTCCTGCATGGCAGCGACTCGTGCGCGCGGATTTGCCAGCATTCGAGAATTCGTCGATCGCAAAAGCGCAACTCGTTGGAAGGAAAGCCGATGCTGCGCGGGGGCCGTGGAGCGATTCGGGGCGCAAAGTGCCCGGGGCCGCGCACGTCCCGCCTTCTGGGGTGACATGCGTGTGTCACGCCCCGGGGGCGGCCCGGCGATTTGGGGAGATCGGCGAGGGGGCGCGGTCCCGATGATGAGGACCGGGCGGGCGGCGGTCAGCCGACGGCGGCCGCCGACCAGACGGCGTGGGCGACCTCGGGCCGGGCGATGTCCGAGTGGGCGCCGATCACGGGGTCGGACATGGTGGCGATGTATCGGCTCGATTCGAGGTTGACGATGCGTCCGGGCGTGAAGCGATACAAGGAGTCGGGCGGGGCGAGGGGCAGGTCGATCGGGTCGAGGCCGTCGCCCAGGGCGCCGAACGCGCCGAGGGCGGCGAACCTGGGGCCCCGGGGGCGAAATCCACCTGGCGGGCGGCCCCGGCGGCCAGGGGATACCACGTGCCGACGGCCCGGTCGTGCGAGGACCGGCTCGTGAGGATCGGCCCGATCACCTTCTCGCCCGCCACGACCTCGTGGAAGAACCCCGAGCGGCCGGGCTCGCCGGGGATCGCCCGGCCGAACGACCAGGAGGACATCGCCCCCTGGAGGATCGCCAGCGACTGGACCGGCCGGGTCGGCCACCGCCGTCCCAGGAGCATCGAGGCGACGACGATCCCGCCGAAGCTGTGGCCCATCAGGTGGAACCTCGCGCCGGGGGCGGCCTGCTGGAGGCTCGCGAGCAAGGCCCCGGCGCCCCCTTCGCCGACGGCCCGGGCCCGGGCCTTCATGGCCCAGAACGAGAGCACCTGGAGGGGCAGCAAGAGCGATTGCAACGCATTGCCGCACATGGGGTTGCAGGCGAGGACCGGGGGCAGGCCGACGGCGTGGATCGCCTCGGGGTCGAACGGGTCGCGGTCGTCGCCCGGGGCCGCTCCGGGCCCGTCGGCGCCGAGCCCGCCCTCGCGATCGAGCACCCGGTACGCCTCGACGACCTCGGCCGGGAGCCTGTGGGGCGAGGGATCGACCAGGGCCGCTCGGCGGATCATGGCCAGGGCGTCTCGGGAGGCCGGGGTGTCGGCGATCCCGCCCGAGGGAAGGCCCAGCGCCTCATCGCCCCAGGGCAGGCTCGGCCAGTGGAGGCAGACGGTCAGGGGGCGGAAGCCCTTGCGGGCCCGATCGAGGGCCGCCAGGTCCGCCGGGCAGGCCGCCATCGCGCCGATCCAGGCGATGGCCTGCTCTTTCGCCCCCGGGACGTCCCCCATCCAGCCGTGAGTGAACACGAAAACATCGCTAATCGCGCCCGATCTCGCCTCCTCGACGGCCCGGGTGCCGCCGAGAGGGCCCTCGGGCTCGTCCCTCTCGACGCCCATGGCGTCGAAGGCGACCAGATGATACGCAAGACCGCTCCCCGGCACCCGCTCGATCGACATGGAATCCCCCGCTCGTCCGGCCCTGGCCTGGTCCTCGTCGTCCCGGGCGGTTCCCGCCCCCGACGGATACCATCGCGACCGGACCCCTCCGGCGATCACCCCTCCCGAGATTTCTTGGGGAACTCGACGATTCCCCGATCGGACCGGCGCGGCGGACGCGATGGTGTGTGGAAAAGGCGCGGAGGAAGGCGTCTCGATCGAGTCCCGGATCGTCCCTGGACGGGCGTCGGACATCTGTCGTATCATGCGGAGACGTTTCGAGAAGGGGGGACCGGGAGCGCCCGAGATGACGAGGACGACGACCGCGACGAATCCGCCGCCCCGCCGCCCCCTGCCGATGCCGGTCCGCGTGGTCCTGGCCCCGGCGGTCTGGCTGGAGAGGGCCCGGGGGCGGAAGAGGCTGGGATTGCTGCTGGTCTATGGCCTGGTCGCGACCGTCGGGGCGCTCCTGGCCTGGAGGGCCATGAGCCTCCGCGACCTGCCCGACATCGGCGACCCGTTCGATGTTCAGGAGGTCATGTCGGTCCAGGTCCCCGACGACCGCAACGCCTTCGTCCCGTTCGCGAAGGCCGGGGAACGCATGAAGGCACTGGAAGATGAGAATTACAAGAAGACGGTGGCGCTGAGGCTCCCCTACGGCCCCGACTGGTCCAAGGCCACGCCCGAGGAGAGGCGCTGGCTGGCCCGTTGCGGCGAGGTCCTGGACCTGTTCGAGGAGGGGGCCGACCGGCCCGACGCGCTGGACGTCCGGCCCGAGGAGATCGCGGTGGAGACCCCCCTGAAGACCCTCCAGGAACTCCGCCCGCTTGCTCGATTGGCCCTGATGGACGCCTCTCGGAGGATGGCCGAGGGGGACGCGGCCGGGGCGTGGGCGCGGTATCGGACGGTCTTGAGGGCCAGCCGCCTCTGCGGGACTCACGGGACGATGATTCACCGCCTGATCGGCTCGGTCATCCTGAAAATCGGCGCCGGGCCGATGGAAGCGTGGGCCAACGACCCGAGGGTCGGCCCGGACCTGCTCCGCCGGGCCCTGGCCGACGTGAAGGAGGCCCGGCGGATGTCCCGGCCGAATTCGGAAATGTTCCGAATCGAATATCTGGCGTTCCTCCACTTCCTGGATCGGCCGATGGACTGGCTGGACAGGCAGAGGGAGCAGGACCCGGTCTGGTATCGGCAACTGCCGGGCTATTTCCGACTGACCGACTTCCTGGACCGCGAGCCCGAGCGGTCGAGACGGCTCGGCCGGTTGACGTTCGCGAACTGGCTGGCCGCCTGCGACGAGACCCCGGCGAACCGGGCGAAGGCGGCCGGGACGCTCTTCACGTTCTACCGGCTCGGCCCCGACGCCCCGGCGAAGGCCCGGGCCCTGTCGCCCGAGGCCCTGGACCGCTGGTCCGAGAAGACCATGATCTTCCGGTCCCTGATGCCGGCCATCGACTCGGGGCTGAGGACGATCGACGGCGACGGGCCGTTGCTGAACATCCTGGCGCTATCGATGGCCCAACGGCTGTTCGAGGCCGAGCATGGCCGACCGGTCCAGAGGCTGGGCGAGCTGATCGGGCCGTACCTCGACCGCCTGCCCGACGGGTTCGGGCCCGAGGACTCGCCGGTGGCGCCCTCGGCGATCCAGGCGGTCGTCTCGCCGCCGAAGCCGAAGCCGAAGAAGTTTTGAGGTGGGAGGGTGGGTCGGATCGGGGGATCGTCACGAAACGACCTTCCGAGCGATCCGGCCGCGGCCGATCGAGAACGAAGGGATTGCGAGTTGACGAGCCGGGGCCGACCCTGAACAATAAGGGAGCGACGCTCGGCGCCTCCCCCCTCGCCGGTTGCCGACGGTTGGGCCGGGCCCCGGATCGTTCGCGACCCCCCGCCTCCGAATCGTCCGCCCGGAGCTTCCTCTCCCATGGAACCACTGCTCGGGCCGTCGGGTTGCGCCCGGTGGCAGCCGGTCTTCGAGGGCCTGCTCCGCACCGTCGAGGACAGCGGGGCCCACGGCCAGCTCGTCGACGTCCGCGACGCCCTCCGCAAGACGATCTCGGCGGACCGCCCGCTGGTGATGCTCTGCCCCCACGCCGACGACGGCGCCATCACCGCCGCCTGCCTGCTCCATGAATATGCCGTGAAGCGCGGCCTGCCCGTCATCGAGGTCCTGGTCTTCACCGGCGAGAGGAACGTCGACGCCCCCTGGCTGAACGACAAGAAGAAGGTCTCGGTCCGCGAGAGCGAGTTCCGCCTGGAATGCGAGGTCCTGGGGGCCGACGCCGTCTGCTGGGACCTGGACGCCTACCGGTCCCCCGGCTATCGGCCCTCGTCGCGCGACATCGACAAGATCGTCGAGTGGTTCCAGGCCAAGCGGCCCGGGGCCCTGATCGTCCCCCCGGCCACCGACGCCCACCTGGCCCACCGGATGACCCGCGCATTGGCCGCCCTCGGCCTCCTCGGCGCCCACCTGGCCGATACCCTGGTCCTGACCGGCTGGACCCCCTGGGGTCCGTTGCCTCGCCCGAACGCCTATTTCCCCTATGACGCCGAGAGCGAACGGGCCAAGCAGTGGGCCATTCACTGCCACGCCTCGCAATTGATCCTCACGGACTACTTCGAATTCTGCTCCCACCTGGGCCGAGCCTACGCCGCCCTGGCCCGCGAGTGGTCCGAGGGCCACACCCTGCCCGGCCGGGGGAGCCGCTCGGAGGAGCATTTCGTCGGCATCGAATTGTTCCAGATCGAGCGGTACGACCCATCGAAGGCGTACCTCCACCTGCTCGACCCGATCCAGATCGCCCTGGGCGTCCTGACCGGCCAGCTCGACCCGGCCTCCGGCGAGCTCGTCGGGGCGAGGTAAGGTGAGTCGAGATCGCGACTTCCGAGGGATGGGGCCCTTCCCGATGGCGACCGCCGACGGCCGAAAGCTCGACCTCCTCTACGAGACCGATGAGACGGCCTGGCTGGAGTTGATGGCGACTCTCGCGGCCGAGGGGCGGCTTGAGGAGCTCGATGGACCGAACCTGAGCGAGTACCTGGAGTCCATGGCCCAACGAGATCGGCGCGAGGTGGTGAGCCGTCTGGTCGTCCTCCTGATCCATCTCCTCAAGGCGGGGCACCAGCCGGAACGCTCGGGAGGCTCCTGGCGGGCCACGATCCGGGAGCAGAGGCGGGAACTTCGCCTGATCCTGGACAGCCGGACCCTCCGCAACCATGCCGAGGAGGTCTGGGCCGACATTTTCGCCGACGCCCGGCTCCAGGCGGCCGATGAGACGGGCCCGGCCGTCGAGACCTTCCCGACCGACTGCCCCTGGGACCTCGACACGGCCCTGACCGGCCCGCTCTCGTGAGGCCGGGCCGGGGCCCCGGCCATCACTCCTTCCCCGGATCGACCTTCAGGCCCGGAATCCTCTGGATCGCCTGGTCGAGCACGCCGATTTGACGGTTGGCTTCGTCCAGCTTCGTGTTGGTCTGCCCCAGGCTCCGGTTGGTCGAGTCGAGCTTGGTATTGGTCTGGCCCAGGCTCGAATTGGTCGAGTCGAGCTTGGTGTTGGTCTGGTCGAGCTTCTGATTGGTCTGGTCGAGCTTCGCGTTGGTGGCGTCGAGCCGGTCCAGCGCGGAATCGAGCTTCTGGTCGGCCAGATTCAGCTTGTTCTGGGCGTCGGCCAGTCGCTGATTGGCCTCGACCAGCTTCGCCTGGGCGTCGCCCAGGCGAGCGTTCGTCTCGTTCAACTGGGTGTTCACGACGCCCAGCCGGTGATTGGTCACGTCCAGCCGGTCCGTGATCGCACAGCCGCACGTGGCGGCCAGGCCGACCGGAACCGCGATCCATCGCCTGATCATGGCCGCTCCACCTCCTGCGGAGTCCTGTTCTCCGAAGGGTATATCGGCGCGAGCGGGCGTTTCGATCACTCGACGGCGATCCGAGGACGGTCCCTGGTCGGGCCGCCCTGCAACGCTCGGAGCGGATCTCGTTCGGATCGCGCGGCCGTAGGGCAGGCCTCGGCCTGCCGTCTTCGCGGGTCTCGGCAGGCCAGGGCCTGCCCTACGAGAGAGACCCGTCGTGCCCAATCCGTCCGTAAGCCGCTCTAACTTTGCTGGCCCGTCCCCGCGTGACACTTGCGGCAGTTCGTCGAGCCGGCGCGGAGGCCGGTGGCGCAGGGAGACGGCGGCAGGGCGGCGGGGGCCGGCAAGGCCGCCGTCCCGGCGTGGCAGCCCCCGCAGTCCTTTTCCAGGAGGAACTCGCCGATCGGGCCGAGGTGGGGGGCCGCGACCCGGACCAGCGAGTTCTTGCCGCAGGCCGGGCTCGGCGCCATCGCCAGGAAGCCCCGGCGACGGCCCCGAGAGGGAATCAGGACGACCAGGGCCGTCATCGCGAGGAGGACGGCCAGGCCGAGGATCGCGACGGTCCGACGACGAGCTCGCATCGAACGAGTCCTCCGCTCCGATTCTAGTCCTGGCCGCCGCCCGCCTTCTCCTTGGGAGGCTCGGCGGCCTTGGCGGGCTCGGCCGGCTTGGCCCCGGCGAGCTGCTGCTCCTGGGCCGTCACATAGTTCAGGAGCGTGTCCCTCATCGCCTTGACCTGCGCCTGGGGCTGGCCCTTGAAGTTGTCCGGGACGCCCGGCGGCTGGTCGCCCCGGGGCGGGATGTTCTGCGGCATGGCCGTGTAGGGCACCAGTCGCGCCGGCTGGGCCAGCCATTCGTACAGATACCCCGGGCGGAACCGGCCGGAGACCTGCTTGAGGTCCGGCCCGTTGACGTTCTGCGCCCCGCCGGCCGGCTTGTACGAGCCGATGGCGTGGCACTGGACGCACAGCCCTTTGGTGATAATCTGCCAGCCGCCGTTCAGATAATCCTTGTGGGCCTTCTCCTCGGCCTCCAGGTAGGCCTGCTCGCGCTCGGGGATCGCCTGGTACGGGAACTCGGCGCCGTCGCGGCCGGCGAAGTAGTTGGCGATGTCGCGGGTCTCGCCCCGGGCCTCCTCGCGGGCCTTCGAGCCTTCGGAGGTCGGCCTCTCCTCGGAAACCTCTTCGGCCGTGGAGCCGTAGTGGAACCGGGGCATCCGCAACTGGGCGGCCGGGCGGATCGCGTAGGGGTCCTGGAGGAACGACGTCAGCCAGGGCGTCTGGACCTTCTTCCCCTCGCGCAACAGGGGCGGTGGCAAGCGGTTCCAGAGCTGATCGACCTGGGCGCCCGACTTCTCGGCCATCGTGATCGAGTAGAGCCAGGCGAAGTCGCCCCCCTCGGCCCGGGCCGTGGTCACGCGGTCCGGGTTGACCTGGAGGGTGTCCCCCACGTTGAAGGTGTAGCCCCGGATCGTCACCGGCTTCCACAACTGGACGATCACCTTCTTGACCGGCTTGCCCGAGGCGTCCTCGTCTTCCAGGACCCCCTTGGGCATCCCCTCGATCGTGACCGGCTGGCCGTCCTTCTCGTCGGAGACGATCAGGGTCGCCTTGGGATCGACCGCCTGGCCGTCGGGATCGACGAGCTTGCCGTCCCTGGTCTTGAGGTCCTCCTGGAGGACCACGTTCTTGATCTTCTCGTCATAGGTGAGCCCGCCGACCGCGGCGAACTCGGGATTCGCCTTCGAGTAGAAGGACAGGTAGTCCTTCGAGCGGTTGGTGTACGAGCCGTCCACGTTCGTGCGGAAATCCGGGAACGCTTCGGTCGCCTTCGTGCCGAGGGCGACGGTGTACTTCGGCATGGCCAGGACGTGGCAGCCTCGGCAGTTGTACCGTTCCAGGAGCCGCTCCCCCTTGGCCACGGCGGTGGTGGTCGGGTTGTACCTGGGCAGGTACTTGGCGGGGATGCGCTCGCCGGTGAGGCCCAGGACGAACGTCATGACCTCCTCGACGGCCTTCGGGTCGTTCGCCCAGACGAACTGGGGCATCCTCAGCCGGTCGTCCCAGCTCTTGAGGTCGGGGTTGTTCTTGCCGGCGTCGTAGGAGCGGGGGCGGTGGAGCTTCTGGTAGAGGAAGCCCATCCGGGTGTGGTCGTCGATCTTTTCCTTGTAATACTCGTCGGTGCCGTCGTAGTCGGCGACCTTCTCGCCGTCTCCCTCGCCGCCGACGACGGCGTGGGCCCGGCCCTTGCGGGGCAGGTCGTCGTGGGCCGCCGGCCCGGCGGTCCCGGCCGGGTCCTTGAGGGTCCGATTCTCTTCGAGGTACTCGGCGATGTGGCCGAAGTCCAGCTTGGACGGGCTCTTGATGCCCCAGCCGTTGAGCGGCGTGCCGATCGGCTTGGCGGATTCGTAGCCGGTGATGTTGTGGCAGCCGAAGCAGCCGAGGCGGCTGATCGTCTTCTCGCCGACGTAGGTGAGCTTGTCGTCCAGAGACATCTCGGCGACCGTCTTATCCACCTCGCTGAGGAGGACCGTCCGCCTCTTGTAGGTCTTGGACTTGCCCAGGTAGAGCTTCACCAGCTCGTCCAGTCCCGCCTTGACCTCCTCGGAATCGACCGGAGGGACCTGGAATTCCCCCTCCGACCACCGGGCCGGCACCGAGTCGGGCTTGACCGACAGCAGCCAGGCGGCGATGTCGGCCGAGTCCTCCCAGGAGAGCTGGAGGTTGGGCATCAGGCTCTTGGGATGGTACGCCTCGGGGTTCTTGATCCAGTTCGCCAGCCATTTAAAGCCGGTCTTCGGGTCGAACTTGGCGGCGATGTTCGAGAGGTTGGGGCCGAAGTTGGAGCTGGCGAACGGCTGGGCACCGGCCGGAAGTCCGTCCGGGGCATACTCCTTGTGAGAGTGGCAGGCCATGCAACCCTTGGAGAAGAAGAGGTCCTTGCCCTTCTCGGCGTGGCCTTCGACCGGGGGATCGACGAACTCCTTGGGCGGCGTGCTCACGGCGAACAGGTAGTGCGCCATGGCGTGGATCTCGGCATGGACCTTCGGCCGGTCCTCCGGGGCCTCGTTGTTGGAGACCTCGTAGAACCGGGGCATCCTCGTGTCGGGCCGGAAGGCGTGGGGGTTCTTGATCCACTTCAGGGCCCAGTCCTTGGTGACCTTGGACCCGAGGTGCTTGAGGTTCGGGCCGACCTGGCGGTTATCCGTCAAGTCGGGGCCGAACGACCCCTCGCCGCCGATGGTGTGGCAGCCGGTGCAGCCGTACTTGGTGATCCTCTGGTAGCCGGCCAGGAGCTTGGGGGCCTGCTCGTCGTTCAGGTCGGTGACCTGGTGGTGGCACTTCAGGCAGCTGGACTGGAGGAACCGGGTGGGGAGCATCGGCTCGTCCCAGTGGTGCATCTCGGTCCAGTCGTATTTCTTTTCCCAGACTTCCTTTTCGTGGAGGTCGTCGGGCTCGTGGGAGGCGTAGGTGAAGGAGGTGCCGGAGCCCTGGCCGCCGTGGCAGATCGTGCAGCCGAAGCTGTTGATCTTGTGGGGGCCGTCGCTATCGAGGTACAGGCCGACGGTGACGATGTTCCCCCGGGCGTCGGGCGCCCTGGCGCCGTCCTTGAGGTGGGGGTGGGTGTGGAAGACGGCCGGCATCGGCTGGCCGTCGGCCGTCTTGTCGTAGCCGGGCCGGTCGATCCCGAGGTGGCACGTGGTGCAGCGGTCGTACCTCGGGACTTCTTTAAAGTTGTAATTGATCAGCAGTTCCGGCAGGCTGATCTGCTGGATCTTGGTCGGGGGCGCGGCCAGGTCGATGATCGGCAGGCCGCGGAGGGTGGCCAGGGAGCGGTTGAGGAAGCCGCCGAAACCCGAGCCTTCGCCGTACTGGGCCTGCTTCTGGGCCAGGGCCCGCGCCACGCGGTCGCGGTCGCGGGTCAGGTCTTCCCGCTTCTTCTTGAGGACCTCGGAAGTCACGGCGGTCACGGGCAGGCCGATGGTCTCGAACCCCCCGGCGCGGTTCTGGTCATCTTTCGCCAGGGCGCCCGGCTTGACATTGAGGGTCAGGGGGACGGACTTGGTCGTGATCTCGGGCTTGCCGTCGGCCCCCTTGGTCACGGTCGAGCGGAGGACGGTGACCGAGACGTTGGCCTCGCGAGCGGGCTGGCCCTTGGGCGGGGCGATGGCGGCCTCGGCCTCATTGCGGAGCTTCTCGAATTCGGCCACCGGGAGGGTGTCCCCCTTCTTGAACCCGGCGACGGCCGCCGGGGTGCCCGGCGGCGGCGTGTCGGCGACCTCGACGACCTCGGCGGCGAGCAAGCCCCGGTCGAGCTTCTTGCGATCGAGGTCGCGGACGGCCGCCTCGTAGTCGCGGACGATCGTCTCGAACGTCCGTTCGCTCGGGACGATCGTCCCGGCGAGGAAGTCGTTGGCCCGGGGCCGCTCGTTGCGGTCGATCATGCCGTCGTAGAAGCTGCGGAGGCTGTCGAGCCCGGCCTTCTGGAACTTGCGTTCGGTGTCCAGCCGCTCGCGAGTACCGCCAAGTTTGGCGATTTCGGCGTCGATGTTGGCGATCTTGCGGGCGTTGGTGGCGGCCAGGGCGTCCAGGGCCTCGACCTTCTTGTCGATCGCCTCGATCTGGGCCGAGGAGTTCTCCTGCTGCTCCTGGAGCTTCTGGTCTTCGTTGGCCTTGAGCTTGGCCGTCTCGATTTTCTGGAAATCGCGCTGGACGTTCTTCCAGGGCCGGAGGTGGTCGGCCATGATCATCCAGATCGTCACGGCCGTCATCGCGATGGACGAGACGGCGAAGACGAGGTGGAGCGTCGATTGCTTGCGAAAGGTTTCTTCGGTCGCTGGCATCGTATTCCGAGTGCCGGGGCCGGTTTGCGAGCGGATCGGGGCGGCCTGCGATCGCGACTCGACGACCGGATCTCGGCGCTTCGGGCTCCTCTAGATGTTGAAGAAGTATTCCGGGATCGCCACCAGGTATTTCAGGTTGATGGTCCATCGCAGGACCATCTTGATCGGCAGGCTGGCCATGAACAGGATCAGCACGGCCAGCACGGAATATCGCAGGAACCCGGCTTGTTCCAGGTACTTGCGGAAGAACGTCCGGGCCAGGATCAGGGGGGTGAGGACGAAGTAGGCCAGGACCACGAGGAAGCCCGGCGCCTCGCGGAGCAGGATGTTGTCCGGCCGGCTGGTGCCGAGGACCTGGATCCAGACGATGTCCGAGAGGTTGACGTTGTTCAGGGGGATGACCTTGTGGACGTCCCAGTATTCGTAAGGCCCGAAGAAGTTCCAGTTGGGGCCTCGGAGGAACGTCCCCAGGAGGATCAGGACGACCCAGAGGACGAGCCAGCCGTACTGGAATGTCACGTACGCGAACTTCCTCTGCTCGATGGTGTAGTAGCCGTTGCCCTGCTTGTTGGTGTCGATGTAGGGCATGGCCATCAGCCCCACGATGATCATTGTGGGCAGGACGACGCCGGCCATCCAGGGGTCGAAATAGACGAGCATCTCCTGGAGGCCGAGGAAGTACCACGGGGCCTTCGAGGGGTTCGGGGCGGAGGTGGAGCTGGCCGGCTGCTCCAGGGGGGCCTGCAAGGCGATGGCCCAGACGACCAGGACGATCGTCTGGATGACCATCGCGATCAGCTCGGTATAGACGAGGTCGGGCCAGGTCAGCGTCTTCTCCGGCTCCATCTCCTCGAGGTTGGGCAGGCCCAGGGCCATCCGCGAGTCGTTGATCACGGCCCGGCGGAGGCTCAGCCAGGTGAAGAAGCCGACGAGGATGATCATGCCGACGATCGGGACGTTGTCCGGGGCGGTCACGATGCCCCGGAAGTCCTTGTCGGTGACGCTCAGGCCGAAGAACAGGAGGAAGGCGTTGACCAGGCCCCAGGCGAACACGCCGTTGGCGAAGAGCTTGCGGTAGGCGATCATCGCGGCGAAGGCCGCCGTGGCGCCGACGAAGAACGTGGTGGGGCCGGAGACGAAGTCGACGATGTCGCGGAGGAACAGCGGCAGGCTGAACTGCCGGTCGAGGATGTAGACGACGCCCATGGCCTGGAAGATCACGGCGGAGACCGCCCAGATCAGGGTCCAGAGGGTCCGGTTGATCGGCTTGCCCAGGCCGACGGCCGGGATGTGGTCGTCGAGCGAGGGCCCGCCGAACTCCGAGCCGACGCCGTGGCCGGCGTCGTGGGCCTCGGCGTGGTGGGCGGCGTCGGCCCCGGCGGCGATGGCCACGATCACGTTGGCCAGGGCGCAGAGGCCGTAGGCGATCCTCAGGGCGTCGGGCCCGATCATCGAGCGGCCGAGGATCACGAGCATGGCCAGCCCGTAAAGGCCCGAGAAGCTCACCACGAGCCAGTCGGGGAGCTTGCGGGTCCGGGGGGCGAGGCCGGCGCGCGAGGCCCCCTCGGAGACCATCTCCATGTAGGCCACGTAGGCCGCCGCCGCCGCGTTGAGCATCGCGGCCAGCAGGTAGTACCAGCCGAGGCCGGCCGTCACGGCCGAGTTGAGGTCGGAGTTGTGCATGGTCGTCTCTGGGAGCCGGTCGGCGGAATAGGTCTCGGGGTTTCGGTCAGGCCGAGAAGCCCAGAGGCGGCCTCGGCGGGGGTTCGGGCTCGGGGACCAGGATCTCGAAATCGACCCTCAGGATCTCCTCATCGCGGGCGACCAGGGCATGGGACGACGGGGGCAGGGCGTTCCGGAACATCGACCATCCGGGAAGAGTGGGCGAGGGATCGATCCGAAGCCCCTTGAGGTAGATGACTTCCCCGTTGACGAGGATGACCCGGACCCACGGATTCTCCGACCCGCTCTCCTGGACGAACGAATCCTGGAATTCCAGGATGGCCCTCGGGAATTTTTCGGGAGGCAACATGGTCCGGGAGCGGTCCAACGAGGAGGAGGTCACGGCATCGATCCCGAGAGGCTCCGCCCTCGCTCGCTGAGCCGCTTCGGCATCCCGAAGAACCGGATGAACGACCCCGACCGCTCGACCAACCCGGCCTTCCCCAGTTGCTCATAGGCGGAGTCCAACATGGCCAGTTGCTCGGACTGGACCACGCCCCCGAAGACCTCCAGGTCATAACGGAGCCGGTCGGGTTCGGCCTGGAGACGCCTGAGCACCAGTTCGGCGGTCGGCGACATGTCCACCATCGCGATCCCTCCCCATCCCCTCGACGATCGATCACATCGGCCCGCTGATCCCGCCGTCTTTGCGGACCCTCCAGAAGTGGATCATGATCAGGAGGGACACCGCCAGGGGGATGGCCACGCAGTGCAGGACGTAGAACCGGTTCAGGGTCATCTCGCCCACCGACCGGCCGCCGAGCAGGGCGAACTTGGCGTCGGAACCCGAGGTGATCAGGCTGACTCCGTTGAGTTTCAACAGCGACGCCCCGGGGCCTTCGACCCCCGCGAACGGCGTGGCCCTGGCCATGTTCGAGCCGACCGTGATGGCCCAGATGGCGAGCTGGTCCCACGGCAGGAGGTAGCCGGTGAACGACAGCAACAGCGTCATCACCAGCAGCAGCACGCCGATCACCCAGTTGAACTCGCGAGGCGGCTTGTAACTGCCGGTGAGGAACACCCGGTACATGTGGAGCCACACGGCGATGACCATCGCGTGGGCGCCCCAGCGGTGCAATTCCCGCAGGATGCCCAGCGTGGTGACGTCCCGCAGGGCCAGGATGTCGTTGTAGGCGTGTTCCAGCGTGGGCCGGTAGTAGAACATCAGGAGGACGCCCGTGACGACCTCCACGATGAACAGGAAGAACGTCGTCCCGCCCATGCACCAGGTGTAGCTCAGCGCGATCCCCTGCTTGCGGACGCTGACCGGGTGCAGGTGGAGGAAGAAGTTCGTGAGCATCACGACCACGCGATTGCGCCGGTCCTTGGGCATCGGGTGGCGGAAGATGCTCTTCCAGACCTGGCTCTCGGTGATCTTCTCGACGATGGCCATGAGCACCCCTTGGGAGTTGTCAGTGGGGAAGTTGCCCGTTGTCAGCGAGAGACCGGGGGCGGGGGCCACGCCTCTCACGACCGACTTCGTCCACCACGTTCCCTGATGATTTCCTACGGAGACTCTGACGACTGACAACTCTTCGCAGGGCGGGCCTCGGCCTGCCGAGTCAGGCCGGGGACGGCAGGCCGAGGCCCGCCCTGCGAACGGACCTCTAGGCGATGATGAAGCTGTCCGGGTCGCCCCACTGCTTCAGCTCTTCCTGGTACTTCTGGCTCTTGTCGACGACGATCTCGCCGCCGTCGTTCAGGGCGACCTTGAAGCGTTCCAGGGGCCGGGGGGCGGGGCCCTCGAAGTTCACTCCCGAGATGTAGAAGCCCGAGCCGTGGCAGGGGCACTTGAACTTGGTCTCGGCCGAGAGCCAGTTCGGCGGGCATCCCAGGTGGGTGCAGACGGACTGGATCGCGTAGATCTTGTCCTCGCCGTCATACGCCGAGGAGCGGACGATCCAGAAGCCCCATTCGGCCTTCCAGCGCTCGTTGACCTGCTCCTTCTCGAAGTCCGTGGGGAGGCCGACCTTGATGGTGCTGGGCGGCTCGGCCAGGACGTTGGGGAAGAGGAAGCGGACGCATCCCAGGGTCAGCGCGGTCATCCCGGCGGTGAAGGCGCCCCATCCGGCGATCACCCAGGAGGCGTCGCCGAAGAACTGGCGGCGGTGGACGGCCGGCGCGGTGGCCGTCGCCGAGGGCGAGGGCGCTGTGGCGGCGTCCTTGCTCGGCTTCGGCGGGATGACCTTGGATTCGACCTTCTTGGTTGCCGCGGCCTTGGCCCCGGCGGGGGTGGCCCCGGCGGCCGAGGCGGCCCGGGTGGCGGCGTCGGCCTTGGCCGCCTTTTCCTTCTCGGTCCCGGCGCGGCGGAGGGCCTCGGCGAGGTCTCGGGGGTCGGTGATCTTGTCGAGCGGGGGCAGGTCGCGGGTCGCGGCCTTGGCGGCGGCCGGGGCGGCGGGCTTGGCCCCGGCGGCGGGCTTGGCGGCGGCCGGCTTGCCGGCGGAGGGCGCGGCCGGGGCGGCCCCGGTCCTCGCGGCGGCGAGCTTCTCCTTGAGCGTCAGCGGCCGATCGGTCGGGATCGCCGGCCTCGGGGCGGGCGCGGCCTCCTCGGCCGCCGGGACCTCGACTTCCTTCGGCGCGGCCTTGGCGGCAGCCGGTTTGGCGGCGGGCGTGGGGGCCGCGCCGGTCCTGGCGGCGGCGAGCTTCTCTTTCAGGGTCAGGGGTCGGCCGAGCGACTCGGCGGTCGGGGCCGGCTCGGGGGCCGAGGAGAGCTCCATCGGCTCGTCCGAGGTCGGTTCCGGCTCGGTCGGACCGGCCTCGCGCTCGGACTGCGAGATCGGCTCGCCGCCGGGCGAGGCCGCGCCGCCGGCCCGGGCCTTGGCGAGGATATCCTTGATGCTCGGTCGGTCAGCCATGAAGGTAGTCCCAGCCGGGTCGGTCGGGCGAGGCGCCCGGGATGCCGGATTCGCGGTCCTGCGCGGGCGGGAAGGGATAAGGCTCTCAGGCAACATTGATGCCGGGGGGGAAGTCTTGCCTCAAGTCCCTGGCATTCCAACATTTTGGATCGAACCGAACGTGCCGCCGGGTCGGGCGGCCCTTCCCGATTTCGGGAATGCTCGGTTCGCGGATTCTCGCGATCGGGAATCCCGGATCGGCCGGTTTCGCGGCCTCTTTCCGGGCTGCGGCTAGGGTAGCAACGCCGGGGGCGGTTCGCAACATGGTAGGGGTGGCGATCCGAGGCCGCGTCGGGGATTGACGTGGGTGCATTCCCGGCACCCTACGAGAAGTCGAACATCTCCAGGTCGCTGGAGACCTCGTGGAGCCGGGCGGTCAGGTACGAACGGATCTCCTCGCTGGTCTTGAGCTGGAGGACCTGGTGGGCGAACCGCTCGGCCTGGGCGGTGGTGACGGCGTTCAGGAGGGCCTTGATCGTCGGGACGAACGCCGGGCTCATGCTGAACCGCCGCAGGCCCATCCCGAAGAGGACGAGCACCGATCGCGGCTGGCCGGCCATCTCGCCGCAGACGGTCACGGGCGTCCCGGTCCGTCTGGCAGGCGTCGAGGACCATCTGCAAGATGCGGAAAATCGCCGGGCTAGAGCGGCTCGCAGAGGTGGGCGACCTTCGGGTTGTCGCGGTCGGCGGCGACGAGGTACTGGATCAGGTCGTTGGAGCCGATCGAGATGAAGTCGGTCTCGCGGAAGATCGCGTCGATGCAGACCGCCGCGGCGGGCACCTCGATCATCACGCCCGTCTTGACGTCCTCGCCGAACGGGACCCCTTCGCGACGGAGGTTCCGCCGGGTCTCCTCCACCAGCCGGTTGACGTGTCGGAGCTCCTCCAGCGTGGTGATCATCGGGAAGAGCATCGAGACCTTGCCGTGGCGGCCGGCGCGGAGGATCGCCCGGATCTGCCGTTCGAAGAGCCGGGGGTGCTCGAACGAGAGGCGGATCGACCGCCAGCCCATGAACGGGTTGGCCTCGTTGCGTCGGCCGAGGTAGGGGACGGTCTTGTCGCCGCCGAGGTCGAGGGTCCGGATGGTGACGATCCGGCCGGGCGGTCCTCGATGATCTGGCGGTAGTGCTGGTACTGCTCCTCCTCGTCGGGCACGTCCTGGTGGGTGAGGAAGAGGTATTCGGTCCGGAACAGGCCGACGCCGGTGGCGCCGACCTTCTCGGCGGCCTGGGCGTCGGACGAGGTTGTTGATGTTGGCCAGGAGCTCGATCTGGCGCGCCGTCGGCGCTGGTGGCCGGCTGGTCGCGATTGAGGACCAGGCGGTCCTTGAGGTCGAAGAACTCGCGCTGCATCTTGCGATAGGCGGAGATGGTCTCGGAATCGGGCCGGACGAGGACGACGCCTTCGCGGCCGTCGACGATGATCGGGTCGCCCGAGCGGACGTCGGCGGTGATCCCGACGCAGCCGGAGACGGCCGGGATGCCTCGGCTCCGGGCGAGGATCGCGGCGTGGCTGGTGCCGCCGCCGGTCTCGGTGACGATCCCGGCGATCGGCAGGTTGCCCAGGCTCATGGCCTGGCTGGGGAGGATCTCGTGGGCCACGAGGATGATCGGCGAATCGCCGTCGGGCTTGCCGGGGCTGATGCCGTCGATGGCCGAGGCGGGGCCGTCGGGAAGGCTCAGGTGCGAGCCGATCCGCGAGATCACGTCGCGGAGGTCGGCCAGCCGCTCGCGGAAGTAGTCGTGCTCGATCCGGGCGAATCTGGCGGCGTAGTCCTGGAGCACGGACTGGAGCGAGGAGAGCGCCGTGAGCCGTTGCAACTCGATCAGTTCGCGCGGACCTTCGGCACCATCGATTGTCGCTGACGATCGAAGGTGGCTCTCGAAGATCTCGGCCTCGGCCGCACCCAGTTGCTGGGCGACCTTCAGGACGATCGCCTCCAGCTCGGCGGCCGAGACGCTCACGGCGCGGTCGAACCGCTCGATCTCGGCCGGGATCAGGGATGGGTCGGACAGCCCGACCGGCTCCCCCGCGCCGAAGATCGACTCGACCCGATGAGCGACCCCGACGACAACTCCGGGGCTGACGGCCACGCCTTTATGCATAGGAACGCTAGTTTAGCCGCCGGGCGGTCGCGACACAATCGGGGGGGCGGGCCGTTTCCTCCTCCGGAGGCCTCGGCCGGAAGGATGCCGGGTGGCACGGGTTTCGTCTTCGGGAACCCGCGAGGGACGGCCCTCGGGTTCCGTCTTCGGAACCCATGCCGCCCAGAACACTTCCGAAGAATTCTCCTCCGGGAAGGAGTGGAGCCTGGGGCGCAGACTGACCTATCCGGCGGTCTCGAGCATGGAGGCGAGCTTGCCGGCCGATCGGCTGGAGGTCAGGCGCTGGAGGGCGTCGAAGAGGTCTCGGAGGCGGACGGGCTTGGCGAGGTAGCCGTCCATCCCGGCGGCCAGGCATCGCTGGCGGTCGGTCTCCAGGGCGTGGGCGGTGAAGGCGAGGATGGGCGTGCGTCGCCCTCGGAGGAGGTCGGCCTTGCGGATGGTGGTGGTGGCGGTCAGGCCGTCCATGACGGGCATCTCCAGGTCCATCAGGACGGCGTCATAGAGGACGGCGTCGGCGGCGGAGACGGCCTGTTCGCCGTTGACCACGGCATCGACCCGGCAGCCGAGGAGCTCGAGCATCTTGACGGCGACGACGCGGTTGGTCTCGAAGTCCTCGGCGACGAGGATGCGCAAGCCCAGGCTGGGCCAGGGGACGGGCGAGGCGGGGAGGTTCGGCGGGGTCGCGGCCGGGGCGGGCCGAGGCGGGCGGAGGGCCCGGGTCATGGCGTCGAGCAGGGCGGCCCGGCGGACCGGCTTGGCGAGCTCGGGGGCGTCGCCGCTCGAGCCGTCGCGGGGCTCGGCCCGATCGCGCTGGACCCGCGACGACCGGAGGAGGACCTGGGCCATGTCCGCCAGGCCGGCGGCCGGGGACTCGGCCTCGACGATCGCCAGGCGGAACGGGTCGCCCGGGGGGGCGGAGCGGGCCGAGGCCCGGGCCTCGTCGATCGAGCCGGCCGGCTCGGGTCGGCAGCCCAGGGCCCGGAGGTGCTCGATCAGGGCGCGGCGGCCGGAGTCGGCCCGGCCCACGGCCAGGACTCGCAGGCCGCGGGGCAGGGGGGGCGGGGCCGACTCGACCGGGGGGCGCGGATCGGCCCGGCCGAACTCCAGGTCCAGCCGGAACGCGCTGCCCGAGCCCGGGCGGCTCTCCACCGAGATCCGCCCGCCGAGCAATCGCGCCAGGTCCCGGCTGATCGCCAGGCCCAGGCCGACCCCCCCGTACTTCCTCGCCGGGCCGCCATCGACCTGGGTGAAGCTCTCGAAGATCGCGCCGTGGAACTCGCCGGGGATGCCGATGCCGGTGTCGCGGACGGTCAGGGCCACGGCCAGGGACGGCCCCGGGGCGTCGTCGAGCCTCGGCCTCCAGGACGACCTCGCCGGCCTCGGTGAACTTCACGGCGTTGCCGACGAGGTTGAGCAGGATCTGGCGGACCCGCGCGGCGTCGCCGACGAGCCGCTCCGGCATCTCGGCCGGGACCACGCAGGCGATGGCCAGCCCCTTGGCCTGGGCCCCGGGGGCCAGCAAGTCGGTGACCTCCTCCAGGACGGCCCCGAGGTCGAACTCGGCCGGCTCGATGGCCAGCCGCCCGGCCTCGATCCGCGAGAGGTCCAGGACGTCGTCGAGGACCTTCAGCAGGGCCTCGCCGCTGGACCGGATGGCCAGGGCGTATTCCCTCTGGGCCCGGTCCAGGACCGAGCCCAGGAGCAGCTCGGCCATGCCGATCACGCCGTTCATCGGCGTGCGGACCTCGTGGCTGACGGTGGCCAGGAAGGTGCTCTTGGCCCGGCTGGCGGCCTCGGCCTGGGCCTTGGCCCGCTTCAGGTCCTCCTCGGCCTGCTTCCGCTCCAGCGCGTAGCGGACCGAGCGGATCAGGGCCCGGGGCAGGACCTGGCCCTTGACCAGGTAGTCCTGCGCCCCTTGCTTGACGGCCTCGACGGCCAGGGCCTCGTCGGCCTGGCCCGAGAGGACGATGATCGGGACGCGGTCGGCCCGATCGCGGACCCGACGGAAGGTGTCGAGCCCCTCGGCTGTCGCGGAGGTCCAGGTCGAGGAGGACCACGTCCAGGCCGCCCGCCTTCAGCCGATCGACGGCCTGGGCGAGCGTCTCGGCGCGAGTCAGGGCGAACCCGCCCGGGGCGAGGTGCCCGAGCGTGTCGGCCAGCAACTGGGCGTCGGTGGCATTGTCCTCGATCAGGAGCAGGCGGATCGGGCGGGAGTGGTGGCTTATCATCGCGGGTCGTCATCGAGAGACCGGGAGGGAGAAGCCAGGGGCCTCGGGCCCTCGCCTTCCGCGACGGCGATCCCCACGGCCATCCGCCCGGCGAGCCAGACGAGATGACCTCGATCGGGATCGGTCCTCCGCGGGCGGGAGCCTTTCGAGGGGCGCCGCGCCATCGCGACGCCCGGCCGGGACGTCCATCGACCAACCGCGTCCAAACTCCCCACGGCCCATCAACCCGTGGAGAGATCGAACTACGCTCAGTCCAAGACGCCTCGATTACAAGCACCATGTGGCTTTATTAGCAAGACTCTTCCCCCGAAATTCGAAAAACACCCGGCGCGTCGGCCCGAAGATCGGCTTAATTTGCCTAGATTGCCAGTTGTTTCGAGGAAGACCTTCGACGACCCCGCCCCGCCAGGTCGCCAGTTGCACGGGTTGCACGTCCGGTCCCACCCGGAGGGACGACGATGCAGCCAACGCCTCGCGAAACGCTCGGGGACGCCCGAATTCGCCAAAAAAAACCCGCATCGCCCGGCGGCCCGGAATTGCGCTAGGTGAATCTCGGGTGGCATGCTCAAGAAGACGTAAGCATGCCACCCGAGGAGGCGGGATGGACGGCCCGCTGGAGCGGTTCTCGTAGGGCCTGCCGAGGCCTGCCGAGCCCCGCGAAGACGGCAGGCCGAGGCCTGCCCTACGGGGGCGACATCCGACCGAGAACCGCTCTATCGGCGGATTTCCTTCAGGAGCGTCTCGACCGAGGCGGCGTCGGCCTTGGAGAGCCGGCCGGAGGACCGGGCGGCCTCCAGGTGACGGGCCGCGGCGCCTCCTCGCGACGGGTCGGCGGCGAGGAGGCGGCCGAGGTGGAAATTGAGCATCGGCCCGTTGGGGGCCTTGCGGAGGCCCTGGGTGTAGGAGTCCTCGGCCAGCTTCGGCTTGCCCACGGCTTCCTGGATCGAGCCCAGGGTGTCGTAGAACTCGGCCGGCAGGGTGGACGGGTCGGACCGCTTGACCAGGTCCTCGGCGACGAGGAGGGCGTCGGCGTGCCGGCCGAGGTAGCGGTGGAGGATCCACGCCTTGTTGTTGATGGCCTCGACGGCGTTGGCCTGCTGCTTCAAGACGGCGTCGTATTGCTCGACGGCCTTCTTGAAGACCTCCTTGGCGTCGGCCTCGACGGTGGTGGCCTCGGCCTTGGCCAGGAGGATATCGCCGCAGGTCATGTGGACGATCGGCCGGTCGATCTTCTGGGCGGCCTTCTCGGCCCAGGGCAGGGCCAGGTCGACCTGGCCGGACCGGGAGAAGCCGACGGCCAGGGCCAGGGCGAAGACGCCCCGCTCGTCCTTGGCGCCGAACTGCTCGGCCAGGTCCATGGCCTTCTGGACGTCGGCCCGAGGGGCCGGCTGGCCGGGGGCGGAGGCCGAGCAGAGGTACTGGATCACCTGGGCGAGCCCGGTATCGTCATTGGGGATGATCTTGAGGGCCTGCATCAGGAGATCGACGGCCCCCTTGCGGTCGCGGTCGCCCATGCGGAGCTCGGCGAGGAGGTGGTAGGCCTCGACGAACTTGGGCTGGGCGGCGATGGCGTCCCGGAGGGTCTTCTCGGCCTCGGCCCGGCGTTTGGCGACGTCGGCCGGGGTGCCTTCCCGGGAGGCCAGGGCCTGGGCCTTCAGGAGGAGGGCGGTGGGCTGGTCGCGGTCGGCGTCCAGGACGTACTTGGTCTGCTTCAGGGCCTCGTCGGACTTGCCCAGGGCGAGGTCCGCCTGGGCCAGGGCCAGGCGGATGTCGGTCCTCCGGGGGCTCCGGGCGAGGGCCTCGTCATACGACCGGGCGACCTCCTCGGTCCGCCCCTCGGCGGCGAAGAGCCGGGCGCGGAGCAGGGGGCCGATCGGCGAGGTCGGGTCCATCTCGCTGACCTCCGCGGCGATCCTCTTGGCCCTGGCCAGGTCGCCGGATCGGGCCGCGAGCTCGCAGTCGGCCTGGGGGAAGCTCGGGTCGTTGGGGAACTGCTCGCGGAACCCGCGGATCAGCTCGGCGGTCCGGGCGTTCAGGGTCTTCTCGGCGGGGCGATCGCCCGAGTCGGCGGCCTCCTGGGCCCGGGCGGCGACCAGGCCGACGAGGACGGCGGCCATCTTGTTGTCCTTCGGGCTTTCCTTCAGCAGGTCGCGGACGACCGTCTCGGCCTCTTCCAGGCGGCGCTCGGAGCGGTAGACCTCGGCCAGGAGCCGTTTCATGGCCGGTCGGGCGTCTCCCCGGGCCGTCTCCTGGACGAAGGCGACGGCCCCCTTGTCTCCCTTGAGCTTGAGCACCTGATACTTCGCCTGGACGAGCTCGACGGACTCGGGATGCTTCTTCAGGCCGTCGGAGAGGGCTCCCAGGGCGCGATCGAGGTTGTCGGGGCCGGGGGCGAGGTTCTCCAGGGCGGCGAGCATCAGATCCATGTTCGCCGGCTGGGCCGAGGCGGCCATCGCCTTGCGGATCAACGCGGAGGCGTCGGCCGCCTTATCCTTGGAGGCGAGCATCATCGCCTTGTAGGCGACGGCGCCGGTGTTGGCGGGGTCCTTCTTCAGGGCGAGGTCCAGCTGGGCGAGCCCGGAGGCGTCGTCTCCCTGGCGGCGGAAGAACTCGGCGGCCTGGACCCGGTCCTCGGCCGAGGTCGCGGGGCTGGCCACGAGCCTGGCGACCTCGGCCCGGGCCTGGGCGTCCTGGCCCTTGGCGGCCATCGCCGCGATCAGCTTCCAGCGGACGGCGCGATCCATCTCGCCGGCGCCTCCCTTGAGGATGCCCTGGAACCGGCTGATCGCGCCATCGACGTCCTGGTTCTGCAACGCCATGTCGGCCAGGGCGAGCCGGGCGGCGGTCGTCAGCGACAGGCCGTTGTCGATCTCCTTGACCGGCTGGTCCTTGAGGATCGACTCGTACACCTGGGCCGCCTTCGCCGAGGCGCCCGAGCGCTCGTCGATCATGGCCTTCCAGAACAGGGCGACCTTGTTGTTCGGGTCTTTCTTCAGGGCGGCGTCCAGGGCGGTGGCCGCGCCCTGGGGGTTCTCGCTCGCCAGGGCGAGCTGGGCGTCGAGCAGGTCGGCCGAGGCGGCCTCCTTCCATCGGGCCCGGATCCGGGCGATCGTCTTGGAGGCGCCTTCGAGATCTCGGCGGTTCATGTCCAGGAGGGCGAGCTGGACCAGGGGGGCGGAGGTCTTCGCCGTCTCGGCCAGGTCGGCGAGGATCTTGCGCGCCTCGTCCGGCTTCTTCAGCGGACCCGAGAGGACCCGGGCGCGGACCAGGGCGATCTCCTCGCTCTTGGGGTGTTTGGCCAGGTAGTCGCGGAGGAGGGCGTCGGCCGCCTCGGGCTTGCCGGAGGCCAGGTGCATGGCGGCGTCGAGCTCGGCCAGCTCGTCGCTGTCGGGGAACCGGGCCCGGGCCTGGTCGATCCGGGCCCGGGCCTCGGCCAGCTTGTTCCTCTCGTTGAGGGCCTGGACGGCGATCCTCTCGGCGGTGGGCCCGGCCTTCGGGTCGTTTTTGAGGCCCTCGATCCGGGCCATCCCCTTGTCGTTCTCGCCGAGCTGGAAGTCGATCTGGGCGAGGCGGACCTGCAAGGCCGGGGTCATGGCCTGGCCGGAGGCCAGGGCCTTCTCGAACTCGGCCCGCGCCGGGCGGAGCTGGCGGCGGGCCTGGAGGATCTCGCCCATCAGCAGGTGGAGGGTCGGGGCGAAGTCGCGGGGCAGCCCGCCGCTCTCGGCCGAGGCGATCATCCGGGCGACGATCGGGGCGGCATCCTCGGGATAGCCGGCCTGGAGGATCGACCAGGCGGCGAAGACCTGATAGCGAGGCTCCAGCCCCTCTCCGCCGAGCTTCTGGGCGGCCTGGAGGTACTGGCGGCCGAGGTTCGCCTCGCCGGTGAGGATCAGGCTGACGCCGTAGAGGGCCTGGGCCGTGGCGGCGTCGGGCAGGGCGGCGGCGGCCAGCTTGAGCTCGGCGGCGGCCTCCTCGCCGGCCTTCGAGTCGACCGAGGAGGCCGTCCCCGGCCCGTCGGCCCCGGCGGCGGCCGAGAGCATCCCGGACCTCTCCAGGGCGATCAGCCCCTTGTACAGGTGGCCGATGCCCGAGGCCCGCGGGTTCGCCGAGGCGATCAGCTCCTTGACGAACGGCACGGCCCGGTCGAACCGGGCGGGGTCGTCGGTCTGCGCCAGGGCGGCACGGATGGCGACGTCCCGGAGGCCGGTGGCGACGTTGTCCCAGGCCGGCAGGGCGGCGATCTTCAGCTTCAAGGCCGTCGAGGCGACCTCCAGGGCCTTCTTCGGCCCGTCGCGGAAGACCAGGTGCTCGGCGTAGGCGAGGTGGGGCCGGAGGTCATTGGCGCCGGTGACTTCGATGGCCCGGGTATAGATCGCCTCGGCGACCGATTCCAGCGAGTCGGCCAGGGCGGCGGCCTCCTTCTTGGCGACGGGGTCGGCGGCGCCGAGGGTCGTCAGCCGTTTCTGGACCTGCTCCAGCAAGGAGCTGAGCAGGCGGACCCGGGCCGGGGCGGCCTCGGCCTCGGCGGCGACGTTCTGCGCCCCCTTGGCGAACTCGGCGACGAGCGAGGCCAGCGCCTGGGCGTCCCTGGCCCTCTCGATGTCCACCAGGCCCATCCTCAGCTTGGCGACCCTCTCGGAGGCCGGGGCCTCGACGCCCAGGGACGTCGAGCGGGCCTGGCCCAGGACGGCCGCGAGCGTCGCCTCGTCGCCGGCCTCGCGGGCCACCCGGCGCGGACCCACAGCGTCCGGAGCCGGTCGGGCTCGGCCTCGGCCAGGACTTCCAGGTGCTTCTTCGCCTCGGTCAGGTCGCTCGGCTTGCGGTCCAGGGCCTCGATCGCCTTGACGTACCGGGCGTCGGCGTCCTTGGCCTCCAGGGGCAGGAGCTCGTCGGCCCAGCGGAGGGCCTCATTGATGTCCTCGTGGGCCAGGGCGTCGGCCAGCAGCGCCTTCCTCGGCCCGGGTCGGCCCTTGCCATATTTCGCCGCGTCGGTCATCTCGTGGAGCCACTGGGGGCGGAGCGTGGCGAGCTCCTTGGGGGACTCGCGCATCCACCGGCCGAGCAGGTCGGCGAGCTCCTCGTGGATCTCGACGTTCTTCGGGTCGCGCTGGAGGGCCCGGCGATACTGGATCAGGGCGTGATCATACTTCTTGGCCTGGGCGTCGGCGCGGGCCCGGGGCAAGACGTCCTCGGCCCGGCCGGGCATGAGGACGTACGTGATGGCGAACAGGCCCATCACGGCAACGACCAGGAACAACCCGGAGAGGACGATCAAGGGCTTCCAGCGCACGGTCATCGGGGCTCATCTCCTGAGTCTCGGGGGCCGCGCCGCCCGGCCTCGGAGGATGGTCCCGAGCGGACCGCCATCCGGGCAGTCCTCGGGCCGAGGGCAAGGCGGCCTGGGTGCGGAGCGTCTCGAAAGTAAGGCCGGGGGGATGCGACCGAACGGGAGAGGGGACGAGGGGGCGAGACAATCGCGGGCGACGCCGTTCGCCCTCTTCCCTCAGATCAACGAGGTCGCATTCCCTTGCCTGACGATCGTGAGCGCAAGATCCTGACCGGATCGAGCATAGTCGCCCCTCTGCAAAAATTTCAACCGAAAAACGACCGACGAGGACGGATTGCGCCCTCGACGGCCGTTTCTCGATTGGGATGCGAGGGACAACCCTCGACCTGGGTCGGGGGCCGACCCCTCCAGGTCGCCCTCGTCGAGGCCCACGACGCCGGGGAATGGCTTATTCCTTCCGGCCCTCGTCCGCGAGCCGCCGCCCTCGACGCCTCGCCTTGAGCGCCCGCCGCCCGAGGAGGGGGATGCCCAGGAGGACCAGGGACAAGCTCGCGGGCTCCGGCACCGACCGCACGCAGTTGGTGATGTTGTTGGTATCCAGCGTGACCGCGCCGCTGCCGGCCAGGGCGCTGCCGTCCCGGATGGTCGCGCCGTGGTTCAGCGTGATGCTCGCGGCGGCCAGGATGTGCCCCTCGAACGCCGTGTCCGTGTCGAGCGTCGCGGAGGTGCCCACCTGCCAGAACACCGAGCATCCCGGCATCGAACCGCCGTGGACCGTGACGACCGAGGAGCCGCTGGCCGTCGTCAGCGTGGTGCCGATCTGGAAGACGAATTGCGCGTTGGGGTCGCCCTGGTCGTCCAGGGTCAGCGTCCCGGTCAGTTGGGCGGTGGACGAGAAGAAGTAGACCCCGGGCAGCAGGGTGAGCCCGCCGAGGTCCTGGCCGGTCAGGACGTGCGTGGGGGCCAGGCCCGCCGCGGCGTTGTACGCGGTGGTCAGGTCCGCCTGGGCCTGGAGGGCGACGGCGTCATTCGAATGGAACGTGTACGGCGACATCAGCGTTCCCGGGCCAAAGCCCGTGATCGCCGACCCCGGGGCGACTCCCACATCCCCTCCGTCGATGAGTGACATGCCGGCGTTTGTCACGGTCGAGCCGGCGAGGACCGCGAAGTCCCCCGCGGTCCCCAGGGTGATCTCGGCCTTCGCTCGCGGGCAGAAAGCCCCGAGGGCTAGGATCGCTAGCGGGACCAGAATTCGGAATCTCATGCCTTTGGAACTCCCGATCTCTTGGAGCGGGGCCTTTCGCGAAGGGTTCCGACGAGGCAAGGGGGCGGTCGAGGCGCGCATTCCCCCCGTCCCGGGCGGGCCCCGAGATGAGGAGAATTTCGGATGCCTCGGACGCCTCCCGGTCGCCGCCGGCCGATCACCTCGACCCAACCGAGCCGCGCCGTCTTCCCTGACGCGACGCCATGTTTTGAGGCGCAACGGCCATCTTTAGCGCGATGGTCCAACCATGTCAACACAGTATTCCATTGTCTAAGTTTTTTTAAAAAGTTAATGTGGCGAAATGAATGAAGAACGCCTCACTCCGGGCCCGGGAGCCGCCGGCCCGAAGCGGAGGACGGCCCGGGGCGTCGCGAGCCTCCGGGCGACGGATCCCGGCGAGGGGGCCCGCGACCATCCCTCGCCCGGAGAGCCCCTCCTCCGGGGATCGAGAGGCCCCCGAGGGATCGGCACCCCTCGGCGAGCCGGGCAAGGCCGGCCCGCCCGCCCGCCCGCCCAACCCGAGGGGATTCGGGCGAGGCGGGGGGCGGGGCGTCGAGCCGGGGAACCTCAGCGCAGGTAGCGTTCCGGGGCGAGCCGGAAGGCCTGGCGGTGGGCGTCGTCGGCGAAGAGGTAGCGGCGGCCCCCGAGGGTGATCGGGAACTCCCTCCGGCCGGCGACCTTCTTGCCCTCGACGGTCCGGCAGTGCGGGCATTCGCCGTTTTCGGCGATGTCGATCCCGCTATATTTCTCCGGGTCGGCCGCGAACTTCTTCCGCGAGTCCTCGTCGGCGAAGACGAAGAGGCGGTCGTTATAATAAGCGCCGAACTTCGGGTCGCCCGGGATGGACGCGTTCTTGTCCTTCTTCGCCACCACGCATCGGCCGTGGTCGGCCGGGAGGTACTTTTCGGGGTCCTTGAGGAAGAGGTCCCGGGCCGATGCGTCGGCGAATCGATAGACCTTGCCGTCGTGGAACAGGGCGAGGTCGGCCCGGCCGGCGACCCGGCCCTGGCCCTGGACCAGCTTCACCGGGCACATCCCGGAGAGGGCCAGCGCCTCGGGCGAATTGGTGAACCCGGCCCAGGCGCCGTCGAGGATCCCGGCGAACTCGTCGGGGCCGGCGAACCCCTGGCGGCGGCCGAGGATCGTCGAGCCGGTGGGGGAGAGCACGACGGTCGTCGGCAGGCTGCCCACGCCCAGCCACGCCACGAGGTCTTCCCTCGCGTCGGACCGGACCTTCACCGGGATGAACTGACCCTGGGCTCGGCCGACCACGCCGCCGTCGGTGAACGTCTCGAAGTCCATCTTCTTGCAGTAGATGCACCACGGGCCGGTAAACTGGATCCACAGAGGGAGGTTGCGGGCCCGGGCCTCGGCCTGGGCGGCGGCGAAGTCGGTCCGCCACGGGACGCCGTCGGCCGACAGCGCCGAGGCGGGCAGGGCCGTGGAGGCGAGCAGGGTGATATAGGCCAGGCGGGCGCGAACTCCGGTCCGCGGCGGGCGCGAGGAGCGATCGAGCAGCATGGGGGCCTCCGTCGGCGGCAACAGGGAGCGGGACGTGGACGGTCCGAGAAGACGCCGGGCTGGAAAGCCGACGCCGCCCCATCCGTGGAGTTCCGATCGCGACGCGACCTCGCGACGACCACGACCGGGCCAAGCCGTTGGCGGAGGAAGTGAGAGGGGGGATTCAGTCGCTCTGAGTATCGGCCCGAAGCCGGCGGGACTTCAGCAAATCGCCGAGACCCGACCGACCCGTTCCGCGATCGGCGAAAATCGGGAACCCGTCGGGCGGCCCGCGCCTTGTTGTTCAGGTGGAACAGGCCGCGATCACCCGGCGAAAGGGGCGAGGCGCATGCTGGCGAGATCCGAGAGGACGGGCCTCCGGGGGCTCCGGGCGTTGCTGGATTGCGGGACCGTCGCCGGGAGGACCGACGGCCAGTTGCTCGAACGCTTCGCCCTGGGGCCGGGCGAGGCGGCCGACCTGGCGTTCTCCGCCCTGGTCGATCGCCACGGGGCGATGGTCTTGAGGACCTGCCGGGCCGTCCTCCGCGACGAGCATGCGGCCGAGGACGCGTTCCAGGAGACGTTCGCCACCCTGGCCCGGCGGGGCCGCTCGCTCTGGGTCCGCGAGTCCGTCGGCCCCTGGCTCCATCGCGTCGCCTTCCGCCGGGCGATCCGCGCAAAGAGGCGGCCGATCGGCGAGCCCTCGTGGAGAGGAACGCCGGCGAGGCGAGGCGGGGGCAAGCCTCGGTCGATCCCGCTCGCCTCGTCGACGATTCGGCGATCCATGAGGAGGTCGAGCGCCTGCCCGAGCGATTCCGACAGCCGCTCATCCTGTGCGACCTGGAAGGCCGCAGCCTGGACGAGGCGGCCCGCCACCTGAAATGCCCGGTGGGGACGGTCAAGAGCCGCCTGAACCGGGGCCGGGCCCGGCTCCGAGGCCGCCTGGCCCGCCGAGGCCTCGCGCCGGCGGCGATGGCCTTCGGCGCCGCGATGGCCGAGGGGATGACCGTCCCGGAGACGCTCGCCCGAGGGGCCGTCCAGGCCGTCCTGGCCTCGGCGATCGTCCGCCGGGCCGTCCCGGGATGGCTCGTCGCGATCGTCTCGGCGATGGTCGTCGGCGGGATGGTCCTGGGATCGCGGATGGCCCGGCCCGCGCCGGCCCCTCGGCCCAGGAGGCGAAGGCGAAGCCCGATCCGTCGCCCAGGATCGCATGGAACCGCCTCGATCGCTACGACCCCCCCGATTTCGACGGGTTCTTCCCCGACGATCCCGAAGGCGGCAAGGCGCTCGACGCCGCCTGGGACTCGGCCGGGATGAGGATCGTGAGCAAGCCGAGGGAGCTCGGCGACGCCGACTTCGCCCTCGTCCGCAAGGGGCTGCGGCGGACCTCCGTCGACCGGGCGAAGGTCCTCCAGTGGATGAGCTACGGGATGTGGAGGACGGTCCCCGGCAAGGAAAACATGCCCTTCGCCCCCCGGCAGCCTCAAGCCGCCGCCGTCGAGATCATGTACCACGCGGCCGACCCGAAGCCCGAGGCCGACCGGTACGGCACCCGGTACAACGCCGTCTACTTCGGCCTGAGCCAGGTCCAGCCCAAGCCGCCGAACGTCCTCCACGCCCTGGCCGATCTCGCGATGACGACCGAGGACTCGCAGCTCCTCGGCCGGATCGTCGCCTCGCTGACGTGGGGGCCATCGCAACAGGAGGCTTTCCTGGAATTCATCAAGTCGTATGAGCAATCGCGAGAACCGAGGGCCCGCGACGAGGCCGCCCTGCTCCGCAAGATCGTGAACCAGGAGGAAGAGCCGGCGGTCCTGGCCGTCCGTCGCGACCGGGCGAGGGCGAAGGCCCGCTTCGGCGACCGCCTCCCGGCGATCGAGGCGACGTTGCGGTCGGGGAGCCCGGCCGACAGGCTCGAAACGCTCCGATTGATCCGCAAGGAGCGGATCTTCTGGATCATGGAGGACTCGTCGATCCCGGCGTTCGCCCTCGCCGCGACCGACCGAGATCCCGAGGTCCGCAAGGCGGTGGCGGAGGTCGTCGGCCTGCGGTTCCTCTGGAACGAGTCCCCGTCGCCGGAGGCCGCCATCGATCTGGTGATGCGGATGTCCTTTAATGAGGAACTCCCTGTTCGACGATCGGTCGTCCGGTACGGCCTGGCGCCCCTGAAGGGGAAGCCGGAGCGGGTGATCCGCCGCCTCCTGGAGATGGCGGAGGCCGACCGCGACCCGGATCTCCGGGCGATGGTCGAGGGCGGGCTGAGGGCCGACTGGCGGACGGCGGCGAGGATCTTGAGGGAGACGATCGCCGCCGGCGGCCCTCGGGCCGACGAGGCCCGCGCGATCTATCCCGACCTCGCCCTCCGCCCCTTGCCCGACCCCGATCGGGTCGTCCTGCCCCGGTCCCCGCGCGCGGGAAAGCCGAGAACGGCCAATTTTCCTGGGATCGCGAGGACGCCTACGACCCGCCCGACTTCGACGCCTTCTTCCCCGACGACCCCGAGGGCGGCCGGCGTCTGGATGCGCTCTGGAAGGCGAAGGACCGCGACGCCCGCACGGATGAAGAGGTGTTGAAGGCGGTCCGCGACGGGCTGAGGCGGGCCGAGTCGTCGCGGTTCGAGGTCCTCCGGTGGGTGGGAGGTCGGTTCGTCCAGAGGGGGCCGAAGCCGGACCCGCGGGCGATGGAGATCCTCTATCAGGCGACCGACTTCCTCGGCGATGACCCCGCGTTCGACGACACCCGCCACGCCGGGATTTACTTCGGGCTGAGCCTCCTCCGCCCGATCCCGCCGAACGTCCTCCGAACGTTCGCGGACCTCGCCATGAGGCTGGAAGACCCGAACGACCTGGACCGGATCGCCTGGGCCTCTCGCGCACAAAAGGCCGATTTTCTGGCCCGGATGCGGCCGTATCTCGACTCGCCCGAGGCGAAGGTCCGCGAGAAGGCCGAGGCGGTCTCGGCGATGGTCGAGGGCCGCCTCAATGCCTGGAATTGGGCCGGAGGACTCGCGACGAAACGGGTCTCGGCACGGTTCGGCGCGAGGCTCCCGACGATCCGCGAGGCCCTCTCACGAGGCGACTCGGCCGCGAGACTCGCAACGCTTGAAGAGATCGAAAAAAATCAAATCAACCTGATCCTGGATGATTCGTTCCTGCCCGCGTTCGTCCTCTGCGCCGGGGACGCCGACTCGAAGGTGAGGAAGGGCGTGGCGGAAGTCGTCGGGGGTCACTGGGATTCTCGCGAGGCCGTCGATCTGGAGAAGAAACTCGCGAAGGACCCGGCGTTCGAGGTCCGCCTGGCGGCGATCGAGTCGTCTCTGGCCGGGCGGGAGGGGAAGACGGAGGAGGACGTGCGCCTCCTCGTCGATTTCCTGCTGGAGAACCCGACGGAGAGGACGCATGAGGTCACCACCGCGATCGGCGAGGGGCTGGCCGAGCACCGCGAAATCGTGGCCAGGATCCTGGAAGACGCGATCCGAGGGGACGACCCGGCGAGGGCGAAGGCCGCCCGTCGCTACGACGTCTTCCTGGTCGGCCGACCTCTCGGCAAGGACCGTCGCGACGAGTTCGCCAGGGCCCTCCGCGACCTCCACGAGCACCTCGGCCGCGTCTATCCGATGTTCGCCCTGAAGCAGATCGACTGGGAGGCCGTGGGCCAGGAGCTCCTGCCGAGGGCGAGCGAGGCGACCACCGAGGAGGCGTTCGGCCGGCTCGTCCTGGAGATGGTGGCGAGGCTGGAAGACACCCACGCCGTCGTCCAGGACGGCTCCGCCCATGTCCCGATGCCGAAACTCCCCGAGTGGGAACCCGGCCTCGCGTGCCTGGTCGACGATCGCGGCAAGCCCGTCGTCTACGACGTGGCGAAGGGGTCCGAAGCCGAGAAAAAGGGCCTGAAACCCGGGATGACCATCGTCTCCGTCGATGGAATGGCATCCGAGGACATGATCGCGCGGTATTCAAAAACCCTGAAGACCTTCTACGGCTATTCGAGCGATCGAATGCTCAACTACGACGCCGTCCGCGGGTTCCTACGGGCCGACGAGCGAGGGGCGAAGCGGACGATCCTGGCCGAGAGGCCCGACGGCTCGCAAAGGACGTTCGAGCTGGCCTGCGACCTCCGCCGCCGCTATCTCCCGAGGCTGCCGGTCCCGATCGAGGGGATCAACGACTCGGCGAACGTCTCGTGGAAGCGTTTGAACGACGATATCGGTTATATTTATGTGCGACGGATCGCGAACGGCCTGGAGGCCGACCTGGACGCGGCGCTGAAGGGCCTCGGCGACGTCAAGAAACTGGTCCTGGACCTCCGGGGGAACAGCGGGGGCGGGTTCGACACCTCGACCGCGTTCCGCAACTTCGACCCCGACGACCGCGACCCGGCCCGACCACACTTCCTCGGGCCGATCGCGATCCTGATCGACGAGAGGACGGTCAGCGCGGGCGAGGGCTGGGCGTCGTGGTTCGTCGCGAAGAAGCGGGCAAAGTTCTTCGGCAGCACCTCGGCCGGCGCGTCCTCGCGCAAGGAGGTCTACACGTTGACCGATGGCCTGTACAAGGTGGTCGTCCCGGTGAAGGCGTACAACGGGTTCCTCGATCGGCCGATCGAACGCCGGGGGCTGGAGCCGGACGTGCCGATCCGGCCCGGCGCGGGACCTCGAACGGGGCGAGGATACCGTGCTCAATGCGGCGAAGGCCATGTAGGGCGGACGAAATGCACCCCCCATGCTGGGGCATCCGGAGCCCCCGACGTTTCATGGCTTCGTCAGCGAGGGCACGGCGAAGTCGGAGGAGAAGAGGAGCATCGTCTTGCCCCCCTTGCTCGGGCGGAGCGTCCCGGAGAGCATCTTCATGGCGAGCTTGTCGCCCGGGGCGGTGTTGAAGGTGAACACGCCCGAGGCGGACCAGTCGTTGTCGAGGATGCGGATGCTGATCGGCTCGCCATATTTCCACTTGATTGGGCGAGAAAATTCATAATCCCAGACCGGCTTGTGCGTATCCTTCGCGATCGGCGAGGGGCCGTACTTCACCCCGGCGACCCACAGCTCGACGCTCAGGTCGGGGGCGCCTCCGGAGAAGTACTTGCCGACGTCGGGCTCGACCTCGCCTCGCCTCAACACCACGTGATATTCGCCGGTGACGTGGGCCTTGTCCCACCATCCGACGAAGGTTTTCGCGTCCTTCGCGAACCGGCCGTCGGGGTTGGCGTCGAGGTAGGAGCGGAGCTTCGCCGCGACGGCCGGGACGTCCTCCGGGTGGGCGATGAAGTGGTCGTAGGCGAGCCGGTAGCTGTAGATGTCCCGCTCGCGGTCGATCCGGTCGAGCGCCTCGTGGGCCTCGGAGATGAAGCGGCCCCCGGTGGCGTGGTCCTTCAAGTAGTCGAGATATCTCTGCCTTCGGACGGCGAAGTTCGTCGGCTGTTCCCGGGAGAAGTCGCGGGCCTTGCCGATGTCGGCCAGGTCGAGGCGGTGGACGTAGTCGGCCAGCCGCTCGCGGACCTCCTCGCGATAGCGGCTGCCGGGGCGGTCGGCCAGGAACGCCTCGGCGCGGTCGATCAGGTCGCGAAGTGGGGTGCCGGGGACCTCCGAGGCCCGCGCCAGCGCGTCGATCGCCTGGCGGTCGTCCTGGTCCCGGCGGGCGTCGATCTTGGTCTGCAGGGTGCGGATCAGGCGGACGGCCTCGTCCTTGTGGGTGGTGTCGGGGTACTTGCGGAGGAACGCCTGGGCGCGGGCGAGGTGGGCGTCGGGGTCGTCGATGGCGACGGGGTCGGCCACGCGGAGGTCGCCCCAGGCGCGGTCGTGCTCCTGCTTCGCCAGCGCGTCCTCGACCTTCGCGATCGTCGGGGCGAGCTCGGGCGACTCCACCTTCTTCTCGCGGATCTCCCGGGCGAGGTCCGGGCGCTCCAACCCGGCGGCCAGGCGGTCCCCCTCGGCCTTCAGGGCCCATTCCTCGCGATGCGAGCGCGCCAACCGGGCTTCATGAGGAAAGAGATACGGATGCGACGGGTGCCACCGGAGGAACTCGGACCACTTCCGCTCGACGGCCGCCGCGGGGTTGCCGTCTTTCTCGAAGACCACGGCCTGGCGGAAGCCGAGGACGTCGTAGCCGGCGACGGCCCCGAAGGCCAGTCCGGCGAGCGCCGTGAGCTTCAGGAGCGTCCGCCGTCCCCGCGTCCCCTTCATGGCCGAGAGCTTGCGGCGGAAGGTGATGGCGGAGTCGGACCGGGGATAGCGGCGCTCGAACGCCTTCACGCATCGGGAGAGCCGGGGCAGGTCGTCGGGGGCGAGGTCCCAGAGCCAGTCGATCGCCTCGCGATCGGCGGCCTCCAGCTCGTCGGCGAGCCATCCCAGGGGGCCTTCCAGGCCCATCGGGTGGAGCTCGGCCGGAGGGCGGCCGTCGCCTCCGGCGCCTCGGCCGTAGGCGCTCACGGCGAAGATGGCCGAGTGCGGGGCATGGCCGGCGAGGGCGTGGCGAGTCATCCCGTACCGGGAATCGACGTATGCGTCCACCTTCTCGGGCCCGGGACCGCCTCGATCGAGCACGCGATCATACTTGGTGACGAGGAGGGCGATCGGCCGGCCGAGGGTGCCGTCCTCCGAGCGCTCGATGTAGCGCTCCAGCAGGTCCTCGACTTCCTGCTGACGGCGGCGGCGGTCGGCGGGGGCGTCGGTGGCTTCGGGGTCGAGGCAGAGGAGGACGGCGTCGCAATCGGCGAAGAACTCGCGGATCGGCGCCTCGGAGCCGAGCCCGACGTGCTCGCCCTGGTAATCCTTGACGATCAGGTCGAGCCGGTCGGTGCCGTGATAGAGCCGGAGGTTCAGCTCGGTCTCGGCCAGGGTGCCGGCCGGAGGCTCGCCGGACTCGATCTGGGCGATCTTGGCGGCAAGATACTCGGCCGTCGACGGCCCGACGGCGGCCAGGCGGACGCCCGGGACCCGGCCGGAGGACGCCTCGCGATAGAAGACGGCCAGCAAGGTCGTCTTGCCCACGGCGCGATGGCCGAACAGCGCGATCCGCTTCGCCCCGGTGATCCGGCGTTCGAGGGCGTCGAGATGGGCCTTGCGATTCCTGGGCATGTGCTGCGCCCCAAGCCATCCGCGGGGTATCCGCGGGAATTCTAGACATCCGGGCCGGCATCCGTGGGCCTCGGACCCTCACCGAGAGGCAAAGTTTCCGGATCGGGGCGCTGAACAGCCAGCCCAGGGCGTCCCCGACGCGAGAGAAGTAACGAATGCCGGCCGAGGTCAGCGCCCGTTGGACCTCCGGGTTGGCGGTCCCGAAATCCCGGGTATTCCCGCTCACGAACGCTTTCGGGCCCGGTTCCGCCCTTTCGGAGTCCCAGAGGATCGAATGGAGGATCAGGTGGTCGGTGAGATCATCAGGATCTCTCCAGGAGTACGGCAGCTGGAGGGCGCGACCCAGGACGTCCGCGTTCATCGGGATCAATCGAGAGACGGCGCCTAGCCGGTCGAATGTCCTCTCGAGGCGGTTCGTGAATTCCTGACGGAGGCCCAACATTTCCAGGATCGTTTCGTCCAGGAGCGTATTCAGGCGCCGGGCATGGGGCGAGGTCGTGTCGCGTTGGATCTGGCGCAATTCCAGGTCGAGCTCTCGAACCCATTCATTCCGTTGCCTCAATTCGGTCCTTCGAACGACCAGGGCCTCCATGAAGCAGACGGAGGGGATCGCCAGGCGGACCGGGACGGGATCATGGAAGAGGAACTCGGAGGCATCCCGATCCTGACCCTTGGCGATCGCGATCGGGAAGTTCGTCTCAACGTAGAGCGTCGAAGCCAATGGGCACCTCGCTCAACGTGTTCCCCCCCTCGATCTTCGACAGGATCCCCGCGGCCCGCCAGTCCTCGATCCCCGGCGGGGTCGGACCCTTCCACTTGTACGCGAGGTCGCGGAGCCACGAGCCGATCAGGCCGGCGATGTAGTCGCCGTGGACCCCGAACCGCTCCTGGAGGTATTGCGGAAATTCCGGGGCGTAATGGCCGAGGATCTTCGGGGTCGACCAGGAGCAAAGGGGGGTCGGGCGGCCGTCCCGGAATTCATAAAGACGGATCGTATCCGGATCGGCGAGGACGCCATACCGGATCCTCGTCCCGTAGGGGATACCCTCCCGGTCGTCCCACATCTGCTGGAGGATCGGCCCCTCGGCATCGGCCGGGATGGCCCTCCCCTTGGCCTCGAGCATGAGGAAGGGGAGATCCTCTCGATCCAGGGCGATCAGGTCGAACGCTCGCATTCAGGCGACCTCCGGTCTGCGCCTCCCCATCAACTACGTCCCGAACGTCAGAAACGTCTTTGAATCTCCTTCCCCACCTCAGCCCGCGTCCGATACCGCACCGCGTCGAAACGGTCCTTCGTCAGATGCTCACGGGGTGTTTTCCTACAGAACTCCCTGTCCCATCGTTTTTCCGATGAGATGGGACCTTTTCTGCCGTGCCCGGATCACCTGGCCCTGGGGCCCATTCTTGGCTCCCCCTCGGCATCAACATAGACGGTTTTATAGCGTCCCGGACCGATAGGGACCCTTGAGAAAATTACGATCCAAATCATGCGTTCTTCACTCCATCGTGCCTCAATATTCGTATAGGTTTTCGGCAATCGACCTTTCTTGACCAGATAATCCTTGGCGATCGAGATCGCCTCATCCTTTGTAATGATGCGAGCCTGGACCAGAGGTAGGCGCCTTGGAGGCCCACTTGCCCTCAAACCTGGACCGGCAAACAGAATGAGGAGGAGTCCCAAAATCCCAAAATGGCGACCTGATCGAATCACTTGAGTTCTCGCAGAACGCAGAGAATTCTTTTCTCAAGAGAATGGGGGCTGTCGTGATCATGGCGCCTGGCGCTACAATCGTCACGCCGCCCTCATCCTCCGGATCGCCCGGATCGGCCACAGGAATGGCCGGAACAGGAGGCGGACGGGCAGGCCGAGGAGGACCATCGCGGCCATCAGGGCGGCGAAGGCCGCCAGGCCCATGCCGATCTTCCTCGCCAGGGCCGAATCCAGCCCGTATTTGGCGAGAGTTCCGCCGATGGCCGATTCGAGGCCCCGGGAGGCGCCTTCTCCCGCGTAGCCGACGAGCGTCACGCCCGCCTTGGCGAACTGCTCGGCGGCGTAGGCCGTGACCCGGCCGGCGGTGTCCACGAACTTCTCGGGGTTGGCCAGGAACACGCCGAGGACCCCGGCGGCGGCCAGCGCCTTCTTGTGCTTCAAGACCTGCTCGGTGTAGAACTTCCAGCCGTTGCGGCCGGTCTTGCGGAGGACGCCCACGCCCTCGGGGCCTTCCTTCACGAGGACCTCGGCCACGTCGTCTCCGTAGGCGCGGACGGCCGACATCCCCTCGATCCCGAGCTTGCGGATCATCCCCTCGGCCTGGCCGGGGTAGCGGCGGGCGAGGGTTTGCGCGACCTCGCCCATCTCGACCACCAGGCGCTTCTCGGTCGGGGCGAGCGAGGCGAAGGTCCGGGCCATGTCCGGCTCGTACCGGGTCAGGCGGGCGAAGCGGGACTTGAGGGCGACCTCGGCCGGCTCCTCGACCTTCCGGGCCGCTCGGGCGAGGTCATCGGAGCGGCGGGCGAGCCCTTCCAGGCCCTCCTCGGCTTCCCGGGCGAAGAGGCGGGAGGCCGAGCGGCCCTCGGCCCTCGCCGCGGCCTTGCCGCCGGATTCGGCCTCGCGGACGGCCTGGCGGACCACGTCGTCCAGCCACGCCACCTTGCCCGCCCGGGCCGAGCCGGCCATCAAGAGGGTCGCCAGGACGCCCAGGACGATCCCCCGGGGCACTCGGCGGGCGGTCCGGTCTCGCACTCGCATCGGTCGGGCCTCTCGGGGTTCGGCGGTCTTCATCGCATTGATTCGCTTTCGGCCGCCCCGGGGTTCGGACCAATCGGGAGGGGCCATCAAGGGATTCGCCCGGGGGCGACGGATCTTGGGGCAGGGGGGCGGGTTCGAGGCGGCAGAGGCTCAGGGCGAGGGGGGGCGGCGGCTCGCCAGGTGTTCTTCCATCTTGTGGAAGGCTACCACGCCGACGGTCGCCTGGACTGCCTGGACTCCCAGGTATTTCAGGCCCTTCGTCGGCGGGATCGAGACGAGCTTCTCGACCCCTCCGACCAGGAACCGCCTGGGGCCGAACTCGCTGAGCCGGAGCCCGGCCTTGGCGCAGAAGGTCCGGGCCATGGCGGTGATCCGGGGGAGGGTCAGCTCGGCGAGGGCTTCGGGCATCTTGCGGAGGACCCGGTACGTCCCCCCCACGGCGCGGACGGCCCACCACTTCGCCAGCCTCTCTCCGGCCGCTTCGGCCCCCTGGCGGGCGGTGGCCTTGGCGGCGAGGGCCGAGGCGTCTTCCAGCGCCTCGCGACCGGCGATCTTCGCCCCTTCTCGGGTCGCAGCCTTGACTTCCGATCGCGTGGCCTCGACGGCCGCCGCCGCTTCGGGCTGGAGAGCGGAGAGGCTCAGCACGTCCAGGACGACGAAGCATCCATCCACCAGCGCCCAGGCCATCTCGCCCGACGTGGGGGAATGGCCCCGGGTCACGACACCTCCGAGATGCACAAGGTCATATAAAGGCAGGAATTGCGCGAAGCCCACCTCGTCGGAATTGAGCTCGGCGACCCGATCCAGCCCGTCTTTCTGGATCTGGCGGATGGTGGCCTGGCCGCTCTCGCCGGAGACCGAGAGGACGCCTTCGGCGAGGACCTCGGTGAACCCCTTGGCCGGCTTGGCCTTGAGGGCGGCGAGGGCCTCCGGGCCGGAATCGGACCGGGCGATGGGGGGGATCACGGCCGGGCCGAAGCGGCGGAGGACGTCGCGGAAGTCCGCGTCGGCGGCGTACTTATCGAGCATGGCCAGGGCCATCGGCCCGTGCTCGGCCAGGCTCGCCACGGCCTGGCGGCGGAGGGTCGCGTCGGCGTAGTCGTTGAAGACCACCTCCGCCGAGTCGGGCCCGGCCGAGGCCAGCGCCCGGTCTCCCAACTCGCCGAATTCGACGGTCAATTGCAGGGCGTGAGGGTGGCCGCAGACGGCCTCGGTCAAGCCGGCTGCCGCCGCGTGGCGGAGGCGGTCGGCCACGAACTCCGGAGGGTGCTCGGCCAGCAGGAGATCGACGTCGTCGGTGTTCACCCGGAGCGCGATGAGCGCCTGATCGAGCGGGAGGGCGTCGCCCACGGCGTCGAGGATCGGCCCGTACAGGCTGACCAGGGCGAACCCCTCGGCCCCCATCAGGCGGAACGCTTCCAGGGCGAGCGGGCCGTGGGAATCGAGCGTCCGCAACGCTTTACGGAGATCGGCCGCCCCTCGGTCCAGGCTGACCATGTCGAGGACGACGAGCGCATCGCCGAGGTCCTTGGGGTCGTCGTCGAGGCGGTCGATCAGGGCGGTCACGCCGGTGGGGTCGGCCAGGATCAGGGGCAGGGCGTTGGGGTATCGCGAGGCGAGCTTGCGTTGCGAGGGGGAGAGGCGGGCGATTTCCTCGACGAGGAAGCCACGGTCGGTGTCGTCGGCCCGTTTCAGGCCGAAATATTCGGACCAGTGGAGGAGCAAATCGGCGGCGGCGGCATCCGTGAGGCTGTCTCGGAGTCGCCGGAAGTCCTTGGGGTGCTTCTCGTAGAGGTAAACGGCCTCCAGGTCGAGCTTGTCCAGGAGGGTCAGGCCGCGGAGGCCGTCGGTCCTCTCGATGGCCAGGGCGGTCTGGCGGTATCGGTCGTAGGTCCGGGCGACGAGGTCGCGATCCTCGGGATATTTCGCGGCGAGGGCGGCCTTCGGGTCGGGCCCGGAATCGCGATCGGCGATCGGGTCGCGAACCTCGGTCCCGGCGCCCGGGCGGTGGGCCGGGGGTTTCACCGAGAGCTTGAGGAACACGCCCAGGGCGGCCAGGAGGACCACAACGGCGAAGGTCTTCTTCATCGGTCGGGCCGTCCCATGGGGGGGAATCCGGCGGGCGGGCAGGGCGAAGGAGCGCCGGAGGCCGTCTCGGGACGGACCATCCTCCGGGTCGTGGGGCGACCCCTCGCCCTTATTCTTCAGTGTTCGGGCGCGGTCGTCAATTCCGATGGCAAATTCAGGCCCGGATTCGGGTTTCGCTCCGTCGGAACGAACGCCTCGCGCCGGCCCTGCCTCGGTTCGGCAGGCCGGCCTCCTGGAGTATCGGCCGTTGGGGCGAGGAACCTGGGGCTTTTCGTGGCCGTTGACGGCTGGGCAAGGTCTCCGGGCCGGTTTCGAACAAAAAACGATCGACATCCGATGGAGGTGTTGTGATCCCGATTCGGGCGAGTTAGGCTGGAGCGTCCCGCGCGTCTTCGGAATTGCGCGGGGTAAGGGATCGGGCGATGCCGCCGGCAGGGGGCTTCCGCGAATGGCTAAACTCGCCAGGGTGCTCTGCCCCAATTGCCCCAGGGAATTGAAGATCCGTCCCATTCACGTGGGTCGTCGGGTTGCATGCCGGCATTGCCACCATTCGTTCGTCGTGCCGGAACACGTGACGATCTGCTGCCCGTCCTGCGGGCGAGATGGCCGGGCGCGGACCGAGCACCTCGGCCAGAAGATCCGCTGCAAGCATTGCGAGCGGATTTTTCCGGCGGAGATGAAGCCGTCGCTCGTGGGTCCCGGGCCGAGCTCGCCCCGGGATGATCCGTCGCCGCCGACCCCCCTGCCTCTGGAGGCCGATCCCCGGCTCCACGCCGCCCTGATGGAGGCCACCCGGCGGCTGACCGAGGCCCAGGGGGAGCTGATCTCGCTGGACGCCCGGGTCCAGGAGCTCGAGGCCGAACGGGACGCCGCCCTGACCCGGGCCGAGGAGGCCGAGGCCATCGCCCGCCAATCCCTGGAGGTGCCGGCCCCCACCCGGATCGAAGGCGGGGGCACGGAACCCGACCTCCCCATGATCGAGGACGACCAAGACGAGGACGAGGACGAGCACGAAGCGACCCTGGACGGCGCGACCGACCCGGAGGGTTCGACGGCCTTTGACGAGCAGGTAGACCTCCGGGCCGAGCGCGACTGGCTCCGCGAGGAGCTGCGACGGGCCCGGGACCAGTCCGAGGTCACGGCCTTCGACGAGGGCGGAGGGGGGTTGGGGCGAGAGCTGGCCGAGGCCCGGTTGAAGATCGCCCGTCTGGAGGCCGAGGGCCTGCGCCCGAATCCCCAGGCCGAAGCCGAGTGGCGGGATCGGCTGGCGGAGGCCGAGGCGCTGAAGGAGGCGTGGGAAGGCCGCGCCTCCCTCCTGATCGAGGAGAGGGACGCCCGGGCTCGCCAGGCCGAGGAGGCGACCGCGGCCCTCGCCGCGGTCCGGGAGGAACTCGCGGCCCGATCGGCCGACGCTCGGGCGCTCGGGGACGCGGAAACCGCCGCGATCCGCGAGCAGGCCGAACGGGACCTCCGGACCGCCCGCGACGAGGCCGAGAGCCGGCTGGCCGAAGAGGTCCGGCGCCGCGAGATCGAGGTCGGGGAGGCCCGGGCCGCCGCCCTGGCCGCCGACGGGGCCGCCGGGTCGATCCGGGCCGAGCTCGACGGCCTCCGGGCCGAAATCCGGGCCGCCCTGGGCGAGCGAGACGACGCCCGGGCCCGGCCCTCGCCCTCCTCGCCGAGAAGGACGACTTGCTCCGCGATCGGACCGCCGCCGGGGGCCTGGCCGACGCCCTTCATGTCGAGACGGAGAGGGCCCGGCCCTCCTGGCCGATCGCGACGCCCTGGCCGATCGCCTGGCCTCGCTCACGGCGTCCCACGACGCGCTCGTCGATCGCCTGGCCGAGCTTCACCCCCGCCACGACGACCTGGCCGCCCGCCTCGCCTCGGCCGAGGCCGAGCTCGACGAGGCCCGTCGGCAGATCGGCGAGACCGATGCCGCGTGGCCGATGTTCGAGGCCCATCTGGCCCGGGTCGAGGCCGAGCGCGACGACCTGGCCTCGCGGCTCCAGGGCGCGGAAGCCGCGCGCGACGAGGCGCTGGCCCGGCTGGAGTCCTCCGAGGCCGACCGCCTCGCCGTGGAGCAGGCCGCCGCCGCGGAGGCCGACCGCCTCCTGACCGAACGGGACGTGGTGATCGGCCGCCTCGAAGCCCAGAAGGCCGAGACCCAGAAGGCCCTGGCCGATCGCGAGGGCCTGGCCGCCGACCTCCGCCGAGAGAAAGCCGAGGCCGAGGTCGCCCGGGGCCATCGGAGGGCCATCGAGGCCGAACGGGATGACCTGATCCGGCGCCTGTCCGAGATGGGCGATGGAGACTTCTCGACCCACTACCCGGACGAACCGGCCGGATCGGCAGGCCCGGCCGTCGAGGCTCTGAAGGCCGAAACCGCCCGGGCCGACGCGCTGGCCGCCGATCTCGCCGCGGCCCGCGCCCAGATCGAGGAGATGACCCAGGCCCTGGCCGTCACCCAGTTCTCTCTGGACATCCTCCGCCCCTCGATCGGGGTCGCCCCGCCCTCGGGGACCGGCCCCACCCCGATCACCTCCGCCTCGCGAGACAGGATCGACGCCCTGACTCGCGAGGCTCGACGGGGCGAAGAAGGAGATCGTCCAGCTCCGAACGGTGCTCGATTACCTCGGCGTGGAAGACCCGACGGCCTCGTGACGAGGGGCGCGGAGGCCTCGTCGCCGCTCAGGCCGCGCCTTTTTCTTTCTCGGCGGGATTCGGGCAGGCCGGGAGCTTCAGGGTGAAGATCGTGCCCTGACCCGGCCGGCTCTCGGCGCGGAGGCGGCCCTTGTGGGCCTCGACGATGTCCCGGCAGACCGAGAGGCCCAGGCCGGTCCCGCCCTGTCCCGAGGAATCCGGCCCGGTCTTCGTGGTGAAGAACGGCTCGAAGATCCGGCGGAGGTCGGCCGGGGCGATCCCCTGGCCGGTGTCGGCGACCTTGATCTCGGCGGACCGGCCGGAGGGGTCGGCGGCGATCCCCAGGCGGAGCGTCCCGCCGTCGGGCATGGCCTGACGGGCGTTGATCACCAGGTTCAGCAAGACCTGCTGGATCTGCGCCGGGTTCACCCGGGCGAACGGCCGCCCCTCGGCCCGGAGCTCGACCTTCACCCGGCCTTTTTGGAGGTCCTTGCCGGCCAGGAGGACGACCTCCTCGACCAGGCGGACGAGGTCGGCCGGGGCCTTGACGTCGGACTGAGGGCGGGCCAGGCCGAGCACCCCGGAGGTGATCGCCGAGGCGCGGATCGCGCCTTCGAGGATTTTTTCGAAGGCGCGGCGGCGGAACTCGGGGTCGGGGTTCCTCAGCCCGAGCTTGGCGTAGTTCAGGACGGGCGTCAGGGCGTTGTTCAGCTCGTGGCAGACCGAGCCGGCCAGGACGCCCAGGCTGGAGACTCTCTGGAGGTCGACGACCTGGCGGCGGAGGGCATCGAGCTCGTCCCGACGGCCCGGGGCGGCGTCCAGCGTCGGCTTGGGATCATTCGGCGAGGAGGCCATCGTCGCTCCGCCCCTCCCTGAAGGGTCAGGCCCGCCGGTCCGGGGAGGACCGGATTGCATCCGAAGTGTCCTATCGGCCGGACCGGCCGCCCGGGATGAGGCGGATCGGGAGTCGGCGAACCACACGAAACATTCGCGAACGCTTCATCATGGTCCCCCGGCGATGTGGCAAGGTGAGCCGCTCGTCCGCCCGGTTGGCTTTTCTCCTCGGAGTTCCTGTCCCATGAAGCGCAAGGGTTTTACCCTGATCGAGCTGCTGGTCGTCATCGCGATCATCGGCGTCCTGATCGCGCTGCTCCTGCCGGCGGTCCAGGCCGCCCGAGAGGCCGCCCGACGGGCCCAGTGCACCAACAACATGAAGCAGCTCTTGCTGGGCATCCACAACTTCGAGTCGTCCAACGGCAGCTTCCCCAAGGGCGTGAACGAGCCTTACGTCAACGGCCTGACGAACAATCAGGCGTCCGACGGCCTGACCAGCGATCAGACCGAGCCGTTCGGGCCGAACTGGGCGGTGATGATCCTGCCGTACATCGAGCAGGCCACGCTGTTCAACGCCTCCAACGTCCTGGGCTACCCGGGTTGGACCGGGCCGTACAACAGCACGATCAACCCCACGGACACCGCCCCGAACGCCAACCTCTACAACATGGACTGGGCTTGTACCACGCTCCGGACGACCCGGCTGAGCGCCTTCCTCTGCCCGTCGGACTCGCTCAACGGCCCCGGCAAGGTGTTCTTTTCCGACGCCGACGCCGCCAACTACCCGCAGCTCGCGCCGAAGGACCAGAGGACCGGCACGCTTCTGACCAACTGGGCCCGGGGCAACTACGGGGCCGTCCAGGGCTCGACCGACCCGGACCACGTCGTCAACGGCTACGACGGGACGACGGCGGCGCCGTACAAGGGCCTGTCCAAATCGGGGATGATGAGCATCAACTACGGGGCGAGGATCGCCGACGTGACCGACGGGCTGTCGAACACCGCGGCCATCGGCGAGCTCCGCGCGGGGCTGGGTTCGATGGACATCCGCGGCACCTGGGCCCTGGGCCTGGCGATGGCCAGCCTTTGCGGTCACGCCAAATCGTACAACCCCACGCCCAACAACATGATGGGCCTGAACTACCCGAACTGCGACGACGGCGGCGACGAGATGCAGAACGGCCCGATCCTCGGCGCCCAGTTCCCCAACGCCGCGGCGATGGGCATGGGCTTCAACTGCGGAGGGGGCATGTACAACAGCGGGGGGCAGTGCCGCAGCCAGCACCCCGGAGGCGTGAACATGGGGTTCGGTGACGGCAGCGTCCGCTTCGTCAAGAACTCCATCAGCAACCGGATCTGGTTCGCGATCCTGACCCGCAACGATGGCACGGTCCTCAGCGCCACCGATTATTGAGCCGATCCGCCCGGTCCTCTCCTCCCCCGGATTTCCGGAACCACCCACCGATGAGACGCCGAGATTTCGCCCTGGTCCTTTGGCTCGTCCCGCTGGCGGCCCTGTCCGGATGCGGTTCCGGCGAGACGGTCCGGGCCTCCGGCAAGCTGATCAAGGGGGGCGGGCCTTATGCCGCCCCCTCGGATCAATCCGTCCGGGTGACGTTGGTCCGCACCGAGCCTTCTTCTCAGGCCCGGGTCGGCGAGGAATACTGGGCCCAGGTCGATCAAACCAACGGGACCTTCGTCCTGGCCGGGGCCGACGGCGCGGGCATCCCTCCGGGGAAGTACCGCGTCCTGATCACCCAGAAGCTCAAGCGAGACGCCTTCGACGCCGCCAAGGCCAAGGCGGTGAAGGACAGGAAGCTCCTGGACCGCGAGGACGACACGCTCGGAGGACGCTTCGGCGAAGCGTCCTCGACCGTGATCATCCGAGAGGTCAAGCCCGGAGGCGAAGACCTGGTGATCGACCTGGACAAGCCGCTCTCCTGACCCTCTCCGGTTCAAGTCTCCGGATCGATCCCCAACGAACGGAGCCGGGCGGCCAGCCGCTCGGCCCGTTCCTTCTGCGCCTCGGCCTCGCGACGCGCCTCCTCGGCCTTCTGGCGTTCGGCCTCGGCCTTCTGGCGTTCGGCCTCGGCCTTTTTCGCCTCGGCTTCGGCCTTGCGGCGCTGCTGCTCGGCCCGACGGACCTCCGCGTTGGCCCGGCGTTCCTGCTCGTCGGCCCGGCGCTCTTGCTCCTCGGCCCGGCGTTCTTGCTCGTCGGCCTTTTGCTCGTTCTCCTCGGCCAGGGCGATGACTTCCTCGTAGGTTCGGAACGGGGAGCCGTCGGGGTGGTACAGGACGAGCTCGGGGCCGGTCATGTCGAAGCGGATGCCCAGCCTCGGGCTGACCCAGCCGTTCATCTCGGGGATCGGCCGGAGCGTGTCGCCGTCGCGGAGGTAGCCGCTGAGCCGGATCTTCTTCGGGTCGTAGACGTAATATTCCTGGGACCCGTATTTCTCGTAGAAGGCGAGCTTGCGGGCCATCTCCGCCTTGCTGTTCTTCGGCGAGAGGACCTCGAAGACGACGTGAGGCGGGACGTTCTCCTCCCGCCACTGGAGATACGCCCCGCGCTCGCCCTTGGGTCGGCCGAAGACGACCATGCCGTCGGGGGCCATCCGGGTCTTGGGGTCGCCGAAGACCGGATACCAGAGGAAGTCGCCGGCCACGAAGACGTTCGGGTCGTCGCGGTACTGGCCTTTCAGTCCGCCCACGATGGTGACGATCCACTCGTACTGCGTGGTGTTGTCGGACATCCTCTTGCCGTCGCAGGAGGGATAGTCGGGGTCCGGCGGGACCAGCCAGGCGATCCCTCGGGCGGTCGTGCTCATCGCGGCACCTCCGATCGGCGGGGTCGTTTCCTACCCGATCATCGGCGAATCCTCGACAAAACGCCAGGTCTTCTGGACCTCGCCCCCCAGGGTTCGCCGTTCCAGGTCCAGGAGCCATTCCTTGCGGCGAAGCCCGCCGGCATAGCCGCAGAGATGGCCGTCGGAGCGGACCACCCGATGGCACGGGACCACGATCGCCAGGCGGTTCTCGCCGTTGGCCCGGCCGACGGCCTGGCTCGCCCCGGGTCGGCCGATCGCCTCGGCCACGGCGCCATACGAAGTCGTTCTTCCGTAAGGAATTCGCTTCAACTCGCCCCAGACGGCCTCCTGGAACGGCGAACCGGGGTGGATCAGGGGGACGGTGAACTCGCGGAGGGCACCCGCGAAGTACGCCGAGAGCTCGGCGGCGACCCGGTCGAGATGGACGTTCCGTCCCGGGACGATCGGCCCCTCAAAATGCCCCCGGAGGGCCGCCACCTGCGCCTCGATCGACTTCCGATCGGCGAATTCCAGGAGGCAGAGGCCCGCGTCCCCGGCGACGGCGACCATCGGTCCCAGGGGCGTGTCGAGCCAGTCGGCCACGAGGCACGAGGCATCTCGGGAGCGTCCCGGGGGCGCGCCGAACAGGCGGGAGAACGCCTCGCGGAAGCCGCTGGCCGACTCGAACCCGTGTCCCAGGCCGACCTCCAGCAAATCCTCTCCCGAACGAACGCCGACCAGGGCCGATCCCATCCTCCGGGCCCGATGATACGCGTGGAACGTCATCCCCAGGTGCTCCTTGAAGTAGCGGCGGGCGCGATCCGGGCCGATCCCCAGGCCGCGAAGGTTTTCATCGGTGATCCGGGCGCCGGGGTCGGCCGACAGGCGGTCCATCAAGGCCCGGAACCACTCCGGAGACGCCGCCTCGGTCGGCCGGCACCGCTTGCACGCCCGGTAGCCGCGGCGGATGGCCTCGGTCGTCGTTTCGAAGAACTCGACGTTCTCGAACCGCGGTTTGCGAGCCGGGCACGTCGCCCGGCAGAAGATCCCGGTCGTCTTCACGGCCATCACGAACAGGCCGTCATACGACGGGTCGCGATCGACGCTCGCCCGATACATCTCGGCCGGACTCGGCCCCAACATCTTCGCGGTCGTCATCGGAGGATTCGCCCTTCGGATCGGGAAGTCTGGCGAATCCTAGCCCGCCACCGGCACGATCCTCCACCGATTTCCGGGCGCGGAATTCGAATCACTTCGGCAGGGCGGCGCGGAAGGTGTCGAGGTCGGGACAATGGGAGGCGAGGTCCGCCAGTTCGTCGAGCTTCTGCTCATCGACGACCCGCCCAGCGCCTCCTCAATGTCCGCCGGGAGGGGCCCGAAGCGCCCTTTCAGAAAAATCAAAAGATTGCGATGAAGCCTCTCCGCGACGAACTGAATCAACACCGGCGACTCGATCATGGGCCCTCCCTCCCGACCAGGCGGCATCAACCGTTCTCCCCATCGAGCCGCTCCGGGGTCCGGTCCGCCGCATCCACGGGGTTCAGCGGGCCAACTCCGCCTGGAAAGCGTCCAGGTCTCGGCAATTGGCGGCCACGACCATGAGATCGTTCAACCTCGTCGGGTCCTGGATCGCGAGGATGGCCGTCGCCAACGAGGAACCGAGGGCCCCAAATCGCGATTCCAGCACTCGGACCAGCAGCCTCGCCATGCTCTCGGACATCTCTTCGGCCAGGAACCGCTGCAAGACCGGCGACTCGATCATGGCCCCTCGCCCTCCGAACAGGGTGAACAGCTTCGGGTCCTCGTACCTCAGGCCGAGCATCACCTGGATCACGGCCAGGAGGTTCTCGCGTTCCTCCTCGGGCGCCGTATTGTCGATCCTATCGCGGCATTCCCGCAAGATCGGCTCGGGCGGCCCGTCGATCTTCGCCAGGGGGACCCAGGGCAAGACTCCGGGGTCGTCCAGGGCCAGGAGGGCCTCGGCCGGGATCGTCCAGAGCTCGATGGCCCTCCAGGAGGCCCGGAGGCCGCTCCACCTCTCGGGGCTGGCGACCTCCGCCGACCCGGGGGCCCGCAGGTTCCCCTTGGGATGAAGGACCAGGACCAGCACCTCGGGCAACTCCCGGCGGTCGAGGAACACGAGCGTCATGTCCCTCAGCGCCTGGTCGGCGATCCGGGCGTCGGGATCGGTGGCCAGCTCCAAAACGAAGACCTCGGGCTCGGACTTCCCGGGGCGGACGACCTCGATCATCCCGTCGGGCAACTGCCGGGGCTGCACGAGTTCCGCCGGAAGCGCCTTCCAGGAGACGAAATCCGTCACGCCCGCCATCCTCAGGATCGCGTCGCCGTGATGGCCGATCAGCCACTTGCTCGCGCGGTCGTATTCTTGCATTTGGGGGTCACCCGGACCGTCCTCGATACAGCCCCTGCTCGGCGATGTACGCCTCGACGCCCCTGGGGACCTGGTAGCGGATCGATCGGCCCTCGCTCGCCTTGCGGCGGATTTCGTGCGAGGCGATCCCGATCGGCGGGACCGTCACCGCGACGATCGGGCGGGCGTCGGGCCCGAGGTCGGGCGGTTCGAGGAGGACGGACGGGTCGATCCCCGGCCGGTTCACGACGACGATCGTGGCCGATCGGGCGATCCGGTCCGGATTCTTCCAGCGCGGGAGGTCGGCGAGGCTGTCGGCGCCGATCAGGAAGAAGAGTTCGTCGCCGGGATGGTCGCGGGCGATCGCCTCGACCGTCTCGAAACTGTAATTCGGGCCGGGGCCGGTCGTTTCGATCTCCGAGACGACGAACGCGGCGTTCCCGGCCGTGGCGATCCGGGCCATTTCCAGCCGATGGGCGGCCGAGGTCCGGGCCCCGGGCTTGTGGGGCGGCGATCCGGCCACCACGAACCAGACCCGATCCAGCCCGCACGCCTCGCGGCACGTCTCGGCCAGGATCAGGTGGCCGAGGTGGATCGGGTCGAACGTCCCGCCGAAGAGGCCCAGGCGCATCGGTGGTCGTTCCTCTCTCGCGATGGATTTCCCGAGGATTTCCATGGACAAGGGTACAGAAGCGGGCGATAATCCTCCGGGGGGATCGCGCCCGAACGATCCTTCGGACACCATCTCCGCCGCCGATGAACCCTGTCAACGCCAAACGCCAGGTCGCCCTGTTCGCCCCGGAGGGGGAAGGCCCGTTCGCCGGGGTCGTCCTGAACCGCCCGGTCGATCAGGTCTTCTCGTACCGGGTGCCGGCGCGACTGGCGGCGAGGCTGACGATCGGCGCGAGGGTGACGGTCCCCCTGGGCCGGGGGAACTCGCCGGCCGTCGGCTATTGCGTGACGATGGATGCGGAACCCGAGCAGGGGCTGGAGCCGCGCGGATCAAGGACATCCTGGACGTCCTGGACGACCCGCCCTTGATCGACCCGTCCATGCTCTCGCTGACCCGGTGGATGGCCACCTATTATGCCTGCTCGTGGGGCCAGGCGCTCGATGCCGTGGTCCCGGCCGGCGTCAAGAAGGCCGCCGGGACGCATTTGAGGACGTTCCTCGTGGCGCCCGAGGAGGTCAAGCTCGCGCGCGATACCTATAACTTGCCGCCCAAGCAGGCCGAGGCGCTGGCCGTCCTCTGCCGGTCGAATGAGCTCTTGACTCTGGAAGACGTCTGCCGGCTCGCCGTGTGCAAGCCGGGGACGGTCGCCGAGCTTCGCGGGAAGGGATTGATCCGATCCCTGAAGAGGAGGACCGACAAGCCCTTGCCCTCGCCGGCCGACCCGGCGATCGAGCCTCCGCGAGCCCCCTTGCACCTGACCGACGAACAACGCGAGGCGCTCGACCGGATGGCGCCGGCCCTGGACGGCGACGCCTTCTCCGCGTTCCTGCTCCATGGCGTCACGGGCAGCGGCAAGACCGAGGTGTATCTGAGCGCCATCGAGCGGGTCGTCGCCCGGGGTCGCGAGGCGATCGTGTTGGTCCCCGAGATCAGCCTGACCCCCCAGACGATCCGCCGGTTCCGCCGCCGGTTCGCGAAGGTGGCGGTGCTCCACAGCCATTTGTCGGACGTCGAGAGGCATCGGCACTGGCGGGCGATCGCGGCGGGGGACGTCCAGGTGGTCGTCGGGGCGAGGTCGGCCGTGTTCGCCCCGGCGAGGAACCTCGGTTTGATCGTGATCGACGAGGAACATGAGAGCACGTTCAAGCAGGAGACGTCGCCGCGTTATCATGCCCGGGACGTGGCGATGGTCCGAGCGCAGAGGCTGGGCATCCCGGTGATCCTCGGCTCGGCCACCCCGGCTTTGGAGACGTGGAACAACGCCCAGAACGGCCGATACACGCGAATCCCTCTGACGAAGCGGGTGGCCGACCGCCCGATGCCCGAGGTCGGCCTGATCGACCTCCGCGGCGAGAAGCCCGAGCCGGGCTCGCCGGTGGGCGGGCTCAGCGGGGCCTTGAAGGTGGCGATCCGCGAGGCCCTGGACGGCCGGGGTCAGGTCATCCTGCTCCTGAACCGCCGGGGGTTTCACACGTTCATCCTCTGCCCGAAATGCGGCCACGTGCTCAAGTGCGGGTCGTGCGACGTGGCGCTCACGCACCACAAGGGCCGAAAGAAGGCCCAGTGCCACGCCTGCGACTCCGAGAGGACGCCGCCCGAGACGTGCCCGTCGTGCCGGTCGGCCCTGCATTATGGGGGCGTGGGGACGGAGAGGCTGGAGCGCGAGGTCAAATCGGCGTTCCCCGATGCGGTCGTCCGGCGGATGGACTCGGACACGATGAAGGCCCCGGGCAGTCACGAACAGGTGCTCAAGGCGTTCAAGGACGGCCAGGTGGACATCCTCCTGGGCACCCAGATGATCGCCAAGGGGCTGGACTTCCCCAACGTGACGCTCGTGGGGGTCGTCAACGCCGACACCTCGCTCCACCTGCCGGATTTCCGCGCCGCCGAGAGGACGTTCCAGCTCGTGGCGCAGGTGGCGGGCCGGACCGGTCGCGGCGAGAGGCCGGGCAAGGTCCTGGTGCAGACGTTCTGCCCGGAGGAGCCGGCGATCGTCTCGGCGACGAAGCACGATTACCTCGGGTTCCTGGAGACCGAGCTCTCGCGACGCCGCGAACACGGGTTGCCGCCGTTCGGGAGGATGGTCCGCCTGATCGCCCGGGGGCCGGACGAGGCGGCGACCCGGACGTTCCTCGCCGGGGTGGCCGACCGGCTCCGTCAGGCCGCGCCCCCGGGGGTGAAGCTGCTCGGGCCGTCGCCGGCGCCGGTGGTCAAGATCCGCGATCTGTTCCGCTATCACCTGAGGCTCCAGGCCGCCTCGGCGAAGCCGCTGCAATCGCTGTTGCATGCCGAGATGCCGGGGATCGTCGCGCCCCACGGGATCGAGCTGGCGGTGGACGTGGACCCGCTCAGCCTGCTCTGAGCGGTCGGCGACCCCTGCTCGAGGGGTACTCGGTCGGATGGCGCCCCCGTAGGGCAGGCCTCGACCTGCCGAGACCCGCGAAGCCGGCAGGCCGAGGCCTGCCCTACGAGACCCGTCGTGCGCCATCCGTTCGTGAACCGCTTCCGGGCCTTTGTCGGCCCGAGCGTTGGGTGGACTTCAAGAAAATCGTCTCCGATCGGTTCAGTTGAGGTAGACGGACGGTCCGAGCTTGGGTATCCTCCGGCCCGTTCGGACCTGGCTGCGTCTTCCGCCGATCGAGGCGGAGGAACGGGCGGGCCCGAGGCCGTCTTACGACGGGGCAGCCAGGCATGGAGGCCGGGGCTCGTGGAATCCACCTCTTCGCCGCTCACCTCATCGCGCCTCGACCTCCCCTCGCTCCGGGCCCCGATCGGAACGGCGTCGCCGTGGTCCCCTCGCCGGGGGCGTCGGCCGTCGCCTCTGCGTCGTCACGTCCGAGAAGACTTCCCACCTTCGAGTCGCGGTCGCCGGACGGTCCGGCGCGGCGCCGGATCGGCTGGCCGCCGGGACCTCCAGGGCCCGGGCGTCCGAGCGGAGCGGAGAGCGGGACGCGAGCTTTCAGGAGAATCGGATGCGCACGAACTCTGGATGGGCCGGGCCGCGACGGATGGCCCTCGCCCTCGCCCTGGCGGCGGTCGCCGGCTCGGCCCGGGCCGACTCCATGACGACCACCGGCATGACCGGCATGACCACGTCCACCCCGGTCAGCGCCAACATCACCTACAACACCTCGGGCCTCGTCGGCTCGACCGGGATCACGGGCAAGCCGGTCATCAGCTTCGCCCCGGTCTCCAACTCCGGCCTGTACACCCCGTCGTCGCTGAGCCTGGGCACGTTCGTCGTCGCCCCGCTGCCGGACGGCCAGACCACGGTGTACAACCACACGCCGTTCGCCATCAGCTACGCCACCCAGTCGATCAACGGCCAGGACCAGGGGGCCAGCCCCCCGTTGCTGACGATCCAGGGCTTCCTCAACGGGACGGTCACCGGGTCGGACCAGTCGAACGTCGTCGCCACGTTCGAGCCGATCAGCAACTCGACGGCCGCCATCGGCACGCTGTACACCGGGACCCTGAGCCTGCCCTCGCCGCAGAGGTCGCTCGTCCCCTCGACGACCTTCGGCGGCCAGTCCACGGCCGAGGGGTTCATCATCGTCAACAAGCTGACCACCACCCCGGAGCCGACGACCGTGGCGCTGTTCCTCGCCGCCGGAGCCGGCCTGGGCCTCCGCCGCCGCCTCAAGGCCAGGGCCTCCCGAGCCTGAGGCGAATCGGTCGGGGCCGGGCCCCAAGACTCTCGAATCGCGTCACGCCCCCGGGGAGATCCCCGGGGGCGTCGCCGCGCGCTGCGCGAACCGGGGCGGAAATTGGTGTCAGTTCGGTAGAGGACGACAAAAACAGAACTGACACCAATTTCCGCCCGGGGGTCTTGTCGGGCGGATCGTCGCGGGGGATCATGAAGGGGGTACGATCCGCGGGGCGTTGACGCTGATCTCCTTTGTGGTGGCGAGAGATCGGCGGTTCGATCGGCCCCTTTCACCGCGATCGCGGAGATCCGGCTCGATGGGCTCAGGACCGACCGAACTGATGGCGATGGCCCGCGCCGGGCAGCCCGAGGCGCTGGGGGAACTTTGCGGGCTCTACCGCAATTATCTGAGGATGGTCGTCCGGACCGGCCTGGGCCCTCGGCTCCGGGAGCGGGTGGAGCTGTCCGACGTGGTCCAGGAGACCCTGGTGGAGGTGGTCCGGCAGTTCCCGCAGTTCACCGGGCAGAACGAGGCGGCGCTGGTCGGCTGGCTCCGCCGCCTGGTGGGCCAGAAGCTCGCGGACCTGGGGCGGTATCACAGCCGGGCGAAGCGGGCCGCCGGGGGCGCCGCCCTGCCTCTGGATGCGCCCTGGGGCGGCGAGGGCGGGGGCGGCAACGACTCGGCCGGGGGCGGCGGCGGCAAGCTCCTGGACATGCTCTCCCTGAGCCAGACCAGCCCGAGCGAGGCCGCCAGCCAGAGGGAGCTCAAGAGCCTCCTGGCCGACGCCCTGGCCGATATCCCGGAGGCCGAGGCCGACGTCCTCTGGCTCTACTACGCCGAGAACCTCTCCTTCGAGGCCATCGGCGAGCGGCTCGGCCAGAGCCGGAAGGTCGTCCGCGGCCTCTGGGCCCGCGGCCTCAAGGGCCTGAAACGCCAGTTGCCCAAGTGAGTTGAGTGGAGTTGTGTCGAGTTACCTCGCGTCGCGGAGTCCGTCGGCATTCCCCCGATCCGTCCCTCCCGCCAACCGATTGGTCGTGCCATGATCCGCCAGAGCGAACCCGATCCCGGCGGCGATCCCACCGATCGCGACGATCGTCTCGGCGAGGCGATCGAGGCCTATCTCGAACTGGCCGAGGCCGGCGCCGCCCCGTCTCCCGAGGTCTTCGCGGCGCGATACCCCGACCTCGCCGAGGAGCTGGAAGCGGCCCTGGAAGGCCTGGCCGTGGTCCAGGGCCTCGTCGGCGAGAGCTCGGGCCCCGGCCACCGGCTGGAGGCGGGCCGCCGGGTGGCCGGATACCGGATCGTCCGCGAGCTGGGTCGGGGCGGGATGGGGATCGTCTACGAGGCCGTCCACGTCGATCTCGATCGGCCGGTCGCCCTGAAAGTCCTCGGCACCCACGCCGCGCCCGATTCCTCGGGTCGGAGGCGGTTCCTCAACGAGGCCAAGACGGCCGCCGGGCTCCACCACACGCACATCGTCCCGGTCTTCGACGTCGGCCAGGTCGGCGGCCTCTGCTACTACGCGATGCAGAGGATCGAGGGCTCGGGCCTGGATCGCGTGATCAAGTCCCTGAGGAAGGGCCGGTCCTCGGCCGCCGGCTCGGGCACGAACAAGTTGAAGGCCGCCGACCCCCAGGACGGCGCCGACACGTTCGGTTTGACCAGCCTGGGCGACCCGACCCGGAGCTGGCTCGGCGGCGACACGCGGCCGAGCCGAGGGAGGCTCCGGGTCGGGTCGCCCCCGGACCAGGACGACGCCCCCCCGCCGTTCGAGCCGCCCAAGGGCTCGGAATACTACCGATGGGTCGCCCGGGTCGGGCTGCAAGCGGCCGACGCCCTGGCCCACGCGCATCGTCGCGGGGTGATCCACCGCGACGTGAAGCCCTCGAACCTCCTGGTCGATGCCCGGGGGACGATCTGGGTGGCCGACTTCGGCCTGGCCCGCCGCCTGGCCGACCCGGCGATGACCCAGACCGACAGCCTCCTGGGCACCCCCCGCTACATGAGCCCCGAGCAGGCCGAGCTCGGCCCGATCGACGGCCGGGCCGACCTGTACAGCCTGGGCGCGACCCTCTATCGAGCTCCCTGACCCTCCGCCCGCCCTTCGATGGCCGGACGGCCGCCGAGCTCGTCGGGCAGATCCGCGACAAGGACCCGCTCTCCCCCCGGAAGATCGACTCGCGAATCCCCAGGGATTTGGAAACGATCGTCCTGAAGGCGATGTCCAAGCGGCCTCAGGATCGCTACGACGGCGGGACCGAGCTGGCCGAGGACCTCAATCGGTTCCTGGCCACGGAGCCCGTGAAGGCCCGGAGGATCGGCCCGGCGGGGCGGGCCTGGCGGTTCGTGAGGCGTCACCCGAGCCTCTCGGGCGTCTCGGCGGCGGCCGTGGCGTCGATCCTGGCCGTGGCGACGGTCGCCTATATCCGCGTCCTCCACGAGAGGAACGAGGCCGTCGCCGCGAACCAGGCCAAGGAGAAGGCGCTGGGCGAGGCCGAGGACGCCACCCGACGGATGAAGGTCGCCATGCGCGAACAGCTCCTGAGCCAGGCGCAGTTCGTCCGCATCACTCGGGCGCCGGATCGCCGCAAGAAGGGGCTGGAAGTCATCGAGAAGGCGGTGCAGCTCCAGCCCGACCCGGTCATGGAGGCGCACCTCCGGGACGAGGCGGTGGAGTTCCTGGCGGTCCGGGACATCGAGCCCCGGCCGTCGCTGGACTCCGGGAAGACGCGGAACCTGGTCTTCCTGCCGGAATCCAACCGGCTGGTCACCCTGGCCGAGAACGGCTCGGAATTCCGGGTCTGGGACGTGGCTTCGGGCAAGGAAGAGCGGAAGCAGTCGGTCCGGGTCGAGGACGACGCGCCGGAGGACGACCCCGGCCCCCGGGGGCCGTACGGGCCGCCGCCGGGGCCCGGCGTGGCCTCGCTGGAGGGATTCCTCGCGGTGGTCTTGCCCCGGGGCGAGGGGGTCCGGCTGTTCCAGACGACCACCGGGGCGCCGTTCGCCGACCTGGAAATGCCCGGCCGGAGGATCTCGACCCTGATGGCGACGGCCGACGGCGGCCGCCTGGTGACCATCAGCGGCCCTCGCGGGGGCGGCCGGGGTCGCGACTCCGGCGGGGGCCCCGGAGGCGGTCCCGGCAATGGTTCCCGGCGAGTCCCCGAGCCCGGCCGGGTCGAGCTCTGGGACCCCAAGCACGACGAGAAGCCCCTGGCCGACCTCTCACCGACCCGGACCGAGCCCGCCGGCTCCGCCGCGACCCGGCCCCCCCCGCCGGCCTGGGCCGCCCCGATCGTCGCCATCGGCCCGGAAGGGCGGACCCTCGCCACGGCGTGGAATTACGACCCGGAGATCACCCTCTGGGATGCCCAGACCGGCGCGAAGAAGGGGACGATCACCGCCGATTCCCCGCCGTCGGCCCTGGCCCTGGGCCCGTTCGGCGTCCTGGCCGCCGCGTGCGGAGGGTCGGTCCACCTGTGGGACGCCGAGACCCGGCGCCCCCTGAGCGGCCTGAACCTGCATCAGTCGATGATCCGGGCCCTGCGATTCAACCCCGACGGCACGATGCTGGCGGTGGCGCTGTTCAACCGGATCGAGATCTGGGACCCGGCTTCGGGCAACCCGCTGGCCTCGGTGCCGACGACGTCGAGGGTCCAGGACCTGAGCTTCTCGCCCGACGGCCTGACCCTGGCCGCCGCCGTCGAGGGGCAGGTGCAGACCTGGGCGATCGTCGAGCCCCTGGGCCGGACCCGCCTGGCCCCGCCCGAGACCCGCCCGGCCTCGCGCCCGGCCTTCGTGACCTTCAGCCCCTCCGGCGCCCTGGCGGCCCTGTTCACCAACGTGGAGACGAATTCCGCCCGATTCCTCGGCCCGAGGCATTGCCCGAGCAAGGCCGAGACCTGGGACGACTTGAAGACCGGGGCCCTGGCCTTCGACGCCCGGGGGCGGCTCCTCATCCCCTCGCCCGGCGGCCTGGACGTCTACCCGAATTTCGAGGACCGCGTGGCCCAGGGCCGGGTGACGCTCCCGGAGATGGCTCCCCTGTCCTCCAACGCCCCGAGATGGTCGTCCCACTACGACGTCGCCGGGATGGTCCGATCGGCCGACGGCTCGACCCTGGCCCTGCTTCGATGGAGCGACGTGGTCCTCCTGAAGGACGGTGCGCCGCCGTTCCGCCTGGAATTCCCCCAGCCGCCGGACCCCGGCCCCCGTCGCGACAACCGCGATCGCGGAGGGCCTCGGTCGGGGCCCCGGCCCGACCCCAAGGCCGGCGAGCCCCGGCCCCAGGGCCCCCCGCCGGTCGGCCGGCGAACCGCCGTGCTCTCCCCCTCGGGCGACCACCTCTATACCATCGACTCGACGTTCATGATGCGGTCCGAGCCCCACGCCTGGGCGATCGTCGGCGACCACGCCCGCGACCTGGGCTGGCGGAAGATGCCCGGCGACGCCTCGTGCCTGGCGCTGAGCCCCGACGGCCGGACCCTGGCCGTCGGCTGCCGGTCCGGCCACGTCGCCCTGGTGGACACCCAGACCGGCACCATCCGCGACTGGATCTTCAAGCGCGAGGGGATGGACAAGGAGGAAGAGGGGGACGTCCGCGCCGTGGCCTTCTCCCCGTCCGGCGACCTGGCCGTCGGCAGCCAGCCGGGGACCGTCCGGCTCTGGCGGGTCTCGCCCGGAGGACGGCCCGAGGCCCTGGTCCGCCTGCCCGGCGGCCGGGGGCCGATCTTCGCCCTGGCCTTCGGGCCCGACGACCGCCTGGCCATCGGCGACGACTCCGGGGTCGCCCTCTGGGACCTCGCCAGCATCCGCCAGAAGCTCGACCAGATGAACCTCGGCTGGTAGCCGCCCGCCCCGCCCCTCCGCTCGGGTTGACAGCCCCTCGGAGCTTCGGGTATACCCCTAGACCGCCCCCGAGCACCTTCGGGGCCTCGCCGGCCGCGCTTGGAAACCCGGGCCGCGAACCGGACGAAACTGGATCGAACCGAGCAGGACCGAAGCCGAACGGCGCCTCGCGGAGACGACGGTAACACGGATGTGCGCGGCCCTTGCGGGATCGCCGGCCCAGGGATGGGCCTCCCCCGCATCGTCTTCCGGGCGAGATCGATCGCCCCGCCCGCCCCCATCTCGACCGTCCCCGGGCGCGTCCCCTCGGCCTCGGAGCGTGGGACGGACAGGGAGGGGCACGGCATGCGGCTCGAGATCCCCAGGACGCTCGCGCCGCCGAGGGCGCCCCACCGCCAGTATCTTCCGATCCCCGACCCCGGGCCCGAGCCCGGCCTCTACCGGGGCGAGCCCGCCCAGTGCCGCCGATCGGTCCGCCGGTTCCTGCCGGTCATGCTCCATCTCGGACTCCTGCTCACGCTCTTCTTCGTCTATCACGTCGAGGGACGGGCCTTCCGCCTCGTCGCCTCGATCGCCACGGCGGCCCTGCCGGTCCACTACCTCCTGCCGTTCCGGCTGAAGAAGCCGTTCTTCGTCGCGGCGTCGATCACCGCGCTGGGCTTCTTCCTCGGGATCGCCGCCGCGGCCCTGGTCGTGGCCGTCGGCCTCGGCCTGATCGCCCTGAGCCGGCTCGATCGCCCGTGGGTCGCCAGGGTCGCCGTCGTGGCGGGCGTCGGCGTCCTCCTGGCCCTGGCCCGCGCCTTCGCCGCGAGCCTCCCCCTGCCCGAGGCCGCCTGGCCGATGCTCGGCTCCATGTTCATGTTCCGGATGATCTTGTATCTCTACGAATTGAAGCACGCCGAGGGCCCCGAGTCGTTCGGCGACGCCCTCGCGTATTTCTTCCTCCTGCCCAACTTCTGCTTCTTCCACTTCCCCGTGGTCGATTACCGCAATTTCCGCCGGGGCTACTTCGCCCGCGACGTCCACGCCGTCCAGGTCGACGGCCTGAAGATGATGACCCGGGGGGCCGTCCACCTCCTCCTGTTCCGACTCGTCTATCACGACCTCCTGATCGCCCAGGCCGACGTCCACGACCCGCTGAGCCTCCTCCGATTCGTCGTCGCGAACTATCTCCAATATCTGCAGGTCTCCGGCCAGTTCCACATGGCCTGCGGGATGCTCCACCTCTTCGGCTTCGCCTTGCCCGAGACCCATCATCATTATCTGCTCGCCACGTCCTTCACGGACTACTGGAGACGGATCAATATCTACTGGAAAGACTTCATGGTCCGCGTGGTGTTCAATCCCGTGGTCTTCCGGATGAAGCGCCATCGCCAGCCCGTGGCCCTGGCGGCGGCCACGGCGACCGTGTTCCTCGTGACGTGGCTCCTGCACGCCTACCAGATGTTCTGGCGGTGGGGGACGTTCGGCTTCAGCGTGCCGGACGCCCTGTTCTGGGGCATCCTCGGCGGGTTCGTCCTGGTGAACGTCCAGCTCGACGCCCGGGCGCCGAGGCGAGGGCGGCTGAAGGGGCCGGACCTCACCCTCCAGGCCGTCGCCGCCCGATCCGCGAAGACCCTGGCCACCTTCGCCACGATCGCGCTGCTCTGGTCCCTCTGGTACAGCCCGAGCCTCGGCGCGTGGCTCGACATGCTCAGGAGGGCGGCCGGCTGAGACCCGGCCGAAGGCGGACCATGGACGGACCGACCCGCGCCTTCCGAAGCTCGTTCCTGACCGCCTCGGCCCTCCTGGCGGCCGGCCTGGCCCCTCCCGGGCCCCTGGCGGCCCTCCGCGAGGAGGGGATCAGCCGCGCCGACGCCGAACGGATCGATCGCGGCTACTACGAAAAGATCAGCGGGCCTTCCCGGAGGCTCGACGCCTCCGCGCCCATCGCGCCGGCACCCTTCGATGCGGGCCGCCTGTGCCATCCCGTCGCGGACCTGCGCGAATACCTCCTCAACCCCGGGATGGAGACCTCGCATCGAGGCGCGTCCTGGACCACGAATTCCCTCGGGATGCGCGACCGCGAGTATCCGATCGAGAAGCCCCCCGGGACGACCCGGCTCGCCCTCGTGGGCGACTCGATCGCCGCCGGCTGGGGCGTGGCCGATGGCCTCGGCTTCGAGCCCCGGGCCGAACGGTCGCTCGACGGATCGGCCGGGCCGGGCCGTCACGTCGAGTTCCTCAACTTCTCCGTCCCCGGCCACTCGCCCGGCCAGCGGTGGGAGCATTTCCGCAGGACCGGCTGGCCCACGTCGCCCGACCTCGTCGTGATCGAGGCCACGCCCGCCGATCCCGGCTGGGACGAGCGGCGACTCCGAGGACTCCTGCCCCGGGGGATCGGCTGGGACTCGCCCCTCTATCGCGAGGCCCTGGCCTCCAGCGGCGCCGTGCCGGGCGGCGACTTCGCCACATACAAACGCATCTTGCGGCCCTATCGCTGGCCAATCCTCGAAAACGTCTATCGATCGGCCGCCGCCGAGTGCCGATCGCGAGGCGTGGCGACGGCCTGGGTGCTCGTGCCGAGGGTCGGCAAGCGGATCGAACCGGAGGACCGCGCCCGGCTGATCGCGACGGCCCGAGCCTGCGGATTCTCGGCCGTGATCGACCTCTCCGACGCCTTCGACGGCCTCGATCCGGCGTCCCTGGCCATCGCTCCCGACGACTTCCACCCGAACGCCGAGGGTCATGCGAGGCTGGCCGAGAGGCTGGAGGCGGCGTTGCGGTCGGCCCCCGAACTGCGAGCGATCCTGACGAAGGGGGGTCGATGAATCCCCCGTATCTGCGAGCCTATCGCCTCTCGCTGGCCACGGTCGGCGTGATCCTGGCGCTGTCGGTCATCCCCATGCCCGGCCGATGGGCGAGGTCCGCGCTGCGGAGCATCCGCTCCCCCGAGCTGAATCGGGCCGACCGCGAGGCCCAGGCCACCGGCTATTACGTCGGCCTGATCGACGGCGGGCCCGAGGCCGCCCGCGACGAGCTCAGCCTGCGATTGCAGGGCAAATCCAGCGAGTGGAAGAGCTTCCACGAGGTCGGCGCCACGAAGTACCTCCCTCGCGACCTCCTCCAGTTCGAGCTCAAGCCGGACCTCGACCGGACCGTCTTCGGCAAGCCGTTCACGACCAACGCCCAGGGCCTCCGCGACCGGCCGTACACGGTCGAGAAGCCCGAGGGGACGTTCCGGATCGTCCTCCTCGGCTCCTCCATGGACATGGGCTGGGGCGTCGCGACCGACGAGACCTACGAGAATCGCCTGGAAGACTGGCTGAACGCCCACGCGGCCCGTCGCGGGATCTCCCGGAAGTTCGAGGTCATCAACCTCGCGATGGCGGCCTACAGCCCGCTCCATCGGCTCGAATCGTTCCGCCGCAAGGCCCCCGCGTACCGGCCGGACCTGGTCCTCTACTCGGCCACGATGCTGGATACTCGGCTCCTGGAAATCCACATCCGAAATCTCCTTCAAGATCGCATTGATCTGAGGTATGCCTACCTCCGCAAGGCCCTGGCCGGGGCCGGGATCGGCACCGAGGACCTGAGGCTCGACGCCTTCGGCGAGCTCAAGGACAAGGACGCGATGAAGGCCAAGATCCGGCCGTTCCTCGACGACATCGCCGAGGCGACCGTCGGCGAGATCGCCGGGCGATGCCGGGCCGACGGCACGCCGATGGCCCTCCTGGCGATCCCCCGGGTCGGCCTGGCCGACGCCCCCGAGGCCCGATCCGCCGCGATCCTCCGCCTCGCCGGGACCGCCCGACGCCTGGATCTGCCGTTCCTCGACCTGACCCCCACCTTCGACGACCGCGACCCCACCACCCTCTGGATCGCCCAGGGGGATGATCATCCCAACGATCTTGGACATAAATTGCTGTTTGAAATGCTGGCCAGGGACATCGTCAAGAATGAGCTGATGTACCGGACCATCTTCGGAGTCGAGCCGCCCGAATGAACCCGGGGCGGGCGCCACCCGCCCCAAAGGATGCTCGGAGGACTTCATGAGCACGGAAGCCACGCTCCTCACCGACCTCCTCGATCGCCCCGCCGCCCTGTGGCCCGACCGTCCGGCCGTCGAGGACGAATCCGGCCGCTCGCTCTCCTATTCCGGGCTCCATCTCGCGGCCGACCGCCTCGCCGCCCGGCTCGCCCGATGGGGCGTGGGCCGGGGCGACCGCGTGGGGCTGATGCTGCCCAAGGGCCTCGAATCCGTGGCCGCGATCCACGGCATCTTGCGGACCGGCGCGGCGTACGTCCCGATCGACCCGGCCGCGCCGATCGGCCGAGGGGCCGCGATCCTCGCCGATTGCGGGGTCCGCGCCGCGATCGTCGCCGGATCGCTCGCCCCGAGCCTCCGCCTCGCCTGGCCGTCGAGGGGCCTCCGGCCCCGGCTCGTGGTCGTCGGGGGCGGATCCGCCGTCGCCGCGCCCGACGCCGATTGGGACGCCATCCAGGCCGACGACGCCCCCTCGCCCCTGCCGCCCACGTGCCGCCCGGACGACCTCGCGTACATCCTCTACACCTCGGGCTCGACCGGGACGCCCAAGGGCGTGATGCTCTCTCATCGCAACGCGTTTTCCTTCCTCGATTGGTGCGACCACGCCCTCGGCCTCCGCGACGGCGAGCGGTTCGCCTCTCATGCGCCGTTTCATTTCGACCTCTCGATCCTCGACCTCTTCGCCTCCTGCCGACGCGGGGGCACGCTCGTCCTCGTCGGCGAATCGCTCGGCCGGGACCCGGCACGGCTCGGCGCGTTCTTGCACGAAAAACGCGTGGATGTCTGGTACTCGGCCCCGTCGATCCTCTCCCTGCTCGTCGAGCATGGGGGGATCGACCGCGCCGCGTTCCCGGCGCCGAGGCTCGTCCTGTTCGCGGGCGAGGTGTTCGCGATCCGCCCGTTGAAGCGACTTCGGGACATGTGGCCGAATGCGGAAATGTGGAACCTTTACGGGCCGACCGAGACCAACGTCTGCACCGCGTTCCGCCTGCCCCGGACGATCCCCGCCGATCGAGCCGAGCCGTTCCCGATCGGCCGGGTGTGCGCACCTTTGAAGTCAAAAATCGTGGATGAATCGGGGGGGGAAGTGCCGCTCGGGACGGTCGGCGAGCTCCTGATCGCCGGCCCGGGGGTGATGCGAGGCTACTTCGGCCGCCCCGACCTCACGGCCCTCGCCTTCCTCGACGACGCTCGCCACTGGTATCGGACCGGCGACCTCGTGGAGGACGACGGCTCGGGCGTCCTGCGGTTCCGGGGGCGCCGCGACCGGATGGTCAAGAAGCGGGGCTACCGGATCGAGCTCGGCGAGATCGAATCGGCCCTGAACCGGCACGAAGACGTCGAATCGGCGGCCGTCGTCGCCAATCCGGGCGAAGACGGCGTGGCCATCGCCGCGTTCGTGGCGATGAAGCCGGGCCGGAAAGCCTCGATCATCGCCATGAAGCGACATTGCACGACGTATCTACCGCACTACATGATCCCGGATCGCGTCGCATTCGTCCCCAGGCTCCCGACGACCTCGACGGATAAAGTGGACTACCAGACGCTCACCCATTTGACCGACGACGGCCGCGCCGGATAATCGGCGAAGCCCCGCAACGAGCGATCGGCCACCGAGGACGCACCGATGACGATCCCGAAACCGCGATGGAGGCGCCTGACCCTTCGCGGTTCGATGCTTCTGATCGCGGCCTTCGCCGTCTTGCTGGCGAAGTTCGTGAACGAGGCGCGGACCCAGCGGAGGGCCGTCGAGGCGATTCGCAAGGCGGGAGGCGTGGTTGCCTACGACTACGAACACGACACTCAAGACCAGCCCGCCCGGGCGCGGGCCGTCTCGTGGGTCCCGGCCTGGCTCCAGGCTCGGCTCGGCGAGGATTATTTCCACACCGTCCTGGGGGTCGATCTGACCTTCAACGATGGCGAATCGCTCGCCGACCAGATCGGGGCACTTCATGATCTGAGGTCCCTGTCCCTGATCGGCGAGAAAATCGATGATTCCTGGCTCCGACGGATCGGTCCGAGGCCATGCCTGGAATACCTGTGCCTGGAATACACTTCGATCACCGGTGATGGCCTCGCTTGCCTGGGTCCGCTGAACCACCTGACCTGGCTGCGCTTGAATGGGATCAACTTCGGAGGGCATGGGCTCGAGGCTCTGGATCGGATGCCCCACCTCGCTTCCCTCTGGCTCGACGTGACGACGATCCGGGATTCGGACCTCGCGCCCGTGGGGCGGCTGAAGGACCTGAGGCTTCTGTCCCTTCTGGGGACCGACGTCGGTGATGCCGGCCTCATGCATCTCGAAAAAATGAAGAATCTCAAGGATCTGGACCTGAATTACACCAAGGTCGGCGATCCGGGCCTCGCGTCCCTGGAATCGTTGGATTCCCTCGAACATCTCGCCCTGGCGGAGTCGGCGGTCGGAGACGACGGCCTCCCCTACCTCACGAAGGCGAAGCGTCTGAGATCGCTTGTTCTCTCCGGGACGCAGGTGACCGATCGAGGCATTCGGGGCCTCCAGGGCATCGAAAGACTCGAAGATCTCTGGATCGATGGGACATCCGTGGGCGATCCCGCGATCGCCGGTTTGAGGAAGATCCCCTCGCTCCGGCGGATCTATGCCTATCAGGCCCGATTCAGCGGCCCGGGGCTGGCCGAACTCTCGTCATTCATCACCACCGTGGTGAAGTGACGGGCCCTCGCGAAGGAACGCACCATGACCTTGCGCCGCCTGCTCCACTGGAAGACGCTGTTCTATGACGCTCTGTTGCCCTTCCTGCGATGGCTCGGGCCGTCGCGGGGGGATGCGGCCCTCTCGGCTCTGGGGCGGCTTGTTTCGCTCCCGGGACGGTTCTCCTCGGGTGAGATCGTGGCCGCTCGCCAGGCCCTCAAGGCGGATTGGTCGGTCGGGGCGGTCCGGCGATCCCTGGGTTCGAATCTGGCCCGGTTCGTGGCCCGCGATTGCCTCCTGGATGGCCTGGGCGATGAATCGGCGCTGGCCCGGTTCGAGGTGAGGGGTTATGAGCATGTCGAGGCCGCTCGATCCAAGGGACGAGGCGTTCTGTTGCTGGGTTGCCATCTGGGGGCCTACCTGGCGGGTATTCATTGGCTTTATCGCAAGGGCGTCCCGGTCCGGTTGTTTGTTCAAAGGCCGGGGCATGTCTCGAAGTTCTTGAGTTCGGCGTTCGATCGTGCCGACGGCCCTCATCCCCAATCGGGCTTCTTCCTGAGGCGGCGGATGCCGGCGGGGGAGGGGGCCGAGAAACTGGTCCGGGCCCGGCGGCGCTTCGCGAGGGGATGGCGATCTATTTGAGCGGCGATATCCCGTGGCCGTCGTGCCATGCCCGGCCGGGGCGATTGCTCGGCCGATCGGCGCTGTTCCAGGGCGTCTGGGCCGACCTGGCGGCGATCGCGAGAAGCCCGGTCGTCCCGGTGTTCTGCCTCCACCGGCCGGGCGGTCGTTACGCGATCACGTTCGACCCGCCGTTCCATCCCGACCCGAAGACCGCCGTGCCGACCTACCTCGAACGCCTCGAACGCGAGATCCTCGCCAACCCGGCCGAGGCCGTGGCGCACCTGTCGTGGCCGTGCTACGTGGATCGGCCGAAGGATGCGCCGATCCTGCCGGCCCTCGGCATGGAGGGCGTTGGCCTCAAGGCGACGTGATCGATGAGCGATGACGACCTGATCGCCCGGAACCCCGCCTCGGGCGCCGAGCTCGCGCGGGTCGCGACGACCCCGCCCGAGGCCGTTTCGGCGCTGGTGGCCCGGGCCGGCGAGGTGCAAATCGCCTGGTCCGAGCGGCCGATTCGCGATCGGCTCCGCGTCCTCGATCGGCTCCGGGCGATCCTCTCGCGAGATGCCGAGAGTCTGGCCCTGGCGATCGCCGAGGAGGTCGGCAAGCCCCGGGGCGAGGCCGAGATCGAGGTCGCCGCGACCCTCGATTCGATCCGCTGGACCACTCGCCACGCGGCCAGGCTCCTTCGCAACGGCCGCGCCGGGCCGGGGATGCAACGGCTGCTCCTGATGAGTCCGGCCGTCGTCCGCTGGCGGCCGTTCGGCGTGGTCGGGATCGTCGGCACGTGGAATTATCCGCTGTTGCTCGATGTTTCGACGCTGGTCCAGGCCCTCGCGGCGGGGAACGCGGTGGCGTGGAAGCCATCGGAGCGGTCGGCCCGGTTCGCGACGAAGATCGCCGATCGTCTGGCCGAATCGGGCTTGCCCGAGGGCCTCGTCACGACGCTGATCGGCGGTCCCGAGGTCGCTCGGGCGATGCTCGCGGCCGACATCGCCAAGGGCGTCTTCACCGGAGGGGTCGCGGCGGGCCGATCGGTCGCCTCGACCCTGGCGGCCCGGGGCATTCCCGGCGTGGTCGAGCTTTCCGGGTTCGATCCGGCGATCGTCTTGCCCGATGCCCCCGGAGATACGACGCTCCGCGGCCTCCTCTGGGGGGCGTTCGTCGGCTGCGGGCAGACGTGCATCGCGATCAAGCGAATTTATGGGATTGGCGATGCCCGACCGCTCGCCCGATCGCTGGCCGACCGGGCCCGATCGCTCCGGATGGGAGACCCGACGGTCGCGGGGACGGACCTTGGGCCGATGATCTCGCCCGAGGCCCGCGAGGGGTTCCATCGAAAGATCCTGGCCGCGATCGCCGCCGGCGCCGAGCCTCTGTGCGGAGGCGAGATCCCCGACGGTTTGGGGGCGTTCTACCCGCCGACGGTCCTTCTTGCCGATCGCCCCGAGGCGGAATCGGCGCTTTCCGGCGGGTTCGGCCCGGCGGTGATCGTCCGGGGAGTACCGAACACGGAAGCCGCGATCGTCGCCGCGAATTCGGGCGAATTCGGCCTCGGGGCGAGCGTCTGGGGCCGCGATCTCCGGGCGGCGAGGGCCGTCGCCTCGCGGCTGGAGGCGGGGATGGTCGCGATCAACGACGCGGTGACCTTCGCCGGCCTCGCCTCGGCCCCGTTCGGCGGGATGAAGGCGAGCGGATTCGGCCGGACCCGGGGCGCCGAAGGACTCCGCGAATTCGTCCAGGCTCAGGCGATCCACGAGCGACGACCCGGGGGCTTCCGACCTCACCTCTTCCCCTACTCCGATCGCCTCGGCCGCCTCCTGGCGATCTATCGCCGCCTCCTCCACGGGTGAGATCGAGTCGCGGACTCCTCTCGCTCCGCGCTGGCCTGAACCGACCGGCTTGACTACAATGGGGGCATCCCGAGGTGAGGGAAGGGAAGGACGGAGCCGCGACCGCGGCCGAGATTACAAGGAGTTCGCTCTCATGGCCAAGCTGCGTTTGCTGAAGACCGGCCACGGAGATTTGTGCCTGGCCGAGTGGGACCCGAAGCGGCCCGAGACGATCGACTTCGCCCGCTCGACGTTCGCCGAGAACTTCACCGGGGGCCGGATGGCCTTCCGGCTCGACGGGCCCGGCCAGACCCGGCCGATCCGCGAGTTCGACGCGACGGCCCCCGAAATCCTCCTCGTCCCGGCCATCCAGGGAGGCTGAGCGGTCCCGGGGGCGAACCCCTCGGCGATCGGATCGAGGCATGATCCGAACCGGCTATCTGCGATGGGAGATCGAGGCGGGCGACGAGCGCAGCCCCGTCGATCCGACCGCCCGCGAGGTGACCTTGCGGGCCCGGCCCTCGTACCGAGTCGTCCGGGTGAAGGCCGTCAGCCAGCAGGCCACGGCCGAGCGGTTCCTCCGGGGCGAGGCCAATTACGACGAGGTGCTGAGGGTCCGCGACCGCCCCGCCGCCGAGGTCGACGTGACCGTGCCCGACGTCGGCCCCCACGTCTTCCGCTACTCCGAGAGCGACCGCCTCAAGACCCCGCGATTCTGGATGGAGAAGCTCCAGAGAGAGGTGAGCGCGTTTTCTCATGAAGTGGTGAGGGCGGCCTCGAAGTTCCCGCAGATGGTCATCGAGAACGCCGCGCTCCGGGCCGGATACGCCAGGCTCGTCGAATACGAGACGTTCCGGGTGATCGAAGGCCGGAGCCAACCCGGCCCGACCCGCGAGGACGAGCCGATGAAGGTCGAGGTCTCGGGCGAGACCTCCGGGGTCCCCGAGCTCGTCGCCGCCGAGCTCGTGAGGGACGTGGTGCAGCCCAAGGAGTTCGACGAATTCTGCCGGTTCGACCGCGTGACGGTCGAGAACAACGGCAAGTTCTACCGAATCCCGAGGCGCCCCCACGCCCTGATCGAGGTCTGGGACGCGAAGACGCTCCGAGGAGAAGCCAGGCTCTGCGTGGTCTTCCAGGACCCGGGCATGCCGCCCTCGGACGAAGTCGTGATGAAATACCTCCTCGCCAAGCACCAGCCCGAGATGCTCTGGCAAGTCGGAGTCAAGTTCGCCGCGCCGACCGGGAAGTTCGACGGCGCGGCGCCGAGGCGGTGGCAGAGCGGGTGATCGCGAGCGAAATGACGGGTCGGTATCGGGCCGAGTCAGTCGGTGGAGGGGAGGTCAGGGATGCCGGTCTATGGGTATCAACGAGCGGTCATCAATCCCGAATTTTGGCTCTTGGAGATGCGTGAGATCAGCTTCGCACTGAGCCCCGCCGACCTTCGTCGCGTCGCGTCGTTCCTACGGCATTCCGCCGACCGGATCGAGTTCGGCGATTGGCGTTCTGATCATGCGCACATTGATGAGTTCGATTTCCGATGGCGTCAAGATCATTCTGGGCTGGATGTCATTGTGTCGCATGATTTGCTAAAAGATGTTCAAAAATAACGAAAATATGACGAGGACCATTCCATGGAATGGACCGGGGCCGGGCAGATTCAGGATGGTGTCCTCGTCTCGCCGTCCTCGTCGTCCTGAACAAGTCCTTCCGCGGTCGCTCCCTCCTGGTCGATTCGGAGGTCGGGGTCATCGGCCGGAATGTCCTGAACCGCGTCCGCCTGCACCTGGATGGGCCGTCGCTCCACCGGGAGGAATGGGCACCGAGGGGCACGAAGGCGTGACCTGGCTCGACGGCGGCCGTAGCGAGCGGTCGTTGTTTTATGTAATTGAATTGATGATTTATTGATATTTTGGTTCGCGTCGATTCTGGTTGCTCTCGACATCCGGCTCCCCTAGGGTGTGGACGCCGTCCGGGTCCGGTCGCTCGATTCGCCGGGCCCGGCCTCCACCGGACGATCGAACAAGGGAAGACCCGATGAAGTCATTCGCCGTCTCCACGTTCATCCACGCGAGCCCGGACGTCGTCTGGGGCCTCCTGACCGACGGGCCCGGGTGGGTGGGTTGGAACCCGACGGTCGAGAAGGTGGAGGGGGCGATCGTGGCCGGGGGCCGGGTGACCGTCTCGACGAAGGTCAGCCCGGGGCGGGCGTTCCCGGTCCGCGTGAGCGAATTCGACGCCCCTCGGCGGATGGTCTGGACCGGCGGGATGCCCCTGGGCCTGTTCAAGGGGGAGCGGACCTACACGCTCACGCCCCGAGATGGCGGGGTCGAGTTCTCCATGCGGGAGGTGTTCTCCGGGCCGATGGCGGGCCTGATCACGAAATCGATCCCCGACCTCCAGCCGTCGTTCGACGAGTTCGCCTCGGCCCTGAAGCGTCGGGCCGAGCAGGCGGCCTGAGCGACGCGGGAAGGTCGGATCGAGGGACGGAACAGGGTGAGGTGATCCGACGGTAGGCGTACCGGCTCATCGATCTCCCGGCCGGCCCTCCCGATCGCTCGGCCCCGCCGGGCCCGGCCTTTCGGGTCGCGGCGGGCGGAGCTCCTCGGGCGAGAGCTGGCCGTCTCCGTCCTTGTCGAGCGTCTTGAGCGATTCGGCGGCGTCCTGGATCTCCTGGGTCGAGAGCTGGCCGTCCCCGTCCTTGTCGAGGGCCTTCATGATCGGCGGGAGCGGCGGACGGCCTCCGGGGCCCATCTGGAACGGGCCGTTGCGGCCGGGGAAGCGGGGTCGGTCGATGTTCGAGGCGTCAGGCGTGCCTCGGTAGGCCCCGATCAAGTAGGGATATTTGGCCGTGACGTGGTAGTGGTAGCCGCGATCGGCGTCCTCGTGGCCGTTGCATTCGTCCAGGTCTTTGGGCGGCTGGCCGTCGGTGCCGTTCGGGCCGTAGAGGGGGAAGCCGTCGAACAGGAACCCGAGGAGCGGCGAGTGCTGGCCCTTGGGGTCGGTGAACGGGGACTTCACGCAGACCGGGTACTTGTGATAATGGTAGCGGCCCATCGGGTCGGGGTGGCCGCAGCAGGAGTCGAAGATCTCGGCGTTCGGGCCGAGGACGGCGTCTCGCCCCTGGGCGTTGTACGGATTGTAGAACGGGATGCCGTTGATCGCCACGCCGATCGGCCCGAACGGCGTGGGCGTGGTCTTCTCGGCCTTCTTCGGCTTGCGGGGGATCGTGAAGCGGTACGACTGCCTGGTGATCCGGTTGGGGTTGGTGTCGTTGGGGAAGTCGCCGGTGGGATGGGTCGGGATGCCGTCGCTCTGGACGACCCACCTGTCGGCCGAGACGGCGACCTTCACGTTGGAGTCGAACGGGTTCTCGGGGAGGGCTTGAGCCTGGCCTCGGCTCGCGGCGAGGGCGACGAACCAGGCGGCGAGGCAGGTTCGGGACATGGCGGAGGCTCCTCGGGTCGGATTCTCGGGCGGAGGGCCGACGCGATCGGTCCGGCCCCTCGGAGAAACGCGAGACCGGGCCTGGAATCGACAGGCCGAGGGGCCGGGATCGGGCGAAGGACGCGGTCTCGACCGGCCCTGGAGAAAACCCCGGAAGATTCACCACGAAGCCACAAAGGCCACGAAGGAAGACACGAAGAGGACTGGAATCCACCGACTCCTTTGTGTCTTCCTTCGTGGCCTTTGTGGCTTCGTGGTGAATCTTCCGGGGTCGGCTCAGAGTGCGCGGAACGGCCCGGTCCGGAGGTAGCGGACGGGATGCCCCTCGATCTCGTCGGGGAGGCCGTCGCGGGCCTCGGGGCGGTCGGCGTCGAGGTGGACCGTCAACGCCGGCTGGCCCCGATCGTCGAGCTCGATGCCGACGCCCGAGACCCCCGGCCTCGCCAGCAGGGCCCTGGAATGTCTCGCCTTGACCTGGCGGAGCGCTTCGAGCGAGTCGTTCATGATCGTCGGCCTTCCTCGATTCACGCCAGGCGGACGGCCAGGGCCTCCAAAACGTCGCCGATGTGGTTGGCGATCGTCCGGGCGTCGGAGCCGGCGAACAGGAGGCCGACGGCCTTGCCCGTCGAGCGCTCGACGATCAACGACCCCGAGTCGCCGGCCTTGCTGAACGGGGAGGACGATTTCGTCCCGGGCAGGGAGTCGATCGTGATCTGACCGGCGAAGAAGACGGGCCCGGCCTCGTACTGGATGGTCACGTCGGTGTCGATGCTGGCGATCCGCCCGGCGGTGTAGCCGCTGGTCCGGCCGAACTTGTGGACGTTCATGTCGAACGCGGCCTCGGCCGAGCCGGTCGGGGCGCCGATCTGGAGGATCGCGTTGGTGACGAGGTCGGGCCTGAGCGCCTGGGCGATCGCGCAATCGACCTTGTTGTCGGCCGAGGTGTCGATCGGGATGAACCGGGTCAGCGTGGCGACCTGGTCCTTCGTGGGATTGCCGCCGTCGAGCAGCCCGGGCTGGAAGATCGGCGAGCCGAGCGCGAGCTGGTTCTCGTCGGCCAAAACGTGATTATTGCTCAGGATGTACACGCCCTTGTCGTCGGCCACGAGGGCGCCGAACGTCCCGGCCATCACGAAGGCGTCGCCCGGGTCGCGGAAGCCGATCGAGCTGCCCGGGGCGGCGGGCCGGATGCGGACCTTGGGGTCCGGCGGCGACGAGGCCGGGGCCGCCGCCTTCGCCGCCTTCTTCCTCGCGGCGACCGGCCGGAGGACGCCGACCTCGACGACATCCGTGGGGATGCCGTCGACGGTCGGCGGGATCAGGCCCTTCGCGGAGAGCTGGGAGGGCGGATATTTCACCTTGACCAGGAACGTCAGGGCGGGGACGCCGGTCGGCCCGCCCTCGGAGAGCTTCTCGCCGACTCCCACGCCGACGATGTTGCCGTCGCCGACGGTCGGCGACGGGGCGAGGACGGCCGAGGCGGCGAACCGCGTGGGCCGGGCCTCCGTCGTCGGCCCGCCCGGCCCGAGATAGCGCTTCGAGAACCGTCGTTTCAGCGCCCGTAAGTCCGAGATCGCCACGTCCGAGCCGGGGAAGAACCCGCCGGCCGCACCGCCCGTCTCACCCCCGCCTTTCGGAAGACTCCTCGCCATCGCAGCACCCCGTCCGGTTAGAATCCCCGGGAGAACCTCCGCCCGCCGTCTCCTCGCCGAACGTCCATCCGGGGGCTTCCCGTGACGAAGAACTTTGCCCGCCGTCGCCTCGCGCCCGTGTTCGCCGCAGTTTGGCTGGCGATCTTTCCGAACCCCGCTCGATCGGCCGACCTCATCTTCCCGAAGGATTCGGGCGTGGTCAACGTGAGGGATTTCGGCGCGAGGGGGGACGGCCTCCGAGACGACACCGCCGCGATCCAGAAGGCGCTGGACGCCTTCCCCAACGGTGGTCGCATCATCTACCTTCCGGCCGGCACTTACAAGATCACCGACACCCTGAAATGGCCGCATGGGACCGTCGGCGGCTGGGAGGAGAAGAACACGATCCTCCAGGGGCAGGCCCGCGAGAAGACCATCTTGAAGATCCCCGACGCCTGCCCCGGCTTCGACGACCCGATGGCCCCGAAAGCCACGATCTGGACCGGCCAGGCCCCCGCCCAGCGGTTCCGCAACGCCGTCCGCGACCTCACCATCGACACCGGCAAGAAGAACCCCGGCGCCATCGGCCTGCGGTTCATGGCGAACAATCAAGGCTGCGTCCGGGACGTCACGATCCGCTCGGGTGACGGGAAAGGCCAGGTCGGCCTGGACCTTGCGTACACCGATGAGAACGGCCCCTGCTTGATCAAGGACGTGAAGGTCGTCGGGTTCGACTTCGGCGTGAGGACGGCCCATGTGGTTGACAGCATCACGCTGGAAAATCTCGAACTGGAGAACCAAAACCGATTCGGATTCGCGAATGAAGGGCAGTGCGTGAGCCTCCGAGGACTCAAGACGCGAGGGCTCGTCCCGGCCGTGGTGAACTCGGGAGGGGCCGGCGTGCTCGTCCTGATCGACGCCGAGATCCGGTCGCTCCGGGGGTCGGTGGCGAAGCCGGCGGTGCTGAATGAGGGGTTCTTGCTGGCAAGGAACGTCGCGTCGGTCGGGTTCGCCGAGACGATCCGCAACTCGGCCAACTCGCGGAGGCCCGACCCGGGCCGCGTCGTCCCCGAATTCGTCTCGCACCCGTCGTCGCCGATCGCCTCGGCCTCGGTCGCCAATCTCCCGGTGAAGGAGACGCCGGAAGTCCCCTGGGATGCCCTGAAGGACTGGGCCAGCCCCACGCATTTCGGCGCGAAGCCCGACGACGATCAGGACGACTCCGAGGCGATCCAGAAGGCCGTCGATTCGGGCCGATCCACGATCTATTTCCCTCCCGGGGCCTACAAGATCGGCCGGACCGTCCGCGTCGGGGGGACGGTCCGCCGGCTGATCGGTTGCGAGGCGACGTTGATCCCCGACGACCTGAAGGGGCGGCCCGCGTTCGAGATCGGCGAGGGGTCCGCGCCGGTCGTGGTCTTCGAGAGGTTCGGCGGCGGCTATTCGACCACGCCGATGCTCGACAACACCTCGGCCCGGACGCTCGTCGTCAAGGACTGCTGCAACGTCAACGGCCACTTCACCGGCAAGGGCGACCTGTTCCTCGAAGACGTCTGCTCGAACCCGTTCACCGACTGGCGATTCGGCGAGCAAAACGTGTGGGCCCGTCAATTCAACGTCGAGAACGAGGGGACGCACGTCCTGAACGACGGCGGTCAACTCTGGGTCCTCGGGTTCAAGACCGAGCGGGGCGGGATCCTGGTGAAGACGGCCGGGGGCGGATCGACCGAGGTCCTCGGCGGCCTGTGTTACACCACGACCGATCCGAAAGGCGCCCCGATGTTCGTCGTCGAGGGCGGACGCCTGGCCGCGACCCTGGGCGAATCCTGCTTCACCGGCAAGCCGTTCGAGAGTTACGTCCGGGTCGGCGCCGAAGGGCAGGGGGGCGAGTTGAAGAAGGGGGCCACGCCCGACAGGACCGGCGGCGGTGTGCTCCTGAAGGCGATGGGCACTTTGGAGACGCGATGACGCCGGTTCTCGTAGGGCAGGCCTCGGCCTGCCGACGGGCAGGGACGGCAGGCCGAGGCCTGCCCTACGAGAACCCGGCATCCCGGCGATGATTCATCGAGGGTCCGTCACGCCCACCTGCTGGCACATCGCGAGCAGCGGGCACGTCGAGCACCTGGGCCGGGCCGCCGTGCACGTCCACTTGCCGAACGGGACGAGCCGTTCGTTGATCTCGATCCAGTATCGCTCGGGCAGGAGCTTCGCCAGGGCGTCCGCAGTCTTCTCGGGGGTGGAGGTGTGGACATAGCCCCATCGGTTGACGATCCGGTGGACGTGGATGTCCACCGCGATGGCCGGCCGGCCGAACCCGACGGCCAGGGTCAGCGCGGCGACCTTCGGGCCGACGCCTCGGAACGCGGTCAGCCCTTCGAGCGTGTCCGGCACGTCCCCGCCCAGGTCGTCCACGATCGATCGCGAGAACGCGAGGATGTCGCGCGCCTTGGCCTCGGGGAACGTGGCCGGGCGGACCAGGCTGGCGAGCTCCGATTCGTCCAGGGTGAGCATCTCGGCCGGCGTCCGGGCGCGAGCGAAGAGGCGGAGGCAGACGGTCATCGTCGTCTCGTCGCGGGTCCGGGCCGAGATCAGGCTGCCGACGAGCTGCTCGAACGGCGACGAGAATCCCCGGTCGCGGAGGTCGAACATCGCCGCTTTCGGCACGTCCGCGACGGCCCGACGGAGCCTCGCGAACACCTCGTCGATGTCCAGGGGCTCCTTCGGCGCCGGGGATTCGGGGGTCGCTCTCGATCGCTTCGTGGTGGCCATGCCCGGATCTCGCGAGCAAACGCGGGGCCGACCTTCGGGCGCTTGTCCGATCCGATCGTCCGAAGCTACGATGGCCGGGCCGCCTCTGCCGACCGGACCCGGGGACGTCCCGCCATGATCACTCGCCTCGCGACGGTTTCGCTCGCCCTCCTCGTCCTTCCCGCGATGGCCCTCCCGGCCGACGAGCCGACGGTCCACGTCCTCTCGCCGGGGTTCTCGGCCCGACGGCTCCCCTTGAACCTCACGAACGTCAACGGCCTGGCCTTCGCCCCCGACGGCCGCCTGTTCGCCGTGGGCTATGACGGCAAGATCCGCCGTCTTGTTGATACCGACGGCGACGGACTCGAAGACACGGCCGAGATGTTCTGGGACAAGAACACGCTGATTTCGCCGATCCAGGCCATCTGGGCGCCGGAGGGGCTCTACGTGTCGTCCCACCTCAAGGTCTCTCTCCTGATCGACGCCGACAAGGACGGCAAGGCCGATCGCGAGGAGGTCGTCGCCACGGGCTGGCCGAACATCCCCAGCGGCAGCGGCCTGGTCGATGCGATGGGGATCGCCCTCGACCCCCAGAACAACCTGTTCGTCGCCATCGGCTGCGCCGACTACTCGAATCCCTACCTGGAGAAGGACGGCAAGTCGCATTACGACCCGAAGAGCGAGCTGGGCGCGATCCTCAAGGTCGCGCCCGACCGCAAGTCTCGCGAGGTCTTCGCCGGCGGCATCCGCTTCGCCTACGCCCTGAAGTTCAACCGGCAGGGCGACCTCTTCGCGACCGACCAGGAGGGCGAGACCTGGCTCCCCGGCGCGAACCCGCTCGACGAGCTGAACCTGATCGAGAAGGGGCGCCACTACGGATGGCCCCCGAAGCATGAACGCTTCTTGAAGGACAGCCGCGACGAGCCGCCCGTGGCCGAGTTCTCCCCCCAGCACCAATCGGCCTGCGGGATGGTCTTCGACGAGGCCCGACCCGGCTGGCAGCGGTTTGGCCCGGAGGCCTGGGAGGGCTCGGCGATCGTGGCCGGGTTCTCGCGGGGGAAGGTCTGGCGGGTCGATCTGGTCAAGGTCCCGGGCGGCTACGTCGGCCGGCCGAACGTCTTCGCCTGCGTCGATCGGATGGTCTCCGACGTCGCGATCTCCCCCTCCGGGGACCTCTACCTGAGTGCCCACGGCGGCCAGCCCGACTGGGGCACCGGGCCCAGCGGGCCGGGCGACCTGTTCAAGATCTCGTATCGCGGAAGCCCGAGGCCGGTGATCGCCTGGCCCACCGGCCCCCTCGAAGCGAAGGTCGCTTTCGACCGGCCGATCCACCCGAGGGCGGCCGAGAAGATCGTCGGCGCGACGATCCCCTACGGCACGTTCGTCCGGGCCGGCGACCGCTTCGAGACGATCCGCCCGCCGTACAAGGCGGTCGAGGCCCAGCAGGCCGCGGCGAAGGGGACGTTGAAGGTCGCCTCCGCGACGCTCGCCGACGACGGCCGGACGCTCGTCCTGGGGACCGATCCCATCCCGTTCCGCGCCTCGTATGCCGTGACCGTGCCGAACGTCCACACCGAGGGATCGAAGGGCCCCGGGGAAGACGCCGACGTCGCGTTCGACCTCTCCGGCCTGGAGGTCTCCTGGGACGACGGCACCGAGGGGGCGAAGCCGCGATGGTCGGGCTGGTGGCCCCACCTCGACCCCTGGGTCGTCCGCCGGGTGGCCGCCGGTTCGGCCGAGCACGAGAGGTCGCTCGAACTCCTGAAGACGCCGGGGAGGCTCACCCTCAAGGGCTATCTCGCCCTGCCGAAAGGGAACGCAACGCTCCGCCTCCGGGCCGACGCGGCGATCGAGGACGCCAGCCTCGGAGGGGCCTCGGGATCGTCGTCGTCGGGATCGGTCGATCTGGGGAACGAGACCAACGGCGAGCCGATGGAACTCTTCGTGACGGTCCGCACCGGGAAGGCGGGCAAGCCCCTGTCGCTCCACGCGACCTACGTGATGGCCGACGACCCGACCGAGAGGCCGGTCCCCTCGGCGCGATTCTCGGTCCCCTGGGCCCCTCCGGCCCCTCCGGAGTCGTCGGCCCCCGCCCCGGTGCCGAAGGAGGTCGCCGGCGGCGACGCGACCCGGGGCGAGGCGGTGTTCTACTCGGAAGAGGCCAAGTGCTCGACCTGCCACGCGATCCGAGGGAAGGGCGGGCAGGTCGGCCCGGACCTGAGCAACCTCGTCCACAAGGACGCCGCCTCGGTCTATCGCGACATCGCCGAGCCCAGCGCCACGATCAACCCGGATTACGTCCCGTTCACGGTCTCGACCAAGGACGGGCGGGTGCTCGCCGGGGTGGTCCGGGCCGAGGGGAAGGACGCGATCCGGGTCCTCGGGGCCGACGCGAAGGCGACGGTCATTCCCCGGTCCGAGGTCGAGGAGATCCGCCCCTCGGCCACGTCGATCATGCCGGTCGGCCTGCCCGGGGCGATCGGCGAGGCGAGGATGCGCGACCTCATGGCGTTCCTCACGAAGGCGCCGAAGTGACGCGAAAAGCCGTCGGCTCGGTATAGCTCTGGAACCCGGAACTGCAGGGTGCCCCCGGTTCTCGAACCGGGGGCACCCGAAATCCTCCGGATTCGGGAGCTGCACCCTCGTCGGCTCGGGCATGTTTCTTTCGACCCTCGGGCCGGTTAAGATACGGCCAAACCCATCGGGACGGCCCGGCTTCCGCGAGGCCGCCGGGCCCCTCTCCGGCCGCGACCGCCCTCCGAGGAGGTCGCGTGCCCACCTCTCGCGACGGGGGACGGCTCCGTGAATCGGCTCGGTCTCAGGCGGCTCTTCTGGGGGGTGGCGGTGGCGCTGGCCCCCGTCCTCGCGGTCGGCTGTTCGGAGGGCACGAAGGACGCGGGCTCCTCGGGCGGCTCGACGTCGTCGACGACCGGCTCCGGCTCCCCGGGGACCGGCCCGATCAAGCTCCTGTTCGTCACCAACAGCAACGCCGACTGGTGGAACGCCGTCGAGAAAGGGATGCAAGACGGCGGCAAGGAGTTCGGCGTCCAGGTCGAGATGAGGCGGAACGAGGGCACGACCCGGGGGCAGATCGACCGCCTCCGCGAGGCCCTGAGCCTGGACGTCCAGGGCGTGGCCGTCTCGGTGATCGAGGCCGAGGCGCCCGGGGTGGCCGACGCGATGAAGGCGCTCCAGAAAGCCGGCAAGGTCGTGATCACCATCGACTCGGACATCGAGCCGAATTCGGCCGACGCCCGATCGGGCTACATCGGCACCAACAACGTCAAGGCCGGCGAGGTCGCCGGCAAGGCCGCCGCGACGCTCCGGCCCCAGGGCGGCAAGGTCGCGGTGTTCGTCGGCACGTCGGCCGCCGCCAATGCCCGGGAGCGGAAGCAGGGCTTCTTCCAGGGCGCCGGCCCCGCGTTCCAGGACCTGGAGACCCTCGAAGACAACAGCGACCACGCCCGGGCCCGCGTGAACGTCCAGACCGCCCTGACGAAGTACCCCGACCTCGGCCTCTTCCTCGGCCTCTGGTCCTACAACGCCCAGCCGATCGCCGAGGAGGTCTCCAAATCGTCGGGCGTCCGCGAGAGGACCACGATCGTCACCTTCGACCTCGACGAGGCGGCCGTCGGCGAGCTGGAGAAGGGGCACATCGACGCCTCCGTCTGCCAGAACCCCTACGAGATGGGCTTCCAGGGCGTGAAGCTCCTGAAGGCCCTGATCCGGAAGGACGACAAGACCGTCAAGGAAGTCCTCCCCGACGGCAAGAGCCTCGACACCAAGGTCCGCGTGATCGTCCCCAAGGCGGATTCGCCGGTCAAGGGCGAGGGCGTGATCACCATCGAAGAGATGAAGTCGTGGCTCAAGAGCAAGGGGCTGAGGTCCTCATGAGCGACGCCCCGAGACGAGGCGAGGGCGGCGGGCCCAACCCCCTGGTCGCCGCCCTCCGGGCCCCGGAACTGAGCTTGCTGGTGGCCATCGCCGCCGTCCTGGGCGGGATCTATCAGCTCCAGGGGCCGCCCCACTCGTTCTTCAAGATGGAGAACCTCTCGAACGTCCTCCACACCGTGGCGCTCTACGGGGTCCTGGCCGTGGGGGCGACCGTGGTGATCGTCGCCGGGGGGATCGACCTGTCCGTCGGCTCGGTCGTGGCGCTGTCGGCGGTGGTGGCGGGGAAGCTCATGACGGAGTGGCTCCCCGGCGCGGCCCGCTCGGGCGGGCCGATCTCCCCGTGGGTCATCGCCGGGGCCGTCGTCCTGACCCTGGCGATGGGCGCGGCCATCGGCCTGCTCCACGCCCTGTTCATCGCCGGGTTCCGCCTCCCCCCCTTCATCGCCACCCTGGCCACCATGGCCGGCCTGCGGAGCGTGGCGATCGTCGTCAGCAAAAATCAGTCCGTGAACATGAATTTCGAGTGGTTCCGGGTCTCCGGCAAGGACTGGCTCTACACCGTGCCGATCTTCCTGGCGGTGGCCCTGGTGGTGAGCGTGATGATGGGGGCGACGGTCCTGGGGCGTCACCTTTATGCCCTCGGCGGCAACGAGGCGGCGGCCCGGCTCAGCGGCCTGCCGACGGTCCGGCTGAAGATGATCGCCTACGGCCTCTCCGGGATGCTCTCGGCCCTCGGCGGCCTCCTGTTCGCCGGGGACGACGGCCAGGGCAAGGGGACGATGGGCGTCTCCTACGAGCTCATGGCGATCACCGCGGCGGTCGTCGGCGGGTGCAGCCTCTCCGGCGGCGTGGGATCGGTCCGGGGGACGGTCCTCGGCCTCTGCCTGATCCAGATCGTCATCAAGGGGACCGGGCTGATCGTCAAATGGATCGACCCGACCCAGATCGAGGGCCTGGTGCTCGGCACCATCATCGTCCTGGCCGTCGCCTTCAACCAGAGGGTCCGCGGCCGGGGATGACCGCGAGCCATGCCGAAGACGATCCGCGAGCTGAAGTCGGAATTGCGGGGGGCGGGGTTCTCGTAGACCCCCGGCAAGGGCAGTCACGGGAACTGGTATCACCCCGCGATCGGCAGGCCGTTCACGATCTCCGGCAACGACGGCGACGACGCGAAACGCTATCAAGAAAAGCTGGTGCGTCGGGCCCTCCGGATCGTTCGAGGTGGATGATGATTCCCTACAGCATGCTCATTCGGTGGTCCGAGGAAGATCGGCTCTTCCTGGTGTGTTTCCCCGAGTTGACCGGGGAGGACTGGCCGCAGACCCACGGGGAGACGTATGAGGAGGCGGCGAGGAACGGCCGGGAGGCCCTGGACGGGCTGATCGACGCCTTCCGCGCGAATGGCCGACCCCTCCCGGACCCCTCGGTGATCCGTTCGGAAGACGAGTCGCCCGTCGCGGCGGACCGGGCCGTCTGACCCCCCGCGGTTCCGAGCCCCGCCGATGCCCGATCGCCCGATCCCCAGGCCCGACCCGGACGACGCCTCCCGGCGACGGGCGATCCGCTCGATCGTCGTCGGCCTGCTCGCCCTGCTCGCGGTGATCGTCTTCGGCGCGGCCGGATACGTCGCGATGGGCTGGCCCGTGGGCGACGCCCTGTATATGGTGGTCATCACGATCTCCACGGTCGGGTTCGGCGACGTCCGGCCGATCGACACGACGGCCTTGCGGCTCCACACCTCGGCGGTGATCGCCCTGGGCCTCGTCGCCACCGGCTACACCGTCGGCGGCTTCCTCCGGCTGGTCACCGAGGAGGAATTCCGCCGCCTCGTCGGCCACCATCGCGTGAGGCGAACCATCGACACCCTGGACGGCCATATCATCGTCGTCGGCCTCGGCCGGATGGGCCAGCTCGTGGCCGAGGAGCTCGCCCACGGCGGCCATCGGTTCGTCGTGATCGACCTGTCCGCCGAGAAGGTCGCCGAGGCCGAGGCCCGAGGCTGGCTGTTCGTCCAGGGGGACGCCACCGAGGAGGACGTCCTGGAACGCGCCGGCGTCGATCGCGCCAGATCGCTCGTGGCCGCCATGCCCAACGACGCCGCCAACGTCTTCATCACCCTGACGGCCCGCCAGAGGAACCCGAAGCTGGGGATCGTGGCGCGGGCCGAGCGCGCGACCACCCAGAAGAAGCTCCGCCAGGCCGGGGCCAACCAGGTCGTCCTGCCCGCGGCCATCGGCGCCCATCGGATCGTCTCGATCCTCACCAACCCGTCGGCCGTCGAGTTCATCGAACTCGTGACGCATCGGTCGAGCCTGGCGATCGAGATGGACGAGGTCGCCGTGACGGCCTCGGGCCCGTTCTCCGGCCGATCGCTCCGCGACGCCGACGTCGGCCGGAAGACCGGGGTGATCGTCATGGCCATCAAGAGGGCCGACGGCCGGGTCGAGTTCCCCCCCTCGGGCGACACCCCGTTCGCCCCCGGGGATTCGATCGTCCTCCTGGGCCGGAGGGCCAACCTGGACCAGTTCCGGAAGGAATTCCGAGGATGAACCCCGCCCGGCCGAGGCGGAAATCCCCCGCCGGCTCCCCCACCAACGACCTGGTCTTCTCCGCCTATCGCGACACCAACGACGCCGTGTTCCCCCAGGTCCTCGCCCTGTACGTCCCGCCCGGAGGGCTCGTCGCCGACGTCACCTTCGGCCGGGGCGTCTTCTGGAAGGCCGTGCCCGAGGGGCTCTATCGCGTCCTCCCCACCGACCTGAAGACCGGCACCGATTGCCGATCGCTGCCCTATGACGAGGCCTCGATCGACTGCGTGGTCTTCGACCCGCCGTACATGCACACCCCCGGGGGCTCGGCCCACGCGAATCACCAGAATTTCGAGGGCTATTACCGCAACAACGGCTCGGGCAACGGCACGCCCAGGAAATACCACGAGGCCGTGCTCGACCTCTATTTCGCCGCGGCCCAGGAGGCCCTCCGAGTCCTCAAGCCGGGCGGGATCTACGTGGTCAAATGCGCCGACGAGGTCTGCGCCAACCGCCAGAGGCTCACCCACGTCGAGATCATCAACGAATTGGTGAAAGACGGGAGCTTCCTCGTCGAAGACCTCTTCGTGGTGGTGAGGGTGAACCGGCCGGGTGTCAGCCGGGTCGTCAAGCAGGTCCACGCGAGGAAGAACCACTCCTATTTCCTCGTCTTCCGCAAGCCCGAGAGGCGACCCAGGCCGCCGGCGCCGGGGTGAGGGGCCGGCCATCCGGTTTTCGGGTCTTGACGGCGTTGAGGGGATCGCCTCGAACCCGGAAACTCGGAGGGAGTTCGAGCCCTATCAAAGCTTCAAGACGCACAAGCCGGACGTCCTCCTCCACCTCTGCGGCCACGAGGAGACGATCAAGCGGAAGTACCTCGCGGAGTGGTCCACCGTCGCGAAATGGGACCCGGAATCCCGATATTCCCCGACGGTTGCGGCGACGCGGGACGAGGCCGATCAGATGATCCGAGCGGCGGACCTTCTCCTGAGGGCGCTATGACCATCCCATCCGAGAAACTCGCCGAGGTCCTGGCCGGGCTCGCCAGGGATCAGGGGCCCTTCGATCTCTTCGGGGCGTTCGTCCGCGAGGATGCACCGGAGGGGTGGGACCTCGTGATGGCGGCTTCGTGGCTCCGCTCCGATGACGCCGAGGCCCTGCGATTCATCGCCGGACGGGTGCAGGACGCCCTCTCGACCTCGGAGCTGCGCGACCTGTCCCGGCTCGTCGTCCTCGACGAGGGGACCCCGTTCCTGGAAGCTGTCCTGGCGATCTGTCGCGTGGAAGAGGGTGTCAAGGTCCTGGGCCCGACCGAGTTGGGCGGAATCGCCATCCTCAAGGCGTGGATCTTCGCTTGCTCTCGTCGAAGGATCGCTCGCGACCGAAGGCCCCGGCGGCGAAGTGCCGCCGGATGAGGCATCGGGCTTACAATGCCGCCATCGCCCCACCGGCATCGGAAAGCTTCGGGAACTCAACGCCGTCTCGCGATCGGCCCTGGGGTTGCATGGGGGATTCCGGGGGCCGCGCCGAGGGCGCGGCCGGCGATCGAGCGGCCCGGCGCGTCCCGGGCCGGGGAGGAGTTCAGCCATGCCCGAGAAGACCAAGGCGTTCGAAAAAGCGATGACCCTGGCGGCCCTCAGCGGGCTCAAGATCGCCCTGGGGCCGGCGTTCCTGAAGACTCGCCAGAACAGCCCGACGGCCCGGAACTGGGTCCTCGGGGCCCTGGGGGAGATGGTCCTGGACAAGGTCGGCGTCTTCCCCGCCCGGTTCCGGCCCATGCTTTTGATCCCCCACACCCTGGCCGGCGCGTGGGTGGCCCGCGAGAGCATGATCGAGGACGGCGAGGACGGCAACACCGGGGCGGCCCTCGGCGCCATCGTGGCGGCGGGCGTGGCCTCGGTCGCGCCGATGGTCCGGATCGTCGGCAGCAAGGGCCTGGGCATCCCCGACGCCCTCCTCGGGATCGCCGAGGACTACCTCGCCCTCAAGCTCGGCTCCCAGGCGATGGGGATGACCCTCGACCAGGTCGCCGACGCCGCCAAGGAGTCCGTCGGCGAGGTCCAGGAGGCCCTCAAGCCGGCGATGGAGAAGGTGGGCGTCGGGTTCTGATTCATGATTACAAGTGGATGTTCGGATCGGCGGCCGCGCGAGTGGCCGCCGACCCCTCTTCGCTTCATGGGCCGTCGGTCTCGGAGTCATACAGCGGCGAATCGGATGGTTCCGTGGATGGAATTGGCGAGCGGGCCCTCGTCCAGAGCCCGCAGACGATGGCCAGGGGCAACTGGACCACGAGCCCGATCAGGAGGATCGCCGCGAGGGGGAAATCGGGCCGCGACGACCCCGCCGCGCCGAAGGCGATCCCCATGGCGAACACAAGGCCGTCGTCCTGACGACTCAGGCGACGATAGAGGGACCAGCTCGCGACGCTGAGGACGCCCACCAGGCTTCCCTTGATCACGGCCGAGGGCGGTCGATCGCCTCGAACCAGTGCGGAGGTCGTCAGAAACAACCCGGAGAACACGGCCAGGCCGACGGCCATCCGCCGGGCCTCCGTCGGCCTCGTCCTCCCGGGTTTCGAGTCCATCGGAATGCCCATGCCCCGATCCTCGCGCGCGAGCGCCGAATGTCCGCGGAAAACCGAGGGGCGGGATTCGGCCGGTTGGGTCCTGTGGCCTGGCCGGGCTAGTCGTCCGAAATCCTGGACCGATTCACGAGGTCTCGGATCAAGGATTCGACGTGTTTGACGTCGTGGATCGCGAAGAAGCCCACTTCCGTGGAGTGCTGGGCCCCGTCGCTATCGGCCCGATATTGCCGGGCGAAGATCAGGTTGCCCGAGCCGTCGGGGTACTGGGTCCTCTTGAGGTCGGTCAGGCGCCCGGGGGCGAACGAGCGGACGGTGAACCCTCGCCAGGCGTGGCCGTCGAGCGTGAAGGCCCGGCGGTCGGTGAGGACGTAGGCGGTGCGTCGGGCCTTGCGACCCGTCCAGAACGGCGAGGAGAGCAGGCCGAAGCCGATCAGGACGAAGGGGATGCCGAAGAGGGGGAAGACGTCGAAACCCTTGGAGAAGTCGGGGACCTTGAAGCCGCTGGCCCCGGCCATCCAGAACAGCGCGAAGGCCGTCCACGGGATGCCGAACAGGACGATCGGCAGGGTCATCCGCGCGTAGCGGGACGGGATCGGCTGGCCGGACCAGATGACCCGCTCGCCCGGTTCGAGCTCCGCGTCGACGAGCGCGCCCAGGTCGCTGGCGGCCGGGTCCTCGGTGTTCATGGCCGCTCTCCCCGAACGATTCGAGCCCGGCGTCCTTCTCGGAGATTCTCCCCGGAAATCGCGGCGACCGCCAACGAAAAACCACGGCGGGATCGCGCTCGGAGGCGCGTCCCGGCCGTGGTTGTGGGAGGTCGTCCGCCCGATGGTCCGGGCTGGCTCAGCGCTTGCTGAACTGGAAGCTGCGGCGGGCCTTCTTGTGGCCGTACTTCTTCCGCTCGACCATCCTCGGGTCTCGGGTGAGGAACTCGCCCTGGCGGAGGGCCGGCTCCAGGTCGGGTCGGAATTCCTTCAGGGCCCGGGCGAGGCCCATCAGGACGGCCCCGGACTGGCTGCTCTTGCCGCTGCCGACGACGTTGACCCACACGTCCACCCGGCCGGCCATCTCGGTGGCGAGCAAGGGGCCTCGGATGGCGTTGCGCTCGGTCTCGACGAGGAAGTAGGCGTCGGCTTCGAGGTGGTTGACCAGGAACTGGCCGGTCCCCTCCCGGATGCGGACTCGGGCGACGGCCGTCTTGCGGCGGCCGGTGCCCCAGATGTACGTCTTCTCGGCCGTGGCCATGGCGGTGTCTCAATCCTCGGGAAATGAAGGCGTTCGGGGCGTCCGGGTCGGGGTTCAGGCCGAGGTGGGCGGAGGTGTCTCGGAGGCCGGGGCCTCGGGCTCGGCCGGGGCCGGCTCGGGCGGGGCGGCCGGGGCCGATTCGCCGGCCGGGGCGGCTTCGGCCGCCGGGGCCGACGCCTCGGGCGCCGGCAGCTGCGGCTCGTCGGCCGGGCCGGGGGCGGGGAGCTGGTGCTCGGCCTCGGTCGGGGCCGGCGCGGTCGTCTCGGGGGCCTCGGCGGGCTTCGCCTTGGCCTTTTCCTTCCGCTTCGGCGGGTTGACGACCCTCGGCGGGGCGAGGATCAGGCCCGAGGCGGCCGGGCGGCCCGACATGGCTTCAAGCGGCGTGGGGGCCTGCGCCTGGTGCGGGTGCTGGTTGCCCACGTACAGCTTCAGCTTCGCCATCATGTGGCGGCCGATCTTGTTCTTCGGCATCATCCGCAGGATGGCCAGCTCCAGGATCCGCGCCGGCCGGCGCTGGAACAGCTTCCACGCGGCCTCTTCCTTCTGGCCGCCGGGGTGGCCGCTGTAGCGCTGGTACGACTTCTGCCGCCACTTGTTCCCCGTGAAGACGACCTTATCAACGTTCGTGACGATCACGAAGTCGCCGGTGTCGATGTGCGGGGTGTACGTCGGGCGGTGCTTGCCCATCAAGATCGGCGCGATCTGGGCGGCGAGCCGTCCCACGACTTGATCGGACGCGTCGATCACGAACCACTGGGGGGCGATTTGCCCCGCCTTCGCCTGGAAACAGTTCATCGCCGTGGGACCACCTAACGGACGGAAGGAATCCTGCCTCCGTGCGCGCAACGAATCAGGGTCGCCGCCGCTCGGGTCGAAACGCCTATCCTAACGATCCCCGCGGGGCCGTCAAGTCCATCTGGAGCGAGTTTGGCGGTCGGCCCTCGCGATTCCACGATTGGCCCCGCCCGGCCGGCGGTCTCGGAATTATGGGGTAAATGAGCAATATAGGCTGAATGTGAAATCCGGGAGGACGCGTCGTTTCCACACAACCTATCTCCTAGAATGTGGGGAAGGGCGTCGGTCCGGATTCTGCCAGGATTTATGAACGCAAAATCATAAATAGTTCCCCGCCGAGGTCAGGCCGACTTCCTCCGCCGTTCACCCCGCCGGGGTCTTCGATTCGCGAGGCCCCGAGGTCTTCGACAGGACCTATTTCGATAAAATGTGGTTTTACAATCAGATCTTGGATCAATCAGGGCGCTGCGAGGGACACCCGGCAGGAAGTTGACTACACATTTCGCCGCAAAATCGCGAAAACGGCGGAAATTGCAGGGAATTCGTGTGCGCAGTCACTCGTGCGCGGAGACGGGTCATCATGACAAAATTTTTATTGTCAAAAATCGCAAACCCCGGTTTCATCGACAGATGCGGCGAGCCGTCCCGCGGCGTGATCGGGCCGATTCACGCGCCGGGCGCGACATGGCGCACGGTCGCGATTCATCCACAAAATTACAAGATGTGGTGCGTTCATTTCATGAAGTTGGCCATGAAGACGTCGCGGCCGACGGATTGGGTGATCGTGGGGGGGCCTCGCTCGCGATGATCCGGGAACAGGGTCCCGCGTCGTGGGACGGCCCCGATCCCGGGCCCGGCCATTCCGGCCTCCCGGAATCGAGGGCGAGACCCGGTCGTCCCTCCCGGTCCGAGGGCGGCCTTGCCGCCGCGGGCCCTCTCCCGGCATCATGGGGCCGGGGGAGGGGGCCTCGCCCCGCTGCTCCGAAACCGACCGTCCCGGGGTCTTTTCATGCTCGACGGCCCACTCGTGTTCGTGGACATCGACACCCAGCGCGACTTCCTGGAGCCGTCCGGGGCCTTGTTCGTCCCGGGCTCCGACGGCATCCTGGGGAATCTGGGGCGTCTGACGCGGTTCGCCCGGACCAGGGGCATCCCGATCCTGGCCTCGGCCTGCGCCCATTCGCTCGACGAGGCGGACCCCGAGCCGTTCCCCCCGCATTGCCTGGTGGGGACTCCGGGTCAGGAGAGGGTCGCGGAGACGGCCTGGCCCGGCGGGATGGTCCTCGGCCCCGACCGGCCGTTCGAGGACCCGGGGCCGAGCCTGCCCGCCCATCTGACCCTGGAGAAGACCCGGTACGACCTGTTCTCCCGGCCCGACGCCGACCGGGTCGTCGCTCGCTATGGCCGGGACCGCCCGACGTTCGTCGTCTATGGCGTGGCGACCGATTATTGCGTCCGGTGCGCCGTGATGGGGCTGTTGCATCGGGGCCAGAAGGTGGTCGTGGTCGCCGACGCCGTCCGGGCGATCGACCGGGAGGCCGAGGCGGACCAATTCGGCGAGTTCGTGGCCTCGGGGGCCGTGATGTCGATCACCGAGTTCCTTTGCGGGGGTTGAGTGGACTGGGAGAGGCCCGGGGGTTGGGTCCTCGTCGGTTCGCGGCGTCTCGGATGGACCTCACGGGGCGGGAAGGCCGTCACAAAACCCCTGGGCGTTCCGTTTCCCTTGATGGTGGTCGTGGTCATGTTTCTAGAGAATCCGCAGGCGAGCGAGGTGGCCCGTCCCGAACCGAGGACCGATTGGTCCTGGGGGGGCGGCGGGGCCGGCCCTTTCCCCGGGGTTCCGAAGACGGAACCCGTGCCACGCAGAACTCTTCCGGAGAATCGTCCTCCGAGGAGGAAACGGCCCGGACGGGGTGCCCCGCGCCTTGCCGGCGCCGAGAGACGTTCTTAGGATAAAGCCGTCCGGGTTCCCCGGACTTCTCGCCTCTCTTACCTTCGGACCCGAACCTCGCGATGTCTCTCCTCGTGTGGCATGTCGTCGTCGGCCGTTATCCGCCCGAGGATGGGGGCGTGGCGGATTACAGCCAGCTTTTGGCCGGGGCCCTGGCCCGCTCGGGCCAGGAAGTCCACGTGTGGACGGGCGGTCGCGAGGGGGCCTCCCGGGGCCCCGACGGCGAGGTGATCCATCGCGAGGCGGGAGGCTGGGGCCGCTCGGATCTTGTCCGCCTCTCGGCGTTGCTGGATGCGTTCCCCGGTCCGAGGCGGATCTCGGTCCAGTATGTGTCCAACGAATTCGGGTTCAAGGGGATGAACCTGGGTTTCTCCCGGTGGCTGGTCGGTCGGAGGAAACTCGGCGACAGCATCCAGCCGATGTTCCATGAAGTCGCCTATCCGTGGACCCTGATCGACAAGCCGACGCGGTGGCTGGTGACGGCCGTCCAGACGAGGATGGCCCGGAACGTCCTGGCCTCGGCCTCCCGGGCGTACGTGTCGATCCCGGCGTGGAAGCGGAAGCTCCGGCGCCTGGAGACGGGGCCGAGGCGGCCGATCTCCTGGGCGCCGGTGCCCAGCAACGTGCCGGTCGTCGAGTCGCCCGCGGCCGTCGAGGCGATCCGGCGGAGCGTGGGCGTCGAGGGCGGGACGGTCCTCGGGGGCTTCGGGTCGCTCGGCCCGGCATGGCTCCGCCGGAGGCTGATCGAGGCCCTGATGGGCCTCCTGGCCGGTCGGCCCGATCGCTCGGCCTTGCTCGTCGGCCAGGGCGGGGTGTCCGTGGCGGAGGAGGTCCTCCGCCGGGCCCCGGACCTGGCCCCCCGGGTCAAGGCCACCGGCTGGCTCGAACCGACCCAGGCGTCCTTCCATCTCCAGGCGTGCGACCTGATGATCCAGCCGTTCCCCGACGGCATCAGCTCGCGACGGGGCAGCGCGATGGCGGGCCTGGCCCACGGCCGGCCGATGCTGACGACGAGCGGGGCCCTGACCGAGCCGATCTGGGCCGAGGCCGGCGCCGTGGCCCTGGTGCCGGCCGAGGACGCCCCGGCCTTCCTCCGGAGGGCCGACGCCCTTCTGGATGACCCCGCCGCCCGGCTGGCCCTGGGCGAGGCCGCGCTGGCCCTCTACGACGCCCGGTTCGCCGTCGAAAGGACCGTCGCGCTGATGCTCCGAGACGCCCAAGCTTCGGCCGTCGGGGCCACCCCCCGATGAAGCCCGACAAGTTCCGCAAGCGGTTCCAGGCCCCCCGGGCCGATGACCGGGTCCGCCGGCAGATCGCCCGGGAGGCGGCCCGCCGCTTGCTCGCCGACCTGCCCGAGGGCGGCGACCTCGAGGCCCTCCGGCCGACCGAGGCCGAGTTTTACACCGCCAAGAGAAAGGCCGCCGCCGTCCTGGGCCACCCGGTCCGGCCCGGCGACCTCCCCTCCGATGACGAGGTCCTCGCCCAGGCCCGCGAACTCGCCCAGGAGCGCCGCCCCCTGGACCTGGGCCCCACCGACGCCGACGATCCCCCGGAGCCGCGACGGATGGCCGACCACCTCGACCGCTTCGCCATCTACAAGATGCGGCTCCAGCCCCTGGCCGCCGTCAAGCAGAACCCGAAGTGGCATCCCGAGGGGGACGCCCTCTACCACAGCCTCCAGGTCTTCGAACGGGCCCGCCGAGAGCGGCCCTACGACGAGGAATTCCTCCTGGCCGCCCTGTTGCACGACGTCGGCAAGGCGATCGACCCCCACGACCACGTGGCCTCCGGGGTCGAGGCGCTCCGGGGGACCCTGACCCCCCGGACCCAGTGGCTGGTCGAGCACCACATGGACCTGCTCGCCCGCCCCGACCGGCCGATCCCTCCCAAGTTGAAGAAGGCGCTTGAAGAGTCCGAGTCGTTCGAGGATCTTGTGCTCTTGAGGGACCTCGACGAGGCGGGCCGGGAGACGGGCGTCCCGGTCCCCTCGATCGACGAGGCCCTGGACTACCTCAAGGGCCTCGAAGCCGAGGCCTACCTCAATCCCGACGACCCGGAGCCGGAGGACCCCTGATGACCGACTCGCCGACCCTGTTCTTCGACGTGGGCGGGGTCCTCCTGACCAACGGCTGGGACACCGCCTCCCGGAAGAAGGCCGCCGCCGAGTTCGGCCTGGACTTCCCCGAGTTCCAGACCCGCCACGAGATGCTCAAGACGGCCTTCGAAACCGGCCGCCTGAGCCTGCACTCCTACGTCAAGAAGGCCGTCTTCCATCGCGAACGGCCGTTCCCCCCCGAGGCGTTCCAGGAGTTCATGAAGGCCCAGTCCGAACTCCTGGGCGACACCCTGGAGTGGGTCCGCTCCCTGGCGAAGTCGGACAAGTACCGCCTGTTCACCCTGAACAACGAGTCCCGGGAGCTCCACGAGGCCCGGGTCGTCAAGTTCGACCTCGCCTCCACCTTCCGGGCGTTCTTCACCTCCTGCTACCTCGGACAGGTGAAGCCCGACGAGGACATCTACCTGAACGCCCTGGGGATCGCCGGATGCCGCCGGGAACGGGCGATCTTCATCGACGACCGGCCCCTGAACGTCGAGCCCGCCCACGCCCTGGGCCTCCACGCCATCCTCTTCCAGGGCCTGGACGACCTCCGAGAACGGCTGAAGGAACACGGAGTCTCGTAGGGTGCATGCAATGCACCTGATGTAGGGTGCATGCAATGCACCAATTATGCGGCGGCCATTGGCCGCCCTCCTTGTTCTCCCCTCGGACCCTCGGATGGGAAGGGAGAGGGGAAACGGAGGGCGGCCGAGGGCCGCTGCAAGGTTGGTGCATTGCATGCACCCTACATCAGGTTGCGAACCCTGGCGATATACGCCGCCGAGTCGAACTTTTTCGGCGTGCTTCGCTCCGACATCGAACGGACCGTCCCGAACACCGGCCGTTCGGGCCAGGGGCGGTCGTGCCGGCCCCCGATCGCCCAGGCGATCCCGGCGTAGCCGTTGGGGTCCCGGCCGTCCATCTCGTACCGGTCATTCCACTCGACGGCCAGGGCGAAGGCCGTTTCGGCGTCGGGCGTGAGCTCCAGGAGCCTCTTGGCCCAGTACATCCGCAAGTAATTGTGCATCCGGCCGGTCAGGACCATCTCGTTCTGGGCCGCATTCCACAAAGGGTCGGCCGATTCCCCGCGATCGAGGCGGTCGGCCGGGGTGACGCCCGGCCTGGGGTCGCCTCGGTGTTTGGCCAGGGTTTGCAGGGCCCAGGCCGGGCAGCCTTCCAGGCGGTCGTAGTCCGGGTTCCTCGCCGCGAAGTTCACGGCGAGCTCGCGGCGGACGATCAGTTCTTCGAGATAGACGTCGATGTCCTCGGGCGCCTCGCCGCTGTCCCGGACGGCCAGGGCGATCGTCGTGGGAGAGATGTGGCCGAAGTGGAGGTGGGCCGAGAGTTCGCTCGTCTGGTACGGCGTGGGCTCGTTCCTCTCGGTCGAGTACCTCGGCAGCCGGTCCTTGAGGAACCGGCGGAGCCGTCTCATCGCCTCGGCGGTCCCCCCTCGATAGCCGGAGACCTCGCCCACCCCGCCCACCTTCAATTTCGCCATCAACGGATCGACCTCGACCGCCTCCCCCATCGGCTCGGTGCCCGAGGGCCAGGGCGTCCGGCTCCGGGGGTTGGGGATCGGCTTCACGTAGTCGTCCCGGACCCGGAGGAGCTTGGGCCTCAAGGTCCTCGCCGCATATTCCTCCTTCGGGAACAGGTCGGAGGGGACGACCACGTCCGCATCCACGCACGCGAATGGCACATCCAGGCCCCGGGCCAGCTCGTCCCTCCACAGTCTCGGCACTCGTAACGGATTTTCATCCCCCACGACGACCGCCGGACGGACCTCCTCCACGATCTCCCGGACGACCTCCGGCGGAGGGCCGAGCCGGACGACCAGGGGGACCCCCCGGGCCATCAAAGCATCCCTCGTCTCGGGCAACCCCTCGACCAGGAACCGGAAGTGCCTCCTCTGCGCGGCGGGATACCCCGCGAACAGGCCAAAGACCGCGACCACCGGCAATTTCCGGGCATTTCCGAGTTCGATGGCCAGGTTCAAAGCGGGGTTATCCCGGCCCCTCTGGGCCCGTTGCATCCAGTAGAGGACGCACCGGCCGGACGGGTCGGGCGGGCCGCCTCGGAGGATGCGGACCCCGGGCCGGGGCGCGAGCAGGTCGTCGGGAACGGTCACGAGGTGGCGCCTTCGAGGTCCGGAGTGTGTTCTACGATCGTTCTAGGCGGCCGAGAACCCTCCGACGATCTTCCCCGAGTCTTCATCGAATCATCAAGATGCATGACTACAATCGCCCCGGCGAGGCGGATTCGCGGCGAGGGGTCGAGCCGTGGGGAGCCGCCCACGATACGGAGGAGAATCCGGTCGTTCGGCGGTTCACGCCGGATTCACGAGAATTTCACGCAATATTCATGAGGGATCGGCTAAACTTCCTCGGCCCGGCGAAGTCCATCGCCGCCGCCGAACCTCTCCCCGGCGGTAGAGCCTCGATCGATCCCTTCCGCAGCCGGCCTCGACGACGACGCCCGACAGCCCGAGCCGAGATCGTCGGGCGACCCGACCCCTCCGCCGCCGAATCGGCCCCTCGGGGCATCCCGCCGAATCCGACGTGCCCCCGCGAGGTCCGTGACGACGGGCCCGATCGATCGATCCCTCTTCCGAACCGAGGAACTGCCCCCCATGACGACGCCCCCGAACGCCCCGAGTCTCCCGAAGCGCCGAGGCTTCACCCTGATCGAGCTGCTGGTCGTGATCGCCATCATCGGCGTCCTGATCGCCCTGCTCCTGCCGGCCGTCCAGGCCGCGAGAGAGGCCGCCCGCCGGGCCCAGTGCACCAACAACCTGAAGCAGATGGGCCTGGCCGCCCAGAACTACCACGACACCAACGGCTGCTTCCCGGGCAACTCCTACAGCGGCCAGTTCTACAACCCGCCGAACAAGTACTACGAGAACTTCAGCTGCTTCGTCCGCATGCTGCCGTACTTCGAGCAGATGCCGATGTACAACGCGACGAACTTCAACCTGACCTCCTCGAACGTCGAGAACATCACGATCTCGGGCGTCCAGGTCGCCTCGCTCCTCTGCCCGAGCGACACGAACAACGTCCCGGTCGGGATCCAGCCGACGGTCAGCGGCGTGACGCCCGGCTGGAGCTTCAACCAGCTCTTCCCCCTGCCCCCGGGGACCTGGCTCCAGGCCTTCTCCAGCTACGCCGGCAGCGCCGGGACGTTCGGCTTCGGCTACAACAACACCTACCTGAATAGCTCCAACGGCGCCGGCGAGCGCGACATGCACAATGGTGTGATCTACAACGACAGCGCCATCCGCATCGCCGACATCACCGACGGCACCAGCAACACCTTCATCTTCGGCGAGCACAGCCACGGCCAGCTCCTGAAGTATGACCCCCAGTACGGCGTGTCGGACAACTCCTGGAACTCGGGCCGGTGGTACGATACCCAGTTCGCCACCTACTACCCGCTGAACATCAAGCCGGGTATCCCGGGCACCCCGGCGCCGGCCTGTTCGGCGACTCGTCGAACTACTGGTTCCCGACCGTGGCCACGAGCCAGCACCCCGGCGGGGCGAACTTCGCCTTCTGCGACGGCTCGGTCAAGTTCGTCAAGGACGGCGTGAGCTCCTGGAGCTTCGGCCAGTCGGGCACGAGCAACCACGGCAACACGCCCAACGGCGTGACCTGGAACAACTACGTGTTCACGGTCAACCCGGGATGCCAGCTCGGCGTCTACCAGAAGCTTTCGACCCGGGCCTTCGGCGAGATCATCGGCGCCACCGACTTCTGAGCGTCCGCCCGGAACACGGCGATTTTCCGTCTGTCTTGAAGGGGCCGGGCCGGCGAGGATGCGCCCGGCCCGGCCCCTCCTTCCGATGAGTGATCCGATGCTTTCCAGAACGTCCCGCATCTCCCTCGCCGCCCCGCTCGCCCTCTTCCTGGCGGGCTGCGGGGGTGGCGCCCCGAGCACCTCGCCCCAGCCGATCCCGCCCCACGGGGGCAACGTCTTCCCGATCCCCGACGGGCTCGGCCACGTCGAGTTCGTCGTGAAGGCGAACGCCGATCCGGCGAAATCCAAGAACGGGCCGCCGACGGTCTTCGCCGCCTACTTCCTCAACCCCGACCGCACCGCCCCGCTCTCCCCCGCCCCCACGGACGTCCGGTTCAACTCCAACGTCCCCGGAGGCGTGAAGACCTACGCCCTTCTCGCCAAGGGTGACGGCTTCGAGTCCGAACCCGCCCCCTACCGCGGAGGGACGGGGATCGACGGCGAGCTCACTTGCGACCTCGGCGGGAAGCGCGTGACGATCCCGATCCTCGTCCGCTGAACCTCGGCCCTCATGGACCGAGGATGGTGCATTTCATGCACCCGACGAGATGCGTTCCAGGCTCATGACCCAACCCAGGGGCAGCCCTTCATACTTGGCCGCCCTGGGAAAGCTGGCGGCGACTTTCTTCGTCACGATCAGGTCGGCTTCCTCGACGAATCGCCAGCCGGCCGGCTCGATCTCCCGGCGGTAGTCGTCCTTCGAGCGGTGGACCGTGGCGATCGGCCGGCGGATTCCCGTCTGTGGGTCGATGAACCGGGCCCTCTGGCCCTCGGCGGTGCGGTCGGGGTGGAGGGCCGAGAGCACCAGCCTGGCCCCGGGCCGGCTCGCCCTCGCCGCTTCGCTCGCCACCGGGCGGAGGTCGGCCAGGTGCTCGGCCACCAGGCCCATCACGATCAGCCCGACCCGGCCGTCGGCGATCGGCAGACGTCCGGGAAGGGCGAGCTTCGCCCAGGCCACTCCATCGAGCTTCCGCCTCGCCAGGGCCATCATCGCCGGACTCTGGTCGATCGCCACGACCCGTGCCCCGGCCTCGACCAGGGCCAGGGAATGCCGCCCGGTCCCGCAGCCCAGGTCCAGCGCCAGGTCTCCGGAGATCGGGCCGAACCGGGCCCGGACCGCCTCCCCCTCCAGCGCGATCAGGGGGTTGCCGTCGTCGTCGTAGCACGACGCCCACGCCTCGTAGCCCGCCCGGGCCGTGGAGCTCGTCGGAGGATTCGGAGACCCGTCGCCGATCGTCCATGATGGCGAAGTTTCGTGGACGGGCGAGGCGATGTCCAGGCCGATCGGGGAAACGGCGGGGACGAGGTCTTAACGGGGTGTAGCTCTGGAACCTGGATCTTCCCAAAGGGTGCCCCCGGTTCAAGAACCGGGGGCACCCAAAAACTCCAGGTTCCAGAGCTACACCCGTCTTAACGCCCGGGGCCGATGGCGTCGAGCAGCCCCTGGATTCGCCGTTCGAGTTCCTCGGTCACCGAAGCGACCACGGCCTTGAGCTTGCCGTCGTGGAGCCGGGCGCCGACGTCGATCGGCTCTCCCACGCGGAGGACGGCCCTGCGGGGGCCTCGGGGGACGCCGAACTCGGCGCCGAGGACGTCTTCCTCGAACTTCATGAGGACCTCGGCGGCCCGTTCGACCGTCGGGTTCTCGCGGAGGTAGTCGCCGGGATAGCTGAAGAGCTGGACGGCCACGAACACGTCGTTCAGGTCGCGCCGGAGCTGCCGCGCCGCGGCGTCGGAGAGGTCCTTGGAAGTCAGCCACTCGACGCAGTGGCGGCGGATCTCCTTCACGCGAGATGGCGGGTCGTCGCTCTTCTTGCGGCCGAAGAGGCGGTCTTCCAGGGAGTCGAGGAGGAAGGCCATCAGGCTCGCGATCCGCTCCTTGAGGCACCCGGACCGGGCCGAGCCGAGGTATTCGAGCTCCTTCAGGGCGAGCATCCCCTCGGCGAACCGATAGATCCGCTCGACCAGCGATTTCTCCCGATCATTCCACCAGGTGAACCGGCGTTCGAGCCGGTCCATCAGGTCGTTCAGGGCGGGCAGGGGGTCGAACCCATCGAGGAATCGATATTTCAGGCCGACCGGGACGATCCACGAGGTCTTCCCCTCGGCCAGCTTCTTCGCGGCCGAGGCGGCGAGGAACGCCACGCCTTCCCGGATCGGCGTGAGGCGGTCGGCCAGGTGGTACACCTCCCCCTCGGGGAAGACGAGCAAGGGGTTCCGGCCCGCCGAGAGCACCTCCACCGCCGCCTTCACGGCCGAGAGGTCCGAGCCCTCGCGATCGACCGGGAAGATCCCCAGCCGGGGGAACAGCCAGTGCCGGAGCCGGCGCGTCCCGTGGAAGATCTGGTGCGCGGCCATTGAACAGAACGGCACGCCCACGCGGTCGGCCAGGTCCAGGAGGACCAGGCCATCGGCCCGGTCCGAATGGTTCGGCGCGATCAGGACGCCGTCGCCGGTCTTCAGCAGGGGCGAGAGCCGCTCGACCCCCTCGACCTCGATCCTCTCGACGCGATGCTCCTTGCGGAGCATCCGGCGGCGGAGGGGCCGGGTGGCCCTCACGACCCAGGGCCGCAGCCTCGGCGGCTCGAAGCGATACGGCAACTCGTCGGCCAGGGGCAAGCGGTCCACGGGATTCTCCGATCAGGGACCTGGAGTCGGGGAGGAACTCGGCGTCGGATCGACATTCGCGGCGAAAATCGATCCGACGCCGAGTTCCAGGTCCGGCCCTCCCTTTCGCGATGGCTGCCGGATTCCTTACGATGGCCCGGCCTCCTGGGGACACGACGCCGAGAAAAGGGACGAGGCCGATCGATCATGGCGATCCTCAACAAGACGACCCCGCTCGGCGCCCTCCTGCCGCTGGTCCTGGCCGGGCCGGGCCTGGCGGATTCGCCCCCTCTGCGATTCGACGTGGAATTCGCCCGGCCGGGGATCGAGGTTCCTCGCTCGGGGCGGTTGTTCGTGGTCCTGGGGCGGACGGCGAGGCCCGAGCCGAGGCGGGCCCTGGGGCGGGTGGGCCGAGGCGAGCCGCCGATGCTGGCCGTCGATGTCCGGGGGATGAAGAGCGGGTCCGTGGCCGTGATCGACGCCTCCGCCCGGTGCTTCCCGGTCGCCTCGCTCGCCGCGATCCCGCCCGGAGAGTATTTCGCCCAGGCCGCGTTCCACTCGAACCCGGACCTGGACCTCCCGAACGCCCCCGGCGACCTGTTCGGCCCGGTCGAGAAAATCCAGCTCGACCCGGCGAAGGGCGGGACGGTCCGCCTCCGCCTGACCGAAGAGGTCCCCGCCGAGATCGTGCCCAGGGAGACGGACCTCGTCAAGTTCGTGAAGCTGGAATCCAGGGCGCTGAGCCGATTTCATGGCCGACCGATCTTCCTCCGGGCCGGGGTGATCCTGCCCCGCGACTTCGACCGGGAGCCGGACCGCAAATATCCCCTCCGGGTCCACATCGGCGGCTATGGATCGCGCTATACCGAGGTGCTCGGCCGGATGCGCGAGGGATCGGCCTTCCGCAAGGCGTGGATGGCCGACGACGCCCCGAGGATGGTCTTCCTCCATCTCGACGGCGCCGGCCCCCTGGGCGATCCGTACCAGGTCGATTCGGCCAATCACGGCCCGTATGGCGAGGCGGTGACCCGCGAGCTGATCCCGTCGGTCGAGGCGAAATTCCGAGGGGTCGGCGACGGCAAGTCGCGGGTCCTGGACGGCGGCTCGACGGGCGGCTGGGTCTCGCTGGCGTTGCAGGTCTTCTACCCCGAGGATTTCGCCGGCTGCTGGTCGTCCTGCCCCGACGGCGTCGATTTCCGCTCATTCCAGCTCGTGAACATCTACCAGGACAAAAATGCCTACACGGATGCCAACGGGGCCGAGCGCCCCGCGGCCAGGGAGCCGGGCGGCGCGGTGCGATACACGATGAGGCATGAGCTCGGGATGGAAAACCTGCTCGGCCTGGGCGATTCCTGGGCGATGTCCGGCGGCCAATGGGGCGCGTGGAACGCCACCTATGGCCCCAAAGGCGCCGACGGTCGGCCCGTCCCGCTCTGGGACCCGAAGACCGGCGCGATCGACCGTGCGGTCGCCGAGCATTGGAAGAAGTATGACCTCCGGATGATCCTGGAACGCGACTGGGCGACGCTCGGCCCGAAGCTTCGAGGGAAGATTCACGTTTGGGTCGGGGAGTCGGATGATTATTTTCTCAACGAGGCCGTCCACCGGCTCGACGCCTTCCTCTCCCGGGCGGAGCCGCCGTACGGAGGCTCGATCGCCTACGGCCCCGGCGAGGGGCATTGCTGGATGGGGATCGACGAGGCCGAGATGATGGAGCAGATGGCCCGGGCCACGACGCCGGGCCGACCGTGACCGTCGGCCCCGAGGCGTCTTGCCCGCCCGGCCCCGGCCGGTCATGATGTCCGGGCCGACCGTCGAACGATGCTCCTGGAGGAACCCCCGATGACGACCCGGTCCGCTGTGTCCGTCCTGTTGCTGGTCGCCTGCGCCGTCCCCCTCGCCGCGGCCTTCGCCCGTCCCGGGGCGGCGGCGGCGCCGGCGCCTCGCCAGGCCCACATGGTCTTCTTCACGCTGAAGGACCATTCGGCCGAGTCCCGCGGGACGTTCCTGGCGTCGTGCCAGAAGTACCTGACGGGGCACGAGGGGGTCGAGTCGTTCTCCGTGGGGACGATCGCCGAGGACGTGACCGAGCCGGTCAGCGTGAAGGATTTCGACGTGTCGCTCCACATCGTCTTCAAGACGAAGGAAGACGGCGCCACGTACCTGAAGCACCCCCGGCACGTCCAGTTCGTCGAGGAGAACAAGGAGAAGTTCGCCAAGGTCCGGGTGTTCGACTCGTACCTGGCCGACGACAAGAAGTGAGGTCGGAGACGGGGCGCCGACGTCCCGGCGCCCCGCGACCTTGGCTCATTTCACGGTATACCGGGCGGCGACGACCGTGACGTTGTCCGGGCGCCCCCGGCCAGGGCGAGCTCGACGAGCCGGCGACAGGCGAAGTCCGGTTCGCGATGCTTGACGAGGACCTGGGCGATGTCCGGGTCTTCCACGGGCTCGGTCAGGCCGTCGGAGCAGAGGAGCAAGACGTCGCCATCCTCGACGGCGATCTTGTGGACCTCGGTCTGGACGCCGAGATTGGGCCCGCCGACCACGTTGGTCACGACGTGGCGACGGCTATGGTGCCGGGCGTCCTCGGCCGAGAGCTGCCCCCCTTTCACCAGGATGTTGACGAGCGTGTCATCGTTGGTGATTTGATGCAGATGGCCCTGACGGAGCAAATACGCCCGGGAATCGCCGGCGTGGACGATGAACAGGTCGGTCCCCACGCTGAAGGCGGTCGTCAGCGTGGTGCCCATGCCATGGAGCCTCGGGTCGGACCTCGCCCGGTCGATCACCGAGGCGTCGGCGCGCTCGAAGGCCCGTCGGAGCTCGGCCAGGAGCTGGGCGTCCTCTCGGTCGAGGTGGAGGAACCACTTCACGACGTCGAGGATGAACGCCTCGATCGTCTCGACGGCCAGGGTGCTGGCGACCTCCCCCCCGGCGGCGCCGCCCATGCCGTCGGCGATCACGAAGAGATACCCCTCCTCGTCGGAGAACCGCGTGGCCAGGTCGTCCTTGAGGCTGGTCCGGCAGATCCTCATCGACTTGGCGAGCTTGGCGACGAGGTAGCTGTCCTCGTTATTGCCGCGGACCTTCCCCGGGTGGGTGGCCGCGCCGACCTCCACCGAGACGGTCGGGGACCGGCTGGGGATCGGGATGAACTCGCCGGTCGTGTCGTCGGCCTCGTCGAGCGATCGTCGTGTCGCGGGCATCATCGCGCCCTCCGGTTCGGTCAGGACAAGACCCCCGGCCCCCAGAATGATGCAAGTCCCGGGCCGGTGGATCTCTTCCGCAGTCCTCTACGGAGGCGCGTCGCGATTGGGACGCGCGCCGAAGCCCGAGCTTGCCGGGATCAGGCCGCCCAGTCCTCGACGACCAGGCCCGGGACCCGGCGGAAGTCGCGAAGGTTCCGCGAGACGAGGATCGCCCCCGCCTCCAGGACGATCGCGGCAATTTTGAGGTCCATCCCGCCGACGTTGAGCTTCTTCCTCTTCAGGTCCTCAAATCGGGCGATCGCGGCTTCCGGGAAGTCCAGGATGGGGAAGCGACCGAGGTAGGCGACGGACTCCGCCAACCTCCGATAGACCCGCGAGTTCGGCCGGCTCCTTCGCCTGACGCAGGAGGGCGTACCAGCCCCCGAGCTGCTCCTCGACCGTGATCACCGTGACGGCCAACGCCTCGGCGGATCTCGCGACGACCCTCGCCAGGATCGCTGGATTCCCTTCGCGAAGGAGGGTCAAGGGATCGGTGTCGAGGATGAATCGCGTCACCCTCGGGCCTCGTCTTCCTCGTCGGCCCTCCGGCGATACTCGGCCATCGCCCGCTTCCAGCGATCGAGGAGGGGTTCGTCCTTGAGGTCGTCGAGGGGAGAGGGGAGGGGGTGCGTCTCGCCCGGGAAATCGAGAGGCAGGAGGACCGCCCCGCCGGCCAGGCGCTCGCGGATCTTCGCGCCGAGGTTCCTCACGGCCTCGTCACGGGTCGCCCCGTCGGCGTGGAGAGGGATCGGCGCCGATCCGGTGGCCCGGAAGCCGATCCCGTCCACCGGCTCGACCCAGATCGCGATCTGCATGACGTCCCTCCCCCCCGAATCCGAGCGACCGGGTCGATTCTACCGGACCCGGCCGCCACGGTCACGCCAGCGACTCCGCCGCCTCGGGCGCCGGGGCCTTGGCCTCGGCCGCGTGGTGCGGGGCTTTTTCCCTGGGCTGGACCGCGAACCGGATGCCCATCCTCCTCGACAGGTTCACCGTCATGTCCAGCAAGGCGTAGAACACCGGTGTGACCACCAGCGCCAGCACGAGCGAGAGCATCTGGCCGCCGATGATGACCTTGGCCATGCTGGCCCGGGCCCCGGCCCCGGGCCCCTTGCCCAGGGCGATCGGGACCATCGCCGCGACGAGCATCATCGTGGTCATGAGGATCGGCCGGAGCCGGGTGCGGTTGGCGTCGAGGATCGCCTCGTGCCGGGGCATCCCCTTGGCCCGGTTCTGGTTGGTGGCGTCCACCTGGAGGATGCCGTTCTTCTTGACGATCCCCACCAGCATGAACAGCCCGAACATCGCGTAGAGGTCCATCGGCGTCCGCCACAGGACGAGCGACAGGAGGCCGAACGGGATCGTCACCGGGAGGGCCATCAGGATCGCCACCGGCTGGGTCCAGCTCTCGAACTGCGCCGCGAGGATCAGGTACATGAACATCATGGACAGCCCGAAGGCGATCATCATGTACTTGCCGGTCTCCTGGAGCGTCTTCGCCTGGCCGGTGAGGACGGCCGAGTAGCCCGGCTCCATGTTCATCTCCGCGAGGACTTTTTGGGCCCGGCTGGTGGCCTCGCCCAGGGAGATCGACTCGGGGTTGCCCAGGACGGTGACGATCCTCTGGCGGCTCAGGCGCTCGATCTCCGTGGGGCCGGACTTCTCGACGAGCCGGGCGACGCTATCGAGCTTGACCGGGCCGGCGGTGGGCGAGGGGATGGTCAGGCCGTAGAGGCCCTCGAGGCTCGCGCGGTTCTCGGACTTGGCGCGGAGCCAGACGTCGTACTGCTCCCCCTCGTCCTTGAAGTTGCTCACCGGCAGGCCGCCGACGAGGACGCGGAGGGTGTCGGCGATCGAGCCGACGGGGATGCCCAGGTCGGCCGCCGCCTCGCGATCGACGGCCACCTGGACCTCGGGCTTCCTCAGCGACAGCGAGGTGTCCATGTCGGTCATCCCGCCCATCGCGCCGAGCCGCTCTTTCAAGGTCTCGGCGTACGTCGCCAGGCGGTCCAGGTCGGGGCCGCCCAGGTTCACCTGGAAGAGCTGGGGACGGCGGCCCCCCTGGAACTGCGACACGTCATTGACCGACAGCCGGAGCTCGCCGTACTGCGCCAGGACGCCGCGCGCCTGCTCCTGGATCGCGAACTGGGTGTAGGGGCGTTCGGTGATGTCCTTCATGCGAACATAGATCGTCCCCCGGGTCACGTCCCCCTCGCCCTTCACGGTCACCCCGCCGGAGGTCTGGCCGATCGTGGTGAAGAGGTGGACGGTCCCGGGCAGGGCCCGGAGCTTCTTCTCCAGGTCGCGGAACACGCCGTCGGCCCGTTCCAGGCTGTACCCCTCGGGCGCGGTCACGGTGACCTCGTACTCGCTCTGGTCGTCGCGGGGGATCAGCGAGAACCCCATGATCGAGCCGATCGGCACCGTGCTGACGATCACGCCGATCGTCAGGAGGACCACCGCGAACTTGAACCTCATGGCCGCCCGGAGGACGCCCGCGTAGCTCTTGTCGATGATCTTGTAGATGAACCCGTCCTTGCTCTTGGCGTGGCCCGCCTCGCCCGGCTCCAGCTTGAGGAACCGCGAGCAGAGCATGGGGGTCAGCGTGAAGCTCACGAACAGGCTCATCGCCACGGCGAAGGCGACCGTCACGCCGAAGCTGGAGAAGAATCGGCCGACGATCCCCCCCATGAAGGCGATCGGCAGGAAGATGACGATCAGCGACAGGCTCGTCGCCAACACCGGCAGGGCGATCTCCCGGGTGCCGACCCGGCTGGCCTCCATCCCGTCCAGCCCGTGCTCCTCCATGTGGCGGAAGATGTTCTCGTGGACGACCACCGCGTCGTCGATCACGATCCCGATCGCCAGGATCAGCCCGAGCATCGTGATATTATTGAGCGTGAACCCCATGAACTGCATCATCAGGAACGTCGGCACGATCGACGTGGGGATGGCGAGCGTCGCGATCACGGTCGTCCGCCAGTCGCGGATGAACAGCAAGATCGTGGCCGAGACGAGGCCCGCGGCCAGGAGGAGGTGGAATTTCACCTCCTCGATCGAGTTGCGGATGAACCGGGACTGGTCGCGGATGACCTCGGTGACGATGTCCGGCGGGAGGGCCGCCCGGAGCTCGTCCAGCCGTTCCTGGATGGCGTCGGCCACGGCCACGGTGTTCGTCCCGGACTGCTTCTGGATGACCAGGCTCACGGCGTTCTGGCCGTCGAGTCGGGCGAGCGATCGCGGCTCCTCGTTGGAATCGACGGCGCGGCCGACGTCCCGGACGCGGACCGGGTAGCCCCTCTTGGTGCCGATGATCATCGCGTTGAACTCGGCGGCGGTGTTCAGGCGGCCGAGCGTCCTCAGGATCAATTCGCGAGGCCCCTGGTCGATCCGCCCTCCGGGGACTTCCAGGTTCTGGCGGCGGAGGGCGGTCCTCACGTCATCGATCGAGAGCCCGTAGGAGACGAGCTTGTCGGTGTCCACGATGATGTTCATGGCCCGGGTCCGGCCGCCGACGAGGCTCACGGCGCCCACGCCCGGGACGGTCTCCAGCCTCTCCTTGATCTTCTTGCGGGCGATCTCGGTGACCTCGCGGAAGTCGCGACGGCCGGAGACGGCGATCGTGGCCACGGGCATGGCGTCGGTGTCGAACTTGTTGATGATCGGCGTCTCGGTCCCCTCGGGGAGGGTCGAGAGGATGGACGTGACCTTGTCGCGGACCTCCTGGGTCCCCACGTCGCCGTTCTTCGACAGCAGGAACTGGACGGTGATCGTCGAGATCCCCTCGCTGGTGGTCGAGCGGAGCTCCTCGATCCCGCCGACGGTGTTGATGATGTCCTCCAGGGGCTTGGTCACGGAGGACTCGACCTCCTCCACGCCCGCGCCGGGCAGGACCGTCACGACCGTGCAGACCGGGAAGTCCACGTTCGGGAACAGGTCCACGCCCAGGGAGTTGTACGCCACGATCCCGAGGACCACCGGGATCATCACGAGGACCCAGGTGAACACCGGCCGACGAATGCAGACTTCGGAGATGGTCATGGATCACCTGTAGGGTGCATGAAATGCACCGTCATGGAGGGTGCATGAAATGCACCAAACCGGCGGCGGGCGAAGCCCGCCTCCCGTGTCCCGTGGTCCCGGCCTTGTTGAGGTGTTGCGATCGGCCTTCGAATTCGAGGCGGCGGGCGGCCCGTCGGCCGCGGCGTGGTTGGTGCATTTCATGCACCCTACTCCTTCTTGCTCTCCTGCTCCCGGATGACGATCGGCGTGCCGTCGGCGAGCATGGCCTGGCCGCTGGTGACGACCCGGCCTTCGGTGGGCAGGTCGCCGAGGACCTCGACCCAGTCCTTGCCTTCCAGGCCGGTCGTCACGGGGACGGCCTTGGCCGCCTTGCCGTCGACGACGAAGACCTTGGTGACCCCGGCGAACCGGACGACCGCCTCGGTCGGGACGACCACGGCCTGGACGTCGTGGCGGGTGCGGATGGCCGCCTTGGCGAACGTCCCGGGGCGGAGCTTGCCCTCGGGATTCGGGACCTCGATCTCGACGTGGAACGTCCGGCTGACCGGATCGACCGAGGGGTTGATCCTCTTGACCTGCCCGACCTTCGGGATCGGCTGGCCCTGCTCGTCCATCAGGGAGTCCACCAGGATCTGCACCGGCTGGCCCACCTTCACGTCGGCCGAGTACCGCGACGGGACGTTGGCCCAGAGCCTCAGCGGGTCCTCGATCACGAGGTCGGCCACGGCGTCGCCGTCGCGGAGCATCTGCCCCTCGGAGACGGACTTCCTGGTCACGGCGAAGACGATCCCGCCGGTCGAGCCGGGGGTCAGGTACGAGGGGACCGGGGCGCGGATGATCAGGTCCTTGCGGGCCTGGTCGGCGACGTCCAGCGCGACCTTGCTCGCCAGGGCGGCGGCCAGGACGGAGCGGGCGGTGATGATGGCATTGTCGAAGGCGGCCTGCGCCGCCTCGGCGTCGTTCTCGGCGTTCTGGAGCTCCTGGGCGGTCCCGGCGTCTCGGGCCCGGAGCAGCCTCTGGCGGCCGAGGTTCTGGCCGGCGCGGTCCACGGCCACCTTCGCCTGGTGGACGGCCGGGACCTCGCGGATCCGGCGATCGACTTCCTCGCCCATCAGGATGCTCTCGCCGATGCCGAACTTGGCGAGGAAATCCTCGGCCTGCTTGCGGGTCACGCCGAGCTTGGCGAGCTCGCTCAGGTAGCGGGTCTCGGCCTGCTGATAGGCGAGCCCGGCGTCGATCGGGTCGAGCTCGACCAGGGGCTCGCCCGGGGGGACGCGGTCGCCGACGTCGTGCAGGACCTTGAGGACGCGCCCGGCCCGTTTCGAGCCGACCGTGACCTCGTCCATCCCCTTGAGCGTGCCGACGACGTCCACGGTGCGGTCCACGTCCTTGCGGACCAGCTCGGCGGCCGTGACCGACACGGGTCGGACGGCGGTCTCGGCCGTGGCCTTCTTCTCGGCGTGGTGGCCGCAGCCGGGCAGGACGAGGGCCAGGACGGCGGCCCCCAGCCCGATCGGGGCCCCGACTCCTCTTCGAATCGCGACGCTCATGCCCTATCCTCCCTCGCGGCCTTCCGGCCGGGAATTCGTCACACCAGGGGATCGACGGCGACCTCGGCCAGGGCCGGAGGCTTCGCCGCACGGAGCCGAGCGGCCAGCGGCAGGCTCGCCAGGGTCGCCGCGACGGCCAGGAACCCGACCGTGCGGAACCCGGAGGCCGTCACGTGGTCCTCGCTGCCGAGGATCGTCGCCGCCACCTGCGCCGCCAGGCCCGCCGACAGGTGCTGGATCGCCGCGTTCACGCTCATGAACCGGCCCCGGCGCGACGGCTCCACGCTGGAGGTGATCATCGCCACCGCCGGCACCATCCGGCCCGAATTGCACACCATCAGCCCGGAGACCGCCGTCATCGCCACGATCAGGGGGACCCTCGGCAGGTTCGTGATCGCCACGATCGGCACGATCGACAGCACCGCCATGATCCAGTACACCCGGAGCTTGCCGAACCGGTCGGCCAGCCGGCCGATGATCGGCGAGGAGACCAGGGCGCAGGCCCCGCCCATCACGTACAACCACATCATGTCATGCTTGGTGATCCCCACGTTCGCCTCCATCGAGGCGGCGATGTACGGCACCACGGCGAAGCTGCTGAACATGATCGCCACCATCAGGGCGAACGCCCGGAGGTGGTTCGGGTGGGTCAACAGGCCCAGGAGCTCGCCGAGCGGGTCGCGATCCCGGGTCTTTTCCAGGTGCCCCTTGAGGCTCGGCATCGAGACGAAGGCCACGAGGCCCACCACGACGCCGATCCCCCCGAGCAGGAAGAACGGCGCGGGCCATCCGTAGCGGGTCCCCAGGTACAGGCCGAACGGGACGCCGAAGACGGACGCCACGGCGAACGCCGAGGTGATGATCCCGGTGGCCGCCCCCCGCCTCGACTCGGGGAAGGCGTCGCCGATGATCGCGAAGACCAACGCCCCGAGCACCCCGCCGAACGCCCCGGTCGCCACCCGGGCGGCCAGGAGGAGCGGATACGTCCCGGCCAGGCCGCAGGAGAACGTCCCGATCGTGAACCCCGTGACCAGGAACAGCAGGGCCGTCCTCCGGTCGAACCGATCGATGACCAGGGCCGCCAGCAGCCCGGCGATGCTGGCGCTGTAGGTATAGAAGGACACCACGTTGCCGAACTGGTTCGCCGCGATCCCCAGGCTACTCATCAACCGAGGCCCCAGGGGCATCACGATCATGAAGTCCATGATGTTGGCGAACTGGACGGCCGCCAGGACGAACAGGAGCAGCCTCTCGGCGGCCCGGGCCTTCTCGGAGGCCGTCGGCTCGGCGCGGGCCTCGGGCGGGGCGTAAGGGCGCTCAAGCTCGGTCGCGTCGATCGTTTCCATGACCCTCCCTTTCCTCCCCGGGGCCGATCGGCGACGGCCCCCGGGCGATCTTCCTCATGAGGACGAGGAAGATCTCCCGCTCATCCTCGTTCAGCGCGGCGAGCATCCCCCGGCACAGGTCCAGGTGCATCGCCTTCACGCCTTCGCAGACGACCCGGCCCGAGTCCGAGAGGTCCACCCGGACGATCCGGCGGTCCTCGTCCCCCCGGTCCCGCCTCACGTAGCCCTTCTGGACCAGCTTATCCACCAGGCCCGTCGCCGTGCTCACCGCCGCGAGCATCCGGTCGGCCAGCTCCTTCATCATCAGGCCCGGGCAGTCCCCGAGGATCTCGATCACCCGGAGCTCCGGCAGGCTGATGTCCGTGTCCATCGACCCCGCGCACCGGGCATCGACCGACTTCAGCCGGTGGACGACCGAGAAAAGCTGCTCGCGCAGGTCCTCGGCCCTCGCCTCCAGCACGTCGTCCGCGTGGGTCTTCATGATCCTCGCAAGAACTTCATCCGACGAAAGATTCGGAAATCGAACAACTCGATTCTAGAAAGAACGCGGGGGGCGTCAAGAGGAGCTTGCGGCTTTTCGGGGTTGTCGGGCGGGCTCAACCCGGCAGGGCCGATCGGTTGTTCAAGCCGGAGCTTCTGACGCCCTCTCCCCCGAGGCGGGGGAGAGGGTAAGCTCCGCCTCGGAATGAAGAAACGATCGACCCTGCCCGGCCCTGCCCGTTGGACGATCGGCCCGTCCGCTGGTAGGGTAGGGGCCTTGGAACCGACGAGCATCCCGAGCCGCCGCGAGCAGGAGAATCACATGGACGTCCGCCCGATCACGCCGACGATCGCCATCGCCGGCCAGCCGACGGAGGCCGACCTCTCGGGCCTGAAGGCGGCCGGTTACACCGGCGTGGTGAACCTCCGCAACGACGGCGAGCCGGAACAGCCCCTCGGCACCGCGGCCGAAGGGGCCGTGGTCGTCGCCTCCGGCCTGGAATACATCCACTCGGGCGTGGGCGGCGCGCCGCTTTCGCCGACGGCCGTCTCGGCGATCAGCGACTTCATCGACCAGCACGCGAAGGCCGGCAAGGTCCTGGTCCACTGCAAGGCCGGGGGCCGGGCCGCGGCGATGGTGTTGTTGCAGCAGGCCCGGGCCCACGGCTGGCCCGCCTCCGAGGTGATCGATCGCGGCCAGGCGATGGGCCTGGCCGTCGCCGGAGGGCTCAAGATGCTCGTCGAGCAGTATCTCGAAGCGAACCCCACCGCCTGAACCCCTCAGCCACCCACCCCGAGAGAACCGCCCGAACCATGCTCGCCCACAACGTCTATTTCGCGCTGAAGGACCGATCCGACTCGTCGCGAGACGCCCTGATCGCCGCCTGCAAGAAGTACCTGGCCGACCATCCCGGAGTGATTTTCTTCGCCGTCGGCGGGCTCGCCCAGGAGCTCAACCGCCCGGTGAACGACCGCGATTTCGACGTCGCCCTCCACGTCGTGTTCGACTCGGCAGAGAACCACGACCTCTACCAGGACGCCGAGCTCCACCACCAGTTCATCGCCGAGAGCCGAGACAACTGGGCCAAGGTCCGCGTGTTCGACTCGATCGTCTCCAAGTAGGGTGCATGAAATGCGCCGTGATGTCGGGTGCATGAACTGCACCAACCTCGCGGCGGCCCCCGGGCCGCCTCCCGCTTGCTCCTCCCTGGGCGATCGAACGAGGAGGGCAAAAGGTGGGCGGCCCGGGGGCCGCCGCGAGGTTGGTGCATTTCATGCACCCGACAGGCGGTTTTATCCGTCGATCTTTATCGGATGACCTTCCGGCTGAACGCGACGATGAACAGGCCCCAGAGGAACGTCCCGAGGAGCGATTCCACGATCAGGGGCAGGAGCATCCAGCCCTGGCCCATGTCCCGGAGGTTCCCGAACCCGGATGTGAACACGGTCACGCTGGTCAGCAGGCCCACCAGTACGCGGTTGGGCAGGTAGCCGACGCCTCGGGCGTCCGGGAACGGGAACTGTTCGACCCTCAGCGCCTCGGCCCCGAGCATGTACATCACGGCGAACACGGCGATGATGATCAACGAGGCGCGGACGGCCCGGAGCGGGTGAGTCCCATACCCGCAGCCCAGGTCCAGCAACAGCCAGTCGAAGAACTGGGCGACCTTGCTCCACGGACGGTTCCACGACCTCTTCCTCGACCGTCGGGCGTTGACCTTGAAGCGATAGAACGCCCAGTCCTCCTGGTCGTAGCGGTGGAGCCCCTCGAACCCGCGCTTCAACAGGCCGTATTCCTCCATCGCCGAGGCGTGGTCGCCGGTCTCCTCGCTCTGGAGCCGCCCTTCGATCTGCTCGGGCCGGACCAGCAACCGCTCGGCCAGCGCGTTCTTGACGGCGAACCTCTGCTCCGGGCCCGCCTCGATCCCTTCGAGGTAGACGAAGTCGTGCAGCTTGGCCTTGGAGAGGTCCAAAAGCGCCTCGAACCGCGACCGGCCGAGGTCCAGCTTCTTGCAGACGGTCGACCCTCGGAACAGGAAGTCCTTGACGAACCGGCACCCCTCGATCGAGAGCCCCTCGTCGCCGTGGAGGCTGCGGAAGTCGGCGGTATCGTGGAACGTGCAATTCTTGATGTCCACCCAGCCCTCGAACTTCGCCTCCCAGAACCTCGTGGTCCCGTGGAACGTCGCGTTGGTGAGGACGAACTTGCCGAGCCACTTCGTCCGGTCGGCCGAGAAGGCGCCATGGACTTCCAGCGACCTCACGTTCATGTGGAGGATCGTCGATCCGCGAAGGTCCAGGCCCTTGGCCATCACCACGCGGCGGTTGAAGCTCGGCCGGTCGATCGTGGACTTGGCCAGGACGACCTCCTCGGCGAATTCGACCTTCTCGAACCGGGGCTGGACCAGCCTCACGCCGATCATGCGGACCGGGTGCGCGATCGTCCCCCGGAAGGTCATCCGCTCGATCCGGACGTTCTGGATCGTCTCGCCCCGGGCCATCCGCTCCCACGCCTCGGCGGGCCTCATCGTGGAGCCCTTTTCCGGCGTCTCGGGTCCGGGCGCGGAGTCCTCGATCGGGTCGGGGACGAGCGGTTCGGGATCGGCAATCGGCGTCGCGGTCGGGTCCATCGGATCGGCCTCCAGTCTCATGGTGACCGGGTATTCGCCGGGCGGGCGGGGATCTTGACCGGCCCGTCCCTTTCCGAATCCACCCGATTCGGAGTGACAAGGCGAGTAGGTCCGACTTCAGTCGGGCCTGCGGAAAGATTGGGATTTGCAGGCACGACTGAAGTCGGACCTACCGGCTTCCTGGCTCTCGCCGAGGTTCTCTCCGGAGCCTCCCCATCCTCATGGCGGTTCAGGCAGGACGGCCGAGGTCGCCGGGAAGATCGCTCGGGCTTCTTGAACCAAGGATTCGTAGGCGCCGGCATAGCGCGAGGCGAAGTGGATCAGGATCAATTCGGAGGCCCTCGCCGCCTTCGCGAACGAGGCGGCCTGGGTCGCGGTCATGTGATGGTACTTCTCGGCCTGTTTTTTCTGGGCATTCGCGTAAAACGAGTCGCAATAGAGCCGGTCGGCCCGGTGGGCCAGGCGGAGGAGGCCCGGCGCGGACGCTTCGGACCACGCGGTATCGGTCACGAACGCGACTCGCGAGCCTCCGGTCTTCACAAAATACGCCTCGGCCAGCCTACCCAGGGGGAAGCTCCCGCCATCGACGTCCACCGGCGTCTCCGGGGCCGCGCCAGGCGGAGGAGCTCCAGGGCCTTCGACAGCCACGGGCCGGGCCGGAGCGGGCCGGTGTCCCTCCGCTTCGGGTCGGGATGATACCCGGTCGCCTCGACCATCGCATAGGCCAGGCAGGGGACGGTGTGATCGGCGGGGGCGGCCTCGACGCGGATCTCGGGCGTCTCGAAGATCGTCGGGCCCGACCACTCCGATTCCACGATCTCGGGCTCCGCGAACTTGTCCTCGCACCGCAACTCGGCCCGTCGTTGCCGCCCCGGCTGGATCTCGTGGACGGCCAGGATGAGCTTCTGGAACGGGAAGAACGGGTGGTCGTAGCTGGTCACGCGGTCGAAGACCTTGCGGATCGTCCCCGGGGGGCCGAAGAGGTGCAAGGTCTTGTCCCGATCGAGGTTCGCCCGGACGATCCGATCCAGGCCGATGAAATGGTCGATGTGATGATGCGAGATGAACACGGCGAGGAGGTCGCCGAGCCGCTTCGGGTCGAGCGAGCCGTTCTCCCCGGCGTCGAACAGGAGCGCGTCGTCCCGGCCGGGATAATCGACGAACAGGACGGGGTCTCCGGCCGAGCCGTTGACCAGGGAGATCTCGGAGACGGCGCGTCGGGCGGGCATGGCGGGCGGGGCTCGGGCCTGTTATGAAGGCCATTGGCGGCCCGATTCAGGGGACACGACCGGACGGCCCGAGTCAAGGCCCATCGCATGAGACGAGTCCCCGAGCTCGACAGCCTCCGAGGGGCTCGCGGCCCTGGCGATCCTGGCGTTCCACCTGAATCCGCCGGGGTTTTTCCCCGGATGGACGGGCGTGGACCTGTTCTTCGTCCTCTCGGGCTATTTGATCACGGCGATCGTGCTCGACCACGGCGATTCGCCGCGATTTTTGGGGGTTTTCTACGTCCGCCGGGGGTTGCGGATCTGGCCGATCTATTACCTCGTCCTGGGCGTCCTCGTGGCGATCAACGGCCGGATCCCCCGGCCCGAGCCCCTGGGGAGCGTCCCGTATTACCTCACGTACACGCAGAACCTGCCGCGGATGTGGCGCTACGATGTCCCGAAGGAGATGGTGGCGTTTGACCATTCCTGGACGCTCGCCCTGGAGGAGCAGTTTTACCTGATCTGGCCCGCGCTGATCCTCCTGGCGGCGAGGCTGCCGGATCTCTCCCGGCTCCGACGCGCCTTCGCCCCGGGGGTGAGGGGGTGGCGTTCCCTGTGGGCCCGAGGAGAATCCTCGTCGAGCGGCGTCTTGCCCCCTCACCCTGTCCTCTCCCCCGGGGCGGGGGAGAGGGTTCAGGTCGTCCCGATCGACCCCGCCCGCAAACGGACGATCTTCCTCGCCCTGGGGGCCATCGCGCTGTCGGTGGCGGCGAGGGAAGGGGGGTGGATCGCCTGGGAGCCGTTCGTCGAGCGGACCCTGATCGGCCGATGCGACGGCTTCGCCCTGGGCGGGCTGCTGGCGGCGATGATGGGGCGGCCTCGCCCTCGGATGGTCGTCGATCGGCGAATCCGCATGGCGACCACCGCCGCGCTCGTCGGCGGATTGCTCTACATCGCCTGGGGGATGATCGCCGAGGGGGACCCGGTGGGCTTCCTCGGCCTGCCCACGCCGAGGAGGCCCTCGACGACGATCCTGGCCGTCGGCGTGACCTATTTCGGCCTGGTCGGCACGGTCGCCGCGAACGCCGGGAGCCGGTGGCTGGCCCCCTTGAGGATGCCTCCTCTGGTCTATCTTGGTCTGATCAGCTACGGGGTGTACCTCTATCACGTGCCGATCTTCTGGGCGATCGACGGGTTCCCGAAGGCCTCGGAATTCCGGTACGACCAGCCGTGGACGACCCGGGCGGCGAAGGTCGCGATCACGATCGCGGCGGCCTCGGCCTCGTGGTTCCTGATCGAGAGGCCGATCCTGAGCTTGAAGGACCGATTCGGCTACGGGCCGGTCGCCCCGCCGAAGCCCCGGGTTCCTCCGCTCGATTGACGAGGCCCCTCCGGGCGCCGTAGATTGGATCGAACGCATCCACGCTCTCGACACACGCGGCCCCGGGGGGCCGGGACGAGTTCGGACCGGCCCCGGGGACGCCCCGTCTCGCCCCGGAGCCTCCTCATGAAGATGCCCCGTCGCGCCTCGCTCGCCGGGCTTTGGGCCGTCGTGGCGGCCGGTTTCCTGGCTCCTTCGCTCGTCCGGGCCGCCGACGAGATGTCGCCCGAGGCCCGCCAGGCCCTGAAGTTCGCCCAGGGCTTGCGCGAACGGGGCTATCATGACCTCGCCCTGGAGTACCTCGAAAGCCTCCGCAAAGACCCCGCCGCGCCCGCCGACTTGAAGGTCACGCTCGATTACCAGGTCGGCCGGGGGCTCCTGGAAGAGGCGACCGTCTCCAACAACCTGGAGACCAAGACGGCCCTCCTGGACTCGGCCCGCGCGAAGCTCGACGAGTTCGCCCGCAAGAACCCCGATCACCCGCTCACGCCCGAGGCCCTCACGCAGCTCGCCCGCTTGTTCGTCGAGCGGGGGCATACCGACCTCGTCCAGTCCCGCGATCTCAAGGGGGCCGAGGAGAAGGCCAAGCTGACCTCCGCCCGCGCCTCGTTCGTCGAGGCCCGCGCCGCCTACGAGCGCGCGTTGCCCCTCTTGCAGAAGGCGTTCGAGTCCTTCCCAAAATTCATCCCCGAGGGGAACCCGGCGAAGGACTCGAAGGAGCGCGCCGCACACCGCCCTGATGGACGCCCGCCTCCAGAGGACGGTGGTCGATTACGAGGACGCGCAGTCCTGGCCGCTCGGCTCGAAGGAGAGGAACGACCTCCTGGACAAGGCCATCGCCGCGTTCGAGATCGTGTACAAGGACTACCGGTCGCAGCTCGCCGGCCTCTCCGCCCGGATGCTCCAGGGCAAGTGCTACGAGGAAAAAGGGGAGCTCGGCCCGGCGATGGGCATCTACAACGAGCTCTTCGCCCAGCCGATGAACGACCCCATCTACAACGAGATGAGGCGGCGGATCGGCTTCTTCCGGATCATCGTCGATAACAAGAGGAAGGAGTATGCCCTCGCGGTGGACGAGGCCGCCCGATGGCTCCAGGACAACCCTCGGTATCTCTCCAGCGAGTCCGGCCTGGGCGTCCAGCTCGAATTGGCCCGGGCCCTGAAGGCCCAGCTCGACGAGCTCAACGAGAAGGACCAGAAGGAGGCCGCCCGCAAGGCCCTGGCGCGGCTGGATGAGGTCGTCCGCTACTTCTCGCCGTACAAGGCCGAGGCCCTGGTCCTCCGCAAGGAGATCCGCGACAAGTTCAAGATCGGCGGCGACGTCGACGACCGCCAGATCGCCGCCATGACGTATGACGAGGCGATGGCCCAGGCCGATTCGGCGATGAGCACCCACGAATGGGACCGCGCCATCAAGCTGTTCCAGCAGGCCATCAAGAGGGCCGACCCCGCCCGGGAACCCGCCAAGGCGAACAAGGCCCGCTACTTCCTCGCCTACTGCGAATACTCGGCCCAGAGGTACTATTCCGCCGCCGCGATCTGCGATCACCTCGTCCGGCGGTATCCCCAGGACGAATGGTCCTTGAAGGCCGTCGATATCGGCATCGCGGCCCTGACGATGGCGTACAACACGTATGTGGAGATCGACCGGACGAGCGACCTCGACCGCCTGATCGACCTCGCCTCCTTCGCCGCCGAGACCTGGAGCGACAAGGACCAGGGAGACGCCGCCCGCGTCACCCTCGGGGAGATCTATTTCGGCCGCCAGGAGTACGTGAGGGCGGCGAAGTCGTATGAAGGAGTCCGGGCCGAGTCCCCCCGCCGGCTCGACGCCCAGATGATGGCCGGGGAGGCGCTCTGGAGGCTCGCCCAGAAGCTCCGCGAGGAGGACAAGGGGTCCGAGGCCGAGGCCCAGGGCAAGGCGGCGCTGGACCTCGAATCCTCGGCCCTGGAGGCCCGCAAGAAGGCCGGGGCCCCGGCCACCGACCCGGCCCTGGTCCGCAACTCGACCGACGTGGCCGAGATCCTCCGCGCCACGGGCAAGCCGAAGGAGGCGCTCGCCCTCCTCGAACCCCTGGAGAAGACCCTGGCCGGGGCGTCGCAGTCGGCCGAGCTCGCCCCGCTGTACGAGGCGCTCGTGACGATCCTGCTCAAGGCCCACCTCGGCGACGGCCAGACCGACCGGGCCATCGCCGACCTCAAGACTCTGGAAAAGGCCGGGAGCACCAAGGAGAAGCTCACCGGCCTGTATTACGACCTGACCATGCGTTTGAAGGAGGACATGGAGGCCCAGAAGGCCCGGAATGACGCCGTCGGCTACAAGAAGACCCGCGAGTCGTTCAAGAAGTTCCTCACGGCCCTGGCGACCAGCCAGTCGGGCCAGACGTACCAGTCCCTCCTCTTCGCCGGCAGCGCCATGATCGAGATGGGCATGGGGGCGGAGGCCGTCCCCGTGTTCGACTCCATGCTCACCCGGTTCGGCAAGGACCCCGAGTTCCTCAAGGACCCCAAGGCCGCCACCAGCCTCGCCTATCTCAAGTACAAGAAGGCCGTGGCCCTCCGCGAGGCCAACAAGTTCGAGGACGCCCTGGCGCTCGACAAGGAACTCCTGACCGCCAGCCCGCGCGACCTCACCCTGATGATGGAGAAGGGCTTCCTGTACGAGGACTGGGCCCGCGCCGAACGGAGCCTGGAGCGGTGGAACGTCGCCTTCGCCTACTGGAAGGAGCGGGTCGCCGACCTCAGCCGCTACCGGACCAAGCCCCTGGAGTATTACGACAGCGTGTACCACATGGCCATCGCCCAGACCGGCCAGGGACGCCGGGCCGAGGCCGTGACCAGCCTCGAACGCGTGATGAAGCTCAGCCCGTCGGTCGGCAAGCCCGAGATGAAGGCCAAGTACGTCGGCCTCCTGAAGGAGCTGGGCAAATAACGCGGGCCTCACCCGCCGCGGAATCGGCTTCTGGACGCCCTCTCCCCCGCTTGCTTCGGGGGAGAGGGTGGAACTCGGCGAGGACCGGCCTCGCCCGAAAAACCGACCCAAGGACCCCCCGTCATGACTCGGCGAACCGCCGCGTGCCTGTCCCTCGGCCTGACCGTCGGCCTCTCGACCCTCGCGCTGGCCGATGAAATCGTGCTGATCCCCAATTCCACCGTCAAGGCCGCAGGCGGGCGAATCCGCGGGCAGATCTCCACGGAGACCCCCGCCGAGGTGAAGATCAAGCCGGCCGTCGGCGCCGATCAGCTCGTCCCCGTCGATCAGATCGCCGACGTGACCTATGACGGCGCCCCGCCGAGCTACGCCCTGGCCGAGACCCGCGAGAACAACGGCCAGCTCAAGGACGCCGCCGACCTCTACAAGAAGGCCGCCACCGAGGCCGCCACCAAGCCCTACATCGCCCAGTCCGCCCGGTTCAAGAGGGCGAACATCCTGGCCGAGGAGGCGCTGGCCGACCCGACCAAGGCGGCCTCGGCCCTGGAGGAGCTCGACGCCTTCGTCAAGTCCGCCCCGAACGCCCGCCAGCTCGGCCCGGCCCTGGAGCTCATCATCCGCCTGAGCCTCCAGAAAGGGGAGACCGCGAAGGCCGACGCCGCCCTCTCTCAGCTTTCGGAGAAGGTCACGACCGCCTCGGGCCGGGTCGGAGTCCTGAAGGCGAGGGTCCAGGCGAAGTCGGGCAAGCCCGACCTGGCCATCGCCGGGCTCGACAAGATCTTGCTGACCGCCCCCAAGGGCTCGGCCCAGGCCCGCGAGGCCAAGCTCGCCAAGGCCGAGGCGCTCGTCATGCAGAAGAAGTACGACGACGCCCTGGCGAACGTCCAGGAGGTCATCAAGGAGGCCCCGCCCGAGGCCGCCGACGTCCAGGCCCTCGCCCACAACACCCTGGGCGATTGCTACCGGGCCGCCGGCCGGAGGAAAGACGCCCTCCTCGCCTACCTGAAGACCGACGTCCTCTTCGATAAGGACAAGGAGCAGCACCCCCGGGCCCTGGCCATGATCGAGCAGCTCTTCACCGAGATCAAGCAGGACGGCCGGGCCGCCGAGGTCCACGAGCGGCTCAAGCAGCTCTATCCGCAAAGCCCCTGGGCGAAGAAGTGATGCAGGGTGCATGAAATGCACCGTCGTGTAGGGTGCATGAAATGCACCACCCACAATGCGGCGGGCCTCGCCCGCCTACCTTGCTCCAGAATGGCCCTTATGAGGCGTGGTCGAGAGCGGGAGGCGGGCGAGGCCCGCCGCATTGTGGGTGGTGCATTTCATGCACCCTACATCGCGAACGGCGACCGATATTCTCGGGTCAGCATGGCGTTCGCCTCAGAGTCTCCGCCGAAGTTTTCGGCCTTGGGGTCGAACTTCAGGGCGCGGCCGAGGCGGTAGGAGATGTTCGCGAGGTGGCAGAGGGCGCTGGAGAGGTGCCCCTCGACGACCTCCGCGTTTAGCTTTTTCGGGTCTCGCGCCTTGACGGCCTCGATGAAGTTGGCGAAGTGGTCGCCGCCTCCGTGGCCCTGGCCTTTGGGTCCGGGCTCGTTCTTGTGGCCGAGGAATGTCTCCCACTTGCCTTCGTTCAGGACGAGCACGCCTTCTGTCCCGTAGAACAGGTTGCCGACCTTCACGCCGGATTCGGCGTTGGTGGGCAGGCCGCGGACCTCGAATTCCAGGAGGCAATCGTCGTACTTGAACGCGGCGACCTGCGTGTTGGGCGTCTCGCCGTCGTCCTGGTAGCCGTATCGGCCGCCCGAGGAGACGATGTGGTCGGGCAGCCCCTTGTTCAGGCCCCAGCGGGCGAGGTCCATCTGGTGGATGCCCTGGTTGGCGATGTCCCCCCCGCCGTAGTCCCAGTTCCAGTGCCATTCGTAGTGGAAGCGGTTCGGGTTGAACGGCTTCTCCGGCGCGGGGCCGAGCCAGACGTTGTAATCGACCCCCTCGGGCACCGGCGCATCCGCCTTGTGGCCGATCGAGTCGCGCCTCTTGTAGCAGAGGCCCTTGGCCAGGTAGACCTTGCCGAGCTTGCCCGAGTGGAGGAACTCCATCGCCGACTTCACGCCCTCGGACGAGCGGTTCTGCGTCCCGGCCTGGACGATCCGGTTGTGCGTCTTCGCGGCGTCGGCGATCTTCCGCCCCTCGCTGACGTTATGACTGACCGGCTTCTCCACGTAAACATCCTTGCCGGCCTGGATCGCCCAGACGGAGGCCAGCGCGTGCCAGTGGTTGGGCGTGGCGATCGAGACGACGTCGATGGCCTTGTCGTCCATGATCCGCCGGAGGTCCGAGACGAGCTGAGGGGCCTTGCCCGAGCGGTCCTCGACCTTCTTGCTCGACCCGGCGAAGAGGCGGCTGTCCGGGTCGACCAGGGCGACGACGGCGGTCTCCTTGTGCTTGGTGAAGGCGTCGATGTGCGACTGCCCCCGGCTGCGGATGCCCAGGACGGCGACGTGAATCCGGTCATTCGGCCCGACGGAAGCTCGGGCCAGCGAGGGCAGCGCCAGGGCCGCGGCCCCCGAGCCGGCGCTGGCGAGGAACGTCCGACGATTGGGACCCGTCATGAGGGGTAGACTCCTCTGGGGAGCGAGGCGGCAGGACGCGGAACGACGCGAGGCGGAGGATCAGATCCATCGTCGCGAGGCAGGAACTGGAATGTACGGCACCCGTTCCGCGCGGTCAATCGGGCGGTCTCTCCGGGGAATCGTCGAATCGCCCCGGGTCGGGCCCGGGATTCTGGCGATTTCGTTCCGGGGTCGCCTCGATTCGGCTCCCCCGGGTCGAGGACCGGGGTGGCGGAGCCGCAAGAGGCCCGGGGGGCGATCGAGAGGGCCTCTTCGCCTCGCCGGTTCGAGGACGGCGGCATCCTCCATGCGGCTTCCCGTCGCGCCGATCTCCGGAATCCAGGGTCAGTGCCCGATCGGCCCCAATCCGTTCCGACTTTCTCCTCCGTCCGGCGGCCTGCGACGGTTATCCTGGTTGGCGGGGACGTCGCCGACGGGGTGAAAGCCGATCCCGCCCGGCCTTCCCCCGAGACCGCCCCGGGAGCCGACGATGGACGCCGACCGCAACTTCCGATTCGGCCTGATGGCCGTCCGCCGGGGCCTGATCGATCCGGGACAACTGGTCGAGGCCGGAGAGGACTGGCTGGCCTGCCCGGAGCGACCGCTCGCCCAGGTCCTTGGGGATCGCGGCTGGCTGAGCGACGAGGAGGTCTCGACCGTGGAGCATGAGCTCGACGACGAGGGCCGATCCACCCATCCCGACGACTCGTCCCGGGCCGACTCCCCCTCGGAGTTATCCACGAAGGACTGGTCTCCCTCGGGCGGGTCGGCGGTCGCCGCCGGCCTGGACGACGAGGCCGACGGCCGGGGCTTCGGCTCGCGCTATCGCGACCTGAGGCTCCACGCCTGCGGAGGGCTCGGCCGGGTCTGGCGGGCGTGGGACTCGGTCCTCGGCCGGGAGGTCGCCCTGAAAGACCTCCGGCCCGAACGCGCCTTCACCCCCGGCCTGGCGGCCCGATTCCTGGAGGAAGCCCGGGTGACGGCGGGACTGGAGCACCCCAACATCGTCCCGGTCCACGACCTGTCCGAGTGGACCGAACGGCCGTTCTACAGCATGAGGCTCCTGGGGGACCGGACGCTCAAGGACGCCGTCCGCGACCACCACCGCAAGGACGGCGGGGGCGCTCGGCGAAGGGGCTCCGGGCGTTGCTCGAGTCGTTCGTCGCGGTCAGCAACGCGGTGGCGTTCGCGCACTCGCGGGGGGTGATCCACCGGGACATCAAGGGCCAGAACGTGGCGTTGGGGCCGTATGGCGAGGTGGTCGTGCTCGACTGGGGCCTGGCCAAGCGGCTCGACCGGCCCGACGACCCTCTGGCCGAGGCGGCGCCGGGCGAGGACCGCGGGCCGGACTCCACGCGAGGGGCGACCGAGCCGGGCCAGGCGATCGGCACGCCCAACTACATGCCGCCGGAGCAGGCCGCCGGAGACCGCCCGCGGATCGGCGAGCGAAGCGACGTCTTCGGCCTGGGGGCCCTTCTGTACCTGGTCCTCACCGGCAGGCCGCCGTACGACGGCGGGAGCTCGGCGGAGGTGATCCGCCTGGCGATCGAGGCGAGGCCGCCGTCGCCGCGGTCGCTGGACGGCTCGATCCCGCCGGCCCTGGAGGCGATCTGCCTGAAGGCGATGGACCCGCAGCCCGAGAGGCGGTACGAGACGGCGAAGGAGGTGGGCGAGGAGGTCCGACGATGGCTGGCCGACGAGCCGGTCGAAGCGTACCCGGGCCGGATGATCGACAGGGCGGCGCGGTGGGCGAGGCATCACCAGTCGATGATGGCCGGGAGCACGGCCATCCTGATCACGGCGACGGTCGCCCTGGCCCTGGGGGCCTGGCGGCTCGGCCTGGAGACGCAGAAGGCCAGCGACGCGGCTTACCGGGCGGACGAGTCCCGCAAGGCCGCCGTGGGCACCCTCCACTCCTCGCTCGATGGCCTGTCCGAGACGCTCGGCCTGCTCCGCGAGAACTTGCCTCTGCTGCCCGACGCCGAGGGCGTCCGCACCCAGGTCGCCAACCGGCTCGCCCGGGTCGGCAAGGCCCTGACGCAGCTCAATGACGAGGATGCCCGGGTCAAGAAGGTCGCCCTGAACTTCTTCCTCGAAGCCGGGAACCTCCACCGGATGACCTTCGAGTTCGACCTCGCCCGGATCGACTACTTCGAGGCCATCCGGCTGGCCAGGGAGATCGCCCCGGAGGACCAGATGACCCCCGGGGACCGCGACCGCCTGGCCGAGCTCCACCTGGAGTTCGGCACGATGTGGGACCGCAAAGGCGATCGCGCCGCCGCCGCCGAGGAGTATCGCCAGGCCGGCGCGATCATCGGCGAGCTCCGGCGGTTCATCCCCGACGAACCCAACTACCGCCGGACCGAGGGGCGGATCCTGGCCCACCGGGCCAGCCTGCTCACTCGCCAGGGCCGCGCCGCCGAGGCCGGTGCCCTGATGGACCAGGCCCTGGAGCGGCTCCTGCCGGACCTGGACTCCCCGGACAGGCCCTATCGGCTCGTGGCCGCCCTGAGCCTGAAGGAGAGGGGCGCGATCTACCGTTCCGAGGGCCGGCTCGACGACTCGGCCAGGATGCTCCGCCGCGCCCTGGCCTGGGCGGAGTCCGAGGCGGCCCGGGGCGCCCCGGGCGTGGACGTCCGGTTCCTCCTGGCCATGTCCCGAGTGGAGCTCGGCCGGGCCCTGGCCCTTCAGCCGGCCTCCCGGGCCGAGGCGAGCGGACTGTTCGACCGGGCGATCGGGGAGATCGCCGCGATCGTCGAGGACAGGCCGCAGGTGATCCACTTCCGCCTGAACCTGGCCCAGGCCCACGACGACAAGGGCCGGCTCTTGATCGACTCGGGCCAGCCCGAGGCGGCCGACGACGAGTTCCGCCGAGAGGCCGAGATGCTGAAGGACCTCCGCGTTCGTTTCCCCAAGGTCCGCACCCTCGACGGCGAGCTCGCCCGGGCCCTGGAGGCCCGGGCCCGCCTGGCCCTGGACCTCCACCGGACCGATCGCGCCTCCGCCTGGCTCCAGGAGGCGAAGGCCCTCCAACTCCAGCCGGCCGACCCCGAGGACCGCGCCACCGCCCAGAGGATCGAGGAAGACCTCCGCCGCCTCGGGCCGACGCCGCCGGGTCCATGAACCCCGCGGCGGACTTCAGGCATTGCCCGGCGGGTTGACCAGCTTCGTCGGGACCTGCTCCAGGATCGGGATGCCCGCGCCGTTGGTGACCGTGATCGTCAGGTCGGAGTCGTTGTACTCGTTCGGCCCGGCCTTCATCGCCGTGAAGCTCGCGCGGATCTGGGTATCGGACCACGATGCGACCGCCGGCGTCGAGAACGTGAACCCGCCGGCCGAGCACGACAGCGAACCGCCCGGCGACGCGCCGAAGCCCGAGCCGGTGATCGTCACCGAGTTATTCGCCGCCGGGGCCATGGTCGAATAATTGAGCGTCCCCGTGGCCGGGGGGACGGCCCCGTTCAGGGAGAACGAGTTGCCGGGACTGCCCCCGGCCACCCTGGGATAAACTTCGTCCTCCGGGAAGACCGGGTGGACCGTCGGCACCGCCACCGGGGTGGGCTGGTCCAGGCTGCTCGACCCGTTGGTGACGGTCACCACCAGGTCGGCATCCGAGCTCGTCCCCATCAGGAAGCCCGGCGACGGCGACGGCGACGACGCCACCGAGGCCAGGAACGTGCCCTTGATCTGCATCGCCGTCCGGGACGTGACGACGTAGCCCGAGAACGCGACGCCCCCTCCGGTGAGCTTGAACGTCGAGTCCGCCAGGTCGAAATTCGACCCGAAGATCGTGATCGTGTTGGTCGATCCGGTCGGCGAGGCGACCAGCGTCCCGGAGTTGACCGTGAAACCGCTAACGACAGGCGCGGGCATGGGTGGGAACCTCGCGGGAAGGGGTCCGGGGGAGCGTCTTCAACGGCCGTCCTCAACCTCGACCACGAGGATCTCCTCCTCGGAGGAAAGCTGGGTTTGTGCGGCCCTGGTGGAAACGCCGTGGCGGACCGCCGTGTTGCAGTTGGTGACCGTCACCGTCATGTCGCCGCTGCCGTACCCCGAGCCCGCCTTGAACTTACCCATGATCGTGTAACCGTCGTTCGAGGTGACCTTCGGTGCACTCAGGTTGGCGACCAACGAAGAGCAGGTGAACGTGTCCGTGGACTGGAAGTTCTCGCCTTCGATGCGGATGTTATTGTCCTGCGGGGTCGCGTCGGTCCCGTAGACGATCTGGTCTGAGGGGGGCATGGAGAACGTGACGGTACAGGGGTTCGTGACGACGCGCCGGCGGTCCTGCGGCCTCCGCCCGACGGACTCGGGGCCGTCCTCATCGAACTCCCCGTCCGACGGAGAGGCGGCGGCGTCGTGCAGGGCGACGACGTCGGTATCCTGGCTCCGTTGGCCGTGGCCGTTGGAGACCCACACCTTCAGACTCACCGAGGCCGGGAGATTCTCGCCCTTGCAGATCTGGGCTACGAACGACCCGTGGAACTCCGCGTCGGTGACCACGAGGGCCTTGAAGTCGTGGAAGTCGATCCCTTCGCCGTGGACCTTGAAATGGGCGGAGACCGGGTCGAACCCATGTCCATAGATTACGATCGGGTTCTCGCGGCCCGTCTCGCTGGCGAGCAGACACCCATTCCTCACGACGAAGTAATACACACCCGGCGCTGGCATGGGACCCTCCCGGTCAATCGGTTGCTCGATCTCACTGGAACTCGAAGCGCGGGCGGCCTCGTCGCCGCCCGAAACTACCGTAAGGGCTGCGCCTCGCCCGAATCAAGGAAATTCGGCCGTTTTCTGCCGATTGCGGCGGAGCGTCGGCTCGTTTACTCTCGTAACCTCCGCGATCGGATCGAGACCCGTTTGGGGCCGGTGGGAGCCGACGATGGACGCCGACCGCAACCTCCGTTTCGGCCTGCTCGCGCTGAAGAAGGGGCTGATCGACCCGAGCCAACTGGCCGAGGCCGTCGAGCAATGGCTGTCCCGGCCGTCGAGCACGCTGGCCGAGGTCCTCGCCGAGCACCGATGGCTGTCCGACGAGGAGGTCTCGACCGTCGAGCACGCCCTCCAGGAGACCAACGGGGCCGCTCGAAGCACGGTCGCCCCCGGGGGAGACGGCCGCCTCGGCCTGGTCGAGGATCGTCCCGACCCGTCCGACTCCGGCGACATCGCCCTGTCGCAGCTCCCCACGATCGACGGCCACGCCGCCGAGGGGGCGGGCGATCTCGGGGGGAACGACCAGGAGTTCGGCTCCAGGTATCGCGATCCGGTGTTCCACGCCGGAGGCGGCCTGGGCCGGGTCTGGCGGGCGTGGGACTCGGTCCTCGGCCGGGAGGTCGCCGTCAAGGACCTGAGGCCCGACCGCGCCCTCTCGCCCGGCCTGGAGGCCCGATTCCTCGAGGAAGCCCGGGTCGCCGCCTCGCTGGAGCACCCCAACATCGTCCCGGTCCACGACCTGTCCGAGTGGACCGAACGGCCGTTCTACAGCATGAGGCTCCTGGGCAAAAAGACGCTCAAGGACGCCGTCCGCGACCACCACGCCGGGAAGCTCGACCCCGGGGCCACGAAGGCCGGTTTGCGCGTCCTTCTCGAGTCGTTCGTCGCGGTCAGCAACGCGGTGGCGTTCGCGCACTCGCGGGGGGTGATCCACCGGGACATCAAGGGCCAGAACGTGGCGCTGGGGCCGTATGGCGAGGTGGTGGTGCTCGACTGGGGCCTGGCCAAGCGGCTCGACCGGCCCGACGACCCTCTGGCCGAGGCGGCGCCGGGCGAGGACCGCGGGCCGGACTCCACGCGAGGGGCGACCGAGCCGGGCCAGGCGATCGGCACGCCCAACTACATGCCGCCGGAGCAGGCCGCCGGAGACCGCCCGCGCATCAACCAGCGAAGCGACGTCTTCGGCCTCGGCGCCCTTCTGTACCTGGTCCTCACCGGCAGGCCGCCGTACGACGGCGGGAGCTCGGCGGAGGTGATCCGCCTGGCGATCGAGGCGAGGCCGCCGTCGCCGCGGTCGCTGGACGGCTCGATCCCGCCGGCCCTGGAGGCGATCTGCCTGAAGGCGATGGACCCGCAGCCCGAGAGGCGGTACGAGACGGCGAAGGAGGTGGGCGAGGAGGTCCGACGATGGCTGGCCGACGAGCCGGTGTCCGCCCTCCGCGAGCCGTGGCCCGCCCGGGCCGCCCGATGGGCCCGGCACCATCAGCCGGCCGTGGCCGGGACGATCGTCCTGCTGGTCGCCTCGGTCCTCGCCCTGGGGATCGGCTCGGCCCTGATCTACCGGGAGAAGGGCCGGACCGAGGAGAAGAGGCAGGAGGCCGTCAACGCCCGGAACGAGATCGAGACGCTCGCCCGAGAGGACGCGAAGCTGCTGGACGAGATCTTCGGCATCGCCGAGATCGACCTGGGGCGAGACGCCCAGGGCCAGAACACCCGCGAAAAGTTCGCGAACCGAGCCCAGAATCACGTCCGCGAGCTCAAGAAGCTCGGCCGGACCAGCATCCCGATGCAGGTCGAGGTCTCGCGGACCTATCGCCGGCTGGCGAACCTCCGGAGGATCACCGACCAGATCGGCGTGGCCCGCTCGCTCCTCAATGACGCGCTCCTGCCCCTGGATTTCTTGCGACGGAACCACCCCGGGGACACCACTCCTCTGGAGGTCGCCCGGGCGGAGGTCCTCGGCGAGTTCGCGACCCTGGATTTCCTCGAAGGGAAGCTGGGGGACGCCGAGCCCCGGTATCGCGAGATCCTCGCCGTGGCCGACCGCCTCCGGCCCGAGGTCCGCGACTCGCCGGACGTCCGCCGGCTCCGGGCCCGGGCCTCGCTCCACCTGGCCTTCACCCTCTTCCGGACCGGACGGCCGGGCGAGGCCGAAACCCCCGCCGCCGACGGGGCCCGTCTGTTCGAGGGGCTGGGCGACGCCCTGGTGACCGACGGCGACGAGTGGGTCGAGGCCCTCTTGTTCCTCGGGGCCCTCCACGCCGAAGCCGGCCGAGAGGCCGACGCCCTCCCCGTCTTCCAGAAAACCCGGGCCCTGGCCGAACGACGATCGAAGGAACAACCCCGAGACCTCGCCCGCCAGTACCGTCTGGCCCAGGCCCTGGCCTGGCCCGCCCGGTTCGCCTCGGCCGACCCGGCCCGTCGCGCCTCCGCCCTGGAGGACCAGACCCAGGCGGTCGCCCGGCTCCGCGACCTTCAGACGCAGGTGCCCTCGATCACCTTCTTCCGCCGGGAGCTCGCCGAGGTCCTCCTCCGACGCTCCGAGACGCTCGACCTCCTCGACCGCAAGGCCGATGCCCTCGCCGACCTGAACGAAGCCCGCGGCCTCCTGGGCGCCCTCCTGAAGGACAACGACCGGAACACCGAATACCACAGCCTGATGGGCCGGGTCCTCGGCCGCCTCGCCGGCCACGAGCCCGACGCGGCCCGCGCCTCCGCCCTCCTCTCGGAGGCGATCGGCCACCAGCAACGCGTCCTGGCGGCCAACCCGAAGAGCCCGATCGACCTCAAGGCCCTACAAGAACACCAGTCCGGCAAGGGCCCGGCCCGTTGACAATTCCGAACAAGAAATGGGACGGGCCCTTCCTGGACGAAGGGTCCGTCCCCTCGGGTGTTCGGAATTTTAGCCGTTATACGTTGCGTTGGTGCCCAGAGTCGCCGAGCCGCCGCCGCCGTCGGCCACCACGATCACGTCGCCCGGTAAGGCGGCGACCACGGGCACCCCCTCGCACCCGGCCATCACCTGCTGGACCCGGTGCGGGGTCGCCGTGCATCGGATTTTCCCGTCCATATTATTTTGAATATGAATGCTTGCCCATTGCACGACGTTTCGGCCTCGCGAATCGACCGGCAGGGTCGAGCTGACATGGATGGAATTCACGGCGTCAAGATTCTCCCCTTCGATCGTGAAGGTGATCGGCTGATCGATCTGAAAATCGAGAGGGGAGATCATGGTGAGCTTCGGGCGAGCCATCGACGGGCCTCGGTTTCGGAGGGGGGTTCGGCGAGAGGGGACACGCGGGGGCGAAACCACCGAACGGGCGGGCGCCCGGGCCCGTTCCGCCCCGGATCGGGATCAGGCGGTGTAGGTGGCGTTGGTGCCGAGCGTCCCCGACCCGTCGTTGTTGCTGGCCACGATGATCACGTCGCCCGGGACTCCTCCTTTCTTCAGGAGATCATCCTTGTGCCTCTTGCAGGGGATCGCCGTGACGGATAACTGATTGCTTTTCTGGAGATAGCTCCACGAACTCTTCACCCAGTGCACCCGACTGGTCGCCGAAATCTCCACCCCCGTGAGGTGATCGAGGTCGGTCCCCGAGATCAGGATTGTTGTATCCGTGTCGCAGGTAAAGTCCGTGCTGCTGTCGATCTTGCTGAGGACGGGCCGGGCCATCGGTCGTTCTCCTCACCGGGAATAGACGGGCCGCGCGGAGGCCCACCTCGAACGTCGAGGAGGCCCTGCGATCGGCCCTCATCGGGCGCTTCGTGCTCAGTAATAGGTGATCTGGGTGTGGGGGTTGGTCGTGCTCGCGCCGTCGTCGTTGCTGACCACGATCAGCACGTCCCCCGGCAGGAACGGGTGGTCCTTGGACTCGTCGCCGTCGGTCCCTCCGCCCATCGTCTCCCACGGCGTGGCGTGGACGACCAGGTGGGCCGCGGACGAGGCCGCCGTATCGATGTAGATATCGGTCCAGGTCCACCCGCTCGCCTTCGTCTCGTTGATCTGGATCGACGTATAGGGCAATAAGGTGTCCCCATCGACCCAGAACACCCCGTCGGAGCCCGAGGTGTACTTCGCGTCCGTATTCTTCGCCGTCAACGTGGTCGGGTTCGGCACGCTCATGGATCGTCTCCCGGGGCTTGGGGCCGCGATTCGATCAGGGGATGAATTTGTACTTCACATCCACGTCATAGACGCCGACGTTGTCGCCGACGGCCAGAGTGATGACGATCCGGTCGTCGGAGAGGGTCGTCGAGGTCGGCTTCGGCTGAGGGAGGTTGTTGAACCGGGGCATCCCCCGGATCAGGACGCAATCGTCGTCGATCACGGGGTCCATCCACACCCGGACCCAGGAGAACTGGTCGGCCTTGACCGAGACGAGGCTGGCCTTGAGGAAATTCTTGCCTCGGACGTAGAAGCAATTCTGGCGATTGACGACGAACGTCTTCTTACTGATGCGTGTCGCGATCGGGGCGGACATGAAGCGGCCTCCCGGGACCGTCGGTCGAGAGGCCGACGAACGGCGGCCTCGGTGACACGAACCAATGTCCCGGAGCCCACGGCCCCGGATCAAGCAAAAACTTCGCGAAGCTCGCCCCTCGCCCGATTCCCCTCGTCGCTCCGCGTCACTCCACCGTCACGCTCTTGGCCAAATTACGCGGCTTGTCGATGTCACAGCCCCTCAACCTGGCGACATGATACGCCAAAAGCTGCAACGGGATGACGGCCACCAGCGGCTGGACGACCTCGGGGACGTCGGGGATGGAGAGGAAGCGGTCGGAGATCGACCTCAGCGCGTCGTCTCCCTCGGTCCCCACGGACAGGACCGGCCCCTTCCTCGCCCGGACTTCCTCGATGTTGCTGAGCGTCTTGGCGTGCAGGGGGCCTTTGGGGGCGATGAAGATGCTCGGCGTGGAGGGGTCGATCAGGGCGATCGGCCCGTGCTTCATCTCGGCCGTGGGGTAGCCCTCGGCGTGGAGATAGCTGATCTCCTTGAGCTTCAGCGCCCCTTCCAGGGCGACCGGGTAATGCAGGTCCCGGCCGAGGTAGAGGACGCTCCGCCCCCCGGCGATCGCCTCGGCCGCCTCGATCACCGCGGGCTCGGTGGCCAGGGCGGCGGCGATCGCCTCGGGCGCCGCCTCGATGGCGTCGAGGACCGCGAGGCCGTCGGTATAGGGCAGGTGCCGCAACCGGCCGAGCTGGAGGGCGAGCAGGGTCAACACCATCACCTGGGCCGAGAACGCCTTGGTGCTCGCCACGCCGACCTCGGGCCCGGCGTGGAGATAGATCCCGCCGTCGGCCTCCCTCGCGATCGTGCTCCCGACCGTGTTGACGATCGCCAACGTCGGGTGCCCTCGCCTCTTCGCCTCTCGGAGGGCGCCCAGGGTGTCGGCCGTCTCGCCGGACTGGCTGAGGACGAACACGAGCGTCCGGTCATCCAGAGGGGCGTTCCGATATCGGAATTCGCTCGCGTATTCCACCTCGACGGGCAGATGCGCCAGCCTCTCGATCAGGTATTCGCCCACGAGGGCCGCGTGCCAGCTCGTCCCGCACGCGGCGAAGACCACCCGGCGGACCCTCCGCAGTTGCCGGGCGGTCATGTTCAGGCCGCCGAAGAGGGCGGTGGCCTCGGCCCGGCGGAGGCGGCCTCGGCAGGCGTCGCGGACGGTGTCCGGCTGCTCGTGGATCTCCTTCTGCATGTAGTGCGTGAACCCGCCGAGCTCGACGGCGTCGGGCTTCCAGTCGAGGCGGTCGATCCTCGGCGTGATCGGCCCCCGCTCGCGATGGCGGATCTCGAAGTCATCGGGCGTGAGGCGGACGACCTCGCCATCCTGCAAGTACGCCACGTCGGGCGTGTGGTGGACGATCGCCGAGGCGTCGCTGGCGAGGAAATGCTCCCCCTCGCCCACGCCGACGACCAGCGGGCTGCCCAGCCTTGCGCCCACGATCAGGCCCGGCGATTTCGGGCTGACGACGGCCAGCCCATACGTCCCTTCGAGGTGGGGCAACGCGCGCTGGACGGCCGCGAACAGGTCATTCGCGGGGTCGTCGCGGAGCTCGCGGGCGATCAGGTGGGCGACGACCTCGGTATCGGTCTGGGTGTGGAAGCGGAACCCTTCGGATTCCAGCTCCTTGCGGAGCGCCGAGTGGTTCTCGATCACGCCGTTGTGGACGACGGCGACCTCGCCGGTCCCGCCGACGTGGGGGTGGGCGTTGCGGTCGCTGGGAGGCCCGTGGGTGGCCCATCGGGTGTGGCCCATCCCGCACGAACCGCGGGCGGCTCCTGGTCGAGCGCCTCTTCGAGCATCCGGACGCGACCGGCCTTCTTGCGGACGTCCATCCGGCCGTCGGCGACGATCGCAACGCCCGCGCTGTCGTATCCGCGATATTCGAGCCTCCGCAGGCCGGCCAGGAGGATCGGGGTGGCCTCGTGGGGGCCGGTGTAGCCGACGATTCCGCACATCGGAGGGGACTCCGTTCGAGTCGAGGGTTCTCAAGGTTTCTTGGCCGGGTCGGCTCGATACACCTGGCGGAGCCGCTCGCGATATTCGGCCATCGTCCCCAGGCCGACCTCCTTCCGCCGTTGGTCCACGTTCGCCTCGTCCTCGATCGGCGAGGGCTTCATCGCGTCCCCCTGGCCGACGAACTGCGTCCCGTACCTCTGCTTCTTCCCCTCGGCCACGAGGACGCGGTCGGTCAGGTACGCGAGGTCCGAGCCCTTGGCCTCCTCCTTGGCGACGGCCTCCTTCAGCAGGTCGAGGCATTTCTTCTGGAACGGGCGGTCGAGGTCCGCATGCTGGACCAGGAGCCAGGCCTCGTGGGCGCCATCTTCGCCCACGAGAGACTTCCCCGGCCAGCCCTTCTCCTCGACGATCGCCTTGAGCCTCGTCGTGTTCTTCCGGTCGATCGCCTGCATCGCCTCAATGGCCTTCTTGTCCTCGAATTTCGACGCGATCGCGGCCTTCCGGGCGTCCTGATCGGCCGAGACCATCGCCTTGAGCTCGGCCCGCAACGGCTCGTCGCGGGGCCCTCCAGGACGACCATCATCAGCAGTGTGAGCATGAGATCACCCGTAGGGTGCATGAAATGCACCAAACTCACCCGAGGCGGCCACCGGGCCGCCTACCGATCCCTGGGCGATTCGCCCAACCCACCCAAACCAGGGGACGCGAACAAAGGAAGGCGGCCCGGTGGCCGCCGCGTGGTTGGTGCATTTCATGCACCCTACGTCTTGAGGGAAAACGGCGTGAAATCGGTGTGGATATCGTAATAATCCTCGGACTCGGCCTTCTTGAGGAACCCGACGATCCCATACGTCATCGGCGTGGCCAGGATTTCCCAAGCTACCTTCAAACAGTAGTTCGTGACCATCACCGTGAGCACTTTTTCGACCGGCCAACTGGGCATCCCGAGGAACGCCACGGGGTAGAACAGGAGCGAATCGGCCGCCTCGCCGGTCATCGTCGAGCCGATGGTCCTCATCCAGAGGAACCGGCCCTTCGTGGCGACCTTCATCTTGGCCAGGGTGAACGAGTTGACGAACTCCCCGGCGAAATAGCCGATCATCGACGCCAGGACGATCCGCCACGTCCCGCCGAACACCGCCTTGAACGCCTCCTGGTTCTTCCACGACGGGTCGGCCGGCATGTTCAGCACCACCTGGGTCACGATCGTGGCGAACACCAGGGCCCCGAACCCCGCCCAGACCACCTTGCGAGACCTCGCGTAGCCGTAGACCTCGGTGAGGATGTCTCCGAACAGGTAGCTGATCGGGAAGAACAACACGCCGGCGCCGAACGTGAACCCGCCGAGGCTCACCCGCTTCGGCGCCGAGATCAGGTTGGTGCAGAGCAGGACCGTCACGAACGCGGCCATGATCAGGTCATAATACCGATAGACGCGAGCCGCCGTCTTCGGCGGGCCGACGTCCAGGGCGCCCTCGCCATCGACCCGCTCGAGCTGGGGAACTGGCGTCATGGGACCTCGACGATTGCGGGATGGGACGATTCGCGGCCCGGCCCGGGGGAGAGGTCGGGGCGATCAGGCCGCGAGGGCGGGAGAGAAGGGTGGTCGTTCCGTTCTGATCCGTGCTGTTTCGATCCGATCAAAGGCGAAGGCGAATGTCCGTATCCTTGGGCCCCCGGCCGTTTTCCTCGTCGTCGGAGGGCTTGCGGGACCGGTACGTCTTCCTCGGCAAGGCGAGCCCGGCCACGACCATCGCGAGCCCGGCGGCCATCCCCATCAGCAGGAGGCCGCGGAGCGAGAACCCGCCGATCGGGCGATCCTCGCCCCCCAGCCGGAACAGGGCCGAGAGGCAGAGGATCTCGATCAGGGGGCCGACCGTCCGCAAGATCAGGCCGGTCCGGGTCGTCATCGCCGGAGATTCTCCCATCCCGGGGGGTCGGCGATCAAGAGATCCCGCCCGCATGAATGTCCTTGGGGATCACCAGCCAGAGCCCGAGATACACCAGGACCCCCGGGATCACGGCCGTGAAGATCGTCCCCACGACATAGGCCACCCGGATCAACGTCGGGTCGATCCCCAGGTAATGCCCGATCCCCCCGCAAACCCCCGAGATCATCGAGTCCGAGGACGACCGGACCAGCCGCCTCTTGGCAAACGGCATCGCCGACGGATCGGCATGAGGGGCCGAGTCGATCGCATGAACCGGCCCCTCGGGCCGACCATCGACCCACGACCCGCAATGCTTGCACTTGACCGCCTCGGACTTGATCTCCTCGGCGCAATACGGGCAAAGTTTGGTCATCGCGATTCACGGCAAGAGGATCGATCCAACGAGCCGCCGATCATACCCAATCCGGCCCGAGAAACCACCACCCGACCCGGCGAGGAACGAGCTCGAAGCGCAAACCGTCGTCATTTCGGAGCCGATCGCGAAGGCTCAACGGCGAGTACCGAGGGCTCCACGCAAGGACCAGCCACGCTCGGGGCCAACGAGGAATCCGCCCCCACCGACGGCCCGAGCAGACGTCCGGAAGCGGCCTCACGCTCGCGGACGCCGGCCAAGAAGCGCTGGAGGTCACCACCCGCGTCGGCCAGAAGCGTCTCGCGGATCTCGTGGAGTTCCTCAAGGATCGGATTCCGAGTCATCGTCGAGACCTCCCAGGAATTCCGCGGGCGTATAAATCAGAAGTCCCGGGTAGCCCAGATCGTCCAGGGCGCGATAGACCCGGGGTAGAACATGAGCATTGGCGATATGCCGACAATTCTGGGTCAACAGGAATTGTACGGAGCCCACGGCGGCCGCGGCAACGTGCAGCGCATCAAGCCGAGCCTTTTCGGGGATCAAAGAGCGGGCGATCAACGCCTCGGCCACGGCCTCGACCTTGCGATCGATCGGGACCAGGGGCAGATCCGCCAGCAGCTTCCCCCGTTCGGCCGCGGCGGACGGGTCTCCGAGGGCGGCCTCGTCCAGGACCAGTTGGGACGTGACGACGAAGTACCTCGGCCTCACCCTCGCCCACCACTCTCGGGCCTGCCTCTGCAACACGAATACGGCCGGATCGCCGCTCGGCCGAGCCGTCGCATGGCTGACGACCGACGTTTCGAGATAGACCGTCTCCATACGGCCAATCTACCGCGACGAACCCGGCGACGAAAGCGGAGGATCGGGGAAGAAAGTTCGAGGCGGCGCCCCTCCGATCGATTTCGGCGGATCTTGGCCGATTCATGATGGTGTGAACTATCCATCGATCATTTAATTATTCATTGACTGAAATATGGTCGATATTCAACCCCGAAACGATCCTCGGCGCCGGGCCTCGGAGCGAGTTCAGGTCCGCCTCGTCTCCGCTTCGGAGGATTTCGACCCGGATTGAGCCGCTTTCCGTCGGTTTGGGGAGGCAGAGGACCACGTAGGAATCGCCCAGGACGGCCAGGCGGCGGCCCCGGACGAGCAAGGCCGTCCCTTCGTCGATCCCCAGGCCGATCAGGCCGGGGTTCGCTTCGGTGGCCTCGATCAGCCGCTTCAGGTGCCGCCTCTTGAGGAAGTGCTGGTCGATGATCGCCCCTTCGAGGAGGTCGAAACCTCGTCCGAGAGGCGCCCCGGGCGTCTCCTCCACCAGCATGACCCTCGTCATGATCGCCGCCCCGGCCGAGGTCCCGCCGACGATCCCCCCTCGCTCGACCACCGCCTTGAGCTCTCGCTCGACGGCCGTTCCTCCATAGGCTTCGGCCAGCCGGGACTGGTGGCCTCCGGTGATCCAGACGCCGGTGGCCTCGCGCAACGGGGCGAGGAACCGCGGGTCGTTGGCCCGGTTGCGGTCCCGGGTGTGGAGCGTCGTGACCGACCCGGCGCCCAGGTCTCGCCAGGGCTTGAGGAAGTTCGCGTCGTTCTCGGGGGACTCGGCCCAGGAGAGCGCCGTGGGGATCACCACGATCCGGGCCTTCTCCCCTCCGGCCAGCTCCAGGAACCGGCGGCGGACCGACTCGGGGAGCGGTCCCCCTCCGCAGATCATCAGCGACCCGCCCCTCGGCACGATCCCCACCGTCGCCAGGGGCGCCGGAGTCCCCGCCCGGCCGACCAGCGCCCGCCCGCCGAGACCGGCGACGATCGCCGCCATCGCCCCCACACCATAGAAGGCCAGTCGCGTCCTGCTCATCGCACGACCCCCCGTCCCGCCGCCTCGGACAATTGTCCCACGAGGGGATCATACGCCGTCCCGAGGCCCGGTCCAGGGGTGTCTCTGACATTTGTCCGATTTCGCCCGGGGCGGCGGCCGGTCATCCCCCGGGAGGGCTTCCCCCGGCCGATTTCGCCGGAGACGGCAGGCCGAGGTTCGGCAGGCCGAGCTTTTCGGGCGGCTTTCCGGCGGCAATCCGTTTCGCGGCCTCCTGGTAGGCGTTCTTCTTGGCCCAGCGCTCGGTCGGGTCGTACCGCAGGGGGGCGGTCGAGTGGTAGAACACCTGGGCCCTCTCGGCGATGATCCGCCATTCGCTCATCCCGAGGCCGAAATGCTCGGCGCACGAGGCGGGATCGAAGGCCGGGACGGGCGTCGTCGCCGGCCAGCCGAACACGCCTCGGCCTCGGAGCGCCTCCAGGACGGCCCGCGACAGCGCGACGTGCCCGAGCAGGGTCGGATGCATCGCGTCGTGGAACAGATGGTCGTCGAGCTGGCCATTCGGCCCGATCTGATGGAAGAGGGCCTGGCCATCGACGACGGGGACGTGGTGCGTCTGGGCCGCCTTCCGGCATTCTTCCTGGAATTCGCGGCTGCATCGCATGGGCATGCCGTCGCGGTCCCGGGCGGCGACGTAATGCTCGTACGCCTCCTCCCCCGAGCCCAGCTTGCGACGGTCCAGCAACCGGGCGAGGCGGAAGTGGGCCTCGGCGAACTCGGGGTGGCGGCCGATCAGCCCGCGATAGCCGGCGACCGCCCCGGACGGGTCGGAATCCTCGCGGCCCCGGAGGGCCCGGAACTCGGCCGAGAAGGCGTCGCGCTCGGCCCGGGGGGTCGTCGGCGCCAGGAAGGAGCGGCTGGGCTCGAAGTCGGCATCGTTGGCCGGGGGGATCACCACGACCGCCGGGATGCCCGAGGTTTCGCACCCGTCGAGGATCGCGTCGAGCCTCCGGCGGAAGTCGATCCGGCGGGCCTCCGCCTCGTCCTTCGTGAAGTTGGGCGTCTCCACCAGAGGACGCCGAGCGTGGGGCAGGGGGGGCGTCGCCACGCTCAGCGCCTCGGCCACCTCGTCCATCAACGAGCACAGGGGAGAGAACCGCCGGGCCGCCCCGCCGAGGCCCCTCGTCTTCGTCGGGGGTTTCTCGTCGAGGTAATACTCCACCTCGCGAGACCAGGCGTAGCGCGAGGCGAATTCATTATGTCCACAATAAATCACCAGCAAGTCCGGGCGATGGGGCAGGCCGTCCAATCGGCCCTGCTGACGCTCCAGGGTGTCGCCGCGATACGCCAGGGGCTCGCAGTGGAACCGTCGGCCCGGGATCGCCTCGCCCAGCTTCCACGCCAGGATCTTGCCCATCGACAGCCGCATCTCATAAGGGGCCCCTCGGCGCTCGACTCGCCCAGGACCGTCACGCAGAGGTCTCCATCGCCCGATCGTTCCCCGAACCGGACCGGAGGGACCACCACCTCCATCCGCCGATCGGCGCCGGACGGCCGGACCTCGGGCTTTTTCCAGGACCGCCGGGCCCCCGCCCCCGCCTCGGCCAGCCCGAGGCCGAAGAGCGTCGCCAGGCCCAGCGAGAACACCCTCGCCAGCCTCGGCCGAGTCTGCCCCGAGCGTCGTCCCCGGATCAGGACGGCGCCCGTGCCGACCAGGGCCAGGACGCCAACCGCCACGATCAGCGGATAAACGTCGATCAATCCCTCCAGGGCGGAGGTCATCCACCGACGGACCGCCACCCACGGGACGACCGCCGAGAGCCACGGAGGGACCACCGCCGCAGCGATCACCAGCAAGGCGAACCCGGTCCCCAGCCCGACCAGACGACGGGACCGCCAACACCGCAAACCCCCATCCCGACCGGACATGGCCCCCTCCGCACATCGCCCGCCCGACGGACTCGGGCCCGGGGACGAGCATACCAGAAAGGTCCCGAGAATCGGGGCCACCGCACCGGGAGGGCGGATCGCCCTCGATCCCGGAGCCGCCGGGTGGCCGGGATCGAGCCGCCGTTCCCGGCCGGAGAACTCGATATCGGGCCGCCTCGGGCGCTGGTAAGATCGCGCGGAATCATCCGGGATCGGCCGTGAAACGACCGGCCCGAGAGCGGCCGGATGACGCCTTCACTCAGGGGGAAATCGCTCTCCCTCTCCCTCTCCTTCTCCCCGACGAGGTCCAACCATGAGACGTTCCCAGGGGCTCCTCGCGTTCTGGATGATGATCGGCTGGGGCGCGGCGACGCCCGGCTTCGCGCAAGGTCCGGGCCAGAACCGGCCTCCGGAGTTCTCGTCGCTCGAGGTCTCTCCCGAGCGGAAGGTCACGTTCCGAATTTTTGCCCCGAAGTCGCAGGCGGTCAGGCTCGGCAGCAGCGACATCCCGGGCCTCGGGCCGGCGGCCGAGATGAAGAAGGCCGACAACGGCGTCTGGGAAACGACCGTCGGGCCGGTCCCGGCCGGGGCCTACCGCTACCATTTCCAGGTCGACGGCGTCTCCGTGGTCGATCCTCGCAATCCCGCGACCAGCGAGTCGAACGCCAATACCTGGAGCCTTGCCATCGTCCCCGGCTCGGAGGCCTTCGACCTGAAGGAGGTCCCTCACGGAGCGGTGGCGTCGGTCCCCTATTACTCCTCGAGCCTGAAGAAGTTCCGCCGGATGCACGTCTACACGCCCCCGGGCTACGACAAGGGCCAGGGCGAGTACCCGGTGTTCTACCTCCTCCACGGCGCGATGGACTCCGACGACTCCTGGAACTCCGTGGGCCGGGCCGGGGTGATCCTCGACAACCTGATCGCCTCGGGCAAGGCGAAGCCGATGATCGTCGTGATGCCCGGCGGCCACACCGGGCGGTTCATGTCCGGCCCGGGGGGCAACTCCTTCCAGAACCAGATGGAGGAGTTCTCGAAGGACTTCGCCGGGGACGTCCGCCCCTACATTGAGAAGAATTACCGGGCCAAGACGGGCCGAGCCGACCGGGCGATCGCCGGGCTGTCGATGGGGGGCGCCCAGACGCTGAACGTCGCCTTCGACAAGCTCGAAGATTACGGCTACATCGGCGTGTTCAGCTCGGGAGTCCTCGGGATCGCCGGAGGTTTCGGAGGGAACGGCCAGCCCAACACCCAGTGGGAAGACGCCCACAAATCGACCCTCGACAACGCCGACCTGAAGTCCGGGACCAAGCTCGTCTGGTTCGCCTGCGGGAAGGACGATTTCCTCGTCCAGACCTCCAAGACCACGGTCGACATGCTCAAGAAGCACAAGTTCGACGTCGTCTCCCACGACACCGACGGCGGCCACACCTGGCTGAACTGGCGAGACTACCTCAGCGAATTCGCGCCCAAGCTGTTCCAGGAGAAGTAAACCGACTTGGAAAATGACGGCGCCCATCGCCACGGATCGCCCTCGCCCGGGCCTTGAAGGCCGCATCGGGGCCCGGGTCGAAGACGATCCGCGCAACCCGGAGACGTCGATCCCCGGCGCCCGCCGCCGCCCAAACCAACATTCCGTGTCCATGGGCCGGAAAAACTCACCAACCGTGACGATCCCCGAATCGGTCACGACGCCCGGAGAAGCCCATGATCGTCGAGGCGATCACGCCGATCCTGAACGTCTCGAATCTCGCGGAGAGCGTCGCCTGGTTCGAGCGGCTCGGCTGGACGAAGGGGTTCCAGTGGGGCGAGCCCCCGACCTTCGGCGCGGTCCGCTCCGGCGATTTCGAGATCTTCCTCTGCCAGGGCGCAGGGGGGGCGCGGCAAGAGCGGCCTCTCGACGACCAGCGGCTCCGGCCCGCAGGGAGACAAGGGCGTCTGGATGTCGATCTGGGTGGACGACGTCGACGCCGTCCACCGGCACTGCCGTGAGCGGGGGCTGGAGGTCACCATGCCGCCGACGGACGAGGAATGGGGCGTGCGCGAGATGCACGTCCGCCACCCCGACGGCCACGTCTTCAGGATCAGCAAGGGCGGCGGGGAGCACGCCTGAGCGACCCTCCCGGCCCTCACCCGACCGACATGAACTGAAGCCTCGATCCGAATCGCGGCGGGTGGCACTGCTCGTCCTCGACCAGTGTATATTCTATTGGAAGAACACTGGTCGAGGACGAGCAGTGCCACCCGCCCGGGATTGCCAAGTGATCCAGGGGAGTTCCTAATTTCCCCTTCGGCTTATGCCCCCTTCGCCTTCACGACCCGTGGTTTCCTCCAGAGCAGCGGAGCCGGCAGGCCAAGGCCTGCCCCGCGAAGACCATCGTGCGCCATCGGACCGGGGACCGCTGTAATGTCCCCTCTTTCGAGGTCCTCCCTTGACAGGCGATCATCCTTCGAATGTAATGTCCGATATGTCCCCTGAAAATGTGAAGTTGCTATGAATGTATCGCGGCGACGCGATGCCACCGCGTGGGTGGACGGCCGACCGTCGTGGTCGATTCGATCGCGACGATGACCGTGATTCGACGTCGGGGGACTGTAAACCGGGCCGCCTACCTTCTCGGACCGCGAAGTCGTCGGCGGTCCGGGAGGGCGGGGCGCTCGCAGAGGATCAGAGTCCGACCCCCGATCCAGGAGCTTCAACTTGACCAAGGTATTCGCCGTCGCACGTTTCGCGCTGATTTTCGGCGCGCTGGCCTTCGCCAGCGGCGCCCGCGCCGACATCATCGAATTCACGCCTTCAAGTGCCGACCCCAACGACACAGCCACGCCCAACACCGGCGCCTACGGCAGCACCGCGGCCGTCTCGATCGGCTACTCGGAGTACAGCTACAACTTCACTCACAGCTACGGCACGCTGGACGGAGGGACGGGCGACGCGGTCTACTCCGACAACAACACCAGCACGTTCGTCATGACCTTCAACGCCGCGCCGGGCTACTCGGTGACGCTCGATAGCTTCAACCTGGCCACCTACAACGGGATCACGGGAACCAATGGGACCGTCGATATCTCGGTCACGGGTGGTGGCTCGCCCTACAGCCTGAGCGGTGCCATGCCCAGCCCCTCAACGTTCACGACCTACTCACCGGGCGAGACCGGGACCTCGCTGACCCTCACGATCACCAACCTCTACGACGTCGGTATCAACACGATCGGGTTCACCTCGACCCCGCTCTCGGTCCCCGAGCCGTCGTCGATGGTGCTGGTCGCGATCGGCGGCGCGGGCCTGTCCAGGATCGCCCGGCGTCGCCGCAAGGCCTGACCGAGCCGCGGCGGGTGACCCGGGTCGTCCGCGACCAATGCTCTCTCGACGGCCTCGGAGCACCGGTCGCGGACGATCCAGGCTACCCGCCGGCGACGATGAGGGCAGGTCGAGAGCGGAGTTCTTGCCTCGCTCGCATTCTCCGCCCTGGGTCTACCGGGATTGCCCGGTCCTCCACCCGAATGAAGAATGTCCCCTTCGCCTTTCTCCCAAGGCGACGGCCGACATGCTCAAGAAGCACAAGTTCGACGTCGTCTCCCACGACACCGACGGCGGCCACACCTGGCTGAACTGGCGAGACTACCTCAGCGAATTCGCGCCCAAGCTGTTCCAGGAGAAGTGACCCGGTTGGCAGGACGGTCCCGAATCGCGGACGACTCCGCGGAAGCCCGGGGAGGGCCATCTCCCCGGGCGACCCGGCCCGTTCCCATTCGACGTGAGAGCAGTTCACGGCCGAGTTGCGCACGCCGGTCTTCGTAGGGCAGGCCTCGGCCTGCCGAGGCCCGCGAAGACGGCAGGCCGAGGCCCGCCCCACGGGTGCGCAATCCAGGCGAGAACCGCTCCAAGCCACTGGGCCGCATCAGGAGGAGACCCGATCACGTCGGGAAGCACTTGCCGAACGCGGTCAGGAGTTTCAAAGTCCCCCGCACTCGCACCTTCCTTCGGACGATCGCCCAGACGATGCTCTTCTCCCGGCGGAGGAACCCGAGCCAGGTGTCGGCGTCGGCGGTCACCGCGCAGTCGGCCGAGCCGATCAGGCCGGGCTGGACGTCCAGGGCCTTGTCGCGGATCGTGACCGTCGCCCGGGACGAGTCCGAGCCGGTGAACGTGAAGTGAAACACCGCGTCCAGCCCGGCCGATTGGTCCCTCTGGAACGTGAAGCGGATGCCCGAGAGGAACCCCTCGATGGTCGAGGGGAGCAACGTCCCGCGGACCCGGCGAACCCTCTTGTGAGGGAACCGCTTCCGCACGTGCCCCTCGGCGTCCGACCCCGGCACGACGTAAACCGGCTCCGTGTTCCGCTGGAGGGGCGTGACGTTCTCGTCCAGGAAGCCCCCGCGATCGGCCAGGTACGGCCCGATCACCTCCTCGCCCGCCGGGCAGACCGAGATGCAATTGCCCGACTTGTAATTCGGCCCGAACGCCAGGCTTTGCCACATCGACACCTGCTCGGCAGGCGGGACCCTCTTCCGAAGGTCGTGGCCGTCCTTCGCCTCGGCCACGTGGTCGGTCCATTCGATGAAACCACCCATGAATTCGTGATAATTATGACTGTAACACGAAGCCATGTCGAACTGGCCGTCCGGCTTGATGGCCCCGACCGGGCACGCCGCCACGCACAGCTTGCACTCCAGGCACGGGTTGTACGAGGTCGGCCTGGACGACTCCGAAACCGGGGAATCCAGCAAGATCGTCCCCAGCAGGATGAAGTTCCCGAATCGAGGGTGGATAATATTGCGATGGATGCCCATCCTCCCCAGCCCGGCGGCCACCGCCACCGGCTTGTGAGACACCACCCACATCCGACCCGGCCAGCGGTCGGCCTCCATCGGGAAGCCCATCGGCGGGTTCACGGCCCCCACCCCGTGCTGTTCCAGGGCCTTCACGATCCGGTGGGCGACCTCGTTGACCTCATGCCCGACCAGGTGGAACTCGGTGTTCGCCACCGATCGCTGGACGCGCCGGACCGGCTCGCGGTTCATTTGGCAGACGAAGCTCAGGAGAGTCCGGGTCCGGGGGAACAGGGCCGAAATATAAGGACGTTCCTCCGCGATCTCCGGCCGATCGATCTCGACGAACCCCACGTCGTCGGCGCCGGCTTCGAGGCAAAGCCGGCGGAGCCAGGCGGCGTCCAGGGGCACCTCGGGCCCCGGCGCCGGGGCCTTCTCGCGATGGGCACGAACGGTCGGGTGGTCGTCCAGACGGGCCATCTCACGCGCCTCCCCTCGACGGGAACCGATGACTTGCAAATCGCAAGCATGACGGTTGCATTTTGCAAGTTCGCGGGCTAGAGTCAAGGGGGGCGTGCGGTGGAATTCCCGAAGGCGGAGGGGACGCCATGAAGAGGGCGCGACGTTCGGTCTGTCCGGTCGCCTGTGCGCTGGACCTGATCGGCGACAAGTGGACGCTGCTGGTGGTCCGCGACCTCGCCTGCGGCAAGAGTCACTTCAACGAGATCTGCCGATCGCCCGAGAAGATCGCCACGAACATCCTGGCCGACCGCCTCGAGCGATTGGTCGCCAACGACCTCGTCGAAAAGTACACAGATGAAGACCCGCCCCACCGAGACCGCTACCGATTGACGACCAAGGGAAAGACGCTAGGTCCGGTCCTGGAAGCGGTCGCGGAATGGGGATTGGCCAACGTCCCAGGGACCAGCGCGATCCTGAAACCGACCTTCGAATGAAGGCGAGCGATGGTCCCAAGCCGCCTCCCAATCCCGGAGCCATCCCCGCCTTTGACGAATCGGATTCGCCACACGGCCGGGTCCTTGCAAGAATCGTCCCGGGCAACAAAGAGCGAAGGGGCGGCTCAGGTCGTCCTGGCTTTCCCTGGACAGCCCTATCATCCAAGGGAACCTAGAATTCCCGCCTTGCATTGTCACCTATATGCTGACTGCATCATCCTCGGATTGAGATTCCTTTGACTCCGGCGGCACGTTCGCGGACTGAACGAGTTCCTCTAGGAATTCGCGATCACGACCGTTGAAGTTCTCGCTCGCCGAGGCCAGTAGGCGTATCACCTCGTCGGAGTCCTCGCCGAAGAACCGGGTCAGCAGGCTACGGTCGATCTCGTAGATCACGATTCCAGGTTGTTCACCACGCCGGTCGCTCAAAATCAAAATCCCAACTTTTAGGGCGACCTTGGCCGGATTCGTCTTGAGCGTGTTTAGGAGGACGGGGCCTAGCCAGTCCCAGTGCTCCACGCCACGGAACGCGGATGGTGGCCTCTCCACGTCCGATGGAAAGACGAGCTCGTAGACGTCGTGGGCGAGATCCGGGTGGATCACCCTTAGGAGATCTTCGCCGCTCCGTAGCTGCTCCTGGGCCAGAGTGTGGATGCCTCCGCGGATGTAGGAGCGGGTCTCTTCATTCAGGAGGACTCCGTTTTGAATCGATGCATAATAAGAGTATAAATCGTTCACGAGCGAGAGGCTCGATCCCATCGCTAGCCGCACCTGAGATTCGAGCCAGTTTCGCGAAAAAATATCTTTCGGGACCTTGCGGTTTGCACACCTCCAAACCGCAACGAACCAGTCTTCGGGATAGTCAGGATCGATGTTTGTCTTATCAAGACGAACTCGAACTCCGCGCGGTGTCCTAAAGTAGGTTAGGAGTTGCTCGGCAAGTTGCAGGATCAATCTTTGTTTATAACAAAACGAACTTGGAGCGAAATGCTCCCACATCTCCACGTAGTCTCCACCCTGGCGCAAGCCAGCGATCAGGGGCGCCTCCGCCGTTGGCGACGTCTGCCAGTCAGCGATGTCCTTTAAGACTTTCTGGTCGCGTACCTCCCCCGGGCCGATCTCTTCGTTGACGACTCGGCGCCAGTAGCGGCCATGACCGATACCCTGAAGTCGCTTGACGCCTGATCCCCTTTGTTCACCTAGGTACTCTCCGGCCGACGGGATCAGGAATCGGATGATTGCCGAGGCGGCGCGAACGTCCCACTCGACGTCCGCCGTCACCCGTCGCCATTCCCCGATAATCCGCTCTCGGAACTGGGTGATTCCGTCCCGGTTGAACTGCGACGTGCTTGGATCGTCTTGAATGTCGCCCCAATGCCGGAGGAGAAAGTCGAACGCCTCGGGGGCACCGCTCCGGAGAATGTTCACCCCCAAAAGGTGATCGAGATCCACTTCGCCGTGAAGTACTTCCCATGCTTGATATGTCCGCCGGAGGGCGTGCTTCAACGCACGGGGGGTACGAAGGAGGCAAATCGCACCGTCGGAAGGGAAAATGTAATCATGCTTGCGCAGGAGTAGGCGCGTCGTGGCACGCCACGGGGTCTTGTCTGCTGCCGTTCTAATGTGCGGGAATTGATCCAGGCAATGGCCGCGAACGGCCTCGATCATCGTAGAGATCGGCTCCGCGCCGAACTCCGGCATGATCTCGATGTGATCGCAGAGCTTCGCGAAGTCGATATCCCGTGCCGACGCCAGGCCGGTGGCGAGAACGAAGGAGAGCCGCGATGTCGCCCGTAGCCGTTGGAGGAGTGCAAGCATCTCTTGGCGGTCGAAGCGGCTGCTCGTGGTTCGGTCCAGATCCTCGATGACAAGCACGAGGCGTGCATCCACCGCTTCGAGCACGTCGGAGAGCTGCTGAAACTGTTCGAGGGGATCCGTCGACCCGAAAACCAGATCCGAGAGAGTCCGGAGCCAGTCGCCACCTGCGGAAAAGGTCTTCCGGTAGGCCTCGGGGAGGGAGCGAAGGGAAAAGCAGTCGGCATGGAGACCGACCTCCGAAATCGCTTTCGCCAAGATCTGCTGAATTGCCGAACTGGAGTCCTCGAACCCCCAGCAACTCTGCTCCGCGAACCAGACCTCGATTTTCGGCTCTGTGCTGACTCGCTTTACTTCCTCCTTCAGCCACGATACCACGCTCGTCTTGCCGCTCCCGAACGGCCCCACGAGGCCCACCGTCCCGCCGTGGACTTTAAGGTATTCGGCCAACCGACGTGCGACGCGGCGGTTGCCGATGAGGTCATCCTCCGACGGTCGCTCGTTAAGGAGCCACTGCTTGAGCCTCGGCCAGTCGAGGATCCATTCGCTCTCCGGCAAATCGTCGGCCTCTGATGGCTGCACAGCCGCTTTCGGCGGCTGTGCAGCCGCCGGTTTCGGGGGACGAGCCAGATGCCTGTAGAGTGTGACGAACAGAAGCGAGCCGCCACCGTAGAGCGCCCATTCCCACCTCGACGGCTGAAACCTTCTGGGTCCAAGCCCAATGGTCAGGTCGAGGATACAAAGGACGATGAGCGCAGCCGCCCAGGCTGTCCATATCGGAGGATGCCGAATGAAGACGGCAGGCCGGAGATGCGAGAGCCGTGGGGAAAGGAGATTCACGAGAACCCATGTTGCCGAACTGCTCGCGACGAAAAGCACGAGCACCCTCTGCCAGGCCGGCGCAGAGTGGAAATACGTGTGGACGGCCTCTGGATTCAAACGAAAAACCGGGAGAAGCAGCGACCCGATCGCAGTCACGACTATTGCAGTCAATAACCAATAAAGCCAGCGCCGGCCGACAGACCCACGCACAGCGGCCCACCAATCTTTCATTGTCAGCACTTGCCTCTTCAGTGTCCGCAACGAGATTGATATTACCATTTGCCTACGAGCGGAAATCCAGAGATGGAAGGGGCAGGGTCGCCCGGGAAGGTTGCCCTCCCGGGCTTCCACAGACGGCTATATGGGTCTATGAATCCCTGACTGCTAACGATCGCGAACCGTTGGGGAAAATCGGTTCCTCTCGCCAACCCGCGATCAAACCTCCGGCAATTCATACCCCTTGCGGGCTTCCCGGGACAGCAGGGCGTTGGCCTCTCGGTCGTTGGGGAAGGTCTCGGTTTCGGGGTCCCACTTGAGCTTTCGGCCGAGCTTGTAGGCGATGTTGCCGAGGTGCGTGGTGATCGTGGAGCGGTGGCCGATCTCGATGTCCGTGGTGGGGCGCTTTCGGCTCTTGAGGCATTCGAAGAAGTTCGCGACGTGGGCCGGGGCTCCGTCGTCCTTGGCCTTGAATTCGGACTTCTCCAGGGTGATCTTCCTGACCGAGCGGTCTCCGTGGACGAGCTTGATCCCATAAGGCAGGTCGACCGTGTCGGGGATGATCTCGTGGCCCGAGCGGTCGAGCATCAGGGCCCCGTCCGTGCCGCAGAAGAGGATTCCGTACTTCTTGCCGTTGTACGGCAGGCCGTTGCCCTTCCTCATCGAGTACGTGAGCTCGCACCCGGGGAAGTCGTACACGACTTGCAGGGTGTCGGGCGTGTCGCGGTCGTCGTCGGTGGTGAGGATCCCGCCCGAGGCGGTCACGGACTGCGGGCCTTTCTGGTCGAGCGCCCAGAGGACGATGTCGTTGAGGTGGACGCCCCAATCGCTCATCATCCCGCCGGCGTAGTCGAAGAACCAGCGGAAGAGGAGGTGGCAGCGGTTGGGGTTGTACGGCCTCTTGGCGCGGGGCCGAGCCAGCGGTCGTAGTCGAGCCCTTCGGGAGCGGCGGTGTCGGGGTAGCGGCCCATGCCCACCGGGCTGATGTTCTCGAAGTTCCAGGTCTGGACCCAGAAGACCTTGCCGAGCTTGCCGGACTTCACCGCCTCGACGGCCTTCTGGAAGTTCTCGCTGGAGCGCTGCTGGGTGCCCACGGCCACGACGCGGTCGTACTTCCTCGCCGCCTTGAGCATCGCCTGCCCTTCGGCGACGTTGTGGGCCACGGGCTTCTCGACGTACACGTCCTTGCCGGCCTTGCAGGCGTCGATGGTGGGGATGGCGTGCCAGTGGTCGGGCGTGGCGATCACCACGGCGTCGATGGACTTGTCGTCGAGGGCGGCGCGGTAGTCCTTGCCGGTCTTCGGCTTGTTCCCCTTGGCCTTGGCGATCCGTTCGGCGGTCTCGCTGGCGTGCTTGTCGTCCACGTCGATCACGTAGAGGAAATCGCTCTCGTCGCGGGCGAGGAAGTGGTCGAGGAGCTGGTTGCCCCGGCTGCCGGCGCCGATCAGGGCGAGCCGGACCTTGTCGGCGGCGGGCGAGGCCGAGGATCGGGTCGGACTGGCGAGGAAGGCCGACGCGGAGGCCGTCGCGCCCACGGCGCCGACGAAGTCGCGGCGCGAGAGGTCGTTGCTGCTCATGGGGAGGTTTCGCCTTTCTTGCCCGGCCGGGAGAGATGGGGAGGTCGGTCGCCTCGGACTTCGGCGATCGTAACCTCGCCCGTGGGGGTGTGCAAGCGCCGTCGGGCCCGCCGAATCCGCCCGGGGATCGGGGCCCTTGACCGGTCCGCCTGTAGCGATTGCGCCGTCGATCCGGGCCGAATCCCTCGCCCGGAGGCTGATCCATCGGGCGTCGTCGGGTCGATGACAGGGCCGTGGCGTGAGCGGATCTCGCGCCGATGAGATCCGTCCAGGATTCGACGGTCCCCCCCACGATGACGACGACGGCACGGACGCCCTCGCCGCCGATCGGCCGCCGCCGGGCCCTCGCCGCGATGGTCGCCTCGGCCTTCATTCCCCGGATCGCCCGAGGGCGCGACGTCGCGGACGCCCCCCGGGCGATCGCCGCGAAGCCGGCCCTGCGCGCCTCCGGGCGGCACTTCCTCGACCCCTCGGGCCGCGTGGTCGTGCTCCGGGGGATCAATCTCGCCGGAGATTCCAAGGTCCCGCCGTTCGTCCCTTCGGACGACCCCGCCGACCTCGACCGGATCGCCGCCCTGGGCTTCAACTGCCTGCGATTGCTGGTGGTCTGGGAGGCCCTCGAGCCGTGCCGGGGTTCTTATGATTGGTCGTATTTGGATCGCCTGAAATCGATCGTGAGCGAAGCCGGCCGCCGCGGCCTTTACGTGATCCTGGACTTCCACCAGGACGGCTTCTCGCGGTTCACCGCCCGGGGCAGCGGCGACGGCTTCCCGAGATGGGCCGTGAGCCCCCGGGCCCGTCCCAGCGCCCCGGACAACGGCCCGAAATGCGCCGACTGGCCCCTCAAGATGGCCTCGGACCTGGCCGTCCACAAGTCCTTCAACGATTTCTTCTCCGATGCGTTCGGCGTGAGGACCCGCTACCTGATCATGGTGAGGACGGTCGCCCGGGCGTTCGCCTCCGAGCCGTCGGTGATCGGCTATGACCTCCTGAACGAGCCGTGGGGCGACGAGAGGACCGAGCTCGCCCCGCTGTATCGCGACGCCTCCGCCGCGATCCGCGCCGAGGACCCCTCGGCGATGATCTTCGTCGAGGGGCACGTCACCACGAACTGCGGCCTGAGGACCAAACTCCCCCGGCCCGGGTCCGCCGGGGCGGTCTACTCGCCCCATTATTACAAGCCGTCGGTGGTCTTGACCAAGGGCTGGCACGGGGGCCACGCCGCGATCGACCTGGCGTTCGCTCACATGAGGGCGCAGGCGAACGAATGGTGCGTCCCGCTATTCGTCAGCGAGTTCGGCGCGCCGGCGGGCGCCGGGGAGGCCGGCGGGGACTACATCGCCTACCTCTACGACAGGCTCGACGACACCTTCGCCTCGGGCGCCCAGTGGAACCTCACCCCCCACTGGGACCCGGTCCTCAAGGACGGCTGGAACGGCGAGGATTTCAGCATCTCGCTGCCCTCCGGGGCGATCCGGCCGAACTTCCGGCCCAGGCCGTTCCCCCGGGCGATCGCCGGCGAGCCTCGGTCGTTCCGGTTCGTCGAGGGCCGTGCGCCGAGGGGGAATGCCCTCTTGATGTCCTGGTTCCACCGACCCGAACTCGGCGAGACCGAGGTCTTCCTGCCCCCGTCCGCCTTCCCGCCCGGGACGCCGATCGCGACGGACCCGATCGACGCCACCACGCGATGGGACCCGGTCGGCCACGTCCTGGCGATCCGAAGCCCCAGGCCGGGACTCGTCACCGTGAGGATCAATCCCTCGTAGGGTGCATGAAATGCACCAAGCCCGAGGCGGCCACCGGCCGCCCACATTTTCCTTCCCTCGTCTCGCTTCCCTCGTCGAAGTTGTCCCGGCGAACCGAATGAGGAGCGTGGTGGGCGGCCGGTGGCCGCCGCGGGCTTGGTGCATTTCATGCACCCTACAGAAACACATTTCTAGCCTTGAGGTCACCGTTCGTATTTGACCTTCAGGTACAGCGTGAACTGGACCGGCGGTTCCAGGGGCGAGGGGTTCACCACGGCGTCGAATTCGCCGGCGTCGAGGCCGTTGAAGAAGAACGTCCGGCCCTTGCGGAGCCCGTGGACGGTGTGCCTCTGCCGGAACGAGGGATCGATGACCTGCTCGGCCTCCTGCGCGACGTAGGAATCATACATCTGGCTGGGGAAATAGGTCGAGGACCGCTCGGCGAACACCTGGGCCGGCGGCCGGAGCGTGATCCCGAGCAGCTTCTGGTGCCTCTCGGCCTTCTTCTTGAGGACCCTCGCGGCTTCCCCCGCGAGCTTGTCGCGGACCGCCTCCACGTCCTTGACGACGTAATCGACCTTGACCAGGTCGAACACCTCGGCCTTGTTCGCCGCGGCGATGATCCGGTCGAGCGTGGCGTGCTCCTTGTAGCGGATCGACACGTTCTTCTTCAATTCGAGGCCGACGAACTTCTCCGTGGCCACGTCGCCCACGATGTCGAACCCGTAGATCTTGTCCTGGGCGACGAAATCGACGAACACCTCGGACTCGGCGACCTTCAGGGCCCGCAGCCCCTCGGAGAACGCCGCGATCGTCGCGTCCATCTTCGTCGCGGACTCCTCGGCCGTCGCGCCGTCCCGGGCGATCCCGAAGACGACCACGTACTCGTCGGCCTTCACGTTCATGAGCACGTTCGCCTCGAGGAACATGCTGGTGGACGTCGGCGGGAGGTCGGTCTCGGCCAGGGTGCGCTTGGCCTTCTCGGCGGCCTCGGCGCGGGCCCGGCCGCCGCCCCCGCCGAAGTTGATGTTGCCGCCGACCTGGGCCCGGCTCGTCCCGGGCCCGACGATCGCGACCACGGCCAGACTCGCGACGACGCGGAGGATGCCCATCGAGGATGTCTCCGAAACTCGGGGAAGGGGCCTGGCCGGGCGGGGCGCGGCCCTCGGGGACCGCGCCCGACCGGCCAGGGACTGAGGGCATTTCTCGCGCCGACGCCCCGCCCGGTCGGCGTCACTCGGGCTTGGCGAAGGCGTCGGCCGGCGCCTTGTCCATCGTCTTGAAGTCGGTCGTCGTCGTTTCGAGGAACTTCTCGCCGTCGCGCTTGCTCTCGATCTTCGTGGCCTTCTTGATCCCGCCGAAGTCCTTGTAGTCGGAGAAGGTCGTCTCCTGGGTATACTCGTCGCCGCCGAAGCCGGGGACCTGGGCGACCATCTTGACCGGCAGGCCCGTCTCCTTGTCGAAGGCGAGCGTGAAGGTCTTGCCCTCGGGCCCGGTCACCTTCAGGGCCGCCGCCGGCTTGTCGCCGACCTTCTGGTCGTCGGTCGTGTCGACCTTGAAACCCTTCTCCTTCAGGACACCGGGCAGGACGGCGACGACCTGGAGGTAGACGGTCCTCTTCTCGCGCTCCAGGCCGTCTCCCTCGATCTCCATGAGGTTGTCGCCGAACTTCCGCCAGGCCTTGTCGCCGTCCAGGACGGTCACGCCCTTGATCTCGTTGCCGTTGAATTCCCCCATGAACTCGCCCCGGTAACGCGTGAGGCCCTCGACGACCGCGGTGGTCGAGATCGGGTTCTCGTCCCCCATGATCGTGATCGTCCCCTTGGATTTCCACGAGAGGACCTTCGCCTTGGCCAGCGCCTCCTCGCCGCCCATCGCCGCGATCGCCTTGTCCAGGACGGCCATGGCCGCCTTCTCGTCGGCCCGAGAGGCGCCGATCGGGGCCATCGCCGGGACCATCAACAGAGCCACGCCGAGGAACTTCTTCACAAAACCACCTCATCCGTAGAGAGGGACGGGAGACCCGGCCCCAACACAACCGAGGGCCCAGGGTCGGGCGATCAGGATAACTCCGAGGAACCTCGGAGAGAAGGAGGGCGCCCCCCCGCCCTCGCGATCTCCGCCCGCCGGCGGGACCCGAATCCCGGGCCGGGCCGAGCCCCCGCCCGCTCCTCTCACGCGGACGCCCCGGGCCTGGCGAGCTTGCGGACCGTCTCCAGGTTCCTCATCGTCCCGGAACCCAGGACCTTGCGCCCCAGCATCGCCCAGGGGACCTCGGAATCCGACACCCGACCCCGGCGGAGCCAGAACAGCTCGCGGCCGATCGCCCGGAAATCATCGCAATCGGTCCGACACGCCATCACGGCCCGCTCGGCCTCCTCGCCCGGGGCGACCCGCAGGAAGAGCACCTGGACCGACACGCCCGGCCCCTCCACGACCTCGACCCCGAAGGGCCGGGAACCCGCCACCGCCGCGACCTCCTCGGCCGTCCTCACGAACGTCTCGACCTCGAACCCCAGGGACGCCTTGAGCTGCCCCTCGATCGCCGCCTCCAGGGCCGGGGCATCGTCTCCCGGGGCCTCGAACACCACGTTCCCGCTGGCCAGGAGCGTCGAGACCGACGAGAACCCCAGCTCCTCGAACGGACCCCGAAGCCTCTCCATCTTGACCCGCCGGCCGCCGACGTTGATCCCCTTCAAGAACGCAACATATCGCGCCATTTCCCCTCCGTATCACCCTCGTCCCCACCGTCCCCGAGGCCACGAGGAGCGGCGGCACCGATCGCGGCGGACGGCCGGCGGGAAATCCGGGAACACGCATCATGGCCCATGAATATGGAATGCGCATTGGGATTCCCGCAACCCGCCCAGGTGTTCGTGGGTATACAGAAAGCAACGGCCCGACGCAAGCCGGATCGCGGCCCGGCCCGCCATTGGGATCCAGAATCGCCAAATCGATCACACGTTCAACAACTTTCGATCCAGAAATGCGAGTCCGGCGATCCCAGGAAAGTTCACTACACTTTTCGCGCGAAAAGTGGCCCGGACAGCCAGAAACAAGCGTTTTCCGCGTGCCACTCGCTCGTACCATGGTACGCATGACGATACAATGATTCGTCGATTGGTGCGACGCAAGGCGTTTTCCTTCGGGGACTTCCCTCGTCGGAGTCCTACATGCCTCGGGCCCGAAAATGTCCGGAAATCGGGACACTTCGCGACCCTCCGCGAGGCCCCGGAGTGTCATCGCGGCGTCACTCACGCGGGGGCCTCCGGGAAAAATCGGTCGGGGCGGGCGATCACGGGCCGGGGGCGGTCGCGATGTATGGGAAGGGATGGGCGAGCGGGCGGGCCCCGATCGTCGCCGGGGCCGATCGTGGGCGAGGGGCGGACCCGACGGTTGACCGGGGCGGCCCTCGGCATTAGGTTGGGGCGAGCGGGCGACCGGTTCGGGGCCGGCTGTCCTCTCCTTCTTGACCGATGGTGGAGGCGGGCCATGCGCTATCGAGCGATCGGGTCGGGACTGGCCGCGGCGGCCGTGTTGAGCGTCGCGGCGTGGGGCCAGGGCCCGCAGCCGGGGACCGGCCCGGGAGCGGCCGGCAAGGCGGCCGGCTCGCCGTCGCCGACCCTCCAGGCCACCGTCGAAACCGCCCAGATCGACCTGATTTACCCCGATCGCTACGCCGTCCCCGTCGTCCTGGAGCCGAGCCGGCGCGTGATCCTGATGGCGCCGATGGATGGGATCATCCAGGACGTGCCGATCCCGGTCGGATCGGCCGTCCGCGACCGCGCCGAAATCGCCAAACTGGACCGATCCGAGGCGATGGTCAAGCTCCGAATCGCCGAAGCGAACGTCAAGGAGGCGGAGGCCGAGGCCGCGCCGACCAAATCGGCCGTGGCCCTGGCCCGGGTCGAGGCCGCCCGGGCCCGGGCCGACCTGGCGAAGCTGGAGCTCGAGCGCTGCACGCTCCGGGCCCCGTTCGCCGGCAAGCTGATGGCCGCGCCGGTCTCCCCCGGCCAGTACGTGGCCAAGGGGATCAACATCGCCGAGGTCGCCGACGTCTCGACCCTCAAGGTTCTGGTCCCGGTCGATCGCACGACGGTCAATCCCGGCAATGACTTGGAGCTGATCGTCGAGGGCAAACCGGTGGCGGGGAAGGTCCAGTCGCTGGTCCCCCTGCCGGAGACCTACGCGGCCCTCCGGGAGCTGGCGGTGCCCTGGGCGGCGGCCTGGACGATCATCCCCAACCCCAACGGGGCCCTGGAGCCGGGCCAGAGGGCCCGGGGACCGTTCACCCCCACGGCCCCGATCACCGCCGTGGCCAACCGGGCCGTGAAGGAGTCAGAGAGCGGCGGCGCCATGGTCCAGATTGCCCGATATGGCAATATCCTGGACCTGCCCGTCAAGGTCCTGGGAGACGCCGGGTTCGAGCGCACCCAGGTCTCGGGCGCGTTCTTGCCCAGCGACGCGGTGATCGTCGAGTCGTCCGTGCCGTTGATCGCCGGGACGGTGATCCGGTTCAGCGGCGAGGCGGCGGTCTCCGGGGCCGTCAACGGCAACGCCGGGACCTTGATGGACGTCTCCCCGCCGATCGGAGGCCCGGCCCGGCCCTCGACCGGCCGGATCGCGCCGATCGGCTCGCCCGATAACCAGCCCACCAAGGGAGTTGGGGCGAGAACCAAGGCCGGGGCCTCGGCCCCGACGAAGGCCGCCGCCCCCAAGGCCCCGGCCAAGCCGGCCACGGGCGGAAGCGTCACGCCGTTCTAACGGGCTGTCGGGGTGGCATGCCCACGTCCTCGTGGGCATGGACACAACCGTTGAGAAAAAACATGCCCACGAGGACGTGGGCATGCGACCCCGGGCAGGCTCTCACCGCCGGAGAAGCTCGGCCAGCGAGCGCCTCGGGGCCGTTGGCAGGTTCGCAGGGTCGTTGCCGGGCAGGAGTTGCGAGTTGTAGGTTCTCCAGACGTCCGGGTCGCGCAACGGAGGCCGGGTGGCCAGGCCGATCCGCGTATGCCTCGCGAACGCCAGGTCGAAATTCCCCCTCATGTCGGTTCGGTTCAGGTCGGTCGGATAGAACAGGAACAACGCCGCCGACGAGACGGCCAGGGCGATCGAGCGGCGAAGGCCGACGCAATCCCCCCGTTTCCCGCAGATCCCCAGCGCGACCAGAGCGGCCAGGGCCGGGACGTAGTGGAAGGCGTAGCCGGCGACTCCGAAGTGAATGAGCAAATGCATGCCCAGAGCCGGGATGACGGCCAGGAGCATCAGGACGCCCAGGGTCCGGCCGCCCTCCACGTTCCTCAGCCTCGCCAGCCCCCGGGGGATGAACAGGAGCCCGAGGCCGAGCGTCCAGATCAGCGCCATCCCCGCCTTGACCGCGTAGCGGAGGGTGGCGTCGATCGGCCCGAGGTGCCAGATCGAGTTGAGGTAGCCCGATTTGTACGCAAACTTCGACGTCTCTTGACGATAGAGCGCCCAGCCCCCGGCATCGCGAAGCATCGGGATCAGCCAGGCGAAATTGATCAGGGCGAACAACAGGAGGGCCTGGGCGGCTTCCATCCATCGATGGTGCCAGAGGATCACGAGGAAGACCGGGAGCCAGAAGGTGCCGATGTCCTGGCGATAGCCGGCCCCGATCGCCAGGACGACGGCCGCGACGAACGGATGCCAGGGGCGGGGGTCGGTCCGGCCTCTCCAGGCGATCCCCAGGAGGACCGAGCCGACGAGCGGGATGGCCGGATAATTCGCCGCCATCCCCCCATAGGCCCAGAACACCGGCCCGCAACCGACGACCAGGGCCACGCCCAGGGCCGTCCGGGCGCGACGATCGCGCGGAGCCACCACCAGAGGGCGGCCAGGGCCAGCCCGCTGACGGCCACGTCCAGGAAGACGAACCCCCGGTAGGGATCGCCGGCCCATTCCCCCACCATCTTGGCGCCGGCGAGGAACAGGGTGTGATGCTTGGGGAAGTCGGCTTCCCGGATCATCTCCAGGTAGCCCACCTCATCCATTTCCATGGCCGAGGGCCGGGCGACGGGCAAGCGGGTGGCGGCGACGAAGGCCAGGGCCAGGAGGACGGCCCGGACGACCTCGACGGCCGACGGCTCCTCGGTCCCGGGCACCCCGTCGGGGGCGGGCTCGGCGGTTCGAGTCCATGAAAGGATCATCGGAGGGCTCCTTCCCTCGGACCATAGGATGCGAACTCTCGGTCGGAGAGAGGCTAAACCATCGACTGGCCGGAAGCAAGGCGAAATGGGGGCGTCCGGGCCGGTCCTCCCGCCCGGGAATGGGGGCGGATCGGCACGCCTCTTGCGTGGAACGGCTCGCCAGAGAGGGCCTAGAGGCCCGAACCGGCTCGACGAGGACGCGACCGTGGCCACGGTGACCGACGATGTGGATGAGATCCGCCGCAACATGGCCCAGATCCGCCAGCGGCTCCATCAGGACATGCAGGGCGTGGTGGCGGGGGCGGAAGCGGCCTCGGACTGGAAACATTACGTCCGCCTCTATCCGTTCGCCGCGCTCGGCCTGGCCTTCGTGGGCGGGTTCCTGATCGTCCCGAGGCGGCGGAGGTCGGTCTCGAAGACGGCGAGGAAGGCGGCGGAGGCCGTCCTGGCCGAGGTCGGGGAGAAGGCGGAAGCCGCCTCCGAATCGATCAAGCCGAAGGCCGCCGAGCCGAAGAAAAAGGGCCTGATCGGCGGCGCGTTCGCCCTGCTGAGTCCGTTCCTGCTCAAGGCGGCCCAGAATTACGCGATGGCCTACGTGGAGAGCTGGATCGCCCAGCAGCAGCAGGCCCAGCAATCGGCCGGTCCGCCGGGGTTCGGCGTCCCGGGCGGGTTCGCGGGGCCGGGGATGCCTCCCCAGCAGGGTGGACCTCGGCCCGGAGGCTCCCGGCCGAGGTGACCGGGGCCGGAACATCCCATTTCCCAGCGGGGCACGGCGATGATTGATCGCATCCGAGACGTGGAGGTCGGCGCCGAGACGGTCGCCGATCAGGTGAAGGAAAGGGCGATGGAATTCGCCGCCTCGGCCCGGGAGAAGGCCGTGCTGGGCGGCGAATTCGTGAAGAAATTCACGGTCGAGAAGCCCGCGCAGGCCCTGGGCCTGGCGCTCGGCATGGGGGTGCTCCTGGGATGGCTGACCAAGCGTCGGTGAACGGCGGGAAGCGGGTGCCGGTGAACTCGCCGCTGACGGCCGGGGTCTTCGGCAACCTCGCCGACCTGGCCAACGACGTGGCGAGCCTGGTCGAGCTCCAGGCGAAGCTCGCCGTGGTGGACCTGAAGGCCACGGTGGTCAAGGCGACCATCCCCCTGGGCCTGGTCGCCGGGGGGGCCGCCGTCCTCGTGGCCGCCCTGCCGGTCCTCATGATCGGCCTGGCCGAGCTCCTGGCCGACGGCCTGGGCCTGGCCCATCGCGGCTGGGCCTACCTGATCGTCGCGGCCGGGGGCGCGGTCCTGGCGGGCTCCTGGTCCTCCTCGGCCTGCCCCGACTCCTCAAGAGCTTCGACAGTTTCCAGAGGACTCGCGACGAGCTCGACCGCAACGTGGCGTGGGTCAAGACGGTGATCGCCAACAGCGGCCGACCGCCGGTCCACCGCCGCCGATAATCCCGATGAGGCCCGCCGTGACCGCGAACGAGGCCGAGGCCCCGCCGCCCCCCACGGTCGGGGCGGGCCGAGCGGCCCTCCTGATCAACGCCCGGAGCCGCCGGGGCCGGCTCGCCCGGGACGTGGCCTCCGCGGCCCTGTCCCGGTCCGGCCTGGACCTGGTCCGGGTCCTCCGGGTCTCCCGCCCCGGGCGGATGGGCCCGGCCCTGGAGGCCGTCCTCCGCCAGGGGATTGACCGGCTGATCGTCGGCGGGGGGGACGGCACGATCGGCTCGGTCGCCCCGAGGGCCGCCCGGTCGGGCGTGACGCTCGGCGTCCTCCCCCTGGGCACGGCCAACGACTTCGCCCGGACCCTGGGCATTCCCGCCGACCTGGACCGCGCCGCCGAGGTCGCCGCCGGATCGGTCACCACGGCCGTCGATCTCGCCCGGGCCAACGACGCCTATTTCCTGAACGTGGCGAGCGTCGGGCTCTCGGTCGCGGCGACCCAGGCCCTCTCGCCCCTCCTGAAACGGACGGTCGGGCCGATCGCCTACGCCGTGGCCGGGGCGCGGGCCCTTTTTCGCCATACCACGTTCCGATTCGTCCTGAAAGGCCCCGAGGGGCATCGCGAAGGGCGGGCCCATCAGGTCGTCGTGGCCAACGGCCGGTTTTATGGAGGGGGCGTCCTGGTCGACGGCCCGAGCACCCTGGACGACGGGGCCCTGACGGCCTACGCCCTGGGGGCCCGGGGCCGCTGGGAGCTGCTGCGGACCGTCTTCCTCCAGAGGATGAACATCTGCCTCGAACGCCCCGGGGATGCCTATCTTCGGACCCCGACCCTCCGGCTCGAAACCGCCCCCGACTTGCCCGTGAACCTCGACGGCGAGATCCGAACCCAGACCCCCGTGGAGTTTTCCGTCCAGGCCGGGGCCCTCCGCGTCCTGGTGCCCGGGCCCGGAGCCGACTAGAACGAGTGGTTCACGATCGGATGGCACCCGCGGAGGGCCGGCCTTCTCGGGCGGCATGCTTACGTCTTCGTAAGCATGTCTTCGGTCAAGCTCCATTCGAAGACATGCTTACGAAGACGTAAGCATGCCACCCGAGAATCCCGTCGCGACGACTCGGTTCCTCCGCTTCACGCCTGTTCCAGGACGTCGCTGACGACCTCGCCGACCTTGGCGTCGGTCTCCTCTTGGACGAGGTCGGCCCAGGAGAGGATGCCGACGATCCGGCCGTCATTGTCGATGACCACGACGCGGCGGACGCCGTTATCGGTCATGGTCGCCTCGACGTGGCTCAGGGGGGTTTCGGGGGTCACGGTGATCACCCCTTTGGTCATGATGTCCGCGACGGCCCGGCCGGCGAGGTCGGGGTACTCCGAGAGGGCCAGGGCCACGTCGCGATCGGTGAGAATTCCGAGGGGCTTGCCCTGATCGACGATCGGGACGGCCCCGCAATCGGCGTCCCGGAAGATCAGGACCGCTTCCAGGACGGTCGAGAACGGCGAGCAGGTCCGGGGGGCCGGGGTCATCACGTCGGCGGCCGTCCGCGAGGAGGCGGGGGGCATCGGAGACCTCATGAGAAACGAAGTGCGCGGGTCGCGGAATGCGCGATCGCGGGACATCCGCGAGCGCTCGTGCCCAGGAGGAAAGCAAACGACACGCCGAGAACCTCCCGCCCCCGATCGTCGGCCCGCGGAGGCCCGATAGGAGGCGACCCGAGGCCGTCGGCCGGATTTCGAGCGATCGTCACGACGCCTTGAACGGATACTTGTCGATGGCGTATTCGCTGATCTTCCCCGAGATGCTCCGCCGGGACAGCCCGCAGAGCTCGGCGCACCGGCCGACGTTCCCCCGGCTCTTCTCCAGGGCCTTGAGGATGTATTCCTTCTCGATCTGTTCGGTGGCCAGCTTGAGGTAATAGGGCAGGGGCTGCTTGAGGTCGATCTCGAACTTCGGCTTCTCCTCGGCGTCCGGCGCGCCGACGATCTGAGAAGGCAGGTTCTCCAGGTTGATCGTCTCCCCCACGGTGATCACCGCCGCGCGTTCGATGGCGTTCTCCAGTTGCCGGATGTTCCCCGGCCACCGGTAGTTGAGCATCTTTTCCATCGCCTCGGGCGAGACCTTCTTGGGGGGCTCGTTGGGCCGGGCGTACTTGTTCAGGAAGTGCTCGACGAGCAGGGGGATGTCTTCGGGGCGATCGCGGAGGGGGGGACTCGATCTTGATCACGTTCAGGCGATAGAACAGATCCTCGCGGAACTTGCCGGCGCCGACCTCGCGTTCGAGGCTCTTGTTCGTGGCCGCGACGACCCGGAGGTCGACTTCCAGGCTCTCGTGGCCGCCGACGCGCTCGAACTTCTTCTCCTGGAGGACCCGGAGCAGCTTGGCCTGCATGGCCGCGGAGATGTCGCCGATCTCGTCGAGGAAGATCGTCCCCTTGTCGGCCAGCTCGAACCGGCCTTTCCGCCGGGCGTCGGCCGAGGTGAAGGCGCCTCGCTCGTGGCCGAAGAGTTCGCTCTCCAGGAGCGTCTCGGGCAGGGCCGCGCAGTTGACGGCCACGAGGTTCCCCCGGAGCTCGGCCGCGTAGTGGACCGCCTTGGCGATCAACTCCTTGCCCGTGCCGGTCTCCCCCTCGATCAGGACGGTGGACTTCGTCCCGGCGATGTGGCGGATCAGCTCGAAGATCTCGTGCATCCGCTTGTTCTTGCTGATGATGTTGTGGAACCCGAAGTTCTCCTTGAGCTTCTGGCGAAGGCTGAGGACCTCGTCCTGGAGCTCGCGTTTCTTCAGGGCCCGGTCCATCACCAGCTTCAGGTAGGTCGGATCGATCGGCTTGGTCAGGAAGTCGTAGGCGCCCAGGCGCATGGCCTCGACCACCCGGTCGATCGAGCCGAAGGCCGTCGTCACGATCACGGTGACCAAAAGGCGGCGGGCGGCGATCTCGCGGATCAGGTCCATCCCGCCCATCCCGGGCATCCTCAGGTCGGTGATCAGGACGCTGTAATCGGTGGTCGCCAGGGCCGCCAAGGCGTCTTGCCCATTCTCGACCACCTCCAGGCTGACCTCGTCCGACTCCAGCAACTTGCGAAGCTGGGCGCTGCTGTAGGCATCGTCATCGACGATCAGGAGCTTCTTACGCATGCGACCGGTTCTCGCCAGGAAAGGGCAGGAAGCGGAGATCCTCAGGCCCGGAGGGGGCGGGCGTCGGGATGCCCGTCTCTGAGCAAGTTCAATACCACGAAGAAACGAACTTCTCAGGCCGGCCCCGCATCATCGTAACCCAGGACGCTCGACGGCGTCGATGGGCCGGGTGATCAATCGGCGGGTTCGCCGCGATGATGTTGCAAAGGGGGCGAGTGGCGCGTGGACCCATGCGTACTGGCATCATAATTGCTTCGATTTGCTCGGTTTCCCCAGCATCCGATCCCGAGGGAGGAGGACGGTCCGATGGTCGATCTGGCGAGGGGGGGATTTCCCGCGGACATGGGGCGCGCCGGTTCGCGCCCGTCGGGACTCGACGCCCGGACCGAGGAGGTCCTGGAGGCGTTCTCGAGGTATACCCGGGACCATCCCATCCCCGTGGTCCTCGGCGCGTTGGGGATCGGGTTCGTCCTGGGCTGGAAGTTGAAGCCGTGGTAAGCGATCCGATCGAATTCGATCGCTCCGAAGTCGCCTCGATCTCAACGGATGCGAACCGTAGTCATCCGGGCAGGCCCGACGCCTTGCCCTTGCCCTCATTCGTTCGTTCTCTCTTTCCTTTCGATCGCGTGGTTCGTCTGGACCACCCGTGAGCCCGGGGGCGGGGCCGGCCCCGGTAACGTTCCCCCCAACCCTTTCGTCCTCATCCTGACCGAGACTCCCCGACCATGGCGATCTTCGCGAGCCCGAGGACCCAGGAAGTCGTCGTCCACGACTTGCGCACCCCTCTGAACGTCATCAGCCTGGCCTTGAGGATGATTGATGAGGTAGCCGGGCCCACCCAGGGCGAGATCGCCGAGGATCTCGCGCTGATCCGGGCCAATTCCCTGGAGCTGGAGCGGATGCTCCTGATCCTGGTGGATTTCTCCCGGCTCCCGGCCGAGCGATCGGGCCTGGCCCCGTCGCTGTTCGACCCCAGGAGGATGGTCGGCGACCTGGTCGAGCATGGCCGGGAGAAGGGGGACGCCGTCGAGCTGGTGGTCTCGCCCGGGGCGCCGACCGAGGCGTTCCTGGACGAGTCCCGCGCGTCCCTGGCCCTTCAGAAGGCGATCGGCAACGCCCTGGTCGCCTCGTCGGGCAAGCCGGTCCGCCTGACCGTCGGCGGAGGGCCGGACCGCCTGGTGATCGAGATCCACGCGGACGTCCCGCCGAAGGAGTCGGTCCAGACCCACGAGATCGACCCGAACGCCTTCGAGCGCGTCCTGGGCTGCGCCCGGAACGCCGGGGGCTGGACCTGGCGATCGTCGCCAAGGTCTCCGCCCTGTTCGGAGGGACCGCCCGCCTGGTGGCCGAGCCCGGCCGGGGGACGACCGTGGTCCTGGACTGGCCGGCGCGGCTCCCCGACTCGGGCCATCCGTCGGGTACCTGAAATGGACCCTCCGGCGTTCATTCGGGCGCCTCGGCACTGGGCTTGCCTCTGGTGGGAGGGAAGGCTCCTCCACCTGGGTTCCCTGCCTTCCTGTCTTGACCGAGGATTGCCGCGATGGCCACCGCCCCGACCCTCCCGCCGACGATCCACCGCGAATGGATCGCGTCCGAATTCTCCAAGGGGATCGACGCCGAGCGTGACATGGCCACCGAGGCCAAATCCCGCGCCGAGACCCCGCCCGAGCCGAGCCTGAGCGTCCTGTATCACGAGATCGCCGAGGCCGACGAGAGGCACCGCTCGGCCGTGGAGACCGTGGCCGTCCGCTACGGGTTCACCCCGTCGCGGAGCCTGGGAGGCGGGCTCGGCGAGGTCTTCGGCCGGCTCAAGGACAAGGTCGGCGAGATGGGCGCGCACCCCCACGAGCGGATCGCCCACGACCTGGCGGTCAAGGCCAACGCCGTCCACTGGTACACGGCCTGGGTCGCCGCGTTCGAGGAGATCGGCGACACCGAGAGCGCCCGGGAGCTCGCCGCGATCCTCACCGAGGAAAAATCCCATCGCGACGCCTTGCAGGAGGCGCTCAACCGGGTCATCGCCCGAGAGGCCGGCGGCCCCAAGGCCTGAGGCCCCGGTGCGGCCCGGAGTGCCGAAACGCGGTCGGTGCCGGGGCGCGTAGCTCCGGGCGACCGAGCGATCGCCCCGACGGGCTCATGCAGACCTGGAGATCCTCCGGAGGCAGGCCAGGCGGGCCCGAGGACGCCGAGATCAAGGCGACCATCGAATCCACGACTGGAGGAAGCCAGGCCAGGACGAACTGGCGACAATCCAGGCGGCCAGGGCCCCGCGGGAGAAGGAGCCCTCGAAGGAGAATCCCGCCGCTCCAGTCGGTCCCGAGGTTCACGTCCGGAGGGTCGCACCGAACCGGGCCGAGCAGGAGGCGACGATCGCCTGGACGGCGCGATCGGCTTCCTCGCCGGTCAGGGTGCGGCCCGGGTGGCGGAAGGTCAGGCCGAAGTGGAGGCTGTGCTTGCCGTCGGGCAGGTCGAAGGTGTCGAGGAACTCGACCGATTCCAGCGACGGGCCGCCCGCCGCCCTCGCCGCCGCCTCGACCTCCGACCACGGCAACGCCCGATCGACCACGAGCGAGAGGTCCCTCGCCGTCGCCGGGAAGGCGGGGAGCTCGCGGTTCTGGGGGACCAGCACCGCCCGATCCCGGATCAGGTCGAACGACAGCTCGGCCGCCGAGCACGCCCCGCGAAGCCCCGCCGCGTCCGGGACGACCTCGCCGAGCGTCCCGAGCCACTGGGGGCCCAGGAACAGGTCTGCCTGTCGGCCCTCGGCCAGGAGCGGATGGGCACTCGGCTTCGCTTCCAGGGGATCGGCGACGTGGAGCCTCCCCAGGAGCGCCTCGATGATCCCCTTCAGGCCGAGGAAATCCCTCCCCGAGACGATCGCCAGCCGGGTCGGCTCGTCGGGCAAGGCTTTGCCCTGCTGGGGCCGGTAGACGTTGGCGATCTCGAACAGGGAGGCATCGGCGATCCCATGCGCTTCATTGTGCGCACGGGCGAGCAAGAGGCTCGGGGCCAGGCTCCGTCTCAGGAAGACCTCACGCTTCCGGGTCGAATGCTCGACCTTCAGGGGGGCCAGGTCCGCCGAGGCCCCGGGCGTCGGGTCCCACTCGGCCGAGGCCGCCAGGCTGAACGTGTACGCCTCGTCGAGTCCCAGGCCGGTCAACGCGGAACGTACCTCGGATTCGACCCGCTCGCGGGCCCCCTTCGACGACCGGGCCAACGGGACCGGCCGATCCTCGGGAATATGCTCGTAACCATGAATCCTGGCCACTTCCTCGACGAGATCGATCTCGCGCTCCAGGTCCGACCGCCAGCTCGGCGGGCGGAACGTGAGCGACGAGGGGGATTCCCCCTCGGGAGACATCCCCAGGGCGATCAGGATTCGCGAGACCGTTTCCCGGTCGATCGCGATCCCGAGGACCCGGGGAAGCTGGTCAAGGCGCAACGTGACCGGCGGACGGGGCGAGATGGGCAAGCCCGTGTCGATCACCCCGGGATGGAGCGTCCCTCCGGCGGTTTCGAGGATCAGCTCGGCGCACCGGCGGCTCGCCCACTCGGTGATCTCGGGGTCGATCGGCCTCTCGAACCGATAGCTCGCCTGGCTGGTCAGGCCGAGGCCTCGGCCGGTCCTGCGGATCGAGATCGGGTCGAACCGGGCGGCCTCGATCAGGACGTTCCGCGACCCCGGTCCGATCTCCGTCTCCAGCCCGCCCATGACGCCGGCCAGGCCGACCGGCTTCCGGGCGTCGGCGATCGCAAGCATTTCGCCCGTCAGCTCATACGTCTTGCCGTTGATCGCGACGAGCTTCTCTCCCGGGCGGGCCCGGCGGACCACGATCCGCTTTTCGGCGAGGGTGTCCAGGTCATAGGCATGCAGCGGCTGGCCGCACTCGAACATCACGTAATTGGTGACATCGACGACGTTCGAAATCGGCCGGACCCCGAGGGTTTCGAGCCGTTTTCGCATCCACCAGGGGCTTTCGCGGACCGTCACGCCCGAGACCACCCGGGCCGTGAACCGGGGGCAGAGGTCGGCCGCCTCGACCGCCACCGCCGTGAGCGCCTCGACCGGAGCACCCGAGGCCGGCGGCCTCGGATCGGGGATTTTGAGCGTTTTGTCGAACAAAACCGCGATTTCCCGGGCCACGCCCAGGTGGCCGAGGCAATCCGGGCGGTTCGAGGTGACTTCCAGGTCGATGGCCAGGTCGCCGCCGACGTCCTCGGTGGACTCATGGTTCAGCCCGGTCAGGGCCAGGCGATCGGCGAGGGCCTCGGCGCTCATGTCGAGGCGGACGTACTGCGCAAGCCAGTTCCAGCTAACGATCATGGTTCACTCGGGCCGGCTGAGGACGGAATCGACGGCGAGGACAAGCTCGGGGAACGCCTCGGGGGCCACCGATTGACCCGGGCGGAGGATCAGGCGTTCGGAGTAGACGCCTTCGACGGGCTTCCGATGCACTTCCAGCTGCAAGCCGGGGAGGTCCGCCAGCCAGGTCTCGGGCAGTCCGGCTTTCGCATAAAGCGGCAGTTTGACGCCCCGATCCTTGCGATGGGTGGAATCCATCACTTCCACCGCCAGGAACACATCCTCCGGGCGAGGATGAGCGATCGCATAGCCGTCCTTGCGGTAGCGGGCGAGGGTGACATCGGGCTGAGGCTGGGTGCGTTCCCCGAGGACGATCGGATTCTGGATCAGGATCGAGACACGCCCGGCCAATCGCATCGCGAACATGTCCTGGAGCCGGTTGATGCACGAGGCATGCGGAGGCAAGATGCGGGACATCGCGATCAAGTCTCCGTCCAGCAACTCGAATCGCTGCTCGTCCTCGTCGATAAAGCCGAGGATGTGGAGCTTCTCGAACTCCGCCATCGTGAACCGATGGCGGAAATCGGCCGTCGTGACCTCCGGCTCGTCCGGAATCAAGGTCGCGGGGACCGGATCGACGATCGGCGGAGTGACGAATTCGGCCTGGCTCGCGGTGCTCATCGTCGCTTCCTCCCGCCAAGATGCGCCGGCAATCGATCGTCGGGGTCCCGTTTCGGTGCGATTCATTTCATTTGGAAGACGGGGCGTGGTCGATCGAGATCGGGGTCGAGAGGTGATAGTCCAGCCCCTCGACGGTGAACGTGAGGTCGGCGAAGATCGCCCGGGAACCCGTTTTCGGCGTGGGCAGGTATTTGTTCAAGATGGGCGGGTCGCCGATCGGCCCGGCGAGTTCGGCCGTCCAGACCGAGGGGCGGAAGTCCTGGGAGGGCGTCTCGGCGGTCCACCACTCGACCTTCCTGGGCTTCGGGTCGGTCGCCCGGAGGTCCAGCGACCACCGGGAACCGGCAGGGCGGTCCGCTTCGGGGGCCACCGCCATCACGGACAGGACGAACCGGGGCAATTCGCGGCCGGCGACGGTCTGACGAAACAGGGCGCCGACCCCGTTCACGGCATAATCGCGATGAGGCTCCAGCCCGTGGCCCGCATTGGGCAGATAGACGACCGATTTCGGGCCTTTCAGGTCGTTCCAGAACAGATTCATCGAGTCGAGCGTCCAGTACTGGTCGTTGGTCCCGTTGATCTGGAGCGTCGGGATCTTGATCCGATCGAGATACGAATACGGGTCGATCATCTTCCAGAGTTTGGTGCCCTCGGGGGTCTCGATCTTCTCCATGAGTCCCCGGCGGGTGTAGTCGGCGATCTGGTCGGAGTACTTGCCCCAGACCTCGAGCTGATGCTTGTTCTGCTCTTTCATGTTCAAGGTGGGGATGACCATCGGCGCGATGGCGATGATCCGGGGATCGACGGCCGCCGAGAGCCAGGTGGTCCATCCCCTCTTGCTCGCGCCCGAGACGACGAACCGGGGCCTGGGCAAGCTCTCCGTCGCGGCCCAGTCCTGGAGGGCGTCCATCGCCCTCACGGCGCTCTTGACCATCGGGAAGAGCAGGGGCAAGGTCTCGTCCCGGGTCTTCAGGTAGAGGACGAACGTCTCGGCGATCAGGTCATCCTCGGTCCGCCCGCCCATCAGCGGCTGATTGGGGACCTGGGGCAAGATGGCCACCCTGGCCCCGCAGGCGCGGGCCAGGGCCTCGCCCGAGGCCGCGTCCTGAAAGCTCGCCCGAGGGTTGGCGTTGCTCCCCCCGGTGATGAACAGGAGGAAGACGTCCGGGCAACGCAGCTCGTCCGGCTCGTAGACCTGGAGGTCGTGGGTCCAGGGCCGGCCCTGCCACGTCTGCGAGGTCAGCTTGAGGGCCGTCTGCCGGCGAATCCCGTGCTGGCCGGGTTTCGAGTCCACGACCTTCCAGGAGAACGACGGGTCGGCGGCCTTCACGTAGTCGTCGAGGTCGGCGCGGGCGATCATCGGGCCGAGGCCGGCGAGCAGCCCCAGGGCGACGATCCGGGCGGGGCGGTTCGGCACGGGCGGAGGTCCTCGGGGGTCAGGACGTTACGGAGGCTCAAGGCTTCGCGCCGTCGGAGGCGAACGCCTGGACGTCGGCGATGGCCTGCTGGACCGCGTCCCGCCGCCACTTCGTCAGGGCCGAGTCCAGGGCCCGGGTCAACTGATTGACCAGCTGGACGGCCGCGTCGGCCGGCGAGACCCCCTCGGCCCGGATCTCGGGGAAATCGCGGTGATGCACCTGGGTGCCGCCGCCCGCCGCGCCGCCCACGGAGACGATCACCCGGTCCTTGTCCGTTTCCATGACTGAGCCTCGGTGGAGAGGGGAAAATCGAGGAGTGCCCGGCGCCGAGAGAATCGTACCGTACCGGAAGCCAGGCGGCGACCCCGTAGGGTGCATGAAATGCACCAATGACGCGGCGGCCAGTCGGCCGACCACCTCCGGTTTTCGATCCGGGGCGCCGAACACCCGTCGCTCAGAACTGGGCCAGGAACCGCGAATCGTTCTGATAAAGAAGTCGGATGTCGTCGATCCCGTGCCTCCTCATGCAGAGCCGCTCGATCCCCAGGCCGAAGGCGAAGCCGGTGACCTCCTCGGGATCGTAGCCCACGGCCCGGAACACGTTGGGATCGACCATCCCGGCCCCGCCCATCTCGACCCAGCGGTCGCCCCCGTGCCAGAGCATGTCCACCTCCACGCTCGGCTCGGTGAACGGGAAGAAGCTGGGCCGGAAGCGGATCTTCACGTCCTCGCCGAGGTAACTCTGGGCGAAGAGCCGCAACACCGTCTTGAGGTCCGCCATCGTGACCCCGCGATCGACCATCAACCCTTCCACCTGATGAAACATGAACGAATGTGTGGAATCCACCTCGTCCGGCCGGTAGACCCGCCCGATCGCGATCACCCGGACCGGCGGCGGCTGGGTCTCCATCACCCGGATCTGCACCGTGCTGGTCTGCGACCGGAGCAGGGTGCCCTCGGAGAGGTAGAAATTATCGGCCGGGTCGCGGGCCGGGTGGGCCGCCGGGATGTTCAGGGCCTCGAAGTTGTGGAACGTGTCCTCCACCTCCGGCCCCCTCGCCACCGAGAACCCGAACCGGCCGAACAGGTCGATCAGCTCGTCGGCCGTCTGCGTGAGCGGGTGGCGATGGCCGAGCCTCGGCCGGGGGGAACCGGGGCGGGTCACGTCGATCCCGCCGGCGCCCGCCGAGGGCCGCGAGGCCCGGGCCTTCGCCCCCTCGAACGCGGCCTCCAGGGCGGCCTTCAGCGCGTTGAACCGCTGCCCATAGCCGCGCTTCGCCTCGTTCGGCAGGGTCTTGAGCCGCTCCTGGGCGGCCCGGGCCTTCCCCTGCTTCTGGCCGAGGTACTCGATCCGCGCCGCCTCGACCGCCTCGGCCGTCGTCGCGGCCCCGAACGCCGCCAGCCCCTCCGCTTCCAGGGCATCCAGGGCGGCGATCGGATCGGTTGCATTCATGGCCAAATTCCTGGCGAAACGAGACGGACCCACGGACGAAGAGACGACGGGCCCTCGGCCCGCCCCCCTCAGTTTGGCACACTCCCCGCCCGGTCGTCCATCGTTTCGGCGGACGCCTTCGCGTCCTCGCATCGAATCCGCTTTGTCTCGCAAAGCGGATCGCTTTGGATGGCAAAGTTAGCGGGCCCGATACGCCAATCAATGTAAATTCTTGCAGGCGTTCACGGTTCAAGGTTGAACAGCCTCGCCGCGTTCCCGCCGAGGACCAGCGAGCGGTCGGCGTCCGGGAGCCCGGACAGGTGCTCGGACACGATTTCGAGCGAATGCCGATACGATCCGCCCGACGATCCCGCGACGAATTCCCCTCCGGCGATCAGCCGACCGGGGCCGAACCGCCGGATGATCTCCCGGACGATCGGCCCGGGGTCGCGATGGGGATAGCGGCCGGGGTCGGGGATCTGCGAGAGCTTCACCACGACGTTCGGCCATCGCGACAGCCCGAGGACGGCCGCGAATTCCTCGGGAGAGCCCTGCATCGGCCGCCCGAGGTGATCGACGATCACGGTCGTCCCCGGGAATTCCCGGATCATCGGCACGAACCCCGGGGCGTATCTCGGCTCGAAATGGACCTGGACGGCGAGCCCGAGGTCGGCGGCCCTCGCCCACAAATCCCGGAGCTCGGCCGACCCGAACGGCGGCAGTCGCTCCGGGGCGTAGGCGTGGACCCGCAGCGCCACGACCCGATCCGGCCGACTCGCCACGATCGCCGAGAGCCGATCGGGCGCCCCGGGGCGGTCGGCGAAGACGAGCGCCACGCCCTTCAATCGGCCCCCGCCGACGTCCAGGACGTGCTCCAGGTAGCGGTGGTCCTCGCCGTAGGGCTCGGGGTGCGCCACGATCCCGAAATCGACGCCCGCCTCGTCCATGCACGCGAGCAAATGTTCGGGAGTCGCGGGCGGACCCGGCCGATACGGGGCGTCCGGGGCGTAGGGGAACCTCGGGTCCGAAATCCCGGCGAAGCAGTGGACGTGCGCGTCCACGACCGGCGAGGCGGTCACGAAAGGATGCCCTTCACGACGTTCCCGTGGACGTCGGTGAGCCGATAGTCCCGTCCGGCGTGGCGATACGTCAGCTTCGTGTGGTCGAGGCCCATCAGATGAAGGATGGTGGCGTGGAAGTCGTGGACATGGACCGGGTCTTCGGCGGGGCGGATGCCGTGCTCGTCCGTGCTCCCGTGAACGTGGCCTCGCTTGACCCCGGCCCCGGCGAGCCACGAGCTGAACGCCCAGTTGTGATGTTCCCGGCCCTTGTTGTCGGCCGTGTTGTTGAACGGGGTCCGGCCGAACTCGGAGGTGAAGACCACGAGCGTCTCGTCGAGCATCCCCCGGCCCTTCAGGTCGCGGAGCAGCCCGGCCACCGGGCGATCGACGTTCTTCGCCAGCCGGCCGTGGTCGGCCATGTCGCCGTGGGAGTCCCAGTTGCCGCTGGAGCCGGTGTCGATCAGCTCGACGAACCTCACGCCCCGCTCGACCAGCCTCCGGGCCACCAGGCACTGCCAGCCGAACCCCGTGCTCGCCCCTGGCGCCAGCCCGTAGAGGCCGAGGGTGGCGTCGGTCTCCGACGAGAGGTCGAACGCCGCGGGCATCGCCATCTGCATCCCGAACGCCGTCTCGAACGAGCGAATCCTCGCGGAGAGCCGCGGGTCATCGGATCGAGTGGACAAATGTTCTTCATTGAAACCCTTGAGCGCCGCCAGCTCGATCTTCTGGCGATCTTCCCGGACCTTCGGGACGAGGTTCGGCACCGGGTCGGGGCCGGGGACGACGCGAGTCCCCTGATGCGCCCGGGGAGGAAGTCCGACGCCCAGACCTGCGTCCCGGCATAAGGCGCCTGCGGGGCGATGACCACGAACGCCGGCAAGTCCCGGTTCTCGGTCCCCAGCCCGTAGCTGACCCACGCCCCCAGGCTCGGGCGGGTGAACGTGAACGACCCGGTATGCATGCCCAGCGTGGCGTTATAGTGATTCGAGTGGCTCGTATGCATCGAACGGATCAGGGAGATTTCATCGACGCACCCGCCGATCTCGGGGAACAGGCTCGTGACCTCGATGCCGGATTCCCCCCGGGGCGAGCCTTCCCAGCCCGGCCTCTTCAGGAACAGCTTCTCGTAGCCCGGCCGGCCCCGGGCCTCGGGGTGGTCGAGCTGGACCTGCTTGCCGTGGTCGGCCGCGAGCTTCGGCTTGGGGTCGAACGAGTCGACGTGAGAGAGTCCGCCGCTCAAATAGATGAAGATGACGGACTTCGCCCTGCCCGGGAAGTGCGGGGGGCGCGGGGCGAGCGGGTCGTCGGCGTCCCCGGCGAGCAGTTCGTGGACGATCCCGCCCATCAGGGCCGAGCCGGCCACGGCGGAGCGGAGGAAGCCTCGACGATGGGAGGGGAACATGAGCACGAATCCTCAATCGAGAGAGAAGAATTCGTTGCTGCCCAGGAGGACGCGGGCGAACGCCGCCATCGCGGCCCGGTCGCGGCCTCCGGGCGTCTCCGGGGGGACGGCGGCGGCATACTCGACCAGGAACCGACCGGCCCGGGAGCGCTCGCCGGCGGTGGGGGGCCTCTGGAAGGCGATCCGGAAGGCCGCATCGACCCGTTTCGGGGCCTCGGCCGTCGCCATCAGGGCGTCGGCCAGGTGGTCGGCCTGCTCGTGGAAGAAGGGGTCGTTCAGGACGAACAGGGCCTGGGTCGGCACGGTGGTCTCGCCCCTCTCGGGCGTCGTCGCGTTCGGGTCGGCGCCGTCGAAGAGGGCGAGGAACGGGTCTCTCCGGTTGCGCTGGACCATCCGGTAGACGGCCCGGCGATCGGTCGGGTAGTCGGCCGAGAACGGGTTGTGCTGGGTGAAGGCCCAGGAGGCCTCGGGAGGGAACGGATGGGCGGCCCCGGGCGTCCGGTCGAGCTTGCCCCCCATGATCAGGAGGCTGTCGCGGATCTCCTCGGCGTCGAGCCGCCGGCGGCCGAACCGGGCGAACAGGAGGTCTTCGGGGTCGGCCTCGGAGGGCGGCCCGCCCCCTCGTTGATAGGCATCGGAGAGCATGATCAGGCGATGGAGCGGCTTGATGTGCCAGCCCGAGGCGACGAGCTCGGACGCCAGCCAGTCGAGCAATTCGGGGTGGGTCGGCCGGAGCCCCCGGGTGCCGAGATCGTTGGGCGTGCGGACGATCCCCTTGCCGAAATGCCCCTGCCAGACGCGGTTGGCCATCACCCGCGCCGTCAGCGGGTTCTTCGGGTCGGCGATCCGCTCGGCCAGGGCCTTCCGGCCGCTCCCGGGCCCGTCGAACGTCCCCCCGCCGAGGGCTTCGAGCCACCGTCGCGGCACCTCCGCCCCGGGCTTCTCCGGGTCGCCCTTGATCTGCAAGCGAGCATTCTTCGGCGTCCCCTCGACCACCGCGTACGCCCAGTCCTTCCCGGGCAGGGGGACGAGGTCGCGGGGCTGGGGCTTGGGCTCGCATCCGGGGAAGCTGAACTTGCTGCTCTCGAACACCCCGTAGAGCGCGTAATAATCTTCATTCGAGATGGCATCGTACTTGTGAGAATGGCACCGCGCACACGCCACGGTCAGCCCCAGGAGGCTTTTCGTGGTCGTGTCGATCACGTCTTCATAGGTCAGATACATATCCTTGTCGGCGTCGTGGCCGAACCGGCGGGCGACGGCGAGGAAGCCGGTGGCGACGATCCGGTCGGCGGCCTGATCGGGCGGCCCGTCGGCGGCGAGGAGGTCGCCGGCGATCTGGTCGCGGACGAACTCGTCATACGGCAGGTCGCGGTTGAACGCCGAGATCACCCAGTTGCGATACTTCCACGCGTGGGGCAGGGGGCGGTCGCTGTTCTCCCCCGCGGTGTCGGCGAAGCGGACGAGGTCGAGCCACTTGCGGCCCCAGCGCTCTCCGTAGTGGGGCGAGGCGAGCAGGCGATCGACGACCTTCGCGAAGGCGTCGGGCGAGTCGTCGGCGAGGAACGCCTCGACGTCCCTGGGCGAGGGCGGCAGCCCGGTCAGGTCGTAGGAGGCGCGACGGATCAGCGTCCGCTTGTCGGCCGGAGGGGCGGGGCTCATCCCCTTCGCCTCGAGCGCGGCGGCGACGAACGCGTCGATCGGGTTCGGCGAGGGCGTCCGGGTCGAGGGCACGGCGGGGCGAGTCACGGGCTGGAACGACCACCAGCGTCTCGCGTCCTCGACGGTCATCGCGCCGAGGCGGGCGGGGCCGCCGTCCCGGGGGTCGATCGCGCCTCGGCGGACCCACTCGGCCAGGGCCTCGACCTCTCGGTCGGGGATCTTGCCGTCGGGAGGCATCTTGAGGTCGGCGTCGACGTGGCGGACGGCCCGGACGAGCCGGCTCTCGTCGGGCTTGCCGGGGACGATGGCCGGGCCGGAGTCGCCTCCGCGCTCCCAGCCCGATCGGCGGTCGAGTCTCAAGGCGCCTTCCTGCTTCGCCTCGCCGTGGCACTTCTCGCACCGGCGGACGAGCACGGGCCGGACCTTCGCCTCGAAGAACGCCACGTCGTCATCGGACGGGGCGGCGACCAGAAGGAGGAGGAGGGCGGTCCTCATGGCGGGATGGACCTCGGGAGGGCGGGGCGATCGGGCCGATTCTAACCGATCCGGAGTTCGGGTGCGATCGGGGAGCGGGATCGGTCCGCCGATGACGCGGAGGGACGCAGATCAAATCAAAATTTCACAAAATTTTTCTATCTGCGTCCCTCCGCGTCATCGGCGGACCGATCCCGCTCCCCGATGCGATCGGAGGCCGCTCGCGAGGAGGGCATCGACGGCGACGGACGGCGCGGCGAGGGAGAGGCCGCCGGCGCCGAACTGGGCGACGAAGTCGCCTCCGGCCTGGCCGTCGCGGTTGCCGTCGATCGCGCGGCCCGAGGCGTCGGTCACGGCCCCGGAGCGGATCGTGAGCTGGAGCGGCGTGGTCGCAGGCACCGCCTTCTTGAGGCTCAGCGAGAGGCGGTGGGTCGCCGGATCATACGAGGCGGAGGCGATCGGGACGTTCTTGGTATACACGATCCCTTTCTTTTTGACCTTCTTGCCCGAGACGATCGAGAACGCCCCGGCGGAGGCGGCGTTGACGTCGCCGCTGAACTGGACGACGATCGCTCCAATCGCCTTCTTCGCCCGGGTCACCTGAAGCCCGGAGACGATCACCGGAGGAGGGGCCGCGGGGGGCGTGGTGATCGCGGCCTGGAGGGTCAGGACGCCGGGTTGATAGGTGATGACGTAATCGGGTGACGAGGCTCCGCCGACCTCGATCGGATACGAGCCGGCGGGGCTGGCGGGCGAGGCCGAGGTCGAGGCGATCGCGGGCGTCGCGAGGGAGGCGGGGCCGTCGCCGTTGACGAACCCGAAATACGAGGCGGCGAGCGCGGGGAGGGCCGACCCGGAGACCCCCGAGGCGGCGTCGGCCGAGATCGTCAGCGGGGCGGGGGTCACACGAAGCGTCCCGGGTGCGAACGTGATCGCATAATCGGCCGATGTTGCCCCGGATGCGGTGATCGGGTAGGCCCCGACGTGGCTCGCGGCCGTCGCCGAGGTGGCGAGGGCGACCGGGGCCGAGAGCGACGCCGCGGTGTCGCCATCGACGAGGCCCGAATAGGTCGCCGAGAGGGGCGGGAGGGCCGACCCGTAGGGCTTCGTCGAGTCGCCGGCGGCGATGGTCAATGGGGCGGGCGTGATCCGGAGCGTGCCGGGTGCGAACGTGATCGAATAATCGCCGGACGAGCCGCCCGAAACGCTGATCGGGTAGGAACCCACGTGGCTGGCGGCCGTCGCGGTGGTGGAGAGCGTCGCCGGGGTCGAGAGCGACGCCGGGGAATCGCCGTTGACGAACCCGGAATACGAGGCGGTCAGCGGGGGATTGGGGGCGCCGTAGGGGCGGTTCTTCGAGTCGGCCGAGATCGTCAGCGGGGCGGGCGTGATCGTCAGCGTCGAGTCCTGATACGTGATGGCGTAATCGCTCGACGAGGCCCCCGAAACCGCGATCGGGTACGAACCGGCGTGGCTGGCGGGGGTGGCGGGGGTCGTCACGATCGGAGGAGAGGCCAGGCTCGCGGCCGAGTCGCTGCCCACGAAGCCGACGAACGATTCGGTCGGCGAGGGATTGGCGGCGCCGTAGGTTTTCGCCTGCGAGTCGGCGACGATCGCCAGAGGGGCCGGAGTCACGGAGAGCGTACCGGATCGGAACGTGATCGCGTAGTTTTTCGAAGAAAAACCGGAGACGCTGATGGGATAATCCCCGGCGTGACTGCCGGAGGAGGCCGGGGTCTGGAAGCTCGGCGAGCCGGTCAGGTCGGCCGGTCCCTGGCCGTTGACGAACCCGGAATAGGAGGCGGAGAAGGCCGGATTGACCGTTCCGTAGCCCTTCGTCGCGGAGTTCGCGGTGATCGTCAACGGGGCGAGGGCGACGCTCAGCGGGAGGTCGAGGGCGTTCGAGCCCGAGAAGCCGGGATCGCCGGAATAGCTCGCCGAAATCGTGTGGGGACCGGCCGCCAGCGAGGCGACGGTCGGGCTGGTGGCGACCCCGGCGACGATCGTCTCGGCCGGCCCGAACGGTGAGCCGTCGATCGCGAACTGGACGGTCCCGGTCGGCGTCCCTCCGCCGGTCCTGGGCGAGACGGTCGCGGTGAAGTGGACCGGATCGCCGTAGGAGGGCGTCGCCGGGATCGCCGACAGGAGCGCCTGCGAGGCGACCAGCGAGGGGGTCACGACGAACGAGGCGGTCGTCGCGGAGGCCAGGCCCGAGGCGGTGGCCTGGAGCGAGTAGCCGGACCCGGCCTTGTCGAGCGAGAGGCCGGCGAACGTGGCCGAACCGGCGGAGGCCATCGCCATGAGCGTCCCGCCCAGCGACGCGCCGGTCGGGCCGGTCGCCAGGGCCAAGGAGACGGTGCCGACGAAGTTGGGATCGACGTTCCCCGCCGCGTCCTCGGCGGAGATCGTCAGCCCAAAGCTGCCGTTGGAGGCGAGGCTTGACGGGGGTTGGAGCGTGACGACCAGCTGGCTCGCCGCCGCCGAGGTCACGGTGATTGCGGACGAGGTCGCCGAGGCGAGGCCCGCGGCGGTTGCGGAGAGCGAGTAGCCCGGAGCGGCCTTGTCGAGCGAGAGGCCCGCGAACGTGGCGACCCCGTGAGAGGCCATCGCCGTGAGCGTCCCTCCGAGAGAGCCGCTCGCCGGGTCGTTCGCCAGGGCGATCGTGACCGGGCCCGAGTAGTTCGGATCGACGTGGTTCGAACCGTCCTCGGCCGAGACCATCAGGCCGAAGCCGCTCCCGGAGGCGACGCTCGAGGGCGGTTGCGACGTGACGACGAGATGAGTGGCGGCGCTGGGCGAGGTCACGGCGAACGGGGCCGTCGTCACCGTCGCGCCGAGGGTCGCGTTGCCGGCGAGGATCGTGACGCCTTGCCCGGCCTGATCGAGCGTCAATCCCGAGAAGCTCGCCTGGCCGTGGATCGCCTTGACCGAGACGGTCCCGCCGAGCGATGCACCGCTCGGGTTGTGGCCGAGGGCGAGCGTGATCGTGCCCTGGAAGGTCGGGTCGAGATGGCCGGTGGGGTCCTCGGCGGAGACGGTCAGGCCGAATCCGGTCCCGGGCGCCGAGATCGTCGGAGGGGGCTGCGCGGTCACGACGAGGTTGTCGATCGTCCAGCCGACGTCCTGGAGGGCCGCCCAGTCGAGCGAGGTGAACGCCTTCCGCGACCCGGTCGAGATCGCGCCGTCCATCGCCGGCTCGTTCCCATTGGAGAGCAGGCCGGAGGCGAAGAAGGTGTTGCTGGAGGCCAGGGGCACCGGCGCCCCGGAATTCGCGGCCTCGGCGTGGGGGCCGGTGAGCTGGTGAGAGCCGTTGACCTGGGCGGCCCAGGAGGCGGCGGTGCCGATCCCGAGGAGGTTGCCGAGGTCTTCGAGGGCGGCGGTCAAGAAGTCATACTGGCCGGGGCCGGGCGTGCCTCCGGTCCCGGAGAAGCTCCAGTTGGTCCCGGAACCGAAGGCGATCGCGCCCCCGAACGGGCCGAAGTCGGTCGCGGGACTGGCCAGGGCTCCGCTTTGACCTCGCGAGGCGATCAGGTTGCCCCACTCGGTCGAGCCTTGATAGGAATAACCCGGCAAGCCCCAGAACGTGGAAAAGACGCCCGGGGTTGAGGTGAAGCCGCCCACGTCGATCACGATCGTGTTCGCCGGGATCGTCGGGTTGTCGATCGTCAGGCCCGTGCCCGAGGTCGGGTGGCTCGGGTCGAGGAGGCTCACGGACCAGGAATTCCCGCCGGAGGGGACGATCGCGGCGAGAGCGTCATGCAGCTGCGATCCGAGGATCTGACCGGCCTCCTCCAGCACGGTCTTGGCCGCCGGGTTCGCGGCGAAGAAGCCGGAGGTGTCGTGCGAATCGTCGAACAGGATCGAGATCGACGGGGCGAGCGACGAGACGACCGACACGGCCCCCGTGGTGGTCCCGGACAGGCCCGGCGCGGTCGCCCCGATCGTGAAGCCGGCGCCGGTCGCGTCGAGCGTGAGGCCGGGGAAGCTCGCGATCCCTCCGGCGGCCTTCCGGGAGAGCGTCCCCCCGAGGGTCGCCCCGGCCGGGTTGCTCGCCAGGGCGAGCGAGACGGTCCCGGCGAAGTTGGTGTCGAGGTTGCCGAAGGGATCATCGGCCGAGACCGTCAGCGCGAAGTCATTGCCGGCGAGGACGCTCGACGGCGGCCCGGCCGAGACGACCAGCGACGAGGCCGGAGCGGGCGTCACCGCGAACGGCGAGGACGCACCGGGCGACAATCCGCCGGTCGCCGAGGCCGAGATCGCGTAGCCCGGGGCCGCCTTCACCAGCGAGAGCCCGGAGAACGTGGCCTTTCCGCCCGAGGCCACGGCCGAGACGGTCCCGGCGATCGCGTCGTTCCCCGGGTTCGCGCCGAGCCCGAGCGAGACGGTTCCCGCGAAGGTCGGGTCGAGCGTGCCGAACGAGTCCTCGGCCTGGGCCGTCAGGCCGAAGCCGGAGCCGGCCTGGACGCTGGACGGCGGAGGGGTCGTCACGACGAGCTTCGTGGCCTGGCCGAGGGGTGTCGCGGCGATGGCCGACGTGGTCGTCGAGGGGAAATCGGCGGCCGAGGCGGCGATCGTCGCCCCGGCGCCGGCCTTGTTCAGCGACAGCCCGGAGAACGTGGCCAGGCCATGGACCGCGTTCATCGTGAGCGTCCCGCCGAGGGTCGCGCCGGCGGGGTTGCTGGCCAGGGAGAGCGTGACGGGGCCGGTGAAGGTGGTGTCGAGGTGGCCGTCGGGGTCCTCGATCGCGACGGTCAGCCCGAACCCGGCGCCGACGGTCACCAGGCTCGGCGGCTCGCCGGTCACGCTCGGGGCGTCGATCGACCAGCCGATATCGGCGAGCCCGGCCCAGTCCAGCGACGTGAATTGCCGGGTCGCGCCGTTGCCGGCGTCGATCTCCATGATCGGAGTGAGTCCGAACGAGAGGAGGCCGGTGGCCCAGTGGTTGTCCGGCGTCGGCTCGCCCGCGACGCCTCCCGGATACAGAGGGACGGCCGACCCGTAGGACGCGGAGGCATGCGGGCCCGTGAACAGGTGATCCTTCGAATCGACATAGGTCGGCCAGGAGCCGGCGTCGCCGATGCCCAGGACGTGGCCGAGCTCGTGGATCGCGACGGGGAGGAAATCGACCTGGCCGGGGCCGGGCGTCCCGCCGGTGCCGACGAAGCTCCAGTTGGTCTGGGCGTCGTCGAACGTGACCGAGCCGCCCCACGGGCCGAAATCCGTCGCGGGGGAGGCCAGGGCGCCGGCCTGCCCTCGGCCGCCGACGTCGCTCAGCCAGGCCGCCGAGCCCGAGGCACCGTACCCGCCCGGACCGCCCAGCCCGGTATCCCCGAACAGCGCCTTCAGGTTCGAGCCCCCGCATAAACCACGATCGTGTTCGCCGGGATGTTCGGGTTGGTCAGGCTGAGGGTATTCGAGGGGTTGCTCGGGTCGAACGTGGAGGCCGTCCACGTGTTGCCGATCCCCGGGTTCGGGCTGATCGCCGAGAGGGCGTCGTTCAGGGGGGCGCCGAGCATCTGCGCCGCCTCCTGCAACACGGCCTTCGCCGCCGGGTTCGCGGCGAAGAAGCCGGAGGAGTCGTGCGAATAGTCGATCTGGATCGTGACCGACGGGACGGCGCGATCTTCCAGGGCCTCCGCGCGAGGTCGGAGGGCGGTCGAGCGGCGAGGCACTCGGGAGAGGCGGCGGCGGGCCATCGGGGGGTTCCTCGGGCGGTCATCGGCGAGGGGAGGCGGCCGTCTGGTCTCGACCGGACTGATTTCGGGCGAGATGACGTCTCGGCTCCCGGAAATCCCGGGAGTCCCGTCGGGGGCGGCCCGTTTGCCCTCATCGTGGGGCGAAGTCGGCGCGGACCGGCGCGGTCCGGCCCGGGAGGTGCCGTCCCGGGCCTCCGCGAGCGGTTCCAGGATAACCCAGGGCTGTTCATATCGGCAACCCGGCCGCCGGGGCGATCTGGGCCGATCCGGGGCACCGACCCGGGCTCCGAGGGGGGATCGATGGCGGGACCGTCGGCCGGGGTGAGGGAAAACCGTCGCCCTCGTGGCGGGCTTCGGCAACAATACCTGGGACCGAAGCCGAGACCCGCCCGCGTTCGCGACCGGGAGCGCCTCCCCGATGGCCGACGACCTGCCCGATCCCTGCCCGTCCTGCGGCGCCACGAGGCCCGCGAGCTCCCTCGGAGGCCCGTGCCCGCGATGCCGGGTCGGGCCCGAGCCGGACGACGAGTCTCCGACCGTCTGGCAAGCCGAGGAGATCGGGACCACGATCGATCGGTCGGGCCCGGAGGGGGTCCTGGAGGTGCTCGCCGCGTCGGTCGGCCCGGTGCCCCGGGTCCTCCTCCGCGACACCGACACGGGTGCCGAGCCGCCGGTCTTTCGCCCGAGTTCGCCCGAGATGCCCGAGCCGGGGGACCGGCCTCCGCGGCTCCGGCTCCTCGGCGAGATCGCCCGGGGCGGCATGGGGGCCGTCCTCAAGGGCCGGGACGAGGACCTCGGCCGCGACCTGGCCGTCAAGGTCCTCCTGGAGAAGCACCGCGACGACCCCGAGCTCGTCCGCCGGTTCGTCGAGGAGGCCCAGATCGGCGGCCAGTTGCAGCATCCCGGGGTCGTCCCGATCTACGAGCTCGGCACCTTCGCCGACCGCCGGCCGTATTTCTCGATGAAGCTGGTCAAGGGGCAGACGCTCGCGGGCCTCCTGGCGGCCAGGCCGTCCCCGGCCGAGGGGCTGCCGCGGTTCCTCGGGATCTTCGAGCACGTCTGCCAGACGGTGGCCTATGCCCACGCCCGGGGCGTGATCCACCGCGATTTGAAGCCGTCGAACGTGATGGTCGGGGCGTTCGGCGAGGTCCAGGTGATGGACTGGGGCCTCGCCAAGGTCCTCCGCCGAGGGGGGGCCGAGGACGACGTCCGGGCCGGGCGTCCGGCCGAGCCCGAGACGGTCGTGGCCACGGCCCGTTCGAGCGGGGGCGCGGACTCCGACCAGTCGCGGGCCGGCTCGGCGATGGGGACGCCCAGCTACATGGCCCCGGAGCAGGCCCGAGGCGAGGTCGAGGCGATCGACGAGAGGGCCGACGTCTTCGCGCTGGGGTCGATCCTCTGCGAGCTCCTGACCGGCCGCCCGGCGTTCGTGGGGCGGTCCCAGGGCGAGATCCTCCGAAAGGCGGCCCGGGGCGAGACGGCCGACGCCCTGGCCCGGCTCGCCGCCGGCGGGATCGACGACGGGCTCGTCGGGCTGGCCCGGGCTTGCCTGGAGGCCGAGGCCGAGGACCGCCCGCGCGACGCCGGGGCCGTCAGCGAGCGGGTCGCGGCCCACCTCGCCGGGGTCCAGGAGCGGCTCAGGAAGGCCGAGCTGGCGAGCGTCGAGGAGAGGGCCCGCAGGCGGATGACGACCGTGGCCGCCGCGGCGGCCGTGGTCTTGATCGCCGCCGGGGCGGGCGGGCTGGCCTGGGCCCGGTCGCAGAGGGCCGGGCGGGTCGAGCGCACGACCCGGGCCGTCGATGGGGCCCTGGCCGATGCGTCCCGGCTGGCCGGCGAGGCCAACGGCGAGCGCGGCGACCCGGTCAAATGGGCCGCGGCCCTCGACGCCGCGAGACGGGCCGAAGGCCTGCTGGCCCAGGGCGAGGCCGACGAGCCGCTGAGGAGGCGCGTGGCCGGGAGGGTCGCCGAGCTGGAGGCGCGGCGGCACGAGGTCGAGGCCGATCGCAAGTTCCTGGACATCCTGGAAGCGATCCGGGCCGAGGCGGGACGGGCGGGCGACTTGAGGCGGACCGACGTCGCGTACGCGGCGGCCTTCCGCGCCGCCGGGCTGGACATCGACTCCGTCGATCCGTCGGCGGCCGGGAAGTGGGTCCGGGGGCGGACCGCTCCGGACGAGCTGATCGCCTACCTCGACGACTGGATCTGGGCCCGCGACAAGGCCAGTCGTCCCGAGGCGGCCTGGCGGCGGCTGGTGGACGCGGCGCGGTCGGCCGACGACGACCCGTGGCGCGACGCCCTGAGGGCGAAGCTCGCGGCCCGCGACGAGACGGCCGCCGCGGTCTTCCACGCCCTGGCCGACGACGCCCGGAGCCTGGATGCTCAGCCCGCGGCCAGCCTGCTCCTCCTCGCTCGGCAGCTCACGAACGTGGGCGACGCGGTGCGCGCGGAGGCGGTCTTGCGGCGGGCCTGGCGGCGGTTCCCGGGCGACTTCTGGGTCAACATCGGGCTCGCCGACGTCCCGGGCCAGGGGGCCGGGACGCCTCAGCAGCTCTACCCCCGCGCCACGGAGGCCGTGCGCTTCCTGACGGCCGCCGTGGCGATCCGTCCCGACAGCGCCCTGGCCCGGGGGGAACTGGGCTGGGCCCTGATCGCCTCGGGCGATCGGGCCGGGGCGGTCGCCGAGTGTCGCGAGGCGGTCCGGCTCGCGCCCGATTCCGCCAGCACCCGCGTCTGGCTCGGCTATGCCCTGAACGTCTCGGGCGACCTCGACGGCGCCGAGGCCGCCTTCCGCGAGGCCATGCTCCTCGACCAAGAGGACGCCTGGGGCCCCGCCAATCTCGCGGCCGTCCTCCGCCAGAAGAAGGACCCCGCCGGGGCCCTGGCCGCCCTGCGACAGGCCATCGAACTCGCCCCCGGCCTGGCCCGATTCCGCCTCGAGCTGGGAGACACCCTCCGCGAGGCGGGCGACAGGCCCGGGGCGACCGAGGCGTATCGCGAGGCGACGCGCCTTCAGCCCGACTACGCCGAGGCCTATTCGAAACTGGGCTTCGAATTGTACGAGTCGCGCGACCCGGCCGGCGCCGCCCGGGCCTACGCCGAGGCCGCCCGGCTCGAACCCAGGTACGCCAGGCATCACATGAACCTGAGCGTGAACTTGCTCCAGTTGGGCGACACGGCCGGGGCCGTCGCCGAGGGCGCCAGGGCGGTCGAGCTCGATCCCGGGTACGCCCACGCCCGATTCATCCTCGCCAATGCCCTGACGGACGCGGGCGACCTCGCCGGCGCCGCGGCCTCCTACCGGGAGGCGGCCCGCATCCGGGCCGATTTCGCCGAGGCCTACTGCAACCTCTCGCGAGTCCTCCGGCGCCAGGGCGAGTTCGCCGGGGCGCTCCTGGCGATCCGTGAGGGGCACAAGTTCGGCACAAAGCAGCCCGACTGGCCGTATCCGTCGGCCCAGTGGCTCGCCCAGTGCGAGCGGTTCGCCCGGCTGGCCGACCGCCTGCCGGAGGTCCTGGGCGGCCGGGCCGAGCCGGCCGACAATGCCGAGCGGCTCGACTTCGCCACGATGGCCGTCGAGACCAGACGCTTCGCCGCCGCCGCCCGGCTCGAGGGCGAGGCGCTGGCGGCCGACCCGAAGCTCGCCGCCGATCCTCGCCGGGTCCATCGTTACAACGCCGCCTGCGCCGCCGCCCTGGCCGGGTGCGGGCAAGGCAAGGACGACCCGAAGCCCGACGACTCCGCCCGGGACGCGCTGAGGCTCCGGGCCCTGGGCTGGCTCCGCGACGACCTGGACTCCTGGGCGAAGCTCCTGGAGTCCGACCCCAAGGCCGCGGCGACGACCGCGCAGAGGCTCCGGTTCTGGCGGACCGACCCCGACCTCGCCGGGGTCCGCGACCCCGAGGCCCTGGCGAAGCTCCCCGAGGCCGAGAGGGCCGACTGGCGGAACCTCTGGGACGAGCTGGACCGGCTCTTGAAATCGGCGGAGGCCAAATCCAAGAAGTAGGACCATCGACAGGCCCGCTCGGGCCGGTTCGCGTGTCGGTTCGCGGCCTCTCCGCCGATCGGGCGATCGCCGAGGGCCTCCGCTCGCGATGGTAGCTCGTGCAGGCCTGGGGCGTCGAACCGGACCTCGCCGGAAGAGGACGATGCGACGCCCTTCCCGAGTCCCAGGAGCTATCCGCCGTTGGACGCCAACCGCATCGATCCGAGAATCGTCCCCGAGCCCCCGTTCCGCAGCCGCCTCCGCCGCCTCCGATCGGCCTCCCGGACGGACCCGAGGCCGACGACAACCGAACCCCCCCGGAGGCGGCTCAAGCCGTCGGCGAGGAGAGACGTCCTTGTCTCGTCCCGTGCCGAGTGCCTCGGAGTGCTGAGTGCTGAGTGCTGAGAAGAAGCGACGCCCCGGCCCTCGTGACTTCGCCTCGAGACGGGGCATCCGTCCGTGTCAGAGCGAGTTGAGGAAGGCCAGGAGCTGGGCTTGCTGGGTCTTGTTCAGGGCCGCGAACCGGTTTCGCGACGCCCTGGCCTGGCCGTCGTGGGCGAGGATGGCGGCGGAGACCGTCGGGGCCCGGCCGTCGTGGAGGTACGAGGGCTCGAACCGCAGACCCCAGAGCGGGGCCGTCCGGATCTCGGTCGCGCCGGCCCCGGACTGGACCATGCCGTCTCCCAGCGGCCCCATGTCGTGGAGGAGGAAGTCGGAGTAGGGGGAGAAGACCATCCCGTTGAGGGCCGGGGTGGTGCTCGGCCCGGTCTGGTAGCTCGGGTGGTGGCAATCGGTGCAGCCGACCTGGGCGAACAGGGCCTGGCCGGCGGCCACGTCGCCGAAGACGGGGCCTCGCGACGGAGGGGCGAGGTACGTGATGAAATCGGCCAGGGCCGAGACCGAGGTCTCGTCCCCGTCGTTCGGGTTGCTCGCCGCCGGGTTCGCCGCCAGGAGGTTGCACTGGCCTTGCGGGCAATTCTCGTCCGGCGTCCGCGGGGCGGTCACGCCGAGTTCGTTCAAATAGGCGTCCCCGGCGAAGGCGAAGACGGTCGGCTGCTGGGCCTTCCAGCCGAAGCGGTTGACTCGGCGGGCGCCGGTCAGCGGGTCGGTCCCGAAGTTCGCCCGGCCGGCGGTACTCGGGTTGTTGGCCATCTCCCGCTGGGCCACGGCGAGCAGGGCGTTATCGGGGACGGCATCGACCAGGCCGAGCCCGAAGAGGGGGATCGTCCGCCTCTGGGCGACGATGGTCGCCGTCTTGGGGACGACCTCACCCACGAAGTTCACGCCGTTGAACTTGCCGATCCCCCGGTCCTGAAGCTGGGGGCCGCCGAACTCGACCATCGGGTCGAACTGGCCATTGGTGATCCGGGCGAACCGGGTCACGAGCCGGACTCCGGCCCCGCCCACGGCCCCCGCGGAGTGGCACTGGACGCACGAAGACTCGGTGAAGACCGGGCCGAGGCCGCCGGGCACATCCTCGACCTCGAGGAATTGCGCCTTGCCCGCCGAGAACCGGGTCATCAGCGAGTTGCTCAGACCCGGCAAGGGGTCGCCCAGCGCCGGCGGCAAGGGAGGGGCCGGAGCGGGCGGAGGAGGAGGCGGGGCCGAGGGCGGAGGCGGCGGGCCCTGAGGCGGAGGAGGAGGGCCGGGACGGCCGCCCCCCGGAGGGCCCTGGCCCATCAAGGCGGCCATCGTCAGGACGAGGGCCGCGGCGCCGAGACTGCGAGCGAGACGAGTCGGACGCATGGGGACGTTCTCCCAAGAGGGACATCGGCCCTCTCACGGAGGGCCGGGACGGACCCGAACGACCGCCGGCGAAGTCCGCACGGCGGACGGCGACCCCGGGGCCCGGGGCCTTGAAGAGAATCCTTCGAAGCCAGGTCGGGAAAGCCGACCGACGAAGTGAGCTGGGCCGGTCGCGGGAAGGGCGCGATCCCGGGCGGCATGCCCACGAAGACGTGGGCATGTTCTAGGTGCATAAAATTTCGGTGAGGAGATGCCCACGAAGACATGGGCATGCCCCAGGATGAGGCTCCGGCCGTTCGCCGGACCTCAGCGACCCGGCCGACGACCCGGCGGGCCTCCGGGGCCAGGGCCCTGGCGAGGCGGAGGGCCGTCGGCTTCCCCCCCGGAGGAGGCGGTCCTCCGGGGCCCGGGCGCCGGGGGCGGAGCTCGGCCCGGCTGAGCTTGCCGTCCTTGTCCTTGTCGAGCGTCAGCAGCGCCCGGGACGCGGCCTTGATCTCGTCGGCGGAGAGGGCCCCATCGCCGTCCTTGTCCAGGACCTTCATCACCGGAGGGGGCGGCGGGCCTCCTCCCGGGCCGCCTCGCCCGGGTCCGCCCGGACCACCCGGCGGAGGCGGGCCCTCGTCCTGGGCGTCGGGTCCGGGCCCGGCGGGGCGCCGCGAGCCTCGGGCCGGAGGGGGGCCGTCGGGGCCTCCCGGGGGCGGGCCTTCGCCCCGGCGGGCCCGAGGCGGCGGGGCGTCGTCCTCCCCCTCATCCTCCGCGGGCGGGGGCGGGGGCGGGGCCGTGGATCGGCGACGCCTCGGCGGAGGCCCCTGGGGCCCGTCCTGGGCGAAGCCGAGCTCCTCGGCCATTTCGTCGATCGCCGGGTCATCCGCCGGGTCGCCCGCCCCGTCCTCGAAGCGAGGAGGGCCTTCTGGCGGAGGCGGAGGCGCGGGGCGGTCGTCCTCGCCGTCCGGCGGAGGCGGAGGAGGCGGGCCGTCGGGCCTCGGAGGGGCCTCGGAGGGGGATGGCCGGAGCTCGGCCCGGCTGAGCTTGCCGTCCTTGTCCTTGTCGAGCGTCAGCAACGCCCGGGACGCGGCCTTGATCTCGTCGGCCGAGAGGGTGCCGTCGCCGTCCCTGTCCAGGACCTTCATCACCGGAGGGGGCGGAGGCCCGCCGGGGCGTCTGGCCGGAGGGCGGGCCGGCGCGTCATCCTGGGGAGCCGCCCAGAGCGTCGCCGCCCCGGCGCCGGCCAGGCCGAGGCCCAGGGAGAGCAAGGCGACGCGTCGGCGGGTCGCCCGGGGGATGGGAAGCGGGAACATGCGATCCTCCGAGGCCAGGAGAGCGGACGGAATCCTCTCGTCTGACCTCTGGAAACGCGAAGCCCCCGCTCCCGTGGACAACCCCCTCATGCATTTTCCCGGATCGTGGCCCCGCGGCCACGTTTTCGTCTTCGTCCTGCTCACGACCTCGGCGGTCCCGGCCCTTGGGGGGGGAACGGAGGCGGGGGGCCGAACTCGGGCCGGTGGGGCGGGGGGAGCGGCCGGCGGAGCGGCGGGCCGTCCTCGGGGCGGGGCGGGGCCATTAGGTACAGGCCCACGAAGTACGCCGCGATCACGGCGAGGATCGCCGTCGCGACGGCCAGGGCGGCCGTCGCCGGGGATCGTCGGACGGCCTCCGCCGTCCGGTCGATCGGCGAGGCCCGCCTCGCCTGGATCGGCTCGCCTCGGAGGAACCGGCGGAGGTCGTCGGCCATGTCCTGGGCTGTCGCGTATCGGGCCGAGGCGCCCCGGGCGATCGCCTTGAGCACGATCGTCTCCAGGTCTCTCGGGATCGTCGGCACGAGAGACCGAAGCGGCTCGGGCGTCTTCTCGGCGATCTCGCGGATCAGCCTCGCCCGATTCGTCCCGGCGAACGCGGGTCGGCCGGCGAGCAATTCATACAGGGTCAGGCCCAGGCCGTAGACGTCGGCCCTCTCGTCGCCGTCGCCGTCGAGGCATTCCGGGGCGAGGTAGCGAAGCGTCCCCGGCATCTCGCCGGTGGCCGTCAGCGAGAGGTCATCGGCCAGGCGGGCCAGGCCGAAGTCCGCGAGGCAGACGGTCCCCGAGTCGTCGATCAGGAGGTTCGCCGGTTTCACGTCGCGATGCAAGACGCCCTGCTTGTGGGCATAGGCGAGCGCCTCGGCCGCCTGGGCCCCGATGCTCGCGACCCATCGGACGTGGTCGGTCGAGTCGGAGCCGCGATCGTCGGCGATCACGCGATCGAGGCTCGTCCCGTCGATCAGGGGCATCACGTAATAGGGCCGCCCGTCCTGCTCGCCGACGGAATGGATCGCCACGATGTTCGGGTGGCGGAGCTTCGCCAGGGCGTGGGCCTCGCGGATGAACCGCTCCCGGCCCTTGGGGTCGGCCGAGGCGTGACCGAGCAGGACTTTCACCGCGACCCGCCGTCCCAACGGCTCCTGCTCGGCCTCGTAGACGACCCCCATCCCTCCCCGCCCGATCTCCCGGACGATCCGGTTCTCTCCCAGGCGCTCAACCGGCGGCGAATCCGGCAAGGTGCGAGGGCGAGACGACGACGACCGTCCCGAAAGGGCCCTCGCCAGCTTCCCTCCTTCGAGGAACGCGATCGCCGGGAACAGCTTGCGGATCGATTCGGCGAGGTCGGGGTGCTTCGCGGCATAATCCTCGACGTCCGGCCTCTCGCCGCGTCGCCAGCGGTCGGCGAACTCCTCGGCGAGCAGGTCGATCGGCTCTCGCTCGTCGCTTTCCTCGAAGTCGTTCGAGACGGCGATCATGGCGCCAGACCTCGCGATCGGATCGGGAAAAACCGGATCAGGACGGATCGAACAGCCCGGGCACGCCTTCCAGCGCCTCGCGGAGCCGGGTCAGGGCGCGAATGTACCGCTTGCTGGCCGTGCCCTTGGGCAAATTCAGGACCTGCGCGACCTCGTCGTTGGTCATCTCCTCGAAGTGGCGGAGAGTCAAGACTTCGCGGTCGATCGGCTCCATCGCCTCGACGGTCTTGACGAGGATCTCGACGGTCTCCCGCCTCACGGCGGCTCCGCTGGGCGAGGTCAAATCGGCGGCGAGGCGGGCGGCGAGTCCCTGGCTCGACGACCCGCCGGATCGGGCCGTCACTTCGAGGCCGGCATCGCGAGCCTGGGCCCCCAGGTGGCGGCGGTGGACCTCCGCCAGCCTCTGGTCGGCCAGGAGGCGAATCCAGACGCGGAACGGCATCTCGGGCAGGCCGCGAAAGTGCTCCATCCTCTGCTGGGCGGCGATGAAGACTTCCTGCAACACGTCCGAGGGCGACAACCGGCCTCGGAGCCTCGGGTCGAGCCGCACCTCCACCCAGCGACGGAGCCTCACCGAATGCTCGGCGAACAGCGCCGCCATCGCGGAGCGGTCCCCTTCGCGGACGCGGGCTTCCCAGGGATCGGCGGGCGGGTCGGGGGTCGTCATCGGCCCTCGGGCATCGGTAAGCGACAGCGGACGGACGGCGATCCCAGCCCGCCGAAGCCGACGCCGCCCTCGGCCGAGGAATTCCCCCTCCCGCCCCTCCAGCATAGTCGGAAGGCGCCGGACCGACCAGTCCCCGGGTCGAGTTGCCTCGTCGCTACCGCCCCCCCGACTTCAGCCACACCGGCTCGGAGAATGCCCCGTTGGCCGCCACGTCCCACGCCTCGATCCTGACCCAGTTGCGTTTCGCAAGGTCGGGGCGGAGCGTCCACGTCTTCTTGCCGAACGCGGGCGTGTCCGAGAGGTCGATCCGTTCTCGGTAGACCTTCGACCCGTCTCCCGAGACGACCTCCGCGAAGCTCATCGGGAAGGTCCATTCGAGCGAGACTCGGAGTTCGCGACTTTCCGAGCGTTCGAGGGTCTCGCCGCTCTCCTTGCCGCCGACGGTGAACTCGGTCAACAGGACCTCGCCGGTCGTCACGAAGAACTTGCCGCGACGGAGGGCGTCGAGTACCGGCGACCAGTCCTCGTCGAATTTCGGCATGCGATCGAGCTTCAGATAATTGACGTTCATGTGGCCGTAAAGCTCGTGCGAATGATCGATCTTGAACACGTCCACCTCGCCGAGGACGTATTTCTTCGCGCCCCAGTTGGCCATGTCGTCCAGGAGGTCCAGCGCCCGCTCTCCCAGGCGGCCGAGCGAGAGGTCGGCCGGCATGGCCTTCCATGCGGCGCCCAGCCAGACCGGGGATCGGAAGAATTCTTCATCCTTGTAGGCGTCGGGCGTCCAGTTCGACGCCTTGATCCGGGCATGGGCCGTCCAGGCGAGGCCGTGCTCGGTTTCCAGGAGTCGGAACACGTCGTCGCGCGAGCCGACGTGATAGACCTTGCCGAACGTCGGGTCGATCTCCTCGAACGGCTGGCCGGGCTTGCGGGCCATCGTCCACGAGACGGGCCGGGGGAAGAGGTACAGCCAGTGGCCGGTGTGCTGGCCGGGCCGGCCGGTGGTCAGGTTCGCGTTGGCCTCCTCGCCGGGGAGGAACAGCGTGTGATCGTCCGAGAGCCGGCGGCACTCGGCGAACATCGCGGCCATCTCGGGCAGGCGCAAGGGGCCGGGGTCCTGCGGGTGGCCGTCGCCGTGGAACTCGGCGAGGTGGACGGCGTTGACGTTCATGGCCTCGAACATCTTCACGAAATCGCGAGGCGATCGGTCCTTCCCCTTCGCCTCCTCGTCCATCGCGGCGACGGTCACGGCCATGTGCCAGTGGCTGGTGAACGTCTTCCGGCCCGGGAGGTCGGGGAACCGATCGCCGTGGGTGAATTTCAACACGTTTTCCAGGGTTGTCTCGGCCGGCCCCCGGTCGATCAGGTAGAACACGCCGAGTCGCTGCTCGGTGCCCGGCGGGGCGTTGAACCACGGCGAATAGCTGCCGCCGCCGGACTCGGTCTGGCGGACCCCAAACCCCCGGGAATCGTCGAGGTCCCTCGGGTTCTTGCCGATCCAGACGGTCTGCTGATTGTCGGTATAATCGCGAGGATAGAAGAATTGATGAGGCGGCGGGAAGCACGCGATCGACCCGCCCTCCGTCTCGGCGACGACCGCCCGATGGCGGACCGCGATCGGCGAATCCGGGGGGTGTGACCTCCGCTGGAATCGGCCCTCGGCGTCGAACCAGGCGAACGCCTTCGGGGCGTCCGACGCGATCAGGCCGGCGTCATAGAAGAATGCGCGATCCTTTTCCTCGGTCGAGACGACGGTTTCCATCCGGATCAGCCGCGATCCGGCGAATACGGTCAATTCCCACCGTCCCGAGAACGGCCCGGCGGTCACGCCGTCGATCGAGACCGAGGCGCGACCCGGACGAGACGTCACGCGGGCGCGAGTCGGCTCGAGCTTCGCCCGGAATTGCTGCCGGGGACGCTTCGCCGGAGAGTCGAAGAAGACGTTGAAGACGCTCATCGAAGGCGGCCGATCGGGCGGGTTCACCCGGGAACCGACCGTCACATAGGTGACCGGATCGACGTCCTTCAAGATCGGGGAATCTCGACGAGAATCGCGAGAAGACCGGCCCAGAGAGGCGATCAACGGCCGCCCGGGGCGAAGGTCCAGGACGATCCGCCCGTCCTCATCCCCCATCGGCCAGGCGATGATCAGCCTCTCCCCCTCGCGACGGGCCGTCACGCCCGAATCCTCGCGAAAGCCCGAGAGGTCCACCGCCACGTCGGCCCGGGCCGAGGCCGACGCCAGCAAGAGCAGGCATCCGGACATGGATCGAAGAGCAGACATGACATCGCCTCGTAGGGTGCATGACATGCACCAATGTAGGGCGGGTGTGGCCGCCGACATCGCGGCCGCCCACCGCAGGCTCACGAAACGGATCAGGAGGAGGGGAAGCTCGGCGGGATTGCCCGCCGCACCTTGGGTGCATCGCGTGCACCCTACGCAAGAATCCCCTCGATCACATGGCCGTGAACATCCGTCAAACGTCGCTGCGCCCCGTTGTTGTAGTAGGTGAGCTTCTCGTGATCCAGGCCCAGGAGGTGCAGCACCGTGGCGTGGAAGTCGTGGACGTCCACGACCCGATCGACCGCCTGGTGGCCGAATTCGTCGGTCGCGCCGAAGCTGGACGCCCGCTTCACGCCGGCCCCGGCGAGCCAGGCGGTGAACCCGCTGGGGTTGTGGTCGCGGCCCTCGGTCCCCTTCTGGAACGTCGGCATCCGGCCGAACTCGGTGGTCCAGATCACCAACGTGTCATCCAGAAGCCCTCGCGCCTTCAGATCCTTGAGCAAGCCGGCGGCGGGCCCGTCGAGGATCGGGCCATGTCGATCATAATCGGACTTGATCCGCCGGTGCCCGTCCCAGTTCAGCGCCCCCTCGCCCATCGCGAAGGCCCCGTTGAACAGCGTGACGAAGCGGACGCCCCGCTCGACCAGCCTCCGGGCCAGCAGGCAATTCCTCGCGAACCCGGCCTGGATCGGGTTCGGGGAATCCAGGCCATAGAGCCGCCGGGTGGCCGGGGACTCGCCCGTCAGGTCGCTGACCTCCGGGCGCTCAACTGCATCCTCGCCGCGAGCTCGTACGCGGCGATCCTCGCGGAGAACTCGGAGTCGCCCGGGTTCCTCCTGAGATGCTCCTCATTGAGGAGTTTGAGGAAGTCGCGGGCCGCGCGATCGTCTCCGGGCGAGATCTCGGGGGGGCGGTCGAGGTGGGGGATCGGCCGATCGGCGTTGAACGCCGTGCCCTGCGTGACGGCCGGCAAGAAGCCGTTCGCCCAGTTCGCCGGGCCTTGCTGGGGGCCGCCCCTCGGGTCGGGGATGGCGACGAACGCCGGCAAGTCCTGATCCTCGGTCCCCAGCGCATACGAGACCCACGCGCCGAGGCTGGGGAACCCCTCGGCCGTGAACCCCGTGCTCATGAACATCTCGCCCGGCCCGTGCGTGTTCGTCTTCGAGGTCAGCGAGTGGACGAAGCACATCTCATCGGCCAATTCGGCGAGGTTCGGCAGCAGGTCCGAGACCATCTTGCCCGATTCCCCCCGGGGGCGGAATTCCCAGGGGCTCCGGGCCAGGTTGCCGTTCTCCCCCTGGAACGTGACGAGCTTCTCCACGCCCGGCATCGGCTGGCCGTGCCGTTTGATGAGCTCCGGCTTGTAGTCCCACGTGTCGAGATGACTGACGGCCCCGGTGCAAAAAATGTGGATGACTCGCTTCGCCCGGGGCGGAAAGTGCGGAGGCTTCGGGGCGAGCGGGTTCGCGACGTCCTCGGCCTTCGAGCGTCCTCCCGGGAGGATCGACGCCAGCGCGATCCCCCCGATCCCGGTCCCCAGGTGCGACAGGAACGCCCGGCGGTCGAGGAAACCCAGGCCGGTCGGGGAGACGATGCGATCCGCCATGAACAATCCTCCGCGTCTCGCAGTTTTCACGGCAGATAGACGAACTCGTTCGCATTGATCAGGGCGCGGCACAACGTCGAGAGGCCGTGATCGCGGACGAGCGCCTCGGCGGCCCTGAGTTCGGCGTCGGTCGGCTCGCGGCCGACGGCCAGGAGGAAGGCTCGACCGACCCGATCCGGCCCCTCGGCCTCGCGTTCGAGCCTCCTCGCGAACGATTCGCTCCTCGCCAGCAGGAACCGGCTGTTCAGCAGGTTCGCGGCCTGCAACGCCGTGGTCGAGACGTTCCGCCTCGGCGCCACGAGGCCGCCGTCGGGGCAGTCGAACGCGCCGAATGTGACGTCCTGCTGGCTCCTGGGCTTGAACTGGTAGATCATCCGGCGGAATGTGTCCGGCCCCAGGTCGCGCCGGGGAGTGAACACGACCACATAATTCGTGTTCGGCTCCCAGATGTTGTACCCCGGCCCCCCGGGTCGGAGGTCCAGCTCGCCCGAGACGCTCAAGATCGCGTCGCGGATCGCCTCCGCCTCCAGCCGCCTCGGCGCGACCCTCCAGAGCAGGCGATCGGACGCATCGACGGCCATCCCCTTCGGGTCGATCCGCGACGACTGCCGGTACGCCGCCGAGAGCACGATCCTGCGGTGCAGGGGCTTCAGCCGGCCCCCGTTGGCGAGGAATTCGGCGGCGAGCCAGTCGAGCAATTCGGGGTGAGACGGGCGGTCGCCGTTGAACCCGAAGTCGCTGGGCGTGGCCACGATCCCCCGGCCGAAGTGCCCCTGCCAGAGCCGGTTGACCATCACCCGGGCCGGCAAGGGGTTCTCGGGACTCGCGATCCAGCGGGCCAGGGCCAGGCGACGCTCGGACTCGGGGGCGTCCTCGGCCAGGACCAGCGGAGGCCGGACCGATCGCAGGGCCGACGGAGGCACGGCGTCCTTCGGTTGCATCGGGTCGCCGCGACGGAGGAGCCGCGTCGGCCCCGGCTGTGCGAAGGTCCCTGCATAGACCTTCATCGTCGGCGAGAGCGTGCCCATCCGCTCGCGAAGCTCCCGCTTCTTGCCCTCCAAGGCCGCGCGGGCCGGGTCGGCGGGCGATGTTCCGGGGCCGGCCGCGGAACGATCGATCGAGGACGCGACCTCGGTCCACCGACCGGACTCGTCGGCCACCTCGATCGAATAATCCCGGGCGGTCCGGTCGCGGTACGCCTCCTCGCGGTCGCGGCCCCAGACCACGCGGTCGATCGCCACGGCCTCGGGCAAGTCGATCCGCACCCACCCCCGGCCCGACTCGGCCGAGATCCAGCTCCGGCCGTTGCCGTAACGCGCGTCGTTGATGTGCTCCAGCTTGTGAGACGGATTATTCGCATACGTGGACGAGGCCGACGGCACGCCGGACGGCGCCACGTTGCGGGAATCCTCGCGGGCCGTCCAGGCTTCCAGCTCGTCCACGCACGGCTCGATCCCGTCGGCCGTGGCCCGGACGGTCATCCTCACCGCCTTGGCCACGATCGGCGGGAACCGCTCGACGTTCCTCCGCGGATTCACGGCCGGGCGGCTCGCCGGGCCGGGCCCGACCCGGGCGAGCGGCTCGATCGCGTCGAGCTCGCGGTCGATCCGGGCGATCTCGGCCGAGATCGATTCCGCCTCGCGACGGTCGCGGTCCGCGTCGTCTCGGCGGAGGTCGCGGTCGGCGTGCTGGACCCCGGCGAACACGGCCTGCAGGCCGTAATAGTCCTTTTGTGCAATCGGATCAAATTTGTGATCATGACATCGCGCACAATGGACCGTCAGGCCAAGGAAGGTGGTCCCGGTGGCGGTGATGATGTCGTCCAGGTCGTCCACCCTCTGCTGCTTGCTGCCGGCCTCGGTCTGGTTGCCGACCGTGTCGTGGGTCCCGCCCACCAGGAACCCCGTGGCCGATCGGGCGAGGAAATCGCCATCGGGGAGGGCGTCTCCGGCGATCTGCTCGGCGACGAATCGCGAAAACGGGACGTCGTCATTGAAGGCCCGGATGACGTAGTCGCGATACGGCCAGGCGTTCGGCCGGAGCGAGTTCGTCTCGTAGCCGTGGCTCTCGGCGAACCTCACCACGTCCAGCCAGTGGCGGGCCCATCGCTCCCCATACCGAGGGGACGCGAGCAGGTGATCGACGAGGGCTGCGTGGGCGTCCTCGGCCGGGTCGTTCACGAATCCCGAGACTTCCTCGGGCGTCGGCGGGAGGCCGATCAGGTCGAACGTCACGCGGCGGATGAACTCGCGACGCGTCGCCTCCGGCGACGGCTTCAGCCCGCTCGCTTCGAGCCTGGCCAGGATGAACAGGTCGATTTCCGACCGGGCCCACCCGCGATCGCCGACGGCCGGCGGATCGGGCCGGCGGATCGGGCGGAGCGACCACCAATCGGCACCGGCCCTCCTTGCGGCGATCGGCTCGGGGCCGTATTCGGCGCCTCGGGCGACCCAATCGCGGACCGCGGCGACCTGCTCGGGCGCGAGCGCCCCCTTCGGCGGCATCTCGCCGGCCGTCAGCTTCTCGATGATCAGGCTCTCGGCCGGCTTCCCCGGGACCACGGCCGGGCCCGAGTCGCCACCCGCCAGCGCCGAGGGGCGCCGCGAGAGGTCCAGGCCGCCCTTCTTCGCGTCGGCCGAGTGGCACGAGAGGCAGCGGTCGGCGAGGATCTCCCGGGCGAGCTTGTCGGCCTCGTCGGCCCTCGCCAGTCCGGCGAGGATCGCCAGCGCCGCCACGGTCGTTGGAACGATTCGCCCGTTCATGCGTCGTCATCCTCTTCGATCGACCGGAGGAATCGCGGGGATCGCTCGCCTGCCGCTATCCTACTTGTCGGCGGCTCTCGACGCCACCCGGGGGGGCGATCGGTTGCCTCGGCGCCCTCGCGATGATACGGTTGCGGCCGACCAATCGCGATCGATCGGGAGGCCCGGCCCGTGCCCCTCAAGCTCTCCGCGTTCCCGAAATGCTACCTCGACGACATCGCCGGCCGGAGGACGATGAGCGTCTTCGACTGGATCGGAATGGCCAGGTCGCTCGACGCCGACGGCCTCGAGATGTACGACGGCTTCTTCCCGAGCCTCGAACCGGGCTATCTCGACACCGTGGGCGAGGCGATCCACGACGCCGGCTTCGCCATGCCCATGCTCTGCTGCTCGCCCGACTTCACCAACCCCGACGCCGACGCGAGGAAACGCGCCGTCGATCGCGAGGCCGAGCTGATCGCCGTGACGAGACGGCTCGGCGGCCCCGGCTCGGTCTGCCGCGTGCTCTCGGGGCCGAGATATCCCGATGTGGGCGTCGAGGAAGGGCTGGGATGGGTGATCTCCTGCATCGAGAGCGTCTTGCCCGTCGCCCGCGAACATGACGTGATCCTGGGGCTTGAAAATCACTACAAGGATGGATTCTGGGCCTATCCCGAGTTCGCCCAGAAGAAGGAGGTCTTCCTCGCGCTGCTCGACGCGATCCCGGAGAGGCGATCCTTCGGGGTCCAGTACGACCCGTCGAACGCGATCGTGGCCGGCGACGATCCCATCGAGCTCCTCGAGGCCGTGGCCGGCCGCGTGGTGAGCATGCACGCCAGCGATCGCTACCTGGCGGAGGGCGCCACGATCGAATCGCTCCGCCAGGCCGACGGCACCCTCGGGTATTCCCCCGACCTCCGGCACGGAGTGACCGGTCAAGGCTTGAATGATTACGATTCGATCTTCCGCATCCTCGCGGCCCACCGTTACCGGGGCTGGGTGAGTATCGAGGACGGGATGAACGGGATGGGGGAGATGGCCGAGTCCCTGGCGTTCCTCCGCGAGATCACCGCCAAACACTTCCCGGAGCCGTGACGTGGAGCGATTGAGGACGGCCGTGATCGGCTGCGGGAAGGTCGGGCAGATCCACGCCCAGGCCCTCCGCGACTCTCCGCATTCGGAGCTGGTCGCCGTGTGCGACGCCGGCGCCGATCGGGCGGAGGCGTTCGCGGCGAGGTTCGGCGCGACGGCGTACTCGGACGTCGGCGCGATGCTCTCGGACGTCGGGATCGACGCCGTGACGATCGCCACCCCTCATCCGCTCCACGCGTCGGCCGCGATCGAGGCGGCGGGGGCCGGGGCGCACGTCCTCGTGGAAAAGCCGATGGCCGCGACCCTGGCCGACTGCGATGCGATGATCGCCGCGGCCGACGAGGCGAAGGTCCGCCTCTCCGTGATCAGCCAGAGGCGATGGCTGGAGCCGGTCCGCCGGATGAAGGCCGCCATCGACGAGGGCAAGGTCGGCGCCCCCGCGATCGGCGTGTTCCAGATGTATAGCTGGCGAGACCGCGCCTATTACGAGTCCGACCCGTGGCGCGGCAAGTGGGCCACCGAGGGCGGCGGCGTCCTCGTGAACCAGTCGCCCCATCAGCTCGACTTGCTGCGGATGTTCATGGGCGAGGTCGAGGAAATTTCGGGGGACTGGGCCAACGTGAATCACCCCGAGATCGAGGTCGAGGATTCGGCGGTGGCGATCGTGAGATTTCGGGGCGGCGGGATCGGATCGATCATCACGAGCGTGTCGCAGAGGCCGGGTTTGTTCACCAAGGTCCATGTTCACGGATCAAACGGGGCGTCGATCGGCGTGGAGACCGACCGGGGCGCCACTTTCGTGGCCGGGGTCTCCACGATCGCCGAGCCGGCCCTGAACGACCTGTGGAATGTCCCCGGCGAGGAGCACAAGCTCGCCGAATTCCAGGCCGAGGACCGCGAGCGATTCGCCCGGATCGATGCCACTACCTATTATCATGCTCTCCAGATCGACGAATTCCTCGGGGCGATCCTGCAAGGACGACCGCCCGAGGTCTCGGCCGAGGACGGGAGGGCGGTGGTGGCGATGTTCTCGGCCATCTATCGATCGAAGCGAGAAAAAAGGCCGATCCGGCTCGCCGCCGACGCCTGACGAACCCTCGGCGATTCCTCCTTCGCCGGGGTCACGAGGTCGCCGCGCCCGTCCGCGAGATCGTGATGCGGAACGGGTTGGTCGCGACCGACCCTCCGGCATCGACGACGGCCCGGACGTCGTTGAGGACCGTCGCGACGTGGTCCGCGGAGCCGCCCAGGGCGGCGGCGAAGTTCGCGAAATCGTTCAGGAGCCGATTCGAGGCGGTGCTCACCGTCGGCGAGACGCCCGGCCCGTAGATCGCATCCAGGGTCGCGCCCAGGCTCGCGATCTCGGCCGGCGAGGGGGAGGGATCGGCGAGGGCCGTCGTCAAGGCGGCCTCGACGGAGTCGACCTGGTCGCTCGTGAGGCCCGCCTCGATGGTCTGGAGAGACCCGGCGTCGCGGCGGAGGGTCTCGAGGTCCGACGGCGAGGCGGCGATGGCGCGGAGGTCGGCGTTCAGCGATCGGATCGCGGCCTGCCTGGTCTCCTTCTGGCCGTGGACGAAGCCGCGGAGGTGCTGGCTGAAGTAGAGGCCGGGGTCGTCGAAGTGGGCGTAGCCGCTCGGGAGCGAGGCGTTCCCCTGGCGGAACGTGTCCGAATCATGCTCGAACTTGTCGTACTCGGCACCCGTCACTCCGGCTGAATCCGCGATCGCTTTCATGTCCGCGATGGTCTGGTCGATCAACGATTGGGGGACGTTCAGGCCGTCAAGGTTCCCCTCCAGACGGGACTGCACGGCGGCCCACTGCGAATCATCGAGGAAGCCGTCGATCGTGGAGCGGTCCAGCTCCAGAGAGGCGGCGGCGGCCTTCGTGGCCGCGACGGCCGGGGGCAGCGTGGTCGAGGACGCGGCCTGGCCGATCGCCCGGGCGTCGTCCCGCAGGGCCAGGAACTCCTCCTGGGTCGCGTGAGAACGCCATTCCAGGTTCTGCAAGTCCCCGATGAACACCTTTTGCTCGTGGCGGACCCTGGCGACCCTCGCCTGATTATTCGCCGCCGTGGTCGAGCCCACCGAGAGCAAGCACCGGTCCTCCAGGCCCTCGGCGGACGGAGCGAATCGCTTCGAGATCGACCGATCGCGACGGGCCATCGTGACACCCCCTATCCCCTAGTCGTCGGCGGGGGTGCCGGGGCGTCATGAGGAATTCGGGCCGACCCTCACGGGATCAACCGCCAAGACGCCAAGTTCGCCAAGATCAAGAGGGATGGCGGGAATGAGCGGAGACGGGAAGAGAAAAGACGAACTAGAATATAATAAACAACAAGATTGAGAAGTTTAATGCACGTTGATCTTTTGACTTCCTGTCCCTTACCTCCTTTCCTCGTTTCTCCTCGGCGAACTTGGCGTCTTGGCGGTTGGTCCTCCGAATTCGTCACGCCCGGTGCTCACGGCGGATCGCGTGGAGGGCCTCGTCGAGCTTGGAGAGGAACCGCGAGCGGTCGGCCTTCGCGAACGGGGCGGGGCCTCCGCCGATCTCGCCGGATTGGCGGAGCATGTCGAGCAGGGCGCGGGTGGCCAGGGCGTCGCCGATGGTCTCCTCGGTGAAGAAGGTCCCCTTCGGGCCGAGCACGCGGGCCCCTTTCTTCAGGCACCGCTCGGCCAGGGGGATGTCGGTCGTGATCGCGAGGTCCGCCGGGCCGATCTTCTCGACGATCCAGTCGTCGGCCGAGTCGAACCCGCCCTTGACGACGACGAGTTCGATCAGATCCTCGGCGGGCACTCGCATGAACGAGTTGGCGACCACGAACACCTTCACCTCATGGCGGCGGGCGACCCGATAGGTCTCCTCCTTCACCGGGCAGGCGTCGCCATCGACGAAGATCGGCATCTCGGGGTGTCCTCACGGGCGGATCGGTGGCAAAATCCCTCGTCTTCGACGATATCAGAGGCTCGCCCTCCGGGGCGAGGGGAGGCGGCCCGTGGCGATCGTGGAAATCTGCGTCGAGGGGATCGAATCGGCGATGGCCGCCGAGGCGGGCGGGGCCGACCGGATCGAATTGTGCGAATACCGGGCCGTCGGCGGGATCACCCCGAGCGCCGGGACGATCGGCCTCGCCTGCGATCGCCTGAGGATCCCCGTCCACGTCCTGATCCGGCCCCGAGGCGGCGATTTCGTCCATTCCGACGCGGAAATCGAGGTCATGAGGCGAGATATCGAGGCGGCGAAACGCCTCGGAGCGGCCGGGGTCGTCCTCGGCCTCCTCACGACCGATCGGCGGATCGATCGCGAGCGCACGGCGGAACTGATCGCGCTCGCCCGGCCGATGTCGGTCACGTTTCACAAGGGGTTCGACGAAATCGAGGACGGAGTGGGTGCGCTGGAGGAACTGATCGGGCTCGGTGCCGATCGGCTGCTGACCTCGGGCGGGATCGGCCCGGCGAGGGACCATCTCGGCAAGCTCGCCGAGTACGCGAAGCGGGGCGCCGGGAGGATCGCGGTCCTTGGGGGTGGGAGCGTCACGGAGGAAGACATCCCGAAGTTGATCGCGGCCGGCTTGACCGAAATCCACATCGGATCGGCCGCCTGCTCGGGCGGGATTACCGATCGGGGGAACGTCGGGCGATTGGTCGAATCCGCGAGACGCACGACCTAGGCGGCTCGGCGCGGCTCGGCTCGCCCGCTTTTCGGGAACTCGCCGGGCCTGGGGGTGTCTAACCGTCCGGGTCCGGGGCTTGTGCGAGTCCGAGGAGGGCGGAACCTTGCCAATTCGCAAGGCGGCGATCCCGCCGCGCCCCGGGCGGCATCGACGGGCCTCGAACAGCGGGATCAAGGCCCGGAGCTTTCCCTCCGGGGCGGCTCGCTCGCGGTTGTGGCAGGTGCTCCGGCCGCCTACGATCGTCGATCGAATCCTGGACTGGGTGAGGCCGGACCGTTCGAAGCAGCATGGGGGAAAGTGAAATTCATCAGTTGGAAATTGTGAAAGTGAACCCTTTTCGGGTCTTCCCGGATCAATCCGGCGAAGAGGGCTCACGCCCCGCGATGGTCATCCTGGCCCTCAGGGACTCGGGCGCGATCGACCTCGGGAGGAACCGCACCATCGAGCTCGCCGTCAGGGTCGAAGGGCCTCGGGGGTGTGGGCTGGAGATCGAGGGCCGGTTCGGGTCGTCGATCCGGAGGCTCATCGTGCGGAGGTCCAGGTCGATCGGGGCCGTCCAGGGGACTTCCAGCGTCTCGACCTCGGCGAGCAGGATCGTCTCGTCCAGTCCGTCCGTGATGTCGTCGAACCGGACCGACGTCGCGCCCGGGAACGCCGTCCCCGGGCCGGTGATCGCCACGCATTTGGTGAGACCTCGCGGCCACCTGGACTCCCGGCTCGGACAGCCGTAGAACCGGGGCATCCTGGCCAGGAGCGGGAGGTTGGTCGGCCCGTCCCACGGCTCCGAGAGGTTGAAGGAATGGTACAGGGTGTCCCCGTCGGCAAAGGGGAGGATCAGGACTCGCCAGCTCAGGGTGGGCTTGCCTCGGGCATCGGTCAGGTACGCGGGCGGGAGCGATCCATAGACGTCGTGATAATTCTGAAGGGCCAGCCCGACCCACTTGAAGTCGTCATAGCATTGCGAGAACCGGGCCGCCTCGCGGGCTCGCTCGACCGCCTTCCCCAGCCAGGCCAGGAGGGCGCAGGCGAGCGCGATCCAGAAGATTCGCTTCATCCAGAGGCCGGAGTAAGAACGCCGTTTCGCGGGTGGCTCGGGAGGGATCGGAGGCTCGACCTCGGGCCGGGTGCTCATGAAGGATGCCTCCGCAAAGCTCCCTGGATGCATTGTCAAGGAGGGCGGCCTTTGGCCGCCGCTTGTGGCGGGTTTCACCCGCCCTACATGACGGTGCATTGCATGCACCCTACGGGAGCGTTTCCAGCTCTTCCCAACGTTCGTAGGCGGCGAGGAGCTCGGCTTCGAGGGCTTCGACCCTCGCGGCGACCTCGGCGATCTCGGTTTTTGGCTTTTTATAGAAGGCTGGGTCGGCCATCGTTTCGTGAAGCTGGGATTTCTCGGCGTCGAGGCGCTCGATCAGGCCGGGGAGCGATTCGAGCTCGCGGCGCTCCTTGTTCGAGAGCTTCCTGGGGCGGTCCGAGGCTGGCTTCTCGGATTTGGGGGCGGCCGGCGTCGCCGCCGGCTTCGGCTCGGGCGGGGCTTCGGATTGGCGTTGCCTCAGGTAATCATCGTAGCCGCCGTCGTATTCCTTGACCCGTCCCTCGGCGTCGATGGCCAGGGTGCTCGTCACCACGTCGTTGAGGAACGCGCGGTCGTGGCTGACCAGGAGGACCGTCCCGGCGTATTCCACGAGGAGTCCTTCGAGGAGTTCGAGCGTCTCGATATCCAGATCATTCGTGGGTTCGTCCAGGACGAGGACGTTCGACGGCCTCGTGAACAGCTTGGCCAGGAGGAGCCGGCTCCTCTCGCCCCCCGAGAGCGTCTTGACCAGGCTCCTGGAACGCTCGGGCGGGAACAGGAAATCTTGCAGATATCCGATGATGTGCCGGGACTGCCCGTTGATCACGATCGAGTCATACTCGCTGACGTTCTTCTGGACGGTCTTCGAGTCGTCGAGGCTGGCCTTGAGCTGGTCGAAGTAGGCGATTTCGAGATTGGTGCCGAGGCGGACCGTCCCCTCGGTGGGCCCTTGCTGGCCGAGGAGGAGGCGGAGGAGCGTGGTCTTGCCGGCGCCGTTGGGGCCGATGATGCCGACCTTGTCCCCCCGGAGGATGGCCGTGGTGACGTCCCGGAGGACCGGTCGATCCTCGTACGAGAAGGCCGCGCCCTTGGCCTCGACGACGAGGGTGCCGGAGGCGCTCGGCCTCCTGGGCGACGAGACGGGCGGCCCCCTGGCGCTCCCTCCTCTGCTGGCGGGCGTCGCGCATGGCCTTCAGGGCGCGGACGCGGCCCTCGTTGCGGGTCCTCCGGGCCTCGATCCCCTTGCGAATCCACACCTCTTCCTGGGCGAGCCTCTTGTCGAACAGGGCGTTCTGCCGCTCCTCGGCGGCGAGGAGCTCCTCCTTGCGCTTGAGGAACGTGGGGTAGTCGCACGGCCAGTCGTAGAGCTTGCCTCGGTCGAGTTCGAGGATTCGCGTGGCGAGCTTGGCGAGCAGGGCGCGGTCGTGGGTGACGAAGATCAGGGTGCCGGCGAGGCGGAGGAGCGTCTCTTCGAGCCAGCGGATGGACTCGATGTCGAGGTGGTTCGTCGGCTCGTCGAGGAGGAGCAAGTCGGGCTCGGCCACGAGGGCGCGGGCCAGGCCGACCCGGCGTTTCATGCCCGAGGAGAGGGTCTCGACGCGGGCCTCGGGGTCCAGGACCATCCGGGAGAGGAGCGACTGGACGCGGTAATCGTCGGCCCCGGCCGCCCGGTCGTCGTCGGGCAGGCCGCGCGCGACCTCCTCGGCGATGGTCCCGGCCCGGTCGTCGGGGACGTCCTGAGTCAATCGCGCGATGCGGAGGCCCTGGGCGCGGATCACCTCCCCCTCGTCGGGTTCGATGGTCCCGGCGAGGACCTTCAGGAGCGTGCTCTTGCCCTCGCCGTTGCGGCCGAGGAGGCAGACGCGCTCCCCCCGCTCGACCTGCAAGCCGACGCCGTCCAGGAGCCGAGGCCCGCCGAACGCCAGAGACACCCCGCTGAGACTCAGAAGCGCCATCGATCCCCTCGCTCGGCCGTCTCAAACTCCGGCCGGACGGCCCCGGCCGGGCATGTCACCGTACCAGACCGAGGGGGAGGCCATCGAGATCGCTTGGTTGGCGGGGGGACGATTCTCGGCGGGCTCGGGGCCCGTGAGAAGGACGAGGCACACTTTCCTCGCCCTACGCCCCGGCGATCAGGCGGAGGAGGAAGTCGTGATCGACGGGCTTGACCAGGTGGTGGTTGAAGCCGGCTCGCTCGCTCCTCTTGCGGTCCTCGTCCTGCCCGTAGCCGGAGACGGCGATGATGGTGGCGTCGGCGAAGCCCTCGCGACGGAGGATCTCGGCGACCTGGTAGCCGTCGAGTCCGGGCAGTCCGATGTCCAGGAGGATCACCTCGGCGCGGTGGGCCCGGGCGGCGTCGAGGGCCTCGCGGCCGTCGTGGGCGATGGCCAGGTCGTGGCCCTCGACCTTGAGGAGCCGGGCCAGGCCCCTGGCGGCGTCGATGTTGTCGTCCACCACGAGGACCCGTTTGGAGTTCTCGGCCATGGTCGGGCGACGACCCGAATTCGAGGAGCTCGGGGCCACGTGGACGGAGTCGGACAGGGCCGGCAGGCGGACGACGAACTCGCTCCCGAGGCCGGGGCCGGCGCTCGTCGCGGAGACGGTCCCTCCGTGGCTCTCGACCAGCTTGCGGACCAGGGTGAGGCCGATCCCCAGGCCCCCCTGGGACCGGTCCAGCGATCGATCGACCTGGATGAACAGGTCGAAGATCCTCGGGAGCATCTCCCGGGGGATGCCGGTGCCGTTGTCCTTCACGCGGAAGGCGACGTTCGGCCCGTCGCGGCCGGCGGAGATCGCGATCCGGCCGCCTTCGTCGGTGTACTTGGCGGCGTTGGTCAGCAGGTTGACCAGGACCTGCTCCAGCCTCGTCGGGTCGGCATCGACGCGGAGAGGGCCCGGCTCGATCGAGACCGCCAGGCCGTGCCTCTTCCTCTCCAGGAGGGGCCGGACGGTCTCGACGGCGCGGGCCATGACCTCGGCCGCCTCCAGGGGCTGGCGACGGAGCTGGATCTTCCCCAGGCGGATTCGCGAGACGTCCAGCAAGTCGTCGATCAGATGGGTGAGGTGCTTGACCTGGCGGGTGATGACCTCGTTGGACCAGTCGCGGTGCTCGTCGGAGGGGGTGGCGCGGGCGAGGTTCACGGCGCTGGAGATGGCCGACAGGGGGTTCCGCAGCTCGTGGGCGAGCATGGCGAGGAATTCGTCCTTGCGGCGGTCTTCCTCGGCCAGGGCCTTGCGTTCGGCCTCGGCTTCCAGGCGGGCGGCCTGCTCGCGGAAGAGCTGCTCTCGCTGGAGGTGGAGCTCGCGCTCGATGCGGATCTGGTCCATCACGCGGACGACGGCCGGGACGAGGAAATCGAGGTAGTCGGGCGTCTTGGGGAGGAAGTCGCGGACCCCCTCGCGCAGGGCCCGGGCGAGCATGGCCTCGTCGGCGAAGCCGGTCACCAGGATCGAGGGGACGCCCAGCCCGGTCTCGCTCAGGTCCCGGTAGAAGTCCAGCCCGGTGGCGGCCTCATTCAGCTTGTAGTCGAGGACCATGAGGTCCACCCCGCCCGCGGCCAGGGCGGCGCGAGCTTCCTCGGCCGAGGAGGAGACGGCGACGGAGAACCCTGCGCGCTCGAGCCTCCTGCGCTCGAGCTGGGCGATCCCGGCGTCGTCCTCGAGGATCAGGACCGTCCCGGTCGGGGTCTCTGGCATGACGGGCGATCCCCGAGGGCGGGTCGGTCGGTGAGACGAGGGGCGGAGGGGGCCGGCTCAGGGCTGCCGCCCTTGCCCCGGGACGCGGACGACCTGAAGGAACAACCCGAGCTGTCGGATGGCGTTGATGAAGCCATCATAATCGACGGGCTTGGTGACATAAACATTGCAGCCCAGCGCATAGCACCGCTCGACCTCGCGGGGGTCGTCGGTGGTGGTCAGCATGATAATCGGGATCGTGGCGGTCGTCGGGTCGCCCTTGAGCAGGCGGAGGACCTCCACGCCATCCACCCGGGGCATGTTGATGTCCAGGAGCAGGAGGACGTTGTGGCGGGCGATCTCCTGGGCGGCGTAGTCGCCCTGCCCTCGGATCGCGTCCAGCGCCTCCTGGCCGTCCCTCACGCGGATGAATCCGTTGACGAGCCCGGCGCGCTCCAGGTTGCGTCGGATCAGGCTGGCGTGGCCGTCGTCGTCCTCGGCCAGAAGGATCGTCAGGCTCTCGGCGGACATCAGGAGCGACCTCCGGGGCTGACGGCGAGGGCCGCGAGCGATTTCGATCCGTCGAGCGTAGCCTCCGCGCCCCGGCGAGGCAAGGTCACGAAGAACGACGACCCCACCCCGGGCTCGGATTCGGCCCAGGCCTTGCCCCCCATCCGCTCGACCATCCGCCGGGCCAGGGCCAGGCCCACGCCCTCGCCCGGCGCCACCGAGGGATGCAGCCTCTGGAACGCCAGGAACAGCTTGGCCTGGTGGGCCTGGGGGATGCCCAGCCCGTTGTCCCGGACCGCGAAGGTGATCGGGCCCTCCGCCGCTCCCGGCTCCGGCTCCAGGGCCTCGACCAGGATCCGGCCCGGGCGGGCCGGGTCCAGGTATTTCACCGCGTTGGAGAGCAGGTTGGCGAAGACCTGCTCCAGCGCCGTGGCGTCGGCCCAGGCCGGCGGCAGGGGACGAACCTCGATCCGGGCCCCGCGCTCCTCGGTCGATCCCCGGAGCGCCTCGACGACCCGCCGGATCACCCTCTCCACGTCGACCTCGGCGAACCGATACTCGACCCGGCCGGCCCGCGAGAGCCTCAGCAGCGAGTCGATGATCGCCGAGAGTCGCGACACCGCGTTCTGGATGAAGTGGACCGATGACGCCATGTCCTCGTCCAGGATCACCTTGAGTTTCGCCTCGACCTCCGGCGGCTTCTCCAGCCGGGCCATCAGCGATCGCAGGTCGTCGCAACTATAGGACAGCTCCTTGCTGAACCCCTGGAGGTTCACCAGGGGGCTTCGCAGGTCGTGCGAGACGCTGTAGATGAACATCTCGTTCTCCTGGTCGCGCTCGGCCAGGGCCCGGGCCATCGCGTGGAAGACCGAGTCCAGCGCCGCGACCTCGTCCCCGCCGACCATCGGCGAGGCCAGCGTCCGGCCCTGGGCGAGCCTCCTCGCATTCTCCGCCAGCGACTCGACCCGCCGGGCGAACCGCCGGTGGAACCACAGGGCCAGGACGAACGACAGGCCCGACGAGAGGACCACCCCGACGATCGTGGCCCGGCTCTGCCACACCCCGGCCCAGGACAACCGCCTGCGGCGGAGGACGTCCAACCGGGCCTCCTCCGCCAGGAACTCCTTCATCCGGGCCTGGATGTCGTTGAGCCGATTTCGCCCGTCCTGCGTCCGGATCCGCGCCAGGCCCTCGGGCCGGCGACCCGATTCCAGGAGCCGGTACGTCTCGGCCATCCAGTCGGAGAACGACTCGATCTTGACGCGGACCTCCCGGAGCCGGGCCGCCTGGAGCGAGTTGTCGTTTACCAGGTCGCCCAGGGTGCCCAGGCGACGCGAGACCTCCGCGACGACCGGCTCCAGCGGCTGGCCCCCGGAATCCCCGGTCAGGGCCAGGCCCAGGACGGCGCTCCTCAACGTCACGAGCTGACGGGCCAGCCCCTCGGCCTCCGCGATCACATCGCCCGTGTGCAGAGCCAGCGCATTGGCCGAGGCGTAGTCCGACTGGACCTTGAACAGCACCAGCAAGAGCCCCAGCTGGAAGACCAGGGGGATCAGGAGGATGATCAGCCACTGCTTGAGCATGTCGGGTCGGCCCCCTGGGCGACGGTCGATCTGCCGGACGACGGGGCCGCTTCCGCCTTCATTCAATACGCGTGCCGTTCGCCGCCCTCGTCGGAGGGGGGCGGGACCACGGGGGCGGCGACGCCCCGGATCGTCCGCGAGTCGCTCTCGGCCTTCAATTTCGCGATCGCTTCGGCCAACGGCATGGCCCCGAGGTCGCCGTCGACCCGGTCGCGATACGAGACGGTGGCCGAGTCCGCCTCCTTCGCCCCCACCACGAGCATCGCCGGCACCTTCTCCAACTGGGCATCGCGGATCTTCGCCCCGATCTTCTCCGGCCTCGAATCGATCTCCGCCCGGAGCCCGGCCGAACGAAGTTCGGCGAGGACTTTCGCCGCGTAGTCCGCCGCCTTGTCCGAGATCGGCAGGACCCGGACCTGCTCCGGGGCCAGCCAGAGCGGGAACGCCCCGGCGAAGTGCTCGATCAGGATGCCCATGAACCGCTCCATCGAGCCGAACGGCGCCCGATGGATCATCACCGGCCGATGCGGGTGGTTGTCGGCCCCGGTGTACTCCAGGCCGAACCGCTCGGGCAGGACGTAGTCGAGCTGGACCGTCCCGAGCTGCCACTGCCGGCCGATGCAGTCGCGGACGATGAAATCGGCCTTCGGCCCGTAGAACGCCGCCTCGCCGGGCGCCTCCTCGTAGGGCAACTGCATCTCGTCCAGGACCGAGCGGATGTCCTCCTCGGCCCGTCGCCAGGTGTCGCCCGCCGCGCCGGCGTACTTCGGGTCGTCCGGGTCGTGCTTCGAGAGCCGGAGGCGATAATCCGTGAGACCCAGGCTCCCCAGGACGAACTGGGTGAGCTCCATGGTATCGCGGAATTCCTTCCGGACCTGATCTTCAGTGCAGAACAGGTGGGCATCGTCCTGGGTGAAGCCTCGGACACGGGTCAGGCCGGACAATTCGCCCGACTTCTCGTAGCGATAGACCGTGCCGAACTCGGCGAGGCGGACGGGGAGGTCGCGATACGATCGCGGCTGGGCGGCGTAGATCTGGATATGATGGGGGCAATTCATCGGCTTGAGGAGGTATTCCTCGCTCACGCCATGCTCCTCGACGAACCCGACGCGGCCGGCGGGGTCCAGCGACCAGTAACCCTGGTCGTCGATGTGGGCCTCGGCCAGCAGGACTTTCTGCAAGGCGTCGTCGGCGTCCCCCTTCTCCAAAGCCGCCACGAGGGCCATCGCCGCGTCGCTCAGGAGCTTGATCGTCGGGAACTGCGACTCCTTGTAGTACGGATAATGCCCGCTCTGCTTGTAGAGGTCGATCTTGCCGATGTTCGGCGTATAGACGGGCTGATATCCGCGTTTGATCAATTCGTCCTGCAAGAAATTCTGCAACACTCCCCGGACGATCGCCCCCTTGGGCATCCACAACACCAGCCCCGAACCGACCAATGGCGAGATCGTGAAGAGGTGGAGCTCCTTGCCGAGCCGTCGGTGGTCGCGCTTCTTCGACTCCTCGACCTGCGCCAGGTGCGCCTCCATCTCCTTCTTGTCGAAGAAGGCGGTGCCGTAGACGCGCTGCAAGGTAGGTCCGTCGGCGCGGCCCTTCCAGTAGGCGCCGGCGATCGAGAGGAGCTTGAACGCGCCGACCTTCCCGGCGTGGGGGATGTGCGGCCCCCGGCAGAGATCGACGAACTCCCCCTGGCGGTAGAACGAGAGGATGCCGTATTTGTGCAATTCCTCGTCGATGTGTTCGACCTTGAACCCCTGGCCGAGCTCGTCGACGAACTTCCGGGCGTCGGGCACGGGCAGGCTGAACCTCTCGAACGGCTCGGCCCCGGCGACGATCCTGGCCATCTCGGCCTCGATGGCCGGAAAATCGTCCTCGGTCAGCCTCTTGCCGCCGAGGTCCACGTCATAGTAAAAGCCGTTGGTCGTGGTCGGCCCGAACGCCAGTTTCACGCCCGGGAACAGCCTCATAATCGCGCGGGCCATCACGTGGGCCGTGGAGTGGCGGAGGACGTCCAGCGCCTCGCGGTCCTTCGGGGTGAGGACGCGGAACTCGACGGGATGCCCGGCGCCCTCGACCTCGAGAGGCCGATCGAGATCGACGATCTTGCCATCGGCGACGGCGGCGACGGCGGCCTCGGCCAGCCTCTTGCCGATCCCCTCGGCGACTTCGCGAGGGCGGACGCCGTCGGGATAATCCTTGATCGACCCATCCGGCAGCTTGATCTGGACCATGAGACCGAAATCGCTTCCTGCCAGAGAAGAAAGGTCGCCCCCGTCCGACAGACAACGCCGGCCAAAGGCGGACCTCCTAGCGTAATCGACCGGGGCCGCGCTGCCAAGTCGAGGGCCGGCCGATCGGTTCCCAAAGGGTGGAGGAAATTTGGAGAGCCGGGCGAACGGAGGGCGGCCTTTCGGCCGCCGCATTTGCGTTCGTGGATGGTTTCACGCGCCCGGCACACCAGTAGATTTCCTCCACCCTACAGGGCCGGGCCGAGGAGGTCCTTCACGGCGTCCCTCTCGGAGATGAGCTCCTGGGCCGAGGCGTCGATCCGCTTCTTCGCGTCGTCGTCGATCGGCAGCCCCTCGACGATCGTCCACTTGGTGCCGTCGGTCCTCAGGGGGAAGCTGTAGATCAGGCCGGCGGGGACTCCGTAGGAGCCGTCCGAGACGACCCCGGCGCTGAACCATTCGTCGCCCGGAGTCGGGAACGAGGCCGAGCGGACGCTGTCGAGCGCCGCGTTCGCCGCCGAGGCCGCCGAGGAGGCGCCCTTCGCCTTGATCACCGCACCGCCTCTCTTGGCGACGGTCGGGATGAAATCCTCGGTGAACCAGGAGGCGTCGGAGATGACCTGCGGGGCGGGTTTCCCCTGGATCTTCGCGTTCTTGAAGTCGGGGTACTGGGTGTCGCTGTGATTGCCCCAGATCGCCATGTTCGTGACCTGGCCGACCGGCACGCCCGCCTTCTTCGCCAGTTGCGAGGCCGCGCGGTTCTGGTCCAGCCGGGTCATGGCGAACCAGCGGTCGGCCGGGACCTTCGGCGCGTGCGATTTGGCGATCAGGCAGTTCGTGTTGCACGGGTTGGCGACGGTCAGGATGCGGACGTCCGGCCCGGCGGCCTCGTTGATCGCCCGGCCCTGGCCGGTGAAGATCGGGCCGTTGGCGCGGATCAAATCGGCCCGGCTCATGCCTTCCTTGCGGGGCAAACCGCCGACGAGGATCACCCAGTCGGCCCCGGCGAACGCCTCCTCGGCCTTGTCGGTCGCCTTCACCGAGGTCAGCAGCGGGAAGGCGCAGTCTTCCAGCTCCATCAAGGTGCCGTTGAGCGACGGCAGCGCCGGGGTGATCTCCAGCAAGCCGAGCGAAACCGGCTGATCGGCGCCGAACAGGCCGCCGGAGGCGATCCGGAACAGCAGGGCGTAGCCGATCTGGCCGCCGGCCCCGGTGATCGCGACGTGCAAGGGCTTCTTCATCGGTCGAGGCTCCGTCGAGGAGGGTCAGGGATCACCAAAGTAGGGTGCATGAAATGCACCAGAGAGACGCGGCGGCCCAGGCCGCCATCCATATCCTTGTCCGATTTTCTGGCGAGAGGGACCGGTGACGAAGGAGGGCGGCGATGGGCCGCCGCGGGTCGGTGCATTTCATGCACCCTACGCTTTCAGACGCGCGAGCATGAGCGCCATCTCGCGGGGGAGGTGCCGGGCTCCGGCGAGGAGGACGACGCCTCCCAGGGCCACGGCCGGGACGACGATGAGCATGCCGGCGGCGAGGTTCGTGCCGTCCACCGGCGTGGCGCCGACGGAGCGGAGGAACGTGCCGATTGGGCTGGCCATCGTGTCGGGCTTGCCGCAGAGGTCCGAGACGTACCCCATGAGCATCGGCGACCACACGTCCCCGAGGAAGTGGATCGCGAATGTGGAGATCGCGTAGGCGGTCGCTCGCATGTTCGGGGCGATCACGTTGGCGATCACCGCGTTGCTCGGCCCGGTGTTCGCGAACAGGAACGCCTGGGCCAGGAACAGCCAGAGGATCACGAGATACCATTGCTTCGAGTACAGCCCCAGGAGGATGCACGGGACCGCCAGGAGCATCGACGTCCCCGAGACCGTGAAGAGGGCCTTCGGGTTCGTCTTCGCGAGCTTGTCGGCGATCCACCCGCCGCCGGCCATCCCCACGATCGCCGCGAGCAGGCCGGTGATCCCCAGCCGGTCCACGGCCTCCGCCTTCGTCCAGCCGTGGACCCGCTGCAAGTACGAGGGCAGCCAGTACGCCATCCCGCCGAACGCGAAGGTATAGGCGGAGAGTCCGAAAACGACGTAAGTATACGACGAATTCACGGCCAGGTCGCGATAGTCGGCCGCCGAGGCCCCGGCCTTCTCCTTGGCCTTGAGCTTCTCGGGATCGACCCCCTCGCTCGTCCCCCGGATCGGCTCGGGAAGGAACAAGGCGGCGATCGCCGCGAGGAACCCCGGGGCGCCGACGATGAAGAACGCCAACCGCCAGTTGCCCGTGGCCACCGCGATTCGCCCGCCGAGGATCACCCCCAGCGCGTAGCCGATCGGCATGGCCAGGTAGAACGCCGAGAGGACCCGGGCCCGCCTCTCCCTCGGGAACAGGTCCATCAGGATCGTCGGCGCGAGCACCCCATACGTCGCCTCGCCGATCCCGAGGAACGCGCGGGCCAGGCGGAGGTGGTTGAAGTCCCGGGCCAGCCCGGTGCCCACGGTCGCCAGGCTCCACACGCCCACGCCCGCCGCCAGGAGCCACGTCCGGCGGAAGCGGTCGCCGGCCCACCCCATGAACGGGCTGATGATCGAGTAACTGATCAGGAAATACATGTTCAGCGACCCGACGAGGGCGTCGCTGATCTTCATCTCCTTCTTGATCTCCTCGGCCACCCCCGAAAGCGCCCAGCGGTCCACATAATCCAACATGTTCATCAAAAACAGAACAACGAACGTCAGCCGGGCCCACCGGGCGGCGTTGCCCGGGGTCTTGAGGGGCGAGTCGGCGTGGAATTCGGCGTCGCCATCGGCGTGGATCACGGCGGGGGGTCCTTTCCGGGCCGTCCGGGGTCGGTCGAGGCCGCTGGATGCTACGGGAACGGCGGGGGGGCGTCGAGGGCGCAGTGGGCAGTGGGCAGTGGGCAGTGGGCAGTGGGCAGTGGGCAGTGGGCGGTGGGCAGTGGGCAGTGGGTAGTGGGCAGTGGGCAGTGGATGCAAGATGGCGGATGCGAGATGGCAGACAACGGAAACCTCTTCTTTCACTGCCCACTGCCCACTGCCCACTGCCCACTACTTTCTGCCCACTGCCCACTGCGAGGTCACCGGACCTTCAGGCTCAGCGGCATCTCCAGCCCGTGCGCCTCGAGCAGGATCGGGTCGCCCAGGACGTTCCTCACCAGCCCGTTGGCCACGACCTTCCCGCCGTCGAGGATGATCGCCCGGTGGCAGAGCTCCAGGACCATCTCGAGGTCGTGGGTGGCGATGATCTTCGTGCTCGGGAGCGATTTCAGGAGCGAGAGGAACCGGCGGCGGGCCCGGGGGTCGAGGTTCGCCGTGGGCTCGTCCAGGGCGAGGATCGTCGGCTCGCACGCCAGGATCCCGGCGAGGCAGACTCGTTTCTTCTCGCCGAAGCTCAGGTGATGCGGCACGCGGTCGGCGGCGGAGGCCAGATCGACCCGTTCGAGGCTCTCCATCGCGATCCTCCGGGCCTCGGCCTTCGGCTTGCCGAGGTTCAGAGGGCCGAAGGCCACGTCTTCGAGGACGCTCGTGCTGAAGAGCTGGTCGTCCGGGTCCTGGAACAGCAGGCCGACCCGGCGGCGGACCTCGGGACCGGTCTTGGGGCCGACCGCCACGCCGTCGATCCACACCGCCGGCCCCTTCGGCTTGCCGTTGGCCGAGGGGTCCGGCCCGCCGTGAGAGTGCAGGCCCGTCTTGCCGGGCAGGAGGCCGTTGAGGTGGAGCAGGAGCGTGCTCTTGCCCGCCCCGTTCGGCCCCACGAGCGCGACGCTCTCGCCCGGGAGGACGGTCAGATCGACCCCCCGGAGCGCCGGGCGGCCGTCGGGGTAGCGATAAGAGAGGTCGCGGACCTGGACCGCCGGGATCGGCTCGGCGTCCGCCTCGTCGCCGGGGCTCATGGGGCGTCGGCCCCGTCGTCCAGGGAGCGGATCGTGCCGTCCCAGCCCCGGGCCAGCATGGCCGAGTGGACCCGCTCGCCCCGTTCCATCGCCCGGAGGAACAACACGCCGATCAGCCCCGAGAGCGACGCCCAGCCCGGCCCCCCTCGCCGGAACGACCGCGATCGCCTCGCCTGGACCATCCGGCCCAACTCGTCCACGAGCACGTAGCTGTATCGGAACATGAAATGGAGGGTCGCCACCAGGACGCGAGGCGCCCCGAGCCGGCGGAGGGCGTCGAGCAACCGGGGGAACGGCGTGACCCCGGCCAGGACCAGCACGGCGAGGAACGCCAGGCTGTTCTTGAGCAGGATCGACCCGGCCACGCGGGGCCAGCCCAGGGCCGGGCGGTCGCGATGGCCCATCGCCACCATCGCCGCGAGGAACGCCACCAGGACCGCGAACCCGAGCCATCGGCGGAGCAGGGGGAGGATTTCCAGCCCGGAAATCCCGACGACGACGGCCAGGAGGATCGCCTCGACGACCAGGGCGATCGGCCAGGTCGGCGGGGTCGCGACGACGGCGGCGACATACAGGCCGGTGGCGGCGAGCTTCGCCCGGGGGTCGAGCCGGTCGAGCGGGCCGTCTCCGGCCGAGGAGGCGAGGTCCAGGGCGTCAGGCCGCATCGGGGCCGATCTCCCCCGGGTCCCGGCGGACCAGGGCCCGGGCCATCGCCAGCCCCACCACGAAGACGACGAGCGTCCCCACCACCCCGGCGGCGGCCGTGGCCAGGCGGATCGAGCGGGTGCCGAGGGGGTCCAGGCGATAATCGGGCCAGAGGCCGCGGATCGCCGGCTCGACCCCGTCCTTGAAGAACCCGAGCTTCGCCCCGACGTGCTCCAGGCCGTCGGGCCAGGACGACGCGAACGGGGCGCCAAAAACGGCGACCGCCAGCGACGCCGCCAGCCCCGCCACGGCGACCTGGCCCCATCGGGCCGCTCGGCTCGCCTCTTCCTTGGGCTCGTGGTGGATCAGGTCCGGGCGGGTCAGCAGGAGGAAGCGGACGACGGCGCCGGTGATCAGCGCCTCGCCCAATCCGATCACGGCATGGACCAGGGTCATCCAGCCGAGGACCGTGACGAACGCCCCTCGGCCCCCGGCGGCGAGCTCGACGGCGAACGCCCCGGCCGAGAGGATCACCGACAGCCACGCGGCCACCATCGCGCCGACCAGGACGCCCGCCCGGCCGCCCACCGCCCGGCGGATCGTGGCATAAATCGCGTAGCCGCACAGGGCGCCGATCAGGCCCATGTTCACGAAGTTGGCGCCCAGGGCCGTCAGGCCGCCGTCGCCGAAGAGGAAGCACTGGACGATCAGCACCGCGCCGACGGTGGCCGCCCCGGCCCACGGGCCGAGCAGGACGCTGGCGAGCGTCCCCCCCAAAAGGTGGCCGGAGACGCCCGGCAGGACGGGGAAGGTGACCATCTGCGCGGCGAAGAGGAACGCCGACATCATCCCCATCAGCACGACGGTCCGCTCGCCGCTCTGGCGCTCGACCCGGCGGAGGCCCAGGGCGAAGCCGGCGGCGCCGACCAGGCCCGTGGCGGCGGCCACCGAGGGCGAGAGCACGGCGTCGGGGATGTGCATGGAACTCTCCTGGCGACGGCCCCGGGTCTGGTCTCGACTCTGCCGCCGGGCCGGGGTCGTCGGGCGCCCTGTCCGGGAAGATCAGCGCATAATCGAGGCCGACCGTCAAGCCGCCGGGGGACGAAACCGCGACGGAACGGCCCGGGGATTGCCCATGCACATGGAGGACCCCCCGCCCCGGTCGCCCCGGCGAAGGAGGCCCCTCCGATGGCCACCCCGAAGAAGAAATCGGCCCCGAGCGGCGGATCGAAGCCCAAGAAGACCAGCCGATGCTGGCCCGGCTACGAGCCCACCCCCGGCAAGAAGCCCGGGACCAAGGGGAGCTGCAAGCCGAAGGACTGACCGGCCCGTCTCGCCGGATCACGGCGCCGGGCGGTCCAGCTCGTCCAGGACCGCCTGGGCGTCCAGGATGCGTCGGGTCGAACCCGCGAACCCCTTCGGGTCGCGGGTGACGAGGATGGGAATCCCCGCCCTCTCGGCCGCGGCGTCCTGGATCGCGTCTTCCAGGTCGCGGATCGGGCCGGCGAGGGCGGCCTGGACGGTGGCACGATCGACGGGCAGCACGACGAATAGCCTCAGGAGATCGCCGATCTCCTGTCGAGCCTGGTCGATCCCATAGGCTTTCCTCAAGAAGTAGAAGATATCGTTCAAGGTCGTCGCCGTGACATATGCGCGGATCAGCCCCCGGGCCGCTCGTCCCGTCAACTCCGTGGCAGGGATGGAGAAAGGGGCGCGATTCAGGAGCCAGTCCAGGATGATGTTCGTGTCGAAAAGCAGGCCCTTCACGGATGACGCTCCTCCTTCAACTGGCCGAGGAGGGTCTTGTAATCGACATCGTCGGGGAAATGGCCCTTCATGAGGCCCGTCAGCCTCATGAACGCCGACATCCGCTCCTCCGACGACGTCGCCAGGCCCGAATCCGCCGCGGTCGCCTCGGGTTCGGCCAGGGTCACCTGGATCGCGACTTCTCGGATCGAGGCGGCCTCGGGCAAGGGGGCGTCGGGCACGATCTGCCCATTCTCGATGTGGGCGGGGATCAGCTTCACCATCGGGGGCCTCCGAATTCCCGGACCGTGCGGGCTCCATGATAATCCACGCGCGGCCCCGTCGTCGATCCGGCCGCCCCTCTGGCCGATCCGGCCTCGTCGTGAGAGGATGAGGCCCGCTCTTGGGCCCTGGATCCGGGGAGGTCTCGCCGTGCGAGTGCTGATGACGGGCGGCTATGGGTGCATCGGGTCGTGGGTCGCGCGGACCTTGCTCGACGAGGGCCGCGAGGTCTGGATCTATGACCTCAAGGAGGACACCCATCGGCTCGACCTCCTCCTGAGCGACGACCAGAAGGCCCGGGTCCACTTCGTCCCGGGGGACGTGGCCGATCCGTCGGCCGTCCGCCAGGCCGTGGAGCGGGTCGAGGCCACCCATCTGCTCCACCTCGCCGGCTTGCAGGTGCCGACGTGCCGGGCCGATCCGCTGCTCGGGGCGAGGGTGAACGTCCTGGGGACCCTCGCCGTGTTCGAGGCGGCGGCGGCCTTGAAGGAGCAGGTTCACCGGGTCGTTTACGCGGACTCGGCGGCCGTCCACGGGCCGGGCGAGGGCGGATCGGGGCCGATCGGCGACGCCGTCCGCCTGGCGCCGATGACCCATTACGGGGCGTTCAAGGTCTGCAACGAGCTGAACGCCCGGGTCTACTGGCTCGATCGCGGGGTTTCCAGCGTCGGGCTCCGGCCGTGGACGGTGTATGGAGTGGGCCGCGACTTCGGCGTGACGAGCGAGCCGACGTTCGCGATCCGCTCCGCCGCGATGGGCCAGCCTTATACCATCAGCTACGGGGGCGTCCAGGACCTCCAGTACGCACCCGACGTGGCCCGGACGTTCCTCCGCGTCCTGACCGCCCCGTTCCAGGGGGCCGAGGCGTTCAACGTCCGGGGGTCGGTCGTCTCGATCGAGCGGTTCGTGGAGGCCCTGGAAGAGGCCGCGCCCGAGGCGAAGGGCCTGGTGACCCACGGAGACCGCCAGTTGCCGATCGCGCCGGACCTCGACGATTCCCGGCTCGACTCCGCGTTCGGCCCCCTGCCGAGGACGCCTCTGGTCGAGGGGATTCGCGAGACGTACCGGATGTTTCAAGCGTAGGGTGCATGCAATGCACCGTGGCGTAGGGCGGGTGAAACCCGCCACACTCGCCGCCTTTCTCAAGGATGGCGGGCGATGGCCGCCGCGTGTTGGCGGGTTGCACCCGCCCCTACACAACGGCGGGCTTCGCCCACCCTACGGAGGCTTGCGTCAGCCCTTGGCCTTGGCCTTCTCGGCCGGGGCGGTTGCCGGGGCCTTCTCCTCGGCCGCCGGGGCCTTGGGGAAGAGGTCGGCGGGCATGGGCTTGATGTCGATCTTGGCCGTCTTGCGCTTCTCGGCGACGATCCGGTTCTGCTCATCGACGGCGAACTGATTGAGGATCGCTTCCTTGTAGCGCTCGAACTCGACCTGGCGGCCGGGCTTGCGGTCAGCCACGTAGATGATGTGCATGCCGTACTCGGTCTCGACCGGGTCGGAGATCTTCCCCGGCGGCGTGGAGAAGGCGGCGACGGCGAACGGCTCGGTGAATCGCTTGCGGGGGAAGTACCGCAGGTCCCCGCCGGAGGGCTGATCGACGTTCGCCGGGTCTTCCGAGTACTTGTTGGCGGCGTCGGCGAAGGTGATCTTGCCGGCCTCCACGTCCTTCTTGATCTGGAGGAGCTTCTGGCGGGCCTTCTCCTTGTCGGCGGCCGAGGCGGTGGGTTCCAGGTTGATCTGGATGTGGCTGGCCTTGACCTGCGCGCCGTCGAAGGCGTCGAGGTTGTCCTTCAGGTAGCGCTTCAGGCGGTCGTCGTTGGCGGTCGACTTGATGAACTCGCGCCACTGGAGGGTCCGGGTGATCTCGTCCTTGAGGGCGTCCATCGTGGTGCCGGAGTCGGCCAGGGCGCTGGTCAGGGACGTCCCGTTCTCGCGGGCCTTCTTCTCCTGCTCGGCGATCACGGCCTCGACGTCCGCCGGGGGCACCTGGACCTTCGCGCTCTTGAGGAACTGGGTCAGCAGCCGGGTGTTGACCAGGATCTCCAGGGCGGTGGTGTAGGCGGTCTTCTCGCTCCCGGGGTTGATCGTGTACTGATTCAGGAGCTGGAGGAGCTGGCCCCGGGTGATGGGCTCGCCGTTGACCGTGGCGAGGACCTCGTTGAGCTTGGCCAGTTGCGCCGGCGTCGGGGCCGGTCGGACCGGGGCATTCCCCGTGGCGGCCGGGTCCTGGATCGCGAAGGCCAGGGGGGCCAGGGCCGCGACGATCAGGGCGGCCAGGCCGGTTCGGACGGTCTGTCGCATCGGAGGCGTCTCCCTCTCTCGTCTTCTCTCTCGCTCGCACCCATCCTGGATTCGGCCCCGCCCCGAAGGCAAGGCCGGGCGCGCTCGCCGGACAGGATGACGATTATACGGATTCCGGCGATCTTGGGTGCGCCAGTTCTCCCCGGAAATTCCCATTCCCCCGGACGCCCCCCTCGGCCATAGTAGCGGAATGGACCGGACCGTTCGGAGACGAGGGGATTCGCCCGATGAGCGGCTCGACCGAGACTCAGACCGAGACCCAGACCGAAACCGAGACCCTGGAGATCGTCGCCTACTCGGCCTGGGGCTTCGACGTGAAGCTCGTCCCCGCCGGGATCAAGCGGGGATGGATGGACGAGACCGGCTTCAAGTTCGCCTATCACTGCCTGCCGATGACCCTGGCCAATCAATCGGGCTGGCACGTCCTGGCCCCCCACGGCGCGATCGCCGAGTGGAACGGCGGCAAGGAGCCGGGCGACCTGGTGGTCCAGGTGATCGGCTCGCCGCCGATGACCCACTCGATCAGCCAGGTCGGCACGGGGATCATGACCTGGACGATCCCGTATGTCTTCCGGACGCCGCCGGGCTGGAACCTCCTCTGCCGAGGCCCCGCGAATTACCCCAAGGACGGCGTGGCCCCCCTGGAAGGGCTGGTCGAGACCGACTGGAGCCTCGCCTCGTTCTCGATGAACTGGAAGATGACGAGGCCCGGCCGGGTCGTCTGGGAGCCGGGAGAGCCGGTGGCCCTGCTCGTCCCCCAGCGTCGAGGGGACCTCGAACAGTTCACGGCCCGGGTCGCCGAGCTCGCCAGCAACCCCGAGCTCTTCGAGGGCTACAAGACCTGGATCTCCTCAAGGCGAGAGTTCCTCGACGCCCAGCGCCGAGGGGACCTCGAAGCGATCCGCGCCAAGTACCAGAAGCACTATTTCAACGGCGCCACCAACGGCGGGGCCTTCTTCGACGGGCATCAGAAGAAGAGGGACGTCCGGGAATTCCGGAAGCCATGAGGGCTTGATGCCTTTTCATGGGCATGTCTTGTTCTATAGAAAGCCTCACTGAGAATGAGGAAACGAGTAGGTCCGACTTCAGTCGGGCCTGCGAAAAAAGATTTTCATAGGCCCGACTGAAGTCGGACCTACTCGTGTCAATGCATCGAAGGGGTTTGCTGCGGGAGGTCGTGGGGCTGTTCCTGGCGGCGATCGGCGCCTCCCAGTTCGTCCTGGCGTCTCGCGCCGTCGACTGGCTCGATCGCGCGTCCCTGGCGGTTTCGCTCGGCGCGCCGGGCCTCGTGCTCGTGTCGCTTGCGGTCGCCGTCGGCTTCGTCCCGGGAGACCGCCGGAAAGCCCACGTCATGGACCTCATCACCGCCCTCTGGATCGGTTGAGATCAGTCTGGCTTTCGGGCTTCCTGTCCTTCGGTCCGCTTCAAGAGGGCTTCGACTTCGGCCCACAGCGATTTCCACGACTGGCGTTCGGCCTCGGGCCATTGGGCGAGTTCCGTTGCGTCGCGGACGGCGGCGAGATCGGGGTCGTCTTGCCAGTGCTTGAGGACCTGGGCGATCGCCGCTTTTCCCTGGGGCGGGGCGGATCGGTCGAGCCGGGACCACTCGGCCAGCTCGGCCTTGAGCCAATCGAGCGCCTGGCGGCGGAGCTGGGTTCGGGCCTCGTCGTCGGGTTTCGGGTCGTCCTGGCCTTTCCCGGACGCGGCGAGCGAGGCGGCGCAGGCGGCGTTGTAGCGGACCTGGGCCTGGCGATCGTCGGCGAGCTTGGGGTCGGCCTTCAGGGCCTCGGCCCAGAGCCTCACGGCGGCCCCGGGAAGGCCCGTTTCGTAGGCTTGCTGGGCCCGGGCGAGCCTCTCGGCGTTGGGATGGGGCGGGTCGAGCCGGAGCAGGGCGTCCAGGCGCTCGTTCAGGGCGGCGGCTCGCGAGGGGCCGGCGTTCAGCTCCCGGAGCGCCCTCTGGGCCTCGGCGGCCTCCGGCATCCGCCCGAGACGAGCGGCGACGAAGGCCAGGGAGGACAGGTGATTGCCCAGGAACGCCCGGTAGGTCGGGTTCGTCGGGACGGCGGTCAGGGCCTTCCTCTGCGACTCGATGGCCTGTCGGAGCAGGAGGCGGGTCGGCTCGAACCGCCCCTCCCTCGCGTCGATCAGGGCCAGGTTATTCAGGTCCGCGCCCAGCCCGCTCGCCAGGGCGTGCGACTCCGGCTGCTCCTCCACCAGCCTCCGGTGGATCGCGATCGCCGCTTCATAGCACTTCCTCGCCTCGGCCGATTGGCCTGTCTCGTGCAGGATTAATGCGATGATGTCGAGGCTGGTCGCCAGGTCGCCCTGGAATTCCGTGACCGCCGGGTGGGCCTCGACCAGCTTCTGCTGGATGGCCCTCGCCTCCTGGTACGCCTCCAGGGCCTCGGCCCTCTTGCCGGCGTCGATCAGCAGGTGGCCGACGTTGCGCCGGGTGCTCGCCAGGTGGAGCTGGTAACTCGGGTTGGAGGGTTGGGCGTCGGCCAGCTTCTGAGCGATCGCCAGCGACGCCTCATACGCCTTCCTCGCCTCGGCCGGCTTGCGGGTCTCCCAGAGCAGCTTGCCGATGTTGAAATGCGTGCTGGCCAGGAGGAATTGCAAGTCGGCGGCGTCGGGTCGGGCGTCGGCCAGCTTCTGAGCGATCGCCAGGGCCGCCTCATACGCCCGGAGCGCCTCGACCGGCTTGCCGGTCTGCGAGAGCAGGTTGCCGAGCTGGTGCTGGGATCGCGCCAGGACCTCCTGGAGGACGGTGTCCGAGGGGTTGGCTCGGGCCAGCTTCTGGCCGATCGCCAGCGACTCCTCATACGCCTCCCTCGCCTCGGCCGGCTTGCCGAGCTCCCAGAAGATGTCGCCGATACTGCCCTGGCAGATCGCCAGGGCCCGCTGGAAGACGGCGACGGTGGGGTCGGACTCGGCCATCTTCCGATAGATCCCCAACGCCTGCTGGAACGCGAGCAGGGCGTCGCGGGTGTCGCCGATCTCGCTGGTCAGCATCCCCAGGCGGGAGCAGGCGGTGGCCAGGCGGTCGAGCGATTCGGGGCGGGTGTCCTCCTCGGCCTGGAGGCGGTTGCGAAGGCCCTGGAAGAACGTCAGGGGCTCCTTCAACAGCCGCTTGCGGAGGTCCTTCAGCGCGGCGTTGTCCTTCAGGGCCGGCTCATTCGTGATGACGTCCCGGAATTTCGACACGGCGTCGATGGCCCGCTTCTCGTCCTCCTCGGCCCGGGCGCGTTGCCGGTCGAGCCGGAGATTGGACGCCTTGAGGTCGGCGTTGGCCCGGGCCACCTTGGCGTTGGCCTCGGTCAGGTCGGCATTCTTCCTCGCCAGGTTCCGGTTGGCCCGGACCTGCACGGCGAGGATGCCCGAGGTGCCCCCGACCAGGGCGATCGCGGTGGCCGCCGTCATCGCGGCCACGGCGGGCCTCCTCTTGCACCAGAGCCACGCCCGCTCCGGCGCCCGGGTGCGGACCGCCGAGATCGGCCGCGATTCGAGCCAGTTCCGCAGGTCGTCGGCCAGCGCCGGGCCGATTCATAACGCCTCCGGGGGTCCTTGTGCAGGCATTTCAGGCAGATCGTCTCCAGGTCGCGGGGGACCGAGCGATTGAGTTGCCGGACCGGCACGGGCTCCTGCTCCATCACTTGCAGGAGGGTCTCCATCGAGGAGGCGGACTGGAACGGCGGTCGGCCCGTCAGGAGGCAATAGAGGATCGCGCCAGGGCGTAGATGTCGGCGGCCGGCCCGACCTCCCGGCCGTTGGCCTGCTCCGGCGGCATGTAGCTGGGCGTCCCCATGACCTGGCCGGTTTGGGTCAGGCCGCTGTCGCCTTGCAGCTTCTTCGCGAGCCCGAAATCGGTGACCCTGGGATGTCCCGCCCCGTCGAGCAGGACGTTGCTTGGCTTGAGGTCGCGGTGGATCACGCCCCGGTCGTGGGCGTAGTGCATGGCCTGAGCGACCTGCGTCGTCAGGGTCGCCGCCTCGCGAGGGGGCAGGGGGCCGCCGGCCACCCGGGCCGCCAGGCTCTGGCCCTCGACGAATCCCATGCTGAAGAAGTGCTGGCCGTCGTGCTCGCCGATCTCGTAGATGGGGACGATCCCGGGATGGTCGAGGTTGGCGGCGGCCTCGGCCTCGATCTGGAATCGCTGGATGTCGTCCTCGCGGCGAGCTGGCCGGCGAGGATCATCTTCAGGGCGACCGGCCGGTTCAGGCTGACCTGGCGGGCCCGGTAGACCACGCCCATCCCGCCTCGGGCGATCTCGGAGATCAGCTCGTAATCGCCGAAGTACCGCACGACGGCGAGGGGGCGAGCCTCCACCAGGGTTGGCTCGGTGGAGGCGTTCGCGGAGCGGACATGAGGGATCGTGTCGGCGTCTCGCGAGTCGGCATCCCCGGGCGGCAGGGTGGCCAGGGCCTCGAAGTTCGATCGGCAGGGCGGGCAAGGGCCGTCGGGGGCGTTGCCGGGCCGTTCGGCCCCGCAGATCGGGCAGCGATTCGCGAGGCTCATCTACGAACCCTCCGAGGCGGGGACGCGGCGTTCCTCTTGGAGCGTCCCCGGCGCTCACGATGCAACGCCACGGTATCCGTGGGAGCCGGGGATCGCCAGGGACGTCCTCGCCTCAGGTCCAGGAAAGACGCCGTGCGGGCGGTCTCCGAACTCGAAATCCTCACGCCTCGCGAGGATTTCGACCCACGTCCCTCCGCGAGGGCCGACGAGGCGTCCTCAAGCTCCCGAATCCGTCGCGGGCAGGTCTTTCCCCAGGCAGATGCTGGTGTCCGGCGAGAGGCAATATTCCCCGTACAGCGGGATCGGCCCGAACCCGGTGTTGCGGTAGAGGGCCAGCGCGGCTTCCTGGCGGATTCCGGTCTCCAGGACCACGCGACGGGCCCCCAACGCCCGAGCCTTCGCCTCCAGAGCGGCCACGAGTTGACGGCCGAGGCCGTGGCCTCGCGCGTTGGGTTCGATGTACATCCGTTTGAGTTCGGCCGTGTCCGGGTCGAGGAGTCTCAGGGCCCCGCAGCCGACCGGCGTCCCGTCTCGCGAGATGATCAGGAAGGCGCCTCGGCCCTCGCCGACCTCGGCCGGGTCGAGCGCGAAGTGGGTGGCGCCCGGCTCGGGGTAGGCCCCTTGAAGCTCGGCGTTCAGGGCGGAGATCAGGGCGAGGGCGACCTCGGAGGTCAGCTCGGCGGGCTCGATACGGATCGTTTCCATAAACTTCGGCGGCTCCGGGCCGATCTCGGGGTGGGAATTCAGGGATTTCGGGACCACGGCACCCTGGGCGGCTCGATCCTCTCGCCGAGGATCGCCCGGAGGGGCTCGTCGGGCCATTCCTGGATGACCTTCCAGGCGAGGAAGCTCAGCAAGGCGTACATCGCCAGGGTGGCCCAGGGCGACGGCGCCCAGAACTTCATCGCCGTGCCGAACGACTTCTTCAACTTCGCCCCGTGGAGGTCCACGCTGAAAACCTCGTCGAGGACCAGGTGCGACAGGAAGCCGATCACCACCGCCGCGGCCATCATCATCCGAATCAACTGATAATCCGAGGGATAATACAAGTACGCCACCGCGCCCCAGACCGCGCAGGTGGGGAAACTATGGCTGATCCCCCGGTGGACCATCAGCCGGGCCAGCATCCGGCGGACTCCGTAGCGGACGAACACGTAGGCCGCCACGACCGCCCAGAGATGGACCTCGAAGGCGATGTCGGGCTCGCGCCGCCCGACCCGATGCCACACCGCGACCGCCGACAGCACGGCGAGGATGCCCGTGAATCCCCGGAGCTCGACGCCGATGGGGTGGTCGAGGTCCGGCAGGAGCCCGGAGATCATCGTCAGCAGGGCCGCGACGGTGCCGTAAATCCAGTGAAGCCCCGCCAATGCGTAAGCCCCCCAGGCGTAGGCCACGCCCAGGAGGCTCGAGAACGTGAGGTGCTGGCGGTAGTTACCCACTCTTTCCGCAGTGGGCCGTGGGCGGTGGGCAGTGGGCAGTGAGGAGACGGAGCGAGGCGCCGAGGGTCGCCCGGGGCGGGTTTCGGGCCGGGGATTCTCCCCGTCTTCTCACTGCCCACTGCCCACTGCCCACTGCCCACTCTTCCTCCGAGTGTCAGGCCGCCGCAAGGAGCCAGCGGCGGATCCGTCCGAGGTCGCCGGCCCAGTCCGGCCCGGTCCGGCGGCTGCCGAACGCATCGTACAGGAGGTCCAGGGTTTCGACCAGATGTCTCAGGCCGTCGATCCTCGCCACCTTCGCCTCGTCGCCCGAGGCCCCCTCGGCCTTCGGCAGTTGCAGGCCCGAAATCGCCAGCGTCTCGGCCTGCAAGGTGAATTCGTACTGCGCCCCGTGGCGGACCAGGATCAAGCCCGCCTTCCTCGGCAGCTTGCCCGACTGCAGCGCCCGGAACGCCTCGGGAAGCCGGGTCGGCCCCTCATCCGTGAGGCTGTCGCGGCCGGTCATGCCCCGGGGGCAGTCCAGAGTGAGGGTCTTGGCCAGCATGACCGTCCCCTCGGAGCCGTCCGGCAGGGCGATCGTGTCGCCGTCGTTCTGCAGCGTGTGCCAGAGCCAGAGGAGGAACTCGTTGCCGAAATAATCCGGGCGGGAGAGGTCGGCGTCGGCCCAGGCGACGGTCGCCAGGCCGTCTTTTTCCTCGCCGAGGAACACGGCGGGCAGGAACTCCTCGACCGATCGGCCGAGCCCCTCGGATCTCGGCCTGGGAGCCGGCGAGGTTCCCGGCGGAGATCAGCTCCAGGGGGCGGTCGAAGGTGTCGCGGAAGAGGCCCTGCAAGCGGTCGAGGACCGAGGCGGAGGTGGTCCCCGCGAACAGGGTGTTGGTCTGGCCGTCCCAGAGCACGGGGTAATGCTTGCGGCGGCGGAACCGGCCGTCGGCCGACTCGGCCTCGGCCCGGACGCGCGCCGCCTCCTTCGCCTCCTGCTTCTGGGCCTTGTTCGCGAACCCGCTGGGGCTCAGGGCGGCGCGGGCGTCGGTCTCGATCTTGGTATAGGCCCGGAGGAGGTCGCCGGGGATCTTGTCGGTGTCGATCCGGATGGCCAGGTGGAGGGCGTCGTTGATCACGTTCTTCTCGGCCGAGAAGCTCGTGTCCAGGACGTGGTCGCCGCCCGACCAGCCGAACGTGACGCCGTCGGCCGGGTCGCCCATCCCGTGCTTGCCGACCGCGTGGAGGTCGATCTTCTCCAGGATGTCCTCGCCGAACGGCAACGGCCCCTCGCCGCCGACCCGATACCTCACGTACGTGACCCTGCCGTTCAAGAAGCCCATCGTTGGCCCTCCTTTGCCCTGGCTCGCCTGGGGAAGCTTTCGGTACCAACCGCCAAGATGCCAAGAGCGCCAAGGGGAGACGAGAGAAGAAGAGAGGGAGTTTGAAACGCAGATTACGCAGATTTAAGAACGTGATTCGGCTTCAAATCTGCGAAATCTGCGTTTCGGTTTCCTTCCTCTGCCGCTTCCTCCTCTTCCTCTCGTCTCCCCTTGGCGCCCTTGGCGTCTTGGCGGTTGATCTCTTCAAGGTTCCATCATCGGAACGCCAGGCGGGCCGCATCGACGTTTCAAGGCCCGAAACGGCGAGCAAGGGGCGGGCGGCGCGACCGGGCGAAGCGGTGCCGGTCAGGTGAAGTTGACGAACTGGATCGGGAATTCCGGGGCGTGCTCGCGGAAATGGGCGATCACGGTCTGGAGGTCGTCCTTCTTCTTGCCGGTCACGCGGACTTTTTCCTCCATGATCTGCGCCTGGACTTTTGCCCCGAGGCCCTTGATGGTCTTGACCATCTCCCGGGCGCTGTCCTTGTCGATGCCGGTATGCAGGGTCATGGTCTCGCGCACCGAGTCGTGAGTGGCCTCTTCCAGCTTCCCGCGCTTCAGGGCATTGACCGGGACGCCCCGCTTGGCCATCTTCTCCTTGAGGACCTGAACTACCGCGTCGAGCTGGCCCTTGTGGTCGGCCGTGAGGGTGAGGGCCTCGTCCTTCTTGTTGAACTCGATGGCGGCGCGGGTCCCCTTGAAGTCGTAGCGGACGGCGATCTCGTGCTGGGCCTGGACCACGGCGTTATGCATCTCGGCGTGGTTGATCTCGCTGACGATGTCGAACGAATGGGAATCGGGCACGGCGATCGGGCTCCGGTCCGGGCGGGCGGGCGTCCGAAAAATCTCGGCGCCCTGGGGAAAGACTGGCGGTCGGGCGACGAACCGATGTTACCAGATTCGCCGCGAGGCGGGGCGAGGCCGCCCCGAGGCCCTCGGGCGAGGACCTTGGAGAATGCACCGATGAGGACGACCCTGCTCACGATCGCCGCCCTGATCGCCCTGGTCCCGAGCCCGGGCCGGGCCGCCGACCCGCCGAAGCTCGTCGGCGACTGGGAAGGGACGATGAAGGTCACCGACGCCATCTCCCTGACGATGGTCTTCCACGTCAAGGAGGCCGCCGGCAAGCTCTCCGCCACCTTCGACAGCCCCGATCAGGGGGTCCTGGGCCTCGCCGTGAAGACCGCCGAGCAGGTCGAGGACGCCGTCTCGCTCGACGTCCCCACGCTCAAGGGCCAGTACAAGGGCAAGATCGCCGCCGACGGCTCGAAGATCGAAGGAGAGTGGACCCAGCTCGGCAAGTCGTACCCGCTGGCCCTCGCCCGGACGACCGCCAAGGCCCAGCCCCCCGCGAAGCCCGACCAGATCTGGGAAGGCCCCCTGGCGCTCCAGGGAGGCATCGAGATCCGCCTGGTGATCAACCTGTTCAAGCAGGCCGACGGCGCCTTCAAGGCGACCCTGGACAGCCCCGACCAGGGCGCCAAGGGGATCAAGGTCGAGACCGCGACCCTCGACAAGAAGGCCCTGGCCTTCAAGGTGCCGGTCCTCGGCGCCGAGTTCTCCGGGACGCTCGACGACGCCGGGACCGAGGCCAAGGGGACGTTCCAGCAGCTCGGCCAGAGCCTGCCGCTGACCCTGAAGAGGACCGACAAGCCCTCCGAAGGCCCCAAGAGGACCCAGGTCCCCAAGCCGCCGTTCCCCTATCGCGAGATCGAGGTCGAGTACCCGAACAAGGAGGCCGGGCTCTCGCTCGCCGGGACGTTCACCGTCCCCGAAGGCCCCGGGCCGTTCCCCTCGGTGGTCCTGATCTCCGGCTCCGGCCCCCAGGACCGCGACGAGACCTTGCTGGGCCACAAGCCGTTCCTCGTCCTGGCCGACGACCTGACCCGCAAGGGGATCGCCGTCCTCCGGTTCGATGATCGGGGCGTGGGGAAGTCCACCGGCGACCACGGCAAGGCCACCAGCGTCGATTTCGCCTCCGACGTGAAGGCGGGCGTGGCATTCCTCAAGACCCGCAAGGAAGCCGACCCGAAAAAGATCGGCCTGATGGGCCACAGCGAGGGCGGCCTGATCGCCCCGATGGTCGCCGCCGACCTGCCCGACGACATCGCCTTCCTCGTCCTCCTGGCCGGTCCGGGCGTCCCGGGCGATGAGATCCTCTTCGCCCAAAGCGCCCTGATCGCCAAGGCGCTGGGCGGCAAGCCCGAAGCCATCGAGAAGAGCGTCGCCCAGAACCGGAAAATCTTCGCCGCGATCCGGACCCAGACCGACCCCGCCGCCCTGGAGAAGGCGCTGGACGTCCTCACGAAAGAACTCCTCGCGAACCTCTCCGCCGACGAGCTCAAGGAGCTGGGCAAGGACCCGACGAAGACCGTCGAGGGCCAGCTCAACCTGGTCAAGACCCCCTGGTTCCGCTACTTCCTCAGCTACGACCCCCGGCCGACCCTGGCGAAGGTGAAATGCCCGGTCCTGGCGGTCAACGGCGAAAAGGACCTGCAAGTCCCGCCGGGCCAGAGCCTCCCCGAGATCGAAAAGGCGCTGAAGGCCGGAGGCAATGCCAAATTCACGATCCGGGAATTCCCCGGCCTCAACCACCTCTTCCAGACGTGCAAGACCGGCTCCCCGGCCGAGTACTCCAAGATCGAAGAGACCTTCAGCCCCGACGCCCTGAAGGTCATCGGCGACTGGATCGTCGAGACGACCCGATAGGGCCGGAATGACGAGGCGCCCTCTTCCTGGACGGATCGAGAACCCCTCGTTCCCACGGAGACCGTGGGAACGAGGGGTTCTCGGCGGTCCCATTCAAAGAAATCGGGCCCTCAGGCTCTCGAACATCGGCCCGACATCGACGTTGCCGCCCGAGAGGATCACGCCCACGCGCTTCCCCCTCGCGTCGATCCTTCCGTTCAAGATCGCCGCAACCGGCACGGCGCACGACGGTTCGATCACGATCTTGAGCCGTTCCCAGAGGAACCGCATGGCGTCGAGGATCTCCGCCTCGCTCGCCGTGCCGATCCCGTCCACCAGGCGGCGGATCACCGAGAAATCGCGCTCGCCCAGGGACGTCCTCAGGCCGTCGGCCACGGTCTTCGGGTCGGGCGAGGGGAGGATCCGGCCCTCGATCAGGGACCGCCGGGCGTCGTCGGCCGCCTCGGGCTCGGCCCCGTAAACCCTGGTGCCGGGCGAGGTTCCCTTCACGGCGATGGCCGTCCCCGAGAGCAATCCGCCGCCCCCGCAAGGGGTGACCACGGCGTCGAGCGGCCCGGCTTGCTCCAGCAATTCGAGGGCGGCGGTCCCCTGGCCGGCGATCACCCGCCAGTCGTCGTAAGGGTGGACCAGCGCGTAGCCGTGCTCGGCCCTCAGGCGATCGACGGTGGCCTCGCGATCGGCCAAAGTCGGCTCGCACGGGACGACCCTCGCGCCATAGCCTTCGGTCGCGGCCCGTTTGATCGCCGGGGCGGTCCGGGGCATGACCACGCAGACCGGCACGCCCGCCAATCGACCGGCCAGGGCCAGAGCCTGGGCATGGTTGCCCGAGGAATGGGTGATCACCCCGGCGGCCCTCTCCGATTCTTCCAACTGGAGGACCGCGTTCATCGCCCCCCGGAACTTGAACGCCCCCACCTTCTGGAAATTCTCGCACTTCAGGACGATCGAGCCGCCCGCGAGCTCGTCCAGGGTGGTCGAGGTCAAGGTCGGGGTCACATGGGCCCACGGCCGGATGCGCTCGGCGGCGGCGAGGATGTCGGCCAGATCAACGCTCACAGTCGGGCCTCGCGGAGTGGCGACGAAGGGAGTCCCGGGTGGCATGCCCACGTCTTCGTGGGCATGTCTTTGGTGGATCGTGAAGAATCCAGGAAGACATGCCCACGAAGACGTGGGCATGCCACGCGAGCTTCGCTCACTTGATCGGGCTGTAGTCCGTGGGGTCGAGGTAGACGGAGGTGGGGGGCTTGGCGAGGATCTTGCCGTCCTTCTCGCTCTCCTCGCGGGCCTTCTTCCATTCGGGGTCGTTGCCAAAAGCTTCCCACGACTTCTTGGCGGCCTCGCGGCTGGGGTAGGCGAGGACGTAGATCAGGGTATCGGCCTTGCCGTCCTTGTCGTCCTGGGGGGTCCAGAAGCCGATCAGCTCGATCCCGTGCTTCTGGAAGAGCTTGCAGGTGTGGTCGCGGAACCGGGCGTTCAGGGCGCCGAGCTTGCCGGGGTTGGCGACGTAGGTCCGCAGCTCGAAGACCCGTTCCGGGGCCTTGGGCGGGTTCGCGGAGGGAGCCGCGGCGATCAGGGCGGTGGCCGCGGCGGCGGCCAGTCCGGCGAGCGTGGCGAATCGGGCTCGGAGGCGCATCGGTCGGTCTCCTGGCGGGTGGATCGGGCAGGGGCGCGGGCCGTGAGGTCTCGCCCGGTTATAGCGGCCGGGGCGAGGCGGCTCAAGGCGGGCGCGGCCCGGTAAGGTCCGAGGGGTCGCGGGAAAAAAACCTGGCGACAGGGCCGACCGGCTTTGCTAGGATCAGCGCCGCGGCCTCGTCCCCCCCGGGCCCGTCGGGCCCCCAGCGAAGCCGCGGGCCCGTCCGCCCGATCCGCCCGATCCGCTCGTCCTGGGCGGCCGATCGCGGGAGACGCGCCCGGACCGGGTCTCGATGAAGGCACCACGGATGTTCCTCCCCCCCGCCCCGAACGATGGCCGACGGTCCGAGGTCCGGCGGCGGGCCCCCTGGACCGTCGAGGCCCTGGAGCCCCGGGTCCTGCTCTCCAAGGCCGGGGCCCACGAGACGGCGAAGCTCGGCGCCGTGGACGCCCCGGCCGCCGAGGTCGCCCCGGCCGAGAAGGCCGAGACGCCCGCCTCGTGGACCGTCGCCCGCGTCTCGATCAAGGGGCAGCCGGTGAGCACCGACGGCCTGAAGGTCGAGGCCGAGCCGGCCAGGCCCCCGACCGGCCCCGGCCCGGTGCAAAAGCTGCCCGACATCCCCACGGCCCAGGTCGTCGGCGGTCTCGCCGCCGGAGACCGCGTCCAGGTCTTCCGCGTGCCGGTCCGGCCCGAGACCCAGTCGATCCGGGTGGACGTCCAGGTCCCCGAGGCGGCCTCCGGTTGGGGCAAGCTCTGGTTGATGGACGAAGCCGGCCGGGTCGTCGGCTCGTGGGACCTGCCCGGCCCCGGAGGCTCGCTGAGCGTCGAGCTCAATCCCAGCGGCCGGGGCGCCTCGGGCTCGACCCTCCTGGTCGGGATCTCCCGGGGGGACTCCGGCTCGGACCCCACCGGGCCCTTCCTGCTCCAGATCGGCCGCCAGGACGCCGCGATCGAGGACGTCCCGGAGTCTCCGCAAGGCTCGCCCCTGCTGAGCCTCCCGCTGACGGTCCCCGGGACGGACACCCTCGCCGCAAGTCCGGCCCAGGTCGAGGGCCTGGGCAACGACCCGGGCACCGCCGGGCCGTTGCCCACCCGCTCCGCCGGCCCGGCCGCGGGAGTCCTGGCCGACGGCCACCCGACCTTCGCCGTCGGCCGCAACGATGCCGCCATCCTGGACCTCGCCCTGCTCGGGCTCTCGGCCGAGGCCCCCGAGGCCGATCGCCCGGCCGCTCCCGAGGGCCTCGTCCAGCTCCGATCCCCCGACGGCGTCCCCCTCCTCGGCGCCGCCACGCCGCCCCGCCTGCCGATCGCCATCCGCGCCGATCCCCCCAGGGCACCCAGCCCCCCTCGACCCGCGACGCCCGCCCCGGACCGCCTGCCGGACGGGCCCCGACGGATCGCCCAACGCCCCGCGAAGCGCCCCGCCTCGGTCGAGATCGGCTTGATCGCGACCGCCGGGCTCGCCTTCGGCTTCCTCCTGCCGGACCTCGTCGCCGCCTTCACCCCCGCGCCGCCCCGCCGGCCGTCGCCCCGGGTGCGCCGGCTCGTGATCGACCCGGGGACCGAGGACGAAGGCCCCGAATCGGCCCGACAAGCCCCTTGACGTCCGCCGTCACGATTCCTACACTCGGAGATTGCCCCCGGAGAGAGCGACGGGCCCGCACGCGGGTGCGGGGTCGCCAGGGATGGGGACGCCGGCCCTCGGTGCGAGCGCGGGGCCAAGGCCGCCCCCGTCCACCCGGGCCTACCCTCGAAGAACCGTCCTGGGGAGGACGCCATCGGACCGCAAGACCGCACCCAGCAGAACGCCGACCGGGGACAACGGATCAACGAACAGATCCGCATCTCCCCGGTCCGCGTGATCGCCGCCGACGGGGCCATGCTCGGCGTGATGCCCACCGGAAAGGCCATGGAGACCGCCCGGGAGCAGGGCCTGGACCTCGTCGAGGTCGCCCCGAACGAACGGCCGCCGGTCTGCAAGATCATGGACTACGGCAAGTTCAAGTACGAGCAGAAGAAGCGCACGACCAAGCAGAAGACGCACCAGACCCAGGTCAAGGAAATCCGCGTCCGCCCCAAGACCGGCGACCACGACATCGAGGTCAAGGTCAAGCGCGCCCGCGAATTCCTCGAACACAAGGACAAGGTCCTGGTCAACGTCCTCTTCCGAGGCCGCGAGCTCGCCCACATCGACGAGGGCCGCAAGGTCATGAACGAGGTGCTCAAGTCCCTCGAAGACGTGGCCAAGGTCGAGAAGAACCCCTCGATGGAAGGCAAGAGGATGACCGCCATCATCGCGCCCAGGGTCTAGACCCCGGCCGGGAGACCCCGCGATGGCCTCGGGGCCGATCGTCTGTCCGGCATGCCGGGTCGTCCTCCCCGAGAGGACCCGGCATTGCCCGGCCTGCGACGCCCGATTGATCCGCCGACCCCCGGCCGCCGTCCTGGTCCTGGCGGCCCTGGCGATCGCCGCGGTGATCGGCGGCACCGTCGCCGCCTGGCCCGGGATCGACCCGAAATTGACGGCCGGAGTCACCGCCACCTCGACCGGGTTCCGCCCCTCGGCCGACGGCCGACGCACGGACGCCACCGCCTCCCTGGACAACGCCAACGCCGTCCCGGTCGATGTGTTCGTCCGCGTCCAGGCGTACGACCACGCCGATCGGATCGTCTCCGACGAGACCATCGGCCCCATCCTCAAGCTCGCCCCCGGCGAGTCGCGGACGATCCGCCACTCGCTGGACCTCACCCCCGTCCAATCGGTGACCTTCGACGTGATCGAGGCCCGCCCCGCCGCCTCGCCCTGACGACCCCGACCCAACCCGCCCGGAGGGTGCTCATGTCCTCGGCCGCCAAGACGCTGTATACCCCCCGGGAATACCTCGCGATGGAGCGAGCGGCCACGAACAAGCACGAATTCTTCCAGGGCGAGATCGTCGAGATGCCCGGAGCCACCCGCAAGCATAACCTGATCACCTTGAACGTCGGCTCCGCGCTCCGGGCCGAGCTCCGGGACCGCCCCGGCGAGGTCTACGTCGCGGACATGCGGGTCCTCGTCCAGTCGACCGGCCTCTACACCTATCCCGACGTCGTCGTGGTCTGCGAGGAGCCCAGGTTCGAGGATGACGAGTTCGACGTCCTGCTCAACCCGACCCTGATCGTCGAGGTCCTCTCCCCCTCGACCGAGTCCTACGACCGGGGCCGGAAGGCGCGGAACTATCGGTCGATCCCATCGCTTCAGGAGTACATCTTGATTTCGCAGGAGGTCGCGGTCCTCGAACGATGGATCCGCCGCGGCGACGATTGGGAATCGGTCGAATGCCGAGGGCTCGACGCGACGGCCCCCCTGGAGTCGATCGGCTGCGTCCTGCCGCTCCGCGAAGTCTACGCCAAGGTCGGAATCGCGACCGACCCGCCCCCCCAAGCCGGAGGACCGGGCTGATCCGACCGAATCGGCAGAAAACCCCCTTGGACTGGCCGGATCGATGTGGTAGATTGTTCGACTCGCCCGCGATCCGGGCCAGGAGGCCCGCGTCCCGGGGCCGATCTCGTCCCCGTTCGAACCGAATTGAACCGAAGGCGTTGGTGAGTCATGCCGTCGATCAAGATGAAGACGCACAAGGGGACGAAGAAGCGGTTCACGGTCACGGCGACCGGCAAGGTCATGCACAAGAGGTGCGGGTCGTCGCACCTGAACAGCCACAAGTCGGGCAGCCAGATCCGCAAGTTGCGGAAGAAGTCGGTCGTGAAGATCGGGGCGGAGGCCCGCCGGCTCCGGCACGCGATGCAGGAGCGAGAGAACCAGCTCGGCCTGCCCGACGAGAAGCGGGTCCGTGTCCGCCGTCGCCGGGCCCAGGAGGCCGCCGCGGCGGCCGAGGCCGCGATCGCCAACGCGAACTCCGATCCGGCCGCCCCGACCGTCGAGCCCGGCACGTCCATCTAACTGACGAGAGAGCGAGCGACCGATGCGAGCGAAGAGTGGGGCGGCCCGCAACTGGCGGAAGAAGCGCATCTTCAAGAGGGCCAAGGGGTTCGTCGGCGGCCGGCGGCGCCTCCTGAAGTCGGCCAAGGAGACCCTGCTCCGCGCCGGGATGTTCTCCTTCCGCGACCGCAGGGCCAAGAAGCGGTCCTTCCGCCGCCTCTGGATCGTCCGCCTCGGCGCCGCCGCCGAGATGCGAGGCATCCGCTACAGCCGGTTCGTCTACGGCCTGAAGCTGGCCAACATCGCCCTGGACCGCAAGAGCCTCTCGGAGGTCGCCATCCACGACCCCGAGACCTTCGATGCGATCACCGCCCTGGTCCGCGCCGAACTCGACAAGGCCGAGTCCGCCCTCAAGGCCCGGACCGCCTGATGTGTGGATTCCTGGGTGGCATGCTCACGTCTTCGTGAGCATGCCTTCCGCTTGATTATGGATCGAGGCCATGCTCACGAAGACGTGAGCATGCCACCCAAAACCCGATCCTTCGCGGGCCATGGATGCGCACCGATCGGTTTGATCCGTGCAATCTTGAATACCGCGGAACTTGACGACACTTTCCCCTCGCCGCGAGGCTTTGAGGCGGGAATTACCGGCCTTTTCGTGGTGGCAGCGGGTCGTGCGCACCGATGGATCGACATTTTTGCCAGTGTTTGGATTTCGGACGCAAGTCCGCCCTGCACAAGGCCACTTGAACGCATCGGCAATCGTGGAATGATCGTCGAAAACCGTCCGAAAGTCGGGACGGAGCGCGGCCTCGCGGCCGAGGGTCCCGGGCCCGCCAGGGCGCCGGTCGCGGAGACCGGCGCCCTTTCGTTCTTCCGGATTGGGTGATCGCCGCGGATCGCCGTCTCGATGATCTCGGAACGGAAGCGTGGGGCGATCGGTCGGTGTGGCGGTCACTTCGAGGCGCCGTTGGCCGAGGGTTGGTGGTCTTCGAGCAGGTTGACCCCTTCGTCCTCGACCCGGGAGCCGCCGTGGAGCAGGAAGGGGGCGATCGGGGTCGTCCGGCCGTCGGTCACCGGCGGCGCCTGGGCGGCGGCCCGGGTGTCTCGGCGGAGGTTGGCCTCGGCCCTGGCGACGGTCGCGGGTTCGGGCGTCGGCGCGGGCAGGGCCTCGGGGCCTTTAGGCAAGGGGAGGGCCGCCGGAGCGGCCGGGGGTGGCGTCGCGACGAGGCCCCCGGCCTTCTGGAGGGCCACTTTCACCTTGAGTTTCGCATCGCTGAGAAGCTGATCGCCGTCGATCCCCTGGGTCGGCGTCCAGAAGAAGGCGCGGAGCCTGATCCCGCCCGGTTCGATCGCATCGACCAGGGCGCGGGGCGACGGGTCGGCGAGGATGCCGTCTTGCGAACGGAGGGCCGAGGCGATCGCCTCCAGGGCCGCCGAGGTCGAGGCCTCCGCCGGGATCACCAGGTCGAACGTCCCCCGGGTCCGCGAGCTGGTCGAGGAGTTGACGAGGATCTCCTTGTAGATCACCACGTTCGGGATCCGGACGTGCTTCCCCTCGGCCGTCACGAGCATGGTCGCCCGGGTGTTCAGCGACTGGACCACGCCGGACTGGCCGGCCACCTGGATGGCGTCTCCCACCCGGAACGGCCGACGGACGCCCAGCAGGACCGACGCGATGAAGTTCTCCGTGATGTCCTTGAACGCGAACCCCACGGCCAGCCCGACGATGCTCGCCAGCCCCACGATCGACAGCACCGCATGAGTCAGCCTCAAGATCGACAGCGCCAGGATCAGGCCGCCCAGGACGATCACCCCGCCAAGCACCGAGCCGACGACCGAGCGGAGCAGGGGGTTGGGGACGAATGGGGCCAGCAGCGTTTCGGAATAGCGGGCGAACAGCCGGGCCAGGAGCACCCCGGCCAGGACCACGACCAGGCTCACCAGCATCAGCAACCATCGGCGGGCGAAGAAGGTGGTGAAGACGCTGAGCTCGCGCCGGGCAAGCTGGGTGCCGGACATCACCTCGTCGTCGGTCAGCATCAGGTTCAGGACCAGGCGGACCCCCTCGACCCGGCGGACGAAGTCGGTGATCTCGTCGTGGGTCTCGTCGTCGTCCACCTGCCCTTCGAGCGTCACAAACCCGTTGTCCACCGCCACATTCACGTTGCGGACGCCCGGATAACGGGCCAGGAGCCGTTCCAGGGTCGTCTTGAGGGCGGAGTCCGAGACGGTCTCGCGGAGGGCGATCGGGCCCGAGGTCGTGGCGACCTTGGCCTTGGGCGTGTCGAGGCCCGAATCGGGCTTCGGGGCCGTCGCAGACCCCTTGGCGGCCGGAGGCGCCGGAAGCCCGGGGATCTGGGCAAGAAGTTCTCGGGGGGAGGACAGGGTCAGCAGCACCGCGAGGGCGGCGAGTACGGTCGGGCGGGATTTCCAACGATTCACTGCGCTAATCTCCGAAAAAAGCGAAAATTTCGGCGGGGTGTGCCCGCCCGGGATGGCTCCGGGGACTCGGGGGCCGGGAACTCCCTCGCCCGGCGGCTTCGGTTCTGGTATCTCCGAAGGCAATTCACGGGCCATCGGAGCCCGTGCGGAATCCGCCCCCCGGAGCTTGACCCATGTCACTAGCATTACGGAAGTTACGCCTCCTGGCCCTGTTGCCGGCGATCGTCGCCGGGGCCGCGAAAGGGGCGGAGACCTACGCCGATCGCGACATCGAGGGCTGGCCCGTCCGGGTGAACGAGGCATTCCTCCGCGATCGGCCCGAGCTCGCCGCCAAGACCCTGGACCTCCTCCGCGTCCAGCTTTCGCAGATCGTTCGGAGGCTGCCTTCCGATGCTGTCGGTAAGTTGCGCACCATCACGATCTGGGTCGAGGAGGCCGAGCCTCATCATCCATGCATGGCGTACCACCCCGACGCCGGCTGGCTCCGCGATCACGGGATGAGCGAGGAGAAGGCCCGGTGCGTCGAGATCGCCAACGCCAAGAACTTCCTGTCGTGGACGATCGATCAGCCGTGGATGGTCCTCCACGAGCTGGCCCACGGCTACCATCACCAGAAGCTGGACGGGGGGTTCGAGAACAAGGACGTGAGGAGGGCGTTCGAGAGGGCGAAGGCGGCGGGGAGCTATCAATCGGTCCTGCGGATCAACGGCCGGGACGAGAAGGCGTATGCCCTGACCGACCCGATGGAATTCTTCGCCGAGGCGACCGAGGCGTTCTTCGGGACGAACGATTTTTATCCGTTCGTCCGGGCCGAGCTCAAGGCTTACGACCCGGAGACCTTCGCGGTCCTGGAGAAATTGTGGAAGATGGGGGGGTGAACGGCCCTCCGCATCGCAACGCGAAACGGGGGGCGGACCCGGCAAGACTCGCCGGTGCCCGCCCCCCGTTCCGAGGCGCGTTGAGTGTTCGGGTGGTATAAACCGACCCTAGACCGTTGGCCCGCCCAGGACGCGGCGGCCGGCGATCAGGGCGACGACGAACAGGACCACGAAGACGAACAGGAGGATCTTGGCGATGTACGAGAAGTCGCCGGCAAGGCCGCCGAAGCCGAGGAGACCGGCCACGAGGGCGAGGATCGCGAACGTCAGGGCCCAGCGAAGCATGGCGATGCTCCTATCCCAGAGGTGAGGGGAAGTGAAGGCGGACGAAGGACGGACACGCGGTTCACGTGCTGCGGATCGACGGTGATTTGCCTGGTTTTATCCTTCGTAGGGCAGGCCTTGGCCTGCCGTCCCCACGGTCCGGCAGGCCAAGGCCTGCCCTACGAAAGCGAACGAAGGCGAAGGTTATCGGCTGCTTCGGACGGCGATGCCGACCACCAGGCCGACCACCAGGCCGAGGCCGAAGGCCGCGGCGACGGACTGGCCGGGCCGGTGGCGGACCAGGTCCTCGGCCATCTCGTAGCGGTCCCGGGCGAAGTCGGTGGCGGAGCCGTAGGAGTCGCGGAGGCGTTCGCCGGCGTGCTGGGCGAAGTCGCGGGCCTTCTCGGCGGCCTGGGAGACGGCCGAGCCGCCCTGGGCGGTCAGCGTGTTGAAGAACTTCTCGATGGCCTCGCGGCCCTCGCCGGTCCTCTGCTGGATCTTGCCGACGAGCTGGTCGAAGTTCCCGCCGCTGATGTTCAGGTCATCGTCGGAGAGCTGGCCCCACTTCTCCTTGACCTTGCCCTTGAGCTGGTTCCACTGCCCCTGAAGTTCCTGAGCGTTGATCATCGTCGTTCTCCGGGTCTTCTCGAACCGATCCTCCCGGCCTCGGAGCCGGTGTCACATGGGACGTGAATGCACTGCAAGGGGAGTGCCAATCCTCGTGCGGTTCGGTGATTTTCTCGAGAGTGGGGTCCCGAGGCGAAAAAAAACACCCCCCGGGAAAACTTCCCGGAGGGCGTCGAAACGATCGGATCGAAAAGGCTAGTGAGCGTCCCGGGGGAAGGCGCTCACTTGTCCTTCATGTCGCCGGTCTTCTCGACCTTGTCGGAGGAGGTCTCGGTGACCTTGCCGGCCGGGGTCGTGGTGGTGGTCTTGGTGGTGGTGCCGGTCTCCTCGCCGCAGCCGATGAGGCCGATGGGAGCGATGACGGCCAGGGCCAGCGACAGGATCAGCGAGCGCTTCATGGTGACGATTCCTCGGTTTCGATGGTGCAGATGGTCCGCAGGCGGGCCGATCCCCCGATGGGTCGGTCCTCGCCCCACGACAGTTATAGCGACGGGGCACCCTTCATGCCAGAGTCCGGCGAGTCGGCCTTTTTCCGGCGAGGCCCCGACCGACCCGTTGCCGGGCCGGCGAGTCCCGTGTCCCGGGCGCCCGGCACACAGTCTTCGTCTCAGAGTACGGGAGATTTCGGCCCGATCGCCAAATGATTTTTTTCGGAGGCGAGTCGGGCGGGCCGGGATGGGACGGGTCGTCGGCACGGGCCTTGCTTCCTCCTGGGTCGAGAGTCGTGACGGGTGCCCGCCGATTCGCTCGGGGGGCGGCCCGTCGGGAGTTCCGCGAGTTCCTCAGATCGTTTTACGAGTAAGGGAGGCGATCATGCCGACCGGAAAGCAAGGCCAGGAGCGGCACAACGGCGGCGCCGGGCAGGGCCAGGGCCAGGGCCTGGGCGACCGCATCCACGAAGCCGGCCAGAAGATCCAGGACGGCGCCTCGCAGGTCGGCGAGCGCGTCCGAGACGGCTACGGGGCGGCCCGCGAGGGGATCACCCACGGCTACCGCCAGGCCGAGGGGATGATCGCCCGCAATCCCGCGCCCTCGGTCCTCATGGGGTTCGGCGTCGGCTTCGGCCTGGGCGTGTTGCTGACGGTGCTGCTGACCCGTCGCGAGGAGGAGTCCTGGTACGATCGCTACGTGCCCGACTCGCTCCGTAACCTGCCGGAGTCGGTCCGCGACCGCATCCGTCACATGCACGTCCCCGAATCGATCGCCCGACACATGCCCGGCCATTGATCGGTCGGCGACCGACGGCCAGAGACGTCCCCTCGGGGCCGCTCCGAATCCGATTCGGGGCGGCCCCGAAGCGTTTGGGGAGATGGCTCCTGTCCCGTAGGGTGCATGAAATGCACCAACGCAAGCGGCCGGCCTCCGATGGTATAGTCGGCGTCGGCTTCCGAATGATCTGATCTGCCGATGGCGGCCCCGAGGCCGCCTCAGGATGGGTGCGTTCCATGCACCCATAGGGAGTGTCCCGTGGTCCGAAGCTGGCGAGTCTGGGTCCTCCTGGTCCTCTTCGTCGGCCCGATGGCCGCGTACATCGGCCTCGGGGCGTTGTGGCTGAAGGATCATGGGTGGGGCTTCTATGGCTTCGCGATCTGGGCGGCGCTGGGGACCGTCGCGTACTTCCTCGCCGTCCGCTGGACGAGAGATCGCGAGGCCGTCTTGCCTCCGATCGACTGGGACTCCCCCCGGACGTTCTCCAACCACGACAAGCTGGCCTGGGACCTCGTCGAGCAGGAAGCGGAAACGTCCGAAACCTTGCCGATGGAATCGTTGACGAACGTGGATGTCTACGTCGAGACCGGCAAGAAGCTGGTCGCGAGGCTCGCGGCCCATTATCACCCGCTCTCGACCAACCCGGTGGAGCATCTGCCGGTGGTCCAGATCCTCACGGCCCTGGAGCTCGCGGCCGAGGACCTGGAGGCGCTCTGCCGGGAGGTGCCCGGCGGCGACATGGTCACGGCCAGCCACTGGAAGAAGGCCGTGCAGGCCGCCGGTTGGATCTCCAAGGCGAACGAGGTCTATGGTTACCTGCTGCCCCTGTTCCAGCCGACGACCGGATTGGTCCGCCTCGGGACCACGAAACTGCTGACGCAGCCGGCGTGGAAGAGCATGCAGCACAACGTGTTGCGCTGGTTCTTCCGCGCCTACGTGAACCGATTGGGAATCCACCTGATCGAGCTCTACAGCGGCCGTTTGGCGATCGGGGCGGAGGGCTATCGCAAGCTCACGAGGAAGGCCCGGCCCGGGGCCCGGCCGAAGGAGGTCGCCGGGCCGTCCCCCCTGAGGATCGCGCTGACGGGGCCCGGGACGTGGGCAAGACCGCCCTGATCGAGGCGGCGAAGGCCGCCTGCGACCACCACCTGAACGTCGTCAAGGGCCGGCTCTCGGCCGACGGCTTCGACGACGGGCTCGCCGACCTCCTGAAGACGGCCCAGTGGGTCGAGATCCCCGGCTATACCGTGCACGTCCCCGAGTCGGCCCGGGACCGCGCCACGCGCCGGGAGGCCGCCGACGACGCCCGCGACGCCGATTTGATCCTGCTGGTCGTGGACGCCTCCCGGGACGACCTCACGCCCGAGATCCGCCTGATCGACGCCATCGACGCCTATTTCGCCAAGGTCCCCACCCTGGATCGGCCGCCGATCCTGGCCGTGGTCGTCGGGATGGCTCGCTTGCCGATGGACGGCGCGGTGAACCGCGAGGCGATCGCCCGGGCGAAGCTGGCGGCGGTCCGCTCGGCCTTGCCCGAGGCGGTGGCGGGGGTCGTCGAGGTCGATCCGCCGGCGGGCCTGGCCGAGAAATTCCTGCCGGCGCTCGCGCCGTTGCTCGACCGCGCCGAGAAGACGGCCGTCCTCCGTCACATGTACGAGACCTCGACGCGCTCCAAGGCCCGGAGGCTGATCGGCCAGGTCGGCCGCCAGGGCCGCAAGCTCTGGTCCAACCTCCAGGAGACCCGGGCCAACCGCAAGGCCGGGGCGGGGCGATCCTGATCGTGCCGATCGCCGTTCCCGATGGTATCCTCGGAGATCGAGAGATCGTTCTCCCGAGGGGGACGACGATGGAGACCCGGCCCGGCACGCTTCAGATGGTGATGGATGTCCTCGGCCCTCCGGGGAGGCCCTTCCGGTGCGGCCCCAGGGCCGTGGAATTCGACCTGTTCGATCTCGTTGATCCCGACGACCTGGAGATGGCCGACGAGGACGCCCTCGGGAGCTTCCGCGCGATCGCCGCCACCGAGACGCGGTCGGTCGGCGACCCGGACATCCTCCGAGGCCACGTCTGGAACGGTCCCCGGTGGTACTGGATCAGCGAGGCCCCCTGGCGATACCCGGAGCCTCCGTTCCTCCTGACGGACCACCCCGCCCATCGCCTGGTCTATCACGGCCCGGCGGCCCTGGAGCTCTTGCCGTCGATCCTCGGGCTGATGGCGAAGGACCTGGCGACGAGGGGACGCGCGAACCTGCCGATCTCGGGGCCGAGGTCTTCGGCGGGTTCCGCGTGCTCGCCTCCGACCCCGGCCGCGGGCTCTGCTGGCTCTTCGCCGATCGCGACGTGGTCCCCTCGGGACGGATCGAACAGGTCTTTGGCCAGGGCCTGGTCCTCGGCGCGATGACGTTCCCGGACTTCTGACCTCACTTCAACGGCTGCGGAGTCATCTCGGAGAAGTCCGGCGCGTCGGTCTTGTCGGTCTTCTGGCCGAACGTCTTGCCCAGGGGAGACGCGTCCTCGATCACCTGATTCACCTGCCCGGCCGTCAGCAGGATCACGCTGGTGACCCAGAGCCAGAGCATCAGCGCCATCACGCCCCCGAGCGATCCATAGGCGCGGTCGTAGTGGGCGAACTTCTGGATGTAGATGCGGAACAGGACCGTGAAGCCGAGGAAGGCGAGCGTCCCGACGAAGCTGCCCGGGGTGATCCACTCCCATTTCTGGTCGGCGTCGGGCCCGACGTAGAACGCCAGGGCGAAGCTCAGGAGGACCATCAGGGCGACCACCGACCACTGGACGATCAGCGCCAGGGTCGCCGAATGGCCGTGGATGCCGACCCAGTGGAGGATCTCCGGCCCGGCGACCACCACGATCAACGCGCCGATCAGGATGGCCGACTGGATCAGCGTCATGATCAGGGCCACGACCCTCTGGCGGAGGAACGACCGGGTCTCCTCCACCCCGCAGACCCGGTTCATGGAGTCCATCACGGTCACGAACAGGCTGGTGGAGGTCCACAGGGCGATCAGCAGGCCGAAGGAGAGCAGGCCGAACGGCGGCTCCTTCTGCATCCTTTTGATCTGGTCCTCGACCACGCCGTAGGCCTCTTGAGGCAGCGCCTCGCGGAGGGTGGCCCGGAACTGATCGACGGTCAGGTTCGCCAGCCCGGTGGTCCGGCCGGTCAGGCCGGAGAGGTCCGGCAGGAGCTGGACGAGCACCGTGAGGATCAGGGCGAGCAAAGGGACGAACGCCAGCATGGCGTAGAACGAGATGGCCGAGGCCCGGGTGAGGATCTCGTGCTCGTTGAGCTTCTTCCAGGTCCGCGAGACGACCTCTCTCGGCGAGAGCCCGCCCAGGGACAGGGCCGCTTTGAGGCGGAGCGGGGGGAATCTGTCGGAGGTCGGCATCGGATCGGCCTTCTCTCGGGTCGGTCGCGCACCGTGCGGGGATCGAGGCGCCTCGGGGCGCGTCTTCGTCGCATCCGGCATGCCGACGGCACGGCGTTCGCGGCTTCTCCCGAACATCGGGGCCGTTTCGGCCTTGGAAAAGTGGCGCGTTTTTGCTGTTCGCGGGATGCCCCGCGCGAGGACTCCGATGATGAGGAACTGGCGTCTTTCCCTGGGGCTGACGGCGACCCTCGGGCTGGCCGGACTGGCCGGGTGCGATCGGCCGGTCGGGACGAACGCGGGGTTCACCAACGGCCCCGCGCCCGGAGGCACCGAGAAGCCGGCCGTCCGCGACGACCTGCCCCTCCCCTCGACGTCCGGTCGCGGCGAGGCCCTGGGCCAGGCCGGCGACAATCACCGAGACTCCGGACCCGGAGGCAACGGCGGAGGCACCGAGGGCGGTCAGCCCCAGTTGCCCAAGGGAGGCAACCCCGATTCCGTCCGCGCCAATCCCCCGGCCGACGACACCGGCGCCTCGGCCGCCGGAGCCACCAAGGCACCCGACACGATCAAGACCGGCACCCCTCGCGGGCCGCAGTGACTTGAGCCGGGGATTGGGACGGCCTGGGAGTGCGGAGCGCGCCCTCCGGGGACCTTCGATTCCCGTAGGGTCCGCTATTGCGGACCTCTTCGATCCGATTCGATCCGATTCGATGAGAGGCGAAGAGGTCCGCAATAGCGGACCCCACAAGGCATTTCATGCACCCCACGGAGAGCTTCTTCGATGGACCCGATCTCGCTTTTGGTGAAAAAGACTTACGACTTGCTCGGCCACAGCCCGCATCCGGCGATCGTGGCGTTGCCTCTGGGGGCCTGGTCGTTCAGCAACGTCTGCGACGGCCTGGCGATGATCACCGGCGAGAAGAAATACGACGACGCGGCCCGGCTGAGCCTGGCCGTGGGGCTGGTGGGCGCCGCGGGGTCCGCCGTCACGGGGCTTTACGATTACAGCAAGATCCCCGTAGACCGCCCGAGCCACGAGGTTGCCACCACCCATGCGCTGGGCAACTCGGTCGTCGGCACCCTGTTCGTCACGAGCTACGTGATGCGGGTGCGCGACCACCAGCGAGGGCGGCCGGCGAGCGCGGCCTCGCGGCTCCTGGCGATGGCCGGAGGCGGGCTCTCGCTCTATACCGCGTGGCTCGGCGGCAAGCTCGTCGAGGAGATGGGCGAGGGGGTCAACCCCGTCATGGACGAGATGACCGCCGACGAGCACGACGACGACCAGGAAGCCCACGGCCGCGACCGCCTGGCCCCCGAGTCCCCCCTGGGCAAGCACGAGACCGCCTGATCGGGCCGACCGAAAGCCGTCAAAGGCGAGAGGATCTAACGCTAGACGCCTCCCGGACATCCATCCTGGAGCTAGATTTTCCTCGGCGGGACATCCGCGGCCGGAGATCGGGGTTCGGGCGGGCAGCCCGTCCGGAGGATCGGACACAGGCCCCCGATCGCCGTCCGATGCCCGCAACCGGGGCCGACGGTGATGAATGGAGCGATGGCCAGGAGGACTCGGAAAGGCCGGGGAGGGGGGGCCAGGCTGGCCCAGGCCCTGCTCGATTCGCTGATGGCCGAGGTCGTCCTGCTCGACGAGACCGGGACGATCGTCGCCGTGAACCGGGCCTGGCGCGAGTTCGATCGCGACGTGCCGGACGAGCGGGACGACCGTTTCCTCGGTTGCAATTACCTCGATGTCTGCGACGCAACACACGGCGATGATCGCGTTTACGCTCAATCGATCGCCGAGAGTATCCGCGCGATCCTCGACGGACGGTCCCAGGCCGGGCAGGTGGAATACCCCTGCGCGTGTTCCGACGGCCTCCACTGGTTCCTCGCCCGGATGACCCCCCTGCGTTGGGACGGCCCGAGGCGGGTCGTCGTCTCCCACGAGGACATCACCGAGCGTAAGATCCTGGAGGACCTCCTGGCCGAGCAGCTCGCCCTGGCCCATCGCCTCAATGACGAGCTGGAGGCGGCCAATGCCTCGCTGGCCCGCAGCGCGGCGGTAGACGGCCTGACCGGCGTGGGCAACCGTCGGGCGTTCGACCAGGCGCTGGCCTCGGCCTTCGTCCGGTCGAAGCGTCGAGGCGAGCGGCTGTCGCTGATCCTGGTGGACCTGGACCACTTCAAGAGGCTCAACGACGAGTTCGGCCACTCCGCCGGGGACCTCGCCCTGAAGGCCGCGGCGAAGGCCCTGAGCGACGGCGCCCGCAAGGCCGACGCCGTCACCCGCTTCGGTGGCGAGGAATTCGCCGTGATCCTCCCCGGCGCCGGTCTCGCCGAGGCCGTGGCCGTGGCCCAGAGGCTCCGCCAGGCCGTGGCCGACCTCGACGGCCTGGCCCGGCCGATCACCGCGAGCTTCGGCGTGGCCACCGTGGGGCCGGAGACCGCCTCGCCCGAAGGCCTGATCGCCGAGGCCGACCGGGCCCTGTATCAGTCCAAGCAGGACGGCCGAAACCGCGTGACGGCCGGTTAGTGGCCTGTCCCTCTCGCATTGTCGCGCGGCCTGCTGACGTCCTCGTCAGCAGGCCACCCAAGACGTGTCCGAGGGACCCTCCGTCGCGATAGAAACGCCCCGGCTCCCGGCCTCCAGGGCCGACCCATTCTCGGTGGAAGATTCTTCCGAAGCCTTTTGGTTGGCACGGGTTCCGTCTTCGGAATCCGGGGGATAGTCCTCACGGATTCCGAAGACGGAACCCGTGCCAACCAAAAGGCTTCCGGCCGAAAGCCCACCGAGAACGAAATGGCCGGCTCCCGGCCTCCGACGGCTTGCCAAGGGGGCCTCGGGGCCGGTAATCTGGCTCCGAGGGTGCGGACGACGCCCCTCGCGATTCGAGCCAGGAGGCCAGACCATGCCGGTCGGCGACTTGCCCACGGACGGCAGCCAGAGCGAGAATGAGATCGACCCGGACCTCGCCGGGTTCCTCCAACGGATCGCCGACGGCGACGACGAGGCCGCCCGAGAGCTCCTGATCCGCTACGAGCCCGAGGTCCGCCTGGTCGTCCGCCGCCAGTTGCCCCGGCTGTTGCGGTCGCGGTTCGACTCGTTGGATTTCCTCCAGAGCGTTTGGGGCAGCTTCTTTCGGAAGGTCCGCCGCGAGCCGGCGGAGTTCGAGGACTCGCGGCACCTCGTCGCCTTCCTCGCCCGGGCGGCCAAGAACAAGGTGATCGACGAGTACCGCCGGGCCGGCAGCCGCAAGGCCGACATGCACCGCGAGGAACCCCTCTGGGCCGAAGGCGACCGCCCCCGAGACCTCGCCGCCACCGGCGATACCCCGAGTCAGGTGGCCGAGGCCCGGGAAGTCTTCGGCCGACTGCGCGATCTTTTGCCCGAAGACCGCCGCCAGTTGCTCGAATTGAAGGCCCAGGGGCTCTCCAGCCGGGAAATCGGCGACCGGCTGGGGATCAGCGAGCGGACCGTCCAGCGCGTCCTGGAAGATCTCCGCCGCCGGGCCGAGGCGGAGCTGGAGGGCTGATCGATGAGCGTCCTCCGAGCCCCCGGTCCTGGGACGAGGCCTCGACCCCCGGCGCCCACCTCCGGGCCCGCCAGTTCGAGTCGGAATGGCGGCGGTGCCCCGCGAAGAGCCGGCCGGACGTCCGCGAATTCCTCCGAGACGCCTCCCCCGGAGAGCTCCTGGCCGTCCTCCGCACCGACCTGGCCCTCCGCTGGGACAGCGGCGACCGGACCCCGGCCGAATGGTATCGCGAGGCGATCCCGGGACTCGCCGAAGATGCCTTCGTCGCCCTGATTTACGAAGAATTCTGCCTGCGCGAGGAGCGCGGCGAGGCCCCCTCGCTCGGCGGGTTCCTCAAGCGGTTCCCGGACGTCTCGGCGTCGCTCCGAAGGGTCCTGGAGATCCACGAGCTCATCGGCTCGGGGCCGAGCTCGACGGCCTCGCACATCCCGGGAGGCGGCTCGGCGGTACCCGACGTGCCGTTCCCGGAAGTTGGGCAAACCATTGCCGGCTTCCACCTGGAAGACGAGCTCGGCCGGGGCGGATTCGCCCGGGTCTTCCGGGCCCGGGAGCGGCAACTGGCCGATCGCCCGGTGGCGTTGAAGGTGGCGAGGGCCGGGTCTCGGGAGCCGCAAACCCTGGCTCGGTTGCAACATACGCATATCGTGCCAGTCCACTCCTACGGGATCGACCCGGCCACGGGCCTGCACCTGCTCTGCATGCCCTATTTCGGCAGGGTCACGCTCGCGCACATCCTTGCCGATCCGGCGGTGAAGACGGCCCGATCGGGCTCGGAGCTCGTCGCGGCCCTGGACCGCCTGGACCGCGACGGCCCCTCGGTCTCGTCCCGGCCGGCGGGGCGTCAGGCCCTGGGCGCCCGGCCCTATGCCCGAGCGATCGCCTGGTGGGGCGCCCGGCTGGCCGAGGCGCTCCAGCATGCCCACGATCGGGGCGTCCTCCATCGCGACATCAAGCCGAGCAACGTCCTGGTGACCGGCGACGGCATGCCGATGCTCCTGGACTTCAACCTCGCCCACGAACCCCTGGGAGACGACCCCGAGGCCGCGCCGACGACCCTGGGCGGGACGGTCGCCTACATGTCGCCGGAGCACCTCGACGCCCTGGCCGAAGGACGGCCCGAGGCGGTCGATGCCCGGTCGGATCTCTATGCCCTGGGCGTGGTCCTGTTCGAGGCGATGGGGGAACGGCCGTTCGGGCCGATGCCGTCCGGGAGGTCGGTCCGGGAAGTCCTCCTGAGGGCGGCCGAGGATCGCCGTCTCCGGCCTCCTCGGCTCCGCGAGGCGTTCCCCGAGGCCCCGCCGGCCCTGGATGTGGTCGTGGCCCGGTGCCTGGCGCCTGCGCCGGACGACCGCTATGCCAACGCCGGGGAACTCGCGGCCGATCTCCAGGCCGTGGCCGATGATGCGCCGTTGCCGTTCGCCCGGGACCCCGGGCCCGGCGGGTCCTGGGCTGGCTCCGTCGCCAGAAGGTCGAGCTCGCCGTGGCCGCCTCGGTCATGATCGCCGTGGCCACCACGGGCTCGCTCTGGATGAACAACCGGGTGAACCTGGAGCATCAACGCGGGACGATCCGCGAGCAGATCGTCGAGGGGGACGCGGCCGAGAAGGCGGAACGGTACGACCTGGCCGCCGAGCACTTCGCCACGGCCGAGGCGCTGGCCGAGGACGTCCCGGCCCTGGCCGCCGAGGGGAGGCGGGCCCGGCACCGCCGCCGGGCCGCCGAGCAGAGCTCGGCCCTCTTGAAAGACGTCGAGACGTTTTTCGGCGCCTCCGAGGCGCTCCGATTCCGGCTCCTGGGGTTCGACGCCGACCGGCCGGACCCGGGGCCCTCGCTGGAGGAGGCCCTCGCCCCGTTCTTCGTCCTGGAGAGCGACGACTGGACCGGTCGGCCGGACCTGGCGACCCTGGACAAGAAGCGTCGCGATCGGTTGATCGGCGACGTCACCGAATTGCTCTTCCTCAAGGCCCTGGCCCTCGCCGGCTCGGGCGATCGCGACTCGGCGGGCCGGGCGGCGGACCTCTGCGACAAGGCGTTGAGGTTCGCCCGGCCCGAAGGCCCCTGGCTCGCCTTGAAAACGTTCGCCCAGGCCCGCCAGAACGGCCGGACGCTCCGGGAGATCGCCCCGCCGCCGGCCTCCTCGATCGCCGAGGCCTGGCCGTGCTACCAGTGGGGCCGGATTCGCCTCCTGGTCGATCGCGGCGACCCGAGGCGGGCCGTGGGCTGGCTCGACCGCGCCGCCGGGCTGGCCGTGGGCGTCTTCTGGATCGAATTCGACGTTGCCTACCAGGAATTCCAGGCGGGCCGGACCGATCCGGGCTGGTTCGACAAGGCCCTGGAGCACTTCACGGCGGCCGTCGAGCTCCGCCCGGGTCATCCCTCGGCCCGCTACCATCGGGGCTGGCTTTTCGCCAAAAAAGGCGATTGGGGCCGCGCAGGGAGGAGTACTTGCGGGCGTTGGAGAACGCCGAGGGCGAATTCGTGGCGGCCCAGTTGGAGCTGGGACGGGTCCTGCAATCGCTGGGGGACACCAGCGGGGCCCGTGCGGCCTATGACGCGGTCTTGAGTTCGTCCGGGGCCGGCAATTACGCGTTGGCGGCGCGTCTGAACCGGGCGAAGCTCGACGCCGATTCGGGCCGGGAGGCCGACGCCCGAGCGGCCTACGACGCCCTGATCCGGGCCGACCCGGCCGACCCTCTGCCCCGCCTGGGCCGGGCCCACCTGGCGTTGCGGTCGGGGCATCCCGAGGCGGCGATGTCGGACCTGGGCTGCGTCCTGGAGCGTTCGCCCCGGGACGTCGAGGCCCGGACGCTCCGGGCCCTGGCGTTCCTGGCCCTGAACCAGCCGGGCCCGGCCGAGAGCGACTCGGCGGAGGCTCTCCGACTCGACCCGACCCCCCGTCGGCGGAGGCTCCACGACCGGGCGTTGCTGGCGATCGGGGCGGTGGACTCGCTGAGCTTCGACGACCCGGCCGACCTCCGCCGCCTCCCGGGCCGGGCGGGCCCTCTGAGGGCCGACCTCCGGGTCGCGGCCGAGAGGCTCCGCGGTCGGGGCAACGCCGCCGAGGCGACCCGGGCCGTGATCCTCGCCGCCCTGCGCGATCCCTCGGCCGAGACCGAGGCGAGCCGGGCCGTCGAGGCCAACCCGAACTCGGCCCGGTCGTTGATGATCCGCGCGAGGGTCCGCCGCGAGCGAGGCGACCACGCCGGCGCCTCGGCCGACGTCGCCCGGGGGCTCGCCCTGGAACCCGACGACCCGAGGTTGCTGGGCCTCCGCGCCGAGATCGACCTGGACGAGGGCCGGGCCGCGGAGGCCCTCGCCGGGATCGATCGCGCGTTCCAGACCGGCGGATCGAACCGGCTTCACCGCCCCCGGGCCCTCGCCCTGGACGGCCTGGGACGGCCCCGAGAAGCCCTGGCCGAGTGGAACCGGGTCGTGGCGATCGACCCCGACGACCCCTCGGCGATCCTCGGCCGCGCCTCGGCCCTCGCCCGGCTCGGCAAGGACGACCAGGCCCTGGCCGACCTCGAACGCGCCACCGAACTCGCCGCGGACCGCCCCGACACGCTGGCCTCGATCACCCTGGTCTACCTCCGGCTCCTCCCCAGGCACCCCGACCGCGCCGGGAAGCTCCTGGCCCTCGCCTCGAGGGCCGTGAGCCGGGAGTAGAACGCCGAGGGCGGCGGGAGGGCGAGTCCTCCGTGAAGCGTCGAAGCCCGGCCGCCGCCCTCGGGGTCGTCAGGGGAGGATGCGCAGCTCCAGCTTCGAGGCGTGGTCGGGCGACCGATAGACGCGCTGCTCGGCCTTGCGGAAGTCGCCGGCCTTGGCCTTGTAGATGTTCTCGACGAACGTCTGCGGGTTGCGATCGACCATCGGGAACAGGCTGCTCTGGATCTGGACCATCACGCGATGGCCGGTTCGGAAGGTGTGATACGTATCGGGGATGGCCATCGGGACGAGCGTCGGCTTGTTCGGCTCGAACGGCTCGGGCGATTCGAAGCTGTTGCGGAACCGCCCTCGCATCACGTCCCAGCGGATCAGTTGTTCATAGCCGCCCATGTGGACGCTCATCGGATTGGGCTGGGGGTCGGGGAAGTCGTCGGGGTAGACGTCGATCAGCTTGACGACCCAGTCGGAATCGGTGCCCGAGGTCGCCACGTGGAGGCTCGCGGCGATCGGCCCGGCGACGGTCAGGTCTTCGGTCAGGGGGTCGGTCTGATACGTCGCGACGTCCGGCCTCCTCGACGCAAACCTCTGGTCCTCGACCATGAACGCCTGGGGATAATCGGGGGCGATCGTGGCGGTGTAGGGGACGGGATGGGCCGGGTCGCTCGGGTACGCGTCGAAGCCGTCGTCGTCGGCCTTGCTCGGGGCGTCGAATCCGAGCTTGCCCCCGGGGAGGAGATAGAGACTCTTCTTCTTCGCGTCCTTCGGCGGCCAGGCGTCGAGCTTGTGCCACTCGTTCTTGCCGGTCTCAAAAACCCAGGCCTTGGTCGGGGCCCAGTCGGGCTTGCCCTTGAGGAAGTGCTCGAAGAACGGGAATTCGATGTGTTCGCGGTAGAACTCGCCGGTCTTGGAGGCGAAGTTGACCAGGCCGAGGGATTCGCCGTCGCCCCGGCTCCAGCCGCCGTGGACCCACGGGCCCATCACCAGGATGTTGTCGGACTTCGGCCGATTGGCCTCGACGGTGGCGAACGTCTTGAGGGGGCCGAAGAGGTCCTCGGCGTCGAACCAGCCGCCCACGGTCATCACGGCCGGCTTCGTGTCCTTGAAGTGGGGCCAGAGGGCCATCCCCTTCCAGAACGAGTCGTAGTTCGGGTGGTTCATCTCGTCGAGCCAGAAGGCGCGCTGGCCCTTGAAATGGACCTCGTCGGCCTTGGAGAGCGGGCCGAGCTCGAGGAAGAACTTGTAGGCGTCGGGCGTCCCGTGCTCGAACCGGGCGGCGTGCTTGGCGGTGGGCTCGGGGCGGGGGACGCCGAACATGGCGTCGAAGTTGAACGTCTGGTGGAGGAAGAACGCGCCGTTGTGGTGGACGTCGTCGCCGAGGAACCAATCGACCAGGGGGGCCTGGGGCGACGCGGCCTTGAGCGCCGGGTGGGCGTCGATCATCGTCGCCGCCGCGTAGTATCCCGGATAGGAGATGCCCCAGGTCCCGACCTTCCCATTGTTGCCCGAGACGTTCTTGACCAGCCAGTCGATGGTGTCGTACGTGTCGCTGCTCTCGTCGATCTCCTTGCCGGCCTTGTCGGGCTTCTGCGGCCTCATGTCGATGAAGGTGCCCTCGGACATGTACCGGCCGCGGACGTCCTGGTAGGCGACGATGTATCCCGCCTTGCCGAAGAGGTGGGACGGCCCGAGGTTCTCGCGGTAGCGATCGACTCCGTAAGGGCCCACGCTGTACGGGGTGCGGTTCATGACGATCGGGTAGGTCTTGGACGTGTCCTTGGGCACGTACACGGCCGTGAAGAGGTGGACGCCGTCTCTCATCGGGATCTTGTATTCGTATTTGGTGTAATTGGCTTTCACATATTCCAGGCCCTGGGCCTTGGCCGAGCGGGCCGGAACGAACGGGGCGAACAGGAGCAGGGCGAGGACCAGGGGGAAGGGAGGTCGGCGACGGGTCATGTTCGGTGAGTCCTGGGGGTCGATTCGAGTCGATCCGATGCGAGGCCGAAGGGCGGATCGGACCAGAATAATCGACCCGAGCGCCGGACGCACCGGGGAGGCGGCGCCTCGGATCGGGAATGCCGGGTCCGGGAGGATCGCTCGGGTCTTCCGACGTCCCGGCTCGGGTTGCCGCGATCTCGGGTGCCCCCGGTCCCCGAACCGGGGTCGCGGAGCGACCGGAGGCCGAAACGCCAGACCAGGCTGCTCGAACGCCGGGCCTCTTGCGGCCGCGCCGCCCCGGTTCGAGGACGGGGGGCACCCGAAGGAGCGATCTCCCGAATCCCGAGAGAGGATCGGGGGGGAGGAGCTACGGCTTCGTGGGCCCGCCCGGGGCCTTCAGGGTCACTTCGGGCTTCGGGGTCGCCGGGGCGGGCGATTCGGCGAGGCGGTCGATCTTCCGGTGCCGGTCGCGGTCTTCGAGGATCGCGTCGGCGGCCCGTTTCCTCGTGGCGATCCCGGGCTGGGGGAACAGGCCGCCTCCGAGGATCAGGGCCGAGAGCGTGAGCACGGCGATCCGCTCCCTCCGACCCGCCCCGAGCGAGACCGTCGACACGTGCCGCGTCCCGGTGAACAGCAGGAAATACGCGCGGACGACCGCGATCCCGTTCAAAGCGGCGGCGATCACCACGGCGATGCCGATCGAGGGGTTCGCCTCGACGGCGCTATCGACGAGCAATTCGGTGGAGATGAAGCCGATCGTCCCGGGGAAGCCGACGCAGGCCAGCCCCGTGAGCAGGAAGCAGACGGCCAGGGCGGGCGAATGCTCGTACAGGCCGTGATATTCGGCCAGGGAGAGCCGCCCGAACCTCGCCTCCACCGCCCGGATCGTCAGGCCGAAGCCCCCGAGCGAGAGGATCACCGAGAACCAGAGCGCGAGCGAGGCCGTCAAGGAGAGGTCGGTCCGCAGCTCCAGGCCCACCAGCACCAGCGACGAATGACTCAAGAACAGATTGGCATAGAATCGTCGCGTGTCGCGCTGGATGGTGGCCATCCCGGCGGCATAGACGGCGGTGACGAGCGACAGGACGCTGATACTCTGGAGGACCCACCCCGGGCCGATCGGCAGGACGAGGCGGATCGCCGCGTAGACCCCGCTGAGGGGCGTCACGTAGAGGATGGCGATCCCCAGCGACGCGTGCTCGAACCAGTCGGTCACCCAGACGTGGGCGGGGACCGTCCCGCAGCGGACCAGGACGGCCAGCATCAAGGGGAGCGTCGCCCACCACGGCGCCGAGCCTCCCGCCCGGCTGCTGGACTCGACGGCCGACCAGCCCAGGACGAGCAACCCCACGAACACGGCCATGTGGATCGCGTAGAGCCGGGTCGGCCGCTTGCGGATCAGCAGCTCGACGTAGGGGGGGATGGTCGAGGCGGCGAGCAGGGCGATCAGCACCCGGGGGTCCGTGCAACTGAACGTGGCCAGGCGGATGGCCTCGGCCGCCAGCGACCAGGAGAACGAGAACCGCCTCATGTGGGTCCGGGCCGTGGCCATCGCCGTGAGGAGGTGCAGGAGGGCGACCGCCGGCACGAGCGGGGCGTTGATCTCGTCCAGGGCGAACAGGGTCCGGCCGAAGAGGCGGGGCTGGACGCTGAACTGCCCGGAGTGCGACGGCGAGACGCGGAGGTAGAACGCCAGCCACGCGAGGAACGTCGCGGCGAAGGACACGCCGATCAGGCCGACGCCCCAGCGGTACGCCTCCCTCGGGTCGCGGAGGCGACTGACGAGAGGGGAGCCGAACAGGGCCACGGCGATGGCGATCTCGAGCCAGGGCAGGCTGAACACATTCATGTCACGAGAACTCTTCGATCGTGCCGAAGTGGGGCTTGACCTGGTCCGACTCTCGCGACGGGTCGCCGGTGAGGAAGTCGGTCCATCGCCGTTCCAGGGCGTCGCACCAGCGGAAGGCCCGGACGAACGGGCCGACGACGTAGTCTTTCAGGATCGCGTCGAGATAGCCGCGCTCCAGGGCGAACCGATAGATCCACTCCTGGCGGGCCTGCGCCACCCGCCGGACCGGCGCCCCGGCCCGGGGCAACCGGCCGCCGATGGCGTTCTCCAGCGTCCGGTAATCTTGCAGGAGCGTCGGCGCCCGGACGAACTGCAACGTCCGCAAGCAGGCATGCCCCAGCAGGTGGACCAAGGCCACGTACCGGAACCCCAGGCCGATCTCCGCCACGATGATCCCGACCTGGGAGAGCGACGCGAACGACAGCGCGGACTTGATGTCCGTCTGCACGCTCCCGGCGAGATAGGCGAAGAGCGCGGTCGTCAGCCCGAGGATCACGATCAAGCCGCAGAGGATGTACGATCGTTCGATCAAGGGGCTGACCCGGAGCAGCAGGAACGCCCCGAGGTGGACCGACAGCGCCCCGTAGAACACGGCCGAGCTCGGCGTGGGGCCTTCCATCGCCCGGGGGAGCCAGCCCGAGAACGGCACCAGGGCCGACTTGCCCGCCGCCGCCGCCAGGATCAACAGGCCGATCAGCAAGGCATGCAGGGGCGTGACCATCGAGGTCTCCGCCGGCCAGACCCCGGCGCCGAGGATCTGGTCGAAATCCCCCTCTCCCTTCACCAGGTGATGCATCGCCACCGACGCCAGGAGCAACGAGGCGTCCGACACCCGGTAGACGATCCAGACCCACAGGCCGTTCCTCGCCGGGTTGGGCCGGTCCTGGAAGAACGCCACGAGCAGGGCCGACGACAGACCCACCAGCTCCCAGCCGGTGAACAGCGTCTCGATCGTCCCGGCCAGGGACGTCACCACCATCCCCAGGACGAAGATCCCGTACAGCACGAAGAAGCGATTGAAGCCGCGCTCCCGGTGCATGTATTTCGTCGCGAACGCGCCGATCGTCCCCGAGAGGATGAACGAGAGGATCGCGAACGGGACCGACAGGCGGTCGAAGACGAACTTGATCCGGAAGTGGTACTGCCCCTCGATCTCCACCCAGTTCAGCGACTCGGTGACGATGTGCCTCTGGCCCGAGGCGAGCATCCAGCCGAGGATGCCCACCGCCACGAGCAGCCCCGAGGCGATCGACAGGTAGACCAGCCTCGTGGTGGTCGCCTCGGAGAGCTTCACCTCGAACATCGAGGAGAGGCCCAGCGCGACCGTCAGCAAGAACGGGCTGGCCACGACGATGTACGGCAGGATCTGGAGGATCGAGGCGGAATCCATCAGCGCATTCCCCAGAGGTTCGACCCCGGGCCGTGGCCATCGCGGCTCACGGCTCGATCTCGGCGAATTCCAGGTGGTCGCGCCACCCTCGATACCAGTCCGCCGACGACGGCGCCGTCGGCAGCACCGACGCCTGGGGCCGGTACGGGCGGAACTCGCCGCCGTCGAACACGAAGATCTCGTGGGTCTCCGGGTGGATCACCGTCAGGAGGACCCAGCCGTTGCGGCTCAGCCGGCCGATCATCGCGTTGCCGTCGAGGATTCCCCGCATGGTCTCCGGCGTCGTCTCGATCATGAACAGCGAGCGCACCGGCTCGTGGATCTCGACCATCTGCCAGGGCAGGCCGGTCCGAAGGTCGCTGGCCGCGCCGTCCATCACGCCCAGGAGCGCCGCCAGGTTGTGGGGCAGCTTCGTCCCGGCGCCGAAGCCGACGTTGTCGACGTGGGAGAAATAGTATTCCAGGTTGATCCCCGAACAGACCGGGAAGACGGCCTGGAGGATGCCCTTGAGGATCGTCCCGGAGGCGTCGTCCTGGGTCGGGTCGTAGGACGTGAGGAACGCCCGGCGATCGAGGAAGAGGCCGCGGGTCCAGGCCCTCCGGCCGACGATCGTGATGGCATTGGTGGCGTGGCCGAGCTCGGGGCGGGTCTGCGCCAGGTCCTCCGACCGCCCCTCGACGTGCTGCAACGCCCCGGAATACGACAGGTTCAGCGGCGCCGACATGAACCGCCGGGCCCTCTCGTGGGCGTTGCGTCGGCAGGTCTCGTCGATCGCCTTCCGGGCCCGGGCGAAGTCGTCCCGATGGGTCGCCGGCAGCCGGTCGAGGTCGGAGAAGACCACCGAGTCGTCGCAGGTGTCGTGATAGCTGCCCACGAACGCGGTCGCCTCGGGGATCGTCAGGCCGCCGGAGGCCAGGCCGGAGCGGACCCTCGGGTCATTCAGGATCTGGGCCAGGGCCCGGGCGTTCGGGCCGCCGGCCGAGCCTCCGCACGCCCCGCAGTTGTACGCCGAGTTGTGCGGGTTGTTCAGGCTGTCCGAGCCGTGGCCGATCAGGACCATCAGCCGGGCGAACCCGGAGGTCAGCCCCAGGTCGCGGAGGAACCGCTCGCCGATCCGGGTCATCTCCTCGAGCGAGAAGCCCAGGTGGCCGCCCTCGTCGCCCGGCTCGGCCTCGGCCCTCTCCAGCCGGAGCTTCGTCGCCGGGGGGGTCTCGACCCACCGGCCCACCGTCCCCCGGACCTTCGCCGTGAGCCGGGGAAACAGGATCCGGGCGACCAAAGGGATCGACGCCAGGACGCCCACGGTCCCCGTCAGGATCGCCCCCAGCGCGAACGACCGGCTGCCGACGTGGAACTGATGGGACGCCGCACCCAGGGCCCGTCTCGTCCGGGCCCTCCGGCGATGGGCCTTCCCGGCCTCCTCGCCGACTTCCTCGGCCACCCAGTGATTCGGGCGGATCACCACCGGGCAGAGCGGGACGAAGTTCGCGTCCCCGGCCCCTCGATAGTACATGGCCACGGCGTAGAAGCCCGCCGCGCCGAACGTCTCCACCGAGGGCTCGATCTCCTCCAGGTGCCTCCGGAATGACTCCTCGCGGTCGTCGATGCAGCAACACACCTGGAAGCTCGGCGCGTCGGGTCGGCCGTGGGTCTTCCTGGCGTGGAGGCCGATGGCGTCGAGGGACTGGGTGCAGAACCGCCTCTCATACGCCAGGTGGAAGACCCGCCGCCTCTCCAGGGCGGAGAACGCCTCGATCTGCTCCACGAGCCTCGCCCACTCCTCCGGGCCGAGGCGGTAGAGGACGTCCGGCGAGAGGCCCTGGACCTGCGCGAGCTGGAAGACCAGGAATGCCCTCTGCTCGACGCTGGGCGGCCAGTGGGGATCGATCCGCCCCCGGGCCAGCCTCCAGAACGCGCCCACCGGCTCGGTGATCGCCAGGCACTCCCGGGCCGTGAACGCCAGGGAGAAGCGGTCGAGGATCAGGCGGACGGCCAGGAACTCGATCACGGTGCCCGGGGGGGCCGGATGGGCCACGCGGTCGCCTCGGGCCTCGATCTGGGCGAGCATCCCGCCCCAGCCCCGGAGCGCCAGGAACGTGGAGGAGAGATAGCCCTCCCATTCCGCCTCGGCCACGCCGAGCTGTTCGAGCGATTCGAGGATCGATTCCAGGGGGCCGACGCGTTCGGCCTCCAGCCGGCGCAATACCTTGTCCAGCCCTCGCATCCAGCGATCGGGCGGGCCGTTCGGCTGGCCGTAGAGCGCGAGGAACGCGGTGAAGAACCCCTCGTCCCTCCGGGGCAACTGCCAGGGGGCGAAGCCCTGATCCAGGAACGCCGCGCAGAACCGGATCAGGAGGTCATGGACCGGCGTATCGGAGTCGTCCCCGGTCGCTTCCAGGAGCAGGTCCCGGTGGCGGATCGCCATGACCGGCGGGACGGTGAACGGCGGGAGGTCGCGGACCCCGTCGCAGCAGACCCGCCAGAGGGCCTGGAGCGTGAACCGTTCCCAGTCGTCGTCGGTCCAGGATTCCATCGTCGATTCGCCGAACCGATCCAGGAGCCGGCCGAGGCTCTCCGAGGCCCGGCGAGGCGTCTTCCCGCGGGTCGAGCCATTCAGGACGGCCCTGGCCGAGCCGTTGGAACCCGGGTCGCCGCCTCCCCGGAGGTCGCGGAAGACCCAGCGGCGGGTCTCGGCGATCAAGCGCCCCGGATCGCCGAGCTCGCCTCCTGACGGACCCTCCTCAGGGCGTTGGCCTCGGCCACGTACCAGGTCAGCTCCTCGGTCGGGCCGGTCCGCAACGGGTACTGGAGCATCGTCAGGCGAAGGTCGCGGAGCGTCCCGAAACAGGGGACCGGCTCCGTCGCCCGGTCGCCGAGGTCTTCCTCCAAAACGTCCTGGAGCTCGGAGAACCGGATTCGGCCCTTCCGAAGCTCTTCGCGGTAGCGGTCTTCGGACAGATACGGATGGCACCCGAAGACCTGCGCCCCTCGCTTCACGGCCTCGTGGAACGGCAGGTCCTCGAAGGCGTGGAGCGTGTTGTGGTGGATGAAGACGGTGATCGGCCCCTGGGCCGGCAGGAGGTGCGAGGCATGCTCGATCGTCGCCTTCAGCCGAGGAAGGCGGGCCGATCGGTCTTCGAGGTCGGGCACGACCGGCGATGGGGCGGTGGTGGGGGCGTGCATCTCTGGCAATCGTCTCGCGAATGGCCCGGGGAGAGCACGAAAAGGCAAGGCGAGCGGGACCGGGATCGCGGCCCGCGAGGTTCTCCGGGGGGGACGGAGAGAGGGGCAGGTTCGGCCGGCCAATCCGGCCGCTTCGTCTCGGAATCGCTTCGCTTCGTTTTGCTTCGAGGAGAGACGCTCTCGCGAGCACGGCCCGAGGCGCGGCCGAAGTCCTCACCATTCTCGGACCGTGGTGCAATCGCTATTCCAAACCTAGCAAGAAGCCCAACCATCCCACAAGACGGGTCCGCTGACGGGCTCTCCCCAGGACAATCGAGTTCCCTCGAGCCCGGCCGTCACCAACGGCCCTGGCGGCCACCATTTTCCGCCCCCGTGACCGCCCCGGGTCGGCGCCCCCTTGCCTCGCCCGGCGGGACAAGGTACAACAATTGCACAAACCCCGCCGATGGCCGGGGCGGTCGGCGATCGGATGGCGCTCTCTTGAGATTCCGGTTGATCCTTCCGCGGTTCCGCCTCCCGCCCCGCTCGCCGTCGCCGGACGGCCCCGCCCGACACCCTCTCAGGGAACCGAACTCCCTCATGGTGAACCGTTTTCACCAGATCCTCCGATTCGGCCCGCTCGGGCTGGCCCTGGCGATCGCCTCGACCGCGACGGCCGGCGATCCCGGCTCGAAGATCTATCAAACGAAATGCGCCTCGTGCCACGGGGCCTCGGGCGAGGGGTCCGAGGACTACCCCCGGGCCCTGGCCGGCGATCGGACCGTCCCGCAGCTCGCCCGCCTGATCGCCAGGACGATGCCCTCCGACGACCCGGGCACCTGCACCGGCGAGGACGCCGATCGGGTCGCTTCGTTCATCTACGACGCGTTTTACTCCCCGGCCGCCCAGGCGAAGAACGCGCCTCCCCGAGTCGAGCTGTCCCGCCTGACGGTCCGCCAGTACCGCAACGCCGTTGCCGACTTGCTGGGCAGTTTCCGCGGCCCTGCCTCAAAATGGGGCGACACCCACGGCCTCCACGGCCAGTATTTCCGCGCCCGCCAGCAACGCAACAACGAACGCCTGATCGAACGGACCGATCCCCAGGTCCTGTTTGACTTTGGCGAGGTCGGGCCGGACCCCGGCTCGGAGAAGTTCGACGCGCTGGAGTTCTCGATCCGCTGGGACGGCTCGGTCCTCGCCCCCGACTCGGGCGAATATGAGTTCGTCGTCCGAACCGACCATTCCGCCAGGCTTTGGGTGAACGACAACAAGACGCCGCTGATCGACGCCTTCGTCAAATCGGGCCACGACACCGAGCATCGCGGGACGATCACCCTGCTCGGAGGCCGGGCATACCCGATCCGCCTGGAATTCTCCAAGGCGAAGCAGGGGGTGAACGACTCGAAGGAGGCCAAGGCGAAGCGGAAGCCGGTCCAGGCGTCGGTCGCCCTCGAATGGAAGCCGCCCCACCGGGTTCTGGAGCCGATCCCAGGTCGTTTCCTGTCCCCGAGTTCGGCGCCCGAGTCGTTCGTCCTCGAAACCCCGTTCCCGCCCGACGACCGCAGTGTCGGCTACGAGCGGGGGACGACGATCTCGAAGGCGTGGGACTCCGCCACCACGGATGCGGCGATCGAGGTCGCCGGCTATGTCCAGGCCCACCTCCGCGAGCTCTCCGGGGTCCGCGAGGACGCCCCCGACCGCAAGGATCGGCTCCGCGACTTCGCCCGGACGTTCGCCGAACGGGCGTTTCGTCGTCCGTTAACCGACGATCTCAAAAAGGTTTACGTCGATCGCCCGTTCGAGGCCACGCCCGACCTGGATCTCGCCCTGAAACGAGTCGTCCTGCTCGTCCTGAAGTCGCCGAGGTTCCTCTACGCCGAGACCGGAGGGCCGCCCGACAGCTTCGCCGTCGCCTCCCGGCTCTCGTTCGGCCTGTGGGACTCGATTCCCGACGCAACCCTCTGGGACGCCGCAAGATCCGGCAAGCTCGCGACCCGCGAAGCGGTGGTCGAGCAGGCCCGGAGGATGAGGGACGACCTGCGGACCTGGGCGAAGCTGGACGCCTTCTTCCTCCAGTGGTTGCGGGTCGAGGGGTTCCCGGACCTCGCGAAAGATCCCGAGAAATTCCCCGAGTTCGACGCGGAGACCGCCTCGGACCTCCGGGCGTCCCTGGAAATCTTCCTGAAGCAGGTGCTCTGGGACGGCCCCGGCGACTTCCGCGAGCTGTTCCTGGCCGATTCGGTGCCGCTCAACGGTCGGCTGGCGAAGCTTTACGGGGTCGAGATGATGCCCGACGCCCCGTTCATGAACGTGCCCCTGGAGCCGAAGGACCGGGCGGGCGTCTTGACGCATCCTTATTTGCTGTCCACGTTTGCGTACACGGCGACCAGCTCGCCCATCCACCGGGGGGTGTTCCTGTCGAGGAGCGTCCTGGGCCGGTCGCTCCGGCCTCCGCCCGAGGCGGTCGCCCCGTTGGCCCCGGACCTCCACGCCGGCTTGACGACCCGGGAGCGGGTGGCCCTCCAGACCAGCCCCTCGGCCTGCGTGACCTGTCATGGGATGATCAACCCGCTGGGGTTCGGCCTGGAGCACTTCGACGCCGTGGGCCGATACCGATCCGAGGAAAAAGGCAAGCCGATCGACGCCTCGGGCTCGTATGAAACGCCGGGGGGCGAGGTCCTGCCTTACCATGGGGCGAGGGAGCTCGCGAGCCTCCTGACCGACAGCGAGGAAGTGCACAAGGCGTTCGTGGAACAGCTTTTTCATCACATGGTCAAGCAGCCGATCCGGGCGTATGGGCCGAGGGCCTCGGCCGAGATCCGGCGGAAGTTCGTCGAGGACGGCTTCCGGGTCCGGGATTTGATGGTCGAGATCGTGGCGACCGCCGCCCTGGCGAAACCGAAGCCGCCGCCGAGTCGCGCGGCCCTCCCGAACTACTTGCCGGCCCAGACGATCCGAACCTCTCCCTCGGAGCGATAAGATGCCCCGGACCCCCTCCCGCCGCGAGTTCTTCCGCGACCTGGGCATCGGCGCGGCCGCCGTGCCGTTCCTCCTGAACCTGCCGAGCCTCGGCTTCGCCAACACCCAGGCGAGGAAGAAGCGGCTGGTGGTCATGTTCAGCCCCAACGGCGTCGTGCCCGAGGCCTTCTGGCCGTCGGAAGTCGGGGCGAACTTCGCCCTGAAGGAGAGCCTCAAGCCCCTGGAGCCGTTCCAGGGCCGGATGCTCACGCTCCACGGCGTCTGCGACAAGGTCCGGGGCGACGGCGACAACCACATGAGGGGCATCGGCTGCCTCCTCACCGGCACCGAGCTCTATCCCGGCAACATCCAGGGCGGTTCGGACACCCCGGCCGGCTGGTCCAGCGGGATCTCGATCGACCAGGAGATCCGCAACGCCTACCAGAAGAAGGCCGAGACCCGGACCCGGTTCGGCTCCCTGGAATTCGGCGTGATGGTCCCCGACCGCGCCGACACCTGGACCCGGATGGTCTACGCCGGCCCGAACAAGCCGATCGCCCCGATCGACGACCCGTACCAGATGTTCGCCAAGCTTTATGGTCGAATGAAGGACCAGGAGAGCCTCAAGAGCATCCTGGACGACGTTCGCGACGACCTGAAGAAGGTGGAAAGCCAGGTCAGCGTGGAGGATCGGAAGCTCCTGGAGGAGCACGCCACGTTCGTCCGGGAGATGGAGGAGGAGCTCCGAAGCTCCAGGGACGAGATCGGCCACGCCGTCCCCGAGCTCGAACCGGGCGTGAAGGAGCAATCGGAGAACCTGCCCAAGCTCTCGAAGATGCAGATCGACCTGATGGTGAACAGCTTCGCGAACGATTTCGCCCGGATCGCGACTCTTCAGTACACCAACTCGGTCGGCGATGCCCGGATGAAGTGGCTGGGGATCACCGAGGGGCACCACGAGCTTTCCCACAAGCCGGACAGCGACAAGGGCGCCGTCGAGAAGCTCACGAAGATCAACCACTGGTACGCCGAGCAGCTGGCCTACCTCGCCGGCAGGCTGGCCGAGACGCCCGAGCCCGGCGGCGGCGGGTCGCTCCTGGACAACACGCTGATCGTCTGGACCAACGAGCTGGGCAAGGGGAACTCGCACACCCTGGACGACATCCCCTGGGTGCTCGTGGGCAACGGGATGGACTTCAAAATGGGCCGGTCGCTGAAGTACCGGAAGGTGCCGCACAACCGGCTCCTCCTGGCCCTGGCCCACGGGATGGATCACCGGATCGAGAAGTTCGGCAACCCGAATTTCTGCGGGGCCGGGCCTCTGAACGACCTGACCTGATCGCGAATCCCCTCGTAGGGCAGGCCTCGGCCTGCCGGGGCCCTGCTGGGGACGGCAGGCCGAGGCCTGCCCTACGAGGATGCAATGCGTTTCGGTCCCTCCCCCGCAATCGATGATCTTTCGATGAACCCTGGAAACGGCCGCGCACATCCATCAAGATAGTCCGCCGAGATCCCGGGGAGGTGTTCCGGGTCGGTCGAGCGGACGGGGTGGAGCGGAGCGGAGGCCGTCATGGCGATGAACGAGGAGGAGCCGAAGTTCCCGAACCTCCGGCCGATCCGGTCGGCTCCCTGGCTGATCCGGGTCAACGGGTGTGGCCTGGGGATGTACGGCGGGCGGGACCACGACCCCGAGACCGGGACGTTCGTCAAGACGCACTGCCTCTGCATCGTGTTCGTCCCGATCCTGGCGATCGGGGCGTATCGGGTGGCGAAGGCCCCGGGCGGGGGCTGGTATTTCCTGGGCAAGGAGCCGCTGTCGGCGTTCGCCAAGGCGTGGGGCCTGCTGATCCTGCTGGGGGCGGTGATCCTGGGCGGGGTCTCGGCCTGGGACTCGCACACGAAGTCGCCGGACTACGTCGCCGGCCAGAAGCTCGACGAGGCGGACACCCTGGCGAAGGCCGGGCAGATCGGGAAAGCGGCGAACCTGTACCGAGAGGTCGCGATCGGGTCGAGCGAGAAGGCATCCGACGCCGCGGGGAAGCTCAAGGGCCTGCTCGAAGGCCCGATGGCCTCGGCGCCGGCCGAGGAGTCGGCGAAGGCGTTCCGCACGATCCTGGACGTCCAGAAGTTTGGCCGCATCACGATCCCGGCCCCGGAGCTGTTCCAGAAGGGCCTGGCGCTGGCCGATCGCCAGGCGGCGACCGATCCCAAGGGGGCCCTGGCGCTTTTGGAAGTCGTGGGGACCATGCCGGGGGATCGCGACGTCCTGAGCCGGGCCAAGCGGGGTCTCCTGGAGAAGGTGGTGGCACAGGACCCGAAGAACCCCGAGCTCACCTCGGCCCTGGCCGAGATGGAGGCCGACGAGGGGAATTCGGCCCGGGCCGGGCCCTGCTGATGCCCTTCCGCGGGCGGCTCGGCCCGAGCGAGGCGGCGCGGGTCCTCGGCCAGATCTTCCTGAAGGACGGGGACACCGACGGCGCCCTGGAGATGCTCCGGCCCTATGCGGAGGCGAGGCTGCCCCGGCTCCAGGCCGCCCAGAAAGCGCTGGAAAACGCCGAGAAGGCGGCCCAGGATCGGCTCCGGCAGGAGCTCACCACCGGGATGGCCCCGGGGTTCAACTATGCCGCCTTCAACGCCGCGACCGACGCCGAGAAGAACCGGATGGTCCGGGAGTTCGCCGAGACCCGTCTGAAGGCCGACCCGGGGGTGGCCTCGGCCGTGGAGGAGCTGGGCCGCCAGGCGAAGGTCGTCCCGGTCGCGCTGGACCTCGGGATGATCCTCCTGGAAAAAGCCCGGGGGACGACCGACCCGGCGGCCCGCCGCAAGGCGTTGGAGGAGTCCGAGGCCATGTTCCGGGGGGTCCAGGGCGTGGCCGGCGAGTCCGACGCCCTGCGGCTGAGCCTCGGCCAGGTCGATTACTGGCTGGGCAAGCCGGCCGAGGGCAAGACGCTGTTCGACGAGGTCCTGGAGTCCAAGGGGCGGAGCTTCCCGTCGCTAATGTCGGTCTCGACCCTGCTCCGGGAGGTCGGCAGCGAGACCGAGGCCAAGGCCCTGGCCGAGGAGGCGTTCAACAAGGCCAACAAGCCCGAGGAGAAGAGCGCCGCGGCGATGGCCCGCGCGATCCTGACCCGCGACCTCGACGAGCAGATCGCCTGGTATCGCAAGGGCGACCCGAACCGGGCCGAGGTCAAGGTCCATCTGACCGAGGCCCTGGGCCGCCAGGCCCTCCGCGACGGCCGGGACGACGAGGCCATCTCCCGGTTCCGCGAATGCGTGGCCGACTACGACCGGGCGCCCGAGGGGGTGGGCACCCTGAACAACGCGGCCCTGGTCTGCTTCGAGCTGTTCCGCCTGACCGGCCAGAAGGCCGACTTCGAGCTCGGCCGCCAGAAGATGGATCGGGCCATCGCCCTCGAGCCAAGAACAGCCTGCTGGTGGGCAACGCGGCGGCGCAGCTCCTCTGGGCGTCCCTGGCGGAAGTCATCGGCGATCGGATCGACCTGAAGGTGCTGAAGGACCGCCCCGGCTTCGAGCTCCTCGGCTACCTCTCCGACGACGAGGCGGGCTGGATGCCCCTCAGGGAAGCCGTGAAGACCAATCCGGGGATCGTCCGGGCCCGGGCCCTGCTCGACCGCGCCATGCTCCTGGCCCCTCGACGGTCCCACTCCTACGAGCAGGCCGCGGAGATCGACGAGTTCCTCCGCGACGTCCCCGCATTGAAGGCGCTGGCCGACCGCCTGGCCGGGGTCGAGCTCGACCTGGCCGAACAGGAGGCCCAGCTCGCCGACTTCCTCTCGGGCAAGAACGCCGAGGAGCTGAAGACCCAGGCCAAGGCCTCCGAATCGCGGGCCGGGGCGACCTTCGATCGGGTCAAGGGTCACCCGGGAGCGGTCACCCGGGCGGTGGCGGCCGTCGAGCTCGTCCAGGCGAAGATCAACGCCGACTTCCTCGGCCTTCCGGTCGATCCCGACGCCGTGGTCACCCTGGCCGAGCGCGCGTTCGCCGAGTCCCCCTCCGTGGCCTCCCGGTACGCGCTGGTCCGCGCCCTGACATTCCGGGCGAGCAAGGCCCTGGAGGCCCGAGAGCCGGCCTACGCCGAGCTGGTCGCGGGCTCGGGCAAGACGGTGGACCGGTCGAGGCTCCTGGCCGTGGCCCTCTCCCAGCCCGGGCCTCTCCGAGACAGGGCGAAGGACGAGCCGGACGTCCGCCGGGCCCGGTCCCTCCTGACCGAGGCGGCCGGCAAGACCCCCGACGGCCTGAGCCCCTGGGCCTGGATCGTCCTCCTCGCCGGCGATCCCCCGACCGACGCCGCCCGGGCCTCCCTGGCCCGGGAAGACTCGCGGATCGGCCGGGAGATCGACCGCAGGCTCAACCCGAAGAGCCCCCCATCGCCCTGGATTCGTACTGGGCCCTGGTCCTCTCCGGCAAGACCGACGAGGCCCAGGCCCTGCTCAAGGATTGCGCCGACAAGAAGATCGTGATGCCCATCAAGTCGGGTGCATGAATTGCACCAACGATGCGACGGCCGGAGGCCGCCTGCCTCATCCTCTCTCGCTTCCGAAACGAAGCCAATCGAAGAGGGGATGGCGGGCGGCCTTCGGCCGCGTGGTCGGTGCATTTCATGCACCCTACGCTTCGACTTCCCAGCCCTTGGCGTATTCCCTCGTCCACAGGGCCTGGGCCTTGGGGTCGTCGAGGATGTGGCCGTCCTTCGGGTCGCAGGCCAGGGTGTGGCCGGTCCTCTGGGCGATGTTGCCTAAATGGCAGAGCAGGGTGGACTTGTGGCCCTCGAGGATCTCGCTGTTGGCCTTCGCCTCACCCCGGATCGCCGCCAGGAAGTTGGCGCGGTGCTCGGCGTCTCCGCCCCGGCCCTTGAACGTCTCGACCGGCTTGCCTTTCTTGTCAAAAATCGTGTAGCCGCGATCGGCCAGGGCGAGCACGCCGTCTTCGCCGTGGAAGACCGATTCGAAGACGGAGAGCCCCGGCCTCTCCGGGCTGCAACTGAGGCCCTCCCACGCGATCGATTTGCGGTCGTCGAACTCGAAGAGGACGTTGTGGGTGTCGGGCGTCTGCTGGTCGTCCCGGTAGCGATACCGGCCCCCTCCGCTGGAGACCTTCACCGGGAAATCGACGCCCAGGCCCCATCGGCAGACGTCCAGCGAATGGACGCCGTTGTTGCCGAGCTCGCCGTTGCCCCAGTCCCAGAACCAGTGCCAGTTGTAGTGGAGGATGTTGTCCCGATACGGCTGCCTCGGCGCCGGGCCCTGCCAGAGGTCGAAGTCCAGCCAGGTCGGCACCGGCACTTCCTTGCCGAGGCCGATCGAACCTCGGGAGTTGTAGTAGCCGCACCGGGCGTAGTAGGCCCGGCCGATGGCGCCGTTGCGGACCTTCTCGATGGCCTCCTTCATCATGGGCCAGCTCCTCCGCTGGTTGCCCATCTGGACGACGCGGTCATGCTTCCTCGCCGCCGCCACGAGGACCTCGCCCTCCCGGGGGTTGTGGCTGCACGGTTTTTCCACGTAAACATGCTTGCCCGCGACGCACGCGAGGATCGCCGCCGGGGCGTGCCAGTGGTTGCAGGTGGCCACGACCAGGGCGTCGACGGACTTGTCATCGAGGATCTTGCGGAAGTCGGTCACGCCCCTGGGGGCCTTCGCGCCGGCCTTGGTGATGGCCTCGGCCGCCTGGGCGGTCCTCCTCGAATCGACGTCGCAGACGTACGCCACCTCGACGTTGGGGATCGCGGCGAACTGCGCCGCATGCTCCATCCCCCGGCCCCCGGTGCCCATGATGCCGACGGTCACGGTTTGCAAGGCCGATCGCGGCGCCGAGATCGCCGAGAGCCCGGCCAGGGCCGAGGCGCCGAGGAATCCTCGGCGGTCCAGGTCGATCGAATCGCTCATGAGGGGGCCTCCGAGAGAAGGAGACGGGGATGGTGTCGCGACTATAGCAGTCCCCACGGCCCACTGCCCACTGCCCACTGCCCACTGCGTTTTGCTACATTCCGGCCATCGGCCTCCCGCCCGATCCCGACGGAGTTCCCGCGATGGTGGATGCCACGGAGGACGGATCGTCCGAGATTTCCCCCCGGCTGTCGGCCGAGCAGATCGCCCGATTGGAGCCGTATGCCACCCGGCAGGCGATCCGCGAGGGGGACCTCCTGTTCGACGAGGGGGACACGACGATTGATTTCTTCGTCGTGCTCTCGGGCGCGGTCGAGATCCGCCAGTACGTGGCCGAGGGCTTCCGCGTGGTCGTCCGGCCCGACGCCCGCCAGTTCATCGGCGACCTCTCGACGCTCAGCGGCCGCGCCGCCGTCGTCCAGGCGCGGACCGCCGAGGACGGCGAGGTCCTGCGGATCTCCCCCCAGCAGCTCCAGAGGGTCGTCGTCGAGGATTCCGAGCTCAGCGATTTGATCCTCCGGACCTTCCTGATTCGCCGGTCCCGCCTGATCGAAGGGGGGTACGGGACCGCCAAGGTGATCGGCTCGCGGTACAGCCGGGACACCCACCGCATCCGCGAGTTCTTCACCCGGAACAGCCAGCCGTTCACCTTCCTCGACCTGGAAGAAGACGCCGGGGCCGCCGCCCTCTTGGAACACCTGGGCGTGAAGGTCGAGGAGACGCCGATCGTCCTCCATCGCGACAAGGACGTGTACCGGAACCCGCCCGATTCCGCGATCGCCGCCGCGTTGGGCTTCGACGTGGTCCATCAGGAGGCGCCGTGCGACGTGATCGTCGTCGGCGGAGGCCCGGCGGGTTTGGCGGCGTCGGTCTATGCGGCGTCGGAAGGGCTGTCGGTCATGGCCGTGGACGCCCTGGGCTTCGGCGGCCAGGCCGGGACGAGCTCGAAGATCGAGAACTACCTGGGCTTCCCCACGGGGATCTCCGGCCACGACCTGGCCCAGAGGGCGTTCGTCCAGGCCCAGAAGTTCGGCACCCGCCTGGCGAACCCGGTGGAAGCGGCGAAGCTCGGCCGGTCCGGCGGGCTGTACACCGTCACGTTCTCCGACGGCCGGGAGGTCAAGGGCCGCTCGATCGTGATCGCCTCCGGGGCGAAGTACCAGCGTCTGGACGTGCCCGGGGCCGAGAAATACGAGGGGTGCGGGATCTATTACGGCGCCTCGGCGATGGAGGCCGACCTCTGCGCCGGGCAGGACGTGGCGCTCGTCGGCGGGGGGAACTCGGCCGGGCAGGGGGCCGTCTATCTCTCGAGGAAGGCCAAATCGGTCCATATCCTGATCCGGCGGCCCGACCTCTCCGAGACGATGTCGCGGTACTTGATCCGCCGGATCGACGAGGCGCCGAATATTCACGTCCACGGATGTTCCGAGGTCGTCGGGCTCGTGGCCAACGACGAGGGCTGCCTCTCGGCCGTGCAGGTCGCGGACCGGAAAGCGGGGACGACGGCGGACCTGGACGTCACCAGCCTGTTCCTCTTCATTGGCGCGAGGCCCTGCACCGGATGGGTGTCCCGCTGCGTCCTCCTGGACGACAAGGGGTTCGTCCGCACCGGGCCCGACATCCCGCCCGAGGCCCTCGACCCCGCCGACTGGCCCTCGGGCAAGCGGCCGACCCTCTTCGAGACGAGCGTGCCGAGGATCTATGCCGTCGGGGACGTCCGCTCGGGGTCGGTCAAGCGCGTGGCCTCGGCCGTGGGCGAAGGCTCGATCGTCGTCCAGTTCATCCACCGGGCCCTGGGCGAAGGATGAACGTTTTCCCGATGAACCCCAACGAGGCCCCACCATGCCGATCCTCTCCCGAATCGCGGCCCTCTTGCTCGCCACCCTCGCCACCCCCCGGGCCGACGACCCGCCGCCGAAGGTCACCCACGCGTTCCTCGCCTGCGGAGGGGCCACGTACCTTCGCGACGACGCCGGGAACGTCACGAAAACCTTCCCGTATGCCTCAAGAGACGGCTGGGTCTTGCCCGATGGCGTCGTCCTCCTCGCCGTGAACAAGAGCGCGGAGTTCCCCGGCGGGGGCGTGGTCGAGCTGGCCAGGGATGGGACGATCGTCCTCCAGTACAAGGGGACGCAATCGGAGGTCAACACCGTCCAGCCCCTGCCCGGGGGCGGCGTCTTGCTCTCCGAGGCCGGCGACCATCCTCGATTGATCGAGCTGAACGCCCAGGGCAAGCCGACCTTGGAAGTCCCCCTGAAGGCCCAGACCAAGGACCACCACCTCCAGACCCGGATGGCCCGGAAGCTCGCCAACGGCCATTACCTCGTCCCGCAACTGCTGGATAAGGTGGTCCGCGAGTACGACGCCAAGGGGGAGGTCGTCTGGGAGGTCAAGACGCCCGACATGCCGTTCACCGCGATCCGGCTCGACGACGGGAACACCCTGATCGGCTGCACCCTGGGCAACCTGGTGATCGAGGTCGACCCGAAGGGCAAGACCGTCTGGCAAGTGACCAACGACGACCTCCCCGGCCGACCGATCAACGACGCCTGCGGGGTCCAGAGGCTCCCCAACGGCGACACCGTGATCACCAGCCACCACGCCCAGGGCGACGACGTGAGGCTCACCGAGGTCTCGCCCGACAAGAAGATCGTCTGGACGTTCCGCGACCCCTCGAAGCCCGGAATCCATCACTTCCAGATCCTCACCACCGACGGCCAGCCGATCCAGGGGCGTCCCCTGAAGTAAGTGATCCGGGCGTTTTCGGTCAAGAATGAGGCGCGGGCGACGAACAACCCATGAGCGTTCGTCCCCGCCCCTCCCGATGGACCCGGAAGGCCCTTTCGCCATGAGCCGGACCCTTCGCCTCGCGACGTTCCTCCTCGGCGGGGGCGTCTTGCTGACGTTCGGCGTGGTGGTCGTGAACCAGACCGTCGGCGTGGTCGAGCTGGCCCGATCGGTCGACCCGACGCTCGGCACGATCACGCTCTGGACCCTGGTCTCGGCCTATGGGGCGTGTGTCGGGGTGCCGATCGTCCTGTTCTTCCGGCTCCCCGGGGCGCTCGTCCCGCCGGCCGAGGCCTCCGGGCCGGAGTTCGACGCCCATTTGAAGGCCCTGGGCGGCCGTCTGGCCGAGAATCCTCTGCTGGCCGGCCGGAGTCTGGCCGATCGCGGTCAGATCGAGGAGGCGTTGCAAGTCCTTTCGACGAAATCCGATGCGATCGTCCGGGAGGCGGCGTCGAGCGTATTCCTGGCCACGGCGGTCTCGCAGAGCGGTCGGCTCGACGGATTTCTCGTCCTGGCGGCGCAGACGAAGATGGTCTGGAAGATCGCCCATCTGTACCATCAGAGGCCGACAGTTCGGGAGATGACGGGCCTTTACGCCAACGTGGCCGGCACCGCGTTCCTCGCGGGCGAGATGCAAGACCTCGACCTGGCCGAAGGGGTCGAGCCGATCCTGTCGTCGGCCATCGGGTCCCTGGGCGCGAGCGTCCCGGGGCTCCACGTCGCCGGGACGATCCTGGCGAACTGCGTCCTGAGCGGCAGCGCCAACGCCTTCTTGACGCTCCGCGTGGGGATGATCGCCCGGAGGTACTGCGCGGCGACGACCGAGGTGCCCAGGTCGGCGTTGCGGCGGGCCGCGACGGCCGAAGCGGCGAAGATGCTCGGCGGGATCGTCTCCGAGGGCACCTCCAGGATCTCCAGGGCGATCTTCCGGGCCTCGGTGGCGAGGGTCGGCGGGGCCGTCGATCTCGCCAAGGACGCCGGGGCGAAGCTGCTGGCCAGGGTGGGGATGGGCCACCCGTCGGGTGTGTGAAAGGCACCCGGCGCTTGCGGCCCGGAGCGAGTCGGCTTAGGCTGGGAGGGGATGGCCGGGATCGGTTTCGTTCGCAGGGAGGCCCCTCCGATGGTCGCGTTCTCGCTCTGGTTGGCCGTTTCCGTCGGCCTGGCCGATGGGCCGTCGGCCCAGGCGCCGGCGATCTCGTCGGAATCGTTTCGGACCCTGTTCGAATCGGCCCGCGATGGGAACCTGGACGTGCCCCCGTCCGTGGCGAGGAACGCCCGACGGTTCCGCTACGTGTTCGTGGGCGGGTTCGGCGGGGCGGGTGTCTCGGGGTATTTCTCGGAGAACGCCCGGGAGCTTCGCGAGCGGGGCGTCCCTCGAAAGCACATCCATTTCGTCTTCCCGAGCTCGCGGGAGACCTCGGAGGAGAACGAGGCGGCCGTCCGGGACCGGCTCGAAGCGATCGCCGCCGAGGGCCCCAGCGCCTGGTGGTGATCGCCCATAGCCGGGGGGCATGCGACGCCCTGGCGTTCGCCCTGGACCATCCCGGGTTCGTCCGCGACCGGGTCGAGGCGCTGTTCCTGATCCAGGGGCCGTTCGGCGGGTCCGCGCTGGCCGATTATCTCGGGGGGGACGGGGCCGAGCTCGACCCGAGGATGCCGGCCAGGCTCCGCGTCCTCGCCCGGGTGATCGCCGGGGTCGAGCGGCGGTTCGTCCGCAAGGGGAGGCACGGGGGGATGGTCGGCCTGACCCGGTCCGAGTCCCGCGCGTTCTGGTCGAAGCGGCTGGCCGACCGCGCCGGGGCGGTGCCGATCGTCGGGCCCAGGACGTTCTTCCTCGCCTCGGCCTGCCCGCCCGACGGCCACGGCCTGTTCCGCCGGATCACCGGGCTGTATTTGAGCTTCTGCGTCGGGCCCAACGACGGGCTGGTGGCCGTCGAGGACCAGTCCCTGCCCGGTTTCGGGACGAATCTCGGCGTCCTGGAGTGCGGCCACGGCGACCTGACCGGCCGGTCCCGGCTCCGATCCTCGGCACGGCACCTGCCCCGGGCCCTGACCGAATCGCTCCTCATGATCCTCGGCCCGGCCGACGAGGATCCATCCCCCGCCCGGGTGGGCCGTCGGTGGCGGTCCGGGCGGAAGCCCTGAACGATCCCCCGCGGGACGGGCCCCAGCCGTCTTCCGGGAGAAATCCGCGCAATCCCTTGACTCGGCGCTAGAATCCCCCTGGACTGACCAGTCAGTCCGGTGGCGGGGAGGGATTCGGTGGCGGAGACGACCGGGGAGAAGGTGGGGGATCGGGGCTCGTGCGGTCGTCAGGAGATCCTGGACGCCGCGACGGCCCTGTTCGCCGAGCATGGCTTCAACGACGCCGACACCCAGAGGCTGGTCTGCCGGCTGGGGGTGGGCAAGGGGACGCTCTACCGCCACTTCGCCAGCAAGCGCGAGCTGTTCCTGGCGGCCGTGGACCGGGGGATGCTCCGGCTCCGCGAGTTCCAGGAGGCGGCGCTGGACGGCGTGGACGACCCGTTGGAACGGATCGCCGTCGGGGTCCGCACCTACCTCGAATTCTTCGAGCAACACCCGGAGGTCGTCGAGCTGCTGATGCAGGAGCGGGCCCTGTTCCGCGACCGGAAGCGGCCGACGTATTTCGAGCATCGGGAGCGGAACGTCCGCCAGTGGCGGGACTTGTACCGCTCGATGATGGAGCAGGGGAGGCTCCGGCGGATGTCGGCCGAGCGGATCTCGGACGTCGTCGGCCAGCTCCTGTATGGGACGGTCTTCGTCAACTATTTCAACGGCCAGACCAAATCCACGGCCGAGCAGGCCGACGAGATCCTCGACGTGGTGTTGCGGGGCATCCTGAGCGAGGCGGAGAGGGCCCGGACCGACGCCCCCGCCGACGCCCCCCCTCCCGAATAAGGCCGACGATCCCACGAACCCGCCCGAAGCCCGGCCCCCGACGGGCGCTTCCCCAGGAGATCCCCAGCGATGCGTCTTGCGATCGGACGACGGTGGACGGCCCGAGGGGCGAGCCGGGCCCTCGGGCTGGTGCTGCCGGCCCTGAGCCTGGTCGGTTGCAACGTCCAGCCGCCGGCGGCGGGCCCTCCGCCCCCCCCGGTCGTCCTGGTGGACGTGCCGACGACCGACACCGTGAGCGACTTCGAGGAATTCGTCGGCCAGACCGCCGCCTATCGGACCGTCGAGGTCCGGTCGCGGGTCTCCGGCTACCTCGACAAGATCAACTTCAAGGACGGCGACGAGGTCAAGGAGAACCAGGTCCTCTTCGAGATCGACCCGAGGCAGTACGCCGCCGAGGTCGCCCGGACCGAGGCCGCGGTGAACCAGGCCGAGGCCCATTACGACAAGCTCACCCGCGACTTCAACCGGGCCCGGAGCCTCAAGGGCCGCGAGGTCCTCAGCAGCCAGGAATACGACCAGGTGGCCGGCGACTACTCCGAGGCCGGCGCCGCGGTGGGGATCGCGCGGGCCAATCGCGACCTGGCCAAGCTCAACCTGAACTTCACCAGGGTCCTGGCGCCGATCTCCGGCCTGGCCAGCCGCCGGCAGGTCGACCCGGGGAACCTCGTCAAGGCCGACGACACCCCGCTGACCACCATCGTGGCGCTGGACCCCATCTATGTCTACTTCGACATCGACGAGAGGACCGTCCAGAAGATCCGCAAGATGATCCGCGAGGGGAAGATGGAGTCCCGCCAGGAGGCGACCGTGCCGGTCTACGGGGCCCTGTCCGAGGACAGCGGCTTCCCCCACCAGGGATCGATCGACTTCAGCGAGAACCGGCTCGATCCCAGCACCGGGACCCTCCGCGTCCGGGCCACGATCCCCAACGCGAAGCGGCCCGGCGAGGAGAACAAGCCGAGGGGCCTGTCTCCCGGGATGTACATGAAAGTGCGCCTGCCGGTGGGGCGGCCCCACGAGGCCGTGCTCGTCCCCGAGAAGGCGCTGGGCACCGACCAGGGGCGGAAGTTCCTGTACGTGGTCAACGGCAAGGATGAGGTCGAGTACCGGATCGTCGAGGTCGGCAGCCTGAATCCCGGCGGCCTCCGGGCCATCAACTCGGGGTTGAAGCCGGGAGAGCGGGTCGTGGTCAGCGGCCTCCAGAGGGTCAAGCCGAAGCTGAAGGTGGACCCCCGGCCGGCCGGGACCGAGTCCTCCCGGTCCGGGGCCCCGGGGAAGGCCCGGGACGAGGCCAAGCCGGCCGGGGAGAAGCCGGCGGAGGAGAAGAAGCCCGCCCCGGCCTCCTGATCGCCTCCCGACGCGTCGGCGTCGGCCTCTCGAACCGGCCGCGATCCCCCCGCGCGGCCCGCCCCGGTCCTCCCCCGTGTGAGACGCCCCGGCCCCTTCCCGGAGCTCGGCCCTTGATCTCGCGATTTTTCATCGACCGCCCGATCTTCGCCTCGGTCCTCTCGATCGTGATCACCCTGGCCGGCGGGATCGCGCTGTTCAACCTGCCGATCGCGCAGTACCCGCAGATCGCCCCGCCGACGGTCTCCGTGACGGCCACCTACCCCGGGGCCAACGCGCTGGTCGTCTCCGAGACCGTCGCCACGCCGATCGAGCAGCAGGTCAACGGCGTGGACAACATGATGTACATGTCCTCGCAATGTACGAATGACGGTTCGTACAACTTGACCGTCACCTTCCGGCACGGGATCGACCTGAACCTGGCCCAGGTCCTGGTGCAGAACCGGGTCAGCCTGGCGCTGCCCCAGCTCCCCGACGTCCTGAAGCAGACCGGCGTGGACGTCCGCAAGCAGTCGCCGGACATCCTCATGGCGGTGGCCCTGACCTCGCCGGACAACTCCCGCGACCAGCTCTACCTGAGCAATTACGCCCTGATCCAGCTCAAGGACGAGCTGGCGAGGCTCCCGGGCGTCAGCGAAGTTCGGATGCTGGGCCAGCGCGACTACAGCATGAGGGTCTGGATCGACCCGGACCGGCTCGCCGCCCGGAACATGCAGGCCGGCGACGTCGTCCGGGCCCTCCGCGAGCAGAATCTGCAGGTCGCGACCGGGCAGATCGGCCAGCAGCCGGTCCCCAAGGGCCAGGAGCTCCAGGTCCCCCTGAGCACCCTGGGCCGCCTGACCGAGCCCGAGCAGTACGAGAGGATCATCGTCAAGACCGGCCAGGACAACCGGGTCGTCCGGCTCCGGGACGTGGCCCGGGTCGAGATGGGGGCCAAGAATCAAGACATCAGCAGCCGCGTGAACACCCGCCCCGCGATGAGCCTCGCCATCTTCCAGCTCCCCGACGCCAACGCGCTGGACACCGCCGACATCATCAAGGCCAAGATGGAGGAGATGAAGAAGGAATTCCCGCCCGGGGTGGATTACGAGGTCCGGTACGACACCACCCCGTTCATCCGCGAGTCGATCGGCGAGGTCTTCAAGACGTTGCGCGAGGCGATCTTGCTCGTGGCGGTGGTGGTCCTGCTCTTCCTGCAGAACTGGCGGTCGGCGGTCATCCCGCTGATCGCGGTGCCGGTGGCGATCATCGGCACGTTCGCGGCGATGGCGGCGTTCGGGTTCTCCCTGAATAACCTGACTCTGTTCGGGCTGGTCCTGGCGATCGGGATCGTGGTGGACGACGCGATCGTGGTGGTCGAGGCGGTGGAGCACCACATCGAGCACGGGATGAGCCCCAGGGACGCGACCGTCAAGGCGATGGACGAGGTTTCCGGCCCGGTCATCGCCATCGGCCTGGTGCTCACGGCGGTGTTCGTGCCGTGCGCGTTCATCACGGGGATCGTCGGCCAGTTCTTCCGGCAATTCGCGCTGACGATCGCGGTCTCCACGGTGATCTCGGCGTTCAACAGCCTGACGCTCTCGCCCGCGCTGGCCGCCCTGCTCCTGAAGCCGAAGGGGCACGGCGGCCGGGCCGTCCTGCCCCGGGTCGCCTACTCGGCGGGCCTGGGGTTCGCGGGGTATGAGCTGCTGGTCGCGCGGACCGAACCGCTCGTGATCAAGGCGCTGCGGTGGGGGCACCTGACGGCGTCCGCCGATTCGCGGTGGTGGATCGCGTTCTCGGCGAGCGTGGGGGCCGGGGCGATCCTCGGCTGGGTGCTCGGGCCGATCCTGGACCGCGTCCTCTCGGGCTTCTTCCGCCTGTTCAACGCCGCGTTCAAGCTCGCCACCGGCGGCTACACGAGGGCCGTGGGCTGGCTGCTCCGCGCGGCGGTCCTGGTGCTGGCGGGCTACGGCGGGCTGCTCTACTACACCTATTACGGCCTGAACCACACGGCCACCGGGTTCATCCCGAGCCAGGACATGGGGTACCTGCTCGTCAACGTCCAGTCGCCCGACGCGACGGCCGACGAGTGGAACCGGAAGGTCATGGACAAGGCCGAGGGGATCGCCCGCACGGTCCCCGGCGTGAAGCATACTCAGGTGATCGCCGGTCAATCGCTCCTGCTGAGCGCCAACGGGTCGAATTTCGGCTCGATGTTCGTGATCCTGGAGCCGTTCGACGAGCGGCGGGAGTCGAAGTGGATCGAGAGGCCGGTCCTCAAGAACGGCAAGCCGGTCCTGGACAAGTCGGGCAAGAAGGTCACGGAGCGGGTCCCGTTCGCCCAGGACAGCGACACCATCGCCAAGGAGCTGACGGCGAGGTTCGCGGCGCAGGTGCCCGAGGCGATGTTCGCGGTCCTCGGGCCTCCCCCGGTCCGCGGGGTGGGCCGGGCCGGCGGGTTCAAGCTCATGATCGAGCGTCGCGGGGACGTCTCGGCGAGCGACCTGAAGGCGAAGAAGGGGGGCGGGCCCCCCCCGCCGGCGAAGCCCGTCCCCAGGCGCCCCGGCGACCAGTTCGACGCCCCCCAGCAACCCACGATGGAGCGGCTGACCCAGGCCCAGGCCGAGAACCTCGTCCTCCAGCAGGAGACCGAGAACCTCGTCGATCAGGCCCGCAACGTCCCCGACCCCAGGATCGACGTCCGGGGCAAGACGCCCGAGGAAGTCGCCGCCCTGGCCAAGTCCAACCCCGCGATCGTCGGCCTCGCCTCGGTCTTCCGCGCCAACGTCCCCCAGCTCTTCGTGGACGTGAACCGCGCCGCCTGCATGACCAAGAAGGTCCTGCTCCGCGACCTCTTCGACACGCTCCGAATCAACCTCGGCTCGCTCTATGTGAACGATTTCAATCGTTTCGGCCGGACGTGGCAGGTGATCGTCCAGGCCGAGCAGAGCTACCGCAACACGATCGAGAGCGTCCAGAGGCTGAAGGTCCGCAACTCCGACGGCAACATGGTGCCCGTGGGCGCGGTGGCGAAGGTCGAGGAGGTCAACGGGCCGCTGGTCCTCACCCGCTACAACATGTACCCGGCGGCGCCGATCAACGGGGCGGCGGCCCCCGGGGTCAGCTCGGGCCAGGCCATCGCCACGATGGAGAGGCTCGCCGAGGACCCCGATCGGGGCCTGAACCCGTCGATGGCCTACGAGTGGACCGAGCTGGCGTACCTGGAGCTCCAGGCCGGCAACATGGCCATGAAGATCTTCGGATTGGCCGTGGTGATGGTCTTCCTCGTCCTGGCGGCGCAATACGAGAGCTGGGGCCTCCCCCTGGCGATCATCCTGGTGGTGCCGATGTGCCTGCTGAGCGCCGTGATGGGCGTGTGGGTGGCGAAGCAGGACATCAACATCTTCACGCAGATCGGGTTCGTCGTGCTCGTCGGCCTGGCGAGCAAGAACGCGATCCTGATCGTCGAGTTCGCCAAGCAGAGGCGGGATGCCGGCGAGTCGCCCCGCCAGGCCGCCCTGGACGCCTGCACGCTGCGGCTCCGGCCGATCATCATGACGTCGTTCGCGTTCATCCTCGGCGTCCTGCCCCTGCTGCTCTCCAAGGGGGCCGGTGCCGAGATGAGGCGGACCCTGGGCACGACGGTCTTCAGCGGGATGCTGGGCGTGACCCTGTTCGGGATCTTCCTCACGCCGGTGTTCTTCTTCGTGATCGAGAGGCTGGGCGAGACGAGCCTGCTGAGGTCCCGAAAGGTCCGCCTGGCCGCGCGGGTCGCCCTGTACGCGGTGACCCTGGGGGTGGCGCCCTGATCCTGGCGGTGCCGTCGATGGTCCGGGCCGCCCGCCGGATGGCCCAGACTCCCCCCAAGAAGAAGGCCGTGGACCCCGAGATCGGCCGAGGGCCGGCCTCCACCCCCGAGCTCGTCGAGCAGAAGTGAGAGAGGGCCGCCGATGTTCTCGAAGTTCTTCATCGACCGACCGATCTTCGCCGCCGTGCTCTCGATCGTGATCACCCTGGGCGGCGGGATCGCCGTCGGGTCGCTCCCGGTCGCCCAGTACCCCGAGATCACCCCGCCGACCGTCGAGGTCTCCGCCTATTACCCGGGGGCCAACTCGAAGGTCGTCGCCGACACCGTGGCCGCGCCCATCGAGCAGCAGGTCAACGGCGTCGAGAACATGATGTACATGTCCTCGCAATGCACCAACGACGGCATGTACACCCTCACCGTCACGTTCAAGCTCGGCGTGGACCTGAACATGGCCCAGGTCCTCGTGCAGAACCGCGTGAGCCTGGCCGAGCCGATCCTCCCCGAGCTGGTCAAGCGCCGCGGCGTGACGGTCAAGAAGAAGTCCCCCAGCACGCTGATGATCGTCAACCTCTTCTCGCCCGACAACTCCCGCGACAACCTGTACCTGAGCAATTACGCGACGATCCAGATCCGCGACGAGCTGGCGAGGATCCAGGGCGTGGGCGACATCACCTACCTCGGCCAGCGCGACTTCAGCATGAGGATCTGGCTCGACCCGGGCCGGATGTCCTACCGGGGGCTCACGGCGACCGACGTCTCCACGGCGATCGAGCAGCAGAACATCCAGGTCGCCGCCGGGCAGATCGGCCAGCCGCCGGTCCCCCAGGGCCAGGTCTTCCAGTACACCATGAGCACGCTCGGCCGGCTGACCGACCCCGAGCAGTTCGAGGAGATGATCCTCAAGACCGACCCCGAGGGCCGGATCGTCCGCCTGAAGGACGTGGCCGACGTCGAGATGGGCGCGCAAGCCTATGACCAGACCTGCACGCTCGACGGCCGCCCGTCCGTCGCCCTGTCGATCTACCAGAGGCCGGGCTCCAACGCCCTGGATACCGCCCGGCTCGTCCGCGAGAAGATGGAGGAGCTCCGGTCCCACTTCCAGCCCGGCCTGGAGTACGCGATCGTCTACGACACCACGCCGTTCATCACCGAATCGGTGCGGGAGGTCTTCAAGACCTTGCGGGACGCCGTGATCCTCGTGGCCGTGGTGGTCCTGCTCTTCCTGCAGAACTGGCGGTCGGCGGTCATCCCGCTGATCGCGGTGCCGGTGGCCGTGATCGGCACGTTCTCGGCGATGGCGGCGTTCGGGTTCTCCCTGAACAACCTGACGCTGTTCGGCCTGGTCCTGGCGATCGGGATCGTGGTGGACGACGCGATCGTGGTGGTCGAGGCGGTGGAGCACCACATCGAGCACGGGATGAGCCCCAGGGACGCGACCGTCAAGGCGATGGAGGACGTGTCGGGCCCGGTCATCGCGATCGCCCTGGTCCTGGGGGCCGTGTTCGTCCCTTGCATGTTCATCAGCGGGATCGTCGGCCAGTTCTTCAAGCAATTCGCGCTGACGATCGCGATCTCGACGTTCATCTCGGCGTTCAACAGCCTGACGCTCTCCCCGCGCTGGCCGCCCTGCTGCTCCGGCCCCGGAGCGCGGGGGCGAGCAACGCCCTGCCCCGCCCGGCCTATGCGCTCCTGGGAGGCTGGCTCGGCTATGCGTTCCTCTCGGCGTTCCTCGCGCCCCACGTGGCCCGGCCGCCCCGCTATCCCGACTGGGCCCCGGAGCCGTCGGCGATGCTCGCGATGATGGCCGGGGGCGTGGCCGGTTGGGTCGTCGGGCCGCTCCTGGACCGGCTGATCTCGGGGTTCTTCCGCCTGTTCAACTACCTGTTCCAGAAGGCGACGGGCGTCTACGCCCGGATGGTGGGATGGCTGCTGAGGGTCAGCCTGCTGATCCTCGTCGGCTACGGAGGATTGCTGTACCTGACGTATTACGGCTTCCAGAAGACCCCGGCCGGATTCATCCCGAGCCAGGACAAGGGGTATCTCCTGGTCAACGTCCGCCTGCCCGACGCCACCTCGGTCGAGCACACGCAGAGGGTCATGGCCAAGGCCCAGGCGATCGCCGGCGAGATCCCCGGCGTGGCCCACACCGTCGCCATCTCCGGCCAGTCGCTGCTCCTGAACGCGAACGCGCCGAATTATGGCTCGATGTACGTGATGCTGGACGAGTTCCACCACCGGGACAAGCCCGAGCTCTCCGGCGACGCGATCTCGGCCCGGCTCAAGGCGACCCTGCAGGAGCAGGTCACCGACGGGCTGGTGAACGTCTTCGGCGCGCCTCCGGTCGAGGGCCTGGGGACGGCCGGCGGGTTCAAGATCGTGATCGAGGACCGCGGCGACCTCGGCCTGGCCGAGCTGGAGAAGCACGCCGAGGCCGTCGTCGCCCAGGCCGAGCGCACCCCGGGCCTCCGCGACCTCTTCACCAGCTTCCGCGCCAACACGCCCTGGCTCTTCCTCAACATCGATCGCGACAAGGTCAAGACGATGGGCGTCTCGATGGGCGAGGTCTTCAACACCTTGCAGGTCTACCTCGGGTCGCTGTATGTCAACGACTTCAACCGCTTCGGCCGGACCTGGCAGGTGAACCTCCAGGGGGGGGCGAACTTCCGCAAGCAGATCGAGGACCTCAAGCAGCTCAAGATCCGCAACGAGAGGGGCGGGATGTCCCCCCTGGGGACGATGGCGAGCGTCGAGGACGTGCCCGGGCCGGTCCTCGTGATGCGGTACAACATGTACCCGGCCGCCGCGATCAACGGCGAGCCGGCCGTCGGGACCAGCTCCGGCCAGGCCATCAGCCAGATGGATGCGGTCGTCGCCCGGGAGCTGCCCGCGTCGATGAGGCCCGAGTGGACCGAGCTGGCCCTGTTGCAGCTCCAGACCGGCAGCACGGCCATGTACGTGTTCATCCTGGCCGTCGTCCTCGTGTTCCTCGTCCTGGCGGCGCAATACGAGAGCTGGTCGCTGCCCCTGGCGGTGATCCTGGTGGTGCCGATGTGCCTGCTGTGCTCGATCGCGGGCGTCCAGTCGGCGAAGATGGACATCAACATCTTCACCCAGGTCGGGTTCGTCGTGCTCGTGGGCCTGGCGTGCAAGAACGCGATCCTGATCGTCGAGTTCGCCAAGGCGAGGCGAGAGGCGGGCGTCCCCACCCGGGAGGCCACCCTCGAGGCCGTCACCCTCCGGCTCCGGCCGATCATGATGACGTCGTTCGCGTTCATCCTCGGCGTCGTCCCCCTGGTGCTCTCCGTCGGCGCCGGGGCCGAGATGAGGCGAACGCTCGGCACGGCCGTCTTCAGCGGGATGCTCGGCGTGACGTTCTTCGGGATCTTCCTCACCCCGGTGTTCTATTACGTGATCCAGTGGTTCTCCGACCGCCGGATGACCCCCGGGGTCGCCGACGACGGCCGCCGGACCGACCCGCTCGCCAACGGCAACGGCCACGCCAAGCCCGAGCCGACCGGGGACGGGCATCACTAGTTCAAGAAAGTGGGCAGTGGGCAGTGGGCAGTGGGCAGTTTGAAGACAATACGATGGGCGAAGCTCGAAGACTCCTGCCCACTGCCCACTGCCCACTGCCCACTGCCCACTGCTCGGTCCACTGCCCACTACTCGGTCCATCGTCCCGGTCGTCCCGGGGTTCTGGGCGAGGAAATCTCGCCGATTCTTCGGATTCCGGCGCGGACTTCACGTTCCACGAGTGCTTCCCTCTTCTCCTGAAGGCCCTTCTCGGGGTAGAAGGGTCTTCTTGCCCCGACGACGCCCGGCCCGCCCCCGGACCATCCGCGATCGGTCGCTGAGGCCCCCAAGGAGAGGGATGACGCCATGGCCCGGATCTGCCTGATCAACCCCCGATTCCCCACATCCTTCTGGGGCCTGGACCACGGCCTGCCCCTGCTGGGCAAGAAGGCCAACATGCCCGTCCTGGCCCTGCCGGTCCTCGCCGGCCTGACGCCGCCCGAGCATGAGGTCGTCCTGATCGACGAGAACATCGAGGACATCGATTACGAGGCCCTCAAGTCCTTCGACATCGTCGGCCTGACCGGGATGACCGTCCAGCGCGACCGGATGCGCGAGATCCTGATGGAGCTCCACGCCCGGGACATCTTCACCATCGTCGGCGGCCCCTGGATCACCGTCGCCGAGAACTGGTACGACGGCCTCGTGGACGTCATCTTCATCGGCGAGGCCGAGGAGACCTGGCCGAGGTTCCTCGAGGAGTGGAAGCAGGGCCTCCACCAGTATCGCTATGAACAGGCCGACAAGACCGACATGACCAAGGTGCCGATCCCCCGGTACGACCTCGTCCGCTACCGGGAATACGCGATGGGCTGCGTCCAGACCTCGCGAGGCTGCCCGTTCCAGTGCGAGTTCTGCGACATCATCGTCATCTTCGGCCGGAAGCCCCGGATCAAGACGGCCGCCCAGGTGATCGCCGAGATCGACGCCCAGAGGAAGCTCGGCGCCCGGATGATCTTCCTCGTCGACGACAATTTCATCGGCAACAAGAAGGCCGCCAAGGAGATCCTCCGCGCCATCATCGCCTGGCAGCACCAGAACGGCTATCCCGTCGCCTTCTTCACCGAGGCGTCGCTCGACCTGGCCGAGGATGACGAGCTGTTGACCCTGATGGCCGAGGCGGGCCTGGTCGCCGTGTTCATCGGGATCGAGAGCCCCGACGAGGCGGCCCTCCGCGAGACCAAGAAGTACCAGAATGTTCGCGGGGGCATCCTCGAGCGCGTGAAGAAGGTCCAGGACGCCGGCCTGGAGGTCTACGCCGGGATGATCGTCGGGTTCGACGCCGACGACGAGACCGTCTTCGACCGCCAGTTCGAGTTCCTGGAGAAGGCCCGGATCGTCGGCGCGATGGCCGGCATGCTCTCGGCCATCCCCAAGACGCCCCTGTACGACCGCCTGGAAGCCGAGGGGCGCCTGGACAACGCCGCCGCCGACGACCCGAGGATCGCCACCAACGTGATCCCCCTGAACATGACCCGCGAGGCCATGAGGGACGGCTGGGTGGACCTCATGGACCGCCTCTACGACGCCGACAACTACTTCGCCCGGTTCGACGCCCTGTTCACCGAGGGCCGCCTGGCCATCGGCGACGCCAAGATGAAATGGCTGAGGCGGAACCGCCCGCTGAGCTACCTGAAGATGCAGACCCTGACGATCTTCGCCGCCCTCTTCATGATCGCCAAGGTCTGGACCGACCCCCGCACCCGCCCGTTCCGCAAGACCTACGCCCGGTCGCTCCGCAAGCTGATCGCCGCCCGGCGCCCCCCTCGGCTCCTCTTCCAGTTCGCCTGGAAGTGCATCATGCACACCCACTTCGCCATCATGACCCGGCGGATGGTCAAGGGGGAATCGCGCCTCGTGAACACATGATCCGGTCGGGCGGGCCGGCCCCGGCCCGCCTCAACTCATGTACCAACCCCCGTTGATGTTCACGGTCTGGCCGGTCATGTACGCGTTCCGAAGGATCGCCACGGCCAGCTCGGCCGCTTCCTCGACGGCCCCGAACCGGCCGACGGGGATCAGATCGGGCCGGGCCCTGGGGTTGTTGCGGACCATCTCGGTGTCGATCAGGGCCGGGGCCAGGACGTTCGCGGTGATCCCGTCCTTCGCCAGGATGGCCGCATACGCGTGGGCCAGGCCGTGGAGCCCCGCCTTCGACGCCGCGTAGTGGGGGCCGACCACCCCGCCCACCTGCGCCGCCACCGACGAGACGAACAGCAGGCGCCCGAATCGCGCCTCCCTCATCGCGGGCAGGAACTCCTGGGTGACCAGGAACGCCGAGCGGAGATTGGCGGCGACCTCGGCGTCGAAGTCCTCGATCGTCAGGGCGTCGATCGCGATCGGATGGGCCACGCCCGCGTTGTTCACGAGGACCTCGATCGGGCCCAGGGCCGACGCGGCCTCTCGGGCGAGCCGCTCGACGTCCTCGGCCGACGACACGTCCGCCCGCAGCGCCACGGCCTTCCTCCCGAGCGATTCGATCGCCTCGACGACCGTTCGCGCCTCGTCCTCGCGAGCCCGATAGCCGATGCCCACGTCGCATCCCTCGCGGGCCAATGCCTCGGCGATCGCCCGGCCGATGCCGCGGCTCGCCCCGGTGACCACCGCCGCTCGGCCCTTCAAATCGCTCATCGCCGGCTCCTCTCCGATTGATCCGCGGCGGCCCGTCGCGTGTAATCCGGGGACCACCGAGGGACACCATCATGGACCGCCCCAGCGCCTTCCTCCACGGCCGCGACGAACTCATGAGGACGATGGAGCGGATCTATCGCTACCGGATGACGACCACGTCCGGCGGCAACCTCTCGATCCGGGACGACGACGGCTCCATCTGGATCACCCCGGCCAGGGTGGACAAGGGGAACCTTCGTCGAGACGACATCATGTGCGTGAGACCCGATGGGACGGTCGAGGGGCCGCACGTCCCGTCCAGCGAGTTCCCGTTCCACCGGGCGATCTACGAGGCCCGCCCCGACCTCCGCGGGATCGTCCACGCCCACCCCGTCGCCCTGGTCGCCTTCAGCATCTGCCGGAGGGTGCCCGACACGAGGCTGTTGCCGACGGCCTGGCGCGTCTGCGGAGAGGTCGGGTTCGCCCCCTATGCCCTGCCCGGCAGCGAGGCGCTCGGCTCGAACATCGCAAGAACGTTCGCCGACGGGTTCGGCTGCGTGGTCCTGGAGAATCATGGCGTGGTCACCGCCGGGACGAGCCTTCAGGAGGCGTTCGAGCGGTTCGAGACCCTGGAATTCTGCGCGAAGACGGTCATCAAGGCGAGCCTGCTGGGGCCCGTCCGCTCCCTTTCCGCCGACGAGGCCGGGCGGACCCGGGCGCCCTCGGTCGCCTCGCCGAAGCCGAGGACCGGGCCGATCTCGAGCCGGGAAAAAGAGCTTCGCCGGGACCTCTGCGAGTTCGTCCACCGGGCCTATCGCCAGAGGCTGGTGATCAGCACTCAGGGGGCGTTCTCGGCCCGGCTCGACGCCGATTCGTTCCTCGTGACCCCTCACCGGGTCGATCGCAGCGCGCTCGGCGTCGAGGACCTCGTGCTGGTGACCGCCGGCTCGCCCGAGCCCGGCAAGACGCCGAGCCTCGCGGCGGCGTCGCACCGGGCCATCTTCGCCGCTCACCCGGCGATCCGGGCCGTCGTCACGGCCTATCCGGTGAACGCCTCGGCCTTCGGCGTCGTCGATGTCCCTCTCGACACGAGGACGATCCCCGAGAGCTACATCTTTCTTCGCGAGGTCGGCCGGATCCCGTTCGCGGAGGGTTCGAATGCCCAGGTCCTCGCGTCGCGAACTTCGACGCGTCACCCGATCCTGATCCTCGAAAACGACGGCGTGCAGGTCTGCGGGACGAGCATTCTCGACGCCTTCGACCGGCTCGAAGTGCTCGAATCGACGGCCGAAGCGATGATCAACGCCGTGGCCCTCGATCGCGCCGCCATCTCCCCCATGAACGACGCCGTGATCGCCGAACTCGACCGCGCATTCGGGCTGGCCTGATCGCTTAGGGAGGCGGGGGGAACGGGGCAATACAAGGGGGAATGGAAGAGGTCCGCAAGAGCGGACCCTACGAACTGCCCCGTTTTCCCGTCTCCCGAGCATTTCCGGAAAATTCTTCGCAATCCGCATAACCCCTCAAGTCGGCCCGGAGGGCGGCCGATGTTCTGGAGAGAGACTACGGATTTTTCCGGATTGTCGGTCCGGGGCCAGGAGCAAGAGGCTCGCCATGATGGGTTTCCGTCGCCGATCGGAGTCTCGGAACGCCTCGACCGTCCGTCCGGACGTGGCCCGGAAGCCGTCTCCCCCGGAACTGCTGGAGGGGCGGGCCGTCCTGTCGTCGTTCAGCCTCACGCAGTTCCCGGGGGCGCCGGCGGCGGCGATTGGCCCGATGGCCAACGGGCCGGACGGGAAGGTCTGGTTCTCGGAGGTCGGCGGCTCGGGCACGGCGCCGTCGCTCGGGCGGGTCTCGACGTCGGGCCAGTTCGATTCCGTGTCCTTGCCGGCCGACGTCGCCCACGTGAACGACCTGACGGCCGGTCCCGACGGCAACATGTGGTTCGCCGGCGATCGGGGCGGGACGGCGCCGGGATCGGCGATCCTGGGGAAGGTCTCGCCGTCGGGCGCGGTCACCGAGATCCCCGTCCCCAACGCGCTGACGGTCGAGAAACTCGCCTCCGGGCACAACGGCGAGGTCTTCTTCGCGGCCGAGACCGACGCCCAGGCGCCGACCTCGGAGATCGGCCGGATTGACGCGAATGGACAGATGACGATCGTCCCGGTCGGTCGGTCGATCGAGCAGGTCACGGGCCTGGCCGTGGACGCCCTGGATGACCTCTGGATCGCCCAGGCCGGCAACCCCGGCGAGATCGACCGGGTGGCGCCGACCGGGCCGGTCCAGGTCTTCGCCATCCCCGTCGCCCGGACGCTCACCGCCAAGCAGAAGGGCGGCCCGGCCACGTTTTATTTCCACGCCACGAGCCTGACGGCCGGTCCCGACGGCAATATCTGGATCGCCGAGGGGGCCGGCGACAACAAGACCTATCCCGAGATCGTCCGGGTCACGCCCTACGGCGTCTTCCACTCCTTCCCGGTGACGGGCGTGACGTCCGCGACCGGCAAGTCGGCCGATCCGGCGCAGATCGTCTCGGGGATCGGCAAGGACCACAGCGTCTACGTCTCGTTCCGGGACATCAACCAGGCCGGCGCCCAGCCCCAGAACGTCCTGGGAAGGGTCCACACCGGCACCGGCCAGATCTCGCTCATCCACCTGCCCGCGGCCCAGGGCGGGAGCCCGGGCGATAGCGCCGACGGGCCCTTGACCGTCGGGTCCGACGGCCAGGTCTACTTCCTCAACGAGAACCTCCCGGGCGGGCCGCCGAAGGTCGAGCGGCTCAACGCGCCCGCCCCGCTCAAGGCGAACATGTGAGCGAACCTCGCCCCTACCCCTCCTTGTCCGTGGCGGCGATCTCCTCGGCCGAGAGCTTGCGGACCTCGACCTTGCGGATCGATCCGGTCGAGTTGTACGCGGAGAACCCCAGGGGCTGATTCACGCGGGTCTCGATCCGCGTCGAAACCTGGCGGTCCGCGTGATTCACGTTCACCACCGCCTTGCCGTCGATCGCGCATTGAATGGTCTTGTCCGTGACCCGGATTCGGAACTTGTACACGGTCTTGTTCTTGTAAACAAAATACGTGCTGCTGTCGTTCTCCGAAGCATCGGCGCCGTTCAGGCTGGAGAGGCCGGTCACGCTGCCCCCCCAGCCGCCGTTGACGAACGTGATGAACGACTTGCCGACGGGGAAGGTGGCGGCGGCGAAGAAGTCCGACCCGTCGAGCCGTTGGGCCTCGTACGAGAGTTCATAGTTCGTCGTCGGCAGGTCCTTGCGCGTGGTGGTGATCCCGGTCATCGGCCGGCCGACGGGGATCAGGATCGCGCCGTTTTCGACGCGGATCGTGCCGGTTTCGGGCGTCCCGGTCGTGGTCCAGCCGTCGAGGCTCTTGCCGTCGAACAGCGCGATCGGGTCGGCCGCCGGGGCGATCGCGGGGAGGAGCAGCAGCCCGAGGGCCGCGATCGGGGCGAGGCCTCGCGTCGAGAGGCGGATCATCATCGTCAGGGCCCTCCGAGTTCCTCTTCCATCCTCGCGGCCAGGTCGCGAAAGGCGTCGTCGTCGAGCAAGAGGACTTGGGACGGCGGCATCCCGGCGTCCATCAGCGTGAGCAGCTCGACCGTGTCGGCCGGCAACCCGAGGTCGCGGACCCGCCGGCCGACGGCCCGGATGACGACCTCGTCGGCCGGGATCGCCGACGAGGCCCTCGCCACCGCATCGACGACGCCCTTCCAGCCCGGCCGGGCCGGGCTGTGCCCATCCAGGCGGACCGCCGAGGCGATCAGGGCCAGCGCCTCGGCCAGCAGGTCGGCGGCCTTCTGCTGCTCGCGGGTGGGCTTGGTGGCCATCGCGCTCGGCCCGTCGGGTTCGGCCCGCCGGGCTCCGGGGCTGGGGGATCGTCCTCCCGATCATATCCAGGCGAGGCCGGGGAGAGAACCGGGCTCCGGGCACGCGCCCGGTCGATCAGAACCGCGAGAGGCGGTAGGGGGACGGGTCGAGGTGGGTCGCCCGCCCGCCGATCATCTCGGCCGCGAGCTTCCCCGAGGCCGGCGCCATCGACAGCCCGAGCATGCTGTGGCCCGCGACGATCAGGACGTTCGACAACGACGGGCTGCGGTCGATGATCGGGAGGCTATCATAGGTCATGGGCCTCCAGCCGAACCACTCGTCCTCGACCGGATCGCAATACGGCTCGCGGAGGAACGGCTCGGCGCCGATCTTCAGCAGTCGCAGCCGTTCGGGGCGGATCGAGTCGTCATAGCCGGCGAACTCCATCGTCGAGCCGAGCCGGTAGCCGCTCTGAAAGGGCGTGACGGCCACGCGGGTCTCGGGGAAGATCATCGGGATTCGCGGGCAGATGGCCGGCCGGGGCATGGTCAGGCTGTACCCCTTGCCCGGCTGGATCGGCACGCGGACCCCGAGAGGCCCGTGGAGCATCGGCGTGAGCGCCCCGGTGGCCACGACGAACGCCTCGGCCGGGATCTCGCCCGAATCGGTGACGACCGCCCCGGCCCTCCCGCCCTCGGGACGGAACGAGGCGAACGCGCAGCCTTCGCGGATCGTCACGCCCGCGGATTCCAGGCTCTTCCGCCAGGAACCGATGAGTTTATCGGGGCGCAAATGCGCATCGTCGTCATAATACCAGCCGCCGGCCAGGCCGGGTTTCAGCGCCGGTTCGAGGCCGAGGAGGGCCGCTTCATCGAGCTTGTGGGCCGGGCAATGGAACGACTCGGCGAGGAGCCGATCGGTGGCGTCGTAGGCGTCGAGCGCCTCCTTCGATCGATAGGCGAACAGGAGGCCCCGACGCTCCCACTCGCATTCCAGCCCCTCGCGCTCGATCAGGTGGCCGTAGAGGTCCAGGGACGATTCGAGCAACGGCTGGATGCCGTGCCCGGCCTCCTTCATGTCGCGGTCGTTGCAGCGGAGGGCGAAGCGGAGGAGCCAGGACCAGAGGCTCGGGTCGATCCTCGGCCTGATCGAGAACGGCGAATCCTTGCGGAACAGGGCGCGGAGCGTCTTGCCCACGGCCCCCGGCTCGGCCAGCGGCAGGATGTGGCTCGGGCAGACCAGGCCGCAGTTCCCGGCCGACGTCCCCCGGCCGATCCGGCCCTTCTCCACGATCGTGACCGACCAGCCGTCTCGCACCAGGTAATGCGCGGAGGCCAGGCCGATGATCCCTCCGCCGACGACCACCGCCCGCCGTCCCTCCGCGCTCATGAGCGAATCCCCATCGCGAACGGGTCGGCCGGGTCGAGGATCAGGGTGGATTCGGCGTTCACATACGCCGATCCGCGAATTCTTGGATAAATCTGGCCGTCGACGACCCGGAAGGACGCCTCGAAGACGCTGCCGACGACGCTCTCCTGCCGCCAGACCTCGCCCTCGGCGAGCTTGCCGTCGGCGGCGAGGCACGCCACCTTCGCGCTCGTGCCGGTCCCGCAGGGGGAGCGGTCATACGCCTTTCCCGGGCAGAGGACGAAGTTCCGCGAGTCGGCCCCGGGCACGGTCGGCGGGCCGTAGAGCTCGACGTGGTCGATCTCGCCGCCGTCGTCGCCCCGGATGCCGTGGGCTTCGAGGGCCTGGCGGACCTTCCAGGTCAGCGAGGTCAACGCCTCGACGTTCGCGAGCGTCAAATCGTGGCGATGGTCTTTCACGAGGAAGAACCAGTTGCCGCCCCAGGCCACGTCGCCGACCACCCGGCCGACATCCGGCACATGGACCTCGACATCCTTTTGAGAGCGATAGCTGGCCACATTTTCGATCGTCGCCGTGTTCGCATCCTCAAGAGTCACGGAGATGGTTCCGACGGGCGTCTCGACGCGGTGGACCCCGGGCGCGATCCGGCCGAGGTGGGCGAGCGCGGCGGCCACGCCGATCGTCCCGTGGCCGCACATGCCGAGGTAGCCGACGTTGTTGAAGAAGATCACGCCCGAGGCGCACGAGGGGTCGGTCGGCTCGCACAGCAGGGCGCCGACCATCACGTCGGAACCCCTCGGCTCGTTCACCACGGCCGATCGGACGTGGTCGAACCGCTCGCGGAAGGCCCTCCGGCGCTCGGCCATGCTCCCGGGGCCGAGGTCCGGCCCCCCGGCGATGACGACGCGCGTCGGCTCGCCGCCGGTGTGCGTGTCGATGACCGAGATCCGTGGATGAACTCGCCCCATCATGGCCCCAGCCCCCTGCGACGGCACGTCTCGACTCAGGCGGAAAGGACGGGCGACGCCGGCCTCGTGGCGATCCCCCGGCGGATGGTCGCGAGGACTCGTTCTCGCTCGGCCCCGATCAGGGGCAGCCTCGGCGCCCGGACGCCCTCGGACCCCATCCCGCATTCCTGGTTGGCGAGCTTGATGTATTGAACGAGCTTCACATGCGTGTCCAGATGAAGCAAGGGCGTGTACCAGCGATAGACCTCGCGGGCCTCGTCCCATCGGCCGGCCATGGCGAGGTCCCAGAGCAGGCGATTCTCGGCCGGGAATGCGTTCACGAGGCCCGAGACCCAGCCGTCGGCGCCGAGCATCACGCTCTCGAGCACCAGGTCATCGACCCCGCAGAACAGCAGGAAGCGGTCGCCGCAGAGGTTCACCAGGTCGGTGATCCGCCGGACGTTTTCCGACGATTCCTTGATCGCGACGAACTTCGGCTCGTCGGCCAGCTCCAGGAACATCTCGGGGGTGACGTCCACCGAGTACGACACGGGGTTGTTGTAGACCATGATGGGCAGGTCGGTCGCCCGGCCCACGGCGCGGAAGTGGGTGAGGGTCTCGCGGGGGTCCGACTTGTACACCATCGCGGGGAGGACCATCAGCCCGTCGGCGCCGACCCGCTTCGCGTCCTCGGCGAATCGGCAGGCCAGGCGGGTCGAGCACTCGGCCACCCCCGAGAGCACCGGGACCCGTCCGCCGATCGCGCCCACCGCGGCCTTCAGCACGTCCACCTTCTCGTGATATTCGAGCGAGCAGTTCTCGCCGACGGTGCCGAGCATGATCAGGCCATGGACGCCCGCCTCGACCATCCGTTCCAGGTGCGTGAGGGTGGCGGGCAGGTCCAGGGCGCCGTCGGAGAAGAACTCCGTGGTCGCCGCAGGGAAGACGCCTTTCCAGGAGACGGTCATCGTCAGGACCTCTCGGGTTGACTTCGGACGCAATGTCATTCATGATGGGTTGATCCTGCACGCAATGTCAAGACAGTAGTGGGCAGTGGGCAGTGGGCAGTGGGCAGTGGGCAGAGAAGAAGAGACGGACGGCCCGCCTACTCCAATCCCGCTTCACTGCCCACTGCCCACTGCCCACTGCCCACTGCCCACTGCCCACTGTTCGGTCCACTGTTCGGTCCACTGCCATGACGATGCCACCCACGATCCGCGAATACATCAAGGGCGATTTGAGGGGCCGGATCGGCTCGGGGGCGGCTCTGCCGGTCGATTTGACTCTGGCGGCGCTTTCGGGCCATTATGGGGTGAGCTTCACGCCGGTTCGCGAGGCGATTCGCGACCTGGTCTCCGAAGGAATCCTGCGAAAAGGCGTGGGCGGACGGGTCGAGGTCAACCCGGCTCGGCGGAAGAGGGCGGTTTCGGAGCCGGTGGCGCCGCCCCGGAGTTCGGCCCGGATCGAGTCGGAGCTGGCCGTCGAGATGATCGGCAAGAGCCTCCGGGGCGAGGCCGATTATGTCCGCGAGGAGGCCACCGCCGCGCGGTTCGGCGTGGGTCGGACCGCGATCCGCCAGGTGTTCTCCCGCCTGAGCGGCCGGGGCCTGCTCGTGCACGTCCCCCGCTGCGGGTGGCGGGTCCGGGCGTTCGATGGGCGCGACCTGGACGCGTACCTCGAGGCGCGCGAGGCCGTCGAATTGAAGGCGCTGGACCTGGCCTGGCCCCGCCTGGAAGACGCCGAGCTCCGCCGGATGCTCGCCGGCAATGACCCTCGGGGGCCTCGGCTCAACAATGAGATTCATCTGTACCTGATCGAGACGTCCAGGAACCCGTATTTGCGGGACTTCTTCGATCGCCACGGCGCCTATTACACCACGCTGTTCGACTTCGCCGCCCCCGAGACGAGCGAGGCGGCCGAGATGGCCCGGCAGCATCGGGCGATCCTCGAGGCGTTGATCGTCCGCGACCGCCCGGCGACCCGCCGCGAGCTGTCGAGGCACATCCGGGCCCAGAGCCCGGTCGTTCAGGACCTTTTGGCCCGCCTGGGCCGCACCCCTCGACCCGAGAAGGCCCCGCGATGACGACCCCCAAGACGGCCGCGGCGATCGCGGCGGCCTGGCTCCTCCTGACGGCGACGACCGCCCCCGCCCAGGGCACTCGCGCCGATTACGAACGAGCCGAAGCCCTGCCCGGCAAGCTCCAGGGCAAGGTCTTCAAGGCCCGCGTCCAGCCTCATTGGTCCCATGAGGACATGAAATTTTGGTATCGCAACGACCTGCCCGAGGGCCGCCGCGAATTCGTCGCCGTCGACATCGAGAAGAAGGAGCGCGGACCCGCGTTCGACCACGCCCGGCTCGCCGAGGCCCTCGCGAAGTTCACCGGCCAGGCGTTCGACCCCGGACGCCTGCCGATCGACCGCATCGCCCTGGAAGACGACGGCGCGATCCGGTTCGAGGCGCTCGGCCAGGGCTGGCGGTTCGACCCCAAGGCGGGGACCCTCGGCGAATTCGACCGGCCCGAGGCCGAGCCCGCGAACCCCGACCGGCCGAGGCGCGTCAATCGCGGGAGGGCCGACTCCCCGAGGAGGTCGGACTCGCCCGACGGCAAGTGGACCGCCGTCGTCCGCGATCACGACGTCTTCTTGCGCGACAAGGAGAAGGATATCGAGACTCGTTTGACCGAGGGCGGGACGGCGGAAGACGGCTACGAGCCGGGCGTCTTCTGGGCCCCGGACTCGGCCCATCTCGTCGCGCTGAAGACGGCGAAGGGGCAGGAGCACAAGGTCTCGTTCATCGAGTCGTCGCCCCGGTTCCAGGTGCAGCCGAAGCTGAGCTCGCACAACTACCTCAAGCCCGGCGACAAGCTCCCGATCACCAGGCCCCACCTCTTCGACGTGGCCTCGAAGAAGGAGATCCCGGTCAAGGACGACCTGTTCGCGAACCCGTGGAGCGTCGGCGATTACCGCTGGTCGCCCGACTCGAAGCAGTTCACGTTCCTGTTCAACCAGAGGGGCCACCAGGCCCTGCGGGTCGTGGCGATCGACGCCGCGACCGGCGAGGCGAAGGCCCTGATCGACGAGACGACCGAGACGTTCATCGACTATTCGAGCAAGATGCACTACCAGAGGCTCGACAGGACGAACGAGATCCTCTGGATGTCGGAACGGAGCGGCTGGAACCACCTCTACCTGATCGACGCGACGACCGGGGCGGTCAAGAACCCGATCACCAAGGGGGAATGGGTCGTCCGAGGTGTCGATCTCGTCGACGAGGAGGCCCGGCAAATCTGGTTTCGGATGAGCGGGATGGACCCGGGCGAAGATCCGTACCACGTCCATTACGCCCGGATCGACTTCGACGGCTCGAACTTCACCTGGCTGACGGAGGGGAACGGCACCCACGACGTCCGCTTCTCGCCGAAGTGGAAGTATTTCATCGACACCTATTCTCAAGTCGATCAGCCGCCGTTCACCGTCCTCCGGTCGGCCTGGAACGGTCACAAGATCCTCGACCTGGAAACGGCCGACGTCTCCCGGCTCCGCGAGGCCGGTTGGAAGCCTCCGGAGCGGTTCGTGGCGAAGGGCCGGGACGGGAAGACGGACATCTATGGGCTGATCTACCGGCCGACGAACTTCGACCCGGCGAGGAAGTACCCGGTGATCGAGCAGATCTACGCGGGGCCCCACGGGGCGCACGTCCCGAAGTCGTTCGCCGCGATCCACGGCCCCGAGGCGCTGGCCGAGCTCGGGTTCATCCTCGTCGAGATCGACGGGATGGGGACGAACTGGCGGTCGCGGGCGTTCCACGACGTCTGCTGGAAGAACCTGGGGGACGCCGGGTTCCCCGACCGCATCCTCTGGATGAAGGCGGCGGCCGAGAAGGAGCCCGCGATGGACCTCTCGCGAGTCGGGATCTATGGAGGCTCGGCCGGCGGCCAGAATGCCCTGGGGGCGCTGCTGTTCCACCCCGAGTTCTACAAGGCGGCCTCGGCCGATTGCGGCTGCCACGATAACCGGATGGACAAGATCTGGTGGAATGAACAGTGGATGGGCTGGCCGGTGGGGCCCCATTACGCGGAGCAGTCGAACGTCACCAACGCCCACAAGTTGCGGGGGGATTTGCTGCTGATGGTCGGCGAGCTGGACCATAACGTGGACCCGGCCTCGACGATGCAGGTGGCCAACGCCCTGATCAAGGCGGGGAAGGATTTCGAGCTGATCGTCTTCCCCGGGGCCGACCACGGCGCGGGCGGGAGCCCGTACGGGCGTCGTCGCCAGCGCGACTTCTTCGTGAGGCACTTGCTCGGGGTCGAGCCGCCGAGGCGGAATTCGGCCTCTTCGCCTTGACTCTCGGTCGGTAAGATGGGGGCGACGCCCCGAGGGCCGGTGTCGGCCGATTCGCGAGGGTTTTTTGATGAGCCGAGAGACTCCGACCGTGGACGACCGCCGCCAGTTCGCCAGCGACAACTACGCCGGGATCTGCCCCGAGGCCTGGCAATCGATGGCCGAGGCCAACCGGAGCCACACGCCGGCCTACGGCGACGACTTCTGGACGAGCCGGGCGTCGGACCTCCTCCGCGACCTGTTCGAGACCGATTGCGAGGTCTTCTTCGTCTTCAACGGCACGGCGGCGAACGCCCTGGCGCTGGCCTCGATGTGCCAGTCGTACCACAGCATCGTCTGCCACGAGCTGGCCCACGTCGAGACGGACGAATGCGGGGCCCCGGAGTTCTTCTCCAACGGGACCAAGGTCCTGCTGGCGAAGGGCGAGGCCGGCCGCGTCGGGCCCGAGGCGGTGGCCGAGGCCGTCACCCGCCGGACCGACATCCATTATCCCAAGCCCCGGGTCCTCACGATCACGCAATCGACCGAGGTCGGCACCCTGTACACGATCGACATGCTGAAGGCCCTGGGCGACGAGGCCCGCAAGCACGGGCTGAAGGTCCACATGGACGGCGCGAGGTTCTCCAACGCCGTGGCGGCGCTGGGCGTGGCGCCGAAGGAGATCACCTGGAAGATCGGCGTGGACGTCCTCTGCTTCGGCGGGACCAAGAACGGGATGGCCGTGGGCGAGGCGGTTTTGTTCTTCAATCGCGACCTGGCGCAGGAATTCGCCTATCGGTGCAAGCAGGCGGGCCAGCTCGCCTCGAAGATGCGGTTCCTGGCGGCGCCGTGGGTCGGGATGATCGAGTCGGGCGCGTGGCTGAAGAACGCCGAGAGGGCCAATCGCGAGGCCAGCCGCCTGGAATCGAAGCTCCGGGAGATCCCGGGCGTGGAGGTCCTCTGGCCGTGCGAGGCGAACGCCGTGTTCGCCCGGCTGCCCGACGGCCCCCGCGAACGGCTGAAGGCCCGGGGCTGGCGGTTCTACACGTTCATCGGCGCCGGGGGCGTCCGGTTCATGTGCTCGTGGGACACGGCGGATTCCGACGTCGATGCCCTGGTGAGCGACATCCGCGCGGCGATGGCCGCGGACGCGCGCTGATCGATCTCGACGAATCGGCAACGTCCCGGCGAGGCCCAGGAGATGGGCCGCGCCGGTCCCCGGCCGGGGACGCGGCCTCTCTTCGGAGGGCCCGGGCCGGGTTTGGGTTCGCTCGAAACGCCTTGGATCGATTGAGGGGACATCATGGGCGATGCGACGCTTCGCGACGGCCTCCGCGAGCTGCTCCAGGGCGGCTCGGCGCACCTCGATTTCGACTCGGCCGTCGAGGGCCTGGCCTTCGACGACCTCGGGACGAAGCCCGGGGCCATGCCGCATTCCCCGTGGCAACTGGTCGAACACATGCGGATCGCCCAGTGGGACATCCTCCGATTCACGATCGATGCGCAGCACCGGTCGCCCGAGTTCCCCGACGGCTACTGGCCCGTCGGCCACGCGCCGGCCGAGCCCTCCGCCTGGGATCGGACCCTCAGGGGGTTCCGGGACGACCTCCGGGCGATGCTCGACCTCGTGGCCGATCCGAAGACCGACCTGCTCGCCCCGCTGCCCCATGACCCGGCGAAGACGGTCTTCCGCGAGGCCCTCGTGCTCGCCGACCACAACGCCTATCACCTCGGCCAGCTCGTGGCGGTGAGGCGGGCCCTGGGTCTCTGGGAGGATCGGGGCTGAGGAGGCACGGCTCGGGCGGGTGGGCATGGATTCCCCGGCGACGGGTGGGGTAGAATCGGGGTCGCGAGCCTGCCTCCGCGGATTCCGCCTCCCTGCCGAGCCGAAGCGAACACCGCCCTCGTCGAGCGAGCGAGGCTCGACGCCCGCCGTCCCGTCCCGCCGTTGGAGTCCTCTCCATGATCGGTCGTCTTGCTCTCCGAGGGCTCGGCCTCGTCGCCCTCGTGCCGGTCGCGGCCCTGGCCGCCGATCCTCCCCGACGGATCGACTTCAACCGCGACGTCCGGCCGATCCTCTCGGATAACTGCTTCGCCTGCCACGGCCCCGACAAGGGCAAGCGCAAGGCCGATTTGCGGCTGGATACGAAGGACGGGCTGTTCGGCTCGAAGGACGCCCCCGGGCCGGTCGTCGCCGGCAAGCCCGAGGAGAGCGACGTCCTCGACCGCCTCTCCTCGTCCGACCCCGAGCAGAAAATGCCGCCGAAGGGCTCGGGCAAGACGTTGACGGATGAGCAAGTCGCCACGATCCGCCGATGGATCGCCGAGGGGGCCGAGTTCAAGGGGCACTGGTCGTTCCTCCCGCCGGTCCGGCATGAGGTCCCGGCCGTCGATCGCCCCGGATTCGTGCGCAACCCGATCGATCGGTTCCTCCTCGAGCGGATCGCGGCGGCGGGCCTGGAACCGGCCCCGCAAGCCGATCGCGCGACCCTGATCCGCCGCGTGAGCTTCGATCTGACCGGCCTCCCGCCGACCAGGGCCGAGGTCGATGCGTTCGTGAATGACCCGGCGCCCGACGCCTACGAAAAGCTCGTCGATCGCCTGCTCGCCTCGCCCCATCACGCCGAGCGATTGGCCGTGATGTGGCTGGACCTGGTCCGCTATGCCGACTCGATCGGCTATCACAGCGACAACTCGCGGGACATCTGGCCGTATCGCGACGCCGTCCTCCGCGCGTTCGCCGAGAACCGGCCGTTCGACCGCTTCACCGTCGAGCAACTGGCCGGCGACTTGCTCCCCGACGCCTCGCAGGCCGACCGGATCGCCTCGGGCTACAACCGGCTCCTCCAGACGACCGAGGAGGGCGGGGCCCAGGCCAAGGAATACACGGCCAAGTATGCGGCGGACCGCGTCCGCAACGTCTCGACGGCCTGGCTCGGCGCCACGATGGGCTGCGCCGAGTGCCATGATCATAAGTTTGACCCGTTCACGACCCGGGATTTCTACCGGATGGCCGCGTTCTTCGCCGACATCCGCGAGCCGATCGTGGGCAAGCGCGAGCCGGGGATGCCGGTGGGGAGCGAGTCGCAACGGGGCGAGATCCTCGCGATGGACGCCGCCATCGGCCGGATGCGCGAGGGCCTCGCCGCGAAGGCGAAGGCGGCTTCGAACGTCCAGGCGGAGTGGGAGGCGATCCATCGCGATGAGCCGATCTGGACGGTCCTCGACGCCGAGGGGCGGGTCGAGGGGGAATCGTCGCTCCGGAAGGAGCCGGGCGGCGTCCTGAAGTCGTTCGGGAAGGTCGGGGCGCAGGAATCCGTCGTGATCTCGGCGAGGACCGACCTCGCGGGGATCACCGCGATCCGCCTGGAGGCGCTGCCCGACGCCGATTTCCCGTCGAACGGGCCGGGGACGTCGCTCGACGGCAGCGTCTTCTTGACCGAGGTGAAGGTCTCCGCCGCGAAGGACGGCTCGAAGGATGCGCCGATCGCCGTCCCCTTGATCGCCTCGGCCAGCGACGCCCACGAGGAGGATCGGCCGGCGTCTCGCGCCATCGACGGCGACGAATCGACCGGGTGGGGGATCGGCCCCGATTCGACGGGAATGCCCCATCAGGCGGTGTTCGAGACGATCGCGCCGATCGGCTCCGACGGGCCGACCCGGTTGACGATCCGCCTCCATTTCCGATCGAAGTTTCCGCAAGAGAACATCGGGAAGATGAGGTTGTCGGTCACGACGGCCGAGGACCCGGTCAGCCACTCGGCGCCTCCCCGGGTCCGCGACTCGCTGGCCGTCACTCCCGAGCGGCGGACCGATCGGCAATCGGCCGAGATCCTGGCGTTCTTCGCCGAATCGTCGCCGCTGTTCGCCCCGGATCGGGCCGAGATCGCCGCGAACGTCCGGGCGAAGTGGTCGAGGATCGACTCGTGGCCCACGTCGCTGGTGAGTTCCTCGGGCACGCCCCGGCCGGTCCGCATCCTGCCCCGGGGGAACTGGATGAGCGAGGCCGGGGAGCTGGTCGAGCCGGGGATTCCGGGATTTTTGGCCGGAGAGACCGTCCCGCCCCGACGGCTCGATCGGCTCGACCTGGCGAGATGGCTGGTCTCTCGCGAGAACCCGATGACGGCCCGCGCGTTCGTCAATCGGTTGTGGAAGCTGGCGTTCGGCCAGGGAATTTCGAAGGTCCTGGACGACCTGGGAGGGCAGGGGGAGTGGCCGAGCCACCCCGAGCTGCTCGACTGGCTGGCCGTCGAGTTCATGGATTCGGGGTGGGACGTCCGCCACGTGGTCCGCCTGATCGTCACGTCCGGGGCCTATCGGCAGGCGATCCACGCCTCGCCGGAGGGCCGCGAGCGCGACCCGTACAACCGATTGATCGCCCATCAGGTGCCGATCCGCCTGGACGCGGAGTTCGTCCGCGACAATGCGTTGGCGGTCTCGGGCCTGCTGGTCCGGACCGTCGGCGGGCCGAGCGTGAAGCCGTATCAGCCCCCTGGCTACTGGGACGCTTTGAACTTCCCGGTCCGGACGTGGCAGGCCGATCTCGGCGACTCGCAATATCGCCGGGGGATGTACACCCACTGGCAGAGGACGTTCCCCCACCCCAGCCTCCTCGCGTTCGACGCCCCCAGCCGCGAGGAATGCACGGCCGAGAGGGCCCGATCGAACATCCCCCAGCAGGCGCTGGTGTTGCTGAACGACCCGACGTATGTGGAGGCGTCGCGGGCGTTCGCCGAGAGGGTGTTGCGAGAAGGAGGGTCGGACCTCCAGGCCCGGATCGTCTGGGCGTTCGGCCAGGCGCTGTCGCGGAGGCCCTCGGCCGCCGAGGTGGCCTTGCTGTCGAGCCTCTTTCAGAAGCACGAGGAGCAATATCGGGCCGACCCCGAGGCGGCGAAGGCGTTCCTGGGCGTCGGCCAACGTCCCATGCCCAAAGACCTCGCGCCGGCGGAGCTCGCCGCCTGGGCCTCGACGTGCCGGGTCCTGCTCAACCTCCACGAAACCATCACGAGACCATGACGGCGTCGGGTGGCATGCCTACGTCTTCGTAGGCATGTCTTGGGTTCAAGTCTGACCGAAGACATGCCTACGAAGACGTAGGCATGCCACCCGACGCCGAACACGATGCTACAGAGGGAACGGGCCTTCGAGACCTCCGAATCGGACGGAACGGACTTTTTCCAATCCTCAGGCGTTCGAAATCTCCGTGCGGCTTTCTCCGAAGTTCTGAATCCGACGAGGTTTGCATCGCAGAATAATTCCAATTTCGGAACTTTTGCGAACCGATCGGGACGCACCGACGAGACATCCACCCTTTCCGGGATCGCCTCATGACTCACCTCCTCCAACGACGAGCGTTCCTGGGACAGGCGGCCCGGGGGGTCGGCTCGGTGGCGCTGGCCTCCTTGCTCGACCCGTCGGCCCTGCTCGCGGCCGATCGCGCCTCGGGCGTGGTGAACCCGCTTCACTTCGCGCCGAAGGCCAAGAGGGTGATCTTCCTGAGCATGGCCGGCGGCCCCAGCCACCTGGAGACGCTCGACCCCAAGCCCGAGCTGGCCAGACGCGACGGCCAGCCGATGCCCGAGTCGTTCACCAGGGGCCAGCCGATCGCCCAGTTGCAGGGGCAGTCGTTGCGATGCCTGGCCCCTCAGCATCCGTTCGCGAAATACGGCCAGTCCGGGCTGGAGATCTGCTCGCTCCTGCCGAGGATCGGCTCGATCGCCGACGAGATCTGCGTCGTGCGGTCGATGGTCACCGAGGCGATCAACCACGACCCGGCCCATACCTTCATGAACACCGGGACCACCATCTCGGGGCGGCCGAGCATGGGGTCGTGGGTCACCTATGGGCTGGGGACCGAGTCCGAGGACCTGCCCGGGTTCGTGGTCCTCACGTCCTCGGGCCGAGGGGGGCAGAACCAGCCGATCGCCTCTCGCCAGTGGCACAGCGGGTTCCTCCCGAGCAAGTTCCAGGGCGTCCACCTCCGGGGCAAGGGGGACCCGGTCCTCTATCTGACTCGCCCGCCGGGCGTCTCCGAGGGCCGGCAGAGGGAGGCGATCGAGACGATCAACGCCCTGAACGCCGCGAACCCGTCGGTCGTCGATGACCCCGAGATCGCCACGAGGATCTCGCAGTATGAGATGGCGTTCCGGATGCAGAGCAGCGTCCCGGGGCTGATGGACCTCTCGGGCGAGTCGGCCAGGACCCTGGAGATGTACGGGACCAGGGGGGCCGACGGCTCGTTCGGCGCGAATTGCCTGCTGGCCCGGCGACTGGCCGAGCGAGGCGTCCGGTTCATCCAGCTCTATCATCGCGACTGGGACCACCACGGCGGGATTCGCGAGGACATCAAGCTGAAGTGCGAGGAGGTCGATCGGCCCTCGGCCGCCCTGATCGCCGACCTGAAGCAGAGGGGGATGCTCGACGAGACCCTGGTGGTCTGGGGGGGCGAGTTCGGCCGGACGCCGATGGCCCAGGGCAACGGCCGCGACCACCACATCAAGGGATTCTCGATGTGGATGGCCGGCGGAGGGATCAAGGGCGGGATCGCCCACGGCAAGACCGACGAGCTGGGGTACGCCGCCGTGGAGGACGTCGTCCACGTCCACGACCTCCACGCGACGCTGCTCCACCTCCTGGGGATCGACCACAAGCGGCTCCTTTACCGCTTCCAGGGCCGGGACTTCCGGCTCACGGACGTCAGCGGCCAGGTCGTTCGCCCGATCCTGGCGTGACCGGAATCCGATTTCGGTTGGATGTGTGCTTGGATGTTGCGATTTGTGAGATTCGGGATGGATTCGGGGATTTGCTGACACCGGGGGCCGGATTCGGGGGAATCCTCCGGAACGGCGAGGAAGAGCGTCGTAGAAGAGGAGGGCCCGCGCCGATGAGGCGGGGGCCTGGCCGGGGGTGGGGCGACGCGGCTCCTCCTTCGGTCTTCCGCGCCGTTGGCCCTGATCGTCTGGCCCGGCCCCGGGGGGAAGTTTGGGATGGGACCTCGCGACGAGGATGGTCGGCCGAGGTTCGGAGGACGGTGGACCATGATCGGCCCCTCGACGAGCGTTCGACGGCGAATGCGGCGGTTCCTCCCGGGGTACGGGCCGTTCCTCGGGCTGATGGCGGCCCTGGGGACGGCCGGTTCGGTCCAGGCCCAGGGCGAGCCCGGACGGCCCGCCGAGCAGTGGGCCGTCCTGATCGCGGCCCAGGACTACGAGAGCCCGGCGATCCCCGACCTGCGCGTCCCCCTGGCCGACGTCCGCGGCCTCCGGCGGACCCTGGTCGAGCGCGCGGGGGTGGCGGACGACCACATCCTCCAGATGGCCGACGATTCGGGGCCGGGCCTCCGGCCGACGTTCGCCAACCTGACGACCCGGCTGCCGAAGTTCCTCCACGAGATCCGGCCCGGCGACTCGCTCTTGTTCTTCTTCAGCGGCCACGGCCTCCTGATCGACGGCAAGCCGCACCTCGTCCCGATCGACGCCGACCCGAAGGCGCCCGACACGTTCCTGAAGGCCGGGACGTTGGGGGTCTACCTCAACGGCTGCCCGGCGACGACCAAGTTCCTGATCCTGGACTGCTGCCTGGACACCGGGGGCCGGGCCCTGCCCGGCGGCAAGTCGGTGCAGCCCAACCCGATCGCCACCGGCCCGGCCCGCCCGGCCGAGGGCGGCCGTGCCGTGCCGAGGAACTCGTTCGTGGTCCTGGAGAGCTGCCGGGACGGCCAGTCGAGCTGGGAATGGCCCGAGAGGAACCAGAGCGTCTTCACCTACTGGCTCCGCCGCGCCCTGGAAGGGGCCGCCGACGCCGACGGCGACGGCCGATTGACCGCCACCGAGGTGGCCAACTACACCCATGAGCACGTCCCGCTGACGATCCGGGCCCTGAACCATCCCGAGCAGACCCCGGCCCGCGAGCTCTCCCGGGAGATCGACGGCGATCCGCCCTTGCTGAGCCTCCGCCCCGAGCCGGTGGACGACCTCTCGCGACGGATGGCCGCGCTCCTGGACGAGGAGGTCCGGCTCCGCAAGTACCCGAGCGTGGGCGTGCCGAAGGAGTTCCGCGTGAAGGTCGCCGGGGCGAGGGCGGGGCTGGCCCGCTACCCCTTGCCCGGCCTCCTGGCCCGGTCGATCGGCGACGAGCTGGCCCGGCTCGCGCCGACGGAGCCGGGCGCCTACCGGGTCGATCGCGACGCCTCCGCCGCGGACTGCCGCCCGGGGCCTCCGTCGGCCTCGGTCGTGGGCGATCTGAGCGTCTCGGACGCGGCGATGGGCGTCCAGTGCGAGCTGTTCGCGGCCGAAGGGGGCTCGGTCGCGCGCCTCGGCGGACGGCTGAAGCTGGACGAGGCGCTGGCCGCCGAGATCGGCCGGTCTCTGGACAACCGCCCTCCGGAACGGCCGCCGGGGCCGCCCCAGCCGGCCCCGCCGGTGGACCTCGCCCGGCCCCAGGTTGCGGTCTGGGCCGAGGACTTCCCGTTCCGCGTCGAGCTGCTCTCGGCCGACGGCCGTCCCGGGGCCGCGGTGGACGCCTCGACGCGATGGCGGCCGAAGGTCCCCCGCGAGAACGCCGTCCCGAACGATCCGGCCGCCCGGGCCCTCGATCCCAGGCTCCGAATCGTCGGGGCCCGGGACGGCGAGGTCTTCAAGGTCCGGCTGACCAACCGCTCCGATCGCCGGGTGGGCGTGGTCCTGAGGATCGACGGCGTGAACACCCTGGGCAAGGCCGCCGAGACGGCCGAGGCGGGCCGTCCGTGGGTCCTGGAACCCGGCGGATCGACCGAGATCGAGGGGTTCTCGATCCCCAGGGCCGCGGCCAACGCCCCGGGGGAGGCCGGCGCGTTCGAGCTCCAACGATTCCGGTTCGAGAACGTGCCCCAGGACGAAGGCTCCCGCCGCGACCCCGCCGAGAGCCTCGGCCTGATCACCGCCGCCTTCTTCGCCGAGGACACGAGCCGGGCCCTGCGGGTCGTCGGCGGCCAGAAGGAGGCCCGCACCTTCACCACCGCCGAGTTCCGCCGCAAGGGCCGCTTGCTGGCCGTCGTCCAGGTCGGCTATGAAGACGAGCGGCTCCTGGAGAAGTAGCCGGGGACCGGGGGCCGGCCCCCGTCACCTCACTTCGCCCGGACCACCCGACCGCCGTCGGTCGGCGGGGCGAGGAATGGGGTCCGGTGGCTGAGGCTGGCCGGGATGTAGTAGCCGACGGCCTGCTCGCTGTTGCTTTCCTCTCCCACGACCCCCGACAGGGCCCGGCCGAGCTCGTCGAGCGTCAGGGGGACCTCGGGCCGGCGGATTCCCAGGAACCTCTGGCGATTGCGGGGCTGGTCGATCTGGGTGAGGCCCCAGGCGAACAGGCCGAGGTCGTTGCCCCGGAGGCTGGGCAGGTCCTTGGAGGCGATCACGGTGATCACGCCCTTGCGGAAGGTCAGCTCGCGGACCCAATCATCGAACGGGCGGGTCTGGAGCTGGGGCGAGGCGCCGTCGTGGATCGCGTCGATCATGAGGACGACCTGGCATCGGGCCTCGGTGCGGAGGCGGCCGAGGACGTGGGCGAGCTTCGCCGCCGGGATGGTCGCCTTCGGCGAGGGCGGCGAGGTCAGGTCGGCCCCGGCGAACCCCTCCGCCGAGGCGGCACCGAACCGGAGGAAGTGCGACTCCAGGAACATCACGACGGTGTCCCCGGGATGGACGGTCCGGCGCTCGATGGCCTGGTCGAGGCCGTCCAGGACGCCGTCGATCTGGGCCGAGGTGGCGGCCTGGCCGGTCAGCGGGCCGATCATCTCGACGTCCAGCTTGCTCCGGTCGGCCAGGCCCTTCAGGGCGTTCAGGGCGGCCGGGGCGTCCTTCTCGGCGAACCGGATGTCGTGCTCGGGGGCCTGGGGGAAGGCGCCCGCGGCGATCGCCACGAGGAGGACCCGGGGCGGCCGGGGCTTCGGGTCGGCGAAATAGATCTCCAGGGATGCCTCGCCCGCCTTGTCCCGGTCGTTCCGGGCCCGGACGACCACCCGGTTCAGCCCCGGCTGGAGCGAGGCGCGGAAGGTGTCCTCGAACGCCTGGGCCCGAGGGGCGATCTGCCGAGGGTAGCCCGGGACGGCCGAGGCCTCGACGGTCGCCTCCAGCCCGACCACCGGACGGCCGTCCTGGGGCTCGACCTGGACCCGGACCTCGACCGTCTGGATCAGGGAGACGACGGCCGCCCCTTCGCGGTGCGAGGGCCCGAGGAACCGGATCGACGGCGGGGTCGCCAGGACGAGCCGGGCGTCGGCCGGAGGGCGGGGGATCGTCGCCACGGCCGGAGGCGGAGAGGGGCGGACCAGCGGTCCCCTCGGCGCCTTCGGCAAGCCCTGGGCGAGCGTCCTCGGGGGCGGCGGAGGAAGGGGCGTCGCCGCCCGGAGCGTCGGCTTCGCCGACGAGGCCAGGGCCGGGCGAATCCGACCGGTCCGGATCAGGCGATCCAGGACCTCCGGCCTCCTCAGCTCGCGCTCGAACTCGCTGATCCGGAAGAACAACGACGGCTTCCAGCCGTCCAGGCTTCCCCGGTTCTTCTGCCAGCCCAGGAACGAGAAATCCCCCTCGACCGACGAGTCATAATACCCCTGGGGCGTCCACAGGACCCATTCGCGGTCCTCGGTCGGGAACAGGGTCAGGGTCGGGCCGTCCCGGAGGCTCGTCCCATACTTGGCGACGCCGGCCGGGTCGTTCGGCGCGAACCCCTTGCGGCGGGCGTGGAAGGAGACCTTGGTGTTGGGCTCGATCCCCTCGGCGATCTTCTTCAGGAACTCCTCTCGGGAGGGGAGGAGCGTCGGCGATCCGGGCCTGGGATCGTTCAACTGGAACGTCTCGATCACGTCCCCCGGCTTCATGCCGACGGTCTCGGCGAAGGACATGGGCCGGACGTCGCCCACGACCGTCTGGCCATTGGGCGAGGCGAGGAACGTGGCCCCGAGCTCGGCCGGGCGGTCGCAGCCCTCGAGCGACCAGAGCCGGATGGTCTGGTCTTCCGAGCCGGTCGCCAGCCACTTGCCGTCGGGCGAGGGGGCGAGGGCCAGGACGTCCCCGGAATGGCCGGCGAAGATGTGGGTGCGGACCGCCCGGCCGTCGGCGTCGAGCCGGAACAGGACCGTGCCCACCCGGCAGCCCACGGCCACCATCGGCCGGGGCCGACCCGGCAAGAAGCTGAACGACCGCCATCGGCCGTCCATGTTCGAGTCGAGATTCAGGGTCCAGCCGCGATTGGCCTCGTCCAGGACGTTCAGCGAATACTGGGTCGCCGGCCGGATCGTCAGGCCGCGGTCGGTCGTAACGGCCCCTTGAAGGGCCTCGCCCCGGACCGGGACGGCCCGGCGTTGGAGGAGGTCGAAGCCTCGATACGAGGGGACCGAGCCGGGATCGGGCCGGGACCGGGCGAAGCCGACGGTCAGGCCGTCTCGAAGGAAGCCGAGGGCCGGGATCGCCGCCCCGCGACCCCTGAGGGTCCGCGCGCTTCCCCCGGCGGCCAGGTCCTGGACGACCACCTTGGCCCCGTCGGCGAACGCCAGCCGGGAGCCGTCGGCCGAGAAGGCGCAGGCATAGACCTTCGACTCGCTGGGCATCGACGGCCGGTCCGGGAGCCTGGTGTCCAGGCGGATCACGACGACCTCGGACCGGCTGTCGGGCAGCTCCCGGGGGTCGGCGATCCGCCGGAGGATCACCCCGGCGGCGACCTTCAGGCCGTCGGGGCTGATCGCCAGGGACTCCACCGACCCGCGGTCCTTGCGTTCCGGGAGGAGGTCTTCGAACCCGCCGAAGGCCGCGCCCTGGAGGCCGACCTGGATGAGCCGGCCCCCCTCGGTCCCCAGGATCACGGCCCGGCCATCCCGGCGGATCGCCAGGCACTGGATCGCGCCAGGCGGCCATTGTCTCGGGCGTCGAACGGCCCGACCTGGTGGATTGGCCGGGCGGGCCGGGAGGGGTCCCAGAGCCGGAGCAGTCCGTCGTTGCCGCCGGTGACGACCAGGCGGCCGTCGGGCGTGAACGCCACGCCTCGGAGGATCTCGCCGGGGCCGACGTTCAAGACGATCGCCGTCCCGGTGGCCAGGTCCCAGACTCGCGCCGAGCCGTCGCGCCCGGCCGAGGCGAGCCGTCGGCCATCCGGGGAGAAGGCCAGGGCGCGGACCGGTTCGGTATGCCCCGGGTCGGCGATGGGCAGGCCGCCATCCTGGGTCGGGGGCAGCTTCTTCACGAGATCCCCGGTCGCCTGGGCGGCGATCCCGGGGTAGCGGTACAGGAGGATCTCCCCCCTCTGCGCCGCCACCCCATAGCCGGCGACGGCCAGCCACCGCTGCCCCTGGGCGTCGGCCACCGGGCTGATCGCCATCGCCCAGACGCTGCCGCCGAAACCCCTCCAGATCGGCGGCCGGAGGGTCTGGAGCGGCCGGGGGCCGTCCTCGGCCGGGCCCCAGACGTGGATGACCTTGTCGTCCCCTCCGGAGAGCAGCCGGCCGGTGTCGGGGTCGAAGACCAGGGCCTCCACCGGGGCCGTGTGCCCCTCGCCGGTGTTGACCAGGATCGGCTCGTCCACGAACTTCCGGGACGCATACTGCGCCCGGGACGGCGAGGCCCAGGCCATCGCCGCGACCATGCTCAGGAGGACGGTGAGTCCCCACATCGCCCCCGGACGACCGGACGCTCCGCTCATGGCTGCCCTCTCCCCGCGCCCGACCTCGGGCCGGCCCCCTCGCCTCGACGCGATCGACCCGAGACGGCGGCCGCCTCCTCGCGGGGCGAGCGCTCGCATGGCCGGGGCAAACCGCACAATAGTAATCATTGTCGGAAGAGGCCGAATTCTGCAAACCGAAAAATCCCGATGGTCGATATCCCAGCTAGAGGTTGACGAATCCGGGGTTCCGGCGCAACCGGACCGCCCTCGAATCGACCCACCCCTGAAGGCATGTACGGTCCCGAGCGGGGCCGTTCGGACGAAAATCCTAATCGGACGACTCAGGAGCCCGATTCGATGGATCAAAAGCATTACGCCGCTCTCGGGGCCGCGTTCACGCTGATCGGCCTGACGGTCGGGATTGCCCGGGCCGACGACCCGCCGTACCAGTCGGCCTATTTCCAGAACGCGCGTCCGGAATCTTCGGCGCCCGGGGCCGCCCGGGGTGAGTCCGAGGTCGTGAGCCCCCAGGCGCCGGCCCGTTCGCCCCCCTACCGACGCCCCAGGCACCTCCGGCGAAGGCGAGCCCGCAGGGCCTGCCGGGCTCTCCGGCCTGTACACGGCCGAATTGCCCGTGCGGAGGCCGGGGCCACGGCCACGGCCACGGCAAGGGGTTCCTGGGGATGACCCTCCAGGGGGCCGCCCTCGGCGCCCCCGAGTTCCGATCGCCGAACACGGCCATGGCCTCGGGAGGGGCGACCGCGCCGGGGATGGCCAGCCCCTACGGGACTTCCGGCGGCCTCGGCGCGACCGGAGGCGCCGCCGCTCCGGGCGCCGCGGTCTCCTCCGAGGAGGGCCAGGGCCTCAGCTCGGGAGGCGCCCCCCCCGGGATCATCGGCGACATGCTCCCGTTCCGCATCTACCAGGCCGCCGGAACCGGCAGCGAGCTGCCCCCCGGCTCCGCCCCCTCCGCCCCCCGGCCGATCAAGGGCCTCAGCGCCCCGATCCGGGGCTTCAAGATCGCCGAGAACCAGACCCCCGGCCGATCGACCGGATTTTTGGCGACTTCAACTTCTACGACAACATCAATCGCTCCTACAACCAGAGGGTCCTCGCCCCGATCACCCACGTCCGCGCCTATCGCGAGCTGTTCGGCTTCGAGAAGACGTTCCTCGACGGCCGGGCCTCCTTCGGCCTCCGCGAGCCGGTCAACACGATCGTCGTGGACAGCTTCCAGCCCGGCTACGGGGGGACGCACTCGGCCCTCGGCAACCTCAGCGTCTTCGGCAAGTATGTGCTGATGGCCAGCGACGACTGGAGGAAGCTCCTGACCCTCGGCATGGACCTCTCCCTGCCGACCGGCCCGAAATCCTTCGGCGGCTATAACAACATCGTCGGCTTCCGCAACACCCAGATCCAGCCGTTCGTCGGCTACCTCTTCTCCCAGGGACGGGCGTACCTCCAGGGCTTCACCGCCATCGCCGTGCCGACCGACCCGAACGATTCCACGATCCTCTTCGAGGACCTGGCCATCGGCTACTACGCCTACCAGAACAAGCAGAAGAACGCGCTGGTCACGGCGATCGTCCCGACGTTCGAGACCCACCTGAACGTCCCCCTGAACCACCGAGGGTTCCACACCAACGACCCGGCCAGCCAGCCGGACATCGTGAACCTGACGTTCGGGACCACGGTGGTCCTCCGCCAGAGGGCGTTCCTGACGCTCGCCTACGTGACCCCGATCACCGGCCCGAAGCCGTTCGACTACGAGATCGTGGCCCTCTTCAACCTGCGGTTCGGCGGCAACGGCCGGGGGATCGGCATGCCGGGAGTCGGCGCCGGGCGCCCCCGGTGGCCGTCCGATGATCGCGGGCTCGATGCCATCCCCGGGAGTCATGCCCACGTCTTCGTGGGCGATGACCCCCGAGCATGGCAACCTCTCTCAGCCCTTGGCCGTCTTCGCCGTCTTGAAGTGATGCAGGAGCCGGGCCTTGGCCTTCATGGTCTGGCCCGGGGTGCAGACCATCCCGCCGCCCAAGCGGGCGCCGGCCGGGACGTGCTCGGCCGACGAGTCGAGCCTCGTATCGCGGACCGGCCCGAAGCCGTTGCCGAAGTTCCTCTGCGACCCGTTCAAGACCTTGGCGTCCTTCACGCCGTCGTCGATCAGGATGCCGTAGGCGCAGTTGCCGACGCCCGTCTTCGTCTTGCCCAGGATGTCCGTCCCGAGGAAGTTCGAGCCGATCCGGGTGCCGACGGTCCCCGAGTCGAACAGGTGGATGCCGTCGGCCCCGTTGCCCGAGATCACGTTGCCGATCACGAACGGCGAGCCGACCCCGCCGATCGTCGCTCCCGGGGCGTTGACCACATACACGCCGTCGGCCAGGTTCGCCAGGGCCATCATCCCGGTCGGGTCCAGGCCGATGATGTTGCCCTGGACGAGCGTGCCGGCGCCGTTGGGGGTGTTCCCCTTCGGGTCGCCCAGGATCTCCACGCCGGAGGCCTGGTTGTTGGAGACCACGTTGCCGGCGCCGTCGGCCCGGCTGCCCCCGATCGTGGTGTTCGACGCCTTGTTCACGTAGATCCCCGCCCCGACCGTGCCGGTCGAGATCGTCGAGCCGTTGGGCACCGTGGAGCCGCCCGAGGCGTTGGTCCCGACGAAGTTGCCGACGATCAGGTTGCCCCCGGCGAGCGTGCCGTCCCCGCCGTCGCCGTCCTGGTCGGCCTGGGTGGCGAAGCCCGCGATCTTGCTCCGGACGTCCACCCCGACGAACCCGTTGCCCGAGATCACGTTGCCCGACGACCCGAGGACGCCGCCGATCGTGTTCTTCGGGGCATCCAGGACGAACACGCCGGCCGGCTGGAAGACGCCGCCGAGGCCGCCGGTCTGGGCCACCACGCCGAACGGATTGACCAGGTGATCGGGCAGGGGGCCCGGGTCGTCCCCGAGGCGTCCGAGCCGATCGTGTTGCCCCGGAGGACGTTGCCCGACGCCCCTTGACCCTGGAGGAACACCCCGGCGGTGAGGTCCGAGGTCGTCGGGAACGTCGTGCTCCGGGTGAACCCGTTGGCCGCGATGATGTTGCCCGAGCCGGGGGCCCCGATCGCGTTCTTCCCCGATCCGTCGATCAGGATGCCGTCGCCGTAGTTGCCCAGGCTGACCGAGGGCACCGAACCCCCGGCCGCCAGGCCGATCACGTTGCCCCCGACCGACGCGCCGGACGTCCCCGATCCCTGGAGGACCAGGCCGTTCGAGCCATTGCCCGAGAGCACGTTGCCCAGCCCGCCCGCGCCTCCGATCGTCGCCCCCGGCGAATCGACCACCAGGACGCCGTTGGAATAGGCGTTCTTGAGGCTGACCGGGTTGCCCCCGGCGTCGTTGAGGAACTCCGAGTCGATCACCCCGCCGGAATCGGCCAACTCCATCCGCGATCCCGGGCCGAACGGCAGGCCGTTGGCGATCCGGATCGTCCCGGAAGCGTCGGTGCCGATCTTGTTGCCCTGGACCACGGCGCTCGCTGCCGACTGGAACTCGACGCCGTTCTTGAGGTTGCCCGAGATCACGTTGCCCGCCGAGCCGGACCCGCCGATGGTCACGCCCGACGCGCCCACGACGAGGACGCCGTCCCCCTCGGCCAGGCCCACGCCCTTCAGCGGCCCCGACGCCTGGGTCACGACCAGGCCGTTGGGCGCGGCCCCTCCGCCGCCGGGAAGGGTGCCGATGAAGTTGCCGAGGATCGCCGTCGCGGCCGAGGCCGAGCCGAACACGTCGATCCCGTCGCCGGTGTTCCGCGAGATCACGTTGCCGGTCGAGCCCAGGAGGCCGCCGACGGTCGTCGAGTGGGAGTCCGAGATCAGGATGCCCGGGACCGCGCCATTGGTGACCGTCCCGGCCGGGATGTTGCCGTCGGCGCCCATCCCGATCACGTTGCCGAAGATCTGCGTGTCGCCCGACCCGTTGTACAGGGCGATCCCGCCCCCGGCGTTCCCGGAGATGAAGTTGCCGCCGTTCCCGTAGGCGCCGCCGATGATCGTGAACTGGGCGTCGGAGAGCAGGACGCCGACCTGGCCGTTGGGCAGGGCGTGGGTCAGGTCGGCCGTCATCCCGATGACGTTGCCGGTGATCGCGTTGGCACCCGCCGTCGCCCCGACGACCGCCACGCCGTGGAAGCGGTTGCCGGAGATCTGGTTGTTCGGCCCGACCTGGTTGAACCCGGCGTCCTGGATCAACACGCCGGAGCCGCCGTTGGGCACGGCGGCGGTGCCGGTCGGGTCGGTGCCGATCTTGCTGTTCAGGATGAGGTTGTTGCTCGTCTCCTGGTCGGCGATCCCCACGCCGTCCCCGGCGTTGCCGGAGATCACGCTCTGGAGGATCAGGTTGTCGTGGGCCCCGGAGGCGATCCTCACGCCGTCCAGGCCATTGCCCAGGGTCCCGGCCGCGTCGGTCGTCCCGGCGCCGATCGTGCTGCCGATCACGACGTTCAGCGGGGCCCCGTCCACGATCGCCACGCCGTTCTGTCGGTTGGCGGCGACCAGCGAGTTGAGGATCACCGTCCCGTGGCTCCCGCCCCCGATCAGGATCACGCCGTTGCCGGCGTTGCCCAGGGGGGCGGCCCCCGAGGCGTCGGTGCCGACCTTCACCCCCGAGATCAGGTTCCCGGTGCTCGGCCCGGAGTCGTTGCCCGAGTCGGGCCCCTCGATCGCGATCCCGTCCAGGCCGTTGGCCGAGACGATGTTGCCCGCGCCGATCGTGTTGTCGGCCGACCGGATCAGCTCGATCCCGTCGAGCGTGTTGCCCAGGGCGGCCGTCCCCTTCGCGTCGGTCCCGATCTTGTTGTCGGTCAGGAGGGACACCGTGAGCGTGTCGGCCCGGATGCCCTCCAGGTTCGCCGAGATCACGTTGCCGGTGATCGTGGCATGGTCCATCGCCAGCAGGGCCAGCCCGAAATCGCCGTTGCCGATCGCCACCTCGCCCGTCGAATCGGTCCCGATATTGTTGTTCTGGACCAGGGCGCCCGGGTCACTCGTCAAGGTCACGCCGACGGGATTGGCGAACGACCCGCCCGCGCCCAGGTTGCTCCCGGAGATCACGTTGCGATCCGAATCGGCCGGGCCTCCCAGGTGGACCCCGTTGGAGCTGGCGATCACCACGCCCTGGCCGTTGCCCCGGGCCTTCGCGCCGGTCGAGTCCACGCCGATCAGGTTCCCCCGGACGTCCACCGTCCCGGTGATCCCCAGGACCGAGAGGCCCGTCCCGTTGCCCGAGATCACGTTGCCGATCACCGCGACGTCCGGCGAGTCCACCGCGACGACCCCGTTGACGTTCGACAGGATCAGGAAGCCGTCGGCCCCGACACCGACATCGTTCCCCTGGATCAACGTTCCCGAGCCGGCTCCGGTGACCTCGATCCCGTTGCCGTTCTTGACGATCACGTTGCGGTCGGCCGTCGCCGATCCGCCGATCGTCGTCGCCGCCGCCCCGCCGGTGATCAGGACGCCATCGACCGCGTTGCCCAGGGCCGACGACAGCCCGAAGCGGTCCGTGCCGATCTGGTCGCCGACGATCAAGGTGGCGGTCGTCCCCGGGCCGGTCAGGGCGATCCCGCTTCCGGCGAAGGCGCCGATCACGTCGCCTCGGATCGTCGTGTTCGGCGCCGAGCTCACGGTGATCCCGTTGCCGGGATTGAGCCTCGGCGCCACGGGGGAGGCGATCCCCGAGGCGTCCGTCCCGACGTAGTACCCCTCGATCAGGTTGCCCGAGGCCGCCGCTCCGTGGATCAACACGCCGCCCGATCCGTTGGCCGCGATCACCCCGCCGACCGACGCCCCGCCGATCGTGTTCTTCGCCGACGAGTCGATCCGGACGCCCAGCCCGCCGTTGCCCAGGGCCCCGAAGCCGCTGGACATCGTGCCGATGTACGACTTCGTCACCAGGTTCCCAGATGACCCGCCGACGATCGCCAGGCCGTCCCCCTTGTTCGCCGAGATGACCGAGAGGGTGATCGTGTTGCCCGACGCCCCTCCCCCGATCACCGCGCCATCGAGCGAGTTCCCCAGGGCGACCGTCCCGGCCTGATCGGTCCCGATCAGCACGCCCGTGACGAGGTTCCCGGTCGCCGACGCCCCGGTGATCACCAATCCGTTGCCGAGATACCCCGAGATCACGTTCCCCTGGCCCACGGTGTTGCGAGGCGCGTTGGAGATCGTCAAGCCATCGCCCGAATCGCCCGGGAGGACGAGCTTGCCGGTCACATCCGTCCCGATCAGGTTCCCCGGGAACACGTTGCCGAACGCGGTCAAGCCGGTCACGAGCACCCCGCCCAGCGAGTTGCCCGAGACCTGATTCACGGTGTCCGAGGTCGCCCCGCCGATCGTGTTCTGATGGGAACCATCGAGCAAAAGCCCCAGGCCGCCGTTGCCCAGCGACGCCTTCCCATCGCTCGTCACGCCGATCTTGTCGGAGAACAGCACATTGCTCGTGGTGGCGGTGCCGACCAGGGCCACGCCGTTGAGCTTGTTGGCCGAAGTGGTCGTCGCCGAGATCGTGGTGAACGAGGCCGAGTTCGTGACCAGGACGCCGTTGCCGGCATTGCCCAGGGGCTTCAACCCCGAGACGTCGGTGCCGATCAGGGCGCCGGTCACCAGGTTCGCGCTGGCCAGAGACCCCGAAATCTCGACGCCATTGCCCGCGTTGGCCGAGATCACGTCGCCCGAGCCGATGATGTTGCCGTTCGAATCCTGCAACAACACGCCATCGCCGCCGTTGCCGATCGCGGACTTGCCGTCGGCCGACGTGCCGAGATAGGTCTTATCGACGATGTTGCCGGTCGTCTGGTAGCCGACGATCGCCACGCCGTTCAGCGAGTTCCCGGAGATGACCGAGGAATCGACCACGTTGCCCGAGGCCGAATTCAGGATCAGGACGCCGTTGCCGCCGTTGGGGATCGCGGCCGTCCCGGCCTGGTTCAGCCCGATCAGGACGCCGGTGAGGATGTTGCCGTTCGCGGTCGAGGCGGGAGACCCGTTCAGGCCGTCGATCTGGACGCCGTTGGCCTTGTTGCCCGAGATCACGGTGCCGGCGCCGATCGTGTTGTTCGGGCCGAAGACGAGGACGCCGTTGATCGAGTTGCCGAGGGCCGACTTGCCGTCGGCGGTCGTCCCGATCAACGCGCCGATGATCAGGTTGGCCGAGCCGGTGGACTCGATCTGGATGCCGTTGCCCTTGTTGCCGGAGATCAGGTTGCCGGCGCCGATGGTGTTGCCGGAGGTCGTGACGCCAAGATAAACGCCGTCGGAGCCGTTGGCCGCCGCGCCGGCCCCGCCGATCGTGTTGGCCAGGAACAGGTTCGCCGACCCACCCACGACCTGGACGCCCCGGGAGGCGTTGCCGGTGATCAGGTTGCCGAGGCCCGCGGCCGACCCGCCGATGGTATTCGTGGACGCGGAGTTGAGCGAGACGCCGATCCCGCCGTTGTCGGAGATCGTGTTCACCGTGGCCGTATTGCTCGGCGAGCTCACGATGCCAAGGCCGTCGAATCCGTTGGTCGAGATCCCGTTGCCGGAGATCAGGTTCCCGCCGCCGCCCGCGATCAGGACGCCGTCGGCGCCGTTGGTCGAGACCCCGTTGCCGGAGATCGTGCTGGAGGTCGTCCCGGAGAAATCGACCCCTTCGGCCCCGTTGCCGGTGATGGTGTTCGACGCGACGAGGTCCAGGACGCCATCGGCGACCGTCACCCCATCGCCCAGGTTCCCGGTGATCGAGTTGCCCGAGATGGTGCTGGCCAGCGTGACGTTCAGGAAGATCCCGGCCAGCGTGTTGGCGGTCACGGTGTTGTTCAGGAACCGATCCAGCGAGTTGCCGGCCGCCTCGATCCCGTTGGCGGTGTTGTGCGCGACGAGGTTGCCGGAGACGGTGTTGCCCGGTACCCCGGAGATCACCACCCCGTTGCCCGTGTTGCCGAAGATCGAGCCGCCGAGGCCGTTGACGTTCGCCCCGATCGTGTTCCCCTCGACCAGGCTGCCCGAGACCGTGGCCGCCCCGCTGATCGCGATGCCCCCGGCGCTGTTGGCCGAGATCACGTTGCCCGCGCCCGCCGCCGATCCGCCGATCGTCGCGGCCGAGGCGCCGCTGCCGAGGATGATCCCCGTCAGCGAGTTGCCCAGAGGGGTGAGGCCGTCGAACGTGGTGCCGATGAAGCTCTTCTGGATGACCGTCCCCGTGACCGACGCCCCCGTCACGTTCACGCCGTTGCCGGTGTTCGCGGAGATCACCAGGCCCGTCAGCGTGTTGTTCTTCGCCGTGACCAGCACGCCGTCGCCGATGTTCCCCAGGGCCGTCTTGCCGTCGATCGCCGTGCCGAGGTAGCCGTTGACGATCGCGCTCATCGACGATCCCAGGGCCACTCCGCCGAGGCTGTTGGCCGAGATCAGGAACGTCGGGCTCGCGGCCGTCGAGCCAATCGTGTTCGCCGTGCCTCCGCCGATCGAGACGCCCCAGCCGCCGTTTCCGAGGGCGAGCTTGCCGTCGAGCGTGGTGCCGATATAGTCGCCGGTGATCAGCGTGCCCGTCACGGTCGAGCCGACGGTCTCGATGCCGTTGCCCTTGTTCGCCGAGATGACGTTGAGGTCGGCCGGGGCGGCTCCTCCGATCGTCACGTGCGAGGCGTTGGTGATCAGGATGCCGTCCCTGGCGTTCCCTCGGGCGAGCGTGCCGAGCGAGTCGGTGCCAATCAAGCTAGCTCGGACGATCGTTTTCGAGGCGGGATCTCCGACGATGTCCACGCCGTTCTGAAGGTTCGCCGAGATCACGTTCCTCGGCCCGATCGTCACGCCCGGGGCGTTGTTGACGAGGATGCCGTCCAGAGAGTTCGCCACGGCCGTCTTGCCGTCGGCGCCGATGCCGACGTTCGTGTCGAGGATCGTCGTCCCGGAGACGGTCGTTTTGATCTCGATGCCGTTCTGAAGGTTGCCGCCGACGATCAGGGGAGACGGGGCGGACGAGGCGCCGATCGTCGTCCCGGGCGAGTTGCCGGCGATCAGGATGCCGTCCAGGCCGTTGCTCGCCTTGGCGTTGCCGGTGAAGTCGGTGCCGATGTAGTCGCAATAAATCGCGACGTTCGGCACGCTGTTGACGCTGATCCCGTTGCCCGTGGCGAAGTTCTCGATCACGAACCCGGAGATCGAGCTCCCCCGGCGTTGCCCGAGAGGCTCAGGCCGTCTCCCGGCGTGTTCGTGCCGTCGAGGACGATGATCGGCACGCAGGTCTTGGCGTCGTAGCCGGCTTGGCCCGTGTAATCGAAGCTGATCGGGTCGGTGATCGCCGGCAGGGGGGTGCCGTTCAGGGCGATCGTGTACGGAGTCGGCGCGGCGGGGATGTTGAAGTGGACGATGTCGGCGACGCCGGCGTGGAAATCGGCGTTGGCGATGGCGGTGTTCAGCGAGCCGGGGCCGGTGGCGTTGGCGTTCGTGACGACCAGGGCATCGGTCGCCTTCGTCGTCGCCGAGAACTCCGAGGTGCTGCCGTCGGGCGACGTGAGCGTGGCCGTGTAGAAGCCGTTGAGGTCGGCGAACCCGCTGACCTGGGCGGTGAAGGTCGCGGACCCGGAGGCGTCGGTCGTCACGGTCCGGGTGCCGAGGAGGGTCCGCCCTTCGTCGTCGTTCGTGGCGTTGTCGAAGAACTGCACGGTGTAGGTGGTGTTCGGCCCGCCGGTCACGGTGGCCGTGATGTAGGTGTCTTCATGGGCGGTGAACGGCGCCGAGAAGGTCAAGACGGCGATCGCCGGGGCCTGGACGGTCTTGCCGGTGCCCGGGTCGATGTTGCTCAGCGGGCCGATCACGATCCCGCCGCCGACGTTCAGGAAGATGGCGTTGGAGAGGATCGAGACCGACTGGCCGCCGGCCGCCGGGGCGGGGAGGGTGGCATCCACGATGTGGACGCCGTCCCCCCCGTTGTACGCGATCGTGTTGCCGGAGGGGGATGGGGTGAGGTCGAACGCGGCGCCGGCGTGCGCCTGGGCGTCGGCCTGGGAGGCGCCGATCAGGTTCGAATCCGAACCGTTCTTGATCAGGATGCCGTCGGCGCCGTTGCCCAGGGTCGTGGCGGTCCCGGCGCGGTCGGTGCCGATGGCGTTGCCCTGGATCGTGTTGGAGAGGGCCGGGCTGGTGGAGCCCAGGATGACCCCCTCGTGGGCGTTGCCGGCGATCACGTTGCCGGCGCCGGTGGCACTGCCGCCGATCAGGAGGAGCGACGAGTTGCCGACGTTCAGGCCGGCCCCGCCGTTGGCGAGCTTGGCCGAGCCGGAGAGGTCCAGGCCGATCGTGTTGCCGGCGATGGTGTTGGCGGAGGCGCCGTTGTTGATGATCTGGATGCCGTCGGCGGAGTTCCCCGAGATCAGGTTGCCCGAGCCGCTCTGGCCGATGGCGTTGCCCGAGGCGTTGGTATCGACGCTCACGCCGACGTTGTTGCCCACCGCCGCCGAGCCCGCCGCATCCGTGCCGATCCGGTTCGAGATCACGACGTTGTCGGTGGCGCCGGCCGCGGAGAGGACCACCCCGGTCGCGTTCCCCGAGATCAGGTTCCCGGTGATCGTGTTCGACGCCGATCCGTTCACATACACGCCATCGGTGGGCGAGGTGCCGGCCAGGGCCGCCGAGCCGCTGGCGTTCGTCCCCACGAAGCTGCCGGACACGACGTTCTTCGACCCGCCGTTGATCTCGACGTTCGCCGAGGTGCCGCCCGAGACGACGTTGCCGGCGCCGATCGTGTTGCCGGTCGTCGTGTCGAGGAACACGCCCGTCGGCTGCGAGGTCCCGGCCAGGACGGACTTGCCGTCGGCCGTGGTGCCGACGAAGTTGCCGAGCAGGAGGTTGCTCGTGGCGGTCGTCCCGGTGATCGACACGCCGGACCCCGCGTTGCCGGAGATCAGGTTCCCCTCGCCGGCCTTCGACCCGCCGATCGTGTTCAAAGAGGCCCCGGAGACGATCGTCACGCCCGATCCGCCGTTGGGGACGGCCGTCGCCCCGGTCACATCGGCGCCGATCGTGCTGCCCAGGACGCGGTTGCCGGTCGCCCCGGCGCCGGTCAGGAGGATGCCATCGCCCGCGTTGCCCGAGATCAGGTTGCCGGGGTTCGCGACCGTCACGGACGCCCCCGCCGGGCCGATCGTGACCGCGCCGGACCCGCCGATGGTGTTGCTCGCCGACTTGACCGTCAGCCCAACCCCGGTGTTCAGGGCGGTGCCGTCGGGCTGGAGGCCGAGGAAATCGGCCGCGATGGCGTCGCCGTCGGAGTTCAGGACGACGTTGCTGGCCAGGGGGGCGGCGGTGCCTCCGAACCCGTAGACCGCCACGCCCACCAGGGCGCTCCCGCCCGATCCGGCGTCGAAGACGAGGCCGTCGGAGGTCGTCGGCGCGTTCGCCCCGCTGATCTCGATGATCGGGGTCGTGGTGTAGCCAATCTGCGAGGTGCCGTCGATGATGACCGGGTCGGTCGCCGTCAGCGTATCGGTTGGCGCGATCACGAATGGGCCGGAGAAGATGTCGAAGTGGATGCGGTCGGTGGCGTTCTTGTGGTCGTTGGCGGCCTGGAGGGCGTAGGGCAGGGTGCCGGGCGTCGCGGGGTCGTTGCCGGTGGTCGTCACGAGGAGCGCGTCGGTCGTCTTCGTCGCGGCCGAGAACATCGAGGTGCTGCCGGTCGGCGTCGTCGCGGTGGCCGTGATGTAGTCGCCCACGGCGACGGTCCCGGTCAGGTCCACGTCGAACGCGCCGGTCCCGGCGGCGACGGTCACGACGGTGCTGCCGAGGAACGTCCGGCCCTCGTCGAGGTTGGCGTCGGCGGCCGGGTCGGAGAAGAACTGGACGAGGTACTTGCCGTCGGCCCCGAGAACCCCGGTCACGGTCCCCCGGGCGATCACGCCCTGACGGGTGGTGTAAGTCGCCGAGAAATCGAGGGCGGCGTTCACGGTCGGCGCGGTCACGTCCTCGTTGGCGCCCGGGTCCAGGGCGATCCCGGCGGTCTTGTTGTCGTGGATCGAGTTGGTGAGGATCGAGTTGCCGGTGCCGGAGTGGACGCGGACGCTCGTGGGGTTGAAGGCGATGGTGTTGCCGTCGGCGACGGCGGCCCCGCCGATGGTGTTGCCGTCCGAGGCCGTGGCGGGGCCGATCACCACGCCGAAGGTGCCGTTGTGGAGGTCGTCCCCGGCGGGGTCGGTGCCGAGGTAGGAGCCCGTGACGACGTTCTTCGAGCCGCCGTCGATCCGGACCCCTTCGGCCAGGTTGCCGGCGATCACGTTGCCCGGGCCGATGGTGTTGCCGGTCACTCCGCTGAGGCCCACGCCGATGCTGTTGGGCAGGGGGGTGGTGCCGTCGGCGCCGACGCCGAGCTTGTTGCCGATCAGGACGTTGCCCGAGGCCGTCCCGGCGATCGACACGCCCGCGCCGCCGTTGCCGGAGATCACGTTGGGCATGGCCAGGGCGCCGATCGTGCTGCCGCCGGCCATGATCAGGATGCCGGCCCCGCCGTTGGCGATGGCCGCCGCCCCCCTGGAGTCGGTGCCGAGGAAGCTGCCGACGATCGTGTCGCCGGTGCCGCCCTGGATCACCACGCCGCTGCCGCCGAAGTCGTTGACCGTCAGGTTCCTCAGCGAGTTCGCGTCGCCCGTGAGGATCAGGCCGTCGAACGCCTTGCCCCCGCCATCGATCGTGATCGTCGAATGGGTCCCGCCGACGGCGATCCCCTGGATCGTGACCATCCCGCCGACGGTGACCGGGGAATTCAGGGTGATGGTCTCGTTGTTACCGGCGTCCGGATTCTGGTCCTGCAGGTCGAAGACGATCGAGTCGCCGCCCGGCGAGTTGGCCTTGGAAAGCTCATCGCGGAGCGTCCCCGTCGCCCCGGCGGCATCGCCCGACATGGTCACCGTGAGGGTCGCTAAGAGCTGCCGGGGCTCCAGGGCCTCCAGGCTCAGCCGCCCATGAGATCGCCGGCGATCGTAGCCGAGATGTCGCGCCTTCGCCTTGCCCTGCCGCATCGGTTGGGCTCCGGAAAAATCCCCCACATCGGGCATGAATATCGATTAGGGGGGATGGGTAGATAATTGATGCAACGGGGAAATGGGGGAACTGGGAGATCGACCGAAGTCCAATGTACAAGGCACCCGTGGCGTGTCAAACGAAAAAGAAGTGACACGCGCGGATTGGAAGGGGATCATCAGTGGGGCCGCGGGGGCTGTCAAGGGACCGGTGTTATTTCGGAGATATTTCGAACTATCGAACGCATCGGGGGGGAGCCGGGGCCGGCGGCCCGAGGCCGGAGGGGAGGGGACGGGGAAAACCGTCGGGCGTGACGGCGGAAAGCTTGGAATGGGCGGCGGAGATCGCGTATATCTGGAAGGAGGCCCGCGAGAGGTCCGGTGGTCCGGGGCGCGTCGCGGCCCTCGGTTGGGAGCGTGGCGGATGTCGCAACCCCAGGCGGGACAGCCCGATCCGGTCGATCCGAAGACGCGGTCGCAGTTCGCCGCGTCCGACGATCCGGGCGCGCCCAGCTCGTGGGGCGTGGCGCCGGGCTGGTCGCCCGAGACGCGGCCCCGGGGCCGGGACGAGGCGACGCCGCCCCCGTTGCTCCCGCCGCCTCCGCCCGGGACCGGCGGCCCGGCGGTGGTCGGGTCGTCGGAGCTCCTGGCGTCGATGTCCGTGGGCGACGAGCCCGAGCCCGGGCAGGTGCTCTTCGGCCGATACCGGGTCGAGCGCCAGCTGGGCTCCGGCGGGATGGGGTCGGTGTGGCTGGTCCGCCACGCCGAGCTCGACGCCGAGCGCGCCCTGAAGCTGATCAGCCCGGCGATCGCCACCGATCCCCAGGTCCGGGCCCGGTTCCTCCGCGAGGCCCGGGTGATGGCCCGGCTGGATCACCCCAACGCCGTGGCCGTCCACGACGCCCGGCTCGCCAAGGATTCGGCCTTCATCGAGATGGAGTACATCCGCGGCAAGAGCCTCAACGCCCTGCTCCGGCCCGGCCGGCCGATGGACCTGGAATGGGTCTCCCACGTCGTCGAGCCCCTGTGCGACGTCCTCCAGGTCGCCCACGTTTTGGAGGTGGTCCACCGCGACCTCAAGCCGTCGAACCTGATGCTCGTCGACGGCCGGCCGCCGGGCCGGAACCTCAAGGTCCTGGACTTCGGGATCGCCAAGATCCGCCAGGACGACTCCCTGGACGACGGCCTCCGCACCCTGCCCGGCTGCTTCCTCGGCACGACGTATTACTCCAGCCCCGAGCAGTGCCGGGGCGCCGAGAGCTCGACGGCCGGAGCGACCTGTACTCCGTGGGCGTCCTGATCTACGAGATGCTCACCGGCTATCGGCCGTTCCGGGGGACTCCGCAGATGGTCCTGAACGACCACCTGTCCAAGGCCCCCCCGCCATTCGGCGCGGCCAACCCGGAGGTCCGGGTCCCCGGGGCCGTCGAGAGGCTGGTGATGAGGTGCCTGGCCAAGAACCCGGCCGACCGCCCGCAGTCGGCCCGCGAGCTCGCCGACGAGTTCCTCCAGGCCCTGGGCCTGGCCTCGACGGCCCCGCCGATGAACCGCGACGGCCTGGCCTCGCCTCCCACTCGGCTTCCTCACCTCGCGCCGCAATCCCTGCCCTCGATGGAGGAGTCGGGCGAGGTCCTCTCCCATCCGCCGACCCCGACTCCGACTCCGATGCCGATGCCGATGCCGATCCCCGTCGCCGCCGAGGCCCCGCCGCCGCCGATCGGCCGGTTCCCGGATCACCCGGTCGCGCCTCGACCGGAGCGGGAGCCGGGGCCGGGGTCCGGGGCGGGCTTGCGGTGGTTGGTCGCGGCGGTCGTCCTGGTCGGCCTGGGGGCGTCGGGCTTCGCGGCCCGGGGGCCGATCCGGGCATTCCTGTTCCCGGTCGCGGACCGAACGAGGCCGACTCCGCCGACCCCAACACCGACCCCAACACCGACACCGACACCGACACCGACTCCGCCGCCGACTCCGACTCCGCCGCTGGCCTCGTGGAAGTCGCTGGGCTGCGTCCCCCTGGCGCCGGACGGGATCGATACCCCGTGGCCCGGGGCCGTGATCCGCGAGGAGGACGGGGTCAAGTTCCTGCTCTCGACGGACAACGTGTATCTCCCCGAAGGGTACGCCCGGGCCGAGGGCTCGGACCTGGACGAGGACGGCTGGCCCCGGAGGATCGTCCGGCAGTCCGACGGCACGCCGTTCGTCCGGCTCCCCCGAGGCGAGTTCGCGCCGGGGGGAGCAACAAGGCGGTCGTCGTCCCGCCGTTCTACCTCCAGGCCACCGAGGTGACCAACGGCGAGTTCCGCCGGTTCCTCCAGGTGGGCCAGCCCCCCGGCGATCCTCTCCGGTGGTCCGATGCGATGTCCGGCCTGGAGAATTTCTTCGCCTTCGACGGCCAACCGCCGGCCCAGGCGGAGGCGTATCCGGCCGTGGCCGTCAGCCACGCGATGGCCCGGGCGTTCGCCCGCTCCCACTTCGGCCGGATGCCGACGAGCCTCCAGTGGGAATACGCGGCCCGGTCCGGGGGCAAGCCGCTGGTTCACGTCTTCGCCTGGATGCCCCAGGGCCGGAGGCCGGCCCCCGGCGACCCCTGGGCGAACCTCCGAGGGATCGCCCCTCCCGGGATCGCCAACCTCCCGATCCCCCTGTTCCCGGTCCAGCACCCCTTCTCGGGGGACGTGACCGAACAGGGCGTCTTGAGCCTCGCCGGCAACGCCCGAGAATGGTGCCGGGACGCCGCCGAGGGCCAGTCCGGCTCGTTCCTCGTCCGGGGAGGCTCCTTCCGCACCGAACCCGCCCAGGGCGACCCGATGACGCCCGCCCAGGTCGTCCCCGACGACGGGACCCTCCCCAATGACCTGGGGTTCCGCATCGTCCTGGAATGCCCCGATCGCCGGGCCCGGGGGCGGTAGACGCGAGGATCGGTGCCGATTCCCCGAGGGTCCGCCCGGTCACCGGCCCCCCGGGCGATCGATGCGGAACAGGTTGATCTGCGGGACGGGCGAGGAGACCTGGACCGACGGCGGCTCGTCCACCCGGACCTTCTCTCCGACGTCCCGGGCCCAGTCGCTGGCGAAGTGGAACCAGATCCTGGCGTCGATGAGGTCTCCGGGGGCGTTCTCGATGGTGGCGGGGAGGATCTCGGGGGCCCGGGGCACGGCGCCGAGGGCGGCCAGCAGGGTATAGGTCAGGATGCCGTGGCGGAGCTTCTCCGACTCGTCGGCCTTGCCTCGCGCCGAACTCGCCGCGATCATCATCTGCCCTCGGTCCCGGGCCGAGGCGTCGAGGATGCCGATCAGCTTCGCGGGCAGGTCGGCCAGGACCTGTCCGGCCCCGCAGGTGTCCAGGATCAGCACCCGTCGCGAGGCGGTCCGCCCGGACGGGGACTCGCACAGGGCCCGGGCCAGCTCGTCGGTCGAGATCGCCGAGATCGTCAGGCCCGGCCCGTCGGCCGGATCGACGTCGTGGGGGCAGAAATAATAGGCGTCGCGGCCGTCTCGGTCCGGGCTGACCACGCCATGACCGGCGAGGTAGAGGACCACCGTGTCCTCGGGCCGGGTCGTCGCCACGAGGCCGCGGAGGGCGTCGAGGATCGCCGCCTTGGTGGCCTTCTCGTCGGTCAGGACCGGGGCGACCGTCACGTGGCCCCGGCCGAAGACGGCCGGGCTGCGGGCGCGGAACAGCTCGGCGATCGCCAGGGCGTCGCCGGCCGGGTATTTCAGGGAGATCCCGTCCACCCGGTAGCGGCTGACCCCGACGGCCAGGACGTGGAGCCGGGGGGCGACCGCCACGGGCTTCGGCGGGGCGTAGGTCAGCACCAGGGTCTGCGGGGCGGATTGCTCCGAGTCGTCCTCATTGCCGGCGCGGACCTCGATCCGGTTCTCCCCCGGGAACAGGGCGATGATCATTTCCAGCTCCCTCGACCCGCCCACGCCCGAGGCGCCCGGGCCGCCCGGCCGGATCGGCGTGAGGACGCCGTCGGGCCCGGTCCTCGAGGCGGTCAGCCGGCCGATCCCGCCGCCCTCGTCCCTCAGCGAGACCTTCAGGACGGCCTCGGGCTTCTCCAGGGTCGAGGACTCGGGGCCGGTCAAGGTGACCCTGGGCGCGGGGCGTTGGCCGATCGTCAGCCCCTTGGGGCTCGGCCGGTCCGCCTTGAGGATGCGTCGGACCAGCCCGGAGGCGCGGAAGTCGTTGAAGAACAGGCCCACCGGGCGGACTTCCAGGAACCCCGGCATCCGCCACGCCACCCGCCTCCAGCCGACGGGCGAGCCGTCGAAGAGCCCGTCCGGGGTGAAGGCGACCCACTCGGTCGAGTCGGCCAGGGTCGTGAGCGTCCCCAGGGCCGAGCCGTCCCGGACCGACCAGGCCCGGATGGTCCCGTCGTCCCCGGCGCTCGAACAGGACGCGCGACCCGGGCCAGGCCAGGAGCGAGGCGACCCTCTCGGTATGGCCGACCAGGCGGATCGGGCGGGCCGGGTCGTCGGTCGTCCAGAGCCACGGGGCCTTCTCGTTCTCCCGGGAGGCGGCCAGGTGGGTGCCGTCGGGCGTGAAGGCCAGGGCCGTGACCGGGCTGATCCGCGCTCCTCGGGCCAGGAATTCGCGAGGAGGGCCGTCCCCCGGGCCGAACACCGCGACCCGCCCGAACCGGCTCCCCACGGCCACGATCCGGCCGTCCTTCGGGTGGATCGCCAGGGCCGTGACCTCCGAGCCGTCGCCGGTGTCATAGGCCTTGAGCACCCGGGGCTCGGGCTCCAGGCTCAAAAGGCGGGCCGAGCCGTCGGTCATCCCCGCCAGGACGGCGTTGCCCTCGGGCGGGAACGCCACGACCTTCACGCCGTACTTCTCGTCCCGATAGGTGAACAGCAACGTCCCTTTCTCCAGGTCCCACACGCAGGCCGGGCCGCTGAGCTCCTGGGCGCTGCCCCCGGCCGCGTAATGGCCGTCGGCCGTGGCGGCGATCGTGGTGAAGGACCGGGGCAGGAAGGCGCCGGTCTGCGAGTCCCTGGGCCATTCCAGGTCCGCCTTCTTCCGGCCGGAGACCGGATCGACGACGTGGACCTTGTGGAGGTCCTCGGAGCAGGTCAGGACGATCCCGCGATCTCCGGGGAGGACGGCGCCGGCGTCCCACCGCGCGCCCTCGACGGCCGGCAGGGGCGCGGCCACGTTCTCGATCCCCTGGGCGTTGACGCGGAGGTCCCAGGCCCGGGCGATGCCGTCGGGCAGGGCGGTGATCTGCAGGAGGAGCGAGCCCTCGGGCGCCGCGGCGATCTGGCCGACCTTGCCCGCCCCGGCCGGGATCGTCGCCCGGCGTTCGCCCGAGGGGAGGTCCCAGGCCCGCACCTCTCCCGAGGTGTCGGCCAGGACCAGGGCCCGGCCGTCGGGCGAGAACGCCAGGGCCGAGGTCACCGGGGGCGCCGCCACCCCCCCGGGCCGGTCCGCCTCGGGGTTGCGGAGCGGCCAGATCAGGGGGAGGGCCCGGGGATCGAGCCTCCACAGGACCGTCCCCCCCCACGCCCCCGAGCCGCCTCGCTCTCCGGTCGCCACGAGCCATCGGCCGTCGGGCGAGAAGGCCATCGGCGCGGTCGCCCCGGTCAAGGCCACCGCGCGATCGGCCTGGCCCGGAGCGGTCGGGACCAGGTGGACCCGGTTGCCGGAGGCCGCCGCCACGGTCCCGCCCTCGGCCGAGACGGCCACCTCCTTCACGTCCCCGAGCGTCTCCCGGCGGACCGGCTCGCCCGCCTTCCACGAGCCCCCGGCCTCCGCGAGCCTCCAGGCCCAGAGCGCGCCGGACGACGTCCCGGCGGCCACCGTCGAGCCGTCGGCCGAGATCGCCGGCCCCCGGGTCGCGACCCCCTCGGCCGCCTCCGGCCCCTCGAACGGCGAGAGCACCAGGACCTCGCGGCCCGAGGCGTCGAAGACCCGGATTCGGCCGTCGAAGCCCGAGGCCGCCGCCGCCGCCCCGCCCTCGGCCGTCGCGAATGCGGCCCTGGACGTCGATCGCGGAGGGGTGATGGCCCGGGGCCGCGAATCCGGGCCGATCGCGTCCCAGATCCAGAGCCGCTCCTCCATCACGGCCGCCAGGCGGCCCGATCCCGGCAGGAACCCCACGGCCACGACCGGCCGGGCCGGGCCCGGGCTCGTTCAGCCGGAACGCCGACCGCCGGAGGGCGTCCCACGCCCAGACCCCCCCGAGGTTGTCGCCGCTGACGACCCATCGCTCGTCCGGGCTCATCGCCACGCCGCGGATCTCGTTCTCGTTGTGCGTCAGGACGTTGAGCAACGGCGGAGGCTCCAGCCGCCGGGCCGGATCGCTCAACGCCCGGGCCGTCGCGTCGTCGCGGAGCCAGACGCGGATCGTGGCGTCCTTGCCGGCGGTGAAGAGCCGGTCGGTGTCGGCCGAGAAGAAGGCGGCCGTGACCACGTCGCTATGCCCCCGCTTGATCAGCAGCTCGGCCGGGGCCGGCTCGACCCTCGGCCCCGGCTCCGGCCCGAGCGACCACGACGGCGGGACCACGCCGACCGTGCGGAACCCCTGGCGGGCCAATCCCGGGTCGCGACGGAGCCTCCCCAGCGCCTCGGGCAAGGCCCGGGGGGCCTTCGGGTCGCCCATCGCCGCGACGAACGCCGAGGCCAGGGCCGACCGCCCGGCCCTGGCGGAGAGGTCCGGCGGGGCCGACTCCGCCGCCAGCCACGCCGAGGCGTTCTGACCGGCCGGCGCCAGCCGGACGAGCCATCGTTCGCCCGGGTCGTCGGCCGCGACCACCGTCCTCTTCTCCGAAGGGGCCGGGGCGGTGTCCAGGAGCAGGAGCGTGGGCCTCCGCGACCGGGCCGACAGGTTCGCGGCGAAATAGTCCCGCTCCAGGGCCACCCCGCGCCTCTCCGGCGCCTTCGCCTCGCCATCGACGGGCACCAGCTGCTGGCGAAACGCCTCCCCGCCGGCCCGGGCCGTCTTGCCGGCGAAATAGATGACCACGCTCGCCTCCTCGGACGACCGGAAGGCGATCCACCGGCCCAGGGCCCAGCGGATCGTCTCGGAATCGGCCCGGAGCGGCGCCCCTCGCTCGATCCGGGCCCGGCGGTCGGCGTTGTCCGAGGATTTGGGCGCCGAATCGGTCAGCAACGCCACCCGGGCCGACGCCCCCATCCCCCGGAACCACGTCGCCACCGCCTCGGCCGAGGCCCGGGCCCCCGGGTTCGCGCCCAACGCCGGGTCGTCGTGCGCCTCCACGCCGATGGCCACGACCCACACCGTCCGCTCCCCTCGGGCCGGGCCGGTCGCGAGGAGGGCCGACGCCACCGCCGCCCAGCCGAGGAAGCTCCGTCTCATCCCGGTGTCTCCCCAAAAGGGACGCCCTCGCGCGGTCTCTCTCTCCAGGCCCTCCATCATGACCACGCCCGGAGGCCCGATCAATGATCGACGACGCCCGATCCGGTATCCTCGGGGGTATCGCTCTGGAATCTGGAACTCCTGGGGTGCCCCCGGTTCTCGAACCGGAGGCACCCGAAAAAAAGCTCCAGATTCGGGAGCTACACCCTATCCTCGGGGCCGGCACGTCCCCCCGAAACCCGGTCTCGAAGGGCCTCCGCCGATGAGCAAGCCATTGCCCGAACCGATCGAACCCGGACGGCTCCGCGAGCTCGCCCTGGCCGTCGTCCAGGCCGACCGCTTCCCCCACCTCGCCACGATCGACGGCGACCAGCCCCGGGTCCGCCCGGTCTCCCCGGTGAAGACCGAGGGGTTCACCGTCTTCATCGCCAACTTGCGGGCCTATCACAAGACCGCCGAGATCGCCGCCAATCCCCGGGTCGAGCTCGTCTATCTCGACGACCACCACGACCAGGTGAGGATCACCGGGACCGCCGCCCTCGTCTCGGATCGAGCCGTCCTCCAGGAGATCTGGGACGCCAACCCCTTGCTCCGCCAGTACCTCGGGTCGATCGACAACCCCGACCTGATCGTCTACCGGGTCGATCCCCACCAAGTCCGCTTCATGAAGGAATGGGCGCTGGCGTATCACGAGATCCCGCTCTCCGGGGCCTGAAACGCACCCTTCGGTGCCCTGCAGAAAACCTCGGTGAGAATGAGCATACGAGTAGGTCCGACTTCAGTCGGGCCTGCGAAAATCCGTTCAAGATCGGCGCCGCCTCGGCCCACGCCTGAAATCCGGGGGGATTGAACCGCCAAGACGCCAAGATCGCCAAGGAGGACAAAACGAGAGGAAAAAGAGAAGACAAGTTAATAAGAAAAGACAAGTTAATAAAAAGAGAAAGTAATCAGAGAAGAGTTTTGAAATCTCTTCTTCTCCTCTTCTTGTCTTCTCCTCTCCTCTCCTCTTCTTCTCCTCTTATTCACCTTGGCGATCTTGGCGTCTTGGCGGTTCAATCCCCCTCGAATTGGCGGTTCAACCTCCCTCGAATTCGCTCACTTCGGGAAGGCGATCGTCCCCAGGTCCAAACGCGTCTTGCCCACGGTGATCTCCCGGGTCAGGGCGGGTTTCTGGAAGTCCTCGCCGACCCAGAACGAGAGCGTGTACGTCCCGGGGACGACTTCCACGGCCCGGAATTTCCCCGTCTTCTCGACCTTCAGCCCGTAATACCGCTCGGCCAGCCGCGATTCGCGCCCTTCCGGAGATCGATAGGCGTTGAAGTGGGCCAGGAAGGCGGCGTCGCGGTCGCCCTTGACCTCGACTCGCGCGGGCATCGGCGGGCCCTTGAGCACCAACCGGCCGCGGACCGTGCTGATCGGCACGAGGTCCGGCACCGAGAGCGTGCCGACGACCGCCTCCCCCTCGCCGCCGATGTCCAGTTCGAGCGTCTGCCCGGCCGCGATCATCCGCCGGGGCGACGACACCACGCCGAACGGCCCGGCGTCCTTGCCGAACCTCGTGCCGGTCGAGGCGTGGGCCACCCCCTCCGGGACGTGCTCCACCACGAACTTGCCCTCGGCGTCGGTTTTTGCATCGTATTCATAATAATCATAAAACATCGAGTGTTCGTCGGTGGCGTCCAGGGTGAGCCGGATCGGCGTGTCCGCCAGCGGCTGGCCCTGGACGATCGCCCGCCCTTCGATGCGCCCCCACGGCTCCAAGGTGAGGTCGCCGGACTTCACCCGCTCCTCGGCCGACCTCCGGGCATAGCCCGTTTCGTGATACGCGAAGAGGCCATACGCCTGGTCCTGGGGGCGGAACTCGTAATGGCCGTCGGGCCCGGTCTTCGCGAACGGCTTCGTGGCCTGGACGAAGTCGCCGAGCTGGCCGTTGCTGAACTCCAGCTCGCGGAACCTCTCGGTCACGGCGATCTTCACGCCCGGGACCGGCCTCCCCTCGCGGTCCCGGACGGTCCCTCCGAGCGAGGCGCCTCGCTTCAGGCGGAAGGCGAACTCGACCTCCGCCTCGTTGTCCTTGAACGGTTCGGAAGTCCCCGGCAGGTAGCCGTCGGCCTCGATCCGCAGAGAGCGAACCATGTCCTGGTCGGGGAACAGGCCGGTGAGGTCGAACTTGCCGCCCTTCAACGTCTTCATGCTGCCGTCCCGCCGCCAGGAGACGCCGTCGCCGGCCCCCCATCCGGGGATCAACTGGAACGTCTCGATCGGCTTGCCCGTCTCGTCATCGACGACCGTGCCCAGAAGCCTCTGGATCGGGCCGAGGACCACGGTCCCATCGTGAGATCCGGCGGCGAACATCCGGCCGAGGGCCGAGCTCGGGGGCTTCGACACATTGAAGTAGACGGCGCCCCGAGCCGGTCCGTCGTTCCACCGGAACCGGCCGTCGGGGCCGGTGCGCGTTGTCCACCGCCAGGCCCGGCTGCCGGCGAAGTCATCGAGTTTCACCAGGGCCTCGGCCACCGGCTCGCCCGCATGGTCCACGACCCGGCCGGTCAAGGGCGTCCCGGGTTCCAGGCGGATCGTGAAGGGCGACGCCGCCGGCGAATCGACGGCCAGGACCGCCGGGCCGAATCCGGCCTTCTCCACGCTCAGGGTCAGGCGAGGCCCCTCGACGTGGCCGAAGCCGAACTCGCCGCGATCGTCGGTCGTCGTCCTCTCCTCGTCGCCGTCGCTCCGGGAGAACGACAGGGCCACCGGGGCCCCGGCCACGGGACGACCGGCCGGGTCGAGCACCACGCCCCGGACCGGCCTGCCTCGGTTCATCGTCCACGAGGCCGAGCCGTCCCGGAGGGCCCGGACCTTCCGCGATCGGCTTGAAGGATACCCCTGGCGGTCGCTGACGAAGTCCGGATGCTTCAGGCGGAACAAAACGTCCTGATCGGGCCCGACGCCCCTGGGCAAGAGGGCCGCCGACCATCGGCCGTCGGCGTCGGTCGTCGCCGAGGCGAGATCCCCCGAGGCGAACGCTTCTCCCTTCGGCCCGACTCCGCCGTTCAACCACGGAAAGACCTTCGCCCCGGCGATCGGCTTGCCTCCCTCGTCCACGACCCGGCCCGAGATCGCCTCGCCCCGAGGCAGCCGGAAGGTGGAGGAGTCCGGGATCTTCGAGGTCGGCCCGTCCTCGTTCCAGCCGACCGACAGGGGGACGCGGCCCGGAGCCGACGCGGAGAGGGAGAAGCCGCTCGGGGCGGGCTCGCCGATCGCGACCCGGCATCGGCCCTGGGCATCGGTCACGAAATCCGACTTCTCCAGGAGCCCTCGAAAGGCGGTCGCCTCGACCGTCGCCCCGGCGATCGGTCGGCCGTCTTCCTCGGCCAGGACGAGGACCTCGATGGCCCGCCCGGCGACTTCTTCGGCCGCCGGGGCCTTCGCTTTCGCCTTCTCCTCCTGGGCCTTGAGCCGGGGCAGCCCGACGAGGGCCACGACCGCGATCAGGGCGAGGGAGCCGAGCGACAGGCCCGCGCGGAGCGGCCTCCGGCCGTCGAGGATGCGCATCAGACGCCTCCGGATCAGCGATTTCTCGTCGAACAGGCCCGGCGACGGCGAGAACCGCGACCGGGAGGCGCCGACCCTCTCGACGACCGAGAGGAACCCCGCGCCGCACGCGAACCGAGGGAGCCCGGCCAGGGCCGTCGCCGCGTCGTCGCAGGCGAATTCGCGATGGGCGTCGATCGCCCGGTTCGCGATCCACGCCGCCGGGTGGAAGAAATAGGCGATCTGCACGAGCCTCTGGAACAGGCCGATCCAGGCGTCCCGGCGGCGGACGTGGACCAGCTCATGGAGGATCACCCACCGCAAACCCTCCGAGGTCATCCCATCGGCCAGGTCGGGAGGCACGAGGACCCTCGGCCGGACGAACCCCCAGACCGCCGGAGAACCGAGCCCCGGGACCGCCACCATCGGCACCGGGCGCTTCAATCCGCATCGATTCGCCAGCCCCGAGGCGTCGATCCCCAGCGCGTCCGGATCGACGACCGGACAACGCCTGACCAGCCGATCCATCGCCAGATGCGCCCCGATCAAGCGAGCCAGGAGCGCGAGGACGACCCCCGCCCAGCCCATCAGGAGGACCGATCGAGCGGTCCATCGCGGCGCGGCCTCCGGCGGATCGGGCGGGATCTCGGGGGCGGTCGAGACGACCGTCTCCGAGGGGTTTCGCGGGATCGGTCGATGGAGCTCGTCGAAGGGGACGACCGCCGCGGGGTCCGCTTGCGGCGCGGAGGCCCACGAGGCGACGCGGTCGGAGGCCGTCGAGGGGGAGAATCGGCCCCACGACGCCGGCACCGGCAGGCTCAGCGGGATCGGCACGGCCAGCTTCACCAGGACCAGCAAGAACAGGGCGTGAAGCGTCGCCGCCGAGAGCCTCTTGCGGCCGAGCCACCACACCGCCCCCACCAGGGCCAGAACCGCCGACGACTCCAGGCACGTCCGGGCCATCGCCGAGGCCCACGGGACCGCCATCCGATCGACCCAATCGGCCGCAAGGTTCATGATCGGCCCTCGTCGTGGGGGGAATGCGAGTCGAGCAAGGCGCGAAGCTCCGCCAGCTCCCTGGCCGAGAGCTTGCTCCTCTTCACCAGGTGGGAAAGGACCAGCCCCGTCGTCCCGTCCAGGACCTGATCCAGCAACGTATCGGCGGCGCCGAGCAAGGACGATTGCACGGCCGTCGGGGCCGGCCGGTACAAGAAGCTGTTGCCCACGGCCGAGGTCGTCAAACACCCCTTCTCGACCAATCGGCGGAGCACCGTCTTCGCGGTCGTCGGCGCCCATCCGAACTCCCGCCCGGCCTCCTCATAAACGTCCCGGGCCGCGCACGAGCCCCGGGCCCAGACGATCTTCATGACCTTCCACTCGGCCGGGGTCAGCGGATCGGACATCGTTGTCGCTCGTTCGGTGGGTTAAACTCGTCGAACGTCGAGAAGATTAGTCGATTGGGGGAGGGAAGTCAACGTAGGGTGCATGAAATGCACCAGGCCCGCGGCGGCCGTCGGCCGCCCTCCGCTTCCCACGTCCACCCGCATTCCTCCCACGACGAGCCACGACGAGGCGGAGGGGGAGAGGGCGGTGGGCGGCCGATGGCCGCCGCGGACGGACCTGGTGCATTTCATGCACCCTACGTTGGTTGCGACGAGAGGGCCGGAAGGGGATAATCGGGGGATCGCCCGCCTTGCCTTGCCTCGGCCTCGATCGAACCCCGCCCGCGAGACCTTCCCATGAGAGCGGAACCCCGCCCCAGTTTCGTTCCGATGGTTGCGCTGACCCTCGCGGCGGCCGTGAGCGGGATTCCCTCGAAGGCGAGGGCCGCCGATCCGCCGCCTCCCTCTCGGGTCGATTTCGACCGCGAGATCCGGCCGATCCTGGCGGATAAGTGCTTCGCCTGCCACGGCCCGGACGCGGAGGCCCGCGAGTCCGGCCTGCGGCTGGACGTCCGCGACGAGGCCTTGAAGCCGGCCGAATCGGGGTCGGTGGCGATCGTCCCGGGGGAGCCGGACAAATCGCGGCTCCTGAAGATGATCGACCCGGCCCGCAAGGGGCCGGTCATGCCGCCGAAATCGACGAACAAGACCCTCTCCGACGCCGACCGCGCCCTCCTCCGCCGCTGGATCGCCGAGGGGGCCGAATTCGCCACGCACTGGGCGTTCTTGGCGCCGAAACGGCCCGAGATCCCGGCCGTCCGCGACCATTCCTGGCCGAAAAACCCGATCGACCGCTTCCTCCTCGCGAGGATCGAGCGGGAGGGCCTCGCGCCCTCGCCCGAGGCCCCGAAAGAGGCCCTGATTCGTCGCTTGACGCTCGACCTGACCGGCCTGCCGCCGTCCCTGGCGGAGGTCGATGCCTTCCTCGCCGACGCGTCGCCAAACGCTTATGAAAAGCTCGTCGATCGCCTGCTCGCGTCCCCCCGGTTCGGCGAGCGGATGGCCGTCGACTGGCTCGACGCCGCCCGGTTCGCCGACACCCACGGCTACCACATCGACTCCGGCCGCGACATGAGCCGCTGGAGGGCCTGGGTCATCGACGCCTTCAACACCAACAAGCCGTTCGACCAGTTCACCGTCGAGCAAATCGCCGGCGACCTCCTCCCGGAGCCCTCGACCGACCAGAAGGTCGCCAGCGGATTCAACCGCAACCACATGATCAATTTCGAGGGCGGCGCGGTCCCCGAGGAGTACCACACCGCCTACATCGTGGACCGGGTGAACACGACGGCGACGGTCTGGCTCGGCCTGACGGTCGGCTGCGCCAGTGCCACGACCACAAGTTCGACCCGATCAAGCAGTCCGAATATTACGGCCTGTTCGCGTTCTTCCACAACGTCCCGGAGAAGGGGCTGGACGGCTCCAAGGGCAACGCCGAGCCGATGATCCGCGTCCCGTCGAGCGACCAGAAGGCCGAGCTCGACCGCCTGGCGACGGAGGCGCAGGCCCTCGAAACCGGGCTCGCCGGGCCGATGCCCGAGGTCGATGCCGCCCAGACCGCCTGGGAGCGATCGCTCGGCGACCCGGCCGAATGGAGGGCGCCGGAGGTGAAGGAGGCGCTCTCGGCCGGAGGGGCGACCCTGACCGTCGCCGAGGACCGGACGATCGTCGCCGACGGCCCCAACCCCGACCGCGAGACCTACACCGTCACTCTCAAGGGAGACGGTCGGCCCGTCGCGGCGGTCCGCCTGGAGATGCCCGCCGACCCCCGCCAGCCCAACGGAGGGCCGGGGCGGTCGGTGAATGGGAACGTCGTCCTGACCGACGTGAAGATCGAGGAGATCGCCGACGGGACGCCGAAGGGCGTGAGGATCCGCGCCGCGGCGGCCGACTTCAGCCAGACGGATTTCCCGCCGTCCCTGGCGATCGACGACAGGCCCAGCTCGGGCTGGGCGATCGACCCCGAGCAGGGGAAGCCCCACTGGATCGCGTTCGCCCTGGATCGGCCGGTCTCGGGGGCGGAGGTCCGCGTGACCCTGGCGTTCCAGTCCGTGTTCCGGGGGCACCATCCCGGCAAGTTCCGGCTGGCCGCGTCGCCGTCGGCCAACGCGGTGGGGATCGAGGCGTTGCCGAAGGCGGTCCGCGAGGCCCTGGCCGTCGAGCCCGGGTCGAGGACCGACGCGCAGAAGGCCGCGGTCCGCGCCTACTACCGGGCCGAGATCGACCCTTCGTGCCGATCGCGATCGGAGAGGCTCTCGGCCGTGAAGAAGGCGAGGGCGGAGATCGACAAGAACGCCCCGACGGCGATGGTCATGGCCGAGATGGCGGCCCCTCGCGACACGTTCATCCTGGTCCGCGGCCAGTACGACAAGAAGGGGGAGAAGGTCCGGGCGACGACCCCGGCGTTCCTCCCGCCGTTGCCCAAGGACGCCCCGTCGAACCGGCTGGGCCTGGCCCGATGGCTGGTCGATCCGGCGCACCCGCTGACGAGCCGGGTCGCGATCAACCGCGTCTGGCAAGCGATGTTCGGCACGGGGCTGGTGAAGACCAGCGAGGATTTCGGCACCCAGGGCGAGCCGCCCAGCCACCCCGAATTGCTCGACTGGCTGGCCGTCGAGTTCGCGAGTCCCACCGACGGCTCCCGGCCGTGGGACCTCAAGAAGATGGTCCGGCTGATGGTCACCTCGGCGGCCTACCGGCAATCCTCGGCCGCGTCGGCCGAAGGGCTCGCGAAGAGACCCGGAGAACCGCCTGCTCGCCCGAGGGACGAGGCATCGGCTCCAGGCCGAGTTCGTCCGCGACGAGGCGCTGTTCGTCAGCGGCCTGTTGAAGGAGAAGATCGGCGGGCCCAGCGTCTCGCCCTATCAGCCGAAGGGGCTGTGGGAGGAGCTGATGTCCCGGGCCGACGGCGCGGCCTGGACCGCGCAAACCTACGTGCAGAGCCACGGCGACGACCTCTACCGCCGGACCATGTACACCTTCTGGAAGAGGACGAGCCCGCCGCCGTCGCTCTCCACGTTCGACGCCCCCGACCGCGAGATTTGCACGGTCCGGAGGGCCACGACGAACACCCCGCTCCAGGCCCTGGTCCTGCTGAACGATCCCACCTACGTCGAGGCGTCGAGAAACCTCGGCCAGAGGATGATGAAGGAGGGAGGCGCCTCGATCGACGACCGCCTCGCCTTCGCGTTCCGGCTGGCGACGTCGAGACGGCCGAAGCCCGAGGAGCGTGCGATCCTCCGCGAGGTCTTCGACCGCGAGCTCGCCGCGTTCCGGCGTGACCCGTCGAAGGCCGAGAAGTTCCTCGAAGTGGGCGAATCGCCGAGGGACCGCGCGCTCGACCCGGCCGAGCTCGCCGCGTATGGGACGGTCGCCGGGATGATCCTGAACCTCGATGAGGCGGTGACGAAAGGTTAAGATGGACGAGGAGGAGGCGCTCCCGGAACCGACGATTCACCAGGCTGAGCCGGGTTCGCGAGGCGCGGTCCTCCGGGGCGACCCGATCACCGAGGAAGATGCGGTCGCGAGGAGGGGCTCGGCCTGGACGTGGTCGTTTGCGGGGAGGACCAGGCGGGCAATCGGTCCCTGGCCCGGAGGATCGAGGAGGCGGTCGGCCCATCGATGAGGCACCCCCCCTCACAAGATCGCCGCCGGGCCCGGCGCCCTCCCGCATTTCCAGCAACTTCGCCCGCCGCCGATCGGGCACACCTTCTACGAGACCGACGGCTGCCGGAGCAAGACTCCATGAACTACTTCACACCGGCCCTCTACGCCGACCTCCAGGCCGGGGACGACGCCGCGATGGACGCCGCCGATGCCGCCTGGCAAGAGGCCGAGAGGCGCTACCGGCTCCGGCTCGACGCGGTCCGCGACTCGCTCCCGAGCGATCTGGCGAGGCTCCTGGAGACCTATTCGCTCCACGACGCCGAGGTGTCGCTCCTGGCCGACGGCGAGGCGGGATTCTTCGTCCAGGTCCGCCCCGAATCGCCCCCTCGGGACCTCGTGCTCCTCGTCTACCGGACGACCGCCGAGCCGGCCATCGATCGCCAGGCCCTGCCGCCCGATCTCTGTTCGACCGACATCCGGTGGATGGCCGACGAGGTCGGCCCCGGTGGCGCGCCCGACGAGTTCTCTCACGAGATCCTCCTGAGCAACGGCTGGACGGTCCGCCTCCTCTTCTCGGACGTCACGATGTTCGCCGCCCGGGACGTCCTGGCGACGTCCGGGTGGTCGATCGCGGAGGCCCGCTCGGCCTGATCCGAAGCCCGAACAATCCCCACGAGGACCGCCGATGGACCCCGCCCGCGAATCTCATCAGATCCAGACCCGCCGCCAGTTCTTCGGCCGGGCCGCCACCGGCATCGGCGCGGCGGCGCTGGCGTCCTTGCTGAACCCCGAGCTTTTCGCCGCCGAGGGGGGGCGTTGCCCGCCCTCCACTTCGCGCCGAAGGCGAAGCGGGTGATTTACCTGTTCATGAGCGGCGGGCCCAGCCATATCGACCTGTTCGACTACAAGCCGAAGCTCAAGGAGCACCACGGCCAGGAGCTTCCCGGCTCGATCCGGATGGGCCAGAGGATCACCGGGATGACCTCCGGCCAGGCGTCGTTCCCGTGCGTGGCGCCGATGTTCGAGTTCAAGCAGCACGGGCAATCCGGCGCGTGGGTCAGCGAATTGCTGCCGAACATCGGGTCGATCGCCGACGAGATCGCGATCGTCCGGAGCGTGAACACCGAGGCGATCAACCACGACCCGGCCACGACGTATATCCAGACCGGCTCCCAGCAGCCGGGCCGCCCGAGCCTGGGCGCGTGGCTGTCCTACGGCCTGGGCAGCGAGAATTCCGACCTCCCCGCGTTCGTCGTGATGATCTCCCAGGGCAGCGGCAACAAGACCGACCAGCCGATCTTCTCGCGACTCTGGGGCAGCGGCTTCCTGCCGTCGAAGCATCAGGGCGTGCGGTTCCGATCGGGGGACGACCCGGTCCTCTACCTCTCGAACCCGCCGGGCGTCGATCGCGACGACCGCCGCGCCATGCTCGACGGCCTCTCCCGCCTCAACGCGATGGCCGCTCAGTCGTTCGGCGACCCCGAGATCAACACGAGGATTGCTCAATACGAGATGGCGTATCGGATGCAAGCGAGCGTCCCCGAGCTGACCGACCTCAAGGGCGAGTCGAAGGAGACCCTGGACCTCTACGGGATCACCGACTCGACCGAGGACGGCGGCTTCGCCCGCAACTGCCTGCTCGCCCGGAGGATGGCCGAGCGAGGGGTCCGGTTCATCCAGTTGATGCACCGAGGGTGGGACCAGCACGGCGACCTCCCCCGGCAGATCCGCGGCCAGTGCAAGGACGTCGATCGCCCGGCCGCCGCGCTGATCCGGGACCTGAAGCGCAAGGGCCTGCTCGACGAGACCCTCGTGATCTGGGGCGGCGAGTTCGGCCGCACGGTCTACTCCCAGGGCGCCCTGACGAAGACGAACTACGGACGCGACCACCACGGCCGATGCTTCAGCGTCTGGATGGCCGGGGGCGGCGTGAAGCCGGGCATCTCCCACGGCGAGACGGACGATTACTGCTATAATGTGGTGAAGGACCCGGTCCACATCCACGACCTCAACGCCACCGTGCTGAGGCTCCTGGGCATCGACCACACGAGGCTCACGTTCAAGTTCCAGGGCCGGGACTTCCGCCTCACGGACGTTCATGGTAACGTCGTCCCGGCGTTGATGGCGTGAGCGGTTCGTGGTCCGTCGCGATCACCCATCACCCGGTTCCCCGTCCCCGATGGAACCCTCGACCGTGGCGACCGCCGGCACGCGCAAACGCAAGCCCTCTCGCGACGAGCTGAAGCCCGGCGAGTGCCTGTGCGACCATTGCCACGGCAAGTGCTGCCGCTATTTCTCGCTGCCGATCGACACGCCCTCGACCTGGGACGATTACGACTCGATCCGCTGGTACCTCGCCCACGGCAAGACTTTGGTCTACACCGAGACGAAGAAGGGCAAGACGACGTGGTATCTCGTCGTGATGACGAAATGCCAGTACCTGACGAAGGACGATCGCTGCGGGATCTATTTCAACCGGCCGAAGATCTGCCAGGAATACAGCACGGACGATTGCGAGTACGACACCGATTGGAGCTTCGACAAGGTGTTCGAGACCCCGGAGCAGATCTGGGAATACGCCGAGGCCGTGCTCCCTCCGAGGAAGAGGCCGAAGGCGACGGGCCCGGCGAACGGGCTGGTGGTTTTGGGGTCGAGGTAAAAGGATCGTCATGGCCGATCGCTCGAACCATTACGAGGCCGCCTTCGAGGCGTTCATCCGGTCGCGGAAGGTGCCGTGCGTGGCGGTGGACGAGGCGAAGCGCGCGATTTCGGACGAGGGGGGTCTCAAGAGCCCCGATTTTCTGCTATATGTGAGGGGCGGGCTGAACCTGGTGGTGGAGGTCAAGGGGAAGCGCGGCAAGACCGTCGTGGGGCGGAGGGCCTGGGAGAACTGGGTCACGACCGACGACCTCGACGGCCTGGCCCGGTGGCAGAGCCTGTTCGGGCCCGGCTTCCGCGCCCTGCTCGCCTTCGTCTACGCCGAGCCCCCGCCGAGCTTCCCCCTGCCGCCGGGCGACGGCTCGTTCGCGTTCCGCAACCGGCTGTATCGGTTCTGGGGCGTGGAGCTGGACGACTACGTGGGGCACCTCCGCTCCCGAGGCCCGGCGTGGAAGGCGGTGGCGATGGCCCGGGCCGAGTTCCGCCGCCGGGTCCGCCCGCTGGTCCAATGGCTGCCCGCCCCGGCGGCCCCTTCCGCCGCCGCCGTGGTCGAACTCAAGGCCCGCTCGCGGGCCGGTCTTCTCCGGGAGCCTCCCCGATGATCCGCCGATTCGCCCGGGCCCTGACCCTCGCCGCCCTCCTCGCCGGGCTGGCCCCAGGTTTCGCCTCCGCCCAGCCCCAGGACGGCGCCGCCACGGTCGCGCCGAGGAAGAAAGCAGCGGAGACCCCCTCTACGGCTACCTCGCGATGGGCCTCTTCGCCGGGATCGCCATCATGGTCATCTGCAAGTCCTCCCGAAGGTCCTGACCCGTAGGGTGCATGAAATGCACCGTCATGTAGGGTGCATGAAATGCACCGTCATGTAGGGTGCATGAAATGCACCGTCATGTAGCACCAACCAAACTCAGCCCTCCGCAGCGGAACCCCCTCGCATGATGACGACGGCGACCACCGCCCCCCCGAGCCGTTCCGAAGTGGCCGAGATCTACCATGCCCCCTTGCTGGAGCTGATCGCCCGGGCCGGCGCGGTCCACCGCCTCCACCACGACCCGGGCGAGATCCAGGTCTGCGTCTTGCTGAGCGTCAAGACGGGCGGCTGCCCCGAGGATTGCGCGTATTGCCCCCAGGCCGCGCGGTATTCGACCTCGGTGAAGGCCGAGCCGCTGATGGAGGTCGAAAATGTCCTCGCCGCCGCGAAGAACGCCCGGGACGGCGGCGCCACCCGGTTCTGCATGGGCGCGGCCTGGCGAGAGGTCAAGGACAACGCCCAGTTCGACCGCGTCCTGGAGATGGTCCGGGGCGTGAAGGCGCTCGGCGGCCTGGAGGTCTGCTGCACCCTCGGCATGCTCACCCCCGACCAGGCCGAGAAGCTCAAGGACGCCGGGCTCGACGCCTACAACCACAACCTCGACACGTCCCCGGAGCATTACGGCGAAATCATCCGCACGAGAACGTATGACGATCGTTTGGAAACGCTGGGGCACGTCCGCAACGCCGGGATCTCGGTCTGCTGCGGCGGGATCGTCGGCCTCGGCGAGACCGACGACGACCGCGTGGCCATGCTCCACACCCTCGCCTCCCTGCCCGAGCCCCCGAGAGCGTGCCCATCAACGCTTTGGTGGCCGTCGAGGGGACCCCGCTGGCCGATCGGCCGAAGGTGGCGATCTGGGAGATGGTCCGCATGATCGCCACGGCGCGAATCCTGATGCCGACGGCGATGGTCCGGCTCTCGGCCGGTCGCGTGAACATGACCGAGCAGGACCAGGCCCTCTGCTTCCTCGCCGGCGCCAACTCGATCTTCGCCGGCGAAAAACTCCTGACGACCGCGAACCCCGAGCTCGACGCCGACCGCCGGATGTTCGCGACCCTGGGGTTGCGGCCGAGGCCGGCGAGGTAGGGTGCAGGGAATGCACCGGACGGACGCGGCGGGCCACGCCCGCCCTCCTTCTCCCCGGGTCCATTCCATCCCTGCGACGAGGTTCGGAGAGCGGTAGGCGGCCGGACGGCCGCCGCGGGCTGGTGCATTTCATGCACCCTACAGGTGGATCTGATGCGCCTCGCCGAGCGGGTCTGGATCACCGGGATCGGCCTCTATACGGGCCTGGGAGGAGGCCGAGAGCCCTCGTGGGATGGGCTGAAGGGCGGGCAATGCGGCCTCCGGCGGCTCGGGGAGAAGTTCGACCCGGCCTCCTCCGAATTCGTCGGGTGTCCGGTCCGGCACAGCGACCATCGGCCGAGCGAGCACGGGCGGAAGGCCGCGATGGAGGCCGTCGCCGACGCGGGGATCGGCCGTGAATCCGACATCGACCGCGACCGCGTCGCCACGGTCCTCTCCCTGAGCAAGGGGGACCTCGTCCGCCTGGCTCTCGGCCACAAGTCGCTCCGCGAGGGGGGTTCCGAGGCGCTTTCGGCCGCCTCGGGCTGGCGGGGGGCCTGGCCGGACGCCTGGGCGGCCGGGATCTCGCACGTCCATGATTTCCGGGGCCCGAGCCTCGCCCCGATCGCCGCGTGCGCCTCGGGCGTCCTCGCCGCGATCCAGGGCGCCGACCTGATCCGCCTGGGCGCCTGCGACCTCGCCCTCGTGGGGGCCGCCGATGCCTCGCTCCATCCGCTGGTCCTCGGCGCGTTCCGCAACATGAGGGTCCTGGCCCGCGTCGAGGGCGACCCGGCCCGGGCCGTCCGCCCCTGGGACCGGGCCCGATCCGGCTTCCTCCCCGGCGAGGGGGCCGCCGTCCTCGTCCTCGAACGCGAGGGGCACGCCCGGGGTCGCGGCGTCTTGCCCTATGCCGAGTTCTCCGGCGGCGCCTTCGGCTCGGATGCCTATCATCTCACCGACTTGAACCCCGATCCGTCCGGCCTCGCCCACCTGATCCGCCGGGCCCTGGCGAATGCCGACGTGGACGCCTCCGAGATCGATCATGTCAACGTCCACGGGACGGCGACTCGCCAGAATGACCCGCTGGAATGCCGGGCGATCCGATCGGCGTTCGGCGGTCATGCGGATTCGATCTCCTGCTCGGCGAACAAGCCGCAGATCGGCCATTTGCTCGGCGCCGCCGGGGCGGCCGAGCTGGCGATCACCTGTTTGGCCATCCGGGACGGCTTCGTCCCTCCCACCCTGAACCTCGACGACCCCGACCCCGCGTGCGACCTCGACGGCACGCCGCACGTCGGCAAGGCCCGCGAGATCCGGGCCGCGCTGAAGCTCTCGATCGGCTTCGGCGGCCACCTCGCGGCGGCCGTGTTGCGGAGGCCCTCCGGCCCGAGGCGGGAGGCGGCCCCTCGTGAATGACCCGTTGGAGTGGATCGGCGAGGAGGCGCGAATTCGCCTGGAGAAAGGCTTGAATCGATCGCTGGTCGTCCGCCCTCCTGATCTTATCAGTTTTTCCTCGAATGATTACCTGGGACTGGCGAACGACCCCCGGGTGATCGCCGCGGCGGCCGAATCGGCGTCGCGATTCGGCTTCGGCGCGGGCGCCTCGCCCCTGGTCTCGGGCTGGACGGCCGCCCATCGCGACCTGGCCGACGCCCTGGCCGAGTTCGAGCGGGTCGAGGCCGTGGCGCTGTTCGCCTCGGGCTTCGCCGCCAATCTCGGGACGATCGCCGCCCTCGTCGGCAAGGGGGACGCGGCGTATCTCGACCGCCTCGATCATGCCTGCCTGATCGACGGCGCGAGGCTCTCGGGGGCGTCGCTCCGGGTCTATCCGCACAACGATCCCGGGCGCCTCGAGGCCATCCTCCGGCGCGATCGAGGGCGGTTCCGCCGCTCGTTGATCGCCACCGACGGCGTGTTCAGCATGGACGGCGACCTTGCTCCGTTGGCCGACCTCGCCGACCTGGCCGACCGCTTCGGGGCGATCCTGATGGTGGACGAGGCCCACGGCACGGGCGTCTTCGGGGCGACCGGCCGGGGCGCGGCCGAGGAGCTCGGCGTGGCCGATCGCGTGGCGGTGAAGGTCGGCACGCTCTCCAAGGCGCTGGGGTCGCTCGGCGGGTTCGTCGCCGGGTCGCGGCGGTTGATCGATCATTTGATCAACTCGTCACGAAGTCTGATTTATTCCACGTCCCTCCCCCCGCCGGCCGCGTCGGCGGCGCTGGAGGCCCTCCGGATCGCCCGGTCGGAGCCGTGGAGGCGCGAGGCGGCCCGGTCGCTCGGCGAATCGCTGCGATCGGCCCTCCGCGACGCGAATCTGGCGGTGATCCCCTCCACCGGCCCGATCGTGCCGGTCCTCGTCGGAGACCCGAGCCGCGCCATGAACGCCTCGGCAAGGCTCGGCGAACGAGGCTACGGCGTCCCGGCGATCCGCCCGCCGACGGTCCCCCCGGGGACGTCTCGGCTGAGGATCAGCGTGACGGCCGGCCACTCGGCCCAGCAGGTCGCCGGGCTGGCCGACGCGATCCGGGAGCACCTCGCCGAGGATCGCGGCTGAGCCGGGCGAATCCGACGGTCACGAGTCTCACCCGCCGCCGGTCACCTCCGGGTCGGGCCCGGGCTTGGAGGGTTTGGTCGTCGGCAGGCTCAGGAAGGCCGGGTAGAAGCCCCCGCCCAGCGCGATGCCGATCGCCACGTCGCCGAGGGCCACCCCGAAGGCGACCCCCAGCATCGTGGCGGTGAAGAGCGCCAGGGCGTGGGCCAGGAGCGTCCCCATCACCGGTCGCGAGGGTCTGGTCATGATCGGCGGACGGCCTCGGCGTCGGGGGAGGGCCTCAATTGCCCCGGTTGATCGTGACCGGGCTGGCCGGTGCGGCGGCGGCGGGCGCTCCGGGGACGAGTGAGAGCGTGCCGTTGGTCACCTGGAACCCCTGGACCGCGCCTCCGTTGGGGACCACGAACTGTCCGTTCGTGGCGGCCTGCGAGAGGGTCAGCGAATAGCCCGAGACGATCCCGGAGCCGTAGCCGAACGGCGAGACGCCCGGCATCATCGGGCTGGCCGCGTTGCCGGAGGGGGACGGGCTCGGGTAGTTCAGCAGGTCCATCGCCGGGTTGTAGCCGGAGCTCATCGCCCGGGCCTGTTGATTGGCGCAGGATCACGGCGCCGAGGTCGTTGGCCGGCGGGAGGTTGCTGGGCCCGGTCCGGGTGGCGGCCGAGCGGCGGGCCTGGGCGGCCTTGGCCTTCTTCTCTTTCCTCTTCTCGATCGTCCGGGCCCGCTCGGCCCGGGCGACCGAGGCGAGGCCGTCGTCGGCGGAGGCGGGCGCCGGGTCGGGCAGGGCGACCCAGAGGGCGATCAGGGCCACGGTGGCGAGACGCATGGGACGGCCTCCCCTCGGCGCATTCGGCGGCACTCGGTTCCTTCCCCTGATACCGTAAACCAATCCCCGGGCGTGTCAATCACCAATCCGAAATCGCCCGCCGATTCCTGCCGGGATGGCGGACCGACGCCCTCGCCGCTACCCTGGAAGGCTCATCGATCGACCCCGAAGGACGAAAGGCCCGCGATGGACTGGGACGCCCTCCGCCTCCAGGAATTCCCCGTGACCGAGCGCTGGGCGTACTTCGACCACGCCGCCGTCTCCCCGCTGCCCCGACGCTCGGGGGACGCCGTCCGCGCCTGGGCCGACGAGCAGGAACATCATGGCGTCGTCCACTGGCCGATGTGGGAGCGCAAGCTCGACACGCTCCGCCGCGACATGGCCCGATTGATCGGCGCCCTCGCGGAGGAGATCGCCTTCGTCAACAGCACCACGCAGGGGATCGGCCTCGTCGCCGAAGGCTTCCCCTGGGCCGACGGCGACAACGTCGTGACCGCCGCCGAGGAATATCCCTCGAACATTTACCCCTGGATGAACCTGAAGGATCGCGGGGTCGAGCTGAGGACGGTCCCCAGCCGCGACGGCCGGGTCTGGGTCGAGGACCTCGCCTCGGCGATCGACTCGAAGACGCGAGTGCTCACGATCAGCCATGTCGAGTTCGCCTCCGGGTTCCGCAATGACCTGGACGTCCTGGGCGAGCTTTGCCGGAGCCGCGGGATCGCGTTCTTCGTCGATGCGATCCAGGGCCTCGGGCCGCTCACCATCGACGTTTCAAGAACCCCGATCGACTTCCTCGCCGCCGACGGCCACAAGTGGCTGCTCGGGCCCGAGGGGGCGGGCCTGCTGTACGTCCGCCGCGAGTGGATCGAGCGGCTGAGGCCGCTGGGGGTGGGCTGGCACAGCGTGACCGGGTCGTACAACGCGCCGGGGATCGACTTCACGCTCAAGCCCAACGCCCAGAGGTGGGAGGGCGGCACCCTGAACATGCCGGGGTTGCAGGCATTGGGGGCGAGCCTGGGATTGTTGCTCGAAATCGGCAAGGAGGCCGTCTCGGAACGGATCCTCGACCGCGCCGCGCTCGTCCGGGAGGCGGCCCGGTCGGCCGGCTGGACGGTCTGCGGGTCGGATCGGCCGGAGGATTTGTCGGGGATCGTCCCCCTGGAGAAAAAGGGCGTCGATCCCGATGGGTTCGTCCGCCGGGCCCGCGATCGGGGCGTGGCTTTGGCGTGCCGTCGCGGCAAGGTGCGGATCAGCGCCCATATTTACAACGATGACGACGACCTCGGGCGGCTCCGGGAGGCCCTGGGCGAATCATGAAGACGGCCGTCTTCACCGGCACGTTCGACCCCCTGACGCTCGGCCACCTCGACGTGATCGAGCGCGGCGCCCGCCTGTTCGACCATCTGGTCGTCGGCATCGGCGTGAACCCGAACAAGGCGATGCTGTTCGATATTGATGAACGTGTCGATCTGGCGAGGAAGGTCGTCGCCCCGTATGCGAACGTCTCGGTCGAGCCGTTCGCCGACCTCGCCGTGAATTTCGTCCGCCGGATCGGCGCGAGGATCATCTTGCGAGGGGTCCGCACGCTCTCCGACATGGAATACGAGTTCAGCATGACGCTGACGAACCAGAGGCTCGACCCGACGATCGAGACGGTCTTCCTGATGGCCGACGGCGAGCACTCGCACATCTCCAGCACGCTGATCAAGCAAATCGCCTCGCTCGGCGGCGAGGGGTCGCTCAGCAAGTTCGTGCCGGAGGGGGTGATCGAGCCGATCCTGGCCAAGATCCGGGTGGTGCGAGCGATCTGAGCGGCTTGTCGGGACGAGGCGCATCTTGTAGGGTGCATGAAATGCACCAGGCCCGGGCCGGCGGAGCCGGCTTTCCGATTCCTTCTCGCGCGTCGCCGGTCGGAGATCGGTGGGTGCATTTGATCCAGCGGACATGATTTTACCCATCCGTCGGGCCTTGCTGAGCGTCTCGGACAAGACTGGATTGATCGAGCTGGCCCGCGAGCTGGCCGGTCATGGCGTGCATCTCCTGGCCAGCGGCGGGACCCGGATGGCCCTGGAGGCGGCCGGGATCGAGGTCGATGAGGTGGCCGAGTACACCGGCCAGCCCGAGATCCTCGGCGGCCGGGTCAAGACGCTCCACCCGAAGCTCCACGGCGGCATCCTCGCCCGCCGGGATGTCCCCGAGGACATGGCCGCCCTCGCCTCCCAGGGGATCGAGCCGATCGACCTCGTCGTGGTGAACCTCTACCCGTTCGAGGCCACCATCGCCCGCCCGGCGACGACCTTCGAGGAGGCGATCGAGAACATCGACATCGGCGGGCCGAGCCTCCTCCGAGGGGCCGCCAAGAATCATGAGCATGTGGCCGTGGTCACCTCGCCCGACCAGTACGGCCCCCTCCTGGACGAGCTCGCCCGCCTGAGCGGGACGACCCTGGAGCTGAGGAGAAGCCTGGCCCTGGAGGTCTTCCGCCGGACCGCCCGCTACGAGGCCGCCATCGCCGAGTATCTCGGCCGCCAGGTGGAGCGCGACGAATTCCCGACGAAGCTGACGCTCCAGTTCGAGCGCCAGCAGGTCCTCCGATACGGGGAAAACCCCCATCAAAACGCGGCGTTCTATGCCGAGCCGTCGCCGAGGGGGGCCGTCCTGGCGAACGCCAAGATCCTCCACGGCAAGGAGCTCTCGTACAACAACCTGCTCGACCTGGACTCGGCCCTCCGGCTCCTGAAGCTGTTCGCGGAGCCGGCCAGCGTGGTCCTGAAGCACAACAACCCGTGCGGGGCGGCGGTGGCCGGGTCGCCGTCCGAGGCGTTCGAGCTGGCGTATGAAGGGGACCCCGTGAGCGCCTTCGGCGGGATCGTGGGCGTGAATCGCGAGGTCGATCGAGCGACGGCCGAGCGGATGGTCGTCCCGGGCCGGTTCCTCGAATGCATCATCGCCCCCGGGTTCTCGGCCGAGGCGATGGAGCTCCTGACCACCAAGCCGACGTGGAAGAACAGCGTGCGATTGCTCGCCACCGAGGCGCCGATCGGGCCGTCCTCGGCGAGCGACCGGGCCGGGCTGGACCTGAGACGGGTGGAGGGCGGCCTGCTCGTCCAGGACTGGGACGGCGTGGAGGACGACGTCTCGGCAGGCGGGGACGTCCCGACGAAACGGCCGCCGACGGCCGAGGAGCGGCTGGCTTTGGCGTTCGCGTGGAAGGTCTGTTCGGCGGTGAAGTCCAACGCGATCGTCCTGGCGAAGGGGACTCAGATCGTGGGCGTGGGCGCCGGCCAGATGAGCCGGCTGGACTCGGTCAAGATCGCGATCGAGAAGGCCGGAGACCGGGCCAGGGGCGCGGTGCTCGCCTCCGACGCCTTCTTCCCGTTCCGGGACGGCCCGGACCTCGCGGCGAAGGCGGGCGTCACGGCGATCGTCCAGCCCGGAGGCTCGCGGCGCGACGCCGAGACGTTCGCCTCGTGCGACGAGAACGGCCTGGCGATGGTCCTCACGGGCCGGAGGCATTTCCGTCACTGAGGCGAGCCGTCAGCCTCGTTCCCTCGCGTCGGGGCGCCCGGGATCGAGCGGGCGGATCGCGGACTCACTCAGGCCGACTGGGCCGCGGGCGAGGATTCGCGGACGAGGCGGCGAGCGACCTGGCTCAGGAACTCGACCACCTCCGCCTCGGGTTCCCCGGGCACCGAGGGCGGCGGCGCGAAGCCGTGGACGACCTGGTTCCGAAGCCGGGACACGTCGTCGATTCGACGGAACTCGTCCGGGGCCAGCGCCCCGGACGAGAACAGCTCCTTGGCCATCTGTCGGGGCGGGCTCCCCCAACCGGCGTCCCGGCCGAAGGCCCGAAGCCGCATCCTCATGGCGGCCTCCAGGGTGGCCCAGGCCGCGACGACCGCGAACCGAGTGAAGCCCAGGCGGGCGAGCTCCCGGGCTTGCTCCAGCGCCTGGGTCATGTCGTCCTCGGAGAACTCCTTCGCGCCTCGCCCTTCTCGAAGGTTCGGAGGCTCGGATTCGAGGATGGCGAAATCGAATCGCCACCCCGGTTGGGCCCCGGTCGTCTCGGCATATCGCTGCATGTCGGCGTCGGCCGCCACCTCGTCGCGGTCCTTCCGGACCGCGACGAGGACCCCCTCGGCCCCTCGACGACCGACGATCTCGACCCGGAAATCCCGGGCGAACGCGGGGAGTTGGTCCGGTCCGGGCCTCACGCCCACGTCGTAGCCGCGGCCACGATAGGTCTCGGCCAGACGATTCAGTTCCTGTTCGAATTCCATGACGAAGATCACGAGGGTAATGGGAACGGGTCGAGCGGGTCCTCGATCCTCACATAGACAAACTCACCGCCGGATTGCACGGCGGCCACGATGAGCTTGGAGGCCCCGACAAACACGAATGGGGCATCGATCCGTACGTGGGTGAGTTCGGCCTGGCGGACCTGTCGATCATCGTCGTAGACCAGGTCTTGCAAGACGTCCAGGATCGGCTTGGACATGTTGTCCAGGTCAAGTGACGGCTTCTCCCCCGTATGAAAGTTGATGATAACCGCCTTCAGTTTACCCATGAGCGGAGGACCGGCCCAGGTCTTCCTCGCCTCGGCTTCCACGGCCGCCCGCCACGCGTGAAGGGCGGGACTGCCCGCGGACTGGTTCGAGACGGGGACACCCACGATCACGAATTCCACGTGCATGGTCGTCGTCTTTCGGGCCCGGCCTACCCCGCTCAGGGGGCGACTTCCCCACCACCCTAGCGACGGCGAGGCCCGGGGACAACCCTCGGCGGCCCTCCTCCGCCGGGTTCGCGGGAGGCGAGCGGGGACTCGACGAAGTACCGCCCACGCCCCGGGTTAGGCCGGGGCGTGGGCGGTTTCTTGCGATCGGTTCGAGGCGATCGGGGGCTCAGTGGTGGCCGCCTCCGTGGCCGCCTCCTCCGCCCATTCCTCCGCCCATGTGGCCTCCTCCGCTGAAGCCTCCCATGTGGCCTCCGCCCATGTGGGCGGGCGCGGCGAACCCTCCGCCGACGTGGCCCCCGCCCATGTGGGCGGGCGCGGCGAAGCCTCCACCATAGCCTCCGCCCATGTGGGCGGGGGCGGCGAAGCCTCCTCCGTAGCCTCCGCCGACGTGGGCCGGGGCGGCGTACCCTCCGACGTGCCCGGGCGAGGCGAAGCCTCCTCCGTATCCGCCGGCGCCGACTCGGGCGACCCCCGCGTTGTGAGGAATCGCCCCGACGTTGCCGAGGTGGTTGACCGCCCCGACGTTGCCGAGGTGGTTCACCCCGCCGACGTTGCCGAGGTGGTTGACCGCCCCGACGTTGCCGAGGTGGTTCGCGCCGACGGCCCCTCCCAGGTGGTTGACCCCTCCGAGGTGGTTCGCGCCGACGGCCCCTCCCAGGTGGTTGGCTCCTCCCAGGGCGTTGGCGGCCCCGAGGTGATTGGCGGCCCCGATCGCGCCGGCGTGGTTGGCGACGATCCCGGAGTGGTTGTTGACCGTGGTGGCCATCGCGTGGCCGGCGGTGCTGGCGTTATTGAACGCGGGCCGGGCGGCGACGTGCTGCAAGTGGTTGTAGTGGCCGCCGTTGAACCCGGCGGTCGTCCCGTGGGCCACCGGACCGGCGGCGGTTCGCGAGTGGTTCGCGCCTCCCAGGGGGTTGCCGTAAGGGGAGCCGGCCGCCGGGTGAGCCCCTGCGTGATGGGCCAGAGGCGCCCCGCCGTTCCCGGGGTGGTTGATCCCCGTCCGGCCCGCGTGGTTCACCCCGCCGACCCCGTTCCCGACGATCCGGTTCGCGCCGTTGTTGCCGTTGCCCTGGCCCGGATGGCGGTTCCCGCCGTTGTTGCCGTTGCCGTTGCCGTTGCCGTTGCCGCCGGGGTGGAACGGGTAGTGCTGACCATAGCGGTTGTTGCCATAGCCGTATCGGCCGTATCCGCCATAGCCGCCGTATCCGCCATAGCCGTATCCACCGTAGCCGTAGCCGCCGAACCCGAACGGGCTGAAGCCGCCGAAGAACGGGTAGCCGAAGGCGCCGAAGAGGGGATAGCCGAACCCTCCGCCGAACAGGCCGTAGCCGCCGTAGGAGCCGAATCCGAGGCCGAACGGCCCGCCGAACCCGCCGCTGCCGAGGTATCCGCCGTAGCCGCCGTAGCCGTATCCACCACCATAGCCGCCGTAGCCCCCGAAGAGGCCGCCGAGCAGGCCGAGGCCGCCCAGGCCGTATCCGCCATAGCCGCCGTATCCGCCGTAGCCCAGGCCCAGCCCGTAGCTGTAGCCGCCCAGGCCATAGCCGCCGAGGCCGTATCCGCCGCCGTATCCGCCGCCGTATCCGCCATAGCCGCCGTATCCGCCGCCCAGCCCGTAGCCCCCGTAGGAGTTGTAGGTGGAGTACGGATAGCCATACGAGCCGCTGTACGGATAGTCGAGGTAGCCGTTATACAGGCCGATCGACCCGTAATTGGCGTAGCCGTAGTACTGGCCGTTGGGGCTGTAGTAGCAGCCGGGGTAGCCGTCGTAATAGGTGGTCGGGCGGCCGAAGGCGCCGTAGAGCCGGCCGTAGCTCTCGGGCGAGACCTGCGAGAGCGGCTGATAGACGATGTTCGCGGTGTTCCCCGAGGTATTGACCTGGGCCGGGGTGAACAGGATGCCCCGGTCTTCCAGGGTGCGGTCCCAGTAGCCCTCCTGGAACACCCAGCCTTCGGGCTGCTTGACCCACTGGGCCGGGACCCACGCCCAGCCGGGCTGGGCCTTGGACCAGAAGCCGGGCTTCCAGACCACCCCGTTGGCGTCGGGGTAGTACTGGCCGGGGATGTAGAAATAGTCGTCGCCGGGGGACTGGCCGGGGTCGTCGGCCGGGTGGTCCTTGGGGGGGCCGTCCTTGTGGTAGTCGATCCGGTCGGTCTGGCGGTCGCTCCAGAACCCCGGGACGCGGTACCAGCCCGTCTCATCACGCTTCCAGTAGCCGTTGACCCAGAACCGGCCGGGAGGGGGGACCCGCCAGGTGCCGGTCACCCAGACGAAGTCGTTCTTGGGGGCGTCCCAGCTCCAGTACCCCTCGATCCACTGGGCGTCGGCGCTCGGGCGGTCGATCCCGGGCCTCTCGACGATCGGGGCGGGCGGGACCTTGGGCGATCGGCCGGGGTCGCGGTCCTTGGCCGGAGAGAGGAACGCCTCGTGGAGAGGCCCCTCGGTCAACGGGCGAACCGGCCGGTTGTCGTCGTTCAACGCCAGGGCCGGGTTGGGATTGGGGTTAGGATTGGGATCGGGATTGGGGTTCAGGGCCGGGGCCGCCGCCTCGGCCGGGGGATTCAGGGGGGCCGGGTCCTGCGCCCGGGCCGTCGTGCCGATGGTGAGGCCCAGGAGGCTGGTCCCGAGCAGCGAAACCCGGAAGGTCTTCATTGCGGACTCTCCGCGGAGCGGGTCGTTGCGGCGTCTCGTGAAGTCAAGGTTACCCGAATCCTACGAGCGTTTCGCGAAGAAAGGTCGCCGGACGCGCCGATTTTGGTCGCCCCAGGCCGGACGACCCGAATCGACCCTTCAACAAATCCGCAAACCCAGGGCCAATCGTGCAAACTCGCGGGGGAAACCGACTTCCGGCCCCTCCACAAACCAGGAACCGCCGCCCCGAGGCCCGGGACGGCGGTTTCCTCGCGCCCTCGGCGGATTCCTGGCGGGCCCTAGCCCAGCTTCGTCGTGAAGAGGGGCAAGGCGGGGAACCCGGGCCCCAGGATCGGCTCGCTGGGCATCCCCAGCCAGCCTTCGAGCAACCCGGCGTAGACCCGGCGGAAGTCCGTGTGGTGCTTCAGGTCGCCGTCGTCCAGGTCGTCGAATTTCGGATGATCGCCGATCAGGCCGGCCTTCGCCACCGGCCCGACCAGGAACACCGGGGCCGCCGCGCCGTGGTCGGTGCCGGCCGAGGCGTTCTCCGCCACCCTCCGGCCGAACTCGCTGAACGCCAGGACCGCCACGCGGTCCCCCTGGCCGGCTCCGGCCAGGTCCTTGTGGAACGCCTCGACCGAGTCGGAAAGCTCGGTCAGCAGGGCCGCGTGGGCGTTGGCCTGGTTGGCGTGGGTGTCGAACCCATCCAGGGACGTGTAATAGATCCGCGTCCCGAACCCCGCCTTGACGATCCCGGCGATCAGCTCCAACCGCTTCGCCAGCCCGTAGTTGGGATATTTCGAGTCGCCCGAGGGCTTCGCCGCCAGGGCTTCGAGCCTCTTGCTGGAGTCGTACGCCGCCAGGGTGCTCCGGCGGAGGAACCCGAGCAGGGGATCGTCGCCGCGATCGACCCGGGCCACGCCGTCGATCGCCTCCCGGGCCTTCCGCTTCTCGGCGTCGTCGCCCGAGACCTTCAGCCGGTACTGCTCCAGGGTCTCCAGGCTCGGCACGTCGCTGTCCTTCGCCTTCATCGCCAGGGGGAGGCGCCTCGAACCGACGTGGAGAGCGGCGATGTCGCCGCCCGGAGGGGCCGGGGAGGCGTCCAGGGCCCGGCCGAGCCACCCGGTTTCGAGCGCCCCGGTTTCCGTCCGGGCGGTCTCCCAGATCTCCATCGACCGGAAGTGCGAGCGATCGGGGTTGGGGTAGCCGATCCCCTGCAAGATCGCCAGCTTGCCGTCTTCTAGGAGCTTCGCCATCTTGCCCATCCCCGGATGCAGGCCGATCTCCGGGGTGATCTTGTGAAGCTGGCCGGTCGGCAGCCGGAGGGCCTTTCGGCCCCGGGAGTAGCCGTCGAACCCGTGGGGGACCACGGTGTTCAAACCGTCGTTGCCGCCCAGGAGCTGGACGACCACCAGGACGCGGTCATTGGCCTTCGAGTCGGCCCGGGCCGTCGAGGCGAGGAACCCGGGGATCGTCGGCGCCCCCATCGCGATCAGGGACGCCTTGAGCAAATCTCGGCGGGTCATCATGGCGATTGGCTCCGTGGAGGTCGTGATCGAGCATGGCTTGTCGTAGGGCAGGCCTCGGCCTGCCGGGATTCGCGGAGACGGCAGGCCAGGGCCTGCCCTCCAAAACCCGTCGAGGGCAACCCGGCCGTGATCCGCCCTAACCCAGTTGATATTCCGGGGCCGTGAGCACCAGGGTCGCCACCTCCCGGGCCGTGCCCGTCAATTTGGCACGAACCCACCCATCGAACGCATCCTGGACCAGCAAGTCCGCGAAGAACCGGCCCGGATCGTCGGCCCCGTACTTTTTCATGAGTTGCTCGGGAACGAACCGGCCGCCGAGCCCCTTGTCCTCCTTGCCCAGCAGGGCGAGGACGAAATTCGACCGGGCGAGCGAGGTCGTGGTGTTGATCCACGCCGGGCCGCCGTCCCAGCCGGCCACGCTCGGGGGGGCGTAGAGCGATTGGCCCATCCGCGAGCAGGCGTCGGCCAGGGAGTCGGCCGAGACGGTCGGCTCGAGGATCTCGAGGCTGCGGACCGTCCCCACGGCGAACTCCACCGGCGACTTCACCCTTTTCCTCTTCATGGCCGGGTCGTGGAACAATTTCGACTTGAGGATCAGGGAAATCGGCGCCTTCACGTCATAATTCGCCTTGCGGAACGCCTCGGCCACCGGGGCGATCAGCGCCGGAGAGGGGGCGTCCACGTCGCTGACGAACATGCGGAACAGCTTCCCGGCCACGAACTCGGCGCACGAGGGCTGTTCCAGGAGGATCGCCGCCACGTCGTCGCCCGAGAACCGCCCGGTGCGGCCCAGGAGGGTCTTCTCGCCGTCGTCGTGCTGGCTCGGGACGTTCTGATAGCGGTCGTTCTGGACGAACGACCCGGTGAACGCGCGGGCCGCCTCCTGGATGTCTTTTTCCGAGTACTTGCCCCGCCCGAGGCTGAAGAGTTCCATGATCTCCCGGGCGAAGTTCTCGTTGGGATGGGCCTTGCGGTTGGCCGAGGAGTCGAGCCAGACGAGCATCGCCGGGTCTCTCGCCATCTCCTTCAGCAGGGCGCCGAAATCCCCCAGGGCATGGCGGCGCAGCAGGCCGTTCTGCCTCTGCATCATCGCCGAGTTGTTCACCTTCGCCTGGCTGGTGGCGAAGTGGTTGTGCCAGAACAGGGTCATCCGCTCGCGGAGCGGATGCGGCGAGAAGATCATCCGGTAGAGCCAGAGGCCCTGGAGCCGGGTCAGGGCCGCCGAGACGCTCATCCTCTCGGCCATCCGGTCGCTCTGGGCCTCGAACTCGTCGGCGGGGGTGCCGTCGGCCGTCGCCGATTCCCCATCCAGGAGCCTCGCCAGGGTCGCCGACGGCCCCTCGGTCACGTCCCGGACCACCACCCGCCACGGCGCCGAGAACCCCGCCCGCCGGTGGAGATGGGCGACCCTCGGGGCGTCCCACGGCGAATCGGGCCCCGGCTCGTAAGGCGACCACGCCCTCGCCGGGTCATCCATCAAGGAATTGAACATAAAAGCTCCCGGGATCGGGGGTCATGGTGCCAGGGGAGGGGGAATGGTGTCCGATCGGGTCCGTCGAGGAAGAAAACCCGGTTCGCCGAGGTCCAACGAGCAGGTCCGACTTCAGTCGGGCCTACAAAAACGTCTTGTTTTGTAGGCCCGACTGAAGTCGGACCTGCTCGATTCCTCTCCATCACCGGGGTTTTCGACAGAGCCGATCGGACACCATTTTCCCCGCCCCCGGCTCCTTGCCCCGCCTCTCACTTCGCATCCAGAGAAAACTCCGCCTTCACTCGGACCGAATCCGCCCGGTCCTCGGCCGAGAGCGTCCCTCGTCCGAGATACTTCAGGAGGTCGAGGAAGAGGCCGACCTCGCCCTCGGCCCGGGCCCGGGGGTTGCCTTTTTCCAGCATGTTCTGCGACACCAGCCGCTCGCGGTTCTTCTCGAAGAGGCGGGCGAGGGCGGCGCCGTCGGCGTCGATCAACAGGGTGGACTCGGTCGCCTTCCTCGGCTCCTTCAGGGCCGAGACCAGGTCCTTGGCCAGTCCCAGGCCCGAGCTGATGACGAACTGGTCGCCCACCTGCATGGCCGACGGGGTGAAGTTGAACCGGGGATCGACCGGCCCCGGCGCCGGGGCCTTCGGCGCCAGGAACTTCGCCGTCGAGATCGCGACCCCGTCCACCGTCTCGGTCCCGAGCATCAACGGCGGGGCCTTCGACTGCGCCGCCCCGAGGTTCGCCAGGCCGATGAACGACTGGAACGCCGACTTCAGCCGGACGGCGAACTCCTCATCCTCCGGCTTCAGGTCGAGGATCAGGGCGACGGCCGGGTATTTCAGGTCGGGCGTGGGCTTCATCGAGGAGAAATCCTGATCGGCCACCACGACCCGCAGCTTCGGCCCGAGCGCACCGAGCACCCCGGTGCCGAAATCGCGACCGCCGAAGAACGTCCCGGCCTGGGTGTCGAGCTGCGACAGCCCCTGGACGCTCTCGGGGGGCAGCAGGTCGGCGCGGACGTCCCAGATCGCCGCGAGGTCTCGCCAGGCGCCGCCGCTGGCGATCATCCCGGGCACCTTCACCGGCCTGGGGGCCGCGTCCCCCTTGGGCGGCAGGAACTTGCGCAACGTCTCGGAATAGCCGCCGTGGGGCGTCGAAACCGTCAGCTCGGCGGCCAGGCGATTGTCGGTCCACGACAGGCCGAGCGTCGCCCAGTCCGCCTTGCGGACGGCCTCCGCCCAGTTGGCGAACAGGAACGTGGCCGCCGGCGGCTTGCCCTCCGACCCGCCGAACATCCTGGGGTCGTTGGCCCGGAGGCGGTCCACCCGGGCCTGGGCCCAGGCCAGGCCCTCGGGGTCCCGGGCCGCCCGGCGGGCCTTCCAGCCCTCGTCGTCGGCGATCGTCGCGAAGGCGTCCCCCTTCGCCCGGCCGATCAGCATCTTGAGCGTCTCGGGGCCGTTGGCCACGAGCAGTTTCCCATCGACGATCGCGTGCGCCTCCGTCGGGCCCACGCTATAGATCTTCACGCCCCGATGCTCCGATTCCTTCACCGGATCGGGGTTCCCCTTCGTCGCCGCGTCCTGGCGGGCGAGATCCCGGAGCTTATCGTGGGCCTTTTCGAGGAACCCGAGGTCCCGGGGCGAGACGATCAGGAAGACCCGCTCCGGCGCCTTTTCCCCCTCGACGGCCAGGACGACCCCGCCGCCCAAAAGGTCGCGAGCGGCCTTCTCCGGGGACGTTCCGAGCTGCGTCGTGACCACCTCGACCACGGCCTTCACATGGCCGAGCTCGGGCCGATCGAGCAGCTTGTCATACCCCGGGACCGCCTTCAATAGCCGCCCGACCCGCTCGCTCAGGACGCGGTCGAACAGCGCCTCGGGCCGCGAGACCTCGGCATAGAGGAAGGCGTCCTTCCCCACCAGTCGAGACGGGTCGGGCCCGTCGGCCCTCGCCGAGGCACCCACCAGGCCGATCAGGATCCAAACCGCATGGCGCAAGAACATGATTTGCCCCTCCGGAGGGCCGAGGCCGGCGTTCGTCGTCGCGTCGGGATCGTCGCCAGGACGGAAACCGATACCCCGGACGCCCCCCCGGGGTTTCGCCCGGGTCGAAAAGGCGACTCGCCCCCGGCCGGGCCACGCCGACCACCCTTCACGCCGCGATCCGGCTTGCCCCGGGGCGGCCCGACGGCCATGATGGAACGGAAGCGACGCGACGTCCCGTCTCCCCATCCTCCCTCGCCGAGCCGCCGATGAAAGCCGAGCTTGTGCCCCTGGACGGAGGCCCGCCGATCCCGATCGTCCGCGACGTGACGGTCGTCGGCCGCCGGGCCTTCTGCGATGCGACCATCGACCACCCGAGCCTCTCGAAGAGGCATGCGGTGATCGTCCGGACCGACGGCCTGCTGATGATCCGCGACCTGGTGAGCACCAACGGCACGAAGGTCAACGGCCAGAAGGTGGCGTGGGCGGCGCTCCTACCCAATGACCGTCTGACGATCGGCCGGGTCAAGTTCAAGGTCTACCTCGGCCCGGACGACCTGCCCAGCCCCTCCGAGGAAGCCCGCTGGAAGCGTCCCGCAGCAACGGCGGCTTCGACCCGTTCGCCGGCCCCCCCGGCCAACTTCGGCCGACCCGCGCCGGCTCCCGCGTTCGCCCCGCCGGGCCCGTCGCTCGAATTCCCGCCGCCCAGCCTCGAATCGGCCCTCCCCACCCCCGGCCGGACCAACCCCCGCCCCGACGACCCCGACGGCCCCCCTCCGCAATTCCTCTTCGACGACGAGGACGAGGAATTCATCATCGACCTGGATTGAACCCCCCAAACGGCCCCGGGCCGTCCGAGGGCATCCGGTGGTGGACGTCCTCATAGCGCTCGATGATCCGGCAAAGAACCATCAGGTAATCATATTGCGCGGACGCAAGCTCAGAGCGATCGCTCAACGAGTCGGCCACCGCGATCGCCCGATCGAGCTCGGTTTCGGAGCGGATCGGACGGAGAGGGAAGGCGCGGGCAAGATCAATATTTCACGACTTATTTATACGAAAGTCATGCATATTCTAACGTCCATTCTCGTTGAGGGACGGGACGGGTCCGATCGCCGGAGCGGCCTCGCTGGAGGGATCGCCAGGTCCCGGAGGCGCGACGAGGGGCCCGGGTTCGCCCGGAGGTCGTCCCCGCGACCACCACCTCAGGACGATCGAAAGGACCAGCAGCGCCGCCGACGCGGCCAGGAGCGCGTAGGCCGCCCACGGCCTCTTCGAGCCGGTCCCGGGGTCGGCGACCTCGGGCAGGCCGACCGAGGCTAGCGTGAACTCGGAGTCCGGCAGATTGGCGAATTCGAACGTGGTGTAGACGGTCGTCGCGTGGGAGCGTGTTGTGTGGTAGACCATCCGGGCCGGGACGGCGGGGGTTCGGCCGTCCTTCGCGGATTCGAGCGTCCCGTAAACGAAGGGTTGTGGCGGCCAGGGCCGATCGCCGAAGAGAGGCTCCCATCGCGTGATTGCCCAGCCCCGCCCGGGGACCGCCGTGAACCGGGTGCGCCTCAAGTCATGCTTCGGCTCCGTCTTCTTGGTGGCCGGATTGTAGAGCCTCGGGATGAACGCGACGTGAGAGACCTCGAACTTGACGACCTCCTCGCCGTTTTCTACCGCCGTCGTCGCCCCGACGACCTGGAACGAAGGCTCGGCGATCATGTCGCGCAGGGGATAGGTCGTTCTCGTGAATTGTAGAACGACTTCATATTTATGAATGCTTATTTCTTGATCCATATGTTCGCTCAAACCCCAGTCGAAGCCCATGAGGGCCAGCCCCGGGGCTTTCCCCGCCTGGTCGGCCCAGAAGGCGTAGGAAGGCGCCTGGCACAGCACCCGCTTTTGATAGCCGTCGGTGCCTTCCTCGCCCTCGATTCGGACCAGCTTCTGGAGAGGCCCCGAGCGGCTGTATTCGAGGCGGTAGGTCCGGGCCTTCGCCACGGTCGATCCTCGGGGCGTTGCCACCTCGTCCACGGTCGCGACGATCCGGACGTGCTTGAGCGCCTCGTCCATCGCGATCACGGCCTCCGGGAACTCGGCGCGGACCCTCGCCACGGTCGCCTCGTCGGCCAGGGCCGGCGCTCCGAGGACGCAGAAAATCGCGAAGACATGAATCTCTCGGAAAGAGCAACGCATTTTCAGGTCGGCCATCGACGATCCTCGCGACGGATCGATCAGGGGGTCGTCGGGCCGGACGGACCCGTGGGCGACGGGGGCGTGAACGGGATGCGGCCGGTGTCCACGAGCAGCTCGAACCGGGGCAAATCGGGGTCGTCGGTCAGGGCGACGAGCCTCGCCAGACCTCGGCCCGAGCGGATCATGGCCCCCGAGATCGGCACCCAGACCCGGCCCCACGGCGGGATCGTCACCGATGTGCCCGATCCCCGGAAGAGGCCCGGCTGGCCGCCCGGCCTCGGGATGCCCACGATCCGGATCGGTCGGCCCGACCGATTGACCACCGGAACCTGGATGGTCGTCTCGGCCCGGCTCGGCGCCATCGGGGGGAAGCAAGGCACCGAAGGCTGGAGGAGCGCAGGGCGGTCCATGAGCAGGGTCGCCCCCAGCTCGGCCAGGATCACCGACACAAGCAAACATGCGTGGGACACACCCCGGATCGACAGCCTCGCGGACAAGGGGGACTCACCTTTGGCATGATCCGAATCAAGACTCATGGATTCGAGCGCCTGTCGATCCGAATCCCGTCCGCCCGACGCATTCTCGAATTGACAGGTTAAGGCCCGACCCACGGCCGGAGCAAGCGAATTTTCCGGAAGTCCGGGGCGATCACCCTCGATGGTTCCATCGGGGGAGGCCGGCTCCCGGCCCCGCGATCCCCTGGACCCTCGAACGTCGGGCGGGCGGGCCTCGTGACACGAGGTTGACCCCACGAGGCTTCGGCTTGTTTCGGATGCCGATCCCAGAGCGCGTCAAGCGGACATCATCCGGGACGAACTTGACAACACTTTCCTCGTTTGATTCGCGGTTCGGGCCAAAAAACAAGCCAAATCCGCCGCGCAACGGAAGTGCGCATGGGTAGGAATTCAGAAATGTGGGTTTCTCAGAAACGTGTGAGTTAAGCGCAATCGGGCCAATGGGTTGCATTCTCGAAGGATCGATCGGCCGTCTTCGATTTCAGGCGATTTCAAACACGCGCGATCTTGTCTCGTGAATCGGTTCGAAATCCACGATTGCGAGATCGAAAACCTCTGAATTTCACAAGAAACCTGATCGCCGCCGGGGGCGGGTCGCGATGGTGACTGGTGCGGGGGGAGGACGATCGAAGGGGTGAGGGCGGGGCGGGGCAGGGCAGGGGAGGTGGAAAAAAGAGACCGGCCGCGCGATCCCTGAGGGGGGTTCGGCGGCCGGGCAGGCGTGGGGTTGAAAAGGGGGCGAAGGCCGATCGGGGCCTCAGGCGCCTTCGGGCCGGGCGCGACGGAGGTCGCGACGGATCGGGGGGCTGAGGGCGTCGAGCTGGCGGGCGTCCTGGGGGTCCAGGCGGCTGGCCTGCCGGTTCTCTCGCTGGATCGCCTCGTACACCTCCTGGCGGTGCACGCTGATCTCGATCGGGGCCGCGATCCCCAATCGGACCTTGTCGCCCCGGATGTCCACCACGGTGATGACGATGTCATCGCCGATGATGATGGATTCGTCGCGGTGGCGGGACAGCACAAGCATCGTTCGGGCTCCTTCCTCCTGCTCTGCTCGGCTCGGCTCGGCACGGCTGGCGGGCATGAGGCTCGGCGGGCGTCCTGGGGGCGGGCGACTGGGTCCGCGACCCGTGACCGTCCGTGGTCACGCCGCCCGGGGGTCCGCCGGGCCTGGGCGGGGGTCGAAACCTCGCGGATCGGGCCGTAGGAGGCCGTCTCCGGGAGGTCCCGGGGCCCTCGCCCCGGTGCCCCGACGACCTAGGCGGACGCTCGAAGCGTCGAGGAGGTCTTCAGGGGCAGGGTGGGCGACGCGGCCGGGCCTTCCAGGGGGAACCGGACCGCGTATCGGCTGGAGGTCAGCACCAGCTGGCGGCCGAGCCGCTTCGCCGGGTTGAACACCAGGGGGCCCTGGAGGTTGACCACCAGGCCGCCCCCCTCGCCCCGGTTGAGGATCACGTAGATCAGCGCGGATCGCTCGTCGTCCAGCTCCAGGGCCGTGCGGTCGCCGGGTCGGAGCTCGACCCGGTAATCGGAGACGGCCAGGGGAGGGGCCACGATCGCGAAGGCCACGTCCGGGGCGCTGGCGGACTGGAGCCACCAGAGGCCGGACACAACCGGGTCGGGCATCTGGACATACAACGTGTGGCCTCGGAAACCGACCAGGCCCTCGGGGATCCGGACGAAGTCCGACTCCTCGACCTGAACGGGTCCGAAGCGGGTCGTGACGATGTTCACTTCCTGTTCCCTCCCTGGGACGTCGGGGCGGAGGCGCTGGGAAGCCCCCGACCCGGCGCGTCGCCCTCGGTGAAGAAGGCCACGCGGCCACGACGCATCCCGCGGACGACGGACCCGCCCCGAGCATTCCGGCTCCTGCCGGCCCCCGAGGCGGGCTTGACCGACCGTTATATCGTCGCGAGCCGAGCCCGCGTTCCATCGCCCGACGCCCGAAATCCCGAGCCAACGGCCCATTAGGACGAGGGTGAGGGACGGTCCGGTTGTGACGACCGGGAGACGCCCGGACCCATCGGAGGCATCAACCGATCCACATCCGGATCAAGGAGTCGGGCAAGAGCGCGCAGCGAGAGGCCCAGACCGCGATCCAGAGCCAGCCCAGGGCCCTCCCCGAACGGTCGATCGCCCCGGGTCGGGACCTCCGGGCCCCGGCCAGGCCGGTCAGGAGCCAGGAGATCGCCACCGCCGGCCCGACCATGTCCGGCGCGCCGCTGCCGATCCCGTAGCCGAGGCTCGACCAACCCGGACGGATGCCCCATCGGCCCGTCAGGAGGGCCGCGACCACCCCCAGCCCGCTCGCCGTGATCGCCTGGAACCCCGATTCCCGCAAGAGCTTGCGACGACGAGGACGGGGCCCCTTCAGCCGAATCATCGCCAGGGCCGGAATGAACGGCATGAGGGCCCAGGCGACGAGCTCGGTCGAGGATTGGACGTCCAGCGACGACGGGTTGACGAAGCCGGGCTGGCGGTACCACCATCGTGCGCCCGCCAGGCCGGCTCCCGCCGCCGCTACGAGGATCATCGCGTCGGCCAGCGTGAATCTCCTGGGGAAAGCGCCGGCCATGTCGCCTCCTCGCCATTCTTTCCTTCGACCCTGATCGAATCGGCCGGCGGTCCCGATGATTCCCTTGCCGGCGCGATCACAATAAGGCGGTCCTGGGCCGAGAAACCGGGCGAGCCGCATCCGTGAGCGATCCTCCGGCCCTTCCGAAACGTCGATCCCGGGCCCGTCGGCTCGCGGCGGCCGCGGTCTTGACCCTGGGCGTGGGGGTTTTGATGTCGTTCTGGGACGGGTTCTCGAAGAACTGGGCCGACATCGCCGAAAACGCCGCCGACCCCGGGCTCCGGGCCGTCGATTGGCCGTTGCCGGTGGCCGAATCGGTGAGCAAGGCCGAGGCGATCCTCCGGCGATTGCCTCGATGGCGGGTCGAGTCGGCCGACCCGGGTTCGGGGACTCTTCACGCCACCCACAAGACGCTCGTCTGGCGGTTCGTGGACGATATCCGCCTGAAATTCGAGCCCATCCCGCACGGGACCCGGATCACCGGCCACAGCCAATCGCGGATCGGCAAGGCGGACCTCGGCCAGAACGCGAGGAACCTCCGCGAGATCACCAAGGCTCTCCGCCCGTAGGGTGCATGAAATGCACCGCTTACGAGCGGTAATTCTCTTCGAGGCCCCAGAGCCTCTGGAGCTGGCGGTCGCGTCGGCCCTGTTCGTAGCGGTAGAGGCCGATTTCTTCGATGGTCTCGCCGGGCCCGGGCTGATATTCCTGGCGACGTTGCTCGGCGGCGCGGAAGACGCTGCCGAGGTGGTCGGCGCAGGCGTGGCCGTAAGTTTTGAGCTCGGAAAAGCTTCCGTCGCTCCAGGGGGCGGCGATCTTGTAGGCGGCCGGCTCGGCGCAGCCGGGCTCGGAGCAGCCGACGGTGGTCCTGGCCATGGGACGCGATCCTATCCCGTTCCGCGAGAGAGGCGTGACTGGTCGAGGCCCCGGCACGGCGGAGAGGAAGGGCCCTCACCGTCCACGATGCCATACCCGGGCCTCGGCTTCCAGTCGAAAACCGGTGGGATCGGGTCTCGGGAGTCCCGGGCCGAACCGGACCCTACTGGAAGTCGTACGCCGGGTTGGCCGGGTCGAAGTCCAGGTCGGTCAGCGGGGCCTTGAGGTCCAGGTCGTCGTACTGGTACTGCTCGGCGAGCTTCCTCGGCCCGGTCTCGCCCGGCCTGGGCCAGTCGTAACTGGTGATCTTGTGAGGAATTCGGGTTTCCGGGTCGTACAGGACCTCGATGTACTGGAAGGGGCGAGACTCGGAGAAGTGCGGGTGGGTGTGGATCGAGCGGAGCCAGGTCCGGCCCGAGGCGGGGTCGGCCCAGCGGTCCAGGGTGGTCCCGGCCTCGGGGTCGTCCAGGTCCATCTTGCGGAAGTTGATCAGCCGGTTGGTCAGGTTCAACAGGCCCGCCTCGGTGATCGGGTGGCGGTTGCCTCGCATGGCCAGGGCGGAGGTGGGCGCGACCTTGATCCGGGGGATCAGCTTCCGGCTGAAGCCGACGCTGTGGGCGATCATCTGGTTGTCGTACCGCCCCTCGGCGTAGACGACTTCCTTGCCGGGCTCGGGCGTGTCGAACCGGAAGTAGATGGCGAACGGGGAGTTGCGGCACTTCATCCGGATGACCTGCTCGTCCCCCAACGCGTCGTTGACGCGCTCCCGGCGGCGGAAGGTGGCGGTGTAGCCCCCGGCCGCTTCGAGCCGGGCCCTCGCCTGCGACAGCGAGTCCAGGAGGATTTGCTTGGCCTCCGGGCCGTCCAGGGCCGTCTCGGGCCAGGCGGCGACGGCGACCTTCGGGGGCGCCTTGCGCTCGATCGGCCGGGCGGCCTCGGGCCCGAGCGGGTCGAGCGAGGCGGTCAGCCACCCGCAAATCGCCGCGATGATCAGGGGGATCGAGCCCACGACCCACGGCCATCGGCGCCGGAAGATCCGCGAAACCGTCCACGGGCGGGAGGAAGTCGCCGTCATGACCGCTCGCTCTCGATAGTCCGGAGGGGGGCGGAAGGATCGGGGGATTCACACGCACCGGGGCGGGGGCTGGACTCCCAGTGTGGTCCCGTCCCTCACTATCGTCAACCGACGCGGGGTCTCGATCTGCGAATCGCGGGCCCGGGCCCGGATTTGGCCGAATGCGGCCCGTTCGGGGCGGGCTCTCGAATCCGGAGACGTTCGGGGGCCCTCGGTCGTCGAACCGGGGAACCCCGGAAGAACCGGATTCCGGAGCGGCGCCCGAGCCCTCCGTTCCGGGCCCCGAAGTTTTCCGGCGGGTTGCTTTTCGAGGGGGTCGCGCGGTCGTTAGGATGGGGCGAAGAGATCGCCCCGACCGTCCCGGGACTCGGCCGCGCGTTCCTCCGACGACTCTCGACGAGGTCCAAGCCCCCATGACTCAGATCCAGCAGGCCCGCCTCGGCACCGTCACGCCCGAGATGCAATACGTCGCCGACCGCGAAGCGATCGCCCCGGAACTCGTCCGGGACGAGGTCGCCCGGGGCCGGATGGTCATCCCCGCCAACTCCGAGCACCTCCGCCTCGGCCTGGAGCCGATGGGCATCGGCGTGAAGGCCCGGTGCAAGATCAACGCGAATATCGGCAACTCGGCCGTGACCTCCGACGTCGATAATGAACTCGAGAAGCTCAACCTCGCCGTGAAGCTCGGCGCCGACACGGTGATGGACCTCTCCACCGGCGGCAACATCGACGCCATCCGCCGGACCCTGATCGCCGCCAGCCCCGTGCCGATCGGCACCGTGCCGATGTACCAGGCCGTCCAGAAGGTCAAGAAGGTCGAGGACCTCACCGAGAGGGACTTCCTGGACATCGTCGAGCACCAGGCGAGGCAGGGGGTCGATTACATGACCCTCCACGCCGGCATCCTCCGCGACTACATCCCCCTGACCACCAACCGCCTCACCGGGATCGTCTCCCGAGGCGGCTCCCTGATCGCCCTCTGGATCAGCGCCCACAAGAAGGAGAACCCGCTCTACACCCAGTTCGACGAGCTCTGCGAGATCATGAGGCAGTACGACGTGACGTGGAGCCTGGGCGACTCGCTGCGCCCCGGGTCGATCCACGACGCCAGCGACGCCGCCCAGTTCGCCGAGCTCAAGACCCTGGGCGAGCTCACTCGGCGGGGCCGCGCCAACGGCTGCCAGGTCATGGTCGAAGGCCCGGGACACGTCCCGATGGACCAGATCGCCATGAACATGGAGAAGCAGGCCGTCGAGTGCGACGAGGCCCCGTTCTACGTCCTCGGCCCGCTCGTCACCGACATCGCCCCCGGCTACGACCACATCACCTCGGCCATCGGCGCCGCCCTGGCCGGCTGGCACGGCGCCAGCATGCTCTGCTACGTGACGCCCAAGGAGCACCTCGGGCTGCCGGAGGTCGAGGACGTCCGCCAGGGGGTGATCGCCTACAAGATCGCCGCCCACGCCGCCGACCTCGCCCGCCACCGCCCCGGCGCCCGAGACCGCGACGACGCCCTGAGCCGGGCCCGCTACAACTTCAACTGGGAAGAGCAGTTCCGCCTCTCGCTCGACCCCGAGACCGCCCGCCGGATGCACGACGAGACCCTGCCTCAAGAAGCCTTCAAGACCGCCCAGTTCTGCTCCATGTGCGGCCCCAAGTTCTGCTCGATGAGGATCACCGAAGACCTCCGCAAGCACGCCGAGGCCACCGCCGGGCTCGTCCAGGTCGAGATGGGGGAAGCCGCGCTCTCCGGGGCCTGAAATCCCCGGCCTCACCTTCTCGTCCGGTCCCTCGATGGGATAGGATGGATGCATGGGGCGCCCTCCCGGCGCCTCGGCATCCAGGGAGGGCGTCATGGTCGGGGTATTCGGGCGTGCGAGGGGCGGCGGTCGTCGTCGGACGGCGGTCCGCCCGATTTTGGAGCGGTGCGAGCCTCGGGACTTGCCGAGCGGCGGGGGGCATGCCCATCCTGCCGCGACCTCGGCGGCAGCGGAGCTGGCTCGCTACCGGGTTTTCGAGGGATCCTTGCCGATCGCCCACGGCCAGACCCTTTCGTTGAAGGGCCCGATCGTCCTCGGGGTGGCCGATGGGCGGGGTCAGGTCGTGGGCGACCTGTTCAACTCGGACGGCTCGCGAGACCCGGTCGTCGGCGTGTTGTTCGGGGGCGAGGTCTCGCTCCAACTGACCCTGCCCGGAGGGCGGACGCTCCACCTGGCCGGCTCGGGTCAGTTGCGGCGGGTTTCGGGCGGAATTTCCGGTTATGAGGCGCTGATGGGCGCGGGAACCTCACCCCGACGAAGGGCCCGTTCGTGATTGGCCACTGGAAGACGGTCGCCGGTTGATCGGGCTCCCTCGCGACCCGTAGGGTGCATGTAATGCACCATTTTCGATTCGCGTGGGCCGAAAATGGTGCATTTCATGCACCCTACGGGGCCGAGAATCCTTGCCCGCCTGGGCCTGTCTCGACTCGGTCCCCTCACCCTTTGGTTCTTGCGATCGTGGGGCGGGCTGGGATGCGATGATCTCTTGGTCCGGGCCGGTGGTCGGTCGGCTCAGGCGCCTTCTTCCCTGGGGATCGTCACGTCTCGGGTCCACTGCTTCGCGCCGAGCCCCTGGGCCTCGAGCCCCAGGTGGAGGAGCTTGAAGGCGTCGGAGGCGGCGTGGCCGGTGGCGAAGCCGAGGCTGGCCTGGAACCGGCCGTCCTCGATCCGCGAGGAGGTGCCGGTGGGGCGGGTCCGGGTGCGGATCTCGTCGAACGAGGCGTTCAGGGCCTGGAGGATCATCGGGGCGTTGGGGAGGCTCTGGCCCGGTCGGCGAGCTCGGGGCCGGGCCAGGAGATCGTCAGGGAGCCGCTGAGATTGCGGTCCTCGGAGCGGTCGCCGATCAGGGCGACGAGGTCGCCGACCTCGTACCTCATCCAGACGACCTCGACGTGGGCGAGCCGGGTCGGGTCGAGGCCCTTGTCGTGGACCCCGGGACGAATCCGGCCGGTGTCGGGGACCTCGCGGAGGGCCGCCAGCCGCTCCCTCTCGACGATCACCCCCATCGCCTCATACGCCCGGACCACGATCTTGAACGCCCAGTCGTCCCCGCCATGATCCGGATGATACTTCATCGACTTGCGATGGAAGGCCTCGCGGACCTCCTCGCCGGACGCCCCCCGCCTCAGGCCCAGGACGGTATGCGGGTCGAGATCCAGACCGTCGTGCATATCGCCTCTCGGAGTGCTTCCCGCGACTTGGAATGGCCGATCGTACCGTTCTGCGCTGGCGATGGGGAAGAGGAATCGTCCCGTGGGGTGCATGAAAGGCACCATCTTCGGCTCCTCGCATATCGAAGATGGTGCATTTCATGCACCCTACGATTCGGCCGAGTGCCGGCCGTTGCCCAGGCGGCTCCGGAGGTAGGAGGCGCGGGCGATGTTGCGGTCGTCGACCTCCAGGGCGCGGCCCTGGATCTTCTGGAGGTGGGCCGGCTGGGTGTGGATGAATAGCTCGTTGACCGTGGGGATCTCCAGGTCGTCGATCAGGCCGAGGTTGATCCCCATCCTCACGTCGGAGAGGAGGTGCATCGTCTCCTCGCTGGAGATCGTGTGGGCCGTCTTGAGGACGCCATAGGCCCGGCTCACGCGGTCGTGGAGGAGCTGGCGGCGCTCTTCCACCAGCGCCTTCCTCGCCTGGCGTTCATACGTGATGATCTGGGGGATCACGTCGGAAAGGTTGCGGATCAGCTCGGGCTCGCTCTTGCCCAGGGTCTGCTGGTTGGAGATCTGGTAGAAGTCCCCGAACGCCTGCGTGCCCTCGCCATACAGGCCGCGGACGGCCAGGTTGATCTTGTGGAGGGCGCGGAAGACCTTGTCGATCTGCTTGGTCTGGACGAGGGCGGGCAGGTGGAGCATCACGCCCACGCGGATGCCGGTGCCGACGTTGGTGGGGCAGGCGGTCAGGTAGCCGAGCTGCGGCGAGAAGGCGTAGGTGAGGGTCTCTTCCAGGCGGTCGTCCAGGCGGTTGATCCGTTCCCAGACGTCGGGCAGGGAGAGCCCGGAGTGCATGACCTGGATGCGGAGGTGGTCCTCCTCATTGACCATCACCGAGACGTTCTCCTCGGGGCCGATGGCCACGCCTCGGGGGCCGTCGCCGTTGGAGTGCTCTCGGGAGATCAACTGCCGCTCGACCAGGAACTGGCGGTCGAGCGGGCCGAGGGCCTGGACGTCCTGATAGTCGAGATCGACGCTGCCCTCGCCGATGGCGGCGCGGACCTCGCGCTCGATCTCGGCGCGTTCGGAGCGGCTGGCGCGGTTGATGAAGGGGAAGGTGGCGAGGTTCCTCGCCAGGCGGATCCGGGAACACATGACGATGTCGCTCTCGGGGCCGGAGCCCTTGAGCCATTCGCCGGAGGTCCTCGTCAGGTCGTCCAGGTTCATCGGTCGGCGTCCTTCCGGCGGAGCAGGTCGCGGAGCCTGGCCGCCTCTTCGTAGTCCTCGCGGCCGACGGCCACTCGGAGTTCGGCCCGGAGCTTCAGGGCGAGGGCCGCCTCCTCGGACGCCCTCCGCCTCGGGGCCTTGCCGACGTGGCGGGTCACGCCGTGGGCCCGGCGGATCAGGGGGATCAGCCCTCGGTCGAAGGCCAGGTAATCATTCGGGCAGCCCAACCGCCCTCCGATCCGGAATTCCATGAACTTCATCCCGCAGAGGGGGCAGGTCGTCCGGGCCAGCTCCCCCACGAGCTCGCCGACGTGGGCCGTGATCAGCCCCTGAACGACGGAATCCAGGGCCAGGTCGGGCGTCGAGTCCGGGGACGGGACGCCGGCCTCCCGGGCGCACCGGAGGCACAGGTGAACCTCCTTCAACCGGCCCTCGACCGATTCGGTCAACTGGACCGTCGCCTCGGCCTTGCATCGCTGGCACGTCATTGGGGGTCGAGAGTGGGCCGTGGGCGGTGGGCAGTGGGCAGTGAAGAGACGACCGACGGCCAGCCGCACCCGATTTCCTCTTCACTGCCCACCGCCCACCGCCCACCGCCCACGGTTCTCATCGCTCCTGCTCGATGTCCTTGATCTGATCCCGGAGCCGTGCGGCGGCCTCGTAGTCCTCGGCCGCCACGGCTCGCTTGAGTTTGTTTCGGAGCTCGATGAGCTCGGTCTGCCTCTGGCTATTCTTGGGGGCCCGGCGGGGGACCTTGCCGCAGTGGCGGGTCTCGTCGTGGATGTTCTCGAGCAGGGGCATCAATTCGTTGCGGAAGACCTCGTAATCGTGGGGGCAGCCCAGGCGGCCGGTGTTGCGGAATTCCAAAAAGGTGATCTGGCAGACCGGGCAGGTTTGCTTGTCCGCCGCCGACGGCTCGCGGCCGGGGCCCGAGCCCTTGATCAGGCCCACGGCCAGGTCGCCCATCGGCAGGCTGGCGGCTTCCTCGGGCGGGTTGATGTGCTGGCGGGCGTGCTCGTCGCAGAAGTGGTACTCGCGAGGCTTGCCCTTCTCGATGTCGGTGATGTGGTAAGTGGCCGGCTTGGCGCACTTCTGGCACTTCTGCTGCATCCCCGGCCCTCCCGCCGCCCTGACCTCCCGGGCCTCGCCGGGTGGCGCCGAATCCTCACCAACGATTGTATGATAGGCGCGAGGGGTGTCAAGCAAGCCGGCGGGGGCGATGGGATATCCCGAGTCCCTCCGGGGAGGTCGGATGACCGGAGCGGCGAGGCCCAGCGCCGAGACGGCCCCGGCGAGCGATCGGATCATGGCGGACTTGCCCGACGAGGCCCTGGTCGTCCGAGGTGGGCAGAACCTGCCGTCGAGCTTCGAAAAAGGGGCCGGTGTCCGGGGCGACAAGGACGGCAGGCTCCGGGGCCTCTCGGTGAATGCCGCGCCCGGGGCCTCGCTCGCCGACCTCACGGCCCCGACCCGGCCTCGGGCTACCCCGGAATCCCCCATAATCAAGTCGGCGTCACCACCGTCGGCGAGGTCCGGCGGCTGGGAGGACAGGTGAATCCGAGCCCGACCCGTCGCAATCCGTACCACGCGACCCTCGATGGCCTGACGCCGGAAGAGGCGAGCGGGGCATTCCTCCCGACCGTGAAGAACCCGAGCCGGCCGCAGCCGCGCGGGAGTGAGTCATGAACCATCCTCGGATCTACGCGGATTTCCAGAACACGGACGACGAAAACCGGCTCCGCCTGACCTGCGCGGGGACCCGGGACGACCTGCGGCGCCTGGGGCTGGAACTCGCTCGCGGACTCGTCCTGACCTTCTACTCCGACGATGCCGACGACCAGGGCCGTCCGGATGAGCTGCGGGCCGAGGGCATGGTCGATTACGACGAGGACCAGGGGTGCTGGGTCGCGTCGATCGACTGGGGGGCCATCCGCCACGCCTCGGACGAAGTGCCCCAGGAGATCGGGTAGTCCCGGGCCGGACGGAAAAAGGGGTCAGGAGCCGATTTCTGGACCTGCGGAAAAAGGGGTCAGGAGCCGATTTCTGGACCTGCCTGCTGGAAATCCGCTCAAAATCGGCTCCTGATCCCTTTTTCCGTCCGGCCCGGGACTACAGGCCCCTCGGCATCCTCCGGGCGGAGTGGACGACCGCAACGACCTCGATCCGGTCTTCCCGGAGCCGATAAACGATCCGATACGGATCTTCGAAGACCTCTCGCAGGTCCTCGTCGGCATACTCGGCGACGACCGGGCCGAGGCGAGGGAACTTGGGGAGGCCATCGGCGCGATCGACGATCCGTCCGATGACCCCGAGGGCCGATCCCGGCGATTGCCGGGAGAGATGAGCCTGGATGCCGCGAAGGTCGTTCGAGGCCGCCTCGGTCCAGTCGACGTTCATGCGCGTTCGAGCCCAAAGCGCTTGCGGATCTCCTCGGAGCTGACCAACCGCCCCTCGTTGGCATCCTTGAGCCCGGCCTCGATGGACTGACGGACGTAGATGGCGTACTGAACGTCTTCCCACGTGGCATCGTCGGGGAGCTTGTCGGCGATTTCCCGGAGCTCGTCCTTCAGCGTCTGGGTCGGCATGACCTTCTCCTGGAGGGGAGGATCGACGTGCGGGAACCGATTCTATCAGGCGCGGGCCGGACGGAGGAAGGCGGGCCCTGGAGTTGCCGTGGCCGACGACTTCGCCGGGGTCTCACCATGCGCTGGCCGATCGGGTCGCCGAAGCGGGCGAATCCCCTCCGCGGATATCCCGACGGATCGACTTCGAGTATCCTGGCCCCGGTCGTTGCTCAACCAACCCGGGAGGCCCGCCGCCATGAAGACGCCCCGCCCGACCGTGGCCGTCCTGATGGGCCTGGTCCTCCTGGCGGCCGTCGGCCTGGCCGCGCTCCGGGCCTCGTCGCCCCTGTGGGCTTCGGGACTCTTCACCATGGCCGTGCTGGCGATCCTTGGCTCGGCCGTCGTCGCCGTCGCCTCCACGGGGATCGGCCGGGCGACCGCCTCGGGCTTCGCCATCGCCTGCGGCGGGTATCTCGCCGTCGCCTTCGGGCCTTTGGCCATCCCTCACGGGACGCCCCCGCCTCCCCTGCTGGCCTCGCCCCTGCTGGCCCTCACCGAGCGATTCACCCAGGGACCCGAGCCGGGGATGGTCGAAGAAGTTTTCGTGGGCAGCGGCAAGGACCCCGATATGCTCGTCTATCCTTCCGACCGTGAGCCCGTCTTCGACGAGACGCCCGACAGCCAGCAACCGTCAATCCGGGTCTATTCTCGGAACCAAGTCGCGCGTCAGCACCACCGCATCGGCCACACCCTGGTGGCCCTGGCTCTTGGGGCCTGCGGCGCCCTCCTGGGCCGAGCCGTCGCCTTTCGCCAGGGGCTCCGTCGCGAGGGATCTTCGATCTGATTTCCCGGAGGGACGAGACGGCGACTCGCCAGGGGCCGCCGTTGCTGACGAGTTCTCGGGGATGCTACCATCACTGGCCGATCGGGTCGCCGGGACCGGCCCCGATCGACCGTTCTCGGCCGCGAGTGCCCCGACCATGCCCCGTCATCGCCCCGACTTGACCGAATTCCTCCGCCTGGCGGGGCAGGCCCCGCTGGTGCCGGTGTATCGCGAGCTGGTGGCCGACGGGTTGACTCCGGTTTCGGCTTACCACAGGCTCTCGGCCGGCGGGGGGCCTTCGTTTTTGTTCGAGAGCGTGATCGGCGGCGAGAAGGTCGGCCGGTTCAGCCTCCTGGGCTCGGGCCCGTTCCTCCGGTTCGAGGCCCGGGGGCGGCGTGTGACCGTCGGGCCGATGCCGGAAACCGGCGATTTGCGGTCTTTCGAGGCCGAGGACCCGTTCGCCGAGCTGCAGAAACTGCTCGATCAGCACAAGTCGATCCACCTGCCCGCCCTGCCGAGGTTCTGCGGGGGCGCGGTGGGCTATGCGGCCTATGATGCCGTCCGCTATACCGAAAACCTCCCCAATGCCCCGGCCGACGACCGCGATTTGCCCGACCTGGTGTTTAACTTCTATGATCGGATGGTCATCTTCGATCATATCCGGAAAACGGTCCTCGCCGTGGTCCTGGCCCGGGCTTCCGAAGGGGCCGAGGCCGCCTATCCGCGAGCGGTCCGCGACCTGGACGAGCTCGTGGGACGCCTCTCCGGTCCCGGACCCGATTTGCCCCCGGTGGATATTGATACGACCGCGCCGATGACCCTCCGGCCCGAGTCGAACCTGACCCGGGAGCGGTTCGAGGCGATCGTCCGCCACTGCCAGGAATACATCAAGGCCGGCGACATTTTTCAGGTCGTCCCGAGCCAGAGATTCCGGGTGGAGACCTCGGCCGATCCGTTCGATATCTATCGCGCCCTCCGCGTGGTGAACCCCAGCCCGTTCCTGTTCTACCTGACGTTCGACGACGACTTGCGGCTGATCGGCAGCTCTCCCGAGATCCTCGTCCGGGTGGAGGACGGCGCGGTCACGATCCGCCCTTTGGCGGGGACCCGTCGGAGGGGGAAGGACGAGGCCGAGGATCGGGCCCTGGCCGCCGAGCTCCTGGCCGACCCGAAGGAGAGGGCCGAGCATATCATGCTCGTGGACCTCGGCCGCAATGACGTGGGGATGGTCGCCGAGCCGGGTTCGGTGAGGCTCACGGACCTCATGACCGTCGAGCGGTATTCTCACGTGATGCACATCAGCTCGAACGTGACGGGCACGCTCGCCCCCGGGAAGACGGCCTTCGATGCCTTGCGGGCCGGGCTGCCGGCGGGGACGGTCTCCGGGGCGCCGAAGGTCCGGGCGATGGAGATCATCGACGAGGTCGAGCCGACCCGCCGGGGGCCGTATGCCGGGGCCGTCGGCTACCTCGACTTCACCGGCAACATGGATACGTGCATCGCCCTGCGGACGCTGGTCCTGAAGGGGCGGACGGCCTACGTGCAGGCGGGTTGCGGGGTCGTGTACGACTCGGTGCCCGCCGACGAGTACGAGGAGACGGTGAACAAGGCGCGAGGGCCTCCTCCAGGCGATCGAGATCGCCGAGGGGCAACTCGGGGATCGAGGGACCTGACTCGGCCCCGCCGGTTTCTTCCCCCGGAGGCGGCGATGGAGACGATCTACGAGGTCGCGGCGTTCCTCGGCGGTGACTGCATGGACGGCCGGAGCTACGACGGGGCCTGGGGTCAGGAGAGGCAGTTCCACGCGAGCCGAGAATCGGCCGAGGCGGCGGCCCAGAGGCTTCGCGGGGGAGGCTGGTGGGGCTGCCCCGAGCCGCCGACGTATGAGGTCATCGAGAAGGCCCGGTTCGACTTCCCGGACGACCCGATCGGCGAGCAGGAATGGCGACGGGCCCTCCGCCAGGCCGGGACCCTGGCCGCCGAGGACCCCGCCTGAGCCCTGGCGAGTTCACTTCGCCTTGGGCGATCGCCCCTTCACGCCCTTGGGCGAGGGCGAGGGCGGGGGGGCGGCGACGGCCTTCGTGGGGGCCGTGGCCTTGGCCGGGGCGGGCGCGGGGGGCGGTTCCGGGGCGGGCTTGCCCCGGGCGGCCTTGGCGGCGGCCTTCTCGGCCGTCTTGGCCGCCGCGATCTTCTCCTGGCCAGTCGGGCAGATCTTCCTGAGCTCGCATCGGGGGCAGTCGGGCTCGCCCTCGACGCAGGTATCGTGGGTGAGCTCCTCCATGAGGTCGATGAACTCGGCCCCCCGGTTCTTGGGGACGGCCCGTTCCAGCAACGAGCGGACGGCGTGATCGTCCATCGAGTCGTCGATGAGCCCCAGCCGGTCCAGCCCCCGGCGGATCGGGGCATCGACGGGGATGGCGTGGCCCCCGAGCGATTGCTGGGTGACCGAGGCCAGCACGTAGTCGGAGGCGAACGCCTCGTACTCCTGGAGGGCCTTGACCGACTCCTTCAGCGGCTTCTTGGCGAGGGCGTCGAGCGTGAAGCCGTAGGTCTTCTCGAAGAGCTGGCGGAGGAAGCGGCGGAGCCTCTGGGCCGGGGCTCGGGGTCGGGCAGGCCGGCCAGGACGCCCTGGATCTCCTCGATCGAGGAGACGCGGACCTCGTTCCAGTCGAAGAAGTCATCCTTGAATCGGTTGATCGCCTGGTTGGCCTGCTCGCGGGTTGTCCCCTCGTGGCAGATGGCGAAGATCACGGCCTCCAGGACCGAGGAACGATCGGTCCGCGGCCCGAGCTTGTACCTCTTCTTCAAGAGGGCGTGGACCTCGTTCAGCATCTGCGCCTTGCTCGGTGCGGCCATGATGGCGGGCTCTCGAAGAGGGGGCTGGGGCGGGAGCGGGGCTGTCGGTCGCGAAGGAAGGGGCTATCCCGGGGGAGGCGAGGCGTCGGGGGCGGGTTCGGCTTCGGGGTCGGCTTCGGGGCCTTCGTCCGGGGTCGGCGAGCCGGCCGAGGAGGCGGCCTCCCGGGCCTTGCGGGCCTCGCGGTCGGAGGCCATCGCCTCGTCGATCAGCTTGGAGATCTCGATCGACTTCTTGACCCCTTCGTCGCGCTGGAACCTCAGGACCGGGGTGGTCCGGGTCTGGAGACGGGCGGCGACCTTGGCCTGGAGGAACCCGCAGGCATGCTGGAGGCCCTTCATGGCGAGCTTCTGCTCGGCCTCCGTGCCCATCAAGGAGACGAACGCCGTGGCCGAGCGGAGGTCCGAGGAGACCTCGACGGACAGGACCGTCACGCCCTTGACCCTCGGGTCGCTGACATCGAAGAGGATCGCCGAGGAGACGACCTCGCGGATCGCCTCGGCAATGCGGGGGCTCGGTGCGACGGCATGAGGGGAGGTCCCCCGGGGTTCGAATCGTGGTGCGGTGCGGTGCGGTGCGGTGCGGTGCGGTGCGGTTCACAGTTCGTCGAAGGCGGCGCGGGCGACCTCGGCGGAGGGATGGGCGGCGACCGCCTCGGCCACGCGATCCAGGAGGTCTCGCGCCTCCCGGCGGGTCCGGCCGACCGAGGCGAACCCGACGACGGCCTCGCCCGGACGGTCTTCCGGGCCCACGTCGGCCCCGGCGACGTTGAAATGGCGGCGGAGTTTCCCCAGGATCGCCTGGACCAGCGCCCGCCTCTGCCGGGGCGTCGAGCAGCCCCTCAGTCGAAGCTCCAGGACGAGCGAGACGACGGGCATGGGAATCCTGGCCGAGAGCAGTGGACCAAGCAGTGGGCAGTGGGCAGTGGGCAGTGGGCAGTGGGCAGTGGGCAGTGGGCAGTGGGCAGTGGGCAGTGGGCAGTGGGCAGTGGGCAGAAGGGGATTTGGGAGACTCGACCTCTCAAAACCATGCCGCCGAAGGCGATCCGACCCACTGCCCACTGCCCACCGCCCACTGCCCACTGCCCACTTCACTTGCTTAGGTAGGCAACGTCCTTCGGATCACGTCCACGCGGTAGGCCTCGATCACGTCGTCGTTCTTGACGTCGTCGAAGTTCGAGACCTTGATGCCGCACTCGTAGTCCTGGGCGACCTCCTTGACGTCCTCCTTGAACCGCTTGAGGGCGTCGATCTGGCCCTTGTAGATCTCTCGGCCCTCGCGGATGATCCGCGCCTTGGCCGATCGCTCGATCGTCCCCTGGGTGACGAAGCAGCCGGCGACGGTCCCGACCCGGGAGATCTTGAAGACCTGGCGGACGACCGCCCGGCCGAGGTGGACCTCCTTGACCTCGGGGATCAGCATGCCCTCGACGGCCTTCTTCACCTCGTCGGTGACCTGGTAGATGATGTCGTACCGGCGGATGTCGATCTTCTTCTCGTCGGCCAAGCTCATGGCCTTGTCGTCGGGGGCCACGCGGAAGCCGACGATGATCGCCTCGCTGGCGTCGGCCAGCAAGACGTCGCTCTCGCCGATCCCGCCGACGCCCTTCAGGAGGACGCGGATCGGCACCTCCGGGTTCTCCAGCTTCTCCAGCTCCTTGGTCAGGGCTTCCAGGGACCCCTGGACGTCCGCCTTGAGGATCAGGTTGAGGCTCTTGACCTTCTGCTCGGTCATCTTGGTGAAGAGGTTTTCGAGCGTGATCGAGGGCCTCTCGGCGAGGTTGGCGCCCCGGGACCGGCCGCGGCGGGTCTCGGCGATCTCCCGGGCCTGGCTGATGTCGTTGATCACGGCGAACTTCTCGCCGGCGGTGGGGACCTCGTCGAGCCCGGAGATCTCCACCGGGGTGCTGGGGCCGGCTTCCAGGACGGCCCGGCCCTTGTCGTCGTAGAGGGCCCGGACCCGGCCGAAGCCGTCTCCGCAGACCATCACGTCGCCGACCCTCAGGGTGCCGTCCTGGACCAACACCGTCGCCAGGACGCCCCGGCCCTCGGACTTCGACGACTCCAGGCAGGTGCCCGTGGCGTCTCGGGCCGGGTTGGCCTTGAGCTCGTGGAGCTCGGCGATGGCGTCGAGGGTGGCGAGCAGGTCGGAGAGGCCCTGGCCGGTGAAGGTGGAGGTCTTCACCACCGGGGTGTCGCCGCCGTATTCCTCGGGGATCAGCCCTTCCTGGGACAGTTCGCCGTAGATCTTGTTGATGTTGGACGGGGTGTCGGCCCCGGGCAGGTCGATCTTGTTCAGCGCCACGACCACCGGCACCTCGGCCGCCTTGGCGTGGGCGATCGCCTCCTTGGTCTGCGGCATCACGCCGTCGTCGGCCGCGACGACCAGGACGACGATGTCCGTGACGTTCGCCCCCCGGGCCCTCATGGCGGTGAACGCCTCGTGGCCGGGGGTGTCGACGAAGGAGATCTTCTTGCCTTCGTGCTCGATCTGGTAGGCGCCGATGTGCTGGGTGATCCCGCCGGACTCCGTCGCCACGACGTTCGCCCGCCGGATCTTGTCCAGGAGCGACGTCTTGCCGTGATCGACGTGGCCGAGGATCGTGATGATCGGCGGCCGGAGGACCAGGTCGGCCTGGTCCTGCTCGGCGTCGAACATGTCGAGCATCTCGTCCTCGGCCGTCCGTTCGTGGACGACCTCGAGCTCGACGCCGAACTCCAGGGCCATCTCCATCGCCATCTCGTCCTCCAGGACGGAGTTGATGGTGACGAGCTGGCCGAGGTTGAACAGCTTCTTGATGATCTGGTTGGCGGGGATGCCGATGGCCTCGGACAGGGCCCGGATGGTGACCGGGGGCTCGACCTCGGCGTGGGTCTTGCGGACCGGGGCCATCACCGAGCGATGATGCCCCTTGTGGCCGTGGCCTCGCCGGGCCCCTCGGGATCGGGATCGGCCGTCGGAGTCCTCCTCGGAGGTCAGGGCCGAGACGGGCACGGGCGAGGAGATCCCCCGCCGCTCGACGGTCCGGGCGTCCCTCTTGGCGCGACGGCCGGCGCGGTCGGCGGCCGAGCCGAGCCGGCCTCCGGCCTTGCCCTTCTTCTCCTCCTCCTCATCGATGACCGGGGGAGGGGGCATCATCCCGCCGGGGCCGGGCCCGCCACCCGGGCCGGGTCCGCCGGGGCCCGAGCCGGGGGCCGGCGGGCGACGCAGGCCGGGGCCGGCGGGGCCTCGGGCGGCCATCCCTCCGGGACCGGCCGGGCCGGCGCCGAAGCCGGAGGGGCCGGTCCGCGGGCCCATCCCCGGTCGGCCCGGGGCGCCGGGTCGACCCGGGCCCGTCGCCGGGCCGGAGGTCGGCAACTGGCCGGACTGGGCCATCTGCCGCCACTGGTCGGGCGTGAACTTCATCTCCGGCCGGGGGCCCTTGGCCTCGGGGGCCTGCGGCCTGGGGCCGTCGGGCCGTCGGGGCGGAGGCGACGAGCCGGTCTGCGACGAGACCGGGGGCAACGGGCGGTTGCCGCCGGAGGGCCGGGGCGGCATCGAGTCGCGGCGGGGGCCGCCGTCCCCTCCGCCGTCGTTGGACCGGCGGACCGGCGGCGTGGACCCCGAGGGCGGGGCCGAGCCCGGCCGCGATCCCATCGGCGCGGGTGCCGGTCGGCGAGATGTAGTCGCTCCTCCGCAACGGAGGAGGGCCCGAGGGGTTGGGCCGGGGCTCCGAGCCCGAGGAGGACGGCGACGGCGGGCCGGACGGGCCTCCTCCGGGCGATCCGGGGCGCGTCAGGGGGCCGGTGCCGGGTCCTCCGGCGCGGGTGTGGCCGGACAGGGGGCCGCTCCCGCTCCGGGGGGGCGCCGTGAGGCCCGAGCCGCCGACCCGGGGCTGGGGGCCGGTGGCCGCGGGGCGGGGGCCGGCGGCCGGGGGGCCGGTCATCGGCCCGGCCGAGGCGGCCGTCGGCGGGGCGGTCAGGCCGGGGCCCGGTCGGGCGGCGATCGGGGCCGGGGCCGGTGCGGGGGCCGAGGTCGAGGTCGAGGTCGGCGGGGCCGGCGTCGGGGCGACGGGGGCGGGGCCGTGGGCCTGGACCGGGCGGGCGGGGGCCGCCGGGGGCGGCTCGGGCGAGGGCCGATCGGCCGGAGGGGCGGGCGACGGCTTCGGCGCCGAGGGGGCCGCGACGGCCGGGCCGGCCGTCGCGGAGGGGGTCGCCGGCGGGGCCTTGCGCTCCGGGGCGAGGGTCGAGGAAGGGGCGATGGCGGGCTTCTCCGCGGGGGTGGATGGGCCGGGGCGAGGCGTCGCCGGGGCCGTCGGGGCGGACCCCTGGATCATCTTCCGGATCCGATCGACCATGGCCGGCTCGACGACCGCCAGGGCACTGGCCTTGACGTCCAGGCCCGCCTTCTGGATTCGGTCCAGCAGCTCCGGGCTCTTCAGCCCCAATTCCTTGGCCAACTCATGGACACGCGTGGACAAAGGCGACTCCTCCTGTGGCGACGACACCCGGCCGAGGGACGGGCCCTCGGGCCGGGCGGGCCGGTTCGGTATTGTGAACTCCGCCGAGCGGTCGTGCCAAGCCCAGAATCCCCACCCCGGGCCCGCCAGACCGCCTCGCGGCGAGTCCGACCGAGTCAGGAGGAGGGGAGGCGGGACGCGCGACCGGCCCGGAAGGGGGCCGTCGGGGGCCTCATGGCTGGTTCATGTCCGGGTCTCGTCTGTCGGGGTCCGCGTGGGTAACCCCCCCCGAGCCGGTCGAGGAGGGGTCGAAAGTCGGCAGGGGGGGGCGGTTGGGCCCGTCCCCGGCCTCGTGGGCTTCGATCTCTTGCGGGGTCGGCCCCGCCTCCACCGCTTCGGTCACGATCCGTTCGGTCTCCGATTGGTCGGCGTCGCTGGGCGGCGCCGTGACTTCCCGGCCGTCGCCGGGAAACAGTTCGCTGGCCAGGGCGAGGTCGCGAAGCTCGTCGTCCTCGGGCGGCAGGTCCAGCCCGGTCTCGTCGGGCTCGGTCGCCGGGTCTCGGGGGTCGCTGTCACTATCAAGGTCGCTGTCGTTGTCGGTTTCGGTCGGGCCGCCGTCGCCGAAGAGGTCGTCGAGGGTCGGCCGGCCGGCGGCGGCCGGTTCGGGCCCGTCGCCTTCGGCCGGGGGCGCGGGGGCCTCGGCGGGGGAGGGCTGGGGGGGACGGGCCCCCTTCCTCCGGGGCATCTCCTCGGTCTGCTCCTCGGCCAGGGTCTCCGCCCGGCCGACGACCTCGACGGCCCTTTCTTCGTCCAGACCCTCAATTGTGTTCACCAGGTCGTCGATTTCCATGACCGACAGGTCATCGTAGCTGAGGATGCCCTGCTCGACGAGCCGTTCGGCCAGCTCGGTCTCCACCCCTTCGATCTTGGTGAACATCCCGACGGCCTTCTCGATCAGCTCGTCGAGCTCCTCGGAGGTCATGATCTCGATGTCCCAGCCCACCAGCTTCGACGCCAGCCGGACGTTCTGCCCCCGCCGGCCGATGGCCAGGCTGAGCTGGTCTTCCCTCACCAGCACGATCGCCCGGCCCAGGAGCTGGCAGAGCATCACCTCGTCGATCTCGGCCGGCTGGAGGGCGTTGGGGATCAGGACTTGCAGCGATTCGTTCCAGCGGACGATGTCGATCCGCTCGCCGCCCAGCTCGTCGACGATGTTCTTGATCCGCGTCCCCCGGACGCCCACGCAGGCCCCCACGGCATCGACCTTGGAATCCAGCGACGTGACGGCCACCTTGGAGCGGTAGCCGGCCTCTCTCGCGAGCGCCCGGATGCTGATGATCTGGTCGGCGATCTCGGGGATCTCCAGCTCGAAGAGGCGGCGGACGAAGTCGGGGTGGGTCCGGCTCAGGATGATCTTGACCCGCTGTCCGACCTTGCGGACATCCAGGATGATGGCCCGGACGCGCTCGCCGGGGTGGTGGCTCTCGCCGGGGATCTGCTCGGAGCGGGGGAGCAAGGCGTCGGTCTTGCCCAGGTTGACGGTGACGGCGCCGCCCTCGAACCTCTGGACGGTGCCGGTGACGAGGTCTCCGCGTTGGTCTTCGAACTCGTCGAAGAGACTATCGCGTTCGGCCTCGCGGATCTTCTGGATGATGACCTGCTTGGCGGTCTGGGCGGCGATCCGGCCGAACTCGGGGGGGTCGACGGGCGCGCCGTCGGCCGTGGTGCGGATCTTGCCGGACTCCGGGTCGATCTGGACGGCCACCTCGGCGTCGGGATAGTGCTTCTTGGCCGCGGTGGCGAGCGCCGACTCGATCCCCTCGAACAAGATTTCCTTGGGGATGTTCTTGTCTCGGTGGATGCTATCGACGATTCGGACGAGATCGACGCTCATGGGAGCCTCCGAGGCGATCCGACGGCGGAAGCCCGTCGGGGCCGGAACGGATCGAGAGGGCCGAGGCCCCGCCCCGAGGGGCGAGGTCCGATCCTCATCGCCGCGGCCACCCGGACCGATGGGACGGCCGGCGCGACGCCTCCTCGGGACGATCCCTCCTCCGACCGAGACGAGGGCCGAAGGCCCCGCAAGAGGGGCCCGGGCACCCCGGTCGCGGCTTCGCGGAGGGAGGGGACCGGGGCCGTCGGCCGACACCGATGCGGCGGGATCGCCCCTTCGGGCCGGTCGTCCGGGTCGATTCGACCCCGAACCCTCCGGCCCGCGCACCCCCTCTGATCGGTCGCAAACGGCCCCGACGACGAAGGTAACAGGAGGTTGACATCCCTGTCAAGGAGCCGAACAATGGAATGACGAGTCGAGAGTGGGTCGGCCCCCTTTCATGTCATGGCTCGCCGGCCGCCGTCGTCGGCCGATGTCCGGGGAAGGGGTGATCGTCCGCGATGTCCTCCGCCGCCCTCGATCCCGACGCCCTCCGGGCCGCCCTGGAGGCCGCCGGCTGGCGGTTCACCCGGCAGAGGCTCGCCGTGTATGAGTCCCTGGTCCGGGCCGAACGCGACCACCCCACCGCCGAGGACGTCTATCGGGCCGTCCGCCGGGAGGTCCCGGCCATCAGCCTGGCCACGGTCTACAAGGCCCTGGAGGCGCTGGTCGCCTCGGGCCTGGTGACCAAGCTCCCCAGCGGCGACGGCTCGGCCCGGTACGACGCCCGGGGCGAGGAGCATTACCACCTCCGGGACGTCCGGACCGGCCGGGTCGAGGACCTCCCCACCCCGTTCGACCCCGAGCTCCTGGCCCGGCTCGACCCCGAGCTCGCCCGACTGCTGAAGGAGCGGGGCTTCCGCCTGACCGGCTACCGGCTGGAACTCCTCGGCCACTTCGAGACCGGGGCGTGAGATGCTGATCGACACCCACGCTCACCTCGATTCGCCGAAGCTGGGGGACGTGGCGGCCGTCGTGGACCGGGCGAGGCAGGCCGGCGTGGTCCAGGTCGTCGCCATCGCCACCACGGCCGAGGACAGCGCCCGGGTCGTCGCGCTGGCCGATCGCTTCGAGGGCGTGTTCGCCTCGGTCGGCATCCACCCCAACGACTCGGGCGACGCGACCGACGAGGATTGGGCCCGGGTCGTCGCCCTGGCGAGGTCGCCGAAGGTCGTCGCCCTGGGGGAGACCGGCCTGGATCGCTACTGGGACCGCGTCCCGTTCCCCGTCCAGCAGGACTGGTTCCGCCGCCACCTCGAGCTCTCGATCGAGACGGGCCTGCCGGTCGTGATCCACAGCCGGGACTGCCAGGCCGAGGTGATCGCGGCCGTCCGCGAGTTCGGAGGGGCCGTCCGAGGGGTCCAGCACTCGTTCACGGGCACTCGAGACGAGGCGCAAATCCTTCTGGAGCTTGGGCTTGACATTTCCTTCGCCGGGATGGTCACGTTCGAGAACAAGGCGCTCGACCCCTTGCGGGACGCCGCCCGATCCGTGCCCCTGGATCGCCTCCTGGTGGAAACCGACAGCCCATATCTGAGCCCTCACCCGTTCCGGGGGAAGACCAATGAGCCGGCGAGGGTGGCCGTGACGGCCCGGGCGCTGGCGGAGGTCCGGGGCATTCCGTTCGAGGCCCTCGCCGCCGCGACGACCGAGAACGCCCGTCGCCTGTTCGGCCTGCCGGAGCCGGACGCGATGGCCTGATCGGCAAAATCGGCAAGGTCTTCGCAAATTCCGCGCGAAGATCGGCGAATTTTCTCAAGTTCGGCGGCCTATCCTGAGAGAATGGGCCGTCTCGCCCCCGGGCAGGGCGGAGGGATTGGCACCAGGATTGCGGTAGACCAGACGCCACGCCTCGATCAGGACGAAGGGGGCCGGCGGGGAGTCTCGGGATCATGGCAAGCGCGGTCGTGATGAAGTCTCTGGCGATCTTTGGGCCGATCCTGGCCCTCTTCGTCCTCGGGGCGGCGATGGCGGTCCGGAGCGGGGTGGTGGACCTCTCCAAGAGGGCCGGGATGGTCCGGGCCGCGGAGAACGCGGGCGAATTGCTCCTGGTCCTGGCCGGCTGCGTGATCGGCCTGGTCGTCCTCCAGAGCTTCGTCGGGTTCCACCTATCGCTGGTCTGGTAAGGGACCGCGAGCCGTCGCGACCAGGTAGGGCAGGCCTCGGCCTGCCGTCTTCGCGCCGATGTGGATCGGCAGGCCGAGGCCTGCCCTACACAGGGAGTTGGCCCGGCGTCTCGGCCAGGGCGTCCAGGGAGAGCTGCGACCAGGTCTCGAACCGGTCTCGAAGGGCCAGAGCCTCCGGGATCGGCAGGAATCCGGCGTCGGCCAACCCATCCTCGCGAGGCTGGACCTCCGGCCGGTCGAGCTCATAGAGGTGGACGACGCCCAGGTGGACCCGGCCCACCGGGGTCGAGTCGTCGTTGATCAGGCCGATCAGGGACATCCGTCCCGGCGAGCCCAGGACGATCTCCTCGTCAAGCTCCCGACGGAGGGCGACGTGGTAGGCGTCCAGGGTGGCCAGGCCGTCGGCGTCCTCCTCGTCCACGTGGCCGCCCACGCCGATCGACATCCGGTGATGGAGCCGGGATTCGCCCTGAGACGTCCCCCGGGTGTAGGCGAAGACCCGATCTTCCGAGCGGAAGACGACGTAAGGGATGATCTGCTTGAGGCCTGGGTCGTCCTCGGCCAGATAGCGAGGGACGAACCGGCCGAGCCCGGCCCGAGCAGAACGGCCAGGTCGGCCTCGACGGCCGGGCGGAACCCCTGGAACGCGCCGATCCTTCCGAGATCGGCCGTGGGGATGACCAAAACGGGCGTGGGGTTCGGGGCGCTCATGATCGGTCTCGCCGGGACGGTCCGGGGGAGGGGCTCTGCCTTGCCTATTGTCGGCCCCGGCCGGCCCGTCGGCTTGGAGAATCCCCCAAATCGGCCGGGTCGGGGTCTCGGAGCGTTGTCCGTCCGGCTGTCGGGCTTTATGATCGGTGCGATCGGCGCGACGAGGCGGCTTCGGGGAGAGAACGCCAGTGATCGGGACCACCCTGAACGGCCGGTTCACCCTGGAGAAGGAGCTCGGCCGGGGCGGGATGGGGGCGGTGTACCGCGCCCGCGATTCGGTCCTGGAACGCTCGGTGGCGATCAAGGTCCTGAAGGACCTGACCGGCGAGGAGGTGGGCCGCAAGATCCGCCTGGAGGCCCAGATCCTCGCCCGGCTCGTCCACGAGAACGTCGTCCGGCTCTATGACTTCAGCGCCGACGACCAGACGTACTACTTCATCATGGAGGAAGTGGACGGCTCCAGCTTCGCGAAGAGGCTCAAGAAGCTCACCCTGAGCGACCGCCTCCGCGTGGTGGCCCAGACGGCCGACGCTTTGGACTACGCCCATCGCCAGGGGGTGATCCACCGCGACGTGAAGCCGGCGAACGTGCTGCTGACCGCCTCGGACACGGCGAAGCTCTCGGACTTCGGCCTGTCCTTGCTGTCCGACGCGACCCAGGAATCGGGGATCGTCCGGGGCACCCCGCATTATATGAGCCCGGAACAGGCCAAGGGGAAGAAGCTCGACCACCGGACGGACCTCTACGCCCTGGGGATCATCCTGTATGAATGCGTGGCGGGCGTCCCGCCGTTCGCCGGGCCGGTGATGATGGTCCTGGCCCAGCACATCAACGCCGAGGCCCGGTCCCTCCGCGATCAGGTGCCGGAGGTCTCGCTCCCCCTGGAGGCCCTGATCACCAACCTGATGGCCAAGAACCCCGGCGACCGCCCCGGCTCGGGCCGGGAGGTGGCCGACCGGCTCCGGGCCCTGATCCTGGCCGGCGCCACCGGCGGGGGCGACTCGGCGACCCAGCCCCTGGCCGAAGCCTCGGCGCCGTCGGTCGGGTCGTCGGGCGGCCCGCCGAGCATGGCCGGCTCGGGGCGGTCGGGATCGGCCGCGGCGGCGCCGGCACCGTCGTCGGCGATGGCCGTGGGCCCGAGATCGGAGGCCCTGGCCCCCTCGGCGAAGGTCGGCCGCGACCTGGCCCGCTCGCTGATCGACGCCATCACGGCCGAGCCCGTCGCCCTGTCGCCCGACGAGCGATACCTCCACGGCCATTACCTGGCCTACCTCCTGGGAGGCTCTCGCCGCCGGGGGTTCCTCCTCCGCCGGCCGCTCGACCCCCTGAACGCCGACCGGGCCCGGCTGCTCCTGGCCATGACGGCGTTGACCCTGCCCGACGCCCCCCCGGAGATCGACGTCGAGGGCGTCGCCCCGTTGCTGGAGGCCCGGCCCGACGTCCGCCCCCTGCTCGGCCCGACGATCCTGGCCAAGTACCTGGCCCAGCGCGACACCCCGGGCAAGCGCAAGAGGTTCCGCCAGCTCCGCCAGCAACTCCGGCTGGCCAGCCCGTACGCCGCCGAGAGCATGAGCGACGCCCAGGGCGTGCTGAACCCCGGGCTGATGCCCCAGGTCCTCGAGGACCTCCGCCGCCTCGCCCCCGAGCGGACCGAGGTCGATGACCTCCTGGTCGAGCGCTGGAACAAGGTCACGGAGGTCTGGCGAGGCAAGCCGGAATTCCGGCTCGCGGTGCTCAAATACGCCACGAAATCGGCGTGGAGAGACCCGGCGAGCGTCGAGATCTGGCCGGAGGTCGTCTATCCGTTGATCGAACGGGCGAGGCGTCAGCGGCAGTTGCGATCCGGGACCGAAGCGTTCTGGGACGCGGTGTGCGGCTCGATCCTCCACGTCGGCGACGCCGGGGTCAGGCTCGACAAGGCCATCCGCGTGGCGGTTCCGGCGCAGGTGGTCCGGGAGCTGGATATCTCGCTCGCCAGGATCGTCGATGAGGCGGTCGTCGAGATCGAGCCCCAGTCCGTCGAGGCCGAGCCGCCCCCGGGACCGGCCGACGCCGAGGCGGCGGGCTTGAGGATGGGCATCAGCGCCGCGAGCTTCCACGACCTGAAGGTGGACCAGCCCACGAGGAACTTCGTCCGCCTGATCAACCCCGACCCGCTCCGCCTGAACCTGGGCGAGCTCCGCGAGATGTGGAAGGACGCCATCGCCGGGATGAAGGCCGCGCCGGGGAGCCCGCGGCGGCGCCCCGGAGCATCCCGCTGGGCCTGTATCGCCTGGTGGTCGTCCCCTCGATCCGCTCGCGGTCCGCCGGGCAACTGGCGATCCAGGGCATGCCCAACAAGCAGATTGAGCTGCTGGTCCCGCCCTTCAACGGCCCGGGACCGGCCACCAAGCTCATCCTGGCCATCTGGCTGTACACGAACAACAGCCTGGCGGTCACGTATTTTGACAACCTGAACAATCAAAGATACATCATCTGGGACGCGGGCACCGCGCAGCAATCGAACTTCGACGATGCCGGGGCCTTCAACAGCAGCCTGTTCAACCTCGGGGTCGAAGTCCCCGACCAGCTCGACCGCGCGCTGACCCGGGCCTATCGGCCGAGGAATCCCGTGTCGGGGGCATGACACCCGGCATGATCCCCGATGGTCTTCGCTCTCCGAGGGCGCCGATGCCCGAATACCGCCGCCTCCTCGAACCGGGAGGGACCTATTTCTTCACGGTGATCACCGCCGGCCGCTGGCCCCTGTTTTCCAATCCCGCCGCCCGATCGCTCCTGGGCCGGGTCTTTCGCGAGGTTGGCCGCTCCCACCCGTTCGAAACCCGAGCCATCGTGCTCCTTCCCGATCATCTCCATTGTCTGTGGACGTTGCCCCGAGGCGATGACGACTTCTCGCGAAGGTGGAAGCGGATCAAGCGGGATTTCACGGTCGAATGGCTGGGATCGGGCGGCCAACAGCGGATCATCACGTCCTCCCAGCGCGATCGAGGGACGCGAGGCGTCTGGCAACGGCGATTCTGGGAGCATTGCATTCGCGACGATCGGGATTTCGAGACGCACCTGGATTACATCCATTACAATCCCGTCAAACACGGATACGTCACCCGGCCCGGGGACTGGCCCTGGTCAAGCTTTCAAAAGCACGTCCAAAGCGGCCAGTACGACCCCGAATGGGGAAAAACGGCACCGAAGCGGCTCCGCGGATGGGACCTGGAATGACGATCCCGTAGGGTGCATGCAATGCACCAAACACGCGCGGGCGAAGCCCGCAACCTTTTGCGCTTTCCGATCCACCGACGGATCAAGAAACCAAGGATGGCGGCCACTGGCCGCCGCGTGTTTGGTGCATTTCATGCACCCTACATGACGGTGCATTGCATGCACCCTACAGGATTATCATCGCGTCGCCATAGCTGTAGAATCGGTATTGATGCCGGATGGCCTCGTCGTAGGCTCGTTTCATCAACGGGTGCCCGGTCAGGGCGGCGACGAGCACCAGCAGGCTGCTCCGGGGCAGGTGGAAATTGGTGATCAGGGCATCGACGCCTCGGAACTTGTGGCCCGGGCGGAGGTACAGGGCGGTTTCTCCCGCGAAGGCTTCAAATCGGCCGGATTTCGCGGCGGTTTCGAGCGTCCTGGCCGACGTGGTCCCCACCGCGATGATCCGTCCTCCGGCTTCTCTCGCCGCATTCAGCGCCTCGGCGGCCTCGGGGGCGACCTCGGCCCATTCGGCGTGGAGCGTGTGGTCCTCGATCCTCTCGGCCTCGATCGGCCGGAACGTGCCGAGGCCGACGTGCAACGTGATGTCGATCGGCCGGACCCCCCGATCGGCCAGCCTCGTGAATAAGGCCTCGGTGAAGTGCAACCCGGCCGTCGGCGCGGCCACGGCGCCGGGCTCTCGGGCGAACACGGTCTGATACCGGAGCCGGTCCTCCGGGTCGTCCCGACCCTTGCGGATATAAGGAGGCAAGGGGACGTGCCCGTGGCGCCCCAACACCTCCGAAGGCGAGCCCCTCTGCCTCGGGCCGCACGGTCCAGCGTCCGCCCTCGCCCCTGGCTTCGAGCTTCAGCCGCAGCCCGCCCTCGATCGCCACCCATTCCCCCTCGATGGGCCTTCCTCGGGTCGTCGCCAGGACTTCCCAGGAGCCGCCGGGCAAGGCTCGCAGGAACAGGCCCTCCCAGCGCCCTCCGGTGGCCTCGCGAGTCCCCAGAATCCTCGCCGGGACCACCCGAGTCGCGTTGCGGACCAGCCGGTCTCCCGGTTGGAGAAGCTCGGGAAGCTCGGAGAAAACGCGGTGCTCGATCGTCCCCGAATCGCGCCGGACGACCATCAAGCGAGACGAATCGCGAGGCTCGGCCGGCTCCTGGGCGATCAGGCCGTCGGGCAGGTCGAAATCGAACGCGGAGGTGTCCAACGGCTTCCCCTCGGTGGTCCGGGCCGCGACAATGGGCGGTCGGGACGTCCTTCCATCCTCCCCGGCCGATCGCGACCGTGCAATCCCGACCCTTGCCGACCGATCCGGCGCCGATCGCCTTCGTGATTACCGATCTGGACGTCGGGGGCGCCGAAGGCGCTGGTGGCGCTGGCCTCGCGGCTCGATCGGTCGCGGTGGACGCCCTCGGTGGTCTGCCTCGGGCCGGAAGGGGCGCTGGCGGGCGTCCTCCGCGATCGCGGGATCGCCGTGACTTGCTTGAACGTCTCGAAACGACGGCCGATCCGGGCGGTTCGCGACCTGGCCTCCGCGTTGAGGGCGATCCGCCCGGCGATCGTCCAGAGCTTCCTGTTCCACGCCAACCTCGCGGCGAGGCTGGCCGCCTTCCAGGCCGGTCGGCCGCCGGTGGTCGGCGGGATTCGCGTGGCCGAGCGGCGGGGGCGGTCGCATCTGGTCCTCGAACGACTCACGCAACGGCTTTCCGCCGCGTCGGTCTGCGTCTCGGAGGGGGTCCGGCGGCACGCGATCGAATCCGGAGGGCTGGACCCTCGCCGATTGCTCGTGATCCCCAACGGGATCGATCCCGAGGCGATCGACCGGGCCGGATCGGTCGATCTCGGGCTCGGCCCGGCGAAGATCCTGATGTTCGTCGGTCGGATCGAGCCGCAAAAAGGGGTGGGCGTGCTCCTGGAGGCGTTCTCGGCCGTCGCGCCCGATCATCCCGGGTGGAGGCTCGTGATGGTGGGCGACGGCCCGGACGTATCGGAGCATCGGCGGAGGGTCGAGGGGTCCGGCGTCCTGAAAGATCGCGTCGAGTGGCTCGGGCGTCGCGAGGACGTTCCCGGGCTCCTGAAGACGGCCGATCTGGTGGTGTTGCCGTCGTTGTGGGAAGGGATGCCGAACGTGGTGATCGAGGCGATGGCGGCGAGGAAACCCGTGATCGCCACGAGGGTTGAGGGCTCCGAAGACCTGGTCCTCGCCGACGGCCCCGAGCGGACCGGCTGGCTGGCCGAGCCGGGCGACCCGAAATCGTTGGCCGCGAGCCTTCGCGAGGCGATGGCGGGCGAGACGCAATGGGGCGCGATGGGCCAGAAGGGCCGGAGCCGGGTCGAGGCCGAATATTCGATGGGCCGCGTCGTGGAGGCGTATGAGGCGGTCTGGGCGGGCGTGCTTGGCTTCAAGATCGAGGCGAGCGGTGGTCGATGAGAGGGATTGGTCCGAAGGGGTCGGAGGGCGGCCGTTGGCCGCCTCGTGGTTGGTGCATTCCATGCACCCTACATGACGGTGCATTGCATGGACCCCACGGATGGATCGAGGCCCCTTTGCGATTGACAGGATCGCTCGGGCCGTTAGAGTCGGCCTGGATTGCGCCCTTCTCCCGTCCCTTCGACCCCTGAGCGACCCGTGCCCATCGAGGACTCCCCAGCGCCGGTCCATCGCCCGGTCCTGCTCGACGAGGTCGTCTCGGGGCTGGACCCGAAGCCCGGCGCCGTCCTCCTGGATGGGACCGTGGGCGCGGGCGGTCATGCGCGGGCGCTGGCCGAGAGGGTCGGGCCGTCGGGCCGGGTGATCGGCCTCGATCGCGACCCGGCCATGCTGGCTTTGGCCGAGGAGGCGACCCGGGGCCTGCCCGTCACCCTCGTTCAATCGTCGTATGATGACGCCGATTCGGTCCTGGACGACCTGGGGATCGACCGCGTCGATGGGATCCTCCTGGACCTCGGGCTCTCGTCCGACCAGCTCTCCTGGGCCGATCGCGGGTTCAGCTTCTCCCAGGACGGCCCCCTGGACATGAGGTTCGACCCCAAGACCCGGAAATCGGCGGCCGACCTCGTCAACGACCTCTCGGAGAAGGAGCTCGCCGACCTGATCTATGAGCTCGGCGAGGAACGGCACAGCCGGAGGATCGCCTGGAGGATCGTCGAGAACCGCCGGGTCGAGCCGATCGTGACCACCGCGAGGCTCGCCGAGATCGTCCGCAAGAGCGTCCCCGGCAAGTGGGGGCCGATCGACCCCGCCACCCGGACATTCCAGGCCCTGAGGATCGCCGTCAATCGCGAGCTGGAGATCCTCGACGAGACCTTGCTGAACGTGGCCCAGTGGCTCGAACCGGGCGGACGCGTGGCGATCGTCAGCTTCCATTCGCTGGAAGATCGGAGGGTCAAGCATGCGTTCCGGAACGACCCGGAGCTGGACGTCCTGACCAAGAAGCCGGTGACCGCCTCGGCCGAGGAGATCCGGACCAATCCCCGCGCGCGGAGCGCGAAACTGAGGGTGGCCCAGCGATGCACGAAACCACATGGCACGCCGGACCCGGGCCCGAGCCCGTCTCCGAGCCGGTGAATCCTCCCGAAGCCGTCGAGGGGACTCCGCCCGAGGAGCCGCGCGCCTTCCCCGGGACCGAATCGAACCACGACGCCTCCGGGTCCACGGCGCCTTCGACCTCGGCCGCGCCGTCGGCTTCGGCCTCGCCCTCGACCGCGCAGAAACCGGCCAGGAAGGCCCGGTCGGCGCCGAAGGTGGCGGGCCTGGCGAAGGGGCTGTCGTGGGACACCCGGTTCAAGGTCGCCGTGGTGCTCTCGTTCGTCGTCCTGGTCGCGGTCCTGGTGGTCAACCGCCAGAAAGGCAAGGGGAAGGGGGCCCCGGTCGCCGAGATCCCGGGCGCGGGGGGTGTCAAGCCGGCGAAGGCGACGCCCGACGTGCCCGAGACGCCCAGGATCGTCAAGAACGAGCCGCCGGGGCCGACCGAGGAGGCCGGGCCCGCGAAGGACCCGCAGGAGACCGCCGAGGCGGTCCCGCCGGCCCCTCCCGAGATGAGGACGGCCGACTCCCCGCCGCCCACGACGATCGCCGAGGCCCCGCCGCCTCCCTCGACCGAGACGCTCGAGAAGGGGGAGGAGAAGGAGGCGGTCGCGACCGCCCCGCCGCCGCCTTCGGGCCTCGACTTGCCGAAGAAGGTGACCAAGGACGGCCAGGCCGAGCGGACCGCCGCGACCGAGGAGCCGCCGCTCCCCGGCCTCCCGCCGAGCCTGGTGACGAAGGCCGGCCACGGCGACGCGAAGTCGGACCACCCGGAGACCGAGCCCAAACCGGCCGATGCCCCGCCCTCGCTCGCCGGGGGGAATCCGCCGCCGGGCCCGCCCGAGCCCGACAAGGAAGAGACCGTCCTGCCCTCCGCCCCGAACCCGACGAAAACGGCCGAATCCGCCAAGCTCGAAAACGGCCCGCCGGGGCTCGGGACCGCGGTCGCCGCCGAGGCCCCGAAGCCGGAAGCGTCGCCGCCGGGCCCCGCTCCCGTCACCACGAACCCCCCGCCCGTGACCGCGACGGACGCCGCTCCGCCGGTGGCCCTTCGGCCGGCCCCCCCGGTCGCCGAGGCGCCGCCAGTCCCGGCCGAGCCGCCTCCGACGGTCGCGACGCCCACGCCTTCGCCTTCGCCCGAGCCGTCGCCGGAGAAACCCCGGACCATCCCCAATCTCGAAGCCCCGCCGACCGAGCCCGCGACGGTCGCCGGGCCGTCGGGACCGCTTTATCCGATCCCCAGCGTCGGGCCTCGGCGGTCGTCGACGCCCCGCCTCGTCGCCGACGCCCCTCCGCCGGCCCGGACCGCCGCTCCGCCGCGATCGACGGCCGCCGCCTCGGGCGATCCGATCGAGCCGGTGGTCCACGTCGTCCGCCGAGGGGAGAACTTCTGGACCATCGCCCGCGACTACTACGGCTCGGGCCGGTTCTACAAGGCCCTCTGGGACGCCAACAAGGACCTCGCCGGCCAGCCCGAGGACCTCTACATCGGCACGGCGATCCGCATCCCCGCGCTCGAAGACCTGAACCGCAGCCTGATCGGCCCGGCCAGGACCGAGTCGGGCCGCGACGACGTCCGCAAGACCTCCTCCGGCACCAAGGACGCCGACGCCTCGCGGACCTCCTCCGACTCCGTGATCATGCTCCCGGCCCGAGACTCCACCCTCTCGCCCCCGCCGAGCCGCTCCAAGGCCCCGGCCGTCTCCCGGGCGATCCGCCCCTCCCGAGTCCACGTCGTCAAGCCGGGCGAGACGCTCCGAAGCATCGCCAACGCCACCCTGGGCGACTCCGACCGCTCCGAGGAGATCCGCAAGCTCAACAGCGACCTCTTCGAGGACACCGATCGCCCCAAGGTCGGGATGAAGCTGAAGCTCCCGGACGACCCGCCCCGGCGATAACGAGCGGCCCGGACGCGCTCCTCACTTCGGATTGGCGGAGGAGTCGATTCGGATCAGGTGAGGCCGGGGCTCCTGGTGCCCGTGGACGTCCTCGGAATGGGCCCGGATCTCCAGGGGCTTGTCGGGAGGGGCGTCGAGGGCGATCTCCCACTCGGCGAAGCTCGACCGCGTCGAGCGGGCCGGGCGGCCGTTGACCATCACGCGTCGCACGTCGCTCGCGTCGGCCGTGGACCCCTTGACGAGGACCAGGTTACCCTCGCGGACGGCGCTGGTGATGACGGTCGTGGGCGGCATGTCGTCGCGGAAGCTGGACGTTCCCCGGAACGCGCCGGAGTCGGCCTCGCCCCGAGAGGGGACATAGCCCGAGCTCAGGGGATTGTGGATGTCATTGACGCGCATGTCCTTCGTGGTCATCCGTCGGAAGCCGGAGCGGTCCATGATCGATCGCCAGATCGCCACGTCCGAGCGGAAGACGTCGAGGCCGTCGACGAACACGCCGGTGGTGCCGAGGTGGGCCGCCCAGTTGGCCTCCCAGCAGCGGAAGTCCCGGATCCAGAACGGGTGCGCGGGCTCGGGGAGGGCCTCGGCGGCCTCGCGAGCCAGGCTCTCGTTCTGGCTGTAGAGGTCCAGGCCGCGATCCGGTCGCGTCACGCCCCGCAGGTTCAGGCAGAAGAACTTCATGGTGTGGGCCTCGTTGCCCTCGAACCGGACGAACGGCAGGATGCGCGAGTCCTGCGGCTTGAGCGTGCCATCGGGCTGGCGGACCGGGCGGACCGGGTCATACTCGGCGGTCCTCTTGGAGTCGAAGCGGTAGCCGTACTCGGCGCACTCCGCGGCCACGTTCCGGGTGAAGCTATTCTGGCTGTTCGCCCACCAGAAGCCGGCCCCTCGATTGAGGTCGAAGGGCACCTCCTGGTCCTTCTGCGGCTTGCCGGGCAGGACCAGCGCCGCGAGGTTGTGATCGAGGATGTTGTTGATCTCGGTGCCGTTCTCGAGGAAGAAGCCGTGGCCGACGCTCTTGTAGCCGACGTTGTCGCGGATGACCAGGGCGTCGGTGCCGTGGACCGTGATCCAGCGGTTGTGGCTGTCCCAGATCGAGGCCCCGATGACCGAGCTGCCCCTCATGGTCTCGCCGGCCAGGTGGAAGTGGATGCTGTAGCGCCCCTTCTCGTCCCGCTTGCCGAGGTGCCGGAACTCCGCGTAGTGGATCGAGCCCGCCGAATTCCGGTGGTACATCGTGTGGCCGCGGACGCCCTCGGGGTCCGCCGACTCGACCACGAGGTTGCGGCTGAGGTTGGCGACCTCCGCCCGGAAGTTCCCCTCCGCGAAGTGCGAGAAGGCCAGGGGGCGGTCGAGCTTCAGGGCGTAGCCGCCGGTGAAGTCGCGAGGGGAGAGGCCGGTGATCCGCCTCTCCTCGGTCTGGGCCCCGGCGAGGAAGTCCCCGCCCACGCCTCGGCCGTCGCGCTGCCGATGGGTGCTCGTGAGGATGACCTGGTCGCCCGGCTTCCAGCCCTCCGCCGATTCATCGACGTAGAGGGTGGTCGCCCCGGCGTCGGCCGTCTGGCGGATCTTGAGCCAGGTCTGCGGCATGGGGGCGCCGTGGAACTCCATCCTCCCCCCGCAGCAGACGATGGCCGGGCACGATTGCTTGTCCATCCCCTCGACGTAATGGAGGCGGATGGTGGCCGAGACCCCGGCGGGGATCGGCGAGCCCGGCGAGCCGACCAGCAGCGAAGGCCGTGCCGCGCCGGGCATCCCCGGCATGTCCGCCATCGCCGCGTGGCAGTCGAAGCCGTCCTCCGACGGCTCCTCCGAGGCCACGACGGCGATCAGCCCGGCCTCCAGCCTCGTGGGGCGATCGCGGGCGAACTCCAGGGTGCCCGCGACCTGGACCAGACGGATCACCGCCTCGGACGAGACGTCGTAGACGACGCGATGGCCGGACCGGATGACGACCCGGTCGCCGGCCTGAGGCACGCGGCCCGGCTCCCAGGTCTCCGAGGCGGACCAATCGCCCGACTTCGCGGATCGGACGACGGGAGGCTCGGCCGCGGCTGCCGCCGAGGCGGCCGGCACCAGGATCGCCAGGGCGAGGAGGATTCTTGAGGCGGATCGGGCGGTCATGGGGGGCCCTCGATGTTGAGGATTCCTGCGAATGCGAGCGGCCCAGGCCAGCGGGCGCCGCGCGCGGATGAGGGACGCTCCTAGCGGGAATCTCGCCTTGAGGGCCCGGGCTTGGCCCCGAGCAGCGAGATGTCGGGGAGAAGGTTGTTCCCTTCCTGGAACGTGGCCGTGACGACCGGGCGCCTCGGGTCGCCGTAACGGCCGCCGAAGCGGTCAGGCCCCTCCACGGACTCGTCGTCCACGAGCTTCACCGAGGGCCAGAACGCGGTGATCGCCGCTTCCCCGGGCTCGCGGACGACCAGCGAGAACCCGCCCTGCTCGCCCGTCCGGGCCGTCCCGGAATCCTGGGGTCCCGCGTCCTTGCCCATCGTCCGGAAAACGAGGTAGACGCCCTCGGCCGGCCGGTCGTCGACGAGGACCCGCCCCGAGACCACGCAGGTCCGCGGGCCGCAGCCCGGGGCGACGAGCGCCAGGGCCGCCCAGGCGGCGAGGACCCAACGCGCCGGCCGCCGGCCGGCCCTGGCTTCGCTTGAGGAGGTCATTCCTGGACGATCTCCCCGCCATCGCGGCTCACCAGAGACATCAAGGTCCGGACGGACATGGTCGAGGAGAGCAGCCGGACGCTGCCGTCCCCCATCGCGGCATGGGCGCCGGCGGGGTGGAAGCCGAACACGCCCTGCGAATTGTTGCAATTGATGGCGCAGGCGAGGCCCGATGGGGCGTTCGCCGTGCCGGCCGGATACGTCGATGGGATGTATTCCGGGTAGCCCTGGACCGTGAACGAGCACCAGCCCGTCACGATCCCCCAGGAGCCGGGCTGGTCGAGCGTCAGGTCCGTCTCCGGCATCGGCATGCCGACCCCCTTGACATAGTGGCGATCGTAGCCGGCGTGCTCCAGGATCAGGGTGGTCGTCGAGAGGCCGTCCGTGACCATCGCCACCGAGGGGGCGGTCCCCGCGAGGCTCGGGTTGGGCGTCGTGCCGGAGCCGAGGAGGGTGTAGGTCGCCGAACTGATGGCGTGATTGACCCAGTAATCCATCGTCCTCCCGGTCAGGATCGTGCCGTCGGGGGCGGTGATGTAGGCCCCGTAGGCGCTCCCCGTGTGGCTCGACTGCCGCAGGTTGCTCGGCTTGTCCACCGGATTGGACGGGCAGAGCAGCACCGAGAGCTTCGTATTCGTCACCGTCTGGTTGCCCAGGTCCGCGAAGCCGTCGGGGAGCGACGTGTTGAACGAGTTGTACAGCACCCCCTGCTCGACGTAGGCGAAGATCGGGACCATGTGGCCGAATTTCGGGGAGCTGGACGGCCTCGCCGCCGGGAAACAATTGTTCGCGCTCTCGTAGTTGTGCATGGCGAGGGCGAGCTGCTTGAGGTTGTTCTTGCACTGCATGCTCCGCGCGGCCTCGCGGGCGGCCTGGACCGCCGGGAGCAGCAGCGCGATCAGGACCCCGATGATCGAGATGACCACCAGTAACTCGATCAGGGTGAATCCGTCTCGCGGCCCTCGACCGGGATCGGAGCGAGATCGCTTCCTCATGATGACGGAACTCTCCTGAGGTGAAACGTCCCTGGGATGATCGGCTTCGGGACCGCCGGCCTCGGTCCCGAGGTCGTCGCCGGACCGGCGAGCCCCACCGTTCGCACGAACCATGCCCCGGACGTCGGATTTTCCGAAGTCCTTGCCCAGATTGGATATCGGGACGAGGATCGACCTTCGGCCGGGGGCTCGATGTGGACAGGAAATCGCCATCGCCTGCGATTTTTCCGCCATCCGGCTCGGGCGCGAGGGACGGAGGGCGGCGACCGAGGGGGAGAAAAGGGGGCGGGAAGGCTCGGGGAAAAGGCGGCGGAAGGACGGAAGAAAGGAGGACGGAAAGGGGATGGAACAGGGAATCAGGCCACTCCCCGACAGCGGTTCACGCTCGCATGACTCACTGTCCGGCGTGCCGAAACCGACCGAGGATATCCCGGGGCGTGACCTCTCGTAGCCCGTCTCCGATGGCATCGTAGAGGTGCTCTTCGGCCCTCGCACCGACCCGTGGCAGGAATTCCTTGAACTTCGAGAACATCTCCTGGATCGGGTCGAAGTCCGGGCTGTCCGGCGCTAGCGGCAACACGCTCGCCCGGCCCGCTCGATCGCCGACGTGCTCCGATGCAAGGCGCGAGTTCAACGAAAGAAACGACTTGCGGCTCAAATTCCCGCCATTCCATGATGTCCCCTCTTCTTCCCATTTCTTCCGTCCGGCCTGCAAGAATTAAGGGCATGGCGGCCTTTGGCGCGGAAGACTGGTCGGCTCTTTCGTAAGAGGAGGTGGAACCGCCCTCGGATGACCCGGTCGGCCCCCCTCCGCCACCGGCGAGACGGCCGGGCCGTCCCGATGGTCCGGTGGAGGCGGGCATCATGCCACTGAATCGCCAGAATGGCGGCCTGGAATGGGTCCCCACGCCCAAGCTCGTGACCCAGAGCGATGAGGCGGGCAACATCCGGAGCGTCTGCTGGGCGGCGTCCCTGGCGAGTTGGATCAGCGCGGCGAGGGTACGAAACGTCGACATCAAGTGGGTCCTGGGCACGTTCCGCGCCTCCCTCACCAAGGTATCGTCGTCCGACGACGCCAAGGCCGGCAGCCTCGACCTCGGCCGGCTCGACGACGTCACCGAGCACCCCGACGTGCGGATGGACTACGACGACTGGCAGAATTCCTCGGCCATGACGAAGGATTATTTCTGGGATGCGTTGACCTGGAGTCCTCTCTATGTCCTGTTCAATTCGAGCGACACGATGATGCACGCCGTCTGCGTCTACGGCATCCGCCCGGACCAGCAGGACGGGTGGGACCTCCGCATGATGGACCCCCTCTTCGGATACCGGATCGGGTCGGTGGCCGAATTCCAGAAGAGGGGGACGCGCTTCCTCGTCGCATTCATGAAGGGGCGCTACGGTCCACCCCAGATCCTCAACTACGAGGCGTTCCCCGGGGGCTAGGGAAGCGGCCGGGGGGCCGTCGGCCCACCCCTCGGGACATTCTTAAGTTCTTGCAGGGTCCGCGAGAGCGGACCCTGGAAGCACCGGAGGGATCGAGGGGAAACGACCGAAAAGTGGGGAAGTCAACAAAAAAGGAACATCACGAGATATTGATTGCCGCTATCGGGGGATCTGGGATAAACAGAGGGCCAACGACCGATCTAGCCAGATCCCCCGAATTGCGGCAATATCTGGTGATGTCCCTTGTCTCAGGCGTCAGGCGGGGGGGCACCGGGATGACAGACGTGCGTCCGGAACGGCCGGCGGACACTCAGGCCATCCGCGCCGTCCACGAAGGAGCCTTTCCGACGCGGGCGGAGGCTCGCTTGGTGGACGCTCTCCGCGGCTCCGGCCGTTTGACCGTCTCCCTGGTCGCGGAGGTGGCTGAGCAGGTGGTCGGGCACGTCGCCTTCAGCCCGGTGTCCGCCGGCTCCGCCATCGGCTCGGGGCTGGCGCCGGTCGCGGTGCTGCCGAGCCGGCGCCGGCACGGGGTCGGCGCTCGTCTGATCCGAGAGGGGCTGGCGGCTTGCGAGAGGGCCGGAGTCGGATTCGTGGTGGTGCTCGGCGATCCCGCCTTCTATGCTCGGTTCGGCTTCGGGCCGGCCTCCGGCTGGGGGCTGTCCGACGAGTACGGCGGTGGTGCGGCGTTTCAGGTTGTCGAGTTGCGGCCCGGAGCGGTTCCCCTCGGGGCCGGACTCGTGAGGTACGCCCCCGAATTCGCGTCGCTGGGGGAGGATCCTACCGGACCACGCTAATCACGGACCTTGCTCGGGCGGTGCGGGTCCGCCGATCTCTGTCGATGGGGCAACGCGGATTCGAGTCGCTCGGGATGGCTCGCCTCGCCCCGACGTTGACCGGCGGGAAGGAACCGTCACATCGTCCGTCCTTCCGCTGGTGTGGGAAGACGGGGGCCGCGAGGCCCCCTCCCACCCGATCGGTTCGGGATCGGTCCGCGCGATCGCCACGAACCGCTCATCCCGTCATGATCGGGATCGGCGGCCCACGGCCTCAGGCCGAGAGCCGCCTGGAGGTCGGCGTGCGGACCCGCGAGATCGGCCAGGGGCGGGGCGCGTCTCCGGCGATCAGGAGGGCGTCTCCGGGGCGGGCGAGCGCGATCGCGGCCTCGATCGCTTCGGACCGATCGGGGATGACCCGGACCCGTCCGGGACGCTTCATGAGGTTCTGGTAGGCGTCGAGGGCGTGGGCGTCCGTCGCGGCGAGGCTGAGGGTTAGCACCAGGCGATCGGCGAGGGTTTCGGCCGAGCGGACGAGGCCGGCGATCGTCTTCGGGTCGAGGCCCGGGTCGGCGGCGAGGATGCAGTGGATTCGGCCTTCGGCGGTCCCGAGCGATCGGAGCGTTTCGAGGGCTTCGGCGAGCCGAAATCCGTCGGGCGAGCGGTCGGTGAAGGCCGGGATTTCCGAGCCTTCGACGATCGGCTCCAGCCTCCCGGCCAGGCGGACGACCGATTCCAGGCCCGCGACGATCGTTTCGGCCGAGATCCCTCGCGACTTCGCCGCCGCCGAGGCCGCGACGGCCGCTCGGGCCGCGTCGTCGCCGATCGGGCGGAGGTCGGCGAAGCGGTCGGCGTCGTCCAGGCCGCTCAGGCGGATTCGCGAGCCGTCGAGCCCTCGATACGAGGCCGAGCCGGAGACGTCGGCGGGGGACCCGAGGGCGAAGCCGACCCGACTGGCGACGAGGTTCGAGGCGCCGAGGAGCTCGGCCGTCGCGTCGTCCTCGGGGACGATCACCGAGCCTCCGGGGACGACCTGGCGGACGATCCTCGCGAGGTCCGGGCGGGTCGCGTCGTCGGCCCCGGTCACGATCACCGAGGCGAAGGCGATCCCGGAGGCCGAGCGGTCGCGCAGGGTCTCGGCCGGCAGCGAGACGACGGCGGCGCCGCAGCCGCGATCGGCCATCGCGCCGAGCATCAGCGCGAGCGAGGGGGCGTCGGGGGCACTCGGACGCGGGGGGTAGCCGTTCACGCCGTCGGACCAGCCGAGCGAGTCGATCGCCCCGACGCGGAGGCCGGCGCGTTCGAGGATCGCGCGGAGGAACGCGGCCGTGGCCGTCTTCCCCTTCGTGCCGACGATTCCGAAGACGGCCATCGACTCCGAGGGCGAGCCGGCCAGGGCGTGGGCGATCTTCGCTCGCGCAGCCCGGGCGTCGCCGACGACGACCTGAGGGGTGCCGGCCTCGGGGCATTCGCGTTCGACGATCACCGCCACGGCGCCTCGCTCGACGGCGAGCCGCACGTAATCGTGGCCGTCGAACCGATCGCCGCGGACGGCGACGAAGACCTGGCCGGGCTCGATCTTGCGGCTATCGGCCGAGAGGCCCGAGACCTCCAGGTCGCGGCAGCCGAGGAAGTCGGCCTCGGGCAGGAGGCGGCGGAGGGCGACGGACGGGATGCCCCTCGTCGCGGATCGATCCAAGAACCATCGTGCCATCGGCTCCGAGCCTCCTTGCCGGCCTGTCATCGCCCCGGGATCGGCCCCGCCTCATGCGGGGTGTCTCCGGGCCTCGGCATTTTCGGCCCGGGTTGGAAAAAAGGCAATGCCAGACGGGGCCGTTTGCCGATCATGATCGATTTGCTCGGGGATTGAACCGCCAAGCTGCCAAGAGCGCCAAGGACAGAGAAGAGGAGAGGAGGAGGAAAGAAGAGAGTTTGAAACTCTTCTATTCTCATCTCCTCTCCTCTTCTCTGTCCTTGGCGCTCTTGGCGGCTTGGCGGTTCAATCCCCGTTTTCAATGCCGGAAGAGGAATTCCTTGGAGTTGATCAGGGCCCAGGCCACGTCCTCGATCGCCTGGCGGCGGTCGGCGTTGGCGGTGATGTGGCCGACGGCCACCTCCATCTCGGTCGAGCTGGGTTCCCTGGCCACGGCGGTCAGGTAGAGCTCGCGGACGACCTCTTGCGGAGGCGTGTTGTCCTTGGCCATCCGGGCGATCCGGCCGGTGTCGTCGTGGAGCTTGCCGTTGACCGTCGCCCCGCCGATCAACTGGAGGGCCTGCGAGAGGTTCGCGTCGCTCTCCCGCTCGCATTCGCAGGCGAGCTCGCGGGCCGGGCGGCCGAAGGTCTTGAGGAACGGGTTCTCCATCTTGCCGTCGGGGATCTGCGTCGCCCTCGTGCCGCTGGGCAGGCCGTCGAACGGCGTGCTGGTGCCGGTCAGCGAGGAGATCGCGTCCAGGAGCACCTCGGCCGGCAGGAGCTTGGTCTGGGCGTGGCTGAAGTAGAGCGAATCGTCGGTATTCAGGTCGTTGGTCCGGGCGCTCAGGCCATACGTCCGGCTGGTCAGGACGGTCCGGATCAGCGCCTTGAGGTCGTAGCCGCTCTTGACGAAGCTGGCGGCGAGGCCGTCGAGCAGCTCGTCATTGCAGGCGGGGTTGGAGTCGCGGAAGTCGTCCACCGGCTCGACGATCCCCCGGCCCATCAGGTGGAACCACACGCGATTGACCAGGCTCTTGGCAAAAAACGGGTTGTCCGGCCCCGTGAGCCACGAGGCCAATTGCGCCCGGCGGTCGCCCGGGGAGGATTGCGGGTCGAAGACCGGGCCGCCCAGGGCCTTGGGCTTCATCACCTGGCCGGTCCGGGGCTGGCGGACGTCCCCGCCGGTGCTGGAAAAAACGACCTCCTCGTCGGGCAGGTCGCCGTCCTTGTGCTTGACCCGGGAGAAGAACGCCGCGAAGCCGTAATAGTCGTCCTGGGTCCAGCGCTCGAACGGGTGGTTGTGGCACTTGGCGCACTGGATTCGCACGCCCAGGAAGAGCTGAGCGGTGGTCTCGACGGCGTTCTCCGGGTCGCGGCTGATCCGGTAGTAATTCGCGGCCGGGTTGCGGAACGTGGAGCCGTCGGCCGTGAGCAGGTCGCGGACGAACCGGTCCATCGGCGTGTTCCGGGCGAGGTTCGCCTTGATCCAGCGGTTGAAGACGTGGGTCCCCTTGCTCTGGATCAACCGGCCGTTCGAGCGGAGGACGTCGGCGAGCTTCAACGTCCAGAAATCGAGATATTCCGGCCTCTCCAGCAGTCCATCGACGAGCTTCGCGCGGCGGTCGGGCGACGGGTCGGCGAGGAACTGGCGGACCTCCTCGGGCTTCGGCAGGACGCCGATGGCGTCGAGGTAGGCGCGGCGGATGAACTCGGAGTCGGAGCAGGGCTCGGACGGCTTGATCCGCATCCGGTTCAGCTTGGCGAAGACGGCCCGATCGACGGGGTTATCGCCCGGGACCTCGACGGCCGCGAACCCGGGGACCTCGACGAGATGGGTCAACCGGACGTTGGCGACGAGGTCGAGATAGTGGGCGATGATGGCGACCTCGCCCTTGTTCTTGAAGGTGACGAGGCCGGTCGGGTCCACGTCGCCGATCTCGGGGCTGGACGAGTTGTAGTAGCAGATCGGGGTGACGTCGCGCGAGGTGCCGTCGGCGTAGTGGACGATGGCGGCGACCTGCTGGGTCTTCGCCGGGGCGTTCAGGACGCGGGAGCCGGGGAGCATCTCCAGCTTCACGGCGACGGGGGCGGCGGGGTCGTCCTTGCCGCCCTCGGCGATCCAGTCGTGGAGATATTGATAGGTCTTCGTCGTGCGGTCGAGCTTCAGGCCGCCTTCGTGGGGGAGCTCGCCCAGGGGTTTTCGCAAGACCATGCTGTCGGGCGGGTTGATCGGGTCGATCCGGCGGCCGGCGGCGTCCCGGGTGAGGGTGACGAAGTCCTGGTCGGGCAGGTAGCCGCGGAGGCTCAGGCGGAAGCCGCCCTTGCCGGTGGGCGTGCCGTGGCAGGCGCCCATGTTGCAGCCGGCCTGGCTGAAGGCGGGGATCACGTCGCGGCGGAAGCTCACCGGGACGACCTTGCCGGAGTCGCGGACCGTCACGATCGCGCGGCCTTCGACGCTCCCTCCGCTGGCGACGATCGTGGCGGGGCCGTCGGCCTTCGGCGTGACCTGGCCGGTCGGCGAGACCGCGGCGATCTCGGGGTTGAGGCTGGTCCAGCGGAGGGCGCGGGTCAGGTCGCGGACCGAGCCATCGGCGTATTTGCCGGTGACGATCAGTTGGCGGGTCGCCCGGGGTCCGACCAGCGAGGAATCGCCGGGCTCGACGACGACGGAAACGGGCGAGCCGAGGAGGGCCGCCGGGTCGTCGGGCGGGGCCGCCAGGGCCGGCGCGACCGGGACGACCATCAAGGCCAGCCAGGCCAGCCGGGCGACTCGCCGGCGGATCGCGAGTGCGGGCATGGGCATCTCCTCAGTCAAAACGGAACCGAATGGCGGGCGAGAAGGCGGGAGGGCGAGGCGAGCGTGCACGATTCGGGAACTTCATCCGGCGTTCATCCAGAGTCACCATAACCGAGGTCGGCCGGGGTCTTCAAGCAAAATCAAACATTTTGTCGGGGGATGGCGGAGGGACGACGATCGAACCCCTTGATCCCGTCTCTGTTCGATGGAGAAGATAACGGAAGGACACCTCGAACCGCATCAGACGACTCCCGCCATGCCCGGACCGACGACCGAGAGCCTCTCCACCGATTTCAAGGAACTGGGCCGCGACCTGGCCGCGTCTCGCGCGGAGTTCGCGGCGTTTCGGGAGGATTTCGCGGGATTTCGGGCCCGGATCGAGACCCAACTGGGGTTCCTCCGCCGGCTCGGGGCGTTCTCGGCGGCGGTCCTGGTGACGCTCGTGGGCAGCGCCCTCTGGTTATCCTGGCATGCGTCGGCCCTGAGCCTACGGGTCGAGGCGATGGAGGAGGCCACCTCGAAGGTCGTCGAGCGGCTTGACAAGATCGAAAGGGCCGTGGGCTCGCCGATGCCCTGAACCCTCGAAGATGCCGGGCGAGCCGGGTTGGCGGGTTGGGTTGGACACGCCCTCCATCTCACTCGGTGCATTTCCTGCACGCGACGTCTCGCTTTGCCCTTGCCCGATCCGGGCCGCGCATTAAGATGGGCAGGACACGTCGGACATCCCGTCTTTTCGCCTGGATCGCGGCGGCCCTCTTCGGCATTCGGTGTGGTAAGCTGGAGACGATCGGTGGACCGTCCGGGTGGCGGGCCGCGTTGTGCGGCCGGCCTTCGGCGGAAATCTCCTGGAGACTCGGGAGATTCCCCCTTTATAATCAGGGAGGATGCGACATGGCGGGCGAACGATGGACGGGCCTCGGGCGTCAAACGGTCGTCGGACTGATCGCGGGGGCGGCCCTGATGTGGGCCGTCGGCGCGCGTCAGGCCCCGTCGGTCCTGGCAGGGGCCCGGCTCGGGAGAGGCGTCCGGGACGATCGCGTTCACCTCGGCCGCGGGCAATGGCTCGGGGCAGTTCCTCTACGTGATCGACACCAAGGCGCAGGCCCTGGCCGTCTACCGGGTCGATCCCCAGAACCCCAAGGGGTCCGTCAAGCTCGAAGCCGCCCGTCAATATCGCTGGGACCTGAAGCTCGCCGAGTACAACAACCAGCCGCCCGACGTCGCCTCGATCGAGTCGATGGTCGGCTCCTCCCGTCCGGGCAAATGAGCCGGAGGGGTCGGCCCGGGGCGGCTCGGTGGTGGATCTCGGGACGGGACGAGCGGTCCCCCTCCCACACTCCCTTCCGCACCCCACGGCCGGACCCCTCGCGATCCGGGCCGATCTCGACCGAGGAGGTCCCCGCCCATGGCTGAGTTCTACACCCTCGAAGAGGCCGCTCGGGTCCTCGGCATGAGCGCCGAGGAGCTCAAGCTCAAGGCCCAGCAGAGGGAAGTCCGCGCCTTCCTCGACGGCGGCTCCTGGCGGTTCCGCAAGCCCGATGTGGACGAGCTCGCCCGCCGCCGGGGCATGGGCTCGGACCCCGACCTCTCGCTCTCGGACCTCGACCTGGAGATCCCCTCGGGCTCCGGCAGCGAGGAGGCGTTGCTCTCCGAGTTCCAGCTCGGCGTGGCCGAGGGCGGCACCAAGGGGGCGAGCGAACCGCACGGCTCGACCGACGACGACATCCTCCTGGACGACATGAGCCTGCCCCCGGCCGGCGCCAGCTCCAGCTCGACGATCATCGGCATGAAGCCGCCGGCCGGCAAGAGGCCGAGCGACTCCGACGTCAGGCTCGTCCCGGACCAGCCGGGCAAGGGCGCGAGCGATTCGGACGTCCGGCTCTCCTCGTCGCCGATGTCCGGCGGGACGCGCTATCCCAGCGACTCCGACGTCACGCTGGTCAACGACGAGATCCAGTCCGAGGAGGACGTCGAGGCGGCCTCCGACCCCGGCGCCACCACGCTCCGCAAGAGCCCGATGATCGGCTCCTCGGACGAGGTCGAGGCCGCCCAGGACCGCTCCGAGAGCGATTTCGAGCTCACGCCCTCCAGCGTGATCGACGCCCTCCAGCCCGAATCCGGCAGCGACTTCGAATTGACCGCGCTGGACGCCAGCGACGAGTTCGACGCCACGCCGTCGCCCCGGGCCCGTCGGATTCCGACGTGACCGGGGCCGAGCCCTCGACCTCCGGGATCAACCTGGGGCGGCCGAGCGACTCGGGGATCAACCTCAGCGGAGTGGGCGGATTCGACTTCGGCGCGGCCGATTCGATCGAGCTCGCCCCTCTGGACGAGGACGAGCCGGCCCCGACCAAGAAGCCGGCGGCCAAGCCCGCCGCCGCCAAGAAGGCCGACGCCTCCTCCGAGACCGCCCTGCCGGTCAAGGGCAGCGCCCTGGACCCCTCGGCCACCGCCTTGCCCATCAAGAAGGGCGAGAAGGACATTTTCGAGGACACCGACTTCGAGGTCGACGCCCTGGACAGCTCCAGCGATGACCGCACCGTCCAGCTCGAAGCGGCCAGCGACTTCGACCTGGACGAAGGGGAGTCGGGCTCGGAGGTCTTCGCCCTCGACGAGGACGAGGTGGACGAGAACGCCGCCACGGCGATGGGCCCGGCCCGCCTGGACGAGGACGAGGACGACGGCTTCTCGGACCTCGGCGGCGAAGGCGTCTCGGGAGAGACCGACAGCGCCTGGGGCGACGTGGAATCGGACGAGACCTCCCCGAGCCGGACCTCCGCCGCCGCGACCGCCGCGCCGGCCGCCGCCGCCGTGGCCGCCGGAGGCCGCACCGCCGCCGGAGGCACCCTGCTCTCGGCCCGGACCGACAACCCCGAGTGGGGTGGCCTCTGGGTCGGGTTCCTCGGGGTCGCCACCCTCTTCATGATCCTCCTGGCGTTCGTCAGCATGGACCTCGTCTCCAACCTGTACGAGAACCGAGGCTCCTCCAACCCCATCTCCTCGGGGCTGATCAACTCGCTCAAGGGCTTGATGGGCGGGTGATCGCGGGAAAGATTGAGCCGTCGTACGCTGAGAAACATCCCCCGTAGGGCAGGCCTCGGCCTGCCGATGCACCGACGGCAGGCCGAGGCCTGCCCTACGGGGTGATGGATGTCCTCGCACCCGAAAGGATTCGGGGCCGATGATCGATCGCCGGAAATCGCTGGTCTGCCTGGTCCTGCTCGCACTCTCGGGCTGCGCGTTCGTCCCCCGGCGCGACCTGGAGGCCAGCCGGAGGCAGACCCAGGCCGTGCGGTCCGAGCTTGCCCAGGCGAAGGATTCTCTGGTCCGGCTCCGGAACCGCGATCAGGACCTGGCGGCCCGAGCCGTCGAAGACGCCCGACGGATCGCGGCCCTGGAAGACGCCAACGATCGCCTGGAACAGAGCGTGACGGCGTACCAATCCGAACGGGACCAGATCGCCTCGGCCTTCGAGACGATCAAGAGCCAGGTCCGGGCCGATCGCTCGTCCGGCCCTTGACTCCGGCCTCTCCCCGGACGCACAATCGTCTGATTGCCCCGGATGCCATCCCGAGAGTCCCCACAGACCCTGCCGGGTCGGGAGCGAACCCCAGATGATGACCGCCCTGACGAGCCTCCTCGGCGCCCTGGCCGTGGCCGGGACGCCCGGAATCCGCGGCGATTACGTCGAGGCGCGGACCGCCGACATCTACACCGGCCCGTGCTTCTCCAACTCCGAAATCTTCAACGTCGGCGATCGGGCCGTCCTGGCCTGGAAGGTCACCGAAGGCACGTATCAGGGTCAGGACCTCGCCGGGCTGTCGGTCGTGGCGGCCGTGAAGGGCACCACCACCTTCACCGTGGACGACGTGAAGGCGGCCAGGGCCGTCTTGATCGTCGATCAGAGGGCCACCCCCGAGCAGAAGGCCGCCCTCGTGGCGTTCGCCAAGGAGATGGGCGGCGAGCGGCTCAAGACGGTGGCCGAGATCCGCTCGGCCCGGATCGGCGTGACGGTCGAGACCCACGAGCCCGGCTCGATCGCGACCGAAACCGCCCACGACAGCCACCACATGGCCCCGGCCCCCCGGGCCAGCGTCTGGGTCTCCGGCCTCGCCGAGATCCTGACCCGGCCGATGGAAGACACGGACCACTTCTGCGGCAACGAGCGGGTGGAGTATCCCCCGCTGTCCAAGGGAGTTCAGGCGGTCCCGGCCTACACGCTGGCCCACACCTTCAAGGGCAAGGCCCTGGAAGCCACCTGGGACGACCCGAACTGCCGGAGCAGCTTCGTCGGCCACTTCGCCAACTGATCGGCTCCGGGTGGCATGCCCACGTCTTCGTGGGCATGTCTTCGGTGCATGCCTGATCAAAGACATGCCCACGAAGACGAGGGCATGCCACCCCGGAACCGTTTTTCCCGCCCCGCCGGACCCGGACCCCCGAATCCGCCCCCCTGGGAATCGCACCCGATGCCTTTGATCCGACTGGTGGCGCTGGCGGCCCTTGCCCTCCCGGCGGTGGCCCTGGGTCAGGAGAGTTACAAGGTCGAGCCCTTGAAGTCCGCCCCGCCCTCGGGCCTGGCCGCTCCGGTCAAGGAGGCGCTGGCGTCCGAGGGCCTTCGCGTGACCGACGGCGACGGCAAGCCGTTCGCCGAAGTCTGGCTCCGCAAGGCGGTTCCGGCGACGAGCAAGCCCTCCGGGCCGAAGGGGGCGGTCCAGTTCCCCGTGCTGTCCGAGGGGGAGCTGCTCGGCGCCGTCCGGTTCGTGGTCGAGGGGCATGATTACCGCGATCAGTCGATCCCTCCCGGCGTGTACACGCTCCGATACGGCCTCCAGCCGATCAACGGCGACCACCTCGGCGTCAGCCCGTTCCGCGATTACGCCCTGCTCCTGCCGGCGGCGAAGGACGGCTCGACGGCCCCCCTGGAGAAGAAGCCGCTGGAGAAGACCAGCGCCGAGACGGCCGGCGCCAGCCATCCGGCGGTGTTGATGCTCCTGGCCGCCCCGGCGAACGCCAAGGCCCCGGGGATCGCCCGGGACGAGGCGAAGAACACGTGGGGAGCGGTCGTCGGGCTGCCGCTGACGGTGCCGGGCGAGTCGTCTCCGGCGACCTTGCCGGTCCAGATCATCGTGGTCGGTGCGGCGGCGACCTGATCAGGGGTGAGGTGAGCGGAGGTCCGATCGGGCCTCGAAGCGAAGGCGTCCTCCATGCCCGTCCCCCTGATGCTCGCGATGGTCCTGGCCTTCGGCCTGGGCCTGCCCACCGAGAGCGGCCCGCTCTCGGGCCGGACTTCCTCCGCCGAGTCCTCGAGGCCGGCGGCGGCGCGGTCCTGGTCGGGCTCCTGGCCACGATCTTCGGCGCCCTGATCGCCCGTCTTGCCGAGGGCGGCGACTCCAGGTCCGGGGCCCGCCGGGCGTTCGGTTGGGCGTCCCGAGGGGTCGTGGGCCTGGGCCTGGCCGTCTTCGCCTGGACCCTGATGGCCGTGGACTGGCCCCGGGTCGTCGCCTGGGGGTTCCGCCTCCGGGGCGTGATGGCGGTGGAGGAACTCGCGGTCCTGGCCCCGTACCTCCTGGGCCAGGTTTTGGCCTGGTGCGGCCTGTACCGGGCCGAACGCGCCTTGAGGCCGAGCGTGGCGCGGGCCGGCTTCCTCTCCTACCTCGTGAGGAAGGCCCGGCAGTCGCTCGGGCTGATCCTGCCCGTGGCCCTCATGTACGTCCTGGGCCGGGACTTGCTGCGATGGCAGTTCCCGACCCGGTCCGACGATCCCACGGTCCAGTTCGTCGGGATGGCGACCGTCGGCACGCTGGTCTTCGTCCTCTCCCCGGCGTTCGTCCGGCTGACCTGGCCGACCCGGACGATGGAACCGGGCCCGTTGCGCGACCGGCTCGAACGGCTGAGCCGCCGCCTCCGGTTCCGCTGCTCGGACATCCGCGTGTGGGACACCGGCGGGTCGATCGTCAACGCCGGGGTGACCGGGGCGGTGCCGTGGTTCCGCTATGTGCTGATTACCGACGCGATGATCCAGAACCTCGACGACCACGAGATCGAGGCCGTCTTCGGCCACGAGGTCGGGCACATCGCCCACCGGCACCTGCCGTTCTTCGCCCTGTTCTTCCTCGGCAGCACCGGGGCCATGTCGCTGGCGTTCGAGGCGTTGGGGCGATTCGGGAGCCTGGAAGGGCTGTTGACGGCCTGGAAATACTCGGCGACGGTCGCGGAGGTCGCCGACGGGGCGTTGCAGCTCGCGGTCCTCGCGGCGTATTTCGTGGTGGTGTTCGGGTTTCTGTCGAGGAAGTTCGAGAGGCAGGCGGACGTCTACGGCTGCCGGGCCGTCTCGTGCGGCCGGACGGATTGCCCTCCTCACGCCGACCTGAACGCCCCGGAGATGCCGTTCAGCCCGATCCGCGACCTCTGCCCGGTGGGGATCCGGACGTTCGCCAACGCCCTTTCGGAGGTGGCGGCGCTGAACGGGATGTCCGAGAGGTCGCCCTCGTGGCGGCACGGGAGCATCGCCCGGAGGATCGCGTTCCTCGAAGGGCTGGAAGGCTCGCCCGGGGCGGAAAAACGGTTCCAGACAGGCGTTTCGCGGCTGAGATGGTCGCTGGCCCTGGTCCTGGCGATCGCCTCGGCCGCGGCGCTGGCCCTGGCGGGTCCGGCCGGCTGAATCTCGGGGCCGTTCAGGGCCAGAACCTCACGCAGACGGGATTGACCCAGCGATGGACGTCCCCGCCGCCCGAGGGCGGGGTGAAGCTCAGGCGGGTGCGGGACTGGCGGTAGAAGCGCCAGGTCCCGTCCTTGCGGACGCCGAAGACGGTGCCGAACTGGGCGACCTGGTGGAGGTTCCCCACCCCGGCGTACTGGTTGCGGAGCATGGCGTTGACCCCGGGCTTCACCCCGAGCATGTATTCGTTCACGTGGGCGCCCGAGCTGGTGAAGGCGTCCTGATTGCCCCGGAGCCCGAACTCGGTCTTGGGGCCTTCCTTGCGGAATTCCGAACGGGCCGAGGCGTACATCTGCCTCATCTTCTGGATCTTGCTGGCGGCGGCGATGTCGAACTGGGCGTCGTTGCCGCCGAAGGTCTCGTCGTGGGGGCCCTTGGTGCTGGCGGCGTTGAGGTGGTAGACGACCGGCTGCTCGGGCTCGCCGCTGACCATGATCGAGCAGCCCTGGAGGGCCGCGGTGACGAAGACGTCGGGCTGGACGACCTTGTTCTTCTCGGTCGTCGCGTGCTTGGGGCTGGGCTTGAGCTTGATCCTCATCATGTGGTCCTTCCTCCAGGGGAGGAAGTACGAGGGGATCGCCTTCTTGTTGGGCCTCTGGTACGTGATCCGCAGGACCCACAGGGCCTCGTCGTTGGTGTAGGAGAAGACCGAGGTCATGTCGCTGGGCAGGGGATTGACCTGCGAGGCCGGCAGGACTTCGAGAAAGGCGACCTTGTTGTCTCCCTGGACCTGGGTGAACTGGGAGCCGTCGGCCAGCGCCAGGCTCTTCATGTGCGCCTGGTTGGTGACGGCATCGGCGTAGGGATAGAGCGAATGGCCGTTGGCGAACTGATGGGCCTCGCGGAAGAAGTCGCCGGTCAGGGACATGCGTCACCTCGGGGCCGTCGGCCTGGCGGTTCGTTGGTCCCTCCGTCGAAAGAAGGCCCCGGGCACTGTACGAAAGGTGCCGGATCCGAACAAGACGCGACCCCGCCCCGGCCGCCGCATCGGCCGCCGGCCCCGGGGTCTTGAGGAAAACCGGGAGACCTCGCCTTTGAGCCTCGGGGCCGGTCTGGTATAGTCCGTCTCGCTCCGCCCGAATGGGGCCCGTCCCCACCGCCTCCAGGAAGCGAGGCGGCCTTCTCGACGTTGCGACAAGGAGGTCGTAATGCCCAAGTGGCCTATCCGCGTCAAGCTGATCGCCGGGCTCAGCCTGGTCATCGGGATGATGCTGACCCTCATGGGCGGCTCGATCTTCGGCCTCCACGCCTTCCACTCCAGCAACCTCGTCCTGACCGACCAGCTCCGCGAGCTCGGCGCCTCGGCCGAGCTCCTGCGGCTCTGCGTCCAGATCGATAGCCTCCGGGGCGAGGCCCCGGGCGAGCGCGACCGCCTCCAGGCCCAGCTCCGCGAGGCGAGGAAGGCCCTGACCGCCTATTGCGACCAGCTCAAGGAGAACAACAGCCGAGGCAACCGCCCGGACATCCGCGACGAGCTCGGCCTGGCCTTCCGGATCGACCACGACCTCGCCGCCATCCTCCGCCAGCTCGAGCCCGGGGCCAAGGTCGGCCCGATCCTGCCGTATACCGAGCAGTGGGTCCGCGACAACCCCGAGCCCACCGACGCCGAGTCCGGCCCCCTGGACCTCGCCACCCGGATCAACCGCCTGAACGAGCGGGTGATGACGCTGCCCCGCATCCTCCATCGCGACTTCTTCGAGGTCCTCGTCGGCTCGAAGAAGCAGTACGAGTCCTGCCGGGTGATCGTCTGGACGGCCGCGATGGCCGTCCTGGCGATGCTCGCCGGGCTGGCCGCGCTGTTCCATCGCTGGGTGCTCTACCCGGTCCGGCTGTTGCAACGGGGCGTCCGTCGCGTGGCCCGGGGGTCCTTCGACTACCATATCGACCTGGCCACCGGCGACGAGATGCAGGCCCTGGCCGAGGCGTTCAACGACATGACCGCCCGCCTCAGCGCCACCTATTCGGACCTGGAACGCCAGGTCCAGGAACGGAGCCGGCAGCTCGTCCGGTCGGAGAGGCTCGCCGGGGTCGGCTTCCTCGCCGCCGGGGTCGCCCACGAGATCAACAACCCGCTGGCGTCGATCGCGTTCTGTTCCGAGGCGATGGAGAGCCGCCTCCGGGCGCCTTCCCCGACGGCTCCGGCGGCGACGCCAAGGTCATCGCCAATTACCTGCGGATGATCCAGGAAGAAGCCTTCCGCTGCAAACGGATCACCGAGAAGCTCCTGGACTTCTCCCGGTGCGGCGAGATCCAGAGGGCCCGGACCGACCTCGCGGGGCTGATCCAGGGCGTCGTGGAGATGGTCCTCCACATGGGCAAGTATCGCGGCAAGCAGATCGTCTTCCAGCCCAGGGAAGGCGTGATGGCCCACGCCGACGAGCAGGAGATCAAGCAGGTCGTCCTGAACCTGGTCGTCAACGCCCTGGACTGCATGGAGCCCGGCGGCTCGCTGAGGATCGACCTCCGCCACGCCGAGGGGATGGCCGAGATGGTCTTCGCCGACGAGGGTTGCGGGATGTCGGCCGAGGTCCTGGAGAACATTTTCGAGCCGTTCTTCACCCGGAGGAAGGTCGGCAAGGGGACCGGGCTGGGCCTGTCGATCACCCACAACATCGTCAGCCAGCACCAGGGCTCGATCACGGCCACCAGCCCCGGAGAAGGCCACGGCGCCACGTTCACCGTCCGCCTGCCGGTCCGCCCGGCCGAGGAGTCGGCCGCCCTGGGGATTCGCGCGGCCTGAGAGGCGGCGCCGATGGGATTGCCCGCCGATCGGCATCGGTTTTGTACGAGGAGGTTCGGGGAGGGACGCGAATGGGCTCGTCCCGACGGATTCCGCCCGGAGGAGGACCGGACTCATGAAACTCGCCGCCGCTCTCGCCCTGGGGATCGCCCTGGCGACCCTGACCGCCCGGGCCGATGATCCCGCGAAGAAGACCGGCTCGATCGTGGGGAGCTTCGAGGTCGTCGCCGGGGAGGACAACGGCAAGCCCGTCCCCGACGAAAAGGTCGTCGGCACGACCGTGAGGATCACCGACGACCGGATCGTGGTCGCCGACAAGGAAGACAAGGAACTCTACGTCGCCAAGTACACGCTCGACACCTCCAAGACGCCGTCCAAGATCACGATGACCGAGACCGGAGGCCCCCGGGGCCGCAACGGCTCCAAGGCGATGGGGATCATCGAGGCCGAAGGCGAGACCCTCCGCCTGGCCTATTGCTACGAGGGCGGGATCGTCCCCACCGAGTTCAAGACCAAGGCCGGCGAGAAGCAGCTCTATTTCACCATGAAGCGCAAGGCCGGGAAGTAATCGAATCGCCGGGCCCGCCACGGCGGGCCCTCCCACGACACGAAGCGACGGCCGGATGGATCGGCCGTCGCGGATTTCGACGATACAGGCACGGATCGAGCGGGGTCCGGTCTCAGGGAGGAGACTCAGGTCATGGACAAGGCGCATCAGGGCGGGCTCCGCATCCTCTTCGCGGACGACGAGGCCCACCTCCGCGACCTGATGCAGATGGAGTTGCCCCGGCTCGGCCACGAGGTCACCGTCTGCCCCGACGGCGCCTCGGCCATCCGGGCCCTGGAAAAAGGGCCGTATGACGCCGCCCTGCTCGACCTGAAGATGCCCGGCCTCACCGGCATCGAGGTCCTCGGCAAGATCAAGCAGCTCAACCCCGAGACCCAGGTCATCATCCTCACCGGTCACGCCACGGTGGATACCGCCGTCCAGGCCCTCCGCCTCGGCGCGTTCGACTACCTGACCAAGCCGTGCAAGTGGGCCGAGCTCGAGGTGATCCTCGCCCGGATCGCCGAGCGCCGCGACATGGCCAACAAGACCGTCGCCCTGGAGACCCGGCTCAAGGCCGCCGAGGGCACGCCCACGCTCGTCGGCGACACCCCCGTGATGCAGGCCGTCAAGCGGCTGATCGACACCGTCGCCCCCACCGACGCCAGCGTGATGATCCTGGGCGAGACCGGCACCGGCAAGGAGCTCATCGCCCGCAACCTCCACGACCGCAGCAAGAGGGCCGGCTCGGCCTTCATCCCCGTGAACTGCGGGGCCCTGCCCGAGAACCTCGTCGAGAGCGAGCTCTTCGGCCATCGCAAGGGCGCCTTCACCGGGGCCGACAACCACCGCAAGGGCCTGTTCGAGGTCGCCAACGGCGGGACGCTGTTCCTCGACGAGGTCGGCGAGCTGAACAAGAGCGTCCAGGTCAAGCTCCTCCGGTTCCTCGAATCGGGCGAGATCCGCCGGGTCGGCGAGAACGACCCGTTCCGGGTGGACGTCCGCATCCTCTGCGCCACCAATCGCGACCTCCGCGAGATGATCACGGCCGACCTGTTCCGCGAAGACCTCTTCTTCCGCATGAACACGTTCGAGATCCACCTCCCGGCGCTCCGCGACCGCAAGGGGGACATCCCGTTGCTGGCCGCCCACATGCTGCGGAGGTACTCGAAGAAGTCCGGCGGCGAATCGACCCTCACGCCCGAGGCCATCGAGTCGCTCCAGGGCCACGACTGGCCGGGGAACATCCGCGAGCTGGCCAATGCGATCGAGCGCGCCACGATCCTCGCCGGAGGGGGGCCGATCCGCCCCGAGCACCTGCCCACCCAGCCGGCCATCCGCCGCAACCCCGCCACGATCTCGGCGAACTCCCCGGCCGTGGCCGGCCCCCACTTCCAGATCCCCGAAGGCACGCCCACGCTTCGAGATATCGAGATGAAGTTCATTCAGGTCATCCTCGAAAAGCACAACGGCAACAAGCCGGGCGCGGCCAAGGAGCTGGGGATCAGCCTCAAGACTCTTTATAACAAGATCAATCAGTTGCAGCAGGCTTGATCGCGAAGACATATGGATGAACCGCCGAGCCGCCAAGGACGCCAAGGGCAGAGGAGAGGAGGAAATAAGAATCGAAGAGTTGAAAACTCTCTTCTTTCCTCCTCCTCTCCTCTCCTCTCCTCTGCCCTTGGCGTCCTCGGCGGCTTGGCGGTTAGACATCTTCTCTCTCCCGGAGGGGCGATGGACGGAACCATCGGGCTCGAACCGCTTTCCGCTCACAAGGATGGCGACCATCCCTACTGGACCGACCGTCGGGTCGCCGCCTGGACCTGGGGCTTCGTGGCCCTCGGCGTGGCCTTGCGGCTGGCCCGTTACCTCTTGAAACATCCGCTGTGGGGCGACGAGGCGTTCTTGGCCTCGAACCTGATCGACCGCGACTATGCCGGTTTGATGAAGCCGCTCGATTACGTCCAGGTCTGCCCGCTTTTGTTCCTCTGGCTGGAAAAATGGGTCGTCTCGACGCTCGGGTTCTCCGAGATGACCCTCCGACTCGTCCCAACTCTCTGCGGGCTCGGCGGTTTGGTCCTGTTTCGCCACGTCGCGACCCGGTTGACGCGAGGTCCGGCCGTGGTCCTCGCCGTGGCGATCGTGGCCGTGGGCTATTACCCGATCCGCCACGGGGGCGAGTTCAAGCCCTACGCCTCCGACTTCCTCCTCGCCCTCGGCTTGCTCGCCCTGGCCATCGAGTGGCTGCGTAAGCCGGAAAATATGCGGTACTTGTGGGGTCTGGCGATCCTGGGGCCTTTGAGCGTGGGATTGTCGCACCCCGCGATCTTCGCGGCGGGGGCGGTGGGGCTGGTCCTGGCGGTCCCGGTGCTCAAGACCCGGCGGGTCGGCGCCTGGTTCCCGTTCGCCTTGTTTGGTACAGGGACTCTGGGGGGTTTCTATGTTTTATTGAAGCTGGTGACGTCAGCCCAGAGCGAGACGGTGATGGGGACGATGAAGGTCTTCTGGGCCGACGCCTTCCCGCCCCGAGGCGTCTGGCCGTTGGTGAAGTGGCTGGCGAAAGTCCATACCAGCCATATGTTTGCGTACCCGGCCGGCGGCGACGGTGGCGCCAGCACGTTGACGACCGGATGCGTCGTCGCGGCGATCCTGGCGTTCTGGCGGAGGGGGTCGCGGACCGTCCTGGCGCTGCTGCTGACGCCGTTCGCCCTCGGGCTGATCGCATCCTCTCTCGGGCGTTATCCTTACGGCGGAAGTGCCCGGACCATGCAATACATCGCGCCCGCCATTTGCTTGATGGCCGGGCTGGGCGGGACGGTCCTCCTCGCCCGCCTGCCGGCGAATCCCCGGACGGGGAGGCTGGTGCTGGGCCTCCTGGGATTAGTGGGTCTGGGCGAACTGGGCTGGGACGTGGCCCACCCGTACAAGTCGGTGTACGACCGCGAGTCCCGCGACTTCGCCCGCCGGTTCTGGACCGGGCCGGACGAGCCGATCCTGTGCGTCCGCAACGACTTCGGCGTGAAACTCGACCCGATCGGCTGGCGGAACGACCGGACGGCCCTGTATCTTTGCCACCAGGCCATCTATTCGAGTCGCCACCACCACGGGCCTGCGAAGGACGTCGAAAACCTCCCTCCAGGCCGGCCGATCCGCTGCGTGGTCTTCCAGGAACGGCCCGCCGACGCCCCGGCCGTGGCGGAATGGCTGAAGGGCATGACCGAACGTTTCGAACTCGTCGAAAAACGGGTCGAATTCGCCAATCAAGGCGTTCGCAACCGGGCGGGTTTCTTTGAAGACCGCTACGTCCTCTACGAATTCCGGCCCAGGGCCGACCTCACCCGCTCGGCTCGCCCCGATCGGGTCGTCCGCTGACGTCCTGGAAGAAATCGCGGAAAGCGATCCGCAGAGAACGCAGAGGAACGCAGAGGAGAGAAACGAGGCGAGGATCAAGGTAGGAGTTAAGCACTTCGATCATGACCGACGATTCGGTAAGGGCCTTAGGCGAAACCCAGATTACGCAGATTACGCAGATTAATAAATTTACAATTAAGATGCGTAATCTGCGTGATCTGGGTTTCGCCGAAGGCTCTGGACTTTTCCTCGGCCGTGTCACTCTTTGGGGGGTTGGGAGTGACGCAAGACGTAATCGACCGCAGATTCAGTAAGGACTTTCAGCAACCGCAGATCATGCAAATTTATAAATCTGCGTAATCTGCGTTTCGTCTCTGAATCCGTCGTCGTGATCGAAGTGCATAATTCCTATCGAGCCGGTTGTTTCGATCGGGTTGCGTCATTCCGAAGGGTTCAAAACCCATCCGAATTCTTCATCCGCGTTCCTCTGCGTCCTCTGCGGATCACCTTCTTCCTCTTCATCAAGGGCTGTTTTCGGCAGGTGGGATCGCGTACCATTGGGGGAGACGCCCGAAATTCCGGCCCTTCGGACGCGATCCTCTCATGGGCAGGCCCTCCGCATTGAAACCCCGGCCCTTGGGGATGACGATCGGCCGATGGATGGCCGTGGCCGGGGTCGTCGGCCTGGTTTGCTGGCTGACCCGGGCCGATTCGTGGGATTCCCCGACGTTTCGCATCGTCGCCGGGGTCCTGGGCGGCCTCCTGGTCGGGCGGATGCTAATCCTGGGCCTGTTCGGCAAGAGGTGCCCGGCCTGCGGGGTCGGCCCGTTGGAACGGGTCAAGTACCTGCCGTTCGGCGACCATTTCTATCGCTGCGCAAATTGCGGCCAGCGGGCCAAACGATACGCCCTGGGAAGGCTTTACGACGCCTCGGGGCCCGACGATTCGGGGCGGTTCGACCCCCGGCCGGTCTCGACGTTCTGGGACGACTCGGCCCTGGACGCCGAGCCGGGCTCGGCGGCCTCGCCCGTGGTGGCCCGGCTGCTCCGCGACAAGGCCGGGCGGCACGCCGAGGAGGCGGAGCCCGTCTCGCTCGACTTGCTGCCCGAACCCCCGGCCGGGCCTGCCTTTCCGAGCAAGCCGATCCGCCCCAGCGGCAAGGGACGAGTGGCCGAAACCTTCTTTCGAACCCTGGAAACGATCCGATGGGCCCGATCCTCCCGACGGTGATCCTCGCCCTGAGCGTCTTCCCCCCGGGCGACCCGCCGACTCCGACTGCTCGCCTCGCGGACCAGGCCGCTTTGAAGCCGTTCGCCGGCCTCGTCGGCGAGTGGAAGGGGACCGGCATGCCCCAGCGAGGCAGCGCCGAGGGGCCTGGACCGAGAAGGCCGACTGGGCCTGGAAGCTCGGCCCGGAATCGGCCGCCCTGGTCATGACCGTGGAGAAGGGTAAGTACCTGAAGAGTGCGGCGTTGCATCCCGCCAAGGACCCCGGGACCTTCCGGCTCGACGCCATCCTGGCCGACGGCACCAAACGCTCGTTCTCCGGCAAGGCGGGCGAGAAGAACGCCCTCCCGCTCCGGGCCGACGTCCCGCCCGACGGCGGCCTCGCCCGGATCACCCTGACCCCCCTGCACGACACCCGGTTGCTCATCCTCCTCGAAACCGAGGACGGCTCCGGCAATTTCGGCCGTCTGGGCGAGGTGGGCTATACCCGTCAGGGCGTGGCGTTTGCGTCGGGAGAAACCGGCCCGGTCTGCATCGTCACCGAGGGCCGGGGCACCATCCAGGTCAAGTACAAGGGCCAGACCTATTACGTCTGCTGCTCCGGCTGCAAGGAACTCTTCGACGACGATCCCGAAGCCGTCCTGGCCGAAGCCGCGAAACGGCAGAAAGCCAAGGCGAAATGAGGAATCCAGGAAAACTGAACGCAGATGACGCAGATTCAACAAACTCTCAATCTGCGTCATCTGCGTTCAGTTTTCCTTGTTCCCAACGACGTGCTGGTGGTGGCCCGGGGAAAAACGATCGAAAAGGAACGATTTTTCGCGGCGCGAACGCTCTTCTTGGAGGGACTATCGCCGTGGGGACCGGGTTCGATCGCTCGATCGGGCCGGGGCCCGGATAGAATACGCGGGGCGCCTGGGGCGTCTTTCAGAAGGGCGAGTCCTCTCCCGTCTTCGCTCGATCACGGACGTCCCGTCGGCCCGGTCGGGCCCGATCGAACCCTTGCACCCGGACAGGACCCCTCCCGATGCCCCGATCGCGGCCCCGCGTCTGGCGGATCGCCAAGGTCCGGCTCCGCAAGACCTTGCGGAAGCTCGACCGCGAGACGCCCGACTGGCTCCGATGGCTCACGCCCTGGGGCACGAGCCTGGTGTTCCACGTCGCCCTGTTGCTGTTCCTGGCGTTGGTCGTCCGGGCCCTGAACGAGCCGGGCGGGCCGAAGCGGGTGCCGAACCTCGACACCACGCTCGGCCAACTCACCGACGACGTGATCTCGGCGGCCCCGGCGAACCACTCGGGCGACCCGTTCACCACGCAGAAATCGGACGAGCCGCCGTCGCTGTCCCTGGACAAGGACCCGCCGAAGATCGACGTGATCCGCACGCCGCGATTGCCCGACACGTTCGCCGTGGGGCCGGTCCTGAACCTGGTCGAGCGTGAGCCCGGGATGCCCAAGGACGCGATGTCCAAAGGGGTTGCGTCGAAGAACGCGAAGGCCGCGAAGGCCGGCGAGGGCAATGGCGCGTTCTCCGAGAGGCTGCCCCAGATGGCCCCGTTCTCGGGCCGTCAGGCCGAGGGGCGGGCCAAGATGGTCCGTCGCGAGGGGGGGACGGTCGAATCGGAGAAGGCCGTGGAGCTGGGCCTCGACTGGATCGCCCGGCACCAGAGGCCCGACGGCGCCTGGAGCCTGGACACCAACCCGATGTGCAAGGGGACCGGCTGCCCCGACGCCTTCGCCACCGAGTCGGACACCGCCGCCACCGGCCTGGCCCTGCTCCCCCTCCTGGGCGCCGGCCACACCCACACCCAGCCCGGCCGGTATCAGAAAACCATCGAGCGCGGCCTTCTTTGGTTGATCAAGAACCAGAGGTCCAACGGCGAGCTGTACGTGGGCGGCGGGATGCACACGCTCTATTACAGCCACGCCATCGCCGCGATGGCCCTCTGCGAAGCGTATGGGATGACCAAGGACAAGAGGCTCCGCGACCCGGCGCAGAAGGCGATTTATTACATCAACCGCAATCAGAATCGGTTCGACGGCGGGTGGCGGTACGAGCCGGGGCAGGCGGGGGACACCTCGGTCTTCGGCTGGCAGGTCTTCGCGATGAGGAGCGCCCACATCGCCGGCCTGGAGACGAACAAGGGGGTGCTCAAGCGGGCCCGCGAGTATCTTGATCTGGCTGCAAGTGATGGCTCCGGAGCGACTTACGGCTATCAGGCCGGCTGGGCGGCCACGCCGAGCATGACGGCCGAGGGCCTGGTCTGCCGCCAGATGCTGGGCTGGCCCAGGGACCATCCCGCCCTGCTCGCCGGGGCCGCCGGGATCGCCGCCCACCTCGAAGCATCGACGCAAAGGAACATTTATTACTGGTATTACGCGACCCAGCTCCTCCACAACATGAAGGGCAAGGAGTGGGAGCAGTGGAACGTCCGGGTCCGCGACGGCCTGGTGGCGATGCAGAGGGACGGCCTGGGGTGCGACCGGGGGAGCTGGGACCCGAGCGAGCCCCAGGTGGACCTGTGGGGCCAGCGCGGAGGTCGATTGTACACCACGTCGCTCTCCCTCCTCACGCTGGAAGTCTATTATCGGTATCTGCCGCTCTATCGCGACCGGGGCGGCGAGGGCGGCCAGGACGACGTCGCCCCGGTGGCCGCCGGCCCGTCGGAGAAGAAGGAGCCGGAACCCGAGCCGGCCCCGGCGCGTCGGAGGAATTGAGTGACGGAGCCTCGCGCGAGGCCGGTGGACCTCCGGCGCCCGGCCGGATGCCCGTCCCCTCCTCAGTCACCATCGCGAGGGCCCGGCCCGGCGATCACCCGAAATCGTGCCCGTCCATTCACGGATCGCTCGAATCGTGAATGGGACATCGGATTTCATGAAAGAATCTGGGTGACACGCCCCCGGCAAACCCCACGCGCCGAGGGCCGCCCGAATGGTCCCCGTTCCGGGCGCTTTGCCGACCCTCGGGCCTCGAGGCACGGCGGCCGCAGGTTGATTCCCGGAAAGGGTTTCGGCTCGAGGCATCCGAAATCCAATACGTGAGCCAGCCTCTGCGCGCATCGGTGACTGCGCGCCCGAATCCCCTTGTTTTCAAGGCGAATCGCCACTTTTCCGCCGAAAAGTGTCGTCAAGTTCCGTCGGGTCAGGGGGTGAACTGCGAGAAGGACATGGTCTTGTAGGCGACGATCTGGGAGAGGATGAGGGTTTTGGGGGCGATTCCGGTGGGGACGTAATACACGAGGTCTCCGGGGCGGAGGTAGCCGACGGAACCCGGGGTGACCTGGCTGAAGAAGAGGCCGGAGCCGGATGGGAAGACGCTGACGGCGACGTTCCCGGAGGCGCCGATGCTCAGCGGATCGAGGCCGACGGCCGGGCCGACGATGTGGAGCCGGACGGGCATCTGGTCCTCTCCGGGCAGGAGGGGGATGAAGCGTCCGTAGTTGTTCTGGGCCTGGATATCAAAATAGGTGGGGGTCCGGCCGAAGCCGATGATTTCCTGGAAGATCGGCTGGACGAGGTTGCGGGCGGTCCCCTCGAAGACGTCGACGTGGTCGGTGCTGATCCGGTGCGAGCCGAGCTGGACGCCGGTGGTCTCGACCAGGGCGGCCGGGCTGATGGCGGTCGGGTCCATGGGCCATCGGATGACGAAGAGGCCCATGGAATCCACGGAGACCGGGAATTGCTGGCCGGAGGCGTTCTGGATGACGAGCCATCGGGGGGTCACGGTGAGGATCTCGGCCCAGTCGCCGGAGGGCGCGAATTTCGGGGCCATCCCGCTGCGGAGCATGTCGCTGGGGTGGACGGCCTGGGCCTGGGCCGTTGCGGAGCCGAGGCCGGCGAGCAGGCCGGCCGATACGATCAGGGCCAATCCGGCGGACCGTCGCGAGCGAATCTCCACGGCTCCCCCCTTCGGGCCGGTCGGCCCTGTGAGTCTCGGGACGAGGCGTCGTCCCTTCCCGTCCATCGTATCACCGAGTCCGGCGGAGTGCGAGGCGGAGGGAGTCTCGGCGATGGACGGGCCGACGCGGAGGCGGTATGCTGGGGGGCGTCCCCGAGCCTCTCCGAGATCCCCCGAGTCCACCCCCCGATCCTCCGGCCCGCCGTCGTCCCCCGAGGAGCGATTGGAAGGCCGGTCCTCCGGCTCGCTCGAGCCCGGGCGGGCCCCTCGATCGTGGCCCCCGTCGCGAGTTCGCATCCCATGACGACCGCCGAGAGCACCCGGACGGGTGTTTTGGAGCTTCACCCGAGGGGGCATGGTTTCCTCCGGGACCCGAAGCGCAATTATCGAGTCGCGGCCGAAGACGTTTATGTGGGCGGCCCGATCCTCCAGAAGTTCGGGATCCGCCAGGGCGCCCGGCTGACCGGCACGGTCGAGCCGGCCTCCCGGGGTCAGGGGCCGAAGCTCGCCGAATTGACCGAGATCGAGGGGAACGCCCCCGACCAGTACCTGGCCCGCCCCGGGTTCGACGACCTGACCGCGATCGACCCCCACGAGCCGATCCGCCTGGAGACCGGCGCCGAGCCGCTGGGCCCCCGCGTGATCGACCTGCTCACGCCCGTCGGCAAGGGCCAGCGAGGGCTGATCGTCGCCCCGCCCCGGACGGGCAAGACCGTCCTCCTCCAGCAGATCGCCTCGGCCGTCGCCAGGAATCATCCCGAGGTCCACTTGATGGTCCTCCTGGTGGATGAGAGGCCCGAGGAAGTCACCGAGATGAAGCGATCGGTCCAGGGGGAGGTCGTCGCCTCCTCCAACGACCACGCCCCCGAGGAGCACATCCGGCTGGCCCAGCTCGCCGTGGACCGGGCCAAGAGGATCGCCGAGGGGGGGGGCCAGGTCCTCATCCTCCTGGACAGCCTCACGCGGTTGGCCCGGGCCTACAACAAGGGCTCGAACTCCGGCCGGACGATGTCCGGGGGCGTGGACATCAAGGCGCTGGACGTGCCCAAGAAGCTGTTCGGGGCCGCCCGGGTCTTCGAGGAAGGCGGCTCGCTGACGGTCCTGGCCACCTGCCTGGTCGAGACCAACAGCCGGATGGACGACCTGATCTTCCAGGAGTTCAAGGGCACCGGCAACATGGAGCTGGTGCTCGACCGCCGCCTGGCCGACCGCCGCGTCTGGCCGGCGATCGACGTCAACCAGTCCGGCACGAGGAAGGAAGAGCGGCTCCTCGAACCCAGCACCCTCGCCCGGGTCAACCTCCTCAGGCGCACGCTCGCCGACATGAAGCCCGTCGAGGCGATGGAGGGCCTCCTCCGCCAGTTGAGCAAGGGCAAGAGCAACGCCGAGTTCCTGGAGCGGATCGCGATCGCGGGGCGGTGAACGCGAGGATCGGGGAGTCAAGAGCCGGGTTGCCCGACCCGGCGGAGAGACGATCCGTGACCGAAGGCCAGGGAGCGAATGCGACGAGTCGGAGCGGGTGGGCTACCCACGTCGAGGTCGGAAGCTGGCGGTCGGACCCAGGTTTTCGACGTTTCCGGCGGTGCTGAATTTCAATTCCAGGATGGAATGGACTCGCAGCCGCTCGATCTCCGCCAGGATCTTCGGCCATCCCTTGATCAGCATCCAGCAAGTCTCCTCGATTCGCTTGTTGCACCAGACATGATTCAATACCAGATAGTTTAAATCGGTCTCGGCCAGGACCGCCAGCTCGGCCTTGTTCCTCAGGATCTTGCCGTCGCCCCCGACGAAGACCCAGTCCGGGGCTTCGTCGTGCAGGGCGGTCAGGATTTCCGCGTCCCGACTGGTCCTGGTGAACCGCGGGTCGTCGTCGTGATGCCGGACGTGATGCCCCGACGGCCATTCAAAGATCGACAACATGCGTGCCGTGCGGACGACGCAGTTGCGATCGAAGAAGAGCTTCATCACGCGGCGTGCCTTCGTTCGAAGTCCACGGCCGCGACGACGTCCGCCGGAGCGACCGCGTACCAGTCCGCGACCCGCTGGGCGTCTCTCCCATTGGCTTCGAAGGCCGAGGCGAGCACCCGGGTCGCGATCCCGGCCGCCTCGACGATCGGCTTGCCGAAGCATCGGGTCGGATCGATCACGACCCCGTCGGCGATCCTCCACAACTTTGCCAGCGTCGTGACCTCGTCGTAGTCGATCCGTTGGAGGAAGGGCAGGATCACCGCATCAAGATACGCCTGATGAGTGAGGGGTTCGATGACGGCATGGGACTCGCGGTCGGTGAACTGTCTGGTGAAGATCCGGCCTCCGCCATGGTAGATCTCCCGTGTGCAGAAGGGATGGTCCTGGCCGGTCTCACGAGACAATGTGCCGTGGACATTTCTGATGTGTTGCAAGGACACCGGTGGGTTGGCGGACCGCAGCTTTCCGGCGATACAGACCTCGATCAAATCGAGAAAGCTAATCGCTCGCTCGCCCGCCACCGGGGGATAGTCGCTCTGAAAGACGGGTGTGCCGTCCTGGCCGTCCGCGTCGGAACGGAACCAGGCGCGAACCCGGGCCGGTCGAAGCTGCGTCAGTCGAGCCGCTTCCGGGAGGCTATAGACGCCTCGACCAAGGATCGTCATGGCATCCTCCAACTGAACGTGCGACCATCGGTCCGTGTAGTGACACTACCGACGAAATGCAAGCTACAAGGCACCAGCGTCTCGGCGTCTCGCGGGACCGGCCGCTTCGCCTCGTCGCCGCGAGCGCCGGAGACGAGGGTGGCCAAAGGACTCTCGGTCCAAATGGACGATCGACCCGGTCCTCAAGAAATGCTGCGATCGCGAGGAAGCACCAGATGCGTTCCTTGACCGTCGCCCGCGAGGGTCGTAGGCTTTCCAATCCGGGAAACCGACGGGGCCCGGGGCGCCCCGATCCTCCTTGCCAGGTCTGGGATGGGGCGTTGATGAATATTTCGATCCTTTGTCCGACGTGCGGCCGGACCGGGCGGGTGCCGGAGTCGGCCGAGGGTCGGCGGGTGGTTTGTCCGGCCTGCAACAATCGGTTCGTCCTCCAGAGGGTCCCCGGGAACGGGTCGGAGCCGATTCCGGGGCCGGTACCGGAACCGGAATTGGAACCGGAGCCGATTCATCCCGAGCGGCTGGGGGTGCCGAGGCCGTCGGCCCCGCCTTTCCATCCGCCGCCGGCGCCGGCGTTGCCGGGCTGGGTCGTTCCGGTCCTGGGCGGCGGCGGGTTGGTCCTGGTGGGGTTGGTGGCTCTGGTCGCCGTCCTCCTGCTTCGGAAGCCCGAGGGGCCGCCGGCGAGGCCGGAGGTTGTCGCCCAGGGGACGCTTCCCGAGCTCCCGATCGCGCCGCCCGAGGTCCCGGCGAAGGTGGCGGAGGAGGCTTTGCCCGTCCTGCTCCCGCCCGATCCGATCGTGAAGGACGAGGCGAAGCCCGCCTCGCCTCCGCCCCGGATCGCCGCCTCGCCGGCGCCCTGGCCGGTCCCGACCCCCGGGCCCGCCCCGCCTCCCGCCGCCGGGCGGAGCCTGACCACCGCCGAGATCGTCGAGCGATGCGACGCCTCCATCGCCCTGATCCGCGGCAGGGTGTCGAGCGGCACCGGGTTCGTCATCCGGCCCGGCGTCATCGCGACGAATGCCCACGTGATCGACGATGAGTTCCTCTCGAATCTTGAAGTGATGTTCCCCGCCGCGGCGGGTGACGGGCGAGGGCCTCGCTCGGTCGACTTGCTTTACGAAGACCCCAGGCGCGACCTGGCGTTCCTGGCCGTGAAGACGGATTTGCCGCCGCTGGGCCTGGCCTCGCGATTCCTGTATCGCAAGGGGGAGGACGTCACGGTCATCGGCAGCCCGGGGTTCGGCGACGAGGGCGGGGTCCTGGAGAACGCCGTGAGCCGAGGGGTCCTGAGCGTCCAGACGAAGGTGGACGGCCGGGACTTCTACCAGCTCGGGATCGCGATCAACCACGGCAATTCCGGCGGCCCGGTGCTCGACTCTCGGGGCGAGGTCATCGGCGTGGCGACCCTCAAGGCGACGTCTCAGGAGGGCGTGGCGTTCTGCATCCCGATCGAGGACCTCAACGACGCCGTGGCGAAGCTCGCGACGCTCTCGGCGGCCGACAAGCAGGCGACCCGGGCCCGCCATCGCCTCCCCCTGGCGTTCCGCCTCCTGACCGCCGGGGGGGCGATCCAGGTCGCGGCCGTCGAGGGGATGCTCGCCAACGTCATCGACCGACCCAGGGCCCTCGAGGCGCTCGGCTCGCTCGACCGGACGCTGTTCGCCAACCTCCGCGACGAGGCGAGGCAGGTCGCCCACGACTCGAAGAACTACCCCGACCCGGTCCGCGAGGGCATCCTCAAGCTCTCCAATACGTATGCGGACTTGAAGACGATGACCGATCAGGTCGCGCAGGGGAGCCCGTCGGACCCGAACGCGATGCGCAACCGGTCCGTCGAGCTCCGCCGGGCGCATTTCGAGGCCGTTTCCTCGCTGATGACGACGCTCAAGACGGACGTGCCCGGCCCGTTGCTCGCCCTCCTGAGGGACGGCGTCCAGTCGAACCCGAAGGACGCCGTGGTGATCCTCGTCGAGCCGCCCGGGGCCGGAGGGAACCGCCCGAGCCTCCACGACCGCTTCGGCATCGGCCCGAGGATCACGCCCAGGCTCCCCTCCCGAGGCGCGATCCCCGCCCGACCCCCGATCGGCCCGAGGAGCCGGGGCCGGCTGGGCCGGTGATCGGGAATGGAAAGACCGCTCGAACGGGATCGGGGAGGGCCTTCGGCAACCGCGGATCACGCCGATTCGGTCGGTCTTCGATCGCGAGAGGCGGCATCGGGTCTTCGTAGGGCAGGCCTCGGCCTGCCGATCCGGGGGACGGCAGGCCGAGGCCTGTCCTACGAGACGGCCCTCCCCGGCGCGATCACTTGAGCAACAACAGGCCGAGGGAGTTCAGCTCTCGGCCGGCCCGGCCGTGGATTCCGACGGCGATCCGGCCTTCGCCGAGGATGAAGTTCGGTCCCCCGTTCTGGGTGTCGCCGAGCCAGGGGGCGTTGTAGCTATCTTCGGGGATCAGGCGGTCCCCCTTGATCCTCATGAAGACGACCTGGCAGCCATCGACGAGCAGGCCGGTCCTCGTGTTCAGGGCGCCGATGGCGTAGCCCGGCCGGGCGATCGCCTCGCCTTCGCCCCCCTGGGCCTCGCCGTGCCATTCGCCCCTGGTTTCCTTGGTCCCCTTGCGATAGATCGGCTGGACGGCCCCGACCTTCGCCCGGCCGAGGAACTCGCCGTAGCGGACGCGAAGGCCGACGAGCAGGGCGCCCTCCGGGGCGACGTCGCGGAACCCTTCGCGGTCGTCCGATCGGACGTTCTCGGGGATCGCGTCGAGCCTCTCGGCCGGATACCGCCCCTTCGCGCCGGGCTTCGTCCCTTTGGGCGGATTGGCGGCCATTTTCGGGGCCGGCGCCGGGTCGTTCCTCGGCGGCTGCGGCTGCGGTTGAGGTTGCGGACCTGGGGCCGACGGGCGGCGCTCCACGATCGTCTGCCGGCGTGAGGCGTCGGGGAACCTGGCCTCGACGAGCGCGGGGAACGCCTCGGAGAACGCCTCGCGGCGGACGCTCTGGCCCTGGGTCAGAGGGCGGAGCGCCTGGGACAGGCGGGGCGTCCGGCCGATCAGCGATTTCAGGGGGTCGGGCGCCAATCCGGCCTCGATCGCGGCGGTCTCGGGCGTCACGTCGGCCTCGAACTCGCGGGCGAGGGTGGCGATGATCTCGGTCGGGCCGGCGAAGGCGCCGGTCTCGGCCACGGCCCGGGCGTAGCGGGCCGAATCGTTCCGCACGAGCTCGGCCAGCCGGTCCGCAGGGGGATACAGGTCGTCGGCGGCATCGAGCACGTCGTCGGGCAGGTTCGATTTCGCCAGGGACGGCCGGACCTCGTCCGTCGCGGCGATCGGCCCCGTCGCGTGGCAACCCAGGCAGGAAAGGCCATTGGCGACCGGGACGGTCGGCCGTTTCGGGTCGCGGAGGAGGGCCGTCGGCGCCGAGTCGAGCCGGGAGCCGTCGGCCGAGGCGACGAAGAAGCCGATCATCCCATTGGGCAGCTCGAAGAGGGCCTCGCCGCCTCCGGAGCGGAAGTCGTGGGGGCCGTCGCCGGGCCCGAGAGGGCGCGTGCGGACGTCCTGACGGTCGGCGAAATCAAAAGTCTTCCACATCGCGCCGAAGGCCGAATCGTGCCTCTCGATCACGCGACCCTGGGGCGTCACGGTCGAGCCGGTGAGGCCGACTCGGGCGGTCCGGCCGTTCTTGCGGTCGTCGTCGATCTTCACGAACAGCCGGCTTTCCAGCTCCGCCATCGAGTTGGGCAGCTTCAAGAGCTCGTGATACAGGGGGGCCCGGGAGGCGGAGGCGAGGAACCAGTCAACCCGGACGATCGGCCGATCGGTGCCGGTCCTCGCCGCGACGGCCGGGGCCGACGGCCCTTCCAGGGGCATGGCATACGGATCGGCCCGGACGAGTGTCTCCCAACGGTCGGCGTCCCAGAGGAAATCGCGGAGGTCGATCCTCAGGAGGGTCTTGCCCGGATCGACGGGCGAGGGATTGCGGAGGCGACGATGCCAGGAGAGGCCGTTGAGGAGCTTGGCCAGGGCGCTTCGGCGCCCTGCAAGGCGTCCTCGCCGTCGCCCAGGGCGGCCCGGTTCGCCAGGGTGAAATAGCGGAAGTGGCGGCGGTCGGCCTCGGCGGCCGTCTTCAAGTCGGACTCGATCAGGCGGGCGGCCTCGCTCGGGCCCGGGGCGATCGACTTCCACACGGCGAGGGCCGCCGGCTCCGCGCCCGAGGCGATCCATCGGCGGACCGTCGCGACGTCGTCCGGCGAGGGTCGGGGCGGAGGCTCGTCCGGGACGAGCGGATCGGCGGCCGGCGGCATCTCGCCCGAGGCCATCCGGGCGAGCAGGCGGGACTTTTCGGGCTCCTTCGGCGTGACGAGGCCGCTCCGGACGAGCCGAGGGCCGTCGATCGCGAAGTTCAGGCCGCCCTCGTCGCGACCGAGCTTGCCGTGGCACGAGTAGCAATAGGTCCGCAGGACCCCCAGGGCCTTCTCGGCCTCGCCGGCCCGAGAAATCCCGGGCCCGGCGACGAGGAGGGCCAGGACCACGGACCACGCGAGACGATCCGGGCGGGGGAGATTCATCGTCACGGCTCCCACGTCAATGCGAAACAACCGCCCGGCCTGAAGACATGCTCACGCGGACGTGAGCATGCCACCCGGGGCTCGGGATCGTCCGCCTGTTCAGTCGAGCTTCTTGATCCGGAGGAACCGGAACCGCATCGGCCCGCCTTCGGACTGCCAGCCGATCGAGCCTCCGGCGGGGTCGGCCCCGGTGCCCTCGGCGACCTTCTTGCCGTTGAGCATGCAGACGATCTTGCCGGCGTTGCACGAGATCTCCATCTCGTTCCACTGGCCGACGGGCTTCATGGCGGCCTTCAGGGCGTCGCGGTCGGTCTTGCCGACGAACTTCGCGCCGTTGATGGCGAAGACGTGGCCCGCCTCGTTGTAGGCGAGCTGCGCCTCGATGCATTTGGGCCAGACCTTGTGAGGGGCCACGATGTTCAGCAGGACCCCGCTGTTGCCGTCGAACTTGTCGCCGTCCTTGAAGCCCTCGGGCCTCTCGTACATCCAGTCGAACTTGAGGACGTAATTCGTGTACTCGTTCTTGGTGGCGAAATAGCCGTTGGGCTTGCCCGTGCTGCGGACCTCCTTGTTGACGATCTTGATCGTCTCGGGTCCGATGCCGACCAGGGCGAGCTGGTCGAGGTCGTCGCTGGTGAGCAACGGGGTGGACTCGTCGTCGGCCAGGGCCGGCGAGGCGATCAGGGCGAAGGCGAAGGCGAGGACGGAGAGGCGACGCATGGTCGAAGCTCGCGAAGGTCCGGGAATTCGGTTCGGGGGCGAGTCCCGAATCTATCCGTCCCGAAGGCCGAGGGCCAGACCGTCGAAAGGCGGGGGAGTTCTCCCGCAAGCCCCCGACATGGTACGATCCCGGCGTGTTCGGGCGTCCAGAGTTTGGCCGGAAGGGGGGGCCTCCCATGATCGAGAAGGATTACATGGCCGGGATGCAGAGGGACGACCCGGCGGTCTCCTCGTCGGAGCTGATCGACGCGTTCGAGCGGGGCGCCGATGAGTATCTGGCCGCCCTGGACGGGCTTTCGCCCGAGGAGATTCGAACTCGGCCCGTCCCCGGTCGCTGGAGCCCGATCGAGCTGGTGGCCCATGTGACGGATACCGAGGTGTATTTCTGCGAGCGCATCCTGAGGACGCTCGCCGAGAATCGGCCGTTGCTGATGAGCGTGGACGAGTCGCCGTATCCCGAGCGGCTGGGGTATCCGGATCTGGACCTGGCCGACGAGATGGCGGTGTTCTCGGCCCTGAGGCGGCGGGTGGGCCGGGTGTTGCGGGGGCAGCCGGCCGAGGCGTGGCATCGCAAGGGGGTGCACAGCGCCTCGGGCGTGGTCAGCGTCCGGCAACTGGTCTTCCAGGCGATCCGCCACGCCCGGCATCACCTGCGGTTCCTGGACGAGAAGCGCGAGGCGCTGGGGCATCCTCCGCGAGCCGGCCGGCCGGCCGGGGATCGCGCCTTGTGATCGCCGATCGCCGTCGGTAGGCTGGATGGATGGGATGAGGATGTCTGGTCGGATCGAGGGCCCGAGCATGGCCGACCTGGGCGACGAGGACGAGATCCCCCTGGTCGATCCCGACCTCCCGCTCGACGAGGCCGAGGCCCCCCCGCCGCCCAAACCGCCGAAAGTCTTGCCTCGAATCGTCTACCAGCCGCCCGAGGGCGCGTTGCCCGAGCCGGCCGAGCCTGCGACGAGGAAACCGGCGGCCAGGTCGCCGGATTCGCCCCCTCGAGATCGTCCCGCGGAGCCGGTCCCGGCGAAGCCGAAGCCGAAGCCGAAGATCCAGACGTTCGGCGCCGAGCCGTCCGCGTCCGCCTCGCCGAGTCCCAAACCGAAGAAGGCCGAGCGACGGGCCGAGCCCGCGACGCCCCGCCCCATCCGGCCGAAGGAGGGCGAGGGCGCCTTGATCGAGGCCACGCCCGAATCCGAGACGTTCGACTCCCGGCGGAAGACGCGGCTGATGGTCGGCGCCGGGTTGGCCGCGGTGATCGTGCTGGCGGTCGTGGTGATCGTCCGGTCCGCCATGCCCGGCTCGTCGGCCGAGCCTTCCGCCGAGCCCGGAGGGGCCTCGCCCGAGGTCGCCCGGCCCGCGCCCGCCGAGAGGCCGCAAGCCGAGCTCGAATCGCTCGCGAAGTCGCTTTTGGACGACGCCCGCCAGTTCGAGAAGGCCGGCAAGCTCGACCTCGCGTTCGACCGGCTCGACAAGATCGACGCCGAGTATCCCCGGACCGACGCCGCCAGGCGCGTCGCCGAGTGCCGCGAGCGGTACAAGCAGGGCCTTCCCCTCTTCGTGGGAGGCCCGGCGGTCGTCGCCACCAAGATCCAGTCGAAATCGCCCGAGAAGTCGAAATCCAACTCGAACGCCATGGACGCCGACGCCGAGTTGCCCTCCGAGGAAGCCAGGGTCGAAGACGCTCCGAAGGCCGCGACGACCACCCGGCAGACGGCCGAGGTCTCGATCGGCCCGGCGTCGGCCCCCATGCCCAACGCGAGCCCGGCGATCCTGCCGAAGAACACGACGGGCGGGTACGTCGAGCCGTACCGGCCCACCGGCGTGGGGCTGCCGAAGGCCGAGGTGGAGGCCAGGGCGGTCCCGCCCGGGTTCCACGCCAGGGACGAGGCCGGGGTCCACGCCTCGGGCTGGCCGTTGGAGATCACCTGCGACCGCGACGGCTCGGCGATGATCTTCATCCCCGGGGGCGAGTTCACCCAGGGCCGCGACGACGGCCCCGCCCCCGAGAAGCCCGCCCACAAGGTCCGGCTCTCGCCGTTCTACATCGACCAGCACGAGGTCACGGTCCGCCAGCTCGCGCTCTCCAGGGGCGAGCAGGCCACCGGCGACGACCGCGACCGGCCGGCCGTGAAGGTCTCGCTGCCGGAGGCCAAGGCTTACGCCCAGTGGGCCGGCAAGACGCTCCCCACCGAGGCCCAGTGGGAGATGGCCGCGAGGACCACCGACGGCCGCGTCCACCCCTGGGGCAACGCCCCCGCAGCCTTCGACCGCCCGAGGCAGAACAAGCAGATCGACCCGGTCATGTCGTTCCCCAGCGACCTCTCCCCCTACGGGGTCTTCGACCTCGCCGGCAACGCCTGGGAATGGACGAATGATCTCTTCGACATCCGCTATTATGCCCAGTTCAAGAACGCCCCGGCGACGAACCCGCAAGGCCCGGCGCAGACGAAGTCGAAGCTCGCCGAGGTCGTGATCAAGGGGGGCTCCAACGGCTGGGACGCCTCCTGGCGATCCGGGATGAGGCCCGACGCGAAGCTGCCGTATCTCGGCTTCCGAGGCGTCCTGAACCTCGAAGCCCAACCGGGGCCAGCCCCCGCCGGGCCGAATCCGGCTCCCACCGGCGGGACGGTGCCGTTCTGACGGGCCGGGGGCCGCGAGCGATGCTTTACGTCTCGTTGATGGTCTCGGCCGTGTTGCTCGTGATCGTCAACGGCGTGGCCTGGGGCGCTCGACGACGGCCCTCTGCGGCGATCGTCGGCATCGGCGTCGTGTTCTCGGCCCTCCCGTTGTTCGTCGGGTGCATGTTTCCGACCGTGGCGCTCCAGGCCGTGCTGCTCGGCGGAGCCTTGCTGATCTGGCGAGCGACGAAACGCGGCCCGGCGTTTTTCTCGGCCCTCTCGTGCGGGGCCACGGTCGCGGCCTATGGCGTGATGAGTCTCGTGGTGCTGTCTTCTCAAAGCTCGTCCGGGGGACTTCGAGGACGCTATCCCTACGAGTCGATGGAGGCCCGACTGCCCCGGCCTGATGGCATGTCTCGGGGAGCGATCCTGACTCCCGCCTCCGCCGAGAGGCTCTCCCGCCTGGAGACGAAGATCCTCGACGAGGTCGATCGATGGGGGGGTCGTCGGGAACGCGATCTGGGTCGAATTCACGAGGAGAAGCTCTTTCTCTTCATCCATAGCCCGGGCTTCGGCGTCATGCGAATGCAAGGACCGAGCGAGTGGAGCCTGGCCATGGGACTGAGGAAAGGGCCGGTCCCGCCTCAGCCGGGCTTACGCTTCTCGATGCCCTGGTCGCCCGGCGAGCTCGGCCGCCTGACCGCCGACGACGAGGCCCCGCTCGGCCCGATGCTCGACGCCAGCATCCTCGACTTCGTCAATCCCCGGGGCTTCGGCTTCCTGAAGGACCGCCGGCACGTCGCCGGGTTCGAGCCCCACCGATTCCACGAGGTCCCCGCGTCGAACTCGCGATGGCAGGTCCAGACCCTCGAACTCGTCAGCCTGCTGAAGCACGACGAGCCGGCCGTGTACGTCTCCGACAGCCTGCCGAGGATGGACCGGCTCGACGGCCTCCGGACCCGCCCCCTGGACCCGTTCGAGAGCGTCGGACTCGACACCCTCCGCGGAGGGGACGACCTCCAGACCAGCCGAGGCGCCGAAGGCGTCCGCATGCTCGGCGCGATCCGCAGCCTCAAGCGATGCGTGGCCTGCCACGGGGGCGCCCGGGGCGACCTGCTCGGGGCGTTCTCCTACAACCTCCGAGACGACGGCCCCTGAGCGGGACGGTCCATCCGCCAGGCCCTGGGATCTTCCGGCCGAGCGATCAGGACCCTACCGTCCCGAGCTTCGCGAGGCGTTGCTTGAGGTCCGCGGATTGTTCGAGAGATCGGCATTCCTCGGGGAGCCGCTTCAGGACGTGGCGGACGAGGTCGGCACGACGCGGGCTGAACGACCCGCGTTCGATCAGGTCGAGACAGCAGGCCGCCATCTCCAGGCTCTCTTCGGGGGTTCGATCGATCCGAGGGAGGAGCTCGTCATCAGCGCCTCTTCTTCCGACCAATCGCCCGCCTGGCCCGTCGGCAGGGATGACATCGGACGCAGTCCGCGGCCAGGTCGAATCCCAGCACCTCGTACCAGTGCTTCTGCTCCTCCGCGAAGAAGACGAAGGGCCGCCCGCAATCCTCGCACGTCTTGTCGAGGTCGTAGTAATGAGTCACCGGGATCGTCGCCCGGGTCTGCCGCTCCGGATCGGCCCGGATCGCGGTGCCCGGGATGAGGAGGCCCTCTGGAGCCTCGGAGAGGATTCGCCGGAACTCTTCGGGAAGCTCCTTCAGGTAGGCCAGGAACGCCCGTGTTCGGTATCCGGTATTCCAGTGGAGATGGACCTCGGGAGACTCAGGATCCGGATCGAGGCCCGTGAAACGAGGGCCCTTCCCGAACCTGGGATTTTCCACGTGGAGCGAATAGTCGGCGGTCATGGCTCACCCGGCGCTTCCGCCGCCTCGGCCTGGAGCTCAGTCCACTTCTTCTTCGCCCTCTCGGCCTGCTCCGGAGTCATGGCCTTCGCCTTGACCATCAGGTCGATCCGCTCCTCCTTCGTCAGCGAGAAGAGATGCTTCATCGCCTTGCGGATCATCTCGCTCGACCCCGTCCCGCGAACCCTCCCAAACTTTTTTGACATCTTCGACCCCACGATCGGTTTGGCGGCGGGTCAGGGAGCGCCGTTGCGAGCAAATCAGAGCCGAGCGACCAGGGCATCGTAAGCGGAGTGCGAGCCGATCCAGAACCAGCGGATCGTGTCCCCTTCGAGGAGTCCCACGGCCCGCCATCCGATCCCGACACGGGCCGAGAAGATGGGTTCGCTGGTGTGGACCCGCTTGAACTGGATGCCGGGATGCGAGGGATTGTCCCGCCAGAGCCGATAGGCCCGCCTGGCCTGCTGGCGGACCGTCGCGGGCAGCCGGGCCTAGCAGGAGAGGAAATCCTCGGTGATCTGCGAATTCATGACCGGGGCGGTCGCAAGGAACGGACGCGGCCCGCGGCCATGTCCTCGCGGACCTTGGCGGCGAGCCTGGCGAGGGCGTCCCCCGACCTCGCGAACGCTTCATCCCACGCCCGATCGTCGGCGATCTGGTCAAGGATCAGCCGGGCGATCGCGTCCTGCTCCGGAGCCGAGAGCTTCTTCGCCTGGTCGATCGCCTGGTCGAGGAGAGGGGTCATGAGTGGGTTCCTCGCGACGGGTGATCTCCGGTGACCGCTGGTAACGTGTTTTTTTTGATAGGAAACCTGATCCGACCCGACGGCGCCCCCCGAGGGAGGGGCGCCGTCGGGCCGGGAGGGGCCGACCGGGTCTCACGGCTCGTTGGCGCCGATCTGGGCGTCGAGGGCCTTGCTGATCCGGTGCTGGGTCTCTTCGAGGTGGGCCCTTGTGGTGTCGTCGATCGCGACGTTCTTGGCGTCGAGGTCGGCGTGGATCTTCTCCGCGATCTTGCGGAGGTGGAGCCGGGCCAGGGCCCTTGCGTCGGCCGGGAGGCTTCCCGTGTTGAACTGGACGAACGGGTAGAGGTCGCCCATCGCCGCGGCGTTGCCCCGGTCGCCCAAAACCATGGCGATCAGCCTCCTCGTGTACTCGCGCTGGAGGTTCCGGCGGATCGTCGAGATGCTCAGCTTCGCCGCCTTGGGATCGACGTTGAGCTCGGACCAGATGCCGTCGGACAGCGACCGGAAGACCTCGTCCATCCTGAGAGGGTCGGTGCCCGGGTCGGCCTGGAGGGCCTGGTTTTCGAGACGGGCGAGCACCCGGGGGTTCAGGCAGCGGTTCAGGGCGATCTTCTGGATCGCCAGGATCCGCTCGAAGAACGGGAAATCGACGCCCGACCCGCCTTGCGGGCTCCAGTCGGTCCAGCGCTCGACGGCCAGCCTCCGCAACAGGGCCGGGGAGAACTGGAACGATCCGTCGCTGAGGACCGATTCGACCAGGGCGTTGAGGCACTCGCGCTGCTTCGCCCCGGCGATCGGGACGATCGGGTCCCTCGCGTCCTTGTCCCCCTTGTGGTCGCGGTGGACCGATTGCCCGCCGATGTGCGCGGCGATCAGCTCGGCGCCGTTGCCGTATTGCCTGAGCAAGGTGCTGAAGGCCCGGCGGTTGCGGGTCCAGGACTCGCCGTCCTTGACGACCTTGGCGTCGAGGTCCTTCAGGAGCTCGGAGGCCAGGGCGATCCGGTCCTTGCCGAACTTGCAGGGGTCGTTGCCGAGGTCCCACTGGTTGACCTGGGGGTCGCTGTTGAGCATCAGGTCTTCATCGGTCGCGTACGAGAGGCCCGCCTCGGGCGCCCGGGAGGCGATCTTCTTGAGCTCGGCCGCCTCGTCGCCGTGGATCGTCGAATAGGCGTATTCGATGGCCCAGTAGTCGTAGGGTCCGAGGGTGGTGGTGTAGTAGTCGCCCTGCTTGGTGCCCTTCGGGGCGAGGTTCACGGGGTTGTAGTCCATCACGCTGCCGACCAGGCCCTTCTGGCGGGTGACGTTGGGGTCGTGGAGCTGGTCGGCCGGGAGCATGGTGCTGGCCTTGAAGTTGTGCCGGAGGCCCAGCGAGTGGCCGACCTCGTGCATGACGGTCTCCTTCAGGGCCTGGGCGAGGAACTCCTCGGGGAGCTCGCCGGGAGGGGTGCCGTCCTTGCCGGGCTCGGCCAGCGCGAGCGAGGCGAGGCCGAAATCCTCGGTCAACCCGGCCCGGAGGCCGCACATCCGGGCCGTCCCTCGCGCGGACTGCTTCGTGAGCTGATATTGCAGGGGGCCCCACTCGGCCGGGATCAGCTCGGGCAGCGGGTTGGCGTTGCGGCCGAAGACGCCGTCGAAGCCCTTCACGGTGCCGATCGAGGCGCTTCCGAAGCCGCTCTTGCCGGCGAGGATCGGGCTGATGACCTCGCCCGAGGCGATCGGCTCGGCCTGGCCGTCCTTGCCGGCGGCGTTCACGAGCAAGGCGTACTCGGACTTCCACGCGCGGAGGAAGCTGGCGTCGAACACGACGTCGCCGTCGATGATCTCGCCGGTCATCGGGTTGGAGCGGAAGCAGGACATGGCGAACCCGGCGTCGCTGGTCACCCATCGGAAGGTGCAGTAATTCGTGTCCTCCGGGTCGAACTCGTCGCGGCCTTCCTGGGCCCACCTCACGGCGATGGCCTCGCGGATGCCGACCTTCTCGAACGCCTTGTTCCACTCGCGGATTCCGGCCTCGACGTGGGGGCGGAACTCGATGGGCACGGTGTCCTCGATGTACCAGACGATCTGCTTCTTCGGCGGCGAGAGCTTGGCCCGGGGGTCGGCCTTTTCGAGCCTCCAGCGGTTGATCAGGCGGACGAAGTTGCCGTCCTGGCCGGAGATCGAGAAGTCCTTGTGGGTGTCGAGGAAGTGGCCCACGCGGTCGTCGGCGAACCGAGGCCGATAGGCCATGTCCGGGGCCTTCATCAGGCTGTAGTGGATCACCAGGGTGATCCCGCGAGAGTCCGCCACGCCGTCGTCGCCGCCGAAGCCGCCCCGGCCCCCTCCGGCGAACGTGGCCTCGACTTCCAGCTCCAGGTTGTTGGTGAAGCCCTTCACCCGGTGCCAGCCGCTCCGGGAGCGGTCCATGAAGCCGAACGGGAGCTGCGCGAAGTTCGTGAGGAAGATGTCCGAGAAGTCGATGACGGTGCTCATCCCCCCGGCCGGGTTCATGGCGAGGATCGGCAGGGACATCAGCACGGAGTCGGTGTAGTTCTGCTTGACCGACTTCTCCAGGGCCGCGTTGTTGCTGGCCTTGTAGCGGATGTTCCGGCGGATCAGCTGGACCTTGTCGCCGTTCTTGTGGAAGACCAAAACGATCTCGCCGTCGCCGATGGGCATGCCGGCTTGCGCCAGCCCCCGGGCGATCGTCGTCGGCAGGAGCAGCGGCTGGTCGAACTGGAACGGCTTGATCTCGGCGAAGAGGTGCTCGTCCTTCTTGTGGAGCGTGAACAGGCCGTCGATCCGTTCGGAGCCCTGGATCAGGTCGTTGAAGTTGCGGTATCGGGACATCGGGTTGAACCCGCCGGAATCGCCTCCGCCCCGGGCCTGGCTCACGTAGGTCTCGACGTCGAGCTTGCGGCCGTCCTCGGGTTTCGGCGAGGGGACGGGCGCGGGCGCGGCGGGCTTCGGCGGGTCGTCGGCGCGAAGGGCCGGGGCGGCGAGGGCGGCGAGCAGGGCCGCGGCGCACCCGGTCTTGAGGAATCGGCTCATCAGGGGCCTCTCGAAGTGGTGGGGCGGGGCAGGCGGGCGGGGAGAGGATTGGGTCGGGCCGTCGGCGCGACATTGTCCGCCCGATCGGCACAATCCTATCCTGAGGGAGAGCTTGCCGGGTCGCAAGCCCGGGTCATCCCGAATTCGACGCCCCGGGGCCGACCGGGACGGATTTTCCGGCCGGGACGGGGGCCGAACCCTCGCGGTCGAGGTACCAGCGAACGGTCCGCTCGATGCTGTCTCGATAGGTCATCGACGGCGACCATCCGAGCTTCCGCCGGGCCTTGGCGGTCGAATACGCGAGGTCCCGGCCCATTAACCACGTCGCGTAGCGGGTGATCAGAGGGGGCGCTCGCGGCGGGTCGCCCGGCCGATCGCCTCCAGGACGAAGGCGCCGGCGAAGACCATCCGATACCGCCTCCTCTGGCGGATCGGCGGGCCTCCGCACGCCTCGGCCCAGAGCGCGAGGAACTCTTTTTGCGTGATCGGCCCCTGGTCGGTGATGTTGTACGCCTCGCCCTCGGAGAGCGGGTCATCGGCGGCGAGGATCGCGGCGTCGGCGACCTCCCCGGCGTAGACGGCGCTCAGCGGGTTGTGCCCGGGACCGATCAACGGCACGCCCCCGCGGCGGATTCGCTCGATCAGGCGGCGGGCGGTGGTGCGGTCGCGCTCGCCGTAGAGCCAGCTCGGGCGGATCACGGTGAGCTTCAGGCCGTCGCGGTCGGCCATCCGCCAGAGGATTCGCTCACACTCGACCTTGCTCCGGGTGTAGTAGTCCCAGGCCCACCAGAGGTTCTGGCCCAGGGGGGCGGATTCCTCGACCGGGGGCCCGCCCTCGCGAGGATGGCCGTAGGCGCTCGTCGAGGAGATGTGGACGAACCGGCCCACGCCGTTGGCGATCGAGGCGCGGGCGAGATGGCTCGTGGCGTCGAGGCATCCGACCTGGAATTCGGCCCATCGCCCCCAGTCGCCCACCTTCGCGGCGGCGTGGTAGACGACCGACACCCCTCGGGTGGCCTCGTCGCACGAGGCCGGGTCGGCCAGGTCGCCGACGACGAGCTCGACGCCCAGCGAGTCGAGGAACCGGGTGTCGGAGCCGGGACGCACCAGGGCCCGGACCGTCTCGCCCCGGCCGACCAGGCGATCGGCGAGGTGGCTGCCGAGCAGGCCCGAGGCGCCGGTCAGGAGCGATCGCGGGGCAGGGGGCATCTCCCGGGGGTCCTCGGTCGTCGCGGTTCCCTTGGCGGTAGCGATCGGGGGAACCCCACTTTAGAGCGGACCGGCTCGGTCCGCAAGGAGGAGGGCGGCCGTCCTATCGGCCCGACGCCTGCGCCTTCTTCCTCGCGACCGCCCGGGGGGAGGGACTGGCCATGAAGATGGGTGTGGGGCCGGCGGCCGACCACGGACGACGGGCGGCGTCCTCGAAATGCGCCTTGCGACGCTCGAAGTACCGGGACAGTCCGGCCCACTCCTCGGCCTGGTCCTCGGCCTCCTCGGCCCGGTCGATCCAACCCTTCGCTCGGGCCGGATCGTCCTCCTTCGCGGCCCAGAGGCGGAACTCGGCCGCCTTTTCGGTGAACTCGCGGGCGAGGTTCGCGCTGGACTGGACCGTCACGGCGGATTCCTCGACTTCTCGCCGATACCCCCGCCAACGCCGGCCCATCCCCGATCCTTCGATCAACAGGGCCGGGACCGCCACGACCAGCAGGAACATCCAGATCCGAACGCGGAACCTCTTTCCGGCCATGACCACGCCCCCTCTGACGACGCGATGCCGACCCTCTCGGGCCGGCGACAGCCACCCGCCCCTGGTCATTCGTCGGCACTCCGAATTTATTCAGAGGGATCGAGGCCGACGAACAGGCCGTTGGGTCGGAGGCGGGCCCGGCCTCTTTGGTAGTCGAAAGCCGCGTGGAAGTAGCGGAAGAAGCCGGCGTGGCCGAGGGTGACGATGATCCCCTCGTCGTCCGAGCCTTCCGGATCGGCCAGGAAGGCGACCTGGGCCGACCACACCCACGATCGGGGCGACTGGCGGAGCTCCAGAATGACCTCGCCATAGTACCCTCGGGCCACGCCCCCGACCCCGCGGAAGACGATCGGCCGCGATCGATCCAGCTCGACTCCGAGCCGATCCGCGGCGGCGATGGGGAACTTGGTGTCGTCGGAGCCCGTGTCGAGCAGCCCGAAGAACGGCACCCGGGAGCGTCCCGGGGCGCGGGCCCAGATCGGGATGACGGGCCTTTGGATGATCGGCGAAGGATACGCCGGCGACGGATGGACCGGAAAGGGGCGGAAGGGGAAGATCATCGGCGATCCAATCCCGGGGCACGTTCCAGGATCGGCCCCGGCTCGCCGGATTCGATCCCCTTCCGCTCGGCTTCTTCCAGCGTCTCTCCCACTCCCACGATCCTCAGCCCGTCGGCCGACCAGGCGACCCATTTCCCCGCCCAATCGCGGGGGATCAGCTCGTTTTCGAGGGCGAAGTCCTGGGCGAGGCGGTTCGGGCGGGTCTCGGTGGACATGATCGGTCCTCCTCGGTCCTCCGGCTTGGTCCGGATGGCTTCGATCTTACCAGAATCCGGGGCGTCCCGGCGAATTTCGAGGACGCTCGGCCGTCTCGATCGTGATCGTGGGTGAGGCCCGGGCGATCCCGAGGGAACCGTGCGCCCTCGGGGGTCGTCCAAGAGGGTCGGGGCCGAGCCGCCCCGCGTCCCGAGGCCCAGGGAGGATCTCGCCATGCTCCGTCGAAGCTCTTTGCTCCTCGCGGTGGTCGCCTCGCTGGCGGCCCCGGCCTCGTGGGCTCGCGCCCAGGGGCTGATCGTCGATTCGCGGCACCATGTCCCGCTGAACCGGACTTATGAGGTCCGCGAGGTCGCCGTCGAGGCCCGGATTCGCGACCAGGTGGCCGAGGTCCAGGTCTCCCAGACCTTCCACAACCCCGGGTCGTTCGAGATCGAGGCCGAGTACCTCTTCCCCATGCCCGAAGACGGCGCCGTCGGCAACTTCGTCCTGATGGTCGATGGCCGGGAGCTGCCGGGGCGGCTCCTACCGAAGGACGAGGCGCGAAGGATCTATGAGGAGATCGTCCGCACCAAGCGCGACCCGGCCTTGCTGGAATACATGGGACGAGGCGTCTATCGCACCAGCGTCTTCCCGATCCCTCCCGGGGCCGAGCGCAAGGTGACGATGAGGTACACCCAGGTCTGCCGCCGGGACCGCGACGTCGTCGAGTTCTCCTATCCGTTCTCGACCCAGAAGTTCACCGCCAAGCCGATCGCCCGGCTCAGCCTTTCGGCCTCGATCGACAGCAAGGACCCGATCAAGTCGCTGTACAGCCCGGTCTATGACGCCGAGGTCCGCCGCTCGGGCGACCATTCGGCGACGGTCAAGATCGAGCAACGCAACGTGATCCCCTCGACCGACTTCCGGCTGGTTTACACGCTGACCGAGGGGGCCTTCGGCGCCTCGGTCCTGAGCTATCGGCCGAGCGAGGGGGAGGACGGCTATTTCCTCCTCCTGGCCAGCCCCGAGGTCAAGAGGCCGGACGTGAAGCCCCAGGCCAAGACCGTCGTGTTCGTCCTGGACCGCTCGGGATCGATGTCCGGCAAGAAGATCGAGCAGGCCCGCAACGCCCTGAAGTTCGTCCTGGATAACCTCCGCGACGACGACATGTTCAACATCGTCGTCTATGACGATCGCGTGGAGACGTTCAAGCCCGAGCTCCAGCGCTACAGCAAGGACGTCCGCGCCGAGGCGGTCCGGTTCGTCGAGAACATCCAGCCGGGCGGGAGCACGAACATCGACGCCGCCCTGACCTCGGCCCTCGGGCAACTGAAGGACGACTCGCGGCCCAATTACGTCCTGTTCCTGACCGACGGCCTGCCCACCGCCGGGGAGACCCGCGAGACCGCCATCGCCGAGGACGCGAAGAAGGCCAACGGCGTCCACGCGCGGCTGTTCGCCTTCGGCGTCGGGTTCGACGTCAATGCCCGGCTCCTGGACCGCCTGAGCGGGGGCAACGCCGGGACCAGCGAGTACGTCCGCCCCGACGAGGACATCGAGGCGCACGTCGGCCGGTTCTACGCCAGGATGAGCAGCCCGGTGCTGACCGCCCTGGCGATCGAGATGGCCGGCACGGACCTCAACCGCACCTACCCTCGCGATTTGCCCGACCTGTTCGAAGGCGGCCAGCTCGTGTGGGTCGGCCGCTACCGGACGGCGGGCAAGACCACGGTGAAGATCTCGGGAAAAGTCGGCACCGAGAGGCAGACGCTGGAGTTCCCGACCGAGCTCGCCGGCTCGGGCTCGAACCGCGCGTATGACTTCGTGGAGAGGCTCTGGGCGGTCCGCCGGGTCGGGTTCATCATCGACCAGATCGACCTCCACGGCCAGAACAAGGAGCTGACCGACGAGCTCGTGGCCCTGGGGACGAAGTATGGTATCTTGACGCCGTACACGTCGTTCCTCGCCGATGAACGGGTCCAGCTCCACGCCTTCCGGGAGAACGGCCAGCAGGCCCAGCAGAACTTCCACATGCTCGGGGAGGTCAGCGGGGCCGGAGGCGTCCAGCAACGGGCCTTCAAGGGGGCCTACCAGAACGCCGACAAGGTCGCCGGCCTCCCCGCCGCGCCGGCCGCGCCGGCGTCGTCGGCCGAAGGCTATGCGAAGTTCGGGGCCGGAGGATCGACGTTGGCAGGTCGTTCGATGGCGAAGGCGGGCAAGCCCGGCGCCGCGATGGCCCCGGCCGGTCCCGCGCTCGCGGCCCCGGCTGCCGAGCCGGCCCAGGCGAACGTCCGCCAGCTCGGCCGCAAGACGTTCTACCTGAAGGACCACCGCTGGGTCGATTCCTCGATCAAGCCCGAGGACGACGCCAAGGCCACGGTCGTCGAGCAGTTTAGCGACGCCTATTTCACCCTGGCCAAGGGGCAATCGGCCGAGATGAACCAGTACCTGACCTTCGAGGAACCCGTGACCGTCGAGGCTCGACGGCAAGGTCTACCGGATCGACCGGCCCAAGGCGAAGTGAATCGAGACCTCCACCTCGACTTCCACGACGGGGGCGCGGGCCATCGAGGCCGGCGCCCCCGTCGTCGTTTTCGGCACCGAGATCCGTGCTCGCCAGGCGGCGATCGGATTCGGTCATGCCGGCTTCCAAGAAATGCGGGTCAGGTCCGCGCAAGGATGCCTTACCCTCTGACGGGTCATCGATCCGTCAAGCCTCCGCCGTGGATGGCGACGTCGCCGAGTCGATGGCTCTGGGACCGTTCGTCTCCCGGGAGGCAGTGACCATGCGTTCGAGAACGATCCATCGATTTGGCGGCCTTCGAGTGGCCGTCCTGGGCGTGGGCTTGCTGATCGGAGCCGTCGGAACGGCCCGGGCCGACCTCTACGTATCCGAGAACGGCAACGGGACGATCGCGAAGATCGACTCGGCGGGGAACTTGACCACGTTTGCCTCGGGGCTGAGCAGTCCCGTGGGCCTGGCCCGAGATTCGTCCGGCAACTTTTTCGTGACCTCGTCGTCCGAGATCCACGAGTTCTCGGCCACGGGCGCCGACCTCGGGACGTTCGCCTCGACCGGCCTGAGCAACCCCTCGGCCCTGGTCATCGGCCCGGACGGCAACCTTTACGTCGCCAATCGCGGCAACGGGACCATCCACGAGTATTCCTCGACGGGCACGGATCTGGGCACGTTCGCGAGCGTCGGGGCCGCCAGCGCCCAGGGTCTGGCATTCGATTCCTCCGGAAACCTCTACGTCAGCCGGATCGACAACTTCGGCAACGGCACGGTCGTCGAGTTCTCCTCGACGGGCACCTCGCTGGGGACGTTCGCCTCGGGCCTGAGCTCGCCCATCGGCCTCGCCTTCGACTCCTCGGACAACCTCTACGTCTCCGAGTTCGGCACCGGCCGCGTGCGAGAGTATTCCTCCTCGGGAATGAACCTCGGGGTCTTCGCCTTGGGCTTCGGGGCGCCCGAGGGGATGACCTTCGACGATCAGGGGAACCTGCTCGTGGCCGACTTCGGCTTCGGCAAGGTCCGGGCGTTCTCCTCGACGGGGACCGACCTGGGCAACGTCGGTCCGACGGGCCAATCCGGTCCGGCGTACCTCGTGTTCGTCCCGAACGCCGTGCCGGAACCCTCGACGCTGGCCCTGACCGCCCTGGGTCTGGCCACCCTGGCCGCCCGGCGGCGTCGCCGGGAATGACGGACCCCGCCGGCCTCCCGATCGATCAACCGCCGGTGCTGCTCAGCACCAAACTCTTGACGACGGTCTTCGCCGAGTTGGACACGACCTTGATCGTCCCGCTCTCCGAGGCGTTCGCATAGGCGCCGGTGCCCGCGGCGAGCTTCTGCTTGTGCTGAAACGCCACCGTCCCCGGGCCGAAGGGGCGGGCCTTGCCGGGGTTGACGTTGGGGAACGACAGGACGAGCGTCCCGCTGGCGTTGTGGAGCCGGAGGACGTCCGGCCCGGTGGCGTCTCCGTAGGAGTCCATGTTCTCGTTCCAGACGCCCTGGACTTTCCCCAGGGCGCCGAGCGTGCCGGCGACCGGCACGGTGGTCGTCGTCGAGCCGTCGGGGTTGGCGATCGCCTGCGAGGCCTTGTCGTCCACGTTCAGGGTGCCCACGAGCGTCAGGGGCGTCTTGACCGGATGGGCCGCCTTCGGGTGGGCGGTCGAGAGCAACACTCTTCCTTCGAGGGCTTCCAATCGAAGGGCTCGGACGTGCCTCATCGCGACTCTCCCGACGGACCGGGTCGCCCGATCGGCCTCGCGAGGCCCCGGGCATACCCCGCCTATCGGCCGGGCGGTCGTGCCGACTTGTGCGATTCCGCCGGTCGCGCCGGTTCGCATGGGTCCGCTCTTGCGGACCATCCGGCCACAAATCGAGGGATGGTCGGCCATCGCGGACCCTGCGGAATTCGGACGTCCTCACACCACTTCCAGGTAGATCGACCCGGGGAAGTCGCCTTCGGACGTCCTCAGGCCGTGGGTCGCTCCTCGCCGGTCGATACTCGGGCAGGGAACGGCGGAGGCGGATCGGGTCGGCGTGGTGGAGCATGCTCATCGAGGCGCGGATCACATACGAATGGTTGTTGACGAGGAAGGCGTGGAGCAGGGGGGTCTCGTTGCTGAAGAACAGCTCGTCGTCGAGCAGGCCCCTCTGATAGTCGTAAGGGAAATAGATGTCGTGGAAATGGACCCACGAGCCGGGCGAGAGGCGGGGCAGGGCCTCCAGGATCAGCCGGTTGACCTCGCTCCCTGGCCGGACCGCATGGGTGGAATCGACGAACAGGAACCCGCCGGGGCCGAGGTCCGTGAGGGTCTCCAGGGCCACCGACTGCGCCCTCTCGGCCACCAGGCGGATCTCTCCCGAGCGGTCGGCCGTTTTGAGGAATTCGGTCGGGAACGGCTCGACGCAGACGATCTCGGGCCGATAGCCGGGGACCTCCTCGGCGGCCATCAGCATCACGGCCGTCGAGACGCCGCACCCGACCTGGACGATCCTCGGCGGCCGGACGGCCTTCACGAACGCGAGCAGGAATTCCGCGTCCACCGCGCCGAACCCCGGCTCGCCGTTGCGGGCGCACGCCGGGCCCCAGACGTCTCGCCTCGGCCGGTCGTAGAACCCGGGCCGGCAGCACGATTCGAGGAACTCGAACTGGACGTCGGACTCGGCCCCGCGGACCCCGACCAGGCTCCGCGGCCCCTTCCAGTCGGCCTGGCGACGAAGCTCGCGGATGCTGGGAATCTCGGAATAGAAGTGGCGAGGCAAGACGTCCACGCCGAGCCTCTGCCCGACCTCGAACAGGGTGCGCAGCCCTCGCTTGCTCAGGTCCTTGATCCGCCTCTTGAGCGTCGGGCCTCGACGTCCCGTGGATGTTGCCGAGACGGCCGGGCGGCCCTCGGAGACGGTCGGGGCGGGGCTTGTGGCGTGAAGCTGCGCGGGGCCGTCCGTGGGCATGGCGGGGTTCCTCATGAGGGGCCGGAATCCGTTTCGGTCTCTCGCATCCGATCGGCCCCAGGGTAGCCTTCGGGCCGGGGCGATTGCAATCCCGTCGGCCCCCGCTCCCCCGCCCTGGCCATGGGCGTTCACCTCTGTCGCGAAATCCTCTTTTTGTGGATTTCGATCGCCAACCCCGCCTCCGGGACGTTAGACTCCTGCCCATGCCACGGTCCGGGCCCTTGCCCGGACCGAAACGGGGAGGCGAGTCATGAACGGCAAGAGGCTGGGTTTCCTGGGCGCCGTGGCGGCCCTGATCCTGGGGACGGCGGCCGCGCCGGCCCCGGCCGATCGGATCGTGGACTTCGAGAAGCCGCAGACCAAGGCGGACTTCCCGGCGAACTTCCACGCGATCAAGGACTCGACGGTCAAGATCGACAAGCAGACCGGCGGGATCACCGCGACGCTCACCAACGGCGAGCTGCTGACCAACGCGGCCAAGCCCTTCAGCGACCCAACCACCGAAAACTTCGACGCGACCACCATCTACGCCAGCACCAACGGCGTGGACGGCCTCGCCCGCCCGATCACCATCGAGTTCTCCAGCCCCGTCGATCCGATCTCGATCCTGATCCTCAACGGCACCCTGCAGGGGGGGCGGTTCGGCGACACCCGCTTCGCCATCACGGGCACGACGGCCGACGGCGAGGCGCTCAAGCCGATCACGTTCGCCAACCTCCCGGAGGCCTCCTCCGCCACGGAGGACCTGAAGTCGCTCAAGGGGATCGTCAGCCTGACGATCACCAGCACGGCCCCGGCCGACGCCAACCGCTGGAAGTTCGCCGTGGACGACCTCAAGTACCGGGTGGTGCCCGAGCCGGCGGCCGTCGTCCTGCTGGCCGTCGGCCTCTTGGGCGCTTTGGGACACCGTCGACAGTCCGCCCGCGGCCCAGGGGCTCAGGCCCACACGCCCCGGTCGAGCGAGCGGTAGCCGACGGCCTCGGCGACGTGGTGGGGCTGGATGTCGTCGGAGGTTTCGAGGTCGGCCATCGTCCGGGCGACCCGCAAGACCTTGTCGTGGGCGCGGGCCGAGAGGCCGAGCTCCTCCATCGCCCCCTTGAGCAGGCTGGCGGCCTCGGGCTTCAGCGAGCAGTACTTGCGGACCTGCCTGGGCGTCATCCGGCCGTTGACGACCGGGCCCTTGCCGCCGAACCGCTCGGCCTGCCTCGCCCGGGCCCGGAGGACCTCGGCGAGGAGGTCGGCGGAGGTCGGCCCCGGAGGGGCCTCGGCCAGCTGGGTGAACGGGACCGCCGGCACCTCGACGTGGAGGTCGATCCGGTCCAGCAGCGGCCCGGAGATCCTCGACAGGTAGCGCTCCACCTGGGGAGGCGAGCACGAGCACGCCTTGCGAGGGTCGGAGCGATAGCCGCACGGGCAGGGATTCATCGCCGCGACCAGGATGAAATCGGCCGGGAACGTCGTCGATCGCAGGGCCCGGCTGATCGTCACCCGCCCTTCTTCGAGCGGTTGCCGGAGCACTTCCAAGGTCTTGCGGTTGAACTCGGGCAACTCATCCAGGAAGAGGACGCCCTTGTGAGATAAGGAGATTTCTCCGGGTTGCGGGGTGCTCCCGCCGCCGACGAGCCCGGCGTCGCTCACGGAGTGGTGGGGCGAGCGGAACGGGCGGACGGCCATCAGCGGCTGGCCGGGGCGGAGGAGGCCCATCGCGCTGTAGATCCTCGTCGTCTCGAGGCTCTCGGAGGGCGAGAGCGGCGGCATGATCGACCCGAGCCTCTTGGCCAGGAGCGTCTTGCCGGTGCCGGGAGGTCCGATCATCAGCACGTTATGACCGCCCGATGCGGCGATCACCAGGGCCCTCTTGGCGTAGTCCTGGCCCTTGACGTCCACGAAGTCGTCTTCGGTGTGGCTCAGGGCGCGGAAGACCTCCTCGAGGTCGATGGCGGTGGGCTCGATGTCCAGGCCGCCGGAGAGGAAGCCGACGGCCTCGGCCAGGCTGCCGATGGGCAGGATGTCGATCCCCTCGACCACGGCGGCCTCGGCGGCGTTGGCCGAGGGGACGAGCAGGCCGGTCCGTTTCTCGGCGGCGGCGGCCAGGGCCATCGCCAGGGCGCCCTTGATCGGCCGGGTCTCGCCGTCGAGCCCGAGCTCGCCCACCACGGCGAAGTTCCCGGGTCGGTCCAGGGCCATCTGGCCGTTGCCCAGGAGCATCCCCAGGGCGATCGGCAGGTCGAAGCCCCCGGCGTCCTTCTTGAGGTCGGCCGGGGCGAGGTTGATCACGATCCGGTCGATCGGGCGACGATAGCCGGAATTGACCAGGGCCCGCTCGACCCGGTGGGTGCTCTCGCGGACGGCCGTCTCGGCCAGGCCGACGAGGACCGTCTTGGCGCTGGAGGACGCCGAGACGTCCACCTCGACCTCGACCGGCGCCGCCTCGATCCCGACCAGGGTATATGACGAGAGCTTGGCGAGCATAACAAGGTTCGTCGTTCGTCGGGGCGCGAGGGGGGCCATCGGCCGAGGGGGCGACGGGCGTCGCGTCCCCCCGGGCGTGCGATGGAACGAGCGTAGCATCGGCGCGGCCGAACGCAAGCGGTCGGTGGCCGAAAGTTCAGATCGGGGAGCGGGATCGATCGCAAGCGGGGGAGGAGGGATCAGCCCGAGACGGCGGCCCGGCGGATGCCCTGGAGCGCGGCCTCGACGGCGAGGTTGTAGGCGGTGATGATGTCGGGGTCGGGGTCGGCCCCGCCGTGGGCGTGGATCGGGCGGGCGAGGAAATCGACGAGGACGCGGAGCCGCTCGGTCTCGGCTCGCTGACGCTCCAGGTCGAATCGGGCCTCCCACTTCGATCGTGGGATGACTTCGGTCTCGGCGACGTCCGCCCGGGTCACGGCGACGACCTCGTCGCTCGCGGCGGCCGGGGCGATGTTCGAATCGGGCACGGGTCGGCTCCTCCGGTTGCGTGCGCGTTCCCTGCTGGCCCGTTATTCGTAACAGATCCCGACGTGATTGCCAAGGGGAGTGCCCGCCGTCGGCCGGCGAGCCCGCTCACGCCCGATACATCACGTCGGTCCTCAGGACGTACTTGTGCCCCGATCGGACCGGCGCCCCTTCGTGGAGGACGTGGTGGAGGAACACCAGCGCCTTGCCCGTCTCGGGATACACGTCCAGCGTAGGGACCATCTTCGGCCCGTAGAACCGCGTCTGGCCGCCTTCGCAGCCGTCGTTCAGGTAGATCATGAACGTCAGGTGGCTTCGTTCGCCGTCGGCCCGGGCGAACGCGCCGTCGAAGTGGGGGCGGAACTGCTGGGCCTCGGAATAGCGATAGAACCTCAGCCGCTCGTTCAGGCCCGCGGCCGACCAGTCCAGGCCCTGCGAGTGGAGGACCTCGGGGAGGAACGGACGGGCCTTCTCCCAGAGCGAGGAGGCCCGCTCGGGGTCGTCGATCATCGCCCGGGCGTTGTTGCGGATCTCGGGCGCCATCACCTCGCCGCCGGACGTCGAGATCGGGGCGGATGAATAGCCTATCCGTTCGCTATCCGCGATCAGGACGTCGCATTCGTCCTTCGAGAGGAACTCATGGATCGCGAAGACCTTCTGGCCGTCGAGATATTCGAGCCGGGGCATGGCCGTCTCTCCTTCCGAAAAAACTCGGCCCGGGGGATTCGCCGATCTGGGGAACGGACGCCGAACCGTCCCCGGATGTTCGCCCGAGGCCCCCGGGAATTGGTAGGATGGTGCCGAAATCCCCCGTGATCCGTCCGCCCGAGACCTCCCCCCATGCCCGACCCCCTGTTCGACCACGAGGCGGACCCGGACCTCTTCGCCATCCGGACGAGCGGCGAGGGCCCCTCGGGCTCGCTCCCCCTGACCGATGCGATGCTCCGCGACTGGCCCTCGGGCGACCTCTTCGGCCTCACCCAGAACGCCGGGATGGGCTGGCCGTCGGCCTCGGTCGATCGCGACCCGTTCCTGATCCTCTCGACCCAGGGCGGCCTGCGAGACGCCGACGGCTCGCCGATCGCCCTGGGCTACCACACCGGGCACTGGGAGGTCGGCCTCCTGGTTCGCGAGGCCGCCGAGGCGATCCGGTCGGCCGGGGCCGTCCCGTTCGCGGCATATGTCTCCGACCCGTGCGACGGCCGGACCCAGGGCACGACCGGGATGATGGACAGCCTGCCCTATCGCAACGACGCCGCCATCGTCTTCCGCCGCCTGATCCGGTCGCTCCCGAGGCGAAAGGGCATTGTCGGCGTGGCGACCTGCGACAAGGGCCTGCCGGCGATGATGCTCGCCCTGGCCGGGGCGAAGGATTTGCCCGGGGTGATCGTCCCCGGGGGCGTGACCCTGCCCCCGGCTCAAGGCGAGGACGCCGGCAAGGTCCAGTCGATCGGGGCCCGGTACGCCCACGGCGAATTGACCTTGCAGGAAGCGGCCGACCTCGGCTGCCGGGCGTGCGGCAGCCCCGGAGGCGGCTGCCAGTTCCTGGGGACGGCCGCCACGGCGCAGGTCGTGGCCGAGGCGCTGGGGATGACGGTCCCCCACGCCGCGCTCGCCCCCTCCGGCCAGCCGATCTGGAAGGACGTGGCCCGGAGGTCGGCCGTCGCCGCGATGGGGATGGCGAGGAAGGGGCTCGCCACTCGCGATTATCTCACCGACGCCTCCATCGCCAACGCCATGGCCGTCCACGCGGCGTTCGGCGGCTCCACGAACCTGCTCCTGCACGTCCCGGCGATCGCCTTCGCCGCCGGGTTGCGCCGCCCGACTCGCGACGACTGGCACGCGGTCAACCTGAAGGTCCCGAGGCTGGTCAGCGTCCTGCCGAATGGGCCGGTTTATCATCCCACGGTCCGCGCCTTCCTCGCCGGAGGCGTCCCGGAAGTCATGCTCCACTTGAGGGCGTTGAACCTGCTCGACGAATCGGCCACGACCGCGACCGGGGCGACGATCGCCGAGACCCTGGACGCCTGGCAGGTCAGCGAGCGGAGGAAGCGAGTCCGTGAGATCCTGTTCGCGCAAGATGGCGTCGATCCCGACGGCGTGATCCTCGGCCCCGACAGCGCCCGCGAACGAGGATTGACGAGCACCGTGACGTTCCCCACGGGGAACCTCGCGCCCGACGGCTCGGTGATCAAGAGCACGTCGATCGATCCCACGGTGGTGGACGACGACGGCGTGTATCGCAAGACCGGCCCGGCCCGCGTCTTCACCCGGGAGAAGGACGTGATCGCGGCCATCAAGGGGCAGGGCCCCGGGCCGATCCGCGCCGGGGACGTGATCGTCCTGATCGGCCGGGGGCCGATGGGCGCGGGGATGGAGGAGATTTATCAGATCACGGCCGCATTGAAGCACCTGAGCTTCGGCAAGCACGTGGCGGTGGTCACGGACGCGAGGTTCTCGGGCGTGTCCACGGGAGCCTGCATCGGCCACGTCGGCCCGGAAGCCCTGGCCGGGGGGCCGATCGGCCGGGTCCGCGACGGCGACCTCATCCGGATCGTCGTCGATCGCGTGAACCTCGAAGGCTCGATCGACCTCGTCGGCGCCGAGGGATCGGAGTTCGGCCCCGAACGAGGCGCCGAGGCCCTCCGGGGCCGAAAACCGCATCCGAACCTCGCGCCGGACCCGGATTTGCCGGAAGATACGAGGCTGTGGGCGGCCTTGCAGGGCCTCGGCGGAGGGACCTGGGGCGGCTGCGTGTACGACGTGGACGCCATCCTCGCCGCGATCGGCCCCCGGGCCGGTTCCCCGAAGGTCTCGGAGGCCGTTCCGCGATGAACGACGACGACGCGATGAGACGGGCCATCGAAATTTGCCGGCGGGGGATCGACCACGGCCAGAGCCCGTTCGGCGCCGTGATCGTCAAGGACGGCCAAATCGTGGCCGAGAGGCACAACAGCGTCTGGAAGGACGGCGACCCCACGGCCCACGCGGAGGTCAACGCCCTGAGGCTCGCGGCGAGCGAGTTGAAGACCTTCGACCTCTCCGGCTGCACCCTGTACTCCACCTGCGAGCCCTGCCCGATGTGCCTGGCGGCCACCCACTGGGCGAAGGTCGATCGCGTGGTCTTCGGAGCGACGATCGCCGACGCCCAGAAGGCCGGATTCACCGAGATGCCCATCCCCGCCGCCGACCTCGCCAGGATGGGCGGGAGCCGATTGAAGGTCGAGGGCGGCTTGCTCCAGGACGAGTGCGCCGCCCTGTTCGAGGAGTGGAAGAGAGGGGGCCGATCGGGGGCCTACTGATCGGGGGCCCGCCCGGGTCGGGGCGACTGCGATTCAGCGGTCGGTCCGACGTAGGCGGGCGACGAACCCTCCGGCCCGGGGGATGGCGACGCGGAGGGTGTCGGCCGCCGTGACCTTCCGCTCGCTCCGGCCGATCGCGGTCGGGCCTCCGGCCGGATCGTCGAGGGAGAGGTCGGCCCGGAACATCCCTTTTCCGAGGAAGTCGAGGGGCAGCACCAGGTCCCGGGCCTCGGGGGCGGTCATCCCTCCGAGGTACCAGTCGGCCCCCTTCCGACGGGCGACCACCAGGCACTTGCCGAACTCGGCGACGGGGGCGCGCGTCTCGTCCCAGGTCGTCGGGACCTCCACGAGGAAGTCCAGCCCCGCCTGGCCCCGGTACGCGGCCGGGTAGTCGGCCATCATCGGGAGGTGGTCCTGGTAGACGACGTACATCGCCAGTTGATGGCCGCGGGTCCCCTGGACGGGAGGCGCCTTGTCGCGGGGGCGGTAGGACTCGGGCAGGACGTTCCGCATTCCGCCGTGGTGGTAGTCCAGGGGGCCGGCAAGCATCCTCACGAAGGCGACGTCGAGGTTGTGGGAGGGCGGCGTGCCTCGGCCCTCGGTCGATTCCCACTTGTTGTACTCCTGGTTGAGCACCCCTTCATAGGCCAGGACGTTCGGCCAGGTCCGTTCCATGCCGGTCGGCTTGTACGCGCCGTGGAGGGTCACGGTCAGGTGGTGCTTCGCCGCCTTCTCGGCCATCTCGTGATAGAAGCGGACCATCTCCTGGTCGTCGCGGTCCATGAAATCGACCATGACCCCCTCGATGCCCCACCTCTCGTAGGTCGCGAACGCCTCGTCGATCTGGGGCTTGAGGGCCTTCCAGTGCATCCAGAGGCGGAGCCGGACGCCCTTCTCCTTCGCGTAACGGAGGAGCTCGGGCATGTCGATCGACGGGGCGGCGCGGGTGACGTCGGTCGGGCCTCGGGGCTCGATCGGGCCCCCATACCAGGCGATGTCCAGGCCGTCGAGCGAGTGGTAGGGGATGCCTCGCTCGGCACAGAAGTCGATGTAATGCTTCATCGTGGCGGTGTTCACGCCGGGCTTGAAATCGACCCCTTCCAAGACGTAGCCGTTCCACCAGGGGAAGGTCGTCTTGCCCGGCTTGATCCAGGACGTGTCGGCGATCGCGGGCGGGTCGCTCAGGTGGAACACCAGGTTCGATTCGATCAGGCGGCCGGGGCCGTCGGCGACCATCAGGACCCGCCAGGGCGAGGCGAGCGGGCCCTTGCCCAGGACCTTCGCGCCGTCGGTCCGGCCCGGCAAGGGGGAGAGCCGCGAGGCGAGCGTCCCCGGCTCCCCTTCGACGGCCGAGAGATACATCCCGGCGTAGTCCGTCAGCCCTGCCTCGGTCACCGCGATCCAGGGCCGGCCCGCGTCCCCACCCGAGCCTTCCAGGAGGATCGGCAGGGCGATCAGGCGGCCCGGCTTCAGCGCCGAGACCGCCGCGGATTCGTAGTAGTTCTCATACGAGGTCGTGTAATTCTTCAGGGGGAGATACCGGGCCGTCGGGTCGCCGGGGAAGGCCAGCCTCGTAAGTTCATCGGTCAGGACAAGCGAGGCGCCCCCTTCGGTCTCGGGGATCAGATAGCGGAAGGCCACGCCGTCGTCGAAGGCCCGGAATGCCACATCGAGCCGGCGACGGGGCGGGGCCCCTTCCACCAGGGAAACGACCATCTCGGTGTGCCGGTCCCGCGCCGAGGACGCCTTGCCCACGGGGATGGGATAGGTCTCGTCCCGCGAGTTGCGCCGCGTCCCGACGAGAGTCAAGTGCTCGCGGAGGGGCCCGGAGCCGGCGAAGTCGAGGCCGAGCGTCCCGGTCACGATCGTCTTCTCGCGGAAGGCGACCGCGAAGCCGGGTCGGCCCCTCTCGTCGAGGGAGAAGGTCACCTTCAGGCGGCCGTCGGGAGAGTCGAGCCTCTGGGGCTCGGCAGCCCTGGCGGGCGCGAGGGGGCCGAACGCGCAACAGGCGACCAGGGCGCCGGGAAACATCCGAAGGCCTGGCATGGGGGCACCTCGCGAGGGGATGGAGGCCCCAGGCTAGCCGGCCTCGGCCCCGCCTTCAAGGGCCGAGAGTCGCACGGAGGACCGGGTCGCCGGACCCTTGCGATGAGGTCGATACGATTTGCGATCAGGACCCTCGACAATTCTTGGGAACTACGATCCATCCGGCTTCGATCGTCGGCGAAAATGTCGCTTCAAATCGCCGTCAGGCCGTCCGTCAGGAAGGCCCGGTCTCGTCGCCGGAGGGTCGTCCGGCGGGCGAATCCGGGGAAGCCGCCGAAGCGGAAGCAGAGCCGGAGGTACTCGACAAAGGACGCCTTCTCCACATCCGTCGTCAGTTCGCTCCAGCCTTCCAGGGGGCATCGGCCCCCTCTCCCGGCAACTCGATCCAGTAGCTCGCGCCGCTGAGGCCCTCCTTGGTGACGTAATCCGGGAGCAGGATCGAGGCCTCGCCCGCCGCGACCTTGCGATTGGCACGCAGCACCCGTTCCAGCGAGGGCATGACCAGCGGATCGAGGGACATAAGATCCCATTTCGGGTGCGAGCCCGTGAGGTTGACCTCGCCGACGAGCTCGGTACCAGGCTCGGACCGACAGGGGAAGGATACCGACCAGGCCCTCCAACTCGGCGATTTGCCCGGCCGCCTCCGGCCCCGGCGGGCCGAAGACCATCTCCCGGCGGATCGGCACGCTCAGGCCGGGCATAGGCGGCTTCGTGAACGGGTTGACCGCCTTCGGCGTGCGATACTCCGCGGCCCGCGACGCCCGGAATTGATAGCCTATCTCGCCCAGCCGGCCGACCAGCACCTCGACGTTCCGCCGGGCCCGGGTCATGGTCTCCCGGGCCACGGCGAGGGCGTCGTCCCGGACCGGCTCGACCCGGACCGCGTCGCCCAGGGATATGAGCTCCGCCCAGACGGCCTCGTGCTCGCCGCCCCGGTAGCGATCCAGAAATGAAGACATCGATGAACCTACGGATGCCATCCATCCGAGCCAACACGCATCAAGACACGTTGAGTAACCGCAGGGCCGTGGAGCGTTCCTCGACCTCTCCGGCCCCCATGACGGCCTCGGTCTCGAACTCGACGTCGATCTGGGCCCCTCCGGTCAGGTCGGTGGCCGTGACGCTCAGGCGGCCGTCCCGGCTGATCGCGAACTTCACCCGGATCGGGCTCTTGGCCGGGAGGCCGGCGGGCAGCGAGAGCTGGGCGGTGCCGACGTCCTTGCAGTCGGACGGGTCGGGGCTGTCGCGCTCCCCGGCCATCACGCGGATGTCCACCCCGGTCTGGTTCGGCTGGTCCGTGCCGAAGTCGGTCTGCTTCTCCATCGGGACCTCGCCGTTGCGGGGCAGGAGGTAGACCATGATGTCCTTGCCCCCGGCGTCCCGGGCGACCACCCCGAGGCTCTTGGACAGGACGTTGACGATCTGCGTGTTCACCAGCTCGCGGACCGGCCCCGTGAGCGTGAAGCCGATCTCTCGCTCGATCTTGTCGAGGGCGGCGGCGACCTCCGCCTCGCTGACGGCGGCCAGGTCGAGCTCGCCGTGTTCCCCCTCGGCCTGGGGGTTGGTGGGCGTGAGGATGTCCTTGACCTCGTCCTGGAGCGCCTCTTTCAGGCCGAACAGCGCGGCGCCCTTGGCCACGGCCTCGTCGGGGTCGAAGGTCTCGGGTTCCATCCCGAACTCCTGGACGATCCGCTCGCGGACCTGGGGCATCCTCGTGGCGCCCCCGACGAGGATGATCTTGTCGAACCTCGTCGCCCCCTTGGCCCTGGCGTCGGCGAGCATCTCGCGGGTCAATTCGATGGTGCGATCCAGGAGGTGTTTGGTGATCTCCTCGAATTTGGGCCGGTCGAGCTCGATCCGCGCCTGCTGGCCGGCGTGGGTCACGCGGAACGGGGCCTTGTCGCGCTGGGTGAGCGTCTTCTTGCCCCGTTCGGCCTGCAAGAAGAGGTCGTTGAGGACCTCGGCGTCGTCCATCGGGTCGGCGTCCAGGCCGGTCTCGGCCTTGAAGCCGCTGGCGAGGTGGACGACGATGTCCTCGTCCCACAGGCGCCTCCGAGGCGGTGGTCGCCTCCGGTGCAAATCACGCGGATCAGGCGGTCCTTGATCTCGATCATGGTGACGTCGAACGTCCCTCCGCCGAGGTCGTAGACCAGGACGGTCTGGTCCTCGCCCTGTTCCAGGCCGTAGGCGATGGCGGCGGCGGTGGGCTCGTTGAGGATCGCCCGGACGTTCAGCCCGGCGAGCCGGCCGGCGTTGGCGGTGGCCTCGCGCTCGTCGGTGCCGAAGTAGGCGGGGCAGGTGATCACGACGTCGGTGATCTTGTCGTCCGCTTCGAGGCCCAGGGCGATCTCGGCGTCGCCGACGACCTTGCGGAGGACGAACGAGGAGATGTCCTCGGGGCTGTAGACCTGGCCGTCGTGCTCGAAGACGAAGTTGGGGTCGCCCATGTGCTGCTTCACGCGAGAGACGACGCGGTGGGGCTCGACCTTGGCGGACTCCTTGGCCGTGTTGCCCACGATCACGTTGTCGCCGTCGAAGAGGACGACGCTCGGGGTGATCCGCTCGCTCTCCTGGTTCGGGACGATCACGGGCTTGCCGTGCTCGTCGACGTAGGCGATCGCCGAATAGGTCGTCCCCAGGTCGATCCCGTAAACCCGCTTCAGGCCGTCGCTCACGTCAGGAGCCCCCTGGTTCGTCCGATCGCCTCGCCCCGCGCGGGCCGCCCTCGCGGCGGGCCCTCCGGCGCGGGACGCCTCGTCCCGCGAGGCGATTCGTCCGAACCGTCGTCCGATTCTATCAGAAACGGGTCCGGTCCGGGCCAGGGTCGAACGGTCGCCACCGTCGATCGGTCCGGGCCGGATCGAGGGATCGAACGATTGGCGGAATGATGCAAGCGTGCGGATTCCGATCTCATTGTTTTCCGCACAATTGACGACCCCGGAATCACCTGATAACTTTACCCATCATAACTATCTCGCCCGGACGCTAGAGCCCCCACCTCGCCTCGTCCTGCTCCGGGAGTCGCCCATGACGGCCCCTCGCCGCGAGAACGCCCTCCGTCCGCGATCGCCTCGCCGTCGCCGTCTGCTGGCCGACGGCCTGGAGCCTCGCGTGGTCCTCTCGGTCGACGTCACGACCTTTCCGCTCGCCTCCGCCACCGCCCGGCCGAAGTCGCCGACGATCGGGCCCGATGGCGCGATCTGGTTCGTCGATCAGAACTCGATCGGCCGGATCGACCTGGGCGGCGACTCCACCGAGTTCGCCCTGCCCCGGGACGGCATGAACCCGGGCGAGATCGTCGCCGGCCGGGACGGCGCCCTCTGGTTCACCGAGGCCGCCCGCAAGATCGGCCGGATCACCACCAGCGGCCAGGTCACCGAATTCCCTCTGCCGGACGGCTCGGGCCTCCCCGATCACCTGACGCTCGGGCCCGACGGCGACGTCTGGTTCGCCGAGGCCGGCGCCTCTCCCCAGATCGGCCGGATCGCCCCCGATGGCACCGTGGCCGAGTTCCCCGAAGGCGGCTCGGGCGCTTATGTCACCGCGATGACCGCCGGGCCCGACGGCGATGTGTGGGCGGCCGAGTCGGGCGTCCCGGCCATCCTCAAGATCGCCCCGGACGGCTCCCTCACGCGGTTCCCGATCTCGGCGAGGATCTCCGGGCCCAACTCCATCACCCAGGCGCCCGACGGCCGCCTCTGGTTCGCCGACCCGGCGCAGGGGACCGTCGGCCGGGTCGATCCCTCGACCGGCAAGATCGACGAATTCGGGGTGAACCCGACGCCTCTCCAGCTCGCCGGGGGCCCCGATCTCGCGGTCTACGGGATCGCCCCGGGCGGGTTCGTCGCTCGGATCGCCACGACCGGCTCGGTGGCCTCGGTCCAGCCCCTGCTGCCGGAGACCGGAGGGACCGGGATCGTCCTCGCCCCCGACGGCGCCCTGTGGGTCCCCCTGGCCGACGGCGGCGCGTTCGACCGGATCGGCCCCGATGCGCTCGGGGCGAGCGGGGTCATCTCGATCTCGGCCGCGTCGTCCCTGACGGCGACCGCCGAATCGGCGGCGAGTTTCGCCCCCCTGGCGACCCTCCGGACGGCCGAATCGGGCCCGCAACTCAGCGATTACTCCGCGACGATCGACTGGGGGGACGGCTCGTCCCCCTCGGCCGGGACGCTCGCCGCGGTTTCGGCCGCTCCGGGGAGCCATTCGCCCCCGGGACTGGTCGTCCAGGGTTCTCACACGTTCGAGAAGGCCGGCTCGTACACGATCACGATCACCGCGACCGGAAAAGACGGCTCGTCGGCCTCGACCACCGGGACGATCGCCGTCTCGGGCGAGCCCCTGTCGCTCACGTCCGCCCCGATCTCGGCGCAGGCGACGGTGGCCTCGTCGCCCCTGCTCCTGGCCGTCGGGACCGGCGTGGACCCGTCGGCGGTGGGGCACCTGTCGGCCTCGATCGACTGGGGAGACGGCTCTCCGGCCACTCCCGCCACCCTGATCCCGGTGTTCCCGCCGAGCCGGGGGAATGCCCCGCCTCCGGGCTCGCCGACGTTCAATATCCTGGGCGTCCACACCTACCCGAAGGTCGGCTCCTACTCCGCGACGGTGACGATCGCCAGCGTCTCGGGGGCCTCGGCCTCGACGAGCGACCCGGTGACGGTCTCCTCGGCGCCCTCGTTCAAGCTCTATGGCCTGGCGGGCGTTGCGACCGTCGGTCAGGCGTTCCCGAGTCAGCCGGTGGCCGTCCTGGCGAGCGACCCTCCGCTGGCGCCGGGGGACGTCTCGGCCACGATCGACTGGGGCGACGGGTCGCCGGTCGAGGCGGCCGGGGTCGCCTTGCTGGACGTGCCGGCCTCGCCCCCCGGATCGGCGAACCCGACGCCGGCCCATACCGTGCTGACCCTCAGCGGAGGGCACACGTATGCGACGGCCGGGACGTTCACGGTCCACGTCTCGATCGCCACGAAGGCCGGCGACGCCACGACGACCGACACGACGGTGACGGTCCAGGCCGCCGCTCCCCCGGCGCCGCCGATCCCGCCGATCCCGACCCCGTTGCCGGTCATCCCCGCCCCCCCGGCGGCGAGCCCCGGGCCGGTCGCGACGGCCCCCGCCCCCTCCTCACCGACCGCGAGCGGAGGGACGGCCCCGGCCTCGGGCTCGACCTCCAGCCCGACCGCGGTCGCGCCGACCGGCGGGACGCATCACCCGAAGAAGGCCGCGAGGGCGAAGCATCGCAAGAAGGTCGCGGCCCAGGCCCATCCGGCGAGGAAGGCCGAGGTCCACCATCCGGCGAAGCCGGCGGTCGCCCACCCGAAGGGCCCCCGGCATCGGTAGGAGGCCTATCGTGGCCGGGTGGCATGCTCACGTGTTCGTGACCATGTCCTCGGTCATGCGGCAGGGTTGAAAACATGTTCACGAAGACGTGAGCATGCCGCCCGGCCCGGGAAGATCGGTCGGGCCTTCCTCCTCCGAGTCCGGCCGATCAGAATGGACCGGTCCAGAGCCGAGTCGTGGGTCCGGGGGGCGGAGATGATTCCAGGAGGGATGGTCCTGCTGGGCCTGATCGGGGCGGTCCCGGCGGCGGTCCTGGCCGGGCGATGGGCCCGAGGCCGGCAGAGGGCCCTGGGGGACCTGCTCCGAGGGGTCGAGGCCCTGTCCTCGGGCCGGTCGGCCCGACCGATCCGCGGCGGCCCGTTCGGGCGACTCGATCGCCTGGTCCGGTCGTTCAACGAGTTCGCCCCGAGGCTGGAGGCCCGGCTGGCGACCCTGGAGGCCGACCGCCAGCTCCTGGGCGCGGTCCTGGGAGGGATGACCGAGGGCGTGATCGCCGTCGATGCCCGGAGGCGGCTCCTGTTCGCCAATGACGCGGCCGGGAAGCTCTTTGGCGTGGGGCCGGCGTCGGTCGGCAAGCTGGTGGCCGAGCTGATCCGCAGCCCCCAGATCCAGGACGCCGTCGATGCCACGCTCTCCGGGCCGAGGCCGCACCGGGTCGAGATCGTGGTGACCGGGACCGAGGGCCGAGGCGTCGGGGCCCGCGTCCTGGCGGTCCAGGGGACGCCCCTGCCGGGCTCGCCCCCCCGGGGGCCGTCCTGGTCTTCCACGACGTGACCGAGCTCCGCCGCCTCGAGCGGATGAGGCAGGATTTCGTCGCCAATGCCTCCCACGAGCTCAAGACCCCCCTGGCCGCGATCAAGGCGTATACCGAGACGCTCATGGATGGCGCCCTGCACGACGACGAGGTCAACGGCCGGTTCCTCGGCCAGATCGACGAGCAGGCCGACCGCCTGAACCACCTGATCATGGACCTGCTCAGCCTCGCCCGCCTGGAATCGGGGCAGGAGGTGTTCCATCACGCCCCCCTGGAGATCGCGCCGGTGGTCCGCAAGATCGTCGAGGCCTATCGGGGGCGGGCCGAGGCCAAGGACCTGGACTTCACCGCCCGGCTCGACGGCCTCCCCCGCTCCGCCCGCGTCCTGGCCGACGAGGAGGCGGTCCGGCAGATCCTCGATAACCTGATCGACAACGCCATCAAGTACACGCCCGACGGCGGGATGGTCCACGTCTCGTGCGCCGCCCGAGGCGGCTCGATCCGCCTGGAGGTCTCGGATTCCGGGATCGGCATCCCCCGGGAAGACCTCCCCCGGGTCTTCGAGCGGTTCTACCGGGTGGACAAGGCCCGGAGCCGCGAGCTCGGCGGGACGGGGCTGGGGCTGTCGATCGTCAAGCACCTGGTCCAGTCGCTCTCGGGCCAGATCGGCGTGGAGAGCCGGCTGGGCGAAGGGACGGTCTTCCGCGTGACCCTCCCCCGGTTGGTGGACGGCGAGGGGGGATCGCCCCCGGACGCCCCGCCGTGACCGGCCCGCGGATCTTCACAAAAATCGCCGCCTCCTCGCGTCATCTACCCGAAATCTTCACGGAATTCGGGTAGCGTGGGGGCGAACTGTCGTGCGAGGGGGCCGTCCCCGGGCCCCGCCTGGACCGAATCCCGCGTTTGCTCGAGGCTTCCCATGAGGCTCCGTCCGTCATCCGCCGTCGCGATCGTCTCCGCCCTGTTCCTCGCCGGGTGCGGCGGGGGCGAGGACGGAGGGACGGCCTCGTCCTCCTCCTCGTCGGCCTCGAAGGAAGTCGTCGTCGATGGCTCGTCCACGGTCTTCCGGATCAGCCTGGCGGCCCAGGAGGCATATGCCTCGGAAGACCCCAAGGGCCGGGTGATCGTGAGCTCCCACGGCACGGGGCCGGGGTTCAACAAGTACCTCGCGGGGGAGGTCGACATCGTCGATGCCTCCCGACCGGCCAAGCCGAAGGAAGAGGAGGGCGCGATCAAGGGCGGGATGCCCTGGACCCGCTTCCAGGTCGGCTACGACGGCATCACCATCGTCGTGAACCCGAAGAACGACTTCGTCAAGAGCCTGACGGTCGCCCAGCTCAAGGCGCTCTTCGAGCCCAACAGCAAGATCAAGACCTGGAAGGAGCTGGACCCGAGCTGGCCGGACCGGCCGATCACCCTGTTCACGCCGGACAGCAAATCGGGCACGTTCGACTTCTTCACCGAGGAGATCACCGGCAAGACCGGGGCCCAGAGGAAGGACGCCCAGCAGAGCGAGAACGACAACGTGCTGGTCACCGGGGTGGCCGGCGACCCCGACGCCCTGGGCTACTTCGGCTACGCCTACTTCGCCGCGGCCTCGTCGAAGCTCCGCGCCGTCCCGATCCAGAAGGACTCGGGCACGAAGCCGGTCGAGCCGAGTCCTCAGACGATCCTGGATAAGACGTACAGCCCGCTGGCCCGCCCTCTGTTCATCTACGTGAAGAACTCGGCGATGAAGCGGCCGGAGGTGGCGAAGTTCGTGAAGTTCTACCTCGACGGCGCCGGCAAGTTCGCGGAGGCCGGGGGCTACGTCGCCCCCACGGCCGAGGACCTGGCGGCCAACGCCAAGGCCCTGGCCGGCATGGGCACGGAGACGGCGGCCAAATAACGTGACCGAGAACCCGCCGATCTCGAGCCCCGCCGCCGTGGCCGAACCCCCGCCCGACCCGTGGCGGGGGCCGTCTCCCTGGCTGGCCGTCCAGGAAGTGGCCGTCCGCCTCTTCCTGTTCGCCTGCGCCCTGATCACCGTCTTGACCACCGTGGGGATCGTCGTCGTCCTGGGCGTGGAGACCGTCCGGTTCTTCGCGATCTCCGGCGTGAGCCCGGTGGCATTCGTGACCGGGACCGAGCTCGACCCGGCCGGCGAGCCTCCCCGGTTCGGGATTTTTGGCCTGATCTGGGGGACCTTCGTGATCGCCGCCGGGGCGTCGGTGATCGCCATCCCGATCGGCCTCCTCAGCGCCATCTACCTGAGCGAATACGCCCCGAGGCGGCTCCGCAGCGTCCTCAAGCCGGCCCTGGAGCTCCTCGCGGGCATCCCCACCATCGTCTATGGCTACCTCGCCTTGATGCTCGTCACCCCGGGCCTGAAATGGCTTTTGGAGCCGACGTTCAAGGTCGAGCAATATAATGTCCTGAGCGCCGCCATCGTCGTCGGGATCATGATCATCCCGATGGTCTCCAGCCTGAGCGAGGACGTGCTCTCGGCCGTCCCCCGGAGCCTCCGCGAGGCGGCGTATGGCCTGGGGGCGACGAAGTTCGAGGTCTCGACCAAGATCGTCGTCCCGGCCGGCCTCTCGGGCGTGATGGCGGCGTTCATCCTGGCCATCAGCCGGGCCATCGGCGAGACGATGGCCGTGGTCCTGGCCGCCGGGTCGAACCGGCAGCTCACGTTCAACCCGCTGAGGTCTCTGGAGACGATGACGGCGTATATCGTCGGGGTGATCGGCGGGGACGCCTCCCGGGACGACGAATACCTGTCCCTGTTCGCCGTGGGGATGGTCCTCTTCCTGATCACCCTGGTCCTGAACATCCTCTCCAACTTCATCTTGAGGCGGTTCCGGGAGGTCTACCAATGAGCGGCCCGGCCCCGTCTCGGTTCGAGCCGAGGATGGCCAGACGGCGAGTCGCCGGCTGGCTGTTCCGCGCCGCGTGCCTGGCGGCGACCCTGCTCGGCCTGGTGATCCTGGTGGTCCTGGTCGGCGCCGTGGTCTCCTCGGCGGCGAAGCTGCCCGGGGGGATCTCGGGCGTGGTGGGGCTCACGAATCGGTTCTCCTCGGCCCAGGCCGGCAAGTCGGGCTTCCTGGCGGGGATCGTCGGCAGCATCTGGCTCCTGCTGCTGGTGGCCCTGATGGCGATCCCGGTCGGGGTGGGCGCGGCGGTCTACCTCGAAGAATTCGCCCGCCCGGGGCGGGTCCGCGACCTGATCGGCCTGAACCTGGCGAACCTGGCGGGCGTGCCGTCGATCGTTTATGGGATCCTCGGCCTGGCGGCGTTCGTCCGGGTCTTCGGCCACAAGCAGTGGGGCGTCGGCGAGACGCTCTGGGCCGGGGGGATGACCCTCAGCCTGCTCGTCCTGCCGGTCGTGGTGATCGCCTCGCGAGAGGCGCTCCGGACCGTCCCGCCCAGCCTCCGCCAGGCCGCGTTGGCATTGGGGGCGACGAGGTGGCAGATGGTCCGCGACCACGTCCTGCCCTCGGCGGTGCCGGGGATCTTGACCGGGACGATCCTCGCGCTGTCCCGGGCGATCGGCGAGACGGCCCCCTTGCTCCTGGTCGGCGCCGCCGGTTCGATCCGGTTTTTGCCGAGCGGGCCGTCGAGCCGGTACACGGCGCTGCCCGTGGAGATCTACTCGGCGGCGAGGAGCCCGGGCGAGGATTTCCGGGTGGTGGCGGCCGGGGGCATCCTGATCCTGCTGGCCCTGCTCCTGACGATGAATTCCGTGGCGATCGTGATCCGAAACCGCTACCGGGCCCCGTCGCGATGAACCCCATTCCCAACGGCTCGACGATGACGACCGCCCTCCCGAGCGAGGCCCCGCCGGCCGAGCCGAGCCCCGAGCCGGCGCTGACGGCCCGGAACCTCTCGGTCTGGTACGGCGCGAGCCAGGCCCTCCGCGAGATCAATATCTGCATCCCCCGCCACGAGATCACCGCGCTGATCGGCCCCTCCGGCTGCGGCAAGAGCACGCTGCTCCGCTGCTTCAACCGGATGAACGACCTGATCCCCGGCGCGAGGATGGAAGGGGAGCTGCGGTTCGAGGGGCAGGACCTCAGCTCGCCGAGCACCGACCCGGTGGCCCTCCGCCGCCGGATCGGCATGGTCTTCCAGAAGCCCAACCCGTTCCCCAAGAGCATCTATCAGAACGTGGCGTGGGGCGCGAAGATCAACGGGTACCGGGGCGACATGGATGAACTCGTGGAAAGGTCCCTGAAGCGGGCCGCGCTGTGGGACGAGGTCCGCGACAAGCTCCACCGCTCCGGCCTGGAGCTCTCGGGCGGCCAGCAGCAGAGGCTCTGCATCGCCCGGACCCTGGCCGTCGAGCCCGAGGTCATCCTGATGGACGAGCCCTGCTCGGCCCTGGACCCGATCGCCACGGCGAAGGTCGAGGACCTGATGGACGAGCTCAAGGCCGATTACACCATCGTGATCGTCACCCACAACATGCAGCAGGCCCGCCGCACCAGCGACATGACCGCCTGCCTGATGCTGGACGACTCCCCGGCCTCCCTCGGCCAGAGGATCGGCGTGATCGCCGAGTTCAGCCCCACCGAACGCCTCTTCACCAACCCCCGAGACCCCCGGACCGAGGCGTACATCACCGGCCGGATCGGCTGATCGCGACCGTCCCGAGGAAGACCGGGCGCTCCTCATCACCCCTTCATCGAGGCTTCATCGTCGTATGGTAGGCTCCCCCGACACGACCCTCCTCGAAACCCATTCGAGCAAGCCTCTACCGATGGCCAAGCCGAAGATCCTGATCATCGAGGACGAGAGGGCCCTGGTCGAGCCCCTGGCGTACAGCCTGACCCGCGAGGGGTACGAGGTCATGACGGCCTTCGACGGCCAGGACGGCCTCCGCCAGGCCCAGCTCCGCCTGCCGGACCTGATCGTCCTGGACCTGATGTTGCCCGTCCGCGACGGCTGGGACGTCTGCAAGACCCTGCGCGCGGGCACCCAGACCCGGGAGATCCCGATCATCATGGTGACCGCCAAGGGGGAAGAGATCGACGAGATGGTCGGCTTCAAGGTCGGGGCCGACGACTACGTGATCAAGCCCTACCGGCAAAAGGTCCTGATCGAGCGCATCAAGAAGGAGCTCCGCAAGAAGAGCGCCGGGAGGACTCGCCGGCCGAGTCCGTCGTCGAATGCCAGGGCGTGGTGATCGACCGCCACCGCCACCGGGCGTTGCTCAACGGCGAGGAACTCCTGCTGACCCCCACCGAGTTCCGGCTCCTGGAGGTCATGCTCCGCCAGGCCGGGCGGGCCTTCACCCGCCACGAATTGATGGACGCCGCGATCGGGGAGGACGCCGTCGTCCTGGAGCGGACCATCGACGTCCACATCAAGAGCCTTCGCAAGAAGATGAACGAGTCGGCCGACCTCATCGAGACGGTCCGTGGCGTCGGATACCGATTCCGAGAGGAACGGGCCGCCGTCTCCTGATCGCCCCGGGGGGCGATTCGCCGGGGGGCGAGGCCGGGTCGTCGGCCTCCACCCCCGCCCCCGTCTCCGCCCCTGAATCCGCACCGGCCGCTCGGGGCCGGAGTTCTCCCCGGACCACCGGGATCTGCCGGGGGGCGTCGATCCCCAGGCGGACCTGGCCCGTCTCCAGGCGGACCACCGTGACGGTGATCTGGTCGCCGATGTGGAGCTTTTCCATCAACTTCCGCGTGAGAACCAGCATGGCCGTCCCGCTCCTTGAGGGAGAACCGGCCGGGTCCACTCAATCGATCGCCCCGGCCGTCCTGCTCCAAGGCTAGGTCACGGCCCCGGAGCGAGCGCGAAACGACCGTAGGATGCGCCGGGTGGCATGCTTACGTCCTCGTAAGCATGTCTCCGATTGACGCCCGACTGAAGGCATGCTTACGAAGATGTAAGCATGCCACGCGGCCACCCTACGGGTTTTTACGGAGCACTCCCAGGAGCGAGACCCCCGCCGGCGGCCTCAGCCAGCCCCATCGGGCCGGATCGACCATCATCCGGTACATCAGGCCGTTCAGGGGGGCGGGCGGGACGTGGTCCTCGAACCTCGGGGCGCCGGGCCTCGGCTTGCGGACCTTCCTCCACGAGCGGACGGCCCAGGCCGGGCCCAGCGCCACCGTGTTGAAATACGCGCAGCGGATCACCTCGACGTCCTGGGAGCGGAACAGACGGAGGAGGTCCGGCTTGTGGTAGCGCCTCCGGTGGTGCAACGTCACGTCCCAGTCGCTCCAGAGCCACCGCAGCGCCGGCACGGTCACCACGATCAGGCCGCCGGGCCGGGTGATCCGGACCATCTCGTTCAGCGCCGCCGCGTCGTCGTCCAGGTGCTCCAGGACGTCCATCATGGTCACGACGGCCGCCGAGCCGTCGGGCAGGTCGACCGAATCGAGGGTCGTCTTCAGGGCGCCTCCGCCGACGGCCTCCAATCGAGGGCGCACCAGGGCCAGGCTCTCGTCGTGGTCGTCCAGGCCCAGGACCCGGCACCGCGACGCCATCTCCACCAGCCACGTCCCCGTGCCCATCCCGGCATCGACGAGCAGGTCGTCGGGGCCCGGAGGGGCGAGCCGGTCAATCCAGTGGCGGACGATCGCCCGCTTGCCCCGATAGAACCAGTGGGTCCGGTCGATCCGATCGAGGTTCTCGTATTCCTTGGGATTCATGGGACGCCGGCTCCGACTCCTGGCCCGTCCGATGGACGCGATGGATGAAGAAGAGCGGGCGACGCTTGACCTCGTCGTAGATCCGCCCGATGTACTCGCCCAGAAGCCCCACGCAGACCAGTTGCACCCCGCCCAGGAACAGGATCGAGACGATCGTGCTGGTGTATCCCGGGACGAACTGGAGCCCGAACAGCCCGACGTGGAAAATCCCCAGGATCGTCAGGATCAGGCCATAGACCAGGGCGAACGTCGCCACGCCCAGCCCCATCACCAGGCTCAGCCTCAGGGGCTTGTAGCTGAAGCTGAGGATGGCGTCGAGGGCGTATTTCGCGAGCTTCCAGAAGGTCTGCTTCGGCGCCCGGCCGCGCGTTCGGCCCGGTCGTAGAAGACGACCTCCGTCGGGTAGCCGATCCACGCCCGGAGGCCCGGCAGGTAGCGGTTGCTCTCGCTCAGGCGGTTGATGGCGTCCACGGCCTGGCGGTCGAGCAGCCCGAAGATCCCGGCGTTCAGCGGGATCGGGAAATCGGAGAGGATGCCCAAACACTTGTAGAACGCCCGGAACAACGCCCCTCGGAGGCCCTTCTCCGCCCGGCTCCTCCGCTCGGCGACGACCACTTTCGCCCCGAGGTCCCAGGCGCGGACCATCTCGGGGATCACCGTCGGGGGGTCCTGGAGATCGCCGTCCATCAGGACGACGGCATCCCCCCTCGCCACCGAGAGCCCGGCCGTCAGCGCCGGCTGATGACCCCAGTTCCTCGACAGCTCGACCACGACGACGTGGCCATCCCGCTTCTGATGCTCGCGGAGCATCTCCAACGAGCGATCGCGGCTGCCGTCGTTGACGTAAACCACCTCCCACGGCCGCTTCAGGCCGCCCATCACGGCGGAGACCCGGCGATGGAGCTCGTCGATCAACTCCTCCTCGTTGTAGATGGGAGTGACCAGCGAGATCATCCCCGGGCGGGGCGGGATGGCGATGTGAGGCGTCACGGGCATCGGGCCTCGTCTCGGGTCCTTCCGATCGATCCGGCGGCGAGCCTTATACTCGGAATCGGCCCGAACGGGCAATGCGAAGCCCGATGGGCCTCGGGCATTGTCGTCCGCGAGGGGGCGGCGACTGGAGGGAAATCGGGGAATCCGGCCCGGGAGCCGACTCCCCGACCCCTTTTCTTCTCAGAGATACCGATCCAGCAGCATCCGGCTCGCCGGATCGAGGGCGCGGACGTCCCGGACCTCGAACCTCATCCCTCGCGAGTCGGTCAACAGGGCCCGGTGGGGGCCGACCTTGCGGATTTGCTCCTCGTCTTCGAGGGTGAAGACCGTCGGGCCTCGGTCGGTCTCGACTCGCCAATCCGAGGGCGCCGAATCGCTCGAAATCGAGACGATCCGCTCGATCCTCGGCAGGAATTCGCGGCCTTCCAGGTGCTCCATCAGGAGCGATTTCGTCGCCGAAGGGAGGTCGTCGAGCCGATCGATCCAGGCGACTTCCTTGCCGGACTCCTCGCACAGGCTGATCCCTCGCGAGGGGTCGCTCAAGGGGAAGGCGCGGACGGGCTCGACGCCGACGAACCGTCGGCCCGAGGCGTCGATCAGGACGAGGCGGCCCCAGTCGTCCCGGCTCAGGCCGAACGGCGGCGTTCCTCCCATGTCACGACACCCCCGCCAGCTCGATCTGGGCCCGGTGGAGCCTCGCATACGCCCCGGGCGTCTGGAGGAGCTCCTCGTGGTGGCCGATCTCGGCGATCTTCCCGCGTTCGATGACCACCAGTCGATCGGCTTTTCTAAGCGTGCTCAGCCGGTGGGCGATGGCGATCGTCGTCCGCCCTCGGACGAGGTTGTCCAGCGCCTCCTGGATCTCCCGTTCGGTCTCGGTGTCCACGCTGGAGGTGGCCTCGTCCAAAATCAGGATCTTGGGGTCGATCAGGAGGGCGCGCGCGATGGAGATGCGTTGCCGCTCCCCTCCCGAGAGCGACTGGCCGCGCTCGCCGACGATCGAGTCGTAGCCGTCGGGCAGCCGGAGGATGAATTCGTGGGCCCGGGCGGCCCGGGCGGCGCCCACGATGTCTTCCCGGGTCGCCTCGGGGCGGCCGTAGGCGATGTTCTCGGCCACCGTCCCGAAGAAGAGGAACGGCTCCTGCAAGACGATCCCGATATGGCGGCGATAGTCGCTCACGGCGAACTCGCGGACGTCCACTCCGTCGATCCGGATCGAGCCGGCCGTGACGTCGTAGAACCGGCAGATCAGGTTCACCAGGGTGCTCTTGCCCGCCCCGCTCGGGCCGACCAGGCCGATCATCTCCCCGGGGCGGACGTTCAGGTTCACCCCTTCGAGGACCGTCCGGGTCCCGTAGCGGAACCCCACGTCGCGGAGCTCCAGTCCTCCCCGGATGATCGAGGCGTCCCGGGGCCGCAGAGGGTCGGGGACGCTCGGCACGCGGTCGAGGATCTCGAAGACCCTCCCGGCGCTGGCCGCGGCCCTCTGGGTGGCCTGGACCATCCGGCTCATGGACTCCAACCTCGTGTAGAACCGGCCGAGGTAGGTCAGGAACATGGTCAGCAGGCCGACCTTGAAGTTCCGGTGGAACACCAGCCAGGCGCCCACCCCCCACACGACCAGCAGGCCAATCTGGGTCAACAGCCCCAGCATCGGCCCGAAGAAGGCCCAGATGGCGTTGACCCGGTCGTTGACCTTCACGTTGTGGGCGTTGGCCGAGACGAATCGGGCCTCCTCGCGGCCCTCCTGGGCGAACGCCTTGACGACCCGGATGCCCGGGATCGTGTCGGCCAGGACGCTGGTCATCGCGGCCCAGGCCCGGGAGCTCGCCCGGAACCCGTTCCTCAGGCGGTGGCGGACCTTGTGGACGAGCCAGCCGACCATCGGCAACGGGCAGAGCGTGGCCAGGGCGAGCAGGGCGCCTTGACGACCAGGATCGCCGCCGTCCCGGCGATCATGAGGATGTCGGTGGCGAAATCGACGAGGTTGACCGACAGGAAGTTGCAGATCCGATCGGTGTCCGAGCTGATCCGGCTCATCAGGTCGCCGGTCCTCTTGCCGCCGAAAAACTCCATCGACAGGCGAAGGAGGTGCGAATACGTCCGGTCCCGCAAATCGGCGCTGATCCGCTCGCCGACCCAGGCCATCACATACGATCTCGCCCATCCCAGGATCCACGCCAGGACCGACGCGAGCGCCATCCCGCCGATGTACCAGGAAATCAGGGCCGTCGGCACCGATTGCCCGGCCTGGCGGGGGACGAGCACGTCATCGATCAGCGGCTCGGTTAAATAAGGCGGGATCAGGCCGGCGGCCGTGCTGGTGAGCGTCAGGAAAAAGCCCAGAGCGATCGCCCCGGAGCGGCCCCGGGCGAATTTGAGGAGGCGGACGAGCGAGGAGGCGGTCCGTCCCGAGGCGGGGGGCGGTTCGTCGGCCGTTTCGGCCAGGGCGGGCTCGGCCTCGGCGACGGGCAGGCCGGCGACGGCGGCCGGGAAGTCCTCGACGACCTTCCTCGCCGCCTTCGCCCGAGCTGCGGTGAACCGCCACCGGGCCAGGAGGCCGTCGGGGCCGGAGAGGTCGAGCGTCCCCAGGCCCTGATGCTCGTGGATCGCGAGCCGGAGCGAGGGATTCAGCGGCCAGGAGGCCGGGCCGAGGGCCCGGACGGCCCGGCGTCCGCCGAATGGCCCCGGCCGAGGAGGCGGCGGTCGGTCAGGACGACCAGCCCGTCGCGATACACGAGTCCGGGGTCCAGATCGGGTTGGAACGCCCCGCGGACGCGCTCGTCCGGCCCCAGGAGGCCCGCCACCTCGCCGCGGGCCTCCGGGCCGAGGCCCCCGATCGCATCGTCTGAGCCCGAAGGCCGATCGCTCAACGCCGTCGCTCTCCCCGGAAGGTCCGCCCGAGCCCTGGACTTTCCATCATAGGCGAGGCCCCGGCGCTGCCTAGAGAGAATCGCCCGGAATCGGGTGTAGCTCCCGAATCTGGAGTTTTTTCGGGTGCCCCCGGTTCGAGAACCGGGGGCACCCCAGAAGTTCCAGATTCCAGAGCTCTACCCCCCGGAATCTCCCGGACGGCCCCTCCGGAGGAAACCGCTGGATCGGGCCGGGTCCCTCTTGCCTTTTGTCATCGGTCCGACAAGATAAGAGGGCCTCCCGGGCGCGAGGGCGTGCCGCGCCTCCGGGGCCAAGGCAAGGGCGGACTCCCGGACGTGCGACCGAGAGCGCCCAAACGGCGACTTTCTCCGAAGAAATCGGGCAGGTGAGTTCGATCCCCGACGGCGATCCTTCGTACTAGACCCGTGCGAGGTGCTCGTCTCGGCGGCTCGGCCCCCCCTCTCGTCCGCCGTCACTGTCGCGAGCCTGGTCATTGCGGAGGTGGTTCGGCCCAGGACGGACGGGGCGGGTGCCCCCGGTGTCGTCGTCGCCCGGTCGGGGTGGACCCCCGGGCCGCGTCCTGGGCCGCTCCCCCTCCCGGAGCGAACGATCCATGGAATTCCGGAAGGTCCTGGCACTGCGCGGACCGAACCTCTGGGCGAATTTCCCCGTCCTCGAAGCCTGGGTGGACCTCGGCCCCTTGAAGGACACATCGTCCGACGAGGCCCCCGGCTTCAATGACCGCCTGATGGCCTGGCTGCCGACGATGGTCGAGCACCGGTGCAGCGTCGGCACGCGCGGAGGGTTCTTCGAGAGGCTCCGCCGGGGGACCTATCCGGCCCACATCCTCGAGCACGTCACCCTGGAGCTCCTGGCCCTGGCCGGCTCGGACGTCGGCTACGGCCGGGCCCGCGAGACGAGCGAGGAGGGCGTGTACAAGGTCGTCGTCGAGTACGAGGAGGAGACCTCCGCCCGGGAGGCCCTGAAGGTCGGCCGAGAGCTCGTCCTGGCCGCCCTCCACGACCGACCGTTCGACGTGGCGGCCGAGGTCGCCCGGATCCGCGACATCCTCCACGAGGCCCGGCTCGGACCGAGCACCGGGTCGATCGTCAAGGCCGCCAAGGACCGAGGCATCCCGACCCGAAGGCTCAACACCGGCAGCCTCGTCCAGCTCGGCTGGGGGGCCCGGCAACGGCGGATCCTGACCGCCGAGACCGACCGCACCGGCGCGATCGCCCAGGAGATCGCCCAGGACAAGGAATTGACCCGGTCGCTCCTGGCCCCGATCGGCGTGCCGGTGCCCGCCGGCCGGCCCGTCGCCTCGGCCGACGACGCCTGGGCCGCCGCCCGGGAGCTGGGCGTGGCCGTGGTGGTCAAGCCCCGATACGGCAACCAGGGCCGAGGGGTCGCCACCGACCTGACGACCGAGGCCCAGGTCCGCGCCGCCCATGACGCCGCCCATGCCGAGAGCTCCGACGGCTCGGTGATCGTCGAGACGTTCGCCCCGGGCGACGATTACCGCGTCCTGGTCGTCGGCGACCGCGTGGTCGCCGCCGCCCGGAGGGAGCCGGCCCACGTCGTCGGCGACGGCCGATCGACGGTCGCCGAACTCGTCGCGATCAAGAACACCGACCCCCGCCGAGGCGACGGCCACGCCACCTCCCTGAGCAAGATCAAGCTCGACGACATCGCCCTGGCCGTCCTCGCCGATCAGGGCCTCAACCCGCAATCGGTCCCCGCCGAGGGCCGCAAGGTCCCGATCCGCCGCAACGCGAACCTGAGCACCGGAGGGACGGCCGAGGACGTGACCGACCGCGTCCATCCGGAGGTCGCCGCCCGGTGCATCGAGGCGGCCCGGATGGTCGGCCTGGACGTGGCCGGGATCGACGTCGTGGCCCGGGACATCGCCGTCCCCCTGGAAGACCAGGCCGGCGTGATCGTCGAGGTCAACGCCGGGCCGGGCCTGCGGATGCACCTGGAGCCCTCCTCCGGCAGCCCTCGGCCGGTCGGCGAGGCGATCATCGACCTCATGTTCCCCGACGGCCAGAACGGCCGGGTCCCCCTGGTCGCCGTGACCGGCACCAACGGCAAGACGACCGTCACGCGGTTCATCGCCAGCATCGTCCGGGGGACGGGGCGGACCGTCGGGATGACGTGCACCGAGGGGATCTACATCAACGAGCGCCGGATCGAGTCGGGCGATTGCTCCGGCCCCGGCAGCGCCTCGGCGGTCCTGATGCATCCCCGGGTCGAGGCGGCCGTCCTGGAAACCGCCCGGGGCGGCATCCTCCGCGCCGGCCTGGCGTTCGATCGCTGCGACGTGGCCGTCGTGACGAACATCGGCGAGGGGGACCACCTGGGCCTCCACGACATCCACACCCTGGACAAGCTCTCGCAGGTCAAGCGGACGATCGTCGAGGCGGTCGGCCCGAAGGGTTCGGCGGTCCTGAAGGCGGACGACCCGCTCGTGGCGGCGATGGCCGAGCATTGCCCCGGCTCCGTGGTCTTCTTCGCCCAGGACGGCGACCTGCCGGTGATCGCCGCCCACCGCTCCGAGGGGGGCCGGGCCGCGTTCGTGAGGGACGAGTGGATCGTCCTGGCCGAAGGGCCCCGCGAGACCTCCCTGATCGCCCTGGCCGACGTCCCTCTGACCCACGGCGGGCGGGTGTCGTTCCAGATCGAGAACGCCCTGTCGAGCGCGGCGGCGGCGTGGTCGCTGGGGCTCTCAATGGATGCGATCCGCACGGGCCTGGAGAGCTTCCGGGCGCGATGGGTTCGGTCCCGGGCCGGTTCAACCTCCTGGAGATGAACGGGGCGACGATCATCCTGGACTACGGCCACAACGTCTCGGCCCTCCAGGCGTTGATCGACGCGATCGAGCCGTTCCCCCAGGAACGGCGGACGGTGGTCTACTCGGCCGCCGGGGACCGCCGGGACGAGGACCTCGTCCGCCAGGGGGAGATGCTGGGCGACGCCTTCGATCGCGTGGTCCTGTACGAGGACCAGTACGTCCGGGGCCGCCAGCCGGGCGAGATCATGAGCCTGTTCCGCAAGGGCCTGGAATCGGGCTCAAGGGTGGGCGAGGTCCGCGAGTTCCAGGGCGCTCTGAAGGCCGTGGACGCGGTGGTCCGCGAGGCCCGCCCCGGCGACCTGATCCTGATCCAGCCCGACGTGATCGACACCACCATCGCCCTGATCGAAACGCTCATGAAGGGCCGCGACGGAGGCCGGGAAATCGACCTGACCGAGGCGCTCGACGCCCCGGAGGGAGTCGCCCTGGCCGTCGGAGTCTTCGCCCAGGCGATGGACTGAGGCGCTCGACGTGCTCTGTAGAAAACCCCTTCGAAGTCTCGATACGAGTAGGTCCGACTTCAGTCGGGCCTACTCGTTTCCTCATCCTCGAAGGGGTTTTCTACAGACCACGCTCGAGGAGCTTTGGAGGGCGGGCCTCGGCCTGCCCTGCTGGACGGAGGCTCTCGACGAGTGCGAACGCCGGAAACGCCCAACGGCCGGGCCCGCCCTCGTCGGCGGGTCCGGCCGTCGGGTTTCGTGAGGCGCTGCCCTCGCTACTTCTTGAAGATGTTGGTGATCGACTTCCACGGGTTCAACGGGTCGAACTTGGTGGAGGTCTTGGACTTCTTCTTGGTCGAGTGGGCGGCGGCGGCCGGGGCGGACGATCCGGTTGCGGTTCCGGTGCCGTTGCCCGAGCCGACCGGCGCGACGTGCGAGCCGCTTGGGGCGACCTGGGACTTGCCCTCGGCCTCGTTCCTCGCGAGCTTGGCGGCGGTTTGTCGAGACATGGCGACCTGGACGTTCTCGGTCGAGGACGACGCGGTGGTCGCGGCGGGCGTCCCGGCCTTCGCCGGGGTCGAGATCGCCGCGAGCGAGGCCGAGGTCAGCGAGGTCCCCACGCCCGAGGCGCTCTCGGCGGCCGGGGCCCCGGTGGTCGCGCCGTTGGTCGTCACCGGAGAGGGCGTGGCGGTCGAGCTCGTCGCGGCCGAGTTGACCGTCACGGGGCTGGCCGCCGGGGCCTTGTTCAGCAAGGACGCGATGTAGTTGACCCCCGAGGCCGTGGCGGCCTGGCCCGAGCCGGTCGTCCCCGTCGCCGAGGGGGGCGTGGCGGTCGAGGAACCGGTGGTCGTGGTGGTCCCGGTCGTGGTCGAGCCCGCGGGCTTGGTCGTGGTCGTCGTCGTGGTCGAGCCCGCGGGCTTGGTGGTGGTGGTCGTGGTCGAGCCCGCGGGCTTGGTCGTGGTGTTCCCCTTGACCGGGGTCTTGCCCGTGGTGGACTGGGCGCCTCCCTGGCTGAACAGGGTGAAGACCGGCCCCTGGGTCCTCCCCTTGATCCCGAACTTCGCCGGGGAGATGTTCTTGAACCGGGCCACGACCCTCTTGGGGATGAAGGCGTAGGTCGGCAGGGTGTGCTGGAGGTCCGAGTAGTTCCTCAGCGGGTTGGGCGAGAGCAGGAAGCCATCGACCGAGGCCCTCTGGCGGTCGGTGACGGTGAAGGCGTCGGGCGTGGGCAGCAGGTTCTTGGCCAGGGCCTGGTACTGGGCGATCGAGATCGCCCCGTTGAGCTGGCCGTCGGCCGCGTAGTCGAAGAAGTTGAAGCGGCGCTGGAGGACGTCGGGCTGATCGGGCGACTCGCCGGCGCCGGTCTGCTGGAAGCCGGTGGTGGGGATTCGCGCGGTCCCGCCCAGGAAGCGGGCCATCACCCCGGCCTCGGGCATGCCGATGTTGGCGGCGTTGTCGGCGAAGTTCTGGAGCTCCTGGGCCGTGACCAGGCCGTTCTTGTTGGCGTCGATGATGTCGAAGGTGCCGTGGGCGAACAGGTAGTTCAGCGCGATCGAGCCTTCGATGGCGGCGATGGCGTTGCCGATGTCGATCCGGGCGAACTCGCGGTAGTTGGGGCTCTGGAACAGGGTCGGCGGGGTCACCGGATCGACCGTGTTGAGCGAGTCGCTCGCCGGGACGGCCGTCCACTGGAGGATCGAGTTGATGCCGTCGGGGTTGGAGTAGGCCGAGAGGTTCTCGATCCCTCCCTTGCCGAAGTTCAACTGGTTGACGCCGGCCGGGGTGGTCAGGTAGCCATCGACGGTCAGGCCGTTGTTGTTGGAGATGGTCTGCCAGTAGTCCAGGGCCGAGGCGACCATCGCATAGGAGCCGGTGACGACGGCCGAGGACAGCGAGGTCCCGCCCTCGGAGAAGTCGTTGAAGTCCGGCGGGGCGCCGACGGCCGTGGTGGTGGCCCCGATGGTCGACGCGGCGGTCCGGCGGAAGGTGGGCAGGTCGAGCTCGGGGGCGGTGTAGTCGGTCGTCAGGCTGCGGTTGGACGAGGCCAGGAGCTTGTCCTTGAAGACGATGGCATCGGCCGAGGCGACCGTGGCGGCCGATCCGGCCCCGGTGATCGTGTTGCCCGCCGGGCTGCCGTAGAGCAGGGCCGGCCCGGGAGGCCGGGGGATCACGCCGGTCCCGGGATCGACCGGGCTGGACGTGGGCAGGGCGGTGAACGGGTAGGAATAGCTCCCGGTGACCGAGATCACCGTGTCCAGGACGGCCGGGAAGGCGATCCCCTGGACGTCCCCGCCGGTGACCGATCCGCCGGTGACCGTCGCGCCCTGAGGGGTGCCGAACTGGCCGGCCGCGGCGATCCCCTGGATCCCGATCCGCCGGAACTTGGCGAACTCGTTCTCGAAGGCCAGGGTGATCTGCGGGAACCGGTTGTAGGCCTGGGTCTCCGTCCCATAGGTCGTGGTCGTGCCGAAGCCGACGTTGGCGGCGATCACGCGGTCCTGGGTGTTCGGGCGGATCGGGTCGCGGACGAACGGGTTGTTGGCGACGTAATCCAGCCCGGTGTAGACGTTCTGGGGCGTGGTGGCGCCGGTCACCGAGGCGGCCCCGGCCGAGTTGCCGGGCGCGACCTGGTTGGGGGTGAAGACGTTGACCGGGTCCAACGTGGCCTGGGGGACGAACTGGGCGACCACGCCGGCGACGAGCGTCCCGTGGCCGTTGACGGCGGCGGCCGTGTCGTCGTTGCCCGGCCCGTTGGTCACGACGCTCAGGCCCGTGGCCACCCGGCCCCGGAAGTTCGGGGTCAGCGAATCGACGCCGGTATCGACGATCGCCACGGCCGAATCCTGGCCGTCGTAGGGGACGCCCAGGGTCCTCAGGTCGTTCAGGCCGATCAGCGAGCCGGAGGTCGCGCCGGCGAGGTCGGTGACGGTCTTGAACTGCCAGATCCCGTCGTCGTCGGCCGCGTAGAGGGTCGTGCCGTCGGCCGAGAACGAGATGCTCAGCTCGCTGGAGACGAAGCTGGAGGCGTCCTGGGCGCCGTTGGTGTGGAAATTGTCGGCGAAGACCGAGACCACGCCCGTGGGGCTGACCCGCAAGATCCGGCCGCCGAGGTTGGTGCCGTTGGTGGTGTTGCCGTTGGTGAAGATCGGGACGACGGTGCCGTTGGGGCTCAGGGTCACGCCGATCGGGCCGCCGGCGCCCTGGATCGGGATGTTCACGGCGGTCCCGGCGGCGATCCCGCCCAGCGCGGCGGCCGTGTTGACCGGGACGGTCAGCCCGGTGGCCAGGTCGGAGACGAACAGGCTCCCCTCGTAGGTCGGCGCGGCCCCGGCGGTGAGCGTGTTGCCGTTGGTCCCGTAGGAGAAGTAGCCGTACTGGTCGAAGGCGATGTCCTGGAACCGTCGGAACGGGGTGATCACGGCGGCGTCGCCGTCGGTGGTCCCGGCGATGGCCGGCGCCGTGGTGAAGTCGGGGATGATCGTCCCGGCCCCTCCGATCGGGATCTCGCCCTGGAGGCCCTGGACGCCGCTCAGGCCGAAGGTCGCGGCGACCCCGCCGGCCCCGGGGGTGCCGAAGTCGCTGAACGCCGAATACACCGGCGAGGTGTACGACGAGTTGGCCGAGGTCAGGCCGACCTGCGGACCGTAGGTCAGCGGGGTGGCCGTCACGCCGTTGGGCAGGGTGTCGCCGTTGAGGTTCGCCCCGGGCGAGAACTGGTTGGCGTCGAAGAACAGGGCCGCGAACCCGCCGGCGGCCGTTCCGTTATTCTGGGTGAGCCCCGTGCCCTGGCCGACGAACAGGCCCTTGAGGAAGCTCTGCTGCTCCGGCGGGGGGATCAACAGGGCGCTGGGTTGGCGGGTGAAGTTCTGCTCGGTCGCCCCGGCCGTGAACTGGATATACAGGCCCATGAACGAGCCGTCCGGCCCGATCCGGTAGATCACGTTCTTGGTCGGGTCGCTCTGCGACAGCGAGCTGACGAACATCGACGGTTTGCCGTCGAAATACCCCTCGGGGTCGAAGGCGATATCGTACCAGTTCAGCAGGCCGGAGCCGGGCGAGGAGCCGTTGGAGGCGTCCCCTCCGGTCTGCAGCTGGTTGATCACGGTGTTCAGGTCGAAGAAGACCGAGGTCTTGCCCGTGGCCGGATCGACGCGGTAGATCACGCCGGGCCGGTTGATCGGGGCCTGGATGCTCGGGTCTCGCGAGGTCGCGTCGGCGTTCTCGCCGGCGCCCCGGCTGATGGCGTAGACGCCCTTGCCGAAGTCGCCCCCGGGCCCGGCCTTGATGCGGACGATGTCGCCGCCGAAGGAGTTGGCCGAGGTGAGCTGGGCCACCGAGGTCAGCGCCGCGGCGCTGGCCGAATTGGCGACCGCCGAGATCGAGACCGTGCCGAGGTTGTCGTTCGACGGCGCCGCGGCGGCCGTGAAGTTGGCCTGGGGGATCGTGGAGGCCACGACCGGGGCCGGCAACATCCGATCCTCCAGCGTGACCAGGTTCTCGATCCGGACGCGACGACGGGGCCGATTCGCGTCTCCGCGCGGGTCCGGCCGGGAAGAGTGAGACATTCCTTATCTCCTTGGGCGGGACTCGTCCGTCCTGAATCGAGGCCGGGCTCCCGGCACCCTACGGTATCGACACGTCCGCGAAGGTCGAATGAGTCGAAGACCGGGCCCGATCGGCCTTCGCGGCGCGTCCGGGCTTCGCGGACCACTCGTCTTGACACTCAGGATCGGCCGATCTCCACCCCGGAGATCAACCATTTGGACCCGGAAAGCCCGCACGATCGGCGAGTCCGGCGGACTCTGGGCGAGATGCGCAAAAAAATCGGGCGGGCCCCCACCGAGGGAGGGCCCGCCCGATCTCATCCGTCATGCCGCCGTCGATCCGACGCTTACTCGACGATCCCCTGGGGGCCGACCGAGCCGGAGGGGTGCCGCGTCTGGGTCTGCTGGAACGTCCCGGCCCGGCGGCGAACGTCCAGCTCGATCGAGCCGAACGTGCCCTCGTGCCTCTGGATCGTCATCCCCAGGGCCGTCAGCAGTCGCTTCGCGGTATAGAAATTCATGACGATCCGCTGATTGGCTTTCACGTCCTGCCGGCCGGTGGCGAACGGCTGGGGATTCAGGCCGAAGTCGAGGATCACTTCCTCGGGCGTGGCCGTGACCCGGCAGAAGTTCGAGTACGACGGCAGCGTCGAGGAGTCGTCCACGTGGACTTCGGTCTGCTGGCCCTGGGGCTGTTGAACGCCTTCGGTCTCGCTCATGGCTGTCTCCGGCAGAAAACTCGGATCGGAACGGAACGGAAGGGTCGGCGGCCTTGTGTCGCCGCGCGGGGCCTCCGAGGGCCTCGCGAGTCGTGACAGTCTGACGAAACCCCATCGGTCGTGCAACCGGGGACCGACCCGCAAAATCGGCCGAATCGGGGCCATCTCGGGCCGTCCCGAGAGCCCGGCGAAGATGGGGGATCTTGCCCGGTCCCGATCAGTCGCCGACCAGGCGATCGAGCTCGGCCAGCGTCCTCAGCGACGCGCCGTTCTGGGCCAGGACGAACGCCCGGCCGGCCGCCCCGCGGGCCGCCGCCGCCTCGGGGTCGTCCAGGTCGGCCATCAGGGCCCGGGCCAGGGCCTCGGCGTTCTCCACGCGCTTCGCGCCGTCGCGGGCGAGCAGGCCCTCGACGGCCTCCTTGAAATTCCCCGTGGACGGCCCGAACAGCACCGACGCCCCGAAGGCCGCCGGCTCCATCATGTTCTGGCCGCCCCGGCCCGGGAACAGGCTGCCGCCGACGAACGCGACGTCCGCCAGGCCCCAGACCGCCGAGAGCTCGCCCAGGGTGTCGATCAGGAAGACCGGAGGGTAGTCGCCGTGACCCAGGACCAGCCCCGGACGGCTCCTTCGGACGACCCTCGCCCCCGCCTCCTGCAACCAGGCCGCCACCCGGTCGAACCGCTCGGCGTGGCGGGGGACCAGCACGAGGCGGAGCCTGGGGTGATCGACGCGGGCCTTGCGGAAGGCGTCCAGGGCCGCGGCCTCTTCCCCCTCCATCGTGCTCCCGGCCACGAAGATCACGTCGGCCGCCGACAGCCCGAGCTCTCGCCGGAGGGCCACCGTCCGAGGGTTCCCCCGGTCGGCCTCCAGGCCGTCGTACTTCACCGAGCCCGTCACGCGGACGTGGGGCGACGGCACGCCCAGATCGACGAACCTCTCGGCGTATTCCTCGGTCTGCGCGGCGACCGAATCGAGCCTCCAGAACGTCGGGCCCAGGGCCCAGCGGATCTTGCGATACCCTCTGTGGCTCCGGTCGCTCAGGCGGCCGTTGACGATCGCCACCCGCGCCGGCCGCCTTGGCCGAGGCGATCAGGTTGGGCCACAACTCCAGCTCGACCAGGGCCAGGACGGTCGGCCGGACCCTCGCCACGGCGCGACGGGCGGCCCAACTGAAGTCCAGGGGGGCATAGAAGGTGACGAGGTCCGGGAACGTCCTCCGGGCGACGGCCAGGCCGGTCGTCGTGGTCGTCGAGACGACGACCTCCCAGCCCGGCCTCCTCCGGGCGAGCTCCGCGACCAGGGGGCGGAGCAGGAGGACTTCCCCCACGCTCACGGCATGGAACCAGACGCACGGCCGGTCGCCGATCCGCCGGGGCGCCTTGCCCAGGACCTTCTCCGACCATCCGTCGCGATATTTGCCGGCCTTCCACGAGCGATAGGCCAGCATCGGCCCGAAGGCCAGGAGCAGGCCGAGATAGATCAGGTCGAGCACATGAGCCATCGGGGAATCCTTTCCCAACCGCCGCGAAGCCTCTCGGGTCCGAAATGGCGAAGCAATCCCCATGCCCGACCCGCGCCGGGGTCAATCCGGCCCGCACCAAACCCCATCGCCTGCACGACTTCGATCCTCGAGGACACGTCCGAAGCCGGGAAGCGAACCCGTCGTGTTGTAACAATGACACGCCCCGGCCTCGTAGGAACGAAAAGAAAAAGGGCGGGCCCGAGAAGCTCGGGCCCGCCCCATGTGTCCGCCAATGCGTCCGTGCAGGCGGACTTATTTCCTCACCCGTAGGGTGCATGAAATGCACCATCTTCGATCTCGCGACGACCGAAGATGGTGCATTTCATGCACCCTACGGGGACGATGGTGCATTTCATGCACCCTACGGGTTTTAGATCGTGAAGTGGAACGTCTTGCTCACGAGCCTCCACATCCACCATCCCAGGGTGCAGTGGCCGCCGTCGATCTTGGCGAAGCCTCGGATTCCGGGCTGGAGCTTGAGGTCGTCATTGGAGACGGGGATGATCACCTCGTACACCGAGTTCAGCGGCTTGACCACGCCCTGGTTCTTCTGGTCGGGCTTGGTGGCGATCTCGCCTCCGGCCTGGTTGGAGAGCTCGGGGGGGATCTCCTCGCGGTTCTTCCGGGCGATGGCCTGGACGTAGGTCTTCCGCGTGTGCTCGGAGTCGCCATAGATCTTCACCCAGGCGCGAGGAGCCCTCGTCCCGGTCGAGCCGGACGAGGTCCACGTCGCTCTGGTCGAGGATCAGGTGGGCTTCCAGCTTCCTCGTGTCGCCGATCTCGCAGAACGGCTTGCCGCCGGGCTTCAGCCAGGTGCCGGTGGTCTCGGGATGGGGGACGCCCAGCGCGATGCCCGCCTTGGGGGCGTAGAGCTTGAGCTTGGCGATCTGCTCGTTGACTTTCTCGATGGCCGGCTCCATCGCCTCGGCGTCGGCGCGGAACTGGTTGGCCAGGTCGTGGTCGGTCACCACGAGCGAGCGGTTGTACATCTCATACTTGGCGAAGTTCACCGACTGCTGCTCGGTCAGCTGGAGCCGCTCGCGTTGCTTCGGCGGGTTGATCATCTCGGCCAGGAGCTGCCCCTCGGCCACCGGGTCGCCGTCCCGGACGTGGATCCTCACCAACTGGCCCTCGACCTCGGGATAGACCATCGCGGGCTGGGCCACCGTCAGGACCAGGGTCCCCTGGACTCGCAAGGGAGTGGGGATCAGCATGACACCGGCGATGATCGCGGCGGCCACCGCGAAGAACCCGGCAGTGCGGGCCTTCTTCACTTTACGCATCCTCCCGGGCTGGTTCACGAACTTCCCCATCTGGTAGAGCGGCATGGCGATCAGGGGGATGAGCGACCCCAGCGCCAGCATCCGGCTGATCGACGTCAGCTTGTACGGCTTCAGGAACGAGTTGAGGAAGAACAGGATGCTGAACGTGACCACCCAGCGATACAGATAGCTGGCGATCGCGTAGGTGACGAACAGGAACCGCCGGGACCGGGGCATGTAGTTCTGCACCGGCACTTCCAGCCCCAGCACCTTCTCCTGGAACAGGTAGACGAAGAACTGGGTGGACTTGATCCGCAGGTTGGGGATCTCCAGCCAGTCCGCCATCACGTAGTAGCCGTCGTATCGGAGCAGCGGGTTGGCGTTGAAGAGGATCGTGTTGACCGAGCAGATGAACATCGTCGCCAGCATCAGGCTATTCAGCAGGCCCGGCTGGGTGTTGAACCAGACGAACGTGGCGAGCGACGCCAGGAAGCATTCGACGTAGATGCCCGCCGCCGAGATCCAGATCCGTTTCCACTTGTTCGGCAGGAGCCAGCTATCAGTGACGTCGCAATACAGCGCCGGCGTGAGGACGAGGAACAGCATCCCCATCTCGTGGACCTCGCCGCCGAAATGCTTCGCCGTGAGGCCGTGGCCGAACTCGTGGATGACCTTGACGACCGCCAAACTGCACCAAAAATAAACAATCGTGTACCAGTTGAAGAAGCTCTGGAACTCCGGGAGCTTGGAATAGAACTCGTCGAACCGGCTGACCACGAGCGTGAGCGCCGCGAGCATCAGCCCGCAGCTCGCCGTGACGAAATAGGGCGTGAAGAGCCACCGGAAGTAGGGGTACATCCCGGTCAGCAGCTTCTCGGGGTCGATGATCGGGATCTTGATGTAGAGGATGTTGGCGAAGAACTGCCAGACCCGCTTCCACTTGTTCTTCCGCCGGCGCTCGATGAGGACCTTGGCCTGCTCGGGGGTGTCGATCTGGGCGATCCCGGCCTCGTGGAGCTGCGAGGCGAAGCGGATCAGGTCGTCGACGGTGATCGTCTGCGGCCGGTACTTGCGCTCGAAGGCGCGCTTGACGTCCTGGAGCGTATTCTTGCCGTCGAACTGCTGGAGGAGGAAATATTCCTCGATCTTGAATCGGAAATACTTCAGCGCGATCGGGTCCTTGACGACGTAGTGGGTCATCCCCTCGTAGAACTGGGGCTGGACGATCAGGTCGGGCCGGAGCTTGACCTGGAGCTGCTCGGCGGACTGGCCGGCGGGCAGGGCGGGAGCCAGCGTGGGGGCGGCACTCATCGGTCGTCGGCCCTTCGAGAAGGGGAGAGATCGGGCGAGGCCGGGGGAGGCGGGCGGCTGCCGTCCCCCGGTTGAGCTCTGGAAGTTCGGATCAGCGCGTCTTCTTGTTCGCGGCGACCTTCGGGGCGGCGCCTCCGAGGTAGATCGTGGCGTCGGCCTTCATCCCGACGAGCAGCTCGAGCTGCGGGTCCAGCGCCGCTCCGGCTTCCTTCTCGGCGGCCGAGGGCTTGGGCACGTCGATCGGCCAGTTCTCGATCTCGGCGAGGATCTGCACGTCGGTGGAGCGGACGCTGGTGATCTCGCGAGACAGGGCGGTGATCCGGCCCCGGAAGACCTTGCCCTCGATCGGCAGGTCGGCCCCCTCGATCGTCGGGCGGAGGTCGATGACCTCGTTGCCCTTCAGGCGGTTGGCGACCTCGATCGGCAGCATCCCGAGGAAGCGGAGGCGGTCGGTCCGGCCGATCCGGACGACCGGCTCGTTGGCCCGGACGGACTCGCCGGGGAACTTCATCCGGTCGGTGATCACGCCCTCGAACGGGGCGCGGATGACGTGGTCGTCCACGGCCTGCTGGGCGAGGTCGCGGTCGGCCTCGTTGACCTTCTGGGTCTCCATGGCGACCTGGCGGAGGGCGTCGGCCACGGCGAGCTCGGCCTGGGCCTTCTCCTTCTCCGACTGCGAGACGAACCCCGGCCCCTTCAGCTCCAGCCTCTGGAGCCGGGCGAGCTCGGACATCGCCAGCATCCTCTGGGCATTGGCCTTGGAGATCTCCCCGGTGTTCTTGGCCACGAGCGCGGCCTTGGCCAGGGTGAGCTTGGCCATCTCGTCCCGGAGCGAGCCGATCTCCTTGTCCTTGGCCACTCGCTTGCCGACCTGGAATTCGATCTGGCGGATCACGCCCTCCTTCAGGGCCGACACGTCGGACTTCTCCAGCCATTCCAGGCTGCCGGAGACGGCGATCGTCTCCTCGCTCTTCGTCGGCGAGTCCTGCGCCCAGGACGCCGCCGAGATCATCGCCAGGGCGCCGGCGGCCACGGCCATCAGCTTCTTGGAAAGTCGCATATGAGTCTCTCCGGGGAGCGGGTCACCTGTAGGGTGCATGGAATGCACCAGACCGCGGCGGGCCAGGCCCGCCCACCGAACTTTCACCGAGCCGAGCCGGCCCGACCTGACCTGACCTGACCTCACCTCAGGAACGGCCAGCGGAACAGGACCGTCTCGTACCAGACCTGGATCACGTCGCGGAGCATCACGTAGGCGAGCTTCGCCTCGCCGCACTTGACCCGCGCCCGGACCTCGGCCCCGGGCCTGAGCGTCTTGATGTTGTTCCGCTTCAGGTAGTCCTGCTTCACGTCCTCGTTGAACCCGACGGTCACCTTGACGACGTGCTTGCCCTCGACGGTCTCGGCCTTCGAGGCGACCCGCCGGACGTACCCCTCGTAGCGGTGCTCGGGGTTGGTCATCGTGACGAAGTAGGCCGGCAGCTTGGCGTCGGGCGGGGCTTCCTTGCTCTTGATCTCGCCTTCCAGCTTCGCCCGGGCCGCGAGGATCGGCGCCATGTCGTCGTCGGGGACGTCCACTTCCAGGACCCATTCGCCATCCAGGGCGGCGACCGACAGCAGCTCCTGCCCGACCTCCACCGGCCGATTCAGGAGGTTCTTCTTCGTCTCCCAGGTCGTGATGATCCCCGAGACCGGCGCCTTGATCTCCAGCATCCTCTGCTGCTCTTCGATCGTCTCGATCTGCGCCTGGGTGCTCTGGATCTTCACCTCGGCCTGGGCCCTCTCGCCTTCAAGTTGGGGCCTCTCGTCGGGCTTGGTGTTCTTTCGGAGCATGGTGTTGACGTTCGACAGCTTGCTCCGGGCGTCCATCAGGTCGCCCTTGAGCTTGTACAGCTCGGTCTCGAGCTGCTTGTTCTCCAGCCGGGCGATGACGTCGCCCTGCTTCACGAAGTCCCCGTGGTCGAACGGGACGGCGATGACCTTGCCCTGGAGGGGGGCATACGTGATCCGCCGGTCCTCGGGCAAGAGCGACCCCTTGCCCTCGATCGTCAGCGGCCAGGGGACGAACGCCATGATCCCGATGACCAGGAGGATCAGGCCGAGCACCGCGGCGATCTTCGCCAGGGTCCGACCGCGGAAGAACCTCCACGGCGAGCCGATCGCCTTCAGGATGCTGAGCCCGAAGACCCGGTCGGTCTCCCGGGCGTTCCAGAGGGCCGTCGAGGCGTGCTTGGCGATGACCTCGGTGCGGGCCTGGGCGTCGGTCGGGGCCATCTCGTCGCCGATCTGCTCGGCCACGATGCACCCGAACACGTCTTTATCCTTGTTCGGGTCGGTCTCGGGCTTGTGCAGGATCGTGACGATCACCGCCTTGGAGCCGGACTCATCGACGTAAACCTCCAGGGCGTCCCGGATTTCGGGGGGGAAGCCCTCGGTCGTCCCGGTGTAGACGAGGTCCTCGCCCGACTGGGCCACGACCTTGCACAGCCGGGTCAGCTCGCGGATCAGGTTGGCCTTCTGCTCGACGATCTCCTGGCCCGAGACGGCCTCGACGATCATCCGGCCGCCGATCTTCAGCGCCACGGAGAGCCGGTCGCAGCCGACGAGCTTCTTGCCGTCGTTGGCCACGGCGTAGGCGGTCTCGCGGAGGTCCAGCGAGTGGTGGATCGAGTGGGTGAAGCCTTCGAGCTGGTTCCACAGCTTCTGCTGCGACATCATCTGCCGCATCTGGCGGTTCTTGAGGTACTGCGCGGCCAGGTCGCAGAGGTCGCTGACGAACCGCAAGGTCGATTTCTGGGTGGCGGCCCGGCGGGTCGGGTCCATCAGGATCTCGACCAGGCCGACGACCTGCTTGTCCACCATCAGGGGGGACAGGATCAGGCTGAACGCCGTGGGGTTGCCGGCGTTGGGCATCCCCTCGACGGCCGCCCCGGGCGGGATGATCTGGGGCTGGCTGGCCTGGAGCATCACGCCGAGCAGGGCGTCGTGGGGCTGGGCCCGCTGGCGGTTGTCGAGCAGGCCGGTTTGGCGGAACTCCAGCTGGTGCTGGAGCTTGAGCGTCCCCCGGCCGTCGAGCAGCCAGAGGGCCCCGCCGGACGCCGCCACGGCGGCGACCACGCGGTTGAGGAACTCGACGTGGAACTCCGCCGGCTGGATGTCCGACTCGGCGAGCTCGGCGATCTCGGCCACCAGCTTGCGGATCTGGTTCTTCGTCTGTTCGAGAAGGCCCGGATCGATGGTTTCTTCCGCCATGAGAGTTCCCGAGTTCCAGAGGGCAGCCGGATCGGCGACGGAAAGGACGGCTCCGCGGGTGCCGCAACCCCCTCCGGCGCGCCTCGCGGGCGCGTTTCAAACGCAACGGGACACCCGCCCCGGCCGTCTTCCTGAAAAAATTTCAGAGACGCCCCGGGAACCGGCCCCGGGGGCCGTCCCCGGCCGGATCGGCCCCGATCCCTCGGCTTGCGGCCCCCCGGGTTCACGGGCATAATGACGCCCGACCGCCCTCCGCCGCCTGACCTTGCGCCGGGATGGCCGAGGCGGCCGTTCCCCGACGACGACGGACCGAAGGCGAGACCCCGGATGCGCCCGACGATCCTGGTGACCGGAGGGGCCGGATTCATCGGCGGGGCGTTCGTCCGCCGAGCGATCGCCGACCGCACATTCCGCGTCGTCAACCTCGATCGCCTGACCTACGCCGGTTGCCTCGCCTCTCTGGATTCCGTCCGCGACGACCCCCACCATGTCTTCGTCCGGGGCGACATCGCCGACCAGGCCCTCGTCTCCAGTCTCCTGGCCGAGCACCGGCCCGAGGCGGTCCTGAACTTCGCCGCCGAGACCCACGTCGATCGTTCGATCGACGGCCCCGAGGCGTTCCTCCGAACCAACGTCGTCGGCGCCTTCACCTTGCTCGAAGCGTCTCGCCAATACTGGAATGCGCTCGAACCCCCGGCCCGGGAACGTTTTCGGTTCCTCCAGGTCTCGACCGACGAGGTCTTCGGCTCGCTCGGGCCCGAGGGGGCGTTCTCCGAGACGACCCCGCTGGACCCGCGCTCCCCCTACTCGGCCTCCAAGGCGGCGGCCGACCTGTTCGTCAAGGCGTATCATCACACGTATGGGCTGCCAACCCTCCTGACGAACTGCTCGAACAACTACGGCCCGTTCCAGTTCCCCGAGAAGCTCATCCCCCTGGTCACGCTCAACGCCCTGGAGGGTCGCGACCTGCCGGTTTACGGGGACGGCACGCAGGTCCGCGACTGGCTCCACGTCGAGGACCACATCGACGCGATCCTCGCCGTCCTCAAGCGAGGACGGCCCGGGGAATCGTTCAACATCGGCGGGAAAGCGGAAAGGACGAACCTTGAGGTCGTCCGGGCAATCTGCGAGGCCGTGGACGACTTTTGCGCGGACCTCCCTCATCGCCCCTGCTCGAACCTGATCCGATTCGTGACCGACCGGCCCGGCCATGACCGCCGGTACGCGATGGACGTCTCGAAGATCGAACGGGAGTTGGGCTGGTCTCCGCAAGTCAAGTTTGCCGAAGGGCTTCGAGAGACGGTCCGCTGGTATCTGGACAACCCGGGATGGGTCGAGGCCGTGACCTCGGCCCGTATCGTCGGGAACGGCTGGGGCTGGGCGCCTCATCAGGGAGGACGTGAGCGATGGCGACATGCACCAAGGGCATCATCCTGGCCGGGGGCTCGGGGACGAGGCTCTACCCCATCACCCGGGCGATCAGCAAGCAATTGCTGCCGATCTACGACAAGCCGATGATCTATTACCCGCTCTCCTCCCTGATGCTCGCCGGCATCCGTGAGGTCTTGCTGATCTCCACGCCCCACGACATCGGCGGGTTCGAGCGCGTCCTGGGCGACGGCTCGCACGTGGGGATGAACATCCAGTACGCCGTCCAGCCGAAGCCCGAGGGGCTGGCGCAGGCGTTCATCATCGGCGCCGAGTTCGTCGGAAGCGACCCGGCCGCGTTGATCCTCGGCGATAACATCTTCTACGGCCAGGGGTTCCACCACATGCTCGGCCGGGCCGCCTCGGCCGGGCCCGGCGCCACGGTGTTCGCCTACCCGGTGAAGGACCCCGAGCGATACGGCGTGGTCGAGTTCGACGCCTCGGGCAAGGCCCTCTCGATCGAGGAGAAACCCGCGAAGCCCCGTTCCCACTGGGCCGTCACGGGCTTGTACTTCTACGACAACCGCGTGGTGGACATCGCGGCGAACCTCAAGCCCTCGCCTCGCGGGGAGCTGGAGATCACCGACGTGAACCGCAAATACCTCGAAATGGGCGAGCTCCGCGTCGAGAAGTTCTCCCGAGGGTTCGCCTGGCTCGACACCGGGACGCCCGAAAGCCTGATGCAGGCCTCCAATTACGTCGAGACGATCGAGTCCCGGCAGGGCCTCAAAATCGCCTGCATCGAGGAAGTGGCCTACCGGATGGGCTTCATCGACGCCTCCGCCCTGGAAGGGCTCGCCGGCTCGCTCAAGAACGATTATGGTCAGTACCTCCGCGCGATCCTCCGCGAGGAGCTCCCGGGCTGACCTCGTCCTTCCGAAACCCGGACCAAATGGGACGAGTGCGATTTTCGATCGGGTGTGGCGGTTGACTTCCGAACTGTCCTTTGGGCCCCTCGTAGGGCAGGCCTTGGCCTGCCGAGACCGACGGCAGGCCAAGGCCTGCCCTACGAAGAGTCAACCGCCTCACCCCGTCGAAAAGCCCATCTCCGGCCCCGGATCAGCCCCGGAGGGTGCCGACGGTCCTGGCCCATCCGGCGGCGCCGATGAATCCGGCGGCGTCGCCGAGGCCGGCGTATTCGATCCTGGTCTTCGCGGCCGGGACCGGGAAGGCGATCCTCTTGACCTCCGTGCGGATCGCCTCCAGGAACGGCTCCCCGGCGGCGATCATCCCCCCGCTGAAGAGGACGAGGTCCGGGTCGATCGTGTGCATCAAGCACGTCGCCCCAACCGCAAGGTACTTCGCGGTTTCGGCCATCAGCCGGACGGCCAGCGGGTCGCCGGCCTCGGCGGCCTGGTCGATGGCCCGGGCCGTGAGCTTCTCGGGCGAGAGCGAGGAGTTTTCGCCCCTCTGGAGCGCTTCCTCGGCGCGTTTGACCAGGGCGGTGGCCGAGGCATAGGCTTCCAGCCGGCCGAAGTAGCCGGGAGGGTGCTCGCGTCCGCCTTCCATCTGGATGATGATGTGGCCGCACTCGCCCCCGTGGCTGTGGCGGCCCTCGATGATCCGGCCGTCCACCACGATCCCGCAGCCGATCCCGGTCCCCAGGGTGAACAGAACGAGGCTCCGCGTCCCCCGACCGGCCCCGGCCCAGTATTCGCCGAAGGCGGCGGCGTTGGCGTCGTTCTGGAACGCCACCGGACGGCCCAGGGCGCGGGCGAGGCGGTCGCGGATCGGGAAATCGTCCCAGCCGGGGAGGTTTGGGGGGTTCAGGAGCAAGCCGGCCTGGATGTCCATCGTCCCGGGCGAGCCCAGGCCCACGGCCTCGATCTCGTGCCAGTCGATCCCGCTCTCCGAGACGGCCTGTTTCGCGGCCTCGGCGAGGTTGGCGATCCCGGTCTCGGGCCCGAGGTCGGCCCGCGTCGGGACGCTCACGGAGGAAACCGGCTGGCCGTCGTCGTCCACCACCCCGGCCTTGATGTTCGTCCCCCCGAGGTCGATCCCGAGGAAATACGGCGGTCTTCTCGCCTGGTCGCCCATCTCGGCTGATTCCTGGAAGGAGAGACGCGACCTCGCCGAACGCCCGGTCAATCTAGCCGGGGGGGTTGGGCGGGTCAACGTGGCCGCCCGGTTTCCCCGTAGGGTGGGCGAAGCCCACCGTTGTGTAGGGCGGGTGAAACCCGCCAACCAGGCGGGTGCAACCCGTCAATCCATAGGCTCTTCCTTCTCGATCGGGCACGGAATCTTGGAGGGCGGCCGAGGGCCGCCGCCGGTTGGCGGGTTTCACCCGCCCTACACAACGGTGGGCTTCGCTGATCCTGCGGGGCGCATGGGCCGGGCGGATCGGGTATCCTGACCTTGGGGAGGATCGGCCGATGGCTCGACGGTTCACGATCGCTCGATGGATGCGCCTGGTCGTCCTGGCGGCCCTGGTCTTCGCCGTGGCGCGGCGTTTCGAGGGCGATTGGTGGGTCATGGCCGTCCTGGACGTCCTGAACCTGGTGCTCTGGACCTCGCTCGTCGGGTTTGTGCTGATGGTCCTCCTCGGGACCGGGCCGTTCGCCGTGATCCGGCGGCTTCGGTCGCCCTCCGGGCCGGATTCGTGAACGAGAAAGGCGGATCGACCATGCCGAATCGACACCTGCCGAGCCGTCGAGACCTCCTCCGCGCCGGCCTGGCCGCCGGCCTGCTCGCCCCGATCGCCCGGGGGTCCGAAGACGACGACGACATGGCCGAGATGCGGGCGATCCACGAGGTCGCCACCAAGGCCGGCTTGAAGCCGTTCCGGCTCGCCCGGAACGAGTCGTACCTGGCCCTGGGCGACGTGCCCGACGGCTTCCTCACGGCCGCTTTGGACCTCTGCCTCGGCCTCTCGAAGGATTTCTTCAAACACTTTGCGGCCAAGGGGTTCGCCCTGGAGAAACCCAGGGGCCGGATGACGATCGTGGCGCTCTCGACCAGGGAGGCGTTCTCGGCGTTCCTGGGCGAGGAGGTCGAGGGCGACGTGGCCGGGATGTACGACCTCGAATCGAACCGGCTCCTCCTGTTCGACAACCGAGGGGACGGCCAGAACGCGCTGGCCGAGGTCACCAACACGTTCGTCCTGTTCCACGAGGCCGCGCATCAACTCACGTTCAACTCCGGCTTGATGAGCCGCGAGGCGGACGTCCCCAAATGGCTGGGCGAAGGGCTCGCGACGTATGCCGAGGTCCGCCGCCCGAAGGGCCGGACGATGATCGGGGCCGTCAACACGCTGAGGAAAGACGTGATCCTGGCGGGGGGCCGGACCAAACCCAAACTCCTCCCAACCGCCACCCTGATCGTCGAGGACGGCGCGTTCGACGACGACCGGAACCAGGACGCCTACGCCTCCTCCTGGCTGACGGTCTACTACCTGATGAAGGCCCCCGACCGCACCGCGAAGCTCCGCGATTACCTCAAGGTCCTCCGAACCCGGACGACCCCCGACAAGCGGCTCGACGACTGGACGGCCGCCTTCGGCCCGCCCGACGCGATGGACCGCGAGCTCCAGAAGTTCGCGAAGAAACTGTAAAGGCATCCCCGTCCCCCGAGAGCGGCGGCCCGCCCCTGCCCCCACCGGAAATCCCGGAGGCGCGGCCAACGCCCATCCCGGATCATCGCGAGCGCCGCCCGCGGCGATCACCCAATCCGTCGGCCGCGGCCCTTTCATCGACCGATCCATCATGAGAAGACGCGATCGGTTGAGAACGCGTGGATGAACCTCGGCCCCGCGCAAGGTCCGCGATTTGTGGCGCATTCCGGGCCGGGCGGGCCTCGCGGCGGCTCGACGCATCCCAGGCTTGATACGGGATTTGCGATTCTTGCGATCAAGGATGCCGACATGAGGCGATCTCCGTGCGCACGAGTCGATGCGCACGCGAATCCGGCCTGATTTCCGCCCTTTTCGCGATTTTTCGACAAAATGTGTAGTCAACTTCCCGGCGAGGCAAGGTTGCCGACCTTTGATGCTTCCAAATATTGAAAATGACATCGTGTCAATATGCGTAAGAATTCCGGCCCGGGATCGACCCACACCGCCCGCGAGTTTCTCGTAGGGCAGGCCTCGGCCTGCCGTCTTCGGGGTTCGGCAGGCCGAGGCCTGCCCTACGAATTGTGATCACGTTTTCGGCCGTCCAGTCTTGGAAAATATGCACATCATTTCAAGATCAGGCCGGCCGCCGATTGTGAAAGATTGGTTGAACAATGGGTTGCGAGCCGGCGATCGGGACGCTAGAGTTCGGTCAGAGTCGAGGCGTGAGGATGGTCGTCGGCCGAACCGCCGAGAGGGGGCCGCGATGGATCGATCGCGAGGCCGCCGGTTCCTCCTGGGACTTGGCCTGATCGGAGGGCTGGCGATCGGGGAGGTCCGGCTCCGGGCCGACGACGGGCTCCGCGCCCGGCCCGAATCGGTGAGCCTCCGCGGGCCCGAGGCGGTCCAGCAGCTCGCGATCGCGGACCCGATCGGCCGAGACCTGACCGCGACGGCCTCGTTTCGCTCGGAGGACCCGACGATCGCCGAGGCCGACGCGCTGGGGGGCGTCTCGGCGCGGGGCGAGGGGACCACGGCGGTCGTGGTGAGCGTGGGGGATCGCAGGGTCCGCGTCCCGGTGACGGTCCGCGACGTGGCCTCGCCCCCTCCGATCGACTTCGCCGAATCGGTCGTCCCCCTGTTCACGAAGCTCGGGTGCAACGCCGGGGGGTGCCACGGCAAGGCGAGCGGCCAGAACGGGTTCCGCCTGAGCCTGCTGGGTTTCGAGCCCGAGTTGGACTATCAGACGATCGTCGAGGAAGGCCGGGGGCGCCGCGTGTTTCCGGCCTCTCCCGAGCGAAGCCTGCTGAGGGCGAAGGCCGTGGGCGACGTCCCCCACGGAGGAGGCCGGAGGCTCGTCCGAGGGTCGATCGAGGACCGGATTCTCCGGCGATGGATCGCCTCGGGGATGCCCCGCAAGGTCGAGGGGGCGGCCCGGGTGGCGAGGATCGTGATCGACCCGCCGGGCGACGTCCTCGCCCCGAACGACGGCCGGCAACTGCTCGTCTCGGCGGTTTACGGGGACGGATCGACCGAGGACGTGACCCGCCGGGCCCAGTTCCAATCGAACGAGCCGGAGCTGGCCTCCGTGAGCGACGGCGGGAGGGTCGAGGCGCGGGCCTCGGGCGGGTCGGCGGCCGTGATGGCCCGCTATCAGGGCCTGGTGGCCGTGTACCGGGCGACCGTCCCCCGCAACGGCGGAGGGGCCGAGATCGCCGGGTTCGAGCCGGCGAATTTCGTCGATGAACTCGTGTCGAAGCGATGGAAAACGCTCGGCCTGACGCCCTCGGGCCCTCCACCGACGCCGAATTCCTCCGCCGGGCCAGCCTGGACATCACCGGGACGCTGCCGACCCCCGAGGAGGTCCGCCGGTTCGTCGCCGACCCCTCGGCCGACAAGCGAATCAAGCTGATTGACAGCCTCCTGGAGCGTCCCGAGTACGCGGCGTTCTTCGCAACGAAGTGGGCCGACGTCCTCCGCGTGAAGCGCGACGGCAACGAGAAGTTCGGCCCGGGGAACTATCGGTTCCACGACTGGATCAAGCGGTCGCTGTCGGAAAATGTGCCGTACGACCGCTTCGTCCGGTCGATTTTGACGGCGTCGGGGCCTCCCGAGGCGTCGCCTCCGGTGGTCTGGTATCGGCATTTGAAGACGCCCGAATCGGCCGTGGACGAGACGGCGCAGGTGTTCCTGGGGATGAGGCTCCAGTGCGCCCGGTGCCATCACCACCCGTTCGAGACGTGGAGCCAGGACGATTACTTCGGCTTCGCGGCGTTCTTCGCGAGGGTCGGCAAGAAGCCCTCGCCGGCCGGGACGATGGCGGGGCGGTCGGATGAAATCGTCTATTTCCGGCCCGGGGGGGCCGTCCGCCACCCGAAGACCAACGCGGTGATGGCGCCGAAGCCCCCGGGCTCGCCGGCCCCGGACGACGACCCCGACGACGACCCGCGGACCGCCCTGACCGGGTGGCTGACCGAGCCGTCCAACCCGTTCTTCGCCCGGGCGCTCGTGAATCGCTACTGGAGCCACTTCTTCGGCCGGGGGCTGTACGAGCCGATCGACGACCTCCGCGCCTCCAACCCGCCGACCGACCCCGAACTGCTCGACGCCCTGGCCGATCGGTTCGCGAAGGGCGGGTACGACCTGAAGGCGCTGATCCGGACGATCGCCACCAGCCGGGTTTACGGCCTCTCCAGCGTCCCGAACGAGGCGAACGCCGCCGATCGCCAGGGGTTCGCCCGGCATGACCCCCGGCGAATGCCGGCCGAGGTCCTCCTGGACGCCGTGGCCGCCGTGACCGAGTCGCCGTCCGAATTCCGGTCGATGCCGAAAGGCACGCGGGCGATCGACCTGCCCGACGAGGCCGTGAGCAACTCGTTCCTCGACGCCTTCGGCCGTCCCAAACGCGACACCGCCTGCGAGTGCGAGCGCCTGACCGACGCGAGCCTGGCGCAGAGCCTCGTGCTCATGAATTCGCAGGACGTGCATCAAAAGCTGGCGAGGCCCGCCGGCCGCGCCGACCGTTTGGCGAAGGACCCGAGGCCGGCGGCGGAAAAAATCGACGAGGTGTTCCTCGCCGCGTTCGGTCGGCTGCCCTCGCCGACCGAGAAGGCCGCGTCCGAGGCCCACGTGGCCTCGAAGACGACGCCGCAGGACGTGAAGCGGGCCTATGAGGACATCCTCTGGGCCCTGATGAATGCCAGGGAGTTCCAGTTCAACGATTGATTCTCTCCCGATGGGGGTGGACCCATGAGCGACTCCCGACCGATCCGACCGGGCCTCTCGCGGCGATCGCTGTTGAAGGTGGGCGTCCTGGGCCTCTCGGGCCTGACCCTGCCCGACGTCTTGCGGCTCCGGGCGACGGCGAGGCCGCAGGCGCCCGGCGGCGACCTCTCGGTGATCCTCGTCTGGCTCGACGGCGGGCCCCCTCAGCACGAGACGTATGACCCCAAGCCCGACGCCCCGACGGAATTTCGAGGCCCGTTGAAGGCGATCCCCACGGCCGTCCCGGGCGTCCAGGTCTCCGAGCTCATGCCCGAGCACGCCCGCTTGATGGACAAGATGACCATCATCCGGTCGATGCACCACGACAACGGCGACCACTTCGCCGCCGCCCACTGGATGCTCACCGGATACCTCGGCTCGAACTCGACGAATCTTTCGCCCAAATACCCGTCGATCGGGTCGGTCGTGGCGAAGGTCAAGGGGGCGAAGACGTCGGGGATGCCGGCCTACGTCGGCCTGCCGAACACCCATTCCGTCGGCCTGGTGCCGGGCTATCACGGCGCGGCGTATCTGGGCGTGGCCCACGGGCCGTTCTCGGCCGACGGCGACCCGAACTCCGACGGCTACGGGGTGGCGAACCTCTCGCCCCCGGGAGACGTGGACGTCCGCCGGCTGGCCGACCGCCGGGCCCTGCTCTCGGCGTTCGACTCGGCCCGAACCGACGCCGATGCCTCGGGCCTGATGGACGGCCTGGACCGCTTCGGCCAGCAAGCCTTCGCCATGATCTCCGGCCCCGAGGCCCGCGCGGCGTTCGACCTGAAGCGCGAGAGCCCTCATCTTCGCGACCGCTACGGCCGGAACACCTGGGGCCAATCGGCCCTGGTCGCCCGCCGCCTCGTGGGCGCCGGCGTCCGGTTCGTCACGCTCACCTTCGGGGGCTGGGACATGCATTCCAGCCTGGAAAAATCGGTGAAGAGCGCGGTGCCGAACGTCGATCGCGCCGTGGCTACCCTGGTGGACGACCTGGAAACCCGGGGGATGCTGGACTCGACGATGGTCCTGGTGATGGGCGAGTTCGGCCGGACGCCTCGGATCAACACCGGAGGCGTGCCCGGCGTCGATCCGGTCCCCGGCCGGGACCACTGGGGCGAGGTCATGAGCGTTTTGGTGGCCGGAGGCGGCGTGAAGGGCGGGCAGGTCATCGGCTCGTCGAACTCGCGAGGCGAAGTCCCCAGGGACCGCCCGCTCCGGCCGCAAGACCTCGCCGTGACGATCTACCGGAAGCTCGGGATCGACCCGGAGACCTCGTTCGTCGATCGCTCCGGCCGGCCGATCGCGATCGGCTCCGATGGTCGGGTGATCGAGGAATTGCTCTGATCGCGAAGGGCGAGACTCGGCGAGGCGGATCGGATCGGGTAAGCTCGGCCGATCCTGCCCGGTCCGGTCGTCGCCCTTCGGAGTCACCCGATGTTCCGCCTCGGCACCGTCACGTACAACATCGCGAAGGATTGGGACCTCGACACGATCCTGAAGCGGCTCGAAGCGCTGAAGTTCTCGGGCGTGGAGCTTCGGACGAGCCACAAGCACGGCGTGGAGGTGGAGCTTTCCCCGGAGGCCCGGGCCGAGGTCCGCCGCAAGTTCGCCGACTCTCCCGTCGAGCTCGCCGGGCTGGGCAGCGCGTTCGAGTATCATTCGAACGACCCGGCCGAGGTGAAGAAGAACATCGAGGGGACCAAGGCGTATGTGAGGCTCGCCCACGACGTCGGCGCCCCGGGCGTGAAGGTCCGGCCCAACGGCGTCCCCCGCGGCGAAGACCCCGACGTCGCGTTCCGCCGGATCGGCGCCGCGCTGCACGAGGTCGGCGAGGACGCCCAGGGGTTCGGCGTGGAGATCCGCGTCGAGGTCCACGGCGCCGTCACCAGCCTCGTCCCCGACCTGGCGAAGATCATGGGATATGCGGATCATCCCAATGTGTTCGTCTGCTGGAATTCGAACCCGAGCGACGTGGTGAATGGGTCGATCAAGGACAATTTCGCGCTCGTGGCGAAGAAGGTGCGCGAGGTCCACCTGCGAGACCTGACCGACGAGGCGTACCCCTGGGTCGAGCTGTTCGGGCTCTTGCAGGGGATCGAGTACGACGGCTACACCCTGGCCGAGATCCCCGAGAGTTCGGACCCCGAACGCGTCCTGAGGTATTTCCGGGCCTTGTGGATCGCCGATTGCCGGCTGGCGATGGAAATGTAGGGTGCATGAAATGCACCAAAGTTGCGGCGGCTTCCGGCCGCCTCCCCAATCCTCTTTCTCGACGGGAAACGACCGAAACATGGGGGCGGCCGGGGGCCGCCGCGGGGTTGGTGCATTTCATGCACCCGACATGACGGTGCATTTCATGCACCCTACAGATATTCACATTCCCGGAGATGCTCGACGCTCCGGCGGATTCGGTCGATCCGTGCGTCGAGGCCGGGTTCGGGCTCGCCTTCGATGCCTTCGATCTCGATGGTGAACGGGCCGAGGAAGCCGTGGTCGTCGAGGATTCGGCGGATCTCGCGGAAATCGACCGATCCGCCGTCGCCGATCGCGGGGAAGAACCAGTCGCGGAACCGGCCTCGGTTGTCCTTCAGGTGGACGTTCTTCACCCGGGGCGCCACCTGCCGGAGCTCGGCCACCGGGTCGGCGCCGTCGTTGTAATAGGCGATGTTGCCGGTGTCGAAATTCAGGGCGACGCGGGGATGATCGACGTCCGCCATCAAGGCGAGCATGGCCCTGGCGTTCTGGGTGGGCCCGGCGTGGGTCTCCAGCGCCAGGACCATCCCGAGCGACCCGGCCACGTCGCCCAGCCGGCGGAGATTGCTGACAATCGTCCGCCTCTGGGCATCGTCCTCGGGCTGTCCGGCCCCGGAAATGGCGATCTCGACGCCGAACCACGTGCGGGCGAACCGCATCCGGCGCTCGGTCGAGCGCCACCCCGGCCTCGGTCCGCAGGTCGCCCCCGCCGACGTTCCCTCCGCTGAGCCTGACCCCGCGATCGGCCAGGAGCCGGGCGAACGCGGAGGCGGTGGCGTCGTCGGCGGCCTCGTTCACGATCGCCGATTCGGGGATCACCAGCCCGCCGAGGTCGTGGGGCTTCATGGCCAGTTCGAGGCGGTCGAGGCCGGTCTCGCGGACCCGATCGGCCGCCGCGCAGACCCCCTCGGGGCCGAACGCGTTGGTATATACGCCGATCTTGCGGGTCATGACGGCCTCGCCTCGCCCGGGGCGATCGGGTCGAGCGCCACCGGCACTTCGGCCTCGGGATCGACGATCCTCAGCGACCGCTTGCCCGCGAGGACGTCCAGCAAGGTCTGGCCGCAGACCGAGCCTCGCCAGCCCTGGAGCAGGTACGGCGGGCGGTCGGCCGGTCGGCCGGCGACGTGCCAGCGGATCAGTTCCTTGAGGTCGGCCGCCGAGCCGATCAGGCTGGCCGCCACCTTGTCCTGGGCCGCGCACTGGTTCAGGGTGGCCGTGAGCAGGCTGACGACCATGGAGACGCCCGGTCCGTCGTCGAACCGCTCGGCGTGCTCGGGGAGGTCCTCGGGGGCGATCCCCTGGGCGCCGGCCACGGCCGAGAGCACCTCGTTGGACCGGGCGAGCAGGTGGGGGCGGTTGAAATCCCGGAGGGCCTCCAGGTCGCGCTTGGTCGCGGGTTGCCTCTTGGCGATCGCGATCAGGAGGTCATCGCGGAGGGCCTGCCGGAGCGGGCGGTTGGTGCGTCGGGCCTCCTCGCGGCGCCACTCGGCCAGCCTCCTGGCCACTTCCAGACCCCGGCGGTTGAGCTGGTGCAGGCCCGGCAATCGCCGCCAACGATCGTCGTCGTCCCGGGATCGCACCGCCTCGATCATCCCGGCATATTCGATCTCGGCCCACTCGCGGCGGCCCAGCGCGTCCATCCGTCGATCGAGCTCGTCGGCGGCGTCGAGCAGGTAGCGGACGTCGTCCAAAGCGTAATGGATCTGGGCCGGGCTCAGCGGCCGACGCCTCCAGTCGGTGCGGGTCTCCCCGCCCCGGACGCTCACGCCGAGGGTCTGGTGGACGAGGTTCCCCAGCGACATCGGGTAGTTGAACCCGACGATCGCGGCGGCGATCTGGACGTCCACGACCCGCTTCGGCAACCGGCCGGTCCGCAGCGAATCGATCCGCAGGTCCTCGCCCGCGGCGTGCATCACGACCTCGATTGCCGGGTCGTTCACCACGTCCCAGAAGGCGTCGAGGTCGCGGACGGCCAGCGGGTCGACGGCGGCCAGGCGGTCGCGGGTGGCCACCTGGATCAGGCAGAGGACCGGCTCGAACGTCTCCTCGGAGACGAACTCGGTGTCGAACGCGAACCGCCCGGCCCGGCGGAGATGATCGACCAGACCGGCCAGCTCGTCCGGCGTTTCGAGGAGTTCTTCGGGCGGAGAAGTCGGCATGAAGGGAACGCTCGGGACCGCGAGAAGGCCCGGCCCGGCCCCGATGGCCAAGGCCCCTCGGCCCCGCCCATTATCGACGCGACCCGCCGCTTCCGCAAGGTTCGGAACTTCCTGGGAGCCGGGCCGACCGGGGGCAAGAAGAGGGGTCAGGAGTGCTCTGTCGAAAAGCCCGGTGATGGAAAGGGATCGAGTCGGTCCGACTTCAGTCGGGCCTACAAAATATCTCGTCCTGGAGGCCCGACTGAAGTCGGACCGACTCGATCTCCGAGCCTTGCCGGGGTCTTCTACAGAGCAATCCTGAGCACAACTCCGGCAGGGGCGTTGAAGGATCGGCTCCTGGCCCCTTTTTCTTCTCTTCGCTCCTGGCCCCTCTTCTTGGCCTTTTTTCCGGCTTTTCCCCTCGCTCATCCATTCACGGGGTAATCACCAGCTTGGGGGCAACCGCCTTCATCGCGTGAATGCCCTCGGGTGTGATTCGCGTCCTGGGCCTCACGGCGACCCGGAGCGGCCGGCGGATGCGGCCAAGTTCGCGGAGCCCCGGGTCGCCGATGTCGGACGATTCGAGCGTCAGCGTGTTCAAGCGGCTCAGCCTGGCCACCTGCGCCATCCCGGCGTCGGTGATTCGGGTCTTGTACAAGCCCAGACGCTCGATCGATGTCAGGGGCAACAGATACGCCAGGTTCTCGTCGGTGATCGGCGTCTGATTGAAGTTGAGGGCGTAGAGGTTGCGGAGATCGGAGAGATGCCGGAACCCGGAGCCGTTCACGTTCGGCGCTCGCATGTGGAGTACGCGAAGCTTGTGCAACCCGGCCAGCCTGGCGAGGCCGGCGTCGGTCACGGTCGAGCCCCTGGAGCCCGAGGAATCGGACCTCCGTGAGCCGGCCGATCTGGCCCACGACCGCGTCATCGACCGCCGGCCGGTTGGCATTGATTCCATACACCGTGTCGAAGTAGTCCCGCCCGATGAGCCGTCGCAACCAATCCGGGCCGCGGGGCCTGGCATCGAAATCCGCCCACTGATAGTCATAAACGACATCCCCGCCGGCACGGACGATCGCCGCGACCGCCTCACGCTGGGTCCGAGCCCAATGCGCGACCCAGCCGAGCAACCCGCCGATCGCGAGGACAAATCCCATCATCACGCCGAGCGTCAGGCGGGGTCGTCGCAGACGCATAATCATGTCCTCAATCCAGGTCGCCCCTGCCGGGCGGGCGGCATTGGTGGCCGCTTCCGGGTGCCACGGGGCGTACTCGACCCGTGCTCTCGGAGGGGCGATGGCGACCTGGCCGGAAGAAAAGGGGTCAGGAGCCGTTTAAACGCTTAGTTAGACTCAAAATCGGCTCCTGACCCCTTTTCGGTCACGGGCTTTCGCCGCGGCCAGGAACCCTCAAGGTCCCGCGATCCTCATTCGATAGGGCTTCCGCTCTCGGTAGAGCCTCAGCCGCCGAGCGCCCTCTCCGCGAGCGCCCTGGTCGGGGTCGTACTTGTTCGCCTTCTCCTGGGCCTCGATCGCCCGGGTGAAGTCGCCCGACTCGGCGTAGGCCGCCGCGAGCGCGGCCAAGCAGTCGGCATCGTTCGATCCGCCATGTTTACACGCCATCGAGGCCGACTCGACGGCCCTGGCCCCATCGCGGATCCTGGAGTCGGGGCACGAGGCCAGCAGCCACGCGCGGTCCTTCAGCGCCGGGACGTACTCGGGGCAGGCACGGACGGCCTGATCATAGTCGGCCAGGGCCTTGGCGTACTCCCCCTTGTCCTTCAGGACGAAGCCGCGCCGGTGAAGATCCTCGGAGTCGCCACGCTGGAGCCGGATCGCTTCGGTGAAGTCGGCGATGGCCTTGTCGAAACTCCCATTCTCATACCAGAAGCAGCCCCGCCAACTGAACCCATCGGGGTTGCCCGGGTTGAGCCGGATGGCCTCGTCGAAGTCCGCCAGGGCCCGGTTCCCTTCCCCCTTGGCGTGCCAGGAGGACCCTCGAGCTACGTAATGCTGGCTCGTGTTCGGTTCCAGGCGGATGGCTTCGGTGAAGTCGGCGATGGCCTTGTCGTACTCATTCTTGTCCCTCCACACGTTCCCTCGATTGCAGATCGCCGCGAGGTATCCCGGGCAGAGGCGGATGGCCTCGTCGAAGTCGGCGATGGCCTTGTCGTACTCCCTGCGGCCGTGCCAAAAGAGGCCGCGGGAGCAGAAATCGACGTGGGTCCTCGGGGCGGGTGTGGTGGTGCGGTCGGCCCCGCCCGGAGACCCACCGGCGGGAACGGCCTGCGCGAGCCCTGTCCCTGCCAGGACGACCTCAAAGCACCAGGCGATCCACCATCCGCAAAATAAATTGAATTTGAGCATATGCACAATTACTTTTAATACAACGGGGTTCGCTTTGGTGGACAGAACGGGCTTCTTGGGCTTGCCTCTCCAAGTCTTCAGGATCCTGAGCACACTAGTTCCGTAAACACTGGCATTGTTCGTACTCAAATTACCCGTTCCCGGCTGCTCGTTCCACTCCGGTTTGAGAACGTGGTAAAGACCAAGAAAAGGGGTCGGGAGCCGATTGTAGGCTTATTTAGACTCAGGATCGCCTCCTGACCCCTTTCCTCGCGACGGTCGTTCCATCCCTCTAACATTTGCGATTGTGATCGGGACGAAAGACGGCGACAAGGGGCTGTCGGACGAATCCGGTCGGTGCGGAATCTCCGTCGCCAAACCCACTGGCGGACCTGCCGAGATGCCTTGATTTCGCCGAAATCGCCTCTTCGGACTGCTTCTCAGAGTCTCTCCGGCTCGGCCACCGTCCGCTCGTTGCGGACGTCCCCGGTGTTGAGCGTGGAGGCCGGCTCGAACAGGAGGACTTCGGTCTCGTTCTCCGCCACCGGGCGGTGCTCGACGCCTCGGGGGACGATCAGGAATTCCCCCTCGCTCAATTCGATGTGACGGTCTCGCAGCTCCATGCGGAAGCGGCCCTTGAGGACCAGGAAGAGCTCGTCCTCGTCGGCGTGGTGGTGCCAGAGGAACTCGCCCTGGAACTTCACGAGCTTCACGTGCTGGCCGTTCAACTCGCCGACGATCCGGGGGTTCCAGACGTCGCCGATCTTGCCGAGCTTCTCGGCCAAATTCACCTTGTCCATGCCCATCAGACGGCCTCCCGGATTCCGGCGATCAGGCGATCGACCTCGTCCTCCGTGGAATAGCACGCGCAGCCCACCCGGACGAGGCCGTCTTGCGCGTGCCCGAGCCTCTCGACGGCCGTCGAGGCGTAGAAATCGCCGTGGGAGACGAACAGGGCGAGGTCGGCGAGCCGTCGGGCGATTTTTTCCGACGGTCGGCCCTCGACGGCGAACGAGACGGTGGGCGTCCTTGGGTTCGCGGGTGGAGGGCCGAAAAGCTGGACCCCGGGAATCGCCGAGAGGCCGTCCCAGAGCCGCTCGACCAGCCCTTCGGCCCGCTGGTGGAGGGCGTCGAAGGCGAGGCGGAGGCGGTCTCGGCGGCTCGGCCCCTGGGCCAGCGAGGCGAGGAACTCGACCGCCGCCGCCGCTCCGACGATCCCCTCGTGATTCTGAGTGCCCGTCTCCAGGCGCTCGGCGCGGAGTCGGGCGCGGGCTTCAGTTTCGGGACGTCGAGCGATTGCAGGAGGTCGTGCCGTCCGTAAAGGATGCCGACGTGAGGCCCGTAGAACTTGTACGCCGAGCAGGCGAGGAAGTCGCAGTGCATCGCCTCCACGTCCACCAGCCGATGAGGGGCGTAATGCACGGCATCGACGAAGCACACGGCGCCGACGGCGTGGGCCATCTCGGCGATTTCGGAGACGTTCGTGATCGTCCCCAGGGCGTTCGAGGCGGCGCCGACGGCCACGATCCTGGTGCGTTCGCCGATCTGGGCGGCCAGGTCGTCGCGGTCGGTCGTCCCGGAGCGCGGGTCCATCCGGGCGGTTCGGATCGTGACGCCTCGGTCGGCCACGAGGGCGAGCCAGGGATCGACGTTCGCGCGGTGGTCGAGCTCGGTGACGACGATCTCATCGCCGGGCCCGAGGCGTCGGCCCAGCGCCCGGGCGAGGTGGAAGGTGAGTGTCGTCATGTTCGCGCCGAAGGCGACCTCGCCGGGCGAGGCGCCGAGGAAGTCGGCGAGGGCGGATCGGGCGAGGGTCAGGGCGGCGTCGGTCTCCTCGCTGGTGGGGAACGCCCAGTGGGTGTTGGCGTTGTGGTGGGCGAGGTAATCGGCCACGGAGTCGATCACCGATCGCGGCACCTGGGTCCCGCCGGGGCCGTCGAAATACGCCACCGGTCGGCCGCGATGCTCTCGCGCCAGGGCGGGGAATCGCGACCGGACCTCCTCGATCGACGCGACGGCGGACGTCATGCGGCGGGCCTCCATGCGGGTCGACGCGGGCTCGGGACGGCCCCGAGCGTAGCGCGGCGGCCCGCATGGAGTCAATCCCGTGCCGAGGTCTCCTGCGGCGGCGCCGCCCCGGTTCGAGGGCCGGGGCACCCCGCGACGACCCGGGCCGATCGGGTCTGGCCGAGGCTTCCCCCGGCGCCTAGGATGGGGCCGATCGATCCGCCTCGTTCGTTCGTTCGTTCGCTCGCTCGTGATATCTTGCCGCAATCCCGGGGAGAGGCCGCGATGATCTGCGTCGCCGTGACCTATGTCGTGAAGACCGGCCACGAGGCCGAGGCGCTCGGGCTGCTCTCCCGGCTGACCGAGGCGACCCGCCGCGAGCCCGGATGCCGGATGTACCTGGCCCATCGCTCGACGACCGATCCCCGCCGCCTCTTCCTCTACGAACAATACGACGACCAGGCCGCGCTGGACGCCCATCGCGGCTCGCCCCACTTCGCCGAGCTCGCCGCCGGGGGGCTGTTCCCCCTGCTGGAGAGCCGATCGCCCGAGCTGTATCGAGCCCCTCGGCGAGTGAGGGATCGTGCCCGAGTCAGGCCCGGGTCGCCTCAAGTTTTCCGCCCTGCCCGATGGTCCTGGGAGACGGTTCGATGGGAGTGAAGGCATTCGCGGCGATGGCCCCGAAGGCGAAATTGCAGCCGTTCGAGTACGATCCCGGCCCCCTCGGGCCGAGGAGGTCGAGGTCCGCGTCTCTCATTGCGGGGTCTGTCACAGCGACCTCGCGATGATCGATAACGACTGGGGCTTCTCCCAATATCCGCTCGTCCCCGGCCATGAAGTGGTCGGCACCGTCACGCGGGTCGGCGATCAGGTCGGCGACCGCATCGCCCTGGGCGCTCGCGTGGGGGTGGGCTGGTTCTCCGGCTCGTGCGGGCGGTGCGAGTGGTGCGTCCGAGGCCGCGAATGCCTCTGCGCGACGCCCTCGATGACGATCGTCGGCCATCGCGGAGGCTGGGGCGAGACGGTCCGCTGTCACTGGAAGTTCGCCGTCCCCTTGCCCGAGGCGCTGCCTTCCGAGGACGCCGGCCCCCTCATGTGCGCGGGCACCACCGTGTTCACCCCGTTGGTCCAGTACGGCGTGAAGCCCTGGATGAAGGCGGCCGTCCTGGGCGTGGGCGGCCTCGGGCACCTCGCGGTGCAGTTCCTCGCCAAAATGGGCTGCGAGGTCACCGCCATCTCCTCCAGCCACGACAAGGACGAGGACACGAAGACGCTCGGCGCCTCGCGCTTCCTCGCCACCCGGGGCACCGACGAGCTGAAGAAGGCCGCGAACTCGTTCGACGTGATCGTCTCGACGGTCGCCGTGGACCTGCCCTGGGTCGAATACATCCAGGCGCTCCGGCCCCAGGGCCGTCTGATCCTCTGCGGGGTGCCCGAGTCGGACATCACGTTCCCCGCCTTCCCGCTGCTGGCCGAGAAATCGGTCTCCGGGGCGTCGGCCGGCAGCCCGTCGGACACGGCCCTGATGCTCCAGTTCGCCGCCCGGACCGGCGTCCGCCCCATGACCGAACCATTCCCCATGGGCGAGGTGAACGCCGCCGTCGATCGCGTCCGCTCGGGCAAGGTCCGGTTCCGCGCGGTCCTTCATGCGTGAGAGTGCGGATGTGTCTCGATTCGGGGCTCATGACGAAGCTCCTCTCCGGTTTGCCCTAGACGGATGTTGATTTTTTGAGACATGGCCTCCCTGACGGGCATTCCCTCCTTGTGCCGAGGCGGGGGGTCGTCTAAGAGTCCGGGAGTCGGGGCGAACCGCGAGGGTCGCCCCGGCGCCGGACCTGGTCCGGCCCGACGGGTCCACGATGGACGACCCCGGGTCTCGCCGACGGAAGGGAGGATCGACGTGGAGAGGATCGCTCGACTCTGCGCCGCCGCAGGCGCCGCTTTCCTGATCGCGGGCGCCTGGACGCGGCCCGCGAGGGCCGACGCCAAGGCGACGGCCGACAGCCGCAACTGGCTCTGGAACAAGTACAGCGACGTGGACGGGACGCACACTTCCTACTGGTCGGCCGCCAATGCGTTGGCCGGCACCTACAGCGAGGAAGCCAAGGCCGACAACGAGGGCGGCACCACCGGCCTGAAGACGTTCGGCCCGGACAAGAAGTTCAACAAGGACCCGGTTACCGGCGACCCCGTGGGCAAGGGCTGGAACTACCTGAAGGCCCAGGTGCCTGCGCCCGGGGCCACCAAGGCCACCGGCACCGCCTCGGGCATCTCCTACATCAGCCAGGGGACGTTCTTCGACTCGTACGAGGCCGGCGGGCTCGCCTCCGGCACGGTGGACAAGACCACGATCCCGCCCGGGGGCTTCGGCCGGGGCTACGGCAAGGTCACCGACCCCTTCACGCTCGATCTTCCCGCCCTCAACGGCAACCCGATCACCATCGTCAACAACCAGGGCAGCCACACGTTCACCCCCGCGGCCTCGCCCACCATCGAGCTCCACGCCTTCAACGACATCACCGGCTCCTCCGTCGTCGTCGATCCCAACGGCTCCGGCTCGATCGACTTCCAGAACACCATCACCGGCCTGAACGGCACGAGCTCCGCCACCACCCTGTTCGATTACACCGTGACCGTCGGCGGAGGCCACTTCTCCTCGTCCCTGACCGCCGCCCCGGGCGTCCAGTTCTTCGTGAACGACTACACGACCTCGATGCCGGCCGACCCGTCCCAGTACATGTTCATCCAGGGCGACCCGACGACCGGCGCCCCCGACAAGTGGGTGCCGATCGACTTCTCGCCCGGGACGGCCCTCTCGGCGGCCGGGCTGAAGACCTACCTCGACTCGTTCGCCCAGCCCGACGGCAACAGTTGGTCGATCGGCGGGATGGACCTGCTGATCGGCATGGATTTCGTCGTCGACAACAACGCCGCGGGCGACCCGTCCGCCACGCCGATGGGCTCTTCCGACCGCTTCTTCCAGTACGGCACCGCGAATTCGGCCGTGGCCTCGCTGAGCGCCGTCCCCGAGCCCGGGACGCTCGCGCTGCTGGGCCTCGGCGGGGCGACGCTCGCCGGCCGTCGCCTCGCCGGCCGCCTCCGTCGCCGATGATCGCCCGGCCCCTCCCCCCGCGAAGGCCCGGCGACGCCCTCCGGCGTCGCCGGGCCCGGCCCGATCTCAGGGGCCGTTTCCGTCTGGGGACGCTGGAGGTTGCCCGGTGCGGATCGCCCGGTTCCGATCGCCGAAGGGGGCGGCCAAGGATCGGGCGAGGGTTCGCTCACGACCCGCCCGACTTCGCCGGCATGGCCGAGGCGAGGAACCGCTCGATGGTCCCGAGGAGGTCCCGCCCCCCGGCCGAGAGGCCGAATCCGTGGCCGGCTCCCGGGATGCGGATCAGCCGGTTCGGCACCCCGGCGGCCGTCAGGGCGTCGGCGAACTCGGTGGATTGCGACGGGGTGACGATGGGGTCGGCCGTCCCCTGGAAGATCAGCGTCGGCGGGTCGTCGGGCGAGACGAACGAGACGGGCGAGGCGGCGGCGGCCCGGCCCGGGTCGCTCGAGGGATCGGCGCCGAGCATGTGGCGGATCGGCCCCGCCGCGAGCCGGCTGGTTCGGGAAAGGGCGGCGAGGTCCGTCGGGCCGAAGAAGTCCACGACCGCCTGGACCCGGGCCGAGGTGCCCGGATCGGCCGAGCCGGTCGCGGTCGCCGGCGATTCGGGATTCACCGGGCCGTCGGGATAGGTCCCGAGCAGGGCCGCGAGGTGCCCCCCGGCCGATTCGCCCATCGTCGCGATCCGATTCGGGTCGGCGCCGATCGCCGAGGTGTGGTCGCGGACCCATCTCACGGCGTCCCGGACGGCCTCGAAGTTCGCCGGCCACGAGGGCGAGCCCGGCCCCGAAAGCGGGTAGTTCGGCGCCACGACGAGATAGCCGTCCCGGGCGAGAGGCGCGACGGTCGGCTCATATTCGGTCTTGTCGAACCGTCGCCAGCCTCCGCCGTGGATGGCGACGACCACGGGCCAGCCGCCCGGGGGCGGCGTCCCGGCCGGCTCGATCAGGTCGAGCCGCTCGACCGGGTCCGGGGCGTCCTGATAGACCACGTCGCGGACGATCCGCCCGCCCTGGGCCGAAGCGGCCTGGGCGTGGACGATCGGGGCATGGCCGAACCGGGCGGAGAGCAGGTGGCGCGGTTCCAGGGGATCGCATCGCGGCTCGGCCCGCCTTCGACCGGCGGGCCCGGGGCGTCCGGGGGTGCGGGGCATGGTCGGCGCGGCCTCTCGGGAGGTGTCGAACGGTCGAAGCCCGCCGGATCGCGGCCTCCAACGATGGTGCGCCCGCCCTCGATCCAGTCAAATCGGAAAATCGACGGAATGGCCCCGACGGGACCGGTTCGCCGAAGGTGCCGGATTTGAGGCCGGGACCCGAACCCGATCGCCGGCTCTCGTGTCGTCGCTCGCGGGCCTCGTCCGGCCATCTCGCCGAGGTTGGGTGGCATGCTTACGTCTCCGTAAGCATGTCCTCGGTTCGGGCCTGGCCGAAGACATGCTTACGTCTCCGTAAGCATGCCACCCAGAATGCGACAACCGCCCTCCGACCCGCTCAACATGGCTTCGTCTCGCGATCTCGCCGAGGAACCTCCCTTGATCCACGCCGACCTGGACCTGGCCCGCCGCCTTGAACGGGCCGCGGTGGCCATCGAGTCCGAATTCGCTCGGGCCCTGGCCGAGATCGTGCCGACGACGGGCTCCTTGGTCGTTCCGGTGGCCGATGGCGTGGCGATTTTCGCGGGAATTGGGTCGCCGATGTCCCAGGCCACCGGGCTGGGGCTCGACGGCCCGGTGACCGACGCCGACCTGGACCGATTGGAGGAGGTTTACTTCTCCCGGGGGGCGACGGCCCGCGTCGTGGTCTGCCCCCTGGCCGATGAGTCGCTCGCCTCGCTCCTCCGACGTCGGGGCTATGGCGTCTCGGAGTTCGAGAACACGACGGTGAAGACCTTGAGGGCCGACGATCCCCGTCCGCCGGAGGTGCCGGGCGTCGAGGTCCGCCCGCTCTCGGAAGGGGAGGAGGCGGTTTACATCAACGCGGTCGGCCCGAGCTTCGCCGAGGGGGGCGTCCTCACCGACGAGTCCCGCGAGATGTTCGCCGCGATGCTTCGGATGAGGTGCGGGACCATGCTCCTGGGACGCGTCGAGGGCGACGCGGCGGGCGGAGGGAGCCTGCTGATTCACGACGGCGTCGCGATGCTGGCCGGGGCCGCGACCGACCCGAACTTCCGTCGCCGAGGCGTCCATTCGGCCCTGTTCGACGGACGGTTGAAGCTCGCCCGCGCCCTCGGGTGCGACCTCGCCGTGATGGGGGCGAAGCCGGGCAGCGCCTCGCAGAGGACCGCCGAGAGGCGAGGGTTCCGCATCGCCTATACGAAGATCGTCGCGGCGAAGGAATGCGGGGCGTAAACGTTTTCATGCGTCCGCGGGCCTCCATCGCCGCGCCTCTCACCGCGATTCCCGGTCGTTGATCCATTGCCTCATCGTGTTCGCGGGGATTCCCAGCGTCTTCTCGGCCGGGGAGGGGCCGCCGAGCCAACTGACGGCGAAGCATCGCCAGAGGTCTTCCCAGACCGGCAGGGGGATCGGCGGGGCGTCGGGCCGGGCCGCCCGGGCGGCCTCGATCGAGGCCCACGACAGCGGCAACGCCTCGTCGAACAGGTGGGAGGCGAGTTCCTGGGCCTCCTCGGCGCCGATCGCCAGCCCCTTGGCCAGGATCTTGGCCGCCAGCGCCCGGAGACGCCGTTGCCACTCGTTCGGCACGGGAGACGGCGCGGCCTCGGCCTTCGAGGGCTTCGGCGACGAGGCGGGCGCGGCGGCGGCCCCGGAGAAGAACGGTTGCAGGTGCGACCATTCCAGGGTGTCCGTCTCGCGGTAATGGCCGTAGATCGCCCGTTCGATCGCGTTGCGGAGCTCCCGGCTGTTGCTGTCGGCGAACGGCTGGGCCTTGAGGTGCTCGATCGCGTCGGCCGAGAGCTCGACGCCCGCCCCCAGCTCGCCGGAGACGGCCCGAGCCAGCCATTGGGCCTGGGCGGCCACGTCCTCGGGCCTCTGCCTCAAGGGCGGGACGAGGACCGGGAGCCGCTCGACCCGGGCGAGGAACGCCGGGGGGAGCTCGCCCGAGCGCCTCCGTTCGGCCCACGGGCCGGTCTCGACGGTGAGGACCACGGCGCACTCGGCGTGGCGGCGGATTTCCTCCTCGCCGAGCCGGCTGAACTCGCCGTCTTCGAGGAACGAGTGGAGGATCGCCGAGCAGGCCGGGGGGAGGCGGTGGAAGTCGTCCAGGAGGACCGTGCCGCGCCCGGCCGAGGCGACCAGGCCGGGGCGGTCCTCCCTCGCGTCGGTGAACGCGCCTCGCTTGTGGCCGAAGAGGATCGAGCGGAGGAGGGTCTCGTTGGTGAGCTCGTTGCACGAGGCGACCGGCATCTTGTCGGCTCGGCGGTCGCTGGCGGCCCGGAAGACCTCGGCGAGCCCTCGCTTGCCCGTGCCGCTCTCGCCGTCCAGGAGCAGGCAGGGCAGGGGGCGGCGGGCCCGGGCCGGGCCGTTGGCCGGGCCCGGGGCGTTGGCCGAGTGGCCCATCAGCCGCGACAGGGCGAAGATTTGCGCGAGGGTCGTCCCGAAGGCGTCGGACTGGTAGACCAGGCCCTGGTCGGCGATCGCCTCGGCGAAGGCGAAGACGGCCGGGTCCGCCAGCGCGGCCTCGAAGGCCCGGGCGATCGCCTCGGCCAGGCCGCCCGCCGGCTCGCCCCCCTTGCGGACGAACCGATCGGCGGGGAAGCCCTCGGGGCGCGGATAGGCCGAGTACAGGAGCGTCCGCGAGTGGGGATGGACCCGGCCCACCTCGTCGATGAAGAGCTGACCGGCTCGCTGGCCGCCGGCCTCCTCGGAGAACCGCAAGTCCGAGACGACCACGGCGAAGACCTGCTCGTTCAGGAGCTTCCTCGCCAGGTCGAACCGGCCCCCTCGCTCGCGGACCAGGTGCAAATGGGCCTGGACCGGGCTCCGGTGGCGAAACCCGGCCAGGCGGTCGCTCTCGTAGCCGTGGGCCGTGACCCTCAGATGGACCGGCGCCCCGGCGTCCCCCGGATCACGACGGAGCAAGCCCCCGAACCCCGGAGACGCGCCGAGCCGCCGGGCCAGGTCCAGCGCCACGCCCGGGACCAGCGAATCGAGGACGCGAGGGTCATCATCCAGGACCAGGAAATGAGGGATCCAGGGCATCGCGGCCTCTCTCGGCGGGCCTGAACGGAGGGGGGACGGCCGGGAGAGACATCGTATCCGATCGCAGGCCGAGTCGAGAGGGGCAAAAAACGGTGTCAGATCGATTTTCCCCGGGGGAAAGCGGATCTGACACCGTTCTGGGGATCGGCCCGGTCCGTCCGGTCTCAGCGGGTGAGCGTCCCGTGGTTGCCGGGGACGGTGTCCTCGACGCGCTGCCAGGCGTCTCGGGTGGCGTGGCGGGCGCGGTCCCAGCCCATTCGGAGCTTGTGCTCGGACTGGTCCCACTCTCGGCCGAGGTCGGTCTCGACCTCGTCGAAGGAGCGGCCGGCGTAGCGGGATCGGGCCTCCCAGCCGTGGCGATAGGCGGGGGCGAAGTCGTCGTAGCTCTCGCCCTGGTTGACGTAGGGGCGATCGCGGTAGTTGTCCCGCCAGTAGGCGTCCTCGGCGGTCGGGTCGATCGCCTCGGCCATGCCCTTGCCGGCCAGGCCGCCCGCCACCGCGCCGACGACCGCTCCGACCGCCGTGCCGACCGGGCCGGCGAACGAGCCGATCGCCGCTCCGGCCGCTCCGGCGCCGGCCGCGCCCAGTCCCACGCCGACCGGGTGCGCGCCGGGCTCCCCGCTGATCGGGTCGAGGTTCGCGTCGCCGCCGGTCACGACTTCTTCATCCCTGCGATTCAGCTTATCCGACATGGTCCTGTCCTCGCGGAAGGGAGAGGAGATGGGTTCGCGAGGAGACATGACGCAATCGATATGCCGGCTTCGATCCGACTCGTCTGGATTCCGTCCCCCGGACGCGGATGCGGCCTGTCCCGCCTCCGCGACCCGCGATCATCTCGCCAATCGCGAGATCCTCGCGGCCTCGGCCTTGAGGAATTCCACGTCGAGGAACGGCTCGGGCCCGACCCTCTGGAACCGGACTCCGCCCCGGGAGTCGATCAGGAAAGTCCCGTGCATCGGGGCGTTCTCGAAGTCGTCGAAGGCCCGATAGGCGCGGAACAGGTCGAGGCCCGGGTCGGCCACGAACGGCATGGGGAACTTGATGCCGTCCTGGTTGGCCTTGAGCGCCTTCGCCGCGGCGAGGTCGTCGGTGCCGATCGCCACGACCTCGGTATTGAGCTTCTTGAAATTCTCGACCTCCTTGCCGACCATCTCCAGTTGTTGCATGCAATGGGCGCACTTGTTCCCCAAATAGAAGAGAACGAGCACATTCTTGCCTTTCTGGTCGGCAAGGCGCCAGGGCTTGCCCTCGGTGTCGGGCCGGTCGATCGGCCCGGCGGGGCAGGGGGCCCAGGTCAGCGGGCCGAGGGGGGCGAGGTCGGCCTTCGTCTCGGACGGGTCGGCCGTCTCGGGCTTCGCCGCCGCGCCCGACCATTCCGGGCCGCTCCACGAGGCCACGATCGAGGCCAGCCTGCGGAAGACCGGCGTGTCGCGGTCGGCGTGGCGGGCCAGCGGCTCGAGCTTGCGGTAAAGCTCCTGGGCCTCCTTCGTCCGGCCGCAAAGCTGGAGGATCTCGACGGCCGAGGCGAGCGGGACGACCTGGTTGGGATCGTCCTCGACGGCCTTCCTCGCGACCGACGGCGCCATCCCGAAATTCCGGGCCGCGACGTGGGCCCTGGCCAGCGATTCGCCCCTCATCCTGGTGGCCTTGCCGAACGACTCGAAGGCGCCCGCCACGTCGTCGTTCAGGAGCTTCTGATATCCTTCGAGCTCGGCCATCTCGGGAGAGACCGGCGGCTTCGCCCCGGCCGGGGGGTTGGCGGGCTTCGGCCCTTCGAGGCCTCGGAGCGCCTCGACCTGCTGGGCGAGCTTCGCCTTGTCGCCCTTCGCGGCATGGGCCAGGCCGAGCGTGTACGCCTTCTCGCGCCTCTCCTGGGGGACGTCCGACCAGTCCAGGTCGCCCGATTCGGTCGCGGCGATCAGGTCATCCCAGAGTTCGTAGCGGACGAGGACCTCGGACCACCGGGCCCGTCCGCTGCGCTGGGGCGATCCGCCGTCGTTCTTGCCGTTCTTCTGGGGGTCCCGGGGCTGGTCGACGAGGTTCTTCGCCACGGCGATGGCGTCCCGGGCCCGGCCGACGTGGCTCAGGCTGGTGGCGAGCCATTGGTTGTTATGAGCATAATTGTGAATTTCGAAGGGCATGATCCGATCGCGGAGCATCGCGGCGTGATCGACCCTCGCCGAGCCTTCCTGCTGATAGGCGGCGTCGGCATATCGCTTCAGGCCCGTATAGGTATGACCGGGCATGTGCCAGGCGTGGGCGATGCCCGGGGCGGTCTTCGCATAGGTGCCGGCCGACCTCTCCGCGCGGGCGGGGTTGGTGCCGTCCCACAGATGGATGCGGTAATGATGCGCCCCGGGATGCATCGGGTTGCCGCGCTCGACCGATTCGAGCAGGACGTCCACGGCCTTCCGGGCGGACCCCACGTTGTTGCTCTCCCACATGGCCTGGGCGAGCCAGGCACGGGCGTCGAGGTCTTCGGGGAAGTCCTGGACGATCGCTTCCATCCCCGAGAGATATCCCGGCTTGTTCACATTATTCGCCGGGTAGAGGGCCGAGAGGGCGTCGAGATAGAGCCGCTCGCGAGGCGTGACCTTCCCCGCGTCGGCCTTCTTCCTGGCCTCCTGGAGGAAGCCGCGGGCCCTCTTGGGGTTGTTCACGTTGGCCATCGCCATCCCCCAGTAGGCCATCGCGCAGCCCGGGTCGAGCTTCGCGGCCTGGCGGAAGGATCGCTCGGCTTCGAGGTAGTAGAACGAATGGAGCTGGGCCACGCCCTGGTTGAGGAACGCGAGGGCCTCGGGCGTCGCGGTCGTCGCGGAGAAATCGACCTTCCCCTGGCCCTCCTTCAGATACGCCTGCTGACGGGGGCCGTCGTCGAACGCCTCGCCGTGGACCGAGTGCCCGGCGGCGGGGACCGCCGGGTTCTTCTCCGAGGCCGTCGCCGTGGGCTTCTGGGGCTCATCGGCCCGGATCGCCGCGCAACACAGGGCAAGAACCAGCGGACCGGCAAGACATCGCGGCGGGATCATGGCGAGGGCTCCAGGAGGCGGGGCGAGCGAAGCGGCGAGGCGGAGGACGCCGAAAAGGGCGGGCGACGATCGGCCGTCGGAGGAGGGAGGCTCGACGAGAGGCCCAAAATCGACCCTCCCAGGATACGCGGCCCGGCGCCGGATTGCCAGGAACCGCGGGCCGGTTTCGAGCCGCTGGGCCCGCGTCGAAGGGTCTCGAACGCCCAGGATGCGCCCGGGGTCGCATGCTTACGTCCGCGTCAGCATGTCTTCGATTCGGGCGTGACCGAAGACATGCTGACGCGGACGTAAGCATGCCACCCGGGAAGGAGAGGCCGGGCCGTTGCGTTGCGTGGCTCCCGGGCGAACCCGCTCGTGCTAGAATCGGTCTGATCCGCGAAGAACGTTCGCACCTCTCGGATTCGGAGCCGACCGCCATGAGTTCTCCCGCCGTCGTGGCCGTTTTTCTGCACTCGAAGAAGGCCGGGCCGATGACCTCGGTGGAGGAAGTCCGGGCCGAGTCGGGCCGGGGGCTGGAAGGGGATACCTATTTCCGAGAAGACGGCGGCTTGAACCCCGAACAGGAGATCACCCTGGTCGAAATCGAGGCGATCGAGGCGTTCCGCGAGGAGACCGGACTGCCGTTCGGCATCGACGAGACCCGGAGGAACGTGGTGACTCGCGGGGTCGGGCTGAATGGCCTGGTCGGGAAGGAATTCCGGGTCGGCGAGGCGACGTTGCGAGGCGTCGAGCCGTGCCATCCCTGCCAGCATCTCGAACGCCTGACCCGGCCCGGAGTGCTGAAGGGGTTCGCCGACCGGGGCGGGTTGCGGGCGCGAATCGTCTCGGGTGGTACAATCCGGGTGGGCGACCCGGTGGTGGCCTGAGATGAGATGAGATTGAGATGAGCGGCGAGGGGATCGGGATGGCGGATCAGGTCGGGCCCCGGGTCGGGGTGGTCATGGGCAGCCGGTCGGACTGGGAGACCCTCCGGGCGGCGTCGGAGATGCTCCACGCCCTGGGGATCGCCCACGAATCGCGGGTCGTCTCGGCGCATCGGACGCCCGATCGGCTGATGTCCTACGGCCGGGAGGCCGAGTCTCGCGGCCTGGAAGTGCTGATCGCCGGGGCCGGCGGCGCGGCCCACCTGCCGGGGATGCTCGCCGCCGTCACGTTGTTGCCGGTCCTGGGCGTGCCGGTCGAGAGCCAGGCGTTGCGAGGCGTCGATTCGCTCCTGTCGATCGTCCAGATGCCGAAGGGGATCCCGGTGGGGACGCTGGCGATCGGCCCGGCGGGCGCGGCGAATGCCGCCTTGCTCGCGGCGGCGATCCTGGCGAGGCGAGACCCGGCGATCCGCGAGGCGTTGGCGACATTTCGCCGCGAGCAGACCGAGGGCGTGGCGGAGACGCCCGAATGACCGGGCCGATCTTGCCCCCGGCGACCCTCGGCGTGATCGGCGGAGGGCAACTGGGCCGGATGTTCCTGGTCGCGGCCCATCGCCTGGGCTATCGAACCGTCGTGCTCAGCCCGACGCTCGACGCCCCCGCGGCCCAGATCGCCCACGAGGTCCTGGTGGCCCCGCCCGACTCGCTCCCGGCCCTTCGCTTGCTCGCCGAGATGGCCCAGGCGATCACCGTCGAGTTCGAGAACGTCTCGGCGCCGGCCCTGCGGTGGCTGGCCCGGAAGAAGGTCGTCCGGCCGGGCTGGCGGACGGTCTGGGTCAGCCAGAACCGGCTCCGCGAGAAGACGTTCCTCGCCGGATGCGGGTTCGCGCTCGCCCCGTGGCGGCCGGTGCGGTCGGACGAGGAGCTGGACCTGGCGGTCCGCGACCTCGGCGCGCCGATGATCCTCAAGACGGCCGCGTCGGGCTACGACGGCAAGGGGCAGATCCGGGTGGACGACCCGCGCGACGCCCTCTCGGCCTGGTCAAGCCTGGGCCGGGTGGCGAGCGTGGCGGAGGGGTTCGTCGAGTTCGCCGGGGAGTGCTCGGTGGTCGTCGCCCGGGGCCACGACGGCTGCTCGGTCGCGTATCCGGTCTGCCGGAACCAGCACGACCGGCACATCCTCGACGCCACGGTCTCGCCCGCGACGGTCGGCCCGGCGGTGGCCCAGCAAGCCCGCTCGATCGCCCTGGGAGTGGCCGAGGCGCTCGGGACCGTGGGCGTCCTGACCGTCGAATTCTTCCTCAAGGCGGACGGCGATTTGCTGATCAACGAGCTGGCGCCGAGGCCGCACAACTCGGGCCACCTGACGATCGAGGCGGCCGTGACCAGCCAGTTCGAGCAGCAGGTGCGCGCCCTGGCCGGCCTGCCCCTGGGTTCGAGCGACCTGGTTTGCCCGGCGGCGATGGTCAACCTCCTGGGCGACCTCTGGAGCCGGGGCGAGCCGCGATGGGCCGACGCCCTCGAATCCGACCCGGGCGCGAAGATCCACCTCTACGCCAAGAAGACCGCCGCGGTCGGCCGCAAGATGGGCCACCTGACCATCCTCGATCCCGACCCCGAAACCGCCCTGCTCCGGGCCCGCGCCGCCCGATCGGCCCTGAACCGAGAATCGAGAGATCCTTGATCGATCCGCAGAGGACGCCGAGTAGAATTCGATCCCCTGTTGCTCTGTAGAAAACTCGGCGATGGAGAGGAAACGAGTAGGTCCGACTTCAGTCGGGCCTACAAAAAGGTCTTGTTTCGCAGGCCCGACTGAAGTCGGACCTACTCGTTTTCCTCATTCTCCATGGGGTTTTCCACGGAGCAATCCCATGTCGTCTTCCTCTGCGAAATCGGCGTCCTCTGCGGATCGATCTCTTTCCGAGAGATTTCCCCGATGGAATGGACGATCTTCGGGACGACCTGGCATCTCGCGGAGCCGTCGGGGCTGGTGTTGCTGGCGATGTGCGTCTTGCCGTGGGTTCGGTCGAGGTCGCGGGCGAGGGTCGGTTGGCCGACGATCTCGGCGTTCGCCACGGCCCCGAGGGGCCGCGCCGGCTGGCTTCGGCTCGTGCCTTCGCTCCTCCTGAGCCTGGCGTTCGCAAGCCTGGCCGTCGCGGCGGCCCGGCCCCGGGCGATCGGCGGATCGACTCGGATCGCGGCGAAGGGCGTGGCGATCGAGGTCGCCATCGACCGAAGCACGAGCATGACGGCCGAGGATTTCGCCGGGGCGTCCGGGACGATCTCCCGGCTCGAATCGGCCAAGAGGACGTTTGCGACGTTCGTCGAGGGTCGGCCCGACGACCCGATCGGCCTGATCGCGTTCGCGAAGGTGCCCGAACGGATGGCCGCGCCCACGCTCGATCATGCGTTCCTGATCGAGGCCGCCCGGGCGATCCGGCCGGCCCGGATCGACGAGGACGCCACGAGCCTGGGGTTCGCCATCGCGTTCGGGCTCGGGGAATTGCGGCCGGAGCCGTCGAAGAAAAAGGTGCTCATCCTGTTGACCGACGGCCGCGACGTCCCCGCCGCGACCCGGGACGCCCGGCCGATCGAGCCCGAGGACGCGGCCCGGGTCGCGCAAGGGCTCGGGATCACCCTCCACACGATCGCCGTCGGCAGGCCCTCGGCGAGGGACGACGGCGCCCCGGCCGACCCGGGGCCGGACGTCGAACGGCTCGCCCGGATCGCCGAGATCGGCGGGGGCCGGGCGTTCTCGGCCGAGGATTCCGACCGGCTCCAATCCGTCTTCGAGGAGATTGACCGGCTGGAGAAATCCGCCGTGGCCGGGACGGTGCGGACCCGCTATCGTGAAGGATATCCGCTCTGGGTCGGCCTCGCGATCGGCTTGATCGTCCTGGAACGGCTCCTGTCCGCCGGCCCCCTGCGCCGCTTGCCGTGACGCGAACTCCGAGGCAATCCCCTCCGTGGACCTGGCACGGCCCGAGCTCCTGATCTTCCTCACGGCGGCGGTCGGCCTGGTCTTCCTGGCCCGGCGATCGAACCGGCGACGGGCCCGCGACTGGGCCCGCCTCGGCGCGTCGGGACGGCTTCGCCGGGAACCCTTCTGGCCGGTCGTTCTGGCCACGGCGGTCCTCGTCGTCGCGTTGGCCGGGCCTCGCTGGGGGCAGGCCGAGGGCGGCGGCTTGCCGCCCGGCCATGACGTGGTCTTGCTCGTGGACGTCAGCCGGAGCATGGCCGCCGAGGACGCCGTCCCCGACCGCCTCGGAGCCGCCGTGACGGCCGCCGATGGCCTGATCGCGGCCCTCGAAGGCAGGGAAGGCGAGCGCGTGGCCGTCGTCGCGTTCGCGGGCCGGGGCGTGATCAAGTGCCCGTTGACCGAGAACCTCGGCGCGGCCCGGGACGCCCTCCGCGACCTCCGTCCCGGCCAGGTCCAGCCCGGAGGGACCGACCTGGGCAACGCCCTCGTCGCCGCCCTCGACGTCTTCGACGACCAGGAGACGGCCGGGGGGCGGACCATCGTCGTGTTTTCCGACGGCGAGGACCACGAGGACCGCTGGCCGAAGCTCGTGGATCGGCTCCGGGAGAGGCGCGTGATCGTCCACGCCGTCGCCGTGGGGGACGATCGCCAGGGGCATCCGATCCCCTCGGGCGCAGGGGCGGCGGAGCTGGTCCGAAACGGGGAAATCGTCCTCACGAAACGGGCCGACGATGCCCTCGAAACGATCCGCAAGGCCACCGGGGGCGTCCTGGTGCCGATGGGGGTGGCGAGGGCCGATCTCGGCTCGCTCTATCGCGAGAAGATCGCCCCGAGCGAGACGAGGGAACGGGCCGCGACCCGGCCTCCCGAGCGCGCCGATCGTTCCGAGGCGTTCATCCTGGTGGGCGCGGGAATCCTCGCCGGGTCGGTCTGGCCGAAGAGGAGGCGAGGGTTCGTCCTGGCGGCGGCGGGGCTGATCGGGGTCGGGATCGGCGCGGGCTCGCCCCCCGGGACGCCGGCCCAGGCGGTGAAAACCGGGGACTCGGCCTATCGTCGCGGCGATTATGAGGCGGCCTTGAAGGCGTTCGCTCGGGCCCGAGAGCTCGCCCCGAAATCGGCGATCCCCGCCTGCAATCTCGGGGCGACCCTCTTTCAGATGGGGAAGTACGACGAGGCGGAAGCCCTTTATCGGACGGCCCGAGAGTCGGCCGACCCGTCGCTCCGGGCCCGGATCGACTACGCCCTGGGCAACGTGGCCGTGGCCCGGGGGCATTATCCCGAGGCGTTGAAACATTATGACGATTGCCTCAAATCGTCGGCCGAGGGGCTCGACCCGGTGAAGGCGGATGCGGCCATCAACCGCGAGTTCGCCAGGAAGCAGGTCCCGCCCCCGCCCCAGCCCCAGCCCGACGAGGACGGCGACCGGGACGGCCGGGGGGATCGCGGGAAGACGCCCAAATCGCCCGGGCCGAAGGACGACACGTCCCCAGGCCCCGGCGACCCGGCGAATCCCCCGCCCAACCCCGGGACGAACCCGCCGCCGTCCGCGACGAAGGCCGATCCGAAGTCCGAACCCCCGCCCCAGAAGGCCGAATCGCCCGAGAGCGACCTCGACCGGATGCTCGACGACGTGAAGAAGGCCCGTCAGGGCCGGCTCGACGTCCCCCCGCCGCCCGCGTCGGCCGACAATGGCCGGAAGGACTGGTGAGCCGGTGAGGCCTCGTCCGAGGATCGCCTCGTGGGGATGGGTCGGGATCCTGGTCCTTCTCCCCGCGATCGCCACCGCCCAGGATCGGCCGTTCCGCCCTCGATTGGTGCTCCCTCCGGGCCCGGTGTTCGTGGGGCAGATCGTCGAGGGCCGGATCGTTTATGTCGGCGGCCCGGAGCTTCCTCGGGTCGATTGGCCGGAGGACCCCGTGGAGATCCGGCGAAGCGGCTCGGTGACGTTGGTGACCGTCGATTCCTCGGCGATCGGCGGGAGGGCGAGCGAGGTGTTCGAGGTCCGCGTGCCGGTCTCGGCGGTCCCGAAGCGGGCGGGGACGTTGACGGTCCCGTCGATCCGGGTCCGAAGCGGGTCTCTCGACGGCTCGACCGCGCCCCGGCGGATCGAGGCCCGCTTGCCGCCGGCTTCGGGACGGACCGGGCGGTTCCTGGGAGGGATCGGCCGGGTCGAGGCGGTCGCGACCGTCGATCGGAGGCGGTTGCGGGTCGGCGAGGAGGTGGAATACACGATCGAACTCCGAGGGCCGGGCGCCCTCGGGTCGGCCCGGCCGCCCGACCTTGCGGACCTCGCCCGCCTGCCGATCGGGGCCCGAATCCTGGTCCGGGCCGATTCCTCGGCCGTGGATCCGCCGTCCCGGACGTTCCGGTTCGGCGTCCGGCCGTCGAAGCCGGGAAAGGCCGCGATCCCCCCGGTCCGGATCGACTGGTTCGACCCGTCGTCCGGCCGATACCAGACGACCGCATCGAACGCCGTGCCGATCGAGGTCGTGGACGTGCCCTCGGTCGAGGCGGGCGACCTGATCGGTCCGCTTGTTCGATCGACCGGGCCGGGATGGGGCGTGGCCGTCGGCCTGGGCGCGGCGATCCTGGGCCTCGGGGCCGCGATCGTCGAAGGGATGCGCCGGGGGCGGAGGCGTCGCGCCGTCCCGGACCCCGCCGGCCTCCTGAGAATCGCGAGGGATGAGATCCGCGACGAGCCCGACCCCGAGGCGATGGCCCGGCGGATCGTCGATCGGCTGGCCGAGGCGCTCCACGCCGGAGGGGGCCGAGGGCCGGGCGTCCTCACGGCCTCGGAGGCCGCGGAGACGATCCTCCATCTTCTCGGAGACGCGAGGCTCGCCGGATCGGCGGGCGGTCTGGTCGCCGGGTGCGATCGGGTGCTCTATGGTCGCGAGAGGGCCGAGATCGAGGGGCTTCGAGCCGTCGCCCTGGAGGTCTTCGGCGACCTCGCCGATTCTCTTGGCCGGCGGAAACCCGGAGAGGCATCCGGCGGCGCTTGATTGGCGCCCGATCCGCATGCCTCTCTCCGCTCATCCGATCTGTCGAAGCCGTCGCGTCGCAAGCCGCGTCTCGTTCGTGAGTCAGCGGGCGGTGGCGAATCGGTCGGTGGTGCTCCAGAGCACCTTCACGGCGTTCTCGCGGCGTTCCTCGCGGCGATAGGCCTCGAAGCCCTCGGGCTTGTGGACGGGGATCGTCTTGTTGATGAGGTTCTCGATGGCCGTCAGGGGCTCGCCCTGGTCGGGTCCGACGAACATGTAGGCCAGGCCGTCCTTGCCCATCCGGCCGGTCCGGCCGATCCGGTGGAGATAATTCTCCGGGTCGTCGGGGATGTCGTAGTTGATCACGTGGCTGATGTCGTTGACGTCGATGCCTCGGCCGACGACGTCGGTGGCGATCAGGACGGGGATGGAGCCGTCGCGGAAGCCCTGCATCACGCGGTTGCGGGTGGTCTGGGGCAGGTCGCCGTGGATGGTGGAGACGCCCTTGACGCGGCCTCGGAGCTTGTCGGCCAGCTTGTCCGCCCCTCGCTTGGTGCGAGTGAAGACGATGCACTGGCGGGGCTGCTCGCGCTCCAGGAGGTGGAGGAGCAGGTCGAACTTGCGGTCGTGATCGACCGTCACGTAGAACTGCTGGATGGTCTCGACCGACGGCTCGTCGGTGGAGAGGTTCATCTCGACGGCCCGGTACATGTACCGGCGGGCGAGCTTGCGGACGTCGTCGGAGATGGTGGCCGAGAGCAGCAAGGTCTGGTGGGGGTCGGGGACCCTCCGCAGGATGCGCTCGATGTCGGGCCGGAAGCCGATGTCGAGCATGCGGTCGGCCTCGTCCAGGACGACGTGGAAGATGTCGCCGAGGTAGAGGGTGCCGCGCTCGATGTGGTCGATCACCCGTCCGGGGGTGCCGACGACGAGGTCGACGCCTCGGGCGAGCTTGCGCAACTGGCGCTCGATCGGCTCGCCGCCGTAGATGCCGCAGACCGAGACATCCTGGCCGTAGGCGAGCTTCTCGGTCTCGACGACGATCTGCTGGACGAGCTCGCGGGTGGGCGCGAGGATGATGCCCTGGGGGCCCTTGCCGCGAGCCTCCAGCATCTCGATCAGGGGGAGGGCGAAGGCGGCCGTCTTGCCGGTGCCGGTCTTGGCCTGGCCGATGACGTCGTGGCCGTCGAGGGCCTCGGGGATCAGGGCGGCCTGGATCGGCGAGGGGGCGACGTAGCCCACCTTCTTGAGGGCCTTGAGGGTCGGGCCGCTCAGGCCCAGGGAGGCGAACCCCGGAGGGGGGTCGTCTTCGGAGCGTTGGATCAAACAAACCTCCAAACGAGATGGGAGAAGGGGAAGGGCCGCGGGGTGGGGCCGGGGCGGGTCGGCCCCGGGAGTCTTTTCACGATATCAGCTTAACACTCTCGCGTCAAAGTCAGTACGATAAAGACGGTCGGAATGTTCGCGACGGGCGGCCCAGCCGGCCCCCGCCTTCTCTCTCAACCGAGCCTCGATGGGGAGCAGAGCCGTGGCCGACGGAGCTTCGACAGGCGACCTCCAGCAGAAGTACCGGCAATTCCTCGACCTCCTGCCGCTGACGATCGCCCTGGCGGGCCTGCCGCCGAGCGAGGGGAGGCTCTTCGGCGAGGAGCAGATCGAGGCCCGGGCCATCACCGTCCGCGCCGCGTATCGGGTGGCGCGAAATACCGCCAAGGAATGCCTGGGCGGGTCGTGAGAGCCGCGCCGGGAGGGGCGCCCGAGGGCCGGCGATTCGCCGCCTCGGGCCCTGGCTTGGACCGCGCGGGGTGCCGATAAGAAGGGCGTGGCCGGTCGGCCCCGGGTTCGGCCCGGGGACGCCCGCCGCGGCACCCGTCGGACCGCGACGGTCCGACCCCGGCTCCCTCTCCTCGAAAGGCCCCCCTCCCGATGACGACGCAATCCCAGGGCACGCCGAGACGCCTGATGGCCACCATCATCGGCCTGGGCCTCGACGGCCCCGAGGGCGAGGATGGCCCCTACCGCATCATCACCGGCGAGGAGTGCCTGATGGTCGGCGGGTCGTCCGACACCCACGCCCAGATGCTCGAGACCATGCTCCGACTCGAATCCGAGCTCGAACGGCTCGGCCGGCGACTCGGCGAAATCGAGCCCGCCGAGCTGGCCGACATCGCCTGGAGGATCGACTCCCCCGAACTCCACGAGATCGCCCTCCGCATCGAGGACGAACTCCGCATCCAGGGCAAGCTCTTCGGCGACACCTCCCCCGAAGAACTCAACGCCATCGCCGCGGGGATCGCGGACTGAATCGTGGGCAGTGGGCAGAAAGCAGTGGGCAGAAAGCAGTGGGCAGTGGGCAGTGGGCAGTGGGCAGTGGGCAGTGGGCAGTGGGCAGTGCGAAGAGGGAGAGACAAGGCGGAAGCCTCTTCTTCATTCTGCCCACTGCTTTCTGCCCACTGCCCACTGCCCACTGCCCACTGCCCACTGCCCACTGCCCACTGCTTTCTGCCCACTGCTTTCTGCCCACTGCCCACTGCTTTCTGCCCACTGCTTTTTCCAATTCCCGCGACCGTCCGGCGAACTTGAAACGGACGGGGCGTCCCCGGGGTATCCGTGGATGTCCGACCGGGGAGCTCGACCGGCGCGTGGGCGAACATCCGACGATTGACGATCGCGCCTTGGTCGATGCGCTCCGCTCGGGGGACCCGAGGGCGCCTCGATGGCTCGTCGAACGATTCGAAGGCGTGGTGTTCGGGCTCTGCCTGAGGATGACCGGCCATCGCCAGGACGCCGAGGACGTCGCCCAGGAGACGTTCGTCCGGGCGATGCGGGGCGTCTCGGGGTTCGACCGGGATCGGCCGTTGCGCCCCTGGCTCCTCGGGATCGCCGCCAACCGCTGCCGGACGGCCCTGGCCAAGCGGTCGAAACGCCCGGTCCTGGCCGATCCGGTGGACGACCCGGTGGACCTCCGCCCCGGCCTGGCCGACCCCGACGACCTCGCCGGCGAGATCGCCCGGGCCCTGGCCCGGCTCCGACCCGAATATCAGGCCGTCTTCACGCTCTATCACGAACAGGGCTTGCCTTACGAGGAGATCGGCCTGGCCCTGGGCCGGCCCGTCGGCACGATCAAGACCTGGCTCCACCGCGCCCGGGCCGAGCTCGCCGAGGACCTCAGCCGCCGGGGGGTCCGATGTTAGCCTTCGCGACGCGTTCCCCTTCGCTCGAGAGCTCCCGCCCATGACCTGCCGAGAATTCCTGGACCTCTGGAATGCCCGACTCGACGGGTCGGAGGCCCCGTCCCTGGCGGACCTCGAACGCCATTCGGCCGGTTGCGAGGCCTGCCGGGCCCGGGGCCAGGGGTTCGCCGCGATCGCCCAGGGGCTGCCGAAGCTGGCGACGCTCGCCCCGCCTCCGGGGTTCGCCGACCGGGTGGTCCTCGCCCTGGCCGCCCCCGAGCCCCGGACGATCCGCTTCCCCCGGCCCTGGGCCGCGTCGATCGTGGGGCTGGCCGCGGCGGCCTCCATCGCCCTGGTGTTCGTCCGTCCCCGGCCCGCTCCGGCCCCGATCCTCGCGGCCCCCCCGCCCCGATCGCTCGCCCTGGCGTTTTCGGACGCCACGACGGCCACCCTGGACCTCGCCCGAGAAGCCTCGGCGCCGGCGGCCCGGATCGGCCACGACCTGCTCGGCTCGGCCTCGCCCTCGGCCTTGCCCTCCCCCGCGATCGGCCGTCTCGACCCGTCCGGGGCCATCGAGCCGACCGGCATGGTGGAGACGATCGGACGGAAGGTCGAGGCGGGGGTCGGCCCCCTGACCGGATCGGCCCGGAGCGCCTTCGGGTTCCTCAGCCTCCCCAAACCCCCGGCCAGGCCCGCGACGACCGGCCGCGACGGGGCCTGAGACCGATCGCAACGGAACGAAACGGAATGGAATGGAACGGAACGGAGCGGTTCGACCATGACGCGGCCCTTGCCGACCCTCGCCGCCCTCGTGACGCTCGGCGTGGCCTCGGCCTGCCTGGCCGGGTCGGCCGCCGATGCCCTGGTGGCGAAGGTGCCGCCGGGATCGGCCCTGACCCTGGTCGTGGAAGACCTCCGCGATCATTCTCGGGAAATCCTCAAGTCCCCGCTGGCCGCCGGGTTCCTCCAGCTCAAGGCGGTCCGCGCCTGGAGGGCCTCGCCCCGGGGCCTGGCGTGGCGGCGGACGCGGGCCGACCTCGAATCGGTCCTCGGCGCCGACCTGGCGACGGCCCGCGATGAGCTGATCGGGGATGCCCTGGTCCTGAGCTTGCAGCCGCCTCCGCCCGGAGGCGGCCCCGACTCCGCCCGCGGCCTGTTGCTCACGAAGGTCCGCGATCGCCGGCTCCTCGATCGGCTGATCGCCTCGGTGAACGCCGCCGAGACCGCCTCCGGGACGCTCGCCGAGGTCGTCGAGAAGCGGCCCTCCGGCTCCTCTCCGTACTTCCTCCGGCGGTTCCGGCCCGGGACCAAGCCCGACGAGTGGTTCACGATCGTCGAGGGATCGACGTTCGCCTGGTCGAACTCCGAGGAGCTGATCGCCCGGGTCGCGAAGGCCGATCCGGCCGTCCCGGGGCTGGGTTCCTCGCCCGGATACCGGGCCGTCCGCGACGCCCTGCCCGCCGGTTCGATCGCGCGCCTGTACATCGACCCGCGGTTCCTCGAACGGATGATCGCGGCCTCGGCGACGCCCGGCGACCCGGCCCCGGACGCGGTCCGGTCGGCCCTCTCGGCGGTGGAATCGGCGGGGCTCTCGCTCCTCTGGAGGGAAGGGCCGGTCGTGGGCCTGTTCGCGGCGATCGACCCGGCGAAGCTCCCGCCGTCGGCGTCGTCGTGGGCCACCCGGGGCTCGTCGCTGGCGAGCCTCGCCCCCAAGACCGCCCTGGCCGTCGCCTCGACCTCGCTGAACGTCTCGGCGATCGTCGAGGCGGCGTTGAAGCTCGTCCCCCCGGCCGCCAAACCGAAGCTCGACGCGGCCCTCCTGGCGGCCTCGGGCCTCTTGATGGGCCGGGACGCCCGGGCGGACGTCCTGCCGAAGATCGGCCCGGGGGTTTTGGCCTACGTCGTCCCGCCGACGGGCCCGGACGACGCGAGGTTCCCGGTGGTGTTCGCCGTCGAGCTGGCCGACGGCCTGGCGCCGGCCGTCGAGAACGCGGCCCGGACCATGCTCGCCCTCTCGGCGCTGGACCCGGCCCGCCCGGGGAGCCGGATCGTCGCGACCGAGCGATCGGGCCGGACGGTCTGGACGCTCCGAGGGCCGGATCGGACGTGGTCGGTCGGGGCCCGGCCCGGCTTGCTCGCGTTCGGGGACGACCCGGACGCCGTGGCCGGTCTGCTCGCCGCCCCGGCCGACCGCTCGAACGCGCAGGTCGCCGAGGTGAAGCGCCGCTTCTTCCCCGACTCCGGGACGTTCGTCCTGGCCGACCTGGAGCGGATCGGCCGCGAGGCGGCCTCTCGCCAGGCCTTCCTGGCCCGGGCCCTGGCCCGTCGCCGAGGGAGCGACGGGGGCCAGGCCGCCGCCGACCTCGACCGCGCTACCGAGCTCCTCGGGCTCTTCCGCATCGGCTTCCTCGCCGGCTCGATCGGCCCCGAGTTCCGATCGGTCCGGGCCACCGCCGGCCTGATCGGCCGGGACGATCCGGTCCGGTGAGGGCGGGACATGGCGTCCGCGAGGAAATGCTGGCCGCCATTTCCCCGTCTTGACCGTCGCCGGTCCCGGGGTCTAAGGTGGAATGTGGTCGTGCACGCGCCCCGCCCCGAAAGAAAGACCGCCGATGCCCCCGCAGCCCCACCCGCTGGAGACCTTCCCCAATCAGTTCCCCGAGCGGGAGTACGAGGTCGAGATCACCTGCCCGGAGTTCACCGCCGTCTGCCCGAAGACCGGCCAGCCCGACTTCGCCACGATCGTGATCACGTACGTCCCGGCGGCCTCGGTCATCGAGCTCAAGAGCCTGAAGCTCTACCTCTTCTCGTATCGCGACCGCGGCATCTTTTACGAGCATTCGATCAACGCGATCCTCGACGACCTCGTCGCCGCGAGCCGGCCGAGGCGGATGACGGTCGTCGGCAAGTTCACGCCCCGAGGCGGGATCTCCTCGAAGGTCACGGCGAGCTACGAAGCCTCGCGGTGATCCCCCCCACAGACCCGACCCGACCCGACCCGACAAGGAACCCCAGACCGACCGGCCCGGAGTCCTCATCCATGCGACCCGGCATCCTCACCCTGACGACGGATTTCGGCGGCGACGGCCCCTATGTCGCCGCGATGAAGGGGGTGGTCCTGGGCATGGCGCCGAACGTCCAGCTGGTGGACGTCAGCCACGCCATCGCCCCGCAGAACGTCCTGGAAGGGGCGTTCATCATGGCCAGCCTGATCGACGCCTTCCCGCCCGACACGGTCCACCTCGGCGTGGTCGATCCCGGGGTCGGGACCGAGCGCCGCCTGGTCGCCATCCGCGCCGCCGACCAGTGGTTCGTGGCCCCGGACAACGGCCTCCTCGGCGGGGTGGCCCGGGGGCGGCTGGTCTCGGGGATCTGGGAGATCAGCAACCCGGCGATCTGCCGGGAGCGGGTCTCCAACACCTTCCACGGCCGGGACATCCTCGCCCCGGCCGCCGCCCACCTCGTCCTGGGCCGACCGGCCGACGACCTCGGCCCGAAGCGCTCCAAGGTCATCACGCTCGCCAACTTCGAGCCCCGGTCGGACGATCACGGGATCGTCGGCGAGGTGATCTTCCGGGACGCCTTCGGCAACCTCGTCACCAACGTCCCCGCCTCAAGGCTGGCCGACGCCCCGAACGAATCCTGGTCGATCGAGGTCGCCGGCGAGAAGATCGACGGCCTGGTGAAGACCTACGGAGACCGTCCGCCGGGATCGCTCGTGGTCCTGGAGAACTCCGGAGGCTGGGTCGAGGTCGCCGTGGTCAACGGGGACGCCGGCCGGGCCCTGACCGCCGGCGCCGGCACGACCGTCTGGATTCGAAAGAAGAAACCGGCGGCAAGAGCGTCGAACTCGGGCGCCGAGTTGATGCACATTTGAGGTCGATGCAAGTTTTATGTCCGCATCCGTCGAAACGCTCCGGGACTGGGACAAGGCCCACCTCTGGCACCCGTTCACGGCCCAGGCCGATTGGGCCGCCTCCGAGCCCCTGGTCATCGACCGGGCCGAGGGGGTTTACCTGATCGATTCCGACGGCCGACGCTACCTGGATGGCGTCGGGTCGCTCTGGTGCAACGTCCACGGCCATCGTCACCCCCGGCTCGATGCCGCGATTCGCGACCAGCTCGACCGCGTGGCCCATTCGACGTTGCTGGGCCTCACGCATCGCCCGGCCGTCGAGCTGGCCCGGCGGTTGGTGGCGATCGCGCCTCCGGGATTGACCCGCGTTTTCTTCTCGGACGACGGGGCGACGGCCGTCGAGGTGGCCCTCAAGATGGCCTTCCAGTTCTGGCACCAGAAGGCCGACCCCGAGCCTCGCCGGACGCGATTTTTGGCACTCGGCGGGGCGTATCACGGCGACACGATCGGCGATGTGTCGATCGGGGGCGTCGACCGCTTCCACGCGATGTTCTCGCCCTTGCTTTTCCCGGCCCTCCGCGCGCCGATCCCCTATTGCTACCGCTGCCCCCTGGGTTTGGAGCGGCCCGGCTGCGAGCTGGCGTGTTTGAGCGAGGTTGGGGCGATCCTGGAGCGTCATCCGGGCGAGGTCGCCGCCGTCGTGGTCGAGCCGAGGGTGCAGGGGGCGGCCGGGATGATCGTCCAGCCTCCCGGATATCTCCGAGGGCTCCGCGAACTGGCGACGAGGCACGAGACGCTCCTGATCGCCGACGAGGTGGCCGTCGGCTTCGGCAAGACCGGCGAGATGTTCGCCTGTCAGACCGAGGACGTCTCGCCCGATTTCCTCTGCCTGGCGAAGGGGATCACCGGCGGGTATCTCCCCCTGGCGGCCACGATGACGACCGAGGAAGTTTACTCCGCCTTCTTCGCGACGGCCGCCGAGGAAAAGACCTTCCAGCACGGCCACACCTACGGAGGGAACCCTCTGGGGGCGGCCGTGGCGCTCGCAAATCTGGACGTGTTCGAGGAAGAGAAGACGCTCGAAAACCTCAAGCCGAAGATTGAGCTACTCGCCCGCCGATTGGCCCAATTCCGCGACCATCCGAATGTGGGGGACGTCCGCCAGTGCGGATTGATCGCCGGCATCGAGCTCGTGGCCGACCGCGAGACCAAACGCGAGTTCGAATGGTCGGAGCAGGTCGGCGCGAGGATCTGCCGGGAGGCCAGGCGTCGCGGCCTGTTGATCCGCCCCATCGCGGACGTCCTGATCGTCATGCCGCCTCTGGCGATCTCCGAAGGGCAACTGACGGAGATGCTGGATATCATGGAAACCAGCCTTCGGACGGTCCTGGGCGAGGTCGCTCGGGTCCGGGGCGAGTAGGGCCTGCCCGTTCCGCTGGGGATGCCGCCGATGCCACCTCCAACCCGGAACCCCTCGCGTCGCTTCCGCCTGCTCGATGGGATTCTCCTGATCGCCGCCACGGCCCTCGGTCTCTCATGGTCCCGCGCGATCGAATTTGAATTCGTGCCCTGGGATTACTCTGTCGACAGACTCATTGGCTGGTTCAGAGAGGATGGAGTGTTCGTTGTTTGGAAGCTCATCGACCCCGTGGTCATCTGTTGGATGGGGATGCTGGTGATCCTTCGCCTCGCATCGCCGCGACCAAGAGGTCGGAGGCTGGGCCGGCAGCCAGGATTCGTGGCTTGCCTGGCCGGCTCCCTGACAATCGCCGCCATTCTGTTGGGACATGTGGCGGAAAGACAGCTCTCGAAGGATGAAAACTATATGCCATCAGTAGTTCGTGTTTCTATACCTTTTGTATATTATTTCGCACAAGCGGTGTCCTTCACCATCGGCGGAGCCTGGTTGACATTGTGGCTCACGGGGGCCTGGAGGGCCGAGAAATTCTGGATCGATCGCTCGGGCCGCCTCGTCGGGGCCTGGTGGTTGATCACCGGAGCCGTGCGTTTGGTCTTCTTGGGCATAGACGCATGATGCCCAGAGATGACGAACTCTCGGGCCTCTTCGTCACGGGCACCGATACGGGCGTCGGCAAGACGCGCGTCGTCGCGGCGATCGCCCGTCGGCTCCGGGCCGAGGGGCGCCGTCCGGCCGTTTTGAAGCCGGTGGCGTCGTCGTCGGCGATCGGGGAGGGGGGGGCGTCGATCTCGGAGGATACCGCGATCCTTCGCGCGGCCCTGGATGACGCCTCCATCCCGCCCGAGCGGATCACCCCGATCGCCCTTCCCGGCGACCTCGCCCCGTCCGTGGCCGCGAGGCTCTCCGGCCGCGTCCTCCGGCATTCCGAGGTCATGGCCCGGACGTTCGAGGCGCTCGACTGGTGGGCCGATCGGTGCGATGGCGTGGTCGTGGAGGGCGTGGGCGGGTTCCTCTGCCCCCTGGCGGAGGATTCGACGGTCGCCGACCTGGCCATCGCCCTCGATTTTCCCGTGTTGATCGTCGCCCGTCGCGGGTTGGGGACGCTCAATCATACGATGCTGACCGTGGAGGCCGTCTTGCGTCGGGGGCTTCGCGTGGCGGGCGTGGTCTTGAATGGGTCGGAGCCGGTGACGAACGCCGAGAGCGACCGGACGAACCCGGGCGAGCTGGCCCGGAGGCTCGGCGCCGAAGTGCCGATCCTGGCGGTCCTTCCTCATGTCTCCGATCCCGAGACTTTGATTGCGGCGATGGATGACGTAGGATGGTATGGCCGGCTCTCCGCGCCGAGCGCCCGAGGGGTCGGGCGGATGCCGGAAGAGCGTGAAAGGCCGGTCCGGATCGAGGCGAGGCGATCGCGATGCCCCAGGAGCTGATTTGCCCCCACTGCGGCCAGGGCGTGCCCCTGGACTCGCCCCGCGAGCCGATCGACACGTTCGTCTCGCTGGACGTGGCCCACACCACCGAGATGATTATTCCGGGGACGATCTGCGCCGATGACCTGATGCTGGAATACGCCTCGATGGGGAGCGGAGGCGGAGGTGGAAGCGGAGGAGTCGCGGCGCCTCCTCTGCCCGGTCCGCCCGGGGTGGGCGACGACGAGCCGGCGATCCCCGGGGCCGGCGGGCCGGGCTCGGATTGGGGGGGCGGCTCGTCCGAGTTCGACCCCTTGGCCTCGCCCGTGGCCGACCCGGTCCTCGAAGCCTTCGCCCGGGACGACCCCGAGGCCAACGGCTCCGACCCCGACGGCCATCCGGTCGTCTCCCCGACCGCGACCGCCCCCTCCGCCCCGGACGACGCCGACGACGACGACGGACCGGCCGGGACCGACTGGCCGATGGTCCTCCTGGGCAGCTACGCCAGCGCCGTGACGATCGCGCTGGCCGTCCTGTTGTGGATGGGGTTCGCCAAACGGCCCACGACGGCCCCAACCCTGCCGAATGACTCGCGGATCGACCCGGCGAGGAGGGCCGCGAGCCTGCCCGCCCTGGCCGACGATCGGCGGGTCGCGATCGGCCACGCCGTGACGGTCGGTTCGCTGGAGATCACGCCCGAGGGCGTCGAGGCCGGTCCCGTGAACCTGGTCCGGCCCGACGGCGGCCATCGCGACGGCGGTCCGGCCGCGTTGATCCTCAAACTTCGACTGAAGAACGTCTCGGCAGACGCGACGTTCGCCCCCCTGGACCCGGAGTTCGTCCGGAACCCCGATCGCGGCCTGTGCGACACCCTGATCGAGACCCCGTCGGGGCCCGTCGAGATGTATCCCCTGTCCGTGGCGAGCGAGCAGAGGATCGAGGGGCAGTCGTTCGCCGCGTTGAAGCCGGGCGAAGGCCGCGGGGTGGTCCTGGTCAGCGAGGCCGATTCCCGGGCGAAGGCCGAGGGCGCGATGACCTGGAGGGTCCGGCTCCGGGTCGATCCCGATCATTCGATCGTCCTGGGCGTCCCGTTCTCCGGCGACGAGGTGAAATGAGGGGCGCCGGGGCGGAGCCCCCGCCGGAGTCCTCGCCGCCACGAGGGAAGGCCAGGAGGTCGTGGCTCCTCGCCCTGAGATGGGCCGTGGTGGCCTCGGCGTTGATTCATCCCGCGGCGGCCCTGGCGGCCCGGTGGGACTGGCGGGCCGACTTGCTCGCGCATTTCCAGGAGCCGGCGATGGGGGCGAGCCTCCTGGCGTTCGCCTGCTTGTGGGCCCGTCATCGCCGGATCGCCCTGGCGTTCGTGCTCCTGGGCGCGTTCCAGGCCGCCCGGGTGTTCGCCTACGACGGCCCCGCGCCCCGGCCCCGACCGGCCTCGTCGGCCCCGAGACTCCGCATCCTCGTCGCCAACGTGTTCGTGGAGAATCGGGACTTCGGCCCGTTGATCGCCCTGATCCGCAAGGAAAGGCCGGACGTGGTCGGCGTGGTCGAGTTCGCCGAGGAATGGTCCGACGGCCTGGCGCCGATCCGCGACGATTACCCGTATCGCTACGAATATCCGGCCGGGGCCCAGGGCCTGGCGCTGTTCTTCCGCGAGAAGCCCGAGGAGGTCGATCCGCCCCGGGTCGCCTCGCCCGAAGGCTGGCCGTTCCTTCGGGCGACGATCGACTTCGCGGGCCGAAAGAGGCAGCTCTGGCTGGTCCATCCGTCGTCGCCGATGAGGAGGCTGGGGCGATATTCCGGGTTCCCCGAGCTCGACGCGCTGGCGGAGACCGTCGCCGACCGGGGCGGATCGACGATCGTCGTCGGCGACCTGAACACCACCGACGGCTCGCCTCACTTCCGCGACTTCCTGGCCACGACCCGGCTGAATGACAGCCGAAGGGGGTTCGGCCGCCAGGGGAGCTGGCCGGTCGGCAGCCCGTACCGGATCGCCATCGACCACGGTTTCCTCTCCGAAGACCTCCGTGCCACCGATCGCCACCTCGGCCCCGAGATCGGCTCGGACCACCTGCCGCTGATCCTCGAAATCGCGCCGACGCCCGGACCGTAGGGTGCAGGAAATGCACCAACCCCGCCGGCGGCGAAGCCGTCCCTCCGCATCTCCGCATTCGTTTTCCCTGGCCTCGCGCGATCTGGCGGAGAGATCGGTAGGCGGCCTTCGGCCGCCGCGTGTTGGCGGGTGAAACCCGCCCGACACGACGGTGTATTTACTGGAGGGCCGCGAGGGCGTCTCGGGCCCAGGCTTCGGCGTGTTCTCGGGCGTCTTCGGATTCGACCCGACCGGCGAATTTCACGCGGTCGGCCTCCCGGAGCAGGGATCGCAGCGGTTCGAGGCCGTCTTTCGAGAAGGCCGGTTCGGCGGCCATCCGGGCGAGGACTTCCTCGGTGGTCATCGCCGGGAGAGGCGAGCCGAGCCGATCGGCCAGGGCCCGGCGGACCTCGGCCGAGAGCCGGACGACCCGTTCCGGGGCGGGCTCCTCGGAGACCGCTCCCGGGCCGCCCGCGACCGGGATTCGTCCCTGGATCGGCCTCCGGCGTCGTCGCGACCACCTCCACACCATCACGACGACCAGCACCACCGCGACCGCGACGGCCCACGCGACCCACTCCCGCGACCCCGCCGGAGGCTCGGGCCACGGTTCGGGGCCGAGATTGGGCCGAGGCGGCAGGCTCGGGGCCGGCGAAACGTCCGGGATCATCGGGCCGAGGCCCTCCTCGTGGATCGGCCCCGAAAGATCCTCAACAACGGCGCGATCGGGTCCTCGGCCGTCGAGACGTCATGGCCGACGGCCCCCGCCTCCACGCACCAGGACCGGAATGCGATCCTCCTCCGCTCGGCGGCCCGGGCGAACTCCGCCCTGACCCGTCGAGACGACGAATCGACGACCCGCCTCGCCCCGGTCTCGGCGTCCTCGACGGCGATCAGGCCGACGTCCGGCAGGACTTCCTCGCGAGGCTCGACCAGCCGGAGGGCGACGACCTCGTGACGGCTCGCCACGCCTCGCCAGGCCGACGCCGGGCCGGCGCCGAGGAAGTCGCTGAGGACCACGACCAGCCCCCGGCGCCTCGACCGGCCCAACCGGGTCGCGGCGCAGGCCAGGTTCGTGCTCCGAGACGCCGCCGGGGTCGCCACGAGCGAGCGGACGATCGTGGCGAGGTGGCGGCCTCCGCCGTCGGGCGGGAGCTCGGCCTCGACCCGGTCGCTGACCATCAACAGGCCGGCGCGGTCGCCGTCCTGGATCGCCGCCGCCGCCAGGAGCGCCGCCGCCTGGGCCGCCCGGTCCGCCTTGGCCCGCCCCTCGGGGCCGAATCGCAGGCTGGCCGACACATCGACGACCATCCACAACGTCAACGCCCTCTCCTCGATGTAGCGACGGACGTAAGGCCGTCCCTGGCGGGCCGTCACGTTCCAGTCGAGATGGCGGACGTCGTCCCCCGGCTCATACGCCCGGAGCTCGGCGAAGGTCAAGCCCGTCCCCGGACGAGACCCGAGATACGCCCCGGCCAGGGCCGAAACCGCCTCGGGCCGGACGCGGAACCGCAGCCTCCGGGCCCGGCGGATGATCGCCGCCGCATCCACCGAGGGCGACGATTCGGGTTGGTGAGCCATCGGTCCCACTCACGAAGAAGGTCAGCCGCCGGGACGCCCCGGGAGGACGAAACGCAAGAGGGTCGGGTGGCATGCTTACGTCTTCGTAAGCATGTCTTCGGTTCCAGCCTGGCCGAAGACATGCTTACGAAGACGTAAGCATGCCACCCGACTCACGAAAACGTAGGTTACTCTAGATCATCAGTTCCAGGGCCTTTCTCCCCTCCTCGCCTTCGCTCCTGGCGTGCTGGCGGCTGGTCTCCGCCCGATCCACGGTCAGGGAGATCCGCACCTCCCATCGCCGGGAGTCGTCGGCCGAGACGATCCAGTGGGGGATCGCGGCCGAGCCCTGATACACGGCCTCGAATCCGCCCTCGCTCTGGCTGACCGTCTCGATCGGGTGACACCACAGCCCGCCGGGGACGCTCCACCGCAGGCCGATCCCCAGGTCGAGCCACTCGTCGGTCAGCGACACGCCCGACGACTCATCGAGGTCCAGGCGGGAATCCAGGAGGCCGAGCCGCCGGCCGTCGGGCGACGAGTAAGAGCGGTCGTCGGCATGCCCGGCCATCCCCGCGAGGTTCATCTCGACCGCGAAATGCACCGGGACGCCGACGGGCAAATCCTCCAGGACGTAATGGACGTCCAGCGACGGGCTCCCGGCCGAGAGCGTGACCGTCTTGCTCAGGCGGACCGCATGACCGTCGGCCACTCCGGGCCGTTCCATCGTCAAGGCGACCTGCGTTTCGGCCCGGACGACCTTCGCCAGATAGGTGCCGGAGGCGAAGTCGCCTCGCTCGACGTCCCGGCAGGCGACCAGGTCATCCAGGGTCACGTCGAGCGGATAGAAGTGATCGACGAGCGCCTTGCGAGGGTGCAAATCGTAGACGATCCGGCGATCGAGGCCCTCCTGCTTGAGGACCACGCCCTCCTGGATGCTCGGGCCGAGGCCGCCGTCCTCGGACTCGCCCCGGGCCGAGGCGGCGATCGCGCCGTGGTACGCCTCGGGCCGTCTCTGGAGGGTCGCCAGCACGTTCGTCTGGCAATGGCGGACGTCCAGCTCGTACAGGTGCCCGCCGCCGGCCGGACGGACGAACGCGATCACGCGATCATTCTCGAGCTTCACCTCCTGGCGGGCGTCGAGGTTGAAATCGGCCACGTCGAGCGAGACCCTCGGCCCGATCTTCCCCTCGGCGCGATCGAGGGCGTCATGGGCCGCGATCAGGTGGCGATAGATCGCGCCCGGAGATGGGGCAGATACAACCCGCCGAACGCCCCGTGCCAGTACGGGCAGTTGCACTGGCCCTTGAACAGCTCGGAGCGGGCCTCGGCCACGTCGTCGGGGTCGGCCCCGGGACCGATCGCGGCGAGCCGTTCCGAGACGCCGAGCATCCTCGAGTACATCTCGTCCGTCTCGGAATACTTGGCCTTGAAGTTCCTCCAGAACCCCCCGGCCCGGGCGAACGGGCGGAGCCGATCGGCGGCAGGGTCGCCCTGGGTGCCCTTGAACGCCCTCTCGAATCGGACCAGGCGATCGGCGGGCAAGACCCACTCGGTCATCTCGCGATACGACGAATCGGGCAGGAACACCTTGCCCAGGGGCACGGTCTCATCCACGGCCCGGCCGAACGTGGTGGCGCGGATCCAGTCCCGGTTCGCCGAGAGCATGTCCAGGAACCGGCGGAGCCAGCCGTTCGTGTAAATGTGATCGAACGTCTGGGGCCACGAGCCGAACTTCTCGCCATCGTCGGCGAAGACCACCGTGGCGCCCGGCCGTTCGCGGGCGACCCTGCGGAGGAATTCGTACGAGTCGTGGGGCTCCCGGAACGGGACGAGGTAGCGGAGCTCCTCCGACCCGGGGAAGACCTTCACGAGCTTCCCCTCGTCCTCGGTCAGGTAGTAGCCGAAGAGGTCGGACTCGGCCACCCCGGTCCTCTGGAAGTGGAAATCGTCGAGGACGGTGAACTCGATGCCCGCCTCGGCCAGGGCCGAGACCAGGTGCTGCTCCCAGACCCGTTCCGGCACCCACATCCCGCGGATCGGCTGGCCGAACAGCCCTTCCAGATACCGAGAATACGAGGCGATCTGGCCCACGCGGTCGCGATGGGGGATCATCGTCAGGATCGGCTCGGTGAACCCTCCGCCGAGGATCTCGACCCGACCCGCCGCGACGAGCTTGCGGACCCGCTCGACATATTCCGGATGCCTCTCGACGAGCCATTCCAGCAAAGGCCCGGAGGTATGCAACACGAACGGGACGTCCGAATACGGCTCGATCGCATCCAGGAACGGCCGATACGCCGAGCGATACGCCGCCTCGAACACGTCGTCGAAGTTGCCGACCGGCTGATGGTCATGGAGGGCGAGGATCAGGCGGACGCCGGTCATGCGAAGGGGCCTCGGGCGGGAGGATCTCAGGTGTCCAAAGACGCCAATCAGGAGCTCTTGGAGGTTGGTTTTGAGACACCAGAGTTCGGCGGCTGGGAACGACCGTCATTGACTCTGGCGATCAGGGAGTCGAGCGAAGTGCGGATCGATGGCGATTGGAACAGCTCCGCCAAGAGCCTGAGAAGTCCATCGGGACCGTCAGTCTGGGGGCGCCCATCGACTTCGATGTCGCGATAATTCTCGCGAAACTCCGAGAAGTGTTCCGCGTCAAGCGTCGCAGGCCAAACCTCATCTTTCGTGTGACCCACCGAGAAGATTTCGCGACGATAACCGCTGAGCGAGGGTGCGACGAGGTCGAATCGATGCCAGACCATTCCATCTTTCTCGCTCGTCACGATGTCTGCCACGACGAGGTTTTTCGTCTTCTCGGCGAGCGCGCTTTTCTGAGCGTTGAGGATGGCCATCGGGGAAACGACATCGACCGAGATATCGTCGGGCCACACGCTCGGGATGGTTGATGCCATGAGACCGCCCCTGGATTCACGTCGAGAGTTTGAAGAAAATCGGTAAATGATCGGATGCATTCCTTTGATCAGGAATGCCGTTCGGATGGACAAGCGAGTCTTGGCCGTCGCTCGTCACGACGACCAACTCTTCGAGAGATGACTTAAGCGCAGGACGAAGCAAAACCTGATCGTAAATATTCCAAAAGTAACTGATGGATTTAGACGCATCATAGTAATAAGTCCCGGCGGGACCGGCGGTCCGATCTCCGAAGAATCCCCACTTCGGATTGTAGAAGAACGGGCACGTCTTGCCATCCACGATTCGCCCTTCCTCCCGGGCCCGTTCTTTCGTCATGACCGCATGAAAAGCGTCCGACGCGACCATCCCGGCGCTGAACGGGTTCATGTTGAAGTCCCCCACGGCCACGGTCCGGCGATGGCCGCGACGGTTTTCGATCGCGATGATCTCCCTCGAATATCGGGTCGCCCCGAGCAACAGTTCCATCTCACTCCGATGGAGCAGGCTCGGGAGATGGAGCGTCACCAGCAAGAACTCCTCTCCGTCACGGTCGAATACCCGATAAGTCAACATACGTCGCGGTTCGGCCGAGACCGGCTCGACCGCCCAGGTCGGGAGTCGGACGAAGACCGCGACATCGTCCCCTTCCGGGCTCGCCTGCCAGAAAGTCCCCATGCCCAGCCCGTTCAGGCTATCGAGCCATTCGTCGGAAGGTAAGACCGATTCCGCGAGCATCAGGACGTCCAACTCGTACAACCCGGCGAGACGGACGACGCGAGATGTCAGCGGATTCCGCTTCAAGTTCCAGAACAAGAAATTCACCTCGCCTTCTCCATCTTCCATCCTCTCTTCAGCCCGGCGCGATCGCCGACCTCAGGAACCCGGCCGCGTCCTCGGGCGGCGTGGGGTTGATGTAGAACCCGCTCCCCCACTCGAAGCCGGCGACCTTGGTGAGCCGGGGAATGATCTCGATGTGCCAGTGGTAGTGGTGCATTTCTTGATGGTCGAACGGGGCGGTGTGGATGATGTAGTTGTACGCCGGGCGGTCCAGGGCCGTCTCCAGGCCGCCGAGGACCTGCTTGAGGACCGTCCCGAGGTCGTCCACCCCGGTCTTGGGGATGTTCTCGAAGTGGCTGGAGTGCGACTTCGGCAGGATCCAGGTCTCGAACGGGAACCGGCTGGCGAACGGGCAGAACGCCGTGAAATGGGGCGAGTCCAGGACGATTCGCTTCTCGGTGGCGATCTCTTGGTGGATCATGTCGCAGTAGATGCAACGTCCCCGGTAGTTGTAGAACTCCAAGGAGCCGGTCATCTCCTCCCAGACCGAGATCGGCACCGTGGGCGTGACGATCAACTGGCTGTGGGTGTGCTCCAGGCTCGCCCCGGCGGCGGCGCCGACGTTCTTGAAGAGCATCCCGTGGGCGAGGCGGTCATCCTTCTTGAGGTCGATCAGGCGGTCTCGATAGGCCCAGAGGACTTCCCGGATGTTCTCCTCGGCGAGGTCGGCCATGCTCACGTGATGATGAGGCGTCTCGATGATGACCTCGTGGGCGCCGACGCCCGCCATCCGGTCGTAGATCCCCTCGCCGCGCTTCTCCAGGGCCCCCTCGACCTTCAGCGCCGGGAACTTGTTGGGGACCACGCGGACCCGCCATCCGGGGGAGTTGGGCGCGGAGCCTCGGTCGCGGTAGGCGACGATCTCGGGAGGGGTGCTGGCCTCGTTCCCCTCGCAGAAGGGGCAGTTCCCGGGGGCGGCGAGGACCTGGGCCTCCCCGTGGAAGTCGTGGGGCCTCTTGCCTCGCTCGGTGGCGATGATGACCCACCGGCCGACGATCGGGTCCTTGCGAAGGTCGGGCATCTGGGGCGCTCCGCGGGGGATCGGGGATCAGGCGGAGGCCCGGTCTCGGGCCTCTTCATACACGCGAGTATAGGAGCGGGCGCTGCGGTCCCACGACCAGTCCCCGGCCATCCCCGCGCGGACGAGCCGGCGGAACGACGGCCTGTCCCTCCAGAGCGTCAGGGCCCGGAGGATCGCCTGCCAGAACGGGTCGGGGCTCGCCTCCCGGAAGGCGAACCCGGTGGCCGAGCCGTCGCGGAGGGTGACCGGGGTCGCGTCCACGACCGTGTCGGCGAGCCCTCCGGTGGCCCGGACGATCGGCACCGTCCCGTATCTCAGGCTGTAGAGCTGGTTCAGACCGCACGGCTCGTACAGGCTGGGCATCAGCAGGAAATCGGCCCCGGCCTCGATCTGGTGGGCGAGCGACGGCGCGAACTCCAGGACCGCCCGGAGCCGGCCCGAGTGGCGGTTGGAGAGCCGGTCGAGCAGCTCGTGATAGACCGGCAGGCCCTGGCCCAGCACCACCAGCTGAACGTCCTGGGCGAGCAGGTCGTCGGTGACCCCCGCGAGCAATTCCCAGCCCTTCTGCGGGTCGAGCCGGCCGATCTGGGCGAACAGGGGGACCTCGGGCCTCTCGGGCAGGCCCAGTCGCCTCTGGAGGAGCGCCTTGCACCCGGCCTTGCCCGCCTCGAACGTCTCGGCGTCGAACCGGCAGGCCAACTGGACGTCGTCGGCCGGGTTCCACAGGGTCGTGTCGATCCCGTTGAGGAGCCCCCGGAGGTCGGCCGATCGCTCGCGGAGGAGGCCGTCCAGGCCGCAGCCGAAGGCGGGCGTCTGGACCTCCTTGGCATAGGTCGGGCTGACCGTCGTGAGCAGGTCGGCGAAGGCGATCCCCGCCTTGAGGAAGTTCAATCGGCCGTCGGAGACGATCCGGGGCGAGTCGGCGAGCCCGGTCAGGGCCACGTGCTCTCTCGGGAACACGCCCTGATACGCGAGGTTGTGGATCGTCAGGACCGTCCCGCATCCCCGGAGCGAGGGGTCGTCGCGGTACGGCCCCCGGAGGAACCCCGGGATCGGCCCGGTCTGCCAGTCGTGGAGGTGGAGGACGTCGGGCCGAAGCCCCATCGCCTTGACGGCCTCGATCGCCCCCCTCGCGAAGAAGGCGAAGCGCTCCGAATTATCGAGATAATCCTTGCCGTCGATCCCGTACAGGCCGTCGCGGTCGAAATACGAGGGCTGATCGATCACCACGCCGACCCCCCCGGGGATCTCGGCGGCGAGGAGTCGTCCGCCGACGGCCTTCGACCCGATCGGCACGCGGATCGAGAGGCCCGTGGCCTCCAGGATCGGCGCCCCGGGCAAGACCTGGCGATATCGCGGCGAGATCAGGGTGACCTCGTGGCCGAGGGCGGCCAGGGCGCGGGGCAGGGCCCCGGCGACGTCGGCCAGGCCGCCCGTCTTCGAGAACGGGACCGCCTCGGACGCGATCAGGACGACCTTCATCGAACCCCTCGGCGACGGCCTTCGGGCCGGACCTCCCCGAAGACGCGATCCGCCCTTTCGGGGGTCATGGACGGGCCCAGCCTAGCCGATCCCCGGCCCCCGGGCAATCGTGCCGAGGCCGGACCGCGAAAATGAGGGGCTGGAGTTCGGACGCCAGCCCCCCATTTCCCCCGCCGGCCGCTCAATCAATCAATCTTCGGGGGCAGTCCGGGGGCGACCTTGGCCCCGTCGAGGGTCGTCCTCTCGATCTCGACCACCCGGGGCTCTCCGCCCTCGGTGGCGACCCTCAACTTGACCTTCGTGCCGGCCGGGCCGGCGAGGAGCTTGAGGACGTCTTCCCGCGTCTTGCCGGCGAACTCGACCTTGCCCAGGGCGTCGGCCTCCAGGCCCACGATCGCGTCTCCGGGCTTCAGGGCGCCGGTCCTGGCGGCCGGGGAGTCGGGGAGGACGTTCAGGACCTTGGCCTTGCCGTCCTCGAAGGAGATCGAGACGCCGATCCGCCCGACCTCCTCATCCTTCCTGGCCCCGGGCTCGGCCGGGGCGACGACATTCACCTTCACCTCGATCGGCTTCGGCTCGACGATCAGGGCGCGGAGGGCGTCGGGGATGCCCTCGGGGAGGTCGTTGCGCGAGGAGGGGTCCTTCGCGGCCGGCGGGTTGATCGTCCCTCGCTCGATCGTGATGACCTTGCGGTCGCCCGAGCCCCCGGGCTGGACGATCACCTTGACCTTCGTCCCGTTGGGCCCGCGGAGGAGCTTCGTGGCGTCGTCCTGGGACTTCTCGCCGAATCCGATCGTGGCGCCGGTCTCGGTCTCGACGCCGACGATCGCGTCGCCGACGTGGATCGTGCCGGCCCTGGCGGCGGGGCCGTCGGGGAAGATTTCCAGGACCTTGGCCTTGCCGTCGTCGAACGAGATCGAGACGCCCAGGCCGCCCTCGGGCTTCGCCTCCTCGGCCTTCGGGGCCTCGGCCTTCGGGGCCTCGGCGTCCTTGCGGGCCTGGGCCTCGGCCTTCTCGGCCAGGGCACGGGCCTTGTCGGCCTCCGCCCTGGCGAGTTCGGCCTCGGCCCTCGCCTTGCGCTCGGTCACCCGGGCCTGGGCCTCGGCCTTCTTGACCTCGTCGCGGAAGCGGGCGACGTCGGCCCTGGCCTTCTCGGAGACGGACTTCGCCTGCGCCTTGGTGGCGGCGAGGTGCTCGGGGACTTTCGTGAGCGCCTCGGCGGCCCCGGCGAGCTCGGCGGCCCGGTCGAACCGACCGGCCTCGGCGTCTCGCCTCGCGGCGTTGTAGAGGTCCCGGGCGGCGTCCAGGACGACCCGGGAATCGCCGTCCTTCGTCGCGTTCCTGGCCTCGCGGACCCGCTCATACGCCTTCTTCAGGGCGTCGTGGGCCTCGTGGGCCTCGGTCCCCTGGGCCTTCCGGGCCACCCCGATCGCGGTGAGGCTCTTGAGCTTCTGGAGCTGTTCGGTGGCCTTCTCCATCTCCTGCTTCGCCCGGTCCGCCTGCGAGCCGATCTTCTGGGCCTCCATCAGGTCCTGGAGCTCGACGCGGATCTCGTCCAGGACCTTCTTCTGGACGTCCGCCTTCGCGCTCTCGTGGAGCTTCACGTCGCCCTGGAGCTTGTAGGCGATCTTTGCGGGCTCGCCCTCGATCCTCTCGACGATCACCTCGCGGGCCTCGCCCTTGCCGGCCTCCTCGCCCGAGGGCCGGAACAGCCGGACCCGGTCCCCTCCGACGATCACGGTCTGTTCCTCGACCTTCGCCGTGGCTTTCTTCTTCTGGTACGGGCTCGCGGAGACCACGCGATCCTCGGTCGGAAGGGGCGGCGGGAGCTCGGCGGCCTTCGCCGGGTCGGTGATGGTCCGAACCGTCGTGGTGGCATCGCGGTTCACGACCACCGGCCGGGTGATCGTGTACGTCCTCCGCGAAGGCCCCGGAGGAGGCGGCAAGTCCGGGTCGGCCTGCTCGGCCTTCTGGGCGTCCAGCGCCAGCTCCAGGGCCCGGGCCAGGTCCTTCGACGCCTCGGCGAGCGACCGGGCGCGGTCGAGGTTGCCGGCCGCCGCCGTCTTGATCGCGTCCCGGTACATCGCCGCGGCCTTGTCGTACAGCGCCTTGGGCCGGTCCGACAGCCTCTCGGACCGGAGCCGACGGAGGATGTCGTAAGCGTCCCGGAGGTCGTTGGCCGGGTCGGACTTCGCCTCGACCCTCGCCGGCTCGGCCGGCTCCTGGGGAGTCGTGAACATGGCCGTGAGGCCCAGACCGGCCACCGTCGCGGCCGTCGCGCAAAGCTTGAGCATCGTGTCGCTCTCCTGGAGGGATCAGCCGGAGCCGCCCCGAGCGGTCGTCGCCGGGGAGCCAATCCGACTTCGCACGAATGATGCCGCTCGCCGTCCTCGCAAATTCCCGAGGTTTTCGCGACAATCGGGGGGACGACCGGGCGGATCGCGGACGCCTCCGCGGGCGGATTCCGCCCGGTCGGGACGCCGTCATCGGTCTTCGTCCCGATCCGGCCGAGGGGAGTCGTCCCGCCATGATGCCCATCCGCGACCGCCCGCCAGCCTGGCTCATCTCGCTCGCGCTGCTCCTGGCAGGGATGGTCGCGGGGCTCGCCCTGATCCACGGGCCGACGACACGGCCCGAACCGGCCGGTCCCCTCGTCTCGGAGCGACCGAGGGCCGAATGCGGGACCATCATCCGCATCACGATCCCCGACGACCAGTGGACGATGAGCCGGCTGGACCGCGAAGAGAATCGCTTCGAGGTCACCGTGCGTTTCGACACCGATCCCTCGGGGCATACCCCCGGGCCCGAGAGGCGATTCCGGATGCATAGCCCGAGCCTGAACGGCTTCCGCGGGGTCGGCCGGCGCGTGGAGATCGACGCCGGCAACCCGGGATGGGCGCGACCCTGCCCGCACGAGCCGAAACGCCCGGAGGCTCGGGACTGACGAAGAATCCTCAGGGGAGCCGGCTGGCGGCCTCGTGATGAGACGGCCCCGGAGTTGCGAGCGATCCGGGGCGTTTCCCGACGGCGGGACGGAGGCGATCCGAACGATGGGCACGGGGCGAGAGCGGGCCGGGCTGGCCGTCCAGGCGGTGGCGGTCGTGGCGCTGCTCGGGGCGGCCGCGGGGTCGCTCTGGAGGGCCGGCGACGATGCGCTGGCCCGGGAAAGGCGGAGGGCCGACGCCGGCCGCGTCCTGGCCCGGGTCGATGATGCGCTGGCCGTCCGGGGGGCGAAGGGGCTGTCGATCGTCCCGAGCTGGCCCGAGACGCTCGACCCGGAGGATTGGGACGTCCTGGACCTCTGGCTCTCGGCCGAGGCCGCCTCCGCGATCGCCGAGATCCCGGGCGTGGAGGCCGGATACTTCCTCCCCTCGGTCGATCGCTACGTCGGCTCGGCGCGGTCCGGTCCGGTCGGGGCGTCTCCGGCGAAGAAGAGCGGCCGGAGGAGGCCGTCGGCCCCGCCGTCGGTCGAATTCGACCTGATCGATGACCGCGTCCGCGAGGCCCTCGAACGCAACCGACCCATCGACCGCCTGATCGACTCGCCCGGGGGGACGCTGGCCGTCCGCGCCTCCCCGGTGAAGGTCAACGGCCGGAGGGTCGCGGCGACCTGGGCGTTGCTCCGCCTGGACGACCCCGGCTCGTTCGGCCGGTCGCTGAGGTCGTACCAGTGGTCCACCGGGCTGGCCCTGGGCGGCATCCTCGTGGCCCTGGGCCTCAGCACGTCCCTTACGCTCACCATCCGTCGTCAGAGGGCGGATCGAGAGCGGATACTCGTCGAAATGAAGCGTAACGAACGTCTGGCCGCGTTGGGGAAACTTCTCGCGGGCGTCTCCCACGAGATCCGCAACCCCCTGGCGGGCGTCCGGTCGCTCGTCCAGCTCTGGGAGCGCGGCCTCGTGAACGATTCGGAACTCACCTCGGAATTGCTCGCGGAGGTCGATCGGCTGGAATCGATCGTGGCGAGGATGCTCCAGTTCTCGAAGGTCGGGCCCCGATCGCTCGAGCCGGGCGACCTGAACGCCCAGGCGAGCGAGGCGGCGAGGCTCGCCCAGCCCTCGGCCGAGGCCCAGGGGGTCGGGATCGTCCTGGACCTCGCGGCCGACCTGCCTCCGTCGCGGTTCGACCCCCAGGCCATCCTCCAGATCCTCCGCAACCTGACGACGAACGCCCTCCAGGCGATGCCCAGGGGCGGGACGATGCAGATCCGCACCCGCCGCGACCCCTCGAGAGGGGGCGTCGAGGCGACCGTCTCCGACACCGGCCCCGGCCTGGCCCCCGAGGCCCGCGACCACCTCTTCGAGCCGTTCTTCACCACGAGGGCCGAGGGGACCGGGCTCGGACTGGCGATCGCCCGGGAGATCGCCCTGGCCCACCACGGCGAGCTCCTCGCCGGAGACGCCCCGAAAGGAGGGGCGGCGATGACCTTGTTCCTGCCCTCCGCGACGGCCCGACCCCCGCTCGCCGACCTTCCTTCGCCCTCCAGGGCGACCCGAGACGCTCATGGATGAACCCGAGACGATCCTGGTGGTCGATGACGATCCCTCGGTCCGGCGGAACCTCGTCCGCCTGCTGAAGTCCGAGGGGTTCGCCGTGATCGAGGCGGCCGACGGCGACGCCGCGCTCGCCCGGATCGCCGCCGATCGCCCGTCGGCCGTCCTCCTCGACCTGAAGATGCCGGGGAGAGACGGCCTGGCCGTCCTGGCGGAGCTCGGCCCGAGGCTCGCCGACCTGCCCGTGATCGTGATCACCGCCTTCGGAGGCTCCGCCCCGGCCATCGAGGCCATGAAGCGAGGCGCGTATGACTATCTGAGCAAGCCCTTCGACCTCGACGAAGTCACCATCACCCTCCGGAGGGCGCTCCGTCAAAAGGCGCTGGCCGACGAGGTCCGCGAGCTCCGCCGAGAATCCCGGGCCGACGACGACGCCGACCGCCCGGCGATGGTGGGGCGATCGGCGGCGATCCGGGAGGTCTTCAAGGCGATCGGCCGGGCCGCGGCCACCGAGGAACCCGTCCTGATCGTCGGCGAGAGCGGGACGGGCAAGGAGCTCGTCGCCTCGGCCCTCCACGGCCACTCGCGACGGGCGTCCGGGCCGTTCGTTCGCGTGAACTGCGCGGCCTTGCCGGAGGGGCTGGTCGAATCCGAGCTCTTCGGCCACGAGCGGGGCGCCTTCACCGGCGCCGACCGCCAGAGGGCGGGCCGGTTCGAGAGGGCCCGCCGGGGGACGATCTTCCTCGACGAGGTCGGCGAGCTCCCCCCGAGCGTCCAGGCGAAGCTTTTGAGGGTCGTGCAATCGTCCGAGTTCGAACGGGTCGGCGGCAACGAGACGCTCCTCTCCGACGCCCGGATCGTCTCGGCCACCCACCGCGACCTGCCCCGAGAGGTCGCCGAGGGCCGATTCCGCGAGGACCTCTATTACCGCCTGAACGTGGTCCGCCTGACGATTCCCCCGCTGAGGGACCGGCCCGAGGACATCGCCCCCCTGGTCGAGCACGTCCTCCACCGCCTCGAACGAAAATACGGCTGGGACGCCCTCTCGCTCGCCCCCGAGACCCTCCAGGCGGTGAAGGCGCACCCCTGGCCGGGGAACGTCCGCCAGCTCGAAAACGCCCTGGCGAGAGCCGCCATCGCGGCCCGAGGCCGGGCGATCCTCCCCGAGCACCTCCAGGCCGAGGACGCCGCCTCCGCCTCCGCCGCGGCCCCGGCCCCGGCCCCCTCGCCAGAATCCTCCGGCACGCTCCCGCTCCGGGCCCTGCTCGCCGAGGTCGAGCGCAAGGCGATCCGAGACGCCCTGATCGCCTCCGGCAACAACCGGACCAAGGCCGCCGAACGCCTCGGGATCGACCGCCGCCGCCTCTTCGACAAGATCCAGGAATACGACCTGGGGGAGTGACTCGACGGCTGCATGAAATGTGCCGGTTGAGGTGAAATCTATTAAAATTCAAATCATCACAACCGAGACAAGAGGTTGTCCTACTCGGCATGCGAGCCGATCCAGAACCAGGTGATCGTCTCGCCTTCCCGGAGGCCCAGGGCCCGATGTCCCAGCCCGACCCGGGCCGAGTCGATCGGCTGCCTTTGGCTAACCCGCTTGAATGGGAGGCTTGGATGGTGGAGGTCGGCCCTCCAGAGGGCGTGGGCCCGGGAGGCTTGCTGACGGACCGAGTCGGGCAGCGCGCCGAGCCGTTCGAGGAACCCGGCGGTGATGACCGAGTTCATCGCGAGGGATCGTCGGGCGGGAAGGCGTGATCGAGGGGCCGGGTGCCTCGGGTGGCGACGTCTCGTCGCACGTCGGCCACGAGGCGGTCCCATTGGTCGTCGGTCGTCGCGGCAAACCGCGAGGCCCATCGGCGCTCGTCCTCGACCTCGGCGAGCAATCGCGAGGCGATGGCGTCCTGATCCTCGGCGGGGAGCGTCTCGGCCTCGGCCAGGGCGCGTTGGAGCAGGGACGTCATGCGGCCTCCAGGGCGAGGGGCGATCGGGAAAAATCGAGGGGGGCGGCCCTCCTTCCGCCTCCCGACAGCATGGCCGCTCGCCGCCCGGTCCGCAAGCCGGGCGTCCCGGGCCGCGCCTCCCGGAGGGGGCCGATCGGGTCGGTTCGACACCATGAAGCGGCTCCCCGATTTTCGAGACGGCCTACTGCCCTCCGCGAACCCTGCCTGATACATTCGGCCCGCTCGGCCCGTCTTGCCGCCCCGACCGGGAGTCTCGGAATGCCGCCATCGGACCTTCGCGGTCACATCTTGCGGTGCGTCAAGACGCTCTTGGCGCTCTCCGCATTCTTGATGCTCGCCCCGGAGGCCCGGGCCCAGCATCTTTGGTGGGACCTGGACGGCCAGAAGGAGGCCACGTGCCTCTATGGCACCATCACCGTCCTGGCGACCCATCCGGCCATCTACTATTGCGGGGCGAACTGGCATCCGGGCGAGCCGGCGGGCGGGTATTGCGGGATTCAGCACAACAGCACGAGGGAACGGCGGACGATCTTCTCGGTCTGGGACACTTCACCCCGGCTCCATCCCCAAATCACCGAGGCCGATCCCCGGACCGTCCACAACCGCTTCGGCGGCGAGGGGGAGGGGGGGCATACTCATGCGATCTGGCCGTGGAAGGTCGGCGAGACGTTCCAGTTCTTCGTCCGGAAGCAGCCGGGGACGGCGCCCGACACCACCGAGGCCCGATTCTACGTCCTCGATGGCAAGGCCGGCGGGTGGCGGCATCTCGCCACGATCACCAGCCCGAATGGCGGCCACAAGAGCGTGGAGACGTTCGGAGGCGGCCTCAATTCGTTCCTGGAAAACTTCGCGGGCCGGGAGAAGGACGTCCCGAAACTCGCCCTGTATCGCCTCTGGCTCGGCCCGAGCGTGGAAACGCTCCGTCCGCTGACCCGCGCCCGCGGCGATGGCCTCTGGGGCGTGCTGAACGACTCGTATTTCCTCGCCGAAGGCGATCGCGCGAAGCTCGACGCGGTCTTTCGCGATCAGGAAAAGACGTATGGAAAGCCCGATTTCGGCGCGAAGGGCCGCGACCTCCCGCCGATCTCCGCGAAGGCCGTCCCGGACGAGGTGATCCAGGCCCTCAAGACGCTCCCGACGGCCCCGGCGGTGTCGCCGGGCGAGCCGAAGAAGACGCCGTGATTCGTCCTCGAGGCGAGGTCCCCCCGGCCTCGTCGCGGACGGGGACCATTTGCCGGGGTCTAGCTCTCGATTCTGGAGTTTTTCGGGTGCCCCCGGTTCAAGAACCGGGGGCACCCTTTGGACGATCCAGATTCCAGAGCTACACCCCATTTGCCGTGTCCTACATCCCCTCGTTTGCCCACTTCGCCTTGATGGTGTATCCTTGGGCGAGTCGGTCCCCGGGCCCTGCCATCGTGGGGCATGGGATTTCCTTGCCTGGAGACGGGCGACCGCTCTATGATTGAGGGAATCCTCGTCGGGGCGGGCGGTTCGCTCGCCGGGCGGGATCACGTCTACTGGTCTTGGCCCGGCGCGCTCCCGAAGATCCTCTTCCTCGACACGACGGGTGGTCTGGGGCGGGTTCTGGCCGTCTAACGCCGATCGGCAGGTGGGACCATGACATTCGTCGGCAAAATCCTCGTGATCGTCCTCATGGTCTTCGCCCTGTTCTTCCTCGCGCTGTCCACGGTCGTCTTCACGACCGAGGTCAACTGGAAGGAACGGGTGACCAAGCTCAACGAGACGAAAAAGAAGCTGGAAGACGACCTCCGCCGCGCCAAGGCCGAGGTGGATACCCAGAAGGCCAACCTCGACGGGGCCAAGGCCGCCTTCGAGAAGGACGATCGGGCCGACAAGGCCACGATCAAGAACCTCCGCGAAGAGAACAACACCCGGCAGGCGGAAATCACCAAGCAGCGGATCGCGATCGAGCAGGCGCAGGAGAACGTCCTGTCCTCCAACAAGGAGGCCGAGGCCCGGATCGCCGAGTCGAACAAGCTCCGCGAGATCGTCCAGGCCGTGCAGACCCAGGCCAACGAGTACAAGCTCCAGAAGACCGACCTGGACCAGCAGATCGTCCTCCTGAAGCGAGAGCTCGAGGTGGCCACGGCCAACAACGCCGACCTCCGGGATCGCGTGGTCCGGCTCCAGGGCGGGCTCCGCAAGGCCGGTTTGCCGAGCGATCCGACCGTCTACAAGCTCCTCGACCTGCCGCCGGACGTCGAGGGCGAGGTCTTGAAGGTCGATTCGAAGAACCAACTCATCGAGATCAGCATCGGCTCGGACGACGGGCTCGTCGCCGGCCACGAGCTGGACCTCTACCGGACCAAGCCCACGCCCGAGTACCTCGGCAAGGTCCGCATCCTGGAGACCGACCCGAACCAGTCCTCGGCCCGGGTCATCGGCAAGACCATCCACGGCAAGAAGATCGAGAGGGGCGACCATGTCACGACTAAGATCAAACCCCGCAGCTAGCCGGCCGGCGGCCCGCTCCACGCCCGCCGCCGGAGGGGGCCGAGGGGTCTACGTCCAGTCGGCCAAGAGCGACATCTTCGTGGTGATGCTCGGGATCGCCCTGGGCGCCATCCTCCTGGGCTGCCTCCTCCTGATCCTGACCATGAATCGCTACGGCTTCTCCGTGAAGCCCACCGCGATGATCACCGTGCCGACGAGCCTCTCGGTGGCCTCTTCGGGAATTCCGTCCGTTTTGTCCACTGTACGCTTGTAACGGTCGTCGCCCCCGGGTACAATCCCACCGTCCGCTCGAACTGGACTCCTGTCCATGTTTCGGGCGGGCGGTGGCGCGCTGCCGGCTCGTGTCGGAATGGATCGGATTGTGGCACAAAGTTCAGAACCCGGCGACCGATCCGGTCGTATCACGGGGGACGGTTCGTTGTGCGTGATCCGAGTGACCTGCACCCGGTGATTGACCAGGAACGAGGGCGGCGGGACCGGCCGGATCGAGACGAAGTGAGTCGTTTCCGACGGCCGAGCACATCCCGCCGAGTCCTCCGGGGGGCGAGACCTATGACGAAGTTTCCTGACCTGTTCGCGGCCCTCGCCGCGCCTTTCGACCAGAACGAGATCAAGACCCGCCCGGCGCAGGGGGGCGGCCATCGGGTCTTGCACTACATCACGGCCCGGACGGCCATGAACCGGCTGGACAGCGTCCTCGGCCCCGAGAACTGGTGGGACGAGTACGCGCCGTCGGAGAACTCGGTGCTCTGCAAGCTGTCGATCCGCCTGCCCGACGGCTCGGTCGTCACCAAGGCCGACGCCGGGGGCTACGCCGGGATGGCCGACTCGGGCGACGACGACAAGAGCGGCTTCTCCGACTCCTTCAAGAGGGCCTGCGCCAAGTTCGGCGTGGCCCGCTACCTCTATCGCGACGGCGTGCCGAAGTTCGTCCAGGAGAGGGAGCCGAACGTCGAGCCTCCGGCCGAGTCCAACCCCAATCCCGGCAACGGGAACGGCAATGGGAACGGTCACGCGGGGGCGGCCCCCTCGCCGCCGGCCCCGGCCCCGGCCCGGGCTCGCGGCCCCAGGCGCCCCGATCGGGCAAGGCCCTGTTCGCCTGGACCAAGGACATGGAGCAGAGGCACGAGGTCGGCCTCCTGAAGTACCTCAACGGCTGGGCGAAGCTCCAGGACTTCCCCTCCCGGATGGTGGACTGGGATGCCGAGCAGGTCGCCCTGGCCTACGGCGAGGCGATCCGCAAGATCCAGTCGATCCAGCCGGTCCGCAACGAGTCGTATGAGGAAGCCCTGGCGAACTGATCGCCTCGGGCCTCCTCAGCGATCGATCGCGGAGAGATCATCGTGTCTCCGCGATCGATCGATTCGTTTCGGCCGGGCCGTCCGCCCTCCGCTCGCAGGCGACCTGGACGATCAGGGCCGCCATCGCGAGGTAGGCCCCGCCGATCAGGGCGACGTCATAGACCCGTTCCAGCCCCCCGGCCACCGAGGGGTGGTTCGGCGCGATCAACAATCCGGCGAACGCCAGGACGCCCAGCCCGGCCGCCGGGCTCTTCCTCGCCAGGGCCCCATCGAACAGGGAGGCCAGGGCCGGGAGGAGCAGGACCAGGTCATACGGCCGATGATAGGTGAAGATCGCCGCGAAGGCGAGCGAGAGGCTGGTCAGCCCGGCCTCCGATTGCTTCCTCAACGCCCAGATCGCCGCGCCCGCGATCGCCAGGACGACCAGGCTCAACGTCGATCCCCGGGTCGCCATCGCCGGCCAGGCCCGGGAGGCCAGGGAGGGGACGTCGATGGTCCCGGCCGAGAGCTGCTCCCTCGCCCGGTCGAGCCATTCTCGGAGGAGTTCCGCCGGGCCGATCCCCAGCCACGCGCTCATCGCCAGCGTCAGGGCGAGATTCAGGCCGAGGGCCACGCCGAGGGTCGTCCATCGCCGTTTCGCCATCAGGACGAAGAGGAATGGGGCGGCCATCGTCGGCTTGGTCAGCGCGATCCCGACGAGCAGGCCCGCCGCGATCGGCCGTTTCCTCTCCATCAGCCCGATCGACGCGGCCAGGCAGGCCGAGGGGATCAGGTGGAACTGGCCCAATCCGAACCCGGCGCGGACCGGCTTGGTCGCCGCCGCCGCCAGGGCGAACGCCGCCTTCGCCCACGGCGGCCAGGCCTTGCCCCACGAGTCCCAGATCGCCCCGATCAGGCCGATCAAGGCCAGGCCATTGAGCACGAGCCAGCCGAGGCGGAGCCATCGGCCCCGGATCGGGGCGATCAGGGCGACGAACACCGGCTCGGCCGACGGCGGATAGGTCATGTCGGGGTCGGCGTAGGGGTCGTGACGGCGGAGGACCAGCTCGACCTCCTCGGCCCGGCGTTCCAGGTCGGCCGAGTCGCTCAGGGCCTTCGCCGCCCCCCACGCCAGGCCCGCCGCCGCCAGACCGCCGAGGAGGATCAGGAGGGGGATCGTCAGAGCCGGCCGTCCCATCCCTCATGCCCCTCTCGGCGGACTCGTCGGATTGGCGGATCGCGAACGGGGTCGATCGCGATGAGGAAGCTAGAGCTTGACCCGATCGGCATCCCCGGGTGGCATGCTTACGCAGACGTAAGCATGCCACCCGGGAGATTTTTCTCAGCGGCCCGAACCGGCCGAAGCCGCGGCGGCGGCATCCGGCTTGGGGGGCGGGGCGGGCGTGCCGGGGGAGTCCTCGGTCGGCTTGGGCCGGGGCTTGGGGTCTCGGGGCAGGAGGTCCGGCAGCATGGCCACGTTGTAGGCCCACGCGGCCAGGACCTTCGCCCCCTGGTTCACCTCGTCGGGATAGACCTTGTCGAAGGTGTCGCTCTCGGTGTGGTGGGTCTTGCGGTACTCGGCGGGGTCCTGGACCACGGCGAACGCCGGGACGCCCTTGGGCAGGAACGACAGGTGGTCCGTGCCCCCCATGTTGCGGAGGCTGATCTCGTCCATCTTGATCGTCCGGCCGAACGGGGCGACGACCAGGTCCATCGTCTCCCGGAGGTCATACCGGCCCTGGAGGCCGATGCTCGTGACCTTGCCCGTGCCCATGTCGTGGACCAAAACGGCCGAGATCTTGTCCATCTCGCCCTCGTGCGCCTTCACGTACTGCTTCGAGCCGTGGAGGCCCTCCTCCTCGCCCGAGAACAGGACGAACCGGATCGTCCGCTTCGGCTTCACGCCGACGGCCTTCAGGGCGCGGGCGGCTTCCAGGACGGCCATCGTCCCGGTGCCGTTGTCGGTGGCGCCGGTGCCGAGGTCCCAGCTATCGAGGTGGCCGCCGATCAGGACGACTTCCTCGGGCTTCTCGGTCCCCTTGAGCTCGGCCACGGTGTTGTAAACCTCGACCTCGCCGTCGGTCGTGGAGTTCTTGAGGTCGAGCTCGATCTCCACCGGCCCCCTCTGCATGAGCCTCCAGATCAGGCCGTAGGATTCGGTGGTCAGGAACGCCTCGGGCAGCTCGGAGATGGTGAAATCGTTGGTGGCGCCGGTCATGTTGACCAGGCCGTGCTCCTTGTTGGAGTCGCGCAGGGTCCCGGCGGCCCCCTCATCGATCAGGAATTGCTTGAGGGCCTTGCGGAACGCCTGGGCGTTGCCCATGTTCCGGGGGCGGTCGCCGCCGATGCTCCCCTTCTCGGGCTCGGGGTTCTTGGGCGACGGCTGGACCGAGACCGGGCGAGACAGGATCCACGCCCCCTTCAGCTTCCCCTTGAAGGCGTCGAGGTCCGCCGGCTTCTCCGCCTTCAGGTAGACGACCGGGCCTCGCACCGGGCCCTTGGTCGAGGGCGCCCAGCCGGCCGATTCCAGGAGGATTCGCTGCTCGACCGGGGCGACGACCTTGCCCGACGCCGTCCCTCGGGTCCACCCCCGGGCGATCTTCCACGATTCGAGGTGGGCGTTCTCCAGCCCGTAATCCTTGAACTTGTCCCGGGTCCACTCGTTGGCCTTCTTCAGGTTCGGCGAGCCCGTGAGCCTCGGGCCGATCATGTCGCAGAGGTATTCGAGGTTGCTCATGAGCTCGGACTTCTTGTCGATCTCTTCGAGGATCGCCGTCGAGACCCCCCGGGCCTCGGCCGAGGTCGGCGGGACGGGAGGCGCCTGGGGCTGGGCCATCGCCAGCGACGGAGACGCGATCAGGAGGGCGAGCGCGAGGGGGCGAGACGGTCGCATCGGGACTCTCCGGGTGGATGGAGCGACGAGGGATGACCGGGAGAGAGGGCCGGGCCGGACGAGTCTATCAGGCAAGTTTCGCAAAGGGCAGGGGGGTGGGCCCCGTTTCCGGGATCGGGCCCGCGCCTCTCCTTGCCAAACCGCCCCGGGGCCCGAAAAATCTCGTGGAATTCCGCCGTCGGGGCCTTCAGAATCGAGCCCTCGGCCTCTCCCGACTCGCGACTCCCCCCTCGACGAGGTGCCCCGATGCCCCCGCGAATCGCCGTCCGATGGCTCCTGATCGCCGGGGCCCTGGCCTCGTTCACCGATTCGGCGTGCCGGGCTCAGGACGACCCGAAGCCGAAGCCGAAGGCGGATCGGGCGTTCGACGACCTGCTCGCCTCCGCCAAGAAAGCCCCCGGGAAAGCCGACTGGACGGCCCTCCGCCACGCCTTCGCCGCCACCGACCGCTACCAGCCCTATAACGTGGACTGGCGGAAGGAGCTCGGAGCGGTCCGCGACCTCGCCCAGAAGGGCGAGGATCAGGCCGCCGTCACGGCCCTGGAAACACTGATGGACCGCGAGGGCTGGATGAGGCTCGACGCCCACGGGCTGGCCGCCGTCCTCTACGACAGGACCGGCCAGGCCGACAAAAAAGCCCTCCATCAGGCGTTCGCCGAGGGGATCGCCTCGACCCTCTTCGTCCCCGGCCGCGGCACCACGATTGAGAAGCCCATCGAGGTCCTCTTCATCGACGAGGAATACCTCTTCCTGGACTCGCTGAAGCTCGCCCGCAAGAGGCAGTCCCTCCGGATGGCCGAGGGCCACTGGATCGACGTCATGGAGGCCGAACCCAGGCAAGGCGCCGGCGAGCCCCAGACCTTCTTCTTCAACATCGACCTGCCCCACGGCGCCCTGGACCAGATGGTTCAAAAGATGCTCAAGAAGAAGGCCGACAAGTAACCGATCGCGGGAGGCCCGGGATGTCCCTGAAACGCTTGATGGCCTATATCGCGTTCGCCGGGACCCTGTTTGCCCTGCTCGCCGGGGTGGCTCGGGACAGCCGATGGGCCCGCGAGGCCGCCCGATGCGCCCATTGCGTGAACAACCTCAAGCAGATCGGCGTGGCCCTGGGTCAATACGAGAACACGTACGGATGCCTCCCGCCCGCCTTCGTGACCGACGCGAAGGGCAAGCCGCTCTCTAGCTGGCGGGTGCTCGTGGCGGCCGAGATGGACCGGGCCGACGGGCGGTTCGGCGGCCGATTCGCCAGGGATTTCCGGTTCGACCTGCCCTGGGACAGCCCGAACAATCTCCGTCTGGACGGGCCGGACGTCCAAAACGCCTTCTGGTGCCCGAGCCACCCTCCTCGGAAGGGATCGGCCGAGGCCGATTACGTGGTGGTCCAGGGCCGCGGGACCGCCTTCCCCGCCGATGGCTCGTCGCGCCGCCTCTCCGAGATCGCCGACGGCCCGGAAGGCACGCTCACGGTCGTCGAAGTCGCCGGCCTGGGCATCCACTGGATGGAGCCGAGAGACCTCGCCTTCGACGCGATGACATTCCGCCCGGGAGACCGCTCTCGGGCCGGGATCGCCAGCCATCATCCCGCCGGAGGCTACTCCTTCTCGGCCCCCCATGTCCTCTCGGCCGACGGCATGGTCACCACCCTGTCGGCCAACACCGCCCCGGAGACGGTCCGCGCCCTGCTGACGATCTCCGGCGGCGAGCCCGTCCCGAGGGACCGATGGGACGCCCGGAAGTGAAGTGACGCGACGGCTTCGCGGGGTTCGTGTTGAGCATGTCGAATCGCGGCCCTTGACCAGGATCAACATGTACTTCTCGGGTGGCATGCTTACGTCTTGGTGTGCATGTCTTCGGACATGTGTGAATCGAAGACATGTTTACGAAGACGTAAGCATGTTACCCGAGAAGGCAGAGTGAGTGCCCTGGAGAAAACCCCTTCGAAGCATCGATACGAGTAGGTCCGACTTCAGTCGGGCCTCCAAGAATCCCTTGTTTCGCAGGCCCGACTGAAGTCGGACCTACTCGTTTCCTCTTGCTCAATGGGGTTTTCTGCGGAGCACAAAGGGAGCGATTTCTAGCCGACGAACTCCACGTCCACCGGGGGGACCAATCCCGCCTCGGCGGCCCGTTTGAGGAGCGTCCGGACGGCTTCCCGGCCCCTGGGTCCGTAATCGACCGTCCATTCGTTCACGTACATGCCCACGAATTCGTCGGCGAGCTTGGGGTCGAGGTCCCGGGCGTAGTTCAGGGCGTAGTCGAGCGCCTCCTTGCGGTTCGCCAGGGCGTACTCGATGCTGGCCTTCAACAGCCGGGCGATCTCCGAGACGGTCTCCTCGCCCAGGTCCTTGCGGACGACGTTGCCGCCCAGGGGCAGGGGCAGGCCGGTCTGCTCGAACCACCACTGGCCGAGGTCCAGGACCTGGTGAAGACCTTTCGACCCGTAATAGAGCTGCCCCTCGTGGATGATCAGCCCGACCTCGACCTGGCCCTCCGCCACCGCCGGGAGGATCTGGTCGAACGGCATGACCCGGACCTTCACGTCCTTGCCCAGGCAGAGCTGCAAGGTCAGGTACGCCGTGGTCAGCGTCCCGGGGATCGCGATCGTCTTGCCCCGGACGTCGTCCAGGGTCGCGGGCTCGCGGGTGATCAGCTTCGGGCCGTAGCGGTCCCCCATGCTGCACCCGGAGGCCAGCAACGCATACTTGTCGGCCAGGTGCGCAAACGCGTGGATCGAGACGGCCGAGACCTCCAGCTCGCCCTCCAGGGCCCGGCGGTTGAGGGTCTCGATGTCCTCGAGCTGGTGGACGAAGGTCAGGCCGGTGGCGCCGAGCTTGTCGTGGGTCAGCGCGTAGAACATGAACGCATCATCGGAGTCCGGGCTATGGCCGACCCGGACGGTCCTCGGAGGGGCGGTCGTGGTCATGATCTTCCCGCCGATCGGGCGGGGTCCGTCGAGACGAGGGAGAACGGGCCGATCGAACGGGGGCCCGGCAACCCCCTTATCGTAGGCACTCCGCCCCGGGTTGTCAGTGGTCAGCCGTCCGCCTCCACGCGACGAACGCCCCGGATGGGGAACCCGCGGGCCTCGGCCGGGCAAAACGCTTCATCAAGCATGATCTCCTGCCGCCCCGATGAGGGTCCGACCCGGGTGGCATGCTTACGTCCTCGTCAGCATGTCTTCGGTCAGGGCCCCAATCGAAGACATGCTGACGAGGACGTAAGCATGCCACCCGGGGACGACGGCGAAAAATGCGAACATTGCCGCCGAAGACGAGTCGTCAAACGTTCGGTTTCTTCGGGTGCCACGCATGAGGGGATGAGCGAATCCTCGGCTCGAAAGCGCCCGCCCGAAGCGAGAGAAATGCATCCACGGATCTGGAAGAATCCGACGCCTTCCGGACGCGGAAAAATTCGAACAGTCGGCACGTCTGGATCTTGGCGATCCAATAACTGGACTACACTTTCCTCGCGAAATGCGCCGGATCGGCGGAAAAACAAGGCGTTTTCCGCGCGCAACGACTCGTGCGCGCGGAGATCGCGACATTCTTTCCCATTTTTCAGTGATCGCCCCAACCCGCGTTCTTCGAAGACGTTGCGACGAGGGGTCGCCGGGTCGCCCGGCCTCGAAACGAGTCCCGAAGGACGCACATGGCGGGGCCACGAAATCCATCAGCCCATCAACATGCGGATTCCCGAAACGGGACGGCCCGCGCCGATCGTCCGGATTGGGCGATCGGCGCGGGCCGTGGTTCCGATGATCTCGGCAAGGGGTGTGTCGGGGCGGGGCTACTTCGGTCCGGCGGGTCCTCCCGGCGAGGTCCGGGGTGCGGTCCGGGTCATCTCGAGCTGGTCGAACGGGTCGGGCGTGTAGTCCGGCTCGGGGCCCTTGGTGAGGTCCTCGAACGGGTGGGTCTCGGGCTCCTTCTCGCCGATCTGCTTGAGCGAGAGCAGGTAGCGGCGGACGTAGTGGCGGATGTCTTTCTTGTTCAGGTCGTCATTGCGGAAGATGGGGTGGCCCTTGAGCACGTTCTCCCAGGCGACCAGGCCCTTGCCATACATCTCGACGGCCAGGGGGAAGTTGGCCGACTTCAGGGCCTTGGTGCCGTTGTACAGGAGTTCGCGGGCGTCGACGGCGGCGAGGGTCTTCTCGGTCTGGGACCGGTCCTTCCAGAACCGGAAGTTGGTCTGGCCGGCCCAGCGGTCGGTCCAGTACTTCTGGGGTTCGGTGAGGGTCTTGAGGGCCTTGGGCTTCATGGACCAGCCGACCTGGACGGGCTGGTCCTCGTACCGGAAGGCCGGCCATTCGTACTCGCCGAAGAGGTCCCATTCCTTGTCGGCGCGGTCCCATTCGGCGGCGGCCTTGCCGCCGAAGGTGGCGGGGATGTCCCTGACCGACTGCTTCTCCAGGGCGGCGGCGTACCGGGTCTGGGCGTGGGCGGGCATGGTGCGGAAGGCCAGGTCGCCGGGCCGGCCCTTGTGCTGGGTCGGGCGATCGACGTAGCGGACGTCGTCCTCCAGGTTCGTGTCGACCCGCTGGCCCCCGTTCTTGTCCACGTCGTCGACGGCGAGCTTGAACCAGCCCCAGCCCAGGAGGAAGTTGTCGTCGCGGTCGATCTGGCGATACGGCTCGCGCTTGAAGTTCGAGCCGTCGTCGTCGGGGTCGTCGCGGAAGAGGCGGCGGAGGATGATCGCCTCGTCGGCGAACCCCAGCTTGTGGTAATAGGTCCAGGCGGTGTCCCAGATCAGGTCGGGCTTGTCGCGGTTCTTGGAGACGCCTTCGCGGAGGAAGTTGATCCCCTTCTTGATCCAGACGTACTTGTCCTCGGGGGCGTCCCACTCGACCGAGACGTTGTAGGCGAGGTTCCAGCCCTGGAAGGTCCAGATCGAGAGGAAGTGGGGCTGGAGCTTGGTGATGAAGTCCACGTTGCTCTTGAGCTTGTCCCACTCGTGGACCCGCTCGTACTCGTGGGCCGTCTGCCACAGCTTGTTCACCACGATCCCGCGGAAGCCGCCGATCATGAACAGCTTGAGCATGAACCCGCCGGTGTCGATCTGGCCGATGGTGGCCTCGCCCAGGTCCTCGGTCCTCTTCCTCTCGGCGAGGAACTCGCTGTAGGGCCACATGGCGCCGAAGAGGAGGACGATCCCCAGGGCGTAGGCGATCTGGCGATTGCGGGCCGCCTGGGCCATCGTCGCGGACGACGTGGCCGGCGGCTTCGGGGCAGACGGAGAGGGTCCCTGGCTCATGCGGCCACCTCGCGATTTTTCAGGATGAGATATCCGGCCACGGAGAACGGCAGGGCGTACCCCAGGCCCAGGAGCATCAGGTTGAGGATGTCCTTCCAGGTCACGGCGAAGCCGTCGCTCACGGCGTTGGTGACGTCCATGGCGCCGAAGTTCGGGATCAGGTAGACCAGCCGGGACATCACCGGGACGACCAGCGTATCGGCCGTCTTGGCCGCGATCACCTCGGGCGTGGGCGCCAGGGTGTTCATCATGTTCTGGTGGCCCAGGAGCCGGACCAGCGACTCGAACGAGCCTCCGCCGACGAGCTGGGCCCTCATCGACAGCTCGGCGAGGATGCCGAAGGCCAGCTCCCCGGCGAGGAAGAAGAAGATCGTCGTCAGCAGGGCCACCGGCCAGCTCAGGAACGACCCGGCGAACAGGCCGATGGCCGTCAGGACCATCGCCTGGACCCAGATCCCGAACAGGCCCTTCATGAAGTTCAGCCGGAACCCGCCCTGGCTGGAGAGGATGTAGAAATCCGGCTCGGCCATCCCCAGGTACTGGTTGGGCGTCTCGCAGCCGATCTCCACGGTCAGGAACCCGTGGGAGCCGACGAGGATGTCGGCCGGGAGCGACTGGCGATTGGTGTAATATTCGCGGACCGGGAACAGGGCCCGGTGGACCCTCGCCCCGGGGCGGGGGTTATAGGCCCGGAGCGAGGCCAGGACCGGCTCGCCCAGGGTCCCCTTGGTCGTCCGGTAGATGTTGAAGGTCATCTCGACGGCGATCGGCGGCGAGTGGAGCTCGTCGGCCTCCCGGCGGAGCTCGGCGGCCTCGGCCGAGGGGGACGAGCGGGCCCGGCCCTGAGGTCGGCCTCGCGGTCGACCAGCGCCTTGAGCTCGGTCTCCAGGGTCGCGGCTTCCTCGGCCCTCCGGCCCTGCTCGACCGCCTTCTTCGAGGCGTCCCCGGCCGACGGGCCGGCCGGGCCGGGCTCCCGAGGCGGTGGCCTGCGCGTCCATCAGGTCGATCAGCCGGTTCCTCGTCCATTCGATCGTCCCGGACTTCAGCAGGTCCGACACCGGGACCCGGCGGTCCAGCATCCGCCCGGGGTTGAACGGATCGGGCACGACCCCGTATTGCCAGATCGCCCGGGCGGGGGTCGCGCCCTCGACGTGGCTCCGGATGTCCTGCTCCTGGCCGACGTCGATCCCCTTCTTGCGGTCCTGACCCTTGGCGTCGCGGAACGTCAGGGTCCCCTTCACCGGCACCCTCGCCGACAACCGGGTCGCGAGCTGATCGGCCGCGGCGGCCTGGAGCTTCGCGTATTCCGGCTTGGTCTCGGCGTACTTCACCGCCAGGGCCCGCGCCGCCTCGATCCTCCCGCCCACCGTCCGGTCGATGTACGCCAGGCTGATCACCCCGAAAATCAGGACCAGGACCGTCACCAGGGCCATGTAACCGATCAGCCGCCCCCAGATTAACTCCAACCGCCTCACGGGCTTGGAGACGATCGTGTAGATCGTCTGGGTGCGGATGTCCGTCGGCAGGGAGATCGGCGCCACGATCCCGACCATCGTCAGCAACAGCCCCGTCGTCACCAGGGTGAGCGTGACCACGTACATCCGGCTGAGCTCGGCATCCCTCTCCCCGGACCGGAGGAACCAGTGGGTGAAGGCCAGGATCACGATGAACAGCGCCAGGACCACCCAGGGCGCCCACATCCTCCGAATCGCCTCGACGACGCTCTGCCACGCGATCGCGTACAGCCGCCGGGGCCGGAGGTTCACGACCTCGACCAGGATCTCCACCGTCATCCTCGCCAGGACCACCAGCCCGGCGAACGTGGCGCCCAGGCGGGGGCCGTAGAACGTCCAGTCGTGGACGAACCTCGGGTCCATCCTGCGGGCGCGGACGTAAGCCAGGTCGATCCGGTAGACCTGGAAAGCCGCGACGGTGCCGAGGAGGAACGCGGCGTGGATCAGGACCAGGACGACGAGTTCGGCCGTCGCCTTCCTCTTCAGGAGGACCGACCAGAGCTGCCACTCGACCAGGGCGAGCATCCCCGCCCCGGAGAGGACGGCGAGCAGCGTCGCCGGCTTGAACCGGCCGATCGGGGCGAGCTTCAGCCTCTCGGTCTCGTCCAGGACGCCGAGGAACGCCGAGAGCAGGCCGATCCCGAGGACGGCCAGCAGCCAGTACAGCTTGGCCGAGCTGACCGGCCGGGCCGCGCCGGACCCCTTGGGCTTGGCCAGGAGCCAGCCGGCCACCCAGGCCAGCAGGCAGAACAGCCCGAGGACCTTCGCCCAGGTCAGGATGCCGCCGAAGGCCCGACCGTCGGTGATCGACGGCTCGCCGACGACGAACAACCACTGGAGCCAGTCGGGGATCTCGACCACCGGGGCGCCGGGGGCCTGTGCCAGGAGCGTCAGCATCGCCTCACCAGATTGGGGATTGTCGCGGGATGTTCGTCAGGGTTGGCATCGACGGACGGAGACGGCGGCCCGAGACCCCGGGATCAGGGATCGATCCCGCCGCCGGTCTTCACCGGGGGGGACGGCTGGTCCGACGCCACCCGGCGACGCCCCGGGTGCAGGTCGCTCTCGCGGACGATCCTCAGGAACAGCTCTTCCAGGGTCGTCGTCGGGTGATCGACGGCCACCAGCTCCGCCCCGTGACGCGCCACCACCTCGCGGATCTCGGCCAGGGCCGCCTCCGGCAGGTCCCGGGTCTTGATCTGCGTAATGTCTTGCACCGTTAGCAGATCGGACACCTTGCCGATCTCCTTCAGCTCCCCGCGGTGGAGGATCGCGATCCGGTCGCAGATGTCCTGCATGTCGGCCAGCAGGTGGCCCGAGAGGACGATCGTCTTGCCCTGGGTGTCGCGAAGGTCGCGGATCAGGTCCTTCATCTGGGCCGTGCCGATCGGGTCGAGGCCCGAGGTCGGCTCGTCCAGGAGGATCAATTCCGGGTCGTTGATCAAAGCCTGGGCCAGGCCGATCCGCCTCTGCATCCCCTTGGAATACTCGCGGAGCTGCCGGTGCTTGGCGGCGGTGATGCCCACCATGTCGATCAGGCGGTTGACCCTCTTCTTCCTCTCGGCCGTGCTCATCTTGAACAATCGGCCGTAGAAGTGGAGGGTCTCCTCGGCGTTGAGGAATTTGTACAGGTACGACTCCTCGGGGAGGTAGCCGATCCTCTCGTTCTTGGCGACGTTCTGCGTCGGCTCGCCGAAGATCAGGGCGTCCCCCTCGGTCGGGAACAACAGGCCGAGCAACAGCTTGATCGTCGTGGTCTTGCCCGAGCCGTTGGGGCCGAGGAGACCGAAGATCTCCCCCTTGTAGACCTTGAGGTCCAACGCCTTGAGCGCCATGACCTTGGGTCGGCCCCAGAAGTCGCGGTAGACCTTCGTCAGGTTGCGGGTCTCGATGACGACGTCGCGGTTCATCTCGGGACGCTTTCTCAAGGAGAAGCCGGGGGTCATCCTCCCCGGGCCCGGAGCCGGCTCGGGGATGAAGTCAAAATAGGGGCGAATGAGGGCGAAGAGATCCGCCGGGGAGGCGGACAGGGAGGCGAGGAGGCAAACCCTGCCCTTCGGCTACGATCGGGCCCGGACTTTGGTTCGATCGTCCCCGAAAAAAACTCGCCGGGTGCATACTACAAGGGGGGTATCGCTCTGGATCCTGGAACCATATGGGGTGCCCCCGGTTCAAGAACCGGGGGCACCCGAACAAACTCCAGATTCGGGAGCTACACCCCATGCAAGGCCGCTCGTCCCGGGTGGGACGGACGAGCGGGCCTTGCATGCACCCGAACACTCACGGGATCAGGCCGGTCCCGCCCGATGGCACCGCGGGCGCCTCGGTCCTCCCGGAATACCTCGGAGGCGGGACGACCGGCACGCCCGAGGGCGGGACTCCGTTGGGGGAGAACGGCGTCTCGGCCGACGCCATCGGCGGCCCTCCGGCCGGATGGGCGCCTCCGCAGCCCACATAGGCAATGTAGCGCTGGCCTCGGGTCACATACGGGTTGTAATAGGTGCTCGGGACCAGTTGAAGCGGCGGCAGGGCGAAGTTCCGGGGGAAGTGGTACTCGGGCGTCCGATCGGCGCCCAGGGGCAGGTACGGACCGTAGTCGACGTAGCCGTAGCCGTCGGGCGCCCCGTTGGGGAATCCCCAACCGTAGCCCGGACCGGGCGGCATGATGAAGCCCCCGCCCTTGTTGTGGAAGATCCCCCCGGTCGAGGCGACCGACAGGGCCAGGGCCAGCGAGGCGATTGAGGCGGCCATGAGCTCCTCCTCCCCCTCCGTGACGAGAATGCGCCCGAAGCCGGCCGAAGGGGCGTCGCGCCCTGCCATCCCGGGCATCACCGCCCAGTCTACCCGCGCTTCCTCGCCCGAGCCGGCCCTCTCGCCCTCGTTTCCCTTCCGGTCTCGCGGAAAAGACGTTACGATCCGATTCCGAGGGCCCTCCGGCGGCGAAACCCCGCCCGGGGCCGATCCCGAGGGGCCGGCATGATCGTCCTGATCGATAATTACGACTCGTTTACCTACAACCTCGTGCAGAGGCTCGGCGAGATCGACCCCGGGCTCGACCTCCTCGTCGCCCGGAACGACCGGATCTCGCCCGACGAAATTGCCCAGCTTGCCCCGTCGCACATCATCATCTCCCCCGGCCCGTGTACCCCCCGCGAGGCCGGCATCTCCAACGCCGTGGTCGAGCGGTTCGCCCCGACCGTGCCGATCCTGGGCGTCTGCCTCGGCCATCAGTGCATCGGCCACACCTTCGGGGCCGAGATCGTCCGGGCCGACCGGATCATGCACGGGAAAACCTCGCAGATCCACCACGACGGCCTGGGCATCTACCGGGGGATGCCCAACCCGTTCGAGGCCACGAGATATCACAGCCTGGTGATCCGTCCCGGGACCCTCCCCGACGCCTTCGAGGTCGTCGCCCAGACCGATCGGGGAGAAATCATGGGCGTTCGGCATCGATCGTTTCCGCTTGAAGGCGTTCAGTATCACCCCGAGAGCTTCCTGACCGAACGCGGGATCGACCTTCTCAGGAACTTCATCGGGCGATGACCCGGGACGGAGGAGGCGGGGATGCGGAGCGTCGAGGAGGCGTATCGCGACGTGGTCGGCCGGGCCTATCCCCTGCCTCCACAGCGAGTTCCGCTCGCCGAGGCGCTCGGGCGCGTCCTGGCCGAATCGGTGGCCTCGGACCGGGATTCCCCACCGTTCGACAAGGCGATCGTCGATGGCTTCGCGGTCCGGGCCGCCGACTGCCCCGGTCCCGGCCCGTGGCGGTTGCGGATCGTCGAGGAGATCACCGCCGGCCGGACCCCCTCCCGCCCTCTCGAACCCGGAGACGCCGCCGCGATCATGACCGGCGCCCCCCTGCCGACCGGGGCCGACTCGGTGGTGATGGTGGAGAAGGTCGCCTTCGACGGCCCGATCGTCCTGGTCCCCGGCCCGGTCCGCCCCGGCGAGGGCCGGATGCGCCGGGGCCGCGAGATGGAAGCGTCGCAAGTCATTGCGGAACCCAGAGATCGGCTCGGACCGGCCCGGCTCGGCGTCCTGGCGAGCGTCGGCCGGACCGAGGTCCTGGCGATCCCCTCGCCGCGGGTCGCGATCGTCCCGACCGGCGACGAGCTCGCCAAAATGGGGGAGATGCCGGGCCCGGGGCAGATCCGCGAATCGAACGGAACCATCCTCGCCGCCCTCACGCGTTCCGTCGGCGCCGAACCCCGAGTCTTCCCCGCCGCCCCGGACCACCTGGATACCCTGATCGACCGCCTCTCCTCGGCCCTTGCCGGCTCGGACGTCCTGATCGTCTGCGGGGGGGTCTCGGCCGGCAGTCACGACCTCGTCCCGGAGGCCCTGGAGCGATTGGGCGTCGAGCGGGTGTTCCACAAGGTTCGCCTCAAACCCGGAAAGCCCTTGCTCTTCGGAGTGGCGACGGCCCGCGAGGACGCCCCGCCTACCCTGGTCTTCGGGTTGCCCGGGAACCCGGTCAGCGGGATTGTCGGGTTCCTCCTGTTCGTCGCGCCGGCCCTGGCGAAGCTCGCCGGCAAGGCCATCCCCGGCACCCCATCCTTCCCGGTCGTCCGGCTCGCGGCCCCGTTTCGCCACCGAGGGGACCGGCCGACGTTCCATCCGGCGCGTCGGGCCGACCGGGACGACGGGACGGACTGGTTCGAGCCGTTGCCATGGAGCGGGTCGTCGGACCTGCTCTCGGTGTCGCGGGCCGACGGCTTCCTCGGCTTCCCGGCCGGCGACCACGACCACGACCCCGGGGAGCGCGTCCCCTTCCTGCCGATGCCGATCTCCTGAAGGGACCAGAGGATGGAGCCGATGACCCCGACCCCGGACGCCTCCAGTCCGCCCTCGACTCGCCCCGGCACGAACCCGGTCGTGCCGGCCGTGGCGTCGGCCGTCCTGTTCTGGTTCGCCTTCCCGCCGGCCGATTACGGCTTCCTGGCCTGGTTCGCCCTGGCCCCGTTCTTTGCGCTGATCCGAAGCGAGCGACGGCCTCGCCTCCTGTACGGGGCGGCCTGGCTCGGCGGCCTGGCCTTCTGGGGGTTGGCGATTTTCTGGGTGGCTCAGGCCAGCGTTCTGGGGTGGAGTTGCATGGTCTTCGTCCTGTCCCTGGGCTGGCCGATGTTCCTGGGGATCGCCCGGATCGCGGTCGGCCGGCTGAAGCTCCCGGCGATCGTCGCGGCGCCCATCGTCTGGCTGGCCATCGAGTACGGTCGAATGTTCGTCCTGTCGGGGTTGCCCTGGTACTACCTCGCCCATTCGCAATATCGATATCTGCCGATCATCCAGGCCAGCGACCTGGCCGGCGCCTGGGGCCTCAGCCTCTTGATGGCGGCGGCGAACGTCCTCTGGGTGGACCTCGTCACGCTGCCCCTGATGAGACCGACCGATCGCGGCCCCAAGCTGCTCCCGGGCCAGCTCTTGCGGCTGGTGGTGGTCGGCGGCGCGTTCGCGGGCGTCCTGGTTTATGGAGGAATCCGGCTCTCGACGGCGAAATTCCGCCCGGGGCCGAGACTTGCGTTGCTCCAGACCGATTTCGCCCAGGAGGTGAACAACCCTCCGTCGCTCCAGGACGTGATGGACTCCGTGGCTCGCCTGACCCGGCGGGCCCTGGAAGACCCGGAACGCCCGGACCTGGTCGTCTGGCCCGAATCGTCGTATCCGCAAGGGGTTGTGAACATCGCGCCGGGCCTCGAAGGGACCGAGTTCGCCCGGCAGGTCCGCGGCCTCGCCCGCGACATGGAGCCGGGGGAATGGCGGGTCCGCCAGAAGATCGCCGACGCCGAGATCCATCGCCTGACCGAACTGGCGAACGTCCCGTTCCTGGTGGGGACCGTCACGTATGAGTTCGGCCTCAAGAAGCTGGACCGCTACAACACGGCCCTGCTCGTCCAGCCGGGCCGAAGGGAGACGGCGAGCTATCACAAACAATCGTTGGTGGCGTTCGGCGAGTACATCCCGTTCCTGAAGGCCATGCCCTGGCTCCTGGTGATCATGCCGTTCGAGGACGGGAACGTCCCCGGGCTCTCCTCCGGGGCGGCCCCGGCGATTTTCGAGGTGGACGGGACGCGGTTCGCCCCGATCATTTGTTTTGAGGATACGGTGCCGGACCTGGTCCGCCGGGCGTTCACGATCCCGGGGCAACGGCCGCCGGACGTCCTGGTGAACCTGACCAACGACGGCTGGTTCCGGGGCTCGGCCGAGCACCGGACCCACCTGGCGGCCAGCGTGTTCCGGGCCGTCGAATGCCGGGCGCCCCTGGCCCGGTCGGTGAACACGGGGATGTCCGCCATCATCGACGGCGACGGCCGGATCGTGGACTCGCTCGAACCGGCCCATTCGGGGGTCCTCGGCGGCCGAGTCCCGCTCGACGATCGTTCGAGTCTTTATCTTCGAGTGGGAGACGCGTTGCCGATGACCTGCGCCGCCGTGACGATCGGATTGGTCCCCCTGGGGTTCTGGCGAAGGAGACCGCGGGCCGACCGATGACGCCGGGAGTCTTCGAGGAGAAGATTCGTCCTCGGGACGCGAAGCCCTTTTGGCTCGCGATCGGCGACCCTTCCCGGAGCGTTCATGAACGACGAGATCCGCTATCAACGCAAGTGCTTGTACGCCTCGGCCGAATATGCCAACTCGTTCTGGGGTAAGTACATCTGCCTTTATCAGGGCGAAGGGGGCCTGCGGCTGACGGGCCGCTCGCTCTGCCTGGAGGATTGCCCCGGGGCGGTCGAGATCCCGTTCCCGGCGATCAAGGGCGTGGGCCTCAGCCGGTTCTCGGCGCTTTCCAAGCCGTTTGGGCTGAGTCGTTTGACCGTGACGTATTCGACCGACGACGACTTCGAACTCCGGACGATCCACCTCGTCCCGTTCGACTCGGCCTCCGATCCGACCCCCGTGACGAGCCGGGTGGTGGCGAGCTGGCTGGAGACTCTGGGCCAGGTCCAGGAGCTGACCAACCGGGTCCAGCCCGCCCCGATCGGGCCCGAACCCCCGCAACGGTCGGGGTCCGGGGTGATGGTGGCCGCGATTTTCGTGCTTCCTCTGATGGTCATGGGCGTGTTGTGGTGGCTTTCCTGAGTCGGGGACGGCCGAGGCGATGGCCAGCCTCGCGCGATGGATTTCCTCCGGGCTCCGCTCCTACAATGAGGGTGATCCGAGCCCGGCGCCTGCGGGGGCACGTCGGCCCGGCCCTTGTTGCTTTGCTCTTCCTGGGGCCCTCGCCGGGAGGCCGACCATGAAGCGCATCGGGATTTCCATCGCGGCCCTGACCCTGATCTCCCTCGCCCTGACCGTCGGGACCGCCCGCGCCCAGATGCACGGCGGCTACGGAGGGATGGGCTACGGCCGGATGGGCTACGGCGGGATGGGCTACGGCGGGATGGGCTATGGCGGGATGGGCTACGGAGGCTTCGGCTATCCGGGCCTCGGCGGCTATGGCCTGGGCTACGGCGGCTATGGCGGGATGGGCTACTACGGCTATGGCCTGGGCTACGGAGGTTACGGCGGCTACGGCCTGGGTTATGGCGGTTACGGCGGCTACGGCCTGGGTTATGGCGGCTACGGCTATCCCGGGATCGGCTACGGAGGCTTCGGCTACGGCGGTTATCCCGGGTTCGGCGGCTATGGCGGGCTGGGCTTCGGCGGCGGGTATGGGCTGGGCGTCTCGGGGTTCGCCGGCGGATATAGCACGGGATATCTCAACTACGGCCTGAACCCGATGACCCTCGCCTCGGGGATCACCCCGATCGCGATCCAGTCGGCGATCGCCAATCAGAACCTGTCGCTCGGCGCGAGGCCGGGGTCTCTCGGCGCCTATTCGACGGTTCCGGCGACCCGCGTTTATATCATCCGAACCAAGTAGGGTGCATGAAATGCACCATCTTCGCTCCCTTTCCCCTTCCGTCCTTCCCGCCAGCCTGGCGGGAGAAGAAGAGGAGCGCAGATGGTGCATTTCATGCACCCTACGCAAGTGGATTTCATGGACGTAGGGTGCATGAAATGCACCATCTTCGCTCCCTTTCCCCTTCCGTCCTTCCCGCCAGCCTGGCGGGAGAAGAAGAGGAGCGCAGATGGTGCATTTCATGCACCCTACGCAAGTGGATTTCATGGACGTAGGGTGCATGAAATGCACCATCTTCGCTCCCTTTCCCCTTCCGTCCTTCCCACCAGCCTGGCGGGAGAAGAAGAGAAGGGGAAAACAAGAGGAGATGGTGCATTTCATGCGCCCGACATGAGTGCATTTCATGCACTCGAATGGCCGAGGCGGGCCGACCTACCCTCGGCCCCGCCTCGCCGTTATATTGGGGCCTTCCCTGGCTCCGTCTCCGTCCCCTTATCTGGGCCCGATTCCATGGCGAACCGCTTCGGGGCGCTCACGACGCTCAAGGTGGGCGAGCATTCGTTCCGCTACTACCGGCTCGACGCCCTCAAGGCCGCCGGGGCGGACCTCGACCGCCTGCCGTTCTCTCTCAAGATCCTCCTGGAAAACCTCCTCCGCCACGAAGACGGCCTGACGGTCACGGCCGACGACATCGAGAACCTCGTGAACTGGCAGCCCCGGGCCATCCCGAGCCACGAGATCGCCTTCCGCCCCTCGCGAGTGCTCCTCCAGGACTTCACGGGCGTCCCCGCGATCGTCGACCTCGCCGCCATGCGAGACGCCATGACCCGCCTCGGCGGCGACCCCACGAAGATCAACCCGCTCCAGCCCGTGGAACTCGTGATCGATCACTCGGTCCAGGTGGACGAGGCCGGGACGCCGGGCTCCCTGCTCACCAATACCGAGCTCGAGTACCACCGGAACAAGGAGCGATACGCCTTCCTCCGCTGGGGCCAGTCCGCGTTCAAGAACTTCCGCGTGGTCCCGCCCGAGACCGGGATCGTCCACCAGGTGAACCTGGAATACCTCGCCCGGGTGGTCTTCAGCTCGTCGGACTCGGGCGACGAGTCGGCCTTGCCGACGATCTATCCCGATACCCTGGTGGGCACGGATTCGCACACGACGATGATCAACGGCCTGGGCGTCCTGGGCTGGGGCGTCGGCGGGATCGAGGCCGAGGCGGCCATGCTGGGGCAGCCGGTCTCGATGCTGGTGCCGCAGGTCGTCGGGTTCAAGATCCACGGCACCCTGCCCGAAGGGGCCACGGCGACGGACCTGGTGCTCACCGTCACGCAGATGCTCCGCCGCAAGGGCGTGGTGGGCAAGTTCGTCGAGTTCTTCGGCGACGGCCTGGCGAGCATGCCGGTGGCCGACCGCGCCACGATCGCCAACATGGCCCCCGAATACGGGGCGACCTGCGGGATCTTCCCGATCGACGCCCAGACCCTCAAATATCTGCGACTGAGCGGCCGTCCCGAAGACCTGATCGCGCTGGTGGAAGCCTACGCCAAGGCCCAGGGGATGTTCCACACCGTCGGCGCCCCCGAGGCCGAGTATTCGGACACCCTGGAGCTCGACCTCTCGACGGTCGAGCCCAGCCTCGCCGGGCCGAAGCGCCCCCAGGACCGCGTGGCGCTGGGGTCGGCGAAGGAAGAATTCGACAAGGCCCTGAAGCTGATGCTCGAAGCCCGTCCCAAGGCCCCGAGCAAGCCGGTCTCCGCCGTCGCGACCGCCACCACCGACGTCAAGAGCGAGCTCCGGCTGGAAGGCGAAGGCGGGGGGGGCACCGGGGTCGGCTCCGAGGACCCGAACTCCCCGGCCGCGGCGTATCGGCCGCTGCGTCACGGCTATGTCAATCACGGATCGGTCGTGATCGCCGCGATCACCAGCTGCACGAACACGTCGAACCCGTCGGTGATGATCGCCGCCGGCCTCGTGGCCAAGAAAGCGGTCGAGAAGGGCCTGACGACGAAGCCCTGGGTCAAGGCGAGCCTGGCGCCGGGGTCGAAGGTCGTCACGGACTACCTGAACGACGCCGGGTTGTCCGCCTCGCTCGACGCCCTCAAATTCAACACCGTCGGCTACGGCTGCACGACGTGCATCGGCAACTCCGGGCCCCTGTCGGCCGAGATCACCCAGGCGATCCGCGAGGATGACCTGGTGACCGTCGCCGTGCTCTCGGGGAACCGCAATTTCGAGGGGCGGATCAACTCCGAGGTCCGGGCCAATTACCTCGCCTCGCCGCCCCTGGTCGTCGCCTACGCCCTGGCCGGGACGATGGAGCTGGACCTCACGACCGAGCCCCTCGGCACCGGCAAGGACGGCTCCCCGGTGTTCCTCAAGGACATCTGGCCGACCCAGGGCGAGGTCCAGGACGCGATCCTCAAGAGCGTCCGGGCCGACATGTTCCGCGAGAAGTACGCCCACGTCTTCGAAGGCGACGAGCGCTGGAAGACCCTGCCCGTCCCCACCGGCGACCTCTACGAGTGGGACGCGAACTCGACGTATGTGAAGCACCCGCCGTACTTCGAGGGGATGACGATCGAGCCCCCCGCCGTTCCAGAGGATCACCGGGGCCCGCGTCCTGGCCGTCCTGGGCGACTCGATCACCACCGACCACATCTCGCCGGCCGGCTCGATCAAGGTCCAGAGCCCGGCGGGCAAGTACCTGATCGAGCACGGCGTGGAGACCTCGGAGTTCAACTCCTACGGCTCCCGCCGAGGGAACCACGAGGTGATGGTCCGCGGGACGTTCGCCAACGTCCGGCTCAAGAACAAGCTGGCGCCGGGGACCGAGGGCGGCTTCACCCGGTTGTTGCCCGACGGCGAGGTCACGACGATCTTCGAGGCGAGCGAGTGGTACAGGCTCGGCAAGGTGCCGTTGCTCATCCTGGCGGGCAAGGAGTACGGCTCGGGGTCGTCGCGAGACTGGGCGGCGAAGGGGCCGAACCTGCTGGGCGTCCGGGCGGTGATCGCCGAGAGCTACGAACGCATCCACCGATCGAACCTCGTGGGGATGGGCATCCTCCCCCTCCAGTTCGGCGCCGGCGACAGCGCCGAGGGCCTGGGGCTGACCGGCGAGGAAGTGTATTCGATCGACGGGGTGGCCGACGGTCTGAGCTCCGGGTTCGCCTCGGGCCGGGAGGTCACGGTCTCGGCGGAGAGGGCCGACGGGGTCAAGCATTCGTTCTCGGTGACGGTGAGGATCGACACCCCGCAGGAGATCAAGTACTATCAACACGGGGGCATCCTGCCCTACGTGCTCCGGCAGCTCCTGACCGAGAAGCCGGAGGCCCGGGAGGGGGCATGAGCCAGGGCATCACAAATCCGATCGGGAGCGATCCTTCCCGGATGAGTGATCTGCAGGAGCGACTGGATCGGCACGCCCGGTGGCAAGGCATCTGGTGCTGGCTCTACGACTCGGCCTCGGACTTCCTCACGCTCGTGGCCATCCTCACGGGGTTCCTCGTGAGCATCTTACTGGCGTTTGACCTGCTGAGGAAAGACGCGGTGGCCATCCTCTCGTCGGTGATCCCCGGGGCGGCGATCGTCGTGGTCAGCCGCCTGAGGCTGTCCCAGAGGGGGCGTTGGCATCGCGACAAGGCGGCCCGGCTCCGGTCGCTCGCGCATCGATTGAGGCAAGGTTTGGACACCCCCCGCGATGCGGCCGAGAAATACGACCAGATCCTCGCCGCGACCCCGGAATTCCCCTTGAGGGACGAGCTGCGCGAGACGCACCTCACGGAAGGGATCGCAGGCGAGACGGCGGCGGCCGTCTCCGCCGCCAAGAAGACCGCAGGTAAGAAGAAGACCAGGGAAGGGCCGAAGAAGAAGAAAACGAGAGTGACCAACACCAGTGGCTCCGCTCCGGAGCCGCCACCGGCCGGACCGGGGCCGGAAGCGTCTGGGAGTTCGTCCCCATGATCCAACTCGCCGAAGACCTCGAATACCTCGACTCGTATCAGGTGGTCCTGGACCCGAAGTACCGCAAGGTGTTCATCGAGGTCGCCTCCAATCAGAGGATCGACATTGCAGTCGTCGATTCCGAGCAGTTGGAGGAGTTCGAGGAGAGCGACACCGGGGAAGACGTCAAAATCGACTGGTTCGAGAAGAAGCGCACCCTCGACCTCGAGTTCGAGTTCCCCGGCGACCGGAAGAAGCGGTATCTCCTGTTCTGGAACTCCAACGACGAGGACGATGCGGTCGTGGCCTACAAAATCACGCCCGTCTCATGATCCGACCCGATGGACCGCACCCCGCCGAGCCCCCATTCCTCTTGTCACGGCTTTTGGGTAAGATAATGCGGTTCCTGGGCAAGCCGGACCTCGGAGGCCCTCCCCCTCGCGAGCCGGTGCCGCCCCGGGTCGGGCCCCCGACCGACCGAGCCGACCCTCCGCCCTCGCCGAGACAGCCCCCCGCGACGGCCGCCGAGCCCCGACGGCCGTCCGCCCCCGCCATCCTTCAGGAGACGGACTCGATGGCTCAAGCGCAAACCGAGGCCAAGCCGATCGTATCCCGCAACCAGGCGCTGGGCTGGCTCCGGCAGATGCTGTTGATCCGCCGCTTCGAAGAGCGCTCGGCCATGCTCTACCAGAACCAGAAGATCGGCGGGTTCTGCCACCTCTACAGCGGCCAGGAAGCGGTCGCCGTCGGCTCGATCGGCGCCCTTCATGAAGATGATTACGTGATCACCGCCTACCGGGACCACGGCCACGCCCTGGCCCGGGGGATGGACCCGAAGCTCGCCATGAGCGAGCAGCTGGGCAAGGCCCCCGGCTGCTCCAAGGGCAAGGGCGGGTCGATGCACTTCTTCGACGTGGACAAGGGGTTCCTGGGCGGCCATGCCATCGTCGGCAGCCACCTCCCCCTGGCCGCCGGCGTGGCCTTCGCCAGCCAGTATCGCGGCGACGGCAAGGTCACGATCTGCTACTTCGGCGACGGCGCCATGGACCAGGGCGCGTTGCACGAGGCCTTCAACATGGCCAGCCTCTGGAAGCTGCCGGTGATCTACGTGGTGGAGAATAACGGGATGTCCATGGGCACCCACCTCCACCGCCACTCCTGCCTGACCGACCTGACCATCCGGGGCGGGACGGCCTACGGGATGCCCGGCCTGTCGATCGACGCCAACGACATCGAGCTCGTCGCCAAGACCACGCTCGACGCCGCCAGCCGCGCCGGGCCGGCGAGGGCCCCACGTTCATCGAGGCCAAGACCTACCGGTTCCGCGGCCACTCCATGAGCGACCCGATGAAGTACCGCTCCAAGGAAGAGGCCGAGAAGGCCAAGGAGCGCGACCCCATCGTCCTCTACGAATCCACGCTCAAGGAGCGCGGCTGGATCGACGAATCGGGCCTCGAGGAGATGCACGAGAAGATCAAGGCCGAGATCGACGAGGCCATCGAGTTCGCCGAGAACGCCCCCGAGCCGACCCTCGGCGCCGAGTACGAAGACATCAGCGTGGCCCCGTACATCCCCCAGGAGTGATCCCGAGATCATGGCCGAACTGACCTATCGCGAGGCGCTCCGGGCCGCGATGACCGAGGAGATGGAGCGGGACGACCGCGTGTTCCTCATGGGCGAGGAGGTCGCCGAATACAACGGCGCCTACAAGGTCTCCCAGGGCATGCTCGACCGCTTCGGACCCCGCCGGATCATCGACACCCCCATCTCCGAGAACGGGTTCGCCGGCATCGGCATCGGCGCCGCGATGGTCGGGCTCCGCCCGATCGTCGAGTTCATGACCTTCAGCTTCAGCTACGTGGCCTTCGACCAGCTCGTCAACAACGCCGCCAACATGCGCTACATGAGCGGCGGCCAGTTCGCCGTGCCGATCGTCTTCCGGGGCAACTCCGGGATCGCCGGCTGCCTCGGCGCCACCCACTCGCACCGGCCCGAGGCCCTGTACAGCCACATCCCGGGCCTCACCGTGATGATGCCCGCGACGGCCGCCGACGCCAAGGGGATGCTCAAGGCCGCCATCCGCTCGGATGACCCGGTCGTGTTCCTCGAACACGAGAACCTCCTGGCCGAGAAGGGGGAGGTGCCCGACGACCCCGAGTTCCTCGTCCCGATCGGCAAGGCCGACGTCAAGCGAGAAGGCTCCGACGTCACCATCCTGACCTATTCCCGGTCGCTGCTGACCAGCCTCAAGGCCGCCGACAAGCTCGCCGAGGAGGGCATCAGCGCCGAGGTCATCGACCTGAGGACCCTCCGCCCCCTGGACCTCGAAACGATCCTCAAGTCGATCGTGAAGACCCACCGGGCGGTGATCGTCGAGGAAGACTGGCCGTATTGCGGGATCGGCGCGGGCGTCTCCGACCGGATCTACAACGCCGCGTTCGACGAGCTCGACGCCCCGATCCGCCGGGTCGCGTCCAAGGACGTGCCGATCCCCTATAATCGAGCGCTGGAGGCCAGCGTCCTGCCGAGCGTCGATCGGGTCGCGGCGGCGGTGAAGGACGTTTTGTACAAGTAAGGTGCATGAAATGCACCATCTTGGATTTGATTCTTCGATCGGAATGCGGGCCTCGCCCGCCCCGATGTTGGCCAGATCGGTGCATTTCATGCACCCTACGTGGAGGCTCCCCTCGTGCCGATCGAAGTGAAGTTGGCCAAGCTCAGCCCCACGATGGAGACGGGCCGGGTGGTCAAGTGGATGGTGAAGGTCGGCGACAAGATCAAGGAAGGGCAGGTCCTCGCCGAGGTCGAGACCGACAAGGCGACGATGAACATGGAGTCCTTCGACGAGGGGACCGTCGCCAGCCTCGACGTGAAGGAAGGCGAGGAGGTCGCCCTCGGCCAGACCGTCCTGGTCCTGGCGAAGAAGGGGGAAGACCCGTCGAAGCTGGCCAAAGCCTCCGGCGGCGGCACGCCTTCGGTCGCGGTCCGGCAGGACTTCGACTCGCAGGAGCAGACCAACGCGCCCAACCGCCCCCCGGCCGGCGACGGCCACTCCGGCGCCAATGGGCACGGCGGCCACTCGGCGACCCCGGCCGCGGCGACGGTGGCCCCCGGAGGCCGGGTGAAGTCCACCCCCCTGGCCCGGAAGGTCGCCAAGGAGGCCGGGATCGAGCTGGCCGAGGTCCCCGGCTCGGGCCCCAGCGGCCGGATCATCCGCGCCGACGTCGAGGCGTTCCTCAAGAGCGCCCCCGCCGCGAAGCCCTCGGCCTCGCCGTCCTCCTCGCCAGCGACCGCCGCCCCTCTGGCCGCGACCCGCGAATCGCGACGGATTCCGCACTCCCGGATGCGCAAGACGATCGCCGACCGGATGGTCAAGTCCAAGCAGGCCGCGCCCGAGATCCACGTCACGGTGGATATCCGCGTCGATCAGGCGTCGGCGATCCGCGAGGCCCTGAACAAGCAACTCGCCCCCGAGAAGATCAAGCTCTCGATGGGCGACTTCGTGACGAAGGCCGTGGCGCTGGCCCTCCGCAAGCATCCCGGGGTGAACGCCAGCTACGAGAGCGACGCGATCGTCGAGCACGGCGAGGTCAACGTCGGGATCGCCGTGGCCCTGGACGGCGGCCTGATCGTCCCTGTGCTCAAAAACGCCGACGCCCTGGGCCTCCGCGACATCCGCACCGGCACCGAGGCCATCGTCTCGGCCGCCCGGGCGAACAAGCTCACGCCCGCGCAGATGATGGGCGGGACGTTCACGATCTCGAACCTGGGGATGTACGGCGTCCGCGAGTTCGACGCGATCCTGAACCAGCCCGAGGTCGGCATCCTCGCCGTCGGCGCCGCCGAGAAGAGGCCCGTGGTCGAAGGGGATGCGCTCGTGGTCGGGACCGTGATGACCGTCACCCTGACGGCCGACCACCGGGCCGTCGACGGCGCGATGGCCGCCGAGTTCCTCCGCACCCTGAAGGGCCTGCTCGAAGAGCCGGCGTCCATGCTTCTCTAAGACAAGAATCGATCCGCCGATGACGCCGATTTCCGCAGATAAATTCATGATTTAATCTGCGGAAATCGGCGTCATCGGCGGATCGATTTTCCTCATCCGTTGAGAGATCCGATGGCCTACGACTTTGACCTGATCGTGATCGGCGGAGGGCCCGCCGGTTACGCGGCGGCGATCCGGGCGGCGCAGCTCGGCAAGAAGACCCTTTGCGTGGAGAAGGACAAGCTCGGCGGGATCTGCCTGAACTGGGGCTGCATCCCCACCAAGGCCCTGCTCACCAACGCCCACCTCGTCGAGCTGATCAACCGCCACGGCAAGAATTTCGGCTGGTCGGGCCAGTCCTCCTGGGACTTCGGCCAGATGATCGCCCGGAGCCGCGGGGTGGCCTCGAACCTGAACAAGGGGATCGAGGGGCTGTTCCGCAAGTACAAGGTGGGCTCGAAGTTCGGCACGGCGAAGGTCGTCAAGCCGAACACCGTCCAGGTCGGCGGCGAGACCGTCACGGCCGAGAACATCCTGGTGGCCACCGGCGTCCGGCCCCGCCCCCTGCCCGGCGCGGAGTTCGACGGCACGCAGATCATCTCCTACAAGGAGGCCATGAGCCTGCCGACGCAGCCCAAGTCGATGCTGATCATCGGCGGGGGGCCGATCGGACTGGAATTCGGCTACTTTTACAACGCGATCGGCACGAAGGTCACCCTGGTCGAGCTCCTCGACCGCATCCTCCCCGGCGAGGACGAGGAGGTCTCCGCCGGCCTGGAGAAATCTTTGGCGAAGCGGGGCATCGAGATCCTCACGAAGTCGAAGACCGGCAAGGTGACCAAGGGGCCGGACGGCGTGAAGGTGGAGGTCGAGACGCCCCAGGGCCCGCGGACGATCGAGGCCGAGGTCATGCTCGTGTCGATCGGCGTCCTCGCCAACGTGGAGGGGCTGTTCGACGACAAGCTCGGCGTCGAATTGTTCAAGGGTCACATCAAGGCCGACCCCACCAACGGCTATGCGACGACGGCGAAGGGCATCTACGCCGTGGGCGACGTGATCGGCCCTCCGTGGCTGGCCCACGTGGCCCATCACGAGGCGATCGCCTGCGTCGAGCGCCTGTGTGGCCACGCCGACCGGCAGGTCGATTACACCACGATCCCGGGATGCACCTACACCGACCCGGGCGTGGCCAGCGTGGGACTCACCGAGAAGGCGGCGAGGGAGAAGGGCCTGGACATCCGCATCGGCAAGTTCCCGTTCCTCGCCAGCGGGCGGGCCCAGGCGGCCGACGAGACCGAGGGGTTCGTCAAGCTGATCTTCGACAAGAAGCACGGCGAACTGCTGGGGGCCCACCTCCTCGGGTCGCAGGCCACCGAGCTGATCGCCGAGCTCGTGATGGCCAAGAAGCTCGAAGCGACCGAGGAGGAGATCATCCACGCCATGCACCCGCACCCGACGTATTCCGAATCGATCATGGAAGCCGCCGGGCAGGGCCTGGGAGAGTCGGTTCATATCTGAGCCCGGGGGGCGTGGTCATGGACCGTTTCCTCGTCGAGGAAGAGCCGCCGGACTCGCTCGGGGTCCGGCTCGCCCGCGACCAGCTCGCCTTCCTCCTGGCCTCGGCCGCGTCGGTGGCGTCCGGGGCCTATGTCCTCCTGGTCGCCGGGCGTCTCCTGTTCCCGACCCCGGACCTCCGCCGGCTCGTCGATGACCCGCGCTGGGACGTCTACTTCGGCGGCCCGATGCTCGTCGCGAACCTGCTCGCGGCCATCCTCCTGGTCGGCGGCGACCGGACCACCCGGGGCTGGCGGGCGAGGGCCTGGGTCCTGGCGATGAGCTGCGTGGCCAGCCTGATCTACTGGTGGGCCGATCATGCGAGCATGTTCGGTCGAGGGGGGCCGATCCTCCGCGCCGCCGCCGACCCGATCCAGGTCTTCTCGCTCCGCTTGATCGTCCTGATCCGCCTGGTGACCCTGTCGGAGCTGGCGGGATGGGCCGCGGACGACCCGGATCGCCGGGACTTCGAGCCCCTCCGCAGGCTCGCGATCGGGGCCGCGTCGCTCGCGTTCGCCCTGTGGCTCCTGTTCGCGATCACGCAGGTCCGCTGGGAGTGGCCGCTCCGGTGGCGGAACTTCCTCGACCCCCAAACCTACCTGCTGATGCTCGGCTCGACCGTGGTCCGGGGGGCGTCTTCCTTCCTGGTCGCGATCCTTTGTGCCCACGCCTCGGCGGCCTCTCGGAGGCGGAGGCTCGCCGCCTCGACCTGAGCCGCCGGGCTTCGGGGCGATCGTCAACAGGCAGGCCCCTCCCTATCGCAGAGGGGCCTGCGGGGTGGAGGTCGAGGACGATCCGGCGGTCGCGGCCAGGGCGATCCCTTCTCTCGCCGCCAGGCTGCGGGCGAAGACGTCGAACGCGTCGTTCTCGGTCGGCGACGACGAGGCGGAGATCCCCCGGCCTTCGGACTCGCGGATCGAATAGGTCGCGCGGATCTGTTCGGACCCGGAGTTCACGGTCAGCTGGAACGTGGTCGTGCGGCCTCGTGTGCGGATCGACTCATCGCGGATGGTGTAGGTGCCGGCCGGAGGGGTCGTCACGGGCAGGGTCGGCGAGGACGGGCCGCCCCTCCTGGCCAGCTCGGTGGTGAACAGGCCGAGGGCCTCCGCGGGCGTGACCGTCCCGCCCGAGCCCTTGACCGTGGCCTGGAACGTCTGGCGGAAGGTCTTGCCCGAGCCTTTGAGGGTCTGGGTGTACCGCAGATGGTTGCCATGCGGCCGGAAGTTCGCGCCGACGACGGCGAGCCCCGAGGAGGACGAGGACGAGGTGGACGTGGCGCCCGGGCGCCGACGCCGGTGGGCGTGGAGGTCACGTTGGAGTCGGTGCCGGTGTTGCCCACGCCCGCGCTGGCGCCGGTGCCGGTGGATTCGGCCACGCCGGTCAGCCCGCCCGAGGCGCCGTTGTTGATGACGACCTTGCGGGCGTCGTCGGGGTGCCCGAACGGGTAGACGGTCACGGTGGACAGGAGGCAATAGTCTTCCAGGGCCTCGACCCGGGGCCGTCGGCCCCGGGAGGTTCGTCGCGGATCCATGATGGTCGGCTCCCTCGGGCGGGTTCGGCTGGCGGGGGCCGAGGGCCCGCCCTCTCTCGGAATGCGATCGAGGCGCGAGGGCCCGCCCCGCGCCGCCTTGTCCCGAAGAGGGATCGGTAGCAGCTTGCGTGCCTACGTCGATGGATCTTCATCGGGCACGGCCGGCAATCCGTGCTCCTCGACCCCCGGATCGTCGGGAACCCCGCTCACATCGGGCCTCACGAGATCCTCCGTGTTGTGGCCGTCTTCGTAGTGGAAGTGGACGCTCCCCCCGGTGAATCGTCCGATGAATCGAGATGACTTCTGGTCGTCCTTTCGAGGAGAGAAATGCCCCGATTCGACTTCCCAGTCGTAGGCCCCGGTATCGAGCGGGTAGCGGGTCAGCAGCCCGCTCAGGCCGTGCTTCGCGATCCAGGCTTCCGCGTTTTCCCGGGAGGAGAACACGCCCGAGGCGAGCCGCCCGTCCTCTCCCTGGAAGACCCAGACGAAGGTCATGAGCTCCCTTTCGGCAGAGGCCGAGGTTCGCCCCGGGCAACGGCGAGCCGATCAGTCCCACCAGAGGATCAGCAAACCACTGGTGCTCGGAAAGCAGCCGAGGGGCCCCTCGATCTCCTCGCGATCGTCGATCGTCGAAACCTCGGCGCCCCAATCCTCGGTCTCGGCGATGCTCTTGAGGGTGCGGGCGTGCTCGGGCGAGGGCGTGAGGAGGAACAGGGTATCGGCGTTCCAGACGTTCCGGGAGAGGTCGCGGAGCTTGATGAGGCTCATCCTCGCGAGATGGTCCGGCCGGTCGGGATCGGGCAGGCCCGGCCGGTCCAGGATCGCGGCTCGCCAGAGGTCTCGGTGACGGAGGAGGCCGTCGAAGACGATCCGGCCGTCCATCGCGTTGAAGCAGGTCCTTCGGATCAATTCGAGCTGGATCTCCTGGACCGTGGCGTTGCGCAGGAGGGTCGATTCGTCCATCTCGGGCCTTCCCTCTCTTTCTCAGAAGTGGATCGCCCTCTTGTCCACCGCCAGGGCGGCTTCCTTCACGGCCTCGGACAGGGTGGGGTGGGAGTGGGTGATCCGGGCGATGTCCTCGGCCGACCCGTCGAATTCCATCGTGGTGACGGCCTCGGCGATCATGTCCGAGGCCCTCGGGCCGATGATGTGGACGCCCAGGAGCCGGTCGGTCTTGGCGTCGGCGAGGATCTTCACGAGCCCTTCGGATTCGTCCATCGCCTTGGCCCGGCCGTTGGCCAGGAACGGGAACTTGCCGACCTTGTAGGCGATCCCGGCCTCCTTCAACTGCTCCTCGGTCTTGCCCACGCTGGCCATCTCGGGGTGGGTGTAGATCACGCTCGGGATCGTGTCGTAATTGATGTGGCCGGGCTTGCCGGCGAGGATCTCGGCGCAGGCGACGCCCTCTTCCTCGGCCTTGTGGGCGAGCATCGGGCCGTCGATCACGTCGCCGATGGCCCAGATCGTCGGGACATTCGTGCGGAAGTGGCCGTCGGTGGCGACCTTGTTCGTCCTCGGGTCGAACTTCACGCCGACCTTGTCCAGGTCGAGGCCGTCGATGAACGCCTTGCGGCCCACGCCCACGAGGACGCGGTCGGCCTCGATCGAGAGCGCCTGGCCGTCCTTGGTCTCGGCGGAGACCGTGGCCTTGCCGCCCTCGACCTTCGCGCCGGTGACCTTGGTCTCCAGGAGGAACTCCAGGCCCTGCTTGGCGAGGCTCTTGTGGAGGACCGCGCCGATCTCGACGTCGGCCAGGGGGACGATCCGGGGGAGGAACTCGATCACGGTGACCTTCGCGCCCAGCCGTTTCCACACGGAGCCGAGCTCCAGGCCGATGTAGCCTCCGCCGACGACCACGAGATGCTTCGGCACCTTGTCGAAACAGAGCGCCTCGGTCGAGCTGACGACGACCTTGCCGTCGAACTTGAGGAACGGCAGCTCGATCGGGGCGCTGCCGGTGGCGATCAGGATGTTCTTCGCCTCCAGGGTGGCTTCGCCCCCTTCGTTCAGGGCGACCTGGACGGTGGTTGGCGAGGTCAGCCGGGCGGAGCCGAAGACGGGCGTGACCTTGTTCTTCTTGAACAGGCCGCGGACGCCTCCGGTGAGGTCGGAGACGACCTTGTCCTTGCGGGCGATCATCGTCGGGACGTCGATGGTGACCTCGCCCACGCCGATCCCGTGGCGCTGGAAGCGTTCCCGGGCGAGGTGGTAGAGCTCGCTGGAGTCGAGGAGGGCCTTGCTCGGGATGCAGCCGACGTTCAGGCACGTCCCGCCGAGCGTGGCCCGCTTCTCGACGCAAGCGACCTTCAGCCCGAGCTGGGCCGCCCGGATCGCGGCGACGTAGCCGCCGGGGCCGGCGCCGATGACGACCAAATCATACGGGTCAGACACGATTTCGCCCTTTCCGTATCCCGCGGAACATGAGGAAGATTCCCGAAATGTTGAAGGCGGCTCCGAAACTGGCGACAACCCGGGCGTGCGGCTCGGCGAAGCCGGAGTATCCGAGGAGTGCGCCTCCGAGGGAGACGAGCACCGTGGCCGCGACGTTCCACTGCTCGGCCATCTCAAGTTGTGCGGAGAGTCTCGCGTTCTCCGGACCGAGGCGTCCGATCTCATGGCGAAGATAGGCGAGTTCAGCCCTCTGCCTTTCGATCTCGGCTTCGAGTCGGTCGATCCATTCTCTGGTCCTGGCCTCGAGGAGGACGGCCGGGATCGCACGGATTGGGAGCGGATCTTCGGTTTTCTCCGGCCGATGAGCCTTCTTGGACCGGCCCTTTCCCGGACCCGGATCGGACGTCATTCGACCGATCCCGCGGGGTCGTCGGGGCCGGCCGACCGAGCCCTGCCGATCCCCTCAATCTCTCGGACGATCGTGTCCTCGGGGTCCAGGATCGCCAGGCGGTCCCCCTTCTCCGCGTAATCCAGGACGACCTGGTAGAGTTGGAGTGCCTTGTACAGAACTTCTTCGTTCGATTCGCCCGAGCGGGCCGCCAGAAGGGGCACCAGCGCGGCGGACTCTTTGGTGTAGCCGATCTCTCGGCGAGAGGACTCCAGCACCCTGCGGGCCGCGTGGTCCGCCACGAATTCCAGCGAGCTCGTGAAGCGTCGGATCTGCTCGGGATCGAGGCCGCGGGTCAGTTCCTCCAATGCTTCGGATCGTTCTGCCGCGATCGACGCCATGTGACCTCCTCAAGAATCGTCGCGTAGGGGATCGACTCAGACCTCCAGCATCATCCTCTCGGGGTTCTCGACGCATTCCTTGATCTTCACGAGGAAGCTGACCGCCTCCTTGCCGTCCACGATCCGGTGGTCGTAGGAGAGGGCGAGGTACATCATCGGCCGGATCACGACCTGGTCGTCGATCGCCACCGGGCGCTTCTGGATCGAGTGCATCCCGAGGATGCCCGATTGCGGAGGGTTGAGGATGGGCGTCGAGAGGAGGGAGCCGAAGACCCCTCCGTTGGTGATCGTGAAGGTGCCGCCCTGGAGGTCGGCCACGGTGATCGCGTTCTCCTTCGCCTTCTTGCCGAACTCGGCGATCGCCTTCTCGATCCCGGCGAACGAGAGCCGGTCGGCGTCGCGGACCACCGGGACCATCAGCCCTCGTTCGGTCGAGACGGCCACGCCGATGTCATAGGCGTTGTTGTACACGATGTCCTGGCCGTCGATCCGTCCATTGACGGCCGGGAACGCCTTCAGGGCCTCGATCGTGGCCTTCACGAAGAACGACATGAAGCCGAGGCCGACCCCGTGCTTCTTCTGATACGATTCCTTGTACCGGGCCCGGAGGTCCATGATCCGGGTCATGTCGGCTTCGTTGAAGGTGGTGAGGATCGCGGCGGTCTGCTGGGCCTCGACGAGCCTCTGGGCGATCTTCTGGCGGATCAGGGGCATCCGCTTCCGCGTCTCCCTGGGAGACGAGGACGAGGGGACCGCGGCGGGAGGGGCGGGAGCGGGAGACGGAGCGGGCGACGAGGGCGGGGCTTCCGCGACCGGGGGCTTTTCGAGGTGGGCGAGCACGTCTCCCTTGGTGATCCGCCCGCCCCGGCCCGTGCCGGCGACCTGGGAGGGATCGACGTGCTCCTCGGCCACGATCCGGCGGACCGACGGCGCGAGCGCCACGGCCGCTCCGCCATTGCTGGCCGCCGGCGCCGGGGCAGTCGCCAATGCCGGTTCGGGCGCCTTCGCGGCGGGGGATGCGGAGGCCGCCGCCCCGGACGGGTCGATCGTGCCGACGGTCGCGCCGATGGCCACCGTGGCGCCCTCGGGGGAGACGATCTTCAACGTCCCGGCCGAGGGGGCGTCGATGGTGGTGCTGGCCTTGTCGGTCTCGAGTTCGAAGAGGGGCTCGCCGGCCTTCACGGCCGAGCCGTCGGGCTTCAGCCAGCGGGACAGGATGCCCTCGGAGATCGACTCGCCCATGCCGGGCACCTGGATCGAAACAGTGGCCATCGCCGCTCGCCCTTCAGGCCCCAGGGGCCGAGTTCCGACGCCCCGGGGCGTCGCCGTGGTGTTCCGATGTCATTGTAACCGATCCGGGCGCGAATCGAGACGACGGGCGCGCCGACTCTCGACGGGGCGCGCCCCGCCGAGGACGGATCGTCATCCGGGTGGCATGCGTACGTCCTCGTCAGCATGTCTTCGGTCAGGGCCCCAACCGAAGACATGCTGACGAGGACGTACGCATGCCACCCAGGTTCACTCGGAGGGCGGTTTCCGCTTACTTCTTCCCGGCGCCGACGGGCTCGGCGGCGACGAGGTGGGGCAGGGGGGCGCCGAGGGCGGCCTTGACGAGCTCGGCCTGCTCGGCGTCGTGGACGTGGTGCGAGCCCGTGGCCGGGCTGGCGCTGGCGTCCCGGCCGACGTATTCGAAGGTCTCGCCGGTCAGGTCGCGGAGCCTCCGATCGACGAACGTCCAGCCGCCCATGTTCTGCGACTCTTCCTGGGCCCAGACCCACTCCGAGGCGTTCTGGAACCGGCCGATCGCCGAGGCCAGGGCGTCCGCCGGCCAGGGGTAGAACTGCTCCAGGCGGATGATCGCGACCTCGTCCTGATGGGCCGACTCGGACCGGGCCTTGGCCAGGTCGTGATAGAGCTTGCCGCTGCACAGGACCACCCGGCGGACCCGCTTCGGGTCGATCGGGTCGTCGATCACGTCGCGGAAGCCGCCGGAGGTCAGCTCGGCCACGGTCGAGACCGAGTTGGGGTAGCCGGCCTTCTCCCGGAGGAGGCTCTTGGGCGTCATCAGGATCAGGGGCTTGCGGAAGTTTCGCTTCACCTGACGCCTGAGGAGGTGGAAATACTGCGCCGGGGTCGAGGCGTTGACGACCTGGATATTGTCGTCGGCGCAGAGCGAGAGGAAGCGTTCCAGCCGGGCGCTGGAGTGCTCCGGCCCCATCCCCTCGTAGCCGTGGGGCAGGAGCATCACCAGGCCGCTGGCGCGGCCCCACTTGCTCTCGGCCGAGGCGATGAACTGGTCGATGATGACCTGGGCGCCGTTGGCGAAGTCGCCGAACTGGGCCTCCCAGAGGATCAGCATGTTCGGCTCTTCGAGCGAGTAGCCGTAATCGAACCCGAGGACGGCGGCCTCGGACAGCAGGCTGTCATACACCGAGAGGCTCGGCCTGGCCGGCTTCCATGTTGTTCAGGGGGGTGAACCGCTCGCCGCTCAGGGAGTCGGACAGGACGGCGTGCCTCTGGCTGAACGTCCCCCGGCGGCTGTCCTGGCCGGAGAGCCTGACCGGCACCCGCTCCAGGAGGAGCGAGCCGAAGGCCAGGGTCTCGGCGAACGCCCAGTCGATCCCCTGGCCGCTCTCGAACGCCTTGACCCTCTGGGCGAGGATGCGGTCGAGCTTCGGGTTGCGGTGGAACGTCTCGGGGACCTTGGACGTGGTCTCGACGATCTTGCGGAGGACCTCGGCCGGGACGCCCGTCTCGGTCGGCGGAACGAGTAGCTCGGCGTGAAGCCCTTCCAGTTGTTGGCGAAGCCGGGCTGGGTCGGCCGGGGGGGCTGGTGGCGGACGTGGACCTCCTCGAAGACCGCCTGGAGCTTCTCCGAGAACGTCTCGGCGATCGTGTCGGCCTCCTGCTGGGAGAGCTCCCCGGCGGCGATCAGGGCGTCGGTGTACAGCTCGTGGATGCTCTTGCGGTCCTTGATCCTGGCGTACATGACCGGCTGGGTGAAGGCCGGCTCGTCCCCCTCGTTGTGGCCGTGGCGGCGGTAGCAGACCATGTCGATCACCACGTCCTGGCCGAACGTCTGGCGGAACTCCATCGCCAGCTCGGCCACGTAGACGACCGCCTCGGGGTCCTCGCCGTTGACGTGGAAGATCGGCACCTCGATCATCTTGGCCACGTCGGTGCAGTACCGGGTGGACCGGCTGTCGATCGGGTTGGTGGTGAAGCCGATCTGGTTATTGACGACCAGGTGGACGGTGCCGCCGGTCTTGTAGCCCGAGAGCTGCGAGAGGTTCAGGGTCTCGGCCACCAGGCCCTGGCCGGCGAAGGCGGCGTCACCGTGGATCAGGACCGGCAGGCCGAGCTTCCTCGCCGTGTCCTTGAACCGCCTCTGCTTGGCCCGGACCCGCCCCTCGACCACGGGGTTGACGGCCTCCAGGTGGCTGGGGTTGGGCGTCAGGGAGATGTGGACGTGCTGCCCCTCGGCCGTGGTCCGGTCGGCCGAGAAGCCCAGGTGGTACTTCACGTCGCCGTCCCCGGCGAACGTCTTGGGCGCGATCTCGTCGAACTCGCTGAAGATCAGGCCGTAGGGCTTGTCCAGGATGTTCGCCAGGACGTTCAGCCGCCCCCGGTGGGACATCCCCAAAACGATCTCCTTGACCTCCAGCCTCGCGGCCCGTTCGATCAGGGCGTCGAGCAGGGGGATGAGCATCTCGCCGCCTTCGAGCGAGAACCGCTTCTGCCCCTTGTAGTTCGAGTGCAGGAATCGCTCGAAGAGGGCCGCGGCGTTGAGCTTCCAGAGGATTCGCCGCTTCTTCTGGAGGTCGAACCCGGGGTGGTTCCGGGTCGATTCCATCCGCTCCTGGAGCCACTGGCGGACCTTGCGGTCCCGGATGTGCATGAACTCGACGCCGACGGTCCGGCAATACGTCTCCTTGAGGATCGCGAGGATCTCCCGGAGGGTGGCCGAGCCGGAGGGGACGAGCCGGGTGTGGAACGTGCGGTCGAGGTCGGCCTCGGAGAGGCCGAACTCGGCGAGGTCCAGCAGCTCGTGGGCCTCGCGGACCGGGGTGAGCTTCAGCGGGTCGAGGTCGGCGAGGTAGTGGCCGATCTCCCGGTAGGCGTCGATCAGCCGGGTCACGCCCGACTGCGCCGCCCCCGCCTCCTGCTGTCCGGGCGGCGACTCGCCCGAGGCCCCGAGCTCGAACCCCTCGAAAAAAAACCGCCAGGTCGGGTCGACCGAGGCGGGGTCCTGGAGCCACTGGTGGTAGTTCGCCTCGATCACTTCGAGGTTGGGCCGACTGCCGACCGTCGAGCGATTCATGGAACGAGATCCCAAGGAGGGGCGGGCGGGACGATCTCCCGCCCCCGCCGTTTTGGCCGATCCGCCGGGACGGTGCCGCGAATCCGCGCGACACGCATCCTCCCAGCATACCGCAATCCCGAGAAGACCCAAGACCGATCCGGCCGTCTTCCGTCAAGTATAGACGTCCGGAACGCTCGCATCGAATCCCGTGCCGTCGGCCATCGAGTTTTCCGAAAGCGGCGATTCGCGCAAGGCGCGGACGACGAACGGGGCGGCCCCGGGGTCTCTAAGGGAATACGGACGATCGGGCGTCCCATGGCGAAGTTTTCCCCGATTTTTCCGGGGCGAAGCCGGACCGATCAGAACCGCTCGACCCATCCGGGGCTCGCGAACTTCTCCGCCACGAGCGCCGCGACCCGATCCGTCGGGATTTCGACCGGCTCCGGGGCGAACGGGCCCCAGGCCGTGCGCAATGCCCGGGCGAGGACGTCCCGGGAAACCGGCAGGTTCGCCACGAACTCGCGATGAGGCCGGTTCTCCCGATAGGAGGGCTGGCGGGCGGGCAGGCCGAGATAGTCGTCGATCGCGGCGAGCGGGAAGTCATAAAGGATCGTCGCATGGACGAGGAAATGCCCCTTCAGACGCCTCTGGGCGCTGCCGGAGACCTTCCGGCCCTCGAGGGTCAGGTCGCCCGAGCCGAGCACCTGGACGGCGGGGCCGGAATCGCGGATGGCGTCCGCAACTCGTTCCAGGACAAACCTTTGAGCGAGATCCACGGCGTCCAGGCCGGGGGCGGCGTCCTTCGCCAGGATCGCGGAGAAGTTCAGGGCGCCGGGGCCGACGACGACGGTCCCTCCGCCACTGCCCCTCCGGGCGATCGGCACGCCGTCCCTTCGGCAGCGATCGACGAAGACCTCGGCCAATCGTCCCGAGGCTCCCAGGACCACGGCCGGCTTTCTTGGCTCCCAGAGCCTCAGCAAGGGCGGGGAACGCCCCTCCTCGACCTCGATCAAGAGGGCCTCGTCCAGCGCGAGGTCCTCCTCGATCGTCGGCAAGGTCAGGTCGAGGAAGCGCATGACGGGAGTGACCGAGAGGGCGTCCCGGGCGGCATGCGGACGTCTTCGTCCGCATGCCGCCCGGGGATGGTTCAAGCCGATCAATCGTCGTCCTTGCGGAAGATCTTGTGGCAGGCGGAGCAGGAGGCGGAGACGTTGTTCCACGCCTTCTTGACGTCGGCCTGCTTGGCGTCGTCCTTGCCGGCGACCTTGGAGAAGTCCTCGGCCTCCTTGATGTAGGCGTCCATCAGCTCGGTCCACTTGGACTGGGGCTGCTTCTGCTCCTTGGCGGCGTCGGTGTCGTCGCGGACCTCCTTGCCCAGCTTGATCAGGGCCTCGGCGGCGGTGGCGACGTCCTTCTTGCCCTTGGCGTAGGCGGCGGCGTTCTTGGTGTTCTTGAGGATCAGCGAGCTCTTGGCCTGGATCGATTCCATCGTCTTCTTCAGCTTGGATTCCTCGTCGTCGGCGAACACGATGGCGGCCACGCCCACGGCGGCGAAGGAGGTCAGGGCGAGGATCGCCCCCTTTCGTCGGATCATCGGATGCTCTCCTGGCGGGAGGATGGGGAAAGCCGCGAGACGGCGGGAGGCCGGCAGCCCGCTCCGGGCGGTCGCCAGCCTCGATCGTGAGGGACCACGGCCCTCACATTAAACGGACGGACCGGCCCGATCAAGCGCTCGGCCCCGAGCGCCCAGGGCCGTTTCCCGGCCCGAAGGTCCCCAGATTTCCGGCTGGCTGGGGTTCCGTCCGCGGGATTCATGGGCCGTCCCTCACGGGTTCCGAAGACGGAACCCGTTCCAGCCCATTGGCTTGCGAGGAATCCTCCGGCGAGGAGGAAACGGCCTGCCCGCGGACCGCCTCCCCTGCGCGGCTTTCCTCGCCGATCGCCGAAGGCCGCCCGCTCCCTCCCCACGGCCGGTTCGGCTAGAATTCCCTCTCGCCAAACTTACCGACGGGATGGGACGGGCATGACCGAGCCGATCGACTACAAGGCCGCCGGGGTGGACCTGGACACCTATGAAGAAACCATGAGGCGGCTCCCGCCCCTCCTCAGGCGCACCTATTCCCCCCGGGTCATGGACTGGCCCGGAGGCTTCGCCGGCCTGTTCCGCCTGGACGACAAGATCGGCCTGTTGTCGCGGACCTATCGCGATCCCGTCCTCGTTTCCTCGACCGACGGCGTGGGCACCAAGCTGAAGCTGGCGTTCGCCACGGGCCGGCATCGCACCGTCGGCATCGACCTGGTGGCCATGTCCGTGAATGACTGCCTGTGCGCCGGGGCCGAGCCGTTGATCTTCCTCGATTACGTCGCCATGAGCCGGGACGACCCGGGGCTCACGGCCGAGATCGTCGGGGGGATCAGCGACGGCTGCATGGAGGCCGAATCGGCCCTGATGGGCGGCGAGACCGCGATCCTCCCCGAGTTCTACAAGCCCGGCGAGTACGACCTGGCCGGGTTCTGCGTCGGGGTGGTCGAGCGCAAGCAGGTCCTGACCGGCGCCGAGGTCCGCGAGGGGGACCGCGTGATCGGCCTGGCCAGCTCGGGGCTTCATTCCAACGGCTACAGCCTCGCCCGCAAGATCGCCTTCGACCGCGCCGGGCTGGGCCTCGAAACCTTCGTGCCCGAGCTCGGCCGATCGGTGGCCGACGAGTTCCTCGAACCGACGAGGATTTACGTCCGGGCGTTGAAGGCCGTCTATCGCCACTACCGGGTGAAGCGGATCATCCACGGGATCGCCCACATCACCGGAGGCGGCCTGATCGACAACCCGCCGAGGATCTTGCCCGACGGCCTGGGGATCGAGCTCCAGAGGGTCTGGCACGTCCCGCCGGTCTTCCCCTGGCTCCAGGCGCTCGGGGGCGTCCCCGATGAGGAGATGTACCGCGTCTTCAACATGGGGATCGGCCTGGTCCTGATCGTGGCCGAATACTACGCCGATTCGATCGTCCGCACGCTCTCCAAGGAAGCCGGAGTGCCAGCATGGGTCATCGGAAGGGTGGTGGAGGGGGAGAAAGCGGTAAGATTTGCGTAGGGTGCATGCAATGCACCGTCGCGTAGGGTGCATGAAATGCACCAACGAAACGGCGTCCCATACACAGGCCGACCTCCTCATCCCGAGCCAACGTCGCGATGAGATCGGGGAAGTGGTCGGGGAAGCTGTAGGCGGCCTCTCGGCCGCCGTTTCGTTGGTGCATTTCATGCACCCTACGCGACGGTGCATTTCATGCACCCTACTGGCTCGCGACCTTCTCGACTCCCTGGTACTTGGCCAGGGCGCCCTTGAGGAAGTCTCGGAGGAAGTTCGTATCGGCCGAGTAGCCGGTCTGCGCGACCTTCTTGCCGTCGGGCGTGACCACCACGTACAGGGGGCTGGTGATCTGCTCCGTGAGCTTCTCCTCGAAGTCGAGGTTGTCGTCGGCGAGCTCTTTGCGTTGCTCTTTGGTCAGGCTGTCGATGTCCACGGTGTCGGTGTAGAGCTGGACGGTCACGAACTTCTTGAGCTGCTCCACCACGTCGGGCTTCGGCATGATCGACTTCTCGACGGTCCGGCAGTTGGCGCAGTTCACGCCGGTGAAGTCGATCAAGACCGGCCGGTTCGTGGCCTTGGCCTCTTCCAACGCGGCCTCGTAGCTCATCCCCCAGAGGACGCCGTGGTCCCGCTTCTCCTCGCGGACGGCCGTCTTCGGGTCGTTCGACGTGGCCTTCCTCGGCACCTGGGCGACCCTCGTCGCGCCGGGGCGTCTCCCGAGCGAGTTCCGGGCGTCGCCAGGAGGTCGGCCACCTTGGTGAGGGTCTCGCGGCTGCCTCGCCTGGCCGAGTCGAGGTTGTCGGTGTCCTTGGGCAGGATGCCGGCGATCTGGTTGTAGAAGCGGCTCTGCGGGGGGTTGCCGAACAGGGCCGGCGCGAGATACAGCGACACGCCCAGGAACAGCACGCCCATCATCAGCCGGGCCGGGCCGACCTTCGGGGCGTCGAGGTCGTGATCGGTGCGGAAGAGGCCGAGCAGGTAGATCCCCGCCACCAGGGACAGGACGACCCAGGCCGTCAGGATCACCGTCGAGTCGATCCAGGCGTTGTCCGGCGTGGTCCCGAAGCTGATCTCCGCCGTGTTCAGGAACTTGAACGCGGCGCCGATCTCCACCAGCCCGCCGACGACCTTCACCGCGTTCATCCAGTCGCCGCTCCGGGGCATCTTGTGCAACAGGCCCGGCACCAGGGCCAGGACGAAGAACGGCAGCGCCAAAACCGCCGAGAACGTGAGCATCCCCACGACCGGGTAGAACACCTGCCCCTTCGTCGCCAGGCCCAGGAGGCTCCCGACCACCGGCGCGGTGCAGGTGAACGACGTGATCGTCAACGTCGCGGCCATGAACATGACGCCCACCAGCCCGCCCTGGCCTTCCCTCTGGCTCGTGGCGTTCAGCAGGAAGTTCGGCAGGCGGATCTCGAACAGACCCAGCAGGCTCAACCCCAGGGCGATGAAGACCAGGCCCATGATCAGGTTCAGCCAGGCGTTATTGCCCAGGTCCGAGGCCCCCGACGCCCCCTTGGCGAACGTGACGACCAGGCCGAGCGTCGTGTAGATCCCGACGATCGCCAGGCAATACACCACCGCCAGCCCGAGGCCCGATCCCTTCTTCTCGCCTCCCTGCTTCACGAAGAAATTCACCGTGATCGGCACCATCGGCCAGACGCACGGCATCAGCAAGGCGACCAGTCCGCCCAGGGCCGAATAGGCGAGGAACGCCAGGAGCCCGCCGTCGATCGCGGCCCCCACGTCGCCCGAAGCCTTCGCGACCGGGGCCGCGGCCGCCCCGGCCTGGGCCACGGCGACCAGGGCCAGGGCCGTCCTCGGGCCGATCGGCCCGAGCCAGGAGGAGCCTCCGGTGACCGTCACCGAGGCGTCGGGCAGGGTCGTCTTGGTCGGGGGGAGGCAGCCGGTGTCGTTGCAGATCTGGAAATTGACCTGGTTCTTGAGCGTGACCTTGCCCGGCTTCGCGTCGGCGGGGACCTTGAGCTTGAGGCTCCAGGAGACGGTCTTCTCGTGGTACTCGATCGGGTCCTTGAACCCCGGGTCCTTCTTGACCTCGGGCTTCTCCGACGGCGTCCATTCCCCCTCGGGCGAGAGGCCGGCCTTGTCGAAGAAGTCGAACTGGGTGGCGATCGGGGCCTCTTCGGCCTGCTTGGCCTTGTAGGCGTAGACGTGCCAGCCGTCCTCGATCTTCGCGGTCACGGTGTAGGTGACGGTGTCGCCGGGCTTGGCCGTGGCGGGCGAGACGCTGGTGGTGAACGCGGCCTGCTTGAGCTTCCGTCGCGAGTCCTTCTCCTTCGGCTGGCCGTCGGCCAGGGCCGCCACGGAGAGCGAGGCGAGCGCCGACCTCGGGCCGGGCGGGGCCATCGCCGAGCCTTTGGAGGAGACGGTCACGGTCGCCTCGGGCACCGTGGTCTTGGTGGGCGGGAGGCAGTTGTTCGGGTCGCAGATCATGAAGTTGATCTGGTTCTTGAGCGTCTTCTTGCCGGGCTTCGCGTCGGCGGGGACTTTCACCTGGATCGACCAGGAGACGGTGCCCTCGTAGTACTCGACCGGGGCGTCGTAGGCCGGTTCGCGCTTCACCTCGGGCTCGGCCGAGGGCTTCCAGTCGCCGACGAGGCCCAGGCCGTCGGTGCCGAAGACGTCGAACTGGGTGGCGATCGGGGCGGACTCGGGCTGTTCCTTCTTGTAGGCGTAGATATGCCAGCCGTCCTCGATCTTGGCGGTCACGGTGTAGGTCACCGTCTCGCCGGGCTTGGCCGTGGCGGGCGAGACGCTGGTGGTGAAGGTCGCCTCCTTGAGCTTCCGGCGAGAATCCTTCTCCTTCGGCTGCTGGCCATCGGCCAGGGCCGGGGCGGCGATCAGGCCAAGGAGGAACGTCGCCGCCAGACACGCGGCCGAGGCTCGGGGACCGGGAACGCGCATGGGAGGATGCCCCTGGGAACGGAAGCCGCGAGCGGTCCGAAGCCCGGTCGCCCGCGACGGATCGGTGTATGGTAGTCGCCGCCCGCCGGCCGGACAAGCCGATGCAGAACGACCGGCCCGGACGCACCCGAGGCGCCGGCTCGATCTCGGTCCTCAGATTGTGCCTGATTCGTCGTCCCAAGCCGTCTTGTTCGGGCTCTGATCTCGAAATCCCGGTTTCTCTCGCGAAAAACAGGGCATCGAAACGCAGATTACGCAGATTGCGCAGATGGAAACTCTTTGAAATCTGCGCAATCTGCGTTTCGATCCCCCGGGTTCAGTTCGTCTTGACCGAAGGGCGGGGCTTCCCTACGATCCGCCCCCGCGACGGACGACCTGGCTCCCGCGATCTTCACCTCTTGCGCCGTCGATCCGCCCGAAGAATCGAACGAGGCCCGGGTTCGGGAGGGGATCGCCGCCCATGCGCATGGCTTTCGCCGTCGTCGTGGTCGTCGCGGCCGTGGCGACCACGGCGTGGATGACCCAGGAATCGCGACGCAACCTGTATGTCTGGGACCACTGGGACACCGTCAAGCCCGGCATCTTGTACCGGAGCGGCCAGCTTCGGCCGGAGCAGTTGTCCGAGGCGATCCGGCGGTATGGGCTGAAGACCGTGGTGAACTTCCAGGTGCCGGGGCCGAAGGTCGAGGAGGAGCGGGCGTTGTGCCGCTCCCTCGGCGTCGAGTTCCTGAACCTGCCCATGCCCGGCGACGGGTTCGGCAAGGAGGTCCAGTTCCGCGAGGTCCTGGCCGCCGTCGATGACCCGTCGCGACGGCCGGTCCTGGTCCACTGCGCCCGGGGGACCTGCCGGACCGGCGCCGCCGTGGCCCTGTATCGCTTCGAGAAGGACGGCTGGACCATCGAGGACGTGGCCGCCGAGATGGACCGCCAGACGTACCGCGAAGGCTGGCTGCCGGGCTACATCTACGCGATGGCGAAGGACCGGCCGAATGCCGAGCTGTTCGAGCCGGCGATCGTCCGCGACCCGGCCCCGCCGCCTTCGCCCGCCCCGCCGAGCCTCCAGGAGCCGAGCCATGCCCATTGAACGCGAGAGCGTCCGAGCCCTCTCGAAACGCTTCCGCCTGGACCCGAGCGAGGCGCCCGAGTCCGAGGACGCCGGGACACGATCGGCCCTGGTCCCCGGGCTCGCCCTGGCGGCCATCGCGGTGGGGTTCGTCGTCCTGGGCGGCGGCGCCCGGGAACCCGACGAGATCGAGGCGAGGCTCGGCCTGGCGGCGGCCGAGGGGATCGGCCCGTTCGCCCAGGTCTTCGGCGGCTGGGAGCCCTCGATCCCGATCGGCCGGGTCGTCACGAGCCAGCTCTGGGCCCTGTTCGAGGGCGGGTTTCCCAGGGGCGGGGTGATCCGCTGGCCGGCGGTGATCGCCTCGGTCTTCCTGGGATTGCTGATCGCCCGACGAGTGGCCTCGGCGATGGGCGAGAGGGCCGGGGTGCTGACGTCCCTGGCGTTCCTCGGCGGCCTGGCCGCGATGGACCGCACGACCTGGACCGGGATCGAGCCGCTCTCGGCCCTGGCGATCGTCGCCACGCTCGATCGGTTGTTGAGCCGGGGGTCGGACTGGCTCGCCGGCCTCGGGGCCATGGCGGCCGTCCTGTTCGGCGGGTGGCCGGCTTTGGCGATGGTCGTCCTGCCGGTGATCGTGCTGGGCAGGCCGGAGGCGAGGCTGAACGTCCGGCTCTTCCTGCCGCCGATCCTGGCGTTCGCGGGGTGGTCGGCCTGGGCGTTGATGGCCACCCGGGCGGAGGTCTGGGCGTCGGCCGTGGCGTTGCCGTTGACTCAGCCGCCGGCCTGGGGGCTGGCGTTGTGGGCGGTGTTCGCCGGCCTGCCGTGGTCGCCTTTGGCCGGGCTTTCCGGGATGCCGACGCTCCGCCAGGGGTTCGCCGAGCCGGCCCGGACGCTCACCAAGGGCTGGGCCCAGATCCTGGGGGTCCTGCTGATCGCCGGGACGATCGTCCCCGGGGCCGGGCCGATGGCGAAGGGGCCGATCCTCGCGGGCCTGGCGATCCTCGCCGGGGCCGGGATCGACCGCGTCCTCGCCGATCGCTCGCTCGTCGGTCCGAGGCGGTTCCTGACCGCCTCGTCGCTCCTCCTGGCCCTGGTCTGGGGCGGGACCGAGGTCGTCCTGGGCGCGAAGCTCGCGGCGGAGATGCCGTATTATCGCGGGATTTGCTTCGTCCTGGTCGGCGTGGGGCTTCTGACGGCCCTGTTGGCCCTGCACTCGGCGACGATCGGGTCGGGCCGGGGGGCGTTCCGGACCGTCCTCCTCGTCGCGATCGGGATGAAGCTGGCCATGTGGGGGATCCTCGTGCCCGAGGCCAATTACCGGCTGGGGCAGGGGCCCTGGGGCCGGGCGATCGGCCAATGCGTGCCGCCGAGGTCGCCGATCCACACCCTCCACACCTGGCCCGCCGACCTCGCCTTCGCCACCGAGCGGGCCGTCCGCCAACTGCCCAGCGAGGTCTTCCTCCGAGGAGGCCCCGGAGAGGCCCCCAGGTTCGTCCTGCTGCTCCCCTCCGAGTTCGCCAACTGGTCCAAGTCCGCCCCCAAGCTCCTGATGGTCCGAGAACTCCAGGACGAACGCGGAGAGACGCGAATCCTCGCCCGGACCGAGGGGCCGCTCGTCCGTCGCGACGAGGAATGAGGCGGAGACCGAAACGCAGATTACGCAGATTAAGAAAATGGTTTAGCTTTCAGTAATCTGCGTAATCTGCGTTCAGGTCTTCTTCGCTCGGCTCTCCTTTTCGTCGATCCCGCCGACGCCGAACCGGCGGGCGAGCTCGGCCTCGATCTCGCTCCAGGCGATGTCGCGGTCTCCGAGGAGGACGAGGGTGTGGAACAGGAGGTCGGCGACCTCGGCGACGAGGTGGGCCCGGCCCGAGTCGCCCGGTTCCTCGGCGGCGGAGACGACCTCGCCGGCCTCCTCGACGATCTTGGGGCCGATCCGGGCGATCCCGCCTTTGAGCAGGCTCGCGACATACGAGCGGTCGGGAGGGTTCGCCTTGCGGTCGGCGATCACGGCGGACACGGCGTCGAGGATCGGGCGATCGGCGGGGGGCATGGGATCTCTCATCCACGGGAGATAACCCGGGAGTTTCACCACAAAGCCACCAGGAGCACGAAGGAAGACACAGAGAGCCGAGGATCCATTCCGACGGTCTTCGTGTCTTCCTTCGTGCTCCTGGTGGCTTTGTGGTGAATCCGGGACGGCCCCCGAGAGGTTTGCTCGAAAGCCGACGTCTCAGGTTACAATCGTCGTGCCCCGCTGTCTCGCCCTTCCTGGACCCGTCACCACGCGACCGCCCGATGATCGAGACCGAATTCGGCGTCCCCATCCCCGGCGAGATCCTTGCGGAAGACCTCTGGGCCCGGACCGCCCTGAAGCGGCTGCCGCCTCCGGGGCCTCTCGATTTCCCGGCGATTTTCGGGCGAACGGCCCCCCTGATCGTCGAGCTCGGATGCGGCAACGGCCGGTTCACCTTGCAGAGTGCCCTCGCGCGGCCCGATCACGACCATTTCGCCTCGGATTTGCTCCCCGTGGTCATCCGCTATGCCACCCGCCGGGCCAACCAGCGAGGGCTGCACAACGTCCGGTTCGCGGTGAAGGACGCCCAGACGCTCGTGAGCCGCTATCTCGGCCCCGAGGCGGCGAGCGAGGTCCACCTGTACCACCCTCAGCCGTATCACGACCCGAGGGAGGCCCATCGACGGCTCGTCACCCCGCGATTCCTCGCCGATGTCCACAAGGCGCTCGGGCCCGACGGCCTGTTCGTCCTCCAGACCGACAACCCCGATTACTGGCTCTACTTCCGACGGGTCGTCCCCGTCTTCTTCCATTTCGAGGAGCATCCCGGCCCCTGGCCCGATGCTCCGGAAGGGCGATCCCGTCGCGAGATCCTCGCCCGGAGCCGCGGCCTGACGATCTTTCGAGGGCTAGGCCGCAAGCGGGACGACGTCGCCCCCGAAACCGCCCGCAAGCTCGCCGAATCGCTGCCTCCGCCCTCATTCCGCAGCCGGGGGCCGTGGTGCGATCTCGATGCGGTGGAAGGAATGTGAAGCAACGATCCGCCGATGACGCCGATGGCCGCGGAGGAAGACGGATGGATGCGGGCCCGCCGTCCGCCGAGGTCGGTAAGATTCTCGTTCCCACGCTCTGCGTGGGAATGCCGTCCCCGACGCTCCGCGTCGCTCCGGCTCGGCAAGAATGCGGACGCAGAGCGTCCAGGACGGCATTCCCACGCAGAGCGTGGGAACGAGGAAAAATCGAACTGACCTCGGCGGACGGCGGGCCCGCATCCATCCGTCTTCCTCCGCGGCCATCGGCGTCATCGGCGGATCGTCTCTCCCTCCTGGATCGCTCGATCGATGCCGTCCCAGAGGTCGAGCCGGGCTTGCAACGCGGCAATCGCGGCGCGTTCGGCGAGGAGCCATCGGGCGGGGTCGTCTCCGCAGAGCGATTCGAGCATCCGGCGGGCCATCGGGCCATGCTCCTCGTCGTCCAGGCCGATGTGGCGGTCGAGATAGCGGTCGAGGAGGTCCAGGCGGCCGTCGGAGCCTCGGTTCAGCTCGGCCACGACCGAGCGGAAGAGGTCGGGGATCAGCGCCTCCCGCCCCAGGGTGAAGGCCGAGGCGATCGCCGGCAGAGAGCGGCTCTCGACGACTTTTTGGGTCGCCAGGACGAACCGCGAGGCCGGATCGGGGACGTGCGCGCGTCCCAGGGCGTCCTCGAGGCCGAGCCCATCCGCGAGAAGCGCCAGGACCCGGCGGATCGGCCCCGAGTCGGCCCCGGAGGCGGCCATCGCGTCGAGGTACATCTCGAAATGACTGATCGCGCCGCCCTGGCCGTCGTCGTCGCTCTCCTCGGCCAGGACGATGGCGTTGATCAGGCGGCGAACCGAGGGATCGCCCACCGGCCGCCACGGCAGGTCCACGCAGGTCAGCCCTCGCTGGAGGGCCTTCAGGAGCGTCATGAAGTCCCAGACGGCGAAGACGTGATGCTCCTGGAACCGGCGGAGGCCCGCCTCGGTGCCGATCCGCGAATAGACCGGATGCGCCGTGATCTTGTCGCGGATCGGCAGGATTCGGGAGACCAGGCGGTCGAACGGGGCCATCGGCGCGGGGTTCCGTCTCGGGGCGGTTTCCCGGCATTGTACGGCGCGATCGCCGTCCGAGGAGAGGGGGACCGGGAAATGGCGCCACCGTTTCCCCGTCGATCGGCCGCCCCCTGCCGGTCAGGGGGCCGGGTCGAGGCCGAGGGCCTTCGCGGTCTCGGCCCGGAAGCGGTCGAGTTCCTCGTTGCGCTGGGGGTTCTCGCGGTGCCAGGCCCGGGCGCGGGCGTAGAGGGCTTTCGCGGCGTCGGGGCGGCCCCGCCTGGCCTCGATCTGGGCGAGGAAGTACCAGTCGAAGCTGTCCCCTCCGTCGCGGAGGTCCATCGCCTTGCGGAAGGCGGCCTCGGCGCCGTCGAGGTCGCCGGTCCGGAGGAGGGCCACGGCCAGGGTATTCTGGTAATTGCCCTCGTCGGGTTCGAGCTCGACGGCCCGGCGGGCGACGGCCACCGCGGTCTCGGGGTCCCGGGCCGACGGGTCGGCCGACGTGACCAGGAACCACGCGAGGTTGTTGGCCACGTGCGCGACCTCTCGGCGATAGCCCTTGCTCTGGGGGAAGTCGCGGACGAGGGCCTCATAGCGGTTCAACGACTTGATCATCGCCCGGCGGGCCTCGGCCGATCGCCCGGAGTCGAGATGGCCTCGGCCCTCCTGGAACAGGCCGAGCGCCTCCTTCGCCCGTTTCTCCTCGGCCGAGAGGGTCAGCGGCCCTCTCCGGGGTCGCGCAGGCCGGCGATCGGCCAGGAGGACCATCCGGCGGATCGACGGGAACCGCTCCAGGACTTCGAGATAGCTCGACCAGCCGAACGTTCCGAGGAGGACCAGGGCGAACAGCCCGGCCGCGAAGCTCGCCAGGCGAGGGGCCGTCCCTCCCCGGCCCCGGTCCCGGAGCCTTCGACTGGCGATCATCAGGACCCACCAGGTCACCACCAGGGCGATCCATCCGGCGAGCGCCGGTCCCTTCGGGAGCATGGGGCCGGGCCAGGTCATCGGCGAGCCCGGGGCCGGGGCGATCCGGCCCCATCCCGAGTCGATCACCGCGGCGAAGATCAGCGACAGCGTCCCCTCGACGGCCAGGCCCCCGGCGGTCAGGGACGCGGCCCGGGCGAACCGGCGGTCTCGGGTCAGGATCAGGGCGATCCCGACGGCGATCGGGCCGATCGCCAGCAGGATCCCGCCGAAATCGTTCCAGGACGTGGCCAGGAACTCCCCTTCGAGCCGCTCCTGGGAGGCGAGCCGCCAGTCGATCGCCCGGTGAAGGTCGGGCCCGACCCTCGCCAGGGCGGCGAGGACGAAGAGGACGCCGAGGCGGAGGGCGGCCGGCGACCGCTCGACGGTCGGGGCCTCGGTCATGGCGGAGTCCCCGGGCCGACGGCCTTCTCGGCGTTCGCCTTCAGGGCCTTCAGGGCCTCCGCCTTCTCGGCAGGCCCGGCGGCCAGCGCCTCGGAGGCTCGTTGGAGGGCCTTCCGGGCCCGATCCATCTGCCTCGACTTGGCGTAAGCCATCGCGAGCCAGAGGTCGGACTCGGGGTCGTCCCCCAGCTTGGCCCGGGCGACCTCCAGAGGGACGATCCCCATGAAGCCGAGCCCCTGGCGGACCTGGGCCAGGCCCATCAGGCGGCGGAGCTCGGCGTCTTCGGGCCGGTATTCCAGGGCGGTCAATGCGGAGGTCCACGCCTCCGCCAGAGGGGGCGCGGGGTCGGGCGGTCGATCCGGGTTCGCCAGGAGGGCCCGGACGAGGTCTCGGGCCGCCTTGCCCAGCGCCTCGTTGGCGGAGGCGTCGGTCGGGTCCGTCTGAAGCGAGGCTTGGGCCGCCCGGAGCTTCTGGCGGAGGGCGACGACCGGGTCGTTCGGGTCGGCCGGAGGCGGGGGGGCCGGTGCGGGTCGGGGCGGCGTGGGGGTGCCGAACCGGGCGTTTGCCGGGGGGGCGACCGGCGGACTCGTCGAGACAGTCATGCTCGGTCCGTTCCGGGCCTGGCGAGGGGGGGCGGGCGTGCCTTCGACCTGAGCTTGCAGGGTGATGACGAAGGTGTAGAGCTCCGACCAGGCCGAGGCCAGGACGCAAAGGAGGGTCGCGATCAGGGCGATGGCCCCGGCCACCTTGCGGTGGGCCGGCGCCCTGGCCGGGGACTCCGGCGCGGAGGCCCGGAGCTCGGCCTCCGCCCTCCAGGCCCGGCGGCCCAGCGACATCGTCAAATAGATGTAGCCGAAGCTGACCGCGAAGCCGATGGCCATCACCAGGCCGATGAGCCCCAGGTTCGTGACCAGCATCCAGAGGCTCGCCGGGCTGGAGAGGAGCCCGCCCAGGCCGCCGGCCGAACGGATCGCGGCCATGATCTGGACGATCGGCGAGATCGCGATCAGCGCCAGGCCGAGCAGGCTCCTCAGCCCCAGCCCGAAGCTCGCCAGCGCCGCCGGCCGGGCCATCTGGGGCCATCGGGTGATCCACAGGCCCAGGACGCCCAGGAACGGCCAGACGTTCACCAGCAACGAGTACGTCCCGGGGTCGAGGTAGAGCGTCCCGGCCGTGGCCTCGACCGAGGAGTAGGTCGCCGTGCCCGGCAGCCACTGCTGGAACAGGGTCACCAGGAAGACGGTGACGCCATAGAACGCCATGAACCCGGTGAGCAGCGCCAGCCAGGCCCCGAGCCGCTTCGCCTCGCCGTCGAACCACCGGAGCTTCAACTCGGCCCGGCCGTCGCCATCGACGGCCTTCAGCGCCATCCCGGCGACCCGGCGTTCGGTGCGGATGAAGCCGGAGAGCCTCTCCTCGCGGACGTCCACCACGGCGTCGGCCCCGATCATCGCCGCCCGGATTTGCAGGCCGGCGCGGATGCTCCACGACTTCCGCCCCCGGGCCTCCACCGGCCCGAGGAGCTGGAACCGGGCCACCGGGCGGCTCGGCAGGAGCACGACCGGCTCGTTCCGGGTCTCGCCGATCACGGCCGAGTCGTCCGGCTTGGTCTCGTTCAGCAGGGCGGCCAGCCTCTCGGCCCAGGCTCGGCATTCCTTCCGCGATTTCATGCGGATTTTCTGCGTCTTGATCCCCTTCTTCGTGGCGACCTGGAGCTTCAGGGTCTTCGAGAACCGCCGACGGCGGCACTCGCGGATCGCCCCGAGCGGGATCCTCGTGATCGAGGACTGATGCCAGACCCAGAAATCGGCCGGGGTCAGCAGCAGGTGGATCCTCGTCCGGATCGGGTTGAAGGACTGGCGATAGGTCCTCAAGGGGCCCGCCAACCAGCGGCCCGGGGCCTCCCGGAGGACGTCCGGCAGGGGGGCCGGCGCCGAGAGGAAATAACCGCCCAGGGCGACGGCGAATTCCTCGCAGGTGGCGAAGCGATCGTTCGGGTCCTTGCTCAGGGCGCGGAGGACGGCCTTGCCGATGGCGTCGGGCAGGTCGGCCCGGATCGAGATGGGCGAAGGCGGGGGCTCGGTCGCGTGCTTCTCGAGGAGGGTCAGCCAGTCCTTGCTCTCGAACGGCCGGCGGCCGGTCAGGAGCTCGAAGGCGATCACGGCCAGGGCATACTGGTCGGTCCGGCCGTCGCAGGGGAGTCCGCCGGCCTGCTCGGGGCTGGCGTAGGCGGGCGTCCCGCAGAACGACCAGTCCTCCTGGCGGTGGAAGTCCTTGGCCAGCCCGAGGTCGAGCACCTTGAACTGCCCCTGCTCGGTCGCCCGGATGTTCTCCGGCTTCAAGTCGCGATGGACGACGTGGCGGGAGTGGGCGAAGTCCAACGCCTGGGCCAGGGCGCTGACGATCAGGCGGACCTCGTCCAGCTCCAGCCGCTTCCTCCGGGTCATCAGGTCGCGGAGGGTCTCGCCCGGGATGAACTCGAAGACGGTGAACGGCGAGCCGTCGTGGAACCCGTAGTCGAAGACCGTGGCGATCGCCGGGTGCGTCAGGCTGGCGCCGATCCGGGCCTCGTCGGCGAACGACTCGCGGAGGACCGCCTCCTTGCGCTCGTCGGCCGAGCCCTGGGGGAGGATGATCTTGACGGCCACCGGGCGCTCGAGCCGGCGATCCTTGCCGAGATAGACCAGGCCCATCCCGCCCCGGCCGAGGCTCTTTTTCCAGGAGATACCGATTCTGGAGGACGCCTCCGGGGGTGAAGGCGTCGGAGATGGCCGATTCGTCATAGTGGATCGCCGCGCCGGACCGGGAGACGACGTAGGAGAGCGTGAGGTCGGACGGCCCCATCGGCCCTTTTTTCTTGACGTAGGTGCGAGTCCGCGAGGCGGACGAGGGCGATTCGCCCCCGAGGAGGGTCGCCTGGTCATGGACCCCATCGGCCCGAGGAGGGAGCGTGGCCTCGTCGTGGATCGCGACCCCGGGCAACACGGTCGGCTCGTCGTGGAGCGACGGGTCGGGCTCGGTTGGCTGGAGGAAGGGGTCATCCTCGGGCAGGGTGGTGCTCGGCATCGGCGAATTCTCGGTCGGCTGGCGTCGCGAGGGCTCGGCATCGTCCCTTCCGGTATATCGCATCGGAGGGCCGAAGGGGACGAAAATTGGCGAAAGACGGCGTTCCGGCGGGCCCGAAACGCCTCTCGCCCGCCGGATCGTCCCGAGACGGGGCCGATCGGCGGGCGAGAGGGGTTCGGAGAGGGGACGGATTCGGGGCGTTACTGGATCGTCGAGACCGGCGGGCCACCCACTCGGCGGAGGTGGTCCTTGTCCATGTAGATCACCTCGACCCGGTGGTCCAGGTGATGGAACGGGATCGGGTAGTCCGCCCAGTACAGCTCGTCGTAATACACCGTGCACTTGTAGTGGCAGTGGACGAGCTGGCAGGCCCCGGCCAGCGGGTAAATCTTCGGCGGATCGATCTTGTCGCCGATCTTCTCGATCAGGAATCGGACGTTATTCCTCTGGGTCTCATAGAACGGAGGGCATCCATTCTTGAACTTGGGGACCATGTCCCAGACTTCCTGCTCGTTGGGCGGGTCGAGGCAGGTCGGCGGGGCGAATTCGCCGGGGATCGGGTCGAGGATCGGGACGCGGTCCCTCTTCTCCCGCTTGATGTCCTCTTCCAGCCTCTGCTGCTGGGAGGGGAGGATCGGCCAGGCGAACGACCATCCGGTGACGTGGAGAGGCGAGATATTGCGGAACACATACGACAGGCCGCAGCCGGTGGCCCCGGTCGAAATGCCGGCGAGCAGGACCCCCGCCAGGAGGCCGCGAACCCAGCGCGGGGTGAGCGGGCCTCGATGCCGCGCGGAACGGGTCATGGTCAAATCCCCTCCTTGGATCGAGCGCGAGCCGGCCGCAGGGGCGCTCCGGCCCCTCCGACATCACCGCCAAACCGCGCCGGAGTTCGTCTCCTGACCGCACCAGACCACGCCCTCTCTGGGCGAACGTTGAGCGGTTTCGTGGTGTGAGTATCGTCTGGGGAAGCCCCGGGCTGTGAGGAATTTCCCGACGGATCGGTCTGGAATCGATATACGACCCCGCCGCCCCCCGCCTCCCGGCTCCGTCCCAGGGCCAAAAAGCCGAGGGGGCCGGAGGGAGCGATTCCCCCCGACCCCCGTCGGCGACGCCTGCTTCGGTCCCGATCCGCGGGCGGTGTCTCAGTAGGCGAAGAGCCCGAACGGATACGGCGTGAAGAACGGACGGGTGTAGTGCTTGCGGAAGTCCAGCCACCAGATCCCGTCGTCCCAGCGGAGGGTCACGGCCCTCCAGTCCAGGGGCACTTCGGGGTAGGGGTAGAACGGCCCGATGTTCGGCCAGGCCTGCCAGGGGTAGACCGTCGGGTAACCCACGGCCGAGGCGTTGGGATACGGGGCATAGCTGGGCCAGGCATAGTTCGGCATGCCCGGGTTGGATGCCTGGAGAGGCCCGGAGTTGCCCGCCGGACCCTCGGGCATCGGCCCGTCATAGGAGGGGACCATCGACCCGCCGGTCATCCCGCCCGAGACGACCTCTTCGCCCATCGCCGGACCGGCCGCGTAGCCGCCGCCCTGGTTGTGATGGAACAGGCCGCCGCCTCCCATCGCCACCTGGCTCGGCTGGCCGCCCATCATCTGGCTCGGCTGGCCGCCCATCATCATCTGGCTGGGCTGGCCGCCCATCATCTGGGCGGGCTGGCCCGGCTGGAACTGGGCCGGGATGACCCTCGAATCGCCGACGATGCGGAGCCGATCGACGACCGAGACGACGCCCGGGGTGCTCTGGGCGCGGTTCAGGGCCTCGGCCCGGAGCGCGGGGCTGGCCACGGTGCCGACCAGCAGGGCCGTCCCGCCCCGGGTCTCGATCGCGATCCGGGACCGGCTGAGGCCGGGGTGGGCCTTGAGCGACGCGGCGATCGCGTCGGCCGTGACCTGGTTCGGGCCGGGGGCGATGTTCTGGGCCATCGCCGGCGCGGAGGCCGCCGCGATCAGCAGGCCGAGGGCCGCCGAAATCCGTTTCCGAGAGACCATCATGGGATTATCCTTCTCCCGCCAGGAGCCGACACGACCGGGACCGGACGGCGAGCGGGTCGCACCGTCCGGAGTCGGCGGAAACCGGGGCCCGAGACGCCCGGCCGGCGGGTGGGAGCGGATCGCACGAGGGGCTTCGCATCCGTGCCGGCCGACCCGTCCCCGGGCCGACGGCCGAACTATGGACCACGGAAATTGGGCCGTCAAACCGACGCCAAAAAAAACGGCCGAGGCCCCCGGGCCCCGGCCGTCGAAGTCGTTGGTCCCAAAGACCTTGCGTCCCGAAAAAAATCAGGCCGCCAGCCGCGCCTCCGCCGTCCCGGGATGGCGGGTCGAGCCGGCCAGATCGATCGATCCGCCGCCCATGATCATGCCGATCAGGAGGGCCGTCATCGTGGTGCCGGCAAACAGGGCGAACTCCGAGTCCTCGCGGCCGCACAGCGCCCCGCCGATCCCCAGGCCGATCAAGGCCACGACGAACCCGGCGCGGCCCCGGACCGACCATCGCGTGCCCGGGAACAGCCTCCAGAGGCAGAGCGTCGCGACCCCCAGGACCTGGCAGGCGACCACGAAGGCTTCCAAGACCACGCACGGCGGAACGATCGTGTCCATCCCTGTTCTCCCTCCTTGGGCCCGCCCCTCGGTGCCGAGAGGGCGGGGCGGTCGGCTTCGGCCCGTCGCGATCCTTCGCGAGGTCTTGCCCCTCGGCAATGCAGATTGCGGGCCAAGGGGCCGTCGCCGGGCCGGGCCCGGCCGATCCCGCGGGGATCTTGAGGAAAAAAACGACCCCGGCGCGGTTTTGTCGCCGGGGTCGGGTAATTTTTTCAAGGATCGACGCGGAAGAAGTTACACAGACGCCCCGATCGTGGTCACTTCTTCTTGGCCGGGGGCGGGCCGATCTTGAGGACCTTCTCCGGGCCGACGTCCTGGACCTTCCAGCCGTCCTTCTCATGCCTCATCAGCAAGGTCCGCGTGGTCCGCTCGTGAGAGTCCTGCTTGCCGACGATGATCCCCCAGGTGCCCGAGCTCTTGCGGACGTTGGAATCCATGACCTTCATCCCGCTCACGGCCCGGGCGAGTTCGTCGATCTCGGAGCCCGAGGCGGACTGCAACGCGATGTTCTTGAACATCTCGCGGTGCGATTCCTTGGCCTCGTACTCGGCGTGCTTGGCGATGGTGGCGGCGAGCTTCTCGGGGTCCTTCTTCTTGAGGGCGTTGAGGAAGCTCTCGGCCCCCTTGAAGGCGGTGGAGAAGTCGTCGTCCTTGTCCGAACCCCCTCCGGCGCCTCCCATCATGCCTCCGCCGCCGGGGGCGTCGTCCAGGCCGGCCATGCCGCCCCCGCCCTTGCGCTGGTCGCCCGAGGGCATGCCGCCGGGGGCTCCGGGACCATCTTGCCCATGGCGCCTCCGGCCATGTTCGGGCCGCCCGGGGCCATCTTGCCCATCGCGCCGCCGGCCATGGTCGGGCCGCCGCTATTCTGTCCGGGGCCTCCGGGGCCATTCTTGCCGCCGGCGCCGGGGTAGTTGGCCCCGAACGGGTTGCTGCCGTTGCCCCCTCCGCCCGCCCCGGGGGCCGAGGCCGAGCCGCCCGACCCTCCGCCCGGGGCGCCGGCCCCTCCGCCCAAAAGGCCGCCCCCTCCGCTCGGGGCGCCGGCCCCTCCGCTCGGGGCGCCGCCCCCGGCGTTGCCCTGGGCGAAGTTCACCCCGGACGGGAACTGGGCGTTATTGGCCGGGGGCGCGGCCGCCCCGTTGGCCGGAGGCGTCGTCCCCCCGGAGAGGGCCAGCATCTCGTCGGTCCCCGAGTCCTTCGGAGGGGCCGGGGCGGCGGGGGCGGGTGCCGGGGCCGGCGCCGCGGCCTCCGGGGCCGAGGCTTCCTCGGCCGGGGCCGATTCCTCCGACGACGCCACCTCCGCCTCGTCCGTCTTCTTCTCCGACGCCCCGCCGCCACAGCCCGACAAGCCCAGCCCAAAAATCGCCGAGGCGATCAGGGCCCACCCCGCGTTCGGCCTTCTCATCGAGGGGAATCCCCATGAAAGCGTCGGCCGCCAAGGACGGCCCGAGATCCACCACGATCCCGGACCCGGACGGCCCCCAGTCACCTTGACCCTGGATTATGACGCACCTTCACGGCCAGCGGAAGGGCCCATCTCTCCCAATTTTTTCCCCCGGGACGCGCGACCGCAAAGCTCGCGATCCTCAGACCGCGGGCCACCCAGAAACGCCCCACGCCCATCACGGATCATCGCGAGCCGGGGCCTCCACGATCACCCAATCCGCCGGCCGCGAAGCTCTCATGAGCCAATTCCAGACATCATAATTCCTGGGATTGTGAAATCGTGGATGACTCGCGGGCCGCCGAAGTGACCGCGCTTTCTCGCGGATTTCGAGCCCGGCGGGTCGCGGGACGAGTCGCCGCATCCCCGAAGAGAGACAGGATTTGCGATTTTCAACTCGAATATTGTTAACATGAGCATTCTTGCTCGCGCACGAGTCGTTGCGCGCGACAATCCAGCCTGATTCCCGCCCATTTCGCCACTTTGCAACGTAAAGTGTAGTCAACTTCCCGGCGCGGCACCCTTGCAGATGTTTGACGCTTCCAGGAAGTGATGCGACAACTTCATGAACGAGCTTCGGTGCCGATCGCGAGAGTTGACGCAGGCCGCCCAGTCTTCCTGATCGTCACGGCCGGGTGGCATGTTCACGTCTCCGTAAGCATGTCTTCGATCAAACACTCCACGAAAACATGCTTACGGAGACGTAAGCATGCCACCCGGCCGTGACTCGAATCGAGAGAGCAGCGCCTTCAGCTCTGCAGAAAACCCCGTTGAGAATGAGGAATCGAGTCGGTCCGACTTCAGTCGGGCCTACAAGACAAGACCTTTTTGCAGGCCCGATTGAAGTCGGACCGACTCGATTCCTCTCCATCCCGGGTTTTCTACAGAGGAAGCGCCTTCCGATCACTTCTTGTCCAGGAACCCGTGGAGCTTCAGCCACGAGGCGCAGAGCCCCGGCCACGCCTGGAACGCGGGGTCGGGCGGGATGTGGCCTTCCCAGCCGGTGCCCAGGCCCAGCCCGTGGGGGCCGTTCTGGAAGACGTGGAGCTCGAACGGCACCTTGTGCTTCCTCAGGGCCGCCGCGTAGAGCAGGCTATTCTCGACCGGGACGCCGTCGTCGGCCAGGGTGTGGGCGAGGAACGTCGGCGGGGTCTGGGCGTTGACCTGCGTCTCGTTCGAGAGGCTCATCACGAGGTCCTTCGGCGCGTCCTTGCCGAGCAGGTTGTCGCGAGACCCCGCATGGCCTTGGGGCGTCCCGATGGCGATCACGGGATAGATCAAGATCGAGACATCGGGCCTCTCGGTGAATCCGTTGATGGCGTCGCCGGGGGAGGGGTGGGCGTCTCGCCAGTGGGTCGAGAGCGTGGAGGCGAGGTGGCCTCCGGCCGAGAACCCGAGGACGCCCACCCGGTTCGGGTCGAGCCCCCACTCCTTCGACTTCCACCGGACCATCCGGATCGCGCGCCGGGCGTCATCGAGGGGGGCCGGATGCTGATATTTGGGGGCGATCCGGTACTTGAGGACGACGCCGGCCACGCCGATCGAGTTCAGCCAATCGGCCACGGCCTTCCCCTCATGCTCGGTGGCGAGGAAGCCGTAGCCGCCTCCGGGGCAGATCAGGATGGCCGCGCCGGTGGCCTTCTCCTTGGGCGCGAGATACACGGTGATGGTGGGGACGTCGCCCGAGTGGAAGGCGTCCCCCTTGTCCGTGCCCTTGATGGTCACGTAATTCGCCGGCCAGAGGGGGACGGTCGGCGGCTCGTCGGCCGGGGCGAGTGCAGGGATCAGCAGCGAGGCCCCGATCAAGGCGGAGAGGGTGCGGATCATGGCGGCGTCCTCGGTGAAGAGAGCGGATCGCCCGTAGTGTCGCGGCGCGGACGGGTCGTGTCAAACCCCCGGGGCCTCGGACGGCCGAGGCGACGAGCGGCGATTGCGTCGGGCGTGGGCCAGCAGCGCCAGGCCGCCGACGCCCAGCAGAGCCAGGGCCGACGGCTCGGGCACGGACCGGGGCTGGAACGCGAGGAATTGGGGCCTGGAACCCGCCACCCCCGTCTCGAACGTGCTGACGACGCCTCCCGGCGTGATCTTCTCGATCGTGTTATTGCCGGGGTCGGCCACGAACAGGTTGCCCAGGCTGTCGAACGCCAGGCCCCGGGGCGCGTTCAGCCCGAGGTGGGCGAAGGTGCTGGGGACGCCCCCCGGCGTGATCGTCTCGATCGAGCTGCTTGTGCTGTTGGCGGCGTACAGGTTGCCCGAGCCGTCGAACGCCAGGCCCTGAGGAAAGCTCAGCCCGGTGCTGGCGAAGGTGCTGACGACGCCCCCCGGGGTGATCTTCTCGATCGCGCTCGCCGTGAGGATCGCGACGTACAGGTTGCCCGAGCCGTCGAACGCCAGGCCCGTCACGCTCTGGGGAGAGCCCAGACCGGCGTGGGCGAAGGTGCTGGGGACGCCCCCCGGCGTGATCCTCTCGATCGTGTTGCTATTCTGGTTGGCCACGTACAGGTTGCCCGAGGCGTCGAACGCCAGGCCGGTGGGCGCGCCCAGCCCGGCGTGGGCGAAGGTGCTCTCGACGCCCCCCGGCGTGAACTTCTCGATCGTGTTGCCGTTGAAGTTGGCGGCGTAGAGGTTGCCCGAGGCGTCGAACGCCAGGCCCTGAAGCCCCGTCAGCCCGGTGCTGGCGAAGGTCGTCTCGGCCTTCGTCGCGGTGTCGATCCGCGTGATCGTGCCGTCGTCCCGCGAGACGTAAAGGAAGTCGGCCCGCGCCGGGGCGGCCCACGTCCAGAGCAAGGCGAGCCCGACGGACAGCAAGAGACGAGCACGACGCATGGTGTTCCGACTCCGAGGGTGTGCTGCTCGCGATTCGGCGGGGACGGCCCCTGCAAGCCGTTCTAGGGTAGGTGCTCCCGAGGTCGGACGCCAGAACATTTTCAAGGACAGCGCTGTCAATGCCTTAGGCGATCTTCATAGAGCACATGTTCCGATGATGCCGGGCCGGGTGGCATGCTGACGTCCGTGTCACGCGACACGAAGTTATACCCCCGCGCCGCGATTGTATTTTCAGGCGTTTCTTCGTATAAACGCTTGAAAAATCGTCGGTTGCGTCCGAAGGCCCTTGAAATTGTCGAACAATTCAGGGGGTATAACTTCGTGTCGCGTGACACGGACGTCAGCATGCCACCCGGGCTCGGATTCGGGAGACAGACCCCGACTTGTGCCGGCGAATTCGGCGGTTGAGCGGGCCGCTCGACCCCTCGGATCGTCCCTGTCATGATCGTCGCACTCTGCCAGATTGGCAGGTCGTTCGATCCCTGGGCCGGGGTAGAAAATCACAAAGCTTTGCGGGCAAGGGACTTGTAATTCATGAAATCCTGCGGCCCGGGGTTTGCATTTGGCCACTCGCGAAGCCTCGCGGGGCGCCGGGAACGGCGATGGCCCCGCGCGTTCCAGCCGACGATCCCAGGAGAGAACCATCGTGGCGAAGATTTTGGCCTACGACGAGGAGGCCCGCCAGAAGCTGGCCAGCGGCGTGACGAAGCTCGCGCGAGCCGTCAAGAGCACGCTCGGCCCTCGGGGCCGCAACGCCGTGATCGATAAGGGGTGGGGCGCCCGACCGTCACCAAGGACGGCGTGACCGTGGCCGAGGAGATCGAGCTGACCGACCCGTATGAAAATATGGGCGCCCAGCTCGTCAAGGAGGCCGCCAGCAAGACCTCCGACGCCGCCGGCGACGGCACCACCACCGCCACCGTCCTGGCCGAGGCCATCTTCCGCGAGGGGCTCAAGGCCCTCGCCGCCGGCGCCGACCCGATGGCCCTGAAGCGCGGCATCGACAAGGCCGTCATCCAGGTCGTCGAGCACGTCAAGGGCCAGGCCAAGAAGGTCGAGGGCAAGAAGGAGATCGCCGAGGTCGCCGCCATCGCCTCGAACAACGACAAGGTCATCGGCGAGAAGCTCGCCGACGCCTTCGAGCGCGTCGGCACCGACGGCGTGATCACCGTCGAGGAGGGCAAGGGCTTCGACACCACCGTCGACGTGGTCGAGGGGATGCAGTTCGACCGCGGCTACCTCTCGCCCCACTTCGTCACCGACCCGGACCGCCAGGAGGTCATCCTCGAAGACCCGTATATCCTCATCTATGAGGAGAAGGTCAGCACGCCGAAGCACCTGATCCCCCTCCTCGAACAGATCGCCCGGGCGAACAAGCCGCTCCTGGTGATCGCCGAGGACGTGGAGAGCGAGGCGCTGGCCACCCTGGTCGTGAACAAGCTCCGGGGCATCCTCCAGGTCGCCGCGGTGAAGGCGCCGGGCTACGGCGACCGCCGCAAGGCCATGCTCGGCGACATCGCCGTGCTCACCGGCGGCAAGGCGATCTTCAAGGACCTGGGCATCGAGCTGGAGAACGTCCAGCTCTCGGACCTCGGCCGGGCCGGCAAGATCATCATCGACGGCGAGAACACCACGATCGTCGAGGGCCACGGCACCTCCGACGAGATCAAGGGCCGGACCGAGCTGATCCGCCGCGAGATCACCACCACCGACAGCGAGTACGACAAGGAGAAGCTCCAGGAGCGCCTCGCCAAGCTCGCCGGAGGGGTGGCGCAGATCAACGTCGGCGCCGCCACCGAGACCGAGATGAAGGAGCGCAAGGCGCTGGTCGAGGACGCGCTGCACGCCACCCGCGCCGCCATTGAAGAAGGCGTCGTGCCCGGCGGCGGGACGGCCCTGATCCGGGCCATCTCCTCGCTGAAGGACGACCTCGGCCTGACCGGCGACGAGGCCCACGGCGTGGCGATCGTCCGCCGGGCCCTGGAGACCCCCGCCCGCTCGATCGCCGAGAACGCGGGCCTGGATGGCGCCGTCGTGGTCTCGAAGATCAGCAAGTCCAACGACCCGAAGTACGGCTACAACGCCGAGAACGGCCACTGGGGCGACATGCTGGCCGCCGGGATCGTCGACCCGGCCAAGGTCACCCGCTCGGCCCTCCAGAACGCCGCCAGCGTCGCCGGCCTCCTCCTGACGACCGAGGCGATCATCGTCGAGAAGAAGGAAAAGAAGAAGGAAGCCGCCGGCCACGACCACCACGACCACGGCGGGATGGGCGGCATGGGCGGCATGGGCGGCATGGGCGGCATGATGTGATCGAAGGTCTCGGGTGGCATGCTCACGTCCTCGTGAGCATGTCTTCGGTCCGACATGAATCGAAGACATGCTCACGAGGACGTGAGCATGCCACCCGGAACCCCGTCCTGCATCCATCAACTTCGGAAACTTTCACGATCCAGCCATCATCCCGAGGGGATTTCGTCATCATGGCCCTGAAGATCCGTCCGCTCGAAGACCGCGTGGTGATCCAGCAGATCGAGGCCGAGGAGAAGACGGCCGGCGGGATCGTCCTGCCGGACACCGCCAAGGAGAAGCCCCAGCGCGGCAAGGTCCTCGCGGTCGGCCCCGGCAAGATGCTCGACAGCGGCGAGCGCAGCCCGATCGGCGTGAAGGAGGGGGACGAGGTCCTCTTCGGCAAGTACTCCGGCACCGACATCAAGGTCGACGGCGAGGAAGTCAAGATCCTCCGCGAGACCGACATCCTGGCCAAGATCCTCTAACATGTAGGGTGGGTGAAACCCACCGTCTGTAGGGTGCATGAAATGCACCAGGGCATGCGGCGGCCAACGGCCGTCATCCTGACCGGAACGAGCATGCCTGTTGGTGCATTTCATGCACCCGACATGACGGTGCATTTCATGCACCCTACGGGAGAATACCCGTGCCTAAGCAGCTCCTGTTTTCTGATGCCGCCCGCCGGAAGATGCTGGAAGGCGTCGATACCCTGGCCCATGCCGTCGGGACGACCCTCGGCCCCACCGGCCGCAACGTGATCCTGGCCAAGTCCTTCGGCGGGCCGACCGTCACGAAGGACGGCGTGACCGTCTCGAAGGAAATCGAGCTGGCCGACCCGTTCGAGAACATGGGCGCGAAGCTCGTGAACGTGGTCGCCAGCAAGACCTCGGACGTCGCCGGAGACGGCACCACCACCGCCACGATTTTGGCCCGCGCGATCTTCCGCGAAGGGCTTCGGACCGTGTCGTATGGGGCCAACCCCACGGCCGTCCGCCGGGGGATCGAGAAGGCCGTCGAGGCGGCCGTCGAGGAGCTTCATTCGAAGGTCTCCCGGCCCGTCGATTCCAAGGCTCAAATCGCCCAGGTCGGCGCGATCTCGGCCAATAACGACAAGGCGATCGGCGACATGCTCGCCGACGCGGTCGAGCGCGTCGGCCGGGACGGCGTGATCACCGTCGAGGAGGGCAAGACGGCCTCCACGACGCTCGAATTCGTCGAGGGGATGCAGTTCGACAAGGGCTACCTCTCGCCCTACTTCGTCACGAGCCCGACGACGATGGAGGCGATCTTCGACGAGCCGTTGATCCTCCTCCACGAGAAGAAGATCAGCAACCTCCGCGACATGGTCCCCCTCCTGGAGAAGGTCGCGCAGAGCGGCCAGCCCCTGGTGATCGTCGCCGAGGACGTGGACGGCGAGGCCCTGGCGGCCCTGGTCGTCAACAAGCTCCGGGGGGTGTTGAACGTCTGCGCCGTGAAGGCCCCGGGCTTCGGCGACCGCCGCAAGGCGATGCTCCAGGACATGGCGATCCTCACCGGCGGCACGGTCGTCAGCGAGGACCTCGGCCAGAAGCTGGAGAACATCCAGACGAGCCAGCTCGGCCGGGCCAAGCAGGTCAAGATCAACAAGGACTCGACCACGCTGATCCAGGGGCACGGCGAGCGCGCCGAGATCCAGAAGCGGATCGACCAGCTCCGCCGCCAGATCGACGAGACCGAGAGCGAGTACGACAAGGAGAAGTTCCAGGAGAGGCTCGCGAAGATCTCCGGCGGTGTGGCGCTGATCAACGTCGGCGCCGCCACGGAAGCGGCGATGAAGGAGCTGAAGGCCCGGGTCGAGGACGCCCTCCACGCCACCCGAGCGGCGGCCGAGGAAGGGATCGTCCCCGGCGGCGGGACCGCCCTGTTGCGAGTGATCCCGGCCGTCGAGAAGCTCCACGGGACGCTCCACGGCGACGAGAAGCTCGGCGCCTCGATCGTGATCCGCGCCTTGGAAGAGCCCGTCCGCCACATCGCCGGCAACAGCGGGCACGACGGCGGAGTGGTGGCCGAGGAGGTCAAGTCGCGGCCCGGCGCGATGGGCTTCAACGCCAACACGGGCGACTATGTGGACATGTTCGAGGCCGGGATCGTCGACCCGACGAAGGTGACCCGCTCGGCCCTCCAGAACGCCGCCTCGATCGCCGCGCTCATGCTGACGACCGAGGCCATGATCACCAACATCAAGGAAGACGAGGAGAAGGGCGCCGCCCGGGTCGAGGGCTCGGTGCGCTGAAGATCGCGGATCCGAAGGACTCCGATCGCCGATGCGACGCCGAGGGGGGAGACCCGTCTCCCCCCTCGGCGTCGAGTCGTTTCCGACCGAGACGTGATGCCGAACTCCTCCGGGCCCCGGCCGATCCTCGCCGCCCTCGCGATGGGACGGCCCTCCGGCCGACCGCTTCGGGTCGGGCCCCGGATCGAGGGACGTGATCCGACGGCCCGGTTCAGGTTCCGGGCGGATCGGCGGTATGAACGATGGGTGACGTGGGCCCGTCCGCGGGGATTTCGTCCCCGCCGGCGGCGGTCCCGGGTGGTCGTGGCGGGCCGGAGGCGGAGCACATGAGCGGTTCGAGCGGGGAGCCGGGGGGGCCTCGGTCGCTCTCGGAGGACGGCCCGGGCCCGGGCCGTCGGTGGCTGGGGCGGCTGGCCCCGCCGGTCACCCTGGCGTTGCTGGCGGCCGTCGGAGGTTGGTCGCTCTGGACCGTCGAGAGAGCGAAGACCCAGGAGCTGTCCAACGCCCTGGAGACCACCCTGGCGGCGAACGTGACGGCCATGACGCTGTGGCTCCAGGGGCAGGAGACCGTGGCCACGAACCTGGCGCACGACCCCCGGGTCTTCGCCGCGACGGCCGAGCTCCTGGCCCTCCGGGGGCCGGCCGGCGAGGACGTCCCTCGGTCCGACCTGATCGCCAGCCCGGCCTCGAAGGCCCTCCGCGCGATCCTGGGGCCGCCGACCTCGGCGCAGGGCTACGCGGGGTTCGTGGTGGTCGATCGGACGGGGAGGACCGTGGGAGCGTCCGAAGACGCGAGCGTGGGAGACCGGGCCCTGGCCGAGCGGTCCGACGCCGTGGGCCGCGCCCTGGGCGGGCGGGCGGCCGTCTCGCGGCCGTTCCCCGCCGAGGTGCCGTTGCCCAACGCCGAGGGCCGTCCCGAGCTCGGGGCGCCGACGATGCTCGTGGCCGTCCCCCTGCGGTCGGCCCGGGGCGAGGTGCTCGCGGCCCTGGGCGTGCGAATCCGGCCCGAAGGCGGGTTCACCCAGATCCTCCAGGTCGCCCGGTTCGGCACCACGGGGGAGACCTACGCCGTGGACGATCGCGGCCGGATGCTCTCGCAGAGCCGGTTCGACCACCAGATCCGCCCCCTGGGCCTGCTCGGCGACTCCCCTGGGGCGAGGTCGATGCTGGGTCTGGAGATCCGCGACCCCGGAGGCGACATGACGACCGGCTTCCGGCCGACCGTCGAGCGCCGCGAGCAGCCCTTGACCAAGATGGCCGCGTCCCTGGCCGCCGGCCGAGCCGGGATCGACCCGGTCGGCTACAACGACTATCGCGGAGTCCCCGTCGTGGGCGCCTGGAGGTGGCTGCCCGACTACGGGATGGGCGTGACCACCGAGGTGGACGTGGCCGAGGCGTTTCGGCCCCTCTGGATCTTGAGGAGGACGATCTGGTCCCTGCTGGGCCTCCTCCTGGTCAGCTACGTGGCCAACCTCCTGGCGGCGAGGAACGTCTCGGACCTGACCGGCCGGGCCCGTTGCGCCGAGCGACGGGTCCGCCAGGCGGAGCTCCGGGCCCGCCAGCTCGGCCAGTACACGCTGGAGGAGAAGCTGGGCCAGGGGGGCATGGGCGCCGTCTATCGCGCCAGCCACGCCATGCTCCGCCGCCCCACGGCGATCAAGCTCCTGTCGGCCGTCCGGCCCAACGTCCGGGAGCTCCTCCGGTTCGAGCGCGAGGTCCAGCTCACCAGCCGCCTGAACCACCCCAACACGATCACGATCTTCGACTTCGGCCGGACCCCCGAGGGGATCTTCTACTACGCGATGGAGTACCTCCCGGGGATCGACCTGGAGCGCCTGGTCCGCCGCTTCGGCCCCCTGCCCGAGGCCCGGGTGATCCACCTCTTGATCCAGGTCGCCTCCGCCCTGGAGGAGGCGCATCGCATGGGCCTGATCCATCGCGACATCAAGCCGGCGAACCTGATGATCTGCGAGCGAGGCGGCCTCTACGACTTCGTGAAGGTCCTGGACTTCGGCCTGGTCCGCGAGGCGAGGAACACCGACCCGGGCCTGACCATGGCCGGCTCGATCACCGGGACGCCCCAGTACCTCTCGCCCGAGGCGATCCGCAACCCCGACTCGGCCGACGCCCAGAGCGACCTGTACGCGGTGGGGGCCGTCGCCTATTTCCTCCTGACCGGCCTGCCGGCGTTCGCCGGGGCCTCGGCCATGGAGATCCTCAGCGACCACCTGAGCCGCGACCCGACGGCGCCGTCTCGCTCGCTGGGCCGGGCGATCGACCCGGCGTTGGAGTCCCTGGTCCTGGCCTGCCTGGCCAAGAAGCCCGCCGACCGGCCGTCCGGCGCCTCGGACCTCCTGGCCCGGCTCCGCCAGTGCTCGGCCTTCGGCGCCTGGACCAACGAGGACGCCCGCCTCTGGTGGGCCGAGAATCGGCCCCAGGTCCCCGAGCCCCGGCCCCTCGGGGCCGACGCCCCGGCCGACCCCCCGCAAAGCACCGAGGGGCTCACGATTACCGTGAGCCTCAACGAGGCCCACCGCGCCCTGGGGTCCGGGACCGAGACCACCGGGGCGTTCCTGGTCCGGCCCGAGGACCCGACCGAACCGGGCTGAGCCCGGACTCCTCGGGCCCGCCGACCGACCGACCGACCGACCGACCGGCGCTCAGAATGGCCGGAGGTAGCGCTCCTTCGAGGCGTCCGCCGGATACGTCTCCCAGTAGGTCTCGGCCGAGGGATCGAATCGGCGCTTCATGGCGTCGCGTCCGGAGAGCTTGAAGATCGCCGCGATCGGCGTGAAGAGGCCGAAGTAGACGACGATCAAAATCAGGTTCGAGACCACCCAGCCGATCGGCCAGGTGGCCAGCGTCAGGCCGACGAACAGGGGCCTCAGCCATTGGGGGCGGAGCAGGCCGACGGCCCGGCCGGCCACGGCGACGATCCATAGGACGATCGCCGCGCGGGTGTTTCCCTTCATCAGGGCCGAGAAGGCGCCGACCATCCCGAAGGCGAACATCCAGCCTTCGGCGAACTCGTTCAGGAGCTTGCGGTCGGGCCGCCAGACGATCGGGGGCATGGCCATGACGGGGCGTTCTCGGTCGTTTCGGGGCGAATCTAATCGAGAGGGAATTGCGCGAGGTGCGCGGCGATCGCCTCTTGCGCCAGGGCCGGGGCCTCGGTCTTTCTCAGGAATGCGCGGCCGATCGCGAGGCAATCGATGTCGGTGGCGAGGAAGCACCGGTAGGCGTCGGCCGGGCTGCCGACGATCGGCTCGCCCCTCACGTTGAAGCTTGTGTTCACAACCACAGGGCAGCCCGTCCGGCGGTCGAAGGCCGAGATCAGGCGGTGGAACAGGGGATTGCGGAGGCGATCGACGGTCTGCACCCTCGCCGAATGATCGACGTGGGTCACCGCCGGGATCGTGCTCCTCGGCACCTTCAGCTTGTCGATGCCTTGCAGGGATTCCGTGCCCGGAGGGGCGGCGATCCGGTGCTCCTCGCGGACGTTCGCCACGATCAGCATGTAGGGGCTTTCGACATCCGGTCTCATGTCGAACCATTCCGAGGCCCGCTCCGCCAGGACGGCCGGGGCGAACGGGCGGAACGACTCGCGGAACTTGATCTTCAGGTTCATCGTCGTCTGCATGGCCCGGTCGCGAGGGTCGCCCAGGATGCTCCGCGCCCCCAGGGCCCTCGGGCCGAACTCCATCCGGCCCTGGAACCAGCCGACGACCTGGCCATCCGCCAACGCGGCGGCCGTCGTCTCGCAAAGCTCGTCGTCGGTCTCGCAGAGGTGGTACGGCGCCTCGACCGATCGGAGGAAGCGGGCGATCTGGTCGTCGGTGAACTCCGGGCCGAGCAGGGCGCCGGACATCGAGTCGATCGGATCGGGCGTTCGCTGCCGATCGAGCAATTGATGATGGATGAACTGGGCGACGCCCAGGGCCCCTCCGGCGTCACCGGCGGCCGGCTGGATCCAGAGGTCGCGGAACGGGCCTTCGCGGAGGATCTTGCCGTTCGCCACGCAGTTCAAGGCGACCCCTCCGGCCAGGCAGAGGCGATCGAGGCCCGTCCGCTGGTGGAGGGACCGGGCCATCCTCATCATGACCTCCTCGGTCACGACCTGGACCGACGCGGCGAGGTCCATCTCCCGGGCGGTCAACAGCGCCTCGGGACGCCTCGCCGGCCCTCCGAAGAGGCGGGCGAACTTCGGCGACGTCATCGTCAGCCCGTTGGCGTAGCGGAAGAACGATTGGTCCATCCGGAACGAGCCGTCGGGCTTCAAATCGATCAGGTTTTCATGGATGGTCTTCACGAACCGAGGCTCGCCATAGGGCGCCAGCCCCATCAGCTTGTATTCGCCGCTGTTGACGCGAAACCCGCAGAACGAGGTGAACGCCGAGTACAAAAGGCCCAGCGAGTGGGGGAACGCGAGCTGGCCGAGGAGCTCGATCCGGTTGCCTCGGCCCACCCCGAAGCTGGCGGTGGCCCATTCGCCCACGCCGTCCAGGGTGAGGATCGCGGCCTCGTCGAACGGCGAGGGGAAGAACGCGCTGGCGGCGTGGGATTCGTGGTGGTCGGTGAACACGAATCGCTTGGTGAATCCCGGGAGGCCCTTGCGCAGCTCGCGAGGCAGGAACAGCTTGGTCCGGGTCCAGGTGGGGACGGCCTGGCGGAAGGAGAGGAAGCCGCTGGGGGCGAAGGCGAGGTAGGTTTCGAGCAATCGCTCGAACTTCTTCAAAGGTTTGTCGTAGAAGCCCACCCAGTCGAGGTCCGACGCTTTCAACCCGCTGGATTCGAGGCAGAAGGCCACGGCGTTGGCGGGGAAATCCGGGTCGTGCTTCTTGCGGGTGAAGCGCTCCTCCTGGGCGGCGGCGGCGATCCGGCCGTCGATCACCAGGGCGGCGGCCGAGTCGTGGTAGTAGGCCGAGATTCCCAGGATCGTGCTCATCGGTGGCGGTGCCCGGAGTGCGGGAGGGGGTCGCCTGCATCGTATCAGGAAGGGGCCCGGGAGGGGAATCGGGGGACGGTCGGGCGGGGATTGGGTGGTGGTTCGGCCCGGGGAGGCTGTGGTAACCTGGCGACGGTCGCGACCGACCCATCGAGAGCATCCAGGAGACGACTTCCGTGCCCGAGTACACCCTGCCCCCCCTTCCGTACCCGAAGGAGGCCCTGGAGCCTCACATCGGCCCGAAGACGATGGAGATCCATCACGACAAGCATCATCAGGCGTACATCACCAACGCCAACAACGCGCTGAAGGACCATCCCCAGTTGCAGGAGCAGCCGGTCGAGCAGCTGATCCAGCACCTGGACCAGGTCCCCGAGTCGATCCGCACGGTCGTCCGCAACAACGCGGGCGGGCATGCCAATCACTCGCTGTTCTGGACCGTGATGAAGCCGGGCGGCGGGGGCGAGCCGACCGGGGCGATCGGCGAGGCGATCGCGGCGGACCTCGGCGGGTTCTCCGCGTTCAAGGACGCGTTCTCGAAGGCGGCGGCCGGGCGGTTCGGCTCGGGCTGGGCGTGGCTGGTCGTGAAGGGCGGCAAGCTGGCCGTGACCTCGACGCCGAACCAGGACAGCCCGTTGATGGACGGCTCGGGCACGCCGATCCTGGGCCTCGACGTGTGGGAACATGCCTATTACCTCGACTACCAGAACAAGAGGCCGGACTACATCGCCGCGTTCTGGAACGTGGTGAACTGGGACGAGGTCACCAGGCGGTACCAGGCCGCGAAGGGTTGACGCCCCGGGGGAAATCGCTAGGATGCCCGCGAACTTCCCCTCTCGACTCGTCTCCCTCGGCCCCAGGACGGGCGCCGGGGGATCGCAATCCCTCGACTCCACGGACACGGAGGCCCTGCCGATGGATCGGCGCAACGGCTGGAAACTGGCGGCTTGCGGGCTCGGTTTGCTGATCTCGACGACCGGCTGCAAGAGCCTGATGACGCGTCGGGAGATCCCGCCCGAGCCCCCGGGGGCGAGCGAGGCCCGACCGGCCGCGTTCGGCTCCGGCGGCCACACCAGCACGATCGGTCCGGCGTCGCCGACGGGCCCGGTGGGGGCCTCGCCCTACGGACCTCTCGGCAACTATGCGCCGGGCGGAAGAGACCCGGGCGGGATGCCGTCCGGCGCGCCGGCCGACGGCGGCGGCGTCTCGGCCGGCGGCGCGGGCGGCGTCCCCAGCTTCGGCGGAGGAGCGCCCTCGGCCGGACCGGCCGACATGACCGGGGCCAATCCGCCCCTCTGATCCTCGGTCCGCGATGCTCTCGATCCTCTTCGAAGACGCCCACTTGCTGGCCATCGACAAGCCGGCCGGGACCGCCACCCAGGGGCGGCCCGGCTCGGCCGAGATGCAGGTCCGGGCGTATCTCGACCGGGACGGGGCGCCCCCGGCGTATCTCGGGACGGTCCATCGGCTCGATTCGCCGGTCTCGGGCGTCCTGCTCTGGGCGAAGACGCCCAAGGCGGCCCGGAGGATGGCCGAACAATTCGCCTCGCGAAGCGTCCGCAAGCAATACCTCGCGGCCGTCTCGGGCGAGCTTCCCATCGATCGGGGCGAATGGGAAGACTGGCTGTACGAGGAGGACACCGGGCTGGGCCGGGTCCAGGTCTGCCGGGCCGGGACGCCCCGGGCCCGCCGGGCCTTCACCCGGTTCGAGAGGGTCGAGGCGTCGTCCCTCCCCGAACGGACGAGCCTCCTCCGGCTCCTCCCCGAGACCGGCCGGACCCATCAATTGCGGGTCCAATCGGCCTCGCGAGGGGCGCCGATCCTGGGCGATTCGGCGTATGGATCGACCGTGGGCTTCCCCGAGGGGATCGCCCTCCATGCGCGATCGCTGGGGTTCCGCCACCCGATCCGGGACGAGGCCCTGAGCGTCGAGGCGCCGTTGCCGGCGTCGTGGGCCGCTTCGGGGATCGTGATTTGATCGCGAACGAGGAAGGCCCCGCGCCGCCTGGTGGGCGACGCGGGGCCTCTCGCGGTTTCCACGGGCTTCGCCCGGCGATCGATCAATGGGCCTTGCGGGCCCGGTGGGCGATCGAGAGCTTGTGGAGGGCCGGGGAGGTCACGGACTGGGCCGAGACCGCGGCGGGCTTGGCGTGGTGGCCCTTCTTCTTGCCGCTCTGCGAGAGAGGGCCGGAGGGGAGGGCCGTCGGCGAGGTCGCCGTGGTGTAGCTGATCGTCGGCGCCTTGCCCGGCTGGGCCGAGACGACCGGCACGAACTGGCCGGTCTGCACGGCGGTGGAGATGTCGTGGCCGTTGTTCACGAACTCGGCCGAGAAGCCGGTGCCCGAGGTGCCGGTGCCGGTCGGGAACCCGCTGACCAGGGCCCCGTTCATGGCGTTGCCGGCCATGTCGGTGATCCCGCCGGAGATCACGCCGAGGAGGTACTTGCCCTTCTTCAGGCCGTGGCCCTTGAAGACGTTCAGCACCACCGTCTGCGGAGATCCGGGCGCCCCGGTGTTCAGGCAGGTGGCGCTGTTGACGGCGAACGCCCTCGGGGAATTCGTGAAGAGCTTGGCGAAGGCGTAGTTGGTCACGGTGCCCATGCTCGTCTCGGACATCCCGGAGGCCCCGTCGCTGAAGACCAGGTAGACCTGGCCGGTCTTCGGGTCGAGCTGGTGCTCTGGAGCGTCGGCGCGACCGTGTCGATCATCAACGTGCCTCCGGCGATCGAGGCCCCGGTGGGCAGGCCGTCGGGCCGGAACGTCGCGACGACGAAGGCGTACTGGCCGTCGGCCAGGGGGTTGGAGGTGACCCGGTAGTTGCCGTAGTCGTCGGCCGTGGTCGTGCCGACGAGCGTCGGGGCGGCCGTCGAGCCGAGGGGCTGGGCGAACAGCTTCACCGTGACCCCGGCCGCCGTCGTCCCGAGGAACGTCGGCGTCTTGTCGTTGGTGATCCGGTCGGTGCTGGAGACCCCGGTGTCGCTGGCGGGGTCGAGCGCCACGGTGGTGGCCGCGATCGCCCCGACGTTGATCGTGACGGTCGTCGGCGGGCTGGAGAGCTGGCCGTCGGACGCCCGATAGGTGAACGTATCCACGCCCGAGAAGCCGGCCCCGGGCACGTACACGAACGAGCCGTCGGGGTGCAGCGAGAGCGTCCCGTGCTGGGTGGTGTTGATCAGGACGGCCGTGATGTCCGGCCCTTCGGCGTCCGAATCGTTGCCGAGGATCCCCGGGGCGGGGATCGTCAGCGTCCGGTTCTCGTCGGTGTTGAAGGCGTCGGCGATGGCCACCGGGGCCTGGTTGACCGGGCGGACCGTGATCGTGACCGTCGCCGGGGAGGCGCTGGCCAGCGAGGTGTTCACGGCGAGGTAGGTGAACGAGTCGGTCCCGTGGAAGTTCGGGGCCGGGGTGTAGCTGAACGTCCCGTCGGCGTTCAGCGAGACGCTGCCGTGGCTCGGGGCGTCCACGAGCTGGGCGTGGAGCGTGTCGCCATCGACGTTCACGTCGTTCTGGAACACGCCCGACTCGCTGACCACGAGCGGCGAGTTCTCGTTGGTCGAATAGGCGTCATTGATCGCCACCGGGGCGTCGGCGACCGAGACCACGGTCAGGGAGACCGTCGCCGGGGCGCTGGTCAGGCCGGCGGCGCTGGTCAGGTGATACTGGAAGCTGTCCGGGCCGTTGTAGTTCGGCATCGGGACGTAGGTGAACGAGCCGTCGGCGTTGGCCGAGAGGCCGCCGTGGAGCGGGGCGTTGTCGATCGTGATCTTCGGCGTCCCGCCGTCGGGGTTGGTGTCGTTCAGGAGGAGGCCCGGCGCGGGCACCGAGAGCGTCTGGTCCTCCAGGAGGGAGAAGTGATCGTCGGCCGCCGTCGGCGCGGTGGGCACCGGGCGGACGGTGATGGTCACGGTCGCCGGGCTGACGCTGCTCAGGGACGTGTTCACCGCGTTGTAGGTGAACGAGTCGGTCCCGAAGAAGTGGAGGTCCGGCGTGTAGGTGAACGTCCCGTCGGCGTTGAGGGCCACGGAGCCGTGGCTCGGGGCGTCGGCGAGCTCGGCGTGGAGGGCGTCGCCGTCCACGTTCGTGTCGTTGCGGAGGACGCCGTTGTGGCTCACGACGAGAGGCGACCCCTCGTTCGTCGTGAAGGCGTCGGCGACGGCCACCGGGGCGTCGGGGACCGGCGTGATCGTCAGCGAGACGGTGGCCGTCCCGCTGTTCTGGCCGGCGAGGTTCGTCAGGTAATACGTGAAGCTGTCCGACCCGTTGAAGTTCGCCGACGGGACGTAGGTGATCCCGCCCGACGGAGAGACCGTCAAGGTGCCGTCCTGCGTCCCGTTCACGACGGTGATCGTGGGCGTCCCGCCGTCGGGGTTGGCGTCGTTCAGGAGGATGCCGGGGCCGGCGATGGTGAGGGTCTGGTCTTCCTTCAGGGTGAAGGCGTCATTCACGGCCGTCGGCGGGACCGGGACCGGGTTCACGGTGATCGTGACCGTCGCCGGGAGGACGCCTCGCTTCGAGGTGTTCACGGCGTTGTACGTGAACGTGTCGGTCCCGTGGAAGTACGCCGCCGGGGTGTAGGTGAACGTCCCGTCGGAGTTCAGCGAGACCGTCCCGTGTGCCGGGGCGGAGACCAGCTCGGCGTGGAGCGTGTCGCCGTCCACGTTCACGTCGTTGGTCAGGACGCCCGAGGCGTTGACCGTCAGCGAGGCGTTCTCGTTCGTGGAATAGGAGTCATCGACGGCGACCGGGGCGTCGGCGACGGGCACGACGGTCAGGGAGACCGTGACCGAGGTGCTGGTCATCCCCGAGTCGTTGGCGAGGTGATAGGTGAAGCTGTCCGGGCCGTTGTAGTTGGCCGCCGGGACGTAGGTGAACGAGCCGTCGTCGGACAGATTCAGGACGCCGTGGGCCGGGCCGTTGTCGACGGAGATCGTCGGCGGCCCGTCGGGGAAGGCGTCGTTGACGAGGATGCCGGGGGCGGAGACCGTCAGCGGCGAGTCCTCGTTGGTCGTGAAGCTGTCCGGGGCGGCCGTCGGCGCGGTCGGGACCGGGCTGACGGTCAGGTTGACGACGGTGGGCGAGCCGGAGAGGGAGGTATTCACCGGCACGTAGGTGAAGCTGTCCGGGCCGTTGTAGTGGGCCGCCGGGGTGTAGGTGAACGAGCCGTCGGCGTTGAGGACCACCGTCCCGTGAGTCGGGGCGGCGACCAGCTCGGCGTGGAGGGCGTCGCCGTCCACGTTCACGTCATTGACCAGGACGCCGCCGGCGCCGACGGTGATCGGCGAGCCCTCGGTGGTCGAGTACGAGTCCGGGGTGCCGATCGGGGCGTCGGGGACGGGCACGACGGTCAGGGAGACCGTGACCGAGGCGCTGGTCATCCCCGAGTCGTTGGCGAGGTGGTAGGTGAAGCTGTCCGGGCCGTTGTAGTTGGCCGCCGGGACGTAGGTGAACGAGCCGTCGTCGGAGAGATTCAGGACGCCGTGGGCCGGGCCGTTGTCGACGGAGATCGTCGGCGGCCCGTCGGGGAAGGCGTCGTTGACGAGGATGCCGGGGGCGGAGACCGTCAGCGACGAGTCCTCGTTGGTCGAGAAGCTGTCGGGCGCGGCCGTCGGCGCGGTCGGCACGAAATTGACCGTCAGGCTGACCACGGTGGGCGAGCCGGAGAGCGTGGTGTTCACCGGCACGTAGGAGAACGTGTCGGTCCCGTGGAAGTATGCCGCCGGGGTGTAGGTGAACGTCCCGTCGGGGTTCAGCGAGACCGTCCCGTGAGCCGGGGCGGAGACGAGTTCGGCCCGGAGCGTGTCGCCGTCCACGTTCACGTCATTGACCAGGACGCCGCCGGCGCCGACGGTGATCGGCGAGCCTTCGTTGGTCGAGTACGAGTCCGGGGTGCCGACCGGGGCATCGGGGACGGCCATCAGGCTCAGGGAGACCGTGGCCGGGGCGCTGGTCAGGCCGGAGGCGCTCACGAGGTGATAGGTGAAGCTGTCCGGGCCGTTGTAATTGGCCGCCGGGGCGTAGGTGAACGAGCCGTCGGGGAAGAGGACGAGCTCGCCGTGCTGGGGGGCGTCGTCCACGACGATCGTCGGCAGGTCGCCGTCGGGGTTGGAGTCGGTCAGCAGGACGCCCGGGGCCAGGACGGTCATCGTCGAGTCCTCGACGCCGGTGAAGGCGATCGGGGAGGCCGTCGGCGCGGTCGGGACGAAGTTGACGAACAGGTTGGCGATGGTCACGTCGCTGAGGGTCTGGCCGTCGGAGACCTGGTACGTGAAGCGGTCCGGGCCGTAGTAGTGGGCGTCCGGGATGTAAGTGAACGAGCCGTCGGAGTTCAGAGAGACGGTCCCGTGCCTCGGGCCGTCCACGAGGAAGGCGCTGAGGGTCTGGGCGTCGGGGGCGTCCGGCGTGTTGTCGGGGTCGAAGTCATTGCCCAGGACGCCGGGCGAGGCGACCACGAGCGGGGCGTCCTCGTTCGTCGTGAACGAGTCGGGCAAGGCGATCGGGGCGTGATCGACCGAGTTGATCGCGATCGTGACCGTGGCCAGGTTGCTGGAGAGCGTGCCGTCGGTCGCCCGGTAGCTGAACGAGTCCAGCCCGTGATAGAGCGGGTCGTTGGGGAAGTAATCGAACGAGCCGTCGGAGTTGAGGAAGACGGTCCCGTGGAGCGGCTGATCGACGAGGATCGTCGAGAGGGTCTGGACGCCCTCGGCGAACTGGTTGTTGTCCGGGTCGGAGTCGTTGGCCAGGACGCCCGATCCGGCCGGGATCGAGAGCGAGGAGTCCTCGGAGGACACGTAGGCGTCGTCGCGGGCCGTCGGGGCGTGATCGACGAAGTTGACCGAAACGAAGGCCGTGGCCACGTCGCTGTACAGGGTGCCGTCGAAGACCCGGTAGGAGAAGCTGTCCGTGCCCTGGAACAGCGGGTCCGGCTGGTACGAGAACGAGCCGTCGGGATTCAGGGTGACCGAGCCGTGAGACGGGTTGTTGACCACGAACGCCCGGAGGTCGCTGACGGCGGTGTCGGGGTCGGTCGCGAAGGCCAGGAGGCCGGGACCGGCGACGTTCAGCGGGGCGTCCTCGTTGGTCGAGAAGCTCACGTCGGAGGCCGTCGGCGGCTGATCCACGGGCATCACGACGAGGTGGACCGTGGCCACCGGGCTGGAGTAGCCGTTGCTGTCCACGGCGACATAGGTGAACGAGTCGGACCCGGTGTAATTGGGCGAGGGGAAGTAGACATAGGTGCCGTCCGGGTCCAGCGAGACGGAGCCGTGAGTGGCGTTGGCCACGAGGCTGGCCGTCATCGGCAGGCCCTGGGGGCTGAAGTCGTTACTCAGGACGCCCGGGAATTCGGAGAGGAACGGCTGGTTCTCCTGGGCGGTGGCGGAGTCGTCGCTGGCCACCGGGCTGTTGGCGGTGGCGTTGATGAAGAACGTGACGGTGCCGAAGGCGCTGGCGTCGGCCTGGGCGGCGTTCGGGTCGGTCGAGTGGAACAGGGCGTCGGCGGCGAAGTAGGTGAAGCTGTCCGTGCCGGTGTAGCCCAGGGCCGGGACGTAGGTGTACGAGCCGTCTCCGTTGAGCGTGAGCGTCCCGTGCAGCGGGCCGGTCACGAGCTGGCGCGGAGGGGCAGGTCATTGCGATCGACGTCGTTGGCCAGGACGCCGGGGGCCGAGACGAAGAACGTCGGCGGCGAGCTCGGGACGCTCCCGGGCTGGCCCGAGTTCTCGGCCAGGGACTCGGTCTCGTCCTTGGCGATCGCCGGGGCCACCACGGTCAGCGTGAAGTCGTTGCCGTCCCCGCCATTGTAGTTGGCCAGGAGCCTCTGGCCCCCATAGTAATCCGGGTCGCCGTCCAGGTTCAGGACCACGCCCTTGGGCGTCTGGGGGACGTTGTTGAACTCGCCGAGGATCGGGTCGGACCCGTCGTTCTCGATCACCGTGAAGGTTGACCCGATCGGGGGCGTCTCGGGGAAGTACACGTCGAGGGTGGCGTCGTTGAGCTGGACCGTCCCGGCCACCGAGAGCTGGCTGAACTGCCCCTCCTCGGGCTCCGGAGATCGACGGCGAAATCGATCGTGGGGTCGAGCGAGACGCTGTACGAGCTCAACGTGCCGAGGTCGTCGCCGGGATGGAGATAGCCGCCTTCTCCTTCGGAGCCGACCTGTCCCACCTGGCCGGTGCCCAGGAGGCCCCCGCCGTCCAGGAGGACGTACGAGCTGGCGATCGAGCCATCGACGTACACGGAGCCTTCGAGGATGTCGGTCGTCCCGTAGTAGTAGCTCGTGCCGTCGAGGGACAGGTTCCCCTCGCCGGTCTTGGTCAGGCCGACTCCGTAGATCGTCGAGGTGACGGTCAGTTGGGCGTAGCCGGGGCCGTCGTACTCGACGTTGTAGTCGACCGCCTGGTTGTAGGTCTGGTTGATCGTCGAGACGGTGATCGAGGCGAGCCCGCCCGTGGCGTAGCTGTTGATGACCAGGCCCGGGTTGATGCTCCCCGCGCCGGTGATCGTGCCCCCGTAGAGGTCCAGGGTGCCGGTCGGGAACGAGAGGTTCGCCCCCGAATCGACCTGGATCACGCCGTTGTGGACCGTCACGTCGCCGAAGGTCTCGGTCGCGCCGGGGAGCACCTCGAAGAAGCCGTCGCTGTTGACGGTGAGGGTCGGCGGGTCGCCGATCTGCCCGCCGGTGCTGGTGACCACGGCCGATTCGTAACCGCCGAGGCCGTCGCCGACGACCAGGTCGCCCAGGACCGAGGAGCCGGTCTCGCTGTCCAGGACGAGCGTGCCGTCATCGACCAGGACGTCGCCGGTGAAGGTGTTCGAGGAGGAGAGGATCAGCGTTCCTCCCCCGGTCTTCTCGATCCCGCCGGAGATCGCGGTCCCGGCCGAGATCACGCCGGAGACGCTCAGCGTCGCCCCGGGCGACACGGAGACGACCCGGGCGTCGTCGTTCAGGACCAGCCCGGCGGAGATGGTGACCGCGCCGGCCGAGACGTTCAGGTCGCTGCTCAGGTACGTCGGCCCTCCGCCGAGGATCTGGCCCCCGCCGGTGCCGAAGGTCAGCGAGGTCGGCGTGATCGAGTCGCTCGGGTCGCTCGTGAGATCGACCGTGCCCCCCTGGATCAGCAGGGCGCCGACGACCTCGCTCGCCTTGGAGTCGAACAGGAACAGGCCGTCGCTGTTGACCGTCACGGCGGGGGAGCCGGCGAGCTGGTCGCCGAGGGTGGTGACGACCGCCGAATCCGGGGCGCCGATCCCGTCGCCGATCACCAGAGGCCCCGCGATCGAGGCGCCGATGGAGTTGGCCAGGGCGAGCGTGCCGTCATCGACCTCCGTCGTCCCGGTGTAGGTATTGGTCCCGGAGATGGTCAACGTGCCATCGCCGGCCTTCTTGATCCCGCCCATCGCGGCGGTCCCGGGCGCGATCACCCCGGAGATCGTCAGGCCCGCGCCCGAGGCCACCGAGATCGATCGGGCGTTGTCGTTCAGGGAGACGGCCGGCGCGATCGAGGTCGAGCCGGACTCGACGGTCACCGCCCCGTTCAGGATCACCGTCCCGGAGCCGAGGATCGCGCTGCCGGTGCCGTCGAGCGTGATCGCCGTGGAGGCGATCGAGGCTTCCCCTCCGGCGCCGAGATCGACCTCGCCGCCCGAGATCATCAGGCCGCCGAGCGTCTCGCTCGCCGCCGAGAGGAAGGAGAAGAGGCCGTCGCCGTAGACCGTCACGTCGGGCGTCCCGGCGAGCTGGTCGCCGATCGTCGTGACGACGGCCGAGAGGCTCGCGCCGATCCCGTCGCCGATGACCAGCGGCCCCTGGATCGCGGCGCCGTCCGTGTCGTCCAGGGCGAGCGTGCCGTCATCGACAAGAGTGGTGCCGGTGTAGGTGTTCGTCCCGGTGAGGGTCAGCGAGCCGGAGCCGGCCTTCTCGATGCCGCCGTCGCCGGCCGTGCCCGCCGAGGCCACTCCCGAGATCGTCAGGGCCGCCTCGGGGTCGATCGAGATCAGCCGCGAATTATGATTCAGGGCGACGTTCGTGCCGATCGTCCACGACCCGCCGGTCACGCTGACGGCGCCTCCCAGGGAGAGCGTCCCGCTTCCCGTGATGCTCGATCCGGTGCCGCCGAGGGTCAGCGAGCCGATCGTCAGCTCGGCCGAGGTCAGCGAGCCGACCTCCACCGTCCCCTCGGTCATCGTGAGGTTGCCGAGGTCTTCCGAGCCGCCGTCGAGGATCTGGAATTTGCCGTCGGAGTTGATCGAGAGGGACTGGCCGCTGCCGATCTGGCCTCCGGGAGAGGTCACCACGGCCGAGTTCGCGGCGCCGATGCCGTCGCCGATGACCAGAGGCCCCTGGATCGTCGGGCTTCCGACGTGGGCCAGGGCGAGCGTGCCGTCATCGACCTTCGTCGTCCCGGTGTAGCTGTTGGCCCCGGTCAGGCTCAGCGTCCCCGGGCCGACCGCCTCGATCCCGCCGGTCTCGGCGGTCCCGGGCGAGAGGATGCCCGAGAGGGTCAGGCTCGCCTCGGACGAGACCGCGATCACCCGGGCGTCGTCGTTCAGGGCGATGTCGGCGGAGATCTCCGGCGAGCCCGAGGTCACCGCGAACGTCCCGCCGAGGGTCAGCCTGCCTCCGTTGGAGGTCATCTGGCTGCTCGAGCCGTCGATCGTGGTCGTCAGGACGCTGATCCCGGAAGTCGAGCTGACGTTGAGGAGCGAGACCGTTCCGTCGTTGATCGACAGGTCGCCCAGGGACTCGTTGAGGGACGAGTGGAAGCTGAGCAAGCCGTCGGAATTCACCGTGATGGCCGAGAGGGTCGCGAACTGGGCCACCGTCGCCGACGGGCCGACGTCCACCCCGGCCGATCCGGCGAGCCCCTCGCCGTCGCCGACGGTCAGGTCGCCGGGGATCGACCCGCCGGCGATCATCCGGTTCAGAAGCAGGCCGCCGTCCTGGACGTAGGTGGCCCCGTAGGTGTTGACCGAGCAGCCGGTGTACGCCAGGACGCCCGAGCCGGTCTTGGTCAGCGAGTTGGAGTCGGAGGAGGAGATGGCGCCCTTGATGTCCAGGGTCTCGCCGAGGTGGGTGACCTCGATCGTCTGATCGGTCGAGAGCGCCAGGCCGGCTTCGATCGTGTTGCCGGTCATCGAGACCGGCGTGGTCGAATCGGTCAGGCCGTTGAGATCGATGTCGTTCCCGGTGAGGTCGTAGCCCTCGCCCGAGAACTGGAGGGTGTAGGCCGTGTCGGCCGCGGTGTCGTTGACGATCGTCCCGATGTAGTCGGCGCCCTGGGGGAAGATCAGGGTATCGCCGGCCGCCGGGACCACGTTGCCCTGCCAGTTGGTGGTGCCCCCGCAATCGGAGGTGAAGCCATTGAACGAGGAGTTCATGACCTCGGCGGCGCCGGTCCAGGTCAGGACGGCCATCAGGCTTCGGCTCTCCAGGTCCTCGATCCGCGAGGGCAGGCCGGAGTTGAGGGCGAGGCCGCGACGGAGGCGCTGGCGGTCTCGGCGGCTGGGGCGGGGGACGGGGTTGGATCGCTTCGGATTCATGATGATTCAGACCTCGGTAGGGGGTGTGCGTCAACGGCGCCCGCTAGCGATGGGGCCGAGGTCGAGGGCCGCGCGCGCCGGGTCCCGGCGCCGGCGGGAAACCCGGCGCGAAACGAGGCGGAGCCGCTCTCGATGGCGGATCGATCCGGCGAGATCGGGGCCACCATGCCCGACTGACCGACCGACCCGGTCCGCGAGAATCCGCGACCGAGCCGGGCGCGTCCCGCGCCTCTTCGCGCGGCACTCGGCCGCTCTGCTCTTGGGACTTATGACATCCGGGGGCCTCGGTCAACTCGCGAAGGGAATCCGGGCGGCGCCGTGTCCGACTCGGCCTCCGGCGGAGGTTCGAGGCGCGGAGGTTCGGCGACCCGTCGGCGAGGCCAGGCTTAAGCGACCGGACATCCCAGGTTTAGGACGATTCGCGGAATATGTCCAATCGACCGGACGCCGGACCGACCCGGGGCGGGCGCGAGCCGTCTCCGCAGCGCCCCTCACGACGGGGGGACGGGACTTCGAGTCCCTGGGGCCGGTCCCCGACGAGCGAGGGCCCGGGCGGAGCGTCGAATGGGGGGGAAGCCGGGTCGGGCCGGGAGCGGACCTCGGCTGGCGTCGGGCCGGGGGCCCGAGGCGGCGCGAGGCGAGGGGAAGTTCGGGAGGGTCAGGCGACGCCGATCTCGAGGATCCGGAGCTTGAGCGTCCCTCGGGGGACGGCGATCTCGGCCACCTCCCCGACCTTCTTGCCGACGAGGCCCTGGCCGATCGGGCTGGTCAGGAGGATCTTGTTCTGGTCGTAATCCTCCTCGCCGGGGCCGACGAGGATGAAGTCCTCCTCGTCGTCCAGGTCGAGGTCCAGGACGCGGACCTTCGAGCCGAAGACGACGCGGTCGGTGGGCAGGTTGGAGCGATCGACGATCATGCCCCGGGCGAGCTTGTCCTGGAGGTCGTTGATCCGGGCCTGGAGCATCCCCTGGGCCTCTCTCGCGGCGTCGTACTCCGCGTTCTCCGAGAGGTCGCCGAAGGCGCGGGCCTGGGCGATCTGCTCGGCGATCCGAGGCATGTCCTCGTTCTTCATCTCGTCGAGCTGCGCCTTGAGCTTGTCATAGCCTTCCTTGGACATGGGGATGCGATCGCTGGACATGCCGTTCTGCTCCAAACTCAAGGGACGCCGCCGACGGCCCGGAACCGGGGGTCTGGGGGCGGGTCCGGCCTCTCTCTCGGGGGGCTCCCGTGTTCGCGATCCGGAGGCGATCAGGGGACGGACAGGACCTCGGTCGGACATTCTAAGCAAACACCGCGACTCCGGGCGCCTTCGCCCGGGCCGCGGTCATTCTGGTTCTAAGCCTAGTCGCCGCGTCGGGCCGACGCAAGCCCAAGCCCCCGCCGATGGATCGCCGGGGCGGGCCGGGCCGGGCCCGGGGCCGTCATTCGTGGCGGAGGGCCTCGATCGGGTCCATCTTCGCCGCCCGGGTCGCCGGGTACAGGCCGAAGAGCACGCCGATCGCCACCGAGATCCCGAACGACAGCAAGACCGAGCTGGTCGTCACGAACGCCTTCATGCTGGCGAAGTACACGATGATGTACGGGACGCCGACGCCCAGGATCACGCCGAGGAGGCCGCCCACCCCGGAGAGCACCACCGACTCGATCAGGAATTGCTCGGTGATGTCCCGCCGCTTGGCCCCCAGGGCGCGGCGGATGCCGATCTCCCGGGTCCTCTCGGTCACCGTCGCCAGCATGATGTTCATGATCCCGATCCCGCCGACGATCAGGGAGATCGCCGCGATCGCCCCCAGGACGATGCTGAAGATCCGGGCCGAACGCTTCGCCTCGTTGATCAGCTCCAGGGGGACGGTGAACTGCACGTCCTTCTTCGGGTGGAACGGCTCGATGGTCTTCCGCACGATCGAGTCGTGCTTCTCGACCTCGTCGGTGTTCTCGAACTGGAGGGTGATCTGGCTGAGCTGGATCTCCTCGGCGGACATCGAGCCCGAGCGGAAGTCGAGGATCTTCTCGCCCATCCGCGACTTGCACGTGCTCATGGGGATGTAGACGTCGCGGTTGTAGTCGTGGCCGACCAGGCTGCTGCCGATCGAGGCGGAGGGGTCGCGGTCCTTGGTCACGCCGATCACGACGTAATAATCCGAGCCGATCTTCACGGCCCGGGCGTTCCCCCGCTCGTCTTCCAGGGGGTTCTCGTAGGGGAAGAGGGTGGAGGCGACCTCGGCCCCGAGGACGCAGAAGTTCTCGATCTTGTCGTCGTCGGTGGCCGAGAGGAATCGCCCTTGGGCCATCGTCAGGTGGTTGAAGTCGGCGTAGTCGCGGGTGGTGCCCACGACCCGGGCGTCGATCTTGTACTGGAGCCGCCGGACTTCTTTGTTGGGGATCTCCCGGATCGACAGGGCCTTCTGGATCCCGGGGATGGTGGTCAGGAGTCGGTCGAGGTCCTCGTACTTCAGCCCGTAGTTGAGGATTCGGGCCGGCCGCCCTCCGGCGGCCTGGCTCTCCTCGGTCGGTTTCTGGGACTTGACGATGATGTTGACGGCGCCGAGGGCCTGATAGCGCTCCTGGGCGTCGCGGCTGGCCCCCTCGCCGATGGCCAGCATCGCGATCACGGCCGCCACGCCGAAGACGATCCCCAGGACCGTCAGCCCCGAGCGGAGCTTGTGGAGCATCAGGCTCTTCATGCCGAGTTTCACGCTGCGGACGAAGCGTCCCATGGCGGTCGGGCTCTCCGGGAGAGGCGGCGAGGGAAGGGAAGGGGTGGGGAGGGTCGATCGGGCTCGCTCGGCGACGGATCAGGAGGCGGCGGCCATCCCGGCGGCGGCGAGCATCCTCGGGCTCGGGCCGTCCTCGATGATCACGCCGTCCCTCATCTTGATGACCCGCTTGGCATACGCGGCGATGTCGTCTTCGTGGGTGACCATGATGATGGTCTTGCCCGCGTCGTTGAGCTTGCCGAGCATGACCATGATCTCCTGGCTGGTGGCGGAGTCGAGGTTGCCCGTCGCCTCGTCGGCCAGGATGATGTAGGGGTCGTTGATCAGGCTCCGGGCGATCGCCACGCGCTGCTGCTGGCCGCCGGAGAGCTGGTTGGGGCGGTGGCCCAGGCGGGTATCCAGGCCGACGAGCCGGGCCAGCTCGAAGGTGCGTTCCTGGTCCTCGTCGGAGATCTGGCCCGATCCTTGATACGTCAGGGGGAGCTGGATGTTCTCCACCACGGTGTATTGCTGGATCAGGTTGTAGGACTGGAAGATGAAGCCGATGTAGCGGCTTCGGACCTCGCTGAGCTCGTCGTCGTCGAGCCGGGCGACGTCCTGGTCTCCCAGGTGGTACTGGCCGCTGGTGGGCCGGTCCAGGCACCCGAGCAGGTTGAGCATGGTGCTCTTGCCGGAGCCGGACTGGCCCATGATGGCGACGTATTCGCCCTGCATGATGTTGACGGACACGCCCCGGAGGGCGTGGACCGTGACCATTTCCTTGGGCCCTCCCCGCGAGGGGGAGTGGCCCATGATGTAGGTCTTCTTGACGTCCACGAGTCGGACGATCGGCTTGCCGGAAGCGATCACCGGGGGGGCCCTCCTCCGCCAGGTCCGCCCTGGCCACCGCCGCCGAACCCGCCACCGCCGCCGGGTCCGCCACCTCCGAACCCGCCGCCACCGCCGGGGCCACCGCCGCCGGGTCCGCCACCTCCGAACCCGCCGCCGCCCGGCCCGCCGGCGCCGCCCATGGCGCGCATCCGTTCCATCATCGCCGCGGCGGCGTCCTGGTATTTCTTGACCTCGTCTTCACTCAGTCCGGCCTTCTTGAAGATCTCGGACTTCTCCTCCTCGGTGGCCTGGCGGAGCTTCATGCGATCTTCGCGGGGGATCTTGTCGACCTTGGCCTGGAGCGCCGGGTCGTCGGGGAACATCTTGAACTGGCCGCGGGCGCCCTTGACCTGGGCCTTGCCCGGCTCGCCGCCTCCGGCTCCCGGCCCGCCGGCGGCCCCGGCCTTGCCCTTGGCGTCGGCCACGGGGGCGGTCGTCGGGTTCTTGCCGGGGATGGCGTTCCAGTCGGTCCCGGCCTTGCCCGAGTTCTTCGAGTTGTTGAACAGGGCGTTCTTCTGCTCCTCGGTCAGCAGGAGGCTCCAGTTCATCGCCACCTCCTCGCCGGCCTTCAGCCCCTTCTTGATCTCGACGAGCTTCTGGTTGTTCACCCCGGTCTCGATCTCGCGCTTCTCGTACTTGCCGTCGGCGCCCATCACGAAGACGTAGTCCTTGCCCTCGGCCTGGAGGATCGACTGGACGGGGACGGCGAGCGTGGTCTCGGGGAGCTCGGCGATCAGGATCTCGACCTGGGCGGTCATCCCGGGCCGGAGGAGCGAGTTGTGGCCATCGACCGAGACCAGGGTGGTGTACATCTTCACGTCCGAGCTCATCCAGCTCCCCGGATCGGGCAGGGGCTGGACGGACTGGACCGTGCCGAAGAGCCGGAGGTTGGGCAGGCCGTCCACCTTGATGTTGGCCTTCAGGCCCCGGGCCACCTGGTTGATCATCGACTCGTGGACCTTGGTGTTGACCCTCATCTTCGTGATGTCCGGCAGGCTGAAGATCTTCTGCCGCTCGCGGACGGAGGCCCCTTCCTCGATCGTCGGCGCGTTGTTGCCGCGCATCTGGTTGTTGTCGTTGGCGTAGACGACCAGGCCGTCTCCGGGGGCGAAGAGCTTGCATTCCTCGATCTGCTTGCGGAGCTTGGCTTCCTTGGTCTTCTCCAGGGAGAGCGTGGACTCCTTGGCGAGCTCGTCGGACTTGGCCTTCTTGACGTTGGCCTCCAGCTCGGTCACGTCCTTCAGCCGGGTGAACTGCTGGAGGACGTTCATCTTCGTCCGGGAGTTGGTCAGGGAGATCTCGGCCTTCTGCAGGGACATCTTGTCGGCGATCTTCTGCGACTCGGAGACGTACTTGATGTCGAACATCCGGCTGGACCAGTCGTAGCGGTCCTTGGCGCGGGCCAGGTCGGACTCGGCGAGCTTGATGTCGCCCTGGATCTGCTGTTCCTGCTGGGGATAGGTGCCCTTGAGGTATTCCTGGACGCCGATCTCGGCGACCTCGCGGGTCTTCACGGCGTTCTGATAGTCGGCGTCGGCCCGCCGGGTGGAGATTTCCTGGGTGATCAGGTTGTCCCGGAGCGAGGCGGAGTCGAGCTCGGCGACGAGCTCCCCCTTGGTGACCTGCGACCCCTCGGGCTTGATGAAGATGATGGTCGTCTGGCCTTCGACCTTGTTGATCACGTCGGCGTTGTTGGCGCTCTCGAGGTTGCCGCGCTCGACGACGGTGACCGGCAGCTTCTGGGCCGTGACCTTGTAGCGGACGATCTGGGAGGTGGGCGACTTCCAGAGGCCGGCGAAGGTGGTCTTGACCCCCGGGACGGTCGCCGCGACGACGACCGCCCCCCCGACCAGGAGGCCGAGCAGGATCATCGGCAGCTTGCCCTTACCGCCCCGCTTCCGGGGCGAGGGCCGCTCCGCCGCCGGCAGATCGGCCGTCGCGGGGGGCGGGCTGGCCTCCCCCGGCGTTGTTTGAAGGGAAAAATTCATAGAAGGCCTCCCATTCATCGTAGGGCATCAAGCCGAGGTCACGGTAGAGGGACAGACGTTGAGTCTGGAATGACACCCAGGTCTGCAGCAGGCTGTTCTGGATGGTCAGGATGTTCGTGATCGAGGTGATCAGGTTGTTGGTCTGGGTCGCCTGATTGGCGGCGTTGCTGCCGCTGGCGTCGATCGAGGCGGGCGGGGCGATGATCGACTGGAGGGTGTTGTCCCGCTGGCGGATCGTGTAGAACAGGTTCGGCTTCTGGAGCTCGAACGTCTCCGCCAACTGTATCAGATTGTAGACCTCGCTGCGAACCTGATACTTGATTGCGTCCTCCCGATTCATCAGGACGCGCTGCTGTTGCCGGTAGGTGATCAGCGCCTGGCGGAACCCGTTCCGCTGGGAGACCCGGATCAACGGCAGCTCGGTGTTGAGGATCAGGTTGAACTGCTTGGCCTGGTCGAGGAAGCCGAAGGGGTTGTTGGTCGTCGGCGGGGTGGTGTAGGTGTTGGTCAAAGAGACGTTGAAGATCCCGCGCAACCCATTGGCCTGCACCGCGATCTGTCGCCAGGCGTCGTAGAGCTGGGCCCGGGTGTTCATGAGGTCCAGGCGGTTCTCCAGGGCGATCCGCTCGCAGGTCAGGAGGAAGTCCTGGAGCCGTTCGGCCTCGGCATAGACCGGGATCAGCTTCACCTCGTCGCCGGTCTTGCGGTACTCGAAGAGGTTCCGGCCGTCGAGGACGATCGTCTCCAGCTTCGGCAGGCCGTCGATGATCCCGGGCAGGTCGGCCGGGTCGTGGTCGTCGCGGGCGGACCATTCCTCCAGCTTGTTGAAGACGTCGCGGAACGGGCCGATCGGGCTGCGGTCCAGGATCATCTGGACGTCCGGCGGCAGGCCGAGCTGGTACTTGAACTGGTCGATGACCTGGCGGTACTGGAGCTCGTCGGACAGGAGCGTCTGGCGGCGGGCCTGGAGGCTCTGGGCCACCTGGTCCACCTGGATCTGCGAGATGCCCGAGCTGGCCGACCCCTTGACGTACTCCAGGTACAGCTTGAGCACCCGCTCATACGCGGCGACCGTCCGGCGGTCGTTCTCCACGTCCTGGAGCTGGAGGAGGACGTTGAGGTAGCCGATGTTCGGGTCCGTCGCGTTGGGGCCGGTGCCGCCGGTGATATCGACGTTGTTGGTGCTGGTCAGGATGTACGGGACGAAATCCTGGCGGAACCGGGCGAGGTTGCGGGCCTCGTACACGAGGTTCCGCTCGGCCTGGGTCAGCCCCTCCAGGGTCACCGCCCGGCCCCCGCCGCTGAGGAACGGGATCACCACGTTCAGGGGCAGGTACGAGGCGACGGTCGGCTGCCTCGGGTTCTTGGCGAGGAAGTTGAAGACCATCTGGTTGGCGAAGCCGCCGGCGACGGTCCCGCCGAAGGAGAGGAGCTTGCCGAAGCCGACGGCCGTGCCGAGGCTGAGGGTCGAGGCCTGGCCGCCCTGGGCTTCCTTGGTCCGGTAGGCGAAGGAGTTCGGGAAGCTCTGGACGATCGTGCCGCGGGGGAACGTCGGCGAGGTCGTCGGGCTGAGGCCGGCGTAGAACTGCGGGGTGAACTGGAACCGGGAGAGGGTCAAGGTCAGGGAGGTGAGGTACAGGTTCTCCAGGCGGTACTGATAGGCCCGGCTGTTGGTCAGGGCGAGCTGGAGGGCCTCGGCCGGGCCGACGATGTAGGGCCGGCTATCGGCCGGGTAGCCGGAGGCCAGGGCCTCGTTGAAGTCCAGGACGCCCGGGGTCAGCAGGGCGGCGAAGCCGGCCGAGCCCGAGACGGCGGCCTTGCGTTCCTCCGGGCTCAGGTCGCCGCGGCGGACCCCCGTCCCCATGTTGGCGTTCTCATTGGGCTGGGGGTCGAGGTCGGTCTGGGTCCCGCCGATCCGCTCGCCGGCCGGCCGCCTCGGGGGGGCCGTGCCGGGGCCTCCGCCGGGGGCGACCAGGTCGCTGGTATTGGGCGCGGCGGGGTTCACGGGCAGGGCGGGGGTCGTCGGGGCCGGAGGGATCGAGGGCGTGCCCGAGGTCTGGGGGTCGCCGGGCCGGACCGGCAGGCCCGGGGCGGCCGGCGGGTTCGGGTTGGGCGACGGGACCTGGAAGGCGGTGAGGAGCACGCCCTTATCCTTCGGCGAGGTTCGGGCTTGGGGAGGAGAGGAGGACGGCGTCGGCGGGACCGAGGGCGGTGCCGACGGTGAATTCGGCGACATCCCGGGCGCGCCCGTCCCGGAATTCCCCGGAGGGATGAACGGCGAGGCGCCGTCGGGGGCCGGGGGCGGCGGGGCCCCGGGTGGAGTGGCCGGGTAGGCCGGGGCCTCGCTGTTGGGCTCGGCCGGCTCGGGCGGCGGGGCGTCGTACCGCCGGCCCTTGGCCAACTGGTCGAGGTAGCCGGTCCCTTCCAGGGGCATCATCAGGCGATATTGCGGCCACTGAGGGGTGGGGGCGAGGGCCTCGGTGGCGTGGTCGTCGGGCGGCGCGGGGGGCCGATCGACGTCGTAGGGGTCGGCGAACCGGGCGAGGGCGGGGGGCTCGATCGAGAAGAGGTCGAGCCGCCATCGGGGGTCTCGGGACTTCTCGAAGACGGCCTCGGAGACGTCCTGGTCGGCCCATTGGCGGAAGAACTCGCGCCCGCAGCCGAAATTCGGGGCGGTCGCCAGCCCCAGGGCCAGCGCCGCCAGGGCGACGCGGAGGGGGCGGGGGCAGAGGCGACGGGGGGCGGGCAGCGGGCGAGACATCGGCGAGTCCTCCTGACTCGGACCATCCCCGACCGGGCGGGCGTCGCACTCGGCGGCGATGCCGGGACGGGCCTATTACCAATCTCCCCGCCCCGGGGTCGCCGGGTCGGCGCGGGCGGGAAGATGCGGACGGATGACCGTGTGCCCTAGGTATCGGTCGTGACGGGAATGAGGGTTAATTCGAAAGCGACGGCCCGGCACGGTTGTTTCCCGGCCAGTCGCAAGGGTTTGGGTGGATTCGGCCGTGCCGGGGGGCCGAAAAAGCCAGGGTCACGGGGAGGGCCCCGCCCGTCGGGCGCCTCCCCGAAGCGGTCGAAGGGTCGCGAGGCACCGGGGCGAGACCACCGCCCGGGTCCGGTTCCGGGGCGTGCGTCGGACGCGCGTCGTCTGCCTAAGGAGGAGGGAGTCTCCCATGCGGTCAGGCACTGACGGACTAGGCAAGCAACGGCGGACCGGCTTCCGCCCCCGGGGCGAGCGGCTCGAGGCGAGGCAACTCCTGGCCATCGACCTCACCAACTATCCCGGCAATGACACCGCCGCCGGACCCGGCCCCTATGGCGTCCTGGAGGCCGGCGGCAACAATAACGGCGGGGCCGGGTTCTCCGTGGCGGAGGTCGGCGACGTCAACGGCGACGGATTCGACGACTTCCTGATCGGCGCCCCGTCCATCATCCGCAGCGGCGGCAGCCTGGTCCTGGGCAGCGGATCGGCCGGGCGGGCCTATCTGGTCTTCGGGTCGGCCCAGGTCAACGCCCAGACCATCGACTTCCGGACCCTGACGGCCCAGCAGAGGACCGGCGACCTCCTCTCGCTCGGCAACCCCACCCAGAATAACCCGGTCAACGGCACGCCCGGCCTGTCGTACAACGGGCTGACGTTCCTGACGAGCCAGAACGCGACCTCGGCGATCGGGGCCTCGGTGGCCGCGCTCGGCGACATCAACGGCGACGGCTACGCGGACTTCCTGATCGGGGCCCCGGGGGCCAACGACGCCAGCGGGGCGGCCAACGCCGCCGGACGCGCCTATCTCGTCTACGGAGGACCGGCGCTGTCCGCCCGCGCGAACAAGCAGGTGGACTTCGACAACCCCACGGCCAACACCGACCTGAACATCCTGACATTCACGAACACCGTCGCCAACGGCGCGGTCGGCCGGTCCGTGGCCTCGGCCGGGGACATCCTGGCCGACGGCCTGCCGGATATCGCCATCGGCGCCCCGAACGCCACGGTCAACGCCCTGCCCGGGAGCGGGGCGGTGTACGTGATCTCGGGGGTGACCCTGAGGCCGGCGAGGACCCAGACCATCTCGCTGGCGACCGTCGGCCAGGGCGGGGCCACCAACACGCCGGGTATCGTCTTCTCCGGGGCCGGCAGCGGGGATGCCGCCGGGTACTCGATCGCCTCGGCCGGCAACGTCGGCGGCCAGACCGTCAACGCCACGGCCCAGACGGACCTCCTGATCGGGGCGCCCCAGTTCAACGTCGGCGCCGGGGAGGCGTACCTGGTCTACGCCACGACCAGCCTGGCCGGCGCCGCCACCACCGTCGGCGGCTTCAGCTCGATCAACCTCGGGCTCGTGGGATCGACGGTGACCGGGGCCGTGTTCACCGGGGCCGCCGTCGGCGACCAGACCGGCTTCTCCGTCGCCTCGGCGGGGGATTTCAACAACGATGGCTTCGCCGACTTCCTGATCGGCTCGCCCGGCTTCAACGCCCTGGCCGGCCGGGTCAACCTGATCGAGGGCCGTTCGGCGACCCCGACGACCCCGGGCCTGATCACCGGGTCGATCCCGCTGAGCGCCATCCCCCAGTCGATCAACAACGTGGAATTCGACGGGGCGACGGCCGGGTCCCTGGCCGGTTTCTCGGTCACGGCGACCGGGCGGATCAACAACGACACGATCAACGAGATCGCCATCGGCTCGCCCGGGGCGAACGCCATGCAGGGGGTGGTCTACCTGATCCCCGGCAACCCGGACCTCGCCGGCACCTTCAACCTGACGTCGACCGAGTCGCTGCCGATCCAGGGGCTGATGATCGGGCTCAGCCAGCCGGCCGGGACGGGCAACTTCCTGGGCACCTCCGTCAGCGGCCGGCTCGTGACCAACGGCCAGGGCAATACGCTCGACGCCGACGCCGTGGGCGACCTGATCGTCGGGGCGGCGGGCTACGGGCTGAACTCGTCGCGGGTCAACGCCGGCGGCGTCTTCGGCCTGGAGGGGGCGTTCCTGCCCCTTCCCAACGTGGTCTCCACGGCCATCACTTCGCCGATCGGCGTCGGCCAGCCGTTGCCCCCGTTCCAGATCAACGCCACCACGCCCGACGCGTTGAAGGTCTACGTCCTCAGCGGCGGCTCGAACACGCCCGGATTCAACCCGTTCCGGGACATCGACCCCACCACCATCACCCTCAACGGGATCCCCTTGCCCGACCCGACCACCTGGACCCAGGACATCGACGAGGACGGCGACGGCATCCCCGACGCGTACTTCACCTTCAGCCCGAGGTCGCTCCTGGGCCTGGCCAACGGGACCACCACCTTCACCGTGGCGGCCCGGACCCTGGCGACCAGCCCCACGCCGGGCCGCCGGTACACCGGGACGGCGACGGTCACCGTGGTCGGCTCGTCCACCGGGGGAGGCTCCGGCGGCGTCCCCGCCACGAGGAGCGCCCCCTTCTTCGGGTTCCCCGGCGTCGGCAACGCCACCCTGCCCAATGGCGAGCGGCTCGTGCCCCAGGAGAGCACCCTGGTCAAGCTCAAGTACAAGCCGCTCTCCCCCTTCGCCGCCCACAAGCAGTTCCTGCCGGTCAAGGCGTTCGCCGTGAGGACCCACAACTTCTTCCATCCGAAGCATATCGTCCAGGTCGGCGACCGGGCCAATAGCAAGGATGGCACGGGCAAGACGTATACTCTCGGCAAGAACGTCTTCCAGCGCGAGAAGTTCCCCAACGGCACCTTCACCGGCAAGATCAATCACAAGGGCCCGACCGTCCCGCCGACGTGATGAGGCCGTCCTCAACCTCCATCGGCCCGCGGACCGCCACATCCGATCGAAAACCGCTTTAGTGATCCCCCCGGACCCTCGACGCCAGCTTCTGCGCCAGGCGATCGAGGGCCGGGCTTCGGTCGAGCGGGTCGAGATGGACGTTCAAGAGCGTGAAGCTCTCGGTGTTCGCCACGGCCCGATTCAGGGCGGCGTCGAGTTCGCTCTCGGTGTGGACCTCCAGGCCGAGCCCGGCCCCGAAGACCTCCGGCAGCTTGTGGAATTGCCAGTTCTGGATGTCGTTGAACGAGCCTTCGAGCAGGAACCGCTCGGTCGTGTACCCCTTGTTGTTCATCACGACGACGATCGGGGCCAGTTTCTGGCGGACGATCGTCGAGAGCTCCATCCCGGTCATCTGGAAGGCGCCGTCCCCCACGACGACCAGGGGGCGGAGCGACCGATTCGCCATCCCCGCGCCCAGGGCGGCCGGCACGCCGAATCCCATCGACGTATAGTACGCGGGGCTGATGAACTCGGTCCTCCGGGTCATCACCAGATCGGCCGAGCCGAACAGGGCGTCGCCGATGTCGGCGATCACGACCATCGAGTCGTCCAAAAGCGTGTTGAGGCGGCTGAAGAGGCGGGCGGAGGTCATCGCCGTGTCCGGGGACGGGCTCCACGGCCCCTTCGGCGCGGCCGGGCGGGCCGGCGGGTTCGGCTTGGGGAGCTTCAGCCCCCTCTGCCGGAGGCCGCTCATGAAGTCGTCGAGCCGGACCTCCCGGTAATGGTGGTGGCGGATTTGCAGGTCCTCGCTCGTCGCGTTGATGCACTTCGACGGGTCGAGGTTGGCCGTGAAGATGCCGAGGTTGATGTCCGTCAAGAAGCAGCCGAGCATCAGCAGGCAGTCGGAGTTTTCCAGGTATGCGGTGACTTCCTCTCGGCCCATCGCCCCTTCGTAAACGCCCACGAACAGCGGATGGGCCTCGGAGACGACGCTCTTGCCCAGGATCGTCGTGGCGATCGGCAGCTGCGCCTCCTCGGCCAGGGCGATCAGCTCATCCTGGAGGCCGAAGCGGTGGATCTCGACGTCGGCCAGGATCATCGGCTGGCGGGCCCGGGAGAGCAGGGCGCAGGCTTCGTCCAGGGCTTCGCGGAGGGCGTCCGGGTCGCTCGGCGGCAGGGCGGAGTGGGTCCGGTGAGGGATCACCTGGCGGGCCGTGACCATGTCCCTGGGGATCTCGAGATAGACCGGCCTCTTGAACCGCTGGGCCGCCGCCAGGACGCGGTCGATCTCGGCGAACGCCGTGAGCGGGTCGTCCAGGACGGCCGACGCCTCGGTGAGCTTCTCCATGACCTCGAATTGCGTCTCGAACCCCTTGACCTTGTGATGGAGCAAGGGGTTCCGATCTCGCTCGTTCATCCCCGGGGAGCCGCCCAGGACGACCACGGGCGATTTCTCGGCGAACGCCCCGGCGATCGAGTTGCACAGGCTGAGCCCGCCCACGCAATACGTCACGGCCACGCAGCCGATGCCGTTGACCCGGGCATAGGCGTCCGCCGCGAACCCGGCCGAGTCTTCCCGGGTCACGCCCACGAGCTCGATCGGGCTGGCTTCCAGCATCTTGTACAGGCCGAGGATGTAGTCCCCCGGGATGCCGAAGATGTGCCCGACGCCCAGGTCGTGCAGCCGCTGAATCAGGTATTCGCCGATGGTCACGGCGGGGGTTTCGGCGGGCGCGTCGTCGGTCGAGGTCGAAGGGGTCGCGGTCGCCACGGGGGGCCTCCGAAACGGATCAAGGGGTCGAAGGGGGTCGCGTCGGGCGGTCGCGTCGGGGGCCGTCCCAGCGGTCCAGGGGCCCCCGGGCATATTGTGGCACCGGGCGGGGCCAGACGTAAACCCAGACCGTCCGGCCCGAGCGTGCCTCGACCCGGACGCGGCGGAAATAGTCCTCCGCCACGCCCTCGTAGGCGTCGAGCTCGCCCTCCATCTCCGCCCGATCCACCGGCCGGACGTGCCCGGCGACCCATCCGGCCGACGGGTCGTCCCAACCGACGAGCAGGGGATGCGGCCCGAGGTCGAAGAGCCGGCCGCGGATCGCGTCCTCCGACCACTCGCCCGGGTCGCCTTCGGACGGCCCGAGCGTCCCGTAAGCGAACAGGAGGTCGCCCCTCACTTCGGCAGGGCCTTCGTGAGCTCGGCGGCCGTCGTCGAAGGCGCCCAGTACTTCTCGATGTGCTCGACCACCAGATCCGTGCCGACCTCGTGGGGGACCTTCGGCCTCATCGCCGGGTTGTACATCGTGTCCGTGAGGTCGCGGACCAGCACGCAGTCGAACCCCCACCGCGTCATCTGCCGGATGGCGAATGAGCGATTCAGGACGCACATGTTCGTGTGGACGCCCATCACGATCACCGTCTTGATCCCCTGTTGACGGAACAGGTTGAAGCATTCGCCGCCGTTGTCGGTCACGCCGTCGGGTTCCCGGACCGAGATCCTGGGGTTCTGGCGGGTCCAGGCCAGGTACATCGGGTCGTTGGTGTCGCAACCGCCGTCGGAGTCGTCGATCGGCAACGGCGGCTCGTTGATGGTCTTGTTCGCGGGCGGGGTCGCGGCCGGGGCGAGCTGCATCCGGCGTCTCTGGGGGGTGTCGGCATAGAAGTCCATGCAATCCGACGGGGCATGGACGATCTGGACGCCCGCCTTCCTCGCCGAGTCGATCAGCGGGGCCATCGTCCTGGCGATCACGTCGCCGCGATCGGTGGCGCCCTTGCACCAGTGCTTGTCCCACATGTCGCAGATGACGATGGCGGTCTCGGCCACCGGCACATCCTTCGTGACGGCCTTCTCCTCCCAGTGGCCGGGCGAGGTTTCGGACCGGGTGCGGAGGGTCAACGAGATCGTGCCTTCGGGACGGGTCCGGGTGGGCGGGGTCGGTAGCTCGACCTTCGGGACGTCCCGGCCGGCGGCCCAGAACAGGGAATTCGCCAGCATCCGGCGGAACGTGCCGTTCTCGAAGTCGGACTTCGCCCCGAGCGACGTGTAGAAGACCCGCTTGCCGTCCTTCTCGCGAGACCACGCGACCGGCTCGGTCCCCTCGGGCGAGCCGCCCATCAACAGGACCTTGCAATCCTCGGCCAGCGGGGAAACCTTGTAGAGGCTCGCCCGGGAGGCCAGTCCCTTGACCCCTTGCATCGCCGGATGGCCCGCCCCGAGAGGCGTGAGCTTCGCCCGGAGTGCCAGGTCATTGCTGTGGTGGTTCGTGTAATGGCCGCCGAGCACGAGCGGGTCGAACTCCAGCCAGTTCTGGAACCCGTGGGAGGCGGTGCGGACCGCCACGATCGGCTTCTTCGAGAGCGCGTATCGCTTCACTCGCTCCAGTGGATCGCCGGAGATCGTCAACCGCCGGGTGAAGAACAGGGCGACGTCGCAATCGTCGAGCGCTTCGAGGCCGGGCAGCTCGCCGAAGCCCTTCGCCTTCAGGAGCACGCACTTGACCGGATAAAGGGCTTCGAGATGGCCCTGAAACGCCGAGAGCGAGGAGTCGGAATCGTACTCCTCGGACCCCGAGACCAGGCAGACCTTCAAGGGTGCCGGGTCGGCCGGGGCGTTCATCGTCGCGAGAGCGAACCAGGCGAGGGCGGCGAACATGGTCGAGCCTCCGGCGGCGGGCGAATCGGGCCAGGGGGAGCTTGCCAGGAAATGGGGTCGAAAGGAAGGCCCCAGAGGCCCATTCGGCGAGGTTTGGATTCGGAGGGCGGCGGACCGTTATGAGGTCACGTCCAGGAGGATCTTGCCGAACTGGCCGGCCTCTTCCATCCGGCGGTGGGCCTCGGCGGCCTCGGCCAGGGGGAAGGTCCGATCGACGGCCGGGCGGATGTCGTGATCGCCCACCAGCTTCAATAATTCGGCGAATTCCTTCGGGCTGCCCATCGTGGTGCCGAGGACGTCGATCTGCTTCCAGAAGAGGCGGGTGATCTCGTACTTGTCGGCCGGCCCGGTCGTGGCTCCGTAGGTGACGATCCGGCCTCCTCGACGGACGACGCCCAGGGCCCGGGAGAACGTCTCGCCGCCGACGCTGTCGAGGATCACGTCGGGCCCCTCGTTGCCGATCAGGGAGAGGGCGGCCTTGGTCCAGTCGCCGGAGCGGTAATTCACGCCGCCTTCGGCCCCCATCGCCGAGGCCGTCGCGAGCTTCTCGTCGCTGCCCGAGGTGACGAACACGCGGGCCCCCATCGCCCGGGCGATCGGCAAGGCGATGGCCGAGACCCCTCCTCCGATCCCGGTGATCAGGAGGGTTTCGCCGGCCTTCAACTGGGCCCGGGTGGCCAGGGCGCGATAGGCGGTCAGGCCCGCCAGGGGGAGGGCCGCGGCCTCGCCCGGAGAGAGGTTCGGCGGGGCGTCGAAGACGTTCGAGGCCGGCGTCTTGATCTTCCGGGCGTAGGTGCCGTCGTCGGGCATCCCCAGGACCCGGAACTTGGGACCGGGGATGCGCTGGTCGTCGCCCCAGTCGAGCCCCGGGCCGATCACCACCGAGCGGCCCTCGAGCGAGGGAGCGACGCCCGGCCCGACGCTCTCCACCCGGCCGAAGCCGTCGGAGCCGAGGATCGCCGGGAGCTTCATCCCGGCGTACATCCCCTTGCGAATCCACACGTCGCGATGGTTCAGCGCGGCCCTCTCCAGGAGGACGACGACCTCCCCCGGCCCGGCGACCGGGTCGGGGACGTCGCGGAGTTCCAGGGCCTCGACACCGCCGACGGCGCTCAGGACGATGGCCTTCATCGGGACGCCTCGGGGTCGGGGGGGACTTGGGGAGCTTGCCCGGTGCGGAGGCGGACGGCTTCGCGACGGAACCGCTCCTCCTCCTCGCGATACTCGCGCGAGAGCGCGTGGAGGGGGATGGCGGGCCCGCCTTCCAGGGCCATCCGGGCGAGCCGCCGATAGCCCTGGGCGCGGTGCCTCTCGGCCCGGAGCTCCTCGACCAGACGGGCTTCGCGGAGGGCCGCCCTCCGGGACTGCGCGACCAGGGCCAGGACCATCGCCGCGAAGGCGACGACGGCCAGGGCCGCCCTCAGGCCGAGGGATCGTCGCGGGCGACGGGTCTCGGGACGATCCATGGTCGCATCCCCTGGTCGGTCTCGCCGGGCGGATCTCCGGTCATCATAGCGACGAGGGGACCGGGAGGCGAGTCGCCACCGATCGCCACTTGACAGCCCAAGAAGGCGACCTAGCTTCCTCCCAGAGCGAGCGCCTCTCCCTCTCTTCGGGCCGGGCCGGGCCGGTCGTTCCGCTCGCCTCCCCGGGATGATGGCGGGACCATCCATGGACGATCGGCACGCAACCCTCTTCGGCGATCTGATCACCGCGGTCCCCGAGGCCCGACCCGATGGCGCCCGGGGACGCTACCTGATCCACCTGAACGGGCCGACCCCGGGCGCGATGATCCGCCTGGGGGAGGGCTCCATGACGATCGGTCGAGGCGGCGAGAACGGCCTGAGCCTGCCCGAGCCCGACATCTCCCGGCGCCACGCCGTGGTGAGGACCGGGGAGGACGGCTCGGCCTTCGTGACCGACCTCCGCAGCACCAACGGCACGTTTCGCAACGAGGTGAGGCTCAAGCCCCTGACCCCCGTGGCGATCCAGGACGGCGACCGCCTCCGGTTCGGACCCAGGCTGGCCCTGCGATTCTCTTGCCCCTCGGCCGAGGAAGAGGCCTTCCAGCACGCCATGTTCGAGAGGACCGTGCGCGATCCCCTGACCGGCCTGTACAATCGCTCCTACTTCGTCGAGGGGCTGCGGAACCTGGCCAATCGGGCGATCTCCTCCAATATCGGCCTGGCCGTGGTCCTGATGGACGTGGACCACTTCAAGAGGGTCAACGACACGCTGGGCCACGACGGGGGAGACGGCGTCCTCCGCGAGGTCGCCGGCCGGATTCGCCGGTTCACCCGGCCGGAGGACCTGGTGGCCCGCTACGGGGGGGAGGAGTTCGCCGTGGCCCTGCCGGTCGAATCGCTCGTCCTGGCCCGACGACGGGCCGAGGCGATCCGTCAAGGGCTGGCCGAGTGGCCGATCCGCCTCGGCGCCACCTCGCTGAAGGTCACCGCCAGCTTCGGCGTCGCCTTCGACCGTCCCGGCACGCCCCGAGACGGCCTCGCCCTGGTCACCGACGCCGATCGGTCGCTCTACCGGGCCAAGCGGATGGGCCGCAATCGCGTCGATCAGGGCGTCGATCGCGACATCATCACCCGGCACACCCCGGTGACCGTCGCCGATTGAACCGGAGGGACGTACGCAAGAAAGACGCCCCGCCACCCCGTTGCATTTCCGGGCCGTCCCCGCGAACCTGGCGGACGATCGGTCTCGAACCGAACGTCTCCTCCCCGGACTCCGCAAGGGTTGCGATCATGACGGCCGATCCGTCGCCGGCTCTCGGCGTGTGCAGTTGGAGCCTCCAGGTCACGAGCATTCCCGAGCTCGTCCGCCTCCTGACGGACCTCGGGGTCTCGACCGCGCAGATCGCCTGCGGAGACCCCCACCACGCGGACTGGGTCGAGGGGGAATCGATGCCGGAGGCCGCCCTCGCCTCGGGCCTGACGTTCACCGGGGCGATGCTCGGGTTCCCGGGCGAGGACTACACCACTCCCCGGACGATCCAGGCGACCGGCGGGTTCGGCGACCCCGCGCTCCGGGCCGAGAGGCTCGACCGCCTGGCCTGGGGCCTGGATCGCACCGTCTCGCTCGGCCTGGCCGACCTGACCCTCCACGCCGGGTTCCTGCCCTCGCCGGGCCATCCGGACCGCCGGGCGATGCTCGACACGCTGGCGAAGGCCGGACGGATGGCCCAGGACGTGGGGGTCACCCTCGCCTTCGAGACCGGCCAGGAATCGGCCGACCTGCTCCGCCAGACCCTCGACGACCTGGCGGCGCCGAACCTGAAGGTCAATTTCGACCCGGCGAACATGCTCCTGTACGACATGGGCGACCCGATCCGGGCCGTCGAGGTGCTGGGGCCGGACATCCGCAGCGTCCACGCCAAGGACGCCCGGAGGCCGAAGGTCCCCGGCACCTGGGGCGAGGAAGTCCCGCTCGGCCAGGGGGAGGTGGACATCCCCGCCTTCCTCCTCGCCCTGAATCGGATCGGCTTTCACGGGCCGATCGCCATCGAGCGCGAGGTGGGCGACCAAGGGGCGCGAGTCCGGGACATCCGGCTCGGGCTGGACCTGCTCCGCCGCTCCCTGGCCGCTCTCGGCTGATCGAAGATCAGGCGGACGTGCTCGGCACCATGTCCTTCCCGCAGCACTTCAGGACCTGGTCGGGCGGTTGGCACGAACAGGGCTTCAGGATCTCGATCTCCGACCCGCACGAGCCGCATTGCAGCTTTTGCCCGGCGGGGAACGCGGCCTGAGTGCCCGAGACGGGGAACGGAGTCGTCGTGGTGGCTTGGGACATCGGTGAAACCTCGAGGATGGGGAGGCCGGACGATCCCTCGCCCGACGATCCCGGGATCGATGGATCTCCGGCCACGATCACGGGCCATACTAGCGAATCCCGGGCCGAATTGCGACCGTCTTTGGCTCAATGTTTGCATGCTTCAGGACGAGTGCGACGAAAATCCAGAGACATTCGTAGGAGAACGATGCAATGATGGGCAACCGGGCGAAATGGGGCGTGGCGATCGGGACGGTCCTCCTGGTGGGGGCGCTGGGCCGGGCAGGGATGGCCTATCAGGGCCTCGGCGGGGCGGCCCAGGAGATCAAGAAGGGGGCCGGCCGGATCGGGGAAGGGATCAAGCACGGGGCGGAGGAGGTCGGTGACAGCCTCCGTGAAGGCTTCCAGAAGGCCCGCGCCTCGGTCCACGGCATGGGCGTCGAGGCCCGCGTGTACTCGCGAATCCACTGGGACAAGGACCTGGTCAACGCCCCGATCGAGCTGGAACGCCAGGGCGATTCGACGATCATCCTGAAGGGATCGGTCCCCGATCAAGCCGCCCGGACCAAGGCGCTGACTCTCGCCCGAGACACCGCCGGGGTGACCTCCGTGGTCGATTCCCTGGCCATCGCCCCGGTTTCGGCGACCACGACGACCAAGACCACCACGACGAAGACCACCATCGAGACGAAGAAGCCGTAAAGCTCGCTTCGGGTTGAAGGCCAGATGTTGGGTGGCATGCTTACGTCTTCGTAAGCATGTCTTCAGTCAGTCTCGTTCCGAAGGCATGCTTACGAAGACGTAAGCATGCCACCCGACAAGACGAGATGGACAGCGCCCTGAATTCATGTCCGGAAGCAAGGGCCCGGCCAGCTCGGCGAGGTAGAACAGCCGGCCGGGCATCGTGGGCATGAACGAGCTCGGCACCCACGGATCGGGGCCGTAGCGCAGGGTGGTCCAGAGGCTCAGGCCCTGCCATTGCATCCCTCGGCCGAACACGCCATCGGCCCCGCCGATGATCCGGTCGGCCTGGAGGAACAATCCCGGGCCGATCGTGTTGGCGAACGCCGGGACGAGGGTCGTCCGGCTGCGGAAGCTCGTCAGGGCGTTCTGTTCGATCGTCAGCGGATGCAACTTCGCGCCGAGGCGGTGGGTCTGGGCCTTCCAGGCGTCCACCGAGTCGAACTCGGCGGCGAAGTGGGGTTCCCAGAAGGCGATGTGGCAGACCCGGCCGATCCCGAAAATGACGGCGAGCTCGGCCCCTCCGGCCTTCAACTCGGCGATCTTCGCCGCATAGTGGGGGAGACGGTCCGGGGTGGCGAACCATCGGCGGTCGTGGGGGACCGAGCGGTTTCCCAGAGGGCCATAGAAGGCCGTTTCCATCGCGTGGCGGAACGCCCCGGGATGGTCGGCCGGGAGGGTCTCGCCTCGCGAGTCGCTCCACTCGTCCATGTTGAAGCCGTGGACGTGGTCGCATGGCACGCCCCACTCGGTCAGGAAGAAGACGGCCCAGCGATACATCCCCATCGGCCCCACGGGCAGGATCAGGGCGAGTTCTCGCCCCGCATCCCGGGCCGTCTTGATCGTCAGGGCGATTTCGTGGCCGAGCTTGACGTCGAAGTCGTCGAGGGTCCGGCATTCGACCGGCTGGAATCGCGGATGCCACCAGGGCTGGCGATCGGCGATGGCCGACGGGGGATGGGACGCGCAGGCGTCCATCCGGGCGAGGTCCCAGCCCGTGGGCAAGAAACCCTCCATCATCGATCCGCGAAGGGTCGTCAACAGATTCATGAGTCCGCCCGCCTCCCGATCCTCTCGCGACGATTCCGGGCCCCGGGTCGAGGCGCGGACCCGCATGTTGACAGGGAAGTCCCGGCCGGTCCAGCATGAAGGGGCCCGAACGATCCTCAGCCTCCCGCGATCAGGACGGAACGGCCCGTGCGATCGACCCGCCGGACATGGGTGTTCTTCGACGTGGGGAACGTCCTCCTGGACGAGGACGCGCTGACCTTTCACGTCTTCCGCCGCCATGTCGAGGCGATCCGCCGGGTCCGCCCCGATCGGACGTTCGGCGACCTCCTGGCCGAGAGGGAAGATCGGGCCCGATCGGGCTCGCGATGGCCGGTCTGGGAGGTCGTGACGAAGTATCTCGCGGAGGAGGAGGCCGCCGCCGTGTGGTCGGCCGTCGATCGCGAGGTCCGGGCCGATTTCCTCCGGTTCCAGCCGCCCATCCCCGGCGCCGTCGAGGTCGTCCGCGACCTGGCGGCCGTCTATCGGCTCGGGATCATCGCCAACCAGCCGTCGTGCGGCCGGGAGGCCGTCCTCGGCATCCTCGATTGCTTCGAGGTCATCGCCCTCTCGGACGAGGAAGGGGTGGCCAAGCCCGATCCCGCCCTGTTCCGGATCGCCCTGGACCGGGCCGGGGTCCTGCCCGAAGAGGCGGTCATGATCGGGGATCGGCCGGATAACGACATCGCGCCGGCCTCGTCGCTGGGGATGAGGACCATCCTGGTCGCGCCGCCGCGTCGGAACCGGGCGTTCGTCGGGCCCACGGACCCCGAGAGGCGGGCGTACCTGGCCTCGCTCGGCCTCCTGGACGCGATGGCCCGGGGCCCCGGCCCGATCCGGCCGACCGTCGCGGTCGAGTCGCTCGATCGGGTCGCCCCGGCCCTGGCGGCCCTGGAGGAATTCGGATCGCGGGCCGACGAATTGTGAGCTAAAGACTTGGATAAAGCGTGGCAGATTCCGGGCCGTCGTCGAGTCCCGGCCCCGTCTTCCGAAACGAGAGGCACACGTCTCATGGACGCCTCCGCGTCGCCGACCCGCCGGGTCCTGCTGGTCGAGGACTCGGAAGCCTGTCGGCACCTGGTCCGCAAGCACCTCCGGGCCGAGCCGATCGAGCTGATCGAGGCGGCCCAGGCCGACGAGGGGATGCTCCTGGCCCTCGCGGTGGCGCCGGAGCTGATCTTGCTCGACCTGGGGCTCCCCGGCCGAGATGGTTTCGAGATGATCCGCGAGCTCAAGGAAGATCCCCGGACCCAGTCGATCCCGGTGATCTTTTTCTCCGCGCTGGCGACCACCGAGAAGAAGGCCCGCGGCCTGGACCTGGGCGCCGTGGACTTCCTGTCCAAGCCGGTCGAGCCCGTGGAGTTGAGGGCCCGGGTCCGCGCCGCGTTGCGGGCGAAGCACTTCCAGGACCTCCTGGAGAAGAAGGCGCACCTGGACGCCCTGACCGGACTGGGCAACCGTCACGCCCTGGAAGCCCAGCTCCCGGCCGAATGGGCGGCGTGCTCGCGACGGGCGACCAGTCTGTCGGTCCTGATCGCCGACCTCGACCGCTTCAAGGCGATCAACGACCGCCACGGTCACGCCGCGGGCGACCTGGTGCTCCAGGGGACCGCCCGAATCCTCCAGGACACGGCCCGGGGCTCGGACTTCGTGGGCCGCTACGGCGGCGAGGAGTTCGTGGTCGTCGCCTCGGACTGCGACCTCTTCGGCGCCTGGGCCCTGGCCGACCGCTTCCGAATCGCCCTGGGCCGGATGGCCGAGCCCCACCGCCCGTACGGCGAACGGGTCACGGCCAGCGTCGGGATCGCCTCGGCGCCTCCGTCCGACGAGCTCGACCCGGAGGAGCTCCTCCGACGGGCCGACCAGGCCCTCTACCGGGCCAAGGCCGAGGGGCGGGACACCATCCGGGCGTGGGAGATCCCCATGACCCGGCCCATCCCGGTCGCCCCGGCCATCGCCGGCCGGATCGGCTAGACCCGCGACGCTCAGGAGACCTGGATCAGCACCTTGCCCGAGAGCGTCCCCGCCCCCCGGACCGTGTTGTCTTCCAGGAACGCCTCGGCCGCCGCCGCCTCGGCCATCGGAAACGTCTTGCCGATGATCGGCTTGAGCTCGCCCGATTCGGCCCAGCGGTTGATGTCCTCGGCGCAGCGGCGAAGCTCGTCGAGGGTGGCGTTGAACATGGCGAAGCCGTGGATCGATTGCCCCCTCGGATAGAACGCCCCGAGCGGCAAGGCCGGCTTGGCCGCCCTCCCGGCGATCAGGATCGTCCGCCCCCGGGGCCTCATCAGCGGGATCGAGACTTCGAGATTCGGTTCTCTCTGGGTCTCGAACCACACGTCCAGCCCCTCCGGCGCGAATTCGCGGAGCCTCGCCGGGATGTCGTCTTCCTTGTAGTTCAGGGCGAGCTCGGCGCCCAGGGCCCGGCACCTCTCCTGCTTCTCCGCGCTCCCGGCCGAGGTGGCCACCCGGGCCCCGGCCGCCCGGGCCATCTGGACGACCATCGAGCCCACCCCGCCGGTCCCCCCGGGCACATACACCGCCTCACCGGCCTTGAGTCTTCCATGCTCGAACAGGCCGAGATGCGCGGTGATCCCGGTCAGGGCCAGGGCGGCGGCGTCGGCGTCGGAGACGTCCGGCGGGGTCGGGTCCAGCAGGCTTTCGTGGATCGCCGCGAACTCCGAACAGGCGCCCTGACGGCCCAGCAGTCCCTGGCCCGACCCCCAGACGCGATCCCCCACGGCGAACCGGGAGACGCCCGGCCCGAGCTTCTCGACCGTCCCGGCCAGGTCAGTCCCGATCACGTAGGGGAAGGCCATCGGCATCGCGACCAGGCCCGACCGGAGGTAGAGGTCGATCGGGTTCAGCCCCACCACGGCGACCTTCACGAGCACTTCACCCGGCCCCGGCTCGGGCGTGAGCAAGTCCCCGACGACGATCGAATCGGGCGGCCCGGTGGCCTCAATGTACGCGGCTTTCATGGGCGGTCTCGCGAGGGGCGGATTCCGGAGGTCTCAGGATAAGCCGAGCCGGGCCCCGGGGCAAGATTGCCGGCGGTCCGTCATCCGGGGATGCCGACCTCCACCCGATCCTCGACCACGCGGACCGGATAGGTCGCCACGCGGGTCCGGGACTTCGGGCTGTCGAGCCATCGGCCGTCTTCCAGGCTGAACCGCCAGCCGTGCCAGGAGCAGGTCAGCGTCTTGTCGCAGACCAGGCCGTCGGACAGGGGCATGCCCTGGTGGGGGCAGGAATCGTCGGTCGCGTAGAAGTGGTCCCCGTCGCGGAAGACGGCCAGGGGCAGGCCCGCGACCTCGACGGCAATCCCCGAGCCGTCGGCGATCTCCTCGACCCGGGCCACGGCATAAAAGGTCTCGGAGGACACCGAAAGACTCCGCAATCGCCTCGAATCGTCCCGGGAGCCGACTCCCCTTGCAGCCCGGCCCCGACAAACTCCATGATAACGGAGGGAAGGGCAACCGTGTAGGGTGCATGAGAGGCACCAACCCGCGGCGGCCCAAAGGCCGTCCAGCAACGTTCCACTCCCGGACCGAACCCGCGCCGAAGGCCCACTGAGCCATGCCCGATCGTCCCCACATCTGCGTGTTCTGCGGCTCCCAGTCCGGGAAACGGCCGATCTATGCCGAGGCCGCCCGTCGAGTCGGCCAGGCGATCGCTCGCGACGGCCTCGGCCTGGTCTACGGAGGAGGGCGAGTCGGCCTGATGGGGATCGTGGCCGATTCGGCGCTGAAGGCCGGGGGCCGGGTGGTCGGGGTGATCCCCGAGGCCCTCTCCGCCCGGGAGATCGCCCACGACGGCCTCACCGAGCTCCACGTCGTCCCCGGGATGCACGAGCGCAAGGCGATGATGGCGTCTCGATCCGACGCCTTTCTTGCCCTCCCCGGCGGCGTGGGCACGTTCGAGGAGTTCTTCGAGATCCTCACCTGGGGCGTCCTGGGCCTGCATCGCAAGCCGATCGGATTGTTGAATACGGATGGCTATTACGACCCGCTGATCATGCTCGTGGACCACGCCGTCGCCGAGCGGTTCGTCCGGCCCGAGCATCGCGACCTGATCCTGATCCTCGACGACCCCGAGGCCATCGTCTCCCGCCTGATGACGGTCCAGCCGCCCGACCCCGGGCCGAAATGGATCGACCTCGAAACCTCGTAGGGTGCATGAAATGCACCCATTCTTTCTTCGCGATCTCTCCATGTCCGCACCCCACCCATGACCAAGCTCAGCGTGAACGTGAACAAGGTGGCCACCCTGCGGAACACCCGCCACAGCGGGATTCCCGGCGTGGTGAAGGCCGCCACGATCTGCCTGGAGGCCGGCGCCGAGGGGATCACCGTCCACCCCCGACCCGACCAGAGGCACATCCGGCCGGGGGACGTCCGCGACCTCGCCCTCCTGCTCGCGGGCCATCCGGCCGCGGAATTCAACATCGAGGGGAACCCGTTCGAGGGGGATTACCTCGCGATCGTCGACGAGGTCCGGCCCACGCAATGCACGCTCGTCCCGGATTCTCCCTCGGCGTTCACGAGCAACCAGGGCTGGGACCTCGCCCGCGATGCCGAGAGGCTGGCCCCTTTGATCGCCGATCTTCGCCGGATCGGCTGCCGGGTCAGCCTGTTCCTCGACGCCGTCCCCGAATCGGCCGATCGCGCCGCGGACCTCGGCGCCGATCGGATCGAGCTTTACACCGAGCCCTATGCGACGGCCTTCGATCGCGGCGACGCCGATTCGATCCTCCCCGCGTTCGCCGAGACGGCCCGAAGGGCCTCCGCCAGGGGTTTGGGAGTGAACGCGGGGCATGACCTCAGCCGCCAGAACCTGCCCACGTTCCTCCGCCATGTCCCCGGGGTGGCCGAGGTCTCGATCGGTCACGCCCTGATCGCCGACGCCCTCGAAATCGGCTACGCGGCGACCGTCCGAGGGTTCCTGGACGCCATCGAGGCCGGCTCACGGGCCTGAAGATCACTCCATCGAAGCGGGGCAGAGGATCTCTCGACGATGAACATCAATCTCTTCGTGATCGTCCCGCTGTTTATCGGCGCGGTCTTCGTGTTCATCGTCGGGAGCATCGTGGTCAACGTCGTGAGCAACCTGAGCGCGCCTCGGCTGGACCGGCCGGCTCGCGTCGTGGCGAAGCGGATGGAGGTTCGCGCCAACCATGCCGGGGCTCAGGCGGGGCCCACATCCCAGACCTTCTATTTCGCGACGTTCGAATTCGACGACGGCTCCCGCGAGGAACTCGCCGTCCGCTCGAACGTCTACGGCCTGCTGGTCGAGGGGGACTCCGGCCGATTGAGGTCTCAGGGGACGTGGTTCAAGGGGTTCGACCGGGCTTGACCGAATCCGGGAGGATCGGCGGCATCGGGCAGTCGAGCGAATCGGCGATCGCGCGGAGCAATTCGCCTTCCTCGACCGTCACGCGGCCGTCGGCGGCGATGCAGGCGGCGCAGGCGTCGATGGCCCTTTTCTTGAGGGGTGGGGACGCCGCCGCCAGGGCGTTCAGGGCCTGATCCACGGCCGGGAGCGAGCCGGCATCCTCCGCGACGAGGCCCAGCGACGCCCCCTCCGGCCCGAGCTTCGCCGCGCCGGCCCGGAACGCCCGCTCGACGTCCTCCGGCGCCTCCTGGCCGATCCTCGCCAGCGACGACAATAGCGCCGAGAGCGACGGCAGGAGCGGCCCGACCGTCGTGAACCGGACGGCCTGGGGCGCGGCCCGGCGATACTGCCGATCGAGGTGCCGGAACAGCATCCGTTGAAGGGCGAATTCGAACAGCGAGACCCGCTGATCGGCCTGGATCAGCGCCTCGACGTTGCCTCGGAACCGTGGATACTGGATCGGGCTGAGCCGTCGGAGGGACGGCAACGCCAGATCGACCAGGGGTACCCTCGCCTCCGGTCCGAGCGACCCGGCCAGGGGGGCGAGCCGGGCGGCCTCGCGGGCGAGGCCCGGGGCGTCGTTCGCGGCGATCCCGTCGAGCTGCCGATGGCGGATCGCCGGGTCGTCATCGAGCAATAGGGCATAAATCAACGCGATCGCTCCGAACGGCTCGCGGGCGGCCGAGGCGATCGGGGCGGGGAGGTCGGCGAGGAGCTCGGAGGCATAGGCCATGTGCGCCGGGTCGGCCGTGCCGACCGAGGCGAGGACGGCCGCCGCCTGCATCCCGATCGACCCTCCGGCCGTCGGCAGCCCGGGGAGGATCGTGGGCATGGCCGGCTTCCGAGCCTTTTCCTCGACGACCTCCAGGTCGTCATCGACGCTCGAATCCTCGGGGATCACCGGGAATTGCCCGTCGAACGAGGGGTCGAGCCGCTTGATCCGCTCGACCAGGGGCGGGTGGGTCGCCAGGAGGTCGATCATCGACGGGACGCCCTCGCCGAAGAACATGTGGCAGGCTTCCATCGCCGCCGGCGTCTTGACCTTCGACCCGTCGGCCAGCCCGCCGATGGTCTTCAGCGCCCCGGCGATCCCCTCCGGGTTCCTCGTGAACTGGACGGCCGAGGCATCGGCCAGGAACTCTCGCTGCCGGGACACGGCGGCCTGGATCAATCGGCCGAAGAACACGCCGAGATAGCCGATCAGGTAGAGGGCCAGGCCCATCAGGAAGAACGCGAGGGCCGAATTGTCTTTTTTCTCGCCGTCGCTCGATCGCCTCGAACTCGGGGCATATTGCATCATCCTCATGAGGATCTCGCCGATCAGGGCGAGGAGCAAGATCCCGTGGAGGACGCCGATCAGGCGGACGTCGAGCCGGACGTCGCCGTTGAGGATGTGGCTGAATTCGTGGGCGATCACGCCCTGGAGCTCGTCGCGGTCCAGGTGCTTCAAGGCCCCGCGAGTCACCCCGATCACCGAGTCGCCCGAGGTATATCCGGCGGCGAAGGCGTTGATGCCTTCCTCCCTGTCCAGGACATACACCTGGGGGACGGGCGTGCCGGAGGCGATGGCCATCTCCTCGACGATGTTGAGCAGGCGGCGCTCGGCCGGCTCTCGCGAGCTGCCATCGACGAGCCGGCCGTCGAGCATCCGGGCCACGGCGGGGCCGCCTTCGCGGAGGCTGAGGGTCTTGAACACGCTGCCGCCGAGGATCACCAGGCCCGTCCCCGCCGCGACGGCCGCCAGGCGGATCGGGTCGAGGATCTCGACTCGCGGGCCGTCCGGGGTCCGCCCCTTCTGCCCATAGAAGAAGATCGCCGTGATGACGGCATAGACCGTCAAGATGATCAGGACGACGGCCGCCCCGAAATAGAACACCAGGCGGCCGGTCCGCCGATGGGCGTCTGCCTGACGGTCGAAAAAATCGGTGGCCATGATGACTCGGGGAGCTCGGAGAAAGATAACACCACAGAACCAGGGCCGATTGCCGGGAGGATGACGGCTTTCGTAGGGCAGGCCGAGGCCTGCCCTACGAAACGCGCGGCTCGGCCCATTCTCTCAACTGAACGAGACCCGGGGGGCGGCCCGTTCCTTCTCCGACTCGACCTCGAACAGCTTCGCCTCGCCGAAGTTGAGGAAGTTGGCGACGACGACGTCGGGGAAAGTCTCCCGGCGAGTGTTGTACTGCATCACCGAATCGTTGTACGCCTGGCGGGCGAAGGCGACCTTGTTCTCGGTCGAGGTCAGCTCCTCCTGGAGCGACAGCATGTTCTGGTTCGCCTTGAGGTCGGGATAGCTCTCGGTCAGGGCGAACAGGCGGCCGAGGGCGCCGTTGAGCTGCCCTTCGGCCGAGCTCAGGCCGCTCATCGCCGAGGGGTCGCCGGGGCTGCTGGCCGCCTTCTGCGACGCGCTGAACGCCGAGTTCCTCGCCTGGATCACCGCTTCGAGCGTCCCCGACTCGTGCTTCATGTAACCCTTGACCGTCTCGACGAGGTTGGGGATCAGGTCGTATCGACGCTTCAATTGCACGTCGATCTGGCTGAACGCATTCTTGTAACGGTTCCTCAGCGCGACCAATCGGTTGTAGACGCCGATGGCGAACATCGCCACGAGGATCACCAGGACGACGATCCCGCCGACGACGGCCAGCAAGATCGTCTCGACGCTCGTGAGCGCCAGAAGCAGAGTCATCGGTGCCACCCTTTCGTCACGTCACGAAGTCTCGATGCCGGCTCGGCCGGAACGTTACCCGAAGCGAGGGGCCCGGGGCAACGGCCCGAGGCCGGATTTCGCCGGAAGATTCGCCGGCCGCCCGGGATTATTGCGGTTCGAGAAGGCTCGGGGTAGCCTGAACGCCCCGACCGGGAGGAGGATGCATGCCCAGGACCCGACGATTCCGCGTCTCGATGGCGAGCCTGATGATGGTGGTCCTCGCCTGCGGGGCGGCGTCGGCCCTGTTCGCGGAGGTCCGCAAGCACGCGACGGGGTCCACGCTCCCCGGCTGGAATTTCGACGCCCCGGCGATCCTGGTCCTCGGGATCGGCCTGACGGCCCTGGCCCTCGGGGCGATCCGGCGGCATTCGATCGCCCAGATCGGCCTCCAGGCGGCCATCGCCTGCCTGGCGCTGCTCGCCCTCTTTCAACTCGTGGATGCCGGCTGGGCCGAGGGATCATCTACTGGTTCCAGGGCTTCTTCGCCCTCACGGTCGTCGCGCCCCTCCTGGCCCGCCGAATCTTTCAGGACTCCGAGCCCGGGGCCCGTCGGGATGGGTGGATCGCCGCGATGGAAGCCCTCGCCTTCTCGTTCCTCAACGTGGTCCTGCTGGCCATCGGGATCATCGTAGAGCTCCTGCTCTTCGAGTTCGGCGAGCAGTTGCTCCAGCGATGAAGCGTGTCGCCGCCGGGGCTTCGGATGAATAAGATGAGGCCGGAGACGAATCCCCTGCCGGACGGAGAGGGTCCGCGATGGCCTCGCGAAGTCTGTTCAAGAGCGTGGCGAGGGACCGGGCGGCCCTGGCGATCGTCGCGGCGGTCGTCCTGGCCGTGCTCTGGCTGGTCTTCGGCCGGGGGAGCTCCCGACCGGCCCGTTTGACGATCTCGGCCGGGCGGCCCCAGGGCTCGCGGCACTCGATGGCCGAATCGCTCGCCGCCGAGGCGGTCCGCTACCGGGTCGTCCTGAAACTCGTCGAGACCGCCGGGTCGGAACAGGCGCTCGACCGCGTGAATTCCCGGTCGATCGACCTGGCGTTGGTCCAGGGAGGGCTCGGCGTCGGGGATCGGCCGAACGTCCGGCAGGTCGCGGCGCTCCATGTCGAGCCGTTGCATCTGCTGGTCAAGAAGGAGCTGGCCGAGGGCGTCGGCCGGAGCCTGGAGGCCCTCCGCGGCAAGAGCGTGAACCTGGGCGAGGTCGGCAGCGGGACCCATGCCCTCGCCTCCGACGTGATGAGGTTCGCCGGGATGGGCGCCGACGCCGATTTCCACGCCTCGACGCTTTCTTACGACGAGCTCGAACACATCCGCGATCGCAACGCCCTGCCCGACGCCCTGTTCATGGTGTCTCTCCTGCCGTCCCGGGTCGCGAAGAAGCTGGTGGGGCGTCACGGCCTGCGCCTGGTCGCCTTGCCGTTCGGCGAGGCGTACTCGATCGACGGCGGGACCGACGAGACGGCGGGCGAGGCGACCTCGGGCGTCGCGCGCGATCACGTGATCGAGGCCACGATCCCGGCGTTCACCTACGGGGTCCGCCCGGCGGTCCCGCCCGAGCCGGTCCGCACCCTCGGGACCCGGCTGCTGCTGGTCGCCCACAAGGACGTGGACCCGGAGGCCGTCAGCCGCGTCCTGGAAGCGACGTTCCGCACGCCGTTCTCCCAGCTGGCGCACCCTCCGTTGACCGACACGCTCCTCGAATCGGCCCCCGAGATGCCCCTGCACGGCGGGACTCTGCTCTATCAGGAGCGGAGCAAGCCCTTGATCACCGGCGACATCATCGACGCCATCGAAAAAGAGCTCTCGATCGCCGGGGCGGTCCTGACCGCGGCGTTCTTCCTCTGGCAGTGGCTCCGCAGCCGCTATCGTCGGCTCCGCGAGAGCGGGTTCGAGCATTACATCCTGAAGGTCGGCGAGATCGAGTCCCGCTCTCTGGCTCTGGAGCTGGTGGCGAGGCTGGACCTCCGCGAATTGCTCGAGTTGCAGTCCGAGCTCGGGCGGATCAAGTCCGAGGCGATCGCGAAGTTCGCCGACGGCGAGCTCGAGGGCGAGGACCTGATGACGGGCTTCCTCGCCCACGCCTCCGACGCCCGCGATCACCTGACCCGCCTGATCCTCCACGAACGGGACAACCTCGAAGGCCAGGCCCGAGACGAGAACCGAGAAGCCGCCGCCCTGTGGATGGAGACCGTCGGCCCGCCCGCTTCGCCGGACGAGGCCGGGCCCGACGGCGCGTGCTGAACCGAAGTCGCGAGGCGCTTCCCCGGCTAGATCAGGGGATCGGACCCGAGGTCCCGGGCGGACTCCTCGACCCGCTTCCGGAAGTCCGCCACGGCCCCATCCCGCGAGAAGATCGGGCGAAGGAGGACCGTCCTTCGGCGGGCCCGGAGGGCCTCGGCGGCCCGGCGGTCGAGCGCGACCTCGATCCAGGCGTCCTCTCCCCTCGATCGGCGGAATCCGCAGATGCCGAAATCCTCGCCCAGAGGGGCCGGGAGGAGGTCGATCGGCGGGTGGCCCCCGGTGTCGATCTCGGGGAGGACGTGGAATCGCCTGTAACCGGCCTGGACCTTGCCGAACTCGCTCCGCTTCGGGCCCTGGTAGACGATCTCGGCGGTCTCTCCCGCCGCCCCCAGGTCGCGGAGCGTCTTCAGGAGGCCGTCGCTCAGGAACGGGAGGCCGCCGGCACGGACCACGTGAGGGGCCGGGCCGCGGTCCTCAGCGTCCGCGACCGGACGGGACCGGATGGCGAGGGGCCGCTCCAGGGGGATGATCCGCCCGTAATCGCGAGGGTCGGCCATCGCGACGTGGCCGTCGATCCCAAGCACCGCCCCCACGCACTCCTCGGGCGTTCGCGACCAGAACTCCGACCCGTAGGAGGCATGGAGGAAAGACCGGACGAGGCGGACCGAGTTCTCCCGGAGGGCCCGGAAGAAGCGGTCCGGTCCGGTCCGTCCCAGGTCGACATGGATGGCGGCGACGGCGCGGCCGGTCGGGTCGTGGGAGGCCCCGGCCGGGTCGATCCTCGCGAGGGCTTCCAGGGCGGAGAGGGCCTCGCCCGGCGAGCCCGTCCAGAACGATCCGACGACCGTCATCCCCTCGGGGATCATGGGAAGTCCTCGAACTCCCCCGCTGGCTCGGGGTTGGCCTAACGATAGCCCGCGGGCTTCGCCTCGGCGTCCTTCTTCGAGGGTTCGGTGACCATCGAGGGCGCGGAGTCGGTCCCCTCGAACAGGGGGGCGCTGATGGCCGTCCGGGCCCGGAGCTTCTTCAACAATTCGTCGCGGTGGCGGAGGAAGCCCTCGCGGAAGAGCTCGTCGGCGACTTCCTTCTGGACCTCGTGGAACTTCGCGGGCCCGGCCCCTCGCCGCGATTCGACCCGGACGATGTGGAAGCCCTTGGCGTCGGCGATCACCGGGCCGATCGCGCCGATCGGCTGGGTGTCCAGCGCCTTGTTCAGGTCGGCCGAGCGGAGGCTCCCGGGCGTGGTGTTGGGCCAGAGGCCGCCCTTGGAGGCGGTATCGCCGGCGCTCTCGGCCTTGGCCAGCGCCTCGAACGGCTCGCCCTGGAGCAGTCGGGCGCGGATGGCCTCGGCCCTGGCCTGGGCCTTCGCGCCTCCCTTGGCGGGGATCAGGATCTCGCTCCAGCGGATCTGCGCCGGGCGGTTGTACTGGTCCTTGTGGGCCTCGTAATAGACGATCATCTCCGGCAGGGCCGGCTTGGTGATTTTTTGCTGGAGCCTCATCATGAGGATGTCGTGGGCCATCGTCGAGAGCTTGAACTGGGCCTTCTGGTCGTCGAGCGACTCGCCCATCGCCTCCATCTTCTTCCTCAGGGCGAGCTCGCCATCGACCTTGTAGCGGCGGCAGAGCGGGGGAGCTCGCGCTCCTTCCAGACCTTCTCGATGTGGTCCGAGAACATCTGCCATTGCTGGGGCTTCTTCATCTCCTTGCGGGCGTCGGCCACGATCATCGTGTTGTCGATCAGGTCTTCCAGGATCGTCTTGGCGATCATGTTCAACTGGTCGGGCGGGATCTCCGAGGCGCTCACGCCCTGGGCCTTGATCCGGTCGGCGACCACGCGGTCGAGCTCCCGAAACGTGATGATCGTGTCGCCCACCCGGGCGGCGACCATCGCGGCGGGCCGTCCCGGGGCGAGCCCGGGCTCGGTCTTCAGGCCGATGGTCGAGCCGCGAGGCGGGGCCCCCGCCGCCGACTTCGCATCGGGCGAGGACGGCGGCGATCCGGCCGATTGGGGCGGGTTCGAGACCGGGGCCGGCGAGGCGGGCAGGGGGGGCAGCGGGTCGCCCAGCGAGGCCGTTTCCACCAGGGGGGCCGCCGGGGGAGGTTCGGGGGCGGGGACCGGCTCGACCACCGCCGCCGGCCCCGGTCCGGCTTCCGGCGCCGGCCGATCCGGCGGAGGCTCGGCGACCGAGGGTGACGCCTGAAGCGCCGCGTTTCCCTCGGTCAGGAGCTTCTCGGCACGCCTGGGAGGGGAGTCTCGAAAGTTTGGGGGAGCCTCGGTCGCTTCCGGCTCCGGGGCTTCATAACTGGCGCGGACCGCCCCCGGATCGGCGGGGACCTTCCCCTCGTTGATCGAGGCGCGGATCGGCTCCATCGGCTGGATGCCGACGGGACCGGCCATCGTCGATCGCGGGGGCATGGCGGCCCGCCCTCGGGCGCATCCGCAGGAGGCCATCGCGAGCAGGCCGGCCAGGGCGAGGCGGTTCATCGCGGACCCTCTCTCGACGACGGGACGGCCGCGACGCGACGACCGAGTGGCATCCGTATCCCGCGATCCGAACGGACCGGGGTCGCGACCTTCTACCCGGCCTTCACGAAACCCGCAAGAGCGCTTTGACCGCCGAGGCCACCACCGCGCCCGGCGGCCTCTTCCTCTCGTCGTCGAGAGGGACGTACGCCGTCTTCTCGTCCACGATCCGCACCCGGCCCGGATGCAGCTTCGCCAGGGCCTCGATCCGCTTCGGATTCCGGTACGAGAGCACCGCGTACTCGTCCTCGACGTGGATCCTCGCCAGTTGCCACCGCTCGGCCAGGAGCCGGAGCTCGGCCTCGGCCAGCAAGTTCTCGGCCGGAGGGGGCAGCGGGCCGAATCGGTCGATCAACTCCTGTCGGAAGTCGGTCAAACGCTCCCAAGAGCGAATCCGGCCGAGCCTCCGATAGAGCTCGACCTTGAGCTTCGCCCCGGGGACGTAGTCTTTCGGCAGGTAGGCCCGCCAGGCCAGCTCGATCGAGCAATCGAAGGCCGGGCGGTCCGGCTTGTTCGTCAGGGCCCGGACGGCCGCTTCCAGGAGGCTGCAATACAGCTCATAGCCCACGCTCTCGATGTGGCCCGACTGCTCGGCGCCCAGGATGTTGCCGGCCCCCCGGATTTCCAGGTCGCGGAGCGCGATCTTGAACCCGGCGCCGAGCTCGGTGAACTCCTCGATCGCCTTCAGCCGCTTCACCGCGTTCTCCGTGACCGGCCGGTCGGATTCGAGGAGCAGATAGGCATAGGCCCGATGCTTGAACCGGCCGACCCGCCCTCGGAGCTGGTGGAGGTCGGCCAGCCCGTAGCGGTCGGCCTCGTGGATGAAGATCGTGTTCACGTTGGGGATATCGACGCCCGACTCGATGATCGTCGTGGCCACCAGGATGTCGGCCTTGTGGGCGACGAAATCGATCATCGCCCGTTCCAGGGCCTCGCCCGGCATCTGGCCGTGGGCGACGAGGATCCGGGCCTCGGGCACGAGGGCCTGGATGCGATCGACGATCCCGTGGATGTCGTACACCCGATTATGGACGAAATAGACCTGCCCCTCGCGGTCGAGCTCCCGCAAGATCGCCCGCTTGATCATCTCGTCATCCCAGCGAGTGATCCGGGTCTCGATCGCCTTGCGGTCCGGCGGGGGGGTCTCGAGGTTGGAGATGTCCCGGATGCCGAGCAAGCTCATGTGGAGCGTCCGGGGGATCGGCGTGGCCGAGAGCGTGAGCACGTCCACCGTCGATCGGAGCGTCTTGAGCCACTCCTTGTCCTCGACGCCGAAGCGTTGCTCCTCGTCGATCACCACGAGGCCCAGGTCCTTGAACGCCACGTCCTTCTGGACGATCCGATGGGTGCCGATCAGGACGTCCACCGACCCGGCGGCGGTCCGTTTCAGGACGTCCTTGATCTCCGACCTGGGGCGGAAGCGATTCACGGCCTCGACGATGAACGGGAACTCGCCCATCCGTTCGGAGAACGTCCGGTGGTGCTGTTCGGCGAGGACGGTCGTCGGCACCAGCACGGCCACTTGCTTGCCGGCATCGACGGCCTTGAACGCGGCCCTCATCGCCACCTCGGTCTTGCCGTATCCCACGTCCCCGCAGATCAGCCGGTCCATCGGCCGGGGCTGGGCCATGTCGGCCTTGATCGCCTCGATGGCCGAGAGCTGGTCGGGCGTCTCCTGATAGGGGAACGCGGCCTCGAACTCGGCCAGCCAGTGCGAGTCCTCGGCCGGATAGGCGATCCCCGGCCGGCTGGCGCGGGCGGCCTGGATGTCGATCAGCTCGCTGGCCAGATCGACGACCGCCTCCGCGACCCGCTTCTTGCGCTTCTCCCAGGCCGAGGAGCCGATCTTCGACAGAGGGGGGTTCGAACGCCCCCCGCCGACGTACTTCTGGACCAGGTCCACCTTGGCGATCGGCACATAAAGCCGGGTCTTCTCGGCGAACTCCAGGACCAGCTGTTCCTCGCCGTATTCGGCGTCCTTGTCCACCAATTGGAGGCCGCGATAGACCGCGATCCCGTGGTTCAGGTGGACGACCAGATCCCCCTCGTTCAGGTCGAGGAAGCTGTCGATCGCCCGGCTCTCGTAGCGGCGGCGGGTCGTCCCCCGGCGGACGTCGGCGCGGGCGAACAGCTCATGATCGGCGATCACGAGCGTTTGCGCGTCGATCATGCGGAAGCCGGCCCGGATTCGGCCGACGGTCAGCCCGAGCTTGCCGGCCTGGGCGAGCTTGGTGTCGGCGAAGACCTCGCCCAGCCGGTCCACCTCGCCCTGGTTGTGGCAGGCGATGAGCACCCGGTCGAGCCCGGCGGCCGAATCGAGCTCGGCCTTCACCTTCGTGAGCTCGCCCGAAAACCGCTCGACCGACTCGACCCTCAGGTGACAGCCCGTCTCCAGGGAGCTCGCCGAGAGCGTCGAGAGCGTGACCGAGGGCTTCTTGAGCAATCGAGCGAACGTGGATTCGACCGAGAACAGGCCGCGAGGGTCGTCGGCCCGGGAGAGGAACAGCCGGGCCTCCTCGCGGAGGTCATTGGGCTCGACGAGGACGACCCAGGTCTCCCTCGGCAGGAAGTCGGCGAGGTGGCCGAGGTCGTCGAGCTTCCGGCCGTCGATCGAGGGCGCGGCGGTGATCGTGAAGGAGTCCTCGCGGCCCAGGGAGGCGCTGGGTCTCGGGATCGAACGGGCGGATCGACTCGACATCGTCGCCGAAGAACTCGACGCGGACGGGTTCGGTGGCGTCGAGCGGGAAGACGTCGAGAATCCCCCCGCGGAGGCTGAATTCCCCGGCGACCTCGACGACCTCCACGCGGCTCATCGCCTGGCCGACGAGCCATCGGGCGAGCTCCTCGACGGCGATCGTCTCGCCCACCCGGATCGTCCTTGAGCTCTTCGCCAGGGCCTCGGGCCGGGGCAGGGGCTGCAAGAGGGCCTGGATCGGCGCCACGACGACCCGGGGAGGCAGCGCGCCGGCCAGTCGCTTCGCGACCTGGATGCGGCGGCCGAACAGCTCATCGGTCGGCAGAGGCGCCGACTCCGAGGCGTCCTCGGGCGAGGACCGAGGTCGCGACGGGCGGTCCCAGGCGGGGAAGAGCTCGGTCTTCAGGCCCGAGAACGTCGAGACGTCCCCGGCGAAGTCGTCGGCGTCGCCGGCATGGGCCAGGACGATCAGGAGGGTCGTCGGCGAATGGAGGCCCAGGGCCGCGGCGGCCAGGGGGGACGCCGACCCCCAGGCGCCGTCGATCGTCGCCCCTCGGCCGTTCTTCAGGGACGCGAGGACCTCCGCAAACCCGGGCGCGGTCTGGATGATCCGCGTGAGGTCCTTCAGCGCCTTGACCGGGGCCGCGACCGTCGCCGAGGTCTTCCTCATGAGTGCCTCGCCGGTCTCCCCGGTCGTCCCCACGATCCGCGATCCCTCGTTGTCGCACTTCCGATCATTCTAGGCCGAGAGGGGCCGGGCGGCCAACCGATCGCCGGTCCCGAAGGCCCATCGGCGGCGGGGGGACGGCGTGACCATGGTCGATCGCCGGCCGGGTCGCCACGCGATCGAGGACGAACAGCAGGTCGGCCAGGTCGCACGGAGAATCCAGGCAGGCCGAGGCCCCGGCCGCTCTCGCCGAGGCCACGCTCTGGCGATCGGCGAAGCCCAGGAGGACGACCACGGGCTGGCGGACCGTCTCCCTCCGGAGCGTGGCCTCCCAGCCCGGCTCCAGCAAGGGGACGTCCCAGAGGGCCACCGAGTCCGCCCGGGCGTCGTCCCAATCACGCGAGCCCCGGACCTCGAAGCCGGCCCCTTCGCAGGCTTCGACCAGCACGCGACGGGCCTCGAACCCGTGGACGACCACCGAGACCTTCCGGCCCCGGCCGCTGGGCGGGGTTCTCGGCCGATCGTCGAGGTAACGGGCGATCACGTCCGGCGCGGTCGCCTCGGCGAGGGTGACGTCGGCGAGGGCCGAGCACCGCTCGGCCTCCCAGGCCCGGACGTGAGGCCCAAGGCACAGGATGATCCGGGTCGCCGCCCCCCCGGCGGATCGGGCCAGCTTCAGGGCCTCGATCCGGTCGTTCGACAGGCGGGACGTGTGGAGGACGACCACGCCCGAGCCCGGCCACGACTCGGGCCAGCCCTCGCCGAACCGCGTGGCCGACCTCGGCATCGCCTCGGCGATGGCCAACGCCCAGGGGTCGGCGAGGTCCCCGGCGAACCAGGTCGCGGGTTCGGTCGCATCCATCGCGAAGGGACTCCCGGGGGCGGACCGATCCAGGTCCGGCCCGGGACGCTACCAGAACGGGGCGACCGCGACAAGCTCGGTCGTCTCGCCGCCCAGGACCGTTCCCTTCCCGGAGGGAAAGGCCTTCGGAATGCTCCGTAGAAAACCGAGTGCTGGAGAGGAGACGAGTAGGTCGGACTTCAGTCGGGCCTGCAAGAAGATCTTGCTCTGTAGGCCCGACTGAAGTCGGACCTACTCGTTTCCTCATTCTCAAGGGGGTTTTCTACAAAGCATGTTCGGAAGCATTTTGGGTCGCACGGGTTCCGTACGACCCAAAATGCTTCCGGCCAGGGGCCGCCGAGGAGGAAACGGCCCGGTCTCGCCGCTTTCTAACCCGGGCCCGGCCCGCCGCGACGGGTTCCGCGGGCCTTGATCGCTTCTTCCTCGGCTTCGGGACGACCATCAGGCCCTCGTCGGCGTCGCCGACGAGCCGGGCCCGGCCTTGGAGCCAGAGCCGGGCCGTCAGGGCGCAGGCCACGGCGTCGAGCTCGTGCTCCGAGGCGCCGGGGTGGTCCAGGCCGGGCACCCATCGCTTCAGGCCCCGATGGATCTCGCGCCTCCCGCCGACGGTCTTCTTGCCTCGCCAGGGCAGGCCGAGTAGCTTCAGGGTCGCGAATGGGTAGACTTCCAGGGGGTCGAACCCGGCCACGCGGAGGGCCATAGCGATCCTCGCCCCTCGGCGGGCCAGGACCTTGATCAGGGCCGTGGCCAGCGCCGGCACGCCCATCCGGGCCAGGTCGCGCTCCAGGGCCCGGCTCCGCGTCCCGGGGTCCTGGCGGCAGGGGCAGTCGTCGTCGAGGCAGCACCGGCCCCGAGGCCGGGTCAGCGGGGCGTTGATGGCGACCGTCGCATGGCGGCCCGCCCTCTGGACCACACGGACCACCTCCTCATCGTCGCCGAGCGTGCCGAGCCGGCTCAATCGGCCATCGCGGAGGATCGCCAGCCCGGTCGGGCGGTGTCCCACGCCCGCCAGGTCCAGGCCCACGCACACGACCGGCCTCGGGCGCGGGCGGCCGGGCGGTCGTTCGAAGGGTTGGCAGGGTTTCATGTCTGCCGATTTTCATCGAAGAGGGGACGCCCGGTCAAGCCTCCGAATCGCCCGAGGGATGGGGCGAGTCCCACCCCTCGGGCCGGGCGCTCAACCGAGGGCGACGGTCACCGTCTTCGATTCGGTGTAGTTGTCCAGGGCCTTCTCGCCGAGCTCTCGGCCGATCCCGCTGGCCTTGAACCCGCCGAACGGGGCGGCGGCGTCGAAGACGTCGTAGCAGTTGACCCAGACCGTCCCGGCCCTCACCCGGTTGGCGATGGCGTGGGCCTTGCTGATGTCCTTGGTCCAGACGGCGGCGGCCAGGCCGTACTCGGTGGCGTTGGCCCGGCGGATCGCCTCGTCCATGCCCGAGAACTTGATGACCGACAGCACCGGGCCGAAAATCTCGTCCCGGGCGATGGCCATGTCGTCCTTCACGTCGGCGAAGATCGTCGGCTTGATGAAGAACCCCTTGGAGCCGAACCGTTCGCCTCCGGTGACGCAGCGGGCGCCCTGGTCCCGGCCGTGGCCGATGTAGGTCATGATCTTGGAGAACTGCTCGTGATCGACCTGCGGGCCCATCTCGGTCGTCGGGTCGAACGGGTCGCCCTGCTTCCTCGACGACGCCTTGGCGGCGAGCTTCTCGACGAAGGCGTCGTAGATCCCCTCCTGGACGAACAGGCGGCTGCCGGCGCAGCAGCATTGCCCCTGGTTCAGGTAGAGGCCGAGGATCGAGCCGTCCACGGCGGCGTCCAGGTCCGCGTCGGCGAAGACGATGTTCGGGCTCTTGCCGCCCAGTTCCAGGGTCACGCGCTTGAGCGTCTCGGCCGCGTTCCTCATGATGATCTTGCCGACCTCGGTCGAGCCGGTGAAGGCGACCTTGTCGATCCCGGGGTGCTTCACGACGGCATCGCCGGCCGTCTCGCCGAAGCCCGGGACGATGTTGATCACGCCGTCGGGGAACCCGGCCTCCATCGCCAGCTCGCCCAGGCGGAGGCACGACAGCGGGGTCTGCTCGGCCGGCTTCATCACGATCGTGCAGCCGGCGGCCAGGGCGGGGCCCCACTTCCACGCCACCATCAGCATCGGGAAGTTCCAGGGGATGATCTGCCCGGCCACCCCCACGGGCTCCTTCCTCGTGTAGCAGAAGTAATTGCCGCGGATCGGGATCGTCTGGCCGTGGATCTTGTCGGCCCACCCGGCGTAGTAGCGGAGGCAGTCGATCACCAGGGGCAGGTCGGCGTTGCGGCTCTCGGAGATCGGCTTGCCGTTGTCGAGCGTCTCGAGCTCGGCGAGCTCGTCGAAGTTCGCCTCGATCAGGTCGGCGAGCTTCAGGAGGAGCCGGCCGCGGTCCCGAGCGTCCATCGTCCGCCAGGGGCCGGAGTCGAACGCCTTCCTGGCGGCGGTCGCGGCGAGGTCGATGTCGGCCTTGTCCCCCTCGGCGACCTCGGCGATGACCTCCTCGGTCGCCGGGTTGATGGTGGCGAAGGTCTTGCCGCTGAGGCTGTCTCGCCACTGGCCGTCGATGAGCATCCTGGTCTGGAACGAGCGGCCGGAGGTCGCCTTGCGCCTCGGTTCGGTGGCGGTGGCCATTCGAGAGGTCCTTTCCTTGCCGGGGGCGGAGAGGGGGCGGGCCCGGCCTTTGGGCCGGGCGGGGCGTGTGCCCGTTATCTTAGGAGCGTGCCACGCCGGGCTCAAGCCAGGCGAGGTCGAGGGCCCGCGGGTCCCCCTCTCGAATTCGAGGTTCCCCGGTGGCTGGGGTCGAGACGCGTCGCGGCGCCGCCCCCAGCCACCCGAGCCGACGCGATCCGAACCGGGAATCGGGAGCGACACCCGGGGCCTGCCTCGGATCGGCCCTACCTGGGCGGCAGGGGCGGATTCGGGGACGACGGCGCTTCGAGGCTGGCGGGCTTCACCTCGCCATCCTTGACCGCGTCCTTCTTCGCCAGGGCGAGCTTTTCTTCGGCCATCTCGCGGGCGATCGGGTCGGGGTAGAGCTCGGGCGAATACTTGGGCGACGTGGCGAACGCCAGGGACGGCGGGATCAGGGCGTTCTTCTTCCTGTAGATGATCCGGCACTCGCGGATCGTGAGCTGGTCCGAATGCGTGGAGTCGCGGTCGCGGTGCCACTTGCCCGTCTTGAACAGGGTGTTTTCGAGCCGGGGCTCCAGGTCGGCCGAGCGCTTGTCCGATTCGAACAGGGTGCGCTTGCCTTCGTCCACTTCCACGGTCCGGACGACCTCGTAATTCTTGCCCGGGAAGTGCTTCTCCATCAGGCGGACGGCCTGGTCCATCTGCTTCGGCGTGTTCTGCTCGATCGCGATCACGCCGGCATCGCCATCCTGATAGACGTAGCGGGCTTCCCGGCTCGACGCGCAGCCCATGCCCAGCAGCGACAGGCCCGTCACGGCCCATCGTCGTAAGTCTCGGCGCATGATCGATCTCCTCGCCATCCTGGCGGCCTCGGGGCATCCTGCCCGGAGGGCGACGGAGAGCGGGGCCTCGGCCGGTGGAGATCGGGTGGAAGCTCGGTCGCCGCGACATCCCTCGTCGCCCGACGTGCGGCGGGGACAGTACGTCCGGACTGTCACCGCGTCAAGGGATATTCGTCATTTCTTGTGGGTCGATTTGACGGGTGCGTCGTCGGAATCGGCGGCCGAGGCCGGTTTTCCGGCATCGGGGACGGCCTCGTTCGCGGTCTTCTCGTCGGCCTTCGCCGTCTTCTCGGCCGGGTCGTCCGGCGGCACGGGCTTGGCGACGACGTGGTGGCGGGCCTCGGCGTTCGGATCGACGTACAGCTCGGGCCCGAGCGCCGCCGAGGCCGCGAATCCGGCCTCCGGCGGCTCGCCCACGGTGCCGGCCTTCTTGTACAGGATGCGGCACTCCTTGATGCTCACCTTGTCCGCCTGGCTGGTCGAGGCCGTCCGGCCGACCTTCACCAGGTTCAGCAGGGGGACGACGGTGTTCGCATCGACTTCCGCCGTGTTCGTGCCGTTGACGGTCTTGGTCCGCGACCCCTCGACCACTTCCTCGGCCCGGACGATTTCGTAGCCCGCCGGGAAATGGCGCTTCATGAGCGACTCGGCCTGCTCCCGATAATAGGAGGGCCAAACCGAGGTGTTCTCGGGGATGCCGACGACGCCGAACGCGCCGTCCTGGTAGACGTATCGGGCCTGATGGCTCGCGGCGCACCCGGGCGCAACGAGGCCCAGGACGGTCAAGACGACCGCCCGACCGATCGTGCCGCGCATGGCTTCCTCGATCCCTTCGAATCCCGTATCCTTCCGAGACCGCTCCCCGGGACATCCTCCCGGCACGGCTCGCCGAGTCCTTGACGGATTCTCTCGAAGTGTAGGGCGCCCGCTGCGACGGAATCCAGGGGCAATCCGCGTGCCAGGACGCGGCTTGCTGGCTTCGATCCTTCACCACGAAGTCACAAAGAGCACGAAGGAAGACACAAAGGGGAATCCGACCCCCCTTTGTGTCTTCCTTCGTGCTCTTTGTGACTTCGTGGTGAACTTTTGATCCGAGGCGCGTTACTTCTCGCCGCGGGCCTTCTTCTCCTCGGCCTCGCGCCAGCGACGATATTTCTCCCGTTCGGCCTCGTAAGACTTGTCGATGATCTGGCGGAGGTCATCGACCTCTCCGGGCTTCGTCAAGTCCTGACCGGCCTTGGTCAGGGCGAGGAAGCCGATGCACATCTCGTCGGTGGTCGCCTCGCCCCATTTGACTTCCTTCGGCGGCTTGTTCGGGTTCCTCGGGTTGGACGCCGAGTTGTCGAAATGGGCGATCACGTCGAGCGTGGTCCCTTTGGCGATCTTGATCGGTTCCTTGAAGTAATAGGTGTTCTGCCAGAGGAAGTCCCAGTCGTCGATCTTGATGATCGGGGTCTGCTTGCCGTCCGGGGCGGTCAGGACGATGGTCATGTCCTTGCCCAGCAGGTGCATGTGGGGCGAGATGGCCAGCGCCTCGACGTCCACCGGGACGGTCCATCGCGCGGGGATCTCGATCCGGTCCTTGCCGGCGGGGAGGACCATCCCGAAGTTCGCGGCGGCGGCCCACTGCATGGCCTGCTTGACCGGCTTCTTCGAGAAGTGGAGGCCGACGCGGGTCCGGTCGGTCGTGGGCTTGCCGTTGGGGTGGTAGTGGACCTGGACGATCACATCGGCGCCCTTCGGCAGAGACCGGCCCACGCCCTCGGGCAAGAAGCTCGGCTCATTGCCCGGGGCCCAGCCGCCGAGGTCCCCGTGGATCTCGACACCGGGGCCGCTGAAGCAGGAGTAGCCCAGGCCCGGGTCGGCCTCGTCCCTCTTCCGGCCCTGGCCGGTCATGTCCACGTAGCTCAGGACGTGGTGGACGACCCCGCGGTCGCCCGGCTGGTACTCGATGGCCGAGATGTACACGTCCTTCGGCAAATTCGTCGGGATCACGAAGCATCGATAGATGTCGGCCCCGGCGGCCGGCACCGGGAACGGCTCGGAGGACTGGATGATCAGGTCAGGACGGCCCAGGGCCCATTCGTCGGTGTCTTCCGAGGCCGCCAGGGGGGGGATCGGGTCGCCCGGAGGGGCGCCGTTCTCGGCCCAGGCCACCAGGGCCGCGACGTCTGCCTCCGGCAGCGTCTTCTCGCTCTTGAGCGCCGGCCCGAACCCCGGCGACGGCTTCCACGGCGGCATCTGCCGCGACTCGACGACCGAGGCCAGGTCCGTCGCCCTCTTCCTCGCCTGCTCATAGGTCAACAGCGGGAACGGGCCGACCTGGCCGGGCCGGTGGCACTCGACGCATCGATCCTTCAAAATCGCGGCGATCCGCCCCGAGTACGTCGGCACGGCCTTCTCGGCCTTCGGAGGCGTGGGCAACGGGCAACCGACGGCCTCGACCTCGGCATTCTCGGGGGCCTTGCCGGCGATCACCGCCGCCACGGCGTCGCGGAGCTCGTGGGTCCGGGGGTTGGCGTTCGGCTTGCCTCGCGCGGCGTACCGATCGTCGATCCGCCCCCGGTAGCGGACGCGATCCGAATCGTCCAGGACGACCACCTCGGGCGTGACCTTCACCCCGAGGCGATGGGCCACCGACAGCTCGCGGTCCGACGCCACGGGGAAGGCCAGGGTGAACTCCTTCGCATGGGCCGCGAGGGCGGAGGCGTCCTTGTCGGGATCCACGCAGAGGCCGACCATCGCCAATTTCTCGCCCGGAACTCCCCGGGCCACGCTATTCAGCTCGGGGCTGGCCTCGTTGGAGATCGGGCACTCGGTCGAGTAGAAGACCAGGGCCAGCGCCCCGCCCTTCGGGGCCTTCAACGCGAGAGGTTTTCCCTCGGCGCCCGGGACGACCCGCGAGGCCACCCCCGCCGGTCGGCCCGATCCGGGATCGGCCGCGAGAGAAGGCATCGCCAGGCCAACAACCGCCAAGAAAATCGAGAGAAATCGCATCGGTTCCTCCACCGTCCGAGCCTCGAACGACGATCGCCCCCGATTCTCTCAGGATCACCGCCGGGCCGTCGAGACGATTCGCCCGTTTTCGGGGGAATCGGGGAGGGACCAACCGCCAAGACGCCAAGTTCGCCAAGATAGAAGAAGAGAGGAGGAGAAGAGGTGAAAAAAGCGAGAATAATAAAAGATTTTTTTGATAATGTATATTTTAATTATAGAATTTCATTATTTGTTATTGTCTTCTTTTTCCTCTCCTCTGTCTGCTCTCTCTCCTCTATTCTCTTCCTCTCTTCTTCTATCTTGGCGAACTTGGCGTCTTGGCGGTTGGTCCCTCCCCGATTCCCCCGAAAACCGGCAAGCCGAACTCGGCCCCTCGGCAATCGGCCCTCCCCGATTCATCCCCAAACGCCCGCCAGGGCCATCAGGCCGACCCCGCCGAGGAGGGCCAGGGAGAGGGGGATGCGGTCGTGAGAGTGGAACTGGAGCTCGGGGAGGAGGTCGCTCAGGGCGATGCAGAGGAACGTCCCGGCCGAGAACGCCAGGGCGGCGGAGGTGAACGTCGAGGGGCCCCCGTCGGGCGAGAACCAGCCTTGGCCTAGCACGAACGCGGCCGCGCCCGCGGGCAAGATCAACGAGAATCCGAGGTTCACCGCATGGGCCCGGCCCGAGGGACCCCGGCGCGGAGCATCAGGCTGACGATCGTCATCGAGTCGGCCGGCTTGTGGATCACCGTGGCGAGGAAGACGCCCCAGGCCGCGCCCCGGCTGCCCGAGGCGACCGCGCTGGCCAGGGCGATCCCGCCCACCAGCGTGTGGACGGCCAGCCCGAAGGCGGCCATCCCCCAGTGCAGGGCCGTGGACTTCGTCGCCGGGTCGGCCGAGCCGGGGGCCTTCGCGTCGATCAGCCCGGCGGCGTGGCCCTCGCCGCCGTGGGCGTGGTCGTGGGGGTGAGGCGGGCACGGCTCCCCGGGGATCGCCGGGGCCTCGTGATGGTGGAACGCGAAGAAGCGCTCGAGGAAGAACAGCGAGAGCAAGCCGCCCGCCGCCCATCGCAGGGAGTTCGCCGAACCCGCCTCGACGGCCTCCGGCAGCATGTGGAAGAACGCCGCGCCGAGCATCGCGCCGGCGGCGAAGCTCAGGTAGACTTGCAGGCGCGTATGGGTCAGCGACGAGGCCAGGGGCAGGGCCCCGCCCAGGAGGCTCGACCCGACGATCGCCGCGCAGAACAGGGGCAGCGAGGGGGGCATTCGCGGGCCTTTTCCGAGGACGACGGGCCGTCAATCGCCCGATCGGGGGCGATCGGCCCCTTGTCCGGCCGGGAGGCGCCGGGAGATAATCAAGGCCGATCCGCCTGGGGAACGTCGCGGATTCCGAGACCCCGAGGGGGCGAACCGATCATGACCAAATTGAGTGAACCGGAGGTCCAGGCCCGCCTGCCCGAGGCCAAGGGATGGGACCGGCTGGGAGACATGCTGGTCCGGACCTGGCAATTCTCGACGACCAAGCGAGCCCCTCGACTTCCTGAACCGGGCCGCCGAGGTGGCCGAGCGCTGCGACCACCACCCGGACCTGATCCTCAGCTACCGGGCGGTCCGGGTCGAGCTCTCCTCGCACATCGAAGGCGGCCTCACGCCCCGAGACTTCGAGATGGCCGCCGAGCTCGGAAACCTCCCGGCCGACCGCTGATCAACTCTCGCCGCCTGGACGCTTCGGGCCGGATTGCCCAGGCGCCAGCCGGCGATACTTCGTCTTGGGCAGGTTGAAGACGCCCTTCTCGGGCGCCCACTTCTCGTCTTCCTGGAGCAGGGCCAACCGCTCGGCCCTCTTCAAGACGTTCCGGGCGCGGGCCAACCCGCCCCCCTTCTTCAAGCTCTTGTCCATCGACATCGGACCAGACCCCCATCGACCATCGCAATCGGGCAAGGCACGTCTCGGCGGATCGCGGCCGCAGTTCCGACGCCGCGAATCGGATCGATGATGATAGCGTCTGCGACCCGGTCATGCAAGCCTCGGTCCGAATCGGTCGGGGGGCGTTTCATTCTCGGTAAGACATTCGTCGGAAGCATCGGGGTGGTGGGGGTTCCGTCTTCGGAAGCTCAGGTTTCGCGCATCGAATCGCCGTTCATGTCGGGTCGGCTCTCGCGGACCTCTTCGATTTCGCTTCGTCGCGAAGAGGTCCGCCAGGAGCGGACCCGACATGAACCGCCCTCGATCACGCGAAATACGTACTTTCGCAACCCTTGTCACCCCAAACATTTCCGACCGAAACATCTCGGAAAATGAAACGTCCCTGCGAATCGGTCCAGGGCGGAGGGGCGGTCGCGCGATCGTTTGTGCATGAGCCGCGACGTCGCCGGGACTCCGGATGGCGTGGAAGTTGCGAATCACGCCGGCCGCACCGGCCGCTCGCCGCGGGACGCTTCGGCGCCTCCTAAGCGAGTCTGGCTGGCTGGATTGCGACTCCGCCCGAGTTCCCGGAGGTCTGCCTTGATCGACCACGCGAGATGGGCCCCGGCCCTTGACGCCCCAGACCGACGACCAGTCGCCCCCGACCCGGTCGGGTCGATGCCTCCCCACCCGGGCCGGATCGGCGTGCTCAACGGCCTCCGTGGCGCGGCGATCCTCGCGGTGGTTTATCACCATTTCTACGCACGCTGGACACCTCCCGGCTGGCTCGCGATCAAGCTCGCCGGCCTCACGGTGCACCCCGCGACCTACCTGGCCAACGGCTGGATCGGGGTCAACCTCTTCTTCGTCCTCTCGGGGTTCGTGCTGTATCTGCCTTACGCCCAGGGGCGGCGGCGGATGGCCGGCCTCGGCGACGTCGTGGGCTTCTACAAGCACCGGATGAGGCGGCTCTTGCCCCTCTACGCGATCTCGACCTTGATCCTCGACATGCTGGTGGTCCGGCCGGATTACGGTTCGCTCTCGTGCTGGAAGTATTATGCGGTGATGGGCACCTGCACGTTTCCCTTCTTCCGGGGGACGTTCTTCCCGCGGATGAACCTGGTGCTCTGGACGCTGGGCATCGAGATCTGGTTCAGCGTGCTCTTCCCCCTCCTGATCCTGGCCATCGGCCGCTTCGGGCTTCGGCGGGTGGTCGTCGCCGCGCTGGCGATCGGCCTGGCGACGCGGTTCGTCGGGACCAGCCCGCGATTCCTGATCCCGCTCTACACCTACAACTACGTCAAGGACAGCATCTTCGGCCGGCTCGACGACTTCGTGCTCGGCATGGCCACCTGTGCCGTGTTCGTCCGGGGCCTGCCGACGCGGTCGGCCCGGCCCCGCGTCTGGTTCTTCGCCGGGATCTTCCTGCTGACCCTGGGCTGCTGGGCGTGGGACGCCGTGCGGCTCGGCCAATCGCCGGTCTGGGCGCAGCCCTTGTACCACAACCTGATTAACATCGGCGCGTCCCTCGTCACGCTCGGCCTGCTATACTCGGGGCCCGGGATCATCCGCTGGATCGCCAATAGCACGGCGTTGCAAATCCCGGGGCTGATGTGTTATTCGCTCTACATCTGGCACCATCAGCCGTTCATGCTGGCCTTCCCCGAGTCCGGCCCCCCGCCGGGGCCGGCCAAGCTGGCGGGTTTCCTCGTGGTGATGATCGTGCTCTCGGCGCTCTCCTACCGCTACATCGAATTCGGCTCGGAGCCGGACGTGAAGAAGCTCTTCCGGGTCGGCCGCGATTCCTAGTCCCCGCCGCCCTCGGTGTCGATTCGCCCTCGTCCCGGTCCGCCCGGCCGGCTGGAGTCTCCCGCGTTGGCCCTCCTCGCATCGAACCTGCCGGGCCTTCCCGTCCGCCGGGGCAAGGTGCGCGATGTCTATGACCTGGGCGGCGATCGCTTGCTGATCGTCGCCTCGGATCGGATCAGCGCCTTCGATTGGGTCCTGCCGACCCCGATCCCGGACAAGGGGCGCGTCCTGACCGGCCTGAGCGCCTTCTGGTTCGGCCTCCTGGACGTCCCCCATCACCTGATCTCCACCGAGATCGACGAGGCCGGCCTGGGGCTCGATCCCGGGACGAGGGAGGGCCTCGTCGGCCGGGTCATGGTCGTTCGGAAGGCCGAGGTGGTCCCGTTCGAATGCGTGGTCCGGGGGTATCTTTCCGGGAGCGCGTGGAAGGAATATCGCCGCGACGGGACCGTCTGCGGATCGCCGCTGCCCGCCGGTCTCGTCGAGGGCGCGGCGATCTCGCCGAGCTTCACGCCCGCCACCAAGGCCGAATCCGGCCATGATGAGAATGTCTCGGTCGATCGGCTGCGTCGCGAGCTGGGTGAGGAGCTGACCGGCGCCCTGGAAGACCGGAGCCTCGCCATCTACGAACGGGCCCGGGCCTTCGCCCTCACGAAAGGCTTGATCCTCGCCGACACGAAGTTCGAGTTCGGCCGCGATCGAAGGACCGGCGATCTGATCGTGGTCGATGAGGTGCTCACGCCCGACAGCTCGCGGTACTGGTCGGCCATCGAGTATCGTCCGGGAGGGCCTCAGCCGTCGTTCGACAAGCAATTCGTCCGCGACTGGCTGGACGCCTCGGGGTGGGACAAGAACAGCCCGCCCCCGCCCCTCCCCGACGAGATCGTGGCCCGGACTCGCGACAAGTACATCGAATGTTATGAACGCCTGACGGGCCGAGCCTTCCCCTGGAAGTGAAGTGAACCGCCATGCTCCGCTACCTGACGGCCGGAGAATCCCACGGCCCCGCCCTGACCGCGATCGTCGAGGGCTTCCCCTCGGGAATCCGGCTCGATTTCGAGTTCATCAACGAGGAATTGAAGAGGAGGCAGGGGGGATACGGGCGGGGGAAGCGGCAGACGCTCGAAACCGACCGCGTGATCGTCGATTCGGGCACCTATCACGGGGTCACGACCGGCGCGCCGATCACCCTCCGGCTCGTCAACAACGACGCGAAGCTCGAACGGCTCCAGCAGCCGGCCGCGCCCCGGGGCGGTCACATCGACCTGGCCGGCGCGATCAATTACGGGACCGGCATCCGCGAAGTCCTGGAGCGCGCCAGCGCCCGGGAGACCGCCTTGCGGGTGGCCGTCGGGGCCCTGTCGCGATTGCTCCTTCGCGAGCTGGGGATCACCGTCTTCGGCCACGTCCGCGAGATCGGGGGGATCGTCGCCGAGCCTCGGAGCCTCGATCCGGCGGTCCGGGACGCCAGCCCGGTCTATTCGCTCGACCCCGAGGCCGACGCGCGGATGGTCGCCGCCATCGATTCGGCCAAGGAGAATGGCGACACGCTGGGCGGGGTGGTCGAGGCGGTCGTGACGGGTTGCCCGATCGGGCTGGGGAGCCATGCCCAGTGGGACCGGAAGCTGGATGCCCGGCTCGCCCTGGCCGTGATGAGCGTCCAGGCGATCAAGGCGGTCGAGATCGGCCTGGGCGTGGAGGCGGCGCGTCGGCCCGGTTCGAAGGTGATGGACCCGATCGCTTATGAGGGCGGCGACGATCCCGAGGACCGCCGGTTCGGCTTCCGCCGGCCGACGAACCACGCCGGAGGGATCGAGGGCGGGACGACCAACGGCGAGCCGATCGTGGTCCGGGCGGCGAAGAAGCCGATCAGCACGTTGGCCAGTCGCGGGCCCTCGGTGAACATGACGACAAAAGCTCCGCAGCCGGCCGCTTATGAGCGGTCTGACGTTTGCGCCGTTCCCGCCGCCAGCGTGATCGTGGAGAACGTGGTGGCGTTCGAGATCGCCTCCGCGGTGGTCGAAAGATACGTCGGGACGAGCCTGGAAGCGACCCGAGCGGCCATGCGCGCCGTCCACGAGGCCGCCCGGCTCCACCTGGAATCCTGGGGGCGGGACACGCCCTCGGACTCCCCCGACCGTTAGAACTCGACCGTCCGCCCGGGAGGCATGGATGCTCACCCGACCCCGCCGCCAGGCCGTGGCCTCGCTGGCCCTCCTGGCGTTCTCCGTGCTGCCGACCCTTTATGTCTCCGTCACCGCCCGCCGCCTCCAGGGAGGCGGCCATCTCCGGGAGGTCGAGGCCGAGATCGGCCGACGGCTCGGCGTCCTCGCGACGATCGCCTCGGCCGAGCACCCGAGGCCCGGCGTGGACGTCCTCGACGGCGTGACCCTGAAGTCCTCCGAAGGGGCGGGCTCGGAGATCGCCCGGGCCGACCGCCTGACGCTCTCCCGCGAATCGGGCGAATGGTCCATGAGGGCCGAAGGGCTGCGAATCCGCGGCGAGGGGCCGGCGGCCAGCCTGGGCCAGGCCGTCGGCCTGATCGGCCGGTTCGGGTCGTCGGGGCCGGAACGGGTGAGCCTCGCCGCCGACGAATGCTCGGTGCTCCTGGGCGACCGCGAATACCGCTTCCGGGACGTGGTCGCCGTCTGCGGGACCGATCGCGACGGCGCCTCGCTCACGGCCAGCTACCGACCCGAAGGCGGAGGGAACCGCTCCCGGTGCGAGATGGCCCTCTCGCGGTCCGGCGCCATCACGTCGCTCTCATTCCGCACGATGGAAGGGCCGGTCTCGGCCGGCTTGCTGTCACCTTTCTTCGACTCCCCGGGATGGCTCGGGCCGAAGGCGACCGTGGAAGGCCAGCTTTCCCTGAATCGGGCGGACGGCGCCGAGTGGCGATCGGAGTTCCGGGGGGAGCTGGCCTCGGTGGACCTCTCGCGGGTCGTCGGCCAGCGGTTCGCCGGGCGGAGGCTGACCGGGATGGCCCGGCTCGCCGTCGAATCGGCGAAATGGAGCGAGAGGCCCGGAGAGCAGGGGCCGGGCTGGGTGGAAGTCCGAGGCTCGCTGACTCCGGGCCCGGCTCGATCGGGATTTCACTGCTCAAGTCGCTCGAAGCCGAGATGCGATTCCGCCTGACCGCGCGGCCCGACGCCCGATTCGGCGAGGTGGACTATCAGGACCTCGGCTTGACGTTCGCCCTGGACGCCTCGGGAGAATTGATCCTGGGAGGCGGACTCGGCGGCGATTACGCGCCGGACGCCGCGATCGTCCAGAAGAACCGGACGGTCCCCCTGGCTCGCGTCCCGGCCGGCGCGGCGAACGTCCGGGGCCTGTGGAAAACCTTGATCGCCGGTTCGCCCGAGAACCTGGCGCCGGTGGTCCCCGAGGCCCAGGCGCTGCGGTCGTTGCCGATCCCGGCGTCCCGTCCCGGCGGAGTTCGGGCGAATTGACCAATCGGGCGAGGCCGCGAGACCGGGACCCGGATGCTCGGTTGATGACCTCGATTCCTCGCATCCGCCGTTGGCTTATACGGAATCGGACCGACTCGTTTCATCACGCGCGACGGGGTTTTCGACGGAGAGTGTCGCGGAGTAATTGACAGGATGCATCCGATGATGGAAAGTGAACGGAAGGGAAACGCGCCCGCTCGGGAATGGCGAGGGCTTCGGCCGATCGCACGATTCCGGCGAGTCCGGGCGCGTGGATGACCGAAGGGTCGTCGCTCCCTTTTGGGAAGGAAGACAGGTCCGCCCTCCGCCGCACCCGGCTTGCTCGCATTGCCGAGGGAGAGTCCGCCGATGCCGACCCCGTCGATCTCGTTCGCGACCCGGTTTCGCCGACGCGCCGCGTGGGCGGCCTTGACCCTGGCCTGGCTCGGCGTCCTGGCCTTCGTGCCGGGCGGCTCGACCCGGGGCCAGGAGCCGAAGAAGGACGGCGCCGCGGCGCCCCCGGCCGCCGCCGCCCCGGCCGCCGCCGAGCCGGCCCCCGCCGCGGCGCCGGCCGCCGCCCCGGCCAAGGAGGCCACGAAGGCCCCCAAGAACATGCTCACCTGGGCCATCGAGGCCTCCGGGCCGATCGGCTTCTTCCTCCTCGGCCTGTCGATCTACTTCCTCGCGCTGGTGATCCGCCTGTTCATGGAATTCCGGCTCTCCGAGGCCGTCCCGCCGGCCCTGATCGACCGCCTCGAAGCGGCCATCAAGGAGAAGAAATTCCAGGAGGCGTACGACGTCTGCCGGGACGACAATTCGTTCCTCGCCAAGGTCGTCCGGACCGGCATCGCCAACCTTCCCAACGGCCGGGCCGAGGCGAAGGAGGCGATGAACGAGACGAGCAACGAAGTCGTCATCACGATGGAGTCGCGGATCAGCTACCTCGCCACGATCGGCACTCTCGGCCCGATGATCGGGCTGGTCGGGACGATCTGGGGGATGATCGAGTCGTTCCAGACGATCGCCACGGCCGCGAACTCCCAGCCCAAGCCCGACGAGGTCGCCAAGGGGATCTCCACCGCGCTGTTCATCACCCTGGAAGGCGTCTCGCTGTCGGTCCCGGCGATCTTCTTCTACGCGTTCTTCCGCAACCGGATCGCCCAGATCGCCCTGGAGGCGACGAAGGTGGCCGACCGGACCATCGGGGCCTTCTACTCCGCGGCCAAGAGCCAGCCGGCGAAGACCGGGGCCTGAACCGAACCGAGGCGATCGGCGTCGCCTCGATCTGATGATCATCCGAGTTCGTCCGACCCGAGAATCCCCCGTCCGGGAGGTCCACCGTGTCCGGCAGCGTCTCCGGAGAGATCCGCGCCGAGCCGAACCTGACCCCGTTGCTCGACGTGGTCTTTCAGCTCATCACCTTCTTCATGCTGGTGATCAATTTCGGCAACGCGGACTATGACGCGAGGGTCCGCCTCCCGGTCGCCGCGTCGGCCTCGTCCCCCGAGGACAGCAAGGTTGAGGTCGATCGGCTGACCTTCAACATCGACAAGCGCGGTTACCTCCTCTTCAACGGCGAGGAGCTCGACCCGGAGCGGACCCGCAAGGAGGTCCAGATCCAGGCCGAGCTCAAGAAGGGCGAGCTGAAGCGGGCCAAGAAGCCGGTGGACGACGCCACCGGCCTGCCCACGGTGATCGTGATCCGCTGCGACCGCGACACCGAATACTCGCAGATCTATCGATTGATCACGCTCTGCCAGGCCGAAGGCTTCCGAAGGTTCTCGCTGAAGGCCATGAACGCGGAGGGCTGAGCCTCGTGAAGAAGATGAAGCACCAGGAGGTCGAGGTCCAGATCACGCCCATGCTCGACATGGCGTTCCAGCTCCTGACCTTCTTCATCCTGACCTATCGCCCCGCGCCGATGGAGGGGCAGTTCGCCATGAACCTCCTCCCGGCGTCCCCGGCCATCGCCATGAACGCCGCGGCCGACCCGCCCAAGGACGCCCCCCAGAATAGCGACGTCCCGGCCAGCCTCAAGACGCTGACCACGGTCCTCCGCGCCAACCCCAACGGCACCCTCGGCCGGGTGACGATGGAGGAGACCGAGGTCAACGGGATGGACCAGCTCAAGGCGAAGCTCACCGAGTTCCTCCAGCCCGAGGGGCAGGAACCGTTGTTCGAGCAAGCCTTGATCCAGGCCGACCCGCAGCTCAAGTACGAGGAGCTGATGAAGGTCATCGACGTCTTCTCCAACCTCAAGATCACCAGGATCAGCTTCGGCGAGATCGACGCCAACGGCTCGGGGGTCGCCCTGTGACATGAAGGACGAGCGGGCGGAAGGCGGCCTGTTCCGAGGCAAGGAGCTCCCGGTCCCTGGTGGTCCTGGGAGTGATCGCCCTGATCGGCTGGCCGCTGTACCTGTATTACGCCCGCCCCGCGCCGGGGGCGAAGAAGGCCCAGGCCCTGGCGAACATCCCCCCTCTGCCGGCCGCCGACGACCGGCCCGCCTTCGCCCGGCTCCGCGACAAGTCCCCGGCCGACGAGATCGACCGACCGGCCAAGAAGCTCGCCTTCGAGGAGGTCCGCAAGCTCTCGCCCGATGAGCTCTCGGCCAAAGTCCGTCGCGAAGTCACCCCCTATGACCTCGACATGCACCCGAAGCTCTATCGAGGGCTGACGATCCACCTCGAAGGCAACGCCCAGCTCGCCGTGGTCCACGACGACGAGCCGACGCTCACGCCCTCGCATCGCTATTATGAAATCTGGTTGAACGTGCCCGACCAGAGGGACGCGCCGGTCTGCGTCCTGGTGGAGGACGTCCCGCCGACCCTCCCGGCCGGGACGCTCCGGGGCGAGCCGGTGTCGTTCGACGGCGTGTTCCTTCGCCTCCTCGCCTACAAGGCCCGAGACGCCGCCCGCTTCGCCCCATTGCTGGTCGGCCGGATCACGCATCATCCCGAGGAGGCCGCCGCGCCCCGCTCGATGTGGTGGAACGTCGCCCCCCTGGGCCTCCTCGGCCTTTATTTCTGCATCCGAATGGCCTTCAGCCTGAGGAAGGGCCTGCGACGGCCGAGCGAGCGGAGGGATTTCTTCCCGAAAGACGACAAGGCCGAGATCGAGCCCGAGGCCCTGAACCAGTGGCTCGCCGGCCCGGCCCCCGAGGTCGAGCCCGGCGAGGACGAGCGGACCTGACTGGGCGTCGCCTGGGATTCCCCGACGATTTCGATGGAGGCGATCCCCAGGGGCCTCGATGATGAGCCCGGGGATCGATGGGCCTCGCGTCGGTCCCGGCCGAGGGGTCGAGGGCTTGACGACCGGCGAGGGGCCGCGTGGCCCTGGCCGCTTGTCGGGCGGCTTCGCGGGGCTTTAGAATCAAACCCATGAACCCCATCGCTCGCCTCGTCCTGGCCGCCGTCCTGGTCGTCGTCCTTCCCCTCCCCGAGAGCGAGGCCCAGGCCCCGCCCGGTCCCCGGTCCGATTCGATCTTGACGGCCGACGGCCTGAAGCGCGTCGGCCGCGTCGAGCCGGGCGGGCCCTCCGGTTTCCGGTTCGTCCCGAGCGACGGCTCGGCGGCCGTCCCCCTCGGCGCGGGGGTCGAGGTGACGATGGACGGCCCTCCGCCGGAGGCCCCCTCGGGGCCGGCGCCATTCTCGGTTCAGCTTGGCTCATCGACCCGGATCTCGGGCCGTTTCCTGGGGCTGGACGGTTCGAAGATCCGCCTGGACGGCGTCCTCGGCCGGCTCCCGGTGGAGATCGACCGCAAGGGGGCGGCCTCGGTCGTCCAGAGGCCCGGCGAGGTCCAGGTCTTCCGCGAGGGGTTCGAGACCCTCGACGCGGCGCGGTGGTCGCAGGGCGGGAGCCCGGAGGTCGTGGCCGAACCGCGGTGGAGCGGCGCCTCGGCGCTCAGGCTCCCGGCCGGAGGCTCGTCGATCACCACCCGGCTGGCCGATCCTTTGGCCTCCGGGCGGTTGGAGATCGGGTTCCGGGACGAGGGAACGCGAGCGGCCTCGCAACGGGTCTTCCTCGACCTCACTTTCCGCAAACGGGAGGGGGAGCGCTCGACGATCCGCGTGGTCCCGGCCTGGGCCGAGCCCAGCCTGGCCGTGGAAACCCCGGGCGGGCCGGCGTTGAACGTCCAGCCCCTGGCCCGAAAGCCCGGCTGGCGCCGCCTGGCGATCCGGTTCGATGAGTCCCGGGCCGAGATCTCGATCGACGGCGACGCCCTGGCCCACGGTCACGGACCCGGAGGCCCGCTGATCGAGGTCCGCCTGGCCACGGAGACCGTCGGGCCGACCGCTCCGCCCGAGGGGCTCGCCGCGACCTTCGATGACCTCCGCCTCGTCCGGTTCGTCGAGCCCCTCCGGGCCGGTCGAGATCGATCCGACCCAGGACGAGGTTCGGCTCGTGACCGGCGATCAGCTCTTCGGCGACGTCACCGCGGCCGATGCCGACTCCGTCCGGCTCCGGATCGAGGAGAAGGAGGCCCGCGAGCCCTGGTCGGAGGTCGCCGGGATCGCCTTCCGACGGACGGCCGCCCAGTCGGCGCCCATCGAGGGGCTCTGGGTCCGCGCCGAGTGGCGGACCGCCCCGGGCAACGACCCCAGAGACACGGACTCGGCCGAGGCCGCGCTGAAATCCCTGACCGAATCCTCGGCGACCCTGGAGATCCCCTTCGTCGGCACCCTGGAGGTCCCCCGAGACCGGCTTCGGAGGCTCGTGAGCCTGGGGACGTGCCGCCGGATCGTGATCGATCCCTCGACCCATCATCTGGGCGACCGGGTGTCGAAGGACTTCGACCCTCCCCAGGCCGAGGAAACCCCCCTGGAGGTCCCCTTCGCGCTGGAGAACGTCCCGTCGGGCGAGGCCCGGCTCACCCTGGACGTCGTCCAGGTCGTGGGCCTCGAAGGCTCGCCGCCGTTCTCCGAGCTGGTCAAGAAAGGGCAGTTGCGGACCCACGTCCTCGTGAACGGGACGAGGCTGGACGACCTGAACGATCACGTCCCGGCGAGGAACGAGACGCCGCATCGGGTCCGGCTGGCGATCCCCTCGGGCGTCCTGAAGCCGAAGAACCTGGTGAGGATCGTCCAGGACGGGACCGAGAAGGAGCCGAAGCTGAGGGACAACATGGGCCTGCTCGGGGTGGGTCTGGAATTCGGCCCGGAGGGGCCCGGGAAGAAGGCGTCGCCGTGAAGCTGCTGACGAGGAGCCTGGTCCGTCACGGCCATGCGATCGCCCGGGAGGTCGGGGCCCGGGTCGTCCTGCTCTATGCCGATGTGGTCGAGGAAGACGCGGACCTCGCCGACCTGATCCAGGACGTCGATTTCCGGGTGATCCTGATCTCGCGACGCTCCCACTTCCGGGCCCCCGAGGGCTGGGCCGATCTCTGCGCGGTGGTTCGCGTCCCGAACATCCCGATGACCCGAGCCGGCCAGGTCAAGCTGGCCGTCCTGGTCGCCGGGGCGGAGGGACTGCTCCGCAGCGGCGATCGCGTCCTCTGCCTGACCGGCCTGGACGGCTCCGGGACGATCGACACCGTGTTCGTCCTGGACCTGGGCCGCGAGGTCGAGATGTTCGCCGGGTCGGCCGCCGAGGTCCTCCCCTCGGACGTCGCGCCCGCGGTCTTCGAACGGATGCTCACCCTGGCCAGCGAGCTCGGCCTGGAAGGCCGCGAGGGGCGGCCGGTCGGGACGATCTTCATCCTCGGCGACAGCGACCGCGTGATGGCCCAGAGCCGCCAACTGGTCATCAACCCGTTCTTCGGCTACGACGAGACCGAACGGAACGTGCTCGACCCGAGGATGGAGGAGACCATCAAGGAATTCTCGGCGATCGACGGCGCGTTCCTGATCCGGGGCGACGGCGTCCTGCTCAGCGCCGGCCGCTACCTGAACGCCGGAGGAGAGCCGAAGGAGACCTTGCCGCAAGGGCTCGGGGCCCGTCACGAGGCCGCCGCGGCGATCACGGCGATCACCGAGGCCATCGCTCTGAGCGTCTCGCAATCCACCGGGACGATCTCGGTCTTCAAGGGAGGCCGGCTCGTCACCGACATCCCCAAGCCCAGGAGCCGAGGGCCGGGGGATTGGTGAGCGGCCTTCCGGACCCCTCCTGGGTGGCATGCCCACGGCTTCGTGGGCATGGCTTCGGCCTGTCGATCTCTCCAGGGAAGCCATGCCCAAGAAGCCGTGGGCATGCCTCGCGGAAGCGTGTTCGAGGCCCGCTCACTGCCCCTTGCGGATCTCGTCAAAATACTTGAGGACGTGCTTCTTGACCGAGTTGGGGATTTTCTGGTTCGAGAGGGCCTCGGACTGCTCCCCGGCGGAGGTCTCGATGGTCGCCTGGTCGATCAGGAAGGTCTCGCCCTTCATCTGCTTGCCGGCCTGGGCGGGCCCCTCGATGACCGCCTTGCCCTTGTTCATCTGGGCCTTGGTCTTGGTGTTGTAGGCGGCCGTCTTGTCCTCGGCCTCGGGGCGGTCTCCCTGGCCTCGGCCTCGTCCCAGGCCGTTGCCGTTGCCGGGACGGTTCCCCTGGCCCAGCCGGTTCATCCCGTCGAGGCCCTGGCCGAGCTGGTTCATCCCGTCGTTGGCCATGCCGTTCTTGGCGTCCTGGAGGTCGGCGAGGGCCTGGTCGATCGATTCGAGCTCTTCCATCTGCTTGGCCATCTGCTCGAGCTGCTCCTGGGTCGTGCCCATCGCCTCGGCGGCCTTCTTCATGTCCCCCTTGGCCATCGCCTCGGCGGCCTTCTCCATCTGCTGGGCCATCTGGCCGAGCTTCTGGAGGTCCTTGGACTGCTGGGCGAGCTTGTCCATCTGCTTGTCGAACTGCTCTTTCGTGATCGCGCCCTTGCTCAGGGCCTCTTCGAGCTGCTTCTTCCTCTGGTCCATGTTCGCGAGCTTGTTCAGCTGCTCTTTCATCTGGTTGAGCTGCTGCTTGAGCTCCTTCTTCTCGGCCTCGGAGAGCTTGTTATTCTGGAGCTTCTCGGCGAGCTGCTTGACCTGCTGGGCGGCCTTCTGGAAGTCCCCCTTGGCCAGGTCCTTGGAGAACTCGTCGGCCGGGCCGTTGGTGGCGAATTCCTTCATCTGCTGGAGCTGCTTGGCGATCTGCTCGGCGGAGCCGAGGCTCTTGCGCTGCTCCTGGGCCTTGTCGGTGAGCTTGTTGAGCTCGACCATCGCCTTGTCCTTCTCGGCCGGGGGCTCTTGGAGAGCTTGTCGGCGGCCTTCTCGATCTCGGCGAGGACCTTGAGGGTCTCGGCGGAGAATTCCTTCTTCTCGGCCTCCTTGCGCTTCTCGGCCGAGGACTTGCTCAGGGCCTTGGACTGGGCCTTGACCAGCTCCTTGTCCTGGGCGACCTCTTCCTTGCTCCGGGCCCGGGCCTGGGTCGTCGCCCATTCGGGGATGAACATCAGGCCCAGCGCCAGGGCGGCCGGCAGCAGCGGGATCCACGCCAGGCGCGGCGCCTTCAGCCCGAATTTCTCGGGGATTTCCAGGGAACCGACGTGGCGGAGCGTGTCGGCGATCAGGGCCCGGCCGGCCGGCGTGTCGCGGAGCGCCTCGGGCAGGGTCAACGTGGTGGCCAGGCGATCATTCAGGCCGAACAGGCGGTCGATCGCCACGGCCGCATCGACCCGGCTCGGCCCGGTGAACAGGGCGATCAGCCCCGCGACGATCGCGCCGATGTTCCCGGCCACGACGAACGGGATCCAGGACGCGCCCGGGAGGTCCCGCCCGGTGATCTTCTCCGCGGCGATCGTCCCGGCGACCGCCAGCAGCCCCGCCCCCAGGCACCAGACCAGCGCCGAGAGGAACCGCTGGAACCGCATCCGTCGCCACGCCCGACCGATCGGCTTGTCGAACTCGCGCACGGCTCCGCCCCCACTGCTCTAGGGTGTCTGAAGCGGGGAATCTCCCCATTCACCGAAGTGTAATCGGCCGATCGCGGGGGATCAAGAGACTTCTCCGAAAAGATTCGGATTGAGGAACTGGCCGGGTTCGAGCGAGGGCCCGCCTCGACGGCGGCCCCGCCACGCTCAACGCCCCTTCGGATCATCGCGACCGGGGCCATCGACGATCACCCAATCCGTCGCCCTCGCATTATTCGCCGGCGAATTCCTAACATCATCACGCGATCGTTTGCGGGGTCTTGGATGATTCCCGGCCGCCCGGAGTGCGCGCGACTTGGCACGCGATCGGGGCCGATCGGGCCAAAAATCGATCCGCCGCATCTCACGAGGAGGACGAGGTTTGTGGCTTTGCAATCTAAAATTGCAAGCGCGAGAGGATTTGCTCGCGCACGAGTCGTTGCGCACGCGAATCCGGCCTGATTTCCGCCCTTTTCGCGTTTTTCCGGCGAAATCTGTAGTCAACTTCCCGGCGAGGCTCGATTGCGAACCTTTGATGCTTCCTATGCTTGATTGCGCGATCATGTGAAACGTTGTATGGCCTCAACGTCAAACTCGACGCAAGCTACTCGTCCTGTTTTGTCGTCCCATGACCCCGACCCGGCCGGGTCGATCGGTCGGTCCATGATCGCGAATTGGGTGGCATGCTTATGTCTTCGTAAGCATGCCACCCGACGGGACGGCGGATCTGCGAGCCTCAGCCCACCGGAGCCATCGAGGCGTGTCCATAAGCCTCCGAGGCCGCCGCCAGGGCCGCCCCGGGTTCGATGGGGACTCCGGCGTCCCTCAGGCAGGTTTCGAGGGCCGCGAGGACCAGGGTGACATACGCCTGTCGCGACGAATGGCCCATCAGGCCGATCCTCCAGGCCTTGCCCTTGACCGGGCCGAGCCCTCCGCCGATCTCGATGCCCCACTCGTTCAGGAGCCTCCGGCGGACCTCGGCATCGTCCACGCCGTCGGGGATTCGGATGCAGTTGAGCTGCGGCAGTTGGTGGCCTTCGGCCGTGAAGTAGGAGATGCCCATCGCCGACAGCCCGGCCTTCAACGCCCGGTGATTGCGGAGGTGCCGGGCGTGGCGGGCCTCCAGCCCCTCCTCGACGACCAGCGCCAGGGCCTCTCGGAGCGCGTAATTCATGCTGATCGGCGCGGTGTGGTGGTAGAACCGATCGGAACCCCAGTACCGGCTAATCATGGTCATGTCCAGATACCAGCTCTGGATCTTGGTCCTGCGGCTGTGGATCGCCTCGACGGCGCGGTCGCTGAAGGAGACGGGCGAGAGGCCGGGCGGGCAGCTCAGGCATTTCTGGGTGCCGGAATAGACCGCGTCGATCCCCCAGGCGTCGATCTCGACGGGGACTCCGCCGAGGCTGGTCACGGTGTCGATGGCGATCATCGCCCCGGATTCGTGGGCGATCCTGGCGATCTCGTCGATCGGCTGCCAGGCGCCGGTGGAGGTCTCGGCGTGGACGATGCCGACGACCTTGGGGCCGACCTTCTTGACGGCGTCGCGGACCTCTTGCGGGTCGAAGACCTCGCCGTAGGGGCGTTCGATCGCGGTGACCTCGGCCCCGGCGCGCTGGGCGACGTCCACCATCCGGCCCCCGAAGACGCCGTTGACGCAGACGAGCATCTTGTCGCCGGGCTCGATCAGGTTGACGACCACGGCCTCCATCCCGGCCGAGCCGGTGCCGGAGACGGCCATGGTCAGGCGGTTCTTGGTGCGGTAGACGTCGCGGAGGAGGTTCTGGGTCTCGTCCATCAGGGCGACGAACGCCGGGTCGAGGTGGCCGAGCAGGGGCATGCTCAGGGCCTGGAGGACGCGAGGGTGGCACTCGCTCGGTCCGGGGCCGAGGAGGACGCGAGAGGGCGGGTCGAGAGGAGCGGGTCGGGGCGTCGTCACGGCGTCCATCCTATCCTATCCCTGGGGTTCGGCTCGGGGCGGTCCGGCTTCTTTCACGAGGGCGCTGATCGCCTTGAAGGCGGGATGGTCGGCCGTCTCGACCCACTCGAACAGGACGGCCTCGGTCGTGGTGACCACGGCGCCCGCGCGCTCCATCCGCCGGAGGGCCACGTCGTGATCGAGCGACGAGCGGCTGGCGACGGCGTCGGCGGCGACCTGGACGCGGAACCCCCGGCCGAGGAGGTCCAGGACGGTCTGGCTCACGCAAACGTGGGTCTCGATCCCGCAGATCGTCAGGTGGCTCGGCCCGGTGGCGAACAGCCGCTCGCTCATGGGGAGGCAATCGGTCGCTCGAAAGGCCATCTTGCCGGCCGGTTCGGGGAGGAATTCGGCGAGTTGCGGGGAGGTGGGGCCGAGTCGCGAGGGGTTCTGCTCGGTCCCCCAGATCGGCAAGCCCAGGGCCTTCGCCCCCCGGGCCAGGCGGGCGCAGCGGGCGAGGACGGACTCCCGGCCGGCGATGGCGCCGAGGAGTCGATCCTGCATGTCGATGACGAGCAAGACCCCTCCGGCGCGGAGAACCGATCGGTCGTCGCCACGGGGTCGCCTCCGAGAAAGGGCCGGTGCGTCGCCCAATCTAGGACCGGCCAGCCCCGCCTGTCAAGGTCGAGGGCTGGCCGGCCCGGTCGGAGGGGGAACTCAAGGGAAGAACTTGGGCACGTTGGTGTTATAGAATTCCTGCTCGAGGTATTCGGCGATCAGGGCGAAGTTGAAGATGGCGGTGTCGTTGTCGTCCGAAGGGGTGGTGCTGAAGGTGGCGGGCGGACCGCCGTTGAGGCTGGCGATGTAGGGCGAGACGGCCATGACGACCTGGTCGATCGTCAGCGGGGTGGTCAGGTTGGTGAAGCCCGGGATCAGCGAGTCGTTGGACAGGGCGTTGAGGAAGCCCGAGTGGTACGCCTCGACGAAGGCGACCCGGGCGATCGCCTCCAGGCGGACCGGGCTGAAGATGTAGGGGGCCGCCCCCTGATAGGCGCCGGCGCCGGTGTTCTCGAAGGCCGCCGACATCATCAGGAACTGCTGGTAGGTGGAGGCCGTGAGGTTCTGGAAGGTCGGCTTGGGCCGGGCGTTGGAGCCGAGGATCTCCAGGAAGTACTGGACGTGGAAGTTCTCGTCGGACTGGATCTCCTGGAACAGCGACTTGTTCTGTCCCCCGTACAACTGGGGCAACGGCGTGCCCAGGGTCGAGGTGGTGGCGGCCGGGCTGGCGCCCCTCTTGGGCTTGCTGCCACCCAGGGCGGGCGAGGCGGCCAGCGCCACGGCCGGCGCGGCGAGCGCCGAGGCCCTGGCCGCCGTGGTGAGGAACGACCTCCGGGACGGTCCGGGGGGCGTCTGCGGCGCAGGGGCGGGATTCGAGCCGTTCTCGGGCGTCATCGCGGGCATCTCCGGGGTGAGGCGCCGAAGGCGGGCGGAGGGCGCCTCTTTCACAGAGGCGTCGCAACCTCGGGCGTCGCACGGACCTAGCAAGTGACGTACCCATGCTGGCAGTTTGGGTCGTTTATTTGGGTTTCGAGGTTTTTGTCGGATGGGATGGCCCGGCGAGTCGGAAAGGCGCGGCGGAGTTTCGAAGGCCCGGCAGCTTTGGGGACGGCCGTTCGGTCGTTCTGATTAGAGCAGTTCACGCTCGGATTGCGCACGACGGGTCTCGTCGAGCAGCCCTCGGCCTGCCGGCTTCGCGGGTCTCGGCAGGCCGAGGCCGGCCCTCCGGGGGCGCCATCCGACCGAGAACCGCTCTCGAGGATCTGCCGCGCCCTCCCCCGGATCGGGGAAGAGTACAAGCTCGGCATCGGGTTGAAGAACGGCTCGGCCCTGGGCCCTCCGCGAGGGCCGTTTGCCTCTCGAAGAGTGTTTGGCCGGAACCCGTTCCGCACAAAACCCTTCGGAAGACTCTTCCACCGGGGGAGAAACGGCCCTGGGGCTTTCGGCCGTTCGCTTGCGTCGGGGGCCTTGGTCGCGATAGGATGCATCGACCGTTCAAACGACGGCCCCGGCCGATCGGGCGGCTCGTCCCGAGGAGTCTTTCTGGCGTGGCGGAGAAGCCCCGACTCCTCGTGATTGAGCGCGAGAGCCGGCCCGGACCCTCGGCCCGCGACGACCTGGCGGACCGGTTCGACGTCGTCGTCGCCCGGTCGATCGCCCGGGCGATCGTCTTGCTTCGCCAGCAGCAGTTCGTCGGAGTCTTCGTCGATTCGGCGCAGCTCTCGGCCGTCCGCTGGGCGTCGGTGCTGATCCAGGCCGACGAGATCCTCGACGCGATCGCCGACGGCGTGGCGGTGCTCGACCCGGACCTCAAGATCCTCTGGGCGAACCCGGAGTTCCAGAAGCTGACCGATGCGAAGCTCGATTCGGCGGAGGCGCGGTTCTACTCGGCCCTGGGCTCGCCGGAAGTCCTCGGCCCGATCCCTGCCCGTTCACCTCGGCCATCGCGTCGAAGGGCCCGGCCTCGACCCTGCTTCGGGTCGGGGCGCATTGCTACCTGAAGGTGATGGTCACGCCGGTCCTGGACCCCTCGGGCCAGCCCTCGCACCTGATCGCCCTGACCCGCGACGTCACCGCCGAGTTCCAGCAAGAGCAGAAGATCAACGCCATCCACAAGGCCGGCGAGGAGCTCGCGGACCTCACCCCCGACGAGCTCTCGGAGCTCGGCGTGGAGGAGAGGACCGACCTGCTCAAGTACAACATCGCCCGCCACATGAAGGACCTGCTCGGGCTGGACTTCATCGAGATCCGCCTGCTGGACCGCCCGACCGGCCGGCTGGTCCCCCTGCTGACCGAGGGGATGACCCCCCTGGCGGCCAAGCGTGAGCTATTCTCGCGGAAGGAGGGCAACGGCGTGACCGGGTTCGTGGCGGCGACAGGCCAGAGCTACCTCTGCCCCGACACGGCGAACGACCCGCTCTACCTCGAAGGGGCGGCCGGGGCGAGGTCCTCGCTGACCGTCCCGCTGCTCTATCACGGGACGGTCATCGGCACCCTGAACGTCGAGAACGCCAGCCCCAACGCCTTCGATGAGCGCGACCGCCAGTTCCTGGAGATCTACGCCAGGAGCGTCGCTTCGGCCCTGAACACGCTGGAATTGCTCCAGGCCGAGAAGCTCAGCACCGCCTCGGCGTCGGTCGAGGCGATCAGCCGGGAGCTGGCGCTGCCGCTGGACGACATCCTCAGCGACGCCACGACCGTCCTGGACCGCTACGCCGGCCACGACGACGAGGTCATCAACCGCCTGAAGCACCTGCTGTTCCGGGCCCGGGAGATCCGCAGCCTGATCCAGAAGGTCGGCTCGACGATCGTCCCGGAACCGAGGCGGGACGGGTCCAAGCCGGCGGCCCGGCTGGGCGGGGCGAGGCTCCTGGTCGTCGATGCCGAGGAATCGGTCCGCAAGGCGGCCCACAACTTGCTGGGACGGCAAGGGGCGACGGTCGAGACGGCCCGGGACGGCCACGAGGCCATCGCCCTGGCCCGGCAGTCGCCCTATTCGGCCGTGATGGTCGATATCCGCCTGCCCGACCTGGACGGCTACGAGGTGTTCCGCCGCCTCAGAGAGGTCCAGCCCGGCGTGCCGATCATCCTCATGACGGGCTTCGGCTACGACCCCACCCATTCGATCGTCAAGGCCCGCCAGGAAGGGCTCCAGACCGTCCTGTACAAGCCATTCCGGGCCGACCGCCTGATGGAAGCCGTCGAGCAGGCGCTCCGGCCCCAGTCCGGCGAGGCGGCCCCCTCGCCCTCTCCTTCCGTGGTGGCCTCGTCCACCGACTGACCCCTCCCCCGCCAAGAGGTTCCCCCGCATGACGGGCGACCAGATCCTCCTCCTCGCCTTCGCGGCGGGGCACGTCCTCCTCCTGATCCTCGCCTTGAACACGGCCCACGGCCTGGGTTTCAACGCGAAGTGGATGGACGACGTCGTCCTGGCGACCCTCGCCGCGCTGGGCCTGTCCACGTTCGCCCTGGTGTTCCTCCTCTGGAATCGGCCGGTGCCGAGCTGGCCCCTGCCGATCCTGGCCTACGGGGCCGTCTGCCTGGGGACGCTGGGGATCGGCCTGCCGGCGGTGACCCTGGCCCGCCTCCTGCGGCCCTTGCCGGCGGGCTGCCGGGCCGTCGGCTCCCGGGTCGAGGAGATCGCCCGGGGCCCGCCGTCGCGCCGATGATCGGGCCTCGATGGAACTCCTGGGTCCTCCGCCTCCCGTTCAATGAAGCCTTCCGCCTGAAGATGGACGAGTGGGACGTGGAGGTCCCCGGGCTCCCGGAGTCCCTGGACGGCCTGTCGATCCTCCACGTCTCGGACCTCCATCTTTCTCACGCGTTCACGGCACGATATTTCGATCGGATCGCCGAGATCCTCGCCGACGGCCCGGAGCCGGACCTCGTGGCGATCACCGGGGACTTCGTCGATGACGACGACGTGGCCGGATGGCTCGTGCCGAGCCTCTCGAAGCTCCGGGGGCGGCTCGGCCAGTTCGCGATCCTCGGCAATCACGACTACCGCCACCCGCTCGGGCCGATCCTCGCCGCGCTGGACGAGGCCGGATTCGACGTCCTGGAGGCGGAATGGCGGAAGGTGGAGGCCGACGGGTGCTCCCTGGCGATCGGGGGGACGGTGGCCCCGTGGGGCCGCGAGCCCGACCCCCGCCAGATGCCCGAGGCCGACCTCCGCATCCTGCTGAGCCACGCCCCCGACGAGGTCTACCGGGCGGCGTCGTGGGGGATCGACCTGATGCTGGCCGGGCACGTCCACGGGGGGCAGGTCCGCCTGCCGGTCCTGGGCGCGATCCTGATGCCCAGCCGCTACAGCCGGCGGTTCGACCGGGGTTTCTTCCGCCGAGGCCCGACGCTCCTTCATGTGAGCCAGGGCGTGGCCGGGAAGCATCCGTTGCGGTGGCACTGCCCGCCGGAGGCCGTCCGCCTGGTCCTCCGGGCCCCGAAACACCGGGCCCGGGCCGTGGCGGCGGGGGAATCGGCCTCGGCGACCTGAGCCCGCGGGTCGGGCGTGACCTACGGTGACTCGTGGAGATATCGCGAGTCACCGCCCAGGACTTCGCCCCGATGATCGAGACCCTCACCCGGCTGGCCGCGTCGTCGGCCGCCTGGCTCCCCCCCGCGAGACTCGCGGCCCGGATCGACCCGCCGTCCCGGCCGATGGCCCCTCGGATCGTCGCCGAGCCGATCTCCCGGAGGTTCCCGGGCGTCCGTCGGCGGTTCTCCGCCCCCGGCAACGCCGCGACGGCCCAGGGCAAGTCCCTGGCCGCCCCGAAGCGCCCGAGGTCCGCCCGGTCCCTCCGCGAGCGGCATGACGTCCTGGTCCGCGAGCTCCGCCTGGCCGAGAGGGTCCAGAGGAGCATGCTCCCCCGGACCCTGCCGGACCTCCCCAACGTGGCCTTCGGCGCCTCGCTCCGGCCGAGCCTCCACCTCGCCGGGGACTTCTACAACATCACCCGGCTCGACCGCGACCACCTCGCCATCTGCCTGGGCGACGTCATGGGCCACGGCCCGGCCGCGGCGCTGCTCGGGGTCTTCGCCATGCAGGGGCTGAGGATGAAGAAGATCGAGGGCTCGTCGTACGAGATCATCCAGCCCTCGGAGGTGCTCGACGGCCTGAGTCGAGACCTCATGGAGGCGGACTTCGCCGAGAGCCCGTTCGTGACGATGTTCTACGGGGTGATCGACCTGACCGGCCCGTCGCTCACGTATTGCTGCGGAGGCCACCCGCCGGCCCTCCTCCTCCGAGGCGACGGGCCGCCCCGCCCCCTGGGCGAAGGCGGGCCTCTCCTGGGCGTCTACGAGGCCGAATTCCGGCAAGAGACCGTCCCCCTTCTCCCGGGAGATCGTCTTTTGGTGTTCAGCGACGGCATCGAATCGACGAGGTGGGGAGACGCCGGCCACGGCCTCGCCGGCCTGGTGGATCTCGTCGGCCCGAAGGACGCCCGGTCGCCCCAGCAACGAGTCTCGGCCGCGATGGCGATGGCCGCCCCGGGCGACGGACCGGCCGACGACGTGACGGTGGTCCTGGCCGAGTTCTCCTGAGGCGGATCCGCGCCGCTCCGGGCGCGTCGCCGAGGAGGACGCGGCCCCGATCCATTCCACAGGGCCGTTTCCTCGGCGTGGCCCGCTGGGTCGGTCCAAGGAAATGGCCCCGCTCGGTTCCGCGACTCCCCTTGCCTCGCCGGGCGATCCGGGCTATGGTGGCGTCGCATGTCTGGACCGGGGGCCGGTTGGCCCCCGACGCACCCCGAGCGAGCGGATGGCGATGTCCCCGAAGGTCGAGCGGCTCGGCCCGAGGTCGAGGCTCGCGCTGGCGGCCCTGGCCGCCGCGATCGTCGTGGTCCTGGGGCTGGCTCGGGCGCTGAAGCCCGACCCCCGGGGCTTCGGGACCCATTCGCAGCTCGGCCTGAGCCCCTGCACGTTCCGGGAGTTGACGGGCCAACCCTGCCCGTCGTGCGGGATGACCACGGCGTTCTCCTGGGCCTCGCGAGGCCGGCTCGATCGGGCGTGGTCGGCGAACCCGGCCGGCGCCGTGATCGCCCCGATCTGCCTGCTCGCGGCCGCGTGGCTGGCCGTGGCCTCGGCCCGGGGATCGCCCCGGCCGTTCCGCTCGGCGGATGCCCCGCTGATGGTCTTGGTCCTCGGATTCGTCGCCCTCGGTTTGGTCAACTGGGCGGTCCGCCTGTCTCGTGGCCCCTGACCCTCGCCAATCCCTGATCGCATCGATCCCGTCGGCCTGAGCGCCGATTCCTCTTTTCTCGGAGGGTTACGGATGACCCCTGGGCCGCTCGCAAGGATGCGTCGGGCCGTCGTCGGGCTCGCCTGCCTGGCCTCGGTCACGGCCCTGATCGCCGGGTGCGACCCGCGACAGGCCATGTACTTTCTCCAGCCCCTGGAGCCGAAGATCCCGCCGCCGTGCCCGCCCCTGAAGGGCAAGAGGGTCGTCGTCCTGACGGCCAACGTGGCGCAGTCGGACTACCCGGCCATCGACCGCGAGATCACCGACAAGCTCGTGCCGATCCTCCGCAAGGAGATCAAGAAGATCGACGTGGTGGACCCCGAGAAGGTCCGCGACTGGGCCCGGACCAAGCCCAGCCTGACCGACCCGGCCGAGGCCGCCCGCGCCTTCGAGGCGGACGTCGTCATCTTCCTCGAAATCCAGCAATTCCAGGTCCAGACCCCGCGCGACCTCGAACTCCTTCAAGGCCAGTCCAACATCCACATCCAGGTCACCGAGCTGGATTACCCCAAGGACGACCGCGGCAAGCCCCTGACCGACAAGCCCAAGGAATCCAACGTGATCTACGAAGGGGACCGGATCACCCAGTTCCCCACCACCGGCGGGCGGCCGATCGAGTCGGGCGTGAGCCGGACCACGTTCAAGAACACCTTCATGAAGGTCGTCATGGAGGAGCTCTCCTGGCACTTCGTCGACCACGCCGCCGGCGACGACATCCACAACAACAAGATCGGCGAGTGATCCCGGATCGATGGGGACGCTCGGAGTCATGGAAAACCGGGTGGAATCGCTCGGTAGAAGACCCCGATCGAACAGGTCGATCGAGTAGGTCCGACTTCAGTCGGGCCTACTCGTTTCCTCAGTCTCAACGAGGTTTTCTACCAAACATGCCACCCGACCGAACCAGGGGCCGGATGAGACGCGGGGCGCCGTCTCGGGTAAGATCGGTCCGTCGTGCTTGAGCCGACCCGACCCGCCGGAGCCGTCCGCCGATGGAATCCCTGGTCCAGGCCGCCCGCGACGCGAGCCGATCGGCCTATTGCCCTTACTCGAACTTCCACGTCGGCGCGGCCGTCCTCGCGGGCGGCCGGGTCTTCGTCGGCGCGAACGTGGAGAACGCCTCGTATGGGCTGACCGTCTGCGCCGAACGGACCGCCGCGTTCGCCGCCATCCTCGCCGGTGCGGGGCCGATCGAGGCCATCGCCGTGGCCTGCGTGGACGCCCCGAGCGACGCCGACCCCGGCCTGAAGATGCCGTGCGGGGCGTGTCGCCAGGTTTTGGCCGAGTTCGCGGCCCCGGAAACCCCGGTGTTCGTCGATGGCGTGGGCCGGTTCCGGCTCGACGAGCTCCTGCCCCGGGCCTTCCGCCTCCGGGAGTGACCCGCCGCTTCTCCGAGAAATCCGAACGCCCGCCGGATTGCCCCCTTGCGATGGCCCCATCCACGGATTACGATTTCCATCCTGCCCGGATTTCACCCACGGAGGCCCGCCCGAAGCTCGGCGGCTCCGCCCTCCCGGATCGTCCGTGACCGCCCCACTCCCCGGACCGGCCATGCCCCCCGAGATTCCCGCCGACTCGCCCTCACCGCCCTCGATCGGTCGTCGTCGGTTCGTCCAGGGCGCGGCCTTCGCCGCCGCGATGGGCCTGGCCCGGGATGCCCTGGCCCTCGACGGCGGCCCGAACCCGAACCCGGCCTCCTCGCCGATCCGCGTGAAGGTCTGGTGCGAGGGGACCGCCCCCCGGGCGATCTATCCCCGGGACGTGGACGGCGCGATCGCCGCGGACCTCGCCCGCCGCAAGGGGTTCGTGGCGACCCGGGGCCGGCTGGACCATGCCGACTCCGGCCTCACCGACGCCGAGCTGGACCGGACCGACGCCCTGGTCTGGTGGGGCCGGCTCCGCCACGACGACCTGCCCGAATCGCGGGCCCGGGCCATCGTCGAGCGGGTGAGGGCCGGCAAGCTCGGCCTGGTCGCCCTCCACGGCTCGTACGCCAGCAAGCCGTTCCGCGCCTTGCTCGGCCCGATGTGCTCGCCCAGGGCGTGGCGGGACGACGGCATGCCCGAGCACGTCACGATCCTCCGGCCCGAACACCCGATCGCCCGGGGGGTGGGCTCGTTCACGATCCCCAAGACCGCGGCGTTCTCCGAGCCGTTCGCCGTGCCCGAGCCCGAGGCGGTCGTCTTCACCTCGGCCTGGGACGGCGGAGGGACGTTCCGGAGCGGCCTGACCTGGACCGTCGGCAAGGGCCGGGTGGCCTTCCTCCGCCCCGGTCACGACGGCTTCCCCGTCCTGTTCCATCCGGCCGTCCGGCAACTGATCGCCAACGCCTCGGCCTGGGTCGCGGGACGGTCTCCGACGAGTTGACCGGTCGGTTTCTCCGGGACGGGTGGTTGACGCCGGGGCGTCGTCCGCGTATTTTCGCTCTGCGGGCGATGCGAGAATTCCAGAAGAGGCGTTGTCAGATCCGGGCCGACCCGCCGACCAATGACGCTGAACCCTCTGTGAGAAGCTCCGAAAGCGTCCTCGAATATCTCACCGAGGTCTCGAACCCGCCCAGAGGCCCCGACCCGGGGATGGCCGGGGAGGGGAGAGGGAATAGGCCCGGGGCGAATGCTCGCCCTTTTGGCCGCGGTCTCACTACCTTGGAGGAGTTCCCACGATGCGGAAGATCGTCCTGTCCCTGGCCCTGGTGGCCCTCGCCAGCCCCGTCTTCGCCGGCGCGAAGGTCGGCGACAAGGCCCCGACGTTCTCGGGCATCCCGGCCACGATCAACGGCCAGGAAGCCAGCCTGAGCCTGCCGGACATCAAGGAAGACGTCGTCGTCCTGGTCTTCCTCGGCAACCATTGCCCGGTCGTCCAGGCCTATGACGACCGCGTCATCGACCTGACCAACGCCTACAAGGGCAAGAGCGTCAAGGTCGTCGGCGTCTGCGTCAACGACATCGACGAGGACCGCCTCCCGGCCATCAAGGACAAGGCCAAGGAGAAGGGCTTCAACTACGTCTACGGCTACGACGAGTCCGGCAAGATCGGCAAGGAATACGGCGCCACCCGCACCCCCGAGTTCTTCGTCCTGGACAAGACCCGGACCATCCGCTACCACGGCGCCCTGGACGACAACCAGAGCGAGAGCAAGGTCAAGAAGACCTACGTCAAGGACGCCGTCGACGCCCTGCTCGCCGGCAAGGACGTCCCGACCTCCGAGACCGCCCCTCGCGGTTGCGGCATCAAGTACGCCCGCTGAGCGGAGCGAAGCTGAACGAGATCCGATCGCTCGATCGATGATCCCCGCGCCCGCCGCCGAACCATCCTTCGGCGGCGGGCGTTCGTCCTTCCCGAACCGAACGGTCACCCTTCCCGAAGGACCGCATGCCATGCGATTCGCCCTGACGGCCTCGGTCGCGATCTCGGCCCTCGCCCTGAACGCCTGCGCCGATGACGGCGACAAGGCCCCGGCACCGGCCCCGGCTTCCGAGGTGAAGGTCGAGGCCGTGAAGTTCGACAAATACCTCGCCAGGATCGCCGCCAACAAGAAGGCCAAGATCACGATGGTCGATGCCTGGGCCACCTGGTGCGGCCCGTGCAAGGAGAACTTCCCCCACGTCGTCGAGATGCACAAGAAGTACGCCGACCAGGGCCTGGCCGTCGTCTCCCTGTCGCTGGACGACCCGACCGAGCCCAAGGCGATGGCCGAGGTCAAGAAGTTCCTCCAGAGCAAGGGCGCGGTCTTCCCCAACTACGTCCTGGACGAGGAGCCGACCGAGGCGTTCGAGAAGCTCAAGGTCGGCGGGGTGCCCGCCGTCTTCTTCTTCGGGCCCGACGGCAAGGAGATCTTCCGCTACTCGGGCGACGACGCCGACCACCCGTTCACCTACGACGACGTCGAGAAGGCCGCCCGGGCCCTCCTGGACGGAAAGCCCGTCCCGGGGCATAATGATTCGCCCAAGGCCAACAAGGTCAAGCCGTAAGCTCCGTCCGCCGTTGCCGACCCGATCCCCAGAGAACCGCCTCGGTCTCGCTTTTTTGCCCGAAGGACGCCCCGCGATGAAAGACGGCATCCACCCCAACTACCGCCCGGTGGTCTTCAAGGACGCCTCCTCCGGCTTCACCTTCCTGACCCGCTCGACGATCCGCACCAATCAGACGATCGAGTTCGAGGACGGCCAGACGTACCCCCTGGTGACGGTGGACGTCTCCAGCGCCAGCCACCCGTTCTACACCGGCACCCAGAAGTTCGTGGACACCGCCGGCCGGGTGGACAAGTTCAACAAGAAGTTCCAGGGCACCTACGGCAAGGCCAAGAAGGACGCCGCCAAGGAGAAGGAAGGCGCCGCGAAGGGGTAGCCGCTCGGTGATCGTGGGCCGGTCGAGGATCAGCTCGATTCGAGTTGGGATCGATGATGGGCCAGCTTTTCGACGCTAGTCACGGTCCATTTCCTCGACCGGTGATGAACGATGCGAATCGCCGGGGAACGATTCAAGACGACCAGGCTCATCCGTGGCGGCCGATTCGTGGTGGCCGTCGAGGTCGAGATGGTGATCCCGCCCGACGATCCCGACGGGCCTTGCTACGAGTCGGAGACCGTGGAGTTCGTCCGGGAAGTCGCCGAGCATGCCGAGCGGGGCGATACGGCGTGGCTCCAGGATCGCGGCCAGGTTGATGAGCTGATCGGCCCGAGACCGTCCCTGGCGACCGTGTGACCCGAGACGACCCGTGTTCGACAAGCTCCACAGCGATTATCGCCGGTTCCTGGAAATCGAGGCCGCCCTGCTCGATCCGGGCGTCTCGGCCGACCCGGCGAGGGTCGCCGCGCTGGCCAAGGAGCGGGGCACTCTGGCCAAGATCGCCCTGCCTTACGGCCGATACCTCGAACTCGGCCGCAAGGTCGCCGAGGCCGAGGCGATGCTGGAGGCCGAGTCCGACTCCGAGATGAGGTCCTACGCCGAGGCCGAGGTCCAGGCCCTTCGCGCCGAGGAATCGGAGGTCGCCGAGGGCCTCCGCAACCTGCTTTATGATCGCACCGCCGGGACCGATCGGCCCAGCCTGATCATGGAGATTCGCGCCGGCACCGGCGGCGACGAAGCGGCCCTGTTCGCTCGGGATCTCCTCGAAATGTACCGCCGCTATGCCGAGATCATGGGCTGGAAGTTCGAGCCCCTGGAATTCGTGCCGACCGAGCTGGGCGGGTTCCGCGAGGCGAGCTTCAGCGTCTCGGGCGACGGGGCGTTCCGCCACCTCCAGTTCGAATCCGGCGGGCATCGCGTGCAGCGAGTCCCCGAGACCGAGACCCAGGGCCGGATCCACACCTCCGCCGCCACGGTGGCCGTCCTGGCCGAGCCCGAGGAAGTGGACGTGGTGATCCGCCCCGAAGACCTCCAGGTCGATACCATGACCGCCGGAGGCCCCGGAGGCCAGCACCAGAACAAGACGGCCAGCGCCGTGAGGATGACGCATTTGCCCACCGGCACGGTCGTCGTCTGCCGGGACGAACGCAGCCAGCACAAGAATCGCGCCAAGGCGTTGAGGCTCCTCCGAAGCCGCATCTTCGATTCGATCCAGGAGAAGGCCCAGAACGAACGGGCCGAGCAGCGCCGGACCCTGATCGGCTCGGGCGACCGCTCGCAACGCATCCGCACCTACAACTTCCCCCAGAACCGGATGACCGACCACCGGATCGGCCTGACCCTGTACAACCTCGACCGGATCATCCAGGGCGAATTGCAGCCGTTGACGACGGCCCTGATCCACCACGACCGGCGAGAGCAGCTCGGGGACGTGTAGGGTGCATGCAATGCACCGTCATGCCCGGTGCATGCAATGCGCCGACGGCTTGGCCGCCGAAGGCCGCCCACCACCTCGTCATTTCGCGTGCTTGGGAGATGGGGAAAAGGATGGCGGCCGTCGGCCGCCGCCTGGTTGGTGCATTGCATGCACCCTACGAGCCTGGCGGCCCGGTCCGGACGGGCGTCTCGTCGCCCCGGTGGGCGAGCTGGCCGGGTTCGGCGACCGGCGCGGCTTCGGGCTGGTGGGCGAGCCTTCGGAGCCGTTCCGGGGCGCGTTGCCTCCAGAGCTTGCGGTAGTGCTCGCCCATCACGTAAAAGCCGGCCTTGCTCCAGAGGTTGGGGAAGTCGCCGAGCCTCCAGTGGGCCTCGATGGTGAAGTGGATCTTCCCCGATTCGTGCTCCTTGACCAGCAGGAACCACTCGAACCCTTGCTCGATGTGCCCCTGCAAGGTGTCGTAGCGGAATCCGAAGGTGGTCCCGGATTCGTCGGTCTCCTCCCTGACGGAATGGACCCGGCATCCGCTGAGGAACCGGAAGCCCATCACCTTCATTTCCAGCAAGATGTCTCGCCCCACGAACGGGGTGTTCGGGTCGAAGTGGCCGACGACGATGGTCGGGTCGGAGAAGTCGTAGTTGATGATCGCCTGCCTGGCCCGGGCGTAGAAGCCATCACCGAGAGGGGGGCCCGGGGCTCGGTGCCGATCGGGACTTCCTCCCGGCCGTCGATGGTCCAGCCGTTCTGGCGGGTCATCTGGCTCGGGGGAACGTCGAAGTTGACGGTCCGGGACGCGAGCCCGGCCAGGTGGGCCTTGAGCTCGTCGTCCGTCCAGCCTCGCCCGAATCGCCACACGGCCATGAATCCCTCCCTGTTCCGGTGGCGGAGCTCAGGACCGGCCGTCGGGGACGACCTCGGGCGTGGGGAAGGTCGGTTCGTCGGCGGCGCCCCAGTCGGCCGGTCGGTCCCGGGTGGTCCGGGTTCGGACGTGGATCGTGTCCTCGACTTGCCCGCCGAGGATCTCGGCGAGCCGGCCGATGAACTTGATCCAGCATCGCGACTGCATCTGCTTGCCGATCAGGAGGAACCCCAGATAGTGCAGCAAGCCGGCCTGGCGAGTCCGGCTGCGGATGCGAAACGCCAGGGTGCCGGCGTCGTCCCGATACGAGCCGAAGGTGATCCTCCCGGCCTCCGGGTGGCCGGCGAGGGTGCGGAGGGTCAGGCTCCGCTCGTCTCGGTGGACCACGCGGACCCGGCAGAGCGCCAGGGGGCGGATGTGGATCTCCATCTCGCTGCCCAGGTCCAGGGGGCCGTCGCAATCCTCGCCGCAGAGGCGGAAGGCGGCCGTCTCCGGCGGGGCGAAGTCGCAGAACCGGGACCGGACGGCCTCGATGACCTGCTCGGGAGACCGGTCCACGCCCCGGAAGGCGGCCCAGTAGTCGCGCTGGAGGAGCGGGCCGGTGCCTTCGGAGGCGTACTGGAGGTCGCGGACTTCCTCGGCTGCCGTCTCGGTGGCCATCGTCGCTGAGTCTCTCGGCCGTCGTGGGCGGACGGCCCCTTTCTCATGCAAGACTCGCGCCGACCGGCGAGCGTTCGGGGATGCCCAGGACCCGGCGGTAGGTGCCGACGATCGTCTCGGCCTTGGCGTCCCAGGTGTGGGCCTCGCGGACGAACCTGGCGGCGGCGCCGCCGATCTCGGCGCATCGGGCGGGGTCGGTGGCGAGGCCCTCCATGGCGTCTCGGAGCAGGGGGACGAGCCCCTCGGCCCGGGTCATGGGCAGGGGGACGCCCCGGCCTCCCTCGATCAGCTCGCCGGGGCCTCCGTAATCGACGACGATGGCCGGAAGCGCGGCGGCCATCGCCTCCAGGACGGCCCCCCCGCCGAACTCGCGGAGGCTGGGCAAGACGAACGCCTGGGCCGAGCGGAGCTCCTCCCCCACGGCCTCCTGCGGCACCCAGCCGAGGAACTTGACGCACTCCCCCAGGCCGAACTCGGCCGAAAGCGCCTCCAGAGAGGCCCGGTCGGGGCCGTCGCCGATGATCCGGACCTCGCAATTCTTGAGGATTCCCGACCCGGCCATCGCCCGGAGGATCAGGTCGAAGCTCTTGTACGGGACGAGCCGGCCGACGGCCAGGAAGCGGAACCGGGCCCCGGTCTCCGGGGGCTTCCAGGCGTCCTCGATCGGGAACGTGGCCGGATTGATCCCGTTCTCCGGGAGGTAGAGCCGGAGGCCGCGTCCCGGGGGGATCTCCTGGCCGGTGGACCGGCTCCCGTAGAGCACCGCCGAGGCGTTCCGGTAGGCGGAGCGGTGGTACGGGAGCAGGCGGTGGAGCGGCCGGAGGGGGGCGAGCCACTCGCGCTCCTGCCGCCAGAGCCGGCCATGCTCTCGGGGCCAGGCCAGGCCGCCGTTGAGCGGCCCGAGGACCGTGGGGACGTCGCCGCGAGACGGCAGGCGGCTGCCGATCGTCGGCGAGACCGGGGTGATCCGATGGACCAGGTCGAACCGGCCTCGGCGGAGGTCGTCGTCGAACTCGCGGACGACGGCGGCCTCGAAGGCGAGGTAGGCGGGCAGGGCCAGGGCCGTCATGGTGGTCCAGCCCAGGGTGCTGCCGCCTCGGAGGAGCTTGCCGAGCCGATAGAGCGGACGGGCCACCCGCTCGGAGTCGGCGAAGAACAGGCGGGCGGACCCGGCGATCGGGTCGTCTTCCAGGGCCTCGCGGTTGCGGACCTGGGTGGCCAGGGTGATCTCCAGGTCCGGCCGGTCGGCCAGGGCCCGGGCGAGGTTGTATCCGATCCTCGGGACGCTGGCCCACCGGGGGTGGCAGGCCTCGGCCAGGAGGAGCACGCGGAGCCGGTCGCGATCCGGGAGCATTCGCCTCTCGCCTTCGTCGCCGAGGTATCTGTCGTCTCGCCCCGGACGTCCGGACCGGGGGACGGGCGATCCCGCGAGGGGACCCCCTCCACAGGGACTCTAGGACGCATTCCGGCGCCCGTCCCCGGGCCTTCGACCCGCCCTGATCGGGCCGATCGGCCGCCCGAGAAGGCGATTTCGGGCCGACGACCCGGCGCGATGAGGCGGACGGACATCACTCCCCAACCTTCGAGATTTCCGGACCTAGGGTGATCCCGGGGCGATGGTGCCCCTCGGCGCCCGTTCGAGGGCCGCCGGCTTTCCTTCTGCTTCCAGGCATCGGGCCGGAGACCCCTGAGCGGGTACCCCGGCCCTCGGGGAGACGTCGGATGTTCTTCCGCAAGATCGCGAGCCGCGACCGGACCGCCCGAATCCCTCTCGGGCCCGGCCGCCGCAGGAGGCGACCGGCCGTCGAGGCGATGGAGCGCCGGGAGATGATGACCACGGGCATCTCCCTGAATCCCTCCACCGGCCTGCTGACCCTGTTCGGCACGACGACCAATGACGTGGCCAAGGTCACCTATGCGACGAAGGTCGTCGGCGGCCAGGCGGTGAACGACCCCACCCAGCTCTCGGTGAGCTTCGCCGACGACGGAGGCTATGCCGACCAGCAGACCATCCCGGTCGCGTCGGTCTCGTCGATCCTCTTCGTCGGCAAGGGGGGCAATGACGTCTTCACCAATGGGACGACGATCACCTCCTCCTACAACACCACCTCGACCGGGGTGGTCAGCACCACGCTGTTGACCGGGGCACCCGGCAGCCAGGACGCCCAGGCCAACGCCCAGGTCGGCCAGTTCACCGTCGGCAGCACGGGGAACGTCACGATCGACTACCTGTACGACGGCGCCGGCTATCGCGGCCAGTTGGGGATCTACAGCCTCGACGGCATGGACGCCTACACCCCCGGCTCGTCCGCCTACAACGAGGAGGCCGCCCGCCGCGTCCTGAGCAACTCGACGCTCGGCCACGTGGTCATCTCCGTCTCCTCGGAGACGGCCAAGTTCGACGCCAAGATGCCGTGGGAATCGGACTTCCACGACGGCCACGGCAGCTACGCCGGGCCCAAGACCTTCAGCATGACCGCCGGTGACACCTTCGGCGCCATGCTGATCCCCAACGGGACGGCCTCGCAGGTCTATGCCAACCCGTCGGCCACCGGCAGCTTGCAGCCGCTGTACTCGGTCCCGGCGGCGGACCCCTATACCGTGACCCCGCAGCTCCGCGGCCAGGTCGGCGACCTCGACGGCCACGGCTCGCTGTTCTCGTTCGAGGACATCAGCCTGGCCAACGGCAGCGACCGGGATTACAACGACATGGTCTTCCAGGTCACCGGGGCCCGAGGGCTCGCCGCCCCGGTCTCCGAGATGGTCAACTCGTCGCGGAACTTCCAGACCACGGACATCTTCCAGCAGATCGAAACCTACGCCGCGACCAACGAGACGGCCGACCAGTCCGCCGAGAACGGGTCGTACTCCTCGGGCACGAACACGGTCGGCTCGTCGGGCCAGGTGACCGTGGACTACCTGTACGACGGCGGCGGCTACCAGAGCCAGATGGCGATCTTCAGCCTTCAGGGCATGGGCAACCTCACGCCCGGCTCCCCCGACTTCATCAAGGAGGCCGCCCGGCGCGCCCTGAGCGACTCGGTCCTGGGCCACGTCGTCATCTCCGACGGCTCGGAGGGGGCGAAGACCTCGGTCTCCCTGCCGTGGGAGTCGGGCTACAACAGCGGCTCGTATCTCGGGATCAAGACCTTCGCGATGACCCCGGGCGACCAGTTCGCCACGATGCTCGTGCCGGCCGGGACCGTCTGGGAGGCGTATTCCAACCCGTCCAACACCGACCCGAAGAAGCAGCCGCTGTTCTCGATCCCCGAGGCCAACCCCACGAGTGAGAACCAGCTCGCCTCCTACGACAGCAACGGCACGACGTTCGGCTGGGAAGACAACGGGCTGTCCACCGGCAAGAGCGATCGCGACTACAACGACATCATCTACCGCCTGGGAGGCGCCACCGGGACCGCCCCGGCGCTGTCCACCGTGGCCCTGGCGGCCAAGAACACCCTGAACACGTCCCAGGCGTCCACGATCCTGGCGTGAGGATCCCGAACCAGATGGGGATTGGCTCGATCTGTCGAAGGCCCCGTTGAGAGAGGAGTCGAGTAGGTCCGACTTCAGTCGGGCCTACAAAAATCCCTTTTTCGTAGGCCCGACTGAAGTCGGACCTACTCGACTCCTTCCCACCACCGGGGTTTCCGACAGAGCATGCCAGTCCCCCACCGGGGTTTCCGACAGAGCATGCCAGTCCTCATTCAGTTGAGGATTCGGAGAGGCGCCCGGACGGCCTCGGGCCTGGTCCTCACGGTGTCCGAGGCCGACGATTCGCCTTGTCGGCCGTCCGGGGCTTGGGCTCGGCCGGCGAGGGCAGGGGGGCGGCCTTCCTCGGGATCGGCCCCGAGTCGTCGGCCCTCGCCCGTCCCTTGGCCTTCTCCGGGAAGAGATGCGGGAGGACGTCGTCCAGGGTCTCGACCGACTGGAACACCACGTCCGCCTTGACGTCGGCGGGCAGCTCGATCAGGTCTTTTTCGTTGTGATGCGGGATCAGGACCTTCTTGATCCCCGCCCGTCTCGCCGCCAGGATTTTTTCCCGGACCCCGCCGACGGGCAGGACCCGGCCGGTCAGGGTGACCTCGCCGGTCATCGCCAGGTTCTGGTGGATCGCCTCGCGACGGAACAGGCTGAGCAGGGCCGCCGCGATCGCCACCCCCGCGCTCGGGCCGTCCTTGGGGACCGCTCCGGCCGGGACGTGGACGTGGACATCGGTCTTCGCCACGGCCGACGGGTCCAGGCCCAGCAGCTTCGCGCGGGTCCGCAGATAGGTCATCGCCGCCTGGGCGGATTCCTTCATCGACTCGCCGAGGAGCCCGGTCAGGGTCAATCCGCCCTTGCCCGGCAGCCCGGTGGCCTCGATGAACAGGATCTCGCCGCCGGTGGGCGTCCAGGCCAGGCCGGTGGCCACCCCGGGCGTCCCGGTCCGGTCGGCGACCTCGCGGAAGTATTTCGGGGGGCCGAGGGACTTGGGCACGTCCAGCGGTTCCACGATCGTCTTGCCGCGGGCGCCCTCGGCGTGCTTCCTCGCCACCTTCCGGCAGATCGTCGCCACCTCGCGCTCGAGGTTGCGGAGGCCGGCCTCCCTCGTGTAGTCGGCGATGACCTTGCGGATCGTCGCGTCGCCGATGGTCACGTCCTTCGGCGCCAGGCCGTGGGCCTCGAGCTGCTTGGGGATGATGAATTTCTGGGCGATCAGGATCTTCTCTTCCTCGCTATAGCCGGGCAGCTCCAGCACTTCCATCCGGTCGAGCAGGGGCGGGGGGATGGTCTCCAGCATGTTCGCCGTGGCGATGAACATGACCTTGGAGAGGTCGAAATCGACGTCGAGATAGTGGTCCCGGAACGTCGAATTCTGCTCGGGGTCGAGCACTTCCAGGAGCGCCGCCGAGGGGTCGCCGCGGAAGTCGGCCCCGAGCTTGTCCACCTCGTCGAGCATGAACACCGGGTTGTTCGTCGCGGCCTTGCGGAGCCCCTGGATGATCCTGCCGGGCATGGCGGCGACGTAGGTCCGGCGGTGGCCGCGGATCTCGGCCTCGTCGTGGACGCCCCCCAGGCTCACCCGGGCGAACTCGCGGCCCAGGGCCTTGGCGATGCTCTTGCCCAGGCTGGTCTTGCCCGTCCCCGGCGGGCCGGCGAAGCAGAGGATCGGCCCCTTCATGTCCTTCTTGAGCTTGCGGACGGCCAGGTATTCGAGGATGCGCTCCTTGATCTTCTCCAGGTCGTAATGGTCGGCGTCGAGGATCTTCTTGGCCCGCTTCAGGTCCAGGCGATCGCGGCTGGCCTTGGACCAGGGGAGGGTGGCCAGCCAGTCGAGATAGGTGCGGACGATCGAGTACTCGGCCGAGCTCGGATGCATCCCGGCGAGGCGTTCGAGCTCGCGGCGGGCTTCCTTCTTGGCCTCGGCCGGCGGCTTGGCGCGCTCGATCTTGTCCCAGAGCTCGTCGAGCTCCGGGTTCTCCCCCTCCCCTTCGCCCAGTTCTTCCTGGATCGCCTTGATCTGCTGGCGGAGGAAGTGATCGCGCTGGGCCTTGGTGATCTCCGATCCCACCTGCGCCTGGATCTTCCCGGCCAGCTCCATCACCGCGAGCTGCCGGGCGAGGAACTGCGAGAGCGTGGTCAGCCGCTTGCGGACGTCGAGCTCGGCCAGGAGCTCCTGCTTCTCCTCCGAGGGGAACGGCAGGCTGGAGCCGAGGAGGTCGGCCAACCGGCCGGGCTCCCTCGTGTTCATCGCGGCGACCTGCAATTCCTCGGGCACCTGGCCGCTGGATTCGACCATCCGGTTGAACAGCGCGTTGACGTGGTGGACCAGGGCATCGGTCTCGACGCCGGCCTCCTCCACCTCGTCCAGCGGCTCGACCTTGCCGATCAGGTAGGGCTCGGTCCTCGTGATCGACTTGAGGCGCCCCCGGGAGTTCCCCTGGACGACGATCCGCGTCGAGCCGTCGGGGAACTTGAGCATCTTGAGGATCGTGCCGACGCAGAGGACCGGGTGCAAGTCGTCCCGGCCGGGCTCCTCGTCGTCGGGCCGGACCTGGGTCACCAGCCCCACGAGCTTGTCGCCGAGCATGACCTCGTCGATCAGGCGGATCCCGGCCGATCGGCTGACGATCAGGGGGACGACGGTCTGGGGGAAGACGACGTCGGTCCGCAGCGGCAGCAGGGGGAGGCTCTCGGGCGACCCGGGCCCGATCAGGATGAGGTCACGACCTCCGCCGGGGGCGGTCGAATCGGCGGGCGAGGGGGCCGAGGCCCCGGTCGTCTTGCGTTTAGGCATGGGGAGATGGGTTTCGTCGGACGTCGATGGGGAGGACGAAGGCGGACCCACGGAGGACGGGCGCCGACGAGCCGGCCCCTGACGAATTCTTCACCATCGACGGCCCGAAAGGAAGGGCCCGCCGCCGGGGGGGCGCCGATTGCCATAACCCGCGCTCAGGCCAGATGTTCGCTCAGGAAGTTCCGGGCCCTCTGGCGGTCCGCCCCATCGAGCCGTCCCAGGAACCTCAGACGCAGGACGCCCCGGCCCCGGCCCCCGCTCCACGAGCCCCAGACCGTCACCGGGCCCGGAGGGTTCAGGTCTCGGCGAAAAAACTCCGAGATCATCCCCACCTTCCCCCGGGGGACCCGTCCCCGGACCGACACCCCTCGCCCCGGGCGATGGCGGATCACGAAATCCCCACGGACCAGCCGACCGACGATCGCATGAATGGCCGTTTCGAACATCGATCCAGGATCGGGGGATGGGTCCGTCGCTACCTCCGCCACCAGTCCGCGTCATCGGGGCCCGACTCGATGTACTTGCGGTGGTACGATTGGAGGTGCTGGAAGTTGATGAACGCGAACAGGCCGAAGAAGATCACGAGGTAGAAGGCGCTCTGGCCGTCCTCGGAGGAGGTCATCCGGTTCAGGGCGAAGGCGGCGAGGATGCCGGCGGTCACCATCGAAAGGATGTGGGTCCGCCTCGCCCCGTGGCGGCGGTCGAACCTCTGGAGCAGGGTCATCGCCACCTGGCCGCCGTCGAGCGGGTAGATCGGCAGGAGGTTGATCAGGGGCCAGAGGAAGTTGACCTGGAACAGATACCAGTAGAACTTGCCCGCCAGGCCGCCATTGATCGCCCGTTCGACCTCGGCGCCCCCGACGTCCTCGTGGCCGAGAGGCAGGCCGAGGAGGTAGCGCGCCAGGCTCAGGTCGCCCCGCCACGAGATCCCCAGCCGGAACCATCCGAAGACCATCAGCCCCAGGAGCAGGAGGAACTGCGCCCCGGGCCCATCAGGAGGATGGTGAGCCTCTGCCCGAAGGTCTCGCGCCCGGCGTCGTCCGAGATGCAGACCCCGCCCATCCCATGAAGGACGATCCTCGGCCGGTCGCCGAAGAACCGCGACGTCAGCCCGTGCCCGAGCTCGTGGATCAGGATCGATCCGAACAGGCATCCGGCCCAGATCAGGATCTCCCGGGGCTGCTTCGGCCCGAGCAGGACGCAGCCGAGCCAGAACCAGATCGACACCCGCACCGGGATGCGAAACACCCGGAAATTCAGGTCGAAATCGGTCGGTGACGGGGTTCCCAGCATTCATCACCTCAGGGAGCGGGCGGGAGAGCGGGCCGCGCGGACCGATTCCTGTAAGAGTAGCGCCCGGACCCCCATCCGGCAAGCCAGGACCCCCGCCCTCGCCAGGGTCCTTCGCCTTCGTGGACGCTTCGACCGTTCAGGACCGTCCGATCCCCCTGTGGACTTGGAGGGTGTGGAGGAGGAGCGGCAGATCCACCTCGATCGCGTTCCACACGACTTCGTCATCCACCCGGTCGTAGACGTGAGAGATCCAGTCGCGCATCCCGGCGATCTCCTTCCAGGCGATCCCCGGCATCGCGGCGCGGACGTGGTCGGGCAGGTGTTTCGTGGCCTCACCGAAGATTTCGAGGTTCCTCAGGACCGCATCCATCACGAGTTCCTGCTCGGACAATTGCTCGCGAGCCATCCCCGCCGTGAACCGGAGGATCTTCTCGCAGCAACGGAGGATGTCATCGATGCGCTGCTCGGGGCTACGAGGCAAGGATCGCCTCCTTCTCGATCTCATCATTCATCGCGGCCGACAGGCATTTCGGCGTGAGCAGGTCAACCTGCCGACCGCTCAGGGCCTCCAGCTCCAGCTTCAGGCCCATGAACCCCCGGAACGTCGCGGGCCCCTCGAAGTTCACGAGGATGTCCAGGTCGCTGCCCTCGTGGTCGTCGCCCCGGGCCATCGAGCCGAAGACAGCCAGCGAGGCCAGCCCGTACTTCCTCTTCAGGACGGGCGCCTCGGCCTTCACGCGATCGAGGATCGCCTGGCGGTTCATCCGGGAATCTCCTCGTCGTCCGGTCGTCGTGGATCCCACCGTCTCTCCCAGTTTGACACAAACCCGGGGACTCTGGCCAGCGATCCATCTCTCGGACGAGACGGCCTTTGGCCCCACGGGCTAGAATGGGCCGGATTCCCCGGAACCATGGGCGACGAGACCCGAATCGATGAAGTTCACCAAGATGCACGGCCTGGGCAACGACTACGTGTACGTGAGCGCGTTCGACCAGCCCCCGCCGGCCGACCCCGCCGCCCTGGCCCGGGCCGTCAGCGACCGCCACTTCGGCATCGGCTCCGATGGCCTGATCCTGATCGGCCCCTCCGATCGGGCCGACGCCCGGATGAGGATGTTCAACGCCGACGGCTCCGAATCCGAGATGTGCGGCAACGGCGTCCGCTGCGTGGCCAAGTTCGTCTATGACCGGGGGATCGCCCGCAAGGGCCGGATCGCCATCGAGACCGGCCGAGGCGTCCTGTCCCTCGACGTCGAGGCCGAGGCGGGTCTGGCGCAACGGGTCCGCGTGGACATGGGCGCGCCGATCCTCCGATCGCTCGACATCCCCACCACCTTGCCCGGCGATCCGCCCGTGAACGCCCCGATGGACGTCCGGGGGCATTCGCTGGCGATCACCGCCGTGTCGATGGGCAACCCTCACGCGGTGGTTTATGTCGAGGACGTGGAGCATTTCCCGGTCGAGGAGGTCGGGGCGGCCCTGGAAGTCCACCCGGCGTTCCCCCGTCGCGTGAACGTCCATTTCGTCGAGGTGATTGGCCCCGAAGAGGTTCGGATGAGGACGTGGGAACGAGGCTCGGGGATCACCCTGGCCTGCGGGACCGGGGCCTGCGCCGTCTGCGTCGCCGGGGTCCTCACCGGGAAGACCGCCCTCCGCCTCCTGGCCCACCTTCCCGGCGGAGACCTCGAACTCGAATGGCCCGGCGACGGCCAATCGGTCTTCATGACCGGCCCGGCGACCGAGGTTTTCACCGGGGAGTGGGTCGGGTAGGACCGAGCCTTCCCAGGCCGCCGTTCACTCGTCGCGATGGACCGTCCCGGGCGAAAACGCCGGCAGGCAGACCGCGAGGTATTCGGCGCCTCCGGCCTCCGGGGTGTCGTACCGGACCCATTCCCCCTTTGGCGCGTGGATCGCCTGGCCGGCGCGGACGTCGATGGTCCCCTCGCGAGTGGTCACGCGGACCAGTCCTTTCAAGACGATCGTGAACTCCTCGAACTCGGGCGTCTGGCCCGGCTCGACCCATCCTTCGGGGCTGGTCATCCTCGCGATGCTCACGCCCGGGGTCGTCGAGTTGACGAGGCCGACGAACTCTTCGATCCGCTTCGGCAAATTGCCGGCCGACTCGATGATCGTCGGCCCCTGGATCAATCGGGCCATCATGCGTCCTTTCGCTCGATCAGGCGACCGCCGCCGGCTCGGGGGCCTTGGCCCGGGGTGCGGCCTTCGGTCCAAAAATGTCGGCCAGGGCGGGGCCGATCTCGGGGAAGAGGAAGCGATAGCCGAGCCTCTCGGCCTTCTTCGGCAGGACCTTTTGCCCCTTCGTCACGACCTGGGCCACCTCGCCGAGGACGAGGTTGAGCATGAAGTCCGGCGGGCCGATCGGCAGGAACGCCCACCCTCGGCCGACGGCCTTCGCCAGGGCCTTCGAGAAGTCGTGATTCGTCAGGGGGTTGGGCGCGGTCCCGTTGATCGGCCCGGTCGCCTCGGAGTTGTCCAGGGCGAAGAGGAACAGGCCGACGATGTCGTCGAGGTGGACCCAGCTCATCCATTGCTTGCCCGAGCCCGGCATCATCGCGTTCTTGCCGCTGCCGACCGGTGCCGCCCCGCCGGGGAGGTACTTGAAGATGGGCGTCATCACGCCGAGGGCCGCCTCCCCCTTCGCCAGGACGACCCCGGTTCGGATCGTCGCGAGCCGGACTCCCAAAGACTCGACCGGCTTCGCGGCCTCTTCCCACTCCCGGCAGACCCTGGCCATGAAGTCGTCGCCCGGCTTGCTGTCCTCGGTCAACTCCTCGTCGCCGGTCGGGCCGTAATAGCCGATGGCCGACGCCTGGACCAGCGTCTTCGGCCGGTTCGAGGCCCGGGCGATCGCCTCGACGACGTGCTCCGTGGCCACCACTCGGCTGTCGCGGATCTTGGCCTTCACCTCGTCGCTCCACCTCTGGGCGAAGAGGTTGTGGCCGACGAGGTTGACCACGGCGTCGCAGCCGTCGACCACCGATTCCCAGCTCCCCGGGACGTTCGGATCGCCCTGGACGATCTCCGCCCCCCGGAGCGCCGGGTTCAGCCGGGCCCTGTCGGCCTGCCTCGACAGGATCACCGGCAAGTCGCCCCTCCCGATCAATTCCGAGGTGATCCGCCGACCGATCAGCCCGGTCCCGCCCGTCAGGAAAACGCGCATGGAAGAGAGTTCCCGAAACGCCGCAACGTCCGCCGATTTGGCTGCCTATCTTGTAGGGACGGCGGGGCCATCGTCAAGGATGGCGCGGACGAGGGAGACCGAAACGCGGAGGCTAGACGTCCAGGGCCGCAGAGGCGGCCTTGCTCTGGTAAAGCGCCTCGATCCGGTCGGCGAATTCGGCCAGGACGTGCCGCCGGCGGACCTTGAGCGTGGCCGTGACCTCCTCGCGATCGACGCTCAGGGGCCGCCCGAGGACGAGGATCGCCTTCACCCGCTCCGGCCCGCTCACGGCCTGCATCGCCGTCGAGACCCGGGCGAAGAAGGCATCGACGATCGGCCCCGGGGCGAGGAATTCGCCGTCACGATCGAGGGGGGCGCCGAGGCGGGCCGCTTCGGCCTCCATCGCCTCGGCCGTCGGCACGACCAGCGCCCCGACGAACGGCCGGCCGTCCCCGAAGACCACCGCCTGATCGAACGTCGGATCGGCCACGATCAGCCGTTCCAGCTCGCTCGGGGCGACGTTCTTGCCGCCCGAGGTGATGAGGATGTCCTTCTTGCGATCGGTGATGAACAGGTAGCCGTCGGGATCCAGATGGCCCACGTCCCCGGTGTGCAGCCAGCCGTCGACGATCGTCCTCGCCGTGGCGTCGGGATCTCGCCAGTAACCCATCATCACGTGAGGCCCCCGGGTGAGGATCTCGCCATCCTCGGCGATCCGGACCTCCACGCCCGGGATCGGCCGGCCGACCGAGCCCACCTTCACGGCCCCCGGCGTGTTGAAGCTGATCACGGGCGACGACTCGGTCATCCCGTAGCCTTCCATCAAGGTCATCCCGCAGGCGTGGAACCCCTCGGCCACCGGCCTCGGCAACGGGGCGCCCCCGAGGAGAAATGGCGGACATTCGGCCCGAAAATCCCCCAAAGCGCCCTCGGCCGGGCCGCCTCGGGGACCCCCTGGAGGTTGCCCCAGACCTTCTCATAGAACCTCGGCACCGACGACATGCACGACGGCTGGACCTCGGCCAGATGGACCATCAGGGCATCGACCGACTCGGCCAGGGCCAGCGTGGCACCATCCACCAGGAACACGTAGAGGTCGCACGTGCGGGCATAAACATGGCTATAGGGCAGCCAGCTCAACACCACGTCGGTCGGCACCGACCCGGAGATGACCGCCGTGGTCTCGGCGTTCGAGAGGAAGTTCCCATGAGACAGCATCACGCCCTTGGGAGGGCCGGTGGTGCCGCTCGTATAGAGGATCGAGGCCAGGTCGCCGCGAGAGAGCGCCGAGATCCTCCGATCCACGTCCAACCTCGCCGCCGGCCCCGCCCGCCGGCCTTCGCCGCCCAATCCGAGCCACGAAAGGGCGCGAATCCCCGGATCGCCCGCCCCGATCGCGTCGAACGCGACGATCCAGCGGAGCTCCGGGGCCTGATCCCTCGCCTCCAGGACCTTCGCCGCCTGACCCGGCCCGCTCACGATCGCCCCGACGGCCCCGCTATGGGCCACCTGATAGGCGACCTGCCCGGCGGACAGCGGGGCATGCAAGGGGACGCCCACCGCCCCGGCCGAGAGCACCGCCAGATCGGCCTCCAGCCACTCGACCCGGTTCTCCGAAAGGATCGCCACCCGATCCCCGGGCTTCACCCCCAGGGCCACCAGGCCCGCCGCCGCCTCATCCACCCGTCGGCGGTAATCGTCCCAGGAAAGGTCACGATACAGGCCATCGCGCCGGAACCGAACCGCCGCCCGAGGGCCGAGGCGATCGCAGGTCGCCCGGAAGAGGGCGGGAAGGTTCTCGGAGGCCACGTCACCCTCTCCCGGCGGATCGGCAAGACCCCGCCCCGCTCGTTCGCCACGAACCCGGGTCGATCGCGGCCTCATTCCAACCGATCGGACCGTCGCCGTCCAGCCACTGCCAACACCAGACGGACCCCGAGACCCCTCCCGGATCGAGAAATCGTCGCAAAGGACGCCCGCGGCTCGCCTTGGGAAAGCCAGGACCCTCACGCCTCACAAGAAAGGGACGATTTCGGAAGACCGCGGCAATCCGGCAATCCGGGCCAAATAAGTCGAAGGTCGTGAGATCCTTCAAGCAATCATGGAAAAGTTCTCTCTCGACGTCCTTGATCCGAATGGCCCGAATCACATCGAGATTATAAAATATCGCGAATGGTTCCGGGACTGGCCCGGCCCCAAGAGGATGTCGCCCCGGCCCCCGAGCCGACATCCCGACCCGATCCATCCCCATCGATCACGGCCACCCTCCCCCTCGCAAATCGGACCCGAGCCCCAACGCCGCCGCCCCCGTGATCCCATCATCGAGGGCCGCCCCCACCCCCGATCACCCAATCCCGCCACCACGCCCACCGCCCCTTCCGAACGACCCCTCACGCGCACCCCCGAGCGATCCACCATTTCCGGCAAAAGTCGGCGGTGAAGCTCAAAAATTCGATCGACACAAGTCTCTTATAAGTCGATCGTTGCGGGTCAAAACCGAACGGATTCTCAAATCAGAAAACATGGCTCGGCAACAGTGACTGCGCGCCCGAAAACCCTACGAAAAAAGCCCTTTGGCGCGTTTTTCGGGGAAAAGTGTAGTCAACTTCTGACAAAACAGCGATTGCGATTTTCTATAGAAAATGAAACTTGTGCAATAGTTCAAGTTAATGGAATGTAAATTCGCAAATCTCAAAACATCGGCGCATTGCCGCTCGCAAGCCGCCCGCAGACACCGCCCAACCCGATTTTCTTCCGTGGATTTCCCGGAAGTCCCGGACCCCCCAGGGTCGCAGGCCCCGGGGGCCGTCGAGTGATCCCTTAAGGGTCAAGACTCGAGTGACATGCTTACGTCATCGTAAGCATGTCTGCGGTTCGAACTCGACCGAATCCATGCTTACGAAGACGTAAGCATGCCACCCGGCCCGGTCTTCGTAGGGTCCGCTCTTGCGGGCCTTTTCAATCTCCCTTTGACTCGAAGAGGTCCGCAAGAGCGGACCCTACGAAGACCGCCGTTATAACGCGCTCAAAATGAACCCGAATTCGGTCGGGCCTACTCGAATCCCGAGTCATGCCGGGGTTTTCTATGGAGCACTGCTGACCCCTCTTCCTGCTCCATCCTGCGCGTTCGTCTCATCGGGGTTCGATGGCCTGTGACGCCTGGGGACGTCGCCCGCTTCGCCTCCTGGCGGTATACGGTTGCACGAACAGGTACAGGCCGGTGACGAGGAGCACGAGGAGGGGGATCAGCGCCAGGAGGCCGACCCAGGCGGCCGGCGCCTTCTGCCTCAGGGCGATGATGTTGACGATGACGCCCGCCGTGAAGGCCAACGACACCCAGCGGTGGGCCTGCCGCATCCATTCGTTCCCGATCAAGGAAACCTCCTTGGAAATGTGGGCCGAAGCGGCTCGCGGACTCGCGCGGGACCGCCTGCGGCCCCGCGCCTCGACCGGATCACGGGGTCTTCGCGAGCAGGTCGATGAGCTTGCCGCCCATCAGCTTCCAGCCGTAGCGGGCGCCGCCGAAGTTCTGCTTCTGCTCCGGCTTGAAGCCCGACTGCACGAGGGACAACCGCGTGCCCGACGCCGTGGGCGCGAGCGTGAACGTCACCACGGTATCCAGCCCCATGTCGCCGACGACCCAGGAGTAGCTGAGCTTCCTCTCCGCGTCGATCTCGAGGAATCGGCAGTTCACCGTGCCGTCCCAACCGGGATACGGCTGGGTCTTGAGCGTGAACGCCGCCCCCGGTTCGAGCTCGAGCCCGACGACGGGCAGGAGCCACTCGGTCAGCAGCGCGGGATCGGTGAGCGCCCGCCAGACCTTCTCCGGCGGATGATGCAGGTCGAACTCGAAGGCCAGGGCCTCGGTTTGCGACGGGTCGGTCTTGTCGATGGGATTCATTCGTCCATCCTCTCCAGGAGTTGTTCGAGGCGATCGACGCGTTCCGTCCAGAAGGCTCCGTAAAGCTTCATCCAGTGGACCAGGGGGGCCAGGCCCTGCGGGTCCGCGCTGTAGTGGACCTGACGGCCCTCCGGGCGGTCGCGGACCAGCCCGACGGTCTTCAGGACGCCCAGGTGCTTGGAGACCGCCGGTTGGGAGACCCCGGCATGGTCGGTCAGCGCGCGGACCGTCTGCTCCCCGTCGCTGACGAGGCGCTCGAAGAGGGCGCGTCGCGTCGGGTCACCCAGGGCCTTGAAGATCTCGTCCGGCGCGGCGTTCATGGCCGAATCATAGCCGGCGGGTTATTGATCGTCAAGGGGGATGTCGCGGTTCCGTCGGTGGGTACTTGACTCGCCTCGCCCTAGAAACCCTGGGGGAGGCTCAGCCGGCCCGGCGGTGGACGATCGGGGGCCAGGGCGATGAGGCGGGCCCGGCTCCCGACTTGATAATGGGCGTAGATGGCCTTGATGTAGCCGTCCACGGTGTGGGCGCTCAGGCTCAACGTTCGCGCGATCTCCTTCGTGGTCAGGCCGCCGAGCAGGGGCCGCAGGACCCGTCGGAGGTGGGGGGCCAGGCCGTCGTCCATCGGCCCCCGGTCGAGGTGGCGGAGCAGCTCGAGGTGGATCAAGCGGACGAGGTTCCGCTCGCGACGCTCGAAGCCGCGGGCCCCCCAGGGCCGGTAGACCTGGAAGCCGTGGACCCGGCCCGGCCCGCCGATCAGGGCGCAGGAGATGAGCGGGTCGTCGATCCGAGACGACCTCCGGCCTTCGGAGACGATGGGCGAGCCATACCAGTCGCGATCGGCGATCATCTCGCGACGGGTGGCCGTGGCGATGCTCCTCCGCGTCAGGAGGGCGAGCCAGGCGACGGCCGAGGGATCTTCCTTCGGGAGGTCGGATCCCAGGTAATCCAGGAAGCGGCGCCGTTCGAGGTCGCTCTCCCAGCCGAGGTCCGCCGGCGCGACCCATCGGGGGACACGGCCGGGGAGGAACTCGTGGAGGTCCAGGGTCATCGCCACGGACCCGCCGACCAGGCGGGCCATTTCCCCGATCACGTGGGACCGCCACGCCGAGGGGTCCGCCCCCATGTCGCGAGCCTCGCCCACCAGCCGGAATGCCGAGCGGATGTCGCGGAGGCGCAACAGTTGGGAACGGCCCATCATCGAGCTTCCGGTTCGGACGGCGGCGCCCAGGCCCGGCCGCGGCCGTCGCGAGGAGCGGGCGACCCCCCAATTCTGGGGGATGCGAGCGCTGCGATCAAGTGCTTCAATTCCTCTCCGCCCTCACGATCGGCGGCCCCGCTTCGGCGGCCGTTCCGAGACGTGGCGGCCCCTCACCGGAGCTCCCTTGATGAGCAAGGCGTTGCGAATCGGCATCCTCACGCTCGGGATGGCCCTCTCCGCGGCGTCGGCGACCCGGGCCGACGCCTACCTCGACTTCGGCTTCACCATCGATGCGGCGGACCCCGGCGCGTCCCTGCATATCGACCCGATCACCTGGAAGAATCCCGATGGCTACACGACGACCGGTGGCTTCGATTTCTCGTTGTCGACGCCGTCCAGCTTCGATTTGGGGATCACCGACCCGTTCAACAACGACCCGACCATCTACACCACGTTCAACCTCATGGGCGTTTATTCGGCCCCGGACGGCCAGGGCGGGATGACCCAATCGGTCGTCGCGGGCTTCGTCAACGGCGGGGCCGACCAGGTGGGAATGACCTTCGAACAGGTCTTCTCCGACCTGATGTATCAGGGCCATCAGGTCACCGAGAGCGAAGCGCTAGCCGTCCTCCTCAACGGCGCGGACGATAACACGGCCATCGGCCAGGAATTCGAGTTCATCCGGCAATACGCCGCGGACCGCGCCGATATGAACGCGCCGATCTCGACCCCCATCCAGGCGGGTTCCCACTTGACCCTGGTCCATTTCGGGGTGGGGACGGCGTTCGGCTCGGTCTCCTCGTCGGCCAACGCGGTGCCCGAGCCCTCCGGCCTGGTCCTGCTGGGCACCGGCGTGTTCGGACTCGTCAAGCTCGCCCGGCGGCGACGCGAGTCCCCCCTCGGGGCCTGACGAGGCCGTTGCATGCCGGCGTCCCGACCAGGGGACGTCGTGATCATCGACAAGGGTCTGGCGAGGTCGTCGCGGGTGGCCTCGTTGCCGAGCCTGGGTCCTGGCCTCCAGCGGCCCTCCGCGACGAGGCCGGATCGCCCGGTGGGATGGCCCTCCCCGGGCGATCCGGCGATTTCCCCTCGGGGCGTGAGCGAGGAAGCGATGCTGGCGTCTCCGCTCATCGACGAGGCGTTTTCCTAACCCTGCCGGAAATCGCCGCGAGCGATTCGGGGAAACTCTCGATCCCGGGTTGCGGGCGGCCGTCCCGATACGCAGGCAAGGCGACGGTGGTGCCGGGCTTCACGCCGCCGGCTCTCCAACGCGAGATGGCGCCGGAGACGTCGCGGGTGAAGGCCGAGGCGCCTCGCACGTTCAGGTGGACGATGTCCTCGCAGAAGAGCGAGGCGTCGTAACCCTTGCGACGGCCGTCGAGGATCGTGATCCGGGGGTGGCGATCCCGGGTCATCCGGAGGAACGCGTCCAGGACCGGCGGGTTGCCCAGCGCGATCTCTCTTGCCTCGTAGTCGGGGTGCATCGGCGGGACGACCAGGAAGACCGGGATGCCGTGGGACTCGGCCAGGTCGAGGAACCGATCGAGGTAGTCGCCCTGGAAGGTCCGGTCGCCCGTCCAGGCGACGAGGGGGCTGGGCAGGAGCCCGAGCATGGCGGCGCGGGCATCCCCGGGCGAATGGGGCGTCGGCGGCATCGCGAACGCGCCGAGGTTGGCGTTCCAGTTGCGGAGCATCGCCTCGGGGACCGGCAGGCGAGGCGGTCCGTCGCCCGCGAGCGCCTCCCTGAGGGTGTTGCGGATCTCCAGGCGGGACCGCGCGGACGGGAGGAATCGAGGGACCATCAGGCCGAGGAACAGCGAGGGATCGCGGGCGTTCCACGAGTAATCCAGGGCCTCGGAGATCGCGAGGAACTCGCTGAACGGCCGGATGTGCGAGGAGGGCGAGGAATAGGTGTGATGGGGCGCGACGTTCAGGACTATCAGCTTCGGCCGGGCGCCGGCCCGGATCGCCCGGCCGAGCAGGAAATACGAGAACGCCGGAGGCGCCCCGACCCCGGCGAGGTTGTAGGCCGACAGGCCGGTCTCCGCCTCGATCACCCGAGGCTGGACCCCGAATTTCGTCAAGCTGTCGCCGAACGCGAGGACCTCGGCGCGGACCGCCTGATGGCCCGTCGCATACGCCGAGGATCGCCAGTTCACCGAGCCGGCGTCGGACAGCAAGAGCCGATGTCGCTCGAACCCTCGCTCGATCAGGACGATCAGGACGGCGGAGCCCAGCAAACCCCAGGGGAGCTTCCCCGCAACGGATCGCCTCATCGGAGGAAGGCTCTCCGAGACCAGGTCTCCGAAAATCGGCCGCCGGACGCGCCGCGAATCCTAGACGAAACGGACCGGAACGGACAGACGAATTCGGGGCGGCGAGGGAAGGGGTCGGGAACGTCTCGGAATCGTGATTCCTGTTCCTGACCCCGTTTCCGGGACCGCCGGGGCGAGTCAGGGCTTGGCCCCTGGGTTGGGCGCCGGTGGGGGGGCGAACACGTTCTCTCGCTCCAGGGGGAGCTGGAACGCGTCGGCGACCCGGGTCATGTAGTTGCACCAGCTCGACTGCCAGATCACGTCGACGGCCCTCTCCGGGCCGAAGTGTTCGATCAGGAGTTGCCGATCGGCGTCGCGGATCTCCCAGGGCGCCTGCGCCAGCGTCTTCGCGAAGAAGAAGGCGGCGCGATCGCGAGGCGGCAGGGTGGACCAGTCGCCCGAGGCGAGGGTCCGGGTCCGTTTGTCCAGGGCTTCCGCGTCCAGGCCCGCGACCGCGAGCACCATCTCGGAGTGGCCCATTCAGTAGAAGCAGTGGATGGACTTCGTGACGACCCAGAAGAGGCTCTCGCCGAAGACGTCGTCGAGGTGGGCATCGGAGTCGAAGGCCCTCATGACGGACGACCACGCCGCCGCCAGCCTCGGCTGGTAGCCGAAGACGACCAGGCTCCACTTGATCCGGATCGGCGACTTCGGCTTCGGATAGTCGGCCGGGAGGTGGGCGACGGCCTCCTCGGGCGAGGGCACGCGGATCCGCCCGGCGTTGTTCTTCTGCGAGTCCAGGCCCTTGCGGAGGTCGTCGAAGTCCAGGACGGCCCATTCGGGATCGTCCACGCGGTCGGGGACGGGCGGGCCCCGCCAGTCTTCGGGCTTGCCTCGGTTCGGGACGAGCGGCGGGGGGCCGTCCTTGGCGAATCGGACCGCGACCGGCGCCATCGGCCCGTCCGTTTCCAGAGGGGTCCCCAGGCCCATGACCAGGCGGTCCTGGAAGTTGGCGGCGGCCAGGAGGAGGACCATCGCCACGACCTTCTCCTCGCCGTGGGCGCGGATCAGGGCGGCGACCTGGCCATCGGTGACCTCGGAGGCGTCGCGGCTCATCCTCGAGGCGAACTCCAGGGCCGTTCGCTCGGCCTCCGGCCAGAGCCGGGGGCCCGCCTTCAGGGCGTCGATCTCGGCCCGGTCGATCCCGGCGCGGAGGAGGTCGGCCTCGGCCGTGGCCCGGCCGTAGGCGCAGCGGTTGGTGTCGGCCGCGACCCAGCGCATCTTGCCGCGGAGGGCCGGGCCGAGCGGGCTCTCGGTCCGATGGAGCCGGTCCAGCTCCAGCATCGCCGCGGTGGTCTGGGGCAGGGCGTGGGCCGTGGCCCGGGCCCAGTTGGGCAGCGGAGGATGGCCGCCCTCGACGACCCGGGGCAGGCGCCTCCAGGCCTCCTCGCTGCTCAGGAGCTTCACCGGGCCGGGCCCTTCGACCGGACGGGCGAGCTGGACGGGGGGGGTCGGCCCGGGAGCCTCGGCATGGCCCGAGGGCTCGGCCGACGGCTGGAGCAGGAGGGCCAGCGAATGCTCCAGCTCGGCCGGCAGGAAGCCGTAGGGGCCCCGGCCGCTCTTGTAGGCCACCTTGCCGTCGCGGTCGATCAGGTAGAGCCGGCTGGGCATCCCGCTGTAGGCGTTGCCCACCGGGTCGTCGATCCCATCGACGAGCATCGGGAACCCGAGCGAGAGCCTCTTGCCGCAGGTCCGGGCCAGCGCCACCCGCTCCTCGTACGTCCTCGGCTGGGCGGTGGTGATCCCCACCGCGTCGTTGCTGTCCATCCTCCAGCCGTCGGTGGGGTGGGCCTCGCGGACGTAGACCATCACGAACTCCGCCCGGTCCTTGTAGAGCTGGTAGAGCTTCTCCACGTTCCCGGCCTGGCTGCGGAACGGCCCGCACGTGAAGTTGCCGAAGACCAGGACCACCGGCTTCGGCCCCACCAGCTTCGACAGGGTGATTTCCCCCTTGCCGTCGACGGTCTTGAGGGTGAAGTCCGGCGCCTTCTGGTCGAGCGACGGGCCGGGTTCGAGGGAGCCGATCTCCCGGCGGAACAGCCCCCGGATGAGGGTCTCCTTCGACGGGGGGCCCGGGTCGGGCAGGCCCGATGTCTTCGGGCGGGTGGTGAAGTTCTCCTGGAGGTCGTTCAGCGAGAGGAAGCCGAGGTCGCCGCCGTCGGCCTTCTTGAAGAACGCCTCCATCTCCTCGCGGGTGACCTTGCCGTTGCCGTCGTCGTCCAGGACGTACATCAGGAGCGACCCCGGCGATGCGTTCAGGGCGCTGTTGGCCGGGAAGTCGAAGTCGGCGCGGGTCAAGGCCCCGTCGCGGTCGCGATCGAGCCGGGCGAAGTCGCGGTCGGTGCCCGGGAATTCCTTGCGGGAGATCGCGCCATCGTGGTCGCCGTCGAGCCGGCCGGCGACGGCGCCCCAGCCGAACCGGGTCTGCGACCGGGCCCGGCGGAACCAGCCGTCGTTGGGGCCGCTGCCGGCGTCGTTGAGGATGTCGGTGTACTGGTCGAGCCATTCGGGGTGGTCGGGCCAGGACTCGTCCAGCGCCCTGCGGGCCGCCTGGGCGGGCGTCTCGGCCTTCCGGATCGGCGAGGTCCTCAGATCCTGGCCCGGCCCAGGTCCAGGGCGCGACCAGCAGGAGGGCGAGCCCGAGGCGGAGGCCGGCGAGGGACCATCGGGGATGCATCATGAGGGGGGTCCGCGAGGGGTTGGGGTCGGGAAGGGGACGGCGATCCGATCCTCATCGCCCGCCGGGCGGTCGATCGCCGTCGGCCGGAGGTCCGGCGGCGGTCGCCTCCTGGCGGAGGAGCAGCAGGAGCGATTGCTCCAGCTCGGCGAGCCGGAATCCGAACGGCCCCCGGCCATTTTTGAAGGCGATCTTGCCGCCCCGGTCGATCAGGTAGAGCCGGCTGGGGATGCCGCTGTAGGCATTGTTGACCGCGTCGTCCATCGTGTCCACGAGCATCGGGAAGCCGAGCTTGAGGGTCCGGCCGCACGACCGGGCGACCTCGAGCCGCTCGGACGCGTCGCGGGGCTGGCGGACCGCCACCCCCACGCGGTCGTTATTCTCCATCCTCCAGCCGTCGGTGGGGTGGGGCTCGCGGACGTAGACCATCAGGAACTCCGCCCGGTCCTTGTAGCGGGCGTGGAGCTTCTGGAGGTTGCCGGCCTGCCCCCGGAACGGCCCGCACGTGAAGTTGCCGAAGACCAGGACGATCGGCTTCGGGCCCACGAGCTTCGACAGCGAGACGGCCTCGCCCCCCTCGGCCGCCTTGAGGGTGAAGTCGGGGGCCGGGGCGTCCAGCGGGGGGCCGGGCGGCCAGGCGCCGAGCTCGCCCCGGAAGAAGCTCTTGAGCAGGACCGACCGCGTCGGGATCGACGAGGAGGCGCCCGGCCCCGGGGCGGTCGAGAGGGCCTCCTGGAGGTCGGCCAGCGAGAGGAAGCCCAGGCCCTCGCGGTCGTTGTCCCGGAAGAACCGGTCGAGCTCGTCGCGGGTCAGACGGCCGTCGCCGTCGCGGTCGGCCCGGACCAGGAGGATCGAGCCGGCCGGCGGCCCGGAGGGGCGCGCCGAGAAGTCGAAGTCGGCCGCCGAGAGCCGGCCGTCCCGGTCGCGGTCGAGCCGGGCGAAGTCGGCGTCGGGGCCCCCGAACTCGGCCCGGGTGACCGAGCCGTCGCCGTCCCGATCCAGCGCCGCGCGGGTCGCGCCCCAGTCGAATCGGGTCCGCGAGGGGGCCTTGCGGAACCAGCCGTCGGCCCCCCCCATCTCCTCGCCCTTGATGAGGATGTCGGCCAGCATGTCGATCGCCTCGGGGTGGCCGGGCCAGAGGGCGTCGAGCGCCCTGGCCGTGCCCACGGAGAGCGAGTCCGCGGTCGGTCCTTCGCCGGCGAAGGCCGGCGCCGCCCCCGAGAGCGCCGCCAGCGCGATCGCCCAGCCCAGTCGTCGCGAGAACGCCTTCATGGATCGCTCCGGTTGGTCAGGGCCGGGGCGGGCCCCGGCGATTCGACGGCCCGCCCCGGCGTCGGATCTCATCGCCGCGATTCGCCGCCCGGCCCGGCCGGAGTCGGCGGCTTCACCTTGTAGTAGTCGAAGAAGACGTTGTCCCGCTCCAGCGAGAGCTGGAAGCCGTTGGAGACGCGCACCATGTAGTTGCACCGGCAGACGTAGGTCAGGAGGCTGACCGCCGGGTCGCGGCCGAAGTCCTTGATCGCGCCGTCGATCTCGTCGCGGGTGACCTTCGCCGGGGTCGCCGTGAGCTTGCGGGCCAGGGCGAACGCCCTCTGCTCCTCCGGCGGGAAGCTCGACCAATCCTTGCCGGCCAGGGCCCGGCTCCTCTCGGCGATCTGCTCGGGCTTCATGCCGATGACCTCCCAGTTCATCTCGACGTGCCCCATGCAGTACGGGCAGTCGATCGTCCGGGTGACGATCCAGAACAGGCCGAGGCCGAACGCGCGGTCGAATCGCCGGCCGTTCTCCTCGCCGTTGATCCACATCACGGCCTCCCACGGGACGGCCAGCTCCGGGCAATAGCCGAAGGCGACGAGGCTCCAGACGACCCGCTCGCCCTGCATCGAGGCGCCCGGGGGCAGGCCGGACTTGACCTCGTCGATCGCGGGGACGCGGAGCCGGGTCGGCTTGCTCCTCTGCTCCTCCAGCTTCTCCTGGAGCCGGGCGTAGGAGACGGCCTCCCAGCCGTCGTCGTCCTCGACGACGTCCTTGCCCGAGGGCCGGGGCAGGTCGGAGATCGTCGGCGGGGAGGCGGGCGCCTTCCGCGACGCGAGCACCTCGGGCCGGAATGCCACCTCGACCGGGGGCGGCGGCCCGCCCTCCTCGACGGGGGCGCCCAGGACGATCAGGAGGCGGTCCTGGAAGTTCGCGTAGGCCATCGTCAAGACCATCGCGGCGGCCTTCTTCTCGCCGAACCCCCGGACCAGGGCCGCGAACTCGGCGTCGGTGACCTTCGACGACTCGACGGTCATCTTGCGGGCGAACTCCAGGGCGGCCCGGTCCTCGGCCGAGAAGCCCGAGAGGTCGCCCCGGGCGAGGGCCGCGATCGCCGAAGCCGCGAGGCCGGCGCGGCGGGCGTCGGCCTCGGCGCAGGCCTCGCCATAGGAGGAGCCGTTGGCGCGGGCGGCGACGTGGCGCATCGCCGCGCGGAGCTTCGGGTCGAGCGGGTTCTTCGATCGCTGCGCCAGGTCCAGTTGGAGCAGGGCCGCCGTGGTCCGGGGCAGGGACCGGGCGAGCATCCGGGCCCAGGACGGCAAAGGGAGGCCGGCGCCGGCCTCCGCCGGGGGGAGCGCCTTCCAGGCGTCCTCATTCGAGAGCGGCGCGAGCAGGGTGCCCTCGGCCGAGGCGACCGACGGAGAGGCCAGCCCGCAGGCCACGGCCAGGGCGGCGAGGGATCGGGACGGATTCATGAACGAACCTTCCTTTTCGTGGAGATCGACGGGCCCCGGCCTTCAGGGGAAGGCCCGGAAGACCGTGATGGATGGGCTGGTGGTCACGAGGTACTTCACGGCCTTGGTCACGTCCTTGCCGGACCTGGACCTGGCCTTGAGCGTCAGCTTCACCGGGACCTTCAGGTTGGAATCCACCCTGTCCCCCGGGCCGTCGATCGCGTAATCGACGAGGGTCGCCCCGCCCTGCCAGTCGAGGTCCTGGGCGACGATCGGCGGGGACCCGCTCTTCAGGGCGTCGGCGGGCTCCCCCTTCTTCCACGCCTCGAGCGCGGCCTTCAGGGAGTCCATCGCCCGGGTGGAGTCCAGCGGGGTGGCGGCGATCCGCTCCGAGCACCCGGCCGCGACGAGCGCGGCCAGGGCCAGGGTCGCGGCGACCGCCGTGCGGAGGGCGCGAGTCATGGGCGGCAGGCTCCGTTCTCAAAGTTCGCCCTGGTTGACGATCTCGCCCCCGGCGACGGTGCCCAGGGCCCGCCACGTCGGGACGCTGATCCCATCCTTGATGAACCGCACCGAGCCGTCGCCCATCAGCACGTTCACCCCCCCGGGGTGGCGGCTGCTGGCGGGCATCACGGCGCGGAGCGCGGCGAAGAAGCCGCACGACCGCGTGTTCGGGCCCGTCACGTGGAGGAACACGTGCTGGCCGTTGACCCAGGGCGCCCCCATGAACAGCGGGAACTGGTTGGAGAGGTTGTTGACGTCCAACGCCCGGCACAACGTCACGGCGTCGTCGATCGTCGTCGGCGCCGCCGGGCTGAAGAACACGTCGGCGATCGGGCTGACGACCGCATTGTTGCCGTCGGCAAGGATCCGCTCGCTGAAGAACCCCGTGTTGGACAGCCCATCGATCACGTCGGCGAACCGGGTGGCGCTGTTGCCGTAGAACACGCCGTTGGGCGGCATCAGGCCGACGTTCGGCCCGGTCGCCGACATCCAGACGATCCAGCTCCCCATGTCGGCCATGTAGTTGGTCTGCGCCCCGATCGAGGCCAGCGCCGAGTTGTTCACGTCCGACGGGCAGATGAACGACGAGACCGCCACGAACGCCACGGTCGCGTTCGAGGGGTCCGAGTTCGGCAGCGAGAAGTTCAGGGCGTTGTACTGATTCCCCAGCTCCAGGCCGGGGAGCAGGTGCGACAGGGCCGAGAAGCTCGTCACGCCCTGGGCCAGTTCGGCCCCGGGAAGGGCGCCGACCCGGTCGTGATAGTTGTGCGCCGCCAGGCCGATCTGCTTCAAGTTGTTGGTGCACTGGGCCCGGCGGGCGGCCTCACGAGCCGCCTGGACGGCCGGCAGCAGCAGGGCGATCAGGACGCCGATGATCGCGATCACCACGAGGAGCTCGATCAAGGTGAAACCGCGCCGCGATTCACGAAGTATCATGGAATTCTCTCATTTGAAGAAGGAGGGATGAGTGAGACTCGTCGCGCAGCCGCCCGGAGGACGGAGCGGCGACCCGGCCGACCCGTCGGGGCGTGGCCGGCAGGCCGGGAGGTCGGGGCGATCGGGGCGCAGGCGCCCGGCCCGAGACCTCAGGCTCTCGACGTCGGAGTGGAACCGGAAGGCGCGGGCCCGCCCACGGCGACGGCGGCCGGATCGAGGCGCGTTTCCTGCGTGGCCGTCGCCGATCGCGCCGGAGGAAGGGCGGCGCCGGCCGGATCGGGAGAGGGCCCTCCCAGTCCGGCGCAGGGCGCGGCTTCGCCGAGGGATCAACGGCGGTTCGAGGTCGATGGCGCGACACCCCGGGGGTGCGCACCGTCATCGCGACGATCCGGCGACCAGACCGCGGGCGAGGCTCATCGCGGAGGATGAAAGATCGCTTCGGCCGCGAGGATCGGCTTCGCCCGGCCGCCATCTCGGCGGCGGGGGAAGGAAGCCCGGGCGATCCGAGGAGGCGGCGGGTCCAGGACCGCCCACTGGCTCACCCGCGGGGACGAGGCGGCGGAAGGCCCGAGCGGCGGATCGGATCGGCTCGAGCAATACGGCCCGGTGCATCCCCCGGGGTCCGGTCTCGGCATCGCGGGCGCATCGCCCAGCGAACCGGCGGCTCGGAGCAGGTCCAGGTGGTCCGCCCCCTCGGTCGCCGGATGCACGCAACCGGCTCGAGCCGCGTCGGGCGCGAGGCTCGCCAGCGTCAGGAGGGCGAAGGCCGCTCCGACGAGCCGGGAGTTCCAGCGGACCGAGCTGCGGGACGTGGACACGCGAGAGGAAACCCCCGGGGAGACTCGACCGCCGAGGGTGCCTCCGCTCCGGATGGCAGCCCGATCGGGATCGGACCTTCTCCCTCGATCTCAGAGCTTATCCCGCTCGCGAACCCGACACAAGCCGCTTCTTCACCCCATCCGGACGATCGCGAAGCCCCGAGACCAGGGTTTCAAGGCCCCGATCGGAGTCCGGGACCGCCTGCGGAGTCCGGTCGCGGCGATCGGCTCGGCCACCAATGGGGCCGTCCTCCCCGAAGCCGGAGCGCCGGCGGGCGGCCGTGATCTCCTCACCAGAGAACATTTGAATATTAAGAAAAGCTCATTTTTATAAAATTTTTCTGTTTTGTAGTATGCAGTGCGCGTTCCGAGAAGGCGGAGAGGGCTGGGGGCGGAACGGATCCTCGAGGTCTCCGCTCCGTCCCGCGACCTGGCTTGGCGGGCGTCCCTGGTCTTGAGGGTCACACCCGCTCGAAGATCGTCGCCACGCCCTGCCCCTGGCCGACGCACATGGTGGCCAGGCCGAGCGATTGGCCTTCGTCGCGCATCCGGTGGAGGAGCGTGGTGGTGATCCGGGCTCCGCTGGCTCCCAGGGGGTGGCCGATGGCGATCGAGCCCCCTCTGGCGTTGATCCTGGGCTCGTCCTTCTCCTTGAGGCCGAGCAGCTTCATCACCGCGAGGACCTGGACCGCGAACGCCTCGTTGAGCTCGATGCAGCCGATGTCGTCGAGCGAGAGGCCGGCCCGCTTGAGGGCCTTGTGGGTGGCCGGGACGGGGCCGATGCCCATCTCGGAGGGATCGACGCCCGCCACCGCCATCGACCTCACCCGGGCCAGCGGTTCGAGGCCGAGCTCCCTGGCCTTGTCCTCGGACATGACGAGCAGGGCGGCGGCCCCGACGTTGATCGGCGAGCTGTTGCCCGCCGTGACCGAGCCTCCGGCCGGGTTGAACGCCGGGGGCAGCGCGGCGAGGGCCTCGATCGACGAATCGCGGCGGATGCACTGGTCGGTGGTCAGCTTCGTCTTGTGGCCGGCGTCGTCGCGGCCGTAGGTCGGCACGATCTCGTTGAGGAACAGGCCGGCGTCGGTGGCCTTCGCCGCAAGGAGGTGGCTCCTCAGCGCGAATTCGTCCTGCTTCTGCCGGGGGATGCGGTACTTCATCGCCAGGTACTCGGCGGTGAGGCCCATGTGGTTGATCGCCTCGCTGTTCTTCCGGAACAAGAGCGGCTCGGGTTGTAATCCTTGGACATGGGGATGTGGTCCATGTGTTCGACGCCCCCGGCGATCTGGACGTCTTCGCACTCGGCGGCGATGCTCATGGCCGAGTCGTTGATCGCCTGGAGGCTGCTGGCGCAGTTGCGGTTGATCGTCACGCCGCCGACCTCGACCGGCAGCCCGGCGATCAGCGCGGCGATCCTGGCCACGTCGAACCCCTGCTCCCCCTGCTGCTGGACGCAGCCCCAGCGGACGTCCTCGATCAGCTTCGGGTCGATCCCGGTGCGCCCGATCAGCGCGTTCATCGAGCCCGGCCGAGAGCTCGTCGGCGCGGACGTCGCGAAAGTATCCCTTGTCGGCCGAGGCCCGCCCGATCGGCGTGCGGACGGCCTCGACGATCACGGCGCGTCTCATCGCAAGTCTCCCTCGAACATGTTCTGTTGTGTGGCTTGCCGAGTAGGTCCGACTTCAGTCGGGCCTACAAAACCGTCCCCGATTCCCTCGACGAGTTGCCCTCATCGACCGGCCTGATGAAGAAGCGGTCATCCTCCGAATCCTCGACCAGCCCCGCTTTTCGCGGATTATTCACCATGTAATCCCATTTCTGCTCGAACTCGGCATCGTCGGGGACGATCCGATCGAAGGATTCCTTCTGCCAGACGGCCCTCTCGGTCCCGAGGATTCGATTGATCTTCCTCGCGCTTCCCCCCTTGATCGACTTCATGATCGCGCCCAAGTCATGCCAGAGGCCGGGCGAATGAGGCCGAGGTCTCAAGAGGAGATGCACGTGATCGGGCATGATTACGCCGAACGCCAGGTCGAACAGGCCTCCATGCCCCTCGCTCAGGTGATCTCTCAAGGCCGCCAGGGCCTGATCGGGCAAGACGCCCCGGGCCGAGCGAAACGTGACGAAGTACGTACTACCGCCCATCTGATGGTGAGGCAAATGATGACGACCGAATCGGGGGCGCTCGGTTACGAATCTCCGGGAATACTCGCCTTCCGCCATCGGGGGACCTCCAATTCGTTCGGAAATTTAATATAACTTGAAATGATTTGCCCGATATGGAATTTCATGGATTGATGATAAGAGATGTGTAGGCCCGACTGAAGTCGGACCTACTCGTTCTTCTCCCCCCGATAACTTGGTGGGGCCGACTCAACCCAGCTTCGGCCGAGGATAGAACGTCTCGCCCGTCCGGGCCATCCGGACGAGCGTTTCGGTCGGCTCGAACCGCTTGCCGAGGTGCCGGAGCGCCTCGGTTTTTTCCACGATTGCCTTCGCCCCGACCGTGTCGGCCCATCTCAGCAGCCCGCCCTTGAACGGCGGGAAGCCGGTGCCGAGGATCAGGCCGAGGTCCACGTCCCCCGGCTCGCGGACGATCCCTTCTTCCAGGACTCGCGACGCCTCCAGGAGCATGGGGAGGAACAGGCGGTCCTGGATCGCGTCGGCCGAGAGCTGGGATTCGCCCGAGCGATGCTTGGCGAGGAGGGCGTCGAACGCCGGGTCATTCGTCGGCTTGCCCTTGCCCGAGAACTTGCGGAAGCCGGCGCCGGTCTTCTTCCCCAGGCGGCCGGACTTCACCAGATCGAGCAGGATCGGCGTCGGCACGGCGCGATCGGGATACGCGTTCGCGAGCACCCGGCCGGCGTAGGCGGCCACGTCGAGGCCGACCATGTCCTCCAGGGCGATCGGCCCCATCGGCATCCCGAAGGCCTCGGCGGCGGCGTCGATGGCGTCCATCGGCACGCCCTCGGCCAGCATCACGAGCGCCTCGTTCATGTACGGGAACAGCACGCGATTGACGAGGAACCCGGGGCAATCCTTCACCACGATCGGCGTCTTGCGGATCTTCCGGGCGAGCGCCACGATCGTGGCCACGGTCTCGTCGCTGGTCTTCTCGCCCCGGACGACCTCGACCAGCTCCATCCGGTCCACCGGCGAGAAGAAATGCATGCCGATGAACCGATCGGCCGAGGGCGCCGATTCGGCCATCCTCGTGATCGAGATCGTGGAGGTGTTGCTCGCGAGGATCGCCCCGTCCTTCATCACGGAGGCCAGGTCGCGGAACATGGCGGTCTTGACCGCCTCGTCCTCGGTCACGGCCTCGATCACCACGTCGGCGTCGGCGAAAATCTTCTGGGATGTGGACGTGCTCAGGTGGGCGAGCATGTCCACCATGTCCTGAGGCTGCGCCCGGCCGATCTTGATCCGACTCATCACGACGTCTTCGGCCCTCTTCAGGCCGTCGGCGATCCTCGCGTCATCGACGTCCACCATTTCCGCAGGGATTTTCGAGCGCGCGTGGGCCGTGGCGATCCCTGATCCCATCAGGCCGGCGCCGAGGACGCCCACTCGCTTCACGTCGCGGGGCTTGACGCTGGGGTCGGTCACGCCGGGGTCGCGACCGGCCTTCGTCTGGAGGAAGAACACGCCGATCAGCGCGGCGGAGATCGGCGAGCCGACCACGTCCAGGGCCGCCTTCTTCTCGACGGCGATGCCTTCCTCCAGAGTGAGGTTGCAGCCGTCCCGGATCGCGTGAAGGGCCACGAGCGGGGCGGGATATTGCCCCTTGGTCTTGCCCCGGATCGCCCCTTCGGCCACTCCGAAGGCGAATTGCCTCTGATCGGCGCTCAGGCCCGCGGGCTGCGACCTCGTCTTGCGGAGCTTGGCCCACTCGTCCCCCTCGCGGAGGGCCTCGATCCGCCTCAGGCCCTCGTCGATCAGGCGATCGGCGGGGACGGCGTCGAACGCGAGGCCGATGGCGGCGGCCTTCTTGGCGTCCACCCCCTCGCCCGAGGTGATCATCTCGACCGCGGGGTTCACGCCGACGAGCCTAGGGAGCCTCTGCGTGCCGCCCCAGGCCGGGATCAGCCCGACCTTGACCTCGGGCAGCGCGATCTTGGTGTGAGACGCATCCGAGACGATCCGCTCGTCCATCGACAGGACGAGCTCGGTGCCGCCGCCCATGCAATTGCCGTCGATCAGGGCGACGGTGGGGAACGGCAGCTTCGAGACGGCGCCGAACAGGACATGGCCGAAGCCGAGGGCCTGCTCGACCTGCTCCCTGGAGGCGAACGCCATCGCGCCCAGCTCGTTCAAGTCGGCCCCGGCGATGAACTGGCCGGGCTTGCCGCTGACGAACAGGAGGCCGCGAAGGTCGGTCCTCGTCGAGAGCGCGCGGACGACCCCGCCGAGCTCGTCGAGGACCTCCCGACCCAGCGTGTTGACCTTCTTGTCGGGAAGGTCGAAGGTGAGGACGGCGACCTTGTCGTCGCGCTCCTCGAGGCGGAAGGCGCCTGGCATGGTTCCCCCAATCGAAAAGGTTCGCGGCCCGGGTCCATCGAGAAAAACGTCTGGCGGACGCCCCGCTCGCATCCTACGATGGGACCGGGTCGCGAGGGAGGACGGGATGGCCGTCGAAGTCCAATATCCGCACATCGAGGAGCCGCCGGGAGGATCGCCCCGGCTGGAAAGGCTGCCGAGAATCCGCGTCGCCCAGGTGGCGATGGATTACCTCGCCCATGGCTGGTTTCCCGACCAGATGTGCCGACAACATCCCGGGCTGACCCCCGCCGAGGCCCACGCGGCGATGCTCTATTTCTGGGATCATCAGGCCGAGATCGACGCCGAGATCGCGGCGGAAGTGGCCGAGAGTCGGGCCGCTCCTTCGAAGCCGGATTCCCCTCTCCGGGCCCGCCTTCGCGCGGGGATCGCGGCCAGGACGGCCATGCAACTTAATATTTGAATCCTTGCGATTTTGCATTTTTTCGCTGGAAAACGCTCGTCGGTTGCTCGGTCGAATACCCCGGTCGGTTCGACCGACCGAGAAGGCCCGACTGAAGTCGGACCTACCCGAGCCTTCCCTTTCGCCGGGGAGTCGTGACGGGGCAATCGTCAGTCCGAACCCCGGCCGTCCCGATAACGGCTCCAGATGGCATCGAGGGCCTCGGCGGCTCCGGCGGCGATCTTGATCTCGATCAGGTCGGCGATCTCGGTCTCGCCGGGGTTGATCTCGACGGTCGGCACCCCCGCTTCGTGGGCGAGCATGACGGGCTCGATGATGTAGGGGAACAGGCTGCTGGTCCCGATCGAGAAGACGACGTCGAATCCGCGAGCCATCTGCTCCTGGAGGACCGCCAACTTCTCCTTCGCGAGCATCTCGCCGAACAGGACGACGTCGGGGCGGATCGGCTTCGCGCATCGCGGGCACGGGGGCGGCAGCGTCTCGATCTTGAACGATCGGGTGTCGCCCGACCATCGGCACTTCGGGCAGATCAGCCGGTTCATGTCGCCGTGGATGTCGATCACTTGGGTTGATCCGGCGGCGCGGTGGAAGCCGTCCACGTTCTGCGTGAGCGTCCAGACGTCGGCGAAATGGGCCTCCATCTCGGCGATCACCGAGTGTCCCCGGTTGAAGGTGGCCCCTCGGCTGGCGTCGGCGATCTCGGCGAGGTATTTCCAGGTGAGGTCCGGCCGGATGGCCATCATGTCGCCGGAGAGTACCTCCTCGATCCGCCAGCCCATCGGCGTGGGGCGATCGGCGTAGAGGCCGCCGACGCCTCGATAGGTCGGCAGGCCGGAATCGGCCGAGATCCCGGCCCCGGTGACGAACAGGAGCCGTTTCGAGGGGTCGAGAAGGTCCGCGACCCGCTCGACCGCCCGGTGATCCTCGGGAGATAGCGCCATCGGCGATCCTCCGATCCCTTCGGCCTCGCCGATCACGCCTTGCCGTTGGACGACGAACCGTCGGAATATGGCATGAGGATCGGCTCGGGCTCGATCCCGTCGCAGATCTCCCGCCAGCCGCCTTCCTCGATGGCCTTGCCCAGGTCGGTGGCGGCCCGGATGTCGGCGTCGCTGGGCCTCTTGCCGGTGAGCTTGCGCTTGAGGTCCCGGCAGAGGAGATCCACGCTCTTTCGCGTGATCTCCGAGGGCTGCTTCGATCCCCAGAGGCTCGCGGCGAGCATGATCGTCATGTCCTGGAGGCGGGCCGAGAGCTCGCTCATCCGGCACTGGCGGTCGGCCAGCTTGAGCTGGTGCTTGACCATCGTGGCGCTGATCTCCATCCGGCTGCGGTCCAGCGCGGCGGCGGCGAACTCGGCGTGCGCCTTGAGGTTCTCCGGCATGTCCGAGGGCCACTCGGGGTGCCTCTTGCCGGCGAAGAGCTCCGAGGCCCGCCACTTCGCGTAGGGGACCAGGGCGCTCCGCAACGCCCAGGCGTGGGCCGGGTTCGCCATGTTTGGCTTCTTGATCCCCGAGGCCGCCAGCGCCCGGCCGATCGGCTCGAAGAACGCCTTTCCGTGCTCCTTGATCAGCGACTTGAAGAAGCTCATCCCGAGCATCTCGCCTTCGCCCTCATAGATGCACGGGGCGAGATATTCGTGGACGTTGTCGCCGAACAGGTGGCCGTGGAGGAAGGCGCGGCCGCCGTGGGTCTTCATGAACAGCTCGATGGCCGCCTCCTTCTGGCTCTCGCTGCCGAAGATCTTGGCGACCACGCATTCCATCTCGCCGCGGTATCCCTGGTCCAGGAGCCACGAGCACCAATCGACCAGGGCATCGCACCCGGCGATCAGCGCCGCGAGCCGGCCGACCCGCCTCCGGACCAGCTCCCGCGTCTCGATGGCCGCGCCATACGTCTTGCGGAAGTGGGCCCAGGGGAGGATGTTCGCCATCATCGTCCTCATGGTGCCCGAGGCCGCCGCGCACAGGGCGACCCGGCCGAGGTTCAGGCCGTGATAGGCGACCGTCAGGCCGTCGCCTCGGCTGGGGACGAGCAGGTTCTCCTTCGGGACCCGGAAATCGCGGAACCTCAGCCCGTTGTTGTTCGTGTGCTTCAGGGCGTACAGGCCGTAGCCAATCACCTGGAAATGCTCGTCCTCATGGTCGGGCAGGTCGGCGATCAGGACGGCCGGCTTCCCCTCGATCAGGCAGACGAGGCCAACCGTCCGGCCCGCCACGGCGTTGGTGATGAACAGCTTCTCGCCGGTGACGAGATAATCGTCCCCTTCGAGCCGGGCCGTCGTCCGCAGGGCCGTGAGGTCCGATCCCGCGTTGGGCTCGGTCAGCGCGAAGGCGGAGAGGCGCTCGCCGCTGGCCAATCGCGGGAGGATGCGGGCCTTCTGCTCGGCGGTGCCGAAGGTCCTCAGGGGGTCCACGGCGCCGATGCAGCCGTGGACCGACGCCAGGCCCGCGACGGTCGCGTCGATCGCCGCCATCTTCGCCAGGAACTTCGCGAACGCCGAGAACGGGGCGCCCTGGCCTCCGTACTCGCGATCGACGAGGAGGCCCCAGTAGCCGACCCCGGCGAGCTCGTGGAGCGTGTCGTCGGAGACCTTGCCGCGATCGTCCAGGAGCGTCTTCTCGGCCTTCCTCCGCTTCACCACGGCCAGGGAGTCGTCCATCACCTTCTTGCACGCGGGGGGGACTTCCGACGGCTGGGGGAGGAAGAGGTCGACGGGCAGGTGATGGTCCCAGACGGCCCGGTGCGCGGGGCTCTGAGAGGTCTGATATCTCGGCGCGAACAGGTCTTCGACCTGCTCGTCGGCGCGGTCGAGCTTGCCGGTCGTCCGGGCCTCCTCGGCGCTCTTGCCCCCGAGCGTCAGGGCGACCTCGACGAACGTCTGGGCCTCCGGCTCTTTCAGGTCCTGAGGCATGACTTGGCCACTCCTTCGGGGTTGAGGTCGGTCGGCGGCTGCCCATTCTACGAAAGCCGGACGGCCTTCGGGCCATCCGACCCGGCGAAATGCGATCCGCGATCACGCCGCCGGGGCGGAGACCGTCGGCACGGCGGCCACGTCCAGGAGCCAGTCTTCCAGGATCACGTGATGGAGGAACGGCGCCCTCAACAACGCCGCCCGATGCGGCAGCATCGTCGAGAGCCAGCTCATCCGGTTCATCCCCCGGATCATCCCCCTCACGTACTTGTTCCCGAGGTGCTTGTTCACGTTCGTGGTCAGCCGTTCGAACGTGGCCGGGACGAGGTTCGGCGCCGGGCCGACGTGGATCACCGTCGAGACCCCCGCCGCCAGGGTCGCGTCGATCGCGTCCCAGAGCCGTTGCGGCCTCTCGGTCCACTGGATCAGCAGTTCCCGGAGGTTGGCGCCATCGGGGCAGTACTTGCCGGTCACGCAGGAGAGCACCGGGGGCATCGGCGCGGGCCGATTTCCGGCGATCTTGTACATGGCCACGGCCGTCCGGTTCGGGATGTTCTTCTCGCGGACGAGCGGCGTGTGCAACGGCGGCCACTTGTTCGGGTTGCGGCGAAGCATGACCTTCGGAGGCAGGAAGCGGTCCTTCAGCGCCTCGACTCGCGAGATCGTGTCGCCCTGACCCAGCAGCAGGGCCGTGTTGGGCGACAGGAAGGCCGACGGCGCGACCAGCCCGTGCCCCTCGGCGCTCACCGCCGCGCAGAGACGCTCGACGGCCTCCTCCGGCAGGACCGGGGCCCGGGTGAAGAGGATGCCCATCGAGGTGTCGGGGGCGAGGCTGGCGCAGTCCTCGGCCAGGGCCAGGGGCACGGGCAAGATCTCGTCGAGCCGGAACGACCCGCCGAGGACCATCGCCGAGAGCTCGCCGATGCTGTAGCCGAAGCTCAGCTTCGCGCGGCGGACCGGGACGCCGAACACCTCCTCGAGGATCCTCAACTGTCCCAGTTCCACGGCCACGATCATCGCGACGTCCAGGGGGAAGTCGGCCAGGGCGGTCGGCCGCCCTTCGCGGACGTAGCCGGCCAGGTCCACCGGGCGGTGGAGCGTGTCGGAGGCGACGACCGAGGCTTCGGCCAGCTCGTCGGCGAGGATCGGGCCGTAGGTCGGGTGATTCAGGATCTCGGCGGTCCGCCCGAGGTTCGCAACGTCGTAACCCCGAAAGGAGATGGCGGTTTGGCCGATCTCGGCCTTGAGGTCCAGGCCGGTCGAGCCGGCGGAATCGGGCGCTGCGAGGCTTGAGCCGCCGCCGTCGTCGGCCGGTCCCGCCCGGCCTCGACGCATCACCGCGCCCGCCGAGCGAAACCGGCCGAAAAGACTCCCGTCGCCGCCCTTCATGATCGGTGCCCTCCCGGGTCGCGGCGGCCGATGGGGACGCACCCCGAGCCTCTCCGCGGACCCACCGGCCCGAGGGCGATCGGGCCCCGCGTTCTGGCGGCGGGGCGGGACCGTCCTGTGGATGGGCCACCCGAGATGGATGGCCCTCAACCCGTCGATCGCGGACGCGGGGGGTGCCCCCGGCGGAAGACGGCATCCGCGAAGACCCTGCTTCTCTATTATACGGCCCGATCCCGCCGAGGGAAGGAAACCCGAGGCCCTTGACCACCCTCGCCGTCTCGTGTCGAATGCCGACCTCGTGCGATCGGCAGGGTCGAGGATTTGTACGGATGAACTTCGAGCCCGAGACACTCCAAATCCTCGTCGCCGCGATCGTCGCCGTCGGGGCCGCCGCCTGGTTCGGGGGGCTCGTCGTGCTCCTGAGGACCGCCCGGGCCCGCCGGGCCCGCGCCGAGGAGGCCGCCGAGCGGTTCGACATCGAGACCCCGGCCGCCGAGGGCGCGATCGTCGGGGGGGCCGAGGTGGCCGGTCGATCCGACGACCTCGCCGAGAAGCTCACCGCCCAGCTCGCCCGCGAAGGGCTCGGCGTGGCCTGGCCGGTCCGGATCGTCTCGGCCGACGCTCGCGAGGTCGTCTTCGAGGCCGCCGGCGATCGGCCGACGCCCGGCGTGGGCTTCCGCCGCGGCCGGGTCCGGTTCTCGCCGTCGGGTGCCGGCACGAGGATCGACTATGCGCTCGAAGCCTCCACCGGCAAGCTCCTGCTGGCGATCGGCTGGGCCTTCCTGGCCGTGGGGCTGGTCGCCCTGGTCGGAGGGGCTTTTGTGGTCTTCACTTACGTGATCCCGAACCCGAATCCCAACGTTCGGGGGCAGGCGATCCAGATGGTCCAGGCGGTCCATTTCCTCTGGCCGCCCTACATGTTCGCGGCCCTCTCCGGCCAGCCCCGCCGGATGCTCTCGGCCCGGATGGAGAGCCTGGTTCACAATTTGCCGTATTCGTGATCAAAGCTCGCGGACCCAGGCCTCGGCCTCCTCGGTGGCCCTCTGCATCCTCCGTTCGACCTCCTCGCGGGCCGCCTCAATCTCCTCGCGGCCGGCGTCGGGCGGGACGACCACCGGCTCGGGGACGACACACGCCGCCGCCGAGAACGGCCGGGGGACGGCGAAGCGGTCCCAGCTTCGGGCCCGCCACGGATCCTGGAACGCCATGCCCGCCCCCACGATCGGCAGCCCGGTCCGGCTGGAAAGGTAGGCGAGGCCCTGATGAACGTGCCGCCTCGGCCCCCTCGGGCCATCGGGCGTGACGCAGAGGTGGCCGCGATCGACCCGGTTCGTCATCTCGCGGAGGGCCCGCGCCCCGCCTCGCGTCGTCGAGCCTCGGACCACTCCAAACCCAAGCCTTTGCACCACTTGCGTGATGAGCTCGCCGTCTCGATGGTCGCTGATCAGGATCTGCATCTCCGGCCAGGCCCAGAAATAGGCCGGGAAGAGCATGACCTCGTGATAGAACGCGTAAAGGTAGCGAACCCCGGTCCGTCGGGCGACTTCGGGGTTGACCGTCGGGTCGGCGTAGCGGAAATGGAAGCGGCAGGAACCGACCAGCCGACGGACCAGCCACGCCCCCGAGGCCCCCACGCCCCGGATCAGCGCCGGATGACGGATCTTCATCGCCGAGGGCCTCCTTGCCTCTACGGACATGCCGAGCCGGGAGCTTACGCGGATCGGCCCTCGGAGACCAGCCGAACCCGTGGCCTCGCCGGCCCGGGTCCCGGATTCGGGCCGCCCGGCCCCTCCGAGGGCGCAAGCTGGCGAGACCCGGACGGCTCGGACGGCGGGGTCACGGATCGGAGATGGCCGGGGCATCCCGGGCCTCGCATCTTCATAATTCCATGCAGGCTCGCAGGAGGATTGACAGACCCCTCGCACGATCTCCATACTCTCCACTTCGGGTTTTCACGGACCATCATCAATCGCACACGATCCGACCCGAGCGGAGCGGAACGGAGCGTCCGAGAGGGGGCGACGGCACGTGACCAGCAGTCCGATTCAGCACGGAGGAAACCAATACGGGATCAGGAAGCGGCTGGGACTGGGCGACCGGCCCCTCCTGGACTTCTCCGTGAGCCTGAACCCCCTGGGGCCGCCCCCCTCGGCCCTGGCCGCCGCGAGGAAGGCGATCGACCGATCGGGCGAATATCCCGAACCCGGCTGCCCTCGCCTGACCGCGAAGCTCGCGGCCCGTCACAACGTCCCCGAGGACCGCGTGATCGTCGGCGCCGGCACCAGCGAGATCATCGCCCTGATCGCCCAGGCCCTCCGAGAGGTCCTGAAGCTCCACGCCCTGGAGGCCGGCGACTCGACGATGCCGACGGCCCACCTCGTCGAGCCCACCTACGGCGAATACCGCCGGGCCTCGGTCCTCAACGAGCACCGGACCCAGATCTGGAAGCGCCCGACCCTGGGCTGGCACCTCGACTTCCTCCCCCGATCGGCCAACGGCATCTACTGGACGGGCAACCCGATCAGCCCGATCGGCCTGGCCTGGGCCCGCGAGGCCCTCTTGAAGGCCGTCGACGACTCCCAGGGCCTGCTCACCGTCGTGGACGAGGCGTACCTGCCGTTCTTCCCCGACGAGGCCGACCGCACCGTCACCACCGCCGCCGCCTCCCGGACCAACCTGCTCGCGCTCCGCTCGGTCACGAAGATTTTTGCCATCCCCGGCATCCGCGTGGGTTACGCCGTGACCTCCGCCGATCTCGTGACCCGGTTGAAGCAGTACCAGAACCCCTGGAGCGTCGATTCCCCGTCCGAGGCCGCCTTGCTCGCCTGCCTGGACGAGGAGGACTACCTCGAACGGACGATCGAGCTGATCGCCGCCGAAAGCGCCTGGCTGACCGACCGCCTGTTCGACCTCGACGGCGTCCGCCCGGTCTGGCCGTCGGCCCAGAGGCCCGAGAGCGCCCCGCCCCGGCCCAACTGGGTCCTGTTCAGCCTGGTGGACACGCCCTGGACCTCGGTCCAGGTCCACGAGGAGCTCGCCCGCCGGGGCATCCTCGTCCGCGAATGCTCCAACTTCAGCGGACTGGAGCCGGGCGGGGTCCTCACCGGGGCCGACGGCACCCGGATCGTGACCCAGGGCCACCTCCGGGCCGCCGTCCGCACCAAGGCCGAGAACGACAAGCTCCTGACCATCCTCGCCGACATCCTCGCCGGCACCCCGCCCAAGACCGAACCCCGAGCCGTCTCCGCCCCCCACGCCAACGGCAACGGCAACGGCAACGGCAACGGTCACGCCCACGCCAACGGCAACGGACTGGCGATCGCCAACGGCCGGAAGTAAACTGATCCGCCGAGTCGACGGAGAATAAAATCGGTCCGCCGGGGACGCCGAGCTCGGCGTCCCCGGCGGACCGATCCTCTCCTCGCGTGTTCCGTTCCTCTCCGGCGGACGTTGATTCCATGACGGAACGTCGGACGCCGGCCTTGATGGTCCTGGGGACGTCCAGCCACGCGGGCAAGTCCACGGTGGCCGCGGCGTTCTGTCGATTGCTGGCGGAAGATGGCTGGCGCGTCGCGCCGTTCAAGGCGCAAAACATGGCCTTGAATAGCTTTGTGACGCGAACCGGCGGCGAGATCGGCCGCGCCCAGGTCGCCCAGGCCGAGGCCGCCGGGGTCGAGCCGCTGACCCTCATGAACCCGATCCTCCTCAAGCCCTGCGGAGGGGCCTCTCAGGTCGTCGTCGAGGGCAGCCCGATCGGCGTGATGACGGCTCGCGAATATTATGGCGAAAAAGAGCGGTTGTGGCCGCGAGTCACGGCTTGTTATGACGCTCTGGCGGCGAAATTTGACGTGATCGTCCTCGAAGGGGCCGGCAGCCCCGTCGAGATCAACCTGATGGACCAGGATTTGACCAATTTGAAGATGGCGAGGCACGCCGAGGCCGCCACGGTGCTCGTCGCCGACATCGAGCGTGGCGGGGTCTTCGCGCAAATCGTGGGGACGTGGGAACTCCTGCCCGAGGCCGACCGCCGCCGGATGGTCGGGTTCGTCATCAACAAGTTCCGCGGGGATGTTTCGTTGCTCGACTCGGGCCTGGAATTCCTCCGAGAGCGGACCGGACGGCCGGTCCTCGGCGTCTTGCCGTATCGGCCGGAACTCCAACTGGATCAAGAGGATTCGCTCGGGATCGAGGAGACGGCCAGCGACGCTTCCGGGCCGGCGGACGTCGAGATTGTGGTGGCCCAGCTTCCCGGGATCAGCAATTTCACCGATTTTGCCCCTCTCGCCCGGATGCCCGACGTCCGGGTGCGGTATGTGGAGCGGGCCCGCGACCTCGGGAGGCCCGACCTGGTGATCCTGCCCGGGACGAAGACGACCGTCCGCGACCTCCGCTGGCTTCGCCACCTGGGGATCGCCTCGGCGATCGGCGAACTTCGCGAAGACCCGGAAGGCCCGGTGATCCTGGGGATCTGCGGCGGATTTCAGATGCTTGGCGCGACCATCGACGACCCCTTGCAGGTCGAGTCGATCGATCCGAGCGTGGCCGGGCTCGGCCTCCTCGACGTGACGACCCGATTCGCGCCCGAAAAGGCGAAATATCAGGTCTCGGGCCGCGTCCGAGACGGCCGCCATCCGATCGTCGGCTACGAGATCCACATGGGACGGACCCGTCTGGGCCCCGGGGCCCGGCCGTTCGCCGACCTGGTCCGGCATCGCGAGGGGACGCGGGTCGAGGATGGGGCGATCGACGCGTCCGGCCGGGTGATCGGCACTTACGTCCACGGCCTCTTCGACGGCGAGCCGTTCGCCTCGGCCCTGATCGACCATTTGCGGCGGCGAAAAGGGCTTGGTCCGCTCGAGCCGAACCGCCGAGAGGCCCATCGCGAGGCCATGTCGAAACGCTACGCCGGGCTCAGCGCTTTATTAAGGGAAAACCTGGACCTCGGCCCGATCCGGGCGGCCCTGGGAATCTCCCGGTGACCCTGCCGCTCTCGGCCTGGGCCTTGCCCCTGGGGGCGGCGCTGGATGCCCTGATCGGCGACCCCCGGGGCTGGCCCCATCCGGTCCGGGGGATCGGCTGGATGGTCTCGACGGGCGACCGCTGGTTGAGACGGCCGGGGCTGGGGCCGATCGGCCTACGCTGCACCGGAGCGATCTTGGCCGTGTGCGTGATCGTCGCAACCGGTGGTCTGGCCTGGGGTTTCGCCACGATTTGCGATCGGTTCGGGCCGATCCCGTCGCTGGTGGGTCGGGCCCTGATCGTCCATTTTGGGCTGGCGACGAGGAGCCTCCGCGACGAGGTGCGGCTCGCCTCCGAGTGCCCGACCTGGCGACGGCCCGCCGCGAGCTCGCCATGATCGTCGGCCGGGACACCGAGGCGCTCGATTGGCCCGAGATCCATCGGGCGAGCGTGGAGACCGTGGCCGAGAACCTCGGCGACGGCGTGATCGCCCCGATTTTCTGGTTCGCCGTGGGCGGCCCGTTCGGGATGGCCGCGTTCAAGGCGATCAACACCCTCGATAGCATGATCGGCTACCGAAGCACCAAATATCGCGATTTCGGCTGGGCGTCGGCGAGGATCGACGACCTCGCGGGGCTGATTCCCGCGCGGTCGTCGTGGCTCCTGATCGCCGTCTCGGCGACCCTTTGCGGCGAGCGCGGCCGATCGGCCCTGAGGATCGGCTGGAGGGACGGCCGGAACCACCCCAGCCCCAACAGCGGATGGGGAGAAGCCGCGATGGCCGGCGCCCTGGGCGTTCGCCTCGGAGGCGAGGCCACGTATCGAGGTGTCCCGAGTCGAAAGCCGTTCCTGGGCGACCCGGGCGCGACCATTGATGCAAGAACGGTGAAGCGGTCCCTTCGCGTGATGATCGTGGCGGCGGGGTTGGCGGTGGGCCTGGCCTGGGCGGTCCGGGCGGCAATTCTGAAGGGTGCTTGACCGGAAAAAAAGGAGGTTGGACCGACCCGAGGGACCGGAAGTCTCGGCCTCGACCTAACGCGGTACACGGCCGGATTGCGCACGATGGGTCGCGTAGGGCAGGCCTTGGCCTGCCGTCTGCGCGGGTCTCGGCAGGCCAAGGCCTGCCCTACGGGGGCGCAATCGGACCGTGAACCGGTCTGGACCGGCCCTCGAATGCCATCGAACGCGACGCTCATCGGACCAGGGCCGTATTCTCCGGCATCGAGCCGAGATAACGGACGGCGAAATAGGGCAACCGCAACTCGGCGGCCTTGTTGTCCACTTCGGCGCGGTTGGTGCTGTGGAAAAGGACTCGGCCGCCGTGGAGACGGGCGTCCTCGTCGGCCTGCGGGTCGCCGATCAGGACCCATTCCGAGGGGAACTCGGTCGTGATTTGCTCGATGGTTCGCAGGTCGGCCATGCTCGCGGCCTCGTCGGCGACGGTGGCGCTCCCCTTATCATCGGGACCGCGACGGGGTAGAGTCAACGCGAAATGAGGTTCGTGACCCCGCCCGAATTCGGTCCCCTTTCCGAGAGCGCATGAGGCCGCGATGTCCGACGCCCTGGTGATTGCCGCTCATGGGACCCGCGATGAGGCGGGATCTGCGGAGTTCGTGGAGCTGGTGAGGCTGTGGAAGCGGCTTCGGCCCGATCGGGTCCAGGAGGCGGGGTTCCTGGAGTTCAACCGCCCGACGATCGGCCGGGCGATCGATTCGGTGGTGGGTCGAGGGGCGGCGCGGGTGGCGGTGGTCCCGGCGATGCTGGCGGCGGCCGGTCACGTGAAGAATGATGTCCCGAGCGAGGTGGCCGACGCCCGGCGGCGGCATCCCGGCGTGGTCTTTCAGATGGCGCGGGCCCTGGAGGTCCATCCGGGGTTGCTGGAGCTTTGCGCCGTCCGATTTCGCGAGGCGATCGCCGGGAAACCCGAGATCCCGATGGATTCGACGGCGCTGCTCGTGGTGGGCCGGGGGACGTCCGACCCGGACGCCAACGCCACGATCTCGCGGCTTTCCCGGTTCTTGTGGGAGGCCTCCGGGGTGGCGTTCGCGACCGTGGCGTTCTCGGGCCTGACCAGCCCGACGGTGGATCAGGCCCTGGAATGGCTCCGCCGGATGGGCTTCGCCCGGATCGTGGTCCAGCCGTATCTCCTGTTCGACGGGGTGTTGAGGAAGCGGGTCGTGGAGGCGGCCGAGAGGCATTCGGCCGCCGATACGTCCCGCGAAATCCTCGCGACGGCCCATCTCGGCGTCCATGATTTGCTGGTCCAGGCCCTGGAAGACCGTGCCCACGAGGCGTTTCATGGCCTGCCGTTCATGAATTGCGACCTCTGCAAGTATCGGGTCAAATTGAGCGGTCGAGAGGCCGATTTCGGCGCGCCTCAGGAGGGGCATCACCTCGAAGTGCGCGCCTTGGACCAGCCCGCCGACGATCGGCCGAGGCACGATCATCGGCGACGGTCGCGGCGGAACCCGGCGATTCCGGCCATTGCGGTCGAATCCTCGCCGATCGCCCAAGAATCGCATCCCTGGGACGAACGGCTGTTGAATCGTCTCCAGTGGACCCGCTGAGGAGGCCCCGGGATGGACGGCCCGTCCGATGGCGACGTCTTCGACGCGGCGACCTTGCCTCCCTCGGGCTCGACCCACGAGACGGCCACGATCCCTCCTCCGAACATGGAGGACGCGCCGACCCTCCCGCCTCGGGGCGGTGTGGACGATACGGCGAAGGATGACGATCCGTCGCCGACGCCTCATGGCGCCCGGGGTGCCGGGTCGGCGGTCGTCTCCGGGTATGAGATCCTCGGCGAGCTCGGCCGGGGCGGGATGGGCGTGGTCTACAAGGCCCGGCAGGTGGGATTGGGTCGGACGGTCGCCCTCAAGATGATCCTCTCCGGGGCCCACGCCGGGGCCGACGACCTCGACCGCTTCCGGGGCGAGGCCGAGGCGATCGCGCGGTTGCAGCACCCGGGGATCGTCCAGGTCCACGACATCGGCGAGAAGGACGGATTGCCGTTCTTTTCCCTGGAATTCGTCGAAGGCGGGAGCCTCGCCGACCGCCTGGACGGCACGCCCTGGCCCCCTCGCAAGGCGGCGGCCCTGGTGGAGACGATCGCCGGGGCCGTCCACGAGGCCCACAAGGCGGGGATCGTCCACCGCGACCTGAAGCCGGCCAACGTCCTGATGACCAAAGACGACCAGCCGAAGATCACCGACTTCGGCCTGGCCAAGAGGCTCGACGCCGACCTCGGCCGGACGGCCTCCGGCGCGATCATGGGGACGCCCTCCTTCATGGCCCCCGAGCAGGCCGGCGGCAAGACCGGGCAGATCGGCCCGGCCGCCGATACATATGCCCTGGGCGCGATCCTTTACGACCTCCTGACCGGCCGCCCGCCGTTCAAGGCGGCGACCCCGCTCGACACGGTCATGCTCGTGGCCACGGAGGAGCCGGTCCCGCCCTCCCGCCTGGTCCCGAAGCTGCCTCGCGACCTCGAGACGATCGTGCTGAAGTGCCTCGAAAAAGACCCGTCGCGGAGGTACGAATCGGCCCGGGCGATGGCCGACGACCTGCATCGGTTCCTCTCGGGCGAGCCGATCGCGGCCCGGCCGGTGGGCCGGGCGGAGCGGTCGTGGCGGTGGTGCGCGAGGAACCCGAGGCTGGCCGCGGCGATCGGTGCGATCGCGGCCTCGTTGCTCCTGGTGGCCATCGTCTCGGCGGTCTCGGCCCGGATGCTCTCGAACCGTGCGAAGGAGCTTCGCCAGGCCCTGAACGACGCCCGGACCCAGAAAGGCATCGCCGAGCAGCAGAAGACGATCGCCGACGGCCGGACGAAGCAGGCGGAGGCGGAGAAGCATCGGGCCGAGCGGCTCCTGGCCACCTCGACCTACGACCGCGGCCTGCGCTCTGCGAGGCGGGGGAAGTCGATCGCGGGCTGTTGTGGATGGCCCGGAGCGTGGGCGAGGTGCCCTCCGGCGCGGGGGACCTGGACCGGGCCTTCCGGACGAGCCTGGGGGCGTGGGAGGGCCGCACGGTCCCCCTGGAACGGGTCATGTCCCTGGCCTCGCGAGGGGGTAACTCGCTCTGGATCTCCCCGGAAGGCGAGGGGCTCCGCTCGACCAACGGGGCGGAAGTCCGCTCCTGGACGGCCTCGGGAGATCCGCTCCGGCCGCCGGTTCCGATGCCGCCTGGAGAGGCGGCGCAGTTCCTCACGACCGACGGCCGGGCCGCGGTCGTCCAGCAGATCCGGACCAACGTCGAGGCGATGAAGCAACTGGCCAGGACCGGGCCGAACCCGTCCCTCAACCTGGTCGATACCTCCTACCGACTGATCGATGCGACCACCGGCCGGCCGATCGGAGGGCCGTTGCCGGGCTCGGCCCTGGGCGGAGGGGTCATCGTCCTCCGAGAGGCGTCGGTCTCGGCCGACGGCAAGACGGCCAGCTTCGAATGGCACAACGCGATGGGCCAGCACTGCGTGGCCGCCGCGGACCTGGCGACGGGCAAGCTCCTCGCGGGGGCGAGGACCGTCGATCCTCAGCAGGCGGTCCGTCTCGTCCCCGACGGCCGACGGGCGATTTTCTCCCCCTCGTTCTCGTCGGGGCGGATCGCCGTGGTGGACCTCGTCGAGGGTCGCGAGACCGAAGGGGAACTCGGGCGGGCCGACGACGTCCACGGGATCGCCCTGAGGCCCGACGGCAAGGCGGTCGCCCTCCTCCGAGGGGAGAAATCCACCGGGGCCCGGACCATCGACGTGCTCGACCCGGCGACCGGCTCCCGGATCGGCGACAGCCTGAAGCAACCCTCGGAGATCACCTCCGCCGCGTTCGATCCCGAGGGCCGCGTGCTGGCGACCGGAGGGGCCGATCACGTCGTCCGGTTCTGGGACGTCTCCGGCTCGGGCCCTCGCGCCGGAAGGTCGCTTTGGGCGAAGGGATCGCCGCGACGATCCGGGCGATCGGCCCGGGAGGGCGGCGAATCCTGATCGGAGGGGGGAAGGCCCCGGTCCTTTTCGACGGGACGACGGGCAGGCCGCTCGGCTCGCCGTTGCCCCACGGCGCGGTGGTCATCCTGGCCGCGTTCTCTCACGACGGGCGGACGCTCATGACCGTCGATGGCCAGAACGTCGGCCGGGTCTGGGACGCTCAGGGGCCGGCTTCGAGCTCGGTGGTCCTCCAGGCGCTCAAAGGAGGAGCCGACGACGCCCGGTTCGCTCCCGACGGGGCGTCGGTCCTCGTCGTCTCGAAGATCGGCCACCGCCTCCAGGCGTTCGACCCGGCGACCGGAGCGCCGAAGGGGCCGCCCCCGGGGACCGTCCCGGCGGAGACCACGAGCGCCGTCTCTCCCGACCTCACGACCTCGCTGGTGAGGGTCCGCGAGACCCGCAACGGCCGGGCGATCGAGCGCCTGGAAACGCGAGACGCCTCGGGACGGCCGGTCGGTCGGCCGGTGGTGGGGCCCCCGTATCAGAAGAACGCGGCGCTCGGCCCCCGGGGCTGGGGGGCGACCTGGAACGGCCAGCACCTCCAGTTCCTCGACTTCGAGACGGGTCGATGGATCGCCCCGAAGACCGCGTCGAAGCTGACCGTCCACGGGATCAAGTTCACCGACGACGGCCGGTTCGCCGTGGCGATCCACCAGACCCAGGGCCGCCTGTTCGAGGTCCGGGACGCCCGGAGCCTGGGGGGCATGGACCTCCGGCGCCTGGTGACCGCCTATGAGTTCCGGCCCGGAGGTTCCGAAGTGGTCATCGGGACCAATGACGGCGCCCTGACGAGGTGGTCCGTGCCCGAGGCGAAGCCGAAAGGGCCGGCCCTCGGGCGTCACGAGAGCGCGGTCCGCGGCCTGAGCTTCTCTCGCGACGGCCGATGGCTGGTCTCCTCCGGCGACGACGGGACGGCCCGCGTCTGGGACCTGGACACCGGCTCCCCGGTGGGCGTCCCCCTGGTCCACTCCGGTCCCGTGGCCCGAGCGATCCTCGGCCCGATCGGCGGACGGTCCTCTCGGCATGCAACCGGAACGCCACCCTCTGGGACCTCTTCTCCGGCACGCCCCTGGGACCGCCGATCAGCACCCCACAAGCCGTGACGATCCTGGATTTCCAACCCGACGGCCGGGCCGTCCTGACCGGCGAAACCAACGAGATCCGGATCACGCCCATCCCCCGGCCGATCGAGGGAGGGCCCCGGACCCTCGTCGACCGCGTCCGCGCGCGGACCGGCCTGGAGCTGGACGACCGCGGAGGTCTCGGCTACCTCGACGCCTCCTCCTGGGAATCGGCGAAGAAGGCCGCCGAGGGGGCCGCGAAGTGACGCCGACGGCCGCGATCGTCGGCGTCGGGCCCGGCGACCCCGAGTTGCTCACCTTGAAGGCCGTCCGTGTCCTGGAACGGGCCCGGACCCTCCTCCATCCCGGCCGTCGGGATGATTCCGGGTTCGCCTTCGAGGTCGTCGCCGGGCTGCTCCGGCCCGATCAGGCCGTCCGGGGGATGGCCCTGGCCATGAGGCGAGGGCCGGATGACGGCTCCGTGGGCTATGATCGCGTCGCCGAGGCGATCCGGTCGGAAATCGCGCTGGGAAACTCGGTCGCGTTCCTGACCGAGGGCGATCCGATGCTCTTCGGGACGGGTTCGTACCTGATCGAGCGGCTTCGGCCGGAGATCGCCGTCGAGATCGTCCCCGGGGTCCCGGCCATGAGCGCGGCGGCGGCCGTCCTGGGCTGGCCGTTGGCTCAAAAAGAGGAAATCCTGACGGTCTGCCCGGCGACGTACCATCCCGACGAGATCGGCGCGATCCTCGATCGAGGCGGAGGCTCGTGCTGGCTGAAGGCGGCCGGCGTCCTGCCCGTTTTGGTCGAGGAGTTGCGGAAACGAAACGCCCTGGACCGCGCCGCCCTGGTCGAGAGGCTGGGCCGGCCCGACGAGCGGGTCTTCCTCCGCCTGGAGGACGCCCTGGGCGTTTCGCTGTCGTACTTCTCGCTGGTTTTGGTCAGACCCGAGGGACGCGGACGTCCCAGGACTCCGGATCGATGTATTCGGCCGTGAGGAAGGTCAGGGCGTCCCAGACGGTGACGAAGTGCCAGTTCATGGAGGTCATGCCGTCGGACATCAGGCTGGACGTGTGCGAAGGGAACGTGGGCGGGGCGATCCGGGCGCGTTCGGTCAGGGCGAGGAAGTTGGTCTTGACCTTGGCCTTGGCGGCGGCGTCGGCGGTGGCGCCGGGGCCTCCTTCGGGGTTCTCGTACTCGTCGGGCAGGCCGATCAGGTGGCCGAACTCGTGGGCGGCGACGTTGTACTCGAAGGGCCGCTCCCCCCTCTTGAACGACCACTCGAAATCCTGGTCCACCGAGATCTCCACCGCCGCCTTGCCCGAGCCGACCGGGGTCAGCACCTCGATCGGGTTGGGGATGCGGCGGGTGGTCGTCAGGAAGGTGCGGACGGCCTGGGCCCGGGCCGCGGCGAGCGTGGCCGGGCTGGTCTCCGTCGGCTTGGCGAACCCCTTGATCTGGATCGGGACCGGGTGCGAGCCGGGGAGCTGCCGGTTCACGTCGGCGGCGAACTTGGTGATCTGGGCCAGGGACGCGCCGAAATCCGAGGCGTTGTCCGCGAACCCCAGGTCGCCGACGACCTGGCGGACGTCCAGAGGCCCCCGGTCCGACGTGACCCGGGCATCGACCTTCCGGTTGGGCATCCCGCTGGTCTCGATCGCTTTTTCCAGGAACTGGCTGTCCTTGCCGGCCGTCTGGAGTCCGCCGACCCCGTGGTTGAAGTCGCGGATCTGGAAGTCCCGGAGCTCGATCCGGTCCTGGACCGTCGGGTCGTTGGTGGTGACCTGATTCAGCGAGACGAACCCCCGGCACTCGCGCGATCCGGAGTCCCGGGTCCGGCTGTCTTCCCGGCTGATCACCATGCGGAAATGGGCCCCGACCAGGGTGCCGAACTCCACGCGGAACCTCGGTCGCACCACGATATTCGTCCAGCCGACCTGGGTACACTGGATCTGGCACTTGTTGTCCCAGTATCGCTGGACGCTCTCGCCGAAGGACTCCTGGAGGGCGGCCTTCTCCTTGGAGCCGAACCAGCTGAACGTCCCCGGATCGACGTACTCGACGCCGAACTTGACCGTGACGGTGAAGATCCCGGTCATCGGCCGGTAATCGATGTCGAACTTGCCCCGGCCCGTCGAGGGGACGAAGTGGAGGTACTGGAACCTCTGGCGGTTGAAGGCCTCGGCGCCATAGAGGCAGCCGGTCGGGGGGACCAGGGTCCGGCCCACCTCCGGCATCGCGCCGTCCCCCTTGGGGCACTTCGGCGCCGGGGCGCCGATCTCGACGTCGAAGGTCCCCTTGCAGTCGGAGCACTGGTAGCGGGTCGGCATCGTGGCGTCCCTTCCCGGGCGGATCGGCCCGGCGCGTTCCGACGATCTCGGGCCTCGCAGCCCCGGCCCGACGAACATATCAGGCCAGACTAGGCGTGAGAAGCGAGCACCGCCCGGCCTTCTTACGGCCCCTGGCCGCGCCCTTCCTCGGCGGGCGGCTTTCGGCGAGAATGCGCGGAGGGGCCGATCGACGGCCCGATCCCCAGACCGGAGCCGCCATGCCCTCGGATCGCGACCGGAACCCGACGACCGGCCGAGGGGCCCTCCTGATCGTGGGCCTCGGCCCCGGCTCCCCCGGGGCGATCACGCCCGATGCGGCGTCGGCGATCGACCGCGCCGACGCCGTCGTCGGCTATCGCGGCTATCTCGACCTGATCGCCGACCGCCTGGCCGGCAAGCTCGTCCTGGGCCGCGACCTCGGCCAGGAGGTCGAGCGGGCCGGCGAGGCGTTGGATCTGGCCGAATCGGGCCGGACCGTGGCGCTGGTCTCCAGCGGAGACGCGGGCGTCTACGCGATGGGCGGCGTGGCGTTCGAGATCGCCGCGGCCCGCCGATCGTCGGCGGAGATCCTGACCGTCCCCGGGATCACGGCGGCGCTCTCGGCGGCGGCCCTCCTCGGCGCCCTCTCGCCCACGACTGGGCCTCGATCAGCCTGAGCGACCTGCTGACCCCGTGGGAGACGATCCTCGAACGGGTCGAGGCGGCGGCGCGGGCCGATTTCGTCCTGGCGTTCTACAACCCGAGGAGCCGGACCCGGACCTGGCAGCTCCCGGCGGTGGTGGATCTCTTGCTACGCCTCCGCGAACCAGGGACGCCGGTCGGCCTGGTCGAGAACGCGTACCGGCCGGCGCAGAAAGTGGAAATCGTCCGCCTCGACGCCCTGGCGACCGCCGAGGTCTCGATGTTCTCCACCGTGGTCGTCGGCAGTTCGCGGACGTTCGTCGATCGCGGACGGATGATCACGCCCCGGATCTACCGGGCGAAGGAGGGCGGCGAGCCGTCTTCTCAAGCCCATTCCCCCTCTCCCCCGCCCCGGGGGAGAGGGCAGGGTCAGGGGGCCGCGCGCCTCTCGATGCGGGACTCCGCCTCGGCCCCTGGGGACAGTCCGCCCCCTCACCCTAACCCTCTCCCCCGGGGCGGGGGCGAGGGGACCGGATTCCGTCCGGCGTCGCCTTCGCCGTCCGAAGGGGATCGGATCATGGCCGAGTCGCTGCGGATCATCGATCGCGAGCTCGGCCCGAACCCCTCCGACCCCTCCGAACGCGCCGTCCTCCGCCGGATGATCCATGCCTCGGCGGATTTCGATTACGTGGGGAACCTCCGAGTCGGCCCAGGGGCCATCGAATCGGCCGTGAATGCCTTCCGGCAGGGTCGGCCGGTGGTTTGCGACGTGGAGATGCTCCGGAGCGGAATCCGCCGCGATCTGGCCGGCCCTCTCGGGGTGGAGGCCGTCTGCGGGCTGGGGGAGGCCGCGAATCCTCCCGACGGCCTCACGCGGTCGGCCCTCGGAATGAGGATTGCGGCGGGGAAGGTCGGCGAGGGCGCGGTCGTGGCCGTGGGCAATGCGCCGACGGCCCTGGTCGAGTGCCTCCGCCTGGTGCTCGACGAGGGCTGGCGGCCGGCGTGCGTCGTAGGGATTCCCGTCGGGTTCGTCGGCGTGGAGGAGTCCAAGGGGCTCCTGGTCGGGCAATCGGCCGTCCCGTTCCTCACGAGCGTGGGCCGCAAGGGCGGGACGGCCGTCTCGGCGGCGGCGATCAACGCCTTGCTGGAGATGGCCGGACGCGGGGGGGGGGACTCATGAGCGAAGGCAAGCCGGGGATGGGGATCAAGTTCGCCTTCGGCGCGTTCATCGCGCTGGCGGCGGCGGTGTTCACCGTGATGCTCCGGCCCGGCTGGGGCGGCTGGAACGGCGTCCCGGAGACCGCCCTGCCGCGGGCCGGGTCGATCACCCGGATGACGGCCGAGCTCTCGTACACCTTCGACGGGCCCAGCGCAAAAGCCCCCCTCGGCCCGAAGGTCGGCCCGTTCGCCGTCCCCGACACCGCCATCCCGAAGATCATGGACGCCCTCGGGCCCGCCAAATTCGACCCCAACCCCGCCAAGTGGCAGGAACTCGGCAAGCTCGACCTGACCACCCGCGACGGCAAGGAGTGGACCGTCGACCTCTACGCGACGGGCGAGCCCACCGGCGGCTTCGCCGTGAGCGACGGCGCCGGCAACGGCCGGACGTATTATCGCGGGGGCACCGACCGCGCGATCATGGAAGTCATCCGCGACGCCAACCCGCCGTCTTTGCCCGAGGCCGACGACATCGAGGCGATGACCGCCCATCTGAGCGTCTCGCCGAACGTCCCGGGCAAGCCGACCGGGCCGTTCGCGGTCCCCGCCGAGTCGATCCCCAGGGTCCTCGCCGCGATGACCCCGGCGACCGTCGATCCGAAGCCCGCGAACTGGGAGTCGCTCGGCGCCCTGGTCCTGACCCTGAAGGGCGGCGGGCTGGTCGAGGTCTCCCTGTATTCGACCTCCGAGCCTCCCGGCGCGTTCAGCCTCGGCGGCTCGAAGTCGCAGCCCCGGACGTACTTCCGGGGCGGGGACAGCAAGACGCTTTTCGAGGCGATCCGCGAGGCCCGGGCGGCCTCGAAGGCCCCATGAACGCGGAGGCCCCGGCCCGATCGCCGGTCGAGATCTGCCGGGGCCTGACCGTCCCGCCCAGGGACCCCAAGGGGATGCGCGAGGGGTTCACCACCGGGGCCTCGGCCGCCGCCGCCGCCCAGGCCGCCTGCAGACTGCTCGACCGCGACGAGAGGCCGGACTCGGTCCTCGTGCGATCGCCCCTGGGGTTCGACCTGACCATTCCGATCAACCGATTGCGATACGAAAACGGCACGGCCCTGGCCGGAGTCGTCAAGGACGCCGGGGACGACCCCGACGTGACCCACGGGGCCGAGGTCCTCGCGACCGTCCGCCGAGGGGGCGAGCCGGGCGTGAGGATTCTGGGCGGCGAAGGCGTCGGCACGATCACCCAGCCCGGACTGGAGCTGCCCCCGGGCTCGCCGGCCATCAATCCGGTCCCCCGGACGATGATCCTGGAAGGCGTGGCGATGGTTTATGGGACCGATCGGCCCGAGCCCGGCGTGGAGGTCGTGATCGCGATCCCCGGGGGCGAGGAGCTGGCCAGGAAGACGCTGAACTCGCGGATCGGGATCGTCGGCGGCCTCTCGATCCTGGGCACGACCGGCGTGGTCCGGCCGATGAGCACGGCGAGCTGGCGGGCGTCGGTCCTCCAGTCGATCGACGTCGCGGCGGCGAACAGCCTCGATCACCTGGTCCTGACCACCGGCGGCCGATCCGAACGATTCGCGGCCGGGGTCTACCCCGAGCTCCCCGAAATGGCCTTCGTGCAGATGGGCATCTTCACCGGCGAGGCCCTGAAACGGGCCGTCGAGCGGGGCGTGCCCAAGGTCACGATCTGCGGGATGATCGGCAAGCTCGCCAAGCTGGCCGCCGGACGGATGCAAACCCATGTCGCGGGCGGAGGCGTCGATCTGACGTTCCTCGCCGGGCTCGCGAGGGAGGCCGGCGCCGACGATTCGCTGGTCCGCCAGATCGAAGCAGCAAACACGGGCCGTCACGTGGAAGACCTGATCGACTCGGCCGGCTTCGAGCCGTTCTATCGCCTCGTCGCCTCGCGAGCGGCCCGGAACTGCCGGGATCACGCCGGCGGAGGGCCGGAAATCGAAGTCATCCTGTTCGATTTCGAAGGGAACGCGCTGCGCGCGAGACCTCTCCCCCGGGTGGCATGCTTACGTCCTCGTAAGCATGTCTTCGGTTCGATAGCGACCTAATCAATAGGTGTTTAACATAAAATTTATATGATTATAAGTCAAACATATTCGACTCGATCCTGATCGAAGACATGCTTACGAATACGTATGAATGTCACACGATCCATCAATACAGGAAGGATGGTGCCCTTCATGCACCCGATCGGATCGAGGACACGCCTGCCCATCAAGGTCATCGGGATCGGGGCCGACGGCCTCCCGGGCATGCCGCCCGAGGCCCGAGAGGCGGTGGACTCGGCCGATTTCCTGGCCGGTGGGCGGCGTCATCTCGCCCTGATCGGTCCGCACCGGGCGGAACTGTTTGCGATTACCGACAACCTGGACGACCTGGCCGCCCGGCTCCGCGATCGGTCGTCGACCGAACGATGCGTGGTCCTGGCCTCCGGCGATCCGCTCTTCTACGGGATCGGCGCGTTCCTGGGCTCGGCCCTGGGTCGCGACCAGATCTCCGTGGAACCGGCCGTTTCGAGCATGCAACGGGCGTTCGCCGGAATTGGCTCAAGCTGGCATGATGCGACGGTGGCGAGCGTCCACGGCCGCCCCCTAGCCGAGACGTTGCGGCCTCATCTCGGCTGCCCCAAGCTCGGGATCTTCACCCGGGACGGCCGGAGCCCCTCCGAAATCGCCGCGTTTTTCGTCGATCGCGGTCTGGACGGCCATCGCGCCTGGGTCGCCGAGGCGCTGGGCACGGATCGCGAGCGAGTCCGCGAATTCCCGATCGGCGACCTCATCGGCCGGGCCTTCGATGACCTGAACATCGTGATCCTGGAACGGATCGATCGCCCGAAAGGGCCGGAAGCCGGCCCCCCGGGGTTCGCCGACGAGGCATTCGCCGCTCCCGAGGAGGGCCCGGTCCTTCTGACCCATTCGGACGTCCGCGCCGTCTCCCTGGCCCGGTTCCGCGACCTGCCCGGGGGGCCGATCTGGGACGTGGGCGCGGGGCTGGGCGGCGTCTCGGTGGAGCTCGCCCGGGCCTTCCCGGGGCGAGACGTCGTGGCGATCGAGCGATCTCCGGACCGCTTGCCCTTCTTGGTCGAAAATCGCAAACGGTTCGAGGCGTGGAATTTGCGTATTGTTGCCGGGGATGCTCCCGACGCCTTGCTGGGTGAGGAACGGCCGGCGGCCGTGTTCCTCGGCGGCTCGGGCGGACGGCTCGGGCCGATCCTGGACGCGGTCGCCGATCGGCTGGTCCCCGGCGGCCTGGTCGTGGCGAACTTCGTGGGGTTGGAGAACCTGGCCGAGAGTCTGGCGAGGTTTCGCAGTCTGGGCTGGAAGGAAGACGTGACCGAAGTCCGGATCAGCCCGGCCCGTCCCCTGGCGGGCTTGACCACGTTCGTGCCGATCCGGCCGGTCTGGGTCGTTCGGGCGCGGAGGTCGGCGGAGGATTCGGCGTGAGACGTCCGGGAATCGGGGTGTCGGGCCTGGTCTGGGTCGTGGCGTTCTCGGCGCTGGGGATCGACGCGATCTCGGCGTTCCCGGACGCGGCCCACGTGGCGGCCCTGGTCGTGGCCGGGCACGGGCTCACGGCGGCGGCGTGGCTGTGGGCGGGCCGGGAGTCGAGGCCGGCTCGCCGAGGCAATGGGCTGCTGGTGGCGATCCTGGCGACGTTCGCGGCCATCGAGATCGTGGGGCAGGGCGTGGCGATCCGCGAGGGGCAGGGGGACCTGGCCTCGTGGTTCGCGCTGGCCCTGAGCTTCTCGGCCGTCGGCCTGCTGGCGACCAGCCGGGCGACCCCGACCGACGGCGCCCTGGCCGCGCAACTCTTTTTCCACCCCGTGCTTGCGATCCCGGCGCTGGCCGCGTTGATCCGGGCGGCCTCGGCGGCGATCGGGGGGCCCGCGGCGGCCAGGGCGTTCGGAGGGACGGCGCCGGTGGCGAGGCTCTTGCTCGTGGTGGTCGGGGTGGTCCTGCCCATCCTGTTCGCGGCCCTGGTCGTCCAGCTCCTGTACGAGCTGTCCCGCCCCCGGGGCACCCGCGACCCGGTCTGGACCTCGATCCTCGCCCACCAGGCGGCGTTCGTGGTGATCGCGTGCCGGTGGTCGTTCGACGGCCTCTGAAGCCGGTTCAGCGGATGAGCAAGGCGGTGAGGAACCCGCTGGCGAACAGGATCAGGATGGAGAGCGAGGCCAGCAGCACGAGGGCGGCGGGGGAGTTCTCGGCCATCGACGCGATCGGGCCGAACCAGAGGGGGTATTCGGGCCGGACCTCGACGTATTCCGGCTCGGGCGGAGGGGCGGGCGGCGGCGCGACCTGGGTGGACGGCATGGACGAGGCCGAGGCCGGCCGGGCGATCGCCGAGCCCGAGGCGCCGGAGAGGTTCGCCACGCCCGAGTAGCCGGGCCTCCGGCTGATCCCCGAGGACTCCTTGGGGGGCAGGAGGTCGTGGAGGGCCTCGGCGGCTTCCAGGGCGGTCTGGAACCGCTCGTGGGGGCGGTTGGCCAGCAGGGCCTCCATGACCTCGGCCAGGCCCGCCGGCAGGTCGCCCACCAGGTCGGTGATCGGCGCGGGCTTGCCGTTGATCCGCTTGCCCAGCCTCTCGACGGGCGAATCCCCGGGGAACGGCAGCCGACCGCTGATCAGGTGGAACATCGAGCAGCCGAGCGAGTACAGGTCGCTCCGGCCATCGACCTCCTTGCCGCAGGCCTGCTCCGGGCTCATATAATCGATCGTCCCCACGGCGATGCCGTCGGCCGTGGCGAACGAGGAGGAGCTGTCGGCCTCCATCAGGACGCCCAGGCCCAGGTCCAGCACCTTGACCTGGCCGTCCTGCGAGAGGAACAGGTTGGACGGCTTCACGTCGCGATGGACGATCCCCTGGCCGTGAGCATGGGCCAGGCCCAGGGCCGACTGCGCCGCGTAGTCGATCACGTCCAGGGGAGGCAGCGGGCCCTTGGCGCGGAACCTTTGGCCCAGGCTCACCCCGGCGACGTATTCCATCACGATGTACAGGATGCTGCCCGCCTGGTCGGCGTCGAAGGCGCGGACCACGTTGGGATGATCGAGCCGGCCGACCAGCTTCATCTCGCGCTGGAATCGCGCCACGACCCGCTGATTGGACACGATCTCCGGCGCGATGATCTTGAGCGCGACGGCCCGACCCATGAGCAGGTGCTGGGCCTTGTAGACTCGCCCCATCGAGCCGGAGCCCAATCGGTCGAGGATCACGTACTTGCCGACGGTCAAGCCATGCGGCTTGTTGCTCAGGAACCTCTTGGCCTGGTAGTCGGTCAGGACGCGGTCCTTGACCAGCCGGGCGGCGAGTTCCCTGGGGTCGAAGGGATAGCGGCCGTCGAGGACCTTGGCCTTGAGGTCCTCGAATTGTTTCTCGCTGAGGATGCCCGACTTGCGGATCACCGGCAGGAGGTCGGTCGGGGTGTCCTCGGCCGATCTTGGCTTGTCGGAGGTGGCCATGAAACCCGGTCCCCAGGTCGAACGTCGAGGCGAGAGGCGCGGGCCGAAGGCGGGACGGGCCTCGCCGGGCCGGGGGCCGGGGCGATCGGGCCGCCCGGCGATCGTCCCCCGGCGTCGCACCGAAGCCCCGGACCCCTCGCGGTCCGTCCGCCTCGGAAAACCCGTCGCTCGACGGCCATCGTACCCCCGACGCCCCCGGGGCTCAATTCGGTAGGATCGCCCGACGGCAAAAATCCTCGAACGACCAAGCTCGGCGGACTCGCACCGCCGAGACGGCGATAATAGCACGGTGGGCGCCGCGGCGGTGCGGGGTCCTCTGCAGCGCGAGGTTAACCATCCTGCGGCCTTCGTCCGCTCCCGAGGGGGCGTGAACGGGGGCCGGGGCCGACTTGCCCACCGACCCGGCGCGGCGTAGCCCGGTTCGTGGCGCGGGTCGGTGGCCGTATCCACCTCGGTGCTCCATGCCCGTAGGTTAGCCTGGCCCGAGAGGTCGTGATCCGGTCATCGGCGACGCCCCGCGCGGCGACTCGCGGGGATGTCCCCGTCGAAGAGACTGCAAACGTAACCGATTCCCCTCTTGGCCCGCGCCTCGATCGCCGATCCCGAATCCGTCGGATTGCCACCCGGACCTCGTCGCTGCCCGGCCACAAGGCCAGGGGTCGGGGGAATGTTGCGCATCGACGGCCGTTCTATGGAGAAGAGTTCACGAAGAGGCGGCTGAGATAGGACGATGGCGTCTACGCTTTTATCAGTTTAGATGGCCAGCCGATACGCACGAGCATGCCGTCCGGCCCACAGATTCCGACCTCATAAAGTCCCCACTCTCGGTGACGAAGGACTCCGCCAGGTCGGATGATCAGGTCATCGACGCGTGCCGCAATGGCGTCAACGTCCGGGGTGCGGATGAATACGCCGAACGGATTGTGTGCTTCCGGAACCCGCCAGGCGTCCGGGCCGGCTTGGGTGAGATGCACTTCGCACCCCCAGCCGGTCATGATTATGTACGCGTTGTCACCACCCGTCCGAGCGAAACCCAAACGCTCCCAGAACGGAATCGCGGCCGGCAGATCGTTGCTAGGAACGATGGCAAAGGCACCTATGCTTTCTGGAATTGGCATCGATCTTCTCCACGTTTTCGCTGCATCCAGAACGGAAACCCGCGGCAAGGCCAACCCCCGCTATCGCCGCCTAACGCCGAAGCTCAGCGGCCCGGCCCGCCGAGAGTGGCATCCGTGTTACCAGAAAGCGTCGCGGCGGGCCGGGTCCGCTGCAGCGCGAGGTTAGGCCCGGATCTCGGCCGCCGCTGATAGCTCCTCCCGCGCCAGCCGCACGAGGACCTCGAACAATTCCTGGTGACGCGGCTCGCGGTAGCGGTTGGGGTATGAGACTCCGTGCAGCATGAACCACCTCCCGACGTCCGTCTCAGACTCGGCTCGGCGCGTCGCGCTGAGCAGGGCCAGCAGTTGAAACACCCAGGGTTTCTGCCCCCGGCGGAGCGTCTCGAACTCGGCGTCCGTTCCAGTCGCGGCGGTCGTCCACTGCCGCGCCCACAGGGTCTGGACGGCGGCGATGAGCGCCACTCGGAGGCGCTCCTCTCCGGCCGGGATCAAATCCGTGGTCGCCGCGATCGTAATGAAGTCCTTGGCCGCGTTCTCGAACTCCCGCTCCGCGACTCGCCAGGCGGCGATCCGCTCCGCGTCCCCGTCCGGCAGCGCCGACACCCGCTCGATGGTCAGCCCGTAAGCGGCTTCCAGTAGTCGGCAAACGGCGTTCGGTCGGGTTGGCTCGGGCATGCTTCCCCTCGGCCTAACAACCAAGCTCAGCGGACACGCACCGCCGAGTTGATGTTGATGATACCAAAGATACCGTGGCGGTGCGGGGTCCGCTGCAGCGCAAGGTTAGGCGGCACATATGATCAAAACCCGGCTGTAGCGAGGCAATCAATGACAACCATCGTCACGATGATGAGGATCCCAAAGATCCGGCCGGCCCACTCCCGTCCATCGGCGCGGCCGGCCTTCGGTCCCGACACCCAACGCGTCGTCCAAACCGCAATGATGAGATAAGGTGCGATAGCGAGCAGCCAATGGCACAGATTGGCGCGAAGACGCGGGAGGAGATCTGCGGCGAACTCCTTCATCATCCCCATGTACCAATGCACGATCGCGTCGAATACCACGCCCAAGGCATGCCGCGAGACGACGAAGAGGCCGACAACCGACCAGGCCCATCGGCCCAGGCCCCAGGGTCGGGGAGACCGCCGTGCAGCGACCTCGACCATTAGCCCGAGGAACCCGGCGACGGCGACCCCCGCGAAGAAACCGTCGCCTACCTGCCTGAGCCACTCGGCCCCCCCGGAATCCGCGTAGCCTTCGGCGTAAACCGGATCTTGGATGTGCCATCGCGCCAGGCCGAGGCCGACGGAGACGACGGCAATAGATTCAAGGACGAAGGATAACTTCATCGAGATCGCCTCCGCCGCCTGTTCTGAAAATGCGCCCTACGCGGCCGCCTCGTTGGGTTCCAATGTAACCTTGTGGCCGAGCCGTTCCAAGCGCCTGACCGGTTGCCGGGTCAATCGCTCGGGCTCCAACCGCTCCAGGTAGCAGGGGCCTAGATCCTCGTAGGTCGTCCCCCGGCCCAGGACTTCGTAGATGATCCCCGGCAGCGTATGGCCCACCGCCACCGCCGCTCGCTTCGCCCCGCGCCGCGATGCCAGCCGACGGTACTGCGACCCCAGATACGTCGCCTTGCTCCGGCCCGCCGCGTGCGCCGCCTGGATCAGGGCCGTCCGTAGCCAGCGGCTCCCCTTGGTCGTCTTGCCGCTGCGGCGCTTGCCGGCGCTCTCGTTGTTCCCGGGGCACATCCCGGCCCAGCTCGCCAGGTGGCGAGCCGTCGGGAACTGCCCCATCTCCACGCCCAGCTCCGCGACGACGATCTCGGCGACCCGGCGGCCGACCCCGGGGATCGTCTCCAGCCGCTCCACCGCCTCGGCGTACGGCGCCAGCACCCGGTCGATCCGCTCCCCCAGTCGGCCGATCAGGGCCTCCGGCGCCTCGTAGTGGTCCAGCAGGAGCCGCAGCAGGAAGCGGTGGTGCTCCGTCACCTTCCCGCGAAGCGCCAGCCGCAGCGCCGGGATCTTGGCCCGCAGCCGCCCCTTGGCCAATTCCGCCGGGGCCTCCGGGTCGTCCTGGCCCTCGATCAACGCCCGCAACATGGCGCGACCCGAGTCGCCCAGCACGTCGGTGGCCACCGAGCCGAGCTTGATGTTGGCGTCCTCCAGCACCCCCTGGATGCGGTTGGCGACCGAGCCCCGCTCGGCGACGATCTGCGCCCGCTGCCTCGTCAGGTCGCGCAGCTCGCGGATCGGCTCCGGCGGCACGAAGCTGGCCTTGAGCAGGCCGTGCTGGAGCAACTCGGCGATCCACTGGCAATCCTTGACGTCGGTCTTGCGGCCCGGCACCTGCTTGATGTGCTGGGCGTTGACCAGCATCGGCTCGAACCGCCCCTCCAGCAGGTGCCAGACCGGCTTCCAGTACACGCCGGTCGACTCCATCGCGACGTGGACGACGCCCTGCTCGGCCAGCCGATCAGCCAGCTCGATCAAGGCCCCGGTCATGGTCCCGAAGGTCCGTACTTGCGAGCGGGCCTTGCCCGTGTCATCGACGCGGCGGACGCAGGCGACGACGGTATCCTTGTGGATGTCCAACCCCGCGCAACAGCGATGGAGCACCTGCATGGCGAACCCCCCCCGCCGACGCACGCCGGGGGACATCGCGTGGAAGAACACTCTGTTCTGCGTGCTCCCCGGGCGGGGGCGACAGTCTCGGATGCGGCGCGATGTCCGGGCCAGACTAACACGCGGGCTCGCGGCACCAGGCGACGACGGCCGGGACCCGACGTGCGTGCGGCACCCCGAGTCTACCTCGGTCGCGGCCCATTTTCATCGTCTCAGGGTGCCACTCGCGGCATGGCGACTAACGTGGAGTAGACGTCGGAAATGACGCGTAATCCCTGGCGGATTTTATTTTGCCGGCGGGAAACACCCTCCGCAAGGCTTTTCGATCCAGCTCCTCCTCGATTCGTCGATTGAGACGCCGCCCCGTCCCTGCTCTTCGACGTGATCCCGGATTCCGCCCGGGAATTCAAAGAGAAAAACCCCAATATGCGTACGTGTATGATTAATGGTCGTCGCGCCCCGATAACTAATGCGAGTGGCCTTGGCCTGGACCTTTGGGCCGCCGTTCCCGCCTTCGAAATCAAAATTGTGGATCTTTTCATGTTAGTCCGCGGGGCGACCGGGGTTCGAGGGAGAGATGGGATCGAACTCCGGGGCCCGTCCCGCTGGTGACTCGCCGGGTACGGACCCGGGGCGAGGTTCTTGGGTTGGCGACTCGTGGTATTTTCCCCTCGGCCGTAGAATAATGGGTGCCGCCCGGCGGGATGGGTCGTCCGCCTTCCTCCCCTGGCCTTGAGGGAACGATGCCGCATTTTTCCGTGATCATCATCGGGTCCGGTTCCGCCGGGTACACCGCCGCCCTTTATGCCGCCCGGGCCAACCTGCGTCCTTTGGTCTTCAAGGGCCGGGAGCCGGGCGGGCAACTGACCTGGACGACCGAGGTCGATAACTTCCCCGGGTTCCCCGAGGGGATCATCGGCCCCGAGCTCATGGAGCGGATGGAGAAGCAGGCCGTCCGGTTCGGGGCCGACGCCCGGTTCGAGACCGTGATCGCCGCCGACCTGTCGAAGAGGCCGTTCCGCCTGACGACCACGACCGACCCCTCCGGCGACCCCTCGGGCGAGCATGCCGAGTACACGGCCGACGCCGTGATCGTGGCCACCGGCGCCTCGGCCCGGTGGCTGGACGACGTGCCCTCGGAGCGGCCGTTCCGGGGCGAAGGGGTGAGCACCTGCGCCACCTGCGACGGGGCCTTCTACAAGAACCGGCCGATCGCGGTGGTCGGCGGGGGGGATTCGGCCGTCGAGGAGGCCACGTTCCTCACCCGCTATGCCAGCAAGGTGACGTTGATCCATCGCCGAGACTCGCTCCGCGCCTCGAAGATCATGCAGGAACGGGCGATGAAGAACCCCAAGCTGGAATTCGCCTGGAATTCGGTGGTGGACGCGGTCCACGGCGACCTGGAGCCTCACAAGGTCGTCAAGGGGCTGACGCTGAAGTCCACCGTGGACGGCTCGACCCGCGACTTGCCGATCGACGGCCTGTTCCTGGCGATCGGCCACGTCCCGAACACGAAGGTGTTCGAGGGGCAGCTCGCGATGACGCCCAGCGGCTACCTTTTGACGAGGAATGCGCTGGCGTGGGACGATTCGGGGTCCGGCCCGTTGAAGAGTTCGGACCTGCCGAATTACGGGACGGCGACGAACATCGAGGGGGTGTTCGCCTGCGGGGACGTGGTGGACACGCACTATCGGCAGGCGATCACGGCGGCCGGCTCGGGCTGCTCGGCGGCGATTGACTGCGAAAAGTGGCTGGAGATGGTCGGTCACTGAGGCCGGAGCGATCGGGGGGGCGGTGCGTGCTCCCCCCGGCGGCCGGTTTCGCATACAATACGGGGAAGGACTCCCGCGCCCGAGCGGTCGCGGGCCTCGTCGATCGTCTTGCTTCGCTCCGCCTGAGAACGAGATGCCCATGGAGAGCCGTCCGCCCCAGCCCGAGAAACCCCCGCGCCCGCCCTCGGCCCGGAAGCCCAGCGGCACGGGGTCGGCCCCGGCCCCGCCGTTCGTGTGGGTCTTCCTGATCGCGGTCGTCGCGCTGATCATCTACATGAACTCGCCGAAGAGGGAGACGGTCGTCACCTATAGCTGGTTCCGCGATCAGGTGGACGCCGACAACATCGAGTCCATCCAGTACCAGGGGCTCGAGGCCAGCGGGAGGCTTCGCGCCAAGGCGGCGCCGGACAACGGGCCCGGCGCCACGCCGTCCAAGCCGATCGAGTTCTTCGCCACCGTGTTCCCCTCGGATCATCAGGTCGACGAGGTGAACAACGTCCTGGAGAGCAACAAGCTGCCGAAATCGACGAGGAGGCCGGTCAAGATCGAGGCCGTGGCCCCCCAGGGCGCCAGCGGCCTGCTCTGGGTGACCTTCCTCCTGCCCACCCTCCTGTTCGTGGGGATGATCTACCTCTTCATGAGACGGGCCCGCGACCAGTTCGACGGCGGGATCCTCGGCAACTTCGTCAAGAGCCCGGCCAAGAGGCACGACAAGTCCAAGCAGAGGACCACCTTCGACGAGGTCGCCGGCCTGGAGAACGCCAAGAGCGAGCTCCAGGAGATCGTCGAGTTCCTCAAGAACCCCCAGAAGTTCGAGAGGCTCGGCGGGCGCATCCCCAAGGGGGTCCTGCTGAACGGCCCTCCCGGGACGGGCAAGACCTTGCTCGCCCGCGCCGTGGCCGGAGAGGCCGGCGTGCCGTTCTTCTCGATCTCCGGCAGCGAATTCATCCAGATGTTCGTCGGCGTCGGGGCCAGCCGGGTCCGCGACATGTTCAAGACGGCCAAGGAAAATTCCCCCTGCATCCTGTTCATCGACGAGATCGACGCGGTCGGGCGAATCCGAGGGGCCGGGCTCGGCGGGGGGCACGACGAGCGCGAGCAGACGCTCAACCAGATCCTCACCGAGATGGACGGATTCACCCCGAGCGAGACCGTGATCGTCCTGGCCGCCACGAATCGGCCCGACGTCCTCGACCCGGCCCTGCTCCGGCCCGGCCGGTTCGACCGGCACGTGACGGTCGATCGCCCGACGAAGAAGGGCCGGCTGGAGATCCTCAAGGTCCACACGCGGACGACCCCGCTCGGGGCCGACGTGGACCTGGACTCGATCGCCCGGGGCACGGTCGGCATGAGCGGGGCCGACCTGGCGAACCTGGTGAACGAGGCCGCCCTGATCGCCACCCGCGAGGACAAGCCGGCCATCGAGATGACCGACTTCGACGTCGCCCGAGACAAGATCTTGATGGGGGCGAAGCGCGAGGAGGTCATCACCGAGAAGGAGAAGCGCGCCACGGCCTATCACGAGGTCGGCCACGCCCTGGTCGCCTGGCTGATCCCCGAGGCCGACCCCGTCCACAAGGTCACGATCATCCCCCGGGGCCGGGCCCTGGGCGTCACCCAGTACCTCCCGCCCGAGGACAAGGTCAGCTACTACGCCACCGAGATCCGCGCCATGCTCGCCGTGGCCCTGGGCGGACGCGCCGCCGAGCGCCTGGTGTTCGACGACCTCTCGGCCGGCGTGATGGACGACCTGAAGAGGGCCACCCGGCTGGCCCGCGCGATGGTCACCCAGTGCGGGATGAGCGAACGGATCGGCCCGGTCTTCTTCCGGGACAACGAGGAGCACCCGTTCCTCGGCCGGGAGATCGGCGAGTCCCGCGACCACTCCGACCACACCGCCCAGCTCATCGACGAGGAAGTGGCCCGGATTCTTCGCGAGGCCGACGAGCGGGCATACCACCTCCTCCAGGACCACCGCGAGGCCCTCGAAAAGCTCACCGAGGCCCTGATCGAGCGCGAGGTGCTGTCGGTCAAGGAGATCGAGGACATGATCGGCAAGAGGCCCGGGATGGCCGTCCCGATCGAGGAAGATGGCGTCGTGGCGTCGCTGGACAACCCGCTGGGGAGCGCGACGGAAGCCTGAACGTCCGTTACGCGGGGCCGGGGGTGGCCGGAGGAGGAGCGCGGTGAAATCCGAGCACGAAGTGGAGGCGGCAACCAGCGCGCCCTACCTGGTCGGGACGGTGGAGGAGGCGTGGGCGCGGTGCCTCCCCCTTTGGGCCCCGCGAGGTCGGGTGAACGATTTTCCCCGGGCCATCCGCTACACTCGCTATCTGCCCTCCTTCGAGACGATCCTCGGCCGTCACTTCGTCGACCGGTTCGCCGACGAGGCCGCGTTCCTCCTCGAACGCCTTCGTTCCGGACCCGAGGCGGAGGCCCTCCACGCCTTCGACTTGCTGGACTTCCTGGCCGATCACCTCGCCGAGGAGATGAGGCCGCTGCCCGACTCCCTCCGCCATTGCGACTTGCCGCTCCCGGCGAGGGTCCGGCGCGAGGTCGCCGCGGAATCGTCCTATCCCGATCACGGGATCGAAACGATCGGCCAGCTCCTGAGCTTCGATTACGACCAGCGGCATTCCCCGGACTGAGGGTGTGGCCGCGTCGGCCCCCGACGATTTCGAACGATCCACTCGGCACCTGAGGCGATGGAAGGCCACATCGGGTCCCGCCATGAGTCGAAGCATCCTCATCGAATACTGGGACAGGACCACCGGGATCTCCACGCCAATCGAGGTGGAGTCCCCCTATGACCTCCTCGGCTGCCAGGAAACCAGCATGCGTTTCTGGAGCCTGCCCCGGCTCCGCGAGGTGGGGATCGCCCAACTGACCCTCCTCGGCGAGGGCGACCCGGTGACCTTCGGCGGCTGGGACATGATGGAGGACCTCTGGAGGGAGATCGACCTGCTCCAGAGGCACCTGCGGAGCCTGGACTTCCCGGCCGAGATCAAGGCGAGATGGGCGGCTCACCTGGCCTACTGCTACTTCCTCCTGGTCGAGTCCACGCCGCCGGAACTCGTCCCCGTGTTCACCATCGGGTAGAAATCGCCCCGGGCGGCCGATTCGAATCGATGCGAAGGGAGACTGCCCTCATGGCGACCTCCATCCCCGTCGAGGACCGTGCCGGTTTCCTTCCCGGCCCGCTCGCCCGGAGGCTCCGATCTCCGGCCCGGCGAAGCTCGCTCCGGTCCTCTCCGAATCCGCTCATCGCGGACGGTCCCGACGCCAGCCTGAGGGGAGGCATTCGATGAGCGCGGGCCTCGTTCTGGTCGTTTTCGGGATCGGCCTCGGCGGGTCCGGCGAGGCGCTCGGCGAGGGCGAGGCCCGGACTGCCGACCGGGAGGGTCCGGCCCGCGTCGCCTATCTGATCGAGATGCTGGCCTCTCGGAACGCTCCGCCTTCCATCGTGGGCGACGCCGGGATGGGCGAGGACGAGACCATCACGTTCCGAAAACCCTACGACAAGGCCCTCCAGGTCCCGGTCTACCTCGCGGCCCAGCAACTCCTGGCCGAAGGCGAGCCGGCCCTCGACTTACTTCTTCATCATCGATCCGACGATCGGTATTCCTTCTCCCTAAATCAGGGGAGCACCGATCGGAACGTCTCGGTTTCCGGGGCCTGTCGGATGATCGCCGAACGGATCATCCTCCCGTTCGAGCCCGAGCTGCACGAGATGACCCGCGACCAGTTCGAGATCGGCCCCCTGGCGAAATCCGACCTGCCCCTGGAAGCATGGTGGGAGAAGAACAAGGGGACGGGGCTGCGCGCCCTCCAGCTTGAATCGATCGATGTATGCATCGCGTTCTTCAAGACCGTCGATCGCCAGACCGCCTCGACCCTCCACCCCGACGCCGAACGGCTTCCGCCCCGGGAGTTCGAGAGGTTGCGTCGGGAAAACCTCCGCATCCTGGCGTCGATTCGGGGCGGGATCGTCGCTCGGGAGGAGCCGTACCGGGCCACCTCGCTGGATGATCCCTCGCGCCACGTCTTCGGCCTGCCCTGGACGACCCGGAAGCACAACAAATGAACGAAGACGGACCGCGATCGCCGGACTCGTCGTCGATCCCCGAGACGCTCGCCCGTCTGCGGACCGAGCCCTCGGTCCCGGTCGAGAACCGCGCCCATCTCGACGACCTGGGCTTCGCATTCCTGACCCGGGCCCTGGCCTGGCAAGGCTCGATCAAGAACGCCGTCGATTGGCTGGCAGCCCACAATCCTCCGCTCGGGCCGACGGAAATTGTGACCCAGGACGAATATAGCCACGACATCCTCGCCGCATATCCTGGCGGGCTCTGGCTTTCGTACAGTTGCACCTGATTCGGCGTGGTGACGGCGGTCGCCGTCTGGGACCATCGGCCCTCGGCCGACGAATTGCTGGCGAGCCGTCTCGCCCGAGGCTGGTCGCCCACGCCCTCGGCGATGGTCGAAGGGAACGTGATCCTCGGGCACGCGGCCTGCCTGCCGGGCAGATGAATGGGGGTATCGCTCTGGATTCTGGAACTTCTGGGGTGCCCCCGGTTCTCGAACCGGGGCGGCGCAGACGCACGAGGCACCGCAGGACTTCCCGAGCGGCCTCTTGCGGCTGCGCCGCCCCGGTTCAAGAACCGGGGGCACCCGAACAAACCCCAGATTCGGGAGCTCCACCCGATGAATGGTCCCAACATGCGTCCGGCCGAGTTCCCTTGCCCGGAGGTGGGGGCTCCGCCTATCCTGTGGGGCTGGGCGGACTTGGGATTGGGGTTCGGGACGATCAGCGCGGAGGGGTCGGCGTGGGGACTCGGATCGCCAGCATCTCGGGGCTTCGGGGCATCGTCGGCGACGGGCTCGACCCGATCGTCGTGGCCGAGTTCGCGGCGGCCTACGCGGCGGGCCTGCCGGTCGGCTCGACGATTTACGTCGCCCACGACGGGAGGCCCACCGCCTCGTTGTTCATGGATGCCGTCCTCTCCGCCGTCTCGGCGAGCGGGTGTGAGGCTGTCTGCCTCGGCGCCGCGGCCACTCCGACGGTTGGCTTCCGTGTCCGGGCCATGTCCGGGTGGAACCGCACCCTGTCGGCCTCATCCCAACTCCCACCCGAGCCCCGGCCCCGCTCGTTTCCGACTTTCGGCGGGATCCAGATCTCGGCGTCCCACAACCCGGCCGAGTACAACGGGTTGAAGTTCTTCCGGGGCACCGGGTCGGTCCTCACTCCGGACGAGGGCCGGGAGATGCTCGCACGGTTCCAGGAGAAGGCGTTTCGGTGGGTCCCCTGGGACGCTGTGGGCCGGATCGTCCGGCCCGACGCTACACCACGACCGGACGCCCTTCACCTCGGCCGCGTGAAGCCGATCGTCAACGGCGAGGCGATCCGGGCCAGGGGATTTCGGGTCGTCCTGGACGGATGCCACGGAGGGGGCGGGCCGACCGGAATGGCCCTGCTCGAAGCCCTGGGCTGCCGCGTCTTCGGCATCGGCACCGAGCCCGACGGCCGCTATGACCGCCCCCTCGAACCGACCGAATCGAACCTCCGCGACCTCTGCGGGTTCGTCCCCGGGTTCCGCGCCGACGTCGGCTTCGCCCAGGACCCCGACGCCGACCGCCTCGCCATCATCGACGAGACCGGCCGCTACATCGGCGAGGAATTGACCCTGGCTCTGGCCGTCCGCCGGCGGCTTTCCCAGGAAAAAGGCCCGGTCGTCTGCAACCTCTCGACCTCCCGGGTAATCGACGACGTCGCCGCCGAGTACGGTTGCCCGGTCTACCGAACCCCCGTCGGCGAGATCCACGTGGTCCAGGGGATCGAGGAGCATTCCGCGATTTTGGGCGGCGAGGGGAACGGCGGGGTGATCGACCCGAGGGTCGGCCTGGTCCGCGACAGCTTCGTGGGGATGGCCCTGGTCCTGGATTTGATGACCGAGACCGGCCAGCCGCTTTCCAAGATCGTGGACGAATTGCCGAATTACTCGATGGTGAAGGAGAAGTATCCGCTGGACCCCTCGGGGCCGTCGGTCTCGGAGCTGTTCGACCGGATCGCCGAGGCCCATCCCGACGCCAAGGCCGATCGTCGCGACGGGCTGCGGCTGGACTGGCCGGATTGCTGGGCCCATGTCCGATCGAGCAATACCGAGCCGATCGTCCGGGTGATCGCCGAGGCCCGGGACCGCGAAGAGGCCCAGGAACTGGCCAATTTCCTCGGGAGATGGGTCCGGGGCGAGTCATGACCTGGCCGAAGTTCGACACCCCGCCGTCGGTCGCGTTCGTGGACGTCGATGGCACGCTCCTGGCCGAGACGACCACGTACCTGTTCGCCCGGATCCTCCGCCGCCGGGGGATGATCAAGCGGTCGTTCGTGATCCGGGCGATGTATCACGGCCTCCAGCACCGGTTCGGCCGGCTCGATTACGGCAGGCTCGTGGATTACGGGCTGAGGAACATCGCGAGCATCCCCATAGTCGAACTGGAACGCATTGCGTATGATAACTTCACCGAGCATGTCAAGCCCCGGTTGTACGAGGGGGTCGTCGAGCATTTCGGCGGCCTGAAGAGGGGCGGGACGCCGGTCGTCCTGGTCTCGTCCTCGCCCGGGATCGTGATCGCCCCCCTGGCCGAGTACCTCGGGTGCGAGGCAACGATCACCACGCCCGTGAGGGTCGAGGCCGGGCGCCTGGTCGGGGCGGGGGAAGGCCCGCCGTGCTACGGCGAAGGAAAGCTTTACTGGGCCTCGCGATGGGCCGCCGACCGGGGGATCTCGATGGACGACGCGACGGCCTACGGCGACAACTGGAGCGACCGCTCGTTGCTCGCGAGGGTCGGCCGGGCCGTGGTCGTCCACCCTCACCGGAGGCTCCGCCGGCTGGCCCTGGAACGGGGCTGGACCATCGCCTATCCCCGCCGACCGGGCCGCCCGGCCCGGGGCCGATTCTCGTCCTGAAGCGAAAATGATCGCCGTCGGCGGGATCGCCCGCCGTGGATGTCCGTTGGAATCGGGGGCGAGGCGAATCGACGCCCCCGGATCGGAGTGGCCCGGAATGCCCGACGACCCCAGACCCCAATCCGCCAAACCTCGCCGCCAGGGCGCCGGCCCCGCCGCGATCGCCCTGGTCATGGGCCTGGCCGCCCTCACGGCCCAGGCCACCGAGACGGACCTCGTCCGCGACATCCAGAGATACTGCACCGTCTGCTGGCGCAACGCCCACCTGGACCCGGGGTTGTGGGACGACTGCACGCAGGAGGTCTGCTGCCGGCTCCTGGGCAAGGCCCGAGCCGGCCAGCTCGACCTGAACCTCGTCCTGGCCGACGACACCCCCGAGCGCCGCGAGCTGGTCCGCGCCATCGACACCGTCCGCAAGCGGGTCCAGCGCACCAAGAAGTTCCAGCCCCTCGACGCCCAGTCCACCCCGGGCCCCGACGTCGACGCCCGCGACCGCGAGCGGCAGGAACTCGGCGAGCTCCTGGAGAACGCGAGGAAGGCCGTCCTCTCGCCCCGGCAAGACCGGATCGTCGAACTCTGGACCCGAGGCTGGACCGTCCCGGAGATCTCCGAGACCCTGGCCATGCCGGTCACCCGGGTCAGCGACGAGAAGTACAAGGCCCTCCGCAAGCTCGAACGCCACCTGGCCGACGGCCGACTCGTCGGCTGAACCCCGGCGGCGGCGGGTCTCGATCGAGCACCTCACGGGTCGGGCAGGTCCCGACCCTCGGAGAAGCGAAGGACGCATCACGGCCCGGGCCCCGGGAAACGACCCGACCCGCCCGGGCCGGCACTCCCGGCCCCGTCGCGGCTCATGTCGCTCGAAACCATCGAGCCCGACCGCCGAGACGATCACCGAATCCGGAAGCGGGCCACGATCCGCCGCAAATGACGCATTTTGCACGGATTGGAGTTTCAAGTCCTGATTCTCCAATCCACGCAGGCCGCGTAAATTGCAGGTGCCGAAAGCCCATTTCGAATCGGCCGTCGATCAAAAGATGCGTGACTGCTGGGGTCAATGGGGCGCCGCCGCGGTCCGGCGATTCGGGCCCGAAACCCGCCGGAGGGTCGCGCGGGACGTCTGGCGTAATGCCTGCGATGACAGGGTTTTGCGGCCGATGATTCAAAGAATTCTCGAATCACGGTAAATCGGCGCGCACCGGTCGTTGCGCGCTCGTTCACAGCCAGAAAACCGCCGTTCGGCGCGTTTTTCGGGAAAAAGTGTTGTCCAGTTTCGCCGGGATGTCGTTTTCCGGCATGTGGATTTCAAGGCGCCGAAATATCAGAGAGAAACGGAATTTAATGCATGAAAATCATGTAAGGATCTTTAGAAAGTATATAATATTTGAAAAGTGATTACATGTGAATTTTATTCGCGTGGTCGAGGGCAGTCTTGTCGGGTCCGCTATTGCGGACCTCTTCGATTTGGCATCATCTCGAAGAGGTCCGCAATAGCGGACTCTACTCATGCGATTCGATGCGCCGAACACGAACTTACGTTTTCGTAAGCATGACCCGAGGCATGGAACCGAATTCTTTAAGACTTTGCCGTTCTTTGTCGTTCGTTCATTCGTTGGTGACGCCGGTCTCGTCGTCGCGGCTCTCGATGGGCTTGGATTCCGCCGACCCTTGCTCGCGCAAATGGATGCTCAGGAAGACGAACATCCAGATGGCGACGAATTCCGCCTCCCAGGTCTGGAGGGTCCTGGTCCAGAACGTCCCGGTCGTCACGTAAGAGGCGATGGAGACCGGGGATTGCCCGCCGAGGGCGCGGGTCTCGTTGTACGCCCAGGTGCCGAAGACCACGTGGGCGGTGAACGACCCGGCGAAGAGCCCGGCGAAGGCCAGGGAGAGGGAATGGCGGTAGAGCCAGGAGGCATGACGGTTTTCCCGACTCTTGCGGGCCGCCTCGTCGGGCGGATGGGTCGGCCTCAGCGAGTGGCTCGCCCCTTTTTGCCGGAGGACCGTGCTGAACACGATCAAGCACCCAAGCTGCAACACGGCCGCCTGCCAGTTCGAGAAGATCCCCGAGAGGAAATCCCCCGTGACGAGGTATTCCCCGTAACGAATCGGCGGTCGGCCATGTGCTTGTAATACATCATTATAACCGGTCAGGCCGGTGACGCTCTGGCCGGCGATCGAGGCGACGAAGAGGGCGAAGAACACGGTCGAAAGGCTGTTCTCGCCGAGCCATCTCCGGATGGACTGCATCGAAACGCTCAAGGACGCGACCCCCTCAGGACCAGGCTCGGCGGCTCGTCCGCCGACGAGGACCACGAGGATACCAGAAAAGCCCGGCGGGGGAGGGCGGGCCGTCGGGGCACGCGCCGTCGGAGGCCCCGGTCGGGCGGCATCCCGGCGTCCACGTCAGCCTGGCTTCGGCGCGGGTTTGACCGGGTCATGCTTCCGAGGGCGGACGCATGGCGCCCGACCGGGACGATCCTGGCCGTCAGGTCTCGCCCGGGTCGGCGGGTCCGCCGCCCGAGGCCGAAGTCGGCGGCATGGGGAGGTCCCGAGGCGGTCGGGATCAGGCGTCGGGTTTCGATTTGACGATCATCGCGATCCCGGCGGCGAGGATCAAGGCGGAGATGCAGAGGCCCCCGACGAGCTTGTTCATGTCGTGGGTCGAATTCGGGTCGTACTTGGTGACGGCAAGCCTCAGTCCGCTGAGGATCAAGAGGCCGCCCAAAACCGCCAACATGACCCCGGCTACCTTCATGACGGCCCCCGAGAGTTGTACCGCGCGACGGGGAGGGGAGGGCGATTCGCCGCCCGAAGCCGCGGGGTGACCGGCGGGTCTTCGGCACGCATTCGCGCGGCGACCTTTGCGAGGCTATCGATCCGTCTCGGGCCTGGCAAGGAGGATTTGCCCGTCCGCCGGGGATTCGTTGCCGGTTGCGTTCCGAGGGGGATCGTCGTCGATCGGAAGGGTCTGGTATGATCTCGTTTCCTGATGGGATGACGGACCTCGACGACGGACCGCCCACGCATGCCCCCCCCACGCGCCTCGGACCGCAACCTTCTCTTCGGCGTCCTCGCGGTCCAGATGGACTTCGTCTCTCGCGAGGACCTGATCTCGGCGATGCATGCCTGGGTCCTGGAGAAGGAGCGGCCGCTTGGAGAGATCCTGGTCCGCCGGGGGGCCTTGAGCGCCTCGGACCGGGCGTTGCTGGAGCCGATGGTGGATCGCCATGTGGAGCGGCAGGGCGGCGATGCGTCCCGGAGCCTGGGGACGTTGAGCTCGGCCGAATGGATGCTCCAGGGGATTCGCTCGATCGGCGACCGCGAGCTGACGACCAGCCTGGAGCTCGTCCCCTCGACCCGCGATCGCGGATCGTTTTCGATGGCGGCCTCCCCGAAGGCCGGTTCCCTCGGCCAGGGGCCTCGGTATCGGCGGCTCCGCGACCATGCCCGGGGCGGCCTGGGCGTGGTCTACGTGGCTCACGATGCCGAGCTCAACCGCGAAGTGGCCCTGAAGGAGATCCAGGATCGCCATGCCGACGACCCCGCCAGCCGGGCCCGGTTCGTTGTCGAGGCGGAGGTCACCGGCGGCCTGGAGCATCCCGGGATCGTCCCGGTGTACGGGCTGGGTCGCTATGAAGACGGCCGGCCGTTCTATGCGATGAGGTTCATCCGGGGAGACAGCCTGAAGGACGCCATCGATCGGTTCCATCGCGAGTCCTGGGACGATCCCGGGGCCCGGGCGTTGGGCCTCCAGAAGCTCCTCCGTCGGTTCCTGGACGTCTGCAACGCCGTGGCCTATGCCCACTCGCGAGGGGTCTTGCATCGCGATTTGAAGCCCAACAACATCATGGTCGGCCAGTATGGCGAGACCCTGGTGGTCGATTGGGGCGTGGCGAAGGCCGTGGGGCGGTCGGATGACGGCAATGGCGAGGGCGATTCGGATTCGGAGAGGACGCTCCGGCCGTCCTCGGCCAGCGGCAGCGCCGAGACCTTGCCGGGCTCGGTCGTGGGGACGCCCGGGTACATGAGCCCGGAGCAGGCGGCCGGTCAGCTCGAGAAGCTCGGCGCGGCCAGCGACGTCTACAGCCTCGGGGCGACGCTCTACGCCTTGCTGACCGGCCGCCCGCCGTTCCCGAGCCGGGACGTGGCGGAGGTCCTGAAGCACGTCCAGGCCGGCGACTTCCCCCGGCCCCGGAGCCTCGTCCGCGAGCTCGACCCGGCCCTGGAGGCCGTCTGCCTGAAGGCCATGGCCCTGGAGTCCGAGGGTCGGTACGCCAGCCCCCGGCTCCTGGCCGAGGAGATCGAGCGATGGCTCGCCGACGAGCCGGTCTCGGCCTATCGCGAGCCCCGGAGGCGCCGGGCGGGCCGGTGGGCGAAGAGGCACAAGACGCTGGTGGCCGGGGGCGTGGCCGGGCTCGGCGCGGCGGTCGTGGCCCTGCTCGTCGGCACGATCCTCCTGGGCGAGGCCAACGCCCGGACCCGCCATCAGAGGACGATCGCCCAGGCCAACTGGGAAGCCGCGGAGAAGAACCGCGCCTCCGCCGATCTCCATCGGAAACGAGCCGAGGAAAACCTCGCCCTGGCCCGGACGAACCTCAAGACGTCGCGAGAGCTGGTCGGCCGGATGTTCGGCAAGATCGTCCCGGAGCTGCCGAACCTCGGCGGCAAGATGGACCGGCTCCAGAACGACATCCAGGAGACCGCCCTGAAGTTCTACGAGGACCACGTGATCCCCCAGGACGACGACCCCGGCACCCTGTACGAGGCGGGCCTGGCGAACGTGACGACCGGGACGATCCGGGGCCGATTGGGGCTGGCCAAAGAGTCGGAAGCGGCGTACCGGAGGGCCGTGGCGATCCTCCAGCCTCTGGAAGACTCCGGCCGCGCCGAGACGAGGCATCGCGAGTGCCTTTCCGAAGCGTATGCGTGCCTGTCGAAGATCGAGGCGGGCCGGGGGCGGCTGGCCGAGGGCCTCGAAGACGCCTCCCGGGCGGTGGCGCTGAGGCGCGAGGCGCTGGGCCATCAACCCGGAGACGTGGGCAATGAGCTGGGGCTGGCCGCCGCCCTGGAGCAGGTCGCCGCCACCCACGAGCAGGTCGGGCACTGGGACGAGGCCCGACAGGCGCTGGAGGCTGCCGTGGATCGGCTCAGGGCGCTCTCCCAGGCCCGGCCCGACGATCTTGGCGTCCTGGCCTATCTCGCCTCGGCCGAGGGGCTGCTGGGGCACCACCTGTTCCGCCGGGAACGGCTGGACGAGGCCGAGGTCCTGCTCCGGCGGGCGATCGCCGACTACGACGCCGTCCTGGCCCGTTACCCGGACTACCTCGGCTATCTCCTGCCCTCGCTGTCGCCCCATGCCACGCTCGCCCTCCTCCTGATGAAGACGGGCAAGCTCGACGAGGCCGAGGCCCACGTCCGGGCGAAGCTCAAGGTGCTCAAGCCCCTGGCCGACGAGCACCCGGACGTCGTCGATTACCGCTACCAGATGGCCGTGGCCCACAACGACCTCCGCTTGCTGGACCAGACGCAGGGGAAGATCGCCGAGGCGGAGGCCGAAAACGCCCGGCTCGTGGAGATCGCCGAGACGCTCGTCCACGACTCGCCGGGGCGGATCGCGTTCGCCGAGATCCTGGGCGCCGGCCAGGTGAACATGGCGTCGCTCCTGGCCCGAGACGGCAGGCCGGCCGAAGCCCTGCCCTGGCTCGATCGGGCGGTCACGACGTTGGAGGCGCTCCTGGGGCTCCAGCCGGCGCACTCGCGAGGCCGGGAGTTCCTCCGCAACGCCTGGAGCGTCCGCGCCGACGCCCTGACCCGGCTGGGCCGCCATGAGGAGGCCGTCGAGGCCCTGGACCGCGCCCTTCCCTTCGATGACGGGATGCAAGGCCCGTGGGTCCGGGTGAACCGGGCCGCCGCCCTCGCGAGATCGGGCCGGGCCGAGGCCGCCGAGAGCGAGGCGATCGACGCCATGAACGCCGCCCGAGGCCCGAACCGTGCCCCGATGCTCTACGAAGCCTCCTGCGCCCTGGCCCTGGCCGCGAGACACGGCTCGCCCTCGGATCGCGACCGGCTCGCGAGCGAAGCCCTCGCCTTCCTGGAAGAAGCCCGCGGCCTGGGCTTCTTCCGTTACGCCGATCGCGTCCGTCTCCTGACGACCAACCCGGACTTCGAGGCGATCCGCGACCGCCCGGGGTTCTCGGCGTTCCTCCGGGACGCGATCGTTTCCGCCTGGCCGTTCCTTCCGGCCGCGAAGCCGGCTCACTGACCGGCCGATCCCTCCGGGCCGTGGTCCGCCGAGAGCGGGTCGGCCACGTCTTCGAGCGCCGTGCGTTCGGCCTTGACCCCGAACATCAGGACGACGGCCACCGCCACCGCCAGGATCGCCGCCGCGATCAGGTCGCCCTGGAGGATCAGCCCCGGCCGGGCCGCCCAGATGACTCGCCCGGCCTGGTCGTGCAGCGGCTTCGCCTCGTCGATCAATCGGCCGAACAGCCACGACGCCAGAGGCCCGCCGATCGCCGTCCCGCTCGCGTAGAACAGGGCGATGGCCATCCCCCGGAGCTCCAGGGGGAAGATCTCGCTGACTGTCAAATACGCCGAGCTCGCCGCCGCCGACGCGAAGAAGAAAATCACGGCCCAGAGGAGCGTTTGCGAGGTCGCCGAGAGCATCCCCCTCTCGAACAGGAACCCCGAGACCACGAGCAAGGCCGCCGAGATCGCATACGTCCCCGCGATCATCGGCTTGCGGCCCACGGTGTCGAAGAATCGCCCGAGGACCAGCGGTCCCAGGAAATTCCCCAGGGCGAACGGCAGGAGGTACAGCCCGACGCGGTCCTCGGCGATGCCATAAAGCTTCGCCAGGATCAGCGCGAACGCGAACGACACGCCGTTGTAGAGGAACGCCTGCGAGAGCACCATCGTCAGGCCCAGGACCGTGCGTTTCGGGTACTGGCGGAGCATCGTCGAGGCGATCCGGCCGAAGCCGACCGGGCCGTGAGGGCGGATGCGGATCGAGCGATCGGCCGGAGCCAAAGGCCGCGAGCCCGGCTCCGATTCGATGGCCGTTTCGATCTCCGAGACGATCGCTTCGGCCTCGTCCTTCCGGCCCCGGGTCATCAGCCATCGGGGGCTTTCGGGCACCGAATGGCGGAGGAACACGACGACCAGGCCCACCGCCGCGCCGATCCCGAACCCCAGCCTCCAGCCCAGGTCCGCCGGCAGGATTCGCGGGTCGAGCAGGAAGACCGTCGCCAGGGACCCGATCGCGGCGCCGACCCAGAACGTCCCGTTGATCGCCAGGTCCACCCGCCCTCGCAATCGCGCCGGGATCAGCTCGTCAATCGCCGAGTTGATCGCCGAATACTCGCCGCCGATCCCCGCCCCGGTGAAGAATCGGAAGACGGCGAAGCTCCAGAAATTCCAGGAGAACGCCGTGAGGAACGCCGCCACGAGGTAGAGGCCCAGCGTGACCGTGAATAGCTTTTTCCGGCCGAGAAGGTCGGTCAAATAGCCAAAAACCAGCGCCCCCAGGACCGCGCCCAGGAGATAGGCCGTGTTCAGCAGGCCGTTTTGCGTGCTGGTCAGCCCGAGCGTGTCGCGATGCTCCAGGATCGGGCTGACGGCGCCGACGAGGGTGACTTCGAGGCCGTCAATCACCCAGGTGATGCCCAGGGCGATCACGACCTTCCCGTGCCAGCGGCTCCAGGGCAGGCGGTCGAGCCGGGCCGGGACGTTCGTGGTGAACGGCTGGGCCCGGGAAGCTGCGGGGATGGTCGTGGCCATGCGATCGGTTCGGAGCAAACGTCGTTCCCGCCGCCTCCGACGCGCTCGACCCGTCATCGCGACGACCGCCCGCCCTTCGGCCTTCGGAATGACGTCCGGAACGTGCCGATCGGCCGTTTTTCGAGCGCAGGGCGACCGAAGTTGTCGCTTCTCCCTAGAATGAGAGAGGCCCGGCCCTCTTCCGGGCCGTTGTTCGTCGCCTCCTTGCCCGACCGGGCGAGCCGGCGATACCCTGCGCGGAGCCCGGCCGCCCCCGAGGCCCGGCGATCATCCCACCCCACCAAGGACCCCGCCGTTGATTTGCTTTCGGTTCGTTCGTCGCGTCCGGCCCGCCGTCGTGATCGGCGGGGCGGCCTCGATCGTCTGCGCCCTGGGTCTGGTCCTCGGGGGATTCGTCCTGGATCGGGCCGGGGCCCGGGCCGACCCTTCGGGCCCGTCGGGGCCGACCATCGCCCCGCCTCCGCCTCGCGTCTTCTCGTCCCGGGGGTCGTCGTCGGAGGCCGTCGATCGCGCGGTCGCGCCGGTCCGTCGCGAGGCGGGCGGGCCGATCGAGCAATTCTGGAAGGCCCGGATGCTCGCCCTGGCCGACCTCGTCCGGCTCGGACCGGCCGGCACCGGGCCGATCGTCGAGCTCTTGGAGGACGAATGCCCCGAGGTCCGCTCGGTCGCCGTTCAGGCCCTGGGCGTGATCGGCGAGGTCTCGCTCGGCCCGGTCTTGGAGGGCGTCGTCGCCACCGACCCCAGCGCCGAAGCGAGGATCTATGCCATCGGCGCCTTGGGGATGCTCGACCTCGCCAAGTCGTCCTCGGCCGTCCGCCGGGCGATGGACCGCGACGACGTGTTCAACGTCCGCCGGAAGGCCGAGCAGGCCCTCCTCACCCCCGATCCCCAGCCCGTCGAGGAGGTTCGCCAGGCGCTCCTGGCCTTCACCGCCGAGACGCTGGACTCCGCCGCGATCGACCGCCCCGCGCCGCCGTTTCGCCTGAAGGACACGCGGGGACGCACCTACTCCCTGGACGAGTACCGGGGCAAGTCGGCCGTCGTCCTGGTCTTCCTCGTCGGCGACATCTGCCCGTATGACCCGGCCCAGATCGGCCGGCTCAGGCGGGCCAAGGCGAAGTTCGAGGAGCTGGGCAGCACCCTGCTGATGGTCGAGTCGCACGAGACCTGCCGCCTCGACACCACCTTGAAAAACTCCGCCCCGAACCCGGGCGACCCGGAAATCCCCCTGCTGTCGGACCCATCCAGCACCGTCAGCGCCTCGTATGGAGTGGCCATGCAGGGCCGGGGCCATACCGAATGGTCCAACCGCCCGGCCTCGGTCATCATCGACCGCGACGGCAAGATCCGCTTCATCCACCGAGACCCGTTCGACAGCCGCCTCGATCCGGAAGTCCTCCTCCAGATCGTCCGCCTCCTGAACACCGAAGGCCAACGGGCTAGAGGGTAGGAGTGTGCAGTGTGCAGTGTGCAGTGTGCAGTGGGCAGTGGGCAGTGGGCAGTTGGAAGACGTCGGGAGCCGAAGGCTGACGATTCTTTCTCCTGCCCACTGCCCACTGCCCACTGCCCACTGCCCACTGCACACTGCACACTGCCCACTGCCCACTGCCCACTGCAAGATTGCCCGCGTCCCCCGGTTGGCGTAGAGTGTCCGCTCGGGGTTGGAGGCTGGCCGGATCGCGACGATTTCGGGCGAGACGGGCCGGGATCGTCCCCGGGACCGGAGCGGACCTTTCGCCATGAGCTTGACGACCTCGGCCACGTCCCCCGGGACGATCGATCTCGATTCGCCGCTCCGAGCGCTGTCTGCCTTGCCTCGCCATTGGCGGAGCCTCCCTCGGGCGTTCGTCCACAGCGCCCGATCGCGCCCGAAGGCCCTGTGCATGGCCGATAGCACGGGGACGACGCTCTCGTATGGCGACGCCTTCCTCCGGGCCGTCGCCCTCGCGCGGGTCCTGAACCGGACGCTCGGCCCGTCGCCGTTCGTGGGCGTGATGATCCCGCCGACGGTCCACGGCGCGATGGCGAACGTCGCGCTCAGCCTGCTCGGCAAGGTCCCGGTGAACCTCAACTACACCGCGAGCCAGGCGCTGGTGGATTCGTCGATCGACCAGTGCAAGATCACCCACACACTCACGTCTCGGCGCGTCCTGGACAAGTTCAAGATCAAGCCGAAGGGGGAGGTCGTCCTCCTGGAAGAGATCCCCAAGCAAGTCACCACGGCCGACAAGGTGTTCGCCGCCGTGGTGGCCAAGGCGGTGCCGACGGCCGCGCTCGGGGCGTTCCTGCCCGGCCTTCGCGGGGATCGGCTGGACGAGACGGCCACCGTGATCTTCACCTCGGGCTCGACCGGCGACCCCAAGGGCGTGGTCCTGTCGCATCGCAACGTCCTCATGAACATCCACCAGTTCGCCGAGCAGGTCGAGCTCGGGCGGGACGAGATCATCCTGGGCGTCCTGCCGTTCTTCCACTCGTTCGGGTTCACGGTGACGATCTGGGCCGTGCTGTCGCTGGGGTTCGCCGGGGTGTACCACTTCAGCCCGCTCGACGCCCGGATCGTCGGCAACCTCTGCCAGGAGCACAAGGCGACGATCTTGCTGGCGACCCCCACGTTCATGCAGGGCTATGTGAAGAGGTGCGACGCCGAGCAGTTCGCCACGCTCCGCCTGCCGATCCTCGGGGCCGAGAAGCTCAAGCCGGAAGTCGCCCGGCAGATCCGCGAGGCGCTGAACGTGGAGCCCCTGGAAGGCTACGGCTGCACCGAGCTCTCCCCGGTCGTCGCCGTGAACACCGCCAACGCCTTGACGACGCCCGACGGCCGGACCGTCCCGGGGAACCGGCCGGGGACGGTGGGGATGCCCGTCCCGGGCACGGCCGTGAAGACGACCGACCCGGAGACCGGGGCCGTCCTGGCGAGGGGATCGGAAGGGATCGTCCACATCAAGGGGCCTCAGGTGATGGTGGGCTATCTCGACCGGCCCGAGGCCACGGCGAAAGCGGTCCGCGACGGCTGGTACTCGACCGGGGACCTCGGGTTCGTCGACGCCGACGGTTTCCTCACGATCACCGGGCGCTTGAGCCGATTCTCGAAGATCGGCGGCGAGATGGTGCCCCACGAGGGGGTGGAAACGGCCCTGATCGAGGCGGCCGGCCTGGGCGGCCGGGACTTGCCCAGCCTGGCCGTCACCGCGATCCCCGACCCGAAGCGCCAGGAGAGGCTGATCGTGGTCCACACCGACCTGGGAATCGAGCCGGCCGAGCTCTGCAAGCGGCTGGGAGAGACCGGGATGCCCCGGCTCTGGGTCCCCTCGGCCGAGGACTTCATCCGGGTAGACGCCATCCCCGTCCTGGGAAGCGGGAAGCTCGATCTGAGGGCGCTCCGGGCGATCGCCGAGGCGAAGGTGAAGCCGTGAGGCCGTCCCGGCGCGCGACGGGTGTAGCTCCCGAATCTGGGGTTTTTTCGGGTGCCCCCGGTTCTCGAACCGGGGGCACCCCAGAAGTTCCAGATTCCAGAGCTCTACCCGCGCCACGACGAGTGCACCAAGCCGACGGCGAGCGCTTGCCCCGGCGTCCGGCACGTCTTACTCTGGAGCCGCCCCCGTCCCTCCGAGGCCCCGAGCCATCGTCATGACCGAATCCCCGACCGACGAGACCCCGTCCGAGGAGGAGGACCTCCCGGTCGTCTCGACCGCCCCGGACGTCGCCTTCGTCGTCCCGGCCCCGGCCTACCTGGCGATCGACACCGAGGAGGAGAGGACCCGGCCTCCCGATCCGGCCCCGCCGGCCATCTCCGCCCCGCCGATCGACCTGGGCCCCGCCCTGAAGGGGATCGAGGCCCTCGACGCGAAGCTCGACGCCCTCCGCACCCTGTTCGATCGCGAGATCCGCGCCGAGAACACCCGCGAGAAGGTCGTCGATCGGCTCCACGCCGAGCTCCAGGAGTACAAGCAGGACCTCTTGCTCGGCGTCCTCCGCCCGGTGTTCGTGGACCTGATCCAGCTCCACGACGACGTGGGGAAGATGGCCGACTCGCTCCTGGGCGAGGCCGACCGCGCCGGGGGGATGCTCCGGGGCATCCAGCAAGGGATCGAGGACATCCTGTACCGCCAGGGCGTCGAGCCGTTCTCGCTCGACGGGGAGCAGTTCGACGCCCGCCGGCAGCGGGCGATCACGACGGTGGCCACCGACGACCCGGCCCGCGCCGGACCGTCGCCGGGAGGCTCCGCAAGGGGTTCGCCTCGGGCGAGAAGACGATCCGGCCGGAGATCGTCTCGGTCTTCACGTTCAAGAAGCCGGCCGAGGGCCCCGGATCGGCCGGCTGAGCCGGCCCGTCGCCGCCGGACCTTGCCTAGATTGCCCGATCGGTACGGGAATTGCTCTCGACTGAAATCGTCCCCATTCCGCCTCCAGATCGGGGCCGAGACCCAGACAACCGGCACGAGCCGCCCGACGATTGGGCACGAGATCGAGCCGCTTCCGCTCCCCTGGCTCGCCCCCGATGCCTCCGACTCCGACTCCGCCTCCTTCGCCGGCGCCCCGCCCTCTCGACCGAATCGAATCGGAAGGTCAATCATGCCACGAGCGCTGCCCGGGCCCTCGGACCTGGCCTCGACGATCGCCAGCCGCATCCTCGCCCGGACCCACGGCCAGGTCCGCGAGCTGAAGGTCGAACTCGGCGACCACGGGGTCGTGATCCGAGGGCGGGCCCCCACCTACTACGCCAAGCAACTGGCCCTCCACGGGGCCATGGACCTGATCCAGGACCACGCGATCCTCAATCAGATCGAGGTCGGCTAACGCCGAACCTGGTCAACCCGGGCCGGACACGAACGAGGCCCGGCCGTCGCGGGGCCCGCTTCACACCGACGATCGATCCCCTGGGGACCGCGTCCGCCTCGTGGCCGGGATGCAGGAGGACGGCAGAGGCAGCCCGAGGGCCTCGAAAACTAGCGCGGGGTTCGTCTGAAGGATCTGGATCAGCCGTCGCGATGGCGGCGACGGCTTTCGACTCCCGGACTCCCAGTTTCGGACCGTCTCGGGGGAGACGCTCAGGACCCGGGCGAACGCGGCACGCGACAGGTCGAACTCGGTCCGAACGGCGGCCAAACTCTCCGGCGACATCTCGGGAGGGAGGTCCGCCAGGACGGTCGTCCGCAAGGCCCGTTCGCCCCGGGCATGGCGGAGTCCCTCGACCAATCCTTCCTGCAATCGCTCGAACAGAGGCTTCCGCGAGTCATTCGATTTCATCGCCTACCCCTCGGTTGCGGTCGATCCGGGCGCGTCTGGCGAAGCACTTCGTCCCGATATTCTTCCGCCAGGGATTTAAGGGCCTGCTTCTCCGAGGGGCGGAGATCATCCTTCTCGTTCTTCCCATAAGATGTCGAGCAAGAGGATCACCCCGGCCTCGGGAACATGCAGATAGATGATCCTCGCCCCTCCCCGTTTCCCCTGGGCCTGACTCGGGACCGCGGCCCGCAGCTTTCGAAGGCCGCCGCATCCGGGCATGACGTCGCCTCTGTCCGGATCGGCCAGGAGGTCCCGTTGAACGGCGGCCAGGCCGTCCTCGTCGAGGAACTCCGACAGCCATTCCCGAAATCCGCTGGTCTCGATATGAACGTCTTCGTCATCCTATCCAACCTCCCGGAACAGGGCGATCCGGAACCCTGGAATCCGCTTCGGTTTCAGGGCGAGCGAACCGCCTCCACGACCGCCGCGGCGTGTCCCTCGACCTTCACCCTGGGGAAGATCTTGCGGACGACCCCCTCGGCGTCGATGACCAGGGTCGTCCTCTCGACGCCCATGGACGTCCGGCCATACATGGTCTTCTCCTTCCAGACGCCATAGCTCTGAAGGACGGCCTTCTCGGGGTCGGCCAGCAACGGGAAGTTCAGCTCATACTTGTCGATGAACTTCCGATGGGCCTTCGGGGGGTCGGGGCTGACTCCCAGGACCACCGCCCCCGCCTCCTCGAACTCCGACCGGGCATCCCGGAAGGCGCACGCCTCCTTCGTGCAGCCCGGGGTGTCGTCCTTCGGGTAGAAATACAGGACCACCGGTCGCCCCCGGAACGACGAGAGCGTGACCTCCCGGCCGTCCTGGTCGGGCAACGTAAAATCCGGCGCGGGCTGGCCTTCGGCGATCATGGAACCTCCGGGCAAGGGGTGAGGTCGGCCCCGGCGTGGGACTCGGAGAATCGGTCGATCGTCGTTATAATCGCCGGATCGGGGGCGTCCAGGAGGGTCCGGGGGCAGTCCGTTGACGATCCGGGTCTTGATCGTTCCGATCGTCGCGACCGTCGCCCTCGGCGGCTGGTGCTTTGGTTCGGTTTTGTTTCGGGGCGAGCAATTCGGCTTTCGGGACGCGGCGAGCTACTATTATCCGCTCCATCAGAGGGTGCAGGCCCAGTGGTCGGCCGGGCTCGTGCCGTCCTGGGACCCCTCGACCAACGGCGGGATGCCCCTGCTGGGCGACCCCTCGGCGGCGATCCTGTATCCGGGCAAGCTGGTCTTCGCGGCGATGCCTTATCCCTGGGCGGCGCGGGCCTATTTGATCGGCCACGTGCTGATCGCCGTCGGGGCGATGTTCGGCCTGCTCCGAGGGCTGGGCCTGGGCCCGACGGCCGCCTCGCTCGGCGGGCTGAGCTACGGGTTTGGCGGGCCGGTCCTGTTCCAGACGTGCAACGCGATTTATCTCGTCGGCTCGGCGTGGCTGCCTCTGGGGTTCCTGTTCGCCGACGGCTGGCTCCGGCGAGGGGGCCGTCGGCACGTGGCCGGGCTGGCGATCGTCCTGGCGATGATCGTCCTGGGCGGGGACATCGAGGCGGCTTACGGGCTCGGCGTGGCCTCGGCGGCCTACGCGGCCTGGCTGACGATCGGGCCGGCCCGATGGCCGCGCTTTCCCGTCCTCGCGGGCCTCGGGGCCGGCTGGATCGCGGCGGTCCTCGGGCTCTCGGCCGTCTTGCCGACGCTTCGGGACTGGGGCGTCCCGGCGCCGGTGGTCTCGGGGCTGGGGAACCTGGGGAAGGGCCTCGCGGCGGTGGCGATCGTCGTCGGCCTCCGGGCGATCGGCCGGGCCCGGCGGCGGCTCTTCTTCCAGAGGCTCGCCGGGCTGGTCGGGGCGGCCGCGGTGGGGCTGGCGGTCTCGGCGCCTCAACTGCTGCCGGTGGCGGAGCTGGCGGCGTCGAGTGACCGCCTGGCCGAGACGAATTCGCAGGACGTCCACCGCTTCAGCGTCGAGCCGTTTCGCCTGGCGGAGCTGGCGTTTCCCGGGTTCTTCGGCGTGGAGTATCCCGAGGATCGGCTCTGGCTCCTGGCAATCCCTCCGATCGAGGGCCATCAGCTCTGGTCGGCCTCGCTCTACGCCGGAGGGTTGACTCTGGTCCTCGCCCTGGTCGCCCTGAGGGGCTCGCGAGGCCGCTCCGTGGCGAGGTCCGATGGCCGCCCTGGCCGTCCTGGCGATGGCGATGAGCTTCGGCCGGTTCGGGGGGCCTCTGTGGTGGGCCCGGGGCCTGCCGGACCTCGCCGCGACCCTCGGCCCCCGCCATCCGGAGTCGGCGGCCCTGCTCCGCGGCTCCGACGGCCGGGTCGGCGACGGATTCGGCTCGGTTTATGGCATGATCTCGGCCCTCTTGCCCGGCCTGGGAGGGTTCCGCTACCCGGGGAAGCTCTGGGCCTTCGCCTCGCTGGCGATCTCGGCCCTCGCGGCGGCCGGCTGGGACGCGATCGGCGATCGGGCCTCTCGGCGGATCGCCCGAGCGGGGCTGATCGCGGCGGTCTCGGGCCTCATGCTGACGTTTTTCCTGGCGCCAACGCTCCTGGGCTGGTGGACCCGGGCCGCGAAGGTCGCCTCGATGGCCGGGCCGATCGACCCCGAGGGCGCCCTGTTCGAGCTCCGTCGCGGGTTCGTCCATTCCGCCGTGGCGATGGGCGCCGCCCTCGTCCTGATCCGGGCGGCGGGCCGAGGCCGGCGCTGGGCCGGGACGGCGGCGGTGGCGGTCCTCGCGATCGACCTGGCCATCGCCAACGGCCGGCTGGTCCTGTCCGTCCCTCAGGAGGATTTCGAGCGTCCTTCCGCCGCCCTCTCCGCGATGACCGACTCCGGCGCCGAGCCGCCGTTGCGCCTCCATCGAGCGGCCGAGTGGCATCCGGTGGGTTGGTATCGGTCGAGGTCGCCGGATCGGTTGCGGACGATCGTCCGGTGGCAGCGGGACACGCTCCAGTTCGGGTTCGGCACGACGGTCGGCGTCCGCTACGTCCTGGCGACCGGGGCCCTGGACCCGGCGGCGTTCACCGAGACGTTCGAGTCCTGGACGATGCCGGTCGAGGGACGATCGGCGGCCAGCCTGGGCCTGGAGCCGGGCCGGACGATCCGCTATTACCCGAGGAGGGCGTTCGACCTCTGGGGCGCCCGGTTCTTCGTCCTGCCCGCCGTGGCCGCCGACTGGCTCGACCCGAGCCGGGGGATCGCCGCGTTCCTCGCCGACGTCGAGCCGATCGGCCCTCGCCCCGACGGCCCCCGGTGGCAGGAGGAGGAGGACTGGCAGGTCCTCCGCAACCGATCCGCGTTCCCGAGGGCCTGGATCGTCCACGACGCCCGGATTCGCCGGGCGAGTTCCGACGCCACAGCCCGCCAGGCGGTCCGCCGCGAGCTACTCTATCGCCGCGACCCGTTCTGGGAGATTCCCGACCGCACCGAGTTCGACCCGAGGGAAATCGCCTGGATCGAGGCCGAGGACCCGCGATCGCTGCGCCTCGACCTCTCGAAACGGCCGGCGGGCCCGACGGAAACGGTCGCGATCGAGGAGGACCGGCCGTCCCGGGTCCGGCTCCGGGTCGATCTCGAATCGCCGGGCCTCGTGGTCCTGGCCGACGCCTTCGATCCGGGCTGGTCGCTGAAAATCGACGGCCGACCGGCGCCGATCCTCCGAGCCAATCTCGCCATGAGAGGCGCGGCGGTCGGACCCGGGACGCATTCGTTGCAATTCACCTACGAGCCGCGAACATTTCGGGCTGGCCTGATCCTGAGCGCCCTCGGAGGGCTCGTCGGGCTGGCCCTGGCACTCCCGCGAAAGGGCCGACCTCGATGGGAACCGTCGCCACCTTCGACCACACCGCCGACGTCGGCCTCCGGGTGACGGCGGAGTCGCTCGACGACCTCTTCCGAACCGCCGCCGAGGGTCTATTCGGCTACATCGTCGTCAATTTCGAGGACGTCCGGCCGACCGAGGCCGTCCCCGTCGAGGTCCTCGCCGACACCCCGGCCGACCTGCTCGCGGCCTGGCTGAACGAGCTGATCTTCCGGTGCGAGACGACCCACCGCCTCTTCTCCCGGTTCGAAATCGCCGTCGCCGACGACGGGACCAGCCTCCGCGGCACGATCGCCGGAGAGCCGATCGACCGGGCCCGCCACGTCCTGGACCACGAGGTCAAGGCGGTCACCCATCACGGCCTGACCCTGGAACGCTCCGCCGACGGCTGGGTGGCGGAAATGATCCTCGATATCTAGTTCGACTGGATCCAGGTTGGGTGACATGCTTACGTCTTCGTGAGCATGCCACCCAATCTCTTGACACGTGACGGATCACGAATACGCCTCGATTTCCAATCGATGCGTCGCCACGAAGTCCGCCGCTTCCTGCCGGGTGAAGACGCCCGCCGTGGTGCCGACGGCCCGGACGCAACTGGCCCCGACTGCGCTGGCGAGTTTGAGGCAGCCGGGTTCGTCCAGGCCCTCCAGCAAGCCGGCGATGTACCCGGCGTCGAAGGCGTCGCCGCCCCCGGTCCCGTCCACGAACTCGATGGGATAGGTGCCGACCTTCAGCCTCATCGCGTCGGAGGCCGAGATCGCGCCGGACTCGCCCCGGGTGATCACCACGCGGCGGGCCCCCATCTCGCGGAACCGCTCGGCCTGGCGGATGGGGTCCGACTCGCCCAGGATGAGCTCGGCCTCGTCGGAATTGGGCAGGAACACGTCGGAATGGGGCAGGACCGGGCGGAGCAGGGGGGGATAATCGCCGGGCCCCGGCGTGGCGACGTCCAGGACGGTCACGATCCCCCGCCGCCTCGCCCGTTCGAACAGCTCGCCCAGGGCGTCGGCGTCCAGGCCCGGCAGGATCAGGTATCCGCCGACGTAAAGGACGCGCGTCGAGGGCGTGATCGCCGCCTCCAGGTCGGCGACCGAGAGCCCGCGATTCGCCCCGAACGAGTGGATGAACCGGCGGTCCTGACCCCGGACGTTCACGATCAGGCTCTGGCTCGTCGAGCGGCCGGGGTCGACGGTCACCCCCCGGCAATCGACGCCTTGGGCCTCCAGGACCTCGATCACGAACCGGCCGAACACGTCGGCGCCGACCTTCCCGCAGACCGACGCCGCGACCCCGAGCCGGGCGAGGTCCATCGCCGCGTTCGAGGCGCACCCGCCGATGTTCAGCACCAGTTCGTCGGCCATGACCAGCTCGCCGGCCCGGGGCAAGTGGTCGATCGGCGTCGAGAGGTGATCGGCCACGACCACCCCCGCGCAGACCACCGGAGAACCCTCCGCCATCATCCCGATCTCGGCCACGGATCGACCCCTCAAGAAGCCCGGAAAACCCGCCCAAGCCTAGCCGCGCCGAAGGCCGAACACAATCCGCTTGACCCTCAGGCTCGGACAACTGTCTAATGTCCCGGGATGGCGCGATCCGAATCGAGGAGGCGGGAGATGGCCACGACCCGGCGAGGCGTCTTGCGGCTGGGACTCGGCGGGCTGGCCGCCTCGGCATGGTCGGCATTCGGCGACGAGGCGAAGGCCGGCGGGACGATCTTCGCCCACGTCGAGGAGATGATCGTCGGCGGCGAGACGATCCGGGGCGTCCTGGCGATCGACCCGGACCAGGGGACCTGGACGAGCGTCCTGAAGGGGGCGGGCCCGACGGCCCGGGTGTCTCCCGACGGGCGGACGATCGCCTCGATCGACCTCGAAGAGGCGTCGGTCCGACTCTTCGAGCTCGCCGACGGGACGTCGAGGAAGCTGGTCGAGTCGAAGGGAGACTCCGTGATCCACCTCCACTGGGCGGCCGACGGCAGGAGCCTGATCGTCAGCGCGAAGGGGGAGGGGACGTGGAAGGTCTCGGCCGACGGCTCGGGCCGCGAGAAGTTGCCGATCGGCGACGAGGACGAGGTGATCGACTGGTCGCTCGACGGCAAGATCCTCCTCGTCAACTCGGCCCGGGACGTCCCTCCGGAGGCGAAAGACGCCAAGGTCGTCCAGGGCGTCTACGCCGTGACGATCGACGGCAAGACCTGGACCCTCGTGAGCAAGTCCGAGGGGCCGACGCTCTGCTGGCGGCATCGGATCTCGCCCGACGGCAAGGCCGTCGTCTACTTGCGGGCCTCGGAGCGGGCGTTCCTGTTCCGCAAGGGGTCCGAGACGACCGTGGCCCTCTGGGCCGTGGACGTCGACGGCCGGAATCCCCGCCTTTTCTTCGACGACCGCCGGGAAGACGGCCCGTTCGAGGCGTGCTGGTCGCCCGACGGCAAGAGGGTGGCCGTCGTCCTGTTCGACCGCTCCCGGGACTCGTCCGGTCGGAAGAACGACGCGATCCGGGGGTGCGACCTGGCCATCGCCGACGCCCAGGGGAAAGGGGCCAAGACGCTGAACCTGCCCCCTTCGACGGTCCTGACCCTCCTGAACTGGCGATGATCCGGGCCGTCCCCGAGGGAGGGGACGGTTGCGTATGATGGAAATTCGAGAAATCCCCACATCCTTCTGGATTGCGAGCATCGGCCGGATTATCTTACCCGAACTCGCGGTCTTGACGACCGTGAACTGATCGCGATGACGCGGACCAGGACTATCGGGGACCCCCCAATGAAGACTCGATCCGGGTTTGGCGCACTCTCCCGCGCCGTCCTCGTGGCGGCGACGGCCGCGGCCCTCTTCATCCCGTCGGCCCGGGCCGCCGACCACCTCGATTCGCCGAAGGTCAAGACGAATCACGAGCTGGACATCAACGACGTCTACGTCTTCCAGTCCCCGACCCACGCCGATCGGACCGTCCTGATCATGACGGTCTACCCGCTGGCCGGGATGAACGGGCCGGCCATGTTCAGCCCCGATGGCATGTACCAGTTCCTGATCGATAACACCGGCGACGCGGTCGAAGATATGGTGTTCGACGTGTCGTTCTCGGCGCCCAATCGCAAGGGCGTGCAGAAGATGGTCATCGAGCAGACCATCAGCGGGAGGCGGACGAAGGTGATCGCCCGAGGGCAGACCGGCAAGACGGAGGCGCTCTCGACCGGCGGCCAGGCCCAGGCGTATATCTATGACGACCCGTTCTTCTTCGACCTCAACGCCTTCAACATGTTCAAGACGGACCTGAACCCGAAGGATTTCTGCAATCCCGGGTCGAACTTCTTCAAGGGCCTGAACGTGCTGGCGATCGTCATGGAAGTGCCGAGCAAGGCGATCCAGGCGAGCAAGAAATCGACGAAGATCGGCGTCTGGGCCCGCACCCTCGACGGAGCCGGCGAGCAGTTCGACCGGATGGGACGCCCGGCGATCAACACGGCGTTGATCCCCGCGCCGATGAAGGACGCCTTCAACGCCGGCACGCCCAGCACCGACCCGGCCATGTTCGGGCAGATCGTCACCGCGTCGCTCCTGGCCGACGGCAACACGCCCGCCGAGGCGTCGCAGATCGTCGCGCTCTTGCTCCCCGACATGAACACGTTCGACACCTCCAGCAAGTCCGGCTTCCCCAACGGGCGGATGCTGGCCGACGACGTGATCGACACCGAGTTCTCGATCCTCCTGAAGAACGCGGGGGTCACGACCGACTGCGTGGGGAACGACTCCACGTTCCGGGGCGGCTTCCCGTACCTCGGCACCGCGAACTAGGGGGCCTGGGAGGCCGACGATGAGCCGAATGACCCGACGCCGCCCCAGGTCCGGGACCTGGGCGGCCGCGATCGGCCTGCTCTGCGCCCTCGCCCTCCCGGCGATGGCGCAGGACGGGCCCGATCTCCCCCCCGGGACGCCCGGGACAAGCTCCCCCCGCCCGACGACGCCGACGACCGCGACGCCCCCGGCCTGGCGCGGTTCCGCGTCTCGACCGACGCCGGGATCACGCTGTTCGAGAAGCGAGTCGCCGCCAACCCGAAGGACTTCGCCAGCCTGACCATGCTGGGCGAATGGCACGTCCGCAAGGCCGTCGAGGCGGCCGACCTGGACGAGTACGCCAGGGCCGAGGAGTGCCTCCGAAGGGCCGTCCGCCTCGCGCCGAAGTATCCCCGGGCGCTCGCCTCGCTCGCCTCGGTCCTGGGCGATCGCCACAAGTTCGCCGAGAGCCGCGACGTGGCCCGGGCCGTCCTCGCCGAGAACCCCAGGAACGAGGTCGCCCAGGCCGTCCTGGCCGACGCTGACCTCGAGCTCGGCCAGTACGACGAGTCCGAGGCGATCGTCCGCAAGCTCGCCGGCAAGGCCCCCTCAGCCCCGATCCTCGCCCGGCTCGCCCGGTTCGCCGAGCTCCGCGGCCAGACGGACACCGCCGTCCGCCTGCTCTCGACGGCCAGGGACCAGGAAGCGGCCTCGGCCTCGTCTCGCGACGCGGCGACGTGGTACGACGTCCGGCTCGGCGACGTCCTGTTTGACCAGGGCCGGCTGGACGAGGCGGAGGCCAGGTATCGGGCCATCCTCAAGGATTTCCCCAATCATCACGACGCCACCGCCAATCTCGGCAAGGTCCTGGCCGCCCGCGGGAAGTTGGAGCCGGCGATCGCCCAGTACGAGAAGGCCGTCGGGATCGCCGCCGAGCCGCCGATGCTCCTGGCCCTCGGCCAGCTCCAGGAGAAGGCCGGCAAGGCCGAGGCCGCCCGGACCACGTTCGACAGGCTGGAAAAAACCCTGGCGAAGTACGCCGAATACCGCCGCGAACGGTCGCTGTACCTCGCCGATTCCGGCCGAGACGTGGATGAGGCGCTGGTCCTGGCGATCGAGGATTTCGCCGCCAGGCCCGACCTCTTCGGCCACGACACCCTGGCCTGGGCCCTCCACAAGAAAGGTCAGGACGAGGAGGCCGCGCGGCACTCCGCCGAGAGCCTCCGCCTGGGGACGAAGGACGCCCGCCTGTATTATCACTCGGGGATGATCCTGAAGGCCCTGGGCCGGGACCGCGAGGCCCGCGAGGCCCTGGCGAAGGCCCTGGAGATCAACCCGCACTTCTCGATCCGCCACGCCGACGACGCCCGGGAGGCCCTCAAGGCGCTCACCGCGAAGTGACGGCGCCCCGGCGAAGGAATTCGACGAGCCGACCGACGGGATAGCCGACGAGGTCCGGCACGACCTCATCGGCCCCGGCGGCGGTCAGGCTCTCCAGAGGGTGAGTCGTCCCCACGCCCACGGCCCTCATCCCGGCGGCCTTCGCGGCGAGGATGCCCACCGGCGCATCCTCGAACACGACCGAATCGGCCGGCGATTCGCCGGATTTCTCGGCCGCCCGGAGGAAGACCTCGGGGTCCGGCTTGCCATGGGTGATGTCTTCGAGCGACGCGATCGCCGAGAACCGGCCGACCAGCCCGGATTCCTCGACCGTCAGCAACAGGTTCGGCAAGACCCCGCTGGAGCCGATCGCCAGCTTGACCCCGGCGGCGGTCAGGCCGTCCAGGAGCTCGCGGACCCCGGCCATCAGCGCGATCTTGCCGCGGGCCCCATCGAAATAGCATTGCTCCTTGATCCGGCCGAGTCGAGCGATCTCGGCCTCGGCGATCGTCTCGCCCAGGAGCTTGCGGAAGATGCTCGGGTTGGTCATCCCGAACGTCTCGTGGATGAATTCGTTGGTCAGCGGAAGGCCCTCGCGGCGGCCGAGTTCCAGCCAGGCCGCCTGGTGCATCGCGAGGGAATCGACCAGCACGCCGTCGTGATCGAAGATGGCCAGCACGGGCGGTTCCTGCAAGGGTGGCGGGGTCGCGGCACCCCATTCTAGAAGGGCGTCAACCGCCTTCGGGGTGGCATGCCCACGGCTTCGTGGGCATGTCTTCGATTCCGGTTCGCCAAGGAAAAACATGCCCACGAAGCCGTGGGCATGCCACCCGATGGGCCTTTCCTGCCCGTTACTGGGGCGTCAGGACGACGCGGATCCAGCCGGTGGGATCGACGGGCGAGACCGAGGTCAGCGTGAAGCCCGGGAAGTTCAGGTCGCCGAGGGGGGCGTCGATCGGCCGGCCCTTCAGGCGGCTGCCGAAGACGTTCAGGACGAGCGTCCGGGTGAAGGCGGTCAGGGGGACGGCCTTCGATTCGTCGTCGTTGATCGCCAGGACCTCGGCGCCCGGGCCGGCGTCGAACCCTTCGATCCGCCCGGCGAGCTTGATGGGGACGTCGCCCGTGGCCGGGGTGACCTGGAACGAGATCGCGAACTCGGCGTCGGGCGCGGTCATCCGATAGACCTTCGCCGGAGGCCCCGACAGCCCCCCCTTCGCCGCCGACGGAGGCGCCGGCACGTCGAGCTGGAAGTCGTGGACCAGCGCCACGAGATAGCCGTTGCGATCGACCGAGAACTCGGGAGACCGGCCCGGCCGCTTCACCCTCAGGGCCATCACGTTCGGGTCATTCGCCTTCTGGGCCTCCTCGACGGCCTTGAGGAACGTCGGGAAATCGACGTTCCGCTCGGTCGCGATCCCCTGGGCCGGCGGCGTCCCGGGCGGGACTTTCTTGGTCACGACCATCAGGTTCTCGACGCTCTGGGCCACGTCGCCCTGGAGGTAGCCGCGAGCCAGGTTGGTCATCACCGAGCCGAGGTGGACGTCGGCCGAGATGCCCGACTGGGCCTGCTGGAACTTCGTGGGCTTGGGGAACTCGGCGCCGACCTGCTCCTCGGCCCCCCTCCACGTGACCTTGCCGTCGACGATCACGAACTCGGGCCGGGAGCGGAGCTTCAGGCCGTCGATCTCGAAGTTCTTGACATCCAGGCGGTCCGAGCCGACGAACACGCCGGCGAGCTGGGCGTTGGTCTGGGCGGCCTTCTGCCCGGCCTTCTCGGCGGCCTCCTCCTTCGAACCCTCGACGACGCCGGACTGGATCTGGCCGATCGCCCCCTGGTACACCTTGCTCGTGATCTTCGTCTGGTTCAGGCCCACGAGCGAGGCGATCCCCCGGGCCAGCCCCTTGCCCGGCTGGGGGACCGAGCCGACCGTCGCGCTGATCTGGTGCGAGCTCTCCGGGAAGAGCTGGAGGCCGGTCGGCCTCAGGACGGCGATCACCGTGAGGACGGACTGGTCATACGACGTGGCGTCGAACCGGTAGAGCTTCGCCGCCTTCTTGCCCTGGGCGTCCTGGCCGACCTGCTGCTGGAAGCCGTTGATCGGCGTGACGCTGGAGAGCGCCTGGCGGTTGAAGAACATGATGCCGTCGTCGCTGGCCATCAGGCCGAAGCCCAGGTACGGCCCGGCGGTGACATACGCCGTCTGTCCGTTCCGGGTGACCGGGCCGCTCTCGACGACGAAGTTCGCCAGCCGGGGCGAGACCGACGCGGAGTCGGCCGTGGCCTGGAGGTTCGGGCCGTTGAACAGGTCGTTCAGGGCCGTCTGGAGCTCGATCGACGGCCCCCACGGGTTCGTCCGATTGGTCTTCTGGAGGGCGTTGAGGTTCGAGTAGACGCGTCCCAGCGCGGTCCGTTTCTGGCGGACCTCGGTGGCGGCCTCGTACTCGCGGAGGGCGGTGCCGAGGTCATCGCCGATGAACTTCATCCAGCGGTCGCGGTTGCCCTGGGCGCCCGAATCGGCCGTCGCGGGCAGGCCGCGGACCGATTCGACGAGCCGGCGCTCGGCCCAGGCCAGGGCGACCCGGGGGCGGAGCCAGTGGCGGATCTCCTCGCGGAGGTCGGCCGCGGGGGGCCAGCTCGCGCCTTCGAGCGAGACCGAGACGCGGTAGATTTGCCCCAGGGCCGCGAGCCTCTCGTCTTCGGTCCGGGCCGAGCCGTAGGCCGCGAGGTCCTGGCGGATCGCGTCGAACAGGGCGTTCCAACCGGGGGCGTTGGGGCCGGCGGTGGCCCCGGGCTTCGCCCAATCGGCCTGGATCCTGGCGATCGTGGCATCGATGCCGATATACGTGGGCGTGGCGGGGGCAGCCCCGAGGCTCGCCGCCCATCCCGCCATCAGGGCGAGTGACAAGGCGCGGGTCCGGTGTTTCATGACTCCTCTCCGCGGGTGAAAACCATTCGGGTGGCCGGAGATCGAGGCGACTCGACTCAACGGCGATCAGTAGACTCTGGATCGCCCGAATCTCCCGCCCTCTTGACCGCAAACCTTCTCCAGACCCCCGAGACGGTGGGGTCGTGCCGACGGTTCCGGGCGGCCGGGCCGTCCGGGATGAGGCGGTCGCGGGCCATCCTGAGGGAGACGAGGCGCGGGCGGTCCCCGGCCGAACGGATCGACCGGCCGGGAGTCCTCGGCGGGCCAGCGGCAGGGTTGCATCGACCATGCCAACCGGCAAGGTTTCCGCGGCTTGCCGGGTCGGGCCGGATCGTCACATCCGGCCGGGGCGGTCGCAAGTCCCCCGATCGCGGGCCGTTACGCGGAATGGCCCGAAGTCGGTCCTACCGGGGAAACAGGCTCAGAGGGACCGCGCGGAACTCCAGGCCGCCCCACGAGGCCTCGGCAGACCATTGCTCATTGACCCTCGCCAGCGCCTCGGACAGCGCCGAGGGGTCCGGGCGGGCCGTCGAGTTCGGGATCGGCCCGAGCCAGGCGGCGACCGCCTTGCGGTCCGTGTTGGAAAGAGGGCGAGGGTCGGTCGGTCGGCCGGTGATCGCCTTCCACGAGGCCGATTCGATCGGCTCCGAGCCGTCGGGATTCAGGGCCCGGCCCATCAGGGCGAGCAATTCGTCGCGGTTGAGCCACACGCCCCACGACTCGTCGGAGACCTCGCCCCGGGGCAGCCAGCCGACGGCCGCCACCTCCGACCACGGCCTCTCCACCGACCACGCCGCGACCTTCACCGCGTCGGCCCGGACCTCCAGGACCGGCATCGGCACCGCCGCCACCGCCTGGGCCGCCCCGGCCACCCCTCCGGGAGAATCGGCCAGGGCCAGCGAGCCCGAGGCGGGTCGCACGGTCAATCGCGAGCTCCATTCCAGCGCCTTCGAGGCGGGCACCCAGCCGATCGCCCGGCGATTGCCGATCCGAAAATGGGTCGGCGGGCCGGATCGGGGCCAGACGTCGAACACGTCGGCGAACATCCGCGACCGGATCGTCTCGACGGTCGAGCCCTCGGGCCGATCGGTGGCGGCCACGCCCGGCTCCAGCAGCAGGACCCGCCGGGTCACCGGGCCGGCGAGGCGCTGGGGGGCCGTCGAGGCCGGGGGAGGCGGCCCATGAACGGCCCGATCCAGGCCCGACGCCATCGCCTCCCGCCACGGCCGGGACCACGCCTCCCCCTTCCACGCCAGCAGGCCGAGGACGAGGATCGCCAGCAGCATCGGCAGCGGATAACGGATCGGCGGCGGGGTCAAGCGTCGAATCTCCGGGGAGGATGAACCGCCAAGCCGCCAGGATCGCCAAGGAAAGAGCAAGATTGTTTAGAATGCCAATTTTTAAACATCATGAAGAGTAGGCACTTCGATCAAAACAATCCATTCAGGAAGGGCCTTCGGCAAGACGCAGATTACGCAGATTACGCAGATTAATGAAATAAAGATCCGTGAATTTAATCTGCGTAATCTGCGTAATCTGCGTCTTGCCGAAGGCCCTGAGTCTGCCTCGGCCGCTTCACTCCGAGACTCCTCTCTCGTCTTCCTCTTTCCTTGGCGATCCTGGCGTCTTGGCGGTTCATCCTCCGAATTCTCAACCGGCCCGCCGGCGCAGGCGACCCGGGAGGATCGCCAGGAACGTCAGGCCCGCGACCAGGATCAGGAACAAAGGCGACCAGCCCGCCGCCGGGACGACCATCCCCGGGATGTAGACCTGCGCCGTCCCGACCTTCGCACTCTTGCGATAGGAGACGGTGATCGGCCGGAGGGTGCCGTCGGGGAGCTTGCGGTCGGTCCGGTACGTCAGGGAATACGCCTGGCCCAGCCCCTTGGCGATCTCCTCGTAGATGGCGCGGAGGCCCTCGGCCTGGGTGGCGGCGAAGAACTGGCCCCGGGTGCCGTCGGCCAGGGCCTTGAGGTCGTCGGTGGCGATCTCGTCCTCGGAGCCGAGCCCCAGGGTGTGGACCGGCAGCCCCTCGTTGCGGGCCTCGTTGACGACCGATTTCAGCGTGGCGGTCTGGCTGAACGTGTCCTCGCCGTCGGTCATGGCGAGGATCGCGCGGCGGCCGGGTTCCCTGGCCAGGAGCTTTACGGCCTCGCTCACGGCGTCGTAATAGCGCATGGCGCCCCCGGGGGTGAGCGAGTCCACGGCCTTCTGGACCTTGCCGGCGTCGTCGGTGAAGTTGCAGATGAGATCGACTTCCGATCCGAACGCGATCACGGCCACTCGCGAACCGGCCGGTTGATTGGCGAGGAAGCTGCCCACGGCCTTTTTCAGCCCGCCGATCCGGTCTTCTTCCTCCATGCTCTTGCTGCGGTCGAGGACCAGGACCACGGTCGTCGGCCTGGGTTCCTTGCTCAAGGGGCTGCGGAAGCTGCGGATCTCGACGGGCTCGCCGTACTCGGTCACGCGGAAGTCGTCCTTCGTCGCGTCGAGGATCGCCTGGCCGTCGGCGGCCTTGAGCTCGAAATCCAGGGCGATCTCGGGGAATTCGCGCTCGGAGGTCCCTCGGACGATCACCTCGGCGTCGCCGCCGTCGCCCCTTGGGGCCTTCGGCGGCTCGGGGGCCTTCTCGCCGGCGGGCCTGGCGGGGCGGTCGGGGTCGGGGAGCTTCAGGACGCGGTCGAGCTCGAACGCCAGGTTCGCCTTGCGGAGGAACAGCAGGGCGAGGCACGTGTCGGGCAGGGCGCCCCATCGGCCCTGGGGCCACGAGCCGTCGGCCTGCTGGCGGCCGAGGAGCTCCCGGGCCCCTTTGGCATACCAGTCGAAGCCGTCGAGCTTCTTCTGCCCCAGGGCGACACAAACGCGCTCGATCGACCAGAGGTAATAGATGTCCGAACCGGCGTCGAGCCGTCGGGCGTCGGCCGAGACGGCGGCCAGTCCCTTGACGAACGCCGGGTCGGCGGCGAGCGCCGCGCCCGGGCCCGGGCGGTCTGCTTCTCGGCCTTCTCGGGACGGGCGGCGGAGATGGCCAGGCCCATCAGCCCGGCGCAGGTCATGGCGTCGGCCCCCGGGCCGCTGGCGCCGTAGCTCCATCGCCCGTCGGGGTTCTGGGTGGAGCGGAAATGCTCGTCGATCGCCGCCAGGGCGTCATTGCCGGCGAACCCGTGGCGGGTGGCGGTCCAGATCCCCAGCAGCGCGAACTGGGTGTTCGAGTTGTCGCCGGGGCCGCCGATCGTCCCGCCGTTTCGCCTCTTCCGGCCGGCGCCGGAGCCGGATCCGGAGCCCGAGCCGGAGCCCATCGGCAGGTTGTACGACCACATCCCATTGCCCTGTCCGGCGGCGAGTCGGGCGCCGAGGTCGCGGATCAGGTCGTCGTCCTCGCCGCGGCTCCCGGGCATCCTCCGGGCGAGGAACAGGATCGCCAGGGTCACGTCGTAGGTCTGGTCCGAGCGGGCCACGAGCGACCGGACGACCCTGTCCGCCTTCACGATGGCCGGGTCGTCGCGATCGACGCCGTTCTCCATCAGGGCGAGCCCGGCCAGCGCGGTGATGCCCAGGGCGTGGTCGTGATTGAACGAGAAATTCCATCGGCCCGAGGGGTCCTGGGTCTCCCGGAGATACGCCACGCCCTTGTCGATCGCGCGACGGATCTCGGCGTCGTCCGGGGCTTGCTGGGCGAGGGCGGAGGGGGCGAAGAGGGCGGAGATCAGCAGGGTGAGCAGGACTTTTTCACCGAGTCCAACGCCCTTCCTCCTCGTTCCCGCGCTCGGCGAGGGGATGCCGGCTTCGACGCCCTGCGTCTTCGGTCCCGCGCCTCGGCCCCGCAGGCACGCGGAGCGTGCAAGGCGGCATTCCCTCGCCGAGCGTGGCAACGAGAGCCAGGGATGTCTGGACGGCGAAAGGCTCATGATCCGCCCCCTTTCGGCTTCGCCTCGGGCACGAGGAGGATCGAGAGCCCGGCCATCGCCGCGCCGATCGCCGCCCAGATCGCCACGGCGACGAGGAGCCCGTGGCCCCTCTCGGCCGTCCGGCAGATGGCGACGACGACCGAGGCCATCATCACGCCGCCGACCCCCCCGGCGAACCCGGCGAAGGGCATTTCTCGGAGTTCCTTCCGCCTCGCGGCAAACGTCATCCCCGCGAAGGCCCCGACGATCGCGAGCAAGGCCGCCGGGCCGATCAAATCGGGCGGCGAGCCGGACGTCGGCAGGCCGACCTGGGACGGGATCGCCGCCGCCCCCGCGATCGCCAGCCGACCGAGCGCCGCGACCGCCGTCCAGCCCACCAGCCTCGTCCCGGCCGGCTGCGTCGCGATCCGCTCGCGGAGGCCGAGCGACGGCAGGGCCGCCGAAGGGGACGACACGCTCGGGATCGCGTCCTTCGCGCCGATCGGTTCGACCGTCACGGCGACCGTCGCGGACCCGCCGTTGCTGTCCAGGACGATCGAGGCGGAGAGCCTCTTCGCGAGGCCTTCGGGGACGCTCACATCAATGGCCAGGTCGGTCGATTCGACGGTGACGATCGGCCCCGCCGCATCGACCTTCAACCACGTCGCCGACGGAGGCTCGACGCGGGCCGTGGTCCTCAGCAAACGATGGCCGGCGTTGGCGATTTGCACCTTCTTCCGGGTCGTCCCGCCGCCCGCCCCGGCCCGGAAGACGAGGGTTCGCGGGTGGACGTCGAGCTCCGCCCGCGCCGGTTTGGTGGTCGGCAGCTTCGCGAGCCAGGCGTCGAGCCGCTCGTCGGCCGGGCCGGCGGGTTCGGGGGCGAGATCGGATCGGCCGACCCCCCGGACGAACGCCGCCAATCGGCCGGATTCCAGCTCGTCCCGGAGCTCGCCCCACCTCTGCGCCGACACCACGAGGAAATCGTCCCAGGTCCGGCACGTCGCGCCCGAAGGCCGGAGCGTGAACGGGAAGCCCGAGGACGTCGGTGCCGCATGGACCGGGGCCGGCGCTGGGGCCGGAACCGGGGCAGGGGCAGGGGCAGGAGAAGGGGCGCCGTTGTTCGCGCCTTCGCGGACCAGTTTCAACTGGACCCCGCCGAGCTGGAGGACGTCTCCCTCGGCCAGCGCGCGGGCCTGTCCGGCGAGCAGTCGCTGGCGGTTCACGAACGTCCCGCCGGGGCTGTCCAGGTCGCGGAGGGTCAGGGTGGCCCCGGATCGGTCGATCTGGGCCTGCTTCGGGGCCATTCGCCGGGGTGCGTTGCCTTCCTGATCGGCCAGGTCGAGCGCCGATCCCGGCCCGGCGCGTTGCCGAGGACGAGCGAGGGGGCCGTCAGCGCGAACCGCTTCCCCAGGTCCTTTCCCCGGACGACCTCCAAAGACCAGGAGTCGGCTCCCTTGGCACTCATCGCAATCCTGGTCCCTCGGGCAGTTTTCTCGGATCGACGAACCACGGGGTCACGGTTTGTCAGAGTGGATTCGTAGGGCAGGCCTTGGCCTGCCGTCCCGGACCTGACCCGGCAGGCCAGGGCCTGCCCTGCGAGTTTTCAGCGTTTTCGGAACATCAAGAGTGTCTGGCCCAGCTCGATCCGGTCGCCGTCGCTCAGGTCTCTCGGCTTGGTGACGGGCTGGCCGTTGATCTTGGTCCGGCCCTTGTCGTCTCGGTTGTGGAGGACGAATCCGGGTCCGCTCCGCTCGATCTCGGCGTGGCGGCGGGCGATGTTCGGGTCGCCGAAGAGGCCGACCTCCGCCCTCTCGTCCAGCCCGAGCGCCGAGACCCGCGAGGCGAGCAGGTACGATCGGCCTTCTTGACGGCCGTTCAGGACCGTGACCCAGACCCGTCCGAGCACCTGTTCGACCAGCGCCAGGCAGAGCCCCAGCCCCGCGCCGAGGATCACCATGCCGAGGCCCTGGCTCAGATCATACCGGTTCCCCAGGCGGTCCCGAAGCATCTCGAACAGGAATCCGCCGACGAACCCGCCGATCCCGCCGCCGATCAGGCCGAACCGGAGCCTCTGCATCGACCGATACGCCAGGCCCTGGCTCAGCCCGATCCCCAGGCCCAGGATCGACCACGACACGGCCCGGCCGATCACGCCCCCCTGGAACCCGCCGAGCACCCGTTCGCCGATCAGGAGCCCGGCCGCGCCTCCCACGGCGCCGGCGACGGCGCCCCAGGTGGCCGTCCTCGACAGCCGGAGCCACGCCCGATCGCGGAACGCCCCCGCCGCGTTCAGCACGAACCCGATCGACCCGCCGATGAACGCCCCGGCCAGCGCGTCCCGGGTATTCAGGTCGCTGGAGTGGACCGTCTCGGCATAGAGATCGAGCCCGAACACCGCGCCGACGGCCCCGGCGATGGCCTGGTCGTAGGCGATCCGAGACGTCCGGCCCAGAGTCTCGAAGATTGAACCGGCCGCCACGTGGATTCTCCCCGCTCCCGGGTGGCAGGCCCACGTCCGCGTGGGCATGTCTTCCATTCGATCCCAAGGGATTCAAGCCCATCGAGCCGAGCCGCTCCGAAGACATGCCCAGGCGGACGTGGGCATGCCACCCGGGGTATCAGCCTGACATGCCTCTAGATCTTCCGCAAGCCTCGCCCTCCCGAGGCGATCACCCGGGCGATGTGGCCGAACGCCTGGACGAGCTCGCCCTGCCTCGCGAAGATCGAGCCCTCCTCCGTGCTGGCCAGGCGGCGGAGGTACTCGCGGTCGGCGTCTCCGGTGCCGATGGCCACGATCTCGATGCCCGAACCCTTGGCCCGGTCGGCCTGGTCGATGGCCGCGTCGGTCGAGTCGGGGTAGCCGTCGGTCAGGATCACCACGTAGCGGCGGCGGTCGTCGAGACTCAGGTGAGAGCGGGCCATCTCCAGGGCGTCGGAGAGGTTCGTGGTGCCGTCGGCCTCGAGCCGGGCGAGCGCGGCCTGGACCTTCCGCACGTTGTCCGTGGCCTCGGCCTGGAGGCTGACCTCGTCGGAGAACGAGATCAGCCCGACCTCCGTCGAGGTGAAGTCGCACTTGTCCAGGAACGCCCGCGCGGCCTTCTGGGCTTCCATCAACGGATGGCCCGCCATGCTCGCCGAGCAGTCGATCAGGAGGAACACGCGGACCGGCTCGGCCGGGGCCTCGAACGTCGGCGCCACCGGCGGGCGGCCGAGCCAGGAGAGGTCGTCCGGCACCGGCTCGACCCTCATGAGGAGCGGGTGCTTCGTGTCCCTCTGGACGGCCCGGACCTGCACCACGCCGTTGGCATCGTAGGAGAGGCCCACGTCCACCGTGACCTCCCGGTCGGTCGCCTGGATGCCCGAGAAGACGTATTTGCCCAGGACCGAGCAATCCAACGGATGGGCGCTCTCCCCCTGGGTCAAATAAACCTCCAGCGTCTCGTTCTTGCCGGCGTGGGTCTCGTGCAGATAGGACGTCATGTTCTCGGCGGGGATCGGGACATTTCTTCGGATGATGATGTCGTTGACATAGGCGGTGCCTTCGGGATTCACGGCGACGGCGCCCAGGCTGTGGGCCATCACGTCGCTCACGCGGCGGGCGCCGACGAGCGTGAATTTCGGCGTGGCCGAATCGGACGACTGGCCGACGTCCATCGCCGCCTGGATCGCCGCGCCGAGGGCGACGACTTCATCCACGTTCACCCCGGCCCGGGGCGGCTGGCCGGACATCTGCGAGACGTACTGGCGGACCATCGGCATCCGCGTCGATCCGCCCACGAGCAGGACGCCCGCGAGCCGGTCCCACGACAGTTTCGCCTCGCCCAACGCCTCCTCGGTCAATCTCCGGGTGCGGTCCATCAGGGGGAACGTCATCCCCTCGAATTCGGACCGGGTGATCTCGTAAGAGCGTCGTTCGGTGCCGATCTGGAGGGTCACGCGGGCGGCCGAACGCTCGGAAAGCGTCCATTTTGCCTGCTCGCTCCGGACGAGCACCTCATTCAACATCATCGGGTCGTCGAGCGGATCGATGCCGGTCTCGGAGGCGAATTTCTCGGCGAGGAACGTGGCGATCCGGTCATCCCAGTTCTTGCCGCCGAGGTCGTGGTCCCCGGCCGTGGAGAGCACCGCGACCTCCTCGGGCGTGATCCTCGCCACGGTCACGTCGAACGTCCCCCCGCCGAGGTCGTAGATCAGCACGGTCTCGCCCGGCCCGGTCTTCTGGAGGCCGTAGGCCAGGGCCGCGGCGGTCGGCTCGTTGATGATCCGCAAGACGTCGAGCCCGGCGCGGCGGCCGGCCTCGATGGTGGCCTTGCGCTGGGCGTCGGCGAAGTAGGCGGGCACGGTGATCACGGCGCGATCGACCGACTCGCCCAGCTTCGCCTCGGCGTCTTCCTTCAGGCGGCCGAGGACCAGCGCGGAGAGGTCCGTGGCGTCGTAATCGCGGTCGTGGAACCTCAGCCGGAAGAGCGCCGAGCCCATGTGGGGCTTGAAGAAGCTGGCGATCTGGTCGTCGCCGAGCCGGGCATATTCCTTCGCCTCCTGCCCCACGACCGGCGGCTCGGTGCCGAAGTACACGACCGACGGCGTGACGTTCTGCCCCTCGCGATTGGCGATGACCTCCGGCCGGCCGAAGGCGTTGCGGTGGGCGACGACCGAATTCGTCGTCCCGAGGTCGATCCCCACGAACGTCCCCATCGCGTCACGCCTCCGGTTCGATCCTCGGCAGCGAATGGTGTCAACCCGTCACGGCCTCAGATACACATCCGCTTCCACCGGCGCCTCGATCCGCCCGACCAGCTCCAGGGCATCGCTCTTCAGCCGATGATTCAGGACCTCCATGGCGACCCGAGCGGGCACGTCGGGGCCGACGACGTCGGCTCCCTTGAGGATTCCTCGGGAGAACCGGGCGATGGCCCCGTCGATATCGTACCGCGTCCAGCCGTCGTGGACGATCACCAGCCGATGGCTCTGAGGGGAGAAGTCGCGACCGAGGCCGGCGGCTCGTTCGAGGAACCGCTCTTTCAGGGTCGCGTCGAGGGCGACCCGCGCCCGGAGGCGGATCGCCCCGACGATCCGGGAGATGTCGGCCTCGTCGGTGGAGGCCCCGGTCAGGGCCTGGAGGCGGCGGATCTCCTCCTCGGTGAAGCCCCCTCGGGCGTTCCGCCAGTCCATGATCCTCGCGTACCTCGCCGCGTATCGCTCGGCGAACGTGCTGGGAAGGTCGGGGTCGAGCGGCTTCCGGGGCCGATTTTCGAGGTGGCGGCGGACGGCCTCGGCGGTGTCGAGTTCCTGGAGCGATTCGATGCTCCAGCCCTCGGCCGGGTCGTTCCAGCCGAGAAGCGGGCCGACTGCGGTGGCGAAGCTCGTGCCGTCCTGGTAGTGCGAGCTCAGCTCCAGGCATTCGCCGGGCTGGCCGATCACCGAGAGGACGGCGGTGATACCCTCGGTCCGGTGGATGCCTGCCCAGAGCGGCCGCCCCGGCTGACCCGCGTGGCCGAACATCCCGATGTCGGCGAATCCACTCTGGCGGAGGGCGTCAATCTTCCCGTGGGACAGGTCGAGGTCCTCCGGGCCCGCCGGCCCGAGCGGTTCCGGGACGATCCTCGACGGCGGATACCCAACCTTCACCCACCGGCTCGGGGACAGGCCGGGCACGCCCGTCCGGGCGATCCGGACGAGCAGGAACAGGGCGGCGCCGACGGCCACCACGATCAGGGCCGCGCCCGTCGGGTCGTTCATCATGGGGCGATCCTCGCTCGATCGGGTCACTCCGCCTCGGGCTTGACCGGCGGCTTGATCAGCCCGGCCCGGTAGTCGGCGCTGAACTGGAGGAACTCCTTGCGGGTGCGGTCGGCGCATCGGGCCGAGGCGGCGAGGATCGCGTCGAGGGTGGGGCCGGAGGCCCAGGCCACCAGGGCGGCGGAGCGGTTGTCTTCCGGGCCGAAATCCGCCCCTCGGAGCTGGGACCACGCGGCGACCTTGCCGGCGACCGCCACGGCCAGCGCGAGCTTCTCGGGGTCGCGGTGGAGCCTCTCCAGGCTCGCGCGGTTCTCTTCCGGGATCATCTCGCGGACGCGGAACGGCCGGTCGCCGATGGCGAGCGGGGCGAGCCCGGCGGTCGGCTCGGCCTGGAGCTTCGCCTGGGCGCCGACGACCCGGCCCGACTCGCCCCCGGGCAAGCCCGGATCGGTCACCCCGGGGGCCCCGGTCAGGGCCGAGGGCACGACCTCCTTGACGTCGAACAGCCGCTCCCCGCCCGAGTCCTCCCGGCCCCGGACCAGGACGAGATACCGCCGGAGGCCCAGGCTCCCCAGGCCGGCGACCCGCCCGGTCACGTCCAGGACCTCGAACGGCTCGGAGTCGCCCATCGAGCGGCCGAGCCCCTCGATGGCCTCGGCGACCTCGCGGGCCCGGACCTTGCCCACGCCGGGATGGCGGTCGGTCCGGCGGATCATCCGCTTGCCCGAGGACTTCTGGCGGGTCTGGCCTTCGAGGAGCCCTTGCTGGGAGCCGGCGGCCGTCTCGGCCAGGAGTTCCCAGATCGGGCCGTGGCCACTCCTGGGGGCGATCTGGCCGATCCGCCCGTCCTTGGCCTCGCCGGCGATCGTCGCCCGGTACGCATCCAGGAACGCCAGGGCCATCCCGGCCGCCCGGGTGGGAGACATCCGCCATTGCTCGGTCGCGAGGAAGATGCTCGTGGTGCAGCGGACCAGGTCCAGCGACGCCGGGCCGACGGCCGCCTCGTCGAAATCGTTCACGTCGAACCGATAGTCGCCCGAATCCGCGCGGTAGGCGCCGAAATTCTCGAGGTGAAGGTCGCCCGAGAGCAGGATCGCCGGCCCGGGGTCGCTCGGGGCCAGGTCCGCCCAGGCCTGGGCGAACAGCGAGTCGGCCCCCCGGAAGAACGCGAACGCATCGCGGCTCATCAGGCGGAATTTCCGCCTCAAACGCTTCGGTTTCCGACCCGCGTTGGAGTGGACGACCGCCTCGGCGATCGGTGACAGATGCGCGGTGACGCTCATGGACCCCTCCGGGGATTCTCTCGGGCCGGCTCGCCGCATTATGACGCCACCGGACTGCGACGTCATCAGGGGTCAGTTTTTCGCGGTCGCCGGCCGCTGGCCGTCGGGCCGTCGTCGGCCTAAGCTGGACCGGACCATGATTTACGACATCTCGCCGCCGATCTCGCCTCGCCTGGCCGTCTGGCCGGGGGATTCGCCGCCGACCCGGGAGGTCCTGCTCGACCTGGATCGGGGCGATCCGATCACGCTCTCGACCTTGAGGGCCACCGTCCACCTCGGCGCCCATGCCGACGCGCCGAGCCATTACGGCCCGGGGGCGCCGACGATCGAATCGCGCGATCTGGGACTCTACCTCGGCCCGTGCCAGGTCGTCGGGGCCGCCGAAGGGCCGGCGGGCCTGGTCCGGTTCGAGGATCTGGCGGCGCCGATCCGCTCGCCCCGCGTCCTGATCCGCACCGGCACGGCTCCCGACCCCCACACCTTCCGCGAGGACTTCGCCGCGATCGACCCGGCGCTGGTCGAGAGGCTCCACGCCCAGGGGGTCGTCCTGATCGGCATCGACACGCCGAGCGTCGATCCGTTCTCCTCGAAGAGTCTGGACGCGCATCACGCCTTTTTAGGCCTGGACATGGCGATCCTCGAAGGGCTCGTGCTCTCCGAGGTGCCCGACGGCCATTACGAGCTGATCGCCCTGCCGTTGCGGCTCGTCGGGTTCGACGCCAGCCCCGTCCGGGCCATCTTGCGGACGATTGACCGGGAGGTCCCGACGCGATGACGGCCGACCCTCTGCTCTCCTACCGCGACCGCTTCCCGATCCTCGGATCGACGAATTATTTGATCTCCAACTCGCTCGGCGCCATGCCCCGAGGGGCCGAGCTCGCGTTGATCGACTACGCCCGGACCTGGGCCGATCGCGGGGTCCGGGCCTGGGAGGAGACCTGGTGGACGATGGTCGGCGACCTCGGCGATCGGGTGGCGCCTCTGATCGGCGCGAAGGCCGGCGAGGTCGTCTTCCAGCCGAACGTGACGATCGCCCACGAGGTGATCTTCAGCGCGTTCGATTTCCGACCGGGCCGCGACACGATCGTGACCGATTCCCTGCATTTCCCGTCGATTCTGTACCTGATCGAGGCCCAGAAGGCGCGAGGCGCGCGGGTCGTGGTCGTCCCGTCGGACGACGGCTCGACGATCGACGCCGGACGGGTCGTCGAGGCGATCGACGATCGGACGGCGCTGGTGAACGTCTCTCACGTGGCGTTCCGGAGCTCGTTCGTCGAGGACGTGGCCGCGATCGCCGAGGGGCCCGGCGCACGGCGCGGTCTCGATCATCGACGGCTATCAGGCCGTCGGCTCGATCCCGGTGGACGTCGAGGCGGAGGGGATCGATGTCTACATCGGCGGATGCCTGAAGTGGCTCTGCGGGGGGCCGGGCGCGGCGTTCTTGCGGGTCCGGCCCGAGTTGATCCCCGGGCTCTCGCCGAGATTGACGGGCTGGATGGCCCACCTCCGGCCGTTCGGGTTCGAGCCCGCGATGGACCGTCGAGCCGACTCGTGGCGGTTCCTCCACGGGACGCCGAACGTCCCGGCCCTGTACGCGGCGAGGCCGGGCCTGGAGATCGTCGGGGAGATCGGCGTCGGGGCGATCCGGGCGAAGTCGATCCGCCAGACGGGCGGGCTCCTGGAGCTGGCCGACGCCCGGGGGTTCCCGTCGAAAACGCCCCGCGACTCGGCAAAACGCGGGGGGACGGTGGCGCTGGACGTCCCCCACGGATACGAGGTCTCGAAGGCGCTGAAGGCCCGCCAGATCCTGTGCGACTATCGCCCCGGGGTCGGAATCCGGCTCTCCCCGCATTTCTACACCCGAGACGACGAGCCGGAGGCCGCCGTGGAGGCGATCGGGGAGGTGCTGCGCGACGGCACCTGGCGGACGTTCTCGGGAGTGGGTTCGGTCGTGACCTAGAATCCCGGTCGGATCGCTCGCCGGTTCCTCGTCGGGCCGGCCTCGGCCTGCCGATCCGCCACGGCGGCAGGCCGAGGCCGGCCCGACGAAGGAGCGATCCGATGGCGAGGGGAGGGCGTGGCCTCAACCGCCGTAGAACGGCGGGGGGGTGGCGGGCCGGAAGGCTCGGGAGCGGCCGAAGTAGACGTTGAACAGGGCGATCACCTCGTAATCGAACGGCTTGGTCCCGGTCGTCGGGGTGACGAAGCCGACGGCCAGGTTGGACGTCCCGTAGAACTGCACGTTCATGCCGTAGGTCAGGTTCAGGACGTCGGTGGAGGCGGCCGGGTCGTTCTTGTTGTAGGGGTTCCGGTGGTTCAGCGGGTTGTTGGAGTGGACCTCGAACGTGGGGGCGACCATCGTGATGAAGGCGTTGCGGTCCTCGTTCATGTAGAGCCGATAGCCGAAGCCCACGTCGTTGTAGATCAGCGTGACGTCTCGGTAGTTCACCGGGACGTCGAGCTCGGAGAAGCCCTGGATGTAGAACTTGCCGAAGTTGAAGATGTATCCGAGGAACGGCTGGAGCTCGGTCGTGTGCAGCGGCCGGATGTACTTCGAGCCGCCGAAGGTGCTGGAGCCGGTCGGCGGGGTGATCGAGAAGCCGGCCGAGAGCAGGTTGCCGGTCTGCTTGTTCTGCTTGAGGATGTACTTGGCGAAGATGTTCAGGTCGCCGAGGGCCGTGGAGGTCGGCGT
>CAVTTN010000001.1:0-10959 GCA_963737655.1 uncultured Planctomycetota bacterium | reverse complement strand
CGCCGACATCGAGATCTCCTTTGACGCGACCCGGTTCTCGGTCTCCAACGTCATGCTGGGCACGCTCGACGCCAGTCAACGTATCGACCCCAATGGTTACAACGTCCTCCCGGGATTTCGAAGGGCCTGATTCAAACCTCCATCGTCACCAACACATCGTGCAATCACGATCTCCCTCGGCCAGACGGGCCCCTCGAGACCTTCACTCTCACGGCCCTGGCCAGCGCCCCCGCGGGGGGGGCCCTCGGTGACATCAACCTCCTGGCCACGGCCGGCCGGGCCCAGACCGACGTCTTCAGGGATCCGATACTAACGGCGCCATCGCTGCTCACGCCGCCGCCGACGAATGGTTACGACCCCACCCTGGACGCCACCGTGCTCGTCGGCGTCGTGCCGTCCCCGAGCCCTCGTCCTTGCTCTTGATGGGCATCGGCGGCGGACTGGACCGCTGACGACCCTGCTCCGGAAGAAGCCCGTCGTCCCGCCATCGCCTGACCCCGTCGACCCGGCGGGCCATCCCCGGCCCGATCGCGATCTTCAACCCGGTCCCGGCGGAGCACCGCCGGGACTTTTTTGTTGGCGACACCCCTCCCCCTCCCCGGGCCCGGGATCGGATCGAGCCCCCGGCCCCCCGCCGGACGCCCTCCCTTTGATGCGCATCCTCTTCCTCGACGACGACCCGCTCCGCGCCGCGGCCTTCGCGGCCAGACGCGTCCGGAGGCGGTCTGGGTGAGGACCGTCGAGGAATGCCTCGGCCGGCTGGATGAGCCCTGGGACGAGGTCCACCTCGATCACGACCTCGGCGGCGAGTCCTTCGTCGACCACGAGCGGGACGACTGCGGGATGGCGATCGTCCGCTGGCTCTGCCAGGAGCCGCGCGGCCATCTCCTGGGCACCCGGTTCACCGTCCACAGCCACAACGAGAACGCGGCCTGCATCATGGCCCTGCACCTCCAGGTGATGGGCTACCGGGTGGAGGTCCGGCCCTTCGGGCGTCGGTCGAACGCCCCATCCCCCGGCCCCCCGCGGGGCCCCAGGCGTGGCTCCCCCTGGAGTCGGAGGATCGTGGACTGGCTGATCGGCAGGCGTGTGCCACCGGGGCGCCCCTGAAGCCGGTCACGCCCCACAAGCCCTTCTCGAAACGCCGATCGAAGACTCCGAGCTGCCCGGCGAGCCTCGGGCCGTCGAAGGGCCACGAGGCACCGGCGAGCCGCCAGTCGCCGAGCGATCTCGACGAGGCCCTCGCGGATGTCGCCCAGGTCGGCGTTACCGAGCCTCGGGCCTCAGCTCGGGCTCGCTAAACATCCGGCCGCGATGCGTCATCATCAGGTGAAAGCCCCGTGCCATCGCGCGACCGCCCGGGCCGCCCGCGGTAGGTTGACTCGGCCGAAGTCCAGTGAATCACGCGGTGCATGCGTGCAAGCGTGAATCTGCGAGCTCGTTACGAAATCACGAGTTCGCCCTCGACGCCGGCCTCGATCCCAGGCAGGTCGATGGCTTGAACGGCGTTTCTTCCCCTCGGGCGAGCTTAGCGGGTCGTGACCCGGAGCCTCTCGCCTGGAAAGGCGCAACCGATCCGCCTCCCGCTCCGCCACCCGCGCGTGGCGGGTGGCGTCCCCATCTACGTCGATGACTTCCGCCTTCGGAAGGTCATCGCAGCCACTCAGGACCCGCTCGTCATGCCCGCGAAATTCCGCAGCCTCGAGTCCTCCGGGCGAGACCTCTCGGTCATCGAGATCGCCACCACCGGCTTCGACCCCCTGCTCGACCGCATCATCGAGGTCGCCGTCGTCAAGCTCCGGGGCGGGATCGTCACCCGGCGTTACCAGACCTACATCCAACCAGAAGTACCCATCTTGCCGGCGGCCACGGCCGCCCATGGCGTTGGCTATGACCAGGTTTCCGAGGCCAGATACTTCGGTGAGGTCGCCCCCGGCCTGGCCCGGTTCCTGGGCCGCTCCGACTTCGCCGGCTTCGACTTCCGGCGTTACACGCTGCCGTTCCTGCACAACGAGTTTGTGCGCCACGAAGTGGACTTCAAGTGGGATCCCCGCTCGTTCGTCGACGTCGGCGAGATCTACCGGCGATACCAGCCGCGCGACCTGGCCGCCGCGGCGCGGCACTACCTCGGGGCGGACCGTGTCCCGGGGCGCGGGTTGCCCTCGGCCGCCGAGGCGGTCGCGGAGGTCCTCAAGGCGCAGTTGACCCAGCACCGGGACCTGCCGCTGACGGCCTGGGGCCTGCCGTGCAACCACCGGGGAGACGCCGGGGGGTGGCTCGGCTACGAGGGGGAACGCCTGGTCTTCCAGCGCGGGCCGCATCGGGGGCGGACCCTCGTGCAGGTCGCGCGACAGGAACCGGGCTACCTTGGCTCGCTGACGGCCCGGGGGGCGCTCTGGGACGTCGGGCCGTGGGTCGAGAAGGCGATCAGGGAAGCGGCCGCCGAGCGAGAGCGGGCCGGCCATGGCCCGCAAGGCCACTGATGCGAGGGAGGGTGGGCCGGTTACCGGGAACTCCCACCGGCGGGCCGCGACCTACCCCCACTTGCGGTGGACCGGAGTGCCTAACACAACTGGACCATCCGTTCAAGACCAATTTCGAGGAAATTGGGGTTGACTCGAAATCGATTCCGTGACTCGGCAAGGATCCGCCGTTGAGCCACCGGACCATGGACTATCGGGTGGCCGCCGTGACGGGGCGAGGTGGCGATTAGGCTCTCGGCGTTGAAGCGGCGACCAGATGCGAGACGGCCTAGCCGGAGCGTCGGCCGGCGAGGCGGGCTGCCGCCTGGTAGTCGTCGCAGGCGGCAACGGCCAGGAGCATGATCGCCGCGCGACCTGGGCGGCGGGTGCGGCCTGGGACCGGCTGACTTGGGTCAGTGCCAGGCGCTCGGCGTCGGTGAGCGGGCGGATCGGATCCTTCTCGCGGCGGGATATCGGTGGCCTCCAAGTGACGAAAGGCCAGTGATCCTAGCCGGAGACGCCGATGACGGCCTCGAGCGAGGCAAATGACCCGTTAGCACATCCGGAGGATCCCTACAAGGGCAATCGCACCGAAACCGTTTTGGTAGAACCGGGATTGACTCGAAATCCATTCCGTGTTATGCGGCCAGGATTCTGCACCCATCGATGTGCGATTCATGAGTGTTTCTAGCCCCGCCGAATTCCACGCGAACTCAGCGAAACCTCTATAGGTGCGGGGAGGACTTCCGGGTGACGATCGGGGTAGGTGAGCTGCTACCGCTTTGAGCGGGGCCGTCGGGGCCCAGCCCTTCCGGGAGCTCCGCCGGCATGAGGTGTCCGATGAATCACCCTCGATCCTACGCCGACTCGGCGGCGACCCTCGAGGCCGGGGCCAGCCGGCCGGGGCCGCCCCCGCCACTGCTCGGGGACCTGGCCCCCCATCGATCCCGAAGACTCACCGCGATTCCACCCCATCGAACAGGCGACCACTCCGATGAGTCAACCTCTCGACCCCCCGCTGAAGCCCCGCAACGGGGTCATGCTCCGCGTCCTGGTTGTGTGCCGGATCAGCGGCATGAACCAAGACATCAAGAGCCTCGCCGACCAGGAGGCCCTGCTCAGGCGTTATCTGAAGGATCGTTACGACGGCCGGATCGAATGGGAGATCCTCGCGACCCGCGGCTCGGGCGAGCAGCTCGACCGCGAGGAGTTGGCCAGGATCGAGGAGTGCGTGGCATCTCGCCGCCATGATCTGGTGCTCACCGAGGACCTTGGCCGGATCGCGCGTCGCCAGAGGGCCTTCGTCATCTGCGAGGATGCCGAGGACAGCGGGACTCGTCTGATCGCCCTGAACGACAGCGTCGACACCGGCCGGGACAACTGGCGGTTCAACGCGTTCTTTGCGGCGATGAGGCATGAGCAGGCGAACAAGGAGACCTCTCAGCGGATCCGCCGCTCGGCGCGGAACCGGTTCATGAACGAGGGCCTGATCCAGACGGTCCAGTTCGGCTATATCAAGCCGGCGGGCGTCAAGACCGACGACAAGGTCGTCAAGGACCCGGCGGCGGGACCGATCTACGAGGAGTGGTTCCGCCTCCTCGAGGGCGGGGCCTCGTTCTCCGAGGTCGTCGACTTCCTCAACGGGCTCGGCATCGCTCCCGGGCCCTATGTCCGCTCGGGCAAATGGAGCGTCAGCCTGGTGCCGCGACATGACGTATAACCCGATCCTCAAGGGGGTCCGGGTCCACAACGAGAAGATGAGCCGGCGGAACAACAAGACCGGCCGGCATCGCTCGGTCAAGGCGCCGCCGGAGGAGCGCTGGAGCGCGCGGTGCCGCACCTGGGGTTCATCGAAGCCTCCCGGTATGACCGCGTGGTGGCGATGCTGAAGCGGCGCAACGCGAACCGGGGGCGGAAGCCGGTCGACGGGTCCGACCCGCGGAAGGGGGTGCCCCGGAAGCGGACGGCGTGGCCCGGCCAGCACGCCCGCTGCGGCGTCTGTGGCCGGCTCTACTATTACGGCGGCAATGGCCGGGACGGCCACCTGATGTGCAGCGGGGCGAAGGACTACCGCTGCTGGGTCGGGACCACCTTCCTGGGCCCCCTGGCGGCCGAACGGATCGCGGCGGCGGTCTTCGGCGAGGTCCGGTCGCTGCCCGAGTTCGACTCCCTCCTGTTGGAGGAGGTACGCCGGGGGATGGTGGCGGCGAGGGCGACAATGGAGGCCCGTCTGGCCGAATCCTCCCGGCTGGAGCAGACCCTGGACCGCCAGATCCGATCGACGACGAACCTGCTGGTCGACGACGAGTCGAGCCGGGCCCTCCGGGAGAAGCTCCGCGAGCTGGAGTCGGAGCGCGACCGGGTGGTCGCCGATCGGGCCGAGTTGATCGAGGCGGCCGGGGCGGCCCCCGAGCTTCCTTCGATGGAGAGGATCGTGGCGACCTTCGACGAGGCGTTCCGGGGGTTGGCCCGTGATTCCGACGAGTTCGGCCGGCTGATGAGCCGGGTCGTGCCCAGGCTCGAGGTGTGGCCGTGTCGGGCGATCGACGGGGGCAACGTCGAACTGAGGGCCCGATTGACGGTCGAGCTGGCGGCGCTGCTGCCCGGGGCGCGAGGTTGGGAGAGCCTCGTGGGGGTCCTGAGCCGCGAGGTGGTGGTCGACCTGTTCGACCCGCCCCAGCGGGTGGCGCACCTGGCCAGGGTCCGCGAGCTGACGGCCCTGAACTGGCAGCAGAGACAGATCGCCCAGGAGTTGGGGATCACCCAGACGGCGGTGCAGCGGACCGCCGTCCTGACCAAGAAGCTGGACGCCCTGGGCCTGGATGACCCCTACCAGGCAGTGACGGGGCCGCCGGAGGACTCGGACCGGACGTGTCGGCACAGGCACGCTCGCTACCGGTTCGAGACCCTGGAGCAGGAGAGGCTCCGGGCCGAGCAGCATAGGACCCCCTGATTCGAGACCGCCCAGGCCCGACTCGGGCCCGAGACCCTCGAGCCCCACGCCACCGTCGGTGGCGTGGGGCTTTTTTCGTTACCACCCCCCCTCGGGAGTCCGATTTCGATGCGTGATAAGATGGACGAGATCGCCCTGGAAGATGGCGATGATTCCGAGGTGGCCGGGGAGGTGCGAGCCGCCTGGCTGGGATTGATCGGCCTGCTGGCCCGGGAGGTGATCCGCCACCTGGAACAGGGCGACTCGCCCCCCGGAGACCAGACGATGCCGAATGGCCCGGGCTCGACCGGGCCCGGTCCTCGGGCGAAGGATCACCGCTCGGGATGATCACGAAATCCAGGATTGGGGCAGATCCTCGGAAGAGGACCGACCCGATTCCTTGATCGAGCGATCATTTGCTAAGCAACTACAGGAAAACAAGTTATGGATCGTGATGAATTCCAGGGTGGTGGCCCGAAGCGGGCCCTGAATCGTTAGAATCGGTCTCTTCGGCCGGACATCTCGTCCGCCGAGCCCGACCCGTCTTCCCGGTCCCGAGGCGTCGCCCGAGGGTCAACATCCAGGATCTCTTCGAGGACGCCAAGTGCTTCGACACCATCCGGGACATGCGCCGGCCCGACGGCGTGACCTGCCCCCGATGCTCGTCCGACTCGGTAATCAAGAACGGTCGGGACGATACCCAACCGCTCCGCCAACGCTACGAGTGCCGGGGCCGCCGCCAACGATTCGACGACCTCACCGACGCCATCTTCGCCGGCCATCACCTGCCGCTGAGGTCCTGGATCGCCTGCCTCTATCTCATGGGGCTGAACCTCTCGGGGTTGCAGATCGCCCAGGAGCTGGACATCAACAAGGATGACGCCCGGGCGATGATCCAGCGACTCCGCCAGGGGGTCGTGGACCGCGGCCCGCCGGTCGAGCTGGAGGGCGAGGTCGAGTGCGACGAAGTCTATATGGTGGCCGGACATAAGGCCCATCCCGAGGCGGTCAGGAAAAAGGCCGACTCCCCCGGAGGCGACGCCTGAAAGGCGAGCGCGGTCGGCGCACGCTGGCCGAGGAGAAGCCGCCGATCTTCGGGATGTTGCGGCGGGGCGGCGAGGTCGTGATCCGGATGCTGGAGAACGTCAACCAAGCGACCATCGGCCCGCTGATCGATCGAAGGATAGCGAAGGGCAGGTTGGTCTACACCGATGAATACGACATCTACACGCGGTCCGGGGGCGCTACGCCGTCGCCCTTGGGCGTGTTCCGCGGTCCGTGATTGAGGTATCATGCGATGGTCGCCGAGAATCGTGTGTCGTATCCGCCCAACGCCGGGTCGAGGTGATGTGCGGCGAGATAGGGGGCTTGACATGGAAATCGGTCGATTCGCATTTCATCGCCGCGCCCTCGCGGCGCTCGACCAACTTCCGGCCCCCGATCAAGCCAGAATCCTGGATCGCCTGGCCGCACTCGCCGGTCAACCCCTGGACCATTGGCCGCCTCGAATCGTCGAGAAGTTGAAGTCCGACCCGGATCTGTACTTGATACGGATCGACGACAGCTTGAGGGCGATCGTGCGATCCCCGGAGGGCGAGGACGCGGAGGTGCTCGACGTGGTGCGCCACGAGACGCTCGAACGTTTCGCCAAGGTCAAGACCTGACCTCGGGTGCCCCATGCCCGACTTCAGCCATCATGCCCTCAACCTTGCGCAAGGCAAGACCCAGGTCGAGGAACTACGATCGCTGCTGCAAGCCCACCCCGATCTCAAGGAGAAGGCGTCCGAGACTTCTTCGAGGACCGTCGCGACCTGACCGCGCTGGTCGGGCTGTACAACCCGTCGATCCGCCGCTTCGACCTGGTCGCGAGGGAGTACAACCTCTTCGGGACTTTCCGCTGCGATCTCGCGATCGGCGACACCGGCTCTGCGCGTACACCTTCGTCGAACTCGAGGACGCGGGGCCGAGCAGCCTCTTCATCAAGAATGGCGAGAAATTGACGCGCGAGTGGAGCCCGCGTTTTGATCACGGGTACAGTCAGGTCATCGATTGGTTTTACAAGCTGGACGACATGACCGATACCGCCGAAATGGAAGCACGACTGGGGAGGCGCTCGATCGACTATGTCGGGGTGCTGATCGCGGGCCGGGACCATCACATGGAGGCCGGCGAGCCGGCGCGCCTGAAGTGGCGACATGAGCGCACTCTATAGTCAATTCCAAGAGAAGCGTTTGTATTACTTATGATCAATTGGCCGATGATTTGACGTTCCGGCTGGATTCCTACGAGCTGGCCGCCCAGCACGGCGGCTGAGATAACCCCGAAGGATGCGAGACGCCATGCGACGCCGATCCGCGATCGCTCGCCCTCCTGCTCGTCGGCTGGGCCTGCCCGGCCGGCCTGGCCGCGGAGGATTACTTCTTCTGCCACGACAACGTGATGGGCACCTCGATGGAGCTGAGCGTCCGGGCCGTCGACGCCTCGGCCGCCCGGCGGGCCGAGGACCGGGCGCTCCGGGAGATCGACCGCCTCGCGGCGATCTTCAGCAACCACGACCCGTCCAGCGAGTTCCGCCGCTGGCAGGCCGCCCCCGCCGGCCCCGTCAGGGTCTCGGCCGAGCTGTTCGAGGTGCTCGCGGCCGAGCGACGCCTGGCGCGAGCGGAGCGGCGGGGCCTTCGACCCCCGGGTCCGAGGCCCTCTCGAGGCTCTGGTCCGAGGCCGCCCGGCGCGACCGGGCCCCGACCCGCGCCGAGCTGGAGGCGACGCGACGGCCCGGATCGGCCGGCCCGGCCTGGCGGCTCGACGCCCCGAGCGGGACCGCCGAGCGGCTCTCCGACGCCCCGCTGACCCTCGACGCGATCGCCAAGGGGTACATCGTCGAGCGGGCCTGCGCCGCCGCCCTGGCGGGCGACCCGGCGGTCCGGGGCGTGGTCCTCAACGTCGGCGGCGACCTCCGGGTCCAGGGCGAGCCTGGCGAGGACCGTCGCGGTCGCCGCGCCCCGGCCCGGCTCCGAGACCGACCGAGCCGCTGGCCCTGGTCGAGGTGAAGGACCGCGCGGTCGCCACCAGCGGCCACGAAGCATCGGGGCTACCGGGTCGAGGGCCGCTGGTACTCGCACATCCTCGACCCCAGGACCGGCGAGCCGGCCGCCGGCGTGCTCTCGGCCACGGTGATCGCCGAGCGGTCGGCCGACGCCGACGCCCTGGCCACGATCCTCAACGTCCTGCCGCCCGCCGAGGGCCTCCGGCTGGCCGACTCCCTGCCGGGGGTGGCCTGCCTGATCGTCGACGCCGGGGGCCGGCTCCACCGGAACGCCGCCTGGCACCTCTACGAGAGGCCGGCCCCGCGGCCGCCGCACCCGTCGAGGCCGGCCGCCGCCGCCGAGGCCGAGGCCGAGGGCGGCTGGGGCGACGATCACGAGCTGCTGGTCCGCTTCGAGATCAACCGCCCCCAGGAGAAGGGGCGATACCGCCGGCCCTACGTCGCGGTCTGGGTCGAGGACGAGGGCGGGGCCCCGGTCCGGAACCTGCTGCTCTGGGTCTCGATGGGCGGCCCCGGGCCGTTCGAATGGATCCCCGACCTGAAGCGGTGGTACGCCGACGACCGGGCCCGGACCAAGGCCAACAAGACCGACGTGTTCCAGATCGCCCAGCCGACCCGCCCGCCCGGCCAGTACTCGGCCCTCTGGGACGGCAAGGACGACCAGGGCAGGCCGCTGAAGCCGGGCACCTACACGGTCCTGATCGAGGCCGTCCGCGAGCAGGGGGGCTACGGCCTGATCCGGAGGCAGGTCACGCTGGCCGGCGACGCGTTCGCGAAGGAATTGAAGGGGAATGACGAGATCAAGTCCGCCACCCTCGAATATCGCCGCAAGGGGGCCGAACGATGAGGTCGGACTCCGCCCCGGTCACGCCCCCGGGCGACGGCCGACGCCCGACCCCGGGCCGACGCCTCGGGCTCAGGCTGGCCTCGACCGTCCGCTGGCTCCACACCTACCTGTCGATGTTCGGCCTGGCCGCCCTGCTGTTCTTCAGCCTGACGGGGATCACCCTGAACCACCCCCGGCTCTTCTTCGACGGGGTCGCGACGAGCGTCGAGGCCGAGGGACGGGTGGACGTCGACTGGGTCCAGGGGGGTCCGGCCACCGACCCGGGGTCCGGGATCAGGAAGCTGGAGGTGGTCGAGCACCTGCGGACGGCGCACGGCCTCCGCGGGGCCCTGGCCTCGTTCACGACCGACGAGGAGGAGTGCGTGGTCACCTTCAAGGGGCCCGGCTACTCGGCCGACGCCTTCATCCGCCGGGCCGACGGGACGCTACCGCGTGACCGAGGAGCGGCGCGGCCTCTTCGCGGTGGTCAACGACCTGCACAAGGGGCGCGACACCGGGCCGATCTGGTCGGCGGTGGTCGACGCCTCGGCCGCCTTGACGGCGATGGCGTCGGTGACCGGGCTGCTCCTCCTGTTCTACGTCAAACGCCGCCGGGCCCTGGGACTCCTGACGGCGCTGGTCGGGGCCGCCCTGATGGCGGCCGCCTTCCTCCTGGGCGTCCGATAGTTCGAATAACCGATGCCCACCGAAAACGCATCGAGGAGCTCCTCCCGGGCCAGCCCGGTGATCCTGACATGACCGCCAGGGACAGAGTCAGTAATCGAGCCGAAATGTCTTCTTCGGGCCATCGCAAAGCAGGACACACCGCTCCAGGACGTTCCAGCCGATGATCGCCAGGAAGCCCTCGCTCGCCAGGCCGGCGCCGACGACGCTGACCGTGTACTCGGCGGTTTCGCCTCGCTGAGTCCCGATGTACAGGCTGACGGCGTACTGGTCGCGCTCCTCGTACTGGGAGCCGGTCGTCGAGGAGCGGACCTTGATCCGACCGGTCGGGATGAGGCCCGGGTGCGCGATGATGCCGAAATCCGGGGCGGAGTCCGAGGCGCCAGTATCGATAAGGGAGCGGACCGTCCTGGAGCCCGGCACGGCTCGGCCCAGCTTGCGGAGTAACTCGACATGCTTGCCGGGTGCCATGGCCGTCATGTCGATGAAGGCACCGGCCCGCTCAATCCGACCGACGATCGATCTCATGGACAGCTCAGATCGGCCGGGAGAAGTAGAGGATCGACTCGTTCCGCTCGATCCGCTTCACCAGGAAAGACGTCAGGCCGCATCGGTCGTAGCCCAGGTCGAGGGCTTCCTCGAAAGTCTCGAAGACCCCCAGGACGTGCTCGCCCTTGATGACGACGAACTTACCCTCATTCACTCCGTTGACGCCGAGCATGTCGATCAGGTGCAGCCGATAGTATTGAAGTTCCTGATTCAGCGACATCGATTGATCCTCCACGCACGCGCCGATCGCCGTCCGGGTCGACCGTCTCGGGATCGATCGACATGGTTCACCTCCGGCCTTCGGGGTTTCGTCGCGATTGTCGAGGATGCCACCAACCATCCTAAGCCGGACCCTCGGCCCGACGCCAGCCCGGGGATACTCCTCGAGGCCTGGCCTCGCGGACGGGGCTCGTCGCGACCCGAATTATCATCATAATCGCACATTTGTGAACATAAACCGCGA